>NZ_CP167090.1:1105000-3209394 GCF_054408505.1 Candidatus Nitrosocosmicus sp. R | reverse complement strand
TGATCGAATCTCCCTCATCATTTTCATGTTAACTAGTTTAATGACATCGATTAGTTGTTTCATCGAAAAGTAGTTACTTTGTTATAGTTACTAATTTTTCCATTCACATTCTAACTCCTGTGCGACTTGCATAGTACAAGTCAAAATAGATTTTTATTCAGTATAATATTAACCTTAGGTTATGAATAATTTTAATCAGGAAGAGATATTGGGTAAGAAATATTTCAAGTTATGCCCCATCTTTTACTACGATCTATCCAATTTCTTGATCCGAAATTAAAAATATCACTGAATAATAGGATTGGTTTGTTAAAAAACGTGTCATTTAACAAGATGCTCTTGGTTTGAACATTATTTGGTTGTATGCTGAACGATATCCACTTCTCAGAATCCTTAGAAATTGATTATTGGACATCAACGTTGATTCGCTGGTTGATGTCGTATTCACCAATTCTTTGAACGGTTATTTTTATATTCCATTTCCCTTCTTGACTAAGATAATTTCCAGTAGAGGAATAATTTCCCACTCCTACTTTCTTCATAGTATCAACCAGTGGCCCCAAGTTCTTATCAGGATTATTGAATTCTAAAAACACATTCCTAATATTTTCAACCGCGGTACCATTTACATGATAGATGTGAAGATCAAAGGTATTTGAACCCACTTTAAAAGGAGCAATATTAAAATTTAGAACTACATTGTCAGTGGTTGTAACATTAGTAGAATAATCGGGTGATATATTTGATATATTATCTGATGGTTGTTGGGTTCTACTGTTGTTATCTTTAACTGAAAAGACATATGAGCCTTTTGTAATATGCCCGTCGTCTTTAGACAATACAAGCCAATTGACGGTGTAAACGCCCGGGATAACTTTAGATGAGTCTAAAGTAACAGAAAGTGACTTATTTGAATCAGATGCCCTTAAATCGTTGTTATCGATTCTTTCATTATTAGAATTCATTATTTTGATACTACTTGCTCTTGGCTCTGGATTTTCTGTAAATGCGATAGTTACTTGGTCAGGTACTGATTTTGGAGAATTGATTATTTCATTGGGTTCAGGCAAATAAGTTACAGGACTTGCGTGACCGAATACGGGTAATAATGATACAGTTGTCAAAATCGATATACCAGTTCCTACTATAGAAACCACAGCAACAAACAAAATTGCTGAAAAATTCATAAACTATATTTACAATTAAGATATAATATGATTATTGTACAAATGTCGAAGTCGCTAACGCATATGGTTTCAAAATCAATAGCTGAATTATGAGTTTTCATTAGACATAAGATCGTGATTATACATTTTGCATCAGAAATTGGAGTTAATCTATACGTTCGAAGATTGTACAACAATTGTTATAATAAACTTTAGACATAAACTCTTTATGAATAAAAATCATCTGATTCTTTTGGGAGCTGTAATAGCAGTCTCGATGTTAGCAGCTCCTGTGTTGCAAATGTCATATGCTCACCAAAGAGCCCTTTTTAACATAAACGGGAAAGATTACTTGTTTGTTATTGGTTCTGCAAATGAACCATTATATGTAGATGATAAAACTGCAGCTACACTTGATGGATACTGGCCAAATGCTTCAGATCCAACCAATAGTAGAGCAAACGGGACCCAACCAATTACTGGACTAGAAAACATGTTAAAGGTGGAAATATTAGCCGGTGACAAGAACATGACATCTAATTTGGATCCTGCATTTGGTGAAGTAGGAAAATATGAATCAGAGACATTTTATCCAACAGTTGCAACAACATTTGACTATAGAATTTATGGAAACATCAATGGAACGAACTTTGATGTAACGTTCTCATGTCAACCAGCAGGAGGAGAACCTGCATCTTCTGATAACTCTACAGTCGATATTTCCGAAAATGTGGTAAGAAAGGCACTGCAAGGAGGTTTTGGATGTCCTGAAGATAGAATAGGATTCCCCGAACCCTATATTTCACAATATGATCTAAGCCAACAACTAAATAGGACCTCTACTTAATTTTTTATTTATTTTTATAAATATTGTAATACATATTATGTTTTTGCATGATATTTGTTTTTATTCTCTTATTAGATACATCATTTGACCTCTTAACTAATATTCCAAATTTCCATTGCTCAGTAAGGATCTTATCACCATTGCCTCCTCAAAATCGATAACGTCCATAAACAATGCAATAGCTAATGCGGTATCGATTGTATCCTAGGTAGCCGTCACATGATTAACCTGCAACAAAATATTTTATAAACCTCTAAACTATTTGAGGAGTAAATCCTGAAGAGAAAATGGAAGATGAGAAATAATTGTCATTTTCCAAGCTCAAATCATTCTTAAAGCTAATCACATTATCCGCGACAGCAATTACAGTTGCATCTATATTATAGTTATTTTCTCAAAGTATCCAAATTATTAGTCCGAGACAAGAACTGCAATTATGATAAGTAGATTTAACTCTTGATTAACGATTTAGGATTATAGAAATTATAGATCAAATATTCAATATTGATAGGAGAAAGGAACGGCTGGTGGTGTTTTTGGTAATGGAGAGATGAGATATAAAAATACATAAAAATATTAACGTATAGTCCAATACGATTCAGAAAGGCGTTTAATTTGATCCAGATAGATGAAGATAGAATTTTTGATATCATTAGAGAGAGAAAACCTCGTTCCGTAGCTCTGAATGGTCCTGAACCCCTATTACCAAAAATTCAAAAAGTTTCTGAAAAAATTGAAATTGAATTCAACATAATATCTTATATACTAGGAGATAAGAGCTGGGGTTCTTGTGATCTTAACACACATGCTGCAGAGATGCTGGGTGCAGACATATTATTTAACGTAGGGCATACTATAACTATAGAAAATTTTGGAGAGAAAGTATTCATGATAAATGCTTTTGATACCATAGGGTTTGATAATGTTGCACTAAAATGCGCAACGGAATTAAAGGGGCGATTTAAGACCATATCATTAGTTACAGACAGTCAGCACTTGCATCAACTTGACATGGTCAAAAAGATTTTTGAGGATAACGGTTTTGTCGTGGTAAAAGGGAAAGGCAAAGGACAATTGAATGATGCACAAGTCTTTGGTTGTGAATTTCATCCACTACACAACATCAAAAGTGAAATTGATGCTTTTATTTTTCTTGGTCAAAGTAGATTCCATTCGATAGGGATAGCCCTTTCCACAGAAAAACCAACATTTATGCTAGATCCATATTTTGAGGAATTTTTGCAAATCAATAACGAAGCAGAAGTTGTCAAGAAGAGAGCAATACTCTCTGTGTACAAGGCACTCGATGCAAGAACATTAGGGATAATAATAGGATTAAAAGAAGGGCAATTTGCAAATATTAAAGCTTTAGAATTTAAGAAAGAGCTAAGTAAATTAGGAATTAATGTACAACTTATAGCTTTGACCGAGATTTCAAATGAGAAGTTAGAAAACTTTAGAGAAATTGATGCTTTTATTCAAGTAGCATGTCCACGATTAGGAACTGATAATTATTTTTCCAAACCAGTACTATCAGTTCCACAAGGATTAGCTTTGATAAAGTTATTAAAGAAAGAACCCATCGAAGAATTTTTCAAAATTCAGCATTGGTTATAGGATAAGTCTGGATAACACCACAATTCCGAATCATTTGATATTAAACTTGTGGTATATATTAGATATACAATACAATTCTTCTGCATGAGTGACATTTTATTGAGATTACCAATCAATCTCCTAATCAATGGTTTAATAAAAAAATAAACAATAACATAAGCAGCATTGTTTGGTTTTTCAAACAATAATTATTATCCCGAATAATTGTTGCAGTAGAATTTGTAAAGATTATATTTAATCATCTGCTATCATAAGCAAATTTATGGTAGTTATATCAAAAAGGCTTTCCCTGATAATATTTTTTATTGCAGGATTCATTTTTATTGGGATAGGTATTGTTTCAATTATTGATTCGAACATCCCTAGGTATGTAGAAATTACTGAGATGATAAAACCAAATCAATCTGGAATATTCACTCCAGATATGAATTCGGGTAACATCGCAAATATTTATGTTAATGGATCTGAATCTACAGTACTAATGATAGACCCCAACAATAAATTGATAATGAATAAAACTGGAAATACGGGGGTAATGAATGAAACTGTTACATCAGAAGTAAATGGTAAGTACAAAATTCAGGTTATTAATGAAGGAGAAAATACATTGAATTTGAATTTAGGGGCATTTTCGAAGGCCAGTCCACTTGCGTTTAGTGGCCAAATGATGTTGATCATAACAGGTGTTGTAATATTAGGATTAGGAATCAGAACCAGAAGGCAGTCATAACTACCTCATTTCGTCTTTCTTATACGAACCTAATAACTTAAAGAATATAGTAGCAGACTTGACAGATAAAAGAGAGGCAGAAATTTTATCATCATTAACGTTTCCCTCTAAATCTACAAAAAAATAATACTCCCAAGGTATATTTTTCGTAGGTCTTGATTCAATTCTTGTTAAATTAATGTTTCTTAATGCAAACTCTTGGAGTATAGAATATAATGATCCAGGAGCATGAGGGATAGAAAAAATAACTGATATCTTATTGTCATCGGCTTTCATATCATAACTTTTGGAAATTATTAAAAATCTGGTAAAATTATTAGAATTATCCTCGATATCTTCTTCTACAACCTTCATGTCATAGATTTGGGCGGCATGTTTGCTAGCTATCGCCGCTGCGCTAGTATTATGAGTTTCTTTAATAAATTTAACAGATCCTGCAGTATCGTACATAGGGATTGATTCTAAGTGTTTCTTTTGGATATACTTTCTACACTGAGCTAACGCCTGTGGATGAGAGTAGACAACAGAAATTTCGTCTAGAGACGAATTCTTATCGATGATTAAACAATGATGTATTTTTTGATATATTTCCCCGATAGCGTAAAGAGGTTTTTCAACTAGTAAGTCATAAGTTTCATTTATACTTCCTTCTGTAGAATTTTCAATAGGAACTACTGCCAGATCCACGACAGAATTTTCAACACCATCAAACAATTCACGAAATGATCTAAATGGAATGAATGAATAACTTGGATCAGGGTATTGAATACGGGCAGAAGCTTCACTGTAGGATCCAGACTCTCCTTGAAAACCTACCTTGAAGGCATTCATGTCATGGGAAATTGTTTATCATATAAAACTGTAAAGGATTCTTTTCCATAGTCAATTGAAACTTTCCTGTCTTCAAAGTTACCACAGGAATTGCATTTCAATCCTCCTGGTACTTTGACAAACTCATTTCCACAAGAAAAGCAGATTGTATACACAACTCCCAAGTCTCTGTCCTCTAACGTCAAATGAATTGAAGAATTTAATAAGCTAAATACTCTTCCTCTTATAATATCACCTACCTTAAAAACAAATTTACCTTTATAACTTCTCTCACGCCAGCCTGAACCATAGTTTCCACCCGAATTAGACATACGAGTGGAAGCTATCGCAGAAAAACCAGATTTGGAATATTTTTCATTGATATAAACTATCCTTACCGATATCATATTTCCAAATAGCATATCGATATATCCAACAACAATATCACCAATCTTAGGTATCATAGGGGGATTTTTTTGTTTGACACTTAATATACGATCGATCATATTAGCGCTAGATTTTCCAATAACAGAAGATCTAACCTCACCCTCATCTAAATAGGTGTTTTTACCCGAGTCAAATTCCTCAATTATAGCTAACGATTTTCCAGGAATAATATGATCAATTTCATGAGTTTTATTCAAATCAAATCAAACGATATTTGTATTCTAATAGTTATAATTGTTACATTAACTCAGATATCTAGTGGATCATTTCGAACATTTCTATTGCTTGTCTAGTTTCTTTGACATTATGAGTCCGTATCAGAGAGGCGCCATTCATCACGCTATATATCTCGGCAATAATTGAAGGAATCAGTCTATCTTCCACAGCTAAACCAAATAAAGATCCTATAAACGATTTTCTGGAAATTGAAACACATATTGGTTTTTTCAAAGACGTTAGCAGTTTAATGTTAGCAATTATATCAATATCACGTACGTACCAATTCATTCCCAGAGTTTTGGAATAAAATGGATTGAATCCTTCTTTTCTAAAAAAACCAATCGAAGGATCGATGATCAGTTTATCATCGTCGATTTTACATTTCTTGGCAATTCTAATACTTTCGGCTAATAAAGAACTAGTATCTTGTATATCTCCATCACCAAAAAGATTTTCTCTATCTGACAAGTAAGCGCCAAGGATTACAGGAAGATCTTGTTCGGAAGCCAAATTAGGCATTTTTTTATCATATTTTAAACCAGTAACGTCGTTAATTGCATTCACCTCTAATTTCAATAAGGATCGGATTACGTCGGATCTAACTGTATCAACAGATATAGGAATATTGCTAATTTGTCTAATAGCTGAGATAGCATTGTGCAATCGTTTTGATTCGAGATCCTCCGGAATCAGTGTTTTTAAGTATGGAGCCGTTGACATACCACCAACATCAACTATATCAACTCCATTATCCTGCATTCTAAGGATTGTATCTTGAATCTCGTCTTCTTGATGTTTGATCGAGTGTTTGTAAAATGATTCGGGACTCACATTAATGATACCCATAATCCGAGTCTTTCCATCTGGAGTGACTGAAATATTACCGATAATTGTCAACAAATACAATTAGATTTTTTTATTTTAAAAACATTCAGATGGATCTATTAAACTACTGAATGATTATCAAATATGGACCAAGTATCACAAATTTCAGAGAATTTTTTGAAAGACTAGCAATGGTTTAGAAATGAAAATGAAAAGAATTCTCCATAATACGGTTAACTATTGCTATTAATTAATTAATTATGGTTCTTGATCTTGGTTTTTTATTCTCGTTATTTTCGTATACTGGTTGTTAATGCTGGACTAGTTTACTTTGAAAAGATTTGAAAAGAAACCACTAATCGACGGCATTATTTTTTCCATGATTAAATTATCAAAATCATCTGTATGTGGATCTAATGTAAAGATCAAGAGATATTCTAATCTATTTTTTTGATTTGTAATTGGTATCGTAACCCGCAAAATTTTTTCATAAAGAGAGCAGGTATAATTTAGTTTTCCAAGTATATCTTGCCACCTAAGCCTCGTATATTGTCTGGTAGAAGCAGTGATAGCATATTGCTCAGTTTCTTCATCGCTTAAAAGTGGAATTATTCCTTTACGTTCTGCAGTAGTAATAATTATTCCATGCTTGTCAGCAACCCCAATGAATCGTATTCTCGAATCGATTTGCACAATTTCATTGCAAAGGTTTTTGAAATCGGTAACATATTTTTCCATGATTTATTATTATTGGTGTTTAAACAATGTATTATTTTAATTTTTTTCATATAGTAGTTGTCCCTTTAATTCAATTCTTGTTATCCTTGACGCAGGGATTGTTTGAAAATTTTCAGATATTAAGATGAATTCTGACAAGTCGATTAGTTTATAATTTTCGTAATCCCTATATGTTACAAGATACGAGGATGCATCATCTGCATAGAGTGCTTTACTGATAATTTCTTCTAATTTCCCCTTCTTAGCCATTAATTATATTTATTTACATGTCATATATACGCCATCAAACGGTCTTTTCACCTGATCTGTATAGAGGACACAGATGTATGAATACGATATACAGATACGGTACGTTTTAATAACCTGTCCTATGATTAGCTCTTATCAAATCTACGTTATTCTATTTAATAGGATGAAAGTAGGATCAATAAATCAATGATTCATAAAGGAAGATAGACAGTTCTGAAATTAACAATAACATATCTATTTCAATAACAAATTTTCAAAAGATTTAATATTGAACTTAGAAATAATGTAATAGGCAAGCTTAGTATGACTCACTGTATAGCAATACATTCCTATAAGGGAGGCACTGGTAAGACCACAATAGCTGCTAATACCGCAGCATTACTTGTAAAAATGGGGAAAAAGGTTGCCATACTAGATTTAGATGTCTATGCACCCAGCTTACATAATTATTTTAAGATAAATCCAAAAAAATGGATAAACGACTTTTTGGATAATAATGCAGATATTTATGAATCGATAATTGATATGACTGAAATTCTTTTCAAAGATGACCAAAAGCAGGACAATTTTACAGGGAGACTCTATACGGGATTCTCTAATCCTAGCAGAGATGCAATATTTAAATTTGAAATGGGTAATGGAACAGATTATTGGAAAAAACAGTTTAGGAAATTAGTTTTTCTTAGAGAACAAATTATTACAAAGCTTGATACAGATTATATCATTATTGATACGAGTCCAGGAATAAGACATTGGTCCATTAATGCCCTATCAATAGCTGATAAATTAATACTTACTATGAAAATGGATGATTTGGACATTGAAGGAACTA
This sequence comes from Candidatus Nitrosocosmicus sp. R, assembly GCF_054408505.1. Taxonomy (NCBI): domain Archaea; kingdom Thermoproteati; phylum Nitrososphaerota; class Nitrososphaeria; order Nitrososphaerales; family Nitrososphaeraceae; genus Candidatus Nitrosocosmicus; species Candidatus Nitrosocosmicus sp. R. The sequence goes on along the minus strand of NZ_CP167090.1, from coordinate 3,200,914 downwards.
AAAAACTACTGTTTGAAATTTATACAACATTTGTACGATTTGGTGCTATTTCTTATATATTGCTAAATAGGATATCAGGATATTGTATTCCGACTACCACACTCGATTCAAATATCGAAGAAAACCAAGATCATAAGAAAGTTTTGGAAGAACTTCATGCTGTTACTGGTGCAAACTCTCTTTCCCCCCTGCCATGTTATTGCGACATACAATTTAGTCCTAGAGAGTTTTTGACAGTAATTAACAATCCAAATCATCCATTTTCTTTAAAATTAAGAAGCATCATAAGCGAAATGACAAATAATACGCAGAATAACAAATATTAATTTTAAATTAGAGAGCATATCAGTAGAGTTACGATAGAATGAGCAAGAAGAAAAAGAATTCAGACGTTGATAGTAACAAGAATAATGCTCCTAACAAGGATGATAATAACGATAGTAGTTATTTTGCAAGAGGTCGTAAGAAAAGAAAACAATATTTGAAAATAATAGTTCCTGTTGTTGTCGGGATAGCAGCTCTTGCAATTGTGTTAGCAATATTTTTTCCCAGTGAAAATGTAGCAGCCAAATATGGTGCTCTAGGATCAGCACATGAACATGCAGCATTATTGATTAACCTAAATGGTACAAACTTGGATCTAGCACAACAAAAATACATGGTGAGGTCTAACTATATTCACGTAGAAACATACAATGGCACACTGGATGGAACAACAATCCATAAACACTCTTCTAATGTTCCAATTAGTGAATTCCTCAAAAGTATTAGAATGGACGCTTCCAATGGGTGTTTCATTACAGATAGTAACCAGCGCTTTTGCGATAACGACCAATATAAACTAAAATTCTATGTTAATGGTAATCAAACTAACGACATAATGAGCTATGTAAATAACGATGACGACAGAATATTGATAACATATGGAAAGGAAAATACAACTGAGATAGATAGACAACTACAAGAATTAAACAATCTTCCAATTAATAAAAAATAATTATCTCCATTTTTTATTAGAACATTTAGCTTATTCATAGGAAGGTAAAACGTCAGTTATCATATTAATTCAATTCAACTGGAAGTGTAGGATTATTACCCCATTCTCCCCAGGAACCCAGGTACATTCTTACTTTGGGATATCCAAGTTGTTTAAGAGCAAGATAAGTATTTGCAGCTCGGTAACCACCTTGACAATACGTTATAACTTCTGTTTCCTTTGATATAAAGGAATATAACCTCGCCAAAGCGTCAAATTTTAAGAATTTCTCATTGCTAAGATTGTTTGACCACTCAACATTAACGGATTTAGGTATATGCCCCCGGTGAAAAGCACGGGCAATAGAGCCGTTGTACTCAGCCTGGGAACGACAGTCAATAATTGCCACATCCGGTGAATTTTTATCTACACAGTTTTTCATATATTCCAAATCAGCTAATATCGCCCTATTCGTATAAAAATTGAATGCGGAATGTGAATATTGGTTTGTCTTCATTTCAACTGGATATTTAAGTTTTGACCAGTTTTCAAACCCACCATCTAACATAAATGAATTAAGATGAGAGAAATAATTCAATAGCCAAACACCCCGAGAAGCGGTAGGACCTGAAACATTATCATAAAAAATAACCCTATTTGAGGGATTAATACCTAGATAATTTAATAGTAAACCCATTTGTTTTTCAAATTGCAAAATTCCCATTGTAGAAGTATCAAACCAATGGAAATGCATCAAATCGATATTAATGGCACCAGGGATATGACCCTTAGCATACTCAGCAAATGATCGGGTATCAACAAGTATCAAATCAGAGTGTTGACCCCGGATTAAATCAAGTAAAAATTCACCATTTATAACGATGTTCAAGGACCAAAGTATACGTAATCTTATAGATAATGCTTTCTAGAAGCCCAAAGATAAATTTGAAAAAGTTTTTAATAAAAAGTACTAGAATACATAACGGGCAAGAAATGGCAAGAAAAGCGGCAAAGACAAAATCAGAGGAGAATGGTCTTCCCGAATGGGCTGACAATGAACTGAAAAATGCAAATTTTCAAATACTAGACACGATTAATAGAACAGGTTATTTTCTAGACATCAATGAACAAACCAAAAAAGCAGATATCCAGCTCTACGAATCACTACCCGACGGTAGAACAATAATTGAAGAAATCGATTTAGTAGATGATTTGAAGGTTTCAGAACTTATGAAAGGTTTCGTATATGAGTATAAAATCAAAATATCAAAAGCCAAACTAAGTGATCAATTATGTGAATTATTAAAAACCAAGTATCAAATTGATATGGATGAGATTTTTAAATTTGATTTGGAGAGTGCACAAATGATGGATGTAGAATCAGATTTTGATCCAAATAAGAAGGACAAGGATGAAGATGAAGAGGAATAATAAATTCAGTTCAGCTAAGATTTTTACGAAATTGGCGCTCAATAATTGAATCAATTATCGCAGAAAACCAATCTTTGAACGGTACGGATAATCCAGCTATTTGGGGTACAAAAATTTGAAAAGAATCGGATGTAAGCGAGTTTAATACCGCCTTGGAAACAGTTTCCGGATTTAACATATATTTCATCGGAGTTTTATTATTAAAATATTCATTATTAAAAAAATTAGTCTTTACACCTATTGGACTTATAACAGATATCTTTACACTTGTTTTTCTTAATTCCCGACGTAAGGACTCAGAAAAACCCAACATGGCAAATTTTGATCCACAGTATGCGGCCATCCCAGGTATACCAAAACTGGCAGCTAAGGAGGCAATATTAATTATATGACCACTATTTCTCCTAATCATTGAATCAAGAAAAATTTTTGTAAAATAAATCATGCCAAAATAGTTTGTGAAACTGACTTTTTCGATTTCCTCAATGGATGTTTTTTCAACCGTCCCAAATATGCCAATCCCTGCATTATTGATTAAAACATCTACGTATCCATATCGTTCGAGGATCAGATCACCAATGCGCTTAACTTCTTCTTTTTTGGACACATCACAACTCAGCGGTAGTATTTCAAAGTCCCTTTCCTTCATTGATATAACAGAATCATTCAGTCTATCAATATTTCTGGCAATTAGAATCAAGGATTTCAAACCAAATTGTGAAAAATCACTTGCAATGCATCTACCTATTCCGCTTGATGCACCAGTAATAAGGACTATCTTGTTATTTAGTAGGTCGGTTAAAATTTTCACCATATAAAAAAGAAATAATCATCATTTAAAATGCTATCAATCAGCTCGACTATCAGGTGTAGTGGAAGAGGGTGAGGTAGGTTTTGAATAATTAGTTCCCAATGCTAACCTCATCAATGCAATCCACATTATTACTAAAGGCAAATAGTAAGAAGCAATCCTCCATGCAATTATGACGTTTAGTTGATCGATATCATTTACTATGTTACCAATTTGAGAAACGTTATTTAATTGATTGATATATGCCCATAATCCCCACTCAGCTAAGCCTGAACCTCCTATAGTGATGGGAAGGGTACCCAAAATTGTAGAAGAAGCCGTAGCCATAAATGACAAGAATAGACCTATGTAAATATCTACAGAATGTGTTAAAACTAGAAATGAAAGACCTTGGAAAATAAATGCGACCACTGTAATTGCAATGCCCACGGAAAATATTTTTACAGATTTAAATGAACTAAAGTTTTCTCTGCTCATTATACACAAATCATCCAATGCTTTATTAACAGAATTGATCCCCCGCTGTGCTTTTTGTTCTGAAATAAATTTCATCGCCAATTTTAAAGAAAATGAAGGTAATTGGATATTTTTTTTTGCTGAATATATCAAGATAAAAAACCAAAATCCAAATGTAGGAGCAGAAATCGCAATAATTAACAGACCAATAAACATGGAGCCGTTAGCTATTGCAACAAATCCAGCGATAAAAGCTAAGATTGTACCAACAAATACATCGGCAATAATTTCCATGGTAGTAACCCATGCTGCTCGTCCCGCTGGTACACCACTCTTGGTTAAAAAAGCAATTCGAACTAGCTCACCTCCAATATAAGAAGGAGTAGTTTGAGTTACAAATTCTCCAGCTAACCTGGCAAAAATAATTTTCCAAAATGTACTGACATTCTTTCCAATAAATTTTCGAACAAAGTAATAAAACCTAATTGCTTGAAGAAAAATTCTTATCATTGTTGCAAGAAAGGAAAGCAAAAAAGGGATAACACCTACAGATAAAACATCATTTAGCGAAACAGGAGTAAATAGAAAAATAAGCATTATAGGGATAACACTTACAAGAATGAAAATTATTCGCCAATTCAAGGTATATCAACTAGTTCAAAAGAAGGAATATAATAATCATACAAATATAACAATAAAATTAGAATAGCAATTAAAAATTTTTGAAATGTATACTATATTCGTGACTGGTACGGCCGGTTCAGGGAAAACACTATTGACTTCGAGATTGTTGGAATGGTACCACAACAATGATGTCTCACCAATTTCAATTAATTTGGATCCAGGAGTATCTAGTTTACCGTATGATCCAGATATAGATGTGAGAGAGTTTATTGATTTTTATTCGATAATGGATGATTACAAATTAGGACCAAATGGGTCATTGATACTGGCTAATGACTTGATATCGACAAAAATAGACGAAATCCAAACTCAGGTTCAGGAACTTAATCCCGATTATGTAATAATCGATACTCCCGGACAAATAGAACTGTTTGCTTTTAGGTCTAGTGGTCCTTACTTTGTTTCAAATTTTTATTCAGATTCTAAAGTCACACTATTTACCATAGATGGTACATTAGCAATGTCTCCAATTAGTTTTGTTTCTTTGATGTTTTTGTCACAATCAGTCAGATTACGTCTAAACATTCCACAGATTAACGTCCTAACGAAACGAGATAAAATAATTGAGAAGTTGACAGAAATTCTGAATTGGTCCAACTCCATTACCTCGCTTCAAGACTCCCTAAATCTAGAAAAAGATTCAGAACAATCTTTATTGGGTAAGGACATTATAAAAACACTTTATAAAAGTGGAAATATGTTGAGCCCCATTGCAGTATCTAACTTAACTATGAATGGAATGATAAATTTAACTGCAGCATTATCAAGGATATTAACACAAGGTGAGGAGGAGCAGAAACACGAATGAAAAAAGAAAGGTATGAAATTGTAGCTGATTATCTAGAATGCACTGCTACTGCATCCGCGTCAACTGCAAATTTGGGTCCCGGATATGATGTATTTGGGTTGGGCCTGGATGTACTACAGGATACAGTATCCATCAAAATAGAAAGAAAAACAATAGCAAACAAAAACAATGTAAAAATAATAATGAAGGGCGATATGGGCAAGAGTATTCCAAATGATCTTGACTCCAATTCTGCAGGCAAGGTAGCAAAAAAAATTATATCAGATTATGATTTATATAATTACAACTGTTTAATAGAAATTAGAAAAAACATTCCACCAGGGTATGGGATGGGAAGTAGTGGCGCATCAGCGGTAGCAACTGCAGTTTCACTAAATGCATTATTTGGCCTGAATATGGATGATACCAAATTACTAGATTATTCCGCCGAAGGCGAACTCGCAAGTGCGGGTGTAAAGCACTTCGATAATGTCGCAGGCTCGTTTTTCGGAAATTTTGTAATCGTTAAGACTAATCCAAAATTAGAATTTATCAGGATAGAATCGCCAAATAATCTATCTATGGTTATATGCGTACCACTTATTCAAGTTCCTAAAATGAAGACAGAGTTTTCAAGAAAAGTTATTCCTCAACAAGTACCTTTAGAAAAAATGGTTCATAATGTAGCTAATGCATGTTCCGTAGTTGCAGGCTTTTATCGCAAGGATGTAGAAATGATTTGTAATGGTATAAATGATTGTATCATAGAACCCGCCAGAAAGAAATTGATCCCAGGATATGATAAAATAAAAGAAAGGTCCTTAGATGAGGGAGCAATGGCTTTTACCATTAGTGGAGCCGGTCCTTCTACGGTAGCTTTTTTAGATTCAAACAAAAAGGGGCTGCGCATATCAGAAGTCATGGAAGAGGAATATGATAAAATAAATATCAAATGTAAAACATTTATATCTAAATCCGGTAATGGATCAAGAATAATTTCGTTGAAATGAAAATCCATGCTTTGAAGAAAAATAGATCATTTTTTAGTATTTTTATTGAGGAATGCACTCATCATTTTCTGTCTATCTTCATGAGCAAAACACAAAGCCCAGCCATAAATTTCCAGCCTCAAACCAGTATCAATATCCGCATCCATACCTTTATTAATTAGCATTTTACTGATTTTTACAGCATTAAAGCTATTTTTAGCGATTTCGCTAGCAAAAGTAATACAATGTTCCAAAAGTTTTTTATTTAGTAATTTTGAGAGTGCAATACTTTTCTCCTTTTCATTATTTTGATCGATAGATGGATCTAAATTACGCTTTTCCTCATCTGATAAAGTAATAACTTGGTTAACTAACCCAATAGTGGCAGCTTCTTGTGCGGCAATCATTTTCCCGGTAAAAATCAATTCTTTAGCTTTTGCTGGTCCAATTACCCTAAGTAGTCGCTGAGTACCACCCCATCCAGGAGGAATACCAATAGTTACTTCTGGTTGACCAATCTTTGCATTTTCAGATGCGATCCTTATATCACAAACTAAAGATAGTTCACATCCGCCACCAAGTGCAAAACCATTTATTGCAGCAATTACAGGTTTCTCCATCTTTTCAATTTTATTTAGCACGGATTGCGCAGATGAGGCATATTTTTCAGCAGTTATGGCGTCAATATTTACCATGTATGAAATGTCAGCACCAGCGCAGAAAGAGCGTTCTCCTGCCCCGGTAATTATTAGTACTTTGATTCCCTCATCTGCGGAAATTATGTCAATTGCTCTGGCCAGTTCGAATATTACATCAAGATTCATCGCATTCAAAGCTTCAGGTCTATTTATCCTCAATATTGCAATTTCATTAAGTAAATCTATTTGAATATATTTCATGGAAGACATAAACAAACTTCAATGGTTCTTTAAAATAAATCTTATCAAATTTCATTCAATGAAATCTATATCATTGTTTTTATCATCATCTTTTTGCAAAAATTCTCTTCTCGCATTGTTCATGAGTTTAAACAAAGATTCTAGCGATTTGATATCAACATTGGGACTATTTGGATTTTTCATCTCTCGAAGTTGTTTAGTAAATTTTTTGGCAATATCATATAAATTAATTTTTTCGGCTAGATTAATGAATTCTTCTTTTTCGAAAGGTTTTGGAAGAACTTCAGGTACACTTTTTAGAGTAGAAACGTATTCGACGAATGCTTTTTTGGGCCAGGCGGATGCGAACATTATTCGTTGATCGCCTTTTAATTCCAAAATTTCTTTTGCAATGTGTAAACCATTTTGGTTGGAAGACATATCTTTAGATGGTAAATCGTAATCAAGGACAACTAAATCGAAAATAGTATTATCAGATTCATAATCTTCGTCACCTTGTTGAATCGACTTTTCGTATGCGGATATCCCATCTTCATAGTTTTTTGCAATAATGTATTCATGTCGGTTTTCTTCTAACCATATAGAATACAATTGACAAATATCATCATCATCCTCAATGATTAGAACATTCATGTTAACCCAGTTAAAGCAAACGAATAATAAAATTTTACTATGATGTGATTAGTATTTTTAATTCACGTGCTCATTTCGTAGAATTTTTACAATTGCATTGAGAGAAAGCGGTTTATAAATAAAGTGATCATACATCATATTATTATTCAAAAATTCCATAGCTTCCTTATTTATTTTATTAGAGGACATAAAATAACCCTTAATTTTCTTATCTCTTTTTTTTAGATCATCATATAGGTCAAAGCCGTCTAGCCCTTTGACATTAATACCTAAGAAAACCAGTGAATATTTTCCTGGAACAAATTTTTCTATCGCATTATAAGGATCTTCAAAATAATCAATATCGTATCCCAAACTTACAATTGATTCTTTGACCGTTTCCAGGTTTTCTGAAAAATCGTCAATAATTAAGAGTTTAAGACCATCGGTAGATTTATTGTCGTCAGCTTGACTAAGCACATTTGTCCCTTTCAGTGGGATTTTAATAAGAAATTTCGCTCCGATGTCGTCTATCCTATTTCCAACAACAACATTCCCCCCATGGATTTCCACAATCTTTTTTGAAATGAACAATCCAAGTCCGGCCCCTCCAGAATTTGGATAGAATTTAGTAAAGATTCTTTCTGGATCATCGTCTGGAATACCAGGTCCTTCATCTTCTATTAATACATTAGCATAGAAATCATCATCCTCAAAGACACTGATAATAATCTTATTCCCTTCATTCTTTTTTGTAAAAAAATAAGAATTATTTAGAATGTTTTCAAATGCTTGTTTAATGTATTCCTTATCAGCCTCTATAAACACATTAGGACGTCCTTGAAAAAGTATCCGAATGCCTGAAGAGTCTTTGTTTGAAAATTGATTATAATCTCTAGCAATAATCTCCAAAAGTTCGCATAGATCAAAAATTTCGAAATCTAATTTCAGCGGATTTGCTTCAATTTTAGAAATATCCAAAATATCATTTGCAATATTTTTCAGTTTTTCAGCATTCTTTATAATAATATTGAGATAATCCAACATATCAGGATCTTCAGTTTTTGATTTTAATGTTTTAGAAAATCCTATTATGGGTAATATAGGATTTCTTAATTGATGGGAAGCAATATCAACAAAATCCTGTTGAAAAATATTACGTTTTTCGAGGATGATATTTTTATCAATAGTGCTCCAGATATTGACAAAAAGGGTATCAAAAAAAGTAACAATATCACCAGTAAGCGAATCGGATAACTTACAGGTAAACATTCGCTTATCAGTGTTGTAATTTATTTTAAAAAAAGCAACTTGATTTTGATTAATAATAATTGTAATCATGTGTTCGGTGGGTTCAGTCGATATTATGATATTTTTTACTTGTACATCCTTGAAAGGCTTGAAAAAATCTACTATCGAATCATATTGATCGTTGTCCATACATGAAATCAACAGTCGTATGACAGGTGAATTCGCATCATCTTTTGCTTTTAAAAAATCGTAGAATGAATTCTTTTTTAAAAAAAGAAATGAATAATAAGAATTTAAAAAAATATCAACATGTTGTTGACCAGACCCTTCGAATACCTTATCTAAGTTGAAATCCAATGTATTTTGAGGTTATTTCTGTCTACTTTATTATTTTCTTTTTTGTGTCAAAAACATCATCCAACATTACTTCTAGATCATCTTCAAACTTCTTCAATATTCTTCTTAAACTCTGTTCTAATTCCTTTACACGTTTTTCCGTTTCGAGTTTAAATATTTCTCTAGAGATGGCAGAATATACATGGAAATGTCCTCCTTCTTTCAAAGTTCTGCTTTCTTTTACACATATTCCCAATCCTGTTAACTTTTGTAAAGATCGAAATACCGTGCTCTTGTCACGATTTACAGCCTTAGATAAATCTTCTAAAGTCATTTGTTTATTATTATGTGCTATTAAGGTAAGCAATAAATCCATATCTAGTGGTGACAGATCATAGATATAAATAAAAAGATCCTTTAAGGTTGCACTCATACGAGTAATTGCATTAATTGATGACGACGGCATTTTACATATATTACTACACTTTCAAGCTATTTAAAATTATCTACAAAAACATCTACAAGAATCAATTAAAAGTTGCGAAACGGAAGATCTAAAAATCTAAAAAAATTATTAAATATAAAAAATTAACTTCTCAAATGAAGATTGGCTTTTATGCACCGGCCATTCCATTTCGGAGCTCAACCCCTCGGTGTTCCTCATTTGATTCTGCTTCTGCAGCTGCTTTATGCATCTCAGACATTGCACATCCCATTTGAGCCTCTGGTTTGCCCTTTCTCATTATACCACGATACAACCCGGCTTCTAATGTCTGTCCGTGCTCTTTTTCCCAATCTTCAACTGGTACACTGTATTTCTTCTGTATCCTATCTCGGTACCATTCAGGTATTACATTAAATGCACAGAATGGTACTATACGCAAATCAGGAGTCAAATAGTGAATGTCACATCTCTGTAATCTTTCTAGATCCTCATTATACTTATCTTGGAAATGCATCATTCCTAAGAATAATGATCTTACATGCCATGAACCTACAGAATCAAAATTCTGTTTGAGAAGAATACTTGAAAACATTCGTCCCAAATCAAGTCCGTAGGGTTGTTTACTGCGATCTACAAACTGGTTAAGCTTTCGTATCACTTCCAACATAGTCCAATACCTATTCGATCCTGATTTAATCTCTTCAGTTTTTTCTTCGAAATACTCCAAGAGACCTTTTATGTCAACAAAGGAGGTTAAAGGTGTCAGTTTCTTTGTTTGAACATCTTCAAAAACGTATGTTCCAGCACCACATGCAAAGTGGATGGATAATTCATACTTTGGTTTCTTGCTAAATGCCTCTATCACATTTGTTAAAGGCATACATGACGGAACTGGAAACCAGCCATCTTTTGATATTTCACCGTTAGTTTGTTCTTCAATTCGTTCAATGCAATCAGGTATTGTAATTCTATACTTTTCCCGTTCTTTTTTACTCATTCTACCCGTCAGTGAAACAGGCTGGAAATTTACAGCATGTACTACATCCATATTTTTTTGAGCAAATCGTATTATGCCACCCAACTCATGATCATTAATAGATTTTATTACAGTTGGAACAAAAACAACAGTCATTCCACACTTCCTTGCTGATTCTAGAGTGTATGGAACTTCCCAGTGGTTTTTGGGGTTTGTTCTAGCCGTCACTCCGTCGAATGACAAATAGAGGTTACTAACACCTGACATTCTAATTTGTCTCATTGTTTCTGGTGAAAGTGCCAGTTTAATGCCATTAGTGTTGAGTTGTACATGATCTACACCCTCTTCTTTCATTATTTTGATTAGTTCTGTTATGTCGTCTCTTAACATTGGCTCACCACCTGTAATTTGAATAGAATTGCCTGCTATAGGCTTCTCAGCCTTTAAGGTTTTCATCATCGCACGTACTTGTTCATGTGAAGGTTCGTACAGATAAGCACCCTCTAATCCCTTTTTAACATAAAAGAAGCAATACCAGCAGGTAAGATCACACCTGTTAGTGACTATAATATTTGCTAACCCAGAATGTGAAAGATGGTTAGTACATAAACCACAATTAGTAGGACAGGCGCATTTATCAACCATCACATTTGGAGCTTGTGCACCTTTTCCATCCATCCAATAGGTACTGAATTTCTTGTACATTTCATATGAGCCAAAGTATAATTCCTCACATTCACCATGGCTAGGACAAGTTTTTGTCATGAAAACTTTGCCTTCTCTTTCAAAGACCTCAGCGTCTAGAATCATATTGCAATCTGGGCAGATACTTTGAGTATATCTAATGGTGCGTTTAGAACCAATAGTTTTACTAGTTAAATTGGAAATTTGTATTAGATCCATAATGTTGACCTTTATTACTGCGCTTGATTAACTTTATAAAGATGATCTGACAAATCCTACGGTGTTTAGTTAGTAAAGTACAGTATAGATGAAAGATTTAATATCCAAGTTTCAACTAGTCACATAAAACTATGGAAATTAGCGACAAGGCCAAGAAATCTATGGAAAGCCTTGGATTAACAAATTACGAAATTCGAGTATATACTTCGTTGTTGTTTGCCAGTTCAAATACGGCATCAGAAATCAGTAAGAAATCAGGAGTACCATATTCAAAAATCTATGATGTTCTAAATAGTCTGTATGTAAGAGGATGGATATATTCGGATAACCAAAGGCCACAGAATTTTTTTCCTAAATCACCATCAAATGCAGTGGAAGCCATGATGATAGAAATGGAGAACAATTTAAGGAGCAATAAAAATGTCATTATCAATGAATTAATGCCGATCTACGAAAAAACTGGACTAAAAGAGAAACCAGATATCTGGGTGGTAAGTGGATTATACAACATAGCAATAAAAGTTACTGAAATAATCCAATCGACAAAGGAAGAACTCTTAATAGCCATCCCCAAAATTCCAGAGAATGTCGTAAAATCGATCCAACCAGTACTTCGAGAACTCTTCGAAAAAGGAGTAAAAATTATTATTTTGGCGTCCGATGAAACTAATGGTGAAACCGTAAAAGCAATGTCTAGAGTAGCTGAAGTGAGGCTCAAGAATGATATGTTTGGTGGCGGAGTCATAGGAGATTCCAGACATGTATTAATTCTACTTGGAGAAGGAAAAAATGATCCAACGACAACCTCCAGCTATGACACTATAGCCATATGGGCAGAGCATACAGGATTGGCCAGTTTTGCTAAAGACTATTTTCATTATTTGTGGCAAGATGCAAAAGGATAGATTGGACAGCTAAAGCCTTATAACAGAATAGTTTAGAAATAGTAAGGACAAACAATGATGTGAAAAGCCCTACTGAGTAGATGAAGTAGATCTTGAGTAAAGAGTTTGTCCTATTTAATTTGTGATTGTTTGTAAAAATTTGAATTTAGATTTAGATTTCAAATACATATATTCATTGTATTAATAACACATAGTGAAGAGTAGTAGTGGTTCACATAGAAACTACGTCATCATTGGAAAGTTTTAGAAAAGTTATAATTTTCAGCACTTGTAAATCATTCACTCCTAATAATTATAATAGAGATCCAGACATGTTTCCCGAAAGAGATACCGGACCAGGCTATATTTATATTGAAGCAGTAGATAAACTCATGGTAAAAAAATTAAGAGAAATTACATTTGTAAATGCAAAAGAGATATTTGGAATGACCTATTCATCGAAAACTGGAAATATCATTTTGAAATGGAGACAGTTAAAGGACAAGAATGGGAAAGTCATAGGCGAAGCATCACCCGGCGGATTAGCCAATTTGGTGGAATCGGGAGTTTTAACCAAACACTGATTTGAACGCTATTTGGAGTCTCAAAAACAAGATGAAGAATTGGTTAAATAGGATACAAGTAAAAAATGAAATTCACTAAAGTAAAGGATTCAGAAAACAAAATAGTCTTAACCTTAGAAGAACCAGATGATTCTTTTTAGCCTAAGAAGGGTAATAGACATAGGAGACAGCATTATTGCCGATACTACTAGGGTAATCAAACAGGATAATGAATACGCTAGACCAGACAGAGGAGAAAGAATTAAAATCAGGATAATTTTAAGAATAGAAAAAATTAGTTTTGATGATGCAATAGACAGATTGAAGATATCAGGAGTAATAATTACTTCAAACAATGAAAACATACCTAAGGGTCTGCACCATTCTATTAACGTAAAAATCAATGATACGATCATCCTAGAAAAATCAAATTGGAATGAAAGCTATATAAAAATACTATCAAAGTCGGCTCTTGAATTTAAATATTTATTTATCTCAATAGACTCACAAGAGACAGCTATTGCAAAATTAACTGGAACAAATTTGAAAATAACTCCTAACATATATTCCGGAAGGAGTGGCAAAAGATACGTTACTGATCAAAGAAATGAATCAAGCAATAGGATCTATTTTGAGAATATAAGAACTGCCTTAGATATTTATTTAGAAGAACAAGGAATCAAAATAGTAATATTTGGTCCCGGAGAGACAAAGAGAAGATTCCTTAATCATATAAGGGAAAAAAACGAAGTCTATCAAGACAAAGATTTTGTAATTGCGGACGGTATTGAAACAGCTGGTGAGGACGGGATTTATGTATTTTTAAGATCAGAAGCCATGAAGGATCTTATGTCCAGTAGCAAAATTGCCATGGTTTCGAAGATTTTGGATAGAGTGATGCAACAAATAAACAATGGAGAAAAAAAATATGCAATGGGAATAGAAGAGACAAAATACGCTAATTCATTAAATGCCATTGATTCGCTGGTTTATTCTGACAAGGTTTTTTCAGAAATAAAAGAAGACGAGTTCATAAAACTACTAAACAATATGGAATATAATAATGTAAAAATTTATGCAACTGATTCAACTACCGATATTGGATTAAGGGTGTCATCACTAGGTGGAATAATTGCATTATTGCGATATCGAATAAATTGAAGTCTGATTTGGATCCACATAACACAATGACGTATTATGAACCAATTCAAAAAAAGACTTTCAATATGCATATATTTTATTTAAAGTGCGGACAATAACAATTTATTCATTAGATCTTGAATGCTGAGACATAGAAAAATTCAATAGCATAGTATCAATCCAAATTAGAAATTAGGATTACCGTTGCGTGTATTGTTAATAATCCATGAAAGATATTCCAATGAAACATCATCCATCTTAATAATGACAATTTCAGGTACTTTATATGGATGATGGGCTAGAATTTCAGCCTTCAATGCTTGGATACAACTCGAGGAGGTCTTAAAAAAAGCGATAATTTCTTCCTCTTGTTTTAATTCAGATTCCCAAACATACAAAGAATTTATTCTTGTATAATTTACGCACGCACATAATTTCTTCTCCACCACAAGTATCTTAGATAGATTGATTAAAGATTGTTCATCGGTGAAGGTAGACATCAGAATCATGCCATTACTAGACCGTTCATCCTGCATTTGCATTCATTTTTTTGATATAATAAATTCTATTTATTGGTATACAATATGGGTCCATTCATGTGGAACCAGCTATTTGGGTAGACATCATTCCTTGAACAGCAAAAGGTTTTGCAGTAAACTTATTTTGAAATTTATGAGAAGGACCAAGAACGCAAAAATAAATAAGGACACTCTAATCTAATTTTTACAATCAATTCATGAAAATAGATAATATAAGAAACATATAAGAAAACGCTCACATAATTCAAAATGAGCAAACATATTACCAATTTGCAAGGTTTTTCTAATATAGATTCATGAGTGTTCTTAAAAGAGATCACTGGGTAGGAAACTATATGCGATATTTCCCATGGTCATGGAGATGTTCTCTTAAAAATTCATCCGTTGATAAATTTTTAGACCAAATATTAAAGATTAATGTAAGCTTTATTTCATGAATTGAGAAAGTTTAAGCTCACCGCATGCATAAAACGCACTAATAGTTACTATAAAAGGAACATTTAAAGTGGTGTGCCACTAAACTCGATAAAAGCAGCTTCCAGTCGATGATATGTGGAAGAGGCCACGGAGTTATTGTTTGAGATTGATCTTTAATACATAAAAGTATATATTACTAAATTAATATCTTGAAACAACTTTTTTAGATCAGAAAGGTTCTTCATGCAGTAATGCGGACAATAAAGCTGCCCTTAACTCTTTTCCGTAAGCAGCTTGTTTAAAATAAAGAGCATTCACAGTATTATCAATTGATGGAGATATTTCATCAACTCTAGGTAACGGATGTAAAATAGAAACATCAGGTTTTGACTTTTTCAAGATATTTTCATCAATAGTATACAATCCTTGAATTTTTTTATATTCTTGAAGATCCGGAAATCGTTCTCTTTGGATACGTGTTACATATATCACGTCTAATTTTTCTAACAAGTCATCAGATAATTCAATATGATGATACATTTTTACCTTAGTTGAGATATCGTATATCGATTCACTTCGAACTTTTAGTACAGATGGAGAAACAAGATGAATTTCGACTTTATAATTAGACAGGGCATAGATTAGAGAGTATACCGTACGGCCATACTTTAGATCTCCTATTATTCCAATAGATAGACCATCAATTCTTTTTTTTTCTTTGAATATGGTGTAAATATCCAACATAGCTTGAGTAGGATGTTCTTCGCTACCACTACCTCCATTTATCACAGGTTTTTCTGATATTTCACAAGCATATCTACTCGAACCATCGGAAGGATGACGTATTAAAATGATATCAGAGTATAATGAGATGGTCTTAATGGTATCAGCATAACTTTCGCCTTTCATGATAGATGAAGAATCCACATTTGATATTCCCAAAGATCTGCCCCCAATGGAGGACATAGCAGATTCGAAACTTAAACGGGTTCTAGTACTATACTCATAAAAAATATATCCAAGAATTAAGCCTTTTGCGATTTCTCCACGCTCTCTAGATTTCAATGTTCTTATTTTATCAGTAATATCAAAGAGAAAAGTAAAATCATCTATATTGAAATCGCGAATGGACACTATATTGCGATTAAAAAATCTATTTTGAATCATGAATAACCATGTAATTAATACTTTCTAAAATATACCATCATTCAGTAGACAGCAAGGATAAAAAATCATCCTGAGCCACAACTACTAAATCCACATTCAATGCACATATTACAGCCTTCTGTAATAATTAAGTAATTTTTACAAACTGGGCATGCTTCTTTATCGCTTTCTGTTCTTGTAAGAGTGTATGGGTCAGGTTTGGTAGTAATTGATACAGTATTGGATTCAAAACTATTAGGTTCTAGTTGGTTATCGACTGTATTAGTTGCTACGGCATATTGATCACTTGATTCATAATCCTTAAAAATTGGATTTACCTGATCAAGAACATAAGGTTCATGTATGTTTGTTAAAATATAATCATGTAAATACATACTTGGTTTAACTTGGAATCTTTTTTCACGATCATTACCAGTAATATGTAAAACTTGTTCATTCCTAGAGCCATCTCTATAGATAGTCACCCCTTTTAATCCAAATTCATGAGCAAGTAGATATGCACATTTTACATCCTCAACCGTAACATCTCCAGGCATGTTGATTGTTTTTGCAATCGCGTTACTGATCCATTTTTGCCACACAGCTTGAGCCATAATATGATCGGTCCAATGAATATCTATGGCGGTAACAAATAGCTTTTGTATCCATTCAGGTATTTCATTTATGCCACGAACGGATCCGTAATTATTTGCAATTTTTATCAAAATTTCATCAGTGTATAATCCATGTTCTTTCAAAACATTCTCAAAAATCTTGTTTGTATAGAAGAACCTACCAACAGTAACACGTTTTTCAAACACCAAAGCAAAAACAGGTTCAACACCATTAGATACATCCGAAATCATTGATAAAGTACCAGTAGGTGCGATAGTAGTAGTCCATGAATTCCTGATTCCATAGTTTTTAATTTTTTCTATTAAGGAGTCCCAATCATAATAATGTGAATCCTTAGGGATCTCATGGTAACCCGACAGCGGAATATCTCCATTCTTATACTCAGTCTGATCAAATAACGGGAAAGCACCTCGAGATTTTGAAATGACAACACTTTCATCCATACTAAAATACGACAAAGTTTCAGCTAGTTTACTCATGAATTCATATCCTTCCTTTGAATCATAGGGGATTTGTAACATGAATAATAAGTCTGCTATACCCATAATCCCCAATCCTATTCGCCTGGTTAGTTTTGTATTGATATCTATTTCATCTACAGGATATTTATTGACGTCAATAACATTGTCCAAAAATCGTGTAGCTGTTCTAATGGATTGTTCATATTTGGGCCAATCAAATTCATACATTCCATCTGCTTTTCGTTTTACAAATTTGGATAAATTAATGGATCCGAGATTACAGGACTCACATGGATACAAGGACTGTTCGCCACATGGGTTAGTTGCTCTAAGTGGTCCCCCTTTGGCATCGATGCAAGGATTGTATTTATTTATATTATCAAAAAATATGACACCAGGTTCAGCGCTCTTCCATGCACTCAATGCTATTAGCTCCATTAATTGATGAGAATCGATATTTTTCACATTAGCCTTGGTTCTGGGATTTTTCAGAGAATATTTATGATCCGCTTTATTTACTAATGATTTCCAAAAATCTGACCAGATACCTACACTTACGTTAAAATTTTCATACATCCCTGGTTTAGTTTTCATTGTAATGAATTTTTCGATATCTGGATGCCAAGATTCCAAAATACCCATATTTGCGCCACGCCTTTTTCCACCTTGTTTAACTACGTCTGTAATTGAATCGATAATTTGCATAAAAGAAGTTGGTCCAGATGCAACACCACTAGTAGATGCAACTATATCCCCTTCGGGCCTTAAGTCAGAATAATTTATTCCAACACCTCCTCCAGATTTAAAAATCATTGCTGCGTCAGTGGATGATTTCATAATAGAATACATATCATCAGGCATATCAAGAACAAAACAGGCAGATAGTTGTCCCAATCTGGCACCAGCATTCATAAGAGTTGGCGTATTAGGAAGAAATTCATTAGAAACCATCAAATTGTAATATTCCGTTATTTTGTTGCCATAATTGCTCATTTTTCCTTCTGCAATCAATCGTAAAAGTTCTTTAAAGCTTAACTTCATTCTTCCCAGTTTGGCCTCATCAATATATGATCTGATTAATGCTTCAAAATGATATTTATTCAAATAATAACTTCCAATTTTTAACTTGCTATCGAAATCGTCTAATTTTTTATAATATAATTCTGCTTCAGATAAAGTCTGTGTATGATTATTGTGAAAATCATAAACTCTAGAGTCATGAATAATATCCGATATAGCAACCAATATTGCGACTCGTTCAAATAACTGCTTTGGACCTTCGATAATTTCACCACTATTATCCCTCAATAAATATCTTGAAGACAGAACACGCAGAGAATTGACATCCAGGGTTTTATCCACTTCGTCAAGATCTTTTTTATTTAAGATCTTCATTTTCATTTCCCTTAATTTTCTTCTTTCATGACGATATAGGATGTAAGCCTTAGCGGTCTCAGCCAGACCTTCTTCAATTAATATTGATTCAACCATATCTTGAACATCTTCGACGCTCAAAACATGATCTCTATGAATGGACTCCAAGTATCCATTTTTAATAATTTTATTTACCAATTTTGATGCAAGTAATTCAGCCAATTTATGATCGGGTTTACCAGCTGCAACCAATGCTTTGTAAATTGCATTCGATATTTTTGATTGCTCAAAATCCACTATTGTACTATTTCTTTTTTTAATATGTACAATGGTTTTATTTTTTGAATCATGAAGATCAGTTTCAGCCATATAACATTTATATATTATTTATAGATCGTTTATATTAATTTCGATAGCTTATTTTATAAATTAGCGAGTTTCAAATAAGAACTTACATCCAGGCTTAAAGTATACCATGTAGTAGACAGTCGTATTATAATGGACTGGTCTTAAACAATTATGAATAATCTAACAGATATACAAAAAAATGACTAAGGGACTAAATGGATGGAGTTTATTCAACATGTGCTGAACAATGGATATTAGTTAAATGTGACAATATTTCTAGATCCACATATAGAACAAACATCACTACTAGCCACTCGAGTTCCGCATATAGAACATATGCGATTCTCTTCAAATATATCAAAGTAGGGGATAAAATTAGCGGATTTTTGTATCAATTCCACCATTTCCTGAGTAGGAACATCACTAGTGAGTAGTTTTACGTACAAACCTCCGGCCATAAGATTATCCAATTCAATTAGATTTCTAGATAATGAATCTTCATCATCAAGCATTTTTTTGGTAATAACTAGTCCTTGTGAATATGATCTAAAATCATGAGTCAGTTTACCAAATTTCTCGGAATCGAGGTTAACAAATCTTGTTGAACTAGAATCATTTATGATGGAAACGCCAAATTTGTCTATGTTATGTTGGCCGAAATCAATTAGGACGTCATTAGCCGTTTTAACCACTTTCTTTACAATATCAAATCCCACATCTTTAGAAAATCCCAAAATATCATGAATAGATTCATCTAATCCAGTCAAGTTAACGATTATAGAAGTAGAACCCAATTGTGGAAAACCCATAATATGGGATAGAGCAGGTAATATATCTTGTCGAATGTTTTCTAATAATATCTCCTTCTTTAGTAATAAAGTACTTACTGAGGGCCTCATTAACAAGGCTAGTTTAGTCCTAAAATAGGTTTCATCTTTATTTGATTGATAAGCTAAACGGGGCAAATTTATAGAAAGGGAATGTAGTGCGACGATCGGCAACCCCATATCTTGATGCATCTTACGAATACCTCTACTACTACGAACCGATTTTTGTGAGAGAGATATTCGACCACCTAACTTTATGATCTTTGTAAGAAGGGACAACAAGTCATTAGATAAAGAATTTGCAAAAGTTATAAAAAGTCCAAAATTGGGCAGAGATACTTGCTCTATATAAGACAAATATCCACTTAGCATTTGAAGCAAACGCTCGCTATTTTCATTTCCACTCAAAACTAGCGTTATAAATGGAGATCCTGCATACTGCATTGAAACAGAAGATGAAATCAGTGAAAATGAAAAATAATCAGATATTTTATCAATAGCATAATCACTAAAAATTTTATCGATGTTTTCTATGACTATCTCTCTGGAAACCTCTCTTTGAAGTAATGAAACCATGATAGGCAATGTGATATTTAATTTATGAGCATGTGTATTCCTAGGTAAAAAAAGAAAATGGCTTTTGAGATTCAAGTTCTTGTTTACTTGCTCGATATCAACAAAAATAGTATCAGCGCCTATACCCCAATGACCTAATGCATCTAAATGAACCTCACCACTATAATGCATATCCATAATATCTTTTTGAAAATTATTTGCAAAATAATCAGAAAAAACTTTTTCCGAAATATCTGTAATTAGGTCATTTATGCCATTTCTTAATGAATTATCATTATGATGGAATTTTTTATTTAAGTCAAAAATGGGAACTCCGATTCTAATTAACTTATTCATTTGTTCCTCTAAACCATGTTCTAACAATACATTATTTACACAATCTCTTATTAGTCTAGAAGTCAAGTAAGAGGTTGAGAGTTTATATATTTTATTTTCCACCTCTTCAGTAATTTTTGTAGCTTGTTCTAATGACATATTTGCTTCTCTAACCAAGGATTGAATTATTTTGTGTGGATTGAATTCTTCGATGGTTTGATGGCTGGTTCTAACATACATTTTCCCACTTTCAATTATAGACTTTTCTTCTATCTGTCTAGCCAAGTTTAACACCAATTTACCTAGATTAGTAATGGTATACCTCCTTTCACCCTTATTTAGACCTACCAATGATTGTCTCAATAGTTTTCTTAAATGATATGCAAATTTCCCAGATTCTTTCTTTGATTTAAATCCTGCTAGTGATTTTAATTCAGAGTAGGTTAGAGGTCCTTTATTATTAAGAATGCGCAAGATATCAATTCGATTAGGACTGGCCATTACTGAAAAAATCATTCTTACTCGTTTGGATGTGGATTCCAAAACTCCGCGTTTAGTTTCGGATGGGGGCAGATATGTATACCTCAACTACAAAGAGCAGTCTTATTATTAGTATATAAATAAAACTATCGGTCAGGATAAGGATAAGATGCTCTGGTTTGATGAGAATCTAGCTTTCTAACAACACTTGTCCGCTGTTAAGTATATCATCCTTTAAATTAATACTAGGTCTCTTTGAAATGACAGAAACTGGAACTTCGGGTAGTTTTTCTTTTGCCTCGTCTTCCAAACTATTTTGAACATCACTTAATATGGCCAAAGCATCTTTATCGATCACAGATGCTATTTTACCAGCATCGGTGTCAATATTAGAATTAATTAATACATCACCAGTTAGTGTATGAATGTCATTCAAAACATCAGTTGCAGACGGAACAGCCTTTGAAAGATCTTTCTGAATATCTTGGAGCATTTCTACAGTCGGATTAATTGTATCCATAATAGTTGAGAATTCGGTTATTGTGGTGAATCGGATTGCAACGACTTCTAAGGCCGTTGTTGCATTGTGAGTGTTCTTTCTAAGTCTCCTCATAGCAGATAACTCATTTGCAATGATATTTGCACGTGCATTATTTCCTGATTTTATATTTTGAGTTATTTTGGAGCTAAAATTAGCATCAATATTAGAAAATTTTTTATCCATTAATTTGAGTTGCGAAATTTGCGTATTTATCACAGAGATAGCGCTGTTAACATCATAATAGAACTGGCCACTTTTTTCCATCAAATCATCAGTAATCAGGACATTTGTTAAAAACAAATGTTAAACTCTGTAAACAAAAAGGAGGATTAAATTTAGCTAGGGTGTTACGACATTAAACTATTGATATTTTTGCAATATTAAACCATGTTTTTCGTGGAAATCAATCACTTTGATTTTAGAACTCAATGGTAGATCAGAAGGTGAAGATATTCCAGGCAGAAACCCGGAGACATTTATGTCACAATCATCTAATTTAAAAATAACCCAAGCATACGAATTGACATCTTCAAATCCTTCTGGTGCTACCGCTTGGATTGTAAATGTTACAACTGTGCCCTTACCGCTGTATGATATTTGTTTAAAAGAGCTAGAAAAACATTTATCACAATAATATATGGTTTCTAATATAATATTATGGCATTTATTACACTGATTAAGAATTATGTTCCCATTCTTCGCAAATTCGATGAACCGGTCTCGGGAGCTTTGATTTTTTGACTTTGATTGGGTCAATTACAATATCACCGTCTATTTTATTTTCTTGAATATATGTACAGCTGCGCTAGCCCCGGTAGCACCAAAATTATGAGTCATAGCTATCTCAGCATCTTTAACTGTTCGTTCTCCAGCTTTATTCGTAAATTGTTCAAATACTTCTACAACTTGACCAACACCAGTTGCTCCTATTGGATGACCTTTAGATTTTAAACCTCCAGATGGGTTAACAGTAATATCGTTATTTAATTTGGTACGTCCTTCTCTAACAGCCTGAGCAGCAGATCCCTTGGGAAAGAATCCTAGATCTTCGATGTCTATTAATTCGGCAATGGTAAAACAATCGTGCACCTCAACAAAATCAATATCTTTTGGAGACAGATTTGCCATTTTATAAGCTTGACGGGATGCTTCAACGGTACTTGGAATCGTGGTAATATCTTTTCTAGATTGGACTGAAGCGGGTGATGCACCCCGACCTGAACCCACTACTTCTATATACGGATTTCCGCTTTTTTTTGCGAATTCCTCATTACACAGTATGACAGCTGAGGCACCATCAGAGAAAGGACAGCAATCATATAACTTTAGTGGAGATGCGACCACAGGAGATTTTAACACATCTTCTATAGTAATTTTCTTCCTAACATGGGCTTTTGGATTAAGAAAACCATTTTCATGATTTTTAACAGCGACTCTAGCCAGATCCTCCTCTGTCGCTTTATAAGTAGCCAGATATGCTCTAGCCATCGAACCAAAAAGACCGGGAAATGATGCTCCGTTACCCCCCTCATAAAAAAAATCAGAACAATAGGAAAAGAGTGTTGTGCTTTCAACTGTACTGGTATGAGTTACTTTTTCAACCCCCAGTGCTAAAACACAATCATAAAATCCAGCAGATACATTTGCAAATGCTTCTCTAAACATTACAGAGCCAGAACCACATGCAGATTCAATAGTAAGACCAGGTACATCAGGGATCCCAAGGTTACTCATAATTACCGGAGCCATGTGAACCTGTTTATCAGCCACACCAAAGACGTTTGAAATATATCCTGCTTTCACGTCTCTTGGAGTTATACCAGCTGATTCAATGGCATCTCTTGAAGCATTCAAGGCTATCTCAATAATACTCTCATGTAATTTGCCATACTTTGTACTGCCAGCACCAAGTACATAGACCTTTTCACCCATATATTAGAAAGGGCTCTAGCATAATAAAAATGTAAAGTGGATGCATAAAATCTCAAAATGATTGATTCTGTTTTTGTTTTTATTTGAACAATACCTAAGTAATAATCGGAAACGTCCATTGTAGTGACCTTTTTTTGGTAACAGATTTAAATTTGTTTTCACATATTACATGTAACTCAAGAAAAGAGAAAATTACTTGGGTCAAGTTCAGTAACGTTTTACACAATTAATCCTAATTCAGAAAGTCTCTGATACCGTCAATTCAATTACTATCTAGTGTATATGGTACAAATCCTTTCGCCTATTCTTTAACAATGGAAGGCTTTTTCTAACCACGCCAATCCTAGATAGATCCAAATCTATAAACTCAAAGCCTTCTGAATTACCCATATCCATAACAACAACGCCAAAAGGATCAACAACTAAACTGCGACCACAGAAAATATTGCCAATTTGGTTAGGGGCAATCAGATAAACTCCGTTCTCTATTGCTCTAGCTCTACACATTATTAACCAATGATCTTCTTTCATTGTTCCCTGCACCCAACCAGATGGAGCTATCAATGCATCAGAGCCCTTAATGGCAAGGATTCGAGAAAGCTCTGGGAATCTCAAATCATAACAAATCAAAGTTCCAAGTTTACCCAAAGGAGAAATAACAGGAGAAAATAGTTTATTTCCTGCCAATAACTTGGTAGATTCCTTAAAACCTAGTGCATCATAAAGATGCAGCTTCCTATAATAAGAAATTAATTTTCCTTGTTCATTTATTAATACCACTGTATCATAAACACGATAAGAATTTTTGTTAATTTTACTATCCTTCTCCTGCTTTGTATTGGTTGTTATTAGATTTGTATGCTCATAAATGGAGCCAACAATAAAGATATTGTTTTCTCTGGCGCTTTTCTTCAATTGCTTAACAAAATTACCATTCAGGGATTCGGAAATCGAAAACAATTCTTTGCTAGATTGTGATTGGGGAGAAAACGACATCTGGAATTCCGGGAAGCAAATAATCTTCGCTTCTTTTCTTGCAGATTGCTCAATTTGTTCCAAAGAGAAAGCCAGATTTTCTTCTTTGTCTGGTGACGACTTCATTTGGACAATCGAAACCCTTACCATAATCATACAAAAGAGTAATGAAGTTTAATATTAAATTAGTTGTCAGTGAATAGAATTAGTTGACTTAAATTCACTCAAAGAATTGAAAAATCATCTACTATTATATCCTTACTTTCGTCTCAAAAAATAGTATTAAGATATCTCACTCCGTGAATCAAAGGTACATGTACATGTTATTATTGATCTATTTACTTGATTAATTCCAAATTAAAAATACCGGGGTTAACGGTTCAACAATGTTTAATAATTTTTGCACCCTTAAAGTTTCATGGAAGACTTTGAAAAAGAGATAAAGGATTTAGCAGGATGGGAGAAAGTAGTTAATAAACTAAGTAAGAACTTTAAATTTAAAGATTTTATTGAAGCTTTTAGTTTTGTTACGAGGATTGCAATGATATCTGAAAAGATGAATCATCATCCAGACATTACAATATCATATAATAGTGTTCATATCGATCTAACAACGCATGACATAAACGGTATAAGTAAAAATGATATAATATTAGCAAGAAAGATTGAGGAATTAATATGAATTGATAAACTCCCCAATCCAATCCGACAATAATTCATTCAATAAAAGAATCTAAATATAGTCCTAATTGTAAAAAAAATAAAGCGATGAGCGTGAGAGAAGACCCCAATGTAATTTTACAGCGTGATTCAAGAATAAAATTTATTGGAATATTAAAAAATGGTAACCAAGATATAAGTTTTAACCAAGATAACAAAATTGATGAGAATGATGTTAAACTAAGTATGATTCAAACGCCTATTATACTGGAAGCTGGAAAAAGGTTTACGGACTTGGGAAATTTGGAGTCTGTAATATTCGAATATGACAAAATGAAATTATATAATTTGCCTATGGGCGAAGAAACAGTCATTTTTGGAACCGATAACGAGATTAATAATGAGGAGATAATGAAATTGGTTTCCAACAATATAACAGGTTTTCAAAATGAATCAGGGTCTCAGTATCTAGGACAAAAAGGCCAAACAGATCCAGGTCAATTTGAAAACCCATGGCAAAATTATATTTCTAATTTAATTGAATTTTGGAAGGAGTTTGCAATAACTTCTATCAGAATGAATGAAAAAATGGTTGAAGAATTTTGGAAAATTTTTAGTAATAAATGATTCCGATCACATGTATGCTAATTTGTTAATCAAAAGTTGAAAGTGTTCATTTTATTTTTATTTTAGAAAATCAACGCTTTCCCATTGAGGTAAAATGAAGAAATTTATTATATAATTTCCAAAAATAATTGAATTGTTGTTAACATTACATTCTATATGAGGATGAACAAACGAAAGCAATGGATAGCTGTTACTTATTTTTTCAGACATTTGTATAAGATTACGTATTTCATCTCCACGAATTTTTGGTATTTTTGTGCTAGATTTTACTTGGATCAACAAGAAGGTGTTGTTCCGGCTGGCTACTATGTCAGCTGGTCCTCTACTACCCTTTGAAAAAAATACGGCCCAACCATAATTAGTAAGACATGATCCGGCAGCATATTCTGCTTCGCGTCCAAATCCACTATAAGACAAAACTAGAATTTTTTAGCAGTCAAATTATAATAACTTTTTTAATCAATAAAATAATGCAATATCGTATTACAAGTTTACGAGTAATGTAGATATACTTTTAATCAAAAAGAATATAAAAAAATTATTGAAAAGAGGATTGTATATAGGGAGATTTCAACCATTCCACAAAGGGCACTTAAATTCGCTCAAATGGTGCAGCGATAGGGTAGATGAATTAATAATTGCTGTGGGAAGCTCAGATAAAAGTTTTGAATTAAGAAATCCTTTCACCGCTGGAGAAAGAATAGAAATAATTAGAGAAAATATAACCGCTGGGATAAGAGAAAAACGTGATAAAATCATCCTTATCCCAGTTCCAGATGTAGGAGTACACTTACTATGGACATATAACATAGATCTATTAGTTCCTAGATACAATACTGTATTTACAAACGATCCCTTTACTAGTATGTTATATAAGGAAAGGGGAATTGAAATCATACATCCGGACTTAATTAGTAGAGAAGTCATGTCTGCCACAGAAGTAAGGCACAGGATTGCAAGTGACAAAAACTGGAAAGAGTTAGTACCCACTCCCACAATAAAACTGATTAATGAAATCGAGGGGGTAGACAGGGTAAAGAATTTATACAACCTAACAAAATCACGTGTTACCACAGAATATTATCATTAAGTCAGATTGGTTGGAGTTTTGAGGAAATAGTTGTAAATGTTGTCAGTAGATGGTTCAACCGGGGAAGGAGGTGGACAGATTCTTAGAAGTGCAATAACTATTTCAACAATAATCGGGAAGCCAATAAAAGTGACAAATATAAGATCAAATAGAAAGGATCCTGGTTTGAAGCATCAGCATGTCTTAACAATTCAGTTACTTTCAAGAATATTTAATGTACATACCGAAAATGTAAGTTTGGGTTCGGAATGGATCAGGTTTGAAGCATCTAAAGATAGTAGATTCAACGAATATGATAAACCTGCAAATGATGTCATAATTGCAGACATTGGAACTGCGGGCAGTATACCATTACTATTGCAGACATTAATTCCGACAGTAGCAATTTCTCAAAAAGACTTGGTAATTAGATTGTCAGGCGGAACCGATGTGAAATTTAGTCCAACCATAGATTACATAAAATATGTATTAAGAGATGCATACTCCAAAATTGGAATCGTATTTGACATAAATGTCCTAAAAAGAGGATTTTATCCCCGAGGACAAGGAGTCGTCGAAATCAAAATAAGAAAAGCCATCGATCTTCATCCAATAGAGTTTTGTAATTTCAAAGAAATTGAACCAAACATAATAAGCATAGCAGCAAGATTGCCAAAACACGTTCCAGAGAGACAAATTGGAAGTGCAATAGCAACTTTGGAGAAAAAAGGCATAAGATACTCCAAACACAAATCTATCTTAGAAAATTCAGAGAGTCCAGGATCTTCAATTCTAGTATATACTACTTCAGAATCAGGTATATATTTGGGGGCGGATTCTATCGGCGAGAAGGGCATCAAAGCAGAAGTAATAGGCAATATAGCTGCAAAGAAATTCGTAGACGATTATGAATTTCGTGCATGTATTGATCAACATTTAGCGGATATGCTAGTCCTGCCATTAAGCTTTGTTGATGGGAAATCCAGGTACAAAATATCAAGAATAACAACACACCTATTAACAAATTTGGAAGTGATTAGAAGGCTCAATTCTATAGAGTATCATTTTGAGAAAATCTCTGAAAACGAATTCATATTATCGATTGAAGGTAATCCAGTTATTTGAAAAATTTTTTTGTTTCTCCCAGAGTCATCATATCAACTGGATTTATTTTAATCACCATTGGCAAATTTGATACGGCCTTTCCGATTGCTAAACAATTTCTATGGGAAAGTGTCTTGACCAAGGACTTGATAGTTGAGGAGTCTACTAACGACACCTTTGAAATTTTTTCTAGATCAGAATCGTTTGTAAAATTGAATAAAAAAATATTATCAACCTGTCTATATATGGTATCATTTATAGCATCTGGCTGATTTGTAATAAATGTAGAATAAATTCCAAAATGTCTCATCCTTGTTATTAGATCTTCCCAATATGTATCACGAATATATAATTGAGCTTCTTCAGCAAATATAAAAATTGGTGGAATTAGAGATTTTTCTAATAATTCAATTAATTTATTCATCACTAGCTCAACAATCATTCGTCTTACTACTGGAGATATCCTGCTCATATTCACTATCATAGCAGCACCCTTTGGTTTGGTTTTTATTACATCCTCAAATTGAAACCCTCTTTCGTTAACACCATTGGATGAAAAAAGGTGAGAAGAATTAATCATGTGAAATCGGGATAATAGTGCATCCCTAACCAATTCATTAATAGTCCAAGTTCCAAAAGCTTTACCAAGCTCAAATAGACTAAGTATCTTTTTATTTTCTAACGAATCCCATATTCTAAAAAATTCTCTTAGTGAAGCAGAAGGCATATCTAATGCATTTTTTAACATATTAGAAATAGAAGGTTTTCCAAAATATGTTAAATTGAATTTCAATTCTCTTCCAGGATTTAACAAAAGAAGCTTATCACTGATAGATGAGGGCGTACCATCAACATTAGAGGATAGCCCACTATACTCATTATTTAAGTCAAATACCATTACATAGGCTCCATACTGTATGAGAGAGTTGATCAGTATTTTTGAAAGATGAGATTTACCGGTTTCTTTCTTGCCCGTGATTATATTTAACTTACCATCTAGATCTTCAGCAAAAATTTCAAATTTTTGATTATCAGATCCGCATCTACCTAAGGAAATTGGATATCGCATGTTTTTCTTTAATAAAGCCTTTATCTCGTTTAGACCAATTTTGACAATCTTGGAGTTTACTCTTGATGGTACCCAGTCTACATCGGTTGATATTTGATTGTCATTGTCAATAGAAGCCCTTATTTTAGTCTTAAAGATCCTGACATCCCGTATTGTTTGAGATAGATTGGTAATCTCCAAAGGATCAAAAATATTTTCAGCACTAAATTTAGAAATCACCTCATCTTTAATTATCTCCTCTACAAGGGACGATGATGAAAAATACTCTTCGTCATAGAATTGAACTAGTAGTTTCTTATTATTGTTAAAATCTTCAATAACGAAGTAGTCACCCTTATTTGCAAAATCATTTGTTACCGCGAGTAAGAGAATTTCATCACCTGTTTTTGATAGAATTTTCATCTCCAGGCAGTCCCTAAAACGGATGATCTAGCATTCTCATGAGAGATTTCTCTAACAGAATAATTAGACTTTATGAAACTCTTTATACTTGCCAAGTCCGTATTTGAAAAAACAGAGACATAATGTGAAAGTTGGAGAGTGCTTGGATAACCAAAATGAATTAATTCGTTATATAGTAAAGTTCCTAAAGTACTATTCACATCATTATTATATGATACTACATCGGCCCTTAGTATGTTTGAGTATTGACTGTTAGATAACTTTACTAGAAGATGTTCTCCATGTATCCTAGATATCAAGCTTCGAATAACTAGGTTTATATCAACAAAGGAACAAACTTTAGATCTTATCAAAGGATATGACAAATACTTTAATATCTTTATTTTGGAGTTTTTACTTATTCCAATTAATGAATTTTTATTGATAACAGAATTTTCTATGGTTTTTGAAATATCATAAAATTGATTCTCAAATATTGAAGATTTCAATGAACCATCAATGAGTACTATAGAGTTTGAAACCAATTTTGATAACCAAAACTGAATATACCTTTCTATATTTACTCTCAAGAATTTTTTTGCATAATCATCATTAAAGAGTATTAGTTTGGATACATTATGCTCAAGTCGAAGATTCTGAAGAGCTTCTTCGTTAAGATAAAAAATTAAAGGGCCTATTCTTAAGTGAGCAGCAGGTTTGCCCCTAAAAGATATACATATGGATCCCTTTACAGCATATAATCCACCATCTTCTACTTCTGCAACCTTAATACAGCTAGAATCAATACCAAAAACTAACTTTTCCTTTTGCACTAATTCGATTTCATTTATTTTCTGGTTAGCATACCTTTCTGAATGAATTCCCCAATTTTGTATGGGTACACCCTCGTCATCGTCTACGAAAACCAGCTTTTTATTTTCAATTAAATTTCTATAGTCCTTACAAAAGTAGGAATTACTAAAGTTGTTAATTAAAGATTTTTTCATATTCTCTATATTTGATTCCAGATCATGGAGATTTAATTGATTGTGCATGTTGTTCAACAACAACAAGATGCTAATAAATGTTGTTCATGATGCGCATGTTGTTCAACAACACCTTTATCAGACAGGAAGATATACAAATATTAAGCATGAGTGAAGCGGTATCGAAACTATCTCTGGAGACAAAGATAAAATTGAAATATAAAGAGTGGGAAGTCGAAATTACATGCGTAGAAGATAAAGTTAAGAATGTAGTGGAGAATGTCCTTACCGGAATAGATATCGCCTCGCTCTCAAGTACAAATACCAATAGTGAAATTGAAAAATTAAAGACTGAAATTGATTTATTAAAATCAAAAATTGATGGAGACAGTAATTTGCAAAATATGAATCAAAGAAGAAACAATGTTTCATTAAAGGAGCTTGCAAAGAATGGAAATACGTGTAGAAGTTTGATGGAAAAGATCTTTTATGAAAAATTTTTTGAAAGTGAGAGACTACTTATAGAGGTTCACCAAGAGTTGTCAAGAATTGGATATAATTACGATAAAACAGCAGTATCACATTCTTTAAGTGACATGGTAAGAGAAGGGATATTAACTCGTGTAGGAACTCTAAGGAACTACAGATATATTCAGAAAAAACCATTGTTTGAAAAGTAACTATTTTAGAGTAATTTTTTTGCCATAATATCATTCAACCATTTAATTCCTATAGTGGTAATCCCATACACTACTGATTCTGATTGATTTTCCTTACTTACACTTTTTACAACATATCCAACTTTAACTAATTCTGACAATCTTGAACTAATAGATTTTGGATTTAGGTTTGTAGTAGATTGGATTTCGGAGATAGGAGATGATTTTTCCGAAATCTGGTCCAATTCGAATGCTATTTTTGACCCTAACAAAAATAGCATGACTATTTCCTTATCGGAAAATTTCTTATTATGAATCTCTCCAAGGTTGGGTAATATTTTGGGCCCCTCGGGGGTAATTTTGATTATAGATGAATACTTCTCGATTAATTCGGACACAGAGTAATTTAATGAAATTTTCTGAGCCAAGCGTATCTCCGGAATATTTTTGGTAAGAAAAGAAATAGTAGACAGAAGAACATTCTCAGGCTCCCCACTAAATTGCACCTTTATATCGTTATATTGAATTGAGATATTTACAATATTATTCTTGTTTGGATCATCGTAAACCATGTAAATATATTCAATAAGCTGATAAAATGTTATAAACTTATGAATGTATATCTATTACCCTTGTTATGAACTTTTATCAAAGTAGTTTAGGAAGTAGATGAAAAGTACATTAATGGATGAAATGCCAAAGGTCTTAGGTCAAATTACTAGAAATGTCTAAGGATAATGATAATAAAAATAATTTCATTAAAATAGGATTTACCAAATTATTAAAACCATTTGAGGATTCAATGAACGAAGTAGAAAAAATTTCGAAAGCCTTCGGATTAGCACTGAGGATCTACAGTAGCATGACGAGAAAATATCAATATGATAAAATTGAACCTCAAATAAATCATTCACTAAGAGTAGCATTAATTCTAAACGAAGAAATGAACTCAAATAGTTCAGATCTAGTTTGTTCCGCACTACTCCATGATATTTTCAATAAACAAGAAGTATCCAAAGAGACGAAAGACTATATAAAAAAGGAAATTAGCGAAAAAACATTTACAACAGTATCGTTTTTTAACAAATATATCAATTTAGAATCCAATAAAAATGAAGAATTAAAAATAGAAAAACAGTTCGGCAAGATAAAGCAATCAGACAACATGATAAAAAACATTATCTTGGCTGAACGACTAGATGAACTTCGATCTTTGAAAAATTCAAGAAGGAAGGACAAAATAGCAAGAACTAAGGAGGAAACTCAGAAATATTTTGTACCATTAGCAGAGACAACTAACGAAAAAATTTTGTTAAAATTGGTGATAGCACTTTATGAATTAAAGTAAGAGACTAGCGATTATGGTTTATTACAGATACCGTTATTTTCCTTATGACCCGTCCAATGAGAAAAACAGCCGAAAAGAGAATGACCAGAGCATCCACAGATTATGCATTTCTTATTGTTTTTATTCAAACCTATTCAATATATCCAATTCATCAAGATAGTTAAATTTATTTGATAATAATTAAATTGACGATGAGAAAATCCAAGGGTTGAATTTATGCGGATGACGTAATACGATGTGATTTATGTTTCTTCATTGAAAAAACATGATATAAGTTCGATGTGAATATGATTACAAGAAGACGTTTGATAGAAAAAGTCATAATAAAAGCAAAGCTATCTATCTTCTTGGACTAGCCATACCAGTTTCGATATAATTAACTGAATCTGCAATATAGCATGCATGATCAGAAATGCGTTCCAAATATTTTAGAATCAAAGCAGTGGAGATATTGCATCGGTTATCTGAATAATTATTTGTGGTGACAATTTGAGATGATTCACGCGTACTTTTTTTGTATAACACATCAACCATTTCCTCCATTTCATAAATTTTGGCTAAAATAGAATTATCCCGTAATCGTAATGCAGATATTCCAAGATCCATCATCTCTAAAACAAGTTTTGACATGCGCATTACTGAAGACTTGTCGCACAATTCTAACGGTCCAAGAATTTCTAATACTGTAATAATATCAAAAGCATATCTACCGAATCTTGAAAAAACGTAAGATAGCTCCATGCAAGATTTTATGTATCTCAAGTCTGTTGCCACAGGCTGGAATCTAGCGATTAGTTCTATACATAATTCCGATACTTCATCCTGCAGAAACCTCAATTTTGCAGACGATTCAAATATTTGATTTTTAGTGGAAGTATCATCATCCTTATAGGATGTAATAGCCTTGGACACTGTATTTTCAGCTAAACCAGCCATATCAAAAATAATGCTGTTAACCTTAGTTAGCCCCAAATCAAGTAAGCGTACCACTTTGATTAATACGTCAAAAACTTATTAAATAAGCCTATCCGAATTTGCCGGAAATATATCTTTCAGTTAATTCTTTCTTCGGATACTTAAATATTTGATCGGTTGGACCGAATTCGATTAACTCTCCTAAATACATAAATGCAGTATAATCAGAAACCCGGGCCGCTTGTTGCATATTATGAGTTACAATTATCACAGTCAAATTCTTCTTAAGATCATTCATCAACTCTTCAATTTTTGAAGATGCAATAGGATCCAAGGCAGAAGTAGGTTCATCCATCAAGAGAATTTCAGGTTGCATCGCAAGGGCTCTGGCAATACAAAGCCTTTGTTGTTGGCCACCGGACAAACTTATTCCTGGTTTATCAAGATCATTTTTTACTTCTTCCCATAATGCTGCTCCCTTCAAACTATCGTGAACTATATCCTTTATCAAATTTTTATCCTTAATGCCATTGAGTTTCAAGCCAGCTGCTACATTATCATATATACTCATAGTAGGAAATGGATTTGGTTTTTGAAATACCATTCCCATTCGTCGCTTTATAAGGACAGGATCTGATTGTTTATCATAAATATTTAAATCGTCTAAAATAATTTTGCCATTAGCTGTTGCGTTTGGGGTTAAATCATGCATCCTATTAATGCATCTTAACAGGGTTGTTTTACCACATCCAGATGGACCGATTAATGCGGTGACACAGTTTTCTTTAACATCAAGATTAATACCCTTTAAAGCTAGTTTGCCACTAAACCAGGCTTTCAGAGATTGGATTGATAGTTTAGGATTCTCTATTTTAAAGTCTGAATTAAATTTGTGCTCAGTTTTGGCTCTATCGGAAGGTGAAATTCCATCTTCAGTAGTAGTAGTGGTGGTAGTAGTAGTATCAGTTTCGGCCTTGGTTTTAGTGTACTCTGAAATAGCATCAATTTCATCTTTAATAGAAGACTTTAAGGAGTTGTCCAAGTTACCCACGAGATATCTTTACTAAACCAAAAAATCATAATATTTGTTTTCTATATGAAATATATAGTATTATATAGATAAGGTAGAGGAATTATCATGTATTCGATTTAAACACACTCCTTTTTTGAGCAAACATCCTCAAGGCAACGCTTAAGGCCAATATAAGCAATATAAGCACCAATGCAGCACCCCAACCCTGTTCATGAGCTGATGGATATGGTTGTGAAGCCAATCTCCAAATTCTCAAAGGTAATGCGTCAACTGGGGAGTTAAAGCCGCTGAAAAATAGGCTGGTTCCTAAAATAGTCATTATTAATGGTGCCGTTTCACCAGCGACTCTAGATACGGCAAGTACGATGCCTGTTAATATACCGCTTTTGGATCCCTTTATCACAATATGCCATACCACCTTCCACTTTGGAAGGCCTAGACCATATGCTGCCTCCCTTAGAGTGTTTGGCACTAGTTTCAATGTTTCCTCAGAGACCCTTGCAACAATAGGAATCATTATTATGGATAAAACAAAGGCTCCTGCCAAGATTGAAAATGAGCCAAGAGTTAGTACAAGCGCGATATATCCCGTAATTCCTATCACGATAGACGGAATACCAGTCAACACATCATTAAAGAGTCTAAGGAAATATGCAAATGATCTGCTGGAGCTAGAATACTCGGAAAGGTACACCCCTGCCAGAACTCCAACAGGGGCTCCAATTAAAGAGGCAAGTCCTACAGCTATCAAAGTTCCTTGGATGGCTGGACCAATACCCCCATCGCCTGAACCGAATGCACCCGGAGGACTGAATAGAAACTCAAAACTTAGAGCTCCAACACCATTCTTAAACACTTCAAACAAAATAGAGGCTAAAGGTATGATCGCAATTATTACAAAAACAAATAACAAAACGGTCATAAAATTATTAAAGACTTTTCTCTTAAAGGAATTTTTCGCAATACGTTCCTGAATGATTGATTTATAATCTTTAGTTTTGTTTTCTTTGATCATACTATTCCCTCAAGTTAGAATAGGATTTGGAAACTTTTGAAATTATATAGATAGCAGCAACATTTATGAAAATAGTAATTACAAAAAGTACCAACCCCAAACCAATTAATGCTGAAAGATGAAGATCGTTTGATGCTTCATTAAATTCATTGGCAATAATACTGGAAAGAGTTTGACTTTGAGAAAACAAAGATGTCGGAATAGCAGCCAAACCAATTGCATTTCCTATAACCAGTGTAACTAGCATGGTTTCTCCAATAGCTCTTCCCAATCCCAAAAATGTTGCTCCCATCAAACCAGTTTTTGAAGAGGGTAGAATAGCAGTTTTGACCATTTCCCATCGTGTTGCACCTAGTGCGTACGCGGCTTCTTTCTGTGAATGAGGAATAGCCTTAATGACCTCTCTCGATACGGCTGTAATGATAGGAATAATCATTATCGCAAGAATTATTCCGGCCGTAAAAACATCCAAACCAAAAGGAGCTTGGGCAAAAAGAGAAAAATCTCCTAGTGTGTTATGAAGAGGTTCCTCTATGTAGTCTCTAATCCAGAATCTGAATACAAATAATCCCCACAAACCATAAATAATACTGGGGACAGCTGCTAAGAGCTCAACTATAAATGATAAAATGGTTCCCAGTTTGTTTTTCATCATTTCTGTAATAAATATGGCTATTCCTATGCTGATAGGAACCGCAATAGCCATTGCAATTGTTGAGCTAACAAGCGTTCCTATTATATAAGGCAAGGCTCCAAAGGACTCTCGCCCCTCAACAGCATTCCAATCAGTTCCTATTACAAAGTTAATGCCTTCTTTAAGAAATATAGGTACAGAGCCGTCAGCTAAAGCAAAAAATACAAGGGCAACCATAAACAGAGTATAGACAGATGCCCCAATTACCAATCCTTTGAAAAATTTATCTCCAATAAACGATTTTCGCGATTGTAAATCTAGTTTCTTTACTAGCTCGGCATGCGTATTTTTAGAATCTTTTGGAGGCAAAGTATATCAGTAAAGTAAAACTATTGAATAATATATTTTACATATATAATCAATATAGAAGATATATTCTATATAGAAAAAAATAAAAATTAGTTGGTGAGTATTGGGTTTCCATTAAAAGTCAATGATTTCAATGTTGCTTCATTGACATCAACGACAGATTGAGGTAATTGAACATATCCCAATGGTTCTGCGAACTGTTGTCCGTCCGTTATGGCCCACTCCACAAATTCAGCTATTGCTTTTGCTTTTTGTTCATCTATCGTTGGATTAGTGCTCAAGTCTTTATAGAGCAAAAGATAGGAGAAGCTAGATATTGGGTATGAATCAGGTCCTGATGGATCTGTTATTGTTACATTAGACCAAGATTCAGAACCACTAGGCAACGTAGATGCTTCTGCGCTTACTGCTGCTGCGGTAGAATTAACTGATGGAGTTATGAAGTTACCCTCTTGGTTTTGTACTGATGCATAGTTCATCTGTGTCGTTAAGGCATATGCTAATTCGACATATCCAATGGTATAAGGTGTTCCTTGAATTGATGCGGCCACACCTTCATTTCCTGGTGCGCCTATACCAGATGGCCATTGCACCGATTTGCCCTTACCAACAGTTTGATTCCATTCAGGACTTACTTTTGATAAATAATCAGTAAATACAAATGTCGTACCAGAACCATCAGAACGATGGACTGTAACTATGTTTTCAGAGGGCAAAGTAACACCCGGATTGAGTTCTTTTATCTTTGGATCATCCCATTTAGTGATTTTTCCTAAAAACATGTCTGCAATAACGGGACCTGTAAGATTGATAGGTGTAGTTACCTCTGGAATATTATATGCAAGTACAACAGAACCTAGGGTTTCTGGAATGTGAACAGCACTTCCTGCTTTTTGGAATTCGGTTTCCGAAAGAGGGGCATCAGAAGCACCAAAGTCAACTGTTTTTTCAGTGAACTGTTTAATCCCTCCACCACTACCAATAGAAGCATAATTAAGATTAACATCGGGATTTACTTTTTGATACTCTACTCTCCAAGTATCTATTAAAGGATATGGAAAGGTTGCTCCAGCTCCATTAATAGAACCTTTTTGTGCATGTACTGAATTCACATAAACTGGGACTAATAGTGATACGGCTAAAAGTGATAAACCTAATATCCTATAGTTGATTAATTTACTCATCAAGTTTGTATAATTATATAATTATTAATCAATTGTCTATATATTATTCATACACTATATAGAATAGATTAATGTAGTATAAAAAAAATATTTGTAAGACGTTATATTATAAAATATCATCGCTCTTGATATAAAGGTCATCATAACATTAACACCCATAAATAATTTCTAAGTAAAACAAGTTTTTCTGATCTTATTACTGCCAACCATCCAAGAGATCGTGTTTTGAAAACAAGAAACAGACTATCCAATAACAGCTTTTGTGAATATTAAAGAACTATCTCTATATAGAAAACTATAACAAGTCTTAAGTTTGACTGCATTAAAAATCAAATTATCTTTTTCCTTCTGCAATCACACTGACCATTCCCCCATGTCGTCGAAGGGTCACTATTTTCTACTTCAACTTTGACACGCCATAAATTGTTCATCATACATTGTTCATTTGTTCATTGTTTATCAAAAACGATAGCAGAGCTTAATAAATATCGATTCTCGTCAGTGTTATCCCTATTTCAGTACAATTCATGATCATCATCGATCAACAATCACCTCGAAGATCGATAGAAAGTTCATACATTTTATAGTAACTATATAGATAATGATTATATCATGACATGGATTATAGTAAAGTAGATTGCGCAAGATACAAATCGCAATTGATGTAGACGGATCACCATCGGGATACATTTCCTGGCATAACCATTTTCAAAACAAAAGCAAAATAAGAACACTAAAACCTTACAAGAAGAACGAAAGATATGGCGTTCAGAGAATGGAAATGCTAGCAATATATTTTGCAATTTCAGATAATCTCAAAATATTTAAGACCAAGCTAAAAAAAAGAGGAAAAAGAAAAATAATAGTTATTAGAAGCGATTCAAAATCTACAATAGAACAACTCAACAAAAGGTCAAAAGTGAAGGACGAGATTATCAAACGAGTCTACAATTCAATAATAAGAATTATAGAAAAAATATCCTGTACTCTAGTATTTGATTATTTGAGGAGAACAAGCAACAGAGCCGGAAAAATTCTAGAACTTATCAGAAAAGAAAATAGATATGGGTATTATTTCCCTCATGTAAAAAATACTACTAGTTAGTAACTTGACTCTTCCTACTTTTTTTGCATTTTGTAAAATCGATCAAGGCAATAACTCTACAAAGTGACGCATTTTATATGTTGTATATGATAATAACATAGTTCATATTTCATATTTTCGTATTTGTAATTTAATATGACAATTGCATTTTTATGAAAAAGTAGTATCGAGTTTTAAGAGAACATCTTCTAAATATTCATCAGTTCTAAAATAGATATAGAGGAAGCGATCGTTTAGTTCATTTATTGGGATATAAGCCAAAAAAACATCTTCGTATAGATTAATTAGTCTGAATTCTGCATCTTCATTAATCAAATTGGATTGGAGAGATACTATACTTTTTATATTATTTGATGACAAGGTTTTGTCTTTAAAAGGTGGGTTATCATAATGGTTGGAATTTTTAAAGGAATAACGAGTAATTTTCCTTTTTGAGAAATGGGGATTATGAAGGATATTTCTTGATTTCCCTACTAGCAATTTTCCATTAGAGTCAATAATGCCGGCAAATTGTATAGAAACATCAACATGAAGTGCAGTAGTGCACAATCTATGGAGAAATTGTCTTTCTTCCATATCCGATCTTATTCTATAATATATTAATTATTTATCTAAATGTTCACTATAGTATATGGATCGATGATTTAATGCTAAAAACGATTCTTCTGCAACCTAAATTCTAAAAGTTTGATATTGTAAGGGCTATTGTAATATCATGTAGCCTGTGAAGGTCTCATGGATATATGAATCGATATTCAACATTAATGGTCCACTTCCAAGGAGTAAAGAAAATATCGATATTGTAAACTAATGATCCAAATATATTGAGAATAATTTTTCAAAAACATCAATAATTGATTATGTGACTTATTGATTTTGATCAATAAGTTGGAGATTTCATTCTTGGCCTGGTTTAAAACGGTTTGGATTTACAACCATAATATCAATAATCAGTTTTCGATAGAGTATACTACAATCATTTTCTCTCATTTCACATAACAAGTTATTTTCTTCAGTTAGTATAAGATAGCTTTCATACGACACAAACTATTGATTGGTTTTCAAAATGTAATAACGTTTAACAATGAGGTCACTTATCCCCCATAATTCTTATTTCTCCTAAAACATTTTTTATAGTTTCGTTACTTGTTCGGATCTATTAACACTATTAGAATATCAATATCATGAATTATAGTATTCGAGTTCATGATTCTTTTTTTATTTTAGTATTCATCTTATTGAAAATATAAATTAAATCGAAATGGAAATAGGATAGTCTGACGACCTGTTTGCGAGATGAGGTCCTATCCTATTTCCACAAGATCATCGCGTAGTTTGAGTAAGATGAGTATACAAGGAATAGGATATATCCATATCCTATATTATCTAAATGAAATATTAACACCGAAAACTTGTTTTCTTATATGTAGGTTGTTATTCCTAAATCAGGTCAGCAATTGCACACATATACACGCATGACCTTTCGGTTTTGTTCTTAGCCCCGTGTCGATGGAGTAGTAAAAAAATTGCATCTATATTACATAAAATATTGCCAGATACTACTTTTTAATATTGTTACCACATCACTATGATGAATTTGGTATTTTATTATTAAATAACCTCAATAGAAATAATAACAAGATTCATTGAATAATATGGAATAATCGAATATAAGACATATCATCTGATAGAAATCATAGATTAGAAATAGGATAGTAAATAGAGTGTGGACAGATTGAGATAACAATCACTCTATATCCCATCCTAATACTGGAGGTGGTCTGAGCCGGTTGAACCAGAGATCACCTATTCTGCAAATCTGTTTTTATTTTTATACTATAGTATCTAAATGAAATCGGTTCAAAAGGCAACCCCTCTATAAAGTATAATTTGTCTTGATCAAATCAAAGGCGGAGTGAAATTCACGGTTTTTTTCTTCTAGAAGACTACCATTCGATATTAATGTGACCCAAGGATTAT
Source organism: Candidatus Nitrosocosmicus sp. R (assembly GCF_054408505.1). Taxonomy (NCBI): domain Archaea; kingdom Thermoproteati; phylum Nitrososphaerota; class Nitrososphaeria; order Nitrososphaerales; family Nitrososphaeraceae; genus Candidatus Nitrosocosmicus; species Candidatus Nitrosocosmicus sp. R. The sequence continues at coordinate 3,160,066 of NZ_CP167090.1, read as the reverse complement.
TGTTGATGAAAAATTCAATACAGACTTGAATATGAATGATCCCTTATTAAAGGTCATATTGTACCTCAAAATATTATAATATTCTTGAAAGTCATCAGGTGAATTTCAAGCTATCATGAATGAATATATTAATAATATTGCGGCTAGTCCTAAACAGTAATATGCGAAATAGTAAAGCTTTCCTCTGTTTATGATATTTATTAACAGTTTGATTGTTAAATACCCAATTATTGCGGATGATAAAAATCCAACTATATAAGAAGAAAAGGGGATTTCCCCTATCGCAGATAGTTGTGCTGTATCCATTAGAACAAAATCAAATACAGATCCACCTACAATGGCTGGAATAGATAACAGGAATGAAAACCGGACCAATTGAGTATGATCAATTTGTCTTATCATTCCTAAAGAAATTGTAATACCGCTTCGAGAAATGCTTGAGAATACAGAGAACCCCTGAGCTATTCCGATCAAAACAGCATCAATCTTACTGATATCTCTGGAACCTTTCTTGAAATATTTAGTGATATAAATGAATATACCGCTTATCAGAAATCCTATAGATAACAGAAAGAAATCATAAAATGAAAATTCGAAGAAGGACTTTAGTGCAAATGCGATAATTGCAGTTGGAATGGTTCCAATTATTATAAGCATTAATAGTTTTCTATATTCTTTGACAGCTTGCAAAGACATGGAGCGAGAATAGAAAACAGACCGGAGAATCATTAACAAATCAGTTCGATAAAACCCTATGAGACCTGCTAGAGTTCCTATATGAAGAATCAAATCAAAGAAAACAGGCACATGAATATTTAGTAATAATTGGGTTAGTGCAAGATGTCCTGAGCTAGATATTGGCAACCACTCAGTTACTCCTTGCACGATTCCCAAAATTAAAGATTGCACGATATCCACCGTCATTTTTTATCTACTGGGTGATAGTGATTACTCATTTGCTATAAAATGTTTACATTTTCCACAATATATTATCGCCAAAAATAAATAATTCTTGACAACGATTTGTACATGAGTGAAAAGATTCTATTTACCTGGACTACCGGTTCTCGGGGAAGCAAAGTTGCAAAACAGCTCTAAAAGACCCCTCAGATATCAATATTAGGACAGTAATTCATTCATTTGAAAATATAGGCAAGTACAATAACTAGGAGTTGAGGCAATACAAATTGACCACAATAGCTAAGTTTTAACTTAAAGTAGTACATTAATTATATCGATCTTTTACGTAGAATTTATTTTTTAGTCAAGAAATAGATGGATTGAAAATCATCAAATATTATTTAAGATTATAATTGTACTGATTACAATTACATCCAAGTTTCATGCATGGGTGTTTATTATCCTGGCTTTCATAGTATAGATGATCTTCTTTTGTATGAAAACAATCCATACAGGTTTATATAGTTCTGTGCGACTTCTACTGGCCATGGTCTATATCAATATAGATAACCAGAATGTCGATAGATGTCAATCTAATATAATAGTTATGACGATTCCTATTGGAATCTCTAACAATTGGACAACTCGACGAGTAGATTTCCGAGATTTGAGGTTTTGATCAGCCAAGGATTTTATGTACGGTTCATGGTCACATATATAATAGTCAAAATTGATTTCATTTATTCTCTTACTATGGCCATAATATTTCTAAGTAACAGTATTATTAGTAAGCTGGGTCAGAGACCCGTCAAATGTGTATTAATTGATATAATAAACTAGTGTAATTAGGGAGCAGAATAATCTTACGAACAAAAGATACGAATACTATTGATAAGTTATATTATTGGTTTGTCCCTCTATTTCTTGAAATTATAACATAAGATAGGATATTGGAAATATATAATTAATTTTATAATATTTACTTAGTTCTTATCACAACATAAAAATAGTTTGGACGGGCTAGGGTTAGACCAATTGGTCTCCCAGTACCAATCCTTATCCAAAGTGTAATAATGCCGCAGAGAGAGAGAGAACTATCCATGTGGATAAATACATACAGACTATTATCATTATTCTAAATAATCTAAATGAAATATAAGATCTTCAGAGTTTACCAATACCATGATACGGTTTATTAACCCTAAGGTAATTGTATCTTTGTGCAATGCTTTAATTGTGAAGTAGAGTTTGTTCCTCAATTTCTAAGTTGCGAACCAACTTATAATATTAATACACGATTATGGCACAAGTTATACTATCAATATTGTCCAACATGTCATACATACGTAGTGGGAATTTATGAATTTAGCAACAATGAGACCATGTTTCCTGATGTATCGATATTAGAACAGAGACTGAAAATATGTAGATACAATTACATACATAATATGAATCAATAATTGAATTCTGGTCTTCGAAAATCTACCTTACTAAATGATGAAAAAGGATAGGTTATGAGGATCTTAGGTAGAGGTCATAGCAAACCCTCAATCCTATCCCATGGTCAAGTAGAGCAACTATGGTAAAGCCGAGGCTTATCTTACTTAACAAATTTTGTCTTTTATCTTTATACTAAAGTATCTAAATGAAATACGATTTTTCTAAATTTTAATTTTGATAATCATGGAAATACAAAATGATCCGATACAATTTCCACCTCCGCTTCTCATTGAAGGATAATTTATGTTTGTTTCTGGGACTAGTTTTTGATACTCTGTTCTCCATGCATCAATTAAGGGAAATGAGAAGTAGGCTGCAGCCCTATTGATTACTACTTGTTGAGCAATTGCGGAAGTTGTAGAGAATGTTACCAATAATAAAATTATCAATATCGAGATACTTTATATTAAAATTAGTGAAAAACTTTCTTCTTATTTATTTAAAAAACCCTTATTAATCAATTTACTATATGTATAAGGTATACTATATGGAACATACTAAGTTACTATAAGAAATAGTTATAAGTTGAATTTTTTAATGGTTCATGATGGACAAATACTTAGTGTTTGCAATTATTAGTGCATTTGTGGTTGGATCTATATTATCTACTGGAGGATTACAAAACTCATTCGTTATGGCTCAAGAAAACATGACCATGGAAATGGACAATAAGTCAATGTCGATGGATCAAATGGACAATATGACCATGGAAATGGAAACTGACAATTCTACAGATGTAAACAATAGTAAAATAACACCATAAACTAAAACTCAAACGCACTTTCGAAATTTTCAATTTTCAATTTTTTCTTTTGTAGTCAAGAATCAATCGTTTTTTAATCTAAAAATATGCTAACATATTCAAGATCAGAAAATAAATAGTTATACATTGGAAATACTAACATAGTGATTGGTAATAGAGAACACAACCGATGATTTTAATTAGGTATTAAGAAAAGCAATGAAAGACTGAATAAAAACAAGATGGAAATATCGACATGAAAAAAAGAGATATTATCAAGATTCTCTTTCTCGCGCTTATCGGCGGAAATATAATGGGCATAGTTTTGATCCAAATTTTTGGAGAATTAAATTTGTTAAAGCTAATACAATTAGAGATGTCTCTAATCATAATAATCGGGTTGCTATTTATCGTCAGTAGACTGTGGAACAGGAGATTAACATGATGACTGACACAAGGGCAGAAGAGGTAATCATTCCATACATCTCATATATCTCAGAACCTACCCTACAATGATAAATTCGATTTTAAAGGATTCGGTTAATGTGTCACTTTCGTCTATGACCTTTATTTTTAATCGCATTCAATGAACTAAAAAATCAGTCATCTATAAAACGTGTGTAAGTAATTCATATAGATTTTGATCAGAAATATCCGGATTATATTGCTTTAAAGAATCCGGATATTAGTATTTTGAATGAATAATTGAATCAACTTAAATAATTGATTAGTCATTATTACGTTAATCTTAGTAGCATCTAGATTCTATGCACTAATCTTGATCAGGCACCTACCTAGAATTATACTAGAGATGAACTGATCGCGTGAGAACATTTCAAACGGTTATTACAGGTTATGGACCTAACTTGCGTGGCACTCCTGTCATCCATGTCAACAAAACCGAAAATAGTAGTACCTTCTAATAAATATCATCATTGATTTTATCCTAAAATTAAAGTCTAACAGAAAGTAGAAGGATAGATGAGGAAACTTTCGAAATCAGAGTTTTTCCATGACATAATATTTCTTTTTCAGAATTACTTTTCTCATTTGATCGTTTTAACCTGAAGGTTTGAGTTCTACAAAGATCCGGTTTATTTTTTTACTTTTGATTATGTATATCGGGTATATTTTAATCGGAATATGAGATTCTTTGGAGAAGGAAAATGTCCTTCCCGGTCAGTGTCAATAACCTCCCAAATAGTTAGATTATATCTACTTACTAAATCATGCATGAATAAGGTCAAAGTTTCAGAAGCCATTCCTTCAGGTTCTATGGTAATAGTATATGGAGATTCGTTGACTATTATTGTCATTGCTAATTGATAATCACATTTAATATCATCTCTCCCAAGAATACCAATTCGTATCCCATCAAGTTGAAATCGTTCATCATTTGTATGAACATCTTTCTGTCCTATTTTGATACTCAATTCTCTAAATGGCATGTTCTAAACATTGTTTAGATATCTTTTATCCATTGTCTCTAGAATTGTCGTAATGTATAAGGAAAAGACAAATATCACAGTTCTTTTACTATTGATGATATTTGGAAAAGTCCTAAAAAACACATATAGGTAAGATTTTTTACTAGATCTGTTGATTGTATTGTCAAAAAAATGCATTCATAACAACATTACATAAAACCATCAAAGAAGAATGATTTCATGAAATTTACATTTCTATGATCATGCTATACTATGGCGTATTATTTGTCTCATAAACTAATTTAACAATATCTCTTCCAGGATTTAACAATATCTCTTTACACGCCATTGGTAAATTCTTAGAGTTTATCTTCTCTTGGTATTCAGTGTATGCATCTAATACCTCCTCCTTTTTCATTTTATACAATAGTTTCTCGGTTGTAATAACTTCTCTAACCTCCTTAATGATTTCATCGCCTTCTTCCATAGACATAATTCCTTCTGAAATTAATTCTTCTATTCCAAAAATTAATTCCATTCTGTCAATTGAGATCCTAGCATCAAATTGGCCCGCTCGTATCAATTTTCTGACACTATCCGGAGTAAAGTCAGTAACTTTGCCAAATGTTGCTTCAGGTGTTTCTAGTCTATCAATTCTCCATACTCTAGATATTCTAGGTTTTCCTAAAAAGAGATCTCTATTAGTTATAAACTTGTACTCATCTATCCTTCCTATTGTTTTAGCTTTTTTATTTAGGATCTCATTTATTTCGTTAGAAAGACCTTTGGATCTTGCAAGATCTATTAGATCTCTAGTCATGTTGACAAAGTCGGTAAATGCATATGCTACCTGCTCATCGTATGAAGTTCTATCGTGAAAAAAGATATCAGTTTCTCTATCATCAACCAGGTCCTTGTCTGTAGGGATAACTTTTGGTGTAAGAGGATGCAAGTTGACTATAAACACCTCAAGCTCAGGTGTGCGGGCTATCAATTCAGTACAATTTTCATTCTCTTTCTTATTCTGATCAATTCGTAGATATTCTATCCAATAATTTTTATGCGCTGTTAAGAGTTCCCTTAATGGAGTATTACTAAGATAACCCCATCCCAAAGTTGGCGGAATGTCCCAGTAGTAAAATCCTCAATATGAGGATGATTCATAGCGTATTTACCCAAAGCACTTGCCAACACCTGATCTACTCCTATCCCATCGTAGAAAATCAAGTGTCTATTGTCAGAGTTTCCATATTCAGAATACCATCTCCCTTTTTTAATATTCTTACTATTATCTTCTTTTTCTAAATTGGTGTTACCATTATTCGTTATCTTATCCAAGCTTTTGTCTTCAAGTCTATTATTTTTGATAGGTGCATCATGTAATTTCTCATAACTATCAAACACTACAGTCGAGCTAAAGTCTTGAATATCAACACTTGTGAGTAAGAGCCTTGGTTGTCCTTCTTCTAGTCGAGTCTTTATGGGAAAGTCTACAAACTTGCATAAATAATTCTTTAATGGTGTAAAATCATATTTCCACCATGGTAAGAAATCTGTAAAAGGGTTTAAGAATTTTGAACCAACATGGGGAACAGATTTAAACATATTTGGAACACCACGTGGAGTAAAAGCAAATTCAAAAATGGACCAAAATCTCCTTGCATTTTCTGTATCTGCCAAATCCTGATTGAATATCTTCATATAATCCCATGAGTAACGAACGATTGAATTTTTGTGAAATAGACTGTCTGCTATTGATGAACACATAAGACCATCCCAGAATTCTAAAAGAGTCTCATCAGAACCCTCCCAACTGTTATTTTTTAAATAATGACCCATCAAAACACTGGAGTTTATGGCACCTATTGAAGTCCCCGCTACAATATCAAACAGACTTCCGTCCAAACTCTCCTTCCTTGCTTTTTTATAGATTTGTTGGTAAGTGCCCGCTTCGTAAGCGCCCAGTGCGCCTCCACCTTGGAAAACAAGAGCTCTCATAATAATTATCCTCATTTGCTGACATTTATAACGTTCTCCAACCGTTTACTCTCGAATCCTTATACTCTAGTAGATGTTTATTCATTAAATTGTATCAACTAATTCAAATTCAATCTTTTGAAATAACAGTACGAAACAAGAAGAATGGATAATTATAATCAGGTTCTAATACAATTTATGCAAGTTCACAATTTCTCATTGTGAAGGATACTAAATATATCCTTATGAGATCATGAATTTTTATATATGTGAAATGAAATGTTAAAGATATTTGATTTACAGGAAATTTTGTTTATGTGCGTTTTTGTCGACTTTGGTTATCTTATCTTTTTTTGCCTCTTCTAACATTTTTCAGAATCAATTTCAGTTGGCCCATGCTCAACATCATCAAATCCCTCTATTGAATAATTCCCATAGTTATGCTGAAAATGGCATATCAAATACACTTTTGGAACAGTTTAAGGAGATAGTATTCGATCATGCATCATCCAGTAATTCTTCCTCGTATAACAATAGTGCTGTTTCTAATTCAAGTATTTCAGTACCAATTGTTGTTGGTATCTTATCTCCAGAAGGCACTCAGGTTGCAGGATATGGAAACATATCAAACTTTAACTCCACAAAAGGTTGATGGAAATACAGTGTTTGATATAGCATTCATATCAAAAACTTTTGTGGCAATTATTTTGGCAGATATGGTAAATCAAGGATTGGTCAACCTAAATGATTCTATAGAAAAGTATCTCCCCGTAGATAATGTGACGGTCCCATTGTATAATGGACACAAGATAACACTTGAGGACTTAGCAACCCATACTTCGGGCCTACCTGATTTTCCAACGGGTTGGATTAGAAACCACAGTTATACCACCCAGCAAGTCTATGACTTTGTATCAAATACAACTTTGTCAAACAAGCCAGGCACAAAAGCAAACTATTCTGACATTGGGATGGGTCTTTTAGGCCATATTTTATCTCTGAGGGCCGGTGTTTCATTTGATCAACTTGTAAATGATAAAATTCTAAATGTTCTTGCGATGGATAGTACAGGTATGCGTATGAATACTACAGGAATTTTGGTTCCTGAGGATATCAAATCTAGATATGCTACAGGTCATATATCAGGAAAAGAAGTTAACTTGGAATTCATACCAGAAACAATTCAGTCAGCTGGCGCTATGTACTCTTCGACCAATGATTTGCTAAAGTATCTATCAGCAAATATAGGGCTAATACAAACTAAAATTAATGATTCCATACAAGAAACTCATTCAATAAGACACGCATTTGGTCAGTCTTCTGAAAATAAATCTCTTAAAGACTACATAGGTTTAGGCTGGACTATAACAACGGATTTTGGGAAAGAAGTTATTTGGCATACTGGATCGATAGATGGATTTTCAAGTATAATAGGGTTTAACCCCGGCAAACAAATTAGTTTAGTGATACTATGTGGTTGTAATTATAACGACTTTTCATCACAAGAAATGATAAATTTGGTAATTCCTTTACTTCTATATCATGGACAATCATAATCATCTATCTATCTATCGAGTTATGACGGGTTAAGAACATTTGTCAGCAACAGTTCTCATTAATCAAAGTAGCAAAGAAATGTAATAATATTTTGTACCCTGTCTATTCTATACCCCGATTTGATTATTCAAATAATTATTATTTGATTACGTTTTTAATTCGTCATCTTGAGTTTCTAAAGTACTAGTGGTATTATTATCAATATCTTCTGAGCTTACTTCTGAAGTAGAATTTTGTTGATTTTCCAAAGATGTAGATGATTGTTCAATCTTTGATAATTTTTTCTTATTTAGGCTCTTTGTAGTCTCTATTGTCTCATCTATTTTCTGTTGTTCAGGCATAACCTCTATAGTAGATCAAATAATATAATACCTAACCAAAAATTGTTGATGAACCAACAAAATCATATAATCTAGCATTAGCATTAATAGACGGGTAGATAAAAAGACCATCAACGTCTTAACGCTTTATTCTTAAAAATTTGAACGCCTTCTGAAGTTAATGGGGAATTGTAGAATTGGAACAGCAGATTATTTCTTATCACTATCATTTATATTAGTTTTCTAAATTTGATGGACAAGTGTTGTTTTTCGATAACAGTTCTCATCCGTCGGGATCAAGTTCCTAGTAATCACGATGTTCAAGTATTCATTCAATCATATAATTTATTGTGATTTTAGGATTGACAATATTGTATACCTAACCTGTATCCAATACTTCCTATCCTCTAGATTTCGACCAGGGTCCATCAACATTTCAAAGGCAATCCCATTAAACAGAGCCAAAAGTACTTTTGACATTTCCTCGGTATTTCTTGTACTAATTTTTAAACGTCCATTTTCAATTGATTCATCCAATACTTTTTTAATTGATTTTATTACTTTAGCACTGCAAATAATTAACTCATTTTTGATCTTATTGCTTCTCCGTGATGCACACCACATTTCAAATAAAAATGCATAAAAGTCAGGATTTTCCTTAAAGCTTACAATACTGTCCTTGATGATATTATCCGCTAGTTCTTCTGCGGTTTTTCCTCTAATACCTCTAATGGTGGCTTGAATAATATTTTCAGAGCTATATGCCAAGACTTTGCTAACTAAATCTTCCTTATCCGAAAAATAGTAATGCAATATACCTCTACTTACGCCCGATTCCTTAGCTATGTTTGCTATTGTTGTATTTTCATATCCATTTTTAGCAAGAACCGTAAGTGAATTCTTCAAAATTTCATTTATCTTTTGCTCTTTGCTTTCACTCAATCTAATAGTAAATAAATGATCGATTAATATAAATCTAGTCGGACAGCCAACCAAACATTAATAAACTTGTTTGTTAATTAGTAAGTTGGATGACTAACCAATTTATGAAAGTAACAAGGGATGAATCGAAAAACAAGACAGGCGAGATAGCAATATTAGGAGGCGGTTTAGCCGGTCTTACTGCCGCTGTATTTCTAGTTCGAAATGGGAAAAATGTTACTATTATAGAAAAATCTAGTGAATTTGGTGGTAGAGCTAGAACTACAGTCATGGATGGATTTTACTTTAATCAAGGAGCTCATGCTTTGTATGCTGATGGAATTGGATTTAAGATTTTAGAGGAATTAAATGTAAAATATAAAGGTAACAAAGTTGACTACTCCAAATATTTTATAATAAAAAAAGGAAAAAAGAATCAATCCCTTGTAAAGTTAAACCAACTTTTAACGACCAAATTACTAAAGGGTTTAGGTAGTAAGATTGAGACTATAAGATTTTTTATAAAGTTGAACAAAATGAATCTTGATAGACTGCATCAGATAAGTTTCCAAGACTGGTTAGACCAGAATTTTAAAAATTCTGACTCCAAAGATTTTGTAAAAATGCTAGGAAGGATTGCAACATATACTTTTAATGCAGAAAACGTGAGTGCCAAGTTGGCATTAGATCAAATAAAAAAAGCTGTTGCGGGAGGTGTTATTTATATAGATGAGGGTGGCAAACCCTAGTAAATCAGATATTTGATATTGCAAAAAGGAATGGAACAGTGTTTGTATATGGCAAGAGTGTGGTTTCTATCGAGCAGAATCATGAAACTAATGGACAAAATAAACAACCATTGTGGAAAATTGGATTGTCTGATAATGCGGCATTTTCATATCAAGAGGTGATTATTGCAACCAATCCTTCTCATGTGCATAGTCTGTTGAAAGAAAACACCTTAATCAAAACCTCTTTTCTTAATCAACTTGAAAAAATGAATAGACCCGCAAAGGTAGCGACCTTAGATCTAGTATTAAGTAGGCTTCCCGATCCCAATGTTTATGGTGCATATGGGTTGGATGCCCCTTTGTATCTATCGTTACATTCTGCCTTTGCTAAATTGTCGGCTGATGGAAATGGGATTCTATTTCATGCCATGAAGTATTTGGACTATTCTACCGAACCAAATCCAGTTCGAAATAGAATGGAGTTGGAGGGACGCCTAGATACGGTTCAGCCCGGTTGGAGAAAAATGGTAGTAAGGCATCGCTTTCTGCCAAATATGATAGCTTCTAATACAGTTCTCACTAATAGTAAAGGAGTTATGGAAAAAAGACCCGATATAAAAGTTCCAGGAGTCAATAATCTATACATTATTGGTGATTGGGTTGGACAAGAGGGAATGCTAGCAGATGCAAGCTTTGCAAGTGCCAAAGCAGTAACACTAAAAATTCTAAATGAAAATGAGGGAATAGAAGTACAACCGGTATAGCTATAGTAATAATTCATCTCTCGCCTTTATTTCATATTGCATTTGGATGTTTTAGAATTAGTAAGTGGAGGTAAAGTGGTGGTAACATAATCTCTCATTATTTTTAACATTAAAATTTCTTGATGTAACCTAACTTTTATCTTTGAATACAAAAATAGTATATCAAAGCTAATATCAAATTTTTCCATCATGAACTTCAAATACCAATGATCAAAGTATTGCCAATTATTTGTGGAAACATCTAGAGTAAACTGTTTGACTATTCCAAGTGGTTTTTTCATCTTTGTTGTTCTTTTTTATACTCATTACTTCTACATTTTCAATACCACATTCATCACATCTACCTTTCGTATTCTTTTATAATTATGAAACTTTAAAAGAGTAATTTATTCTGTGCTGGCTGGGTTATGTATTTGTTATGAATTATATATTTTGTTGATTATTATACATGACAACCTGAGATAACCATCGAGGATATCCATATGACCACTCTTTTTTCAAATCTACTTCAATTTGTAGCACAGGAAAGATTTCAATAAGTTGGTCAAAAAAAGAATGATCCTGTTCGGTAAACAGGTCAAAGCCAATGGTCCACCACGATTTGCCATTTGATTTCAATTCGGTAATCTCCATAGCAAGATCAGAGTACAGTGATTGAGAAGGAACAGGGAGCAAGACTTTATCAACAACACTAAATTTCTTTTGCCATCGTTTCTTGTCTACCTTTATCCATGGATTTTCATCATCCCTATAGATTGATTGCTCAATTTCTATGCACGCTGTTTTATCATTCCACTCCCAACTTTCCCACCGTTCAATATTGCCACTAATATTCAATTCGGATATGTCATGAGGCTGTACATCTTGACGCCACTTAATCTCCAGTCTAGAATTTCTTACTTTTATGCCAATATTGTCACAAGTTTGCACTAGTAAATAATGATCAGTTCTGTTTTCAGAAATATCCAAACCAGTTTCTTCCAAAATTTTAGTTACACTAATGGGTATCTTACCTTCAAAAAACCAACGCATTTCTGTGGACCTTAGCATTTGATTTATCTGAATGTTTAGAGGTAAATTAATCTATTTCCAGTAAAGATAAACGTGTATAATATTTATCAAAAAGAACTCATTGATTAAATGTTACAATACGTAATTAGAAAATGAATTGAATTTCACTCCTATCTGCAACCATATATTGATTAATTTTCGTTAATTTATTATCTTTTTCAATTATAGGTGCTACGGGATACAGATGTAATGTTGTTATTATTCATCAAGATTGTATTACCTTGTTACCTTATGTCATTGCATGTTGTATCTTATTCTCACTACTGTCATCCATAGTTATTGTTAAATTCTCTACCATTGCTTTCCTACTGTAGATGTAACCAAGGCTATTTCTGCTTAAATAATAATATAGGTACAATTTCTGAATTGTTTATAGAAAGTATCAATTCATTCGATATATAATCATCTGATCATTACCTAAATTCTGATTGATAATATTTATAGTTCCTCATAGTATCAGTCACGACTATTGGTATCTAGTCAACATCACATGGGTACCATATTTGAACATGTTAATTTTGTCGTCTGATTTTAGGAATATGAGGGACGCCTACGGCAAAAGCTATTGAAACTATTGCTACAAAATAAAAGTTAAACCCTATTGCCATTCCGATTGCACCAGAAAACCATATGCTTGCTGCGGTAGTCAAGTTCAATACTTTAGTATGACTAGAATCAACCGTATCCTTTTTATCAAAAATCTCATCCTTTAGTATTATCCCTGCTCCAAGAAACCCAATTCCTGTTACGATTTGGGCAGCAATCCTTGTTGTAGAATTTGGATCAACTAATGCAGAAAGATAAGTAAATATCATTGAACCACCAATAACAAAACAATGTGTTCCTATTCCAGAGGCTTTCCCCTTCAATTCTCTATCTGCACCAATTAATACACCGGCAATTAATGACAAGCCAATATTTATTAAAAAATCAACTTCCTGAATACCGGTTATGCTCATCGTTAAATCTTCCCCGTTTTTAAAATATCATAGTTATTTAAAAACATGTAGAAGATAAGTGATTCATCTAATAATAAAGACAGTTTCGTAGCTTTATAATTTAATTGTAGAATTTTAGATGATCATTATTAGTAGAAAATATTTTTAGGACAATAAATCATACTCGTCCGGAACCATCAGTTAACAATATTCATTCTGGAAAGTTCAAAATCAATGGTCAGATTTATATCGTTAACGGTACAAGATTAAGGTCGGCTAATTGACAAAGTACTACGTAAAGAGAAATATGCATCCAATGTTTCCTTTTAAATTGACTTTGGTTTATACTAATGAATGTTTTCAGACAACCATTCTTTTGCGTCTAATATATCTGACTTTGTAAGATTATGACCTGATTGTTGCCATTTCAAAGTTACATTTGCTCTACTTTTTTCTAGAATATCAAAGAGGCTTCGCGTCTGTCTTTCTGATACTATAGGATCAAACACTCCTGCAGATAATAGTACCTTTTTATCAGATAGATCGAGTGGAGAATCAGGTATAAAAGGAACCATTGCTCTAAACAGGATCACACCCATTAAGGTTCCTGGATAAGAAAGAAGGAGACTTGCTGCTATATTTGCACCATTAGAAAAGCCTACTGCAATTATCTTGTTTAAATCAAAACTGTAAAAGCTCGATACCTCCTTAACAAAATCAGCCAATTCTCTGGTCCTAAATTTCAAGTCCTCCAAATCAAATACACCTTCACCGAGACGCTTAAAAAATCGAGGCATTCCATTTTCCAACACTTTTCCTCTAGGACTTAATAATGATGCAGAAGGTGATATCATTTGACCAACTTGTATCAAATCTTCCTCATTTCCACCTGTACCATGAAGCAGCAATAAAGTCAAAGTTTCTGATTGATCATCTTTGGGTGCATATGCTTGATCAGAATTGTCTACAGCATGCTGCTGTGATGGGGAAGGAATAAAGCGGTATTTAAAATCAGGTTCACTCATCATCTTTCACTTTCTGAGTATTACTAGTTTGATTAGATGAAGAAGAAAATTTATCAAGTGATGGTGTACTAATTTTTGGAAGCACTTTCTCAAGATATTTGCGATCAGGTTCTAACCATTCAGGTAGTAAGAGCTTTTGTCCCAGTTCCTCCTCTTTTTGGTCTACCATAAAACCAGGCGGATCAGTTGCTATTTCAAATAGAATACCGCCAGGTTCTCTGAAATATACTGAATAAAAATATGTTCTATCAATTACAGGGGTAGCATCCAAACCGGTATTAACTATTATTTTTCGCATATCTAACTGGCTTTCATCAGTTGGAGTTCGCCATGCAATATGATGGACAGTACCCACTCCCATAGAACCTCGTTGAGTATAGGGTAGGCATACGAGATCCACAGTAGATGGAGAATTCAAAAGATCAAGTTCTCTTTTTTGCTTGTTACCATAGAAATTATCTATTATTTTTTCTTTATCTTTAATTTCAAACCGGAATCTACTTCCCTCAGTCTTAGTTTTTGAGAAACCCATGTTTTCAGTTAAGACATCGGCTGTTCGTTCATATCCTTCCAAGGAAAGAGTTGCTGAATAAAATCCTCTAGTCGCATATTCTTCTGGAATGGGGCCCCTTCTCCAAACATGATCTTTTTTAGTCTCAGCGTCCTTATGTGCAACGAGTTCTATTTCCATACCATCTGGATCACAAAGTGTAATAACTTGTTCAGTATCATCTTCGAACCTCTTGGTCGGACCGGTATAACTAACCCCTTGACTTTTTAGTCTGTTAACCCAATATTCTATGGAATTTTCAGGTATCAAAAAAGATGTAGTAATTACTTGGCCCGTTCCCCTAAAACCTCTTGGCATGCTCTGCCAAGGGAAAAATGTCAGGATTGTACCTGGTCTTCCTATATCATCTCCATAATAGAAATGATATGTTTGTGGATCATCAAAGTTAACGGTTAATTTTACAAGTCGCAAACCTAAAAAACCGGTGTAAAAGTCAATATTTTTTTGGGGGTTACCGGCTATAGCCGTGATATGGTGTATTCCAAGAATACTCTGGTGACTTTTATCCCTAGTCATAGTAGTATTTTCCAAGTATAGTATAAATATCTGCTAAATTAGGTAAAATCAAAATTAACAATCTTATTACTTGATGTTTGACTTACTACTGTATCTATAAAATCTATACATATTTCATAAGCAAAAAATATTTCCGAATTGTCTTGGCAACTAAATTTGA
The DNA here is from genome assembly GCF_054408505.1 of Candidatus Nitrosocosmicus sp. R. Taxonomy (NCBI): domain Archaea; kingdom Thermoproteati; phylum Nitrososphaerota; class Nitrososphaeria; order Nitrososphaerales; family Nitrososphaeraceae; genus Candidatus Nitrosocosmicus; species Candidatus Nitrosocosmicus sp. R. The sequence goes on along the minus strand of NZ_CP167090.1, from coordinate 3,144,946 downwards.
AGATCAGATACCTTATAACCTCTTCTTTCAGGCAATGTTTCAAAAATAGGTTTAAGTTTTTCAACTAAATCAGATAAAAGGTGATTATCTATCTGATAAAAATTAGTCATCTCTTCTTTAGTTTCCCAAAAAGTAAGGATTATGGATTCAGATGGGTCTTCTAGACTATCCATTATTATAAATCCTTTCATTTTACTTTCTTGTATTTGAAGCTTTTTGAAAAATTCTGAAATCGCCTTGGTACTATGATCTCGTTTACCTGGTTTTAATAGGATTTTATTAGATTTTACATATTGTATCATATTTTTTGTTATTCAAACTTCAAAATAATCTTGTCCTTTGTTTATCATTTTCCGGCTAATGTGACGTTGTAGAAAATGTATGTCATTATCTGAATAGATTAATACTAGGGTTCTAAAAAGTAAGAGATATCAAACGGGTAGGTGGAACCGCATTCAGGAGTTTATTTTGAATAAGTATGATTACAATAAAATTTACGGGATTATAGAATTAACAACCCAAATTGAAAGCAGTAAACAGAAAAATCTCAAATGAAGTGAGGTTTGAGTATGATATTAGAGGTACCTTTTCTACTATTGATAGGAACGTCAAACTAGTGAGAAACTTCAAATAATGTTATTACCATGGTTTGTCATGAAGAAAGATATCTTTTATTCTGCATAAGATCATTCTTCGATCTATGTTTCTAAAAAAGATCCTGCATCTATCGGGAACCTGTATTCCGCTTTGAATGAAGACGATAGATATGCCATGAGTAAGTGGGATGAAAAAAGGGTAAGAGAAAGACTTGTTTGTAAAGTTTATTGTGTTGATTGTAGTAATAATATCCGTGATGTAGGCGTTATGTTATTACGGTTTGATAAACCATCTAAAACAATGTGTCTACAATATGGCTTTGTATGGTATCCTTAATACAAATTAGAATAGATTAGAAGATTATGACTATTGCCTCTTGTATTGGAAAGTTTAGTCTTCCACGGTGTCTGTATGTTCATCAAAATATTGTACAAGTCTATTTTTAGTAAATTCGTCCAATTTCACCATACCGTCATGAAAAGAGATCAAACCAAGTTTTATTATCCAATCCATATCCTTTACGAAATGTTTAGAACTCAGCCTGCCTTCTTTTAGCCTTGTATCGTCAAATATTCTATTATATAATTCATCCATAGTCCAATGGGTCTTTTTAGGATTATAGTTCGCTTGTAACTGATTGCATATATCAAGTATTTCTTGACTCGGTTGTGAGTTGCCCTCAAGACTCATAATAAGAATCTGTATTTCTGTCCTTAAAAGGTTTTTATAATCTAATTCTTTCTTTTTAGTTCCTGATCATCATGTTAATTTTGTATAGTTTCTGTATTTAGGTAATGGAATTTCATAATTAGTTGGATATATAAGATGGATGATCTTGGCGTTTGATACTAATCTCTAGTATGGATTTTTACCACAATTCCATTCTTTATGTATTGATATGAAGTATCATTTATTAAGATATTATTTCCCGGCTGAGTTTCATATTTTCTTAAAACAAAAGTCATTTTATCAAAAAAGTCCATATTCAGGGTCTAACGAATAATTCTTAATTACAGAATTCATCTATCTTAAATATTAGATAAATGGGTCATTATACATGAAAAATTATGGAGAAAGTAGAACACGTTTAATTGTTATACAAACTTTTTTTATAATATTTATAGGATTTAGATCAACAAATATGTTTGTCAACAGCAAGTATCTCTATATTGAGACAAGAACAAACAAGATAAAGTCCTTTAAAAAAATACTACTATGAAATGAATGAGGAAAAAGTGATTAAAATTTAAACAAAATATCATTATTTTAATAACTGAAATTATAGTATGTACTTTAATTATTAGTTATTTGACATACTCCCCATTTCTACTCCCTGTTAATGCAGGTACTAACTCGGATGGAAAAATTTTTCCAAAGTATGCTACATTAATACCACAGATTGACGAAAAGAAAGTATCAGGCAATAAATCTCAATATGAAATTGCACCTGAATTTGAAAAACCTGGTGAAGGTATAGATATCATCAATATCAATGATGGTAAGCCGCTAACTATGACTAGTTTAAAAGGAAAAGTGGTACTTGTCAATTTTTGGACTTATAGTTGTATTAATGTACTAAGAACCGTTCCGCATATTATAGATTGGAATACAAAGTATGCGGATAAAGGACTGGTAATAGTTGGAGTACATACACCAGAGTTTGAATTTGAAAAAAATATTGATTATGTAAACACTTCATTACAAAAATACGGCATAAAATATCCAGTAATACAAGACAATGACCATAAAATTTGGAATGCCTATGAGAATAATTATTGGCCCAGGATGTATATTGTCGATCCTCAAGGGTATATAGTGTATAACAAAATAGGCGAGGGAGAGTACAATCAAACAGAAAAGGTAATTCAATCACTCTTAGCTGAAAGAAATGGTAACAAAGAAATAGAAAATATCGATCTAAATACAACCTTCCCCTATGAGAACAAATCTCAATTTAATTCTACCAATAATATTAATAATTTTCTTAAACAGCCTGTTGAATTTTCAAAAATTAAAACACCAGAATTGTATTTTGGAAATCAAGGGTCAAATTCAGCAATAGGAAATTCCGAAGGAGTTCATGCTGGACAAACGGTGACCTATACAATACCATCATTGAATGGATCAATCAAACCTAATACAATATATCTCGAAGGAAAATGGAAAATCAATCATGATAATGTTGAATTACAAAGTGACTCAGGCCGCATTGGTTTACTCTATTCTGCAAAGTCTGTAAACTTGGTAGCAGGAGGCAAAGGTCAAGGAATAGTTAATGAGGATTATTCCTTGTTATCAAATTATTCCAGAGGTGTAGATACAGAAAGTGATTCTCAATTCGCGATTGATTACCCTAGGTTGTACAACATAGTAAATCATCAATCATATGATGATGACTTTCATTCATTAATAATAGATGTTAAAGGAAAAGGATTTCAAGCTTATGTATTTAATTTTGGATAAGAAATATGCTCAATGATGGTAAAGTATTGATTATTCAAAAGACATATGATAATTTCTCATGGTTCTATCATAACCTTAAGTACAACAACTTTCTTATCGTCTTAAACTCAAAATGGCCATTGTAAATAAGCAGGTTTCAATTTTTCCATTATTATTATCGAATTTTATTGGAACTATGGGTTTTAGCATAGTTTTGCCTTTTTTGGTATTTTTAGTTATAGATTTTGGAGGCAATTCTCTTGTGTATGGGATATTGGCGGCAATTTATCCTGCGTTTCAACTCATTGGAGCTCCACTATTAGGAAGATGGTCTGATACTATCGGAAGAAAAAAGGTCTTACTGATAAGTAATGGCGGTACATTCGTAGGTTGGGTAGTTTTTCTTATTGCACTTTTTGTACCTGTCTGGAATATTTACAGTGTTAATTCGATCATTCTCGGAACTTTTGTTATTACACTTCCTCTAATAATATTATTTTTAGCAAGGGCATTAGATGGAATAACGGGCGGCAATATTTCTGTTGCAAATGCTTATCTTGCAGACATATCAACAGATAAAAGTAGAAGTAAAAATTTTGGCAAGATGGCAATATCATCTAATTTGGGTTTTATTGTTGGACCGGCGTTGGCGGGCATTTTAGGCTCTACTATTTATGAAGAGATACTACCAGTGTTGGCGGCAGTCTTTATTTCTTTAATCTCATTAATTGTAATAGCCTTTATGCTAAAGGAATCGAAAGTAACGACGACAGCGATGACAACCACCGCCTCATTGGTCGAAATTTCAGAAAAAGAATCAATTAGAAAAGTCTTTTCTTGTGAACCAAAGGAGTGCTACAAGATTCCAAATCCTAAAAATCTATCATTCTTAGACGTCTTCAGATTAAAAGATATATCCTTTTTGTTAGTATTGTATTTTTTTATCTTTCTTGGATTTAACATCTATTACACCTCCTTTCCAATACATGCAGTATCAGGTCTAAAATGGACGGTAACAGAAATGGGTATATTTTATTCTGTGTTGAGTGGCGTAATGATTCTAGTACAAGGTCCGGTACTTAGAAAAGCTCTACAAAAATTCTCTGAGGAAAAACTAGTTGTAATTGGGAGTTTCATTTTAGGTGTAAATTTTGCACTGTTCATGTTTAATAGCACCGTATTAGTTTATGTGGCGTTAGTTCTGTTTGCACTCGGTAATGGTCTTATGTGGCCATCTTTTATGTCTTTACTTTCAAAGCGTGCTGGAACTGTCCACCAGGGAGTAATTCAAGGTGTCGGAAGCAGCATGGGAAGTCTGGCCAGTATTATAGGGCTAATCTTGGGTGGATTATTATATAATTTAATTGGTCCAACTACTTTTCTTATTTCTGCTGCAGTAATATTCATGGTTTTTGTCATGTCATTTAAACTATTGAAAGTGAAGGAGCTAGTTGGATAGTTTCTGCCATGGATAGGACCAATGACCAATATTACATCACCAATCATCAATCCTTGAATGATTTTGTAACAATATCTAATATTTCAGATTAAGCGGTCTCTTCAGCAAGAACTGTTTTTTTAATTATTTAATTTAATCTTGAAACTTTTATTCATAGTCATTTTTTCCCTGTTCTTATTTATTCTGGTTTAGAGAAGACCTGATTGCTACATAAGATATTATGAAACCCATGAAGTTTTATCAAAGGCATGATTGGAATTCACGGTTATAGGTACTGCTTGAGCTATCTGCAAGAGGACTAATATCCTATGAACGAGATTATTTACATCAAACCTCTTGGCATAGAATGCTGCCCCTGTCCAAGCCCAACATACGATTATAAACAGTAATACATATTCAACAAAGCCTTGTATGGATAAATCACGCCTTAGACTTTGACCTAATTGAGCAATTGCAGCAGCATATACCAAATCATAAAATAGTTCTAACCAGCTAACATGTCGTTCCTCTTCCTCCTTTTCTTTTTCTCGGTTCATTTCTAATTTTAATTGATTAGTATATTACTATTTGACATAACGATATGATATTCGACCCACCTTTTGTGAAAAATGTTACACATATAGGAAGAATAAGAAAATAATTCTCTATCCTAGTGCTTGCTTAACTTATTTTCATTCCTGAAGTACTTTATGGATAAATGAGATCGCAACTGATCCTTCTCCCACCGCCGATGCAACTCGCTTGATACTACCAGCACGCACATCACCCACAGCAAAAATTCCAGGTAAACTGGTTTCAAATGAGTATGGCTGACGGGCAATGGGCCAATCTATAGTCCTCAGATATTCTGGTGTCAGATCAGTACCGGTCTTGATAAAGCCTTTAGAGTCAAGAGCAATACAGCCATCAAGCCATGAAGTGTTTGGAGCAGCGCCTGCCATAACAAATACATTACTAATTTGATGCTTCTCTATCTCCTTAGTTATACTGTTTTGCCACTGTACAGATTCGAGGTGAATATCACCCTCGAGTGTTATGATCTCCGTGTACGTATGTAATGCAATCTTGGAATTATCTTCGATCCGGCGGATAAGGTAGCGCGACATGCTTTCTGCCAAGCCGGCAGATCTAATGAGAACGTGTACACATTTTGCCGACTCAGCCAAGAAGACGGCAGCCTGGCCGGCCGAGTTTCCTCCGCCAACAACAATTACTTCTTCCCCTTTACATAACTGTGATTCCAAAAAGGTTGCTCCATAATAAACGCCCATACCTTCAAAACGTTGCAGGTTTTTTAATTGCAGCTTTCTATACTCAGCCCCCGTTGCAATTATGACTGTACGTGTCGGTATTTTGGATCCATCCTCATTTTCAACTATGTAGGGTTTGCCATCACAGGAGAGTCGTAACCCTTTGGTGATGAGTATCTCCGCACCAAACTTTTGCGCTTGGGTGTAGGCCCTACCTGCAAGATCCTGACCTGATATACCAGTTGGAAATCCCAAGTAATTTTCGATTCTTGAACTGGAACCAGCCTGTCCGCCCGGGGAGCTAGTTTCCATCACCAAAACATCTAGTCCTTCAGACGCCCCATATACTGCCGCAGCTAACCCAGAGGGACCGGCACCAATGATAACGAGATCTCTCACTGTGGTTTGGTTAATTATTTCATTAAAGCCCAAGCAATTAGCGATTTGCTGGTTATTGGGATTTCGGAGCACAAACTTACCTTGGCAGATCAGGACAGGTATGTCGTTGGCTAAAATATGGAAATTATCCAATAGTTGTTGTACCTCTGAATCGCTTTCAAGGTCTATGTAGTTGTATGGATGTCCGTTACGCATGAGAAACTCTTTGATCTGAAACGTGCGTGCTGAATTGGATGAACCAATGAGCACAACGTCTCCAACTCCAGCCGCCACCAATTCCACTCGGCGGAGAATGAAAGCCCGCATCAAGATATCGCTTATCTCAGCGTCGCTTTGGAGCAAAGCCATCATGTTTTGACGATCCATTTCAATTACGTTACCTGATTTTGTTACACGTGCACGAAAGAGAGCCCGACGTCCAGAGAGCATGTTGATCTCTCCTGTAAACTGACCTGGGCCATGTACGGTAATAAGGGTCTCAATGTCGCCAGAAGGACGAAGAATCTCTATTTCGCCCGATATTACTACAAAGAAAGGAACGTTACTATATCCCTGCTCGACTAGGACTTCTCCGAGTTTTACTGCACGTTTGTGACCATGCTCTTTCATTCGACTAATCTGTTCATCGGTTAATTTAGGAAATATTCGCTCCATATGAGATTTAGTTAACGGAAGTCCCCCAGGATTATCGCTCATAGAGCCATTTCCATCCACCATATTATTTGACTCTTCAATGAGTAAGTCAAGAATCTAAGGATAATAATAAAAGGAAATGACTTGACATTTTTGGATGACGAGATAGCATAAAATAGAATAGTTATTTTCAATTTTCTTATCATCTATAGACAAATAACAGTTATTATTTATCATTATCGATTTAATTTATTAATTGTCCATAATTTTTATTGATATTTTAAATAATAACAAGATACGTTATAAATTATTATGAAATACGACCACTTTTTTTTGAAATTTCAATCTTTTTGCAGTAGGACATACTTTATCAAAAATGATAGGAGATCGTTATGATTCTTTCACAATAACACGCACGAGTTATTGCATTTGAAACCATAATAATAATTTCGTTGTCTATCGAATACTATGGAGCATTTAGATATTTAATATAGTTACTCAATAATGTGTTTTTAGCGCTAATCTATCCTTATTACCCCTTTATTCATTAATTCACTAATCCAGAGCTATGGATTACAAATAAAAGTAGTTATTTTATACGACTTAACATTTAATAAATGAATGATCATTTGTGCAGACAAATTATATAAATTGAAAATAGTAATCAGTTCAAATGAGTTACTTTCAAACACCTCTAATTTAATTTCTTTGAATTAACATGATTACTATAATTCTTTATGATTAAAAACGATTAGTGGTTTTCACATTTCCATTATCTTCGTTACTAAACTAATAAATGTATTGGTGGGGTCAATACAATAAGGTTCTTTTAAATTGATTTCATACTTTCTAGCTCTTTGGAACATTCATCACATACAGGTTCTTGAATCATTGAATTATCATAGTGGAATCCTTTGCGCAAATTAAGCTTTTTCCATAACAAAGACACCAAGTAGTAGTCCACTATTATGGGTGTGGAAACTAATCTATTCTATAAGTTTGAAATATATGCTCTATTGTCAAAATATACAACTACCTTATATTAGAACTGGACATAACCATACATACAAGATATTTGATTTCGTATGAAAAGTAAAGGCTACAATCATGTCATAGGTGTACTAGTAAAGCAGGGATGTTAATACCAATATCCCAATCAACTTGATGATGATTTACGGTATTATGATACACAAAAGCATGAGAAAGTTACGCCAGGTGGACTTCCAATTGATGCCTTTATCTTTGATAGAAATAACTAGTTTATTTCGGTCCAACAATTCACAAATATTCAATACTTAATGTTGGTAGCTATCCATGTACCTTCTTTAAAATTACTGAATAGATAATTTATTGTGAATCTTTTTCTTGAAATATTTATTGATTGCAATTCCACTACACATCTATTCCTAATTGAATGAAATCTTTTGTTGTGAATAACGCATCTATAATTAATCATATCCGGGCGATTCCATATTATTTAATATTTTGTCATACGAATCATTTACCCAATTGGTAACTAAGAGATACAAGGATAATACCTAATAACGTGTTAATCATTGATAATCGAATCTTAATCAAATAATTTTTCACAATTCATAAACATATTAGGAAATTACCCGCTATAATGAAATAAACTAATAATTCTCTTAATAGTAAATCTTGTAAATTGGTTTGATAACGACGAGGCTCACGGATAATGTGCATTCTATAAAAGAGAGCAATGCCGCCCGATCCTTGCTAATCATCCTTATCCAATCAAGCAGCATCTTGCGAATCAGAAAATGTTATTGCCCTACCTGCAATAAAGTTGTCCTCGAATTTAATGGCATTGTAGGAAATAACGTCGCCGGACAAGAGTAAAACTAGTACTACGTACCATTTTTGTTTTCTAGTTTCATTTCTAAACTATATTCCTTGTTTGGTCATTTGTTAATGATTTTGACTGAGGAGCAATGTATATAAGAAATAATTAAGATAGAGATTAGTCGATTCCACATAAGGTAATTATGGGATTTAAATAATAGGATACTTTTTTAGTATGTTATCGATAATGTTTTCATGCCTGTCAATGGAGATGAGGATATTAACAAAGTCTTATTAATACTCAGACATGCAAAATCCAGTTGGAAGGATAAAAAGGTGGATGATCACGACAGACCACTTAATAATAGAGGCAGACGAGAAGCCATCAAAATGGGAGAACATCTAAAAAAAATGAACATATTTCCGGATACCATCATAACCTCCTCAGCGCTTAGGGCTATTGAAACTACTAAATACCTGTGTAGGCATTCTGGCTATAAAAATCTCATTGAAGTCAATTTTTCATTACACCGAGGTGGTATTGACGCTTACATAAGCGCACTATCTACAGTACCAAATGACAAACAAAAATTAATGGTCATTGGACACAACCCCGATCTAGAAGAATTGGCAGGTATGCTGATCAACAGAAAAATAAGGATACCAACCTGCACTTTCGTTCAATTGAAATTAAGTATTGAAAATTGGAAATCTATCGATCTGCATTGTAATTTTAAATCTGAACTTGTAGATATTTGGAGACCTAAAAAAATTGAATAATAATTCAATCATACTGGGTTCTTGCCAACTTGTCGAAACTGAAAATAAAATATAGAAATTGCGTGAATTTTTAGTCTTGTTTATATATTGCTTTTAAGGGTAAACGAATGATTATTGCTAAATGTATCATCCTATCTTTTTGACAATTGGTATATTTAGGTAGTCTACATATCAACTTTGAAATGAGAGGTAAGTCTCTTAGTTATGTATATAATACTTAAAATAGTATAGTAATAGTGTAGTATTATATGTTGGAATATTACTACATCCATTTTGATGTTAATACATATGCTGATAACTGTACTCAAAACATCAAAAGGGTTTATACTAAATTAGACAAGTATTTGGAAAATCCAACGGAAGATAACATTCACCATATGCGAACATCACTACGAAGACTCGAAGCGACCTACCAGTCAAGTCCTAAACAAATTCGGAAGAAAAAGAAAATCAAAGAGTTTGCCAGTGTGGGTAAAAGACTGTTCAAAATTAATAGTAATATACGAGATATCGATATAATTCTCGAAAAGTTGGCTAAGGAAGGCAAGATGCCTGAACAACAATTAGAGTATTATGAAAACCCCTTAGGTACTGAACAGAGAAAATCAACTTGAAGAAGCCAGAACAATTGCTTTAGATTTAAAAGATATAGTTGTCCCAAGTTTATACGACAAAAATAAAACTGAAAAGAATTTTGAAGAGATTTCAATAAAAAGATTAGCAAAAATATCTCGAAAATTAAAGAAGAATATAGAAGCGAGGATCCCAATCGTAATCGGCGATGATAGTAGAATTATGGAGCTACATGAACTAAGAAAAGATTCAAAGAAATTGCGCTATTTAATCGAACTTGTGACAAATAAAGAGGAGAGTGATGCTAGTAAAAAGAATATAAATGATGACACAAATGTATTAATTCGCAATAATAATCACAAGATCCTCGAACATCTTGAAAAAATTCAAGGAATGCTTGGCGATATCCACGACTATGATATTGCCTTGGATTATTTGAGGCAACATCAAGCATCCAACAATCCACTAATTACAAGTACAATAGCGAATGTTACAAAGGTACGAAAGACAAAATTTAATGATTTCATTAATTACGGTAAATCTACAAGAACATTGGTTGTGAATGGTGGCTTATAATAGTCTAACATAAACAATCAAGCAAAAATATGAACCTGGCAAGAAGAAATGGAAAGGCAAGAATGCCTAACTCTTCTTATGATATTATATAAAATGTATATATCATCTTTCTATAATTAATCTATACTTAAGAGTGAGTGGTGAATCTCATTGTAGACATGATAGACAAGAATCAAATACGATCCTTTGCGAAGGAATCATTTATCTTTTATCTCATAAAGTAACAAAACATTTTATCGAAATTATTAATAGTAGGATCAGTGTGCAAGAAAAAGATAGATTTAGATGTGGATATATTTTAGGATTTAAACAATAACTTACAGATGCACTTTCGTTTACTGACTGTTATGGTACGACCAAAAACTATGATTAATGAAGATCAAATCCATTCCACAAACTGGATACAATTGCATTTTGGGTGATCACATAAAAGACTATTATTTTGTTTTCCCACGTTATATCGATGATTAAATCTTTGATGAAAGCAACCCATACATAATTTTCCTTCCTCTGAGTATAAATTTGTGCTCTTGTTCACCATGAACAAGCTATCTCGATGAAGGATTTAACGATTGTCCTAATAGTTACCATGTACTTTATAGAGATATACTTACACCAGAGTATGTAATAACTATCGTAGCAAAATAGAAATCAAAATCTTTGTAAATTAAAGTATAAAAGTTGATTTGATACGAAAAAATCATTATGAAAAATTTCATCGCTATAAAGAGAAAACGGAAAATCTATATTCATTCTAGAATTTCAAGGATTATGATTGATTTCGTTGATTGGTACGCATTCATAATAAAGAAGGGGGTAATAAAATATCAATTTCAAGAATCAGCTTCGCATCTCCTCAAAATCAAATGGAATTGATAACATAAATTAACTTCATATAGATAAATCCGTCTTTTTCGTTGTACCAAGCTTATCTTATCTGAAGGCATTTCATCTATTCGATTGTTTAATAAGCATCATTGAAAACCATATCATAAATTATTAACAAGGCTGTAGATAGATTAGTTCCACGACAAAGAACAGTTACTCAAAATGTGCTCAATTCTATAATTAAACTTTGGCACCATTATTCTTATTTTGATTAAGAAATTCACTAATTTTTGATTGAATTTGGTTATAAATATCTTCAATGTGCTTATCACCATCGATATCAATAAGTCCATATTTTTTTTGCATAATAACAAACTCTTTCTTCAACAAATATTGATATTTAATAAAGGAATCAAAAATATCTGCCGATATGCCTAGATCCGCTCCTGATTCATAATAATCTAGGGATTTATTCTTTTTAAAAACTCTATGTATCAGATTATATGGATCCACATTCAGATAGAAAATAAGATCTGGTTTGATCGCAAAACTATGTAATTGATGTAACCAATTTTTATTTATTCCTCTAACCGAGCTTCTCGCTATAAGTGTGTAGATATATCTATCAGAAATTACGACAAAACCAGCTTTAAGCGCAGGAATTATTTTATTTTCCAATTGATCGGCGAAATCGGCTGCATAATAAAGTGCCATAGTTCTTCTACCGACCTGATAGTTTCGTTTTGCTTCAATTATTCCCTTTGATATGAGATCAGATCTTTTTAATCCGGTATTAACCACTGCATGTCCATCAGCCTCTAATTTCTCGGTTATTTTTTGAATTTGAGTATTTCTTCCCGAGGCATCGGGCCCCTCGATTACTATGAACGATCCATGTATTTCAATGTCTTTGAGATATTTTATTCCAGAATGGTTAATAAATTTAATTTTATTACTGTCTTCGCTATCATTAGACGAATATGTTTTCTTTATTAATGTTCTTGAGTCCATTTTCTATTCCCTAGTAACCCTTTCCAATATTATTCAAGTATATGACCTTGAATCTGATTTTTCAATTTCAATGTCCTCAAGACGTGTCTTCTTACATTATTTTGTTGTTTTTCTATATCAAGTGTCCCGTCAATTACTATAAAATGTTCGTCGTCAACCATCGATTCATATTCATCAACAATCCTTCCCTGAAAGATCCTATAGCTTTCATATTCATCTTTACTCAATCCGAGATCCATCCCAGCTTCATAGTGTTTCAACTTTGGTCTTCCAGAAATAATTCTATTTACCGCAGTTTCGATTGGTACCCTGAAATAGAAAGTTAGATCAGGTTTTCGAGCATAACTGTACATATTCCTCACCCAAGATTTGTCACACCCTCTTACTGTATCCCTAGCTAAGGCGGTGTAGATATACCTATCTGCAAGAACGATATACCCAGCTCTTAACAATGGATAAATATTTTTTTCATATCGGTCAGCAAAATCGGTTGAATGTAAAAGTGAAAAAGTCATTGGTGTCAATCTTGCTTTTTTTTTCCCTTTGGAGGTAATTTCTCTCACGGTCTCCGAAGAATTCCATTCTGTAAAAAAAACATCGTATCCTTTAGAGTTTAACCATCTATCTACCAAATGAATTTGCGTAGATTTGCCTGACCCGTCAATTCCTTCAACTACAATAAGGACTCCCGAATCGTCGTTCTTAACTTTATTAGGATTATTATTTCCAATTACTTGCACTACAATCACCACGAATGCACAATTTCATAAAATCGATAAACATTTTAATACTCATAAAGTTTTACTTCTCAACTTATCATAATTTTGGATGTATTTATTGTGTTTGATAATATTATATATAGAACATATTTTGCAAAGTTTTTCTAAGTGAATCATATATAGTTACTGTTATTCTATTGAAAATTAGAACGTGCAAAAGAAAGTAATTTAGAATTTAGAAAAACAAGACGTCCTGAATTACGATCGCAATCTGAGTACGTATCTCAAAAGGAAATAATACCTGCTTTGAATTTCTCGTAATAATCAAATCACTATCTTTTGATCAAAAAAAGTTAAGATAACCATCTTCAGTTCTATTCAGATATATGGACAAAGAAAGAGCAGATAAAGATTTTTTTTCTAGTATTAATAACCACAAATATGATAGACATAGGTATCTAGGCAGTATTCATAAACGGATGCGGGCATTAGAATTTAACTAGACTAATGTTCTTAACTTTGTTCACAGCATAACTATATAGAACATCTAAAACATGTTAACAAATAATAAAAGACATTCAATAGTAGTATTTTTAGAATGAAAATCATTGTCATTCCTAATTTGTTGTTTCAATATGTCAGATTAGAAGAGCTCGAAGATTCATCAGAGGAAAAGGAAAGTCATGGAAGACATAAAATAGACTGCATTAAATGTGGTTTTAAGATGTGTGAATACATTGTTGGAAATCTCAAATGTTTTAGATGTGGTTCAGAACTAGATTAACAGCACTGGTTTTCTTATTAATAAAATATAATTTGATTCGTTTTACAGTTTCTCCTAATAAGCCTGCTATAAAACATCATTAAGCGGCCAAAACTAACCTCACTCTCAAATCAGACGGAATTCAACCCCCAGATTTTCATAGAAAAAATTGAGACTATGATATAAATTCTGTTCTAACTAAAAGAGATCTTGGAAAAATAGAATCTCATTTCATTAATACTAACATCGAATATCATAGTTGATCCAAGATTCATAGGGAACTTGAAAAATTGTCAAAAAAATAAATTAATCAATAACGCGTTATCAAATTGGCCTCTTCTTTAAGTCTTAAAGAATGATGTCTTGATTTTCTCTTCCTTAATAATGAATTACAACAATAACATCTACGGGCATCAGAATAATATCTTATTCCACACATGGAACATTTTGAATTAGCGCTATTATCTTTATAAGAGCCTTTTATAGGTTTTTCTTTCGCGCATTTACCTTTACAGGGCATAAGATGTAATGTTTCTCAACATTGATATCCTTTTCTTTTTATATTTCCTATTTATTAGTCATGAGAAAGGTTGATGAAGAGATAACAACTACATTCTGATAATTCAAATTCTGAATGAAAAGTTGATTCTTTATATAATTATGATTTTGAAACATAGAGAAATGATTTCTAATTAAATTGACTAAAAGTGTGGTGCCCTAGTTTATCATGGTTGTTGTTTACCAAATCACATTCTAGTAGCGAGTTTTAATAAACGTGATTTACATCGATTATTATGAGGTTTTATCCTAAGAACATGGTCACAACAAGACACCTCATTCCACCTCAATCCAAAAATAAATTACACTCTATACATCTTTTATGTCCCTCTGAATAATATCCTTTAGAATATTCATCTTTGTAGGCCTTGTAAAGATGACAAACATCTTTGCAAAACTTTCTCAATCCTTAGAAGTTCCAATAAACATTGTTGAAATTAAGGTTAGAATTAAGCATTTTTTGGCTGGGTATCTACTTTTGTTTCATTAACGGGTGTGGTTTTAGTCTCCGAAAAGTGCTTACACATATCGATAAACTGTCTTTGCTTCTCTTGTAAATCATCATTTATTTTATCAACCGCCTTCATCAAATAATGTTCCGACCCTGCTTGTCTAAGTAAACTTGTAGCATAGTTAATATTATTAATGTCTTGAAGTATTCGGTGTATCTTGTTACAATTCTTTATGACGACGTTATTGGTATCCTGATATCCTCCACCTCTTATATCAGATTGTTGTGGGAGATGAGTTAAAGTGTCCAGAGTTAATTTTAATTTCTCGCATCTTTTTTGTAGTTTGAATATATTTTTTGAAATATTATTATTTTTAGGCACGATAATATTATCCGTATCAAACTTCATGACTCTCTTTCCAATTCCTTTTGTTAGTTTATCTACATTAGAAGACAACTTTTTTGTTCTTTTATGTAAAGATTTGTCATCAAACGGTATATCTATTATGGATAGATTAACAGATTCGATTTTTTGAATTATATTATTTGATTTTGATAACAGATTTTGTTTTCTTACTTTAAGTGTATTTTCAAAATACTTTATATAATTTTGGTCCCCCCCTGATCCCTTTTTATTTAAAATCTCCTTGTCGACTAAATCATATGCTCTCAGCTCTCTTTCAATTTTTGATAATGATTTAGAGATCTTCCTCATTGTTTTAAGGCTTTTTTGATTTCTAATCTTCTTAGGAAAAACCAACTGGTTATATTCCAATTTTTTTATATCGTGGTTTAAATCGAAAAAATCTTTCTCAGTATTGGTTTTTGAATATGAATTACTTTTACTCTTTATGTCTGCAAAATTTTCTTGAAAATTTTCCATGTAAGGCTGAATAAGTTGTAAGGACGATGTAGTTGATTTGCTTGTCATCTTTTTAAGTAATAATACTTATATTTATACATTATAGTTGATATAGATCTATATAGTTCCTTTATCATATTTATATAAACACAACGAAAAGTCTTGAAAATATGGATTTAGCATTGATAATTCAAAGTAACAACAGGGTGAGATGTCAGAGTGGTAGACATCATCATTAAAAACTACTCCCATTCTGTATAAAATAAAATAGGACTACAAGGGATTGGAGTCACTCTTGTTTTTGATTTAAATCGAATAATATTTTTATTTAAAGTTTTATGACTTATTTCGTCAACAATTCAGATTTTCATTATTTTTCATTTTTAAGAATCTAGATGAATTGATCACATGGTAAATGATTCTATTAACCAATAGATGAACTGATAGCCGATAGCTAATAAGGTCGATCTATATACATTCGTTATAAAACACAAATAATAAAAATTAGAAACAAAGGTATAATCCGCTACTAAAGAATTGTATAACAAATAGGATCAACCAAATACAGAAAGAGAGTAGTAGATTGGGTTTACGCCAGTAGCGGGTCAAAGAAAGAAATGACTAGAGGCCTTAGTATAACAGGAGAAAATAACGATACTAATCCTTCTAAGAAACTAGATGTATATAAGTAAATTGAAATGAAATCCATTACCATCTTCTAGTCTACGGACATTATATTGAAACATGATAATAATGCCAGAAGTAAATAGTAATCAGACGAGAAAAAAAATGAAAAAAATGACTGACGGATTAAATCTAAAGATATCCGAAATCCTGAATGAAAGTTATATGGATATTCATGGACATGAAATAACATTTGAGAAAACAGGAAAATTTGAATACACATCCGTATATAACATTAATTGTAATAGAAAATATGTTATTGATTTGTCACCAGCCATAGTATCAGTGAAGGAACTGATTATTCCAAGAGAAGATGTAGTATACAGTGATAATTATTACTCTCGTATCAACCAAAAACCCAAAACACAAATTTGTAATTAGTATGTGAGAATAAATAGGGAATATGACAACAGGTATTATTCTTTGATGATATCTAATAATAAATACGTATAATCATAAAAACTTTAGATCATGTAAAATTGTTGATTTATTAACTAACTTTGTACTTTTATAAAGTAAAGTATAGTAAAGTAGAGGAATTAACCGTAAATATACTCAATCGCAATAGGTCCATTGAAATTATTCTTTTTTAATCTTTGTAATAATGTTTCAAGATCAATGTCATTATCCAGATGTTCTTTATCTTTTATTGCAATAAATTGATTCTTATAATTTCTCTTAAAAACTTCATAATTTGAATAAATCCATTTGTAATTATCTTTTAATTCTCTTAATTTTTCAAGTTCAAAGTCCATGAGCATTTGTGGATTCATGTTCATACATAGTTTCCATTTCTTATAGTTATGTTGTATATAGTCTATATCTATATCAATATTTTACATATCTGATCTATTGACATATAGATCAAAGAATTCCCACCTCTTCTTTGGATAGTTAACTTTTAGTCAATGTTTCAATTATTTTCTAGTGCAAACATCCGCATGGATCCTGAGAACGCTTCTTGTAAATTTAGTTCATGTGTAATATTGCAATATGCTACCAGGATGAATTGAGTACCTGTACTAAAATCACAAAGTTAATTTGGAAGAATATGGTTAGTTTCATTTTCAAATCATATGTTTTTGAAATAATCATTGTAAAATTCGATAAAAACCAAAATAATTAAGATATTTATTATGAGGGTGGATTATACACTAGTATGACAAATGGTAGTAATAATAAAAAAAATGTAGATACTAGTAAAATCAAAAAGGAAAATAAGGATGCAGTTGATTCTACAAAAAACAATAAAAAAAATGTAGATACTAGTAAAATCAAAAAGGAAAATAAGGATGCAGTTGATTCTACAAAAAAGGATAGTATAAGCCTATCAAGTTCTATTTTAACAGAATCAGACAATAAAGAAAAAGAACAGCTCTCATATTACGAAAAAGAAGTTCTAAAGGAATTAAAAGGTATTAAAAAAGCATCCAAGAACATCCTCAAAAGTATAAAGAAATTCAGTAGTTAATTAGATTTAAAGATGACGAGGTATCTACGGGCTCTGTTAACTTAACGATAAATCTATAGCTTAAAGATGGTCTATTTCCAGTATGTCCAGTACAAGAAATAAAACATCTTCATCATATATTGGTCGTGCATTGTATTTGTACTTTCTAGGTTTGTCGACAAGAAACGTTGCTAAAGCCATGTTTTGTTTCCGCAAGGTCAAGAGAAGTCATGTTGCAATCTGGAAGTGGATTCAAAAGTATCATCCTAAAAAGATATTATCAAAGAGAAAAAGGATTTCAGAATTTATCATCGACGAGACATTGCTTAAAGTTGGATTTGAATTCATCTGGTTATGGGTAGCAATCGAACCAGAAAATAGGCAAATTCTCGCACTCTTTCTTAGCTAATAAATCCAAGGAAAGAAACATGTTTGTTGCTGAGAGGCTCATCTCAGATGTAATAAAGAATCATGGAAAACATCCAGTTTCCACAGATGGTGGCACATGGTATCCACAAGCATGTGGGTTCCTAAAACTAAAACACCGCATCCATTCTTCGTTTGAGAAAAGTCTAATTGAAAGAACTATGCAGTATATCAAAGATCGAACTGAAAGTTTTGATGATTACTTTCCATGCAAAATAAAGAATTGCAAACTAAATCATGTACGGAACTGGTTGAATCTGTTTGTCAATTACCATAACGAGGAGAAGATTCATCCTTAAGTTAACAGAGCGTATCTACTCATCATCTTCTAAAACTACAAATAAATGAGTTACTTTAAATTTGATTTATTAGAACAAGTCAACCTAACGTTAAAAATACTACATTTTAAACGCCCTACTCAACATTATTAATTCTGGTCCAGTTGTTAGATTACCCACAATCAAAGATCGAGTGTTCCAAACAATCCCCGATGATAAATATGGAATACCGCCATTGATGGTTAAAGGCTCTACCTCTACCTTTAAAACTGATGAAATAGTTTCAACCTCTTTCTCTGTGGCCTTTGGATGTACCGCAGCACCATCATTTGTTGATACAATCATCGAACCAGTTTGATTGAAATCAGCAACAGACATGGTGTGAGATTCTATTCCTAAAACATCACATATTTGTTTGTCAAATTCATTCTTAAATAATGGAGACACAATTGCTCCTTTATCATTAGTGGATATTAGATTGCCTATAGCTGTCAATTTTGATTCTAGTTTGGACACATTCAATCCGGTTACTTGTTTTAGATGTAGTACCTCATCCTCTGACGCTGTTGAAGGCAGTAGCATCCCATTATTATTTAGGACCACCATAGGACCAATTATTCTATTTCCTGCTATAGAAACAAAAATTGGATCCACTTCTAAAATATCCGTTATTTTCTTTAACTTCGTCTCAGCATAACCATGTGGAAGTAATACTATTTTATCGTTAGATTTTGCAAATATACCTACATTAGGACTTTTATACAAGTCATACCTAAAAATACCCAAATAATTTAGAACATAGGTAGGTTATCATATGAACCTATTGATTAAAATTTAATATAATAATAAATAGAAATGTAAAAAATACTATTTATAATATGGTAATAGAATTTAGCATGTCTATTAGGAAGGTCAACACTATAATTTTCGCATTACCATGTGTATTACTCTTGTTTTTGTTTAGTTGGTTCGGCCACAATAGCCTAATAGAAACCACACAGGATCTCTCATTGTTTTCGGTGAATAAAGCATTAGCCCAAGAAATTTTCTGGTCAAATTATACAACTGATGATAACACACTAAGCATAGCATATCCGACAAATTGGAAGATTGTTGAAGATAAAAAGAATAACGAAAATCAGACCAATGACATAATAGTATTTCTATCACCGAAAGAAAGCCCCAAAGATCCCTTTCAAGAAAACATTGTCGTGAATATTATGATTCCAAAAAATAACTTTACAATCAACGAAAGCATCAATACACAAGATATAGTTCAGAAACTTGTAGACCAGAATCAGGGATTTAGATTTGACAATATATCCACTATACATATTGATAGCATAAACAAAACAGCTGATAGCATAACATACAGCTTTGAAAATGCAGGTTTTTTGTTTAAAACTAAACAGATTTTTTTGACTATTAACAATAATATTTATATTTTTTCCCTTCTAGCTGAGCAAAAGGAATTCGACAAATACGCATCGATTTTTGACAAGATGCTTATGAGCATTCATTTGTCAATCTAAAAAAAAAGGGGGTGTTTTGCTAGTTTGTAATCTTGTCTAAACCGGTATAAATTTGGGTATCAAGAATATTTGTAAAACTAGCAGTCAAAACATCAGTCATTTTAGAAGTACTGGGGTTAGACCAAACAAAAGAGGTAGGATATTGATTTGAATCAGAATGGGTATCAAGATTTTGTGCAGAAATAGGATGTAAAGATACAGAATTTTCATCAATATTTGCAGCCATACTAGTCTGTGAAATCGTCAAACTACTAACAACAATAATTGTCGACAGTATGATTAAAAGAGTCAATTTTGATGTAATTATTTTCATATCTTAAAAAATAGTAGTTATATATCTTATAAGAAACTCTTCAATCGTTACAGTAATAAATTTAATTAGATTTACCCTTTGTAAAATCAACTATTTTTTTTTCTATAGTATTTTATCTGAATGTTTTTATATCATACTTTCGGATTCTACAGAAACTTTATTTTTATTCTCATATTGCTTGATATGATTTTTCAGTTCTAGAGTTTTAGAAATTTCATCTAATCCATTTACCAAATAATTTTTTAATGTAGGGTCAATATCAAAATCAAAGACTTGAGAATTTATCTTAATTTGTTGTTGTATCAAATCTATTTCAAAGTTGTCGTTTATTTTGGAGGAAAAGAAATCTTCGATTGTATTCTTGTCCATTTTGATGACCAAAACACCATTTTTAGAACAATTATTGTAAAAAATATCTGCAAAAGATACCCCAAGGATTACTTTGAAGCCATAATCCTTAAGTGCCCATACCGCATGTTCTCTTGAGCTTCCTATACCAAAATTTTCACGCGTTAATAGAATCTGTCTTCCACTATATAGAGGAGAGTTCAATACAAAATCCTTTAATGGTAAACCTTGTTTATCATAACGCCAATTAAAAAATAAATATTCACCGTATCCAGTTTTACCCAAAAGTTTTAAGAATTGTTTTGGAATAATTTGATCTGTATCAATATTCGCAATATCAAGCGGAACTACCTTACTTGTCAGATTCTTAAAAGGTTCCATAAATACACCTATAATTTTTATCTGTAATAAATCAAACTTAAACCCATTCTCTAACATCAACAAACTTTCCGGCTATTGCAGCGGCCGCAGCCATCAAAGGACTAACAAGGTGAGTACGTCCCCCTGTACCTTGGCGTCCTTCGAAATTTCTATTGGAAGTGCTAGCACACCTTTCACCTGCTTGAAGTATATCAGGATTCATTCCTAAGCACATACTGCAGCCAGGCTCTCTCCATTCAAAACCAGCATTCATAAAAATTTTATCCAATCCCAATTTTTCGGCAGCAATTTTTACCTGTTGTGATCCCGGAACGACCATTGCTTTAACAGTAGAAGATACTTTTTTCCCTTTCACTGCATTAGAAGCTTCGATTAAATCTTCTAATCTTGCATTTGTGCAAGAACCGATAAAAACTCGATCCACTGAAATATCAGTAATTGGTAAACCGGGTTTCAAATTCATGTATTCGAGGGCCTTAATAGCAGATTTTTTTTCATCATCATTTCCGTTAGAATATTCATCAGGAGAGGGAATTGCAGAGTCCACATCGATAGTCATAGCTGGATTAATACCCCAAGTAACTTGAGGAGCAAGATTATCGATATCAATAGAGAAAGTCTTATCGTATTGCGCTCCGTTATCAGATCGGAGATTCTTCCAATTGTCTATTTGTTGATCAAATAATTCATTTTTGGGAGAATAGACTTTTCCCCTTAAATATTTAAAAGTAATTTCATCTGGAGCAACTAGACCCGCTCGAGCACCTGCTTCGATAGACATATTACAAATAGTCATGCGTTTTTCCATTGTGAGGGATGAAATGTAGTTTCCCTTGTATTCAATCACTGATCCTGAACCACCAGATGTACCTATTTTTCTAATAATGTTTAATATAACATCTTTAGACGATATAGCCTGGTTTTGCTTTAAACCGCCATTCAAAACTATTTCAAAATTTTTTGACTTTTTCATCCATAGACATTGAGTAGCCAATACATGTTCTACTTCACTGGTACCTATACCAAAAGCCAGGGATCCGAATGCCCCATGAGTGGAGGTATGGCTATCGCCACAAACAATCGTACTACCGGGAAGTGTCAATCCCAATTCTGGACCGATTACATGAACTATCCCTTGATACTTATCATGAATATCAAAAAGTCTTATTCCGAATTCTTTACAATTATTTTTTAATGCTTGTATTTGTAACGATGAGATTTGATCCACAATGGGCAAGGATCTGTTAGTAGTGGGAACGTTATGATCTACAGTAGCAAATGTAAGATCGGGTCTTCTAACATTTCTCTCATTAATCCTAAGGCCATCAAAAGCTTGAGGCGAAGTTACTTCATGCACATAATGCCTATCAATGTATAAAAGGGACAAATTACTACTTTCATCAGAATATACTAGGTGATTATCCCAAATCTTGTCGTATAGAGTTTGTGCCAACTATAATATATAATAACAAAACGACTATAATAATTATTTTATAATTAATTGAGAATTAACAATGCTTAAATGTAGTCTTTTATCATTTGATATAAATGCATGTTAATGATGATCGATATCCTCAACAAATTTTAGATCAGATTAAAAAGGGAACAACTACTTGTGCTCTTACCTGTAGTGATGGTGTAGTATTAGCTGCAGATACAAGAGCAAGTGCAGGATTATTTATTGCAGATAGGCATGTAATGAAAATACAAAAAGTGGATAATCATTTAGGTATGACAATTGCAGGTGGTGTTGCAGACGCCCAAAATCTAGTTGATACAATGAGATACAACTCAAATATATACAGATTGTCTAAAAAAGAGCCAATTCCAGTCAGTTCCGCTGCAAGGTTATGTTCTAACATTCTATTTAATCAAAGATATTTTCCCTTTTATGTTCAGATTATCATGGGAGGATTTGATTTTCGTCAGCAAAAAGGACAAATCTATAATATAGATTTATTCGGTTCGATGACTACGGAAAGTTTTATTTCAACTGGTAGTGGGTCCCCTGTTGCATATGGATATTTAGAGTCAGAATTTAAGGAAGGAATGAGCGTAAATGAAGCTTATAAAGTAGCAATTCAAGCCATTGCAGCAGCAATTAGAAGAAATGCAGGTACTGGAGACAGCATAAATGCGGTAATAATAGATAAAAACGGATATACAGAATTATCTAAGGAAATTAAAGATAGCGTCGGTGCTAAATTTTAATCATTTTATTGTAATATAGTCATAAAATAAAAACAAAAACAAAAATCATTAAATTTATTCTAACTTAATCTAATTTATAACCAATAAAATCTTCAATTATGACTTCGGTCTCCTTTGGGATTTCAATAATAGGTAGTAATCTTTTAATGAACTTATTAGCAATTATATGAATTGATTTAAAAGTATTATTTTTTAGGAAGGAGTTTAATAATTTCAGGAATTCAGTATAACTTTTAGGATCATATTCGTCAAAGTGTTTTGTAAATATATTATGAGATGTTGGATAAATATCTGATATTTCAACCGGAATCAAGCCAAAAAAAGGATTATAAAGACAAATTGAAGCCTCCGGAAAAGTACTGGAAAGTTTTCGTAATACAGAGGAGGAATAAAAAGGCCTTATCCCCTGATCTGGATATAAAAGTAAGATATTATTATTTGGAGATTTGTAGTTATCAATTAGCATATTGCGATAATTTTTTAGTTCTGGTCTAAACTGATCTATTGGTTCAAACAAATAGATTGCTTTTTGCTTAAAGACCGGAGTATTTTGCTGAATATATTCAAAATTCTTAATTGTATGAATTGCATCCATTAATTTGGGATGAGATCTTGCTTTTTGCAGCACGTATTCCCAAAGCCTACCATCGTAAATTGATTGCTTTACTGCAGACATCTCCTGTTTTAGAATATACAAATTATGTTTAGCAAGATTAATAATTCTGGTTTGTGGGATTTCATCGATCAATTCTTGAACTGAATAATCGCAGCAAACAGGACAGCAGCAGGGCAAATACGAGAGATCTTCTAATCTCAGTGTTCCTGAAGAACTCATATAACGATTAGCTTTTGCATACAAGATATACGATGCAGAATCAAATGTATCGCAACCTAATGCAACAGCAAGAGGTATTGTTAATGGATGACCTGCACCAAATAAATGGATAGGTTTGTTTGGTATAGATAATTTGGTAGCTTCTATAAGTCGAGCAAGTGTAGAAAACTCATAAGCTTCCATCAGTTCAACCGGGCTACCAATTGCAAAAAATGAAAAACCCTTTTTATCTAAGAGTGAGGCGGAATACCGTACGAGATCAAAATGTTCAGCTCCCTGAATTGTTCCAGTCCATATTTCACCTTTTGATGATAAAATATCATCATTGCTATTATCCCCATTCTGGTAAGTTCTACTTTTTCGTATGACATCGATTGTTTCATCTATATTTGAAATAGTTTCATTTACATAGGATTTTGCCGTATTATAAGGCAAACCATAGCCTGTTGGTTTATCTAATGGAACGGGAATATCACTACCAATATCAAGTTCAAATTGGGCCATTATTGAAGGTGTTACGTTGACTTTACCGTATTCGAGCACTTGGTAACCTCCTGAATCTGTCATGATAGGACCGTCAAAATTAACGATTTGATGAATTCCCTGTTTTTCGGCCTTTTCACCATAAAATTTGAAAGCGATATAGGCATTTGTTATTATACATTCAAAGCCAAGACTTTTTAAAAAACTTGGACTGATTTGTTGTTTGACTGGATGAATTACAGGTATAAACGAAGGAGTTTCAAAAGAACCATGAGGAGTGGTTAATTTACCGATCCGAGCAGCTAAATCAGTACATTTCACCTCAAATACCAAGATTAATTCTTGGACTCCCTAAGGAATTCATCGTAAATCGCTTTTACACGTGAAGCAGCCAAACCAGATCCTTCCTCGATTCCAGATTCGGTCACCTTAATTTTGTCCATTACAATGATTGCACCTACGTCCTCTCGAATCTTTACTAATCCAGGGAATACTCTTGATAACCTTTCAGAAAGAGCTTTCAAATCAAATGGCCTCTCTAAGAGCTTTACCTCTTTAACGAATAAACCGTTTATCATTAATTTTTGGATTTGTTGAGATTCTACATGGTCCAATATTAAGTCAAATTTTTCGTTTAAACCAGTCAAAATACCGGCATAAGTTTTATTGTCTGAAGTCTCAATTGAAACTTTTTTTCCTAAAAATTGTACACTTTCTTCAGCAAATCTTCTTGAAATTAAAGCAGACATTATCCTCTTGGATAATGTCTTAAGGTATATATATATGAAGTCAGTTCAAATTAGGTTTAATTCAAAAATTTCAACATATCCGTGTCATTTTGGATAAGTGGCAACCAATCTATGTTTCCGAAAACTCTTTGCTTCCTATCCCCATACATATCGACAATCTTTTGAGCCGATAAGGACGGTAAAATACTAGTTGCGATCTCTAATTCAGAAAGTTTGGAAAACTCAAAGTTTTTTAATGCATCATAAGATATTATGCCCAAGATCTCAGCAACCATATTGTCACTAATTTTAGTTTGTGAATATGATCTGTCTTCATATATTTTTCTTAGCTCGTATGGCGACCTTCTTAATATTACCACAAGGTCTACTAACAGCGGATCTATTACATAAGGTGCAAGATGTCCAACAATGATACTATCTTGATATTCTTTCTTAGAAAGCAACAAAGTCAAAAAGTCAAATGACTTTTGAATATCTACATCATGATTGCCTCTTTGGGAAGAAATTAAAAAGTTTTCAGATAAAATTATCTTATTAATGTCAACAATGGGTACTTTATCAAACAAAGATGAGAGGATTGTAGCGATGGTGTGTTTGCCAACACCAGGTGTTCCAGAAAGTACTATTTTCAAAATACTATTACCATTGTATCATATTCTTAATTTTTCAATCTAAAGAAGGAATTAAACATGGTTCTAAGAATATTCATTGAAGAAATTATTGATGTAATCTCTAAGATCATCTCTTAATTTTATTACTTTTGTCCTTTTATCACCATCTAGATTTGTATGGAGT
Source organism: Candidatus Nitrosocosmicus sp. R (assembly GCF_054408505.1). Taxonomy (NCBI): domain Archaea; kingdom Thermoproteati; phylum Nitrososphaerota; class Nitrososphaeria; order Nitrososphaerales; family Nitrososphaeraceae; genus Candidatus Nitrosocosmicus; species Candidatus Nitrosocosmicus sp. R. The sequence goes on along the minus strand of NZ_CP167090.1, from coordinate 3,118,757 downwards.
AATACGTCTAAACCCTCAACCAAGTATTGGATGTTTGAGAAAGTAAGCAGAGTCTTTTGATTTCTGTCAGTATTTTCTTCCACGTCGATAATGTTATTTCGGAATTGTTAAAGTTTATGGTGTAATCGATTTAAGAAAAGAACAGATCACGTGTGAGAGGGAGATGAGATTAGGGAAAGGCTTACCTTAATAAGAACAGTAATAAGAACACATCAATAGTTTTTATCATATAGAAAAATCTAATCAAACTTTAATATACATATAAATATCAAAATAATCATGATAAAAAGGCTTGGTATTATTTTTTCAGGACTATTGATAGTATTATTATTATCAAACATCAACTATAATGCAAACATCCAAGTATTAGCACAGCAAAATACTTCGGCAAGTACGACAAACTCTTCTGTTCCCACTGTTTCTGACACAGTATCAAATATTACAAAGCTTTCAGGCGGTGTAAAGATAATTTCTCCAGATAAAGGAGATCTAGTCCCATTAAATTCAAACAATTCACTAGTAATCAAAGGAGTTTCAAAGGATAATGTAACATCAGATTGTGATGTTTCTGTCATCATAAATAATGTAAAACCCTATCAGAATGTTAATCCTACAGGTGTTCAAGGAGACAATGATTATTCTAACTGGCAATACACAGTAGCAAGCAATTATACAAACATCAATGAAGGAAACAACAAAATAACATCTAAGATTCTTTGTTTAGATGGTCCACAAACATTACAAGCATTTTACTCTGTAAATATTACAGCTACTAACTTTACACAAGCACAGTTATCTAGCTATAACATGATGTTAGAGTCTTCAAATTCAACGACAAATAGTGGTAATATGAGTCAGGCAGCATCAGGTGGATTACAACCTTTTGCACAAATTCAACAATTCAATCAAGATACAGGAAATGGTCCAATATGTTGTAAGATAGCAGGAAGCAGTCCAGGACAGGTGAGTGCATCTACTGCCGGTACAGACGTCCCCACAACTGATGCTACAGATGTTGCTACCACTAATGAAGACGAGGAGAATAATGATGATAACAGTAACAGGAATGACGAGGAGAATAATGATGATAACAGTAATGATGATAACAGTAACAGGAATGACGAGGAGAATAATGATGATAACAGTAATGATGATAACAGTAACAGGAATGACGAGGAGAATAATGATGATAACAGTAATGATGATGGTGACAACAATGATAACGATGGTGGAGGCAGCATGATGGACTCCATAGAAGACACCATAAGAGACAGTGGAATAGACTTTAGTTTTGATTAATAGTAATTATTCTTACTTTTAATCAATTCCTTTTAAATTTTTTCACTATTATTTGTCCAATCCTCAATAAAATTAGTCAAAGTTTATGTGGCTATTCTCTACTCGACTTTCTCATAATTATCTAGTTATTCAAAATATTCGTTAAATCAGGCAACAAAAATCTCACATGTTTGTATCCGTCCACGTTGAAATAATACTCTTGATTTTTTCCTTGTGTCCTTTTTCGGCGAATATTCTATACTTCTTGTTAGGGTAAAATTGTCTTATAAAATCGAGATCTAATGGTTCTAATTTTTTTAGATTTAGTATTATAAAACATCAGTCTTTTCAAAGTGGTCTCATCGACAGGTGGTTTTGTTACCTTCTTTCTTGTAATATTTATTACCAACACTACCCCATCATCAGGCAACCCCGCTTCCTTTCTAATTTCATCTTGTAATCCCTTTGATCCTTTTGAATCCATAATCTTTGTAATCCTGTTTTTGTCACTCAGATCAAATTCGTGAACGAGTGACAAAATATCTCTATTCAAGTAATCGTCTACAAGTTTCCTTGTTTTTTCATTTTCTACTTTTGTTAATTCATGTATCAAGACATCATCAGATAATTCTAATATAGATTCCATCTCTGGATTAGATAGTTTCTGAAAGACCGAGTTGGATTCCCTTGCAGATTCCTTCATTATATAAGACAAATGGACATCAGCACCTTGGGATATTTTATGCAAGTAAATTGACCTGTGCATCTGGGCATACGCCTCAAAGAATCTCATTGCTGCTTCTCTGGCTTGGGTTGAAACAGTTACAAGTCTATCTTCTTTTAAGAAGTACAAATTTTGAACAATTCTCCCTACATCTACAAAACCATACTCTTTTGCCCCAGTTCTATTAGAATCCAATATTAGGTAGTTAAATCTGTCAACATTGTACGGATCTTCCTTTATAAGATAGTTCAAATACCAATTTGACTCCAAAAAAGCATCCATCCTAGCAATAATCTCTTTACTAACGCCTATTCCTCCTAGGATCCTTTTTGTATTTTCAATAATTCTAAAATTAGGGGATAGATCGCATAATAATGCCATTATTTCATAACACTCGATTTTGTTTTCAGAGGACTCTTCAACCAAATTAGTGAATTTCTTGTATATTATTTCCAAACTCAAGTATTCGTGTTTCCAATCTAGAGATGGGTTGACTAGTTTTAGAAATTCTTCAAAGGTATGAGAAAATGGGGCGTGTCCTATGTCATGCAATAGGGCTGCCAGCCTTGTTAGTTGAATTTGTTTTTTGATTTCGGTTTTGCAGTTAATTGAATCCATCAAATCGATTATAGATGTAGAATTGATCTTGTTATTGGAATTCAGGATTATATGTGTGGAAGCCTCACCGGCAATATGCATGACACCCAAAGAGTGTTCAAATCTTGAATGAGATGCCCCTGGAAAAGCCATAAAGAGATTGGAGCTTTGTTTTATTCTTCGAAGGCGTTGAAAATATTTTGTATTGATTATATTTTTCTCGATATCTGTAATTCCAACATATCCATATTCAGGAAGCCTTATACTGCTGGTAAAGTTTAAGAGCGGATGATATACTGGCAATAATGCTTAATGATTAGCCAATTTTTAAAAACTCTATGTTTTATCCTTTGCAATGCATTTTACCTTAGCCAATGAAAAAGTTAAGAAAATACAACAAAAAGGGTCTTCTCTTGGATTCATGAGTATTCTCTTGGATCATGAAGGGACGAATCTTCTTGCTAACAATTTGTCATCATCAAACGATAGACTTTCCTGTAATTGTTAGGGAAGGTAGGCAGACAAATAGTCCAATATCTATAGCATAATTCATAATTGCGCTATCAGAATTTCCTCCGCAAAGTGATGATATACGAATTTTTGACAAAAATGACGATAAAATTGACAAAAATGACGAAAGCATAAATCTCGTGACCTCGGATAAAAGTAATTGATTAGTAGACAGGTTGAAGAATTAATCGTACAGGATTACATATTTGGACTTTCCAGAGATGAAATCGCTACAGAAACTGGCGTAGCACCTGGATCAGTGTCTAATAGAATCATTGAGTGGAAGAGAAGAATTGAGGCGATTTGCTGTAAACATGAGAAAATCAGGAATGACTATAAAACAGTGCACTAAAGGATTCAGATTTTACAACTATTGAAAAGATTAGGAATAGCAATTGAAAATGAAGATATTGATTCAGATTTAGATAGTTTATCTTATTTTGTCAATGAAATATATATAAAATGTAACGAGGTTGGCATGAATCCCACTGTTGTTACTGCGTGGATAGATGACCTACTTAATTTCTCGACGGAGAATTATGGATACCTGTATGAAAATAGTGAAAAGAGTATGAAAAGAGTATCAACGAAAAATCAAAATAGTGAAAAAACACCTTTGACATTTGTTTCGGTCATTTCAGATTTTGTTGAACAAAAGAAGAAGGAACTTGGAGATCTCTCCGAAAGTGAAAAAAGATGGGAGAACAAATCAATGTATATGATTACCAAAAGAGAGACCTACTAGAAAAAATTGGGATATTAGAACAAAAAAGACAGTCTATAATAGTACTCCATAATACATTTATGAAACTTGATAAAATATTATGGGAAGATTGTGAAATTGATTTAAAAAAAGATCTAGAGTCATTCACCAAGTTATTTAGCGACTTTAAGGAAAATGGATATGATGTTACCAGTATAGTAGCGGAATACAATAAAGCCGTAAAGCTAAGGTGGGATATAGCACAGAACGAGACCCAGATTCGAGATCAATCAAAACGGCTAGCCATTTTACATAGCGATATTAGTTTCCATCAATCTATTTTAGATGCTCATAAAAAAAATTTTGAAATATATAAGCAATTAGAGACAATGAAATTTGGAATTGACGATCTCCAACAACTATGGTTGACTGTTTCAGAAATTGCAAGAGATATAGGTGATCCTTTAAAGGATTTTGATATGATTGAAGATCCTGTTTTGCTTTTTTTATTAAAGATGTCGAAGAAAACTATTATGACAAACTCAAATTTGAAGACAGAGTCAAGAAAAAAAGAAATGAATTGGTACTGGTAAATGAGCAACTTAACATAAGCAGACAAAATCTCTCCATGCAGCCAATTATAGGACCTTTATTGCTTTCCCTTTATCAGAAAGGTATTACCGAACAAGAGATTACAGATATCAATCAGTTGTTTCAAAATTATATGCTAGAAACAGCAAAGACAAATAATAATAAGGATAGTAAAAATGAATCAAACACGAATGTTGAAAATCCTCTCAATATAGACAGAGGCTATCAAATTTTTATAGATGAGTTAAAAAAATATGGCGGAATCAAAGCCGCAATCAAATACCAAAGCCATCTCCTTGATGAAATAAAAAACAAAAATTCAGATTTGATTGAACAGATGAAGACCTTGTTGGCATTATGTCAAAAGGCTATTATTTTAATGAATATGTTAAACAACCACTATTTCTATCATAAAGGATTTTTTGATCATTATCATAAAAAGAATGGTGTTAGTATTGTGGTGGCTGATCGGATGTCAATACCTATTATTATTTTAGTTCATAATTCCCCAAAAGAAGGTCAGAATAGCAAAGAAAAAGACACAAAGGGTGACACTGCTATGTCTTCAAATAATAACAACAATAAAGATGAAGATAAAGAAAGAGAGTAGATCTATTCCTTTAATTTCCCTCTCTTTGAACTTGTTTCTTCTTCCAAATCATCTACACCCTTCTCAGTTACAGTAAATTTAGTGTCAGAATATGGATGATAGGGAGAGTCGATCATCTTGGCAGTTCTATTTTCACCTGACTTTCTGAGATAAATCCTATAGGTTGAGGCATGACCTAATACATTTCCTCCTGCAGCTTTTGTGGGATCTCCAAAAAAGGTATCTGGTGAAGATTGAACCTGATTGGTAATAACTACAGAAATATTATAAATCTCAGCAAGTCTAATGATTTTGTGTAGCATAGAATTGAGTCGCTGCTGTCTATCAGCTAGTGTGCCTCTTCCTGCAAATTCTGCCCTGTGCAAAGATATAATGCTGTCTATGATAACAAGTCTGGCTTTAAAATCATTAATATATTTTCCAAGATCTTTTATGATCAATTCAAGATGAGAGCTATTGTAAACCTTACAAACTGCGATACTTTTTAAAACGCTAGTTGGATCAAGTCCTCTAGACACAGCTATTTGATCTACTCTTTCAGGTCTGAATGTCCCTTCTGTATCGATATATATGGAACCACTTCCAAATCCACCATTTTCGACTGGTTGACTAGCCGTCACACACAGAGTATGACAGATTTGAGACTTGCCAGAACCAAATTCACCATAAAATTCAGTAACAGCCTGGGTCTCTATACCCCCCAAAAGAAGTTTATCCAAAGCATTTGAACCAGTTGTACATCGCAACAATGATTTTCTTTTTTCTAATGCAACATCTGCAGTAACAAATTCCTTGTCTAAAAGATTAGAATCTCGTAAAAGTTGTTGAGCAGCAATAATGAACGCTGCTGCACTTTCTTTTGAAGAGTTAATCTCAACAGAAAGTTCTTCTGAACTTGTAACTGCGAGGTCCATCACAGTCAGTACACCGGCATCACGTAATTTTTTTGCAGTAGTTGGTCCAATACCTGGAATATCTTGTATATCTAAATCATCAATAATAGTAGGGATAGGTTTTGATTCTTCTAAATCATTATCAGAAATTTCAGAAATTTCAGGGCTTTCGCTGGAAAGAGCACTTACAACATCCTCGTCTTTTATTCTTTCACTATTTCTTTTTTCGACCATATTCTACTATATGTACTTTCTGTTATATTAAATAATTGACTACGACAAATGACTGCGACCATTTGAAACTATTGTTATTTTTCATCTTCCTCAAAAATCAAAAGTTCATCACCTTCGAAATTCTTAAAGGAATCAGTAATGCCCAACAAATTATTATTATAGAAAATTTTGCTTACTGTTTCGTCTTTGATAGTCAAGACAATAGTATTAATATTAAAAATTTGAATTGTCAAAGGAAACTTACTTTGGAATAGCTCATCGTCAATTTTTATGTCAGCAAATCCGTTTATCGGAGTATTGGAAAATTGATTAAAAGTAATAGAAGAACCATTGCTATTTTGAAAATTGAGTAGTTCGATAAAATGTTTATCGATACCATTTACGGTAAGCAATTTAAAATTGGCATGAAAATCTGTAACTAAACCTCTTGATACATTCAAAGACCAAGTTCCAGAAACCAGCTTTTGAAAATTATGGAGTACAATGGATTCAGAAGTTTGATTCAGAGATGTAGAAGGAGATCCAGATAAATTTTGGTTTATCTTACTATAATCAGGGAATAGTACAGTGGACAATAATCCTTTTGTATTAAAGGTATTAGAATTGTTGATGGGTGGTAATGCCTCATCAATTCCCACTCTGATTGTTTCAGTATCAATGGATAAGAGTAAATTATTGTAATTCATGCCTTGTGCCAATCCCAATCCCACATAATTCCAGAATTTAAGTTCCTGATTTGCAGATGGTGCAACTAACCCAAGATCAGAAGAAAAAAACAATAGCAAAAAAGTAAAAATCAAGGCAAGTGGAAATAATTCAAGCAAAAAAGGAAGAAATGAGAATTGATTACCCAAATTTATTTTTTAATAAAATTCATAATATAAATTGTTATTGTACTGAATTGATTAATTATCTTGAATCTATATTTTCAATGACTAGTATGAGATAAAATTTTGCAGATTGTTAATCAATTTTTTTCCAACTGTTGTATAAAACCAAACAAAACTATTTTTATTGTGTCATCATCGGCATTGTGTGATTCATGGCTCCTCCCATTGCCATAAATCCATTTTTAGATGGAACCAACGAGAATGTCATGAGTCCTTCTGAAGATGTTTGATTTGTTTTATTCAAGTATTCGTTGGAAATTTGTTGTACAATTGGTTTAGCAAGCATAAAATGTATAGTATCCTTTGTTTGGTTATTTCCATCTACCATTAAAACATTTGTAACATCTTTTCCATTGGTATAACCTTGGTATGCACCGTCAGCGGATAGAACACTAGGTTTAGGGACTTCTACCTCTTGATGTATAAATACGGTATTCTTAGGATCATCTAGTCTCTTAGGGTCATAATTAAACGGCATTGTAAAGTTGATGGAATCAGATGGTTGATTGTATGTTATATTCCCTATTTCATCGTAATAAGAAAGAACTTTGGTTGGAATTGTTTTACCGTCTACAGTCAAGTTTGCATTTTTTGCTGCTCCAATACTGAGCCAACCATCAAAGACGGGTTGTTGATCATCTGGCAAGATTGTGCGAGAATAATCTACTGTTACAATTCTGACGATAAAGTGATATAAACCTCCATCCAAAAATATGGGTCCAGCAGCAACTACTGGAGATCCCTCTCTGCTACTATAAGCTTCAAGTATAGGATCAAGTTCCCCATATACTGATATTTGATTCTGGTTTCTGGGCTGCATTTCAATGGTAAGATTTCCGTTTGGATTAAAAAACCAGTCAGACAGCAAAGGTTTCCCATCCTTTTCGATTGTAATAAAATAAGTAACTTCTTTGAAAGATTGGTTTGTTTTTGAATCAAGTAGTTGAAACTGCACTGTGGGCTTCTGGGCTTGATCTTGAATCGTCTCTGTGGTTACTGCAGGGGGATTCATTTTTATAAGCAGATCTGCGTTTCTATCGCCAAATGATGCTGTTAATTCTTCCATGAAAAGTCCGTCACCATATACACTCTTAGAAAAAACAAAAAAAGTTAACAAAGGACTAGATATCAAACTAAAAATCAAAATTATAGACAGGAGAAGCTTCATAAAATAAAGTAGGAATTTTGGCTATATAATTATTATTGATAAGATAATAAAAAAAATTATATCGACGAAATGATCTCGTCTATATCATGATTCGATTGATATTTACCATAACATTAGTCATTTTTATTCTTCAATCTACTGTTTTAGGATCGAGTGGAACGTTAACTATAGAATTGGCCTCAAGTCAACAAAGTCAACCAAGTAAGGATCTAGGAAGCTACAAAACAGTAAACTACTATGCAAGATTTAATTGCGGTACAATCAGTGACGATAGTGGTCCATTGAGACCCGGAAAATATGATTCAGATATTACGATATTCAACAAGAAAAGCTATCCAATAACCGTAATTTGGAAAGCTATTGCAATAGATCAGCAAGTCAAGAATAATTTCAATATTCTAAATATTCCTTCAGAAAATATTGCTAACATTAATTGCTCAAAAGTATTTCCAATTCAAGATAAAAATACTACTAATTCTATCCCTTCTGCATTATCTAAAAAATTCACAGAAGGTATTATAAAACTAGAAATCAGTGTTGATAACGGGCTATTGGTAAATAACTTTCTAAATAATCAGAATGCGAATATTATGGTAAACGAATCCGATATTGGTAATCTAATTAACGTGGATGTACTTCACACAGTGAATACTTTGGATGATTTAAACAAAGAAGTGTTATACTTGAAAACAGACTTTTCAGTTCTATCAAAAGATAAGAATAGAATAAGTAATTTCACGGCGGTCTTCCATATTGATCCCGATGAAATTGTTGATCCATTGTCAATTATCAAGAATAAGATTTCAGAGAATAATACAAATCAGAAAATTGATATCAATGGCTCTGAAATATTACTTAAGGATACAGAAATTATCTCAGATACATTGACAGATAATCACGCACTAACCATTCAGAGAGTTGACACAATTATTTCATAGAAAAGAACATCTTGTTTATCAGAGATGATAATCATCGACGATAAGCTTGACAACATTGACAAAACATCAGAAATTTAGTTAATTAATTAAACATTCATCTAATAATTTAATAATATTCCATCAATTTCTAGTATTATTTATAAATATTTTAGTTCACATCTTATATATTTAATCAACGAAGATATGGTGATAGTAAAATGGCACAAATGCCTGCATTAATTCCAAAGGAAGTAGAAATCCAGAGGCTAAAAAAGATTCTATATAATGGTCATTATGCTAGGGTCTATTGCTGCATCAGTAGAAGTAGACAACTTTGTTGATGGATCATTGCACCAAACAGCCATCAGAGACAGTGCATTTACACCAGCTCATTGGTGGTTATACAGTCACTTTATTGCACTCCCACTAGGTTGGGGATTTGTTGCGATGTATGACAGGAGAGTACCAGCATTAAGAGGACCAAACAATTCAATGAATACGGGTCTAAAGATAACCATTATCGGTTATTTAGCTACCATGTTCACAATTGGTATCAATGAAATGTGGCACTTTTGGTTTGTTGAAGAAATATTTTCAGTACCTAACCACTGGATGTTTAACATGGGTGTAGTAGTAGCTTTCATGGGTGCTTTGGCCTATGTAGTTAGGGTATACGCACGTTTGGTAGAACTTGGCGCTGAAACTCCTGCAAGGAACCCCTATGTAGCAGAAATGTACAAACTAGCATTAGAAGGAAAACTCTACAGCAGATCAGTTCCATAATCTTTTTTTTTGTTTTTGTTCTAGTTTTGCTTTGTTTTTGTTTTAGTTAGTTAATTTTACTTAATTATTTAGATACATTAGATTAGAAATCGATATAGTTAATTTCCCTAAAAGTCCAATCTTTCTTTATAGGAAATGCATCTTAAAATAAACAAGGTGGTACTTATAGTAACCCATCAGAATCCGGATCTGCATCATTAGATTGTTTTAGTTTATCAGAGAAACTTATCGTTTTACCATGATCAGATATGGAAATTTGGGTATCAACTCGAATGTTCAAACCTAATGATCTATATACTGCAAGCAGATCTCCCCCAGATATTTTAGAAATCTCCCCAAATCGAATCAATTCATTTAACCTTTTTATAATAATTTTAGTTTGCAAGGGAAATTGCTGTTCAGCGAGTTTTAAAACTTCGTCACCTCTATCGTACAGATAGCGCAACAAGAAATTCCTTTCAGAATCGATTCCTTCTGGTTTATTTTTATTTGTTTTATTCTGGAGTTCCAAATTGATCTTGTCTTTTTCTTTTGAGGCTAACTGCTCTTGTAGCTTTTTCATCTTTCTTGCTTTAATTAATTCAAGATCTGGATCATCCATGCCTGATTTTTTATCGGCGCCCAATTTAACCTTTAATAACTCCTAGTGGGACCAATCTAACAACTTTTGTGGCAATCCCAACCTTATGTGACACATCGGCAACCATATCGACATCCTTATACGCATCGGGAGATTCTTCGATCAATCCATTTTTAGTTAAAGATTTAACATATATGCCCCGTGATTCTAACTTTTTCTTCACATCATCTAACGTATAAGTTCTTTTTGCTTCTGATCTTGACATAGTTCTTCCTGCCCCATGAGCCGTTGATCCAAAGCTAAGATCCATTGATTTAGGTGAACCCAAAAGAACCCAACTTGCGGTACCCATGGACCCTGGAATAATTACAGGTTGTCCTACAGAACGAAATTTATCGGGTAGTTGTTCCATTCCCGAAGGAAATGCACGTGTTGCGCCTTTTCTATGTACTACTAAATCACGAGTTCCTTCCCCATCAACTCTATGACGTTCTACCTTTGCAATATTATGAGATACATCGTATACTAATTCCATGCCGAGATCTTGTTCGCTTAATTGAAGAACTCGTTGAAATGTCTTTCTCGTCCAGTGAGTGAGCATTTGTCTGTTTGCCCAAGCAAAATTTAGCGCAGAAAACATGGACTTTCTATAACTCTCTCCTTCCACTGAGGTATTAGGAACACAGGCCAATTCTCTATCTACAACATTTAGATTATATCTTTTCATAGCTTGTTCTGACAACCGTAAGTAGTCAGAACAAACTTGATGCCCAAATCCACGAGAACCACAATGTATTAAAATTTGTATTTCTCCTTCTTTTCTAATTCCCATGGTATTGGCCGCTTCTTCATCATATATCTTGTCCACCTTTTGGATCTCTAGAAAATGATTTCCAGAACCCAAACTCCCGAGTTGCATTGAACCGCGTTTTCTAGCGTTAGTTGAAATATTTATAGGATCTGCCCCTTTCATTCTTCCACTCTCTTCACAAGATTCAAGATCGGTATCTATTCCATAACCATTCTCTACAGACCATTTTGCGCCGTCAATGAGTAGATCGTCCAGCTCTGAGCTGGTCAGCTTAATAGCCCCCTCACTTCCAACACCTGTGGGAATAGAGGAAAATAGAGAATCAACTAGAATTTTGAGTTTAGAATGAACATCAGATTCTACAAGATTAGTTCTAATCAGTCTGACTCCACAATTAATATCATAACCTACTCCACCAGGACTAATGATACCCTCTTCAAAATCTGATGCAGCCACGCCACCCACAGGAAATCCATATCCTTCATGACCATCAGGAAGTACAACTACATGTTTTTTTACCCCAGGCAGGGTCGTGACATTGACAGCTTGATCGAGTGTTCGATCAAGGGCCATTTTAGATATCAATAGATCATTCGCAAATATTGTTACAGGAACATTCATCCCACGCGAATCTTCTTTATATATCTGAAATTGATAGTCAGAAATTTTATTAACCAAATGCTTACCATTTTTTGTTACTAATGAACCAGACATTATTCCCTTTATGATAAATATTTTAATTTTGTCAAATATTAATCATCCTAAATAATAAATTAGATAATCAATATCTGACTTTAGACTAATGCCTATTTTACCTATTGATAGCGGAAGATACGGAACGAAAGAAATGAAAGACATTTTTGAAGAAGATAGAAAACTAAATTATGAATTAATTTTTGAATCTGCGGTTGCAAATGCACAGGCGGAATTACAGATAATTCCGATGGAAGCTTCTAAAAATATAGAAGAGGTTGTTTCTTCTAATAAAATATCAGTACAAAGAGTAAAAGAATTAGAAAGTATAAGTGATCATGATACTGCTGCGATAGTAGAAGCAATAAGCGAGTTATGTTCAGAAAGTTCAAAACCTTGGATTCATTATGGCTTGACAAGTAATGATGTGGTAGATAGTAGTACCTCAATGCAGATGCGGGACGTATTTAAGATACTGGAATCAAAATTGCACCAGCTAATCAAAGAATTACTAAAAAAATCAACAGATTATCAAGATTTGCCTGCGGTAGGTAGAACTCATGGCCAACATGCAAGTATTACATCCTTTGGACTTAAATTTGCTATTTGGTCAAATGAATTACTTGACCACCTAATAAGGATTGACGAAGGGAAAAAAAGATTTCTACTTTGCAAAACCCTAGGAGTTGTGGGAACAGGATCTTTGATGAGAGAGAATGCATTAGAGGTTCAAAAAATAGTTGCAAAGAAACTAGACCTCTTCCCCACCGAAGCTGCAACCCAAGTGATTCCAAGGGAGAGATATTCAGAAATGTTATTCACAATTACACTAATAGCATTAACATTAGACAAAATAGCTATCGAAATTAGAAACTTGCAGCGTACTGAGATCGGAGAAGTTCAAGAACCATTTAAGAAAGGACAGATGGGAAGTAGCGCAGTACCAGTAAAAAAAAATCCAATAAAGAGCGAAAGAATCTCGTCTTTGGCCAGAATCGTCAAATCAAATCTGAACGTTTCTTTAGAAAATATAGCATTATGGCATGAAAGAGATTTATCAAATTCGGCTAACGAACGTTTTATTATTCCAATGTCATCCATCCTGGTGGATGATATGATAAGCACAATGATAAAGATCATAGCAGGTTTAAAAATAAACAAGGAAAAAATAGTAAATAACATAGAATTGACCAAGGGTCAAATATTTGCAGAATTTGTCCTACAAGTTTTGGTATTAAAAGGTATTTCAAGATTCAAAGCATATAGAGATATTCAATCAGTAGCCTTTAGTGCAGCTGAAAAACAAGAACACTTTTTTGATGCTTTAATAAAAGAAGAAGAAATTATCAATAATGTAAGCAAAGAGGAATTAGAAGTGATATTTAATCCCCAAAGTCAACTTTCTGCATCGAAGAACATTATAAGAAATATAGTAAATAAAGCCAAACAAATGAATATTTCCTAACCACATCTACAATGTTTTTTCAAAGTATTTCTACCAATTTCGAATACTAGTTCAACCTCTCAAAGCAGTTTCCTAACTTTTTATGGTATTCTGCTATATGTACATGTTGATATAATAATTTTTAGTATCAATACGAGGTAATACAAAAATAACATTCATAAGATAGAAAGAGGGATAATTCAAGTTAAATATTAATAAATGGAAAATTAAACAGAACCCAATTTCCATTTGGGGTGGAAAATTGATTTGAATGTAGGCGAGTCGATCAAGAAATGGACTTTTAATTTGTCCTATTATGATTATGCGAGTTGCTTTTTCATTTCATTATCATTTGTCTCGATGATCACAACAGGTATTTTCGCCATCCCGCTAGTATCAGATTTTTTTTCAGAAAAGGAATTTGATTGGAATAGAGATTGGACCAACGTACTATTCACTACAACTAGTATGCTGGGTTTTATATGGGGTCTAATGGCACATTCACAGTTTGATATTTCTACAAAAATGGTAAGGAATACCTGGCATTTATGTCGTAAACTAGACCCATTTATAGGAGAATATGACGATAAAACATTCAACCCGGAAACAAATCATTTGGAAGACGGATATACCTATCATAGTTTAGTAGATTTTTGGGATAGGGAAAACGAGGTACCCCACTGGCTTGACAAGGGAAAATACTGGAAGATATTATTGGAGCTGTGGAAAATAAACAAGAACGTAAGGCTGGAAGTGACAAAGGATGCAAATCTCCCTTTTAAAAGAGGAAAGGGTAACATAGTAGTTATATTAAAAAAATTCGATCAGGCTGATTCTCCGAGTAAGAAAAATAAATTAACTGATGGTAAGAATGCAATATTTAAGGTTATGATTCCGCAATGGCTAGTAATTAACACAGAATATAAAAGATTTAACATTTTCTCTCAAACAGAAATAAATACAGTAACAAACATACTTTCAGATGTTAATAAAAACATACCCAAAATAATTGATGAAATAATTTTCAAAGAAGAACCTTTTCTGAAAGATTCTGGAAATATTTTGACATCCTTCTCCACGTACCTATACAAGAGTCTCCCCATAAAGATAGTGTATAATAGAATTAAAGAAATACTTCCGGGTGCAAAAAAGCGTCAAATACAATACACGAATGAAAATCTTTCGAGTTTATCTCTAGATTATCTAATTGAATCTATTTTGTTAAAGGCCAGACCCACAGGCATCAATCAGGAATCATTGACTAAATTGAATTTATTGACCCAATATCTTAAAAAAGAATATGATAAGCTAGGCTTAGGAGAAGGATCGAGTGAATATCACAATCTACATCACTCCCTAGAAGTCGCATATATGAGCCTAAGCATGTTACCAAAGGAAATTCATGGTTACACGATTACCAATAGAGACTATGAAATAATGCTAGTTGCAGCATTGTTACATGATTACGATCCGGACCAAGGCACCTCGCATTATGATTTAAAGTATACAAGAGTTCCCACAGTAGCAAACACTATAGCGGAAATAAAAAATAAAAGAATTCATGATGCATATTTTTTGCTAAATAGTGAAGAACTAGTTAGATTTTTTAGAAAATATGAGTCTTCTCCTTTGGTAGTGGCACAGGAGTTTGCTACCACTCATCCAGAAATGTTAAATGGTAGAGAAGCTAAAATCGAAGGCAAAATAGTTGAAGCTTTAATATGGAGAACAGACTATCCTTTTAATGAAAATGCGTATAACAACTTTAATCGGTTACTAAAAGAAATAGATGGTCAAGACTTTTCCGTAGAGAAAATCAATCTAATCGCAGAAATTCTATCATTAGCTGATCTGTCAGTAACGTATCTTAGTTCTGATCCTCTCTTAGCATGGAACAGAGTAGTAAAATTGTATGAAGAACTAGATTTTCCATTGGTAGAAGCTGTTTCTAGAACTGATAGATTCTTGTCTTTATTTTCAGAAGGTTCATTATTTAAGGACATAATATCAAGAAAAAACTTTCCAGATGTTTTCAGACAAAAATGGGATAATGTATATCAATTTTTTCATGAGGGAAATCCATCAAACAAAATAAACAATCTAATCTTGGATGCTAAAACAAAATATGAAAAAATTAACATGGATGTGTCGGTCAGTAATTGCGATTATTTAATTAACACTGCTCTTCATAATAAGAACGAATATCATATAGGAATTGTAAAAGATAAAGACGAAATAATAAAGGCACAAACAAAATTATCAGGACTTCAAATAGAGAATTTAGAGATTCTTCCAGGCAACCCAGACAACATTCTCCCTTTCATAAAAGATAAATCCGTTGATAATTTCATGATAACAATCTTTTGTGATAATTCTGAAAAAAGAGTCAATAAAGAAAGGATATTAAAAAATCTACTTCATTCTTACAAGTCTAAATTAAGCCAAGATGGAACTATTCAAATTATTGTGGAGAACGAACAGGATTTTAGAAAAATATTGTCATTAATACCTGAACATGACTTTAAAACAAATAACATGTCCGATAAGGTTGCATTAAGAGCACTGAATCTAGATAAATCTGGACACACCAATGATGCTAAAAATGTCAAAATAATAACTATACAAAAGCAACAAAATAATGACAATAATATACAAAAATGACCCCATAAAAAAAAGAAATAATAAAGAAAGAAAACATCCAAATATAATATAATTTTGGTCTATATTAAAAAATTAGATGTTTTTGGGTTTAAATCGTTTGGATCAAAGAACATTTCACTAAACTTTCAAAAAGGTCTAATAGCTGTAACTGGACCAAATGGGTCGGGCAAAAGCAATATTCTTGATGCAATAATATTCGCTTTAGGGGAGAACAGTCCAAAAGCCCTTCGTGTAGACAAATTTCAATCACTTTTTCATGATAGTAGTTCAAATGATTCTAATAAAATAGTTAAGGTCAGTGTAACTTTTGACAATGAAGATAGAGGAATTCCAGTGGATGCCAATCTTGTTACCATAACGAGAGAAATGTCCGGAGTCAACACTGGAGAAAGTCAATACTATTTGAATAAAAAGAGAGTATCGAGAAATAATATCTTGGAATTACTAGAGATAGTGGTCGCCTCTCCTAATAAACTGAATATAGTCCAACAAGGGATGATTACTAGAATATCGGAACTGAATTCGGAAGAAAGGAGGAAAATAATCGAAGATATAGTTGGACTCTCATATTTTGATGAAAAGAAAGATCAGGCCTATAAACAACTCGAGGAATCAGACAGAAGGCTTGAAATAGCATTGGCTAAAATGGACGAAGTAAGGAATAGGATTGATGAGTTAGAAGAAGAGAGAAACGATCAACATAGATATTTACAAATAGAATCAGAGATTAACCGGCTAAAAGCGATAAAACTGTCCGGAAGCATAAATAATCTAACTGGAAAAATATCAGAACTCAATGAAGAGCAAAAAACTAAGGAAATTAAAAGCCAAGAGGTTTCAAAAAAACTAGGAGAAGTAACCACTCAAATCGAAAACATTAGTCAAGAGAAAAAGTTATTTTTGGTTCAGGCCAATTCTGCAAGCAGTGAAAGAACAAAAAATGAGAAAAGACTATCAACAGTAGCCTATGAGTACGAAAGAAATAGAGCTACGATAAAAGAAGCAGAACATTATTTTGACCAATTAAATCAAAAGGCGAAAACCAATGAGATAGAGCAAAAAACCTTTAGTGGAAAAGAGATCGAATTAAACAATCAATTAATAGATATTGAATCCAAGATCAAGATAGATGAAGAAAACCTAAATGAGTTGAGAAAGAAAAAATCTGAGAAAACCAAAGAAATAGATGAAATTAATAAGATAAACTCGGGTGAAATAACATACAAGAATTTCTTGACAGATAGAATAAATAAATTAATCCCCATAAAAGGAAAAATTGAAATAACCATAGCCAGATTTGAAGAAAACATTAAAAACTATTCCGAAAAGATAAAGGAAAATGACTCACAAATCCACAAGGTCCTTGCAAAGAATCAGGAAATTGAAAGTGCTATTCTCAGTTCAAAATCAAAAATTAAAGAGCTTGATACAGGAATAGGTAAGCTGGAAGACGAGAAAGAAACAATTGATAATAAATTATTCAAAGCTACCGCCGAAACCAATATCTCAAAAAGAGTAATAGAAAATGCAGAAAAAGTGATCATTAAATACGAAGAGAAAATAAACCTAGCAAAGAATAGTTTAACTGAGGATTATGCGATTGCAACCCTATTAAAAGATTTTAAGAATTTAGATGTAATAGGATATGTATTTAATTTAATAACATGGAACGAGAAATATCAAAAAGCTGTAGTTGCATCCGGAAACGAATGGATGAAAGCTGTAATTGTAAAAGACATCAAAAGTATGATTACACTTGCAGAATTCTCAAAAAATAAAGGAATACATTTTCTAAAGATAATTCCACTCGAACTACTTAGTGGAGAGAAGATAAAAGATATTGAAGACAATCCATCGATTTTGGGAGTTCTCTCAGATTTTGTCTCAAGCAAAGTAAAACACTTACCCGAATTTTTATTTGGAAACACGATTCTTACGAAGAATCCGTTGACAGCATATTTATTATCCAATAATGGTTTCAAAGCCGTATCAACGAGTGGAGAAATTTTTTTTCCTAACTTGTCGTTAATGCAATTCGATTACGGATCAAAAATTGCAGATGTTACGAAGGATTTGTTACTTTCTGACTCTATTGAAAATTTAAGAAAAAATATAGAAAAATTACAAGAATTAACAAGAATAAGAATTACGGAGATTGATTTGCTAAATAAGGAGAGAACATTCTTGGGAGGGAAACTGGATACATTTACTTTAGAAAAGTCCAATATCACAAAAAACATCAATGAGTTAGAAAATCTTTTAGTAACAAATCTTAAAAATTTGAATATACTATATACTATAAACAAGGAACATAGCACACATGTGGATGATCTTTTTCGCAATTTTAGCTACTCTAAAAGGAGGTTCAAAATTATTACTAATACTAATAGTAGAATGAATATTGAAATAAAAAATACGGATGAAAGAATTGACATGCAAAAGATAATGAAAATTGAAGAAGACGGACGCAAAATTGTTGATGAACTAGATATCATAAACACCAGATTAAATCAAATGAAATTAACACATTCGATGGTAAAGAATAATATAGAAAATATTACTCGGGCACATAATAAATCCATACAAGAAGATGATCAAATCAGGATAGAAAAGGTTGAGAGGAATAAGATTCTAGAAAAAGCCACATCAGATGGAAAGGATATAGAATCAGAATTAAGAACTCTGAGGGAAAAGGAAGATGAAATAATTCAAGCAACAAGCACCACTTACTCAAGATTACAAGAGTATGAAACAGAGATCAAGAAATTAACCGAACTAGAAAAAAAACTCGGTAAAGAATCAAATCAATTAGAAAAAGATATTGGATTTTTAAGAAAAGATATTCTAGATCTGGAATATCAAAAAATGAATCAAACTAACGATCTTGCTAGATTAGGTCACAAATCCTTGTTGGAAAGTTTTGATGTAGACGACTTATATCGCGAACTGAAAGAAGAGTATGAAAATATAAGAGATAAAGTAAATTTTAGAGCAGATGAAACTTATTTAGAGATAATAGAGGGATACAGAGGTTTATCTGATAAAAGAAACCATCTTGAAGAAGAGAGAAATTCAATTGTGAATTTCATAGAAGAAATAGGTAAAGAAAAAGAAAATCTATTTACGGATGCTTTCAAGAAAGTTGATGATGACATTAGAAAAACATTTTCCGATATTACCGGAGGTAATGCTTATTTGGAACTTGAGGATCCCGATAACATTTTTTCTGGCGGGATTTTATTAATGGTGCAATTTCCCAATAAACCTGCCAGGGAATCTACATCCTTGTCTGGAGGCGAAAAAACAATGGCTGCAATAGTATTCCTTCTGGCATTACAATCGCTAAAACCATCTCCATTCTATTTAATGGATGAGGTAGATGCCCATCTTGATGCTCAAAACACTGAAAGGCTATCAAAAATACTACTACTTAGATCTGTCAATAATCAAATTATAATGGTAACACTCAAAGATTCCACAGTAGCAAAATCAGATTTAATATTTGGGGTTTATCCGAAGAATGGACTATCTCAAGTGGTAAAGTACAATCATCCAAGCAAAGTCAAAGTAGAAGTAGAGTGACACATAATTAAACGATATATAAGTTGAATCCTAATTAATATTTTGATTTTGATTTGGGTTTAGGTTTCTATAATAGAAACAAGAAACAGAATGTCTCTTGCTAATATCAAATTGTTCTATATCATTAGTACAATCAGTAAAAGATAATTTACACCTATTATAAAATTTACATCCCTTTAATGGCAATTCAGATAAATTTATGCCACCGAAGCTCTTATAGAATTTAGATTCATCGGTTGAAAAAGTAACTGCATCTAGTAACATCCAAGTATACGGATGAAGTGGATTATGTAACACTTCATCAATTTCTCCATATTCGACGATGCTTCCAGCAAACATAATCCCAATCTTATCACCAATGAATCGCGAGGTTGCTAAATCATGTGTGATATAAATAATAGAAATATTCAGAGTCTTTCTCAACTCATTTAATAACGACAAGATTTCAGCTCTAACAGAAATGTCTAACATCGAAACAGGTTCATCAGCTATTATTAATTTTGGGATTTTTACAATTGATCTCGCAATTGAAACACGTTGTCTTTGACCACCTGAAAGCATGGTTGGATATTTCTCCAAAATCTCTTCAACGGGTTCAAGTCTTGTTCTACGTAGTGCAAGACGCACTTTCTCATCTTTTTCGTTACGACTTAATTTATTCTCATGAATTTTTAGTGGCTCCATGACTATGTCTTTTATTTTGATGTGGGGATTTAAGGAACTATAGGGATCCTGATGGATCATCTGGATCATTGAATAAAATGCTTTCCTTTTTTTTAGAGAGTGAACGTCATTCCCCTCAAAGGATATAGTACCATCGTCGGGGATTATAGCACCCATTATGAGTTTAGCGAGCGTAGTTTTTCCAGAACCAGATTCGCCGGCTATAACCAATACTTCACCCTGTCCCAAATCAAAGGACACATTATCGATTGCCTTTCTGGCTGGATTTGATGAAGATAAAAGATGGAAAATATTCCTATGAATTGGAAAGGTTTTGTTTACATTCCTGACCTGAAGCAAAGGCGACATAAATAAAATATGAGCTTATTGGTATTTTAAAATATATCTATTAGTGTTCAGGACACTGATTTGATGTCCCAGATTGAACTCATTTTCTTATGATTAATAGTCAAAAATGGTTAACGATTAGAGTCAGATATTAATTTGTATTCTTATAGACATTCCTAACAATTAAGCAATATCCAACCTTATTGTAGGTACATAGACATTGTAAACCATGTCAACTATAGACTTTTTTTGTACCTGTAAATTGCATTTTACTTTTTTACCTCGATCAAGAATGTAAGAAAATATATCATGATGAATTGATGATGATGGGAATATCATAAGCATATTATATTATTGTGAAAGAAAATCAATTACATCTCAACATTGGTCCTAGTTTTCAATAACTTTCGTAAAACTTTCGTTATTATCATATTCAGAATCATGAAAATCAAAAATTCGGCATAATGAGAAGTTTTACAAATTCGGCATTTAGATTTTGATTCGGATGAAATAATTGCCATTAAATTTTTTTCAGTTATCATGATCTTCTTGATGGCTTTATAGAATTTTGGATATAGCATATCAATAATTTCCCTGTTATCTCTCACGATCGAAACAAATGGATAGTTTTCATAAGCCAGCATCTTTACATTAGCTTTATAATATTTTACTAAGGTCCCTTTAACCTCTTCTGTTTTATAAACACCTATCAAACCGTTTTTTTTCAGTATGGTTATGTGGTGTCTCAAAGTAGTCATGGCAATGTTAAATTTTGCTCTTTTTAATAAATTAAATAAATCCTTAGTCGAGAGGTTCCTATGATAAAGAAAATCTAAAATTTTTAGTCTGTGGGGATCGCTTAGTACTTTTGCAACATTTTCATTCATCAAAATTGTAGTCAAAGGTCTTTCATGAACTATAGTTTTTCCCATAGGATACTTTTTTCATCCAATTTTATTAATCTTGATTAAATATAGTGATAATAATCATTTATTGAACAGTTGCACGAAATATGATTATGAATTCGATGAACAAATGCGTGTTTTGCGAAATAATTAATGGAAATATTAAAGCTAGAAAGATACATGAAACCGAACATTCAATAGCAATTTTAGATGCATTTCCCCTCAAGGATGGACATTCACTTATAATTGCCAAATCACATAAACCCAAAATTCAAGATTTGAGCTTTATAGAAAACAGAGACATTTTTGATGCATTGCACCTATTGACTGAAAAAATAGAAAAATCAATGAACTGTAATTCTTCACTAGTAGGTATACATAATGGAAGGGATGCTGGACAAGAAATTCCCCATTTTCATATTCATATTATTCCAATTGCAGAATCAAGTGAAAAGATTTCAATTCATTCTCTTTTTAATAAACGAGATACTCAAGGAAGTGATTTAGATGAACAATGGAGAAAAATATCCAAGGAGATACAAAGAATCTAAGAAATACGAGACAATACTTCAGGTAATTCAGAGAGAGTGTGTATAGTGAAAAGTGGTGTCTCTTTTTTGTTCATAGGCTCTTGAATTTTGTATAAAGAGTCCAAAGTTCTTATGGTCTTCATTCCGAGCTCATTGGCAGGTAAAATGTCGATATCTAATCTATCTCCAACCATGATGCAATTGTCAATACTTGAATTACAGCCAATTAACGCCTTATGAAATATTTCATGATTTGGTTTTTTAGATCCAATATCTTCTGCTAAACATACTATTCTAAAATGCTTATCTAGATCGTTTAGAACCAATAGATTGGCTGAACCGGATGAATTGTTGCTGATTATACCTAATGAATATTTCTTGGATAATAATGGGATGAGGTAGTTAACTTGACTAAATAGTTTGATTAGTTTTCTTTTATTTTCTAGCAAATCCGTCTCTAAAACATCGAAAATCACAGAATCATATCCCTTAGGAAGGATAAGACGTACCATTAGGGAAATAATTTCCAGAAATCCTGATGAACCAAATTTTCTGTTTCGAACTAAATCATTTCTCAACGTATAATAGTTTCTTTGATCTATCCTAGCCCCATAGTCATTAAGTGTCTGGAATAATAGTTTATCAAAATAAGTAACGTAATTCCATTCATCAATGAGCGTTTGCCCAAGGTCAAAGAAGACTAATGGTCTCACCAAGTATTTTTAAAGCCATTAATTATTTATAGTTTAGATTATTTTATCAGAGATGATAATCATCGACGATAAGCTTGACAACATTGACAAAACATCAGAAATTTAGTTAATTAATTAAACATTCATCTAATAATTTAATAATATTCCATCAATTTCTAGTATTATTTATAAATATTTTAGTTCACATCTTATATATTTAATCAACGAAGATATGGTGATAGTAAAATGGCACAAATGCCTGCATTAATTCCAAAGGAAGTAGAAATCCAGAGGCTAAAAAAGATCTATATAATGGTCATTATGCTAGGGTCTATTGCTGCATCAGTAGAAGTAGACAACTTTGTTGATGGATCATTGCACCAAACAGCCATCAGAGACAGTGCATTTACACCAGCTCATTGGTGGTTATACAGTCACTTTATTGCACTCCCACTAGGTTGGGGATTTGTTGCGATGTATGACAGGAGAGTACCAGCATTAAGAGGACCAAACAATTCAATGAATACGGGTCTAAAGATAACCATTATCGGTTATTTAGCTACCATGTTCACAATTGGTATCAATGAAATGTGGCACTTTTGGTTTGTTGAAGAAATATTTTCAGTACCTAACCACTGGATGTTTAACATGGGTGTAGTAGTAGCTTTCATGGGTGCTTTGGCCTATGTAGTTAGGGTATACGCACGTTTGGTAGAACTTGGCGCTGAAACTCCTGCAAGGAACCCCTATGTAGCAGAAATGTACAAACTAGCATTAGAAGGAAAACTCTACAGCAGATCAGTTCCATAATCTTTTTTTTTGTTTTTGTTCTAGTTTTGCTTTGTTTTTGTTTTAGTTAGTTAATTTTACTTAATTATTTAGATACATTAGATTAGACAGGTTTGATTAGACAGAAATTGTATTCTTAAGCAGTATCATCCAAATAGCTTTGAGATCCAAAGTTGCAATTTAGCTGGATTCATTTCTAATATTTGTACATTTCCATGTCTTAAGATCTCGGTTCCGTCCTCGTCATATTTAGATAAAATGACCACTTTATTGATCCCTACTGTAATAGCCATCTTGCTACATTCTATGCATGGAGCAAGAGTAGAGTATAAAGTAGCATTTTTGGTACTGCCAGCATTTCCAAACATAACGCATTGCATTATTGCATTGGCCTCCGCATGCACACAAATACACCTATCTAAAGATTCACCTGATTTAACAATACCTTTAATCCTATCTGTACATCTTTTACACCCACCCTCAAAGCAATTTTGGAATCCAGATGGGGTACCATTGTAACCAGTTGATATTTGTCTATTATTCTTAACTATTACAGCTCCTATTTGCCTAGTAAGACAGTTGGATCGTAGCTTTGCCAAAAAAGCTTGTATCATAAAGTAAACGTCCCAATCGGGTCTTTCAAATTCCCTGTCTAATCCATCCATAAATTCCTATATATAATAGCCATTAATTAAAATACAACAGTTCAGAGCTAGAAGGTTGTCATCATTACTGTAATAACATAAAATAATGACACATATAAAAATATTAAATAGTTTTTTGAAGAACATTAAAGAATAAATATATAGTGTGCCAAAGAATTTTGTTTTCAATTGCATTTATTTCCAACTTAGAACAAGTTGAAAAGGCATTCTCAAACACTGAAGTTAAAATCAATCAATCAATTTATTGATAGCAAATGATATCAAAAAGGTAAATATAGAAAATATCGATATAAATCGACTAGATTGTTGCAATTTTTAGTATTTATGTAGATTTTTTACTTCCTCCTATCTTGAACATTTTCGTATTACACACAGTACATATACCTTGAGTAGCAGGTCTTCCATTTTTCATGGTTACCTCTTTTTCATCTTTCATTTCTCTTTTTGCTTTGCATTTAACACAATATCCTTCCATCTGTTTAACCTTCTGCATGAGTAGATAAAATACATGTAGTATAAAATTATTGTTATAAATGACTAAAAAATCATCACTAAAATATCACTATTTTGCTAGATTACGATATTTTATATAAGTAATTATTGCAAAAAATAATATTGAATGCAAAAGAAATTCAGGATAACATTCTAAAATTAATTAAAGAACATCATGACTGGTTCAATGACTCAATTCCCCTCATAGCAAGTGAAAATATCCCCAGTCCAGCCGTCAGGGAAGCAGTGGCGTCTGATTTTGGAAATAGGTATGCAGAGGGTTGGCCTGGAGAAAGGGTATACGCAGGGTGCACTTTTATAGACAAAGTTGAAAATATTTGCAATGATTTAGCAAGATCAGTATTTAATGCTGAATTTGCAGATTGTAGAGCAACTTCGGGAGTTGTCGCAAATTTGGCAATATATTCTGCATTCTCAAATCCTGGAGACACTATGATAGCTTCGTCGATTCCTACCGGTGGACATATTTCACACGGAAAAAAGGAGCACTCAGGAACGGCCGGCTTGGTTCACGGATTAGTAATAGAACACTTTCCATTTTCAAAAGAAAACATGACCATCGATGTTGAACTGACCAAGAAAAAAATAGATACAATGATTGCCGAAGGAAAAGCACCGAAAATAGCGATGTTTGGCGGCAGTCTTTTTTTGTTCCCTCATCCTGTGAAAGAATTATCAGAATTCTTGCATGAACGAAATGTGTATATAAATTACGATGGAGCCCACGTAGCAGGTCTAATCGCTGGTGGACAATTTCAAGACCCTTTACGAGAAGGCGCTGATTCGATGACCATGAGCTCGCATAAGACACTATGGGGACCCCAAGGAGGCATCATAGTATCGGTTGAAAAATATTCGGAGTCTATAAAGAAGGCAATTTTTCCGGGAAATACAAGTAGTCATCACCTACATCATGTTGCTGGCAAAGCAGTAGCATTGGCTGAATCATTAGAATTTGGAGAAGAATATGCCAAACAGGTCATCAAGAATGCAAAAATGCTTGCCTACTCCCTTGCAAATCATGGATTCAATGTTTTAGGGGAAAAGAGAGGCTATACTGAATCACATCAACTTGCCGTCGACGTCTCAAATTATGGTGATGGTGGAACTATAGAAAAGGACCTTGAAAAATGTAATATAATCCTAAATAGACAATTGCTACCTGGGGACATAAAAGAGGGAAGAAATTATTTTCATCCCAGTGGCGTTAGAATAGGAGTTCCCGAAGTAACCAGACTAGGAATGAAGGAAGACGAAATGCAGGAAATAGCAACCTTTATTAAAAAAGTTGTAATAGACAAGCAAGATATTCCTAAAGTTTTGCAAAATGTAACAGAGTTCAAAAAGAACTTTCAAAAGGTACATTATGCTTTTGACAATGAAACCTCTGCATATCAGTATATTCAATTGGTGAATAGGAAAGAATAAATCAACCCAAATCAGAGGAATTGTGCAAAATTACTCGAAATATCTAGCCTTCCTATAGATATTTCTACACATGATTTATATAATATAGAAGGATCAAATATCTCTGCAAAAAAATATGCCAATCGATCCAGATTTTCCAGCAAATCATGAAGTAATTGGAAAGATAAAAACATCAGACGATGAACATTTTCACTATTTATGGGGTCCAGGTTCACTAAAAGAGGCAGCAGAAAATACAGAAGTTAAAGAAGCATTCCAAGCAAAAGGAGAAGAAATAGGACCTTTAGGTGTAAGTGGAACTATGGTAGCAGTCGACTGGGATTCGTGTGTAGCAGATGGAGCATGTATTGAAGCATGTCCTGTACAAGTTTTTCAATGGTACAGAACTGAACATGACGTATCAGCTAAAGAGGCAGTAAATGAAGTGTTTGAAGGCACTGGTTCTTCAGTTAAAGAAGAAAGAAAAGACTATACAGATAAAGCAGATCCAATCAGAGAACATGATTGTATTTGGTGTATGGCATGTGTGTCGGTATGTCCACCTCAAGCAATTAAGGTAGATCAGGCCGCATTGGAATTCCACGAAAAAGCATCAGGAACATTTAACGAAGAATTATCAAAAGGTAGTGCACCACCACCTCACGCACACTAAATATTTTTTTTTAGAATCAACAATAATTACTAAAACAAGATTATTCAAAGTTAGAAATACAAAAGTAGATACAGTAAATCAACATATCAAAGTATAAACTACCAGATCATCCAAGACTCTAACGTTTTTGAGAATGAATTTAGAATAAACCTACATCGTGATGAAATATTCAAGTGATCACGGAGTGATTCATCAATGCATTGAACGAATAAAATTAAAGGAGAAGAAGCAGAATCTAGCCTAGTCCAATCATTTCCGCACGATTCTAAAATAGTATCCACCTTTTGATTATATAGTTTGGAAATTGTAAATGACACATACTCCAGTTCAGAGTTTGAAATCTCGTGAGATGAGAGGAATGACTTCAAGTTCTCTGAATTTATTAGAAAAGAATCGATATAGTGATTCTTGATTGATTTAGGTACTCGAGTCATGCTAAGAAGGGGAAGGAGAAGATCCTTCGTTAAGAAATGTTTCTAATTTGTGTTTCAAATAGTCGTTAATTTTGCTACCATCTACCTTACCTCTCAGAACTGCCATACTTTTCCCCATCAATACACCCATGGAATTGGGCCCTTTCTCTCTTATAACGCTCAAATTATCATCAAACAATTTATCCAATGTAGAAAATAAGTCCGTATCATCTAATTTAGTTAGGTTGAGGGAATTTATTGCTTCCTCTACCGTCATGCAATCCTTTTTCATTAATTTTTCAAAAATTAATATTATAGACTCTTTTGCAATAAATCCCTTATCAAGCCTATTGAAAATGTCTAGAATCATTTCATCTGTCAAGAGGTCCTTATCAAGATTATTTCTGGAGAGACTAACGATATCTTCAGTAAGTTTTGATGCAACAAAGGTGGGTGAAATAGTGGGATTGGTTATCAAGAGTCTTTCAAATAAATTATAATAATCAGAATCAAAAATTTGTTCAGATAATTTCATATTCAATCCATACTTTTTCATGATTCCTTTGATTAATTCATTCCATGGCAAAGGTATTTTATTTTTCAAACTATCAAGTAAGTTACGATCAACAGGAATTGGCATTATATCCGTTTCAGGATACATTCTGGATGAACCTGGTCTAGGTCGTGAAAAAATGGTAGTTCCGTCTAAAGTAACTGAACGGGTTTCAGCAATGACACCATATTTAAATTGGATTACCCTTTTAATCAATGGTTCAAGAAGGTTGCTTATTTTTTCCCTGTTACCGCCTATTATTATAAAGGCATCGTCAGTAGAAACATCAACAGATTTCTTAACGCTATCTATCTCATTGATAGTGATCCCATAATTAGGTAATTCATCGGAATGAAAGACGCCACCCAATCCAAAAAATCTAACAAACTCTCCTAACTCTTTACCTAGTCGTACATCTTTCATAGGTTCATAGCCAATCAAACCACGTAGACCCCTCAAACGGATACAATTAATGACTGGGTCTGGGTCTTTTAATATTTTTTTTATCACCTTAGATGATGAATTTGAGAACAAGGAAGTTATGTCTTCAATTTTATCGCCAATAAAGGAATCATTAATATTTCTATTTCTAAATTCTTCCGCAATTTTGATTAATCCGTACTGTCTTTTTGTTTCGTAGTCTAAAACTTTGATAAGTTGTGATAATTGCTGTACTCCCTTGACTTCGACTACTTGACCATCATTGACAGATATATTCACATCCTGCCTTATGCTCCCAATTCCTCGAGTCACTCTTTTACTACTTCGAAGTAATCTACCTAGAGTTAATGCGACGTTTACAATTTCTGCAGGAGTACCAGATATGGGGTCAAGTGCGATTTCGACTAGCGGGATCCCAAGCCTGTCGAGTCCGTATTCCTTTAATAGAGGATTGGTAGAAATTAATTTTGCTGCATCCTCTTCTAAACATATACCCTGGACACCTATCTTGTTGAAATTATCGACTTCTAAGTAACCTCCTGTTGATATCAACATAGTTCTTTGAAATCCACTGACATTAGAGCCATCTATCACTAATTTCCTCATGACATGAATTTCATCAACAATATTTGAATTTAGAGCGAGTGAAAACAACAATGCTGTTTCAAGTGCATCTTTGCTTACTTCATGTGGGGGCTCCTCGTCAGCTTCTACTAAACAGCTATATCCTACTTTAGAATAATACTTGATTGAATTCATTTTGGCGTGTTCAAATAATGCAGCTTTGTCAAAATCACCCAACTCACTTTTTGTAGGTCTCAAAACTCGAATAAAGTTGAAATCATAACCCTCGTCGTTGGATCCATCGCCTTTGCAATTACAGAAGAGTTTAGACGATGTACTTAGTTGTTGATGTATTTCAAAGCCAACCTTTACGTTTAATTTGTCGATATCTGGATTCATCAAACTCGTCCTCTTTAAACCTATTAAACTAGTGGCAACATATTAGAAATTTCATTAGAATAATCAGTTTTCATGATCCTAACAAAATCCTCGGCACCCGTATTATTACCTAATGCCCACATTGCTTTAACGACGGCGGTTTCTGAACTCATATTTGAAAGAGAGATAATACCCAAACCCAAAAGGTCTCTGCCGGTATCATAGACGGTCATCTGTACCGTACCAAATATACATTGTGAAGTCATAAAAACAAAAATGCCTGAATCTATTAGTTTTTTTAAAATAGGAAAGCAGTCTTTACTCACATGTCCAAGCCCAGTGCCCTCCAATATAATGACTTTATAATCCATCTGAAAAAAGTTCTCAAGAAATGATGAACTAAATCCAGGATAGAATTTCAATAGAAACACTTTATCGCTAAAAGCCGTCCTTGAAGTAAAATTTTTTGAAATATTCGCACGTTCTATTCTTCCGTTGTGTAATAACTTGTTGTATTTTATGTCTGAATTCTCAATTAAGGCAAAAGGCACCCCATTGAGCGATTTAAATGCATCACGTTTGCTGGTATGGTTTTTTCTCACTCGTGTCCCAAGATGACATGCAATTACTTCATCTGAAGTATTATGGTGCATACAAACAAAAATGCCTGAATATCTTGCATCCTTGATAAATCTTATTGCACCAACTAAATTGCTGAATGCGTCTGAAGAAGGTCTATCGGATGATCTCTGAGAACCAACCAAAAGTACAGGAATTGGGATATTTTGGAGCGCGAAACTTAATGCAGAGGAAGTATAATGCATGGTATCCGTACCGTGGGATACAATAATTCCATCATAGTGTTCGTTGTTGATAGCAAATGAAATTCTATCCGCTAGGGCAGACCAATGATGAGGATTCATGTTTTCACTATATTCGTTGAATAAGAATTCAGGATAAATGTATCCATAGTCAGAAAGTTCTGGAAAAGCAGAATATAATTCTGATGCAGTCAAAAGTGAAGTTACACCACCTGTTCTATAATCAATTTTACTTGCAATAGTGCCACCTGTGCTAATTAGCAATATTTTTGGTAATAATTTAGAACTATTCATTTTATCGAACAAATTGTGGCTATTATTATCATCGTTAGCACGGGCATTATCACTTGGATCGGATTTTGTTACAGGTTTTTTGGATAATTGATCAATATTTTTAGTTTTATTGATAATTTCTATAATATTTTCTATTTCAATTCCAATATTGTAACCGCTTTTCAATTTTAGTACGATATATTTGTCACTAAAAGTTTCATATCGGGGCAGAATAATGCCAAAAAATTCTGCTTTTTTAGTAACTATTTTCACTTCATCACCTACGCTAACTTTAAATTTGTTTAAAAATTTTTGAGAATTTCTACTATAGCTTTTATCAGAGCTCTCGTGAGAATCGAGATCAATATTTCGTGTCAAATATAGAAGTATGAAAAAGGTTTGAAAATATATAGTTAGATCATGAAAGGTAAATTTTAAGAAAGTAGTATACAGTATATAGTATAGCTACTTAGGGTTTCACTAATAACTTTCCAATCATCCAAGGATGAAATAGACAAGTATATTCATAAAATCCGGGTTTATTAAAAACAACAGTGAAGGAGCTGCTAAAAGAGTAATCAAAGTTCTGTTTCTTATCCAAAGCTAGCAATGGCCCAGAGTTAACGAATTTTTCAGTTCCATTAAAAGCATATATAGAGTCTCTTTTTAGTTCCGTTACATTATCATCTGCTGTAATTACGGTAGGAGTTAATGCTCGTGCATTTAACACCATAACAATCCGTGTTCCATTACCAGTCGTTTCTTCTAATGGCTCTCCCAGATTATTTAATACAGGGACAAATTGTGTGTTATTAGAAACGTAGAAGGGAACTCCGATCTTTTCGGCATTATCTAAATCCCTTATAAAGGTAACAGTATGAGGATTTGGAACATCAACTCCGTTATACCACGTTATACTGTCCCCGGCAGTTATTTCTACATAATTAGGAAAATACTTTGTAAAGGATACAGTATTATTTCCTTCGCCCACCTTAATAGCGTAATTATCAGGCTTTACAGATAAGGTGTTATTACCGGTTGAAGAACTATTGTTGTTTTTGGCATCAACTGTAGCATAAACAGAATTAATATGAATAGTAAAGATAAAAACAGTAAATAAGATTCCTAGATGAAAAATTTTAAAAACTAGCATTTCCTAAATCCATCTATATTTCTTACCATTACAATATATTGTTTTTTATATTCAAGCTAAAAATAGGATTATTTGATAAGCTAAAGCCCCAATTAATTAAGATCAAACTATATTTTAGTAAATTATTCAAATAGGAATATGATATTTAGGTAAAATCATCCTGAAGTGATTTTGACTCGATTAATTCTTGAATCTCCTCATTCATCTTTAGGAACCTAATACCCTTTTCAGTGGTCCTGTATTTACCGTCGGTGCCAAGAGCCAACAAGTTATTCTCTAATAGTATAGGCAAATATTCCTTTATCTGAGCATATGATAGAAAGGCCTTGTACATTATTTTAGTTTTTGAAATGCCCCCATTAGCGGCATTTAGGATATTAGAAATTATTTCGGTCCTATTCCGATATTTCACACAATAATATAGAAGAATGTATTATATAACTTATATTGTTGATTATTCTATATTAATATACTATAGTCGATTTAATTATAAATACACAAGATTATAACAGGATATTAATTATTGATTATTGATTAACTATAGCTATAAAGTTGACTAATAAGAAAATCAATTTTTCAGAATGTGAAGCGATTATCTTTGATATAGATGGTGTATTAGTTGACGTAAAGAAATCATATGATGAAGCAATAATAAAAACAGCCCAGTTTATTCTAATTAAGAGTTTTAACATAAATTTAGATAACTTTCCTTTTCAGGACATGATTTCTAAACTTCGAAATACGGGCGGATTTAATAATGATATCGATACCGCTTATTCAATAGTCCTAATAATTTTATATTGTATCTTAATTAATAAAATGAATACAGACAAGACCATCCAAGTTTTTCGTAGTATATTGGAGAAATTAGATGACAGAGGTAAAGATTCGGTAGAAAAAGAGCTCGAGAAGATCGGAAATATAACATCCATAACAAAAGAATTAAGATATCCAAGTGATGGCGATACGATTTCCACACTTTTTAATGAAATCTTTTATGGTCCAATTTTATATAAAAAGCGGTTCAATAAGGAGCCAATATATTATTTTGACGAGCCACTCATAAACAAGGATATTCTAATAATTAAAGAGAGTACAATACGTCTTCTTTCAAAGAAATTTAATGGAAATTTGGGATTGATATCCGGACGGAGCAAAATTGCTTCTTATTTCACTCTTAACAGTCTCATAGATTACTTTGATGAAAAAGCTTGTGTGTTTTTAGAGGATGAAAATAGAGAAGTTTCCAAACCTAACGCATTTTCCCTACACAAGGTATTTGATAATTTAAAATTGACTAGTGCATTGTATGTAGGAGACTCCATTGCAGATCTTTTGATGGTAGAAAATTTTAGGAAGCAAACAACAGAGGATAGAATATTTTTTTGTGGAGTCTATGGGGATGGGGATGGGGATGGCAAAAATAAAAAAGGATCAATTGATAAGAAAAGACTGCTAAAATCAAATAATGCAGATGTAATCATTAAAAATGTAAACGATTTACCAAATATATTAAATAATACAAAAAATTAAAAGCACATAGTGATTATTGAGGATCATCAACGTACGTGTGAAATTGAAAGAAGGACGAAGGAAGTAAATATAGTGACTAAAATCAATTTAGACGGAAAAGGAAACTCAAACGTTAATACAGGGATCGATTTTTTAAATCATATTGTAGTATCTTTTTCAAAACACAGTAAGATTGACATTGATTTGAAAGCAAAAAGTGAGGACGGTATCAAGCATCATTTAATAGAAGATACAGGTATCGTATTAGGCCAAGCCATTGATAAGGCCCTCGGCAAGAGAGAGAACATTAATCGTTTTGGAAATGCCACAGTTCCAATGGATGAATCCGTTTCAAGCGTCGCTGTAGATCTGATAAAGAGACAATATAGTCACATCGATATGAAATTAGAAAGAGAAAAGATTGAGAATATTTCGCAAGAAGACATTATTCATTTTTTTCAATCATTCATTGGAAATATTAATTGTTGCATGCATGTTATCGTACATTATGGAACAAATGATCACCATAAAATCGAATCGGCCATAAAAGCCACCGCAGTTGCATTAAGGAATGCCATAGGGATTGATCCAAATAGCGATGGAGATCCTACCACCAAAGGGATGATGTAGTATATGGTGAAAATATCAATTTTTGATTATGGAGCCGGAAACATTTTTAGTCTTCAATCATCCTTTCAAAGAAACGGAGCACAGGTATCAATCATAAATGATTTTGAAGAATCATCAGAAGTGGATGGAATAGTATTACCCGGTGTTGGAAATTTTGATCCAGCAATTATTTCAATAAACAAATGTAAAACGGGATTCTCCCGATTTATGAAAAAAAACATTCCAGTCTTGGGAATATGCTTGGGAATGGAGATGTTATTTGAGAAAAGTGAAGAGGGACAATTAGCAGGACTTGATATAATTGAAGGAGAAGTATTGTCCCTCCCCAAAAACTTAGTAAAAATCCCTCATATAGGATGGAATAGTTTGGAGATAACAGATAAGAAGAGTAAATTATTTGAAGGAATACCAAATAAATCTTGGGTCTATTTTGTACATTCTTATTATACTACACCTAAAAATAGCGACATAATAACATCAAGATCGAATTACGGAGTACACATCCCGGCCTCAATAGAAATTAACAGTATTTATTGTACACAATTTCATCCAGAAAAATCAAGTACAATTGGCGAAAAAATGATTAAAAACTTTGTAAATATTTGCAAACGATCAAAATGAAAAGCATCGCAGCAATTGATCTATTAGATGGCCAAGTAGTAAGATTGGTTAATGGTAAATTAGAAAATAAAACTGTGTACGATGACAATCCATTAGAAGTAGCAAAAAAATGGGAATCCAAAGGGGTGGATATGTTACATATAGTTGATCTAAATGCAGCTTTGAATACAGGAAAGAACAATAGCGAAATAATATTAAAAATAATTGATTCGGTAAACATTCCAGTACAGGTTGCAGGCGGTATCCGAACTATTAACAGTATAAATAGATTCTTAGACATCAAAAAGCCAATAAAGGTTGTCATAGGAACATTTGCTTTCAAACAGCCAGAGATGATACAAAAGATATCAAAGAAAAGACTAAATCGGATTATAATTTCAGTAGATCATAATAAAGAAAATGTAATGATCTCTGGATGGAAGGAATTTTCAGGTATAAAATTATTTGATGCCATCCGGTTTTACCAAGAACTGGGTATTAATGAGTTCTTGCTGACAAATATTGACAAAGATGGCACTTTGGAAGGTCCCGATATAGAAACACTAATCAAAATAAATAACACCTTTAAAGATGTAAAAATAGTTTCTAGCGGAGGAGTCAGCAATATAATAGATATATTAAAGTTAAGGAACGTTAATTGTTATGCAGTAATCTTAGGGAAAGCATTGTATGACGAGAAATTGAAAATAGAACATGTTCAAGAATTGATTTAATATGGCAGTGGCAAAAAGAATCATTCCCTGTCTGGATGTAAATAAGGGTAGAGTTGTAAAAGGTATTAACTTTAAGGAACTCAAAGATGCGGGAGACCCTGTCAAATTAGCCAAACAATATAGCGACGAAGGCGCTGATGAATTAATATTTTTAGACATTACTGCGGCTGAGGAACATCGCAAAACAATGAAAGATATTGTAAAAAATGTAGCTAGTGTAATAAACATACCATTTACGGTTGGGGGCGGCATAAAGACATTGGAAGATGCACGTAATCTACTCCTAAGTGGTGCAGACAGGGTTTCAATAAATACCGCTGCAGTAGTAGACCCGGAATTGATCCAGGAATTGATGTGTATTTTCGGAAAGCAGTGTATAGTAGTTGCTTTGGATGTAAAAAGAAACTATGATCAAGGTGGAAAATATTTTTTTTCCAAGGATGGAAAAAAATATTGGTTTGAAATCAAGATTTTTGGTGGGAAAAAATCTACTGGAATTGATGCGGTCCAATGGGCTAAAAAAGTTGAAAAGATGGGAGCAGGAGAAATACTTTTGACAAGTATAGATACAGACGGGACAGAAAATGGATACGATATTGAATTAATTAATGCGATTTGTGATAAAATAAATATTCCTGTAATAGCCTCTGGAGGATGCGGATCGGTTGATGATATACTAAAAGTGTATAAAAAAACAGATGTCGATGCAGCATTGGCAGCATCTCTGTTCCATTTTAACAAGGCAAAATTAAAAGAGGTTAAAAAATATTTAGAGAAAAATAATATATTAGTAAGACCATAATGTTAAGTTAATGCAGTATGGGGAAAATACAACAACAGTAACAATAACAATATACTAAAATTTAGAACTAAAAGTATTACTTGTCAGAGGAGCATTAATCACCTATCTAAAGTGTTTTGACGATATCAAAAGTGAAAAACTCCTTCTTATATTCCTCATTCATAATTTTAATATCTGTCACTACGGCATCCTTAGGTCCCGACTTACACCAACTAAGCATTTTATCAATATCGACATCCAAACCCTCCATTACAGACTCTACCCGTCCGTCTGACAAATTTCTAACCCAACCAACGATACCTAACTCCTGTGCCTTTTGTGCAGTGTTTTGACGATAATATACCCCTTGTACCTTTCCACTTACAAAAATATGAACCCTAGTATAATTTATCAAAGTCAAAACACCATATGATATTTGAATCATACAAAATTGTTATGGAATTAAGCCGCCTTCTTCTTCATAAAGATCCTTATAAGAGGTGCCTTTTCTTATTAATTTTATATCGCCCTCACAAGTTTTCATCAGAACTGGGGGCTTAGTTTGACAATGAAAGGGCATATTAAACACTAGAGAATAAGCTCCTACATTATAAAACAAAATATAATTTCCAACGTTCGCATATGACAGGTCGGATAGTTTCGAGGTAGGAAAAACATCTAAAGTGTCACACAACCTTCCCACAAGATGAATATTCTTCCCAGTATACTGTTTGTTAGAATTGGAAAAGTAAATACGATTATTGGTGTTGGTGTTGGTGTTATTTGATATCACTTCCTGAGGATATTCTTGTTTAAGTAAAGCAGCATCTAACAAAAGATGATATCCAGTATCTAAAATAACTATTTTATGATCATTGTATTCTTTAGTGTTGACAATTTTTGATACCATTATAGACGATTCTGCAACTAGGTATCTACCACTCTCTATCATTAGTGTAAATTTACCATGAGAGGACACTAGATTATTCAGTTTTTCTATATAAACAGACGACATTTCACTTGGGGTAGGAACGGGCTCGTTATAAAATACCGGAGTCCCGCCACCAATATCCAGTGTTTTTAATGAAAAATTGGGGATTTCTTTTTTTAGTTTATTTAATAATGAATTTAGTCGGTCTAGAGCACTAACATAACATACAAAGTCGGTAATTTGAGACCCCAGATGAAAATGAAAACCCTCAAACTCCAATAAAGGATTATCAAAAATGGATTTAACAATGAAATAAGCTGAATCAACTTTTCCACCGTTTAAAGGAACTCCAAATTTGCCATTTTTGTAAGATGCACGGACCTCGGCTTTAACACCTACCTCAGGATTCATACGCACCATTACTTTAGGAATAATGCCAACAATGTTAGCAGCTTGAGACAAATTAACTAATCCAAAGTAAGAACTAACGACAATTCTCGTAATCCCATAAGAAAGGACCTGCTTATATTCATCCAGTTCTTCTGTTACACTTGTGTAGACAATATTTTCAGGATTAATGTTTAATTCTCTTATAAAAAACAATTCACCCAACGAAGTAAGATCAAAAGTAATATTGTCTTTCATGAATGTTTTAAGAATAGATGGATTAAAATTAGCTTTAATTGAATAGGCAATCTTTACATGACCATGAAATTTTTCATAAGCTCCGTTAAGTTCTAAAACTTTATCATGCAGAGCCTCTTCGTCTACTAGATATAATGGAGTACCATATTTTTCAACCAACTGGCTAATTTCTTCGTCTGTAAAAAAACGATTAATCTTAGATAACGTTACTTTGTTTTGAATAATCTGTAGTGCATTTTCAACCATTCTTTTTGTGAAAGTTATTCAAGAAATTATACTTAAAAACATTGCCCCTAAAAATTATTTTCATTTTAATAATTATGTTAAATAATTTATAATAATTTTTATGCAATATTAATAAAAAATATAAGATTATGACTTTTTTCAACTAATAAAGAAATCAAAATATGGGAGAAAATAGAAAAATTACCTATAGTAAGGTACTGTAACTTTCTCACCCGACTTACTATCTCTTTGAGTTTTTATCTTCTTTACAGCATCTTCGAAATGTTTCATTGTAACATGTGCCTCCGATGCATGTTTTGCAGCGTCTTCAGGATTACTATATTTTTGAAGATACTCATGCAACACGAGTGAAACCGCCGTATTTGCAACAGCAGATACATCAGCTCCACTAAATCCATCTGTAATTTCAGCGATTCTATCGAAATCAACGATGTCAGAAATAGGTTTTTCTGATGAATGAATTTCCAATATTTTCTTTCTTGTAGCCTTGTCAGGTAAAGGCACATACACTATCTTATCAAACCTACCCGGTCTTAACAATGCAGGATCGATCATATCCGATCGGTTAGTTGCGGCAATAATAACTACACTGGTTAATTGTTGAATTCCATCCAATTCGGTTAATAGTTGCGAAACGACCCTTTCAGTTACCATGCTATCACCTCCCAGTCCTCTTACTGGTGCGATAGAATCTATTTCATCAAAGAAAACAACACATGGTGCGGCTTGTCTTGCACGTCGGAAAATTTCTCTGACTCCTCTTTCGGATTCGCCAACCCATTTTGACAATAATTCCGGTCCTTTCACGCTAATGAAATTAGCCTCAGATTCTGTGGCAACTGCCTTGGCAAGCATCGTTTTTCCGGTACCAGATGGACCATGCATCAGAATTCCTTTGGGATTAGAGTGACCTAGTTTTGTATAAAGATCTGGGTACCTTAATGGCCATTCCACTGCTTCCTGTAGCTCTCGTTTAACATCATCTAATCCACCTATATCATTCCATTCAACATCAGGAGATTCCAGATAAACTTCCCTCATGGCAGAGGGCATCACTTCTTTAAGAGCGCTTTCAAAGTCAGACATGGTAACAATCAATTTATTCAATACTTCAGGATTTATTTTCTCATCCTCCAAGTTAAGTTCAGGTAACAATCGTCTAAGACATTTCATTGCAGCCTCCTTACAGAGATATTCCAAATCTGCACCAACAAAACCATGACTTACAGATGCTATTTTTTCTTGATTTACATCTGATTCTAAAGGCATATTTCTTGTATGAATTTGTAAGATTTCCAATCTACCACGCTTATCAGGAACTTTGATTTCAATCTCTCGGTCAAATCGACCAGGTCTTCTTAGAGCTGGATCGATGGCATTTGGTCTATTTGTGGCAGCAATAACTATAACTTTACCTCTTGCTTCCAATCCATCCATCAAAGATAATAACTGAGATACAACTCTACGTTCAACTTCTCCTGTTACTTCTTCTCGCTTTGGAGTTATAGAGTCTATCTCGTCGATAAACATTATAGAAGGAGCCTTTTCCTTGGTTTCTTTAAATATTTCACGCAGTCTTGCTTCAGATTCACCATAGAATTTGCTCATTATTTCTGGACCAGAGATACTTACGAAGTGTGCATTACTTTCATTAGCCACTGCTTTTGCCAACAAGGTCTTACCGGTACCTGGAGGTCCATACAACAACACTCCCTTTGGTGCCTCTATACCCAGTTTTTCAAATATTTCTGGATGTCGTAATGGCAGTTCAATCATTTCACGAACTTTTTGGGCTTCCTCTTTTAGGCCACCAATATCTTCGTATGTAACTTGTGGTACTCCACGGAGAGTTTCTCCCCGTTCAGCGATATGAAATACAGTTTTTTGAGTAACTAAAACGGCATCAACACCAGGACCTGGGGTGACACCTATGACTTGAAATGTAAGTCTACCACCAAAATATGGCACCATCACATTGTCGCCTTTGATTAATGGTACACTTTCAAGAGCATCAGCTAAATATCGTTCATCAATTGGAGGAATAGCTTCTAATGGTGCAACTATAACTTTTTCTGCAGGAACAGCTTTAATCTTTCTGACAATTATAGTGTCTCCTATAGCTACACCTGCATTATTTCTAACCAGACCATCAACTCGGAGTATACCCTTACCTTCGTCCGAAGGATAAAGAGGTAAACATTTTGCAACTGTTCTACGTTTACCTTTAATTTCCACGACATCACCTGTAGATGCGCTCAAAGCATCCATAGATTCATAATCAATTCTAGCAACACCACGGCCTACATCTCGGGTATAAGCTTCTAGCACCTTTAGTGATATGGTGTTTTGGCTCATAATTATATAACTACACAACTCTTTATAACTTTATTATCAAGAGTTGGATGATTTCTCAGATATTCTTTAATTTGGAAAATTTCAAATTAATGTGTCTGATTCCATTATAATAGAAATTATGTTATACTATCAAAATTCCTAGAACTATCAAGAATAAATTTAATAGCGGGCCTTTGAGATCGATATATTAGATTTAATTGGGAAAGAGGACATTAGTAAGAAGAAGAGGGAAAGGAGGAAAACAATTTAGAGCAATTATAGTTGGAAAAATAGCTCCCACTAAATATCCTAATTTTGAGATTAATGAAGTTCATCATGGTATTGTAATGGATTTGGTACATGAAAGAGGAAGAGATGCACCAGTTGCTAAAATTAAATTTGATGACAATAATTATTCATATATTCCGGCCCCAGAAGGTACAACAGTCGGAAGCAAAATTGAGATAGGAAATGGAGCAAAACCCTTGTCTAAAAATATTCTAGACTTAGGATCCATACCAGATGGAACACTTGTTTGTAATATTGAAAAAAATATTGGCGACGGTGGAAAATTGATAAAGGCAGCCGGAACATCAGCAATAGTATTTTCACATTCCGTTGATAGCGTAAAGGTGAAATTCCCATCAGGAATGATCCTAAATATGAATCCCAAATGTCGTGCAATGATTGGAGTTGTTGCAGGAGGTGGAAAATCGGAAAAGCCGTTCCTTAAAGCCGGTAATAAAGCAAAATACATGCAATCCAGAGGAAGATTATACCCAGTAGTAAGAGGAATTGCTCAAGCAGCAGTATACCACCCACATGGTGGAGGAAGACATCAACACATAGGTCATCCATCATCTGTAGCAAGAAACACCCCGCCTGGTGCCAAAGTAGGTAATATTGCACCCAGGAAGACAGGAAGAGCAAGAATTAAGAGGAGACAATAAATTAAGAAATCAAAAAAAAATTTATTGTAATGTATGATATCTCAAAAATACTTGGTGAAATGGAATTTGCTTTAAACACCAACAACTTTTTGAGATTAACTGCTTTGGAGGATCTTCATAAAAATGAAAAAGGAGATCCGTTTAAAATTTTGATTGGCACTATTCTTTCATCTAGAACAAGAGACGAAAATACCACCCAGGCGCTTATAAAACTATTTAAGAAATATGAAGGAGTAGAAGAGATTTCTAGAGCGAATTTGGACGACATTAAAAAGGAGATATCATCCGTCGGTTTTTACAATATCAAGGCAGCTAGGATAAAACAAGTCGCAAACATTATAGAAAGTGAATTTCATGGGCAAGTACCGGATGATGAAGAAGACCTATTAAAACTACCAGGAGTAGGAAGAAAAACTGCAAATTGCGTACTCGTATATGCATTCCAGAAATCGGCCATACCTGTAGATACCCATGTGCATAGAATTTGCAATAGATTAGGAATAGTAAATACAAAAAGTCCAGAAGAAACAGAAAAAGAATTGTCTGCGTTGGTAGACAAAAAACATTGGATTAGACTAAATTCTGCATTTGTGAGGTACGGCCAAAATATTTGCCTGCCGCTAAAACCAAAATGTAATTACTGTAATTTAAGACACATTTGCAAATATTATAAAGAAAGCAAAAAAGCAAAAAAGGTCTAAGAAAGTTTCCAGTATTTTGGGCATCTAGTTCGATAACTTTAATTCCGCTTCTTCCAAAACAACAAGAATATCACGGTTCCGCCTACACCTACTATCATTACTAATGGCATATAGTAAAGA
The DNA here is from genome assembly GCF_054408505.1 of Candidatus Nitrosocosmicus sp. R. Taxonomy (NCBI): domain Archaea; kingdom Thermoproteati; phylum Nitrososphaerota; class Nitrososphaeria; order Nitrososphaerales; family Nitrososphaeraceae; genus Candidatus Nitrosocosmicus; species Candidatus Nitrosocosmicus sp. R. Next base: position 3,077,123 of record NZ_CP167090.1, on the reverse strand, counting down.
ACAGATTCAGTTAGACTGCCATTGAGAACTTCGAATTGGATAGAGCCCCCAAGTGTAGAATTAGGCATTGAGGGTTCATCTTTTCCATAAACTTCTATAGATCCCACGTCGAATCCGTTTAATCCAAGTTTATCTACTACTATCCTTTTTCCGTTAGTGACAGACAATCCTTGGACATTGGCGTGAGATACGGTTACCGGACCATCCGTAGACCACCCATTTTGATTGTTTTCATACATTCGCATATATCCAGTGTCATTTGTATTCACAGATACTATGAATCTCTTTGACTGATCACCATACAACATCAATTCGATAAATTTCTCACTAGGAGGTGCCTCCTTAATTTTTATGATGGTTTTAGAATCATTATTATTGTAATAGCTAAGATTATTATATATCGAGATAATCCAATTATTTATCTTTGGTTCATCAAAAACATATTCAACCGGATTACGTCTATCATTATTAGTATCATTAAAAGGCAAAACAAAACTTTCTGAGACATTGGATTTGGCTGTTTGAAATTCTTGAGAATTATTAGTTAATTGAGAGAAGACGGAATTCGGGGGAAAAATACTCACCACCATAACAATAGTTAAACCTAAACCAAGAATTAAAAAAATGTGGTAATATGATAAATTATAAGTTGAAAATTTATAATTTATTATCATATTAATTCTTCATAATGCGATTATATATTTGTAAAATATAGTAAATCAATCTACAAATGGTCTTGGATAGGATAATATTACTTTAGAAATTTCAGGTCTCATTAGATGAGAAGGTGGTAAATCGCCTGAGGAAAACATTTTTCGCATTTTGGTTCCACTTAATTCTTCTCTATAGTTCAAATCATGGGGACAGGTGCGTTCGTTAACATAGCTTTGACATTTTTTACAGAAATAAAAAGCTGGAAAGAAGATAGGCTCGATTTCAAGGTCTGGATAATCTTTAAAAATATCGTGAGCTGCAAATGGGGAATAATAATTACCTACACCGGCATGATCCCTGCCTATTATTATATGAGAGCATCCAAAATTTTGACGCATAATAGCATGATGGATGGCTTCTCTTGGTCCGGCGTATTTCATTTCGGTATGTAAGGTGGAAAAAATGATCCTAGATTTGGGATAATAATTATCTATCAAGACCGTATAGGAATTCAATATTACATCGTCTTTAAAATCTCCTACCTTTTTTTTACCTATTAAAGGATTTATAAATAAGCCATCGTAAATGTTTAACGCAGCTTTTTGTAACATTTCGTGAGCCACATGTGGAACATTTCGGGTTTGAAATGCAACCGTACTTTTCCAACCTTGATCTTCAATCTCTTTTCGAGATTCTGCTGGAGTTAAGCGAAGTGGGTCTAAAAACTTTTTGTTGGGAGTATTGACTATTTTAACCTCTCCTGCAATAAGTATATCCTGCATTGTAACAAATTTATTAAATCCAGGATGTGATGGATCGTCAGTTTGAAAGACGGATTTAGCGCTTTGAGTTTTATCAAATTTATACAAGTCTTCTACCTGCATTACTCCAAAAATTTGACCGTTGTTACGTAAAGCAACTTGTGATGAATCCTTTACTTTTTTTGCTAACTCTTCATTAGCATCTAAAATAATAGGAATGGTCCAAGGTAAATCGTTAAATAGTCTCCCTTTTTTTACTACGCTGGTAAAATTTTCTTCATTCATAAATCCTTTTAATGGACTAAATACTCCAAATGAAATATTTTCTATTTCCTTTTTTACTCCGGTATCTACATCTATTGTAAATAAATCCTTGTCAATTCTAGACAGATCTATAAAATTATTTGTTAAACTACCACCATGTGGTCTAGGCATCCTTCTATGAAATGATATGAGGTTATTTCTTTCTTCTTTTTCTAGTATGCTTTGCTTTGCTTTGCTTTGCTTATCTTACCTCATCTTAACTCATAAGGGCTAATTATATCATAAACTGGACTTTTTTAACTTTTATTCCAATGGAGTCCACATTCTTTATGAAAATCAGTTTCCCACCACCATCTGCCAGCTCTTAGGTCTTCACCTGCTGCTACTGCACGGGTGCAAGGAGCACAGCCTATACTCGGATATCCCTTATCGTGTAGTTTATTATAAGGTATGTTATTTTTTTTTATATAATCCCAAACCATGTCATTGGTCCAGTCTACGATAGGATTGATTTTGACGATGTTGTTATTTGATTCATCAATTTCAACTTTTTTTGCATTAGACCTAGTAAAAGTCTGCTCACGTCTTAACCCGGTTATCCAGGCATCCAGATCCTTTAATATTCTTTTTAAAGGATGGACTTTACGGATTTCACAACACAATTTCCGTTCTTGAACGCTGTTGTACATTAGATTTACTCCATTTTCTGTCACCATTTTCTCTATTTCCATAAAGTCTGGAAACATAGTTTCAATAGATATAGAGTACTTTTTTCTTATTTTGTCCATTACATCATAAGTTTCTGGATTAAGTCTACCTGTATCTAGAGTAAAAACTCGAGTATTGTCACCATGAATATTATACATCAAATCAATTATTACCACGTCTTCTGCTCCAAAACTTGAAGCAAAGGCTATTTTTGGAGAAAAGGTCTTGATTGACAAAGATAAGATATCTTTTGCAGTTTCTGTTTCATACTTTGATGGATTTGCAGAATAAAGTTTCATAAATTCAATTTTCCTATCATCGGTGTTGGACATATTATTAATTGGAGCTATAACTCATATAACATTATCTTAGCTCATGATGTGATCTGATCTGATCTCAAAATAAGAAGATATTACAAAGACATCTAGTTTATTAGGGAGGTTACCATAGTAAACAGAACTCGTGGTGAAAGTAAGGTCTGAGTTTAGAAAAGTGGGAGTTATTTGCAGAATATAATAATTTGGGCTTTGATCCACTGAGATGGTTACCGGATTGTTATAGCGAGTTAAACTATGAAAAGTTTGATGGTATTGCAGATGAATTTAAAAACAGAAATAATTTAAGAATAATACCAAACCACTATAGCTATTTCCAATATCCAGAAAAAAAAGATGTAGAAATAATTAGAAGAATTTACAAAATAGATGAAGAGTTCAGACACGAGGATCTGAAAACTAAAAAAGCCGTTTCAATATTAAAGTATGATAAAAACATAGTTAATGACGACAACCTATTAGTTAGTGAGATTAAGAAAATATCTAGCTCTTTTGATACTAAAATAGAGGTAGATAAGGTGTCCATCATACCTACAAATAGCAAAAAGGATTTCCAGTTTATTTTGTTTGATCATATTAAAACTCAAAGAGGAAACAAAACTGGATATACAATTGTTACCAATTCTAATACCCAGGCAACAGATATTACTCAACCTATAGAATCCCCAATTCATATGGAAATATCTTTTACTGAATCTATTAGTCTTTTAAATCTACTGGGGTGTTCTAAAGATATTAAACTTTATCCAATATATGATGCACCAAATGATGAATTATTAGACCATATTAGAAGAAATATTGATAGTTTTACAGCAAAATATAATTATACATTTGAAGACTATAGTTCGTTGAAGTTGGGTGGTCTTTTTTTTGGTACTACAGCAGTAGGGAATACTCACAAAGAATTACCAAACAGGTATGATTTAATAGAACAAGATATGCAAATAATAGCAACTGACAGTTTGGGACTTTTGGCATGTCTTGGCTTGTACATAATCACCAATCTAGATGACACAGTATTTCAAAAAATGAATAAACATGGCATAGATAGAGAGAAAGTAAATCGATTAAAGGATCTGGCTCTTAAAAGTCTCACAGAGCCAAAGGTATCGATCGGAAAAATAGTATCAAAGTATCTGCCTGATTTTGAAAATCAATTCGATTTACAATCAAATATATTAGTAACACATCCAATCTCAAAAAACGGTATTACTTCATTTGTGGAACTCTCGAAATTAATTAACAATCAAATAATAATTGATAATGTTCCATATGTAGATAATGATATTAAGAATTTTGTATTAAAGGAGCACCTATTATCAAATGTTAGCGCCTCTACTCCTGATACAAATATGATAATAGTATCAAAAGACTTTGCAGCAACCATTATGGATGAGTTATCCAAGCACAAGTTTAATCCAGCAATTGTAGGTAGAATTGGAGACAAACCAGGGAAAGCTGGAGTTAGTTTTAATAATAAGATTCATCAGTAAAAAAACAGAAAGGCTTAGGATAGGTTATAAATGAAAAGAAAAAGAGGTTCATGAAATGAAAATTTTTCTATTATTGTCAATAATTGTTTATAATTAGAAGTATCGTATTTGAAAAAGTTGTTTGGAAAATGGTATATTACTATTCATTATTTAACTAATTTATCATTAAGACAAAACAATAAATAAATAATGATTATTAATTATTGGGTTGTTGATTGCGATTGATCTATTCCTTGAGTTGTTGCACTTTCATCGTTACCATTACCGTTACCATTACCGTTACCATTACCGTTACCATTACCGTTACCATTACCGTTACCATTACCGTTACCATTACCGTTACCATTACCGTTACCATCATCACTATTGTTATTGTCAAATGCAATGTTATCAGCTGATTTAATATCAGTTACACACACAGCTTTTAGTTCATCATTATCATTAAATTGTGGTGAGAGTCTAAAGGATACTACATCCTCAACATCGGTTCCAGGTCTAATGGTCAAATCATTTTTACTTAATGCATCTGTACCTGAGAAAGATGTTGGAATTTCTGTCAAGTCAGCATTGTTATTTTCAATGTCTACTTGTCCTGGGGATTCGAATGTTATAGATTCGACCTGAAGGTCATTTCCACAGTTATCAGAATTTTCTCCTAATGTTACAAAGTGGTTATGCCATACGGGATCATTTGCATCTGTTTGTTCTTCACTATCTTGGACACCTGCATGTGTTGTGCTAACTACTACTGCATCTAACCCTTCTGTAGTTAACACACCGTATCCAAATGCACCACCATCACCATTCGTGGGAATATGACCATGGGTTTCAAGGAATGCACTCATTTCATCTGAATTAGCATCAATTGTGGCTTCTCTTATGTTAAGAAAGTCATCATTACCGCCTCCTTCTGAATTGGAGGATGTAGATGCAAATGTCAGACTTAAAGGTGACAATACTAATATTAATAGCATAGAAACAGCTGCAAAGAGTTGATTATTCATTATCTAGTTCTATTTTTGAAATATTTATACCTTGTGTGTACTTTTAGCAAGATTTGTAAATATTGCGAATTATTGGGAAATACTGACCACAATTATGGTTTGGTAAAAGCAATTGAATGTAAAATCATACAGAGTATTATTTGATTTGAGTCATAAAAAAAATTATGGTTTATTTTGCGAGAAATCAATTAATATTCCTTGTATCATTATAAGACTTGGGGCTTCATTCAAAAATCTAACAGGTGTCTCGTTATCCCTAACACTTTTCAATTAACTATAAGAATATCTTTACTGATATCTTTTGAAATATTGGTCACCTGAATGAAGCATCTATTGCTTTTATCATCAGGATATTCATGATTTGGATGAGGGGTTTCTTTCTTCTCTTCCTTCTATGGTAGAAACAGTACATCACCAAGCAACTATATATAAATTTCTAACAATCACAAATTAAATCCATAGTGAAGGCTCCAATAAAGTTATAGACAGAATCGTATAGATTAAAACAAATTTCAATATAGTTATCTTAGGGATTATAGTTACAAGTAAAATAACATACAATGCTTTTTTTTACTTTCGGGATTATAATAAAGAAATAAAAAATTAGTTGTTAGTATTTAGACATACTACATAAGGAGTTATTTGAATATCTTCTCCTTCCACGTTTATCGTCCAGCTGTTATTTTGAATGTTGGGTATGCTTCCAATTTCATTTATTTCTCCGTTACCGCCTCCTTCTTCATCTCCTACGATATTGTATCCACCACTTAACGGAATATCATTGTCGTTACAGGTTGCAGTGGCAGTTACAAAAGAATCTTCTTCGGATGTAGATTGTTGAACGCCATTTTTAACATACATGTTTTCCTTTAAGATAATAGAGTTGTTACCTGCTGGTCCTTGGGGTCCTACTTCACCTGCTGGTCCTTGGGGTCCTACTTCACCTGCTGGTCCTTGGGGTCCTACTTCACCTGCTGGTCCTTGGGGTCCTACTGATTCATCGTTTCCCGTGGACTCTGCTATATTCTGTTCTATGTTATCTTTTATTGGTTCAGGTAACATCACGGATTGATTATCAATATTGAAAAATGATTGAGATTGATTTTCGTTAAATAAAGGTTCAGTTTGTGTTTGTGATAAGTTATCGTCTGAAGAATCACTAATGTTTCCCACATCAACATCTAGTTGTTGAGCAACTACAAGTCCATGGTTACCCTGTATGGCAGTCAAGATTATTGTAATTATAATCAAATAATATACAATTGATTGCATTTCTATACAGTTTCAATTATTCTATATATTAAGATTATGATACGACACAATTTGTAAACTTTTTCCTGTTTTGTAATAAAATTTGTAATAATTTTAATTAACTTTTACTAATCTGTCCCTATAGCTATGATTAATCCGCTTTCCACAACCATTACAGAAAATATCGCTACAGTTAGCACACTTTACTAACAGGCTTTCTCCACAGCTATGATCTAATAGAAACGGATCATATACTTCAAAAAAGTGTTCATAAACATATTTCATATCTGTGTATTCATTTATTGTTGTATTTGGAAATAAATCTATATTGTTGTCAATAGCATTTTTGTAGGGAATATAGCTAATTGTAGAATCGATATCAGAATTATTATAATTCATAGATGCTCACATTATGATATATGTGTAGAGGCCAAACAACATACTGATTTCTTGTTTGGCAGTGTAAAAAGGATAACCTTGATGGTATAGTATTGTTAGCACGGATGTTTGACATTGTTAGATTAATACAACTTTATTCCCCCTTCAGTTATAAAAATATAATGGTTAAAGTTGTAATTAATTCATAATTCCACTCAAGTAGTAGAAAATATCTCATCAATATTGAAAAAGTTATTGAAATTTAATCAAAGTTTCAACAAAGATGGAAATGTCGAGTTAACCATATTGCATCTAGATGTCTTTTTTGTTGTCTTTTTGCTATCTTATTTAAAATGACTACCTAATTATGTTTTTTATCACCCAAACAAGCATTCAATCCTTGAATTAAAAAAAGAATGGATTTGCATGAGAATGAATGTGTTTTAATTGATAAATATGGTCTAATTTTCCCAAGTAGGTGTTAAAGGTGTATTAAATACACCCAACAGCATTAATATGCCATTTAGTTAAAGAACATACATTTTGTTTTTTTACATATAGAAATGGATATAGAACGGATATATTTGTGAACTTTACAACTAATGAAATTCCATTTTTTGCCACTTATCCTAATGAAACAAATGTCAATGACCTGATGTTTTACCGAAAATCAGCTCGCCATTGTTAAAACAGGTAGTTGAGGCTCTTCGGTGATTTGGATTTCTTTAAGTTTGTTAATAAATACTCATCTATTTATCCATTTACCCAACGGTTTAGAGAGAAGAAAGAGGATCCTACTCTTCACATTAAGCAGAACACAATTAAAGATTAGAAAATGTCGAGTACCAGCAGTGCTCTTCATTATAACATTGATCTGTTTGATATGATATCATCCATAAAATAGATCAAGTGGTTGCCAAATGTGACTGGAAGTTAACTAAAAACATTTACTGACAACCTTTAAATATAATTATTGTGATATTTTGGTATTGTTTAACAAGATCACATATTTACATATTAATACCTCATCATTACGTGAATTAATTGAACGTGAAAGCCGGATATTTTCATGCAGGATTCAATAAAAATCACACCTTACAAAAAGTTGCATTAATTTAATGATCCAGTTAAACGAGTAGAAAATGAATAAGAAGATGGTGGATGATTTGGGAAATAAAAATAATACAACAAAAGATGAAAATAATATACATCTTTCCCTAAAAGAGGGCAGTCTACAGGATAATCAAATAACCTTTGTTAATTTTTCCAATAATTATTGTGTATGCATAATTGATATAATTGATTCTACAAACAATACATATGATATATTAGAATCTAAAAAGATCAAACAATACTATTCTGTATTTCTCAATACCATGACCTCAATTATAAGCCGTCATGGGGGTAAAGTAATTAAAAACGCTGGCGATAACTTGTTGTATTATTTTCCAAGTACAATGAATGAGAGCAACTATTTGGATTTTCAAGATGTAATTGAATGTGGATTATCTATGATTGATGCAAAGGATCAAGTAGATCTGCTGTTGAATTTAAATGGATTACCACCTATAAATTATAGGATTAGTGCAAGTTATGGTAAAGTAGAACTAGCTATCGTAGCAAATTCTCATAACGGCGATATTTTTGGAACACCTGTAAATGTATGTTCTAAAATAAATCATTTAGCTTCATCGAATCAAATGATAATTCATAGAGATCTTTATCAAGTGATGAAAGAAATGCCATATTTCGATGACTATGTATTTGAGGAATTAGATCGTAAAAACAGTGTTAACGACTATTCAGAGAATAATAGAAATGTATATACAACTTATTCCGTTCGTCGATTTGAAGATATTAATAAACAAAAAGAAATAGAAAGTAAAATATTAGCATTACATGATGAACGTAAGCGTATTCATCAAAATAAAAATAACTCGTCTTTTAACATTTTGTTGATAGATGATGACAAAGACATTCTTTTTACATATTCAGCGATAATTAAAAGCCAAGGCTTTACAATAACATCTTTTTCAAATCCATACAAAGCACTTGATGACTTTTCCACAACGAATCCATATCTGTACGATTTAGTTATAATGGATATACGGATGCCGGGAATAAATGGTATTAAATTATACTCTAAATTTAGGATAATGAATCCCAATGTAAAGATACTTTTTATGTCGGCATTAGATGCTGTTGGTGAATTGTTAAGCTTATTTCCTGAAATTAGTGATTCAGATATCTTGAGAAAACCTGTAGATTCCCAACAATTATTAGACAAAATAAATACAACAATAAGACAATAAGAAATTAGTTAGAAGACAAATTGACTTGAACAAAAGTCATAATACAGGTCTTTTATTTAGAACTTGTTCCGAAGTAAGATGGTAAGCAATATTAGTAACGATCTATATTATTATTATATTTTGTTATAAACGACCTTCAGGCTCTAGAAGAGTAATTAATACCCTATTGATTACTGCGGTAAAGACCCTTAGAATATTCAGTTAAACCAAAAGATCTAGACGCAAATTATGAAATTGGAAATAATGATTTTACAATTCATAATGGTGATATGGCAAATAATTTAAAATTAAAAGACTATCAATAGTGAATGATGTTCACCCTTACTACTAGCTCAATGGAGATTAGGTTCTATAAGAAATTAAGAGATTCATAAGTTTATACCTGTTAAACCAACGCCGATACCGATGATACTCTCTATAAAGATAAAGATAAAGTACCTATTTCATAAATAATAGTTTCAATAAATAAAATTTGATCTTTGATATGGTTCAGATTCGATTTGTTCCTGCGTTTGGTTCGGGGTCTGATTATGAAATAGATCTTAGTTCAACAGGAATACTAAAGCTAAAAGTACAACCAATTCCGTTCTGGTTGTTTGATGCCCAGATTTTACCTCCATGAGCTTCTACTATGTTTTTTGAAATGTATAGTCCTAAACCAGTTCCACTATCTGACTTTGTAATAAACTTTTCAAATAGGTGATTCATTACCTCAGAATTAATTCCTTTACCCTTGTCAACAATACTTACAATTACCTGTTCTGCGTTCTTTTTCCTTAATACTGTTATATTTATTTTCCCATCCTTAGTGAACTTTTTTGCGTTATTTAATAAATTTAGTATCACCTGTGATATTCTAGCTTTATCGCCTTCTACTAAAATTGATTGATCAAACTCATCATTTAATCTAGTTCCATCATGGAAATCAAAATCAATGGATACATGTTCTTCCTTTTTTTCTGAATTTGTGGTAAAGTCCTGGATGGTATTTTCAACAAGCTCTACAAAATCAAACCTCGAAATATTAAGTCTTAATATATGACTATCTATTCTGGAGACGTCCAAAATATCGTCGGTTAGCTTTTGCAATTTCTTTGCGTTTCTATATATCACTTTAATATCTTCTTTCAATTCGGATGTATCGATCTCGCTAGTGTTATTCTGAAGGTTATGATTGATCAGATCAGAAAGTCCCAGAATGGGCTGAATTGGTGTACGCAATTCATGGGCAGCTATATTAATAAAATCATCCTTGAGTTTTTCGTTTTCCTGTAATTTTTTAAGATTTTCTTTGATTAATGAATTGGCCTTTTTTAGATACATACTGTATTGCATGCTTGATAAAATAAGTGCAATAATATTTACAAAATATCCTACGTCTTTAAGAACATGTGCCATATTGTGTGCAGTATCAAAAGACATTGCAGAAAAGGCCATCACGATCTGTGTAAATATATCTATTACAAGATACAAGGCAAGTCCTTTATACACGACATCTTTTTTTAGATAGAGTTTTTTTTTGTAAAAAAAGAACAATACCAAACAAAATAATATTAGAGGTGGAATTTCGTACGGCCGATGCACGGAATAATCATCTAAAACAGATGCAGGATAAACCAAAAAGAGTGAGCTTAAAGCTGTAACTATTGCGATAATCCCCAAAATTGATATATAAAAAATTATACCATCTTTTTGTGCAATATTAGTCTTTTTTTCATGTTCCTCTTGTGTATACGATTGGGATCTGATGTCAGTTAGTTGTCCTATTTCTTCTTTTTCAGATAGTGAAGAGTATTTTAAGGTAGCAATTAAGAGCATCGCACCAAGGAAGAATCGTCCTGCAAACCAGGTTTGAGGAATGAAATATTTTATAAAATTTATATTCTCTATTAATGCAAAAGATACTATAACATGGAATAAATCGATAGAAACACTAATAAAAAAGCCTACACCAACAAAAAGACTAAATCCATCTCTTAGAACCCTATAACGCAAAATGTAATAAAAGGATAGAGCCGAGCCTAGTATTACTGCAATCAATTCGATGTAAAAATGATGTGTTTCTGAAGAAATCCATAAAGTAGGATCTAATGAGACGGCCAAGAACAGAGACAGCAGTAGAGAAGGCACAACAATTAGTTTAATTATACTCGATAAAATCGAATCATCTGAAAAAATATGAGTAAGATTTTTCAAAAAAAATCATCCTCTTTTAGTAATAATCATAAAAATATGAAGTAATATTGGGCAGGTGTGGAAACTCATCGGTTTGTTTGCTACAATATCCCATCCGAATTTGTTTTCAATATCTACTACAATAAAAATTAACGAATTCAATACTGTCAATTGCAATCTATTTTAGCTTCAGATAACTTCCTTTTTATGATTGAGATAAATTGTTCGCCGCTTAAAGGTTTTCTCACAATTTCAGTCATTTTGATTTCAGGTAATGCTTCAACGAACTCGCCAACCAGATCCAGAGCAGTTACAAAAATAATATTCAAATATGGATCTATCGCTTTAAATCTGTAGAATAGCCTTATTCCGCTCACCTCGCGCATTCTTATATCCATAACTACCAAGTCATAATTATGTGAATTTTTTTTTGTCAAGTTTTTTAGAGCTTCAATAGGATTTGAATAGGAATGTACTTTATATCCCTCCCTTTTTAACAGTGATTTAAATGTGTATAGAATATCCACGTCATCATCTATTAGTAAGATATTGTACTGTTTGTTTTTTATTTGACCCAGTCGCTTGATTTCATTTGAAGTGGATGGATAATTTAGTCCTTCTTGTAGTTTGTTTGGGGATAATATTTTTCTATTATCTATTATTGTGTAATACGAATTGAAATTTCTGCTGTTCCCATCTAATGATAGTTTGATCTCAGATATTTCAAATCCTTTACTAAAAGTCGAATTAATTAATAAGGAATACAAGTTCTTTCCTATTACCAATCCATTTGATTTAGACAAGCTATTTATTTTGGCACATTCATTTACTACCGAGCCAAATAAGTCCACTTCCTTGTTGGTAGACCCCAGGGCAACTTCTACTAATCCGTAATTCATACTAATTCTATAATTGATAGGCGGCAGATCTTCCTGTGCTAACTCTTGATTCAAAGGGCCATTTGACTTAATCATTGAAGTGCTGCAGTCAAAAACATCTTGAAATGCCCGATGATCATCAAGATTTGATGTTTTTGGAAAGTAAAAAAACAAATTATCCCCACTATTTTTAATAATTTTTCCACTATGTTGATAAAGTATGGTACTCATGGAATTCAAAAAAAGTGAATAATATTTTCTTAACTTTTTAGGGTCTTTTATTTTTGCAGTTTCTTGAGTGGAATTAATTATATCGATAAATCCTATACAATATTGTTGTGTGAAATTCATAAAATTAATTTGCTCTTGATTACTTTCTTTAATCAAACTATTCGAATCTGAATTTGATCTTGGAATACCACCACCGGAACTATTGAAAGTATTTTCAGAGTTATCATACTTATTGTAATTAGATAGATTGTTTAGGTTATCTATCATGTTTATATGGATGATATGGATCAGGTACTATTTATGGCTGTTGTTTAATATTGCAAATATATACCAATATCATTTTATAAGGTTCGTTTTAGTGAAATACTTGAAATTTTGGTCACTGTGGTTCAATAGACCAACTACTTAGCTTATTAAAACAAGGTTTAAAAATATTGCTATTGTAAAACTGGGCTCTGTTAACTCAACGATAAATCTATAGCTTAAAGATGGTCTATTTCCAGTATGTCCAGTACAAGAAATAAAACATCTTCATCATATATTGGTCGTGCATTGTATTTGTACTTTCTAGGTTTGTCGACAAGAAACGTTGCTAAAGCCATGTTTTGTTTCCGCAAGGTCAAGAGAAGTCATGTTGCAATCTGGAAGTGGATTCAAAAGTATCATCCTAAAAAGATATTATCAAAGAGAAAAAGGATTTCAGAATTTATCATCGACGAGACATTGCTTAAAGTTGGATTTGAATTCATCTGGTTATGGGTAGCAATAGAGCCAGAAAATAGGCAAATTCTCGCACTCTTTCTTAGCTAATAAATCCAAGGAAAGAAACATGTTTGTTGCTGAGAGGTTCATCTCAGATGTAATAAAGAATCATGGAAAACATCCAGTTTCCACAGATGGTGGCACATGGTATCCACAAGCATGTGGGTTCCTAAAACTAAAACACCGCATCCATTCTTCGTTTGAGAAAAGTCTAACTGAAAGGACAATGCAGTATATCAAAGATCGAACTGAAAGTTTTGATGACTACTTTCCTTGTAGGTTGAAGAATTGCAAACTAAATCATGTACGGAACTGGTTGAATCTGTTTGTCAATTACCATAACGAGGAGAAGATTCATCCTTAAGTTAACAGAGCGTAAAACTGTAATGCTAATGCTACTAGCTATCAGATGTTAGATCGCAAAAATGATTACGATGACATTATATCTTAAGGATTTGTGGACGTTGTGAGATTATGAAGAAGTACCCTTTGGGTTGATGATACACAATCCTGTACCCATAATTATTTCATCATATTTGCAATTCTTTTTAATAATTCTTCGATTTCAATCGGTTTTTGGATAAATAAATCTCTACTTAATTCATGATAGTCTTTTTCTCTAAATTGTTGATAATATGCCTCGCTAGCAGTCAAAAAACACACTCTAATGTTATTGTCCATTTCCTTTATTTTCTTGTACAAATCAAAACCATCTATATAGGGCATCTTAATATCAAGAAGGGCAATATCGTAGTAGTTTACCTTGAAATTTGACAAAGCTAACATAGAATCATTAAACGCATCCACTTCAAATCCATGAATTTTTAGGATACGTTTAAAAGATAAGGTAATGTCATCCTCGTCATCTACTATAAGTATTTTTATTTTATTTTTTTTGGTTTCCATCTCATATACTCACTCCAGAACTATTTTGAATCAGGTCGGTTTTAATTAGTGGGATTTTAAAAGAGAAAGTTGCACCTTTCCCATCTTTATTATTTTCAGCCCACATACTTCCACCATGAGACTCAATAATATTCTTTGAAATGTACAATCCCAATCCAGTACCTTGAAACGATCTAGTGGAAAATTTACTAAAAAGATGAGGAAAGATTTCTTCCGAGATCCCACTTCCAGTGTCTTTAATGATTATTTCTGCGTATCCATACGCATGTGGACCATCTCCTTTTGATATCTTAAGAGTTATCCTGATCAATCCATCTTTTTCAATGAATTTTATGGCGTTATCGAGCAAATTTGAAATAACCTGAATAATTCTCTCCTTATCAGCATGAATAAGAGCATCAGGCCCTAAGATTTCATTCTGTAGAGTATAATGCAATTTTATATGTCTTTTAAATGTAGGTTTTTTTAACTGTCTTGTGTAATCCTTTATGATAGTAGTTAATAAATCGTTTAAGATAAAATTCTCTTGATGTAATACAAGTTTGTTGCTTTCGATTTTAGTAACATCTAAGATATTTTTTATCAGAACGTTGAGTCTTTTAGCGTTCCTATAAATCGCTTCTATGGATTCATTTTTATTAACATCATATTTTAATAAATTTGCAAAAGTCAAAATGCTTTGTGTTGGAGTTCTTAGCTCATGAGCAGCTATATTAACAAACTCGTCTTTTGCTTTGTCAGCCAGTCGCAGTTTTTTTATGTATTCCTCTTTAAGATTATCTGCGTCTTTTAGTTTTTCATATAGCTCGGTTTGTTTCCACAATGTATCAAAAATGGTAACAAATGATATAACATTTGGTTGACTTGTAGAATATATTGCCGAGCCAACTGCGTCGGTAAATTTCTGCTTTGTGTCATTCTTTAATTCCACTATCAGCGAGTACTTTCCATCTACGACCAGTATATTTATCGGCGCATCAAAAGGCGATTCGATACGTCTAACTTCAATTTTGTCCGTTTGACTTAGATTATCAATCTCATTTTCTACATTACTAAATGATGGAGTAATTATTCTTATTTTTACATTTCTATTTGAAGCGTCTATCAAAGATTGCATTAATCCATCATTTTCCTCTCTCAGAAAAACAGTGGAAGTTGTAAGAATAAGCATTATTTCAGTAACACTGGATTTTAAAATATCAAAATAGATGCTCTTTATTTCGAATGGATTTTTAATGACATCTACAATTTCGGGAACGATGCCCTTCTCAATTTCGTCAATTTTCTCTATTGCAGAAATAGATTTATCCCACAGGTTCTCAAAAAAGAAATTATGTTGTTCTACCACTGCCGTTGAATTACTGTATACCACTTGAGACAATAATTGTAAATTTTTCATTGTCGCTGATGCGATATACTCATTTTCATTTACCGCAAAATTTCCTTTTAATCCAGGTAAATGATGTACTGCAGCTATCTTCAATAATTCTTTACAAAAACCAATATTTTCTTTAGTTACCTCGGTAATAAACCTGCATTTTACATTTCTTTTCTTCAAGTCAAACATCCCTTTATTAAAAACTTCTATGCCAATCGCGACGGAAGGCCAGTACTGGTCTGCACAAATTAACAGATTGTTTGTAGAATTATTTAAGACATTGAGGATTGTTTTGGTGGACTCTTCTAATCCTTCTGCAGTACCTATTCCCTCCATCTTATCTAAAAAGTTATGCATACATATTAATTTTTTATATAAAATGGTATTAAATGGTTTAGATTGTTTTATATTGACAACAATATAAAATGAAGATAGCAAAGTAGATAAGGAAATATATACGAAAATTGTACCCCATCCTACCGCTACAATAATACATTTTGCACTTTGACCAATATCATAATTATTTTCCTTCTTTAATTTAATTGCATTTGCGTTCCATGTATTTACATACATTGTAATCATTAATAGATATGCGATTGCTGCTACAGTTAAAACCATTTTATCCCTTAAAGTATTTATTTTGGATTGACTGTTCAATATCTATCAATAACAAATATCAATTATCAAATAAAAGTGATACTACTAATGCTACACTGATTTTATTAGGTTAACAAAACCAAAAAAAGATACAAAACATAAAATGACAATACTTTTTGTTATATCTAAGTTAATCTAAACTTGGTTTTTAGATAGAGAAAAATTTGAAGTAATTTAGTTTGAAATTAATCGAAGTGATTTTCTTATATAATGATGTTGCTTTAAGGTCTACAGGTAATTGAAAAAGAATACTATTCCCAAGAAGTTCCCTTTAATTTTGCATATTTTAAATAAGCATTATTCTTATCTAGTCCTTCGGTATTGGCATTTGAAAGATTTGCTTCAACAAAAATAGTTTTGTACATATTACTTTCCCTAAAATCTGAATTCTGTAAATCAGACCACATAAAATTAGTATTGCTTAATTGGCTTTTGACAATATTAGAACCCTTAGCTGTAGCGTACATAACCAAAGCGTCAGACATATCAGAACCTTCAAAAGTAGTTTCGGACAAATTAGACTGTACGAAATTAGTGCCCACCACTATTGAATTTGTAAAATTACATCCAGTAAAATTAACACCATTAAGATAAGCGTTAGAGATATCTTTATTTGAAAAATCAGTTCCTGTAAAGTCTAATTTTAGAGTGAGATTTTCTAAACGCCACTCATTAAATTCGTTTACTTTTTCCTCAAGGAGTAGTGTAAGGCCCTCCTCTTGTTTGAGATCAGACATTTTATAGTACTATTTTTTCGAGAATCAATATTAATTTGTCGATTTTTATAGTTACTAGCTCATCTACAGATATGAAATAACATCATATTTCCCTGTGGAATATAGATAGTCTTCTTTTTTTCTTGAATTTGAATCGGTAAATATCAAAATTATCCACCGGTCAAACTAGTAAACTTGTTTTTTCTTTTTACATGTGCGATATAATCGAGATTTGCTATTGCTATCATAGCAGATTCTCTTACCTCCTCACTCTCATCATTTAGTGCTCGCTCAAGTGTTTTTCGTGATTGCTCGGATCCTATAACCCCTAATGCTACTGCGGCTTCATGTCTAACAAAAAAACTTGGGTCCTCTATCACAGCTTTTGATAGTACTTCTATTCCACTTGTGTGCCCTAATTGGCCTAGAGAAAAGGCCGCTTCATGTCTTACAAGTTGGTCTGAATCACTTAATAGAACTCGTCCAATAGGTTCAATGGCTTTTTCTCCAGAAATATCTGCTAGTATGCATACGGCTCTAGTTCTTATTACATAATCCTTGTGGTCAACTAGATTCTTAAAATATGCCTCGTCTCTGTTATCAAAGCGTTGTTCCATTTCCATTAACAAGTCCAATCTATTATCCAAATAGATTTAGACAAATTACAAGGATTTATAACGGTTTGTAAAATTCTCCCGCATGATAATTTACCATACATCTTTTTTTCCTAGCTTATTACATTGACATCCATATGCCTTTGCAAACCAAAAGGGATTCTAGAACATCAGAATAAATCTACAAATATAAAATGCATAATCCTATCCCTAAATAAATATGCGTGTAAGATACTGGAGGCTCAGCCTAAATGATTTAAGAGATGGAACTTATCCTATTGACAACGTAAATCATTGGGAGATTAAATGTTTACAAGGAGACCATGAGCATTTTGGTGTATTTTGGTATAGATACGGGACACCATTTGATAAGGAACCCGTTAATGGAATATGTTTCTACTACAACGAGATACCGATTGAAAAGGTTAAAGATATTGCAAATTTTCTCAATTCAAAGTTTGGGGGTAAAGTAGCATATAGACAAACAAGGGGATTCTTGCAAGGATCTAAAGAATTTGCAGATAAACAATCTATAGCTCAACTCGCAGAAGAACTGAGTTCAAGATATAATGCACCTATTGAGATGACACTTGAATTTGAAAGAATAGATAAGGACCAACAAGAAAAAATAATAACTTTGCCCGCTAGCAAGGGATTACCTATAGTTGGCCCTGATTAACATTTTTTCTTGTTCACAAAGACGATTGTAGCATTCGAATCAAGATACCTATATATTATTTGAATTTCACCGTTTAATTGGCCTTGTAACCATGAGTAAAGAAAAAACATTTGTAGAAAAAAAATTGAGAGGTTCTGGAGGATATGCAATTGCAAAGGTTAGTGACGACGAACAAAAGAAAGCAAACTTGGGTGGTCCTGAACTTTTTTTGGCAGGCATAGGCAAGTTAGATAAAGACAGATTTAAAAAATATTATTGCAACAAATGTGAAAAAGAATATCAAGGAGCGCCTAATCTTGAATTTGAAAACCCCAACGAAGATTTGGGTGAGAACATAATATTAAAAGAAAAAGGAGAATACAAATGCAAAAACTGTGATTACATTATAGCACAATATAGAAAATTTGATGAATCAAAAGATAATACTAATCTTGAATCAAAAAAAGAAGTACAAGAAGGAGGGGGAAGAGAAGTAGAGCAAGAGAAGGACAGACTTGATGAAGTATTAGAAACAGAAAATAGAAACGAGGGCGAGAGCAATACGAGTAATTCTATCAATCAAACTGAAAACAACAATAATGAAGCCATTTCAGATGTGAAATCCACGTATGTGCATATTGAAAAAATAATTGGAATGTCAACTTATGATAATAATGCACACTTAATTGGCAAAGTACAAGAAATTGGTTTAAGAAAATTATTAGATGGAAATGTTGAATTTAGTTTCAAGATAAAAAATTCAAACAATGAAATTAAAGAAATAGAATGGAACAAGATTTCTAAAATAGGAGACATAATTATTTTGGCAGATCAAAATTCACCTAACGAGAATAAATCAAGAGGTTCTGGAAGTATTCATAACATTAGTAGTGGTAATAGTAATACAGACATCAATGGTTCCTCATCCACATCGTCAATAACAGCAAAATTAGATGGTAAAACGTGTAGAAATTGCAAATACAATAATGAAGCGGAATCCATTTTTTGTGAAGAATGTGGCAAAAAATTGGAATGAAATAATTATTTATTTATTTATTTTTTAATCCAATCCTCACATCCACTACCCGTGAACCACGTCCTTCTTCTAGGACCAGTAACGGATTAATATCAAATTCTTCGATTTCTGGAAAATCTATGATTAGCTGAGATAATCTTAGCAAGCAATCAACTACGGATGGAATATCTGATGATTTTTCACCTCTAACACCTTTCAATAAAGAAATTGTTTTGATTGAATCCACCATTTCCCTGGCTTCTGATTCAGAAATAGGAGCCAGTCTGAAATTTACATCCTTCAAAATCTCAACGTAGATTCCCCCTAATCCAAACATCAACAGTGGCCCAAATAATTTGTCTTGTTTTGCACCAAGGATTAATTCTTTGGAATTGGTCACCATTTCCTGAATCAACACGCCTTCAATTCTTGCGTTTGGATTATAATTTTTTACACTAGACATGATAGAATTATACGCATTTCGAACATCATCGGTATTTTTTAAACCAACTTTTACACCACCCGATTCTGATTTGTGAATAATGTCTTTTGAAGATATTTTCATGACAACAGGATAACCAATTTCTATTGCAGATTTAACAGCATCATCTTCATTATTTACTAGCATACTTTTTGGAACTGGAAATCCATATGCTTGAAGTACCGCATAGCCCTCATCTTCCAAAAGATTTGTTCTGCCCTGTTCGTAAACGTTAGATATAACATCCTTAACCTTCTCCTTATTAACTGAGAAAGATGATATAGATTCTTTTTTGCTGTTTAACCAATTACCAAACCTATACATCGAATCTAATGTTCTAATGGCAGGTTCTGAATACATAAAATGAGGTACTCCCCCTTCTGACAATATAGATTTGTTTTCAACACCCTCAGCCAAACCCATTAATGCAGCTAGCATTGTCTTTCCACTATTCTTTGATGTTCGAATTATTGTTTTGGCTAATTCATTATAATCTAAAGTCGCAGATGGGGTACACATTGTTACTACAGACCCAACATTAGAATTAGACAATACTTCGATCAATACTTTTTCAAACCTATTGAAATCTGCATCGCCTACTATATCAACGGGATTTCGTGAGGATCCATGCGGCGGGATAACTTTAGATATTCTTTCCCTCGAATTAGAAATATCTGCCATTTGTATGTTATATTTGGAACAAGAATCGGTGGAAATGATTGCAGGTCCACCCGCATTAGAAACAATTACTACCCCCATATTATTCATTGGTAAAGGTTGTTTTGAAAAAGCAGTCGCTAATTCAAATAATTCCTGCATTGTATCTACCCGAATCACACCAGCTTGCTTAAATACAGCATCGTATACTTCGTCTGAACCCATCAATGCACCTGTATGAGACATTGCAGCTCTGGCGCCTTCCGGAGTCCTACCAGCTTTTAAAACAATAATTGGTTTTCTTTTTTCCAAAGTAATTCTTTTAGAAGTATTCATGAACCGTCGGCCATCATGAATATCCTCTAAATACATCACAATTACTTTGGTATAAGGATCATCTTCTAATAATTCAAGTATATCAGTTTCATTCATATCCACCTTGTTTCCCATGCTAATTACTTTGGAAAATCCTATTCCCTGAGCTATTGCATCCTCTACCGTAGCTGCGCAAATAGCTCCACTTTGAGAAACAAGAGCTATTTCACCATGTTTAGGAGTAATTTTCAAAAATGTTAAGTTCATAAGATTTTGATCGGTAAGACTCATTATTCCAAGGCAATTGGGCCCTATTATTCTAATTCCATATTTTTTACCAACATCTTGTACTTGTTGTTCCAATTTTGCACCAGTTTCATCAACTTCTTTAAAGCCTGCAGAAACAATTATGCAAGATTTTATATTTTTTTTCCCTATTTCTTCCATAACTGCAGGAACGATTCTATTTGGGGTGGCGACTACCGCAAGGTCAATGTTGTCATCTACATCAAGTACGCTTTTGTAGGCTTTTATGCCAGATACCGATGAACTAGTTGGGGTAATCGGATATATTTTTCCCCTATAGCCGCTCAATATATTGGAAAAAATAGCTTTACCTACTCCAGGTTTTTCTGATGCTCCTATTACAGCAATAGAAGATGGTGAAAGGAAAATGTTCTTTAAATTTTCATTACTCAATAAAAAAAGTATATCATCAGGTTATAAAAATATTAAAAAAATTTAGTTTTTATATTAAAGAAATATTTATCATCATAGCTAAATGTCTTCAAACAAGTTGACCATAGATATTGATACTCATGGACTGATAAGCGATCTTCAGAAATTGATAAAAATTCCGAGTGTTTCTGCAAGAAAGCAAAACTTGGAAGAGTGTGCCAAGGAGATCGTTGCAATGATGAAAAGAATAGGAATCAACGCAGAGTTGATATATTATGATGATCAGAAAAATTCTGCACCTCCTCCACTAGTTTATGGAGAAGTCAAATCCAAATCAAATCCAAATGGGAAGACTTTATTATTTTATAATCATTACGACGTACAACCAGAAGAACCTAGGGATTTATGGGAATATGAACCGTTTGAAGGTAAAGTAGAAGGGAATTTGATTTATGGGAGGGGTGCTTCCGACGATAAGGGTGAACTTGTAACCAGATTAAAAGCAATAGAGTTTTTTCTAAAACAAAGAGGCGATGTTCCAATGAATATAAAATTTCTAATTGAAGGAGAGGAGGAGATTGGAAGTAAGAATATATCAAAATATCTAAAAAAATACAATACAAAATTCAAGACCGATATAGTTATTTGGGAATTTGGATATATCGATCAGGAACAAAAACCCATTATCAGTTTGGGGATGAAAGGTCTTTTATACGTAGAATTGACGGCACAAGGTGCCTCTAGAGATGTTCATTCTAGTTTAGCTGTTTTGATAGAAAATCCTGCTTTGAGAATTGTCCAAGCATTATCAACATTGGTCGATAGAGAGGGAAATATTTTGATAAAGGATTGGTTTAAAGAAGTCAAAGAATTATCTGAAGAGGAAAGTTTGATCATAGACAGCGAGCCATTTGATGAAGAAAGTTTTAAGAAAGAATACGGAATAAGCAAATTTATCAATAATATTAGCGGGAAAAGAGTAAAGAAAGCTTTGACCAGTGAACCAACATGTAATATAGCTGGATTAAATTCGGGATACTCAGGACCGGGTGCGAAAACCATAACGCCTTCAAAAGCAATGGTAAAGATTGACTTTCGTTTGGTTCCAAATATGGACCCTGGTCTTCAGTTTAAAAGGCTAGAGAAACATCTAGTAGAAAACAGATTTGAGGATATCAAAGTCACGCTTATTCATGGAGAAGCCGCTGGAAGAACTGCATTAGATAATCAATATGTAAAAATAATTGAAAAATCTGCAAATGAAATTTTTGGAGATTCAATAATATCAATTTCATCTGCAGGTACTGGACCTATGTATGATTTTATTGATTTACTTAAAGCTCCTTGCATTTCAATTGGTGGGACCTACATATTTTCAAGGATACATTCGCCCAACGAATTTGCCAAGATCGACCTTCTTGAAAAAACTACAAAGTGTATGATAAAAATCATTGACAATATTTCGACGACCGTAACATGATACATTTTTTTGGATTTTACTTATAAGGATGAAACAAGCTTTTACTAATATTGGGTTTTGAAGATAAGATAGAGAAAGACTATCTAGCAGATTGGAAAGAGACAGTTATTGAGAAAGTGCAAGAAAATGATGACATAGTAAAGATAACTGAATATGTACTTCATATTGCTAGAATTATCGATTATCCCAACCTGAAAATATCAGAATACATGAACATGATAAATGAGATGGGAAAAGAGCTAACCTCTCAAATAAAAAATACAAAAGGTATGAGACCAACCCACATTATTGAAAAATTGAATGATTTTTTCTTTGATGATAAAAAATTTCAACCAAATATTAGTGATTATTATAACCCTGTCAATAATTATTTAAACATAGTATTAGAAAAAAGGACAGGAATTCCAATAACGCTATCATTAATCTATATCCACCTTGCTAGCTATATGGATTTTAAACTCCATCCCGTCAATTTTCCATCTCACTTTTTAGTCAAATATATACTAGACGAAGATTCGGACGAATCTATAGTAATTGATCCATTCAACAAGGGTCGAATCATGGATGACTACGTCTTACAAGATCTTTTGAACAAGGCATATCCTAGGTCTACCATTTCTTTGACTAGCGATTTGATGAAGAAGACAAATTCGCTACAAATCATAATCAGGGTCTTGAATAATTTGAAAAATGGATACATGGAAGTAGATGATTTAGACAAAATAATGAAAATAAACGAAATGATTCTCTCCTTGGATAGCACTAGTTCTGAAGCACTCAGAGACAAAGGTATAATCCTATATAGAAATAAGGAATATCAGCAAGCTTTAGAAATTCTTTATAAATATATAGATCTGAATCCAGAAGCAATCGACATTGATAGAATATTGGATTTAGTAAAGCAAATTAGAAATATACTTACAAAGTAGATTTGAAATTATAATTGATATTGAAGATATTCTTAGAATGGTTAAATAAGGTATTTTTGCCTAGTCGGAATCATGTGACGACTGACCATGAATTTTCATCTATCCATGTCACCTAGTTGTTTGTTAAATTATTAATATATTAAAGTCACAATCAATCAATCAATCCATCATAAAACGATACAGGAATTTCGTATACATATAATATATAAAAGCTTTAATTGAACAGAAAAAGAATCTATTCGAATTGATTGTCAAAATTGACATTTGGTATTCGAATTTTAGGAATACTACAATAGATTTTTCTGACATCCGATTTGTACTCAACTCAACACATCCAATCATAATTGAGAATAGATCCAACTAATGATTAATAGTAAGTGGTAAAGAAACTCAAGATGCTACAAATATGATAAATTTCGGTTGTAATAATAGATAAACCATCAAAAAGGATCAAAATGGAAACTCTATCTTGCATGTTATGTCCAAATGTAATCTATCTACTAATTTGTAAGTAATCTAGTCAAACACAATAAATTTAGATATTTTTATTTATTTTGAGAAACAGATCTTTAGCATTTTTTCTGGCTTCTTCAGTAATTTCTTCGTTAAAAATTGTATTGCTCAAAGAATCAAGTATTACTTGCCACTCTTTTTCGGTTAATTGAATACCCTTTTTATCAATATTACCCATGGTAAAATTTTTCAATTTTCTGTAATAAAATCTTATTTGCTTCTAATAGGTTGGCTTGCAAGTTTTCGAGAATGAATTAAACAGGGCAGTAATAATAATAGTAGCATTAATAATGATAACTAACTGGTTTATTGAATTAAGAATTAAGAATTAAAAAGGTATCAATTTCTAACCACTGGCTTTCTCAGATTCTCAGATTCTTTTCGATATTATGTAGAAACCATGAGCAGAAATAATCAAAGCGGCCAAAGACATCTTTGTAGCAAATACCAAGTTCCACGGGGTATTAGGATTAGGGTAGGGCATAAATAAATCGTCCAATCTTAATTCACCATTAACTAAGTCAGCAGTGATTAATGCGTTCCATATTATAAAATTATAAAAGAATTCATAAATTGAAATTATTAGTATTGCAAGAACTATCAATTGCAAAATGGATCTTATACTTTTTGGGACATTTTTTACCTTATCTTCTCCGAGTTTAGTAACGCAATACCACGCTACCACAGAAACGATCATAAGATAGGTTACCAATTTTGCTAGCCCCTTTACTGGAAATTCGGTATTAACCAATACCTCCCCTATTATGACCTTTCCAGTATTCAAATATTCATAAAGACTCACATATAATGAATAAAATGTAATTGCAGCCATAACAAATGCACATAAATAAAAAATGACGAGATAAAATCTCCTAGAAAGAAGTTCGTCTTTTTCTATGGTTAATTTCATTTACATTAGAACCGATTTAATAACCATTATAAAAATAGTATTTTATAGAGAGAAAACACCAGTTTAAACTAATTCGTATAGTATTCTTGATCACTGTAGATTCTCAAATGTTTTTAGAATTTTGTTAATATCGGTTTCAGTTATCAGCGGGTGAACAGGCAATGATAACACATGATTCCAAGCCCAAACAGTATTAGAGAGAAAAGTATCAGAGTTAAGATCATCAGAGTGATTATAATAAGGAGTCTTATGTATCGGTGGATCATAATATACAGTAGCACCAATTTCTTCCCCAATAAGATTATTTTTGATCAACTCTCGTTGAGAATTTTCCTTGAACCCAATAGTAAAGAGGTACCAGTTGAATTTCTTATTCTCAGGTTCATGAGGCAATGTGAGTAAGCCTTTTTGTTCAAATTTCTTCAATCCATCAAGCAATAATTCAGCATTTGTTTTTCTCATTTGTAGCATCTTGTCTAGCTTTCGCATTTGAGCAATTCCGATGGCAGCACTTACTTCGGGTAACCTCAAGTTCAGACCAAATATCTCCGTATCATACCCATTTACCATACCATGGTTTCTTATCATTAGCAATTTTTCATACAGACTGTCATCGTTAGTAACAATTGCCCCCCCCTCACCAGTAGTGAGCACTTTACTGGCATAAAAACTAAAACAACCTAAATTTCCCATTGTACCAGTTTGTTTTTGATCATACAAAGAACCTAATGATTGACATGAATCCTCTACAACTTGTAATGAATTATCTTTTGCAATAGAATTGATCTCATCCATATCAGAGGGATGACCGTAAAGATGAACTGGAATAATTGCTTTTGTGTTGTTATTAATTTTTTTTCCAATATCTGAAACGTCTATTGTGTAGTCATTTTTGTTTATATCGACAAAAACAGGCTTTGCTCCAGTAGCAATAACTGAATTGGCCGTAGCTACAAAAGTAAAGGATGGAAGAAGTACTTCGTCGCCTGGTTTAACTCCCAAAGACAACAAAGAGGCATGTATAGCAGATGTTCCCGAATTAACAGCTATTACATGCTTCACTTTGAGATACGATTTTAAGAGATTCTCAAATGCTTGAACCCGTTTTCCACCATTCTTAGCTGGAGAAGTCAATGCATTTTCATCAAGTACATTCATGACTTCTTGTTTAGCATCATCATCCAACCACGGCTTATTTATCGGAATCATTATTTGATAATTATTAGCTAACAGATATAAAAATCAGTAATAAACGGAATTAAATAATTAGAAAAGTATCAGTTTTGTTTAGTTCAGTATTTAAAGCTCATCAATAAATATTAAATCGACAAATTAAAAACCTGATCAAATTGTGATTGTGATATTCAAATATCATAAAACTACAAACTTTTGTAATGAACTAACAATTTATCGGGTAATACAGAAAGATTAAACGTTAACTAGATTTTTTATGCCATTTTGCGATTAAGCACAAACCATGGTATTCGGTGTAGAGGCAGAGGCCGTAATTTCTCCTAAAGGGTAGGATACATATGTGTTAAAATATAATAGAGGGCAATAATAATTAATTTTAGTGCAGATGTGGCAGAGTGGTCATCCTAATGCAGAATTATTAGGACCATAGTAATGCGTCGGCCTTGAGTCAATAACAAGGTAGATTAAAAGAAAGCCGATTCGCCGTATGGCGATCAGGAGTTCAAATCTCCTCATCTGCGCTGAAAATTTTTAATTTTGATTCATATGATCTACTAAATCCTCTTCATTTTCCAATTAAGGATGAAAAAGCATACGGTCTAAAAATATATGGACCAAATCAAAAGAAAATAAAAATAAATATAAAAATCAATAGTTATGAGTTGTACGTCAACCAGAAAGAGAGTAGTTAGCAGTTAGCATAGTTGCCGCGGATATAGAAACATAAAGTACTCAATTTGTTATAGAATAATATTTTATATTGACTATAATGCAACTTATAGCTCATAAGATAATATGATGAATAAGTATGTAGTCATAGTAATTGGAATTATAGTTGTAATAATAAGTGCATTAACAATACTAAATACTCCCTCAGATACAACGATCCTTTTACCTTCACCGTATGCAGAAGATAGCGCTTCTGCTGTCAAAGTTATAGCGGATGGTTTAGAGTTTCCCACGGGTGTAGCGGTTTTACCTGATAAAAGAATCGTAATAACAGAACAAACAGGAAAGACATTAATTCTCAATAGTAACGGATCTCAGTTGAACAATTACGAAGTAAAGGATAATTATTTTGATGAAGGCGCAGGATTATTAGGAGTGGCAATTCATCCTCAATTTGTTAATAATCATTATTTGTATCTGTATTATACTTATAAAAATAATGAAAATCAGACATTCAACAAGGTTATACGATTACAAGAAAAAAATAACTCACTTAGTGAAACAGGGACAATAATCGATCATATACCGGCTTCAAAACTCCATAATGGTGGAGTATTAAAGTTTGGACCGGATGGAAAATTGTACGTAGGTGTTGGAGATACTACAAATTCAGAGTTATCTCAGAATTTATCTAGTTTGGCAGGAAAAATACTCCGTATTAACGATGATGGAACCACACCCAATGACAACCCATTTCCTAACTCTTCAATTTATTCCTATGGACATAGAAATGTTGTAGGTATTATGTGGGACTTTAACAATAATACAATGTATGCTAGTGAAGCTGGCAGGATTGGAAATGATGAAATTAACGTAATCAAAGCAGGTGAAAACTATGGTTGGCCAATAGAAGAATGTGGTAATTTAGAAGAAAGTTTATTCATTAATGCAGAATTTTGTTTTACGCCTTCTATATATCCCTCTGGAATTTTGATAAGCAATTCTACGGAACTAGATTACTATGGAAAATTAATTGTGGCTACTTTAAAAGGGGAACATTTGAGAAGTATTGATCCTATATCAAAAGATCAATCTTCAATATTAACCGGATATGGTAAAATCAAAGATGTGGCAGAAGATAGCGATGGATCATTATATCTGATTACAAACAATAGAGACTTTTTTGATAACGGTGGTGGTGCCGTCGATAAATTGTTAAAAATAGTTAAAAATGAGTAAAAAATGAGTAAAAATTTGGATAAGAAAAAATTTAGAGATATGACTCATGAAGAAAGACTTCAATTTATCAAAGTAAAAACAAGCTTGGATGATAACGAAATTGATTTGTTTAGAAATACATCAATATTTAAATTTAATAATATCGATGGGATGATAGAAAACGCTATTGGAATTTTTCCACTCCCTATCGGAATAGCAGACAATTTTGTCATTAACAATAAGGTGTATTTAGTTCCGATGGCAATAGAAGAACCATCTGTGATAGCTGCTGCAAGCAACGCCGCAAAGATAGCAAGTAAAGGTGGAGGTTTTACGGCTCACGCTGATGATTCTATCATGATAGGGCAAATTCAATTAATCCCAAATAGCTCATACGATCAAACAAGAGTTCAAAGTTTAATTGAGTTGATATCAAATAATAAGATTGAAATAATATCTCTAGCAAATACTAAAAGCAAATTTGCGAAATGTTTAGACATTAAAATTAAACAAGTCAATGATGAAAGCATAAACAAACTCGGACTGATGATAATAATAGAAATCATGGTAGATACCAAAGACGCAATGGGTGCAAATGTTGTTAATACTATGTGTGAAGCTATTGCACCCGAAATAGAAGCATTAACAGGATGTAAGGTAATACTAAAAATTTTGTCTAATTATGCGACGCAACGCCTAGTAAAATGTAGAGCTGTATTTCCGACAGAATTAATTGGTGGACAAGAAATTCTTAAAAGGATTTTATTTGCTTATTCACTAGCGTTCACTGACGTCCATAGAGCCGTTACTCATAATAAGGGAATTATGAATGGGATTGATAGTGTAGCAATAGCGACTGGTCAGGATTTTAGAGCTATTGAGGCAGGATGTCATGCATATGCGTGCAGAGATGGACGATATAGATCTTTGACTAAATGGTACCAAAATTCTAAAGGAGATCTCGTGGGAGAAATAGAAATTCCAATGGCGGTGGGAATAATTGGAGGGATAACAAACACACATCCTATCGTTAAAGCGTGTTTGAAATTAATGAATATATCAAATTCGCAGGAATTAGCAACCATTATTGCTGCTTCAGGATTAGCTCAGAATTTTTCAGCAATAAGAGCTTTATCTAACGAAGGTATTCAGAAGGGACATATGAAACTGCACTCAAAAAATATTGCAATAATCGCAGGAGCTACAAATGACAAAATTGAAACGGTCTCCAGAAAAATGGTTGAAGAGAGAAATGTATCGGTTTCAAGAGCCAAGGAAATTCTAGAATCATTAAAAGAAAACTAGCATTATGACTCGGTAGAATAAAAAATCGGATTAATAAAACAAATAAACAACGTAATAATTAGTATATTCGATATAGGTATCAAATATGGGTCTTATTAAATTCGTGGTGCCCAAAGGCAGTATAGAAGAGGCTACTTTTAAAATGATAGAACAGGCATGGCAATGCAGTGTTAGCGGAAGGGGTAGAATATACAGGGTAAAGATTGCGGACCCAGACATAGAGGTCAAAATTTTAAGACCTCAGGAAATTCCGACGTACGTACAAGAGGGATTTCATGATGTTGGAATAACAGGCAAAGACTGGATAAGGGAAACTAATGCTGATGTCAAAGTATTATTAGATTTAGAATATGGTAAAGTTAAGCAGGTAATAGCTATTCCAGAATTTTTCGAGTTCAACAATCTTGATGAGTTGATAGATAATTTTGCTCAGAACAAAAAGACTTTGAGATTTTCAACGGAATATCTAAAATCAGCATCCTCATACATAAAATCAAAGGAGAGTTATAAGAAACACTTTGGAGATCTGGAACCCACAATAGTAACTCCTTGGTCTAGGACGGGTAATAATAAGATGGTGGAAATTTTTCTATCATTTGGAGCAACAGAGGCAAAACCTCCAGAAGATGTCGATGCAGTTTTTGACATTACAGAAACAGGAACCACCCTTATTCAAAATAATCTAAAAATCATAGATCAAGTAATGGAATCTACAGCAGTACTCATAGCAAATAAAGATGCGCTAAAGGATCCTATAAAAAAGGAAAAAATAATAGACATGATTGTCTTATTGAGAGGAGTAGTAGAAGCAAGAAAAAAATTACATATTTTCGTTAATGTAGAAAAAGACAATCTTGAAGAATTATTACGTATTCTCCCGTCATTGAAAGGTCCAACTATTAGTAATTTAAGTAAAGAGGGATGGTATGGAGTAAATACCATAATAGACAAGAACGAGTTTATTAGACTTATACCAACTATCAGAAAAGTTGCTCAAGGGTTGGTAATTTTAGAACCAAGTCAAATACTATCAATGGATAAGATCATTCTAGATGATAAAGATGAAATAAAATTTGATTAAGATTATAAAAATTAAAGAACCACGAGAACAAGCTAATGAATTAAGAGAAAGATCTTGGAATAAGGATCTTTCAATTCCAACAAAGAATGTTCTAAAAATCATCGATGACATACAAAGAAACGGAGATGAAGGATTGTTAAAATGTATTGAGAAATACGAAAACGTTAAGATTGATTCATTTGTTGTTAGTAAGTCTGAAATTAAAGAAGCATATGAAAACGTCTCAGCCAAGCAAATAAGAATAATAAAATACATGAAATCCAAGTTGGAGAAAAGTGAAAAAGCTGTAATCGATAATCTCAAGAATATTAAAATTGATTCGGATGGAATCAAGATAAACAAAACAATAATGCCTATTTTCAGAGTAGGATGTTATATTCCAGGCGGGAAAGCTAGATATCCAAGTACGATAGTAATGTGTGCCATACCAGCAAAAGTTGCAGGGGTAAAACAAATAGTGGCTATTACACCATCCATGAAAAATGGAAAGGTGGACCCTTTGACTCTTGTTGCAGGGGACATCTGTGGTGTAGATGAGTTTTATAAGGTAGGTGGCGCGTACGGAATAGCAGCACTGGCTTATGGTACAAAGACTATAAAAAGAGTGGATAAAATAGTTGGACCAGGTGGTGTGTATGCGTCTGTTGCAAAGTCAGTGGTATCAAAAGATGTATCAATAGACATGATAGCCGGTCCGACCGAATTACTGGTGTATGCTGACGAAAAGTCAAATCCACGGTATATTGCATTGGACTTGATCTCTCAGGCAGAACACAGTGAAGATACATTATGCGGGGTAGTAACGAAATCAAAAATATTGGCCACAAAGATTTCTGAAGAATTAAGTAGAATAATTAAAGAAGATGAAATACCTAGAAGAGAATTTGTTGAAAAAAGTATAAATGATAATGGATTCATAGCATTATGTGATAATAATGAAGAAATAACAGAATTCATTAATGAATTTGCACCTGAACACCTTGAAATATTTGCAATTAATGATAAAAAAATATTGAAGGAGATTTATAATGCAGGATTGATATTAATTGGCGAATACACTCCATCATCTGTAAGCGATTATTGTCTTGGCTCTAATCATGTACTCCCAACTTATAGATTTGCAAAATCGAGGTCAGCACTATCTGTTTTAGATTTTATTAAACTAGTAAATGTGATAGAAATGAATAGGGATGCTTTAAAGAAAATCGCTCCAATCATAAAAGAAATAACATCAACAGAAGGATTATTTAATCACTATGAAGCGGTAAATGGAAGGATAAAATAATGGTGGATTGGTTAGATAAGGAACTTGCCCACATTAAATCACACAAACCTTATAAAAGGCCAGAAAAAATTCATGATTTCTATAAACTAGATTCAAATGAAAATTTAATTTTAGAACGGAGATTTATAAAAGCAATTGCATCAAAATCTCTTCATGAAAGCGATTTTAGAGAATATCCATTAGAACAATTTGAAAAACTGTATATGAAATTAGCAGATTATACCAAACTAAGTACAAGAAATATTGGCATAGGTAGTGGGTCTGACCAAATAATGGATTTATTATTGTCAACAATAGGTAAAGGAAAAAAAGTCATAACAATAAACCCTACATTTTCTTATTTTACAGACAGATGTAATCTGTATAAAATACCCACTAAATTAATAGATCTTTCCGCTATTGATAATTCCTTTGACTTGGAACTATTTATCAAGAAAGCTAGAGACTATGATATAATATACATAGCATCACCGAATAACCCTACTGGAAATCAATTTAAACTTGACGATATTTCAAGTATAATAGATATTTTAAAAGACAAGTTGATAATAATCGATGAAGCGTATGTGGAATTTGCGGAGTATAGTTTATCTGATATAGTAACAAAATATCGTAATGTTTTAATTATGAGAACGTTTTCAAAAGCTTTTGGTCTGGCTGGAGCCAGAATAGGATATATCTTGGCTAATGAAGAAATATCAGATGTTTTCAACCAATATATTCAATTACCATATCCATTAAGTAGTTTCTCCATGCAATTGGCAATTGAAGCACTTGAAAACATTCAGATTGTAAATAGAAGTATAAAAGCAATAAAGAGAGAAAGAACAAAAATGTTTGATAGGCTAAATAAATTAGACAAGATCAAAATATTTAGGTCAGATTCTAACTTCTTTTTCTTTCAAACATTTAATCACTACAATAAAATCAAAAACCAATTATTAAATGAAAAAATACTAATAAAGAATTTTGGAGACCTTGGAAACTACAATGGAGCAATGAGAATCACGATAGGAAATACTGAGATGAATGATAAAGTAATATCCGTAATTGAGAAGTCATTAGCGGCATAGACTTTTTTGGTTAATAGTTACGAATAAAATTATACTGGCAATATCAGTTTTTCAAGTTATGTTATTCTCACGCGAATCATCACCAGTATTTTCGTCTGTATTATCAATCATCAATTTTTTTTGGGTATAGATACTTACTTCTTTGGGTACAGGAGTATCCAAAATCTTTCGAATTTTTTCGGCACGCATGTTTCCAAGACCTGGTACCCTGGCAAGCTCTGCTATCGAAGCATTCAAAACATTTGTAGGAGAATGAAATCTATCCAATAATCTTGTAGCTAATTTAGAACCTATTCCAGGTAAAGAGGTAAGAACATATAATTGTTGAAGAAGAAATGGATTTGACTTTTTTATCTTTTTAAGCAAAGGTCCATCGTTTTTGCTCCTAAATTGATTGGATGCTAGTAAAACTAACAATTCAGCTGTATAAAATACAGAATCAGTATATAAAATTGGGATTCGGAAATCAAGTGCTACTTTTATCAAAGTTTCGTATGCTACTCGTATCTTATCGATAATTAATTTAGAATCATTTTCAAAATGCTCTCTTGTATCAAGGTCTGTTAAATTTCCTTCTATAATAATCAATGGCTTAGTATAATGATTTATTAAATCTGAACATTGAATAAATATGCGACCGTCATATACAGAATTTATCAAATCATATATGGTTTTTCTTTCAATAACGGTCTCAGAGGAAACAATATAATCTCCAACTGCTAATTGTTTATAATCGACAAATACCCCACTGAGTTTAAGTAAATTAGGAACTCGACTATTTTTCTCTCGCTCATCTGCAACAATCCGAATAGCCAATGCAATAATAAAAAAGCATATTCTTAATTAACATTCATAAGAAAAAAGTTGTTATTGTGGAGGTTGATTAAATTTATTGGATTGTGATCCCCCTTGGGCCATATGCATCATTTGATTAATCTTATTTTCCACCTCTTTTAGATTTTCCTTGACCCTAGATTCTTGTTTGCCTAAAACTATAGTCCTGGTATTTGAAAGCTCTTTCTTTTCTTCTAGTTCTTTTATTAAATTATCCCTATCAGATTTAACCATCAAAGGGCCTGCAAGCTTGTATACGACATCATCAGGAGTAGTTTTCTTTAACTCCTCCAAGGCCCTTTCTGTTTCAGATATTTCTAGTTCAACCTGTTGTTTTTGCATCATTATTGCTTGAAGGTTTTGCTGTAATTGTTGCAATCTTGCAAGTTGCTCTTTTAGCCATGGAGGAAGCTCTTGTTCACTCATTGTTAATACAAAGTAACTAAATATTCACTAAGATAAAAATTATTACACTACTATATCATTTGTCAATATACAGTACAGAATATGCTAACTCTACTAGTCTCAAAAAAGATAGTAATGACGCACGGAATTTAGACATATTGTTACCGGATATTGACAATATAATATGGTTATTTTCTATAGAAACAGTAACATCAGTATCAAAATCAGGAGTGGATTGAATATCGCCTCTTAATGCAACAAAAATAGAATTCAAGGGTTTTTTTAAATTATCACCGTCATCGTTATTTGATGGGAAAAACCCCTTATTGTGGTTAATATATTCTACATCAAAATAAATAAAAATTTTAGCCTTGAAGCTTTCCAAGATTTACGTCATAGGCTCCTGCTGCGACTTTATATTCGCATTTATTGCATCGCCATATGCCCATCGCTACTCTTTTAAATTTTAATGAAGTACAGCTAGGACATCGTCTTTTTTGTTTTAATGTTCTATAGACCTTACCATATCTTTTTCGTACGGTAGCACCAAACTTAACACCCAAACCTTTTAGTGCTGTTGAACCCTTTTTTCTTTTAACCTTTAATTCAACTCCTTTATTTTAGAGCGCATATCCTCTCCTTTAATTCTTGCTATTTCAGAGAATTGGACAATCTGATTGACAGAAAATGGGCCCGTAAAGCCTTTTTGGACAGCGACTATATTTCCATCGGATTGGGTTGTCATAGTTATGCGGGCATCCATGCAAGCTTCCTCTTCTGTTGTTGGATCCAACAAGACCGATTCTCCAATTCTAACTGCGGTAATAGATACCGGCATTGTAGTAATGGGTGGAGGCATAGTTTTACCAGTATCAACTACCTGTTCATCTTTAATTTCATAGATCGGAAATTTACTTGTTAGAAGAGCAGCCACTACTGCATAAGAGGTAGCATCTAACAAATTACCATCGCTGTTTATTATACTACAGTCAACAAAAACAGTGTAAACTATTTTTCCAGGAATCAAAACCAATTTATCTAAATCTAGCATTTGTGATTCGCGTATCCCTCTATCAACAACCCTTGATAATTCTATTGCGTCCTCGTCAGGAGGTCCAGGTTCAACATGGGGAGAGGCAGTAGGTAAAACTTCTGCAGACATAATCAATGCACCTTTATTTTCTAATCCTTCAAATGGTTCGCCTGTTTCAACTTTAACACCTGCTATAACTTCGGTATTACCTAGCTTTACCTTTGCAGAACCAGAGGCTTTGTCTATTATTCCTACCTCTATTTCAAAATTTCTGTACGATTCAAAATCGCGACCATCCAATCTTTTCCCTCTTGACAAAGCTTCTAGCATTTGTTGTTTTCGTAATTGTTCGACTATTACTGTAGAACGTTTAGAGGAGCTCATGCTTCTTCTTTCAACTCCATTTCATCACCAAAATACTTTTTCATTAATGCTTCTTTTTGTATTTCGTATACCGACTTGCATCCAGTGATTGCTTTTTCCAAACATTCACTAAATTGAGCTGTAGTTAACTTACCATCCAACTGCAGCAAAGTAACCTGTTCCAAATTGGGCAAATAAGCTACAGGCATATCTGCATCTCCTTCTTTATCTTCAAGATCATTAATATCTAGTACAATATTGTCTGATAACCGTCCAGCAGCACAAGCAGAAACTAAATCACGCATGTTAATTCCAGCATCAGCTAATGCTACTGATGCCGCGTTGATGCCAGCACACCTAGATCCACCATCGGCTTGCAATACTTCAACGAAAACATCAATTACTGCTCGTGGATAGTCACTTAAAATTAAGGATGGTTCCAAAGATTCACGCATTACTTTAGATATCTCCACTTCTCGTCGAGAGGGAGCGGGATTCTTTCTGGTGTCTGTGGAAAATGGAGACATGTGGTATCTACACCTAAGAACACACCTGTCTGGAAGAGCCATATGTTTTGGATGAACTTCACGTGGCCCGTAAACAGCGACAATTATTTTATTCTTTCCGAATTCTATATAAGCTGAACCGTCTGCATTTTTTACCACGCCCACGGCAATCTTGATTGACCGTAATTCATCTATCCCTCTGCCATCAGATCTTTTTCCGTTTTCATCCATTAAAGCTAACTCTTTCAAATTATACACATCCTATTTGATCACTCTTGTTTTTTTTCTTTTTGATCGCTATTGCTATCGTTGTTGGATGACTTTTCAGAATTATCATTTCGATGTTTTTCCTTTGTACTGGAGCCAGATTTACTATTATTCGGTGTTGATGATTCATCGCTGGGTTGTGGTGGTTGTGGTTGTGGTTGTGGTTGTGGTTGTGGTTGTGGTTGTGCTGATGATTCATCGCTGGGTTGTGGTTGTGGTTGTGGTTGTGGTTGTGGTTGTGGTTGTGGTTGTGCTGATGATTCATCGCTGGGTTGTGGTTGTGGTTGTGGTTGTGGTTGTGGTTGTGGTTGTGGTTGTGGTTGTGCTGATGATTCATCGCTGGGTTGTGGTTGTGGTTGTGGTTGTGCTGATGATTCAGGATTGGAAGAAGCATTCATTGATTCTGGTTGTTCTGGATCAACAGGGTCTTGAACATTTAGTAAAGTCTTGACTCGTTGAGTAAGGTTGGTAGTATGAGACTCTTCCTCTACCATTTTAATAGCCTTTGCAGCCAAACTTAGACCATCTGGGTCTCTGCCTGTAACAACTACTATACCATTTTGACCGATTATCACTCTTGTTTGGGTAGCTTGTTCTATAGTTTGAATCATAGAACCACGTTTTCCAATTAATCGTGGAACTCGAGTAGGAGAAATTTTTATGAATTCACCGTAAGGGATCTTTCCTAAATCCTTATCTTGAACTGTAAGCATGGGATCTCTAGTTCTATCAAAAGATACAATCCTTGCAATAATTAAGTCGCCTATGCTTAGTTGTCGACCCATATCATCTTTGGCTGGTGAAAAATCTCGCCCAAATACATCTTGTGCGGGCAGGTGAGCGAAAAAGCATGCATTAATATCAACATCCCAAGATAAAGAAGATCGATCAATAATCTTCCCGATTACTAAGTCGTTAACACGTGGTATATAAACACCCGATAAAGGTATAACTTTAACGCCATCTTTACCAGCTTCAGCAATTCCAACTCTGGTAGATACCAAATAATTACCACTTTTAATAACATTCATCAAAGGTTTATAATTACCCTCAATAATTTTATCTCCAGGTATAACATATCTCCTCTTTATTTCTTGCATTTTAGATATTGTCTACCTCCATTAACAAAATAGATGTAAAATGAAATGTTTTCATATTTCTATATCTAATTATCTAGAATTTGTTCTATAATATAATCTGTAAGTAGTTATTCCTTAACTTGTGCGGATCCTTTAGTCAATGAACCTATGCGTTCGAGAAAGTTCCCTTTCATACCGGCATTTATTTCTATATTTACTTTTAAAGAACCATCTGATAGCCATTCTTCAGAAGTTAGAACACCTGAGCTTTTAATATAATTATAACTGGTGGAAGAAAACGAGTTTGGTATAAGAATAACAAGCTGCAACATTTCAGATTTTAATGGAAGAATTTTTCTAAGCGAGTCAACTATAGATTTGACCTGGTCTTCGGCTTTCTTGAAAGGATCGATCGTGACTCTTACATCTTCTAGTGCATTTTCTATTCGTTGAACAGGATGAGGAAGTTTTGTTTTAGGATCTACAAAATTTTTATTTATGTATTGAACAATCTGTTTTCGCTTGTCCTCTACCATTTTGCGTCTTTGATCTGTAGTAAGATTTAGCTCTCCTTTAAGTAATATTTGTTTAAGTATTTCATTAGAGTCACTAGTTTTGAAATGTTTATTTAATTTATCAACGGCAACTCGAGATCCTTTATTTGCATCTGAATATATTTCGTCTGAGACTAATACTGAAGACAAATCGGTTCGTTTACCTAATTTATATTCTAATGCAGGATCTGGCTTCACTAAAATTTCAAATCTATCATTTCCAATAGTTAATTTTACAACAGTAACTTTTGAATCAGCCATACAATAGAAAATTAACTGTGATATATTAATATAATAACATGCTTGGTAGGTTACAACATTCCTAATAGATTCATTACATTTTTAATATACGTAAGATTAAAATTATTTGATTTGATCTCCATAGATTTAAAGGTTATTGAGAAACATGATGAAAGGATAACCATTAAATTTAATAACGTACCTCGTCAGTATGTAAATGCAATTAGACGACTATCAATTAGCGAGGTGCCTACTTTTGCTATTGATGACGTAGTTATTCTAGAAAATTCATCAGTAATGCATGATGAAGCAGTTGCTCATAGGCTTGGTTTAATTCCACTAAGGACTGACTTGAAGAAATTTTCATTGCCCGAAGAATGCAGTTGTAAGAGTTCCTTGGGTTGTACGAATTGTAGAGTATTATTGCAACTTGATGCAGAAGCTAATGAAAAAACTAAAACAATTACTACTTCAGAGTTAATTTCAGAAGATGAATTTGTAAAACCTGTAAGTCAGGATATTCCCATCATAGTACTAGCTCCTGGTCAAAAATTAAAGTTTGAGGCATATGCGAGGCTGGGGTTTGGCAGGGATCATGCAAAATGGCAGCCTGCTACAATAGCAGTAGTAAAATATGGCGAAAATGAAAATGAAATTTTTTTGACTGTGGAATCTAATGGAGCATTAACTGCAGAGGAAATAATCATAGCAGCAATTGAGCAACTAAATAAAAGCATAAAAGACTTTGGCGAAACAGTTAACGCACTCCAGATACCAAACAACCTCTAGGTAAATTTATTTGGTACTTTATACTCTTTTTAATTGGAATAGCAAGTAATGTTTAACGATACTTTAATAGATAATACAGTTTGGATTCTACGTAAAGCATTTAAAAGTAACAAGGCACAGATTTGGAAAGCATTAGAGAAAGAATTTTCCAAATCTAGATCAAACAGGAGACAAGTTAACATCCAAAGATTGGATAAAATTACTAATAATGGGGATATAGTGGTAGTTCCAGGGAAGATTTTGGGCAATGGAACGCTGGGACACAAATTAACAGTATATGCATATTCATTTTCAGAAACTGCCATAAATAAATTGAACACTGCAGGGGCAGAAGTTATTTCATTGCAATCATTAATAAGTAAATATCCTGATGGTAAAGGTGTAAAAATAATTGGCTAAGGAAACAAAGTTGGAGACAAAACCAGAAGAAGGTCAATCTCAACAAAATAAGCTTATAGTAGTTGATGCAACAAATTGTATTTCAGGAAGGCTATGTTCGAAGGTATCAAAATTATTATTGCAGGGTAACAGAGTATCCGTAGTAAATGCTGAAAAAGTGATGGTATCCGGAAACAAATATGAAGTCATCGAGAGTTACAAGAAACGATTAGAAGTTGGATCAATTGTTAACCCAATTCATGGTCCGTTTCATCCAAGAAGACCAGACACCATAATTACAAAAATGATAAGAGGCATGGTCCCAAAAAGAAAGTCCAGTGGAATGCAATCTTTTAAAAGATTAAGGGTATATATGGGCGTACCAGATGAGTTAAAAAATTCAGCAATGATATCGTTTGAGGACGCAAAAATTACGAGACCCGAATCATTTTACATATCTATGAGTGACGTGGCAAAACAGATAGGTTGGAAAGGAGTAGTTCAATAATATGAATAAAATAGATCTTTATCCGGGGCAAAGAAAGACATGTAGAGCCGTAGCTACCATAGTAAAGGGAAATGGAAAAATTAGAATTAACAATATCCCTGTAGAAGTTATTCAACCAGAAGTAGCAAAGGAACTCATTTTAACACCTACTAATATAATTGGTGAACTAAGGGAGAGAGTTGATGTTAATGTGCACGTCAATGGCGGCGGCTTTATGGGACAAGCGTTTGCCAGTGCAGTAGCAATTTCACGTGCATTAACAGGAGAAACAAAAGGTGCAAAAGATCCAAGGGATCATCCATTTACAAGAAACGTCAGAGAAGAAATCAAGAAAAAGATAACAGAATTTGATAGACATCTACTAGTAGGGGATCCAAGACAAACAGAGTCAAAGAAATATGGCGGCCCAGGGGCAAGACGAAGAAAACAGAAATCATACCGTTAATTTTTTACTTTTGGCATATTTTTTGATATCTTAATTAATACAAAAAGATAGAATACAATATGTCACACAATGGCATAGATATAGATCAGTATATTCTGTTGATTATATATCCCAGTATAGCATTTTTTGCAATAGGCTTTATCACAAGAAAAATAGATTTAAGAAAGACCATCACCTATGTCTTGCAAGCCATAATCTGTTTTTGCTTTTCGATTGGTTATTATATATTTATACCCTATGGCGGTGCTCAGGGTTTATCATTAATATTAGGACTATTTGGGATTTTATTAATATTTTTAGCAAGGAAAGAAAGAATTTCTCCAGTTACTACTACAGAAGAAGGGGAATGAAAGAGGAATGAATCTAAATTGTCAGTTTTTTAATTCTACAAGAACAGAAAAATGCAATTAACATCCAGATTTAGAATAAAAAATATCAATAACATAATAAAATTTTTGAACGAGGTACATGTTGGAAGATTAGCAACAATTGACGTAAACGGATATCCTCAAATAATTCCAATGAATTTTGTTCATACGGTTACAGATGTAAGCGGTAAAAATTTTACCCTTGATTATGGGAAGCCAACATGTCGAGAAGACGGCGAGAGTGAAAATACATGCAATGATATAAAGATAGTAAATAATGTCTCTACCAAAAACCCGATTCTTTATGAACATGTAATTTATATGCATTCCCATCACAGGGGAGAGAAAATTGAGAACCTCCTGCGAAATCAAAAAGTAGGATTTGAGGTTGATAAGGAAATTTGTTTTTTACCTTCATACTATTTTCATCCTACCGATGCTTCTTTTGCGGACACATTGTATACAAGTATAGTAATAAAAGGAAAAGCATCTATTGTATCTGATAATCAAGAAAAAGCAATTGCAATGAACAAGATGATGCAAAAATATCAATCTGAAGGCAAGTATACGGAATTAAATCAAGATGCAAAATCCATTATACATCTAACAGTAATAAAAATTAAAGTTGATACAATTAACGGTAAATATAAAATCGGACAAGAATGGTCCGATTCCTTTAGGAGGGACATAGCATATAAGATTATTCAGAGAGAGGGAATTACTAGGGCAAGAGAAATTTTAAAGGATTTGAAAATAATCATACTAAAAAATGGTGAATTGGAATTACCAATTTCGTTAAATCTGCAGATATAATAGTGTCCTTAAAAAATACAATGGAATTTGCCATTAGTAATAACAGGTACGTTAATTTTTCATACCACAGATTTCGAAACTAAAAGCAATATACCCGATTATGGAGCTATCCTTTCGAATCGGGAAAAAATTATCAGTATATTTAGGCATTAATTCTTGTTTTAAAGATAATGCATCTTCTTTTGATATATCCAATCTTAACATATCTTTACCAAAGAGTAAATCCCATAAATCAATATCAAGAACTTCTTTTAATGCAATGAAAGAAATAATCCTGTTAGTATTTGCTTTGTCTATAACTATGAAATAGTTAAATTCATTCTCTTCAGAAAATGGATCAGGGGCTGTAAAACAATCTATATTGAAGTTACTAGTCAATCTTTTTCTTAATATGTGTGCAGAATAAGACATGATTGCTAGATCAGTAAGAGACAACGCTTTTACAGTAGCTAGAGTAGGCCCTTGGATATTTAATGAAAGCATATCTTAGGTAATAATGTAGAGTATTAATTATTTATGGAGAAATAAAAATTATTAACATAAGTTTAAAAATATAACACTTGCAAAGTGATGTAAGGTAAAAAGCCGGGGTACCCAAGCTAGGTAAGCAATCAAAAAATCCAGCCCTAAAAGGGGTCAGCCTCGAGATCTAATAAAAGAGGAAGTAAAGGATAGATAGCTGATGTCCTTCCGGACTCGTGGGTTCGAGTCCCACTCCCGGCGCCTAAAACGTGGATTCATATAAATATTTTATTAACTTAAAGAGACAAAATAAAATTGATAATTTGCAAAAGCCAGATCAGTCACAGTATTCTTCATTTAATTCAAGAGAGAAGATGATAAAAGAACCAATTACTTCGATCTGCAAATATCAAAAACCGTATATTAGAAAATCTTTGGATAAACTGTTTGAAAATTCAATAGGAAACACCGAGATTATTTGTAAATACATCATTGCTGAACAGAATGAAATTAACTTTCACTAATGCAATTACTGTCGACGGAAATAAACCCATGACTGCCTGTTATGTAAACAAATCCCATGCTCTCCATGCTAATGATTTTTGATAGAGTCTAGTAAAATTTTAAATTATGAATCCGCGATTATATGGTATGGATTCGAATCCCAAACTTCGTCTGTTTTATTTTTGAATTTTTTAGTATACTAAGTTACTATTTAACTGACTACTATCAGTGATTTTCAATATAGGATAGAGGGCATATAGTATCCAGCAGGTTCATTATACATTCCAATAGTCATGAGATTAAGTTGATGGACTAGTCTTAGATCGTTGTCAAGACACCATCGGAATAACTCTGCATTTCTAGTTGGAATAAGAATACCAGGTCCTCCATAACTATCAGCTGTCGTAATTGATTCTGAAGCAATAAGCGCTTTAAGGTCATCATTAGAAAAACCTACTGAGTGATTAAAATATGTCAATCCACTTGTATAGCCTGTAATTTTGTCCCCATGTAAAACTACTTTGGCAATACCTTGTTTTATACTATCTTTTAGCTCACCACTTCTATCGTGACCATGAATTGCTCTGCAGATTGCGTCACATGATTCCAAATCCGACTCAGTTGCCACTCGTATTGTT
Organism: Candidatus Nitrosocosmicus sp. R; assembly: GCF_054408505.1. Classification (NCBI taxonomy): domain Archaea; kingdom Thermoproteati; phylum Nitrososphaerota; class Nitrososphaeria; order Nitrososphaerales; family Nitrososphaeraceae; genus Candidatus Nitrosocosmicus; species Candidatus Nitrosocosmicus sp. R. The sequence continues at coordinate 3,033,999 of NZ_CP167090.1, read as the reverse complement.
CTTCCAGGAATGACTACTGAAATTGGTTTTCCCTGCATGGTTGATATTGGCTCTCTAACGTCAAACCCTAAGCTGGTATACAGCGCAAGTGATCGGTTATGATATGACGCTTGGAGCAAACGTATTGCTGGATAGTTCTTACTTCTAGCTCTCTCCATTACATTGTTCATTAACTGTCTACCTGCTCCTTTATTCTGGAATTTTGGATCAATTGTTATTGGTCCAATCCCTGTCACCATATTTGACCGTTCATCTAAAAAGTTGCTTCCTATGACCTTGTTACCGTATCCCTCAATATCTTCGGCAACTACTGAATAGAATCCAGGGTTAGAGAGCAAAGAAGAAGCTACATTTATTCCGATATCAACAGTAGGAAACTCCCGAGGAAAGCCATGCTTATCTGCAATCCCTGAAAATGCTTCAAAAATTATTTTCCCAACCTCCTTCGCATCATCTATGACTCCAGGTCTTAATCTTAAAGCATGCTCTGTACTGGTCAACTTAATACATGAAATTGCTTGTTCAGATTTTTATTCTTTTATTTGCTTTTTGGACCTGTTCACTTTAGATTTGATTTGGTGCCATGAAAAATTGAAAATAATACCCTTCCTTACTTTACGAGGCTGAAATTTATAGTAGGTACAATGATATGATGTTATACCACTTTTGTATCAAATCGATTCTGAAATAATTTATTATTTGAATCCGCGATTATATGGTATGGATTCGAGTCCCAAACTTCATCTACTTAATTTTTTGGTGTAGTTTTTGTGTTAATGATTTATTCATGTAGGCTTTCTCTTTCAATTTAACAGATAAATAATTTGTAATTTCTTCATAGATGATAACGGCTTCATGAAAATGGTAAAAGCAAATGACGTCCATATTGAAGTAGCGTCATTAGAAGATATAAAAGAAATATTTACCGGATACAAAAGTATTAAAAATATTTACCTGTACCAAAAACATGGTTATCATGAATTTAAAAGACTGTCCTTAGATGATTCGCCTGTAATGATATTTTTGGAGAAAAATGTAAGCTAGAAATGAAAAAATCATCTTTTTCGTCTTGGAAGCTCCTTTTGATTTTGAGCTCCATCTCCATTTTGGTAATGTATGTAGAAACAATGTTATTACCTGCAATCCCAGACATCATTAGAGAGTTTAATATTTCTTATAGTATGTCCTCTTGGATATTTGCATCATTTGTAATATCTGCATTGATTTCTACAACCATAGTGTCAAAGCTATCCGATTTGTACGGACGGAAACTTATTCTTTTGACAGTATTAGTAATTTATACAGTGGGAATTCTTGGTGGTTCTTTAGCTAATGATATTTTTTGGTTAATCTTTTTCCGTATAATACAAGGTATTGGGATGTCTGTATTTCCCCTAGTTTTTGCAATTATCCAAATTGAAATTCCAAAAGACAAAATAGCTATAAGTCAAGGAACACTGGCATCTATGTTTGCTTTCGGAGGAGTATTAGGATTAATGATTGGGGGAAATATTACACATAATTTTGGATGGCACATGACCTTCTTATCTATACTTCCGTTTACAATTATTGTAACCATCGTGATAAAGTATTTTGTCAAAATAAAAGATAAATCTCCCGTTGTGAAGGAAGCCAACAAATGGGAGTTATCTATTGATATTACAAATCTCAGCTCAAATCACAGGCATATAAAATCCCATAAAGTAGTTTCAAATTTTGATATTAAAGGAACCATCACCCTTGCTGTTACTATCATATCATTTATTTCAGCACTAACATTGGTTCAATCAGAAAATAATGAAAGTGTAAAATCAGGTATATCAATTTCGACCTTATTGTTCGCATTGAGCGGTGTATCACTGTTTGTTTTCATATTGCTCGAACGAAAAGTATCTGTTCCTCTAATTAATCTTCAATTGCTAAAACTAAAACCGATATTTCTAACAAACATCATCATACTTATCTGGGGAATAGTTACATTCACCGTTTTTCAAACTATACCAGTGCTTGTGAGGACTCCTCAGCCAATAGGTTTTGGGGGAAGTGCTTTAGATGTTGTCTACCTAATACTTCCATTTTCCATCATGTCATTGATATTTGGACCTACATCTGGTTTCATAATATCAAAAATTGGATCATTTAGGGTAATTATAGCAGGATCAATAATAGCAACGATTGGATTTGGTAGTATTCTATTACTTTATAATAACCTTGTATGGACCGCGATAAGTCTCGCAATAATAGGTTCGGGATTATCTTTATTAAATGTAGGTCAAATAAATATAAACACTGCTTCTACACCCATCAAATTCATAGGGATATCTTTTGGAGTAAACACATTATTTAGATTTATAGGTTCTGCTATAGGACCAGCTCTTGCAGGAATGTTAATGCAAATAAATCAAACACCTTTAAAAGTAGATGTTGCCACCAATATGACTAATTTTCCCTCATCTAATTCATTTATGCAAATATTTCTTTGTATGACGCTGTTGTGTATTATTTCCGTGATACTATCTATTATGCTAAAAAAAGATGAATCTAAAGAAAGAGCTTAACAAAGAGGGTTGTCATAAGAGATGAACAATTCTAGGCGGAAAAATCAAGATTCACTGTTTCAAATGTATATGGAAGTAGCTAAATTAGCATATGGAAATCAATGGAAACCCGTGAAATCAAGAGACGAGTTCAAATTCCATTCCCTCCATTTGTTGGGTTGTTTAACAGAAATAGATTCCCTGTTTTTATAGCAGGGTTTCGAATCCCTCTCTTGGTTACGAAGTTTTCCTAATTAATACGCAAATCCGCTTAAAGGCTACACCTTAAACCAAATATAACAATTGGGGCAGCATTGGTTGCTGTTCATTTTATGATCATCCATAAATTGAAACAAGTTAGTCAGGCTAGTGAGGTTACAAGAAGGAGCATAGCGGGTTCAGACCCGAAACCTCGCTTATTTAATGTGCTTAAAATATGCGAATTGTTGACAAAAACCTTATCTATGTATGATTTTATTTGGTGTATAAAGGGTTACTCAATACGGACTTGCAATCACAAAAATGCTCATTCATAGCTTTTGCTTCAGCTAGTATAATTTTTGTGTTGTTATTGATATTAAACCCCTGTTCGCTCTTTCATGAGGCTTTTGCTGCACCGCCTGCGTTTGATCAAGTCTTAATTTATGATAAAAATATCAGCGATCAGAAAAACGACTGGGTTCAAACCTATGGTAATGATAGTGCTAATTTAAGGTCCGACCCTGCAGACCTACTGGCAGTGGATTATTTTAGTGATGGAAAAACTCTAGATACTACATTTTGGGTGAAATCAAATTCGGAAAATGCTTCTGTATACGATCAACCTTTCAAAAAGATTAGGTATGGTGTGCTTATTGCCATTGTTTCCTTGCCTCAAAATTCAGGATATAGCGGAGCCAATTTCAACTATTATGTTGAAGCAGCTAATGGAAAATGGAGTGAATATCTTTACCAGTTATCATCAACAGGTACTTCTGCGCTTATAGAATCCAAGATAAACTATACTGAACCTTTCGATAATCCCAAAATAGGGCCAGGATATGTCAAACTGCTATTGAACCTGGATTCTATAAATTCCCCAAGCAATTACGGCTTATCTTTTTATACCGCAGAATCCTTCAAGTCAAGCGAAGTCAGGGATTTCACAAGCTGGGTTGCTGTTCCTCCACCTGTCATAGACATATTAACACATCCCGAGAGTATAGTCATAAGACAAGGAGAAAAAGAAAATAGTACCGACTGAGATAGAGACACCCCTCTCTAGTAATGTTACTAGTATAACTTTTGAACATGGCACTAATTTCAGCTCTAACGGCTTAAGTGTATCTGCCCAAAGAATCCAGCCCCCATTATTTGACGTAGAGGTTTCTCCACAATCACCAGTAGGTGTGTATACTGTACCTTTTGAGGCTTCAATGTTAGTACAAACAACATCGTCTACAGCGCCTATGTTTAATGAAACAGTAACTGGAATTGTGGACCCAGAGTTTCAAGTGTCCAAAAAGTATCCAACTACCGGCGATATAATAGGTAAAGGTAATTTAACAATAGAGGTACTACCGCCACTAACTGTTAATGAGGGATTTATGGCCTTTTGGAATACATACGGGACTGCAATAGTGATTCTCGGCAGTGGGGCAGCTGGAGTCTTTGCAACATTTTTTATTGATTATATGAAAAGTCTGAAAAGCAAAAGGAAACACAAATAGACACAAATCCATTAGTAACCTAACTCGAGGGGACCATAATATCTGGATGATTTGCTGAATGCAACCTTATGTTTAAGGTCGATTGGAATAACCCTCTTTCCTTCCTTGGACAAGAATCTGAAGAGCCAAGTACATTATTTTGGATTTAATTTGTTTTCTGTTTTCTTTCGTGCTCCTGATGGTCACCTTACAGAATATTTGGATGCTAAATGAAGAGCCAAAGCCCTTCTCTTGGGAATAGTAGTGTCTATGAATATTTATTTGATAAAAAATTTAAACCTGAAAATAGGTAAATCATTGATTTCAGGTTCATTTTTAGGAATAGTAATTAGCACTTGTGTTAGTTGTTCATCTATTGGGTTTATAATCATTTCAACCTTCGGTGGAGCAGGTAGAGTGGCTACTGCGTTTCTTACAAATTATCAAATACCATTACGATTACTCTCCATCGGTATAATGATTGGTTCAGGTTTCCTTATTGGAATATATATCGTATCAAGAACTATAGGAATTCCTCAAATAGGGATAGAACGTGTTGGTCCATTCGATCTAATTACCAATTTATTTTAAGTGGGAATAGTTGCAAGTTCTTTGTATCTTATTAAGGTCAAAAGACAATGAACAACCTATCAAAATTAAGGTTTATGATAGTTATAATTATGATATGAACCCACGACTACCTGACATGACAAATCCCATTCTTTCTCATTTCTAATCTAGCCTTCAATAATTAGATTCCCTGTTTTTATAGCAGGGTTTCGAGTCCCCCAACTTCATCTGGTTTTGTATTATTCAACTTATCAAGTTCTTGTCCCTTACGAAAAAAATATACTCTACTTAGGTATAACAGATCGAATGTAGTTAACCCACTTTTTACATTGGATCGGACTTATATATCTAAGAATCATGTACCCTGTAGATATCGTATAGATATAAGATAGATAGTAAAAAAGAAGTTCATTTTTCTGCTAAAAAACTTGCAACTGATGAAATAGTTTGGTATACTATTTTCTAATATATGAGACTTGGATCAACTGTATTGGCTGTTGCTTTGGTACTATTTGGTCTCTTGGCTATATACAGTTTATCGATATCAGATTTATTATCCAAGGTTAATTCCTCTGTTTATAACGATCATGAAAAACCCGAAATACACTACTATGCAGATAGAATGTCTACCACCCAGGAACCATTAGATAATACTCTGGTAGAAATCGTAAAGAGTTTTAAGAATTCTTCGGGATTTTACAAAATAAATGGAACTTTAGAAAATCAAGGTGCAATAATTCTTTCAAATATCCAAGTTATAAAATATTATAAAGTTCCTTCAGTGAATGATACTACTTTGATATGCTATGAACAAAATATTGTAAATTGCCAGTACAAGTTAAATGATCCTCAGTTACCTTCCAAAGGTTTTTTCTTAATGATGCCGCCAGCACCACCAGAAATAAACATCAATTAGACTTGATGACTTTATCATTTCATAAAAAAATGAGATTGTATGCTTTATAGATTAACATATCTATCTTAAAGTCTAATAAATACTCTAGATTAGTTGCCTAATCCTCCTCATACACAATCACAATTCCTTTATCTAACGACTAAAGGATGGAAAACAGGAAAATTACATAAAATAGAAATTTGGTTTGTTGAGCAAAATAAGAAATATTATGTTTTATCAGAGTATAAAAAGAAAGTACACAGGGTACAGAATATCCTTCACGATCCTACCATATCTTTTCATGTAGATAATCGAGCATTCCACGGTTATGGACGGGTAATTGAAGATGCTGTAGAGACAGATTTGATTAATAGAATTTCACAATTGATGGATAAGAAATACGGATGGAGCGATGGATTAATAGTGGAATTATGTTCTTCATGAGTTAAATACAATATACACATATTGACAGGCTCTGTTCATTTAGCAGGTTTTGTCTTTCTGTTATGATAAATTACAAATAAATTCAACCAATTTTTCACGTGCTTTAACTTGCAATTCTTTGACCTACAAGGAAAATAATCATCGAAACATTCAGTTCTGTCCTTAATATATTGCATAGTCCTTTCAATCAAACTTTTCTCTATTGAGGAATGGATATGGTGTTTTAGTTTTAGGAATCTACAATCCATTGGGTACCAGGTTCCACCGTCCGTAGAAACCGGATGTTTTCCATGAATCTTGACTATGCCTGACAGATCCAAACGACTTTGACGGTGACAATGATGGCATAGGTTGCGAAGCTGAGGATCTTAACAATAATGGCGGTAGCAACGGTGGTGACTTAGACTGTGAAGACATTGATGAAAGAAACTTCCTAGTCGGAAACAATGATCCAAACGACTTTGACGGTGACAATGATGGCATAGGTTGCGAAGCTGAGGATCTTAACAATAATGGCGGTAGCAACGGTGGTGACTTAGACTGTGCAGATATTCAGGAAACTAATGTTACGGTTGGAAGCAATGACCCGAATAACCTTGATGCTGATGGCGATGGGATAGGTTGTGAAGCTGACGATATTGACTACAATAATGGTACTAGGAGTGGCGAACTGAACTGCAGTGATGTCGAGGGAACAAATATTGCAGTTGGAAGCAATGACCCGAATAACCTTGATGCTGATGGCGATGGGATAGGTTGTGAAACTCAAGATAGTAAGGGCGGCGGCGATCTGAACTGCAGTGATGTCGAGGGAACAAATATTGCAGTTGGAAGCAATGACCCGAATAACCTTGATGCTGATGGCGATGGGATAGGTTGTGAGACAAATGATGAGAGTGATACCCAAACAGATAATGATGAAAATAACAACAATGAAAACAACAGCGATGACAGTAATCCATGTACGGCTGAAGAAGCAAGTCGTGATCACACTTGTACAAGTAGTAGTGGAGACAATGATGAAATTGATGACTGGACCGATCCACCAGTAGAGGAAGGAAATAGTGAATCGAGCGAAAGTGACGGTAACGGTGAAAATCCTACTACTGACGGCCAAAATGATGTAAATGAAAGCGAGAACGAGAACGATAATGATGGTATCGAAGAAGAATCAAATTCTGAGGAATCAGATAACAATGAAGGTAATGATAGTGACGATGAACCAGAAAGTGAAGAAAACGAGAATTAAACTTGATGATAACCGAGTTTAAGGGATACCCAAGGAATCCCATCGTCAGGTCTATTAGTTATTGTATCCTCAGCAATGCAATCCATAATTATAGTCAAATTTGTTACCAACCCCCACGCACCCAAACTTAGTGATCTCTAAAATGATAAATATACAATGACTCGATTGGGTTCGCGGTACATTTGTGTCGGACAAATGAACTGTTAAATTTCTTTCTACTTTACTATTATTTTTTCAAAATCAAATCTTTATTTGCTCCGGAAAATTATATTTAAATCAAGAATAACAATAGGATATATGGCTCTTTCTGAATCATTTGTAAACCAGCATGTGAAAAATTGGATTGATGGCTGGAATAACCACGATATAAAAACAGTATTATCTATGTATTCGGAAAATATTGAATTCTCTAGCCCTAAAGTCAAAGTTGTATTTCCAGATCGCACCGCATCAAAAATATCTAACCAAAAAGAATTAGAGGAATATCGGTCAAAAGCCTTGAAAAATAACTTTCCTTCACTGAATTTTACACCCAAAGAAGTATTGATACAAGAAAACAAGATTCTACTTGAATACTATGCAACATTGGATGGTAAACATAGAACATCAGTTATTGAGAAATTTGAATTTCAAGATGGATTGATTACAAAGTCCAGTGTATTTTATGGTTCTGAGGAAACTATTTGATGGTGTAACAATACGATCAAATCCTAATATGTCTCAATTAGATGATTCACCACAAGCGTGAGGTTTAAAGTTAAAAAATAACTCAGCCTGACAATAGAATATCAACTATCGATACTACCTACCCTGAGGTTTAGATCCCATTTTACTAGTCTTATTTCATCATCCTTTCCCCACAAATTCTTCAAATCTTCTTTGACGGCACTCAATGGGTCGTATTTATTTTCCGCATAGAATCTTTTTACTGCTGACCACGTTTGCATGTAATCAAAAAGATTATTAAGATTCCAGTCTACTTTTATCTCAAATTTGGGAACCCCAATTTCCTTAAAAGGGAACGGTATTGTTTTGTATTCTTCTTTTACAAATTTGACTTCTTTTGGCCAATAGTTTCCGAGAATATCTCCGCCAACATTGAGTCTTTCACTTATTTTGTCAATTTCAGGGCTAATTTTTTGCATTCCATAGGCCCATACTGCTATTATTCCACTACTTCGGCTTACTCGTCTGGCTTCTCGATAAAACATCTCAAAGTCAAACCAGTGAACTGCCATCGCTACAGTGATTAGGTTAACAGAGTCGTTTTGGATATTGGGTTTCTCTGCAGGAAACACCTCATAGTTGATGTTGTCCCGATCAAATGCGTTATCAATTTGATTCTTGCTTGCATCGCTTGCTATCACCTTTTTAAAGTATTTGCAAAGGCTTATGGCGGCCTGTCCGTTTCCTGTCGCACAATCCCAAGCCAGATCCTTAACAGGAGTAATCTCATTTAGAAATTTAAAAAGATCCTCTGGATATTTTGGTCTAGCATAAGAATACTCTCTGGATTTTGAGGAAAAATGGTTGACAGTAGTTGGTGTCATGAATTTAATTTAGTTTATTTATCAAAAAACCTTTTTGTCTAGGATTGATCATTGTGAAATAGATTCCTTTGATATTTATCCTCCATAATTTTCAATAAATAACCGCCGAATCGTCCAATCGTCCTATAATACTTGACACAGTAAAGAAATGAGCACAATTGTGCTAAATAACCAAATATTTGCAATTGACGATATTATTGAGTTTCCAGATACCCGTCAATGATTTAATGGTGCCGGATTAGACAAGAGGCGCTCTCTATTGAAATTTGATGTATGTTGCTTTCTCTTAAATCATTAGATCTTTGTAATGGTTGACTTTGATTTTGTTTACATATAATGTACCGGCCATCACTTTTAACGTTGATTATATTCAACCTTGAATCACATCCCCACGGATGTATTTAGCATTATGTGAAGAGAAACTTAATCAAAAATAAATCTCCAGTTATAATTACTTTCTAACAAATGAACTATAACTGGATCAAACTGTATAGACTTTTTAAAATCCTCCATCGTGGATGTTCCTAGTTCTCTAAAAAAGTTTTCCAATCCTGCAGGAGTGTATGTTACAAGTAATTTGCCCTGATCATTTCCAATTTTTCTATAAGAATGACTTTTATCTTTTTCAAATCTTAACACCGTATCCTTATTTCCTTCTAGAGTTTCTTTTCCGTATCTAAAGGAAAAATTGCCTTCAATCACGTGCATTACCAATGCTTCGTTTCCGTGTTTGTGTAAAGGTATTTCTGACTCTTCACCTGGAGGAAAGGTAATTTCAATTATTGAATATTTATTTTGAGTCTGATTTCCAGATACAAGAATTTTATAAATTATTCCATTTAGAATATATTGTTCAATCGATTTGTAGTCTTGGGAAAAGACTTCATCATCCTTTTCATCGCTCATCATTAATCATTACTTATTAGGGTAAATTTATTAATATTTAAATAATTTCCAAATCCTTGATTAACACCACTTAAATTATTAGAACGATGCATGCTACTGCTACATTCAAATAATTTGTATGGGCGAAACTGACAGATTATTAAACAGACCATAAAGTCCTATAAGAATTCAAGCACGATGATTTATTTTTCAATGGATATAGTACCCGATTATATTCTATCTTGAACCGTATCCCCACAGATGTATTCAAGCAAAGAAATTCAGAAATTGGCTAGAGTTCTACTCTGTATTATTATTGACCATATATGATACGTCTGATCTGATGTATTTTGTAGTTTTTGAGTTATTAATTTTCCAATTAGGGAGAGCACTTGTCGCAGCATAATGTACACTCATTATGTCCATTATTTGACATAAAAAACTCTTGTGGAATTAGGCTCTAATTGATCAATGGTAATTATTGTCTTGTCCTGCTCGTCATAAACCACATCTTCTTTTACTAACTGTAGTACCTTGTCTACTTTAAAAGAGATTTCTTCAATCAACTCATTGCCTGATTTTATAGTCATCTTTTGACCTGTAATTGCAATATTAATTTTTTTTATCTTTCTTATTCGTTGATATAGATCGAAGAAAGTTGTCTTCCATGAAAAGGGAATTTTATTGAACAGATGTAAAATCTGATTCCACTGTTCAAACAAGTTTTTTCTAGTAATAGAATCATGATTCCAATCATAAAAATAATGATGATAGTGGTTTAGAATACCTAGAGGCGTTCTTTGAACCATGGAATAAGAGATGGTATTGGATATCCATTTTACAAATGTTTGTGAAGATTCTTGTTCTTTTTCTGCATTTTTATTGGAATTTGATATAGGATTTATTTTTAGCCTTCTAGGGATATATAGCATTATTCCCGGACTATGTTTGTTATTATAGTAATCGACATTAGACATGATAAAGGGAATAATAAATCCCACATTGGCAAATTTTTTTAAAAGTTTACTTGCAAAATATTTTTTAAAATAACTGGGAACGTATGATGATCTAAAAAATCTATGATAGTTTGATTGTCCATAGATAGGAATCATGCCAAGACTTGATAGGAGATTTAGATTGTACGTAGAAAAGTCATCAAATGGGGGAACAAACAAAACTGGATTAATATCAAAGGATTTTCTTATTATATCCCTTCCAATATTTACATAGGGTTCAAAGCCTATCTTGTTGTTCTTTTCATAACCATCAGTATTTAGTGACCTGTAATAATGAGTAAATGTATCTTTTATAGTTCTGTTTATATCTTCACTCTTTCCGTCAATCTGCTGACTAAACTCTCCTCGACCATCAATTAAATCATGAGTTACACCATGTTGAATAATCTCAATCTTACTGTGTCTGATCTTTTCCTTTAAAAATGTGCATAATTCTTCATTGTTCTCGATGGAATGATATTCTGGAGAGTTCCTGAAATCAGGTGGGACACAAGCATCATTAATTGTCTTTTGATAAGGTATCACAGATAGACTTACTTTGAATTGATTATTCCATGCGTTAGAATATATTGATTCCAGCATATTGCTTTTTGTAAAAAAATTAATATCATCATCTCGAATTAAAATAGGAATTTTACCGTTGGGTCCTAGTAGTGGAGTAATCGTCATCTATTGCTAAAGAAATCATTAATGCTTTTAAATCGTCCATTATCATCATACTCTAATGGACCATGTTTATTTCAGATAATCATGGCGTATCGTCAGTTTTTGATCGAGGGCCATCCCTTTACTTCCTTACATGTTGATGAAATAAATCACAAGTGAATAACCAAGGAAATGACATATGTCATAAATTAATATGTTTAGTATGCGAATATATTATAAGGAATTTTTAAAAAAATGAATTCTAATCATGCAAAGCGAATTGATTTCACTAAATCGGTAGAATATGATGATAAGGAGGATATTTATTATGTGAAATCGATTACTTCAGGAGAGAGATATAAGGTTAATAAATTAAAGGATAATAATCATTGGTTTTGCACATGTAAAGGATATTTGTATTCGGCTGGAAACCCCAAGAAATGCAAACATACTCAAAGAATTAGAGTTATTGATCAGTTGTATAAAAAATATGCTGATAAGATTACAAACTTCGAATTAAAAGATAGATAGTTGATCTTCATTAATATGAACGTTATAGACGTCTATTAATTTTTTATATGGAGATTCTGCCTCGGTTACATAACTAAACCTTACAAAAGATCTATAGTTAATTCATGATTTAGATAGACATTGTTTTTTTGCACAGGATTATATTCAACCTTGAACCGTATCCCCACGGGCCCGGACCTTGATTAGTCAACCAGTTGAAAGAGTAGGAGGCTTTTTTTGTTGGAACCCACGTCAGAAAGACGTAGATCCGAGTCCCACTCCCGGCGCCTCAAACAGGGAATCATACCATATTTTTATATAATTTGACGAATATCATCAAGTTATTAGTAAATTGTCTGATGTGGTCGATCAAATAACTTTAGGATTATCTAGACCTTATTTTCGTAACATCCTAAAGAAATTACGTGAAAACAACCAAGAAAATGCATACACAATATGTAAACATATTCTAACTGAACAAGCCGAATTTAATATCAAAAATAGCACAAAGGATGGAAAATTAGGATATTGGTACGGCTCTCAAACTTTTTTGACGATAGAAAAAGATACCAAGACATGATAAAAGAAGATATTTTTTTATATTGATTGACTGATTGTGCCAATATTTGTCTATATTATGAAATACTTACAGGTATAAAAATACTAATTTCAAAAAGAAAGTTTGTTTATTCTCATATTGAAATGGTAACTTTTCGTTGGTCAACTTTAAAATGTATTTTTTTAGTTCCGTTTCCATTGTTTGTATAAAATTATTTTTTTAAAGGTAAACTAAAACTAAATGTAGCACCATTACCGTCCCTGTTGTTTTCAGCCCAAATCTTTCCGTCATGAGCTTCTATTATGCTTTTTGATATATACAAACCCAAACCAGTTCCAATAAATGAATTTGAAATAAATTTTTTAAATAAATATGGCATTATTTCCAGATCAATTCCTAATCCTGTATCTATTACGGCAATTATGACTTCGCTATTATTTTTTTCTCCATTGTTACAGCTATCGATCCTTTTGTTGTAAACTTTATTGCATTATTTACAAGATTTGACAATACTTGAGTTATTCTATTTTTGTCTCCTTTTACAACTACGTGACCCTTGGTGACATTTTTAATTTACCATCGTCATTTTCTTTATTGTTAAAGTCATTTATACATACAAATAATACATTTTCTTTCTTTTTTTCCATATCTATTGTACAATCATTTATTGTATTTGATATGACGTCAAGAAGATCAAATTCTCCTATGTCAAGTTTCAATTCATTACTTTCAATTTTAGTTACATCTAGAATATCGTCGGTCAGTTTTTGTAACCTTCTTGCATTTCTATATATGATTGACACACCACGTTCTATTTCTTTCATATCAACATGTTTTTTATTTTGAAAATCTCCATTAAGCATTCCTGAAAGCCCGATAATTGGTTGAATTAGTGTTCTCAATTCGTGAGCAGAAATGTTCAAGAATTGATCTTTCATCTTTTCTGCTTCTTTGACTTTTATATATTGATTTCGTATAAGAGCATTGCTTTTTTTTAAATTCTTGGTATAGTGTATACTAGATAAAGCAAGTGCTATGATGTTGACAAAATATCCCGCATCTTTAATCACATGAGCTAGGTTATGCGCAGTATCAAAAGAAACGGCAATAAAAGACATTATGATTTGAGCGAATATTTCAATTATGAAATAAATAAGAATACCTTTATAAAGAACGTCTTTTTTTAGGTAAAGTCGTTTTTTATAGAAAAAGAACAAAGCAAGGACAAACAATATCAGAGGTGGAATCTCATAGGGCCTATGAACGGGTAATCATCTAAAACAGAGGCAGGAAAGACCAAAAATAGTGAGCTCAAAGCAATACTAGATGCCAATACACCTAAAATTATTATGTATAGAATGGAGTTGTCTATTATATTTTTTTTACGGTTTTTAGAGGGGTTGATCTTTTGATTAGTATCATACTGTTTATCAAGATTGACAAGGTCTTCTTCTTTAGATGTGTATGAATATTTCACTACTGCAATTAAGAGCATAGCGCTGAGAAAAAATCTTCCTGCAAACCACGTTTGAGGAATAAAATACTTCAAGAAATCAATATTTTCAATTAGTGTTATTGATACTATTACGTGTAACATATCAATTAATCCGCTAATTAGAAATCCGATACCAACAAAGAGGCTAAAATTGTCCTTTAAAACTCTTGCACGCAGAATATAATAGAAAGCTAATGTTGAAACTAAAATAACTGCAAATAATTCAATATAAAAATGATGTATTTCTGATGCCACCCACAAGAAAGGATCAAAAGATATGATAGTTAGTATTATGAGAGGTATCATAGGTAAGAGCGTAAATTTGACTAATACTCTAAAGAATACTGAATTATTGTTATGGAATAAACTTTATGAATCGTTATAAACAGAACTTATTTCTATTGATCAATCATTTATTGTTGATTTTATTTTTAATATGAAATCTTCTGGTTCTATGGGCTTTCTAATGATCTCTTTCATGTTTATTCCAGGAACCGACTCGATTAATTCGTGTACAACATCCAATGCTGATATCAATAAAATTTTCGCATAGGGATTTATTGCTCTTAGTTTATGATAGAGCTGAATACCATTTATTCCAGGCATTCGAATGTCCATCAGAATCAAATTATAAAAGTAAGGGCTTTTCTCTGTAAAATGTGTAAAAGCTTCGATTGAATTTGAAAAAGCCTTGACGTTATAACCTTGTCTATTTAAAAGGGTAGTAAAGGTGTAAAGAATATCTTCTTCATCGTCTATTATTAGAATATTGATAATGGTGTTAGCAATAGGTTTTGATAAATTATTTTTCTTTAGTGTATTTTGTATTTCTCTGTAGTCAAGTATAGTTTTATTCCTTTGAATTTCATCTAGCATACTTACAGAATACAAACAACCAAAATTTTTAACGGATTTGATGTTATTAAAGCCATTATTTTGTAGATTTACCTTATGTATAGCATAGTTGTTAATGAATTGAGATTTACTAGCTCTATAGTATAGTTTTTCCCCAATCCACAATTCTTTTGAAGACACAAAATTATTCATTTTTGAACATTCGTTAATAACTGATCCAAACAAGTCAACTTCATTAGAATTATCAGACATTGCTATTTCCACCTCTCCATAATCCATACAGATTCTATAATTGATAGGCTGCAATTCATTCTCGCATAACTGACTATCTAGTATACTACTGGATGAAAGCATTCTCATTCCACATTCAAATACTTCATGAAAGGCCGGCTCGTTGGTTTCGTCACAAGTTTTGGGAAAATAGAAAAACAGACTATCCCCAATATTTTTAATAACCTTTCCATTGCAATTATTGATTACAGATGACATTGTATTAAGAAATAACGAATAATATTTTCTCAATTTAGGTGGACTAGATATTTTTGAGGTTTCATTAGTTGAATTAACAATATCAATAATGCCTATACAATATTGCTGAGTATAGTTAATGAATTTTATTTGATCATTATCATCTGTAAGATTAGCATTTGTAAGATTAGCATTTGTAAGATTAGCATTTGTAAGATTAGCATTTGTAAGATTAGCATTTGTAAGATTAGCATTTGTAAGATTATCAGGTCTTGATCTATCATAATTATAGGCATCTTTATCATAATCTATACGATTAGAACTTAATATTTCCAATTATCTGCAAATCCTACTATATATCACACGGAACTGCTATATATTGTTACACATTGTTATTTGTTCACAATAACTAAACTAAGGATTTGTAATTAAATTGTAGTAGTCTTGGGCTCCAGCAATACAATCTCACACAAACTGAATAATATTTTTTAACTGTAGTTTATCATGTATTTTCTAAAATCTTCGATTATAAGTTGAAGTCATCGTTATTCCTACCCTGGCATTCCTGTATTCTAAGAATAATTTTGATTTAGTATCAATATATCTGAATTTGGATGGAGTGACCATCATCATGTCCATTAAGAAGACCTAATTCTTGAATCATTATTTCAAATTGTAAAATTTGAAGTATCGAATTTGGAACCCACGTCCGAAAGACGTAGATTCGAGCCCCAACTTCGTCTGTGTTTGTTATTTATCCATGGTTGTATTCAATCCCACATTGAACATGCCACTATATCCGCCATCGGACTTTAATACATTAAGCATTAGGTGATTTCCAGTGTTATTTTTTATTAAACCATCAGTAGAAGGTCCTGTAAAAATGAAATCTTGCTCATTTGTCATAGGAACAGGTCCATGGTTGTTATATGGTGGTTGTAAATGTACTTCTTTATTAATTGAATCGGGAAGATACAACTGGGAAGTCCATTCAAAGGTTTTCTCGGGACCTTCAAAATCCCTTATTTTTAAGTGAATGTGTATTGCTCTATTTTCATACCATCCTGGATAGATTGTTTCAAACTTTGCAGTTCCATTTTCATCAGTAATCTGATATCCACGAAGATATACCAATCCTTGTGTTCCATCTTCCTCTACTCCAGAATAAAGGCCTTGAGAATTTGCTTCCCAAAGGTCCATTTTAGCACCACTAAAAGGAACACAAGTTCCCTTTCCATCTCCATCGGTGTCATCAACTCTATATACGTTGAATGTTATGTTCAAAGGAATACCATCCTGTATTGAACCATCAGATGGTTCAGAACGTAGATCAGAACGGTTTGGCATATTGTCAACGAAATATGGACCTTCAATCTGTTGAGGTGTACCTTCAACTTCGATTAAGGATGGTGTTAGCGTACAAGTTTTGTTTGTCGATGTGGCTTTTTGTTGTTGAGGTAGTTCTTCAAATGGCGGTGGGGAAGTAGGCGGCAATCGTTCGGGAGAAGAGGAAATTTGAGCAAAAGATTGTTGATTGATAACGGTATTAAATTCGAGAGGTATAGTAAATATGAAGACAATAGTTAATAGTAACATCAATTTTTTGTATATATTCATTTAAAGTACTTACTTCTTATAGTATTTATAACACATAGTTTCGTAGCATTTTTCTAATCTTTAACAAAACTCGTCATCTAATAGATTGATTTACTTGATTGATATATGTCTAATAAATTCGTCAATCAAAATTAATCACACAATAAGTTTAACCCATGACTACCTAACACGCAAACAAATCCCATCTCGTTCCTATTTCTCCTTTGCCTCGTTTGAGGATCCAGACGGAAACGGCTGGCTGCTTCAAGAGATCCAGACGCGGTTTCCTGGTCGAGAGTAGAATAGAACTATCAGAGGATCTACATTAAATTTATTATCATTATGACTGGACCAACACCTTTCTATTTACTTTAATGTGTGCTCTTTGATGAGAGAGTGATGGAGACTGTACAACGGGCGCAACCAAATTTTTGCCCGGCTAAATGTTAGCCCAATCCCAATCTCGATAAATAAAATTTGTTCCTTGAAAGTTAACTAATGAATACTTGATTAATTCTGTATCCTCATCGAAATAGTATTTACGAAAAAGAATTGAAAAAGTCGATAAACGGTTTTAGTATATTGTCTGTTTGTGATGGAGGCATAGAATGAGGAATGAGTAAATCAAAAGAACTAACCGTAAAAGGAGTAGTATTTTTATATAATTGCAAAATTATTCTATGTTCTCCGTCATCTGGAAAAATATAATCGACAGAAAATTGTCCATCAATTACAGGCAAGAGTTTATTTTCAAATTTATATAATCGTCCATCATGGTCTGTTATAGTAACTCTAGTATTCAGGTCCTCAAAAGGTTTGGAGTTATTAAGAGAGGTCACTTCAAATAATATTTTTGTAGTTTCGTCGATAACTGGGACTATTGGCATAAGTTGTACGGTTACATTCAAATTATTCCGTTCGCTTATCCAACTATCGTTTTTAACGATTGACGGATTAGTATCATTTAAAGAAAAAGCATTAGAATTATATTCAGAAAACGCAAGTAATATAGAAAAAAAAGAAGAAACTATTATTATTAATTTTCTGCACATCTGCATATATTATTTGATAATTCAGATTATATAGACATACGCGAGCCAGATGGTTTTCAACTTTCATTTGCCCGGCCTCTCTAGAATACACGATTTAAAGAGTTAGATTTAGATGGTCATAGAAAAAACTTTAGTATCATTCTAATTTTGACTTTCTCCTATTCAGCAACAACAGTACAAATATGGTTAAATTTACAATCCTAACCCATTTTATTCTGTGTCGTCAAACAGAATTATAGAATTACTACCGTTGTTAAATACCTATTATCACACGAGTTCAATATTTGTTATTCATTCAAACTTTTTAAAATAACTTCTTGCAACCTTGGTTAAGTTTATAAAGTTTTTTGGACAAAATAATATAGGCGGGTGTTATTACATATATGTTGAAAATAATATCATTCAGATGAATGCAGCCAATGCATCCAATACCATATCAGAATCAGATTATGGGATTCACACATAGTTGTTTATGAGGACTTAGTTATACTAAGAGAATTTTATTCTCAATATGTAAAAAAAGGGATTGAGGAAAGAAATGAAGTTATTCAACTGGCACCTTTTTATGAAACCGAAGATTCTGTGCGAAAAATACTTTCTGAAGGACTCACATCCATAGATATAGAAAAATGGGAAAAGGCCGAAAAATCATTAATAATCGTCGATTCATTAAAGAAATACATAGGTAACGTATCACCAGACTCTGATTATAATTATAACAAAACCTTGGTTGAGTATGCTAAGTCGAAGGGGAAATCAGGCGTATCAATCATAGCCGATAAAGGTACTTTTCCTTTTAAACATCGCATAGACGACCTTGTAAATTTTGAGTTATCTCTTCCTTCTAAATACGATATTGAGTTGAAGAGGATATGCGTATATCATCAAAAAGATTTTAATAGATTGTCAGAGGAGCAAAAGCAAAAGTTACTAAATCATCACTTAATTGCAGTAAAAATATGAATCAGCATGCTCACTTTTTCCAAGCATCGTTTATCATTTCTCGTAGGTCAGAAAAACGAACAGGTTTTTGAATTAATCGGTCAATTCTTGCATTTTTAAAGTCTTTTCTATCTTCCAAATCTTTACTTTCAAAAGCAGTCATCAAGAAAATTTTTATTTTATTGTCAAATTCCCTTACCTTCAGGGCAAGGTCGATCCCACATATACCTGGCATTCTCAAGTCTGTTATTATCAATGAATGTTTATCCGAAGTTTTCTTATAATACTCCAAAGCCAATATCGGGTCGGTGAAAGGGACTACATCATACCCTTGATTTTTCAAAAATGCTTTGAACAGAGATGCAAGTTCTGGTTCGTCATCCACTACGATGATGGAACAAGAGATTGACATTTCGTATTAATTTAAGTAGTATTATTTAAGTTTGCTGTAGTCAAAGATAAAACTAACAGATTAAGAAGTGGTCATAACATTTTTTTAGATTCAATTACATATACTCGGGGTGTTTGATTTCTTAAAACTTAACTTATCCAATCATTTGTTTTGATTATTGTATTTTAGTATATTCTAAATGCGACCTAAATTTAGTAATTATAAAGAAATAATCATGAGGAGTGATAAAATCAAAGTCTACTCCTCATATATCCTAACACCTAAGCGATAATTATCGTTGGAACCCACGTCCGAAAGACGTAGATTCGAGCCCCAACTTCGTCTGGTTTTTTATTGTTCAACTTAAGTTCCTGTTCCTTAAGAAAAAAAGTTACTATAAAATATTGCAGAACGGTCTTAACAAACTCTAATATTTATTATTCATATTATTGTATGTACATCAAATATTGACTATTCAAAGCTACAGGTCGAATCGAATGGCATCGGTTACCGGATGTTACCAATAGTAGATCAATATTTGTTATTCATTCAAACCTTTTTTTCTACAGATTAATGCAATCATTGCAGTACCCACAAATGTTGCTGTCCAGTATAACCATAGATCTGTCAATACACCTGATAACACAGCAGGGGCTAGTGAACGAGCAGGATTCATAGATGCACCAGATATAAAAGCCAAAAATAAAATATCTAGTCCAACAATACCTCCAATAGCGATACCGCCGAATCCTTTCAAACCTTTTGTATAAACAACAGTGAGTATTACCGCCATTAAAAGAGCTGATGCTAAAACTTCAATTCCAAATATTAAAGGTAAAGGGTATGAATAATTAGGTGCATTAGCTCCTATGTTTGCCTCTTTGCCTATCATAATACTTACAAAAAGACTTGCTAGAAAAGCACCAACAATCTCCGCCAAAAGATACAAAACTAGTAGCTTTTTTGTGATGTGCTTTGTGATTAAAAATCCAACAGATACAGCAGGGTTAAAATGAGCCATAGAGATTTTTCCAAAAAGATATACACCTATTACAACGCCCACAAAAGGAGCAAATGCAACAAATGGTAGTCCAAGAATACCATTTAACTTTGCATTAATAACTACCGAACCTGTAGCTAAAACAACAACGACAAACGTTCCCACCAGTTCTGCGATAAACCTTTTTTGATTAGTAGATAGCTTGCTAACTACAGATTCAAAAGTAGATTCCTTTGACATGATTATTTACTAGGAGTTACTTGGATTCACTTAACTGAACGAAATAAAGTGCTATTATCTTAAATTGGAATTTTATTGTCTCTGGCAGAGTCAATTATTTCCAATACTCTTTTTTCAATTTCATCTCTTATTTGTCTCACTTTCTCTATCGGCTTGTCTTTTGGATCTTCAATACCCCAGTCTATAACTTTTGGTATAAATAATGCAGGACAGTATTTATCGTCCATACAACCCATATTGATTATGGTTGTTGCATTTCGCATCATATCTTCTGTCAAATCTTTAGGCTTTTGACTGCTGATGTCTATTCCAACCTCTTTCATAACATCTACTGCAATCGGATTAATTTGAGAAGTTGGAACGGTACCTGCACTAACCGTTTCGTAGCCTTTTGGTGCATACTTTCTAAAGAAACTTTCTGCCATATGACTTCTCCCCGCGTTTTGAACGCATACAAAGAGGATAGTTTTTTTTTGTATTATCGGAGGATTTTTTGTCAAATGGAAATTTCATCTATATCACTTCTCTTGCTAACCGTCTTACTTTTTAACAGCCTTGATGGAGATACTAGTAATTTGTCTTTTTTCTTGATTTTCTTGTTCTTTGCCTTCATCTAACTCCGTATATAATTTCTCTTCTAGTATCTCAATGTTGGTAAATCCAGCTTTTTTAATACTATCAATGTAGTTTTCTTTTGTTAATGCACCATCAATACAACTGCACCAATTATCCGTATTAACAGAATCTAGATCTATTTCCTTGGAAGTAACTAGATTCTGATATAACCATTTTCCCTTTTCCTTCTGATTTAAGGATTCGGTAAATTTCTTTGAACGTATTTTCCTTATTTGTTGTTAGATTAATAACGCAGTTGCTAATAACTACGTCAACAAAATTATCTTCAACAGGTATTCTTTGTTCAATATCTCCCTGTCTGAACTCGACGTTGGTATATCCATGTTTTTCAGCATTTTCTCTTGCTTTGTTGAGCATATTTTTTGTCATATCAATTCCAATGACTTTTCCGCTTTCTTTTACCAAATTGGCTGCAAGAAATACGTCAATCCCTGCTCCTGAACCTAAGTCGACTACGTTATCACCTTCATTAATATCTGCAAATCTAGTGGGATTTCCACATCCTACTCCTAATACAGAAGTTTCAGGAATCAACTTTAGTTTATCTGAATCATACCCCACAGTCTTTGATGATTCAAAGGGGGAAAGTATAATTTCAGATGTACCGCAGCAGTCGCTAGAGGGCATACAACAAGAATTAGAATTTCCGTCTAGTGCAATCTTTCCATATTGTTCTTTAATCTTCTCCTTTAATTGTAATTGTTTATCCATAGGTATAGGTTTACAAAGGAAACTATTTAAATTGGTAAGAGTAAAATGGTAAAGTAAGTGAAGTTAAGGAAACTAAAGGGAGATATACTGAATAAAGCCACATTGGAATCAAGTAAATTGCCTATCCTCAAGGAAAATAATTCTTGTAATTTCTATGGTTATGATGTGGAAAATCTAATGAAAGAAACATCTGAATTAAGAAAGATAATTACTAAGAGAGGGACGTTAGAAATATTGATTCCTCTTTGCTGTTCTACTGACCCAGTCAGATACTTGACATTTAGGAAGTCAATGAAAGGTTTCAGCAGTAAAACTCTCACAATCCGATTAAAGGAATTGGAAAAAAGTGGTATCTTAAACAGACAATCCTTTAATGAGATTCCTCCCAGAGTGGAATACCGGTTAACTCCGAAAGGTCAAGAACTTGTGGAATCTATAATTAATTTGCTTCAATGGATGCGAAAATGGTCTGTAAACAATTAATCAATAGACCTCTTTCGTAATTAGTCCAAGCGGCTTTATGAAACGATGTGTGAATATATAGCAATCTCTAAATTATTTTAAAGATAATAAAAGAAAAATCAAACGATATTTGTCTTGCAAATGAGATTGAATATGTTGTTGACCGTTTAATTAACTTATAAATGGAATGTAGTATAGATGTATTAAGGAAAATTAATTAAGAGATTGTGTCTCAAGTGACACAGGTTAGCTTTTCTCAAGAAATACAAATTAATACCGATAATAAAATTCAATTCAATCCAATAACCAGATTGTGACTATACTAGATAATATATTAACCAAGTTATATAAAAGATAAAATATAAAAGGGAATCTGCATGTTCTTTGCAGGGTTTTTATAATATCAAAAAATTAGGTTGATGTTTTATAATCATTTGACCGATATTTAACACGATGTCATAATTCTTACTGGTTTTTATTAAAATTCCTAATTATCTTACAAGATTGAGTTAATCAGATCTTACGTAGTTAGTCAAACAGCTTTATGTCCTTCTATCTTTTAGATAAGCCTATGTCCTTCCTTCTTTTGCTATCGTATGGTATGAAAGGTTATCTACAAAACCATTACGTACTTTTCAAATCGTTCACTGGTCTTTTAATCAAACAGTTTGATGACATCTATCAAACGATAGAATCAAAATACCAAACATGATAAAACGTCTTCTGTCTCATAGAAAAGATAGAGAGAGAAAGAGAGAAAGATCAGTAGAAGCAGGAGGAAGGCAGTTTAAGCTAGACATAAAAAACAGGTTTGTTATGATTTTGGTTTACTATTATTATACATCACCTATACCTATACCTTGACCGGATACCTGTTTGATTTAAACCAGAGTAACGTATGTAAAGACATTCAAAAGATTGATGGCATGATAAGACATTGTACCCATTCCTCAAAAACCATCAGATGACCAAAAGATTGAACAGACCAGAGGAGGAAGTTGTTAAGCAGTACTTTCCAGGCTTTATTGCTTTTAGACTGTACAGAGCAAGAAATATCAAGACCAAAGGACAGGATGAGAAGAAAGATATACTACTCTGGCAAGAAGAACAAAAATACAACAAAGAATCTACACAGTAAACGAACTCGGTCTTAATCTACAAATCAAAAAATAAGTAGGTAGGTAGGTAGGAGACATGATTACAAAATATACAAGAAGAATCACCCTGTTATCCCAAAGATGTTATTAATACATTTGACCTAGGATTCCTGGGCTTGAAGTACAAAAAGACTATCCAAAACAAAACCTCTTTATCAATAAGAAAGAAAGAAAAGGATCAAAAGGATCTAACAGAAAAGGAAAAGGAATACAACAAAGATCTCTAAAAGAAGGATAATAGTAGTCGAACATACCATCTGCAGAATAAAAAAGTACGGGATAATGAATGATGTGTTTAGGAATAGATTAAGAAAGTACGATAAGACATCGGACATAGTATCAGGACTGGTAAACTATAGGATAATGGATTCGTTAGGCTAGTTGGATGATATTGGGTAGGAGAAGGAGCTAGCCAGTTTTAATTACGCAAGAGATTGAACATACGATACTGCGGAATGAGATTTATGTATTAATCGATCTACTTTGTAAAATGAATAGCTGAGTCCTGTCAAACAAACGATCCTATATTCTAGTAAGGTGTTTGTCCCGGAACGTTGCCCGGCGGGTTATAGCGACATACTAGAAAGTCCATTTGACCACTACTGGCGAATCCACAACCAATCTCTTGGGTGTTCTTCCAGACCATTGCAGTGTAATGGCCGATACCTGGCCCGGAACGTTGTCCGGAGTTATATTTCGCCTTTTCGTCAGCCCACAATTGGGCAAGTTCCCCTGGTGAATTGAAATCCGCGACCCCAGACGCAATGTTCTCGTTTTTAGCACCGTGTGGAGTAGTATCGCATACGGGCTTGGGTGGTACTAGCTCGGCTCGTGCGGGATCACATACAAGCCCGAGCGTCGTCAAATGATTCGCCCAACTTTGGGCGTCGGCTTCAAGACTACTGCTCCACGTTAGCGGCGGAACGCTAACGGCATCGCGCTCCTCGTTATGGATATTCAGCATGTCATTTTCGAGATCCGTATTTGACTGTGCGTATGAAAGCTGCATCACCGACGATAACACTGTCAAGAGCGTCGTTATAACAATAATCGATATTATTTCTTTAGATACTTTTTGATACATAATTTGTAAGTGATTCATGATGATTATTTATTTTTCGATCAGTTTACATATAAAAGATATTTGCAGAGGATCTGTATGACAATATTGTCCGATCCTGAAACCAAAGAGACTTGGAAGCAACATCATGGAGTTACCAAGTTTAAAACTGATGATAAGTCAGAACGAATAGACTATTTACTACGAACATGTCAAGAACAGTGGATGAACAGTGGATGAATAATGCAAGAGAAGGAGCTTGTAGATTTTTGCACTTAGTGCAGATGATTAAATGAGGTTATTCATATGAGCGAGTAAACAAAGATCATGATAAAACTCACTCGACTGGTTTACCGACATTATGAGAAGGGAAAATACAATTCGTCCATCATGTGTGCAAAATATTCATCCATTTAAAAAATAGAGTACAGTATGATGGTATACTTGCGTTTACTCCTAAATAGTACTGTTATAAGATATCAAGGGTTCACCAGTGATCGGGTCTCTATTACCGTTCAGAGCGGCCCCCAACCTTTCAAGAGAAGTAAATCCTATGGACAGATCTTTGAGGCTTTATGGAAAATTGATGTTGTCCTGAATGGAAATTGTCTTGACCACCATATCATTTTCTTAAATTCAGAAGTTAAATGATCTATTTTATTGTAAGACTACATGTCTGAAAGACGGATATTCTAGTCCCAACGTCATCTGGTCTATTTATCATTGAAATATGGAACTGTTGTTGTTATTTGTATTAGTGACTGTTGATAGAATCGATCTTTAGAACTGTTGTCAATACCAACTTAGTAACTGCAGTTAAATAGTTCCAATTTATAAATTCTGGCAGGTCCGAGGATGAATGATAGCGTGGATTTTTTTTCGGATCTGCAAATCCATCGTAAGCACCTATTACTACATGTCCACTTGCTTCGAAAGGTTCATAGTCACTGTCATATATGGAATCCAAATGGAAGTTAAGATTAACCTCTGAGGCTAAATCTTTCATAACTTCTCCAAACACTATAGATTTAAGATCGTTTTCTCTAACCTTGTTGTGATTCAGATCCATATTATCATCTCTTTCAATGATTACAGTATTATCTGCAAAAAATGGATACCCAATCATGTCAAGGTTAATTAGTCTATACAAATCCATCTTGTTATTTTCGATGTATTTCGCGTAGCTTTTGGATCCCAATAGCCCCTGTTCTTCTCCAGAGAAAAGAACAAATTGGAGAGAATGTTGAAGGTTCTCATTTGCTAAAACCCTTGCTATTTCGATGATGGCGCTTACGCCACTAGCGTTATCATTTGCTCCCGGAGCACGACTATTTGAATCTCCTTTATTCTCCATAATGCAATCATAATGAGCGCAAATGATAATCAATTTT
This sequence comes from Candidatus Nitrosocosmicus sp. R, assembly GCF_054408505.1. NCBI lineage: Archaea > Thermoproteati > Nitrososphaerota > Nitrososphaeria > Nitrososphaerales > Nitrososphaeraceae > Candidatus Nitrosocosmicus > Candidatus Nitrosocosmicus sp. R. The sequence goes on along the minus strand of NZ_CP167090.1, from coordinate 3,007,995 downwards.
TTATCAAAACCCTCCTTATTGCATATTATGTTTCTAAGACTAAACTCTTTATCATCAATGGTTGATTTAAAGGAATGATAAAAAGAATCCTTGTAACCTGATCCTCTAAATTGGTTCATTATCCAATCACTAGCGTCATTCAAGAGAGGTGATTTTGAATGTCTAGTATGAAATTTAGATAAGCTGGTCAGATTTTGTCTTAAATTATCGGTATTCACTTGATCTAATACTGAACGGGTATGTGTTTCGATCCTATCAGCGGTTATTTTTTGATTATCACTAAATGGCTTTTTAGCAAGCATTCTGTTGCTTTCTACTGAAAACGAATCGATACTTGAATATTCACTCATTTCAAAAGCTTCCAATGCAATTATTACGTATATATTCGAATACCATACAAAATATCCTAGTAGAATGTTGGTAATGAATCTTCACTAACTCGATTGCTTTTAAAGCGAGTTCAATTAAATGGTTTTTGGGTTTGTTTACCAAACGCATACTAATACAATAGTGAAAGGTATTATTTAAATTTATAGAACCAGAGATTTGTCAATGGATAAAGATCATTGTATTTTTTGTATAATTAAATATTGGGTTGAAGTATCGAAGTTGGATCCCAAGTGTGAAAAACAGAGATTCGAGTCCCAGCCCTATCTTTTTTTCGTTTTGTAAATAGAGAAACTTAATCAAAAATAAATCTCCAGTTATAATTACTTTCTAACAAATGAACTATAATTGAATCAAACTGTATAGACTATCTATTATCATCCATCTTGGAAAGTCTCAATTCTCTAAAAAAGTTTTCCAATCCTCCGGGAGCATATGTTACAAGTAATTTGCCCTGATCATTTCCAATTTTTCTATAAGAATGACTTTTATCTTTTTCAAAACTTAATACCATAGATTTATTTCCTTTTAAGGTTTCTTTTCCGTATCTAAAGGAAAAATTGCCTTCAATCACGTGCATTACCAATGCTTCGTTTCCGTGTTTGTGTAATGGTATTTCCGAATCTTCACTTGGAGGAAAAGTAAATTCAACTATGGAGTATTTATTCTCAGTTTGATTGCCAGATACAAGAATTTTAAACTATCCCATTAAGATTATGTTGTCTATTTAATTTGTTGTAGTCTTGGGAAAAGGCTTCAATATCCTTTTTATCGCTCATCACTCATCATTTACTTATTTGAGAACATTAATATTTAAATAATTGTAAAATCTTACAACTAGGTTCAGAAAATTTTATAGTCTGTAGAACTCAAGAAGATATATAGACTCATGCTTTTAGAATTGACTGAACTTTTTGGTGTATACTTTATGAATGAACTCTAATTCCACACTTGGCTCAAATGGATTTTTCAGATCAGATATATCATACTATTTACGTCGAATTCTACCTTTGCATTTTGGTGGATTTGGATCTTGTATAATTTCTGACACCTAATGCAATTGAGAAATAATGTGAAATACCCATTTTCTTCCCCCACTTCTTTAATTTCCATTAGGCTATTAATTATGTCTATTACTTTTTTTGACTTTGATTTGTTCCATAGATAGAGTAGGAGTAATAATATCAACATTTTTTCTCGAGACTTTGGACCTGCAAATATGAAACGTAAAAGATAAACTACCTTTCTTTGTTTAGAATCAAGGCAAATTCAAGGATCAGATTGAGGACGAGTTTAAAGAGATATCAATTAGAGAAATAATTCCACCTATATGAAGGGAACTAATACTCATTTCAACAGCAACTCATTATTCACCAGATCTTTTGTCAACTTGTTATCTTTAGCAAAGATTTGTATTTTGTCTCTATATCACATATCATAATATTATATCAAGACTAAGAGACACCAAAACAATACAATGGCATGTTAATATTCCAATTATTTCAAGCATTTGATATATGTTTCAAAATAAGACTAATTCGAAATTGAATTGAATACTTAAATACACTTTTATACTGCTTTAGGAATTGTATCTGATTGGAAAAATTGCAACTATACAGTTTTCTTTTTAACAATAGGAAATTATCCATAATTACGGCAGCTGTTATAGTCGTTCTAATTATATTAAATCTACTAACTACCCGCCAAATCATTTACTTGAATAATGCGGGCGAGATTGTTCTTTTTACACTTACAACAGTCTTTGGATACGGCATTGGATCTTTAATCCTTTTGGGCTTTACTAGGTATATTACCAAGGATCTCTTAGAGAGGTCACTTTTGATGCGAATAATGCATATAATGGTTAGCATTATTCAGTTTTCATTATTTGGAATTTTGCTCTTTATACTGTATACTAACATCACAAACTGTCCAGAATACTTTACGGTATGTAGTGGGACTGAACATCTTGTTATCGCTTTTAATGCAATAGCATCATTGACAACTGCCGCAATAATGGGAATAATTAGCTTTAAATTTTTTACATGGTATAAATTACATAAAAGAAACTTTGTGGTATTATTTTATGGTCTAGCAGCAACAGCACTTGCGCTGTCTATATCAGGAGATGCTTTTGACAAGTTGGTCCTTGTTCAAATAGTTAAGGAAGAATCCGCAGAAGGTGTAATTCCGACGGCCTCTTTTATTTACAAGGTTTTTGATGAATACGATGGTGCAATAATGTATAAAACAGTAAACCCTGATTACACTACGCTTTACTTGGTACCAAATTCAAGTTTGGCCCTGTACAATCAAATTATTTATCTTACTTCATTAAGTCCATATATTCTGACTTGGATTGGAACCGCATTATTACTCGGTTACTACTACAAGAAAACTCACAAGCTTGATTTCAAATTCTGGATAATCTTGGCTGTTCCCTTAGTCTTATATCTCATAGGTAGCGGATTAATATTTTCCCTGCCGGCAGATTTTCCATACAAATATTATTTTAGGCTGATATTTCGTGCAGGCACTATAGCAAGTAGTCTCCTATTTGGACTGGCATTTTATTTAGTTACTAAAAATTTAAAATCCCAGAAAGTCAAAGATTATTTGACAATTGCAGCTATGGGAATAACTGCAATTGGCATAGCAAACGAGATCTCTGCGTTGCAACCGACCTATGGTGTGGCCGGTCATTCCTTGGTGTTATTATCCTCCTATTTATTTAGCATTGGATTGTATGCCTCCGCAATATCTCTCTCTCATGATAACGATCTAAGGAGATCTGTTAGAAAATCAATGTTAGAGCTTGTTCATGATATAGGAACCGCGCAGATGGAAGAAGAGATACAAAAGGCAAGAAACATAGTAATGAAAAAGGCTCATGAACGTGAGATAGAAATGCAACGTCAAACCGGTGTTTCCCCCTCAATACAGGAGGCTGAAATTAAGAAATATCTAGAGGAGGTCATTGATGAAATCAAAACTAAATGAAAATCTAGTCCCATAGTAGACTTTCTGTACTCACAAAGTGGGAATTAGAATTCTAAATGTTAATGATATATGAATTCTTTCTAAAGTAAGCGTTAAGGATTTCCATTTCAATTAAAATTAATTTTTTGTTAACACTAATGCTTTTTTTGTAAGCCACCATGTCTGAAAGAGAGATTCAGGTCTCCCAACTTCGTCTTCTTTATTCTTATCTCTTATAGTATTTTCAAGTTCTTATTCTTCCAAGAAAAAAAGATAGGAGAATACCTAACCTTTTTGATGGAAACAGAAGTTCCCATATTAAGCTATTTCTCATATATATCACTTGCTCTTTAGGAACTCATGGCATTATCCAAAGTAACTACTTCACTTTTTGTCAGAACTGTCATTCTTTTTGTACGAAATTTTTGGGAAAATCTCTCGTTTTAGTATATCTCTTTCTATAGATAATCTGCCAGGTCCCGATAATAACAGACTAATTGAAATAAACATCAATAACAAATCAACTTCGAAGCCACCTTGTCCCATAAAACCATTGTCTGCTTTCACTATAAGGACAGCACAAATCATTTCTATAGTAAAAAGAATGGCGGTTATTCTTGTAAGTAGTCCAACTATTAATAATACTCCTCCTATTACTTCTAGTAGCCCTATTAGTAGAGCTAAATCTGCAGGAATACCAACGGATGCAAAGAAGCCTTGTGTGCCTTGTAAATTTTCAAATTTTGGTAAACCATGGATTATAAAGGCAATTCCAGCCATTATTCTTATAGGCAAAGGAGCGAACGCAGAAATTTTTTCTAAATGCATCACTAAAAAAGGAAAATCATCCGTTTTATATTTCATTAATTTTATTATTTCAGAATCCCAAGCTGCATTCTATTCACTTAACGTAGATTCAACTCAAAATTCTATGTCCTCCATTTAATCCCAAGTTTATATTTGACAACGGTGGAACTACAACTGAACAATTTATTACTGGTGGATTGTTTGTTACTCCTTCTCCTCTTCCTGTGGTAAATAATTATCAAGGGTCTAACGATAACGATAACGACAAAGATGAAAACTCTGGGTCAAGTGGTAGCAACGGTCGAGGACATAGTAATGGCAATGATTTAAGCTGTGAGGACATGGACGATAGAAACTTTCCGGTTGGAGGTAATGATCCAAATAACCTTGATGCTGATGGCGATGGCATTGGTTGTGAAACTAATGAAGGGAATGATAACCAAACAAATAATGATGATGAACAACAACCAGAACAAACAACAGATCCATGAAATGATCCTAAGTATGATTCAATTGACTGGCAAGATGATGACCCAGATAAGAACCTGATAATTGAAGTGATGGATGAAATTTTAGAAGAACAACAAAGTGAAGAACAGGAAAATTCGGGAAATGATGTACAACAAGAGCCAGATACGTCCAACAATGGAAGTGATGATGGCGGAGAATCTATCTATGAAACTGCAAATGAAGAAAATGATGATGAATCAGATAGTAATGATGAGGAGGAAGAAAATAATTAGTGATCACTATTGATGTAAGATGAAACTAAACTAGACAAGTAGATATTGTAGAATAACCCTACTTATTTTTTGTATATTTATATATCGAATATAATAATAATCAGTATTGCATCATTTCTTATTTTATGAGACAATATTTATTTTTCTAGTTTTTTTGGGAACTATTACCTTTTCAAATCAAGTCTGGGCGACTTCCCCAAATTCGGATTTAGTTACCACTTCTTCGTCAAACTTTAGTGGAACAGTAACAAAAGTCATAGATGGAGATACTCTTGATGTAACGACAACAGAGGGAGAAACAATAACAGTAAGGCTAGCATTAATAGATGCACCAGAAACAGATGAATCAGGATTTGATGAGGCAAAAAATTTCATGACAGAAAAATGTTTGGATAAGAATTCAGAGGTAGATCCAGATAATAATCAAGGACTTACCTATGGTCGAACAGTTGCAGTTGTATATTGTGACGGTGTTAACGTTAATGAAGCGATACTGGATAGTGGTTTTGCTGATGTTTATCAAGATTTCTGTGATGTATCTGAATTTGCTGATTCAAATTGGGCACAAGAGCATGGCTGTTCATCAAATAATAGTAATAAAGATAATAAGGACAAGGTAGAGTCTAGTGGTATCAATAATAATCAATTGGATAATGATGGTAAGGATTTAGATTGTAAGGACTTTGATGAGAAGAACATCCCGGTTGGAGGTAATGATCCAAATAACCTTGATGCTGATGGCGATGGCATTGGTTGCGAAGGATAATGGTACACCAACTGTGAATAATAAAGTGCAATATCTAACTATAACCTGAAAAACGATATGACCTCGCATTCGATTTTCTAAATCTCTTAAATTTATTATTTATTAATGACAAGTGCAGCTATGATATTGCTGTAATTTTTTCATAAAATCATATACCATATGTTGGCCCACAAATCTTATGATGATTGTCCATATCAAGAAACACTCATTCCATTTATTCTGTCATTGGTCCGCTGAACCATTTGTAGAAGTAATTCCATGCTCTAAAAAAGTGAGGAAGAAGGAGAGAGGTTATTTAAAAGGTGATGGTTTGAGTGTGACGGTTAGAGTACACGACTGAGACTCTCCTGGAAATATCCTATTTTCACATGATGAAGAGCCTAAATCCATGGCATAATTCTCAAGCAAGTAGGACAAATATACATATATTTTCCCTGGTGCCTGAACGGTATATTTTACACCATTTTCAGAATGTTTTGCACAAGCAGGAACAGCAGATACTTCTTTATTGCTTACTATCAATTCAGACCCTACACAAACACCAACGTTTTGTACATATCGATAATTATCATCACTAATTCCTTTAAAGATGGTAGAAATAGTCAAGTATGCATCTCCACTTTCTACAAAGTCTTCATCAGGAAGCGGTTCCTCAACTATCACCATGTCATCATTAGGCTTTTCCAATATTGATTTGTCCTTCACAAAGGGACTCTGTTCCTCTCCGTTTGGCTCTTTGACTATCACCATGTCATCATTAGGCTTTTCCAATATTGATTTGTCCTTTATCAAAGAAGTTTCCCTCTCATCTTGAGCGAAAACTTTTTGAAGTTTATTATCTGGGTCTAAATTGATTGAAGTTGTTGAAAGAGTAACCAATAAAGCAGTAAAAACAAGAAACTGAAAAATCAAAGATTTTTTATTAACCATTATCATATTTTGATTCTACTTCCATTACTATAAAGGCTTTTTCTATAACATAAGATCAGTTGACGAAATTATTTTATATATCCACATGAGTTGATAAGAAGTGTATGACAATTAAAAATTGTAAAGAACACTTTATTTTGTTAATTGCATTAGTATTAACAGCTAGTTGGATATTAGGTCCCTATTCGAATTTAGCATATTCACAAACGATAGGAGGCGTCGATTTAAGTAAAATTCCAGGATTGCAAAATTTAACCGGATTAAGTAATGTGCCTGCAGCTGATAATGGACAAGGTACAGAAGAAGGACAGGGTACAAATAATGTGCCTGCAGCTGATAATGGACAAGGTACAGAAGAAGGACAGGGTACAAATAATGTGCCTGCAGCTGATAATGGACAAGGTACAGAAGAAGGACAGGGTACAAATAATGTGCCTGCAGCTGATAATGGACAAGGTACAGAAGAAGGACAGGGTACAAATAATGTGCCTGCAGCTGATAATGGACAAGGTACAGAAGAAGGACAGGGTACAAATAATGTGCCTACATTGGACGATGCTTCTGATGAACCAAAATCCAATCAAATAAAGATATCTTTTATAGGAACAGTAACACAGATGGACGATAGATCGAATCTATTATATGGCAATGCGAAGGTCGGAACTCCAATAACTGGTGAATATACTTATAGACTTCCAACAAAGGATACAAATACAGATCAGACTGTGGGAGATTATCCACATGACAGAAAGGCATTTGGAATAACAGTCAATGTAGGGGGGTTCGTTTTTAAAACCGATCCCAAGAATGTCAATTTCTTAGTTGAACTTGTGAACCGGGACACAGATCACTATTTGTTAAGAAGTTACAATAATCTTCCACTATCTGATACAATCCCAATTGAGCATATCTCTTGGCAATTAGATGATGAAACAGGAAATGCACTTTCTAATGACTCATTAAAGTCAGCTCCAATTCCTCCCATTCTGCAAAACTGGAAAGATCCGTATGGCCTGACAATAACCGGCGGAGCTGATCGCGATCCTACTCAATCCTTCTTTGTACGGGCTCATATAGATTCCGTAAATTTGATTTCTTAAAGGATTGCTTAACAAACATCGTGTCATTTTTTTATTTATTTTGTGCCGATTTCTCGGTTCTATAGTTGGTTTGCTTAATATACGGACATTGAACCTCAGTTCGAGAGACATAGATTCATTCCATTTCCCCCTCCTCCACCCAACTATGTTTGAGTTCCTCTTTGATCACAGAACGGTCGACACAAAATTACAAATGGCATATCTATTCGCCCACTCCCCAAGCTGTTCCTTTTGGGCCGACAACTTCAATAAAATAATTATACACCTGAATCAAAGAGATGTTACTATGATTGCTGTATCACGTGCTCCATACAACAAGATAACTGCCTACCAAAAACGGATGGGTTGGGATTTTAATTGGGTCTCTTCTTCTGATAGTGATTTTAATTTCGACTACCACGTATCTTTCACGCAGGAAGAATTAGCAAAGAAAGAGTGTTTTATAATTATGTTGCACAAGACACAGGTGTTTCAGAGAAGGAAGGAGTCAGTGTATTTTTTTAAGGATCCTGCAGGTCATATTTTTCACACCTATTCAACTTATGCGCGTGGTATAGATATGTTGAATGTAGCATATAATTATCTTGACTTGGTTCCCAAGGGTCGAGATGAGAGAGGTCACGAATTTCTGCAATATTGGGTTCGTCGTCATGATGAATATGATGAATATGATGAATATGGTAAATAGCTACCACCTATCCTTATTTCTATTTATTCATACTCTAATGCGATATTGTCAAGTAGTTCTGGTCCGTGAATGCAAGAAAGGAGTTTAAATCCCATCTTCGCTATATTAGTTAACGGTTAATGATCTGACGGAGAGATTGTACCAGTTGAGAGAGAGTTCCATTATTGGACTTTGCACTAGAATTATTAACATCTTTAAGATTGTCAAGCATTCCACTTTTATTATTATTTGAACTATTAAAATCATTTGAAATGGGATTGACATTAGCTGGGCTAGTATTTTCATTATCTAGCAAGGATGAAGTACTATTAATCAGACTTGGTGCCTGCTTGACAAACACTATTCCTTTCAAACTAGCATCATTTTTATCAAAGTAATCAAAACGTCCAGGTTGAGTAAAGTTGTAAGAAAACTTATCACCGGTATTCATATAGTCAGAATCAAAAAGTGGAATTCCATCTCTACCCGTTGTGATGCCGTTATTTATGAAAGTATTATTGTTAATAGAAGTAACAGTATGTACGGATGAATGATTGTTGGTCCATACGACGATAGTGCCGATATCAACAACAATTTCATTTGGTACAAAGTTTACCGTTCCAAAGAAGCCGTTCTTCTCAGCCGCTTTTATTTGAATATCTACTGCTTTATCTTTTTTCAACTGGGCATTTTCACTACCTCTAGTATCGTTAATTTGGGAACTTTCATGAAGCTGACCTCCTGTTGATAAGTTCGCCTCTCCACCCTTTGAAGCAGACTCGGTTGTATTGTTTTTTTGTCCAATTTGACTATTAGTTAAATTATTTGGTACAATCGGGTTAGAACTGGTCGAATTAGACCCTGTAGAAGCTGAAGTGGTGGTTTCGTTTGTGCCTGTTATAGATTCTTCTAATCCAATTGTAGATGTATTGAGATTTGTAACTAAAGGTGGCGCTAGGCCTTCATCATAGGACGCGGGTAAGAGCAACTTGAATGAGTTGATCATTTGCTCTACAACAGGAAAGTATCTATCAAATTTTTCCTCTTGTCCAACGTAAGTAACAAAATATGCAGTATTGTTTAACAAAATTCCAGTTTCAAAGTTTTTAAGTGTAATCGGTTCTTGACCATCTTCGCCACTGAGAACTTCGGTAAAAGTCAGAGAATAAGCAGGTTGACTTGAAAGAGAGTCAGAAGTTGAAGATTCAATTAATGTAAAGTTATTGGCGATATCTTTGTAAGTGTTGATCGCTTCTGCTAAATACTCATTTAGGTCGACTTCAGAGAAAATTCCATCGTCCCTATTTATCGATACGTATTCAATGTAAGTATCATTGTAGGTTTCAAACGGCGATACAAACCCTGCGATAAGGTTGACTCGGTCTTCAGGCGTTATGTCTGTTTCATTCACTGACCAGGTTGATGGATAATTCATTGATACATTGTCATCGTAATTAAAATAATGATACATCTGTGTGGTCTGAACACCACTTACGTTTCCTTGATTTTGTCCCAGTATATAATTATCAGTAAGAGAGGGTATCAACAATAGAATTGATGGAATTAATGTTAAACAAATTAAATTACGATAAGTAATCAAATATTTCCCTATATTGCAAATAACTGTCTGATTGAAAAACCTTGCGCAAATATTCGAGAATAATTAGAAAAATAATTTTTTAGTTCGTTTTAATTTACCTTAAGGTTACTTCGACATCTTTGCAAAAGCCTCCTCTGCAGCCTTTTTCAGTTCTTCTGTGGTAAGATCTTTTATGTGCGTCATTATTGACCACCGATGTCCAAAAGGATCCTCAATGCTTCCAAGTCTATCTCCCCAAAATTGATCTGTTACTGGATCTAACACCTTTGCTCCTTCAGATACTGCAAGATTAAACGTTTTATCTACGTCCTCAACATACAAAACCAAAGAAACGGGGCTTCCCCCAATCATGGTAGGCGAAAGGAACTTCATCTCTAAAAACTCGTCTCCTAGCATAATCAATGAATCTCCTATTTCGAGTTCAGCATGAGCAACTTTCTTTCCATCAGGCATCATCATACATGCTCGCTGGTTAGCTCCAAATACCTTTTTATAATACTCGATAGCCTTTAACCCATCGTTTACAATCAAAGCGGGTGTGACGGAATGATATCCATCGGGAATTTTTTTACTTCAGTCATAGACCCTATTGATAGATAGTAGAATTTATTTTATCTAGGTACCTGCATTTTGAAAATGATTATGAAATATCCCCCTATTGTTATAAATATCTATGATTTGTGATTATAGCATTTTGTGCTGGTCATTTCTATAAGTTAATTTTCCATAGACTTGTAATTTAAATATGAATCCGAATTTTGCATTCACGACTTCATATTACATTCTCCTCATTTTTATCAAATTCATAAAGAACTGGATTCCTTGTTTTCGAACAAGACTCCATGGTTGCAAGAACTAACGAAATGATATAGGATATAAGGATAAATATAATATCACTAACATATGAATAAAATGAAATGCAAGAAAGAAATGCGTGTAGTTTTTGGAATCTTATTTGTTTTTGGGATGGTATTGATAGTAGCAAAAGGTACGTTGGATTCAGTGTATGGTCAGACAAATTCAACAATGAACCAAACCAGCACTCCGCCCACTACTAACACTAATACTACTACTACTCCAGCAATAACAACATCTGCAGAAGAAGAAGCAACTGAATCAATAAAAGGAGCAATAACTGAGACTGGATCATTCCTACGTAACGTTACGGAAAAAATAGCTACGTCAAAGTCATCAGGAGCAATTCTTAATGAAACTTCAGAAGTATTAGGTAACGTCTATGTTGAAGCTAAAAAATTCTTTAGCCTCAACTAACTAGTTGGCCTCATACTAACTAGTAGTACTATTCACACCCCGAAACAAGGAATTATTTAATTCAGGATAAATCTAAATTCGGGATATTCAAATTTTTCCCCATGTTACAATCTTGTAGACATAAAATTAATAAAACAGCCATTATGTTCACAGAAAAGCCACAATTATGCGGTATGGATTAATCTCACTCTTAATTAAGATCGAGCAAAAGTTTGACACTTAAACAAGGGTTCGATTTTGGTTCTAAATAAATGATGTCATCTTTTGTCCTAACTGCCTTTAATCTTATGATGCAATAATAGTTTAATAACTTAAATCCCAAAGGTAGCTGGTACTTTTGATGTTATATAAATTGCTATATATTGGCCATCATTATCAATCAAGTCCATTATTTACTAAATATATAAATAGTTACGGTCATAATTTAATTGATGGAATCATTACACATTGGAAATGATAAAAAATTCAATACTTTGGTACAAGGAATGTCGATCATGCTGTTACCTCTTCTATTTATGACTACACCGGGGACTCTTACTACAGTAAATGCAAGTAGTGATGATAGCGTAAGTTGTTATGAACGTGGAATAATCGATGGCGAAGATCATCCATTTAATCAAAGAACGTACGATAACTGTAGAGATCAGTACTATCAAGGCTTTATTGAAGGGTGCATGTCAGTAGACGGCAATTCAAGAGATTTATGTGAAAGCGCCACAGACGCTTAATACTTCTTGATTTAATAAATTTTAATATTACTAGAAATAAGAAAAGTTATTACAATAAATCTAAATTATTCTAATACATCAAAAGAACCAAATTAACTATGATGTAATTTAATCGTACAAGAATAAAAATAAGCCAAAATAATGATTTAAAAATAGTAGTAACTGTTAGGGTAGAAACTAGTGAATGTTAAGCAGATTATTTTCATAATTTTGTTTTAATATTTATATGCCAGTTAAGATTTTTCCAATACACACAATAGTCTTTTAACATTGTCGGATGTTTGTTCAGAAATAAATTACTACTTTGGATTAATGCATGATTACCTGTCACGTAGATAAACCTCCTCTCATCTCATCTCATCTCACCCTCTTCTCAAATAATGATCTAACTCTTAATACTAGGATGTCGATAGAACCCACGCCTTAAAGACACAGATTCCAATCTCATCTCCTCCTCCCATCCAATAACTTCGTGTTTTGACCAAAGGGTGAAGTTAACAAAAAAGCGATATGCTTAAATTCTACGAAATGATATTGATATTGTTGAGTATTGACTATCAAAGACAATACCGAGAAGGAAAAAACAGGAAAAAGGCATGGTGATGAAGAGAATAAAAAGTCGTCTTACCGATTAATCAAGGAAGATAAAAATCATAATTCTAATAATCAACATAGCGCTTGTTACGACAAAAATCTCAAAGCCATTAGAAGTGATAAAGATAAAAATAACAATAACTCAATTGGGGAGAAAACAGTGGTTGTCTATGGCGAGGATAAAACTACGGAATTAATTGTACATACACTGAATAATGCGAAAGATAGGTGGGATAATTACGCTGATTCCCAAGGGCCTACAGTAGCAATGGGCGTGGAAAAATTGAGGAAAGGCATGAGACATGCATATGAAAGGGGAGTCAAAATCAAATACATTTCTGAGATTACAAAACACAATATCAATTATTGTAAAGAACTGATGAAAATAGCTGAGGTACGTCATGTGGACAATGCGAAAGGGGGTATGGCAGTAAGCGAAAGCGAATATATTGCTACAGCTAAATTACAAGAAGCCAAACCTGTGTCCCACCTTATCCATAGTAACGTAATGGAAATAGTAGAGCAGCAGCAGTATGTTTTTAAGAGTCTTTGGGCCAATGCCATACCCGCAATACAAAGGATTAGGGAGATCGAGGATGGACATGAGAGAATAGAAACAAGGGTTCTTGATGATCAGGATGAAATAAACGATAAGATAAGGTCTTTGAGTAAAGATGGTGAAGAAATACTAATTTGCTCAGATACCGGCTTGCTAAAAATAGTACATGATTGTTTTTTTTCAGTATACCAGGAAATAATGGAAAAGTATGACAAGGGTTATCACAAGGGTGTAAGGTGGATCACAGACTTGAGTCGTAGAGAGGACGCCAACGTAGCCAAGTTATTCATGGACATTGGCATTAAAATAAGAAGTATCAGAACCCTGCCTCCACCAAACTTCCTAGTAACTGACCGAGTCTTTTTCTCAAATTCTGAAAAAATTGATCACAATCAAGATAGAAAAACCATTAAGCAGATGTTTACAACAAATGACGTCCTATACATCAACCAGTACAAACTAACATTTGAGGAACTGTGGGAAAATGGCATAGATGCTATAGACATAATAGAGGACACAGAAAGGGGACTTGATACTGAAAGAGTGGATATCATCTCAAGGTCAAACAACGCGGAAACCGCATATCTTGATCTGCTGAGATCATCAAATAAAGAGATAATGCTAATACTTCCAACTGTAAACGCGTTTCTAAGGCAGTGGAAACTAGGGGTGTTTGAATTGATAACCCAAGCAGCAGTAAACAGAAATGTAAAGATACGAATGCTGATCCCTAACAACGAGAAGACAGAGAAATTTGTTGAAAGATTGAAAAAACAAAGTTTGTTGATATACAACACAAGTAATAATGACAACAATAACAGCAAGAAAGTTCAGATAAGGCCCACCCAAACTTTAATTGAAACAGGATCCACCATTCTTATAGTCGACAAGAAGGTATCACTTGTAATGGAACTAAAGGATGATTCCAAAGAAAAGTTTCATGAAGCCATAGGGATATCGACATATTCAAACAGCAAAGCGGGCGTTTTATCTTATGTTTCAATATTTGAGAACTTGTGGAATCAAACCGAAATATATCAGCAGCTAAAAAAAAGTGAAGAGTTGCAGCAAGACTTTATTCGGATTGCTGCTCATGAATTAAGGAGCCCTATACAACCAATACTGGCAATTTCTGAAATGCTCAAATCAAATGTAAACTCAAAGGAATTAGGAAACTCTCAACAGATTCAGGTGAACAGAGAAGAGATAAATGACTATATTGATGCTATTATAAGAAATGCAAAAAAATTGGTATCATTAACAAATAGTATTCTAGATATTACCAGAATAGAAACAAACTCCTTGACTCTTAGGAAAGAGACCGTTGATCTAAGACTGTTTTTGCTAGAACAGGTGATGGAATACGAAAATCAATATACTAGTAAAATGGAACCTATGAACCCGCATAATATAACAAATTGTGACAGATACAAAACTCGCATGGTTTATTCACAATTAAACAATAACATAATTCACGATTCTCTTTTGGTTAGACTGGACAAGTCAAGGATCGCACAAGTTATTTGCAATTTATTGGATAATGCATTTAAGTTTACAAATGATGGTGACACTATAAATATTATACTAGATATAGAATTCATAAACGACCAAAAATGTGTGGTTATATCCATAAAGGACAGCGGGAAAGGCATTGACAGGGAGATACTACCTAAGTTGTTTACCAAATTTACAACCATGTCAGAAAAAGGAATTGGACTGGGATTATACATCACAAAGAGTATCATAGAAGCCCATAGTGGAAGGATTTGGGCAAGGAATAATGAGAATGGAACAGGTGCCACCTTTTCGTTCACCTTACCATGCGATCCATAATATAAGGATCCATCACTGGAATCTTGGCGACAACGGCAACCCTACTATCACAATGAACTTAACCTCATGAGCCTTGTTATTTTTGCTCATAAGATGGATATTTGGATCCTTCTTATCATCTAATGTTTCGATGTGCATCTGAAGGATGCTTTTATCCAAATAATCCTCTAACTGTCTCTCTGTCATTGGCTTTCCGAAGCCAAGACTTGTATTTAGAATTTTCATAGATAACATTTTATTATTATTAAATATTTGAAGATAGCAGTAACGCTTTAGGATGCATTCAATACGTAAACCATATACCATTTATATTGATTATAAGTTGACGTCATGATTATTCCTATTATTTATTGAAAGTATTAGAAGATTATGATAAAACTAGTATGGCAATTCATATTTACTAAGCTAAGAACTACTACTTTGTTTAAATAATATTCATATTTGATGTATATCAGATGCAAGTAGGAATTGACAGTTTTGCAGCTTTTCATGTTGATACCAAGAAATCAATAAGTTCATCCGAACGCTTGCAAAGATTGGTTGAACAAATTGAATATGCAGATCAAATTGGGTTGGACGTATTTGGAGTAGGCGAACATCACCGTTATGGATTCCTTGATTCTGCTCCAGCTGTCATCCTAGGAGCGGCCTCAGCACGAACTAAACATATACGCCTTACCAGTGCAGTAACGGTATTGAGTGCAGCCGATCCCGTAAGGATATTCCAAGAATTCGCAACTTTGGATCTTTTGTCTCAAGGTAGGGCGGAGATGGTAGTGGGCCGCGGCTCATTCATCGAGGCATTCCCATTGTTTGGCCTGAAGTTGGATGACTACGATACTCTTTTTTCAGAGAAGCTCGAATTGCTGTTAAAGATTCGTGAAAATGAACATGTCCATTGGTCTGGCAAATATCGACCTGCTCTGACTGGACAGGGAATCTATCCAAGACCCTTGCAGAATCCTCTGCCTATATGGATAGGTGTTGGTGGAACTCCGGAATCTTTTGTTAGAGCTGGTTTACTTGGATTACCTCTGATGGTCGCAATCATCGGCGGCCAAACACCCAGTTTCAAACCATTAATAGATCTATATAGAGAGGCAGGAAAAAGGGCAGGTCATTTACCACATCAGCTTAAAGTAGGTATACATTCGCTGGGTTATGTGGCAGAGAGCACTCAAGAGGCAGTAGATGACTTTTTTCCGGGCTATGCACATAGCATGAACGAAATAGGAAAGGAACGTGGATGGCCTCCAATAACTCGTAGGGATTTTGAAGCCCAGCGGGGCCCCAACGGAGCGCTCCTCATAGGCAATCCGGAAGAAGTTACAGAGAAAATTATTAGACACAGTCAAGCGCTCGGTGGTATATCCCGAGTTACTTTCATGATGAATCCGGCATCATTACCTCACGAAAAGCTTATGCGAGCTACGGAATTAATAGGTTCCCGAGTAGCTCCGGTCCTACACAAACTCGGTTAAATCGATTTACAGCATGTTTAAGATACACATTTCAGAAAATAGCTACTTATCATCGTATTAGAAAATATTGTTCTTTGTAAACACCACCAGAAGTCGATCATAAAACAGACGGAAAGTTAAGAAAATAAGAGAAACATAAAAGCGATCACTTGATAGCAACCATCTTAATGTTAGAGAAGGTAAGGGAATAAAATCTTGCTAAAATAAGAAAAGGAAAAGGAAAAGAAAATATGAGTTACAGAGAGAATTATTGAAGTTCTACTAAAAATAACAGTTAAATGAATATTGAAAATAAGAGATCTTTTAAAAATTCATCTTTTCTAAACTTAGTAAAGAGGATTAGGAAGTTAGAATCACTAGCATTCTAAGCTTTAACAGTGACTCCATTGCATCAATTCCTAATAATCCTATTGCAGTATCTTTTAGATCCATGTTATGGATTCTTTCTAGAATACCAGCCAGTACTGGGTGTTTTGTCCTCACCTCATTAAGACTTTCTTCAACTATCTGGTCAAGGTTCTTATCCTCCCCTATGAATGCCAATCTCCTAGCGCGAGTCTTCAATAAAGTCCTTACAGGATCAACTACTACGATTACGCTAAGGACTTCTTTCAAATCCATGTCTGGAATTCTTTCTAAAATGGCAGTAAAAATTGGGTACTTTGTCCTCAACTCATCACTCTGTTCCTTAACCTTCTGAGGGCTGGCATTTTCATTTGAACTAGTCATAAGTCACAATCTCCAACCACGGTATTTTAAGCTTACTTCTATTGCTATAGGATTATAGTTTCATGAAATCAGAGGTTTTTCTAATTCATCCAGTTCAAAGACATACGAGGTCTCTTGGTGTTGTACCTTGTTATGAATATATCAAAGGATTCAAATTAAATTATCTTTGATTGGAATATCTTGTAGAATCTTTCTATCCTACCATTTGTTTGAAGATAATGTAATGTACTTTCCAAGTATGTGTTTGATCTTTCTACTAACTGAAATGTATCTATTGCAACTGCTTTAGTTTAGTCGGAATTGGCATAGAACTTACCACCCTCCATTGATGACGGGAAATCGACCATATTTTTTATCTCAAATAGGGTAATTAGAAATTGTGCAGCGACATGTTCACAACGACGGATAAATATAAATAGAATGGTAGACACAATCTATGAGATTCCTAATGCAATTTTATAAAACAAAACAATGTATTATTCTACCTGTATTAGCCACAATCATCGCTTTTACCCTCCTAAGTTTACCGGGGTTAGGGAACCAATATGCAAACTCTCAATCTAATGAAACAAACTCGACCTCAAATACTACTACA
This sequence comes from Candidatus Nitrosocosmicus sp. R, assembly GCF_054408505.1. Classification (NCBI taxonomy): domain Archaea; kingdom Thermoproteati; phylum Nitrososphaerota; class Nitrososphaeria; order Nitrososphaerales; family Nitrososphaeraceae; genus Candidatus Nitrosocosmicus; species Candidatus Nitrosocosmicus sp. R. Next base: position 2,990,225 of record NZ_CP167090.1, on the reverse strand, counting down.
AGTACTGGCGTTGAGCTGAAAGATATACTTCCCTCGCCTTTACATTTAAAGTCTGGCAGCAAATTTCAAATTATTGCAACAGTTGTTAATGATTCACCAAATAAGATAACATTTACTGCAGGAGTATGCGATTCACCTATATCTGCACAATTTCTCAACAATGTTGTAATAAGATATATGCAGGGCTGTACTGCAACTTCACCTCCTTTCGAATTACAATCTGGAGAAGAAGTTACTGTAGCGGGACCATCTTCTGGCACAATTTATCAAGCGATAGCAGCTGGACAAACAACAGCGAGCGCCACTTTTCATTACCAGACTGAGAATGGACAGATCGCAAACATTACACAACCGTTTGTATTCACAATAGGTTAGCATTATCGTCTAAATCCTTTTTTCATAGTTTGGTGGCTTCGCCACGACTTGACTACGTTCTTACTCGATAGAAGTAATACTGAGGGTTGTTCTGTACCAATGATCCCAAGTGTACCTGCACTTCGTGTATTCGTCTAACTTTCCCTGCAATCGAGTACCACATTCATTAAAATGCTCTTGTCAAACAGATTATGTGAAATCTATAATCATAAAATTGGAAATTACGACTAGTTTTTCGATAGGCTAAGAAGAAAAAACAGGTTTGATTGGATCTACTTACCATTAACTAATGTTATTCTACATTATTTCGGTTGTAAATGCGCTAAAATTTACAAAATATATTCTTTCTAATCTTTGAAAATTAAGTCAGTTCGGATCCAGAGGTAATTCTAATTTATGAATCTGTGATTATATGGTATGGATTCGAGTCCTACTCCCGAGGCTTAAAACAGGAATCACAGAAATAGTATAAAATACATATTTCATTTCTGCATCTATGCTTGTTTACATACTTGTTGGTTAAATATTGGTATTAACAACATCATCAATAATTTTTTACATACAACAATGGTTCCCTATAATTATCTCTATCACTTGTAAAGTAACCATGGCCTTTTCCATCACATGTTGTTGATGATGTTGATCCACTGCTTAATAACGCGTTGCGTACTTCTGAAGGTGAAGCACCAGGATGAGAGGCCTCATATAATGCAGCTGCTCCGGCAACATGTGGTGAGGCCATGCTTGATCCACTCATTGTCGCATATGAGTTCCCTTTGTAAGTAGAATATATCTTGGTTCCAGGTGCTGCCATATCTACAACTGCACCATAATTGCTGAAACTTGCCAGTGTGTCATCCCTTCCAAAACCCGTGCTAGGACCCGTTCCTCCACATTTGCCATCACTATCTCCAATGGCTGAAACAGCTATAACATTGGGATTATTGGCAGGGGAGAATGTAGAAGCATCTTTTCCCGAATTTCCCGAAGCTACTACAAACGTGATTCCAGCCTTTACAGCATTGTTTATCGCAGTATCAAACGCAGAAGATTTACATTCGCAGCCAAGACTAAGATTAGCAACCTCTATTTGACTTGCGTATTGCCTAATATAGTCAATACCTTTTATTATGGTCGATAAGGCTCCCGAACCGTTTTTATCCAACACCTTGATTGCCCACAGTTTTGCTCCAGGTGCTACTCCAACTACTCCTATGGAATTGTCTTTGGCTGCTGCAATTCCTGCAACATGGGTCCCATGACCGTTATCATCATTTCCTGACGACGTACCTAAGACAAAGGATTTCTGGTGATAGATGTTTAGATCAGAATGGCTAGTATGTATTCCACTATCCAGGATGGCTATGTCTGTATTGATGGCTCCACCACCATTCCCTGACTTGGTAGAGCTTAGGTCTCCATCAACCCTATTGACTCCACTTGGCAGTGTTTGAGCAAATGCTTTAACTGTCTTGTCTTTTTCGATATAATCTACAAATGGGCTTTGTTCAAGCACCTCGATAACTCTTTCATTTGGAACGCTAATTGCAAATCCATTTAATACATCGTCATAAATATGGAGTATTTCAGTCCCCTCAATATTTACCTTTTTTGCAACCTCTGAAAGAATGTCACGCAAATTCAAGGCGTCATCATTTAGTACTACAATGTATTGACCCGGTATTACCTCTCCCATTTTAGATGTTGAGGAAGAAGGTGGTGGAGAGGAGGAGGAGGAGGACGGTAACAAAGAATTAGATAAAACATCAGAGTAAGGCAATTTATCTAGGATAGAGGTAAGAATTCTGGGAGTTGTTGCTGTTGTTCCTTCATCTTTTTCGTTTCCAGAACCCGAGTTGCCTATCCCATCTATTGCATCATCAGAATAGACTTCATAATCATTAATTTTGCTTTCATCATTATTTTTTGAATCTACGGACTTTTCATTCAAAGTCTTTTCATGAGCATCTTTGTTACCAGTTTTATAATCTGAATTGCCTACATCATTGTTGTCTTTTTTATCTAGACCTGGAATCATGTCGTATAATTCTTTTAAATTGTTATTCTCTTTGTTGTTAATATCGCCATAAGAATTTTCATTATTGTTAAATTTATTATCATTATTTAAATTAAAAAAAGGAATATCAGGAATACCACCACCGCTTTGTGCATATGATATCGGTGCAGAAATAGATGACAAGAATCCCGTTGTCATTATAAAAAAAGTTACAATCAATTTTGTAATAATATTACGTTTTTTATTCACAAACACAAAATAATCATTTGGGCTAAAAGAAATGTCAAGATATCTTACTAAAGAATTCTTTCTATTTTAATAGCAGAATATCATATAAACCAAAACAGCAAATCATACTAAATTTTTGTATATATAGAAAGTCGCGATCACAATTTTCCTACCCAAGGCGTATCATGACAAAAAAATAAAGCTAATTTATGGAAAAAAGGAAATTCAAGTCCCTTATCTGGTGATTCTTAGGAATGTTCCACCCCAAAGGCTATCTTTACCGTAGAATGATATTCAGTTATTTTTCCCGTATTTGGATCCACCCTAGCTGTCATATCGGTTAACTCGATTCCAGTTATGCCGCGAATTGTTTTTGTCGCTTCAGTTAATGCTACCTGAACAGCATCCTCCCAACCCTTGTCCGATGAGCCTACTATTTCTGTTATTTTTGCTACATGTGTCATGTTTCAAATTATAGAATATATGTTAAATAGATAATCTAGTAACATGGTTTTTCGTAGGTAAATTGACCTTTATTTTGAAAAATAAAAGTTAATATTCTGAACAATGAATAAATAAGAAATTCAAATCAAAAATTTGCTTATTAGTTATCAAAAAAAAATTAAAACAGGTAAGATTTTAAATGCGATGATTACAGTAAATGATAAAGTTTACTTAGTTAGAAGACAGAATTTGATATATTAAATTTATTTTCAAATCAATATAGTCAGAATAATAAAAAAAGGATGTTAGTCTTGTGCTAACGCATTATTCCCACTATTTACTTGATTTTGGAAACTAACGTTGTTACAAGAAACAGTTGCATCTTCACCTGAAACACATTGGGAATTCTGTTCGCTATCTTGATCTTGGCCTATGCCTTGGTCAGTATCATTACCGCCCTTGCCTTTTTTACCGTTTCCGCCATCTTGAGCAGCTGCGTTGTTTCCATCATTATCCTGGTTTTGGACACTTACGTTGTTACATGAATTACCCAGACTACCACCAGAGACACATTGGGAATTCTGTTTTGACGATTGAGATTGGCCTATGCCTTGGTCAGCATCATTACCGCCCTTGCCTTTTTTACCGTTTCCGCCATCTTGAGCAGCTGCGTTGTTTCCATCATTATCCTGGTTTTGGACACTTACGTTGTTACAAGAGTCATTTGTATCATCACCAGAGACACATTGGGAGTTTTGACTAGAAGATTGAGATTGGCCTATGCCTTGGTCAGCATCATTACCGCCCTTGCCTTTTTTACCGTTTCCGCCATCTTGAGCAGCTGCGTTGTTTCCATCATTATCCTGGTTTTGGACACTTACGTTGTTACAAGAGTCATTTGTATCATCACCAGAGACACATTGGGAGTTTTGACTAGAAGATTGAGATTGGCCTATGCCTTGTGAAGCACTGTTTCCATTGCCGTTATTGTCGTTATTGTCGTTATTGTCGTTATTGCCGTTATTGCCGTTATCATTATCTTCATCGATGGTTTTAGAACCAAAATCGCCATCATAATCGTCATCATAGTGTGCTTTTAGGTTCTTGTCACATGCTTCTTCGTTATCTTTGTAGTAATCTTCATCATCCTTACATTGATCTATATCCACTCCATAATGTGCAAATGCGTTTTGAAAATTGGATGTTGTAGGACCAAGCGTCATTAATGTAGCAAATACTGCTACAGCTAATACTGCAGTTAATTTTGTGTTATTTGACTTTAACATTCTATTCTTGCCTTCTTTAGTAATAATATATGATATAATAATTTTTGAATATACTTTGCAAATTTAGTTCTATTAAAAAAATTTGTAATAGTTTTCTATAAAGTTCTTATAATACTCATTTGGAATAGTTGTTTATATTTGTCTACACATTCGGCAAAATTCTTCAATTAAAGATGACTACATTTTTTAGTCAGCCTAATTCTACTCTGATTAGTAACAATATCGATGTAGAAACGTAGGTTAATTCCACAAATTTGAAATATGAAAAGTTACTGAGTTACTAAATAGATGTATAATAACAACTATTCAGATAACATATGTGGTATAAATGAGTCTCAAAAATAGACCAGTGGAGGAAAATAATGCAGAAACCTGTGGAGAGATTGGGTATAAGACTCAAATCCATTTCATCATCTCCCGGCTATTCATCGGAACAACCTTCTGAAGAATATGCCATAGGATTAATCAAGACGATTCTTGGTAAATAATAATTGCAATGGTTAGCTGTGTAACACTATTTATGGACCTTCCCAAGCAAACGGTATATGTTTGCTAGATCTGCCCTCTCTTTTCCATTTAAAACCCATTGCATCCACTTCATCCTTTAAAGCTGTTCCCCATGTAGCTACTGCACCTGGGCCCACCTCACTACCCGGTGGATTTATTGTTTGAACCCGCTTACCCGCTGGGGTCATTGGACCGCCAAGAGCTTCTGCTTTTGCAAGTACTTTTCCAGGGATTTCTGCACTCCAGTAGCTCAAATCATCTGAAACTTCAAATTTTATGGGCGCAAAATCTATCCCCTTAATCTCGCCTATCAATTTGACTAATTCGGCCATAAATCCACCAGCCTTTCCACTAAATATCATTTGGAGAGCTTCTCTTTGTTCTTTGTCGGCACGTTCATCAAAAAAGAAACCAAGGTTTATTTTTGTAGCACCTGCCCATATATTACCTTCAAACGAACCTAGACCTATTGCATTCAACCCATCTAAAGATATCTTACCATAATTTCCGCTATTAATATGATATGCAAGTACACCCTCGCAATCGCCATAGGTTGGTTCTTGTGCAAATTCACAGGGACAAGGAATCTTACATTTACATACGTCAAACCAATCCCCCGATGCTTTCCAAGAAGGTATACTATTTGTGGTCATAGATACCGATTAGTCTATTAAAATTTAAAGTACATTATTTTGTTTAAAGTATTTGTCGTCAGAGCCTTTAATATAAAAATTTTTCAAGAATTTTGAGTTAAATGAATTTATTTTACTACCTATTTTGACTTGTTCATGTTCATGTTCACAGTATTGTCAATTACACCAACTCCTTTATCAGGATTTGAATTACTCATATCCATCCTCTCCATTTTATGTAGTGAACCCATAGTTTCATCCTCGGGTATAACCGATATTGTTCCTATCATTGCGAGTATACCTATGATCATAAAAACAATTCCAGTCGCTTTGGATACATAAATTCCCTTGGACCATATTTTTTCTGCAAAAATTATCCCTGCAAACAATCCCATCCAAAAAATATTCATCCAACCTAAGGCAATCATAAGAAGGAAGTAGGGCCAGCAGCATCCAAGACAATATAATCCATGATAGAAACCCATTGTTAGCCCGCTTCTTACCCTATTGCCCTTCCATCTTTTCATAAAAAAAGCCAAAGGAGATTCACAATATCCGAGGCATTTTCGTTTTAGAGAACTAAATTGATAAATACCTGAAATCAAAAGTATTAATCCTGCAACAATTTCAATATCTCTTGAACTGTAGGTAACAAGAAGACTATTCATCACAATAGACCATATTACTAGAAGGAAAATACCAGTCAATGTCCACACCAAAAGATAAGTTCCTATGAATGCAGCTGTTTTGATTGGTAAACCGAAAGGTAATGACATAAAGGAAAATCGTCCATTTTTTTGTGGTTTGGGAGTATCAACCGCGGGTTTAAAGTTACCTAGTACAGAACTTGTGTAATAATCACTTTTATGATTATGACTACTATCGTCAAGACTCTTTGATATCAACTTATTGTATAGCAATATCATGGGAATAATTGCAGGAAACATCATGGCAGCCATTCCAATAGTCCAGCTTAATATAAAAATTGAGGTTGCTATGGGATTTAAGGTCATCATTGCTTCCATCATATCTGGTTGTACTAAGGAAAAAATCCATGCAATTGCAGAAACAGAAATAATCGAGACTAAGATTATCTTTTGAACTTTATCCAATTAGGTTGCACTATTTTGTTTTATTAACTTGACCGATACTATAACTATTAAAAAATAAGGACGTTTGTATTCTATAATTGAATATATGCATTTTTACCAGAATGATCAAAATTAAGATATGGTGCAGTAATGCTCATCTTTTTTTACAGCCTCAGCAAGCTTCCAAATAGTCCTTTGGAAGTTGTCTTCGCGTATATTGTTCGCCTGAATTTTTTGTACTAAATAACTGAGCATTTTCGTTACCTTCATAAATTGTTTTTGGTTATGAAAATGCAAAAATTATGTTAATTCCCTGAAAATTTGTACTGTCATAATTTCCAAAACGAATATGAAATAAAACTAGTGTTCTGCAAAAACCATTAAAATAGTATGGACATCCATAATTACAGTTACATGTTTCAACATAGTATACATTTAAAGTCCAGGTTGGAATTTGATCTATAAAAGAGGGAGATGACATATTACATTACCATAATGCAATCATATTAATTTTTAATATAATCAGGAAATGTAATTGTTGATATAAGTAATAAATAATCTTGTCCTTGGGGGGTTTTATTAGTTATATCTCTCCTTTTATTTCTTTGATTATTTTTTTTGGTGACCAGAAGTGTGATGAAATAAATATATAGAAAAACTATCTAATTTTGAATCTTTGCTATCGTTTGTAAAACTATAATTACCATCATATCTGCATATATCAGAGTATATATTCAACAATCATTCTCTATCATCCTCATGTAAGGCATATATATCAAGTCCTTTCATTTTCACAGGTCTTATCAAATAGTATATCTTTTCCTTTCGTTTTGCTATTATCTTGAAAAGTTAAGTCGGGATTTAGTTTACTATCAATCACCTTTCTTCTTTCTTTGTCATCTAATGTAGATAGTACCTCATGGTTATGAAAAAGCGTTCCCATAATAATGGAATCAAATTAGATGGGATTACAGATATTAGATAGATAGGATGTATAGTTTAGCATTTTCAAAAATTAGGTCAAACGTTTGTCCATCATTCTTAAATGATAATTTTATTTAGATTCAGACCAATTATTTTTCAATTTCCATCGATTGTCTGAATGATGGAATAATACGATCCATATTTTCCCTGATAGAATTTTTATTTTGTTGTTATGCTGTGTATAACAGTGAATGGAAAAAATATAACATCAAGGGTAATTTAGTCAAATAATTCATTATTGAATCATTCTAAATTTACGAGCCAAGGTTCAGATCCAGAATGGTTTGGTGCCTGTAAGTAGATAGGAAACAAGATAGACGACGGAACTATCTTTTCATTAGAATCATTACCAAAGTTCAGGTTCTCCGTCATAAAAGAATCCTCCACTCGGGCCACTATTTGGCAAGGTGGCAGCCCATACGATCCCTCTACAACCTTCTTCTATTGGGCGTCCACCACGACCACCCATGTCTGTTGCCACCCATCCAGGATCAATCGAGTTTACCAATACATTCTTTCGTCCTAATTCTGAGGCTAATTTTCTAGTCAAGGCATTAAGTGCAACTTTTGATATACCATAGGCGGGTGTTCCACCATCCATATAATGCAGAGAAGCTGCACCACTGGATACATTAACTATACGGCCAAAGCCGTTTTTTTCCATTAGTGGAATGAAAGCTTGACATAAAAGCCATGGACCGTATAGATTTGTTGTCAATGCTTTACTTACCAATTCTAGATCTGCATTAATAGTAGATTGATTTTTATCATATAGAATCGCAGCATTGTTAATCAAAATATCAAGACGTCCAAATTGTCTTTTTATCTTTGTAAAGATATCCTCTATATTACTTTTATTTGATACATCCAATTGAAAAAAGATTACATCTAGTCCCTTGTCTGTTAGTTGTCTAGCTGCAGCTTCACCTTTTGTAGGATCACGAGAGGTTAACAGAACAGTTATATCTAATTGCGAAAGTTGTTTACAAGTTTCAAATCCTATCCCCCTATTGGCACCTGTTACCAATGCAATTTTTTTATTAGCTATTTTTCCATCCACATACAACACCTATCAAGTCTAGTTTACCTAATATTAAAATATACTAGAACGATTATTTGGTATATGAAGAATAAGCATCTGTAGATTCGTTATCCGCTTTAGAGTACTCCGCTCATAAAAGTGGTCTAAAGCCTTTAAATGATCGAGAAGATCATTATTTCTGACCAATAAGTTACTATTGCAACTGTTAATTTTATTATTACTTCGTCCTGTTGGCAGAAGTTCAATAGCTCTAAATATCATATCATCAATTCACAAGGTTGCTTCTTCAGAAAAGATAATAATGATAACAGGTTGTTTTTTAATCAACAACAGGAAAAATTCATAAATATTAATTCTTATTCCTTTCTTAACTAAAGTCAAATAAATTTATAATTGAAGAACAATTGTACTGATTTTAGGATTCTGTTTTTGATTTTTCGAATTCATATTGAAAAGCTTGTAAGGTGTCTTTCCCAAGTATGCAGAATTCTACTAACTTAATACCTGTGGGTGAGTCTTCCAGGTTTTCCAGAAAAGATATCGTTTCATTTACTAATATTTTGGCACATCTATCCTTTGGAAAACCAAATATACCTGAACTGATTGCAGGGATTGAGATGCTTTCAAATCCTTTTCGCAAGCCAAGTTCAAGACAGCTATTGATGGCTTTGTTCAATTTTTCATCCTCATTCCCCTCACCCATTCTTGGACCTACAGTATGTATGATAGCTTTACATGGCAAAATTCCGCTAGAAGTTATTGTGGATGATCCTACTTGAACAAAACCTATCTTATCACTTTCCTCCTGTATAATACTTCCTCCTTTCCTTACTATAGTACTAGCAATTCCACCACCATGTTGTAAGTAAGAATTTGCGGGATTGACTATTACATCGACAATTCTTTCAGTAATATCCCCCTCAACTAGTGTCAGCACCCTACCACCTTTAATCTTAATTTCATTTATTACCTTAGAAGTCATCTATAGCATCATGCAAGAAAACATTCCATTTTATTTAATCTAAACGGTATTAATTTTTTTATGAAGATGATTCAGGATTCATAGCTTTTGATATGCAGGACTAATTCGAGTCTTATCTACCTTGTTAAACAAGCCATTTGTAAAATCATGCACAATATATGGAGTAATGAGGTCTGCCAGTAAAATATATTAGATTAGAAAATCAACTACTTGAATTCCGATACATCTCCACTATAGTTCATTTTAAATTTTTTTAGTTTTTTGTTAGATGTGACTTGATATAAGCAACAAGATCAAGTCTATCTTTTATTATATTATCACGCTGTGTTATTTGATTTTAACCCGCTTTCATTCATGTATATTATCTCCCACAGATGTCCATCAATATCTTCAAAAGCACGATCATACATCCATCCATGGTCTTGTGGTTTTCTCGGTTCAGTCCCTCCAGCCTCTATTGCTTTATTAATCATTTCATCAACGTTTTCTCTACTCTCAGCCGATAGTGCTATTATGGCCTCTATATTTTTTGAAGTATTGCAAATTTCTTTTTTAGTAAAGGTTTTAAAAAACTCTTCAACTAGTAGCATGACAATAATATCCTCGCTGATTATCATACATGTTGCATTCTTATCCGTAAATTGAGGATTAAACTTAAAACCAAGTATAGTAAAGAACTCTACCGCCCTGTTTAGATCCTTTACAGGCAGGTTCACGAAAATTTTTGTTGTCATTTATTCTACTATATCCTTTTTCGATACTAATAAGCATTAATGCGAGAGAACCCCCATTAATACCCTGATCCAGGTGTTAAAAGTTTCAGTAAACTCTTCATAACCTGCTTGATTTTTTATATTTTTTATTTTTTATTTTTAGACATCTTACTACAATATATTTCTATGATTGATCCTTATAATATAACAATCCATCCCATAATTCTTCCCCCTCATAGATAGGAGTGTAAGTATCGGCAAAGTGGATAAAATCGTAGGTCATAAATTATTTTCAAACTATTAAATGAAGACTAGTCTAGGTGCTTATCTTTATCAAAAATTTTAATATTAATCAATGTGTAATTTGGTCTGATTGATTCATTGTGGTTCATGAATACCGTGATCGAATATTTATCAAGAAGAATATTCTCTTGAAACTTTGTGAATATGGTGAAATTAATCAGAGTAAGCTTATGAGTTACCGGGGTTTGAATAATGTTAAACATAAAGAAATCTTGAATGAAATGGTCAGAAAAGAATTGATCAATAGAATGGAAGAAAATTGGGGTAGCAAAGTCATAATCAACTACAAAGTCTCAGAAAGAGGAAGATTAATCTTGAATGAAATTCTGGCACCTTATGAAGAACAGTCAATTGTACCTATTGATTGAATATATTTATAATACTATTATATAGTTTTAGTGCTTCAAGGTTAAGGGTTCTAAGACAGAGTTCATAATATGGCGATAAATAGAAGAATATATCATGGGATAATACTAATATGATATTTATATTACTTCCATTTAGTAATATCTTTATTTTTCACTATGTATCTTTATCCGTTTTCTTATACCCATTAGATATGGAGATCGACTAATAATTTTCAGTTTTATCATTTGCTTTTTTTTATTCATTACATTTAGTTATTTACTAGATTTATATATATTACGCAGTGTAATATTGTACTATATTGTCAACTAATATTATGTCTCTATTCTTTAACATATTTCAGCAATCCTGGTTAAGACAATTTAATAGTGATTAAAGAAAAATAGGCAGCTTGAGAAAAGAAAGAAACGTTGACTCGGTAGGCATCAAGTACCACTAACAATATCTAATAAATATCCAAGTATAATGGGAATTAAATAAAGGAGACATTTGATATCAATAAGTCCAAGTGCAAATTTCATGTTATGTACACTTGAAAAAAGTATTTGTATTCAAAGTCATTGTTGAAAATAAAATCGCCCTTGTTTTTAATTATCAATATATTAATTTAATTTACCTGTTGTATACATGTTTGACCGTCCGCCTCTATTTTCAATAGCAATATTTGTCATATTCTAATCATTGGTTAACTAAGTTCTCTAAATTTGCTTTAACTTTTTTCAAAGTTCGGAATATTTGTTTACTATCATCATATTCGATCACAATTTTTTCATATGACAGCATAAGATCGCGTTGTATTTTTTGATTTATGATAAGTTCATTATCATTATTTTCCAAGTAAATTTCTAATGCCAAATCCTTGTTAACTAGCTTCAGAGTAGAATGATTAGCGGCGTTGCTTTCAGAAATATATGGCTCAAAGTATAGATTGAATGGCTTAAATTTATTGTCCTCAGAAGTATATACTATATTAATTCCCATATCTACTTAACTCGAGTCCTCCTTTATCTATGTAAACTACAACTTGATTAATAGTCATTTTATGATGGCACAAGTAGAAAGCAACAGTTCCCAAGATTATTCTATGACTAATCTTAACGTCATGTTTAAAATTCAAACATCATACAAACATCATATTATTTGTTTATTGTAATCACATTTGCATAGACAAAGTATAATCTATTCCGAGGTAAGCCTTTATAGTATTATATACCGAAGATAAAATTAAAGAATGACACTAATTTTTGTGACTTTACAGAATTATCTGTACAATGTAATCCATTTTAGGTAATGTTATTTAATAATATATAACAATAGAACGAATATTGTTCAACAACCTTGGTCAATTTGATTCTTCTTACTGAAACTACACTTGTAAGGACATGGTTCTTGCTATCGGTGAACTCACGATTGTAGACGATCCTAATTCTAGTTATTTTGAACATTCTATTGTATCACGATTCAATGAATTGAGGTTTTGTCATTCAAATTCTAGAGCAAATAAAATAGAGAACCAGATTTAAATAAAATATGAAAAAATTGTGAAAAAACTAACTTACAGAGATTTCTCTTTCTTTGTAGATGGCTTTGATTTGGTTTTGGTTACAGTCTTTTTGACCACTGGTATATCGTTTGTTCCACTTTTTACAGGTGTTGCTTTTGTTGCTTTTGTTGCTTTTGTTCCACTTTTTACAGGTGTTGCTTTTGTTGCTTTTGTTGCTTTTGTTCCACTTTTTACAGGTGTTGCTTTTGTTGCTTTTGTTGCTTTTGTTGCTTTTGTTGCTTTTGTTGCTTTTGTTGCTTTCTGTTTATTATCCAATAATCAATCTATTATAGGGTATTAAATAAATTTATTGGCTCTAATTTGAATTGAAATACAATAAAAACATAGTAACGATCTCAAAATCTAATATATTGTCACCAGAATATTGACTATAATGGCTAAATTCAAGATTTTTGATTATATCTAAACCTACGAGGGGATGATCTTACAATTCCAATTACTTATTCAGACCAGTAATGTAATTATGATCCCCAGAGTTTTAATTATTTCCAAAATTAACAAATATGACAATCAAAATTGCGCCTATCTAGGTTTATCCGCGTAGGCAAACACAGGTAATCCTGAAAAAATCTAAAGTTTACGGAGGTAACATATTAATATTTGACTATAGACACCACTAAAAATATTCCAGTAGGTTGAATTTGATAAAATGAATAGACAAAATTGGAATAAGATTATAGTAAGTCATTATTTATTGATTAAATAATTTCAAATATATCAAAAAGATTTGAGGTTAACAAGTTCGGATGTCTTTTTGGGCAATGATTACACAAAGACCCCATCTTGGTTAAAAAAAACAGTAATTAATCAAGTATAAGTATTGTACTTATTACCATGGAGATATTTGACTTTATACACTTCATTGAGGGAATGGATTACTTAGCGATATTTCTTTTGACATTTATTTCTGCGGTGCTAATTATTGTTCCAATTCCTTATTTTCCCATTCTAATGACAGCAGTTTTAGTCACTGATTTAGATCCAAATTTAATAGTTCTATTTGGTGCACTTGGAGCCGTAAGTGCTAAATCAATTGTATATATGATTAGCTATTATGGAACAAACATTGGTAATTTAAAAAGAAACTTTAATTCAGAAGATTATCCAGAAACTTATAGGATCCTAAGAAAATATGGAGGTCTAACGATATTTCTGGCAGGTATTACACCTATTCCCGACAATATTATTTTTATTCCATTTGGAATGTACAGATATAATCCTCTAAAATTCATCTTGATCACATTTTCTTCCAAAATGTTATTGAATGTAATAGTAGTGTGGGGAACAATAATTATTGGCAAACCAATAATAGGAAATTTTTCTGAAATGTCGTTAGATATTAATACGTTAATTGTTACAGTAATAATATCAATAATCGTATTTGGTATTTTATTTGTATTCTTCCTAAAGATTAAATGGGCTGTTTTTCTCGAAAGATTTTTTGTAAAAATAAGATCGTTGAGAAAAAATAGAAATTGAAATTCATAGTGACGCTTGCCGTACATCTACTTCCATATTAAGATCCATTGTCGGATGAATTAAGCTGGAGCAAGATTATTATGAAAACTAATTAAATATTGATACATGATTACTCTTAATTATTCAAATGTAAATGAGGTCTCAAAAGCTGATATTGTTATAATTGGTGTACCTGATGAATCTAAATCCCACGCGAAGAGAAAGGGTACAATAAAGGGTCCAGACATTCTTCGAAGATCATCTAACGAGTCTAACTTTTTTGAGAGAGGAGGAAAAACTATTCCAATATGCCCAATGCGTGGAATAATAGATGGAAAATGTATTTTTGATTACGGCAATATTAGGAGAGAAGACTTGTACCGACTAATATTTGAACTAGTTTCCTCAAAAAAAATTCCCATCGTCATAGGAGGAGATCACTCGATTACTACTGTTATATTGCATGCAATAGGGGACTATATTGGTAAGACAGGACTAGTATATTTTGATGCTCATCCCGACTTTGTTTCAACGACAGATGACTATTATGGTTCCGTATTGCATGATGCTTCAAGATGGATAGATTTTAATGAAAGTATTTTGATAGGAACGCGTTCGGCCGAGCCAGAAGAATTAGATAATGCTTTCAAAGCAGGATTAGACATTGTTACACCTCTAGATATAAATGAATTCGGAATTGCGAAAATTATGGATAAAGTGAAAGCAAAAAGTAACAAAGGTAACAAGTATATTTCCATTGATCTTGATTGTTTGGACCCAGCCTTTGCTCCGGGAGTTTCAGTCCCCTCAGCAGGGGGCCTATCAAGTATTGATTTGATAACTCTGATTAAGGTGGCAGTTGGTTCAGGTATTCTCGGTCTTGATATAGTAGAACTCTTACCGGATTTTGACATCAATAACGCAACTTCAATTCTAGCTTCTAGAATTTTGCTTGAATCGATTGCTTCAATTGATCTCAGGCAATGCTAACCCTTATTGTTTCTAAAATATAATACTAGACGTATAATTATTAATAATCTATTTTTCTAACCACTGTAAGCTAGAGTTCTACGATACGATAACTACGACAACATTTCAAATAAGATAATTTTTCATAAAATATTTATTATCATATGGATAGAAAAGCTGACCAACTTATATAAGCAAGTTGTCCCTGTTTTGATCTAAAAGGTCAAAGACAATACTAGAATTTCCTCCAGGACCATCATCAAAATTTTCTCTAAGATTACTACGTCAATTGTCAAAAGATCCAATCAAAACCTTAAGTAATTTTGCACAAAGTTATGGAGAGATCACTCACTTTAAAATTGGTAATGGTCATGTATATTTAATAAATAATCCAGATTACATTGAAAAAATTTTGATCTATAATCATAAAAATTTTAGAAAAGGTAAAAGGCTGCAAACAGCCAAAAGATTGTTGGGCGAAGGCTTAGTAACAAGTGAGGGTGAGAAACATGATAGTCAAAGAAAAATAATTCACCCGTTGTTTTTACCAAAGAGAATTGCTTCTTATGGTCTAATCGTTGTAGACAAGACATCCTTGATGTGCAAAGAATGGGAAGATGGCTGCATCATGGATATTCATAAAGAAATGATGAATGTTACTCTAAGAATAATTTGTAAATCTATTATGAATTATGAAATTGATTCCGACGAGGCATCTAAATTTTCGTCTGCATTAGAAGTTTCAAAGAAATACTTTAAACGCCTTCAACATCCAATAGGACACATTTTGGATCATTTTGAAATTCTACCAGAAGTACATAATAGTAGGGAATCGATAAAAACACTTGATTCCATAGTTTATCAATTAATTGAAGATAGAAAGAAGACTACCGTTATCGATGAAGGTGAAGGATCAAGTAAACAAGTAGAGAAGCAGGATGACTTGTTATCAAGGCTAATACAAGCACAATTACTATCAACCATTAATTCAAAAGTGGA
Source organism: Candidatus Nitrosocosmicus sp. R (assembly GCF_054408505.1). Lineage (NCBI taxonomy): Archaea > Thermoproteati > Nitrososphaerota > Nitrososphaeria > Nitrososphaerales > Nitrososphaeraceae > Candidatus Nitrosocosmicus > Candidatus Nitrosocosmicus sp. R. The sequence continues at coordinate 2,974,265 of NZ_CP167090.1, read as the reverse complement.
ACAAAATAATGAATTTGACGAGCATCAAACAAGCACCATATCGGACTTTAACCCCATGACTGATCACCAAATTAGAGACAATGTTATAACCATGCTCATAGCAGGACACGAAACCACATCAAATGCAATTACATGGACTTATTATCTCATATCCCAACATCCGGAGGTAGAACAAAAAATGTTTGAAGAAATAGATTCCGTACTTTTAAAAAATATAGATGGAAAGAAAAAGACTTATAGAAATCCAACTATCAAAGATCTACCTAAATTCAAGTATATTGAAAAAATATTTAGAGAATCAATGCGCATTTATCCACCTGTTTGGAGCATTGGTAGATTGGTTGAAGAGGATTATTTGATTGATAAATATACGATTCCAAAGGGATCTTCAATCCTAATGAGTCAATATGTTATGCACCATGATAGTCGATATTATGATAATCCGAGCGAATTCAATCCTGACAGATGGACTGATGAGTTTAAAAGACATTTACCAAGGTTTAGTTATTTCCCATTTGGAGGAGGAATACGTGGTTGTATAGGGGAATCTTTCGCATGGCAAGAGGGCATACTATTAATTGCTACCGTTTCAAGTTATTGGAAATTAGAGCTTATCCCAAATCAAAAAATTAGAATGGATCCCGGAATCACACTTAATCCAAAAAATGGTATAAAGATGAAGTCAAGGATTAGATCGATATGAAATCAGATATCATTAACCATATCTTGCTTGAATACAAGGTTGCACAATTGATGAATCAAAGAATAAGATGAACTAGTGGCATAGACATGAGATTTAAATCAGTAATAAAAGTTTGAAAAATTAAATAAGAGAAAAGTTATCACCCATTCAATTATACAATTCGCGCTTACATTATTTTTACTCTATAGTTCATTTTTCATCATTGGGGTTCCAATCTAATTTATAGTTCCCTATTTGATTGCTTTTGCTGTCTCCCTATATCTAGCCAACAAATATTCTGATAAGACATTAAGATTCTATAAAAATAGGAATGGCATAATTTTTGTTGATCTCGGACGGTTTTCCAACTTCTCCTATATACTGACCACCATAACACGTATAGTAATTACTTCTCGTAGTATAATTTTGAGGCTTGGATTACTCGAAAAAACAAAGATGGATTATAAATTGACTTTCTTTTTCTTTGGAGAGGCTATGACGATATTTTTACTGGTTACAATTATTTTTGAATTTTTATTAATTTTGAATTTTTATTAATTTACGGGAAAGCTGTGTTAGCCAGTATGCCTAGAAGAATGTTAATTCATTATAAGTTAATATTGAGTGGAAAAGAAGAAGTAAAAGAGGAAACCAGATAGATTTTTCACTTCTCATCAGAATTATTTCGAATTTAACTTTGTATATATGGTTATTCGAGTTGAAGTCGATATTATTAATATCCCTATCCAAAGTATATTTTGGATCAATGAACAATATCGATTTTGAACAACAACTATTTTGAATTTCCACTTCTGCTGGATATTTCTAGTATATTAGAATCGATTAAGCAGAATAATGCAACAATATATGATGTTGTTTTAATCATGAGGTAAATTATTACTTATTCCGAATATCCTTAATTTTTTTTGTATATAGACAGAACCGATCCGAGTAATCAATTGATTCGAAACTAAGAAATTTTCCTAATCCTAGAAAAGTCGGTAAAAAAACCTGAATATTATCAAATCGCATATCATTATGATATTTCTCTAGTAATAGGTATAAGACTTTTAAGTATAACGACCTTTTGATACAATTAAAGTAACTAATTTGTATGATAGATTTTTTGTCGAAGCTATCTTGACTAACAATTGTTTTCATCATTATAACTCCTACTATTCTATCATCTTCATTTAAAACAATCAATAATTCATTACTTTTTATTAGTAAAACTAAGTTTGAATAATCCATATTGAATTTGTAGAATCTCCAAGAATCAAAATATCTATCATCCATAATCTTTGTTGTATTTGGATTAGATAAGTATCTGTGAATCTTGGCGACGTCAGCCAACTGTGGTGTCTTAATAACTAATTTGATTGATGATATATTTGTAAATGTGGATAATTTCTTACCCGTAAATCCTAATTTTTCCAACTTTATATTATAATAAGTACAGGTGAAGAGTTTCAAAAATCCTAATTTTTCTAGCATTTTTTGCGAAGCAAAATTATCTTGAGAAACCAAAGCACAGCATTCATTTAAGTTATTCTCGATTCCATAATCAATACTATGATTTAAGAGGGCGGTGGCAAAACCATTGTTTCTATATAGCTTATTTATCCGTAGCCCTTCAATCCATAATGAATTATTTGAACATTGAAGAATATGAATTACTCCTACGAGATCTGATTTTGAAATGAAAGATGATAACTGAGTTTCACAGACAAATAGCAGACTAGATGGCTCACTTATCCAATTATCCCAAGCTCTATCAATATAATCCCCCCATTCAAACGTATTTATGCAAAAATTCAAGACTTTATGTTTGTCAGAGGATCTAGCCCTACGGATATTCATGTCAAGAATGATCAAACTCCCAAATATTATTATAATATACCGATCCAATCACGGTAATCTCTGCGTGCTATTAAATGCAATTTTTTCAAAATGATATAATCAATATTTAATCATCAAGGATGATAATACAGATGAAAAACCAAGAATAGACTAGTCAGATTCTTTATGTATTATGGAGATTCATGAAATCTTTTGGGTTGTGCCTCGAGGAGATGAGAGAGGTTTTATTAATTTTTTAGACCTTGATCTTTTAGTTTATTATAAAGTAAAATATATCCAAATTATATGCTGAAGAGTACGTATGACTTTATTTCAACAATTTGCTACGTTTGGTTGATTATTAATGGTTTTTTTTTAGTCATTACATTAGAAATAATGATTCTTTTAGGTTTCATATTTCCTCTTCTCATAATAATCATACTAAACAGAGAAAAGAAAATCGATATCAAAAATAGCAGCAAAAATCGAAATAGAGAGGGGAACCCTAAGTTATGATGGATAAGTTCTTGATTCTTGATAATTTCGAATAAGATAGATTGATAAATTTCGAATGGCTTGAAAAATATGATGTTTGTTACTTGTTTGTTACTTGTTAATCAAAATCAAAAAAGTCGGTGAAAAATCCTCGTTTTTTCTTTTTGTAACTATATTGACTAGATTCATACCGATGATGATCATAATCGTCGTCGTTTCGGTATTTTCTTACTTCCCTTGGATATTCGTCATAATTTCCAAGACGTTCATTTGAATATGCAGGGTCCTCATCATATCTTTTAGAAGCATTAGCGATTTTTTCTATTTCTCCTCTATCTAGCCATATACCTTTACAAGATGGGCAGAAATCGATATCAACTCCATATCTTTGATTGGCGCGCATCATGGTTGAACAATTAGGACAAGTTAATTCGTTAACCATATAAAAAATAAGATTTTTCCAATATTAATCTATTTTGTCGTAATTCTTATCGTTAAATAGATAATATTGCCCGATATAATTATTTATATTCATTACATTCTATCAATAACTACATTTTTAGTACCTTTTTACATAAACATCGAGAATTGTACGGGTAAAATTGAAAAGCCTTTTAATTAATTGCAACGTAATTATTTCATGAAACTGAATGGAAAAGTAACTATTATTACAGGTGCATCTGGTGGGATTGGAAAATCAGTAGCACAAAAAGTACTTGAAGAAGGTAGTAAAGTGGTTTTAGTTTCTAGAAATAAAAATAAATTAAAAAAAACGGTAGAGGAGTTGGGCAAGAATGATAATTTGATACATATGGCGGCGGATGTATCTCATGAATCTGAAGTATTAAGTGTCATTGAACAAACTTTGACTGCTTTTGATAAAATAGATAGTCTCATAAATTGTGCAGCAATAATTAATGATCCTACACCATTCCATCTAATGACTGAAGATCAATGGACGAACTTGATGAATGTTAATCTAAAAGGAACGTTTCAGCCTATCAAAGCAGTGATTCCCTTGATGATCGAACAAAAATCAGGTAATATTATCAATATATCATCATTATTGGGAATAAGAGCCATTCCAAGGGTACCGTTTTCAGTATATGGTGTCACAAAGGCAGGTATCATAATGTTAACAAAAAGTATAGCAGTAGAATACGGACAATACAATATAAGATGTAATTGTATAGCACCGTCTACCATTCGCAGTCCTATGATGGAGCCATATTTACAGGACGAAAACGCAAAAAGGATGTTAGAGGGATCATTTCCATTAAAAAGGATTGGCGATCCAGAGGATGTTGCTAATGCCATTTTATTTTTAGCTTCAGATGATTCAAAGTGGATAACCGGAACAGTGATGACGCTAGATGGGGGAATATCAGCTAAACTATAGTATCTTTTTTTATGTCAACCAACGGATATATGATTCGTTTTAGATACTTGTGCTTTTACTACTCAGTTAAGTTGACACAATGAATATAGAATAGGATTAGTTTCACCGAGGTTTTAATCGAGGATAATAAATATATGAAAACTAACGGAAAAAATATCATTTTAACAATTTATCTTATGTAAAAATAGTTTTCAATTCAAACTAGGGCTTACATACGATTAAACTATACAAACTAAATATCATGAGTAAAATAAAAGGTAACCAAGATGCAGTTGATGTATCAAGTATTTTGGGAATAGATGTTTTAAAACATTCTGATAATCCATTTAGAGACCCACTCGGATTTGCTACTTCATTAAGATAGTCTCATCTCCGAATTACTCCCATAACAAATAGTTTGTTACCAATATGAAAATCAATATAGTCGTCAAAAGAAATCAAGATCTATATATTGTGAAAGAATGCACAGATTTGAATGCTCTAAACCGGATTTCATTCGCTTTGAAAAGCTCGCTATAGACCTGATATTTAAAGGAGCTGTTTTTCTTGGAGATAGAACAGAACTATACCTGGTTATAGATCTTTATAGCATAATCGAACAGAAATTTGTTCGATTAAAACTTAAATTCTAAATTAATGGTGAAAATATTCAAGGTATTCAATAGTATCTCTTACCTATGAGAAGTTAAACCCAAACCTCTTCTCATAGGTAATAATAGATTTTCAGGTACCAAGGTACCAAGATTAAACCTTTAGTAGAGATTGTTAATTCTAAAAACTCTGAAAGGTTAGTCCATTTAGACAGATTCAAATATTAATAATAAATCAGGATATTCATTAACTAATTTCCAAATTCTTTTCTAATTTATTATAGTATATACAAGTTTATTATATTTTATACATTTTATTAATTTCTTACAAAAATTCTTTTATTATTGTGAATCAATATTCTTCTTATTTCTACGCTACATGAGAAAAAGGTATAAAATGACGATAAATTCTATTTGCTTTTAAACCTAGTCATATTAGTGTGATTCTTGTAGAATTAATTGATCAAAGGCAGTCGTTAAAGGAATCACTAGTGATACGACTGCTAGAACGTAAAACAAGAGACACAATAGCAAAAGAAACTGGCATTAGTCAAGGCACCGTCACAGGGATAATTACAAAATGGAAAGAAAAAATGGTGAAGCCAGATATAGAAAATATAAGAGAATCTGCCATTTTAGTTAAAAAATCAGGCATTGCCGCTGGTGAATGTGCAGAGGGGTTTAGGAATGGCAAATGTTGAAATTACTAGGAGTGAATGACGATGATAAATTTTTTTTCTTTTGTTCTGGACATTTATTTAATTTGCACACGTAATAATATAATCCCAGGTTTCATATGTGATGTTATTTACGATCTAATAAATTTTTTAAAATCAAATGGAAATATTAACCCTAAAGAATGAATCCACATGCTGAAAAAGGAATGTATTTACTTGATGGATCTGTTGATTTCACAGGATTTCAACATGAAAACGGCAAAGTATTTGATGGTCAAATAGAAAAAGAAGAATAAACAAATGTATAAAGAAAGAAGGAAAACAAGCCTTTACCTCTTTCAGAATTTCCACAATATTTAGATCAAATGATATTATAGAAGATGGGTTGAAGCAGGAAATTAACGAATCAAAGATAGTTCTAAGAGATTTGAATAATACCCAGGGACAAATTATTAATAGAATTTAAGACATATACAATAGATCTCTTGTATAATTAGAACCGTTAATATCCTGTGCGAACTATTGTTAATACAGTCTTAACTATGTGACATTCATTATTCTATAGTTGACCAGTCCTGATACAGGTATTAGAATTAGTTATTTGGCTACTGCCTATACACCGTATGAATAATTTATGTATCAATGTTTAAATTTTACTTTTAGTAGGCTTATTTATTTGAACTGATCTTATTATGAATAATAAATAGTAGTCTCGTTATTACAAGACTGTAAGATATCAAATATTTAAAAATCATAAAGGGTAGAACATCAGAATATGGGATTAAACCTAAAACCATTGATTACATCTAATCCTATCAGAATTTCTGATTTAGATGGAAAAGTGGTTGCGATAGATGCTTTCAATGTAATTTATCAATTCTTAGCGACAATTAGAGGTCCCACTGGAGAATTACTAGCAAACAACCAAGGAGAACCCACCAGTCATCTCAGTGGACTTTTTTATAGAAACATAAATTTACTTAGTGATGGAGTCAAATTAGTATATATTTTCGACGGACTACCTCATAGATTGAAATCAGGAGAAATTCAAAGAAGAAGAAAAGTCAAAGAAGAAGCAACTGAAAAGTATAATGTAGCATTGGAAGAGGGAAGATTAGATGACGCAAAAAAATTTAGTCAGGGAACTTCAATTCTAACCTCTAAAATGATTGAAGAATCAAAATGCTTATTGTCATTGATGGGTATTCCATATATTACTGCAAAGTCAGAAGGGGAAGCAACCGCCGCACTTCTATCTAAGAAGGATTTAGCATATTCATCCGTGAGTCAAGATTATGATTCAATACTATTTGGTGCTAAAAGGTTGATAAGGAATTTGACAGTTAGTGGGAAAAGAAAAATCCCCAACAGAAATGTGTATGTTGATATCGTACCAGAAATAATAGAGTACTCTCAAGTACTAAAGACCAATAATCTAACTCACCAGCAGCTTGTGGATGTTGGAATCTTGATTGGTACTGACTTTAATCCTGATGGATTTAGTGGCATCGGTCCAAAAAATGCCCTAAAATTGATACAAAAGTACAAGAAGATTGAAGACATAGAAAAAATAAAAGCAGAACTATTGACCACTCCATACAATGAAATTAGGGAAATATTTCTGAATCCCCAAGTTACTGACGTAGAGGACTTAAATATTGAATTTAATGAGATAGAGAAGGAAAAAACCATAAAATATCTTTGTGATGAGAAAAATTTCTCCAATGAAAGGGTTATCAACCACTTGGGAAGGCTTGAAAAAAGTATTGTTAAAAGAAGTCAATCTCTTGACAAATGGTTTTAATGAAAAAAGTAGTAATATTGAGATACTATAAAAAGAGATCAGAATGTATCGATTAATTTATATTAGATTTTTTCAATACGGTATTTTTTTCTGATTTGAATCTTTCTAAATCATAACTATTCATATCTACAAATTTGATACCTTCAGAAATAACAGGATTGACCTGCTTTATCAGTGAATACATCTTCTGACACGCATTTCGATAGTCTGGATGGCCCTGCGGAGTTGTCCTTAGTTCAATCATATGACATGCTTCACGAAGATTCATTTTTATAAAATATGGATACCTATAAGCAAAAGTTACAGCATATTGTGCTTCTGCAGGCATCGTAGATGAGATTAACTTGTAAGTATCAGCACTATGATACATACAATCACTATAATCCTTTTCTATTCCTAATTCACTAATCTCCTCTGGAACATCAAACCCATATTTTGTAGATAACAACTGTCGACTCATAGTCAAAAGTCTATGCCTATGAAGATCCCTAAACATTCCATAATTAGTTACTAATTCAAATGAATAATCAATTACCTCAAAAGCTCTTCCAGGTCTATGCCGTCTATTTTCTCTAAAATGAGAATATGCACGAATAATCTCATGTCGCTTTTCTTCAGAGAAGGTAGTAACAAGATCTAGTAAAAAAGACATGGATAGACCTCTACCATATTCATGCAAAATAGAGGCAACCAATTTGATTTCTGCTTCAATATTGGGTATATGATAAAGCAATTTGACACCTGTGAAACTTTTGATATTAATGAAAGTATCTAATGAAATGTCATTAACGGAAATCTCATCATGTTTTTGATAAAGATCCTTATCCAGAATTCTTGAAATTGATTTCTCGGTATTATCAAGGTATTTGCAATATGAAATGCTGTGTCTATCTTTTGATCGTTTGATAAAGGGTTCAATGTACTTTTCCAGTTCTTTATATAATAAATCACCTAAATTTTTGATTTCTCCTAATTCGGAGGAGTTCATATTAAACAAAAGATATTCAAACGCTCTTCCATTTCCTGTAATTGCCAGATTAGTGAGAGTTGAAGATGGAAGGAGATTTCTCAATATGTCTAAAGCTTTGGCCTTGATGGATGAATTATATATTTTTTTTGCATTGTCAATATCTTTAGAACTTTTTAGGTTTTTAAAGAGGGTATCAGTTTTTGTTTCAGAATCGTTAAAAACAAGATTATCTATTGGAATTTTTTCTTTTAAATACTGTTGCATAGGTAAGATATTCTTTGAATAAGTTTCAAATGCCAAATCACATGACTGTATATACTTGTCGGCATAAACTGAAGACATGATTTTTTTATCCCTAAAATATTTATAAACTCCGTTAATTTTTTTATCAAATGCAACGTAGCGGGATGATTTTTCTAAAAATGATAATCCGATCCTATGATCTTCTATTTTTTGTGCAGATATATTGGATATCCATTCCAAAGCACATTGAGCTGTCCCGAGTTCAGCTACAGATTCATCGCCATATTCTAAAAGGACTCTGTTATAAAATTCCAGACCTCTATTGGGATTTGGTAGAAATTCATCAATAAATATCCTTCTCATCGTCTTATCAGTCCTAGAATATCTAGACATCAAAGCTCCCCGATCGACCTGATGTGGAGTAATTATTACAAATACACTATTGTCTGAATTGGAAAAATGAGATTCGAGTTTTTTTCTTTCATCATTATCAAAATTTTCTTGATTCAACGTCTTATTCAAAGTTTATTGTATGCATGTAATTGTATTTATTGTTGATTAAATCTTACAATATTATAAAATCTTTTTCACACAGCGAGCATTATACTCATCTACAAATTGAATTGCATGAGCGAATTGAAGCTCGAATTTGTCAGTAAAAAAGTTAAAGACATGTATGGAACATTCATTGGAAAAGTTGTAGGTATCATCACAGATATAGAAGGATCTATAGAGTCTGTTAGTGTTGATTGTGGATCAAGTGGTATAAAAAATTTACCATATGAACAACTGTTGGTACAAGGAGATTATGTCATTTTTATTCCGAGATGGCGCTTAGATGCACAAAAGCTCTTGCGAGAAAAATCTTTGACATTGAAGAGGATAAAAGCTTTGCAAGAAATCGTAGCTGATAACGACAATATGAAAGACGATGCAGAATTGGTATACTTAAAGTATGAAAAAAGGTTGGATGATTTAGGCGAAAACACCAAAGAGATTATCGAGAGACTTCATCAGAGAATATCTGAAATAGATATGGAATCGAAAAGGATAAAAGCAGTTTTATTTGATGCAAAGTTGCAATATAAGAGTAACGAAATAACAGAAGATATTTATCAACAGATAACTATGCACACTAATGAATTAATAGAACACGTCAACTTAGAAAAAACAGAAATAAATAACATAATTAACAAGCTTACACAACAAACAGTAGACAATACGGTTACCTCAAACAATAGTGAAATCAAGAATGATCAATTAAACGTTCAAAATGAAGATAAAGAAGAGGTATTAGATTACAATATTCAAAAGCTAACCCAAGAATCGGAACAAGATACGAATTATAATCAAGGGATTCAACAAGACCAGGAACAACAAGAGATAGGATCAAATGCAGAAGGTGGTGAAAGTTCTACCAATGAAGTAACTAACTATGTAGAGGCGTCATTAGGAAATAATATAGAAAACAACGAATCCACCCATATAATGGCTACAAATAATTATTGAGTACAAATAACAAAAAAGATCTGAAATATGCAGGCTTTTGGTTAGAAAGCCACAGTTGTTTTTTGATCATTCCTTCACTCTTTATTTATTTGATTGACTACACTTATAAATTTATTAAAAAAAACATAAATTACAAGAATTTATAAAAATTTGAAAAGTAGTTTTACTTTTGAGTAGTTGAACTTAAGAGTTCTCCAATTTCATTGTGCATTTTAAGAAAGTTTAAGCCTTTTTCGGTGGTTTTGTAAGTTTGAGAACCTTCAACATATTCGATTAGATTATTTTCAATTAATACTGATAAATATTCACGTAACTGGGCATAACTTAAAAATGCTTTATACATGATTTTTGTCTTGGTTGCTCCGCCGTTGGCTGCATCCAGTATCATGGCAACTATTTCAGTTCGACTTCTATATTTCACACTTTATTTTCGTTCTCTTTATTTATTTTAGTTTATTGCAACAATCAAATATAACATTCCTATATAAGTTTATTATGTAATTTGAAATTGCCACTGAAAGAAAAATTTTTGAATGAATAATATGTGTAAATTGGTATGATTGTGAATGGTTTTTGATAGAGGAATCGTATATAGATAATACACTATAATAAATAACGAAAGCATTTAAGTAAAGAAAAATCTTTCCTTTTTTATGATTGATCCCAAATATCGCAAGGATGATGGACATCAAGAAATCATTTCTCTAGATGGAAAAAAGATAAAAGAATTAAAAAGAATATCCCAAATAGATCCAAAACAATTTTGGTCAAATTGTGCAAAGAATTTGGCATGGTTTAAAGAATGGGAGCAAGTATTGGACTGGAACCCTCCTTTTGCTAGATGGTTCTTAGGAGGTAAACTAAATGCCGCCTATAATTGTCTTGATAGACATCTAACAAGTGAAAAGAAGAATCAGGCAGCGATTATTTGGGAAGGGGAAGATGGAACATCTGTTACTATTACCTATAATCAATTGTTTTATAGAGTGAATCAACTGTCCAACGCACTCAAAAGGCTGGGTATAAAAAAAGGAGACAGAATCACAATTTACCTACCTATGATACCCGAATTAGTCATATCAATGCTTGCTTGTGCTAGAATAGGAGTAATTCATTCTGTTATTTTTTCAGGGTTTAGTTCTCAATCAATCATTGACAGAGTGAACGATGCTGAATCCAGGATAATAATTACATCAGACGGAGGATATAGAAGAGGGAAAATAATACCATTGAAAAAAATAGTTGATGAAGCTGTAAAACAAACCCCTACTGTTGAAAAAGTAATAGTCGTTAAAAGAACGCATGAAGATATAGATATCTATGAAAAAGACATGTGGTTCGAAAATTTAGTAAACAAAGAATCCAACTATTGTGAGTCAGAATGGATGGAAAGTAACGATCCTTTGTTTATATTATATACATCAGGGACCACAGGTAAACCGAAAGGTGTTGTCCATGGAAGCGGAGGATACTTGACTCATTTGTTTAACTCGGCAAAATGGGTCTTCAATTTTGTCCCAACGGATGTATTTTTCTGTACAGCAGATATAGGCTGGGTAACCGGACATAGCTACATAGTATATGGACCATTGATGCATGGAGTAACTGAAATTATTTATGAGGGTGCACCAGATTACCCTGACCAAGGTCAATATTGGAATATTATTGAAAAACACGGGGTAACCATTCTATATACCACACCCACAGCCTTGAGATCATATATGAGATATGGAAATGACATACCCAATTCGTATGATTTATCAAGTTTGCGACTATTGGGCACGGTAGGAGAGCCAATAAATCCAGAGGTTTGGAGGTGGTATTTCAATACAATTGGTAAAAGTAATTGTCCTATAATAGATACGTGGTGGCAAACTGAGACTGGTGGTATCATGATAAGTATGTGCACCGGAATTGAGATTATCCAAATGAAACCTGGTTCTGGAACATTTTCATTACCAGGCATAGAATTAGAAATAGTAGATGACCATGGTAAAAAAGTAGAAGCCAATAAAAAAGGATATTTAACTGTAAAAAAACCTTGGCCCGGAATGCTCCTTTCATTGTGGAACAATAACGAAAGATATGAAAAAACGTACTGGGAAAAAACACATAATAGTTACTTTGCAGGTGATTTTGCATATGTAGATAATGATGGATATTATTGGATACTAGGAAGAGCAGATGATATATTGAAGGTTGCCGGTCACAGATTAGGAACTATAGAACTTGAAAGTGCTTTTATCTCTCATCCTTCAATCGCTGAGGCAGCTGTCACTAGTAAAAAGGATGAAATCAAAGGTGAAACAATCGTCGCATTTCTGGTACTAAGAAAAGGAGCAGAATTATCTTCGCACTTAGACATAGAGGTAAATGACCACATCAAAAATACAATAGGGCCAATTGCATCTGCTGAAAAGATTTATTTTGTAAATAAGTTACCAAAGACACGAAGTGGCAAAATAATGAGAAGACTTCTAAAATCTATTGTAAACAACGAGACTATTGGAGATATCACTACCCTTGAGGATGAGGCGTCCATTGAAGAAATAACTCATGAACTACAAGAAATAAATAAGCATTTATAAAAATAATACAATCTGGCTACTCTTGATTCTCTAAATAAGCCACATCCTACTCTATTTATTACCTGTTTAAAGCAATTCTGTCTTTTACTTTCTTGTTGTTGAACTTAAGAGTTAGTGATACTGCTCTTGACAAAAGTAAGTGCAGTAAAGAGAAAAATAGAGTTTCAAACTGAAAGTATTTCTAATTTTGAACTTTCTGTTATGTTGTTGTGTTGGATGAATCCCGATGAACTAGCCAACACAAATCCTGCCGGCTTTGTATTCTTAAATGTGCATTTGGATGAATCTAGTATATTATCACAGGGTTGAGCATTTTTTTTAATATAAACTATATCGCCATTTCGATCAAACCACATTAAATCTAATGGATATTTTATATTTAACAACCACATTGAATATAAATCAGGTTTATCATATATCAATAGTAACCCTGAATCCAAATCAGGTTTGTCGTTCCTAAATGTTAGCCATCGTTGTCTATCAAAATCCGAATCAGCAATTTCGACGGTCAAAAGTTTTTCGTCTATTTTTATAGTTCCTTTTGAAAAATTGATGTTTGCATTCTTAATATCTGATGGAACAAAGATAATTCCTAAAATCCCTATTACAAAGGCTGAAATAATCACGGGAATAAGGAGAGTTATTTTTTTTACCATCGTCTAATTATTAAAAAATAGAGGTATTTTAATAATGACTATACGTGAAAATAAACTGCCATGATTATCTAAAAATAAGAGCAATAAAATGGAAAATGAGTCTAGCAAAAATATTTAAATCTAGCCCTGAGATTCTCCACAGGCTGGGCATAATTTAATATTTTTAGACATTTTTGAACCACATTCAATACAACATCTAAATTCGTTCTTGCTCATTCAACATTATACAAAGTTAATTGTAATATATTTTATTTACATTCAAAACTTAAATAATACAAATAGGGAAAGAATAAATTTAGAACTCCAAGTAAGTTTGTCGTTTGTTTTGATCTATAACCATTACTGATAAATCGTTAAAGTCTTTATTTTCTAGCGAACTCATTTTTCCAGTAAAAGTTGTTTCCTTTTCTTCATTTGTCAAATTTTCAAATACCCAAACATCAATTTTTGAAGTGTCCAGTCCTTTTTCTTTGATAAATAATGAAATTTCAGAGGGCATAAAGTTTTTTGATGGGTCCGACGGCCATGGTCTTGGCACTAGTATTACACTTTTCTTATCAACAATTGATTTAACCAGTTCTATTTTTTTTTCTTCAATCTCACCGGTGACATGAAAAGTTATGATGGTAGATTTATCCAATGGAACTCTAGACTTTGAAGCTGCTATTTGTATAGAACTGATGCCAGGGACAATGCAGACATTTTCATCACCGAACAGGTATAAAAGCCGGTCCACAACTTCTGATTCTGAGAAATTTACATCTCCTGTAAATGGAACAGTGCATATATCATTTTCTCTCATTAAATTATTATATACATTCAAATAAATCTCCTCTTGATTTTTCATGGTTATTTCAAATACTTGATTAAATGATCTATCAAGTAGGTGATCTATCGTATTTAGAGTATATTTATATCCTATAATAAAACGAGATTGTTTGATAATTTCTTTTGAAAAATCCGTCAGATATTTTTCTGATCCTGGACCCACGCCTACAACATACAATTTTTTTGTCAATTAGCCATTTTAGTAATTCTATTGGATATTTAAGTACTAAATATTAGAGAAAACTATATTAGAATATTAATACGCTAAATGTGAATCTTATCAGCTTCGTAATGGTTACTGAATTCTAAAATTTAGAGAAAAAATAAAAATTGGTGGAGAGTTAGCCCTCTTCCCAGCCTTTCGTAAATATGGCGTTTTTCTTTAATGGAATTGGTTGTCCTGGTGTATATTCCATTGGTCTCATCCAGAAAATTGCTTTTGTTGGACAAACGCCAATACAAGCACCATCAGAGATACATCGTTCTGGATAAAAGACAAATGCTTTACCTCTTTTCCAACCTTCCACAGGTTTTACTCTTAATACATCCGGACCAAGAGCTGTACAAATTTCTACACATAAAGCACACCCAATACAATGCTGTTCACTAACATCTGGAAGTATTGCTACTGGCATCTAATAATTCACTGTAGGTAAATCTTCATTAAAACTATTTAAACACTATGGCATTTTATAACAATGATATAAAATAATCCACAAGCCATGCACGAATGACAGATAATTATAATCTTTTTGGAATATTTTCAATCATCATCCACTCTATTATTGCCCCGACAAAAAGCATTCCAGAAACTAATGCTACTTCGATTAGCAGATAAAATAAAGATTTTTTTGTAAATTTCTTCTTTAGTATTTCAAAAAATAAAATACAGCTTCGAGAAATTGCTAGTCCATACGCGGCTAGCTCTAGGATTCCAAATGGTGTCAAGAAAATGACCAAGGGATTAGAATACGTAACATCTGATAGGTTCATTATTGAATTAAACACTAAACCGGTAGAAAATCCAGAAATAGTTCCCATTATAAGGCCTATGACTGGAATAAACATCACTAATGCTATTTTTAGGTTATTTAAGAATATACCAAATTCGTCTATGTCAGTTATCTGATCAATAAAGTTTTTTGATAACTCCTTAGAAAATGATTCATCCATTCTAAAGGAAAATCCAAGATAAAAAATACCCAAGAAAAATAACATGGCAATAAAGAAAAACACCAGTCTCTTTTTAAATGTAATAAGCATAACCAACTATAATACGTTTTTTATCAATTATAATACTTTATTATTTATATAAAAAGACTTAAAGAATATCATCAACTAGTTAATTTGATTATTGACCGATAATTCCAATCTCTTAAAAATAATTTCCTTTATAACCAGCAAAGGATTTCAGATTCATCCCGATGCTTTAGTGTTAATTGATAATCTACAGGCAGATGTGTATCAAATAGTTGAAGAGATTCTTATGATCAAAAGAGAGAGAGACGGGTCTAAGGTTATTTTATCCGACGATATAAAGAGTATTTTAAAGTTTTCAACAAATAGTTCACTGATTGTAAATGATAATGCTAATAATGGTACTACTATCGTTAACAAACTAGATCATTCGGAAATCATGGATATTAAAAAAAATAATGAAGAGACTATTTTAGAATTGGTAACTCGCGATTCTGATGATTTGGAGAATAACTATTATGTTAACAACATAATTTATGATTCCAATAATAGTATTAATAGTGGTGAAGGGGTTGAAGGGTATACATCACTGTTTAGAAGCCGATTTAATAAATCCTTAAAAATTTTATCTAATAGACCAGACAGTAAAAGAATAAAAAAAATAGCGTTCATTAAACAATTTCTTAACCAATCAAGGTTAAATCCAAAGTCACAGTCTAAGGAGAATTTGGAAGAATCTTTGTTCATAGCAGGATTAATTATGGAAAAGAAGATCAAAAAGAATAGTTATAATTTAACTATTGATGATCAGAGTGGATTATTAGAGGGATTTGCATACGATGAAGATTTAAAAAAACAGATTTCGTCATTAATTTTGGATCAAATGGTAATGGTAGAACTTGAGAATAATTCAAAAAGAAAGA
Source organism: Candidatus Nitrosocosmicus sp. R (assembly GCF_054408505.1). Taxonomy (NCBI): domain Archaea; kingdom Thermoproteati; phylum Nitrososphaerota; class Nitrososphaeria; order Nitrososphaerales; family Nitrososphaeraceae; genus Candidatus Nitrosocosmicus; species Candidatus Nitrosocosmicus sp. R. The sequence continues at coordinate 2,957,865 of NZ_CP167090.1, read as the reverse complement.
ACCACATAATAAAAAAAATATTCTCATTAGATGTACCAGACAGAATTCCAAACAGATCTCATTCTGAGGTATATAGCGTGTTAATATCTGATTTGCACATAGGTAGTAAATTCTTCATGGAAGATGAATTTCAAATGTTTTTGAATTGGTTAAATGGAAAAGAAGAGAATAAAGATATTGTTTCTAAAATAAAGTATATTTGTATTTGTGGGGATCTAATTGATGGAATAGGGATATTTCCACATCAAGACAGAGAATTATTTGAAAAGGATTCATTTTCCCAGATGGAGCATGCTACAAATTTGTTGGCGAAGATTCCTAAGCACATTAAGGTTTTTATGATTCCAGGAAATCACGACCTGGGAAGACGAGCATTGCCTCAACCAGCAATACCAAGGAAATATGCTGATAAGATTTACTCTTTAAGCAATATCACTATGCTAGGAAATCCCTGCATGATCAATATGGACGGAGTAAAAACATTAATGTTTCATGGTCAAAGCTTGGACGATACGATTGCTACAATTCCTGGTTTAAGTTATTCTAAACCAGCAGAGGCGATGAAGATTTTACTTAAATCAAGACATCTATCACCTATATACGGTCAAAGAACACCTATTGCTCCAGAATTAGAGGATATGATGGTTATTGAAGACGTTCCGGATATTTTCCATTCTGGTCATGTACATGTAATTGATGTGGATAGCTATAAGGGAACTTTGGTAGTGAATTCTGGCGCATGGCAAACCCAAACACCCTTTCAGCGCGCTATGGGAATTACTCCTACACCTGGTATAGCAATTGTAGTTAATTTGGCCACTTTAAGACCATATCAAATAAATTTCGCAAACTAATAAACCAAAAATCAATGATTTTATAAATAATCAAGTATTGTAGGTTGTTCTTTCTTTGATTGAAAAACAAAATTTCGCTCCACAATAAGTGATTCAACTCTACTCTTTAGATAATTAGTGACTTTAAAACTGTTACTCAAGTTTTCTGCTAAAAGAACATATTTTTCTACCGAACCTCGAGTAACCGTCTGTAGTAAAGTATTATTACAAGTAAGACATTTACCATACAAAGGAATTCGCCTATACTTATCACCGCACTTATTGCACCTAAACGACTGCGAACAATAAGAACGCATATTACCCATTATATCAGGAATAATATGTGTCGTCAAGACCATAGAGATCACTTCGTTTGTGTCTACAGAATTAATAAGATTTGCTGTGGATATTTGCATTTCTAATTTTTCGCCCATTGTATTTAATGTAGAATAAGCACTTCGATTTATGTTGGATATTAAAGTGCTACTAGTATGGGTAAACCCATAATCATAAAATTGTTTATCACTCCCTATTCGATTTTTTAGTATTTCAATCGTATCAGAAACATCAGCTGCTTTAACCCCCAACCACGTATTTTTATAAAAATCTAGTGGATATTTTTCCACAATGTCAACATTATGGGCTTGTCGTTGAACCTCATGAGGTAATACAATAGGTTGTATTAGTAATGGAGCATCCATTAACCCGCCTATTTTATCTGGTAAGAAAGAATATGAAAAGTTTAAGAATGCATCAAATAGTAGGATAATTGAATCGGCATCACCATCACAATCTCTTCTTTTTGCGGAATGCCATATTGGAGAACCCAAACAAACTTGTGATTCTGTAAAACCTATTATGCGCCCAATAATACCGACAGAAGTATGTGGAGCTAATCCCACTATTAAATGTCCGATCAGATCATTTTCGGTATAAGCATTATAAATCGGTGGTAAATCATATAGGGTAACTAATTCTTCATCTATGAATTTAGCCGTTTTTAAAAGATATTTTGCAGAATCTAAGGGAATTATAACATCTTGAATCAGCAATTCTACGATTTGTCTATCAGAATCAAGTTCATTTTGTCGATAATCAAATTTGTACCCTAATTCCCTTAATTTTGAAATGGATGTATCGATAAAACATGGCATGAAATGGGTAAGAGGTTCATTCGTAGCGTCAAATCTTATGGTACCGTCCTTAAACACAGATAAACCACATTTTTTTCTAAGAATGCCCTTCTCAATTTGTTCCGCTTCCTTGTCTTTCCCCATTAATGCTTTCACTCCCTTTAAAGGAGAAGTTACCCTAAAGCTCAACCTTGTTTCGGCTTTTTCTATCAAGGTCTTTAAAGGAAACTTAATTGGAGAAAATGTTTTATATTCGTTACCACATTTCAAACATTTGTTCCTTTTTTTTATATTATCAATAGGATCAAATGATAAATCAAGAGATTCAACTTTACAGACATTGCAAATAAATTTGATAGGAGTCGCTTGATTGCAATAATTGCAGTTAGTACCTAAGGATGGAATATTACAATTATAACAATATCGATTTGATTTTTCAGAATAAAAAGAATCTGCGTTTGAAGCCTTTAGGAGGTCTCTCATGGGACCACCTTTGTTACCTACTGGAAACAAAACATGAATTGGGGGTTTCATCTTACGCTCTGAGGCTTTTTCAGGTCTACCAACTCTAACAGATATGGAAGAAGAAAATTTTGAACGTATTTTAATTGATGAAATGGAATTTATTAATTTGATGACAGTTGTTTTACCTTCGCCCTTCTCCGACTGTAAACTTTCAACAATTCCACCTATATCTCCTATAAATCCATCCTTTGATATATAATTAGAAATTGTTGAAAAATGGATTTTATCGCGATTTTCATATAAGAATGAGAGTATGGATTGAAATTCAGGAATACATAAACACACTAACGCAATAATTTGAGACCCATCTAACAATACTATAGTATTACTAGATGTATCTAGACGATGGAACACGCCTAGTTTTTCTAGAATACTTTTTAGTTTATGATCATATGATAGACTAATTTCCTCGGTAGTTGATTCAATCTCTCCGTTTCTGTTAAATAGAGAAATAAAAGATATCAAGACATTTCTAATTATTAAAAAATCTTTTATTGATATAGCTTCCCAGTAGAAGGAATATTTAGGATGTAGTGGAATGTCGAATTGGATCGATATTTTCAATGCCTCTCTAAATAGGGGTATTGTAGAGGGATTCGAACTCAATTTAACAAACTTATCATATTCAACAACAAAGTCATTTTTGACTTCATTGATGTGACTCAATTTTTCAAATAATTCCTGGGTCCATATTTCTTCAACATAACTTGCTGGTAATAATTGTGCATTATTCTCAAGAAAATCTCCGTAACTAATCAGAATGTCTCCTAGGTATAATATTTTGACTACTCGTGATCTTAAATTTAGGGCTTGTTCTACGGTATTGATCTGCAAGACCGTTCCGTCATCTAATTTTACTATTGGTGGTTCAATGGTATCCACAAGGGCGATTGTAGAAGCTTTTCCAGGGACATCCATTTTAATTTGTGTTCCAACTACTACGGCAGAATTCAATAGTACAGGAATCGTGTTGTGAATTCCTATCGTAGCGAATCCAGTATTAAAACACCTTCCGTATCGTAACCTAAATCCACCAATTTTCTTGTTCATAGATAACACTGGTCTGCCTGTAATTACTTCAGACATCCTATGACTCACAGTATCATCATCGCCTGTTTGGATTGCACCATTCATATTTGCAAGCCAATCCCAACCTTCTAACTCGAGTGTTTCGACCAATTTTGTGAGTTTTCTACATCTGCCTATCAAACCGTCGTTCATAACCCTGAGTGCTCCACCTCTAACTCTATCCGTTTTTATCCTTTTCATCTCCCGATGAATTACTAACTCAACTGGGTCTGTATCTACTCCATCGATCTCAACTGGTAAATTAGAGATGCAAAAATCGACATCTTTATCTAAGACTTTAAATTGAAAGTTCCCTACTTCCCTCTCATACAATCTTAATTCTTCTATAAACCTGCCAGTTTCATCATCAAAAGAATTTGTTTGATACTTTGCAAGTCCAGATACTCTCCTTACATGATCAGCTATAAGCATAGTTAGTGCTGCTTCAGTACCTCCAGCAGATCTTATTGGGCCAGCAAATGAAATGGAGAGATATTGTGAACCATCTTTGTTATTTTTCAATTGTACGTCAGATATACCCTGTAATGGAGCTACAGTGACTCCTTCCGTCACCACAGCTAAACTTACCCTAACCGCATTTTCTAATCTTGTCCTAAGATCTCCAGATCCATATTCCCCCTTTGCAATTTCCTCGGCTATTTTAAGAGCTGCTTTCTCTTTTGTAGTATAATTTAGTAATGTCCTTAATCGGTCTGATATATCTATATTATGCATTTTTGCAACTCTGTCAGATAAGTCGTAGGCAATTTTTGGTTCAACATAAGTCGTAACATCTAAACCTTTCTTTCTTGCTTTTTCGGCTACCACATGAAGCTTATTTACCTGTTCCAGCAAACCAATTTGATACTCTAAATAGTAACTTGGAATTGAAATATTTTTTAATCTTACTTTGGCCTCATCAATCAAATTCATAATTATTCAATTGCACTAATTCAGGAACGAATGGCCATAACAATGTCGTTAAATTTTTTTTCCCAATCCGGATCCCGTTCTAATAATGTTCCTACAACTAAGATATCTGCCCCTGCCTCTGCTAATTCCTTAGCTATCAAGGAATTCTTAATGCCCCCTCCAACAATTAATAAGCCATCATAATACTTTCTAACATTTGAAATCATTTCCGCAGATACATTCTTTTTTGCGCCGGATCCAGCCTCCAGGTAAACAAACCTCATACCCAAATACTGTGCAGCCAATGAATACATGACAGCAATATTAGATTTTTCAAAAGGTATACCTTTTGCTCTCCCTATAAACCAAGCTGTAGTGTTATCACCAATTATTATATATCCTGTTGGCAATGGTTCAATATTATACTTTTTTACCAACAATGCACCTAGTGCTTGAGCTCCTGAAATAAAATATGGATCCTCGGAATTTAGCAATGATGTAAATAAAATCGCGTCGGCATTGGGAGATACACCTGTAACGTTTCCTGGAAATAAAATAACAGGAATAGATATTATAGACTTAATTGATATTACTAATTTGTCTAAATCCAGTTGATCTATGGCAGACGAACCTCCCACCAAAATAGCTGAGGCACCAAGTGATTCAACTTTTTTTGCAACACCAGCAATGTCTTCAAAATTCTCCGAATCTAATAAAGCAAAACATATTTTTTTATGCTTTTTCAATTCATCATTAATATAGTTCTCTACCCGACTCAATCTAATACTACACGTATACTAATTGAATTAAATTTAATGATTGTGCTAAGTTTATTTAAAATAGTATAATTAACTATACAATATCGTATAGCTGATGGAAAACAAAGAAGATATAAATAATTTATTTCTTTCCAAATTAATTGAAAAATCTCTATTTACCAACAGACAAATACAAATAATTTATAATTTCAAGAAAAAAGAGAAGAGGCCGAAGGAAATAAGTTCAGGCGCATACTACAGAGAAGTTAAGCAATCAAAGACAAAACTGCGGAAATTGTTCTATTCCATCCTACTACTAAATCTAATAAATGTAATGAAAGATGATCAAATTACCGTTCTAAACTCCATGTTAATCAAACTTAGAATGTTTGAAGACAATCACGCTAAATATCACGATAAAGAGATAACTAATGTGATAAATGTAATAGAAGATTTGATTAATAGAATAATTGATATGTGATATATCACTAAGTTTATAATATTAAACGTTAAATTATCACATACAATAAAGTTATATCACACTGTATTACTAAATTATATGTGAGCATAGATATTGCATCACTAATATTAAATTATACCTTAATTCCATTTGTTTCGGCTATAGTATTATCAATTCTAGCTTTAGAAATTTACAAGCAGTTAAAAAACAAAAAATTTAAGAAATACAATATTGAAACAAAAATCTCTCAGCTTGAAAGTCAAATAAAGGATCAAATTAATAAGACTAATCTCATTTCTGAACAATTTAGAGTCTTATATGACAGAACTAATAAGACCAATGAAAAATTAAGCGATATCCAAAGTTTAATAAAATTATTAGATGAAAATATAATATCCAACAACAAGATCAAGTCACAGAATTCTGTAATATCACCATTCCAAAACTACGTAAGCAATCCAAAAATTGAAACATCACCTCCTAATCACGACATACCATCACAAGACTCTATCAAGTCGGTGGATCAGGAAGAAGACCGTCAGAATAGTACAATAGAATACATCCTAAAGAAATTAGAGGATAAATCTCTGACTACTAGGGAGGTTCAAAGGGTAGTGGGTAGGACTAGAGAACACACTTCTAGATTAATGAAAAAATTATTTGAAGAGAAATTAGTTGATAGAGATATGAGCACAAAGCCCTTCAGGTATAATATCACAGTCGAAGGTCGTAAACTGTTGTCAAAGCATTCTGCTTCAAAAAGTCATTCTCACTCTGATCTTCCGGGTAATGTGAATCCATTAAACGACTTAATTGAGAAGTAGTAGGTGTCCCAACGGACGAAATAATATCTTTTTGAATTCTAATTAACTTATAAATCCATTCTTTCCCTCTTTTACTCCTTACTAATTTTTGCTTTTCAAAATATCTTGATAAATAAGTAGATATGAGACTAAGTTGTAACTGTTCACCGTATGATTCTTCATAGGATTCGGCTACATTTGAAGATGTAAAAGAACTAAATGCAAAGTTGTTTTCGATCAATGCCCATATCTTTGATCCAATAGAGTTGTTAGATTGATTGAGTCCTAAGTCATACTTTTGTAAACTTTTATTTTGTTCCATAGGAATTTGGATATTATTATTTAAATCATCCTTAGAGATGTTCAATGATTCCACTAATTGAAGAACCTTTTGAATTTTGTCATTTGATAAATTGCCTTCTAGAGATAAATTATATTTTCCACCTTCAGCGTCCTCTAATTCAATTTTTATTCTCTTTTTTCCAGTGGACAATTTATCGTCTCTGTGAATTTGATAACATATGTTAACTTAACAATATGGAATAAAAATTGATAACTAAATGATTAGTTTTTGTTAACTAAAATAAGCACATAATTATTGTTGTATATATTTCTAAAGTTAATTTGATTATCCTCTTAAAGGTTTTTCTAGTTCCAGTGGAAATAAAGGGGTTAATTCACGTTTATTATCGTTGTGAATGAACTTTAGATTCCTCCAGTGGAAATAAAGGGGTTAATTCACGTTTATTATCTAATTATTTTTAACTGTTAAGATTAATGTTAATTTTGTTTGAAAGCCACAGGCCCCTCTATTTCTTATGCAATTAATATTGATTTTGATAGTAGAATTATATTAATTTATTTAATTATTATGTATAAAATAATTGATTAACCTGTTTAAAATTAAATGTTAATAACAGTTAGCATATTAACATGACATTATCTTTTTATCATTCGAATAGAAAAATAGGGGTGTGTCTGTGTTGATTTATCAATACTATTAACGGAAAGAAATGATGATGGATTCAGATTATTTAGATAATATATTTGATAAGGCTGTTATTGGAGCTAATTTAATTAAGAATAGAAAAACATTAACAATCGATTACGTTCCTGAAAAATTGCCATTTAGAGACGAAGAGTCTAAAACAATTGCTCAAGTATTATCAGTCGTATTAAAGAATGGTAGACCTTCTAATCTCTTAGTTTTTGGAAAACCTGGAACTGGGAAAACTGCTGTTGTAAAAAATGTAATTACTAGATTAAAAAAAAAATCAATAGAGCATGGAATAGAGATTACCGTTACTATCATTAACGCAAAGACTTCAAATACATCATACAAGGTATTATATGATATTGCGGAAGATATAGGGATTAATCGCTTCGACAGGAAATTAAAAGTTCATTTTACTGGTTTGTCTATGGGCGAAGCCACTGATAGGATTCTTGAATATTTAAAAAAAAATAATCTTCATGTAGTTTTAATTATAGATGAGATTGATTCCTTGGTTGATAGGAATGGAGATGATGTTTTATATAACTTTACTAGAGCAAATGAACGTATGTTGGGAGACGGGTTTGTATCTTTGATAGGAATATCTAATAGTCTTACATTTAAAGACAAACTAGACCCAAGAGTTAGAAGCAGTCTAAGTGAGGAGGAAATAATATTCAATCCATATACAATAATTCAATTAAAAGAAATCCTAAATGATCGATCAAAACTTGCATTTAATGAGGGATCTATTGGTCAGGCAGCGATTAATTTATGCGCAGCAGTGGCCGGGAAGGAAAATGGGGACGCTAGAAAGGCAATTGATCTATTAAGAGTAGCGGCTGAAATAGCGGAAAGAGAAAGGGCTGATATGGTTACTGAAAATCATATTCGAGAAGCACAAGAAAAGATTGAAAAAGACACAAATTATGAGGTCATTAAAAATTCCACTACACATACAAAATTGATTGTTCTATCTATCATGAAATCTCAAACTGGTATGACTGGAGATGTTTATGATATCTATACTTCATTATGTAAACAGATTGAACATGATTCTTTGACCCAAAGAAGAGTCACTCAAATAATTAGTGAATTGGATCAACTTGGATTAATTACTTCAAACGTCGTTAGCCATGGTAGGTATGGCCGATCTCAAATAATAAAAATGGCTGTTTCTTCTGATACGGTATCCAAAGCACTAAAGGATGATAATTTCTTATCTATGTTGTTGTGATCGAATGTTCTGATCGAAAGACATGATCGAATGGACAGCTTTTAATAAATACTTGATCTACAATGTTCTATTTGATAATAATGAAATATAGAAGTAGAACAGAAATAACTGTCTTAATACTAGAAGCAGCAAATGGTGGGGCTACAAAGACAAAAATTATGTACAAATCATTCCTTTCATACGCACAGTTAAAAGAATACTTTACAATGCTAATTGAGAATGCTTTGTTAGAATATGAAGATGGAACTCAAAAGTATAGAACAACAGAAAAAGGCTTACGACTATTAAAGATATATAATCAGATAGAAGAATTAATCCCAAGCACAATAAAATAATTTCTTTAATTCAACTCAAATAACTAAAACCAAATAATATATTTATTTTTAGAGTTTTAATTCGTGACTTATTATGTCTGAAGTTCCCTCTTTGTATTTTACGATTACTATATCTCCAGCCTCGTAGGGACATTGATTAATACCTCTAGGATGATCAGCAGTATCAACAACACAAATTCCTTCATTTTTACTTAATATTTTAACCTCGGCAGTAACATCGTCTCTGATTAAATTTTTAATAGGAAATACAAAAATACTCAAAACAATAAATGCACCTATAGCAATAATACCAAAAATTAATACTAGTTTCTTCGTTGAAGGCTCCGATGGAGTAGCAGACCCATAAGACATGAGATCATTGCCTGATTGTAATTTAAATAATTATCGTAATCTAAACCCTAGAGACCATATCTTATCCTTGTTTTCGAAAAAAACAAACTTGTTAAAATATATCATATTGATTTCAACGATTTCAACTTAATTGAATATTTGTTTATACCAAAGTAAAATAAACTAAAATTTGGTTTCAGCAAATTCGTAACTAAATAGCTAAATAGATTAATAACATTAATTCATTAAGATTTTCTAATACATACTTAAGGAACTCGAAATCAGTAAATGTCATATTTTTTATGAAATAGATTAGTATGTCAGTTGTTGTGATCGAATGTTCTGATCGAAAGACATGATCGAATGGACAGCTTTTAATAAATACTTGATCTACAATGTTCTATTTGATAATAATGAAATATAGAAGTAGAACAGAAATAACTGTCTTAATACTAGAAGCAGCAAATGGTGGGGCTACAAAGACAAAAATTATGTACAAATCATTCCTTTCATACGCACAGTTAAAAGAATACTTTACAATGCTAATTGAGAATGCTTTGTTAGAATATGAAGATGGAACTCAAAAGTATAGAACAACAGAAAAAGGCTTACGACTATTAAAGATATATAATCAGATAGAAGAATTAATCCCAAGCACAATAAATACCTCTAATAAAGACATTTTTTAATATATTCTTTTAATTTTTATATCTAAGATACAAAATTTTTCCTATATTATTTACTTTTTATGAGAACATATTTCAAATATTAGATTTATATCATTGAATTCACTCATACTATCTAATGAATTCCAGAATACTTGCTCCAGTGGATGGTTCTGAAAATTCAATGAGATCCTTAGATCATGCTTCATTCTTGAGTTCCAAATTAGACTCAAAATTGATAGTCCTATATGTACTTGAAATCCCTCCTTTCGTTTATATTCAATCTCAAAAACTAGTAAACTCTATAATGGCAGAGCTAGAAAAAGAAGCCAAAATTGTTCTTGAAAATGCTGTTAATAGAACAAAAAACTATGGTTTAGAACCAGAAACCATATTTTTGGAAGGACAAAATGTTGGGTCCATAATAATTGATTATATCGAGAAAAACAATTTTGATTATATTACTATAGGGAGTCGAGGTAGAGGGAAATTCAAACACGCCATACTGGGCAGTGTTTCTCATCGAGTATTACATCATAGTAAAATTCCGGTACTAGTGGTTAAATAGATATAAAATAATTACAATGAATCGAAGATTATTATTTATCAAAATCTATAGTTTTAGTTTGTCTATGTAATAATAAATGAACGTCACTAATTTGAATGAACTTGTGGTATTATTTCTTCTATCTGATTATATATCTTTAATAGTCGTAAGCCTTTTTCTGTTGTTCTATAGATATTTAACAATCCATCTTCATATTCTAACAAAGCATTCTCAATTAGCATTGTAAAGTATTCTTTTAACTGTGCGTATGAAAGGAATGATTTGTACATAATTTTTGTCTTTGTAGCCCCACCATTTGCTGCTTCTAGTATTAAGACAGTTATTTCTGTTCTACTTCTATATTTCATTATTATCAAATAGAACATTGTAGATCAAGTATTTATTAAAAGCTGTCCATTCGATCATGTCTTTCGATCAGAACATTCGATCTACATTCGTTTACTATTTTACAATATACTTTTAAAATTTATATATAGTAATATGCCCATAATATAGTTAATAGATTTTATAAATATTATCTTTTTCAATTATTTTATGATACTATTTCACTGCAATGCAGTGAACACATTGATGTTTTAAATATGTTATATAAAAAATATGATGGTTGATCAATAATAGTGAAAAAGATTGAAATAATAATTCCAGACAGAGAACTACAAACTGTTGGTGCCGTTTTAAAGGATAATAACATCGGAGGAATGAGTCACTATCGAGTTCAAGGAAAAGGAATATCTAAAGCCGAACCTGTTTCAATTGGGAGAGGTACTATGCAATACACTCCGGAATTTGTTCCTAGAACAAAAATTGAAATAGTTGTGAGGGACGATGGGGTAGATAAACTAGTCAATAATTTATTGGATACACTTAGTAATAAAATAGGTGGCAAAATTTTCATATCGGAAGTGCAGGAGGCAATAGACATAAGAACAAAGGCTAGAGGCGAATCTGCCATTTAATATTTTTAATATTAAAATAGCATATTATTCCGCTCTATTATCTAATTAATGTTATTATTTATTCATAATATTTATAATAATTGTTATTTTCTTAATTCCATGGATAAACAAGTTTGGTGTTTTGTATGTAATTCGCTTAGATCCATTTGTATTCATGACAATTGCAATATGCACTGTAGCCTTTGTTCTAAAATAAATCAAATTTTACTACAAACCAATATCTAATTTCAATTCTCTCCCTTTTTCTCTACTTTAATTATCTCTCCTACAGTTTGATTCATGGCTGATTCTGCAATATCACTTGCATGTTCTACAGTTCTGCGTATATCTTCAAGTATTAATTTTACTCCCGCATTGATATTGTGACTGTCGATATCCTTATTTTCTAATGAATCCAAGAACAACATTATCTCTCTTTCAATACCAAGAACGTTATCTGATTTATCTGCAATTTTATCAGCTAAATTGTAGTCTCTTCTTAAGAAAGCCTCAACTGCAGATGTCAAAACCTCCAAAGCAGAATTACTCAATTTCTCCAATTTCTCGGTTATCAAAGGAGGGATCAAACTTTGAATTTCCATTGATTTTGAAGCAATTCTCGATGCATGGTCAGCAACTCTTTCGATACTTTTTACAGTAACTCGATAGCTAAGACAATCGGAGGCATTTTTTAACCCTATTTCCTGTAATACTCTTTCATTATTAGTACCCATGACTAGATTTCTTAATATGTAGAGACTAAATCTATCTACTTCATCATCCGATCTGATTACTCCCATCGCTATATCATAATTTTTTTCCTTTAACGCCACTAAGGCATCTCTATGCATTGAGGAAGCTATTAGAAACATCCTCCGTACAGCCGTGTTAACTGATAGTTCCGGTAGTGTTAACAAAACTTGGATGGTAATTATATCGGAGGAATCTGCAATAATTTCTGTTCCTATCAAACTTCTTCTTACCACTTCTCTAACTGCCTCTCTTTGTATGGGTTGAATCCTTGCAGATTTCGCTTTTAGATTTATCAGGTTATATCCCGATAAATACATTGAAACAATCTTTCTCTTTAGGGTGTTGGGACCTTCATCAATCAATACCTGAATGCTAACTTCGTTTGTCGAGTCTTGTAATCTCTTCTCCTGCTCTGGAGTAATACATAGCGAATTGTTTGAACCTCGGGAGATAGAAACATGGTCACCTGCTTTAAGATTCATTTCTTCAATCCATTTTTTGGGTAATGATAAAATGTATGTGGATCTACCTGTAAATTGAATTTTTCTAATGTCCGAATTCAATTTATTCAATATTATATTTATCTATACGATTGATATATATAGATTCTTAATAATAATGGTTATTATATTGTTATTCAATATTATTACTATATCTATATGAATTCGACTATAGGTCACTTATTTTTTTTGAAACTATATTAATTTTCTTGATTAATAGATTATATTATGTTGATTCTAAGTAATAATATTGACAGAAAATTCTGTCAGGCATATAGATACGATTAAGGAATTAGAGTCGCTCAAATATGAGTATCAAATTCGTTGTAGCCATTATAGCTTAGAGTACTCATCTAAAGACAATATAATAACATGTTCAATTTGTGGAAAGATTTGGAATTTTGTAGAGAAAAAGGGATTTTCTAACTTAATCCAGGTTTATACTGCAGAAATAGATTAACTTTTATTTTTACCCGAAAGTTTTTTTAACAAATATACTTTCTTAAATTTATTCAGTACAATTATTAAAATTCCAACTATAATAACTGCTAATATTGCCTGAATAAATGAAGTCTTTAGAAAAGATAGCGAATCATTTTGATCTATTTGAAATTTACTGATTGGGGCTATAACAAAAATAATAAAAATACATGCTGTCATGACCAGCACCCACATAAAAAAGATAAAGAATTTGAGATCTAAAAAATTCATTTCTCCTCCTACTCCTCCTATTCTATCCACTGGATATAATAAATTGTAATAATATTGTGATTAGTGCAAGCGATGACGAAAAGGTAGCCAATTTATAAATTTTCATGACTATTTCTCTTTCAGAAAGTTTTCCATCCAACAAAATTAATCTAACTAGGGTTATGGGCGCGTTCTTATCCTTTGAAGCCTGTAGTGTATAATCTTCATTTAGTATAGTTGGTCTAGATTTCAATTCTCTGTGTTCAACAATCTTCCTTACACTACTCAAGAACAAAAATGAGTTCATTATTGCTGGTAATAATGCTATGATTGCAATTATTTCTGATTTAGACGCAATTGCTAACGCTCCATACATAGCTCCCATCAATAGCGTACCTGAATCTCCTGGAAATATCTTACTGGGGTATTTGTGAAATATATAAAATCCTAACAAAGCCGCTAAAAATGGTATCTCGATCATAAGAATTTCCAGATTTCCAAACAAAAAGGTACTAATTATTATTGGAAACATCGTTATAATCATGAATCCTGTCGCTACCCCGTTGAATACGTCTATTGAGTTTACTGTATTCCCCGCTAGTGGTATTGATATTAATATTAATGGGATGTATAGGATGGGGATAAACACACTCCCAAAAATCACGTTTAATTCGTTATCATATATGTGAAAAATAATTAGAGGTATTGAGGCTAAAATCAATGCTCCTGGTTTAAACCATCCCGGCATTATTCTAAAATCGTCAATAATTCCTATTATGAAGGCAATAGTCGTAGTAAGTAAAATACTTACTATCTCGAGATTCCCGGTAATGAAATATAAAATTAGTTCCCCAATGACAATGCTTAATAATAATATCGGCCCCCCAGGTCTAGGAACCTTGGGTTTATTTGGTTTGTGATTATCATTTACAACCTTTCCTTTGAGTTTTAGAAATTTAATAAAACTTGGCATTAAAATTAGATTTATTAGAAAAGCGATAATAGATGCGATAACAGTGCCTATTACTAACTCTTCAAAATTAGGCAAAAACAACTATTTTATTATAGATTATCTATATATATAATATGGGTCAATTTAACCAAAAAACTACAATTTTGTTTTTAATGATAGTACAAAATTGATTCTATCGAGGTATCACCTAACACTTTACACATAAAACAAGTCTATAACAGACTAAGATCACATCATAAACATACCAAATCATCCTTTTAATTTATAAAAAAAATCTATCTTATTTATGTATAATAGATATATTGTTAAGTTAATACTAGCATTCTAAAGTGCTCATTATAAAGTATGATTGTTTTATTTTTTCGTGCACATAGCAAATAAAATCAGTCCCATTCTAATGGTGTTTTTATTGATATCGTTTTCAACTATATATGCAACATTTACTCCTTCGTACGGTCAAATAAGTTTGGTTCCTGATAATTCATTGATCGCCCAAACTACTGATTGTATTACGAGCATGATGACTAGTGCGCTTATTGGTATAAATTCTGATTGTACTAACAACTTCAATAAAATAAATTCTTCATCTCCAGACAAAGCCCCTGATAGTACTACTTCTGTATCTTCTTCATCTCCAGACAAAGCCCCTGATAGTACTACTTCTGTATCTTCTTCATCTCCAGACAAAGCCCCTGATAGTACTACTTCTGTATCTTCTTCATCTCCAGACAAAGCCCCTGATAGTACTACTTCTGTATCCTCCTCCTCTAGTAGCAATCCTTACAATTTAAGTAAGAATAATCCATTCTATCATGAATTTCAGAGCAAAAATACTGCTGACGGTGACGTTAGTACTCCCACTTTTACTTCTGATTCATCAAATACAGCTAATGGCAATTATATGGATACCTTCAAGTCTCCACCCCAAGACAAACCTTCAACCTTTATCAAGTCTCCACCCCAAGACAAACCTTCAACCTTTATCAAGTCTCCACCCCAAGACAAACCTTCAACCTTTATCAAGTCTCCACCCCAAGACAAACCTTCAACTTTCTCGGGGTTACAACAGCAAAATATGAATCAACCAGTATCCAACCCTTCAACTTTCTCGGGGTTACAACAGCAAAATATGAATCAACCAGTATCCAACCCTTATTCATTCCAGTCATTCCATAAATCAATCAACAAAAATATCTATACTAATCCAACTAATAGCGAATTAGGTGAGTCTCTAGATGGCAAAAACAAACATTCAAAGGAAATCTCTGCATGTTTTGATAGAGCATTTAGCATTGATAACTATCTATCTGACTCGGAAATTATTGAATGTGCCAAAGATCGAGGTAGTTATTCTCAAAATAGCCTTCACAATTATGCTTTAAGCGACAACATTAAGAATAATAATGACAATGACGGTAAGACTGATAACAAACATTCAAAGGAAATCTCTGCATGTTTTGATAGAGCATTTAGCATTGATAACTATCTATCTGACTCGGAAATTATTGAATGTGCCAAAGATCGAGGTAGTTTTAAATAATTTAACTTAATCTTTTGAAAAACTTGATTATAATTATTAACAAGAATCACTGTTTATTCATATAATCAATCTGTTGCTATAATAACAATGTTTTCGCCTTTGATGAATATTTCTCCCATTTGTTGAACTTTATCTCCCTCTAAAACTTCAGTTGCATTTTCCAGTGTTAAATTCATGTATTGATCAAAACTTTTCAGCTTTCCCTTGATAGTTCTCTTTCCTTTTAGTTTTAGAAGGATGTCTTTATTTACACTTCCTTGTAAAATATTAGATTGATTATTCGGTGATGACAATAAAGTTAAATAACTTTTTTTTGTTATTTAGGTTTAACTTAACTATTCAATTCTGAATCTGGATTAGACCCATGACCAAGGCTCAATGTTGCGCATTAAACACTGTTTTCTTATTATCTTCTTTGAGCGTTCAATGGATTCTGCTTCACTTATGTTACCCTTTTTTAAATACTGCAAAAAAATTTCTTCATAGAGTTTTTTAGCTCTCTCTTCTGTGAATTCTTTGTAATCATTCTTCTTCTTTATTTTCTTTCCCTTGATAGGTTCTACTTCCTCATGTGACTCTTCTTCAATTTCGTTAGTTCCCTTCAAATTCTTATATTCTTCTTTGCAATCATTACAATTCCAGTCAAAAAAAAATTCATGTAAGTTGCATTTTGTCACATCATAGAAAAAAAATACATTATTATTTAACTTTTTCATACTTCTAATACTTGGAAATTGATCGCAGATTGGTTCTAACGCTGCCGCCATAGTAGCTCAGCCTGGCAGAGCGAAGGTTTCGTAAACCTTAGGCCGTGGGTTCAAATCCCACTTATGGCTTTCAAATTAATATGTTGAATTACTATGTTACCACTAACCTAACTTGATCCATTTTTCTGTTCCCTTGAAATTTCTTGGTAATATTTTTAATCTCTCTTGCATCACCATAAAGTACAAAAATTTCAAGGCATCTATCTTCGTCTATCTTATTGTGAATATGGGTATTAATTATTTTATCAAATCCATGTCGAATTTCACTGATTTCTTGATCGGATTTTTCATCATGTATTACTAGAAGAACTGAATGTAGAACTCCTGACAATTCATCTATCCTTTTCTCTTCTAAAAGTAGGTTTCTAACACTAGCTCTTACGATTTCTGATCTGCCTGAAAAACCCAAAAACTTTTGCAATTTATCTAGTTCTTGGATTATGTTTTCATTCAGTGAAATGCTTATGATTGGCAATGTTTTTTATTATGATCATTTCATAATATTTGTTTTTTCCATTTACGAGTAATTTCCAATGGATAAATCAGTATTATCCTACTTTGGTGGCTCTATTTCTCTTATGCTCAAATCCTTGAAGTTCAAAACTACGTTATCTGCGCGAAACGTAACAATAGGTCCTGAATTCAAAACCATATGATCTTTGGATCTACCACAATTTGCACTGTAGAATACTTTATCCGAACTACTTGCATACCAGCCTCCGTTATCCGTAATTTCAAAAACTTTGACCCAATGATTAGAATTTGAGTTATCTAAATATGATTCCATTTTAACCGCGGAATCATTATTTGTATTATAGATCACAGTTTTCCAGCCAATCCATCTATTCATCAATGAGTCGGTTATTTTAGGGACTGATTTTTCTTTAGTATATCCTCCGGTAAACCATATTTCTTTTTTCCATGCTACAGAACCATCCGGATAAATGCCCCCGTGAAGGGATAGGCCATGACATGGAAAGTCTTCATTATGTTGATCAGTTCTTGCTACCCAGTCAATGTCTGTTATAACACTTTTACGCGGATTGATTATCGAGTCTATTTTCACATATCCCGTAATTTCAACATTTTTCCATTCTTCTGTCCCATTTAATGTGTCTACATTAATTCGAATTTTGTCATCCCTTATTTTCCAAGATCCATCATCCTGTTTGGCTAATCTAGGATTAAAAGTAAAAGTTACATTTGGATCATTTTTGGGGTTAGACATGTTGACATACCATTCCCTGCCATCGGATTTGGTAGGATATATTTTTTCAATACCGAATTGATCATTTGTATTTATAGTGGTGGTATTATTTTCTTGTTGAGCAAAAACTGTGATACCGTCAAAAATAAGTAAGCAAGTAAAAAATAAAAGTGATGAAGCAAAAAGAAAGACAAACGTAAATTTCATACCAAAATTCATTTCTTTAAAAACATACTGGTTATACAAGTACATAATAATATCGGGTAATAGCTGATAAAAACTATTAATTGTCAAGATCTTATTTTTGTTTCAGTCTTGTTTTTTATTTTTGAAGAAAATAACTTTAATACATTTACTCCAAAGAATATTCCAGCGGATGTTATTACTATCATTCCACTAGGTGTAATATTCCATTCATATGCTAAAATTATTCCCAAAATAACAGATATCAAAGAAAAACAAATTGAGAATAGTATGGTTTTCTTGAATCCATATCCTAGTAGCAACGAAGAAACATTAGGAATTATTAAGAGAGACGAAACCATTAGTACTCCTATCAATCTAATGGACATTACAATTGCAATGGTTGCCAAAGTAATGAATAAAATATTTAATACAACTGTATTGATGCCATTTACTAATGCTTGTTCCTCATTAAATACAAGATATATTAATTTTTTATAATAAAAGATAACAAATGTAATAACTATAACGCTTAGAAGTATGGTACTCAATGTTTCTTCAATATTGACTAATAATATGCTTCCAAAAAGATAACTTGTTATATCTATAGAAAATCCTCCAGATAAGCTGATTAATACTAATCCCATCGCTAGCCCTAGAGATAATAGAACTGAGATAGACGAATCTGAATAGATTCTTTTGCTTGAATTCAATTTTATGATTGCTAATGCTCCAATTATCGAAACAATTAATGATACCCAAATAGGATTAGACTTTAGAAACAATCCTAATGCGATCCCTCCAAAAGCTACATGCGACATTGCATCCCCAAACAAAGAAAATCTTTTTAATATAAGAAACAGTCCAATTAGCGAACAACTTATAGAAATTGCTATTCCAGAAATAAGGGCACGTTGCATGAACTCATACTGGAGAATTTCAATCATTTCTATTCAATTCTTTTTTCATATTCTATATAATTCAAATAATTAATTTTCACATTTGAGCGCTATTTTCAAATTATCTAAATTATCGTACATTTTTGAGAAATAATCTTTATCTAAAGTTTGTTCTTCCTGTGTAATCATTTCAATCGGACTCAATCTCATTACCTTCCCTCCTATTTCTTTTGCTATTGTGTCTGAAAGTCTAGGCTCAATATTATCTTCTGAAAAAATAATGTTTACACCTAATTGCTCAGCTAATTTTATTGCCTCTGTAATTTTTTGAGGATTAATGTCTCCTTCAGGTGATAAACCACTAATTGAATGCTGAGTTAACCCGTATCTTTTTGCAAAATAGCCAAAAGCATCATGAAATGCGATAAAATCATTCAGATCACAATTAGTCAAGTTCATATTAATATCTGAATTTAGTAGTTCTAGTTTGCTATTAAATTCATTAAAATTGCTCGTATAATAATCTGTATTTTGAGGATCTAAAGATATAAATTTTTCAAATATAGTTTTTGAATATGCTTTAACCAAATTGGGATCAAGCCAAATATGGGGATCTGGAGTAGATCTTATATTTTCAATTGGGAGATCCTTGCTCAAGTCGACTACGTTTGCATTTCCTATCTTATTAATCCAGGATTCAAATCCTGCTCCATTAATAAAAATCACATCAGCTTTTTGTAGTTCAATTACTTGTTTGGCTGTAGGTTCAAAATCATGGGGTTCTATACCGGCAGGTACTATAGTTGAAACATCCACTCTGTCTTTGCCTATTTTCTTGACAAAATCATAAATCGGATAAAAGGATGAGAAAATTTTTAGATTTGTATTATTTGATGAAATTAAGCTCTGACTCTCTGATTCTTTGATACTATTATTATTATTGTTATTTTGTGATAAATTACTGGTAGCAATAGACTTTGGAATAATTGAAGAAAATAAAGTTATGGTTAAAACAATAAAGCAAAAAGAGATCCAAGTCTTATAATTCTCTCGCATGAAAATAATTTGGTTATTAATAATATAAAGTTTACTTATTAATTATTATTAATTTATTAGTAATATCATAATAATAACCACCAGAGGGGAAAAATGTCAATTATCGTGATCATAAACATTTTTCAATTCATTTTAGTTAATCAAATGCCAATTGATTTCAAATGCACAACCCGGAGCATGCAAGAATTTTATCGATGAAATCCTTACCTATCCTTAAAAACAATAGCTTGTTTATCAATGAAAGAAATTTAATATGTAATACGATTTCTTAATAATAGTAATTTATACATGCAATTGAAGTTAAGTGATGATAGGATTTCTTCTTATCTTTCATTTTTAGGTTTTACCTCTCTATATCCTCCACAACAATTGGCTATAGAAAAAGGCTTGTTAGAAGATTCTAATATTTTAATTACTACTCCTACCGCAAGCGGGAAAACATTAATTGCCATCCTAGCTGCAATTAAATCCTTAGAAAAAAATAAGAAAGTAGTATATCTTACACCATTAAGAGCATTAGCTTATGAAAAATATTTGGAATTTACTTCTATAGATAAATCTGGTATATTTTCCAGAAAAATAAGAATAAAGATTAGCACTGGCGATTTTAATACTTCAAACGCCGATTTAAGTTCAGCTGACATAATTATTATGACAAACGAAAAAATTGACTCGATTCTTAGACATAATGCTTCATGGTTATCAAATGTTGGACTATTTATTTCAGACGAAATTCATTTAATCGGAGATCAAGATAGGGGACCGGTTTTAGAAATGGTCCTAACCAAAATAAAAAAATACTATTCATCATCTCAGATTCTTGGCTTAAGTGCTACAATCACTAATGCCTCCGAAATCGCAGGATGGTTAGGATCAAGATTAATAGAAAGCACTTGGAGACCAACAAAATTGATAGAAGGGGTATATTCTGATGGGATAATATATTCTAATGACGATTCCAGAATTAAGGTTTCTGAGTCAGGGAAGGACACCACTTCGATGGCTATCGATTTAGTCATGGATTCTCTAAATAGTAATGGACAAAATCTTATTTTTGTTGAAACAAGAAAACGAGCCGTATCCTTAGCTAAGAAGGTTTCAGAGGTTGTATCCAAAACCCTCTCACCAGAAGAAAGGAAAAATACCTTAAAGGTTTCTAAACAAATTTTGGAGGAGGGTGATGACACGGATTTAACTAAAAATTTGTCAAATTTGATATCTACTGGCATAGGGTTTCATCATGCAGGATTAAGTCTTTCAAGTAGAGGGGTTGTTGAAGAGGCTTTTAAAAGTGGAATCATAAAATCCCTGTTTGCAACACCCACACTAGCTGCGGGCGTCAACCTCCCTGCACGTAGAGTCATAATAACAAATGTTACCCGGTATGATTTTGTATACGGTGCTTCAGTTCCTATTAGTGTGCTTGAATATAAACAACTTTGTGGAAGAGCTGGACGACCTCAATATGATGCTTATGGAGAATCTATAATTATTTCAGATTCAAGAACATCTTATGAAGACTTGTATGATCATTATATATTGGGGATTCCTGAACCTCTAAATTCAAACCTTGGGAATCTAATAGCGATCAAAATCCATCTACTGGGTGTAATTGCTTCATTTAATGGAATTAGTCTAGATGATATCTATGACTTGTTCTCAAAGACATTTTATTCATTTCAAGATAGGAACAATACTTCCCTATTTGATAAAATAGATTCATCTTTAGATTATTTTCTAGAAGAAGATCTAATTCGATTGCAAAACAATATGTATAATGTGACCGGATTTGGAAAATTAGTTTCAAATTTATATCTTAATCCTGAGACTGCTGTTGCGTTTAGGAAGACCATAGATGATATAAAACCAAGGTCTGTAAAAATCAACAACGTATTTGGTTTCCTTCATATGATTACCACTTGCCCAGACTTTTATCCTAAACTTTCGTTTAGAAAACAAGACATCGAGGAGTTCAGTTATTTGTTTTATAACAATTATGATGAATTTTTTTCAGACGTAGAAATAATGGATTGTTCTAGAAGTCTATGGACTCTATACGAATGGATCAATGAGTCTACAGAAAAAAGGATGAATGAGAGAATTGGTGTAGAGCCAGGCGATATACATAGAATTGTCGAAGTGTCTAATTGGTTAATCTCTTCAATATTCGAAATATGTAAATTGTTAAACAGAAACGATCTTTTACCCGTTCTTTTTTCACTCGAAAGTCGAATTAAGCATGGAGTAAAGGCAGAGCTTGTTCCATTGGTACAGATGAAAGATATAGGCAGGGCCAGAGCGCGATCTCTTCATGGGGCTGGAATCAACGTACCTAACGATCTCCTACTAATTTCAGAATCAAAACTATCTATGATCCCAAAAATAGGTCCAAAACTAGCCAAGAAATTGAAAAAAAAATATTCTTCTTAAATTCTTTCTCATCTGTTGCATATATCTAAACCAAATGCCTTAACACCAATATCTGTTATTCAAAGTCAACCACTCCTAGGTTATTCATTTCAGATCCAATTCCATAACCAAGTAACGCAATTCCTGTTCCTAATAGAGACATTTCCAATCCTCCTTTTACCCAGCTTTTTTTAGCTAATCTACCTTTAATTGCACCAATCATAAAAGATGACGATAAACTCATAGAAATGGCTATTAGGAATGCCGTAAAATTGTTGATTAAGCCAGTTTTGACTATGAAATATGGTAGTATTGGTAAGATGCCTCCTACCAAAAATGATACGAACATAACAATAGCTCCTTTTATAGGATTGCCTAGGATTTCTAGATTCAGACCCAACTCCTCTGTTAACATCGTTTTCAACCACACTCCCTTATTGGATGTAATCTTATTTACAACCATATTCAATTCTTCACCGACAAACCCTTTGGACTTGTAGATTTCTTCTATCTCTTTTCTTTCCTCCTCGGGAGTATTTTCAATTTCATATTCTTCTCTTTTGATTTCGGATTGTAAAATCTCTATTTGGGATTTAACAGCAAGATAATTTTGTACTGCCATGGCTTTAGCACCCGTAAACATTCCTATTACCGCAGCTAAAATGACTATATCCACACCCACAGAGGCACCACCTATGCCAGCTACTATTCCTAAAGAAGTATTAACTCCATCACCAAAACCAAAAACAATATCTCTAATGTAGTTACTTTCTTTTATGTGAGGTTCAACATGATAACTTTGTACTTTATCCAATATGTTTTCTACCTAATTACTGTATTGATATTTAATAAATTCATCAAGTCGATTTCAATCCTGTTTGAAAAACTTGAAAAATGACATTCATAGACATATAAACAGACAGACAGACATCAACAAATGGAATTCTGAATATGAACATATGGATCAATTTACTCAGCTTTACGGGTATTACACTATTTCAATCAAATCCGATCCAATCACATTATATCCTTGATACAATTATCATTGGACCACTTAAAATATTGAAAATAATAACAATAATGTTAGTAACATGTTCTATCTAGTCTTTTAAATAGATATACGTACTTTATGAATTCACAAAACTCTATTGAAAACAATCGTATTTCTTTCTTCAGTAAATAATGAGAAATGGTGTGGTCAAAAAAATTGACTAAACAGTATCTAAAATGTCTATTCTCTTTCCCATAATACCTTTCTTAACTTATCAGATGCCTGTTCAATTGCACCTCTTGTTGCTGGCGTACCTGCAATTTCGTTTAACATTACGAAATCGTGAATAGTGCCTTGATATCTACATGCAGTTACGTTTACGCCAGCTTCCATCAACTTATGTGCGTAAGCTTCCCCTTCATCCCTTAATACATCAAACTCGCTTGTTATTACAAGTGCTGGTGGTAAACCATTGAGCTGTTCTATTGAAGATAACAATGGAGAAACTGTGGGTTTTTTCAAATCGGCTTTATCTGAAACATAGCTTTCCCAAAACCATTTCATGGCTTCTCTAGTCAAAAAGTAACCCTCTTGAAAAGATCGATATGACTCGGTATCAAAATTTGCTTCGGTAACCGGATAGAAAAGGACCTGATAAAGAATTTTTGGTCCCTGACGCTCCTTGGCAAGCATCACAACAGCGGTTGCCATGTTGCCGCCAACACTGTCTCCTACGACAGCCATTCTAGAAGAGTCTAAATTCAATGAGTTACCATTTTCTGAAATCCATTTTATTGAATCATAGGCTTCTTCTAGAGCTTTTGGATATTTAGCTTCAGGAGATCTACTATATTTAACAAATACAATTGCAGCATTAATGGAGTTGGTCAATTCTCTTACCAGTCTGTCATGAGTATCTATTCCTCCTAAAACCCATCCGCCACCATGAAAATAGACCACAACAGGAAGGGTTTTATCGCCGCTATTGAACGGTCTTATAATTTGAATATCTATTTTTTCATTTGATTTGCCAGAGATGGAGAGATCCTGTACATCAGCTGCAGGCTTTGCAACTGGTACCGATTGAAGACCTGATAATACATTTCGAGCATCGCTAGGCGATAATTTGTAAATAGGGGGACCGGGATTGTTTTGTAGTTTATCTAAAAAACTTTTTGTAGTTTTTTCAACACCAATGAAATTATTAGTCATAATAACATTCTGTAAATAAATCTTATACTTTAATGTTAAATACAGGAAATATGGTCTATAAATATTACCAATTAGAAATTTATTTATTGATTATACTACTACACAAAAAATTCATCCAGTTAGTTTCGGTTTTTACGTACCAATTAATTGAACTGTATGTCTTTTAGAGGAATATTTAATCAGAGTTGAAAATAAGTTTTGATTACTTAATGTCGAACAAAAAATGTACAGATGCTCATTATAAAAACAAACTGTCTATGTCAGTTGAATCATGTGATGATATTATTCTCTTTCATAAAACACATGAAAGGTAATTAACCTAACTTAATTTTGGACGTATTACTCCAAAAATTTTTAGGGTCAGATAACAAGAAAATATATTTTCTTGAAGCTTGTGATATTCTTTATTGGCGTAGTCCTTTTCAACAGCTAGATATGGAATTATTTTTGCCTTTAAATCCATAGCCGCATTAAAAACTTCATTTTTATCTTCCTTAATACCCTTTGAATAATCAAATTCAATCCTGTCCTCTAGCAGATCCTTGATGAAATTATTAATTGAATTCTCTCTAACTATCGAATAATTAAATTTCGTAGATTCGCTCATTAATTAAATTTGTCTCTATAGTAAATAAGATTATTGATTGACATTTATTATGATATGGGGCCGAAAATAATTACAGAAGCTAATTGTAGCAATAGATATGGATTATCAATTCAATTATTCCAGTATTATAGAAATGAATTGTAGAAATTATATTATATTATAAAATCACAATAATTATTCTAAGAATTTAATTGATAGGATCATTTTATTTATATCATCAACAGAAATTCATTTGATATTTTGAAATGTCCAAATTGTTTTTCTGAAATGGCTTGACCTATGGATTATGCGTGGAATTGGATAAATGTCCTGAATGTAAAGGTATATGGTTAGATTGCGGTGAAATCGAAAAAATAGCTGCTAATAACAACATTGGGATTGAACTTCATGAAAGAAATCAATCGGAAAAAAACAATGTTTGTGATGGACAAGATAAGGGTTATTATTTTTACAAGGGTGAATATCGTAAAGATGCCTCCCCTGACGAGATGTTTGATTTTGAATAATCAGTACTAAATATGGTATTTTTTATTAATGTGAATATTATACCAATCCGGTTACTTGATCGATTAATACATCCTATAGCAAAAAATTATTGTTTATGACCTTATTTGATTTTTATCTTATCAGCTGAAAAACCAAAGCCCGTAAAATTAAGATAGATAGAATACTACAAATCAAAAGAAAATGACTTAAAGGACGAGGGCCTGGTATCAATGTTATCAGTGCGTGCAATAACATATCCAGATCCTTGATTTATAGTCTCCATGAATCCGTTTTGGTCATCAACATCATCTTGTTCCTTTAACTTGGAGAGATTATTTAAGGTCCAATAGGGCGTTTCCTTACCCGAGCCATTATCAATAAATGTTTCGATCATTCTAGTATCTTTGTCTGTCAACAACGTTCTTACTTTAAGTTCTACATTTTCTTTGTTTGTCAGATTGTTATTAAATATGGGATTACCATTCTTATCTAATTGATGGAAAATAAAACTGTCCTGTGCTAATTCCTTTGTAGTATTAAAATCATATTTTACATACTTGCCATCATCCCGATATTCTAATAGGTTTGGATTACTACTGCCGGAAACATCAAACAATGTTCCAAAGCCACGCTCTTCATCTGGGTCATTGCTTCCGTGACGTCCGGTATTAAATTGAAGAGATATGTATGTTTCATTTTCAAATTTATCTTTAGGTTCCTTAAAATACTCATGTATGTTTCCGTGCCAAATTATTTCCTGATTCTTTGCGGCAGACATATCTGGTACTCCTTCTGAATCTTCTCTTACTATCTCTAATCGAGGTGAGTTTATATCATTATTCTCGCTTTGTGCATGTTTATCAAAGTCCATAGTTACTCTGAATTTTTTGTCTTGACCCACGGGATCATTTAATTCAAATGAATATTGTTGATCAAATTTTGTGTCGGCTAATAGATGACCGTTATCTCCAAAATTATCTATCTTAAGACTATCTTCATCAGAATCGTTTGATTCACAGGGTATTTCAGATTGATTACCATTATATTCAGTGCAGGAGATCGAATCTGATACTCTAAGAATTTTACAAATACCTGTAGTCTCATTATTGATATTTGCTTCATTTGTCTTGTTGGTTTCGGTCTTGGATAATGCGGTTGAATTATTGTTACCATTGTTATCGATAATGTCTTGCGGTATGCAATTAGACACCTTTGTCGTATTTATCAAAATAGATGGATTTATCGACGTAAATGAAGATTCGTTGATGATTGTGCTAGAAACATCTTGTACTTCGTATTCTAGAACTAAGGACAAAAAAGTATAAATAGTGAAAACTAGCACAACCGATTTCGAAATCAACGATACAGAGATTTTCACATTTCTATTTAGTTAAATATTATATATATATCATAAATTATAGTCGATTAATTTTGATATCCTAAACAATCATTAATTACAAACATGAATTTCTTTACGATTTTTGCGCTCAAATTAGATATCATGTGAATTGGAGTTTTAATAAATGTTCATATAGGGTTAAATATGTCTGATGAAAGCAAATACTATTTTTCTAAAAATGATTATTCTATTCTACTATTACCTCGCCTACCATTGTAGGATGGTATATACAATAATATGGGTATTCTCCAGACCTATCAAATGTCAGACTATAATGTTGATTAGGTATGATTGCATCAGAATCAAATTCAGTACCCTCATCCCCGTCATTATCCTGTCCTGAAGTTACAGTATGCGATATGGAATCACCATTGTACCACGTTATGGTTTGGCCAGCTTCTATGTTAATTGGGTTAGGTGAATATGACAGATCACCTTTTAATCCAGCAATGACCACGGGGATAGAGTCTGCACTTTGTGTTTCATTTTGAGAGGCTAAATCAGGTTGATTTTTGGGAATATTACTTTCAGATAAGGGTACTATTCTATATAACGCACCGGTATAACTTAATACATAAAGATAACCGTCTGGGCCAACCTGAATATCGGTTATTCCGCCGAAACCTTGTCCAAATATTAAAGGTCGATTTTCGGTGGTCTCATCAACCTGATTGTCAGCAAGTGCTGCAACATTACCTAGAGAAGTATCATTTATAAGTATATTGTCACGTGCCTCATTCAGAGTAAATCGATATAACAAGCCATTGTTGATGTCTCCTGTAAACATATCGTTTGCATACTCTTTACCCAAATTCTCAGAATTCAAGAATTTTAATGCTGTAGCTCCAATTGTGGTAACCCATACAAATTTCGGATCAGTATATTTGCCGTTACCAAATGTTACAAGTTCATCTTCAGATGTTATTCCTCGCCCTAGTAGATCCTGGTTCAAATAGCCTTGAACCTGAGACCAACCGCCATTAAAGCCTGGCAAAATAAGATTGATTTCATCTGCCACTGTAGGCCCGTTTTCTGTGTCCCATAAATTACCTGTTAAAGGATCAAAATCAAAACCGAAACTATTTCGAATACCCATAGCATAGTATACATTCAACGGCAATCCCTCTCCAAAAATAGGATTGCCTTGGTCGACTATTCCACCATCCTGAGAAATCCTCAAAACACCTCCCAGACCATTCGGGGCGGGACCATCAGCGATATTTTGAGCTTGAGTTCTATGACCTCCTACCTCTCCAACTATGAAGTACACATTATTATCGGGTCCAATTCGAATTTTACCGCCATTATGTTCTCCTCTTTCATTTTCGGGAATAGCAGTTAAATCAAATAAAAGGACAGGGTTTATCAATTTGCCATCGACATAATCATAGCGATATAGTCTGTTGCCTGACGGGTCGACGTTGTCTTCAACATCACTACCGTCTGCATCATTACCGGATTCAGTGTAGGACAAGAAAACATATGTTTTTCCGTCCGGTTGTTTAGATACTGCGATTCCTAAAAGCCCACGCTCTATGCTATTGGCTACGGACACGTCGAGTGCCGGTGTTTCCTGTACTTGACCATTTAGCACCCTCTTTACAATACCGGTTTCTTTTTCCGTTACTAATATATCGTTGTTTCCAATGAAGGACATACTCGTAGGAAAATCAAGACCTTCCGTTATCTTCTCGACTGTAAGATTATCGTCATTTACGGTGGGGCCATAAGGAGACAGAGGGGCTTTAGCATATGCCCCATAAGAAAACTGAATATAAGATGAAAATGTTGAAGAAAAGATGATTAACATTAAAGTACAAAAAGTCAAGACTTTGCGTTCATGCATGATTTTGTCAGTAAATACCATCGTTTTTGTATACTAATTAAGTTTTTGAATGAATCTTAACAACGATACGACTGTCATAATGAGTATAAAGTTTAGTACAAAGATCTATTTCATAAAGGAATAATGAAAAGATGTTAAATTACTTGAATAAATATTACAAAAAATACACCACATCAAAGGATTGCTCGTCCCGCAGCGATTAACTTGCTGATAATCTTTATGATGTAGGAGCAGATTTTGATATGGTCGCTGTCACACTCTTGATTTCTTTTCTTTTCTCATATGCTTTCCATTTATTTATCCAATCATTTAGTTGTTGCAAAATGGTCTCTAATTCTTTCGTCCTAGGTGTTAAACTATATTCTACCCGAACGGGAATTTCTGAATAAATTTTTTTTGATATTAGACCTTCCCTTTCTAGCTCCAGTAATCTTTGAGATAAAACAGTACTACTAATGTCTGGTATCAATCTTTTAAGTTCGTTGAATCTGATTATTCCATTAGTGCTCAAATTCTTTAGAATGTGTAGTGACCATCTTTTTCCTAATACCTCCCATATATCTACTATATCGCATTTTTCTTCTTTCATCAGAACTTCCTGTCCAAATTATAATAGCTTATCAGGTATTAAAATTTTATAATCTTATTGTTATTATTACTACGGTATCAAATACATTCCACCGATTTAGTTGTCGTGTATCTTGGTTTTAGGTAACAACCAAAAAATCGCCGAATCATGGTTAAATACTAATAACTAACTAAGTAATAAATTACTACTATAGTTATATACAAGATTAACGAAATAAAATGGTGGAAAAAATACAACAGCAACACCCAGATCAAAACGAAGTTATCAACAAAAATCGTTCTATTAATAAAATAATAAACAGTCTAAAGACTACCGAAGGTGATGGGTTTATAGTCAATAGATCATTTCCTACCAATTCTTTATCTCATATAGATCCCTTTTTACTTCTCGATGAAATGGGCCCAATGGACTTCAAACCTGGGGAAGCCAAGGGAGCACCAGATCATCCACACAGAGGATTTGAAACGGTAACATATTTGATAGAGGGTATTTTTGAACATAAGGATTCGTCAGGGAATTCAGGAAAGCTCAATGCCGGAGATATTCAATGGATGACCGCCGGATCAGGAGTAATCCATTCAGAGATGCCCGAAATGGAGTTCAGTAAGAAAGGGGGGAGATTACACGGATTTCAATTGTGGGTAAATTTGCCTAAGAAAGATAAAATGACTAATCCACATTATCAAGATATTCCTTCTTCAGAAATTCCAGTTGTCAAATTATTAGAGGATAGTGGACATGTAAAGGTAATTGCGGGAGAGGCTTTTAACGTTGAATCAGCAATTAGGACAAAAATTCCCATTCAGTATTTGCACTTTACCTTAAACCCAGGGTCTGAAATTATACATCATCTTCAAAGTAACTATAATGCGTTTGTATATGTGATATCAGGTGAAGGTACTTTTGGAAATGATGAAAAGCATGCAAAAAGAGGAAACGTAATTATTTTTAATAATGACGGGGAGGAGATAAAGATAAAGTCATCCAAAGATGCTAATGAATCATTACAATTTCTTTTCATTGCAGGTGTTCCACTAAACGAACCTATAGCACGATATGGTCCTTTTGTAATGAATACAAAACAGGAGATATATCAGGCAATGGAAGACTATAGGAATGGTAAATTGGGTGTTATTACTCATTAAAACTTGTAGTAGGAGACTACCTACTTACTCAATAAGCAGATCCTATCTTAATTTTGTATCATGAAAATAAATAAACCAAAGTATAATGATTAGTAATATATTGTAAGTTAATTTACTAGTTTTTTAGTTAGTGGGATATTTGTGAAAGTAACGCTAATTGACTAGAGGATCGTTGATTTTCTTCTACCCTTTTGCAAAGATTGATGTAGATAACAATATCAGACAAAGTTTTACTAATACGATATGACATATTTATACACACAAACTTGATTTTCTTTTACCAAAATAAAGAAAATGAATTGAGGATCTAGATATTCTTGTTATGTTATATCACATTCCATTCCACTTTCCTATTTTCCCAAAAATGATCTCACTATTAATGATCTGTTCCTTGTTTAGTATCTTTTTATAGAAAATGGGATTTAAGTATTTTAGCTTATGACTGCAAAATGCAAAATGCAAGGAAATAATTGATGCAATATTTGACATGCAAATTTAGGATATAAAATCAGGTAGGTTCTAGAATTATTTTACAGTTTTTTGCTCGATAATCTAAATACTTTGATTATTTGATATGAAATATAATTAAGATGTCTAGAATAAAAAATTAAATCGATGATTCTTGTAGTGGTAATTGCTTCTACAACTACACTGCTAGTTGTAGGTGCATTGAATGTGAACACCGATAACCAAAGTGTTTTTGCAAAAAAGATTAAATCAAACAACTCGACCCAAGGAGTTTTACAGATTCAGTTTACTGGACAATCTAGTGAAGTATTCTCTGAATATGGGGATTCTGCGGCATCTGGTAACAACGTTGCTTTGTCATTCGACTTAAATGATGGTAACAACGCATTAGGTCAACAATAGAATAGTCTGGATTTCTAGACTATTTGGTTTTTTATTCAGACCTGTTGATATTTTTATGTAGTAATTAATTTTTTCCTCCCTTTTTCCTTAAATTTTGATACGTGGAAGAGTAATGAAGGCGTCAATAAGGTCTCAAGTTGCCTCCCATGTTTTTGTATCCTCAAAAACATCAATAAATCCGTTTGGATGAAATTGCTTTCATTCAGTCATAAACACTCCTCAATAGAAGATACTTATCACATGATTGTAACCTTATTACTCCCCAAATATCACATTAGGTTTGACTGGATGAAATTCTTTGCACTATTGACTTCCGAGTAGTATCATTGAATTGCTCAAATACTTATTTAATATTGATCTAGATTTTCGTTTTTGATTCTATAAATCTAAAATTCTGAGTAATATACCTGATTGTTTGATTGAAAATATACATGCAATAGATATGTTTGTCACTAAAACAGTAATCAAGGCATCATTTTAGGTATGGATGACCTACTCATGATTTTGTTACATATTGCTACAAAAAGTGTTATGTGAACTTATGTCATGATTGTAGCCTTTCTTACCGATTCAAAGTCAACCAATGGTTTCATTGGAACTTTGCTCTAACTTTAGATAATGTTTTATTTAATATTGATCTAGATTTTCAAAAGTGAGATTTGGTCTCGGTCTGCGGTGCAAAACAAAATTACAAAAATGAATAAATATTTATGAATTATTCCATGGATCCTAGTGCAAGCCAGATATTATCAGCAGAAAGAATTAATGCTCAAATCTTGTATGGAATTTTACGGGTTTTTTATGATTCAACGAATTCAACCTCCTGAATTGAATTTAGACATAATTATATCGAGTTCTAAATCTTTCCATATTACAACCCTTATGATACCAGAAACTTGAAAAAATTCAATGCGATAATTGAGATTTCAACTATTATCGAACTAATTAAAATTCGAACTAATTAAAAATTCAAAAAAATTATTAACTTATCAATGAAAAGTCAGTTTCATTTTCTTTTTAGCGTTGTATGCAATTATGAACTGGTTATTAAATGTGTTAATAAAGAGCGAATTAATTAACCTGTACAAAAATGATGATGATATGTGAATATACCCACAATTCTATCATTTTCTAACATAATGTTGTACCCTTGGTAATGGCAATGGTAATAGAACATGATTTGATATTCTATATTATGAAACAATTTAAATATTAGGCTGGATTAATTAGGCCATACTAATGTCTACTATCGACCACCAACAATCTTTATTATCATCGTCACTCATAAATGAAAATGAAGAAAAAGAATCTGAAGACAATTTTATAACCTATATTTGCGAAAACACAGATGGAATACTTGACTCAATCGACCAAATGACTTTTGCTTTAAATGAGACGGCAATAAGATATGGTCCTATCGTAGTCCTCAAAGATGCCCCATAGTATTAGGAAGTAACTAATAAAATTGGTATTGCCTACTAAAACCACCTCTAATACATCAAATTCTACCTCATCAGGGAAGCATCCTATTCAGGAAGATAAAGCAGACGAGGTTAAGGCCCTTATAGCTAGATATGTTTTATTAAAAATTGAACAAAAGAAAATCGAATCAAAGTTGTCTGATATAGCAAAGTATTATGATGATGAATCTCTCAGAACTATATTTGAACCCATAGGCGAATCAATGATGGGCATTATCGGTTTGGAGCTTCCATCCAATAGAAAAAGAGAAAATAATGG
Source organism: Candidatus Nitrosocosmicus sp. R (assembly GCF_054408505.1). Lineage (NCBI taxonomy): Archaea > Thermoproteati > Nitrososphaerota > Nitrososphaeria > Nitrososphaerales > Nitrososphaeraceae > Candidatus Nitrosocosmicus > Candidatus Nitrosocosmicus sp. R. The sequence goes on along the minus strand of NZ_CP167090.1, from coordinate 2,924,447 downwards.
CTAATTAACTTATTTGTTGAAAATCAATCACAAAACATAATATTGTTTTTCTTACCATTTATTTACTATAATTCAGAATCATTTCTTCGACTTTAACAAATTATAAGGACTTAATTTTCTTCTACTATTTTTTCTTTTGCTCTTTTGGAGTGGATTTTTTCCTGCTTTTGGCATAATCTTTCCCTTCATCAACCTGAGACCGCAAATAGTACAATTGCCTTCAATTGTCGCCATATTATTTGCTAGTTTAACAAATTTAATATCCGATAAATTTACGCTAATCTTACACGCTGTACAAAAAGTAGAATATTTAGAAATGGTGTCCGTCAACCTGACTAAGTACTTTTACAATATATTTATATCATTGTTTTAAATCAAAAATTAAAAGAAAAATATTTTATTTGATTTCTAGCTTTGCTAAAATATCTTCTATGTTTTGTTCATCTTCCAACTCTGCATCTAATAATTCTAATGCAAGATGGTATGTTGCGTGGTCTTTATCTTTTACATTATTTGCCAAATCATTATAATGTTTAATTACAGCCCTTTCAAATTCTAATGCTTTTTCCAATGCACTTCTAAGTGTTAAATATCTTGAAGGTTGTAGCTTTCCGAGGCCACTGTCTTGTTCCCATTGTGATGGTTCATCGGTTGGTTGTGTTTCTAGCTGCATTAACCTAAATGCAACTTTTTTTGCATGTCCTAATTCTTCCTTTGCTCTATCTTCAAAGAAACCCTGATGCAATACTCCTAATCCTTCTATATTCTGTGATACGAACCAAAAGTAATGAAATGCAGATAATTCAGCGCCATATGCTTTTTTTAGCATTTGTACTGTACCTTCAACACCAGGTCCAGCTATTTCTTTAGACATTTTACCCATATTGATCAAATATGTTACACAGTTCTTTTATATAAATATTTCAATATTATATGAAATTTTATAAAAAATTAGTACAGATTAATGAAATATTAGTACAAATTAATACACATTACTTTCCATGCTTAATTCCTTCAAACTTATTCCATATTCAATTCAAATCTGCTAACCAAGTATTCATTGATTAGTTATTGCCTAGATGCAATGAGGCTTACAATATGTCTTCAAATCTTTGCAGGAATAATTTACGAGGTTGCAATTTTTTGAAACCACGGTTCATTTAACAGAAATTCCTGTTAGTATCTCTTACCAATTAACTACCATAATATTCCGAATATCCAAAAATACTATTAGTTGACATTCAGTAATTTTCAGTATGTAGAATCGAAACCGATAAAAGATTATTATTAAATAGTCATGGCAACTTACAGCTAATCCTTGATTGCAGTATATTACCTGAGTAATAGATGCTCCATCTATGTTATTAGTCTCATAATAGACTATTTGGAATGAAGAGATTTCGGATCCGAATCGAATTAAGAACATGATCAATTCTTATAATTCTGTATGTTTATCATACAGGAGATCTTAATATTTTTTCTCCCTCAATTCAATTAGTAAGAGTGATTACTTTGATAAGAACAAATAAGTTTCTTTTATAATATTGAACTAATAGTTAGTCTCATAATTGAGATTGAAATCATTATTTAAATAATATTTTAATTTTAATTAAGAAGATGTCTACATCGAACAATACCGATACTTCGGCTGAATCTACCTCTAGTAATGTAAGTAAGGAGATAACGGTTGAAAAAGACGCAGGCAAAAATGGAACTGAATTGATGAAATTAAAAGAATCAAAATTTTATGAATTAATTGATTGGTTAAAAAAATGGGGCCATGAAGCAAAGGATACCACAAAGGAAAATAAAACAGAAGGTATCGAATTTCAGGCACAAATATCACCACAATTGCCTTATTCGTCGGGGTTATCTATTCTATTGTTTTTGGAATTTCAAAAGGATTTAGCTGATGGCTTTATAATCCGAACAACCTTTGAACTGGACAAAAATATTGAAAGTCAAATTACTGGGAAAGAACTAGATTTAACATATATCGAGTTATATAGTCTCATATTACCAAAGAATATTTCTATGATCAGGTCTCACCCGTTAATTAACTTATACAAGGTTATATTTTATGATGGTTTGAGCAAGCAGTTCTTTTTAGACGCTATTACTGCACTGATCAGTTCAATGTCAATTGTAATCGGAAAATGGAACCAAAAAAGTCATGAAAAGTCTCAACAAGTTGACTCGATCAAATAAGTCAATGGAAACAACAGAGTATGGTTTACTATCTGAGAATCATTATGTTCTTTTGTTTGGAACTAAAATGAATTAGTAAGATCAAAAGATAGAAATGGTTACTTCCATATTCTTTATTTATTTCCTTTTTTCTTATAGATTTTGTTTTTGACTTCTATGATTACATCCATGTTTGTCTCTAGGGTTCGATATAAATTAAAGAATTCCATTTTTTTTTGATTCAATGACTGGATTGTTCTTTAATACACATATGTGATACAGTACTGCCTTATAATCAATTTTGATCGCATTGACAGGCAAGTTGATTGATGTTGTATGATTGTTGAATAATATTGTCAGATTTAATTTTTCAACATTTTTTCATCTATATGAATTAACAATACTGTAACATTGGATTAGTCATGTTAGCTTATTAGTAATGACAAAATCTGTTTAATTTAATCAGACAATTATCTTTATCATATATCATTATCAAACTTATCATCTTAAGTTTAGGACAATACAATAATTAAGAGAGGTCGTTATTTTATCTTATGAAATTAAAAGTACATAGATTTGATCCTGGACCTAATGAGCAAAGTCCCTTTACCCTTCTCTTAACGAAGGGAACCAAGGTAATTGGTTACAATTACAGCATAGATCAACATGATACGTTAGTCTGTATTGAAGATGATTCTATAAGTGAAAAAGAAAAAAGAACTTTTCAATGGATCATGGATGGCGATATAATAGAGAATCTAGAGGATTATAAATATCTCGGAACTAGGAATGGTCACCGATATTTATTCGAAATTACAGGAAAGGAGGTAGAATGATTTATTGTAGTTTACTTTGCCCAATACACTCTAAATTTATGATACATAACTTAATAATTATAGAATCTAGTGTATGAGCGTATTTGCATTACTAAAAAAGATATTTATTTTGTATTATTTTATCTCCATCTGAATAGGGAGATTTTTAGCTAACTTCATTAACGTATCTATATCTGTATAAATTAATATCATATCTGTTTCCATTCTCTTAAAACTTAACTGTAGAGAAATATCATATCCTGTTTCAGTTGTAAAAAAAATCAATCCTTCTTTAGAACTTACTTGCAACTCTTCTGGAAGAACCATGTGAATTTCTGAACCTTCCTGTATATTTATTTTATAAGATTTTTGATTATTTGATGCTATTCCATGAACATAACCATTACCCAGGTTGACATTTAAGTTAAGTATCATGAAATATGTTTACAATGAGACTTTTTATATATTATCTTTATATTTGAACAATTCATTTCATTTACTACAAATTTATGCCATAAATGATTGTTGATGATGAAAATGCTTTTTGATAGGTGGGCAATTCTCTTTATTTTTGTCTCTTTAGTTGATTCCTTGATACTTATCTCATTTTTTAGATAAAGGCATTCTGTGTAATTCCGTGAATACAATGGAGGGGATGGGATTTGAACCCATGACCACCTGCGTGTAAGGCAGGTATCCTAACCAGTCTAGACAACCCCTCCAAAAAATTATTTAGAACTGTGTTAATCCAGTGTTATTAACCTTTGTTTTATCATACTGTTGGTCTTGGTTGCCATTTCAACCTACATTTCACACATCTGCATACAGCGAGAACTCATGTGGATGGGGTCTTATGGTAACGTCTTGATGATCCTTAGCTTCCTGCAAGATTATTGAATCTATAATTTCATCGTCAAATATCGGCTTTAAAAATTCTCTGTCAATATTTAATTCCTCGTATGCTTCTCTAAGTGAAGGTGGTAATTGTCTTATTCCTAATTCGCGTCTGCGCTGTGGTGCCATTTTAAAAATATCTTCATCTATCGGGTCAGGTATCGATGTTTTTTTCTTTATCCCGTCTAGACCAGCTGATATTATTGCTGAAAATGCTAAATATGGATTGCACGACGGATCAGGAGCTCGGAATTCTATCCTTTTCATGTGTGCAAACCTTTCACCTTTATAATGGGCTGGATTTCTAATTATTGCAGATCTGTTGCCGGTACTCCATGCAATGTACACTGGTGCTTCGTATCCAGGCACTAGTCTTCTATAAGAATTAGTTGTAGGAGCAACTATTGCAGCCAATGCAGGAGCGTGGTCTAATACTCCGGCCGCAAAATATCTGGCTAATTGTGACATTTCTGCATATGAATCATTGATATCATAAAATAGATTTTTTTCTTTATCCCATAAACTCACATTAACATGCATTCCTGAACCGTTATCAAGTGCGATTGGTTTAGGCATCATAGTTGCAATCATGCCCTGTTTCTTGGCTATATTTTTAACAATATACTTGTAGCTTTGAACAGAATCTGCAGCATTAACTAACGTATCAAATCTTATATCGATTTCGCATTGTCCCGCCGTTGCTACTTCATGATGATGGGCATCGCAAATAATACCAAAATTATTACTCAAAACATCTACGCATTCATTACGATACTGCATTAGTGTGTCGCCTGGGGCGCTTGGGAGGTATCCTTCTTTTAATCTGAGTGCATACCCTACACCCTCTGTTGACCACGGCGCTTCCTTTGATATAATATTATAACTTTGAGATCTATATGGTGTCATTGTATTTACTTCTAATTTATCAAAAACAAAGAATTCTACTTCAGGTCCCCAAAATGAATTATAATATCCTTGATGTCTAACATACTCTTCGGCCTTTCTTGCAATACCACGAGGATCTTTTTTGAATTGCTTTCTATTTTCTCCTCCTGATAATATGTCACAAATTAGTCTAGCTGTTCTGTCTTCTTTTATCCATGGTATTATTGCGTATGTAGAAGGGTCTGGTCTTATTATCAAATCGGATTCGTGGATCTCAGTAAAACCTCTAATTGAAGAACCATCCAATTTTGGTAATCCATATTCAAAATCTTCTTTTTTGAACATATTAGAGGCCATTGTAGTATGATGGAATCTACCAGTTAAACCAGTAAACTGTAAATCTATAAATTTAATTTCTTCATCCTTTAGTCTCATCATTATTTGTTCTGCGGTAAAGTTCAAAGATTCAATTTTTCCATCTATAACTTTATAAGGCAAATGAAATATTCGATATAGTAAAATAAAAACCTCTAATTAAGCTTATCATGTATACAAATTGTGTGAGAGCTGGTGGATCATAGAAAGCCAACAAATTTAATAAAAATAGATGAAATTTTTAATATTTTAAAAGGAGAAATCCATCTTGATAATGGACCTCAGCCCGTCCCTCACAATTTTTATCAAAATATTTCAAACCTTGTTTCTTTATTAAAAGAACAAAATGAAAAAGAGAATAATGAGACTACGGAGAAAATTTCTAAAGAAATTAATTCCAATTTAATAAACTTGGTTATCAAATTAACGACTTTGATATTCGTATTAAGATGCAAAAAAATTTTTAATAGTTCGAAATCACAAAATATGTTTGAATACTCTAACCTTACAGATGAAGAAAAATACGTGTTTTTCGGAAATAGAGAAAGAGAGCAAAGAATTAACATAGTACTAAAAATGCTACTTGAAGGAAAATCGAAAACTTTGGAAAAGATCGTATCTTCAATAAATCAGAATTTTGTAATTATAAGGTTTTTAGATTCCATGGAGCAATTTGTAGGCGTTAATATGAATAAATATGGTCCCTATCAAAGAGATGATGTGGCAATTTTACCTTTTGAGAATGCTAGATCTATAATCGAAAACAATAGGGCCGTTGAGATCCGTAAAGTCGATTAATTAAAAATTTCATGAATCTCTAGTTTTGATTTCAGCTTTGTCCAATCCGGCCACGCCCAGGTTAGTCCAGCTTAGTGTGCTTTTACTTTAATTTTTTTTCTTCTGGGTTTTGTTTTATATAGTATTCTGATATCTTTTTTGAATAACATTTGCTACATAAGAATCCTGAAATATTCCATTGTGGCATTGCTTCATATTTAAAATCACCAATTCTGTCATTACATATACTACAGTTAATTCTTTCTTTCCCCTTCAGCATTCTCTTGTTGCAATAAAAATATCAGAAATCAGAAATAAAAGTCATATCATTTGGATTCGTCCATTGGTATTTCTTTTTCCATTTTGATGATAAATTTGAAATTACAGTCTTTTTGGTCAAATAAAATCGTAAAAGAAATTAATAAGGGCGTTTTATACAATTTGTTGTCAATATGGCTGATAAGACTGACAAAAGAGCTTTTTATACGCTAATGGGGATGGCGGTTATAGTCGGAATAATTGCATATTATTTGTTTACTGCAGCTACTCCAAAAGCGGGGATAGTCGATTCTATTTACAGACAAGAACTTCCACCAGCTCCTGCAGCTAGTGCTTCGGATGCAGCTGGAGAGTCATCATCGGCGGCTGTAGATGAATCTGCATTTGCCAACAAAGTTGAAGTGAAAATATTACAGGGTTCATCAACACAAGGAAATCCTGCCTATGGACCTGATCCTGCTAGTGCAACTAGTGATGCATTAGTGACTTGGGTTAACGAGGATACCGTTCCACACACGGCTACAAGCGGAACTGGACCAGAGGACCCAGAAATCGGAAAACTTTTTGATACCAGTATTATAATGCCAGCTGCTAAAGCTAGCGTACCTGCAGAAAAAATGGGTCCAGGTGAACATAATTACCATTGTACTGTTCATCCATTCATGAAAGGAACAATAACAATAACTTAATTTTTTTTCACAAAAATTTATTTTCTTTGTATTCTTTTTTTAAATAATTACTACAAATTATTATACTTTAATCAATTAATTAACCCAGATTTATACTAAATATATAAATTTTATAATTATAACAGTGTTATTTTGCCGAATATTTATATTATGTATTGACATATAAAATTTTATGTCATTCTTAACCATCAAAGATCTAAATGTCAATATTGAAGATAAAAAAATACTTAACGGTGTTAATTTGGATGTCAATAAAGGTGAAGTTCATGCCATTATGGGATTAAATGGCTCTGGAAAAAGCACATTAGCCAACGTTTTGTTGGGTCATCCGCGTTATTCTATAACTTCAGGTGATATTTTAGTCAATAATGAAAGTATTATTAATTTAAGAACAGATGAAAGAGCAAGGAAGGGATTGTTTTTAGGATTTCAATATCCAACTGAAGTATCTGGGGTAGGATATAGTCATTTCTTACGCAATGCCTATAATTTATTGAGTAAATCTTTGACAGCCGAACAAAAGGATCGAGAAGTTTTCATAACCGTAAAGGAATTCCACGAATATCTAAAGAGAAATCTTGATAATGTAGGTCTAGATCCAAGCTTTTTAAGTAGATATCTTAATGAAGGTTTTTCTGGAGGAGAAAAAAAGAGATCTGAAGTAATGCAGATGTTGGTCTTAAGACCAAATCTTGCAATTCTTGATGAGCCTGATTCTGGATTGGATATAGACGCTGTAAAGTCTGTTGCTGAGGCTATCAATAAATTAATTGAAACGGGTGCAGGAGTAATAGTTATTACTCACTATGCAAGGATTTTGCGTTATTTGAAAAAACTAGATAAAGTACATGTGATGTCAAAAGGAAAAATAATAAAAACAGCAGGAAAGGAGCTATCGGAAGAATTAGAGTCCAAAGGATATGCTTGGCTTGGACTATCTGATGAATCAGTAGATGCTGTATAAAAGGCAACTATAACGGAGTTAACTAAAACCGGCATTGAACCACTCTTAACCGAGCGGGGTCGACGACGAATAGACAATAGGAGATCATCATAATTTCATTCATTTTTTCCATCTACCTTAAAGTAAGTTTATTATCCTCTCTTGCTTGGTTATACCAAGTTGCAACCACGACGTCTTAGGTCCGCTTGCAAGCAAAGGAGTAAAAACGAGATAATCTGTAATTCGAGATATGAAAAAAAGATGATCCATATGAAAAAGAAGGTAAGAATAATAAAAAACAATGATCTGATGGATCATGGGACATTCTTTGAGCCACATTCTGCTGCTTTTGGGCCTACAAATACATACATGGAAAGTAAAAGAGACGATCAAGTTAGAGAAAAAATAACGGATAAGGATAAAAAGAAAAAGGTTGCGAATAAAAAAGATACTGCTAACCGTGGCCTGAAATATATAAATCCTTCCCAGAGAAATCATTCTTCGATTTACGAATAATTCGTATATGAGAATGGTAGTATTAATCCTGGTCTAGTAGTGATATTATTAATAGAATTATTCAATCTATTATTTTGTCTCAGAGAATGTACTAATATCCTACAGTCGTTAGGATAGGATAAACTAAACTAAACTAAGCTAATCTAAGCTCAGCAGGTCACTGTTATTTTGAAAAATTAATATCAATTGACTGTATTAAACTATTTATTAATTTAAGATAGCATACAAGTCATGCGAAACAAGAATAAAAGCCCTTCAGAAGTTGATAATTTATCTGGTATTAAAAAAAATAAAATTGATAATTTAGATAATGCAATAAAAGATAATGGTGTGAGCGCTGTATCCATCAAAGATCCTGAGCTATCGGATGCCAAGACTGATGAATCCGACAACAAGAATAGCTCTGAAAAATTCTTTACCTTTACATTTTATAAAGTAGATCCCAAATGGCGTTGGCTAAATGAGATGGGCAAAGATGAGGCTTCGCGCGAGTTTCTTGAATTATTAAATGCTGCACGCAAGAAAATGAAAATTAGAACTTATTCTACCATCGGTTTAAGACACGATAGTGAATTTATGATTTGGACCATGTCGTCATCACTAGAAAATATTCAGGTGCTGGCTACAAAAATTTATACTACTATACTGGGAAAATATATAGAACCTACATCCACATATCTTTCTTTAACTAGAAAATCATTTTATTCAAATCAGGTTAAACTTGGATTTGAAACTGATGAGGAGCCATTGCAATATGCGGTAGTGTATCCATTTATTAAATCTCGGGAATGGTATCTTTTGCCTTTTGAGAAAAGAAAAGAAATGATGGAAGAACATATAAGAGTTGGAAGAAAATATCCTGAAATTCGACTTAATACTACATATTCATTTGGAATTGATGATCAGGATTTCATGTTGGCTTTTGAAACTGACAATCTTTCAAGATTCCAGAGCTTGATCATAGACTTACGTGAAACTCAAGTTAGTAAATATATCATTAAAGATACACCGATGATCCCATGTGTCCTAAAAAATATAGAGGAGATAATTAAGAGCCTGGGTTAAAAGCATTCTATTATTCGAAGATCAGTGGTTAATAATATTTATTTATAATAACAATACAATTGTAAACTGGTGTTTATATGATTTCTAATTCTTTTTTAGATAATGGTTTTAATGATATTATAGGTTCTGGTTCTAGAACTATCCAATTGAAAAGAATCGGTCTTGATTCTGAAAGAACATATTCAACGATTTCTTCAGATGCTGCAGCAGCAAACTCAGCCCAAGTCAATAATACTCAAAGTCTTAATAATGAATCAAAATCCAGCGCCGATCCTCTAGGGGCATTAAAAGAGTGGGCTATAGTTTGCAAAGCTTTAGAATCTGGAAATCAAATTTTATCGTTCAGAAAAGGAGGTATTATGGAATTTCGCAACGGCTTTGAACTAAAATTCAAGAACTTTTTCTTATCCCCAACTTTTGAACATCAAGCTAAAGAATCAATCCGTATGGACTATCATACAACCCTGGATGAATTAAACAGAAAAAATGGATTAGACAGTGCCGAAACTCTGCCTGATTCAAATAAAACAACTGAGATTACATCATTTGTTGAGATAACTCATTTTAGTAAAGTGCCCGATTTAACTACGTTAAAAAAATTAGAGAATTTCCATATATGGACTGATGATTATCTCAAATCTCGATTTGATTATAATCCAAAAAAGCCGCTTTATTTGTTGTTGTTACGAGCATACAAATTAAATAACCCATTAAGATTAATTAACAAACCTGAATGGGTAGGTTGCAAGTCCTGGATTCAAATTGACTCACATGATCCAGACTTGATAGCATATTTTGAAAATCACCTGCCCGAAAAGCCATTTGAATATTTAAAGTCAATTAGTAAGCCTTGTATAGACGACGATAATTTCAATAAATTATCTGAAAAAGTGAGGAGTATAATTTAATGAAATATCGTAACTTAGGAAATACCGGAATTAAAGTTAGTGAAATTGGATTTGGGACATGGACTTTAGGTTTAGACTGGTGGGGAAAAAAACTTGAAGAAGACGAGTCTATAAAGATGCTAAAACATGCTTTTGATTTAGGAATTAATTTTTATGAAACTGCTGATATGTATGGAAGGGGCAAGAGTGAAAAATTGTTAGCAAAAGCCTTTAAGGATATGCGCAATGAGGTAATTTATTCCACTAAATGGGGTTATGATATGTATAATGCAAAGCAAGTAGGACATGGCGAGATTCCCCAAAAGCACACTCCAGAATTCTTAGATTATGCTTTGTCAGAAAGCATGAAAAGATTGGAAACCAATTTTATTGATGTATATAGTTTACATAATCCCAAGATGGATGCGATAGAAAACGATAAATTATTTCACAAATTAGATGAATTAGTAAGCTCTGGAAAAATTAAGAGTCACGGTGTTGCTTTAGGGCCTGCAATAGGATGGGAAAAAGAAGGAATTCATGCTATAAAAAACAGGAATATAGTTTGTTTACAAACTGTGTATAATATATTAGAACAGGATCCTGGAAGGGTATTTTTTGATGCTGTAGATCAAAGAAATAATTCAGTAGGCATAATGGTTAGAGTACCAGATGCATCGGGAGTTTTAACTGGCAAAGTAAATGAACATACCGTATTTGATAAGAATGACCATAGAAATAATAGAAAAAAAGAATGGATTATACAAGCGATGCAAAAAATAGAAAAACTCAAACCCATTGCTAATTCTCATGGATGGGATATTACTGAAATTTCTATGAAGTATATTTTATCGCAAAAACAAATCTCCGTTCTATTACCAACTGTCACAAGCATTGAAGAAATAGATTTGTTTGCTCAAATTTCTGATGGTAATTATTTGAATGAAGATGAGAGACTGCAAATCGAACAAATGTATGAAAAAAATTTTGATATGCCTAAATTATTGGCATAATTAAAAATTTTTAATTAAAAAAACCGTAATTTACTCGAAATATTTTACTCTTTCTTTTTTAAATTCTCTGGAACTAAACAATATTCTGTATCTATCAATTTTAATTATTGCAGATATTTCCTTTGCTATTTTTTCAGCTGCATCAATTGTTCTAGCATGAATCATGCTAAAAAGATTAAATTCCCAGTCTGGGTATATAGGTCGTCTATAACAATGACTTACTTGCGGAAAAGAAGCGATTTTTAATCCTATTTGATCTATGTTTTCTTCCGGCACATTCCATACTATCATTCCATTTGCCGTAAAGCCTGCTTGCCTATGCCTAAGTATCGCTGCAAATCTTCTCATGATGCCCATATTTTGATATTCCTTAACTTTGTTAAAGAGCTCTTCCAGATTTATTCCCAAATTATCCGTGATTGTTTTGAATGGTTCTCTAATTATTTTGATATCTTTTTGTAATTGTCTAATGTATTCTTTATCTACTTCTGATATTTTCTCTGCTTTTGCATCCATTTTTTTTACGTCGTCTGTGGGACTAGGTTTTTCAGGATCATCATTTACCATGTCTAATTTCACGCCTATTTTATACATTTTTAGCGTTGGTAATACTCTATATTTTAAAACTCCATCTAGGGAGGCCATTCTATCTAAATCGGTTTTCATATCTGCATCCGGAGATACAGCTAACGTAAACCAAACATTGTATTCATGATTTCTTTCGTAGTTGTGACTTACACCTGGATGTTTGTTTATTTCATTAGCGACATAATCTATCTTATTCTTATCCACTGAAAAAGCCACTAACGCACTCTTGTATCCTAACTTACGAGTATCAAAAATTGCACTTATCTGTCTAATAATTCCAATATCTTTTAATCTTTGAGTTCTATCAAGAACTTCATCTTCTTTTAATTGATATTTATTTGCCATTTCTAAGAACGGTCTTTCAACCAAAGGAAAAGACCATTGAATATCATTAAGTATTTCTTTGTCTATGGCATCTAATTCATTAACCAGCATAAATGATATGCTATAAAGCATTTAACTAATTATTAAAATGTATCTTTAGAATTTCTCTGCAATTAGTTGTATACTTAGGTTTAAAAATGAGAGGTTTATTTTTAATAAACAAGGGGGCTATCGTCTAGCTTGGCAGGATACCATCCAATTTTTGGGTATAAGCCCGGGGCGCTGGCGGTCGAGGGTTCGAATCCCTCTGGCCCCATTGATCATATGGGGTTAAATATTTCAGATGGAAAATAACTATAGGAATAACTTGTGTTCTAGATATTGGCTATTGTTGTTGGATTTCAAATATGTAAGAGGTAATGACTAGAATGCCTTATCGTCTTTCGACATTACTTGACAAATTAGATCATCTCGACAACAAGTCTAATGCGTCACTGATAAAAGAATTCTATTGCTATATGAATAAGAACAACTTATCAGATAACCATAAGTTAAACAATCTTCGAGTAATTATTCCATTTTCAAATTTCCTTGATTGTAGAAGTTTTTTTGACATAAAAACTAAGAACGAAATACTAGAATTCCTAGATACTAAAATAAAGCCTAAAAGCGAAGATCCAGATGGCAAGTGGATAACAACTTGGAATCATTATCTTAATAGAATAAAGCAATTTTATAGATGGTTATACAATCGAGAAAATGATACAGAACAAACGGAATGGGAAACACCCAATTTTGTAAGAATAAAAAACAAAAATACCAAAAGGATCAGTCCCTATCTTGAAAGTGAGCTATGGGAAAGAGATGATATTTTGATACTGATACAATACGAAAATCACAGAAGAAACAAGTCAGCACTTGCCCTTATGTGGGACCTTGATGGTAGAAATCATGATATAACCTCGTTGAAGTTAAAGCATATTAGATTAAAGGAAAAATATGGCGAAGGTGAAATTCCGTTCGAGTCAAAAACTGGGACGAGACCGATCTTACTAACTTTGTCTTTTCCATATGTTAGAGATTGGCTTAATGAACATCCTTTCAGAAATGAACCTAATGCTAGTCTCATTTGCAGTATAGTAAATGGTTCGCCGATTAATCCTGAGGCATTATGGACTATGATGCAACAATTAAGAAAAAGAATTGTAACTATGGTAGACAGTGGATTTATAAAAGACGATAAAGAAATCGAAAAACTGAATCATTTACTTGTTACTAAAAGATGGAATCCATACTGCATTCGCCATTCTGCTATTACCAATGATAGTGATCATTTGCCAGAATATGCCTTGAAGAAGAAGGTTCGCTGGTCTATGAACTCAAAACAAGGTGCTCGCTATATAAAAAGAAGAATGGGCAATGAATTAAAAAATAAAATTCTCGAATACAATGGCATATATTCTGAAGAGACAATTAAAAGGATACCCTCAGTATTAAACTGTCCTAGGTGTGAATTGGTGAACCCATTAGAAAATAAGTATTGTTCAAAATGTTCCTATCCACTAGTACCTCAAGCATTTGAAGAAATCAAAGAGGAAGAAAATAGAAAGGTAAGAGAATTGGAGGAGAAGTATCAACAGATGAACAGTATATTACAAAATCTCTTAGATTCTTTTTCGTCTATGGGTGATCCACAGCCGTTAAGCAAATGCATGATGCCAAAGCTGAGACAATTATTGTAAAGAATAAAAATGATGAATATATGGGAATTATAACCGATAGCGATATTTTGGATAAGATTGTGATGCGAGGTGAGGATTCAGATAAAGTGTCTATAAAGACAATAATGTCTTCTCCTATCATAACTATTTCTGCAAAAGCAAATGTAAGACAAGCTTTGGAGCTTATGAGACTCAATGCAATAAAGAGAGTGCCGGTAACCGATAATGTACATATTTTAGGTATTGTGACTCAAGAGGGATTGGCTAATGCCATTAGGACGTCTGTTTTGGAACAAACATTTAGGCCATATCGAACAATAATCAGAGAACATTACAAGCCTATAATGAGTAATCTAGGTTTCATACTGCAGTTTGCAGGTTTTTTGCTCATCGTCCCTGCCATATTAGCATCTTTGATGGGAGAAGTTGCTTCAGCAGTAGGAATTTTTCTTTCTGTTACCTCCATGTCTTTAGCGGGTTTCGTATTAAATTCTTACGGCGAAAGAATGCCTATGAATCTTCGACAGGCCTCACTTCTTATGGTTTCAAGTTTCGTACTTCTGAGTCTTTTTGGGAGCATCCCATATATTTATGTAAATCCGTTTCCACCAGAGCAAGGACCGGTAACACTTTTTATAAATAGTTTTTTTGAAAGTGCGTCTGGATTTACAACAACCGGTCTTTCATTTATATCATTTCCTGAAGAGTTACCCAAAAGCTTTGACTTCTATCGTTCATACACCCAATATATTGGTGGTCTAAGTTTCGTATACTTGATAGTTGCTTTTTTCTATCCTGAAAGAAAGTTGATGCACATCAGAGGAATGATAGGGGTGGAAATCTCAAAGTAAGACAGCTGATACTAACAATAGGTGTTATCTTTAGTTTTTATGCAATTGTTCTTATCTTTTTCTTATATTTAGGCGGACAGGCAGATATACTATTTTCTCTCACCTTGATTTTTAGGACCGTTACCGGAGGAGGATTTGCTCCTACTTCTACAGCCCTAGATTCACAAAACAACATTGAACTGACTACGCTTATGATAGGTATGATTATTTCGGCACTTCCTTTCGTATTTCATTATGCGATATTTAGTAAGAAAATGCATACAACCAGCGTTCGCCCAGAATTATTTTTGTATACGGGAATAATTTTAATTTGTATAATTATTTTTTATTTTGTATTAAGTAAAACTTTGGAAGTACAATCAGAGTTAATGGCGTCTGTATTTCATGTTATAAGCGCTGCGACTAATTCTGGTTTTCAATTCCTTGACATCGCCCAGATATCGATAGAAGCAAAAGTGGTATTAATAATAGCAATGTTAATTGGAGGAACTGCATTCTCTACTGCAGGTGGTATAAAAGTAGGTCGAATACTTCATATAATTCAAAAAGTTACTGGTAAAAAATTCAGCTCAGAAAATAGTGGTGGATCGATATCTGCAGTAGCATCACCATATAACAAGAGATACCTTGCTATTGAGTCAAAGCCAACAAAAATTAAAGAAGAAGAAAAAATATTTGATGAAGCAATATATGTAGTAATATTATTTATCGCAGTGTCACTTATTACTGGAACGATTATCTCTTATATCGATAAACAGGATTTCTTGGATTCACTTTTTGATTCTGTTTCTGCATTGACTACAACAGGATTATCCACCGGTATAACTTCTGTGGAGATGGATCCCATATCAAAGATAGTTCTCATCATTAATATGATAGTAGGTAGATTTGAAATAATTACAATAATCTATTTATTTGTGAAAATATCTAAGAAAAAACCACAAATTACAAACCCCGGCACCAAATAAAACCTTATTACAAAATTATGAGGTAATTTATTGATATAAGGGACCAAAACAAATTATATACTTAATGACTGCTACTTTGATATCAGACTATTAATACATTAACTCGGTTGTCTTTGTATCTACAACTTAACCCGATAGATAATCTACTTATCGTCTATACTGCTGTATTGCAAACGGACAGATTTGATAAAACAGGGGAACTGGTTAATGAATTATAAGTACGGGGCAGTCTGCCAATTCTGAAACCTTTCGAGTAACACTACCTAATGCTTTTATTTTTGAAATACCCTTCAGTCTGTTACTGCTACCCATAACAATCATGTCAACTTTCTTAGCATGAGCGTACCCCAAGATTTTTTCTGCAATATCCCCAGTTAAGCATTTGCTGTCAGATCGAAGGTTTTGTTTACTTAACTTTTTAATCTTATTTTGTGCTCGTTTATGCCATGTATTTTCCATAGACGGCCTTAAATTCATTAATTTTGCTTTTTCAATAAGTTCTCTATTGTTTCCAAATATCATGGTGTCCGGATCTTCAATATGCTCAATAACATGCAGTAATGTAATACAAGCACCACATGGTCCAGCTATTTCACAAGCTATTTCAAGTGCTTTATCCGAAACCTCTGTGCCATCATCTGTTACTAAGATGTTTTGTATCATCAGTCCCTCTCTAAATCTCAGGTATATGATCTAATAAATGAATGAATATGTTTTTTATGATACGTTAGTGAATTTATCCCGAAGTCAATTTGAGATATTAATTGTTTAGTTTCTTTAATTTGGATGCTATACTATTAACCATTGTTTGATTTGATATTTTTATAATATTTTTGCTGTGCTATCAAAGCATTGTTCTAAGGTTATTATCCTTAACCTTTACTTTTAATTCTTCATATAAATCAGACCTTGAGTTTATCAGATTCAATATATTCATACTGACCAAAGTATATTTTAGATTCTTCAAATATGCCCATTGAGGACAGTCATAGGTAGTAATTCAATTAATTATTTGCTCATTACCTTGGATGCATAGATTATTGTTCTATATAATTTAGAAATTGAAATAATTTATTGTATAGATGCTCATATCTAAAATGAACAATGAGGAATTAAAATAGTTCTCTCTAATGTATTAGCATAAGAAATCCATATAGAACTACTGTTCCTATTGCCAAAGTTATTAGCATGAACGGAAAACCTATGCGTATCCACCTTGAAAAAGAAATGTGGTGTCCAAACTTCTCACTTAATCCTACAGCAACAACACCAGCGCTAGAACCAATTAATGTGCCATTGCCCCCAAAGTCAGCTCCTAACGCCAAAGCCCACCACAGAGGACTAAATTGAAATCCACTTTCAGGACCAAAGGCAGCTGCTATGGTGGGGTCAGCGTTTAAAGTATGAATCATCGGAATCATTGTAGTTGTAAGTGGTATGTTGTCTACAAAGGCACTTGCAATACCTGAGAACCAAATTACCAGAACAAAAGTCGACCAAGGATCTCCATCTGTTATCTCGATAGCTAGATTCGCAAGTATATCTATTAACCCTGCATGTTCAGCAACTCCAACGATAACAAATAAACCTATAAAGAATAACAGAGTAGCCCAATCGACTTCATGCAAGATTTTTTCTAGTGACACTCTACTTATGATTAATAATACTGCAGCACCCCCAATGGCTATGATGGATACTTCCAAATGAGTGATAGTCTGCAAAGAAAATAGTACGATAACGCCTACTAATACAATTAAGGATTTTATCAGTAATCCTTTATGATGTATTAATATCGCATTTTCATCTCTATGCATTAACTCTTGGATATCTTCTTGCTGTTCTAATTTTTGTTCACCTTTTAACTCTTTATTAAAGAACAATTTGATTAGGAGTAAGGAAAATCCAAAAACAATGGCTACTGTTGGTCCCATGTGAACTAAAAAAGAGTTAAAATCAATTCCCGCAGCTGAACCAATCAGGATATTTGGAGGGTCACCAATTAGAGTTGCAGCCCCTCCGATATTAGAAACCAGAACTTGTGCCATAATAAATGGAATTGGATGAATTCCTAACGTTCGTGTTATAGAAAGTGTAACTGGAACCATGAGTAAAATAGTAGTAACATTGTCTACAAACATTGATGCAACGGAAGTAAAGGCACATAGTAACAGCATCAATATCCAAACGTTACCTTTGCTAATTTTGCCGAGTTTTATTCCGACCTGATGAAAAACACCCGTTTCTCCCAGGATTGCTACCATAATCATCATTCCAAGTAACAGACCGATGGTGTTAAAATCAACAGATTCGATAACAAATTCAAGACTATCTTCAGCCTGAATAGAGCCTAGTACGATAGCTAGAATGATAGACAGAATTGCTCCAAACATTGCGATAACTGTTCGATGAATAATATCAAGTCCGAGCAAAACATAGATAGCAACCATGATTACTGTGATGCCCGCTAGAATTGGGGTGACACTCCTTTCATATAGTAAGGGAGGAACAGTAAAAAGTACAACAATGTAAATTGCAATTAACAAAATACCAATTGAATATTTCTTATGCATCCAGCAGTCTATTTGAAAAGGTTTAAAGCCATTTTTAAATATAGAGGTTGTGATTTTTTATCTCTCATCCAATCATTCAGAAAATCTCCCTAACATGCATCATCAAAGCAATTAGACGATTGAGGATGGGTCTAATTTGAATCCAAATAAAATCATCTTAAAATGATTTATCTGGCTATAATAGAATAGAATTATTGAAAGACATCCTTAATATGAATAAAGGTGATAACTATGATAAAATAAAACATTTAGTAGAAGTGGATGATGATATTCTGGCAGTTTTTATTGTGATGTCATCTCAAATAAAAGAATTGTACATTGCCAAAAATTCTAACATAAATAGAGCCTATGTCGATTCTATCGTCAATGAATTAGACTTAAACATTAGCACAGAAAATGAAAAATTAACAATAGAGAATGCAGAACTAGAGGGTAAAAGTAAAAGTATCTTAGGTAATATAAGATGGATTGTTTTAGAATATGATAAGCTGAGAATATTAAAGATATATGAATACGACAAAATTATATTTGTTCTGATAAACAGTAATACTCAGTTAGAGCATACTGTTGATAACATATTAGGCTATTATTATGATTTGGATGAAATACCTAAAAGTTTATTCTGAAATTATTCTATTTTATAGTTTCTATAAATTTGAAAATAAAGGTTTCAACTAGCAATTATCTAGATAAGATTGTTATATTATTATAATGAAAATAATAACAAAAACAGTATACAATGGCTGCTGAATCTGCTTTTATACATATCATAATATCCATTTCTATTCTTTTATTCAGTGCTAAAATTTTTGCAGAGATATTTCAGCGAATAAAGCAACCAGTTGTATTGGGAGAGCTCTTAGCTGGTATTATTGTTGGTCCTTATGCTTTAGGCGGTCTCCCTTTATTTGATGGCCAACCTTTGGTTGTCCTTGATGAAACACTCAAGTATATAGGAGAACTAGCAGCCATTGTCATCCTCTTTATTGCAGGCCTAGAGATTACACCAAGAGAATTTCTAAGAGGTGGAGCAGCATCATTTACCGTTGGTGCACTAGGAGTAATCATACCCTTTGCAGTAGGCTTTATGATCCTTTCGTTGTACGGATTGGATTCATTTGAAATACTTTTAATTGCTACAGCAATGACAGCTACAAGTATAGCCATTTCTATTCAAGTGCTTACCGAACTAGGTAAAATGCAATCTAAGGAGGCTAGGCTTATTCTGGGTGCGGCAATAGTTGATGATATTCTTGCCATAGCAATATTATCTGTTGTTCTCACAATGGTGCAATCAGGGAATACTTCGCCGCAAATAATGGACATAGCATTTTTAATAGTAAAAATTCTAGGATTGTTTGCTGTCTTATTAATTAGCGCCATTTTTCTTATCCCAAAAATTCTACACAGAGAAAAACTATGGAGGTCAAGGGGTAGTATCGAAGGAATTACAACAGCAATATTCTTTGGCATAGCCGGTGTTGCAGCCTATGTCGGTCTGTCTCCCATAGTGGGCGCATTCGCTGCAGGAATGGCAGTTGCTAGTACCAAACTAATAAAACAGGTAGAAGAGTATGCTCAAAAATTGCAGTTTATTTTTGCACCATTGTTTTTTGCAATTATAGGTGCTCAAGTAGATTTAAGAGGCATCAATATCGATGTTTTGATTATCGCTGGGATAATCATAGCAATAGCCGTTCTCACAAAACTTGTAGGATGCGGATTGCCATCGATGTTGTTTCTCAAAAAAGATAAAGCAAAATCCATGAGAGTTGGAATAGGTATGGTGTCTAGGGGTGAAGTAGGATTAATTGTTGCTGGTGTGGGAGTAACAACAGGAGTGCTATCCACAGACATCTATACTGCAATAATCATAATGGTTGCAGTTACAACAATTATAACACCCATATGGTTGAAAAAGTCCTATAAGAAGGAATTAGTTGAAAAATAAAGATGGCCATGAAATTATGGTTATTGGGTATGTGATACTTTCTGAAACTTTTATAGATGCTCTCCACATTTCTTTGCCTTTAGCACGACCTACTCCCAAGTATGTCTAAACTCTAACAATATGATTACTAGTATCTAGAACAAACAAAAATTTCCCAGGTATTTTTATTTCTGTCAATAATTAAGGTAATATTATTAAATTTGTTTTTTAGATAATAAATAATAAAATCATAATAAAACTCTATTATACCTATAACAAGTATGGAAAGATTATTGATATTGCTCTTACGTTTGTACTCGTTTTCCTTTCAATATGAGCAAAAAAATTAGATCATTTCATGCCCATATCCATTGTCAATTATACAGGATTTGGAAATAGTGACCAACCTACAATCGAGT
This sequence comes from Candidatus Nitrosocosmicus sp. R, assembly GCF_054408505.1. Classification (NCBI taxonomy): domain Archaea; kingdom Thermoproteati; phylum Nitrososphaerota; class Nitrososphaeria; order Nitrososphaerales; family Nitrososphaeraceae; genus Candidatus Nitrosocosmicus; species Candidatus Nitrosocosmicus sp. R. Next base: position 2,903,751 of record NZ_CP167090.1, on the reverse strand, counting down.
TATTCTAAAAACTCTTTTTGTATTAAATCCCTATTTACACCTGCAGCTGCTTTAAGTCCATCCGCCGCAGCGATAATTAATTGTGCAGGAGCAAATATAGAAGCATCACCCGCTGCGTATACTCCCTGGATATTTGTCCTACCATAGAAGTCTACTGAAATACCACCTGATGAATTATATTCGCATCCTAATTTTTTAGCAAAATCAGAGGCCTGTATAGGTTGAGGTAAAACAAAACCTCCTTTTATAATAATGCTTTCTCCATCTTCAAAATGTATTTTTTCCATCTGTCCATTTTTTCCCTCAAAGTTTTTAATTTTACTTTCGATAATCTTTATACCTTTATTATGAATCAAATGCTTTTGATCAGGATTTAGAATGGGCTTACCATTTGTGCTTACAATAAGGTCTTTAGACCAATTATAAATAGTCTGAATGAAATGAAAACCCTGTGTTGGTTCTTCTATGATAACAGCTAAAGGTTTGTCTCGCAATTCCCATCCGTCGCAGTAAGGACAATTAAATAAACTCTTACCATAATAGTCAGAAATATTCTCTATGTCTGGTAGAACATCTTTTAAGCCCGTGGATATGATGATAGTCTTTGATTGATAAAGTTCGTTATCAGAAGTGACTAATTCAAATAATTGATCTTTTTTAGTTATTGAAGTTACCTCTTCCTTTTCATATATGACAGAAGGGTATTTACTTATTTCTTGGTGAGCAATTTCTCTAAATTCCTGAGGTTTTATTCCATCGCGAGTAATAAATCCATGAGATTCCTGTGTAACTGCATTCCTTGGATTATCATTATCAAATAAGACAGTATTTCGTCTTGCTCGTCCTAATACCAGGGCAGCGTTTAGACCCGCAGGACCTCCTCCAATAATAGCACAATCAAATAACCTTTTCATATAATTCTATAATTATCTGTAGGAAAGGTAGAGTAAAAAATTTAATCATATGATAGTTTATTGATGCTCATAAAACATCCCAATTCATCAAGTTTTGTCTATTGCCATATGGAAGTCGAAATTGCAGGACAAATCCTACACTCATTATCAAAGTATAAACCCATGACTACCTGACATGTAAACAAATCCCATTTGTTCCATTTCATATCATTAAATCGGAATGGTAGATTCTTTGTTTTTAAAGCAAGGCTTCGAGTCTCATCTTATTGCGTTTTTGTCCTTATCAATATTATTGATATAATTGCAGCTATTGCAGAAATAATTGCAGCACCTGTGAACGATAGATGAAACCCACTATTTATGGCCTCTAATGTATTCATTCCAATATTTACCAAAGATTCTGAATAGGCTGTAGATACCGCAACCATAATCGCAAGTCCTAATCCTGAACCGACCTGGTAAGTAGTATTGACAAGCCCCGATGCGATACCTACATGCTCTTTACTTGCATTTGATACAGCTGAAGTCAATATGGGTATGTAAGAGAAGGCCATTCCCAATGCAGAGATAATAGAGGCCGGCAATACATAGACCATAAATATGAAATTGTTACTATTGTTTTCGCCTGTGTTAGCAGGAGTAAAACTAAACAAAATCATGCCTATAGTCAAAAGTCCAAGTCCCATTATGAGATTTTCTTTAATTCCTATTTTACCTATCAATTTCGGCATCAGCCATATCATCATCACCATGATGAGTCCTGTCATTGGCAACAACGCAAGTCCACTTTCAAGAGGCCCATAATGGAGTATTTGTTGCAAGTAGAGGTTAAGGAAAAACCACATTGAGACCCATGCTGCTCCCAACAAAACCATGACAATATTTGAAGATAGAAGATTTGTTGTTTTGAATATTCCAAGAGGTACCAAAGGCTCTTTAGTTCTTTTCTCAATTGCGATGAAGGCGCCCAGTAATACAATGGAAGCTCCTAACATAGATATTGTTTGTAAGGATAGCCATCCATTTTCATTGGCTGTAACAATCGAATAAATCAATAGACCTAAAGATGCGGTGATGGTGAGTGCGCCAAGATAGTCAACCCTTCCTTTCTTTTTTATTCCCCGAGGTATCAACTTAGGAATTAAAGCGAGAACTATTATTCCAATAGGAACATTTATCAAAAATACCCATGGCCAGTCAAACCATGCAGTAATAATACCACCTAAAAAGACTCCTGCAGTTCCACCAGCCGGTGCAGCTGCTCCCCAAATACCCATGGCTTTATTCATTTCTGATTTGTTTCCTGCAAATAGATTCATTACTATGGAAAGTGCTGATGGAGCAATCAAAGCAGCACCTAGTCCTTGTAAAACTCTGGCAGTTATTAGCATGTCATTTGACATTGCAACACCTGCTAAAACTGAAGCCCCTGTGAGGATAAGAAATCCTATAGTAAACACCTTACGCTGTCCTACAATATCTGATAGTCTTCCACCAAGTAATAACAGAGCACCAAAAGTAATTACATATGCGTTAAAAATCCATTGTAAATCTGTTTGAGTTATGTTAAAATGTTCTTGTATGGTAGGCAATGCTACTCCAATGATTGACGTATCAAGTATTATTAAGAATTGAGCTAATGATAATATCGATAATGCTTTCCACCTGTTTGGGTTTGCTGCGGGTATCGATGATGATATTGAACTTGGAGAGGAAGATACAAAAGTCATTATGCTATCCTCCATTGTAGATTTTGTAATGTTGACTTAATTGAAATCTTGTGTCCGATTGTTTTGCCTTTTTCTATTGTAGTCATATCCATTTTCCTTAGCAAGAAAACATAGATAAGATAGTGACTTTACATTTGTAAAGAATACTAAACGTCTACCCAATTTACATTTGTAAAGCCTGGTATTTAACTATCTGTTCATATTAGATAAAAATAATGAATAAGATGAACCAGATAATTGTTGTCAAGAAAATGACGGCAGAAGAATAGAAAAAAAGGAAAATAGTTCGTGTTATTGCTGTTGCGGATAACAGAAGGTATTACAAAAACAACTCAAGTTTTTTTTAAATTTTTCATGATTATTTATATCGTAATTTATTTTATAGATAAACATCATATTCATAAACCGAGAATAAGACTATTATTTAAAAACTACTTAATGGATCAAAAGTATAGGACAGCCAGCCAATTCTGTTACTTTTCTAATAATTCTTGCCAATGTATTTTGAACATCGTTCTTAGCCTCTTATTAGTGCTTGATACATCCATAACTGATTATTGAATTCTATGAATTTCAATTTCTTTTATAATATACCCGACCATTCGAAAATGATACATAACAATACCCCGATCTCGGATTTTGACTTTGCTTCCCATAAATATTATATATCTCCAAGGTAAAGGAATAAAAAACTTGCTCTGTACATTGAATGCAAATAAAGGAGACCTTTTCTGAGTTGGTAGATACTACCACAACCAATCTGTATCAGAGACCTGTGCTTATTTTAGGATCAGTTTCATTTATTGCTGGAGCAGTAATCATGATTTTGTCTACGATGATTCACCCTTCAGGTGAAGATCCATTCAATCATCCACGAGTATTAGCAGAATATGCCAATAGTGAACTCTGGGTAGGGATTCATATAGGTCAGTTCGTTGGAACAATGATGGTTTTTGTTGGCGGGTTTGTCGCTATCTATCGCTTACTTGCAAATTCTGAATCAAGCGTTATATCCTTATTGGCGTGGCTTGGATTCGCTCTTACAATAATAACTGCAAGTACTTTTGCTATTCTCCAAGCAGTAGACGGTGTTGCATTAAAGTTTGCAGTAGATTCTTGGATGGCTTCTCCACAGGAGGAAGAAAAAGAATCTAATCTTTAGGGTTGCAGAAGGAATTCGCTGGACTGAGTATGGGGTAAATAGCGTATTTCGACTTTTACAAGGTACTGTTGCAATAATCTTTGGTCTTGCAATTGCAAAGAACATACTTGTCAACAGATGGATAGGAGTTGGTGGAGTGATAGTAGGTATCCTTACAATAGTGGCAGGAATCGAGGTTTCTTACTCTGCTTTTGCATATCCTAACTTTGAAGGAATTCGAGGAATATCGATGATAATTTTCTTAGCGTGGGTCGTAATTTTGGGAGCTGCTATGTTAAAGAGAACATCTACAAAAGGAATCTAAAAAAAGGTGGTTTTATTTGAATTATGTTGTATGAGATTTAAATTGTTATTAGATAGTAGTAAGACAACCTTCTCATACAACTTCTAAAACAAAATCAGCTGTTATTGTTACATTTTGATGCTGAAATTGTCCCCATGCTTTATACAGACCTGAATGCGGAAATACAGTGTTAAAGGAAACCTCAGGTCCACCTTTCCAGTTGGAACTTACCTCTTTGGTTGGATGAACATGCAAGAATTCTTGTAGATTGCTGCTTATTATTACACTGTGACCTCCAGCTCCCATTAATGGAGTCAAATCGGTAATTGGATTTGAATTTTGGTCTAATATGACGAATGTTAAGTCAACTGGTTTGTTTGATTTAATTTCTTTTGGAATAAGTAAATTGACGTAGTAATTCTTATCTATTTGCTTGGTAAATTGTCTTTCCTTAGTAATGGATATTGATTTACTGTAAGTACCAATCATAGTATCAAGATTTAATGAAACAAGAGTCTGATCTGCGTTCTTTGGTTTAAAATCCACCCATATTTTGTATTTTTTTATTTCTGGAAATACATGATAGACGGTAAAAATGCCTCTTTCCACATTAAATACAGGATGAATATGTGAAAAGTGAGACAAATCTTCTGAAACGATTATGACATGCATTAGTTTCTCATGAAGGATATCGAACTCCTTTATCCTCTTTCTAGTTTGCTTTTCGATAATTTCTATAGTAATTAGAGTAGGTCGTCCTGCTTCTGGGATCGTTGGAGTATATTTTAGGTTGACACTATAACGCTCTTCTTTTAGTTCGTGTCGTTGCTGTTGCATTTGCTGTTGATGATGTACATGAGAGTTACCGTTTGTTTTTATTTGTGTTATCATGTAACTATATTAATTAAAGTCAAATATAACAGGCTAGCTTTACAAATGTAAAATATTGAAATTTAGCAGCTTTTTACATTTGTAAAGTCTCATAGTTAAATATATTATTACTTATTCTACTACATGGCAAAAGACCCAGTTTGCAATATGAATGTGGATGAAAAAACTGCAAAACATGTATCAGACATAAACGGAAACAAGGTATATCTTTGCTCTGCTAATTGTAAACAACAGTTCGAGCAAAATCCTTCAAAATATGGATATTGATACAAACCATTTGTATTAGACGTTACTCATGCAGCTCAGATTTTCCCTCATATTTTTTTTTAATTGATTCTATTCTTCCTCGGTATTTTTGGCTATACCCTGATTTGCAAGAGGTACAGCAAAAGAATCTTTCAATATTTGCAAACTTTAGAACTTTAGGTTTATCAAAAACAGGGCCCTCGCAAAAATCGCAAACAATATTTATCGCCAGACCACTTGTAATTCTTTTTTGAATATCGTCTATCTCTTTTTTTAAATTACTATTCTGAGTGCTTTTGTGAATATTCTTTCTCTTTTTAGCATTTTCTTTCAGGTCATCTAATTGAATGAAATTCTTTTCTTCTCTCACATCCGATTCTATTTTCTCAAAGTCAAAGACTGGTAAAACACCCTTGATAAATCCAACGTTTACGAGTCTTTCATACCTGGCTTTTACTGTTGGAGTTGTTATTCCGGTATCTCTTGAAATCTGTCTAAAAGATTTCCTACCGTCTTCTAAGATTGAATTGAGAATAGATATATCGTTTTCATCAAGACTGAGAGGCATTCAGGTTCAACTTTTTTGGTTAATAACGATATAATACTCTTTACATTTGTAAAGTTCGATATAGGAGTCTAGATATATCTATACGGAGATAGACCCTAAGCTTTAAAGCTTTAACTACTTCGATGTATCCGAATATCGTTTACCATATCTTATCGCTAATGAGAGATATTGTAATATAATGCTAAAGGCACATGCCTATAATTAATAACGAGGTGCTCTCACGAATTTGTAACCTGAATTTTCTAAACTTTCTTTTATTTCTTTAATATTTGTTAAAGTGGGATCAAATTCAACAACCACACTATCTGTCATATAGTTTATATCAATTTTTTTAATTCCATTATTATTTTTTAGTTGTTTTTCTACAATGGGTTTGCAGGTTGTACAATACATTCCGACAACTTTAAGATGAGTCTTTTCATAAGATGGCAATATTAATTATCTCATCCTCTTAGTTTAATATCTTAATTTCAAATTTCAAAATAGAGAAAAGAGTATCTACAATCTGTAGGCTTGAAGTATCTCTCTACTAATTTGAAATATTACTATATTCTTTGATCTATCAATTTATTTGATTCTTCGTATTTTACATTTGTAAAGCTTTGTTGTTATATATGTTCTAACTGCTATTAATGATATGGCAAAAGATCCTATTTGTGGTATGTTTGTAGAAGAGCAGGAAAGCTCAATTCATCATACAAAAGATGGAATTACTTATTATTTTTGCTCATCTCAGTGTTTAAATGAATTTCTCGAGCCTGAGATGGCTTTAAAAAAGTTAAAGAAACATGTTGCAATAAGCATAGCGCTAACTATACCCATAGTTTTACTCAGTCTACCTCATATGATTCCACAACTGGGCCACCTTCTACCTATGGAAATGATGGAATATACTAATTACATACTTTTAGCTTTAGCGACTCCAATACAATTTTGGATTGGATGGCGTTTTTACAGAGGATTTTGGGATGGCATTAAAGCTAAAGCATCAAATATGGATACCTTAATTGCTATAGGTACCACTGCGGCTTATGTTTATAGTGCCGTAGTTACGATAATACCAGGATACTTTCCATTTACAGCAGTATACTTTGAAACGGCTGCAATCATAATTACTCTTATCTTGATAGGAAGACTGCTTGAAACAAAGACAAAAGAAAAAGCATCCAATGCAGTAAGAAAGTTATTAGACTTAAAACCGCGAACTGCACGAGTACTAAGAGCCGAAATAAGAGAAAAAAATATTGCAAGTAAAAGTGATAATAGCAACAGCACTTCCTTGGATAGTTCTCGGCTAAAATTAGTTTCCAAGGAATTTAGAGAGATAGAAATACCAGTCGAAGAGGTCATGGAAGGAGATTTGATGATTATACGACCTGGTGAAAGAGTTCCTACAGATGGAACAATAATTGATGGCTCGTCTTCCATAGATGAATCTGCGATAACAGGTGAAAGCATACCTGTAGACAAAGTAAAGGGAGATGAAGTAATAGGAGCTACAATTAACAAGAATGGTTTATTAAAAGTAAGGGCAACAAAAATTGGTCAGGATACTGTCTTATCTCAGATTATCACTTTAGTGGAAGAAGCTAAAACAGGTAAAGCAAAGCTGGAAAAAATGGTAGACCAGGTTGCCAAGTATTTTGTTCCTGCTATAATAATAATAGCAATTGGAGTATTTCTTGGATGGTACTTTATTGGAAATGCGGGATTAACCTACTCTATACTGGCATTTGTTTCTGTAATGATAATAGCATGTCCTTGCGCTTTGGGATTGGCCACACCTGCAGCTTTGATGATGGGTGCTGGAAAAGGTGCTGAATATGGTATTTTGTATAAGGGCGGAGAACATATAGAGATAGCAGGCAAAGTAAATATTGTAGTATTTGATAAGACTGGCACCTTAACAGAAGGAAAACCCTCTGTTACTGACATAATAGCATTTGATCAAATGGATAACCTTGAACTATTAAGACTAGCTGCTATAGCAGAATCTGGTTCTGAACATCCGTTGGCTCAGGCTGTCATAGGTAAAGCAAAAAAAGAAGGTATCGGAATAGTCTCTCCTGATTCGTTTGAAGCAGTAGTAGGACACGGTCTTCAGGCTGTATACATCAACCAAAACATACTGATAGGAAATAGAAAAATGATGTATGACAATAAGATATCTGTTGATGCAAACACGGAAACTAGACTTTCGCAACTAGAACAAGAAGGTAAGACTGCCGTCTTGGTTTCAATAAATAATCGCCTATCTGGAATAATTGCAATAGCTGATACAATCAAGGAGGGAGCAAAAGAGGTGATAGAGAAATTAAAAAATCAAGGAATCGAACCAATAATGCTTACTGGAGATAATGAAAGAACTGCAAAGGCTGTTGCCTCCCAAATTGGAATTGATAGGGTAATAGCAGAGGTATTACCAAATCAAAAGGAAGAGATTGTTGCTAATTTAAAGACAAAACAAGATAAAGTTGTTGCAATGGTCGGAGACGGAATTAATGATGCGCCTGCTTTAGCTAGAGCTGATTTAGGAATCGCCATAGGATCAGGAACAGATGTTGCCAAAGAAACTGGTGGCATTATTTTGATTAAGAATGACATCCGAGATGTAATAACTGCTCTAGAATTAGGAAAGAAAACTGTTTCAAAAATAAAACAAAACCTTTTCTGGGCTTTTGCTTATAATACTGGATTGATACCTATTGCAGCTGGTGCACTAGTTCCCGTTTTTGGACTTTCAGTATTTGGTTGGCTTCCAATCCTTGCAGGTGTAGCAATGGCGATGAGCTCAGTAACAGTGGTTACAAATTCCTTATTGCTAGGAAGATATAAACCAGAATAGGAAAAATTCAATGAACCTTTCATTGTATTAAGAAGTATCTATTTCCTTATTTATTCAGGTTATCATAATGTATTCTTATACTTGTACATTGGAAAATATATTAATTGGCATCAAGAAAAGCAGACAGACGAGTCATACATGCTGTAATTTGATCAATTTAACATATGCTAATCTAAAAGAAGCAGAGAATTAACGAGAAAGGTCTTACTCATGAAGTAAGAGACATCAACTATAAAAGAATAGATCTTACATTAAGATTAGCATGGATAATACGACATCATGTTTAGTTATTTTGGTATTATCATTTTGTTTGTCAATTTGTCAAGGAATTATAGGTGGTATTCAATATGCTCTTGCTTCTAGTGAAGGTGTGTCTGAAAACATGGTCAAGGACCACGATGATAGTATGAATATGACAGAAGAAAATCCAATTGAACAAATAATATCTCCAATCACAGAATGGCTAGGAATTTTCTCACTTGGGATATTCGCGGGTCTTTTTATTTTCAAATTCAAGCCTGAAAAACGTATTGATAACCAAGATAATAAAACAAGATCAAGGAACTTAATCATAGCGATTTCAATACTATCTGTTTCTGTTGGTATTATTCATGTACTTTTGGTTCCTGAACATTCACAGGAGTCATGGATATGGGGTATGGTATTTTTGGCTTCTGGATTGGCCCAAATAGTTTTTGGTATAACGCTATTACTTGTTAGAAAGTATACTCTTAGAAATATCCTCTATTACATAGGCATCATTGGAAATTCAATACTCGTCATCACTTTTGTACTTGTAAGACTTGTCACTCCTCCATTTTCACCTGAAGGGACACCAATAAATGAGTTGGAGCCAAATGGTATAATAACTCTAATTATTGAAATAATATTGGTTATTTTAATGGCATATCAACTAAAAGACAAAGACAAAATAAAAAAGAATGTAAATCAAATTTAACTACCTTAATTTAGGAATGACTCGCCAATCTTAAACAAATTAAGAGGATTAAAAATAAAATACTAATAGAAATAAAACAAATTGGAATATCTTATTTCTAATTTACTAAAGATTTTTCTGAGCCTCTTGGATGTGCATTGTAGCACCGCTGTTGTCATTTGACTGTAGAGCCTTTAATGCTTCATCAACATGCATCTTTGCAGAGCCTGTAGTAGAATTAGACGCTACGTATAGATGCATTGTAGCACCGCTGTTGTCATTTGACTGTAGAGCCTTTAATGCTTCATCAACATGCATCTTTGCATTACTTTCAGAATCACCTGTAGTTGTTGAGTTTGTTTGTGCCATAGCCGAGTCATCATTCATAGCTATTCCGCTGAATGCAAACAACATCATAATGAATATCAACGTGATTGCAAAGTTTGGATTCATTAGAAATGATATATCATAAAAGGATTTAACTATCATAATATCAGTTGTATGTTAAGACTGCTTTGACTATTAAATCCCCACAAAGGGCGAAATTTTTTTATGTGTTAAGTCACAAAATATTGCACTTGTATATTTCTAGTCATTCATATTACTTTATAGCGTCAATATTTATTTTAGGATTCGCGGTTGGTGGTATTATATATTCGTCGATAGACTCTAGTAGTAACAGCAGGTTTGTACCTTCCATTACACAGTCATACTTAGTCACTGCACAAACAGATACCGATAATCCTTCAAATTTTAACGAGATGGTGAAGCACAACTCCTCAAGTACCCAACAAAATGATACCAGCATCGTGAAAGCATATGGTCATTTTGCCAATAATCAAATTAAAGATAATATTGTAACCTGGATTCAAGGTGGAATGTGGAATTTAGATATCAAAGAGTCAATAAATGAAAGTCTAAGAACCCCAAACATGACTGCTGATTTCACAGCTAATTTTACGATGATAAAACCAGATGGTAGTCTATCTCACAATCATATAATTAACAAATTTAAATCAGACAATGTAATATTTGCTGGTAATGACATTGTAATTACAGGAACGTCAGATATTCATTCAGATAATGGAATTGAATACAGCCAAGTACCCATTACAGTTCATCTAATGGGCAAAAAGGTACTAGGCCTTATGATTGATGTTAATAAAACAGGGAGTCATTTTTCGGGAGACAATGAAATGTTTGGGACGATGATTAGCGGAATAGGCCTGGATAATTCTAGTAATAATAATAACACCACTACAGCGAACGGTCGCACAACAGAGGAGGCAAATAATTCGTCTATTGCAAATTCAAGGGCTCAAATGATGCATTAAATTTTATTGTTTCAAATTAGAACTGAATGCCATGAACTTTCAGCCAGAATAATAATTAAATAAATAACCAAGAATGAATAAAAGACAACTAATTTTTATTATTGCTTTGATTGTGGTAGGGATCATAGTAAGTGCATATATTGAATTATCTATAAAACCCCAAAATACTAGTCTAACCTCAAAAAATGTAAATCCTTTTGCGGTCTATTTTCATTCTAACTTGAGTATCATACTTGACAATAAACCAGTTGTAATACCTAGTCAAATAGGTATAAATAAATCCTTGTGGAAGGATCATTCTTTGGATAAGTATGGAGTACCGGGTATGCCAATGGATGAAGAAGGTGAAAAGACTATGCCAGGTATGGCTCCGTTATACACTACAAATGATAAAGGACGAATTACCGTGGGCTCCATAGCAGAGAGAAATTATACGTTGCAAGATTTTTTGAATATATGGGGAAGAATAGACTTGAGTGGTAAAAAAGTGAATGCAACGGTTGATGATAAGCCAGTAACCGACTATAGTAGCATAATCTTGAAAGATAAAGAGCAAATTAAACTTGATATCTATTCACATCAATAGACAATTGAAATAGTCATGAAACAAGATGTATTTACGGATTAGCGATTTTCCATTCAGTTTAATCATATCATACAAAACTTGGCTTAGTTTAAACCCATGACTATCTGACATGTGAACAAATCCCATCCTCTCCATACTCATTATGAATAACCTGTTGAAATTTTGGTTTAAATTATTATTAATCAAGAATTAGTTGACCCCTTCTACTAGCAATGTTCTAATCCCTCTGGCCCCATTGAATGTTTGGTTCAAATATTTCCTATAGAAACCAAATATAGAATAAATGAGTTTAAAAACGGTACTTGTAATATTTTACATTAATTTATGTATTAACTAGATTCCTTACCGACTTTCAACATTAATTATCAAAAAGATAGCCTTACCAATAATTCTAATACAAAATGATCTATCTCGAATGGAGTCAAATAAATCCAGATCTTGTTAACCTAAGAAGTAATCCCTTATTACCAAAATCGCATGATTTAGAAATTCAAGATATATTCTTTAAGGATTACTTATTTCTAATATTCTAAATTATGTAACAACAAAGATTGTCTAATCCCAAGCCTTCGTTTGATTTATTCTTGTATTTTTAGCCTATCAAGTTCGTGTTCTTTTAAGGAAAGAAGATACTATAAAATATTGCAGAATTGTCTTCATAAACTCTAATATTTACTATTCGTATTATTTCATGTACATCAAATATTGTCTATGCAAGGCAACAGGTCAAATCAAATAGCACGAGATTCAGGATGTTGTCAATAGTAGATTAGTATTTGTTATTCATTCAAACTTTTTTATACATATACTTTTAAGTTCTAAATCTCTTTAACAGTAAAGAATTACCAAAAACTAGTGAATCGATGAAATGGGTGGAAAAGGATAAAGATGACCTTGTGTTTCAAATCTAATTTTCTTGAAATATATCTGCCCTTAGTTAGTTTCATTTGCAGTGTGATAAAGCCTTATTTACATGTGATTCAATTTTCAATGTGTAGCAATTTACTTGCAGGATTTGCAAATTATGAAAAGACACTTTCCGGTATTCTTCTCCTTTGATATTGTATTTACAGCCGTATTATTATCAATAGTATTAGTATTATTATTCGCGATATTTCTTCCACATTATTTTCCCAAACTTTTGCTGTATCTCCTGCATTTGATGAATGTTTAATCTCTGACAAGGAAATTAGTATCAGAGGAGTGATTTGGTTCAAACTTATGGCAATGCAAGTACTCATTTGGGGTCTGATTATGCAAACATATTAGCCGTAAATTACGTTAGTGATGAAAAAACTTTGAATACCTTTTGGTTAACATCAAATTCCCAAATTGCTTCGATATATAGTTGGCCTGATAAAAGTGTAAGATATGGTGTGCTTATTGCTATTATCACACTACCTGAAAATTCAGGATATAACGGAGCAAATTATGATTATTCTATTGAAGCAAAGGACGGAAAATGGAGCGAATATCTTTACCAATTATCATCTACAGTTCCCGTGCGCTTGTATACTCTAATGAAAATTACACTATACCATTTGATGGTTCTACAATAGGTCCAGGACATGTTAACCTTCGATTGGATCTTGATTCCATACATTATCCCAGCAATTATGGTTTGTCGTTTTATACGGCAGAATCCTTCCAATCAAATGCAGTTAGGGATTTTATAAAATGGATTGCTGTTCCGCCCAGTACAATAAATATATTAATAAATCCAAAGGATTTAGTCATAAGACAAGGAGACGAGGATCTGGTTCCTTCTGAATTTGAAACACCCCTTTCTGATAATGTTACTAGTATAATATTTGACGACGGCCCATCTTACAATTTTGACGGCTTGAATGTATCTACCGAAAGAGTTCATCCCCCATTATTTAGGGTAAAGGCTTCCCCACAGACACCAGTAGGCGTATATGATATACCAATTTTGGCTTCAATGTTAAACAAACCACATCATCAAAATTGCCTATGTTTAATGATACAGTTACTGGAATTGGAGATCCAGAGTTTCATATACCTAAGAAATATCCTACAATTGGATATATAACTAGTAAAGCAAATTTAACAATTACTGTACTACCACCTTTAACTGCAAGTGAAACATTTATCGCCTTTTGGGGGATATGGGGTGACGCTATAGCGCTTGTGATTGCTGGGGCAGCAGGCGCCTTTGCAACTTTTCTTGTGGATCAATTGAAAAATAAAAGAGAACACAAATAAAGAAATAAGAATCGATTACCTTCATACTCAGTGTTGTTTTATCTAAATATTGCATACTATGTGGTATTGAAAGTCATGTGTATTATTGCGATGTATATTTTCTTTATGGCTTATATGGCTTTATGAGAATCGACCTAGATATTACTCAATGTGGTAAGTGATCCAGATCTGCGATCGATATCACAAAATACCTTTGTGAGAAATTCAATTCAAACTTGTCTGATATTCTTACGACCTATAATCACCACAGAAGCTCATGCCAGTGCTAAACTGGAGTCTGATCTAACCTAAAAAGATACTTAGATAACCCATGACATACCGATGTCAATTTCTGATAAACGTGAGATCAAAGAAGTGGTGGTAATTTCTTGTCATATGGAAAAAGATAAACTTTGTTCCCTATACTTGGTACATAAACAATACAGAGTACACATTATAAAATTGATGATGAAACTACATACTCTACACCTCGCTTTTAGGCCCTACATTTCTTTAGAAAGGCAATCGCCTAAAACTCCATTTTTTTATTCATTTTGAATTCTAAATTATTGTCTTTTACATGGTAGCGAAATTATTAGTTTCAAGATTTCTTGAATTTATGATGAGGAATAGGTTGAGTGATAAAAAGATGAGTGTAATGATAAATGGTAAGCCAGTAACTGACTTTAGAAAGAATATTTAGAAAGAATAGTCCAAAATTTTTTTTAACTATATTAATTTCTACCAGAAATAAGCATTGACCAGTAATGTAATTATTTCGCAGAAAAGAGAAAAGAAGTATCAACATTGGTCTTAAACCTGAGAAGATTCTAGTAATATCAGAAGGACTGCGTACATTAAGGGGAATAACTAGGTAGTACTCTTAAATCCTAAAGACAGTAAAATTATTTGGCGATGTTTTGAAGTTTAGTTATTTATCCATCAAAGTGAACCCGCTCATGCTAGAAGAAAATACCATTTACTATTAATTTCGTCATTCCTTAATCATTTACTCGCTCATGGAAATCTAAATCCTATTAAAATTACTTTGTGCATTAATTTTCTTCTTTTCTGATATCAAGTAAACTGAATTCTTTAAGAAATTTACCGTATGCATCTGATAATTGGCTACCGCTAATTTGACCAGATTTAATATTTTCCAGAGCGGATATCATTTTATAGAAACGCTCTACATCGACTACCAAACCGTAATAATCTCGTACCCTTTCTAGTGTTGTTTCATAGTGCTTAGGAATTCCAGAAGCAGTTGCGTCAGATACGATAATTACGTCATATCCACTATTGAATGCTTCTCGTAATGAAGTTTCAACGCATATAGAAGTATCTACTCCACAAAAGATCAATGTATTGATCCCTTCACTTTGAAGCCAAACCCTTAATTCTGTATCTTGAAATGCGCCATCTCTTCTCTTGATGACAATATGATCATTTTCTGTGGGCTTGATTTCGTCTATTGTTTGAGCGTCCCATGTGCCTCTTACAGTTATAGGAACTTTGAGTCGTTCCTCTCTTGCTAAAGGTAACAACCTGTGAACTCGAGTTAACAGATCAATACCACTTGATTCTCTAACAGCTTCTGTATAAAATATTGGTATACCCTTACTTCTACAAAAGGAAATTAGCTCCTTGGTTTTGGGGATAATCTTTTGATATTCCTGTGTATTCATTCCTAAAAGATCATAAGATCCTCCTTTGCTTACAAACCCGTTTTGCATATCAACAACTATGAGTCCTAGGTTGAAAGTTTGATTCCCAGCAGAGACTTGAAACATCCACATATTTATCTTTAGTAATTTAAAAACATGATCTTAACTATAGAGTAACAAGCCCCGATGTTAATTTGTTTCTAGTCTGTCTGATAATAAGATGATCTCTGAATATATTGATTACGGCTTGTACATGTTTTCTAGCTGACTGCACCTAGTTTGATGATGTTTGACATAATAGAATTACTCTTCGCAACTCCATCCGACAAGTCAACAAGTTGAGAGATCGTCATGAATACATAAATGATTGAAGATGAAATTTGGTGAATAGCTTAACTGTGGTAGTAAATCTTACAGTCACCTTAGAAGGAAGACCAGGGATTATTTGTAGTAACTATATAGGTTACTTTCCTAAAGAAGGTGATAAGCTGAATGTTCTTTTTGCAAAATCAAAACCTTCGACTTGAATGATTGAAAATTAGAAGCATTATTTCCAAATTGTACCTCTTACTTGCTTATATCGTCTTTATTCTTGTCCTGTTGATTTCTCTTAACATATTCAATCGAATCAAAATAACCTTGTTTCAATAATTCGTTTATTGTCTTAGAAGAGAAATCGTATGTTTTATTTGAAATTGTATCCTCATCATTCTTTCTTTCTATTCTGATTACATCTGTTATATTGAATCGGCCTTCCACAATATTTCTGTATGTTCTTATCTTAGAAAACATACCGTGAGGTCTTACTTTGCTATCCAAAATAGAATCTATTTTTTCTTTTTTTATCCTTGTTTCAATCAACAAATCTATAAACTGTTTAACTAAATCTACATAGTCTGAAATAAGTAATAGATATCCCTCCTCTGTAATGGATCTGTCTGAGAAAGTTATATCGTTGTTTCTATTTAATACCCCGTCATGATCAATGGGGATCTCCTCTTGTACAGACGGATGCAGATTTACTATATCTATCCCTAAGGAGGGATATTATTTACTATAACTCTCGTATAATACCAATAGTCTCTATGTTTCTGGATGGCGCTCATCAAAGGAGTATTATTCATCAAGCCGCCATCCCAGAATTTTCTCTGCTGAATTTTATACTCATTAGATTCTAATTTGTCAATCTTTGTTTCATTAGAGATTATCTGATTGCGTTGAGAAACATCATATTTTTGAACATTCAAATTCACATAATCAAAGTTAACTGGGAATGCTGCACTAGCAATGACATGATCGGACGTGATGCCCTCGTCATAATGGATAACATATTCAAATCCCGTTGTGCCATCATGCTTTCTTATTTGCCTACCATATTCAGAACATCTGGTGCCGTCCTTTCGTTTATAACTATCATAAACAGCCTGATAAGAGGTAGCGACATCAACCGATATTAATAAGAGCCTTGTTTGTCCGTCTTCCCATTTCGTCGCTATTGGAAACTTTGCAAATCGCTCCAAGCTTCGCTTTAAAGGCTTGATGTCAAATCTATACCATGTATTCTGGATATCAAAATACTTTGTGTCAGATTGTGGTGTCATGGGAGTGAACACGTTGGGTACGCCAAATAGCGAAAATTCCTTGGACGAGTAGTACCCTTCTGGCAGCTTCTCCTGACGCTACATGGCTATAAATTGAATGCCAAAAATCCCACCATTCTTCGAAAAAAGGATTTTTTTCGACCATCGATTCCTTAGAAAGATAGTGCCAAAAATCAATTAATTTTTCCGCTGAACCATCATATGAACTAGTCTCAATTACATGACTTGTTAGTATGGTTGCATTAATCGCACCTATCGAGGAACCAGCGATTATGTCCAATGTAGATTTGTTGTAAATTGACTTACTGTTATCTTTTTTTTAACAGCTCATAAATCCCTTTGTACGCTCCTGCTCCGGAAGCTCCAAGCGACCCACCACCTTGAAAGACCAAAATGCGCTCCGACTCAGGGATACTTCTGACCATAAAATTTATCCAAGTGTCAAGAATTTAACCTTAATGGTTTATACTCTTGCTTAAGAAATGTTCTATTACACATATTATAAAATATTTTTTTCGTACAACTATTAAATAAATGCTTAAATAATTCGTCAATGACTATACGTTGAATTAATATGGCAGATTCGATACAAGATTGGGAAAGTATTATACATAAAAATGTGAGATCAAAAGACTTTGAAGATGCAGGGAATGTAGATGCTGTAAATGACGATTCAGTAATAATTACGTCTCAGGGAGATCGCAAGGAGTATAGTTTACCAAAAGATAAAGTCGAGGGATACAATGGCGCTGAAGTATTTTTAAAAATTAGTTTAAGCGAACTACAGTCATACAAAGTCTAAAACAAAACCAATTTTTTTATGATTTAGAATTTATACAAGAACCCGACAACTGCAGTTTACCTAAAAGTAAAATCAAATGTTATTCTGCTTGAACCAAGCTCTGGATTTCACATTTTTAATATCATACAATATAAGAAGTATTAGAAATCAATAGAGCATTTGCCTCATTTTCATATCAAAAAATCTTTAGAAATAATGCTTATACTATTTTATCAACATAAAAATATCAACTCACACTTTGTATTATTATGTTTGGAAGGGGAAATAGAGACAATCCACTGTGGAAATTAGAATACATTGATACAGTGTACAAAATATACGATTGGGATAAAAATTTGACAGGTTATTTTTTTCCAAATTATGACATTGATGTA
The DNA here is from genome assembly GCF_054408505.1 of Candidatus Nitrosocosmicus sp. R. NCBI lineage: Archaea > Thermoproteati > Nitrososphaerota > Nitrososphaeria > Nitrososphaerales > Nitrososphaeraceae > Candidatus Nitrosocosmicus > Candidatus Nitrosocosmicus sp. R. The sequence continues at coordinate 2,885,606 of NZ_CP167090.1, read as the reverse complement.
GACAATTATAAGGATAAGGATGAGTCACAAGACGCTCATGAAGTTGAAGATAAAATCATAGAACAAATGAATAAAGAAAAACAATCAGTGAAAGGTGGCAATGTCATGCTCCCTATGGTTAAGCTTCAATTACTTGATAATGAAGAGGGAATTGATTTGGATTATGTGATAAACTCATTAGAACAAAATGCTCAAAGAACAAGAAAATGGAAGCAATGGATACATGACAATCATATTGAATTCAAGATATTTGGAAGTTCAATTTACACTGCTAGAGAAGATAGGAATATGTTGTCTATAGTTTTGGGTCTCGGTTCCAACATAATTTTAGGGGAAAAAGAGATTGGCATTAATTTGAGACCATTATTAGATAAATTACATCAAGATGATTTGATTTGATTTGATAAGTAAATCCTTCATATGTGTCGTTCTCAATAAAATATTTTGATCTTAATATCTATAGATACTATTAATCTAGATTATACTATTGCCTGTATAATTCCTATAAAAGGTAAAATAGATTTTATTTAACCACTAAAACAGGACAATAAGAATAAGTAACAACATCAGAAGCTACACTACCAAGTAACATTTTTTTAAGACCCGAGTTTCCCCTAGTACCAATTACTATCAAGTCGACGTCTCTCTCTTCTGCATAATTTAGAATTGAAGCTGGAGTTGAAAATGGGGTGGTAATTACTTCTGATTTGACTTTAGTACTGGTATCTATGGTGGTTTCTTTGTTTATGTGATTTATTATTTCTTCAAACCACTTTTCAGCTTCCTTCTTATATTCATCAAAATATGATGGAGATACCATACCAAATACTCCTGATGCGTCACCATGATGAACTTTGGAAGGAACAATCGCTAAAAGAAATAATTCCGATCCATCTTTTACAGCAAGATCTAAAGCATAATTAACAGCGTTTCTAGAATATTCCGATCCATCTATACCAACTAAAATTTTAGAAAACATGTTATTCTGCTAATTAGTATGCTTCTTATTATAAAAAGCATTGTGTCTCGAAATTGGTTCTGTTGAGTAAGTAAAGTATTGATATTACTGTTTTAATAACACAATAAGTCGGCCTTATTTCGCGTATTTGTATTAGTTAATTATTCTTTTACAGAGTGATTGACATAGTCTAATTGTTTCATTACATCCAAAAAGCGTTCCATTGAGGTCCTGATATCACTAAATATAATAGAAATAGACAATAGATGGTCCTAAAACCCTCAGACAAGAGATTTAGTATTCCGTAATTATTATAGCTTAATTCGATTAATCATAAACACTAAACCGAATCAAACACGTTCTTTCATTTGATATTTATTTGGTCCCATGGTCGAGATACATAAATATTAGTAATAGAAAGCCAGTATGTGTATCTAATCAATAATATTATCCAGGTAATTTCTTCTTTTTAACTATACATTTTAGAAAAACTTTGTGTATTTTCTTATCAAATGATTCTAGCTGACAATTCATGTCTTGATGTTTCCTTGACTTAAAATACCAAATCTTAAAAGATCGTGTTATTATACTGTCGACTTATTTAACTTGCCTCCTTGTGGATAAAATCTGAAAAGTATCCTCTATGCTCTTTCGCATCCGCTATCTCATTAATCTGAATTACCTTCTAGGTATTCGATCCTTATCTCTTGTATTAAACTTTATTTATTTTACAAAGGAGAAAACGATGAATTGTTGATGAATATAATATACATCATAAATTATTCTTAAATGGTACTTTATAATAGTATCAATTGTATAAACAGGCTAAGCAATCATATTCTACGTATCATTTTTACTTATTTGAAATCTAGATTATGACATTGAAAATTTGAAATTGTGTTGTTTATTTCTATGAACCAAATTAATTAGACCTATAGATTTACTACTGGAATAATTCGTCCAACCTGATTGACTGGTGTTATGAACAATTTGCTGTTGCATACCTTCTATTTGATTACTTTTGCTGTGATTATCTTGTTGTTTTTATCACTAAACTGAAATGGATAATAGAAATCACATTCCTTTTGCTCTTTAAATAACTCCATTTGTAGTACATTAATCGATCACTTTCATTATTTTGATACCTGTTCTGTATCTTTGTTTAGAATGCTAATTCTATCAATACTGTATATTTTATTATGCCATTACAATCTGTTAATTTTTTTAAAAGGTATGACTAGGATTTTGGTCCGTTTTCTGTAATCTTGGTTATGATTCTTCTTGACTTTCATAGACTATTATAGACAAAACGGACTATAGAAACAACCTATCCAGAAAATAGGTGAATTTAAATCCATAAGAATCTATCACTATTTTTTATTACCCATTTCTAATCCTAAATATCGAGATCCATAAAGGACCACGAAAAAAGAATTTTATTATTGACAATTGATCCATATTATGAATAAAATTAAATGGCAGTAGTACAATGATTATTAATTTACTATCTAACTGAATAGATCGGCACCATATATTGCAGATAAACAATATAAAAGAACATTAACATTGTTACTTGTTATTTAACCCTTATATAAGCAGACATTATTCAATAGTGTATGACGTTATCTGAAACAAAGTCTCCAGGATGGATGCGTGCAGTACAGATTGTTTTAGGAATAATAGCTGTTGTCGGATCAATGATAGCTCTATTTTTCCCTGCAATCACAACTTTCACTGTTGTTTATATACTTGGCATAGTTTTGATATTTGTAGGAATTGAAAGAATTTTAATCGGAATTTTCAGTCCAGCTCCGGGATCATCTAGGTGGGGTACAATTGGTCTTGGGATTATTGTCCTTATAGTTGCAGGCATTGTTGTGGCATATCCTCTAGGCTCTACTGTATTCTTGCTGTTTGTACTTGCTATTGCACTGTTCTGTGACGGTATAGCTAGAATAGTTCATAGCTTGGCTGGCAGATCCATGCACGGAGGATCAAGAGTATTCGGTATCATAGCAGGTATATTCAGCATCATAATAGCCATACTAATAATGGTGTCTCCAATATGGGGTGCTGTTATAGCAGGTATATTGATATCTATCGCAATACTGATAGTCGGTATCCAAATCATTGTCGCTGGTGTCACTGGTTCGAGGCTGTCATTACCAAAACCAACAAAAGGCTAGTATTGCCAAAAAGACAAAATTAGAAGTGATTTAGTGGGTGTGAACTCACTTAATCACCTTTAATTTCAATTTAATTTCTTTTATTCGAAATTAATGAACAAATAACCTGTTTCATTTTATTTATCATACATTCACTTAAAGCCAACCAAATTTGAAATAATATTTAGAATTAGTTTGTTTTACTAGTATATCATGTGTATTTATTTTCCATTAAATGATGGGATTCTGACCATTAATTATTCCAAAAAAAAAAACAAAAACATTTCCTAAGACTAGCTTCAAACGATTCTTGAATGTTTCAAATCTTTTTTTATCAGGATAAACTAATATTAAACTTTGCAACATTAATACATTCTTTCAAATCTGGTTCTAAAGAATGAAAACCACAACCCTTTTTCTTTAGTGAGTAGAACCGTTTGTTGAGTCATGTCCTCATAAATATGGGATTTAGTCTGTATCATGGAAGAATAAAATCAATATCAAATCAAGATCTTAATAAAAAATAATCATAGAAATTTATATCGATATTATTTGCAAAAGAGCTGCATTATGTACTGATATTCTCAAATTGCAAATAATCAAAAAAAATGCTTGGAGTTTATCTCACTTTACTGGTACTAGTTTTCCTGCAATTTCACCAAGTGGGAAATCAACTGTCTTTATTGCAAGATATATCTCTCCATCAAGAATTTTTTTGACCAAATCTGACATCGGTTTTCCTTTAAGTCCGTCCACGAAATTAGCAGATGTGAAATTCCCATCAGCAGTTCCAGAACCTGTGGTAATTAATCCCGAAGTTGGTGCATAATAAAGCGGAACCAAGTCTGTAGTACGGCCACCTGTACTCTGTAATATAACAGCTTGAGTAATGTTCCCGAGTCCGTTCCCGGTAATTACAAAGTACATCGTAGTTGAGCCGTCTCCAAGAGTAAAGGTTGCATTACCTGTTGCAGCAGAATTCGAAACCATAACTGGATTTGTGAAATTTGCATAGAAATCTGGGTTGCTATCCGTTTCATTAGATGGAGCAACTGCCGTTTCATTAGATGGAGCAACTGCCGTTTCATTAGATGGAGCAACTGCCGTTTCATTAGATGGAGCAACTGCCGTTTCATTAGATGGAGCAACTGCCGTTTCATTAGATGGAGCAACTGCCGTTTCATTAGATGGAGCAACTGCCGTTTCATTAGATGGAGCAACTGCCGTTTCATTAGATGGAGCAACTGCCGTTTCATTAGATGGAGCAACTGCCGTTTCATTAGATGGAGCAACTGCCGTTTCATTAGATGGAGCAACTGCCGTTTCATTAGATTGAGCAACTGCATTGAAGTTGGTGGTGGTCGACATTGTAAATAATGAAAAAGTTGCAAACACTCCAACAACAGTCAACAAAAAGATGGTATTAATTTTCATTGAAGTATTAAAATCAGTATTGTATATTAACTTTAACGTAGTAAATTGTTATAGATCTATATTTTTTTCCTAGTAAATAGAAATGAAATTAAACAAAAATGCTTTATGATGATTAAATTATGTGATTAAAGTTGGATAGTATGATAATTAAAAAGTCGTCATTGATAGTTTATGATTGGAAAATCCTACAAAAACATGATCTAAAGACCTTGTTAAATATTGATTTCATGTTTGGGATTAATCGTTGAGATGATAAACCAAGACGTCTATTGTAAATCGCATTAAACATAAGTTATAGCAAGCAATCTATAATAAATATAATTTTTAGAAAGAAGCAGCGGCAATGAAAAGTAACAATCTCGTATGGAGTTGGCGTAATGCTCGTTTTACCGCTGTGATCGCGGCTATACCTGTAATAATTATCGCCACCGGTCATGTCGAAGCGGGATTGTCGTTGCTTCTTGGGGCATTACCTGCTTCAATTATGGGTCTACCTCCAACACGTAAACAGCGTCGAAAGATAATTGTTGTTGGAATACTGATAGGCGTATTCTTAATGTTGGATTCATTTATGGCACAATGGGCCATAGTTGCAATCCCGGGTATGTTCTTGCTATCATTTGGTGCAGCACTACTTTTATCTAGAAGATCATTCGGTACCGTAGCATTAACAATCTGTTTGCCACTTGCAGGCGTTGGACTCAGTTATCAAGGACTTGCTAATTCAATTCCACTAGCGTTGCTCTATATCATAGGCTCTGTTGTTGCCTATGGATGGTCCTTATGTTTTAGAGAGCACAAACCACAACAACCTCCTGAGATACCCATTAATGAGTCGCGTACAGTCGAGAAATTATGGCTTACGACTGGGCTTGATGGCTGCTACAGCAACTACTATAGGCTTTGCATTAGGATTTGATCATATTGGTTGGCTAGTTGGAGCCGCATTGTTTGTGATGCGCCCACGCAAAGATATCCAGAAATTGCGGAGCGTAGGGCGTGCAATTTCAGTGTTTGTGGGCGCTCTGATAGCCTCTTGGCTCTTGAGTCAAAGTCTACCACCAATTGCTATCGCATCCCTTTGTGCAGTTTCATTAATTACAGCATCAGCTACAATTTCAATTCGTTGGTATATCTCACCTGCATTTACAACCTTTTTGGTTTTTTGGTCAGTGTTGTACGGGTGATCCGACATCTACTAATATTGAATATCACTTTGATGAAAGAGTGTTAGGAACATTGTTAGGTGTTAGTTTGGCTTACTTGTTTGGTATTTTGATACCAAACATAGCATCTCGTCTAAGACAAGTATGAAAACAATGTGACTTGTCATAGGCTTGTCGATAACAATATGTAAAAAGAAATTCATAAAATTCTATTTGTTAGTGGATTTTGATACAACAAATTATATCCTTTTATTCTAAATATGTCAAGAAATATTTTATTAGCAAGGCAAAAGTATGAAATAATGAAAACTTTTCCTTAAGATTCAACAGGAACTAGTAACAATATTTCACTTAACTTCAGCTATTGTGCAAAAAGATCTACTAATTCAATTTCAAATTTTTGAAAACCTAATGATACAGCTTATTATGATTATAATGTTCGTAACATGATATTGACAGGACAATAAAAGGATTCCTTACAACTGACAGGCTAAGGTCATTCAGTGATTCAGTGTTTTTTATCTTGCCACTATAGCAACTTCCGAACCAGGGTTTTTTTTGATTCAGATGTATTTTTCCATGCTCTTGTAGCATACATATGCGGCTTTATAGTTGTATTTTTTTACTGGTCAAGATTTACTCTACTTTTAGACTATACAGAGAACTTGGAAGATGTCACCATTTTCATTTCTCTAATATTTTTGGTAACGATAACTCTTACTCCTGTTTCTCTAATAGGGCTCTTGCAATTAGGAAATGAAAATGCATTGATTTTTTCTTGTATTGTTCAAATTTTGGCTGGACTACTTTTAATTACATTGGTGAGTATTATTAAAACACGCAAGACTTTAGGTCATAAAGCCCGATATTTCTTGATTCAGGTTAGTGTGATCCCTATCGTATACACTACAACTCTGATCGTATCTTTTCTATCTCATGATATTGCTGTTATGATTCCAATTTCTATTTCACCAGTATTTCTAATATTGAGAATAAGCTACCAAAAGCGTCTTAAGAATGCATAATCAAATTCTTTCCATCAATTAATAATATTAGAGTAATGAATAAGCCCAAATCCGATCATTTAGGACAATTGATTGATCAAGTCTTTCCTCAAGTTTAAAATAAAATAAAATAAAAAACCATATGTCTACATGATAGACAATGACACGATCAATAAGAAAAGCGTCAATTTATCCGATTATAAATAGCTAAGAACCTTTATTTTTTTGACTAATGATCAATACCTGGAATGTCTAAAAAAATTGATTTATAACGATGGTAGTAATACTACTAGTAACGACATATTCTGTCGAAGATTTTCTGTTTTCCTAGTTATATGAAAGAATTCAAAGTATTTTTCATTGATCTATTCTCAAATATCGAGTCCAAAAAATCCATTACATGTTTATAAAAATATTGGCAAGTTTTAAAAAGTAAATAGTTTATTATCATCTACTTAGTATTAACACTATATTCTAGAACTACTATTTACTTAATTAAACAAACGAGTACTTTATTATAATAAAATATAATATACTCAAATATTTTTTAAAAAGAGGGTTTTGGAGACTAATTTGTTGAGTTACCTTTTATCTCTTCAAACTTTTGAACGAGCTTGGATAAATCTCCACCATATTTATCCTTCATCCCTTCAGTTGTATTTGTAATCCCTGCTTCGCTTAAAGCTTTGTTAAATGCATTAGATACTTCTTCAAGTATTTTAGTTGAATTTAATTTTTGTAAAGCTTCGGATATACTACTGCTATTAGGTAAAGTTAGAGACGTTGTATTGATCTTATTCTGTTCGACAAACTCTCTAAATTTTGTCTGTATTTGGTCAAGCTTTCCATTAAATTCTTGAATAACAGTGGAATTATCAACTTGTGCTACTGCTTTATTTTGATATAACATATCACCATTGCCTAGCATTATGGATACTGTTAAAATGGCAATACTAAAAGCGATTCCTGCTTTTTTTGTATTACGACTGTATGATTTCATAACTCCTCTTACAAGAACAAGTATAAATGTCTTAATTCTAGTATATATTCACAAGAAAAAACCATATCAAATTATGCCAATACCTTTTATTATTTTGATATCATGTTGAGTATAGTTTGTTGTTGTATAATATGAATGTAAAATGATAGTTACTACTAATACGATTAATACTCTTTTTGTCTTCTAAATTAGAAAAATAGATAAGTTTGAAACACCCTTCAATCTTTATATACAAGAACCATTTATTAGTCGGTAGATGTTTTCGCTAAGAATATCCATATTATATATGTCTATAGCATTGTTAATTGGCGTAGTCTATGTAACAAACGGCTACGCTTTAACCACTGATCAATCCGGAATAATAGTTGGGCGTCAAGCTGATGTATTCGGGTTGGTAGATATCCAATCCGATGGTCACTCACTAGACATAGAAGGAGTGGTGAACTACGATCCCCCAGAAGGTAAAGTTTTTGAAGTATGGCTTTATGACGGAAACTACGGTGCATCTCAATATCCGTTGACTGTTGGCATGGTGAAGGAGGATGGAACTTTTGGTTTAGAATCTACACAAGTTTATCCATACACATATACTGATCTGTTTGTTACTATGGAACCAAAAGATGATAAGGATCCAAAACCAGCATATTCAGACCAGGTTGGTGTCTATCCACTAACCCCGCCGTTTGAGCAATGAATTTCAATATAATTTGATCGATCAAATTATATTTGAATAATCTGAAACAATTTTTAGATTTCTGTTTTTAGTAGCAGTAAGATCTTATCACATTGAAAATATAATAACAAGTGATGGATTTAAGATCTCAGATGAACCTTAATCCTTGTTCTTTAAGTATTAGAGCTAAACACTCAAATTCAGGAGATGGGGTTTGAAATTCAAAAAAGGGAAAAAGTCTTCATTATTATACATATTTCTTGTATTTATTCCAATTGCTATTGTTTTGCGATAAATTAATGCCGGATACTATGATCCATTTATTGTTTCTGCGATAGCATTAATTCCACTCTCAAAGATGATTGGTGATTCTACTGAAATCCTTTGTATTACGGGATAACAATTGGTTCCTTATTAATGGTAACTCTTGAAAATCCTACTGAGATTATTGTTGGAATAGTGTCTATCAACGAGGGCCTTTTTGATTTCTTCAAAGGTACGATGATAGGTGGTATACTTGCCAACATCCTGCTCATTCCTGGTTTAAGCAGTGCGATAAGTGCTTTTAGGTTTAGAGAACAGCGATTTGATAAGGAAGGGGTAGGGTTACAATCGACTCTGTTATTGTTCTCCGTCGTAGACTAACTATACCAACTGTTATCTCGGTTTCTTACTTGTTACTAACAAATAGTGAAAACCCATTGAACTTGTAGCTGGCTAGCGACGTAGTGGCTTTTTTACTTGGAATTTATATTGCTAGCATTATATTTACTTTGAAATTACAAAAACCAGTTCTATCTTCTACTAGTAAAGAAGAAAAAGATAGTGAGCAAGAAAATAGTAAAAAGCAAAGATGGAGTAAAAAAAGAATCCTTATTGTATCTTTTGTTTGTTGTAACACGAATAGCAATTAAGTGGAATAATGGTTGATTCTGTGGAAGCAGTGGGGCAAAAATTAGGATTAACTGAATTATACATAGGTGCGGTAACAGTAGGTATAATGGGAAACGCCGCCGAACATTCAAGTGCAATCGCTTTCACACTAAAGGGAAAAATGAATCTAGCTCTAAATATAGGAATCGGTTCGGGAACTCAACTTGCCTTGTTTGTAGTGCTACTTTTAGTTATAATTGGGATTATATCGGGTCATCGTTTTACTCTAGATTTTACTTTATTTGAGCTCATCAGCATATTATTAGGAATAATGATAATAGGTTACATATCTCGTGATGGAATCATTAATTGGTTAGAAGGAGTTACGGTGACAGTCGTATATGTTATCATTGCTGTAGGTTTCTTCTTCCTGCATGCCTAGTTGGAACTGACTATCCTACAGTACATTATGATGTTAGGATTGTGCAAAAAGGTGGATTGATGCATCATGAGTTTTATTTATCTAATTTATTCATCCGTCACACAAAGAGACCTTTTCTGCATCATTGCATGTAGATTTTATGGTCTTTGACTTTTATTAAAAGAAACAGAATACATGTTCCCACGGGAATATGCGAAATTGTAATGTCCTTTTTGAATTCTTTTAAGAAAGAGGAAATATAAGATATCGAGAATCAAACTAAATGTTTGATTGTTTTAGTTATAAAGGAAACATTCATCTTTTTCATATCGAATTGGACTTTGCAAAGACATTTCTAAAATAATCAAAACACTATTTATCGAAGGTTTAATTAATATACTAACATAAATGTGATATAAAGATAGTTTATAGCATGAATTATTAAATTATGATATTTACAATTTTATTTAAATTTTGTATAAGATTTCAATAGATGAGATGAAAACGTATAAGTATTAGACTATTTTATTTAATTTATGCATGCATTCGATACCAGTATAGTGGAACATATAGAGATAAAAATGATTCGCCCATCACAGTTTTCAATTAGAGATAAATTTAATGATTATCAAGAAGTAGAATCACTCGTTTCGAGTATCAAAGAGCATGGGTTACTACAACCCATTTTGATACGTCCATATCAAAATAACTTTGAAATAGTTGCTGGTCATAGACGCTTTTATGCAAGCAAATCCCTTAGGTGGCGTCATATTCCATGCAAAATAAGGGAAATGAATGACAAACAAGCATTTGAAATTCAATTAACGGAAAACATTCAGAGAAAATCGATGAGTGCACTTGAGGAAGCAGAGGCTTTTAGGAAATATGTCCAAGACCTGGGTTGGGGAGGTGTTACAGAACTGGCTAAAAAAATAGGTAAAAGTGAGGAGTATGTTTCACACAGGATTCAACTTTTAAAACTTCCACAGGATGTCAAAGAAAAAATAATGCTAAACAAATTGAGTGTAAGCCAAGCCTTGGAATTAACTACTTTTTCACCAAATGATATTATTCATTTTACAGATCATATTATAGAAAATGAATTAACTATTCGACAAATTAGAGAAGTAAAAGCTGTATTTTCCAAACAAGGTATTTCAGGTGACGACTTGGAATTAATTGCAAACGAAAATATTAATTTTAAGAATATAAAAACACTCAAAATAACAAAGAAAACTTCCCTTGCATTAAAAATTACTCTTGCTAGGCTAGATAGCATAATAGAGGAAGTTCAGCTAAATTTTGAACCAAATCAAAGTACAGATATCTTAAGCTTTTTGATGGACTTGCGTCTTAAAATTCACTCGTTAATCGATGATACAATTAGATTTAAAAACTTGAAAATAGCTAAACCTGCAAGATATCTAAATAATCCGAAATAATTATTTGAATCTTCTATCTTCTATTACCTTCCAAGAAATGGAGGCATCCATTCATTCAAGAATTTTTTATATTCTTTATCTGTATAGGTAAAAGCGTTAAATGTAGGTTCCTTTATTGGAGAAAAATCATATACTTCGTAAGTTTGGATTATATCTCCAAACAAGTTTCTATAAATATCGCTCTCCTCGTCAGCAACTTCGGGCGATGAAAATACTTGAATTGTGATCCAGTCATATCCACCTCTTGTTTTTCCTGAAAATAAGACAAACGGGGCGTCCTGAAGGTACTTCTTTAATCCTTCGATTCGGCTTGCCAGGTGCTGTGAGGGCCTAAAAGTTACCAAAACTACTCTAATTATTCTATGTCGTACTTTTTTGGTGTCAATAGAAATTGTATATCTTGAAATTATTTTTTCATCTTCAAGTGTTTTTATGCGAGAATCTATCTGCTCCAAACTTAAATTATGTCCATAATTCCTTAAAAAATCCCAAATTTCATTCAAATCCTGTTTGGCATCCCTACTCAAAGCAGAAAGAATTAACTCGTCTATGGAATCTGTCATTGATTTAATATTACAAAATAACTGATCTAATTATTTATAGTTTAGAACTTTAATTTCAACATTACGAAACAGCGGATCGTAGTTGTAGAGGAGAGAATCAGATCTTTGATAAAAGAAGACAATGATGAAGCGTTATTAAAGAAGAGAACTATATTTGGGTACAAATACGGAATCTTTTTTACACTCATTTTGGTTGTGATCTGGCCATTACCATTGTTTTTCTCTGGGTATGTATTTTCCTACGAGTTTTTCTTGTTTTGGATATTACTAAGTATTGTCTGGACGATCTCTGCAGCTTGTTTTCTTATAGTAAAACCGATTATTGAATCAAAACGAGAAATTTCAATTGTTTTATCAAATCTTCTATTTATTATCAGATCAAAGTTTCAAATTAGAAATTATGACCATGGTTTTCTATACCCAAAAACAATCCCTCTGAAAACCCTATTAATACAAGTTTTAAGCGAATTCTAGTCGCTGTTGATGGTTCCACATGTTCAATAAGAGCATTAGATTATGCTAGTCATGCTTTCCAAGCTGACTCTATAATTTATGTGGTACATATAATTGAATGGCCTGATGACTACGAACAAAATACTGAGTACGTTACTGAGCTAATTAAAAGAGTCGAGAAAGAGGACGACAAATGTTATCTAGTATCCTTATAAAGAATTCTAAAAGATGTGAAAGAGTTGTGAAAATAGGGGATCCTAATAACAAAATTATTAAAACTGCTAATGACTTAAATGTAGACTTCATAGTTCTTGGAACAATAGGGTTAGGAAATTCTGATGATCTTGGGCATGTAACAAGGAAAATTCTTTCTGAATCAAACAAACCCGTATTATTGCTAAACTAAATTATGAGATTAATGGGTTTTACTTGATTAATAAACTGATATTTAATACAAATCGTTAAACTATAGCTGTACAAAATCCTTGTATGGGAGTACCAACATATTCGTCAGGAGACCCTTTTGTAGATTTCTTCTATATACTGTTTAATGGCATCTCTGAAGTTCCTTTGATTAGTTCGCCGGTAACTGGTATTTTTATTCTTGCAGGTGTCCTACTAGCTTCGCGCAAAGCAGGTATCATGATGGTAGCTGCAGGATTAATTGGTGCAGGAACTGCGTTACTACTGGGTGCCGATTATACACTAGTTACTTTTGGGTTGTTTGGGTATAATTCGATATTAACCGGAATGGCCTTCTGGTCTGGACCGTTTGTAAAAGCCAACAGGGTGACATTGACACTCTCGATATTTGGAGCAGTCATAACTGCAGTAGCTTGGATGGCGTTTTCGCATTTTATGGGCGATATATTTAGTCCACAGGCACCCGGCGTTACTAATGCAGTGGCAATCCCAGGATTTACATCTTCGTTTATCTTCACTACTTGGGCTATGATGTATGCGAGTAAACGATATGGATATGATGTTTGGCCTGAAGTACCTCCTGCTGTTAAAGAGGACAAAATTCCCGGAAGCGATAATCCTCTCCCACCTGAAAAATTCAAATGGACCGCCAAAGAATTCATCGTTGCTACTTTCAAAGGTGTATCTCAGGTTACCTTTGTGGAGAATTGGAAGACTGGTGTTTTCTGGGTCGTAGGTCTGACTTTGGCATTTGAATTGGCACCTGCAATAGCTGGTGTACAAGATAGAGCTTGGTTTACAAATGCGTATACATCAGGATGGAATGAATATTCGCCGTTATATCTTGCTGGAGTTATGGCCTTAATAGGATCAGCAATTGGTGCTGCTTTATCTATATTGATGAAGCTGCCTACTCATGAGACTAGGATTGGTTTGCACGGGTTTAATAGGTACTGGTTATGATTGCATTAACTAGTTTTGTGCCTCTTACTCCACAGTCATTCTTACTGGCGATCCTTGCTACAGTAACTTGTTCCGTGGTGGTAATGCCTGCGCTCCAAAAGTTCTTTGGTCAGTGGGGATTACCTGCACTTACAGGGCCATTTGTATTCACTGCATGGGTTTACATGATTGCTATTTTCGGATTCACTAACATACCCGCAGGGATAGGCTGGTCTAGGGCAGGATAGTCTAGTTTTATTCAAGACTAACCAACAAACCCACCAACCGATCAGCAGCGCCATTAATTTTTCATTTTCTTTTGTTCTATCTATTCTTGAATTTTCCTGCCTTGACCTAATTGTTATTTTAAAATCATTCAATTAAAGTATATTTTACGTCTTTTATCTTACTACTGTAGTGTCCGAGCTTGAGATAAATCTGAAAAAAATCAAATCTGATTCAAAAATGTCAGATAGTCAAAAAATTAAGAAGTTTTATGATTTAATGCTTGCTCAAAATATTGAACCTATTGTGTTGAGGCTTTCGGGTTATATTAAAAGCAAACCCATGAAGATTGATTATCTTCTTACGTTTACCCCTACTAGAATTATCATGGTTAAAAAAAATGTGTTACGAAAACTGACAGATCCGGGTTTTGTTGCTGGAATTGGACCGTATCTTTATTATGTTCTGTCTGAAAAATTAGAATACTCTGATATTAAGATAAAGGATTCATTTATTTCTAAAGAACACGGTTCAGTAGCAGCGGGAGCAGGAGCAGCAGACACGTCCAACGAAGTCTCTATCAAATACCCGGATGTAAAAAAAATGGTATTTTACCCTGATACCAGAACTTTGATTTCTAATATGCTTGGCACTGCTATAAATGAAAATGTACTCGTAATTCATACAATGAAAGAAAAATATGAATTCAGACTCCCAACTGGAAAAAATGGTCACTACGACAAAACATACTATTGGTTAAAGATGTGTTTACCTGTTAAAATTTCTGACTAATGACATCCGATTTAGTCGACATCGACTAAATATTTGATAATGGTAATTGTTCATATATATTAATTATTATTTTGAATTTTAAAATAACTCACTAGGTTTGTTATATGTGAATTAAACATGATGTTAGCCCCAAGAGAGATTGAAAAAATGATGATATGGACGGCAGCACAAATTGCCGAGGGTAGAAAACAGAAAGGAGTAAAACTAAATTATCCTGAATCAATTGCTTATATAGCCAATTTTGTTGTAGAAGGAGCACGAGAAGGAAAATCAGTCGCAGAATTAATGACGTCTGCAAGAAATATTTTAAAACGAGCGGATGTTATGGAGGGAGTGCCTGAGATGATACATACAGTACAGGTGGAAGTTACATTTCCAGACGGGACAAAATTAGTTACCGTTCATGATCCAGTTCAATAGGTGAGTTATGAATGACAATTAAAATTATTTCTAAATTGAATTTAAACGGAGGTTCTAATTTATAATGATTCCAGGAGAATATATTTTATCTGAAGGCGATGTACCTTGCAACGAAAACAGAAAAACCATAAAGATTACTGTAAAACATACTGGTGACAGGCCATGTCAAATAGGATCACATACACACTTCTTTGAAATCAACAAAGTTCTTGATTTTCCAAGAGAGCAAGCATTTGGTTATCGATTAAATATAACAGCTGGTACCTCAGTAAGATTTGAACCAGGTGACACAAAGGAAGTTGAATTGTGTGAATTAGGGGGATCAAAAGTTTGCTTTGGATTTAATGGTCTAACAAATGGAAGTATGAAGTCATCAAATATAAAGAAATCCACAATGGAAAAAGCCAAGTTCTTTGGTTTTAAAGGAATGGGTAATTAGGAGAGGATATTATTGGTCTTAAAAGTAACAAAAAAACAATATACTGATCATTTTGGCCCAACTACAGGCGACAAGGTTCGTTTAGGTGATACAGATCTCTTAATTGAGATTGAAAAGGATCTCATAACTCATGGAGATGAATGTGTATTTGGAGGAGGAAAAACACTTCGAGATGGTCAAGCTCAAACACCTGGTGTTACCAGTGCAGGCGGTGCTTTGGACTATGTAATCACGAATGCTGTAGTGCTTGATCCTGTGATTGGGATAGTGAAGGGTGATATAGGTATTAAAGATGGTAAAGTTGCAGGTATCGGAAAAGCCGGAAATCCATTAGTAATGGATGGTGTTGATAGAAACCTAATCGTATCTGCATGTACTGAGGCAACGGCTGGTGAGCATACAATCTGTACTCCAGGACATTTTGATACCCACATTCACATGATTTCTCCGCAGCAGTACATAGATGGAATCAGTAATGGTATATGTAACATGATAGGTGGTGGTACTGGTCCTGCAGATGGTACTAATGCTACCACGTGTACTCCAGGTACATTTAACATTAGTAGGATGTTAGAATCAGTAGAGGACATTCCAATGAATTATGGATTTTTAGGCAAAGGCAATGATTCTCATCCATCGTTAGCCACCCAAATGGAACAAATCGAAGCCGGTGTTTGTGGACTAAAAGATCATGAAGATTGGGGAACTACTCCTGCTGTTTTGGATGCATCACTTCGTGCGGCTGATTTAACTGATGTTCAAGTTGCAATACACACTGATTCCATAAATGAATGTGCTTATTTAGAGGATACCGTTAATGCCATCGACGGAAGAGTTGTCCACAGCTATCATACAGAAGGAGCAGGTGGTGGTCACGCTCCAGATATACTTGCCATCGCAGCAGAACAAAACGTTTTACCTTCCTCAACCAATCCTACAAGACCATTTACTGTCAATACTATTGATGAACACCTTGATATGCTCATGTTTTGTCACCATCTTAACCCTGGTGTTGCAGAAGATGTCGCTTTTGCAGACTCTAGAATTAGAGCCGAAACAATAGCAGCCGAGGATGTAATGCATGATGAGGGAGTTCTTAGTATGTATTCATCAGACAGTCAAGCTATGGGTAGAATTGGAGAGGTTGTAATTCGTGCATGGCAAACTGCCGACAAAATGAAAAAAATGAAAGGAAAACTGAAAGGTGAGGAAGGTGACAACGACAATTTAAGAGCAAAGCGCTATATTGCAAAAACAACCATCAATCCTGCCATAACTCATGGTGTCGCAGACTATCTAGGATCCCTTGAAGTAGGAAAGTATGCTGATATAGTCATGTACAACAATGCTTTCTTTGCTGCAAAGCCAAAAATGGTCTTTAAAGGTGGGTTTATTGCTTGGTCTATAATGGGAGATCCAAATGCTTCTTTGCCAACACCAGAACCGGTATTTTATAGACCAATGTTTGGTGCTATGGGGCGTGCTGTAAAGAAGACTTCTTTTACTTTCATGTCAAAAAAATCATTAGAGCTTGGCGTCCCTCAGAAACTAGGATTAGAAAAAACTACATTGGCTGTTAAAAACTGCAGAAGTATAGGAAAGAAAGACATGCTGTGGAATGATAAAACACCAGAAATTACTGTAGATCATGAAACATATGAAGTAAAGATTGACGGGCAGATCGCTACTGTTGATCCAGCAAAGGAACTAACTTTAGCACAAAGATACTTTATGGCATAAGGGTTCTTCCCAACCACTTCCAACTATCTTTTTTTCTTTCTAAAGTTTATCTTGCTTTAATTTCTATTCAGCATTAATATTTCTGATACATTTATCTCTTGGTCTTTAATTTTAGAAAATATGTCTTCACCACAAAATTTTGGAGTTTGGAAACCAATTGCTGAAAATATTGAATTCAATGCTTTAGAGTCTAATTCAAACGCGGTAATGGCCGTAGCTGAAACGGTGAGAACCACCCTGGGACCAAAAGGGTTGGATAAACTTTTGATCGATCAATCAATGAATAGACATGTATCTAACGACGGTGTTACCATATTACTTTCATTGAGAGCAATTCATCCTGTCGCGAGAATGATAGTAGAAATTGCAGAAAGACAGGAGCAAAAAGTAGGCGATGGAACAACAACGGCTGTAATTTTGGCAGCCGAGATGATCAAAGAAGGTAAAAGATTAATTCGTGAACTTGCGGTACATCCTACTAAGGTCGTTGAAGGCATTGAAAGTGGTATAAAACATTCTTGCGAATTGCTAAAAAAAAGTGCCATAAAGATCAACCTTGATGCTCCTGAACTCGATCAAATCGTAAAAACGAGCTTGTCATCAAAATTGGATGGTCGAATATTGCATACGTTGGTAGTTAAAGCGTTACGTACCGTGGGAAAAGATGCGATTTACAACGGATTATATGATTTTGATAAGGCAGTACAGGTAATAAGAAGAGTAGATATTGAAGATAAAATTTTTAATGGCATTGTTTTGGAAAGAAAAAGAATAGATCCGGAACTTCCCAGCAAAGTTGAAAATTCGAAAATTCTAATTTTGAGATTGGATCTAAAACCCGTAAAAGAGTCATGGATCAAAGAAAATAGTAAATATCAAGATATTCTTACTATGGAAAAAGATCGTTTGGAAAAATCAAAAAAAATTGTTGATACCATAGTTGAAACGGGAGCAAATACTCTTTTTATTGCTTCACCTGAAGTGGATCAAATAGTCGAAGATCTTTTTGTATCAAAGGGATT
This sequence comes from Candidatus Nitrosocosmicus sp. R, assembly GCF_054408505.1. Taxonomy (NCBI): domain Archaea; kingdom Thermoproteati; phylum Nitrososphaerota; class Nitrososphaeria; order Nitrososphaerales; family Nitrososphaeraceae; genus Candidatus Nitrosocosmicus; species Candidatus Nitrosocosmicus sp. R. The sequence continues at coordinate 2,867,451 of NZ_CP167090.1, read as the reverse complement.
ATTTGCGGTCCACATTTCAAATGAAGAAATAGAATATTTGTCAAGATATACGGGCGCAAAACCTGTGCGAACACTAGATGATCTAAAAAATAAAGATATCCTTGGTGATTCTGAGAAAATATACGAGGATGAGGATAACGGTATAATATATTTGGAAAATGGTAGAGGAAAGAAGATCATCACTGTGCTGATATCAGGTTCTACAAAGGAAACATCGTTAGAGAGATGGAGATCAACAATTGATGGAATAAATGCTGCAGAAGCTGCATTAAATTACGGAATTGTTCCAGGGGGTGGTGCTGCCGAATTGCATATTATTGAAAAAATCAAAAAACTCAAACTCAGTGGATTGGAGCAAGTAGGCCTAGAAGTGGTAACATCTGCACTTGAAAGTATTATGAGACAAATATTAACAAATGCCGGATTTAACGGTTTAGAAAAAGTAATGAATGCTAAAGCTTCCCCGGATGGATATGGAGTTGATATCGACAGTGGTGAAATTGTAAATATGGTTTCTAAAGGCGTTTTAGATCCAGTTTTAGTAAAAACAATGGCATTGGAAGCATCAGGCGAAATGGCCAAATCTGTTTTAAGGATTGATAAGAATTTAGCTGCAGACGACCTCAATCCTCAAGCACTTGCTGATTCAAAAAGGTGATTACTATTGCAAATTAGACATTGTACTGAAAAGTCCAATATTGATGATTCTATGTTAATCATCGACCCTTTGCAAATTAGACATGTGATTGTCAAATTTGGAAAATTGTTTTCGATTTCAGGTTTGATAGACCCCAAATCTCACCTCAATCTTGATTATCCTTATCACTTGGTAAGACAATGTGTGGTGGCTCAAAAATTTGAGGTTGGTTCAAAAATTGAAATATCTGATGGAGGGCTAGTATTTGTCGAATTAGATCCTAGCAACTATAAACACTACGGAAAGTATGATTACACTCAAAATTTACAAAATATGATAACCGCTGTGAACAAAATAAGGAATCCTAATCCAGATCTCGATCCAAAAAACAACACAAATGATCTAGAAAGTGTTAATGACAACGTCAGTAGAGACAATAAAACATAAGTTTCAAGATGTTTCTGTTTGGTCAGAAAATAATATTGACGAATATCTTAGCTTGACTCAAAATAAGATTAAGATATTAAAATTGTTTTTATGGATAAGATTGACCTCTATATGATATCTGATGTTAACCATTACAACTATTATAGGAAACATAAAGAAAGATTCACAATTATATCAAAAATATGAAGAGTCAGTTAAAAAAAATACCGTCGAGAATGTAGTAATTCAAAGATCTGAAACCGAGAAGGTTAGAATGAGAAAAGTTTCAGACAAAGAAACTGATATCGGATTTATTTTGCCTTCTAGAACCCATCTTAGAGACGGTGATGTAGTTTTTCTTGATGATACTAAAATGATAGTCATAAAATTATCTCCTGAGCTTGTGGCTATCTTGAATATTAAAAATCATTTACACAATAACCATGACCATGGAGATGACCATGAACACAAGCATGAGCGAGCCAACGATAATGAACTCACTAACTTGGCACTAAAGGTAGGACATACTATTGGAAACTTACATAGGCCATTAAAAATCGAAAATCGTGATATAATTTTTCCTATTCAAAGTCCCGATGAAATAAATCTATTTTTGAGATTGTTGTCAGATTTAAAAGACTACATAGAAATTCGCTCAGAGCAACTCATTTTTGAACCTGATCAGGGATTTGACATTCATGCACACTGATAAGGATATCGAATCAATACCATCCATTGCGGATTTAAGTTTCTTACAATTATCTGATTCTTTTTTTCCAACGGGTTTGTACACGACTTCAAATGGCCTGGAATTATTGTTTTATGATAAAAACAGAAAGCTAACATACGGCGAGATTTCGGATTTCATCAAAGCTTACCTTTTACAGCAAATAGGACCTACTGATTGCTGTGTTGTAGGTAATGTGTATAATTGTATTCAAAAGAAAGACTTTATGTCGTTATTAGAATTGGATAATACATATTATTTTATGAGACTTGTAGATGAGACTCGTTCGGCCTCAACAAGATCAGGAATCCAGTTCCTAAGATGTGTTTCTGCATTTATTCATAATGATGAATATTTGGATTTCTATTCAAAAAATATTAAGAGCGGTCATGCAAAGGGAGTTTATCCTTTATCATACGCCTTGGGATGCAATTCTATGAAAATAACTAAAGAGCGATCTGGTTTGATGTTGCTGTATGGGTTTGTTGTCAGTGTAATTGGAGCTACCCTTAGATTGGGTATTCTTCAGCATATTGAGGGGCAGATGCTTATAGATGAGATGAAACCAGTGATTCTATCAACAGTGAAAAAAAATATCAATAGACCTCTTGAGAGTATGTGGCAATTTATTCCTCAACTTGACATAATTCAAATGCATCATGAACAGATGGATTCAAAAATGTTTATTACTTGATTTTTTCCTTTATTTTTATGTGGCACTTTCAAGAATACCACGTATAGGCATAGGCGGACCTGTTGGATCAGGAAAAACCATGTTAATCGAACAATTAGTTCCTATTTTAAAGAATGATGGATATAACGTTGGAATTATTTCTAACGATGTTGTTTCTAGAGAAGATGCCGATAGAATGAGAAAAAACCTTGCCACCGAAAAAGGATTAATGCCAGAGGATCTAGTAATAGGCATTGCTACAGGAGGCTGCCCTCATACTGCAGTGAGAGAAGATCCTTCAATTAATATATCTGTTGTAGAGGAGATGGAATCCAAGCACCCCAATCTTGATTTGATAATAATTGAGAGTGGAGGCGATAACATTACAACCACATTTAGTCCTGCGCTGGCCGACTATTTTATTTATATTATCGATGTTTCTGGAGGGGATAAATATCCAAGAAAGCGTGGACTTGGAATCGAAACGTCTGATTTATTGGTAATCAACAAGATAGATATTGCCTCTTTCATAGGTGCTGACCTAAGCATCATGGAGCGAGACGCCAAAATTGTTCGAAATGAAAAACCATATGTTTTTGTTAATAGCAAAACAGGTCAGGGTGTTAAAACCGTGGCAGAACAAATCGTAAAGAATGTCTTATTTGATTCACCTCCTAAATCGGTAGCCATCAATTAATCTTTTATTGATTTCAATGAGTTTGTATAATCTTTCTTATTGTACTCCTGAAAATATTCCTGCTGAAATTCTAAATTACGATAATCCATTGGAACAATTGGCAGTAGGACAATCAGGTAAATTAGGTATTTTAGAACTTGGTCTAGAATATAATCCAAGTAGTCATAAAACATCCATAAAACACCAATATTACAAGGTTCCTTTGTGCATAAAACGTGCCCTTTATCTTGAAGAAACATTTCCCGAGATGGCTTATGTTTATATTATTTCTCCATCTGGAGGCATTTTACAAGGTGATAGGTATAGAATTGATATTACACTTACTAATTCAGCTAAGTCACATGTTACTACTCAAAGTGCTACTAGAATATACAGGATGAATAAAAACTTTGGATCTCAAATAATAAATTTGAATGTTGATAAAGATTGTTACTTAGAATATATACCTGATCAAATAATACCATTTAGAGATTCTAGATTCTATCAGGTTTCAAATATTAAGGTTCATGATGAAGCTACCTGTATTTATTCTGAAATATTAACTCCTGGTAGGGTTGCTAGCAATGAATCTTTTGAATACGATATATGTTATATGAAAGTCAAGTCAGTAAATCAAGATGATAAATTAAGACTAATTGATGTAGCAAAAATAGAACCCAAGGAGGAAAATATACAATCTTTTGGAATATTGAATAATTATGAAATACTGGGGAGTGTTTATATTCTAACCCCTAAGGATAAAGTAAACATCATACAAAATGAAATACTAGAAATTTTGTCTGGAACAAAAGAAGCTATTGGGGGATGTACAAAATTGCCCGGTGAAAATGGTTTATTGATCCGGTTGTTAGGCTCATTTGTTTATGATATCCGTGACATTATTTATTCTATAGTTAGAATAGTAAGAAAAAATGTTCTAAATGTTTCATTTAGCAAAATGAGAAAGATATGATCTAAGCAGCCCCTTATCTACTATAAATGCATTTTTTGGCCCAAAACCAATAACTCGCTATTAAAAAAATTTATAAAATCATTTATAATGATTCAGAATGTCAGAAAATTTTTTTAATAACACCAAAATACTGTTTGTAGCTACATTTACAATACTTTTGTCTTTGCTAGCAGTGGTCTCCTCCATAAGCATTGATAATAATCTGAATTCCGTTTATGCAGCTAATAAAACATTAAACGTCATTACATCTGTGTCTCCAATAACTAATATTGTTAAAAATATAGCCGGAGACAAAATAAACCTGACCGGTTTGGTACCAGAAGGTGTAAATTCACATACCTTTGAACCCGTTCCATCTGATATAGTAAAATTAAGCAATGCAGATCTTGTTATCATTAATGGATTGTTTCTAGAGGACAATATGGAAAAAGTTGTAAATGAGTCACTTAAGAACAAACCCGACATTCAATTGTTAAAACTTGCTGTTGGTACCATTAATTCAACAGATTGGATATTTGATTTTAGTTTCCCTAAAGAACAGGGCCATCCTAATCCTCATGTATGGTTAAATCCCGGAAATGCTATGAAGTTTGCTAATTTAACTAAAGATAAGCTAATCGAGATGGATCCCAATAATACTGCTTATTATACAGAGAACGCTGAAAAGTACATTGCTTTACTAAAACAGCTAGATGAAGGAATAAAAGCAGCAGTACAAAGTGTACCGCCCGAAAATAGAAAATTGATAACCTATCATGATTCTTGGGCATACTTTGCACCAAGGTATAACATGACCGTGATTGGTGCTGTGCAACCATCAGATTTTTCAGAACCATCGCCTCTTGATATAGCCAAATTGATCGATCAAATAAAGGCTGAAAAGGTGCCTGCCATCTTTGCATCAGAGGTCTTTTCAAATAGAATTACCGATCAAATAGCTAAAGAAGCTGGTGTAGATATAGTACAGACCTTGAGAGATGATGCACTTCCTGGTAATTTAACAAGTCCTAACCATACGTATGTAGGAATGATGCTTGATAATATGGAGCACATGGTAGTCCCATTAGGGGGAAATACTAGCAGCCTATCTAACATAAATCCTGAGAATACATACACACCATAATTTTTTTTCATTAAATATTAATAAACATCTCAAATGATATCATTAAGATGGGCTCCTTTGAATATCTAAAATTAACTGGTGTATCCTATGGATTTACCTATCATGATTTTGTAGTCGAGGGAGTCAATTTGTCTATACCAAAAGGTCGATTTGTTTCTATAGTAGGTCCTAGCGGATCTGGAAAAACCACTTTATTAAAACTAATTTGTGGGATTTACGAACCTTGGAATGGAGATATCGAGTACATTTGCAATGACTGTGATTCCATTTTCTATTATCCATCTGTTGGATATGTTCCACAGATAGAAACCATTGATTGGAATTTTCCAGTTTCTGTACAAGAGGTCATAGCAATGGGATCATGGAACTACAAAAGTTATCTTCCATGGATAGATAAAAAATTGAAAAATCAAATAAAAGATACTTTAAAAATATTAGGATTAAGCGGCTACGAAAAACGACACATTCGCGCACTTTCTGGAGGAGAGCAACAACGTGTCTTTTTGGGCAGGGCATTGATTAGAAACCCTGATGTTCTTATTTTGGATGAGCCAACAACGGGTCTAGATTATGTTTCAAGAGAAAAAATATTTGATATACTAAAAACACTCAGCAACAATGGTATGACTGTAATTTTGTCCACTCATGATATAACTCATATTGCCAATCGTTCTCCTTGGATTATTTGTTTTAATAAATATGTGATCGCTGAAGGTCATCCACAAGATGTTCTTAAAGAAGATAACCTTTTAAAAACATATGGACTTTCAGATTACAAAATAAAATAGTGCAGATCATTTGATTGATCTTCTGTTACCATTTCATTATGAATTTTTTGTTAGGGGAGTTATCGTGTCAGTTTTGCTTGGGGGTATTTGTGGCCTAGCTGGAGTATATATTATTTTAAGAGGACTAAGCTATGTTGGTCATGGACTTTCACATGCTGCTTTTGGAGGAGCAATAGTGGGAAATATTGTAGGTTTGAATTACTATGTTGGAGCAATTGTTTGGAGCTACTTGGCTTCTTTTGTGATATATGAAATAAGCAAAAGAAATAAAATTAAACCTGATGCCGCAATAGGGCTGGTCACCACCGCTATTTTTGCATTTGGAGTGTTACTCGTAAGCATTACAAATAGGTATACCAGGAATTTCGAATCACTTTTATTTGGAAATATTTTGGCCATTACCGAACAAGATCTTTATATTATTGTTTCAGTAACAATGCTTTCAGGCGCCTTCTTCTTTTTCCTTCATAAGCGTTTAGTTTTTTCCTTTTTTGATAACGAAAGTGCCAAAATAAGTGGGATTAAGACTTCATATATCGAACTACTTTTTTCATTTGTCCTGGCTACCATAATTATTGTTTCAATGTCTTCAATTGGAGTAACATTACTCGCGTCAGTAATAGTAGGTCCAGCCATTTCTGCCAGGATGTTATCAAATAATTTTTCAAGTGTTTTATTTCTATCGATTATCATAGGATCGGTTGCATCTTTTTGTGGCATGTATGCTAGTTTCTTTTTGGATTCTTCATCTGGTCCCACCATCGTCATGTTTATTACTTTGACCTTTGGAATAACGGCTTTATATGCTGTCTTTAAGAAAATATATCATTCTCATAGCCATGGCGGTGTGTCTCACTCACATCCCCACTTACACACTGATGAACATCGACACGAACACGAACACGAACATAAACATCCATAAAGGTCCATCGAGTCAATTTCTTTTCTTTAGCTGTTTTTTTGAGATTTTCTGCGAATTCGAAGTACTAAATTGATATTGATATTAATATTGATATTAATATTGATATTAATATTGAAAAGTAATCCTATTGTTACTCAGTTTTGAATCCAAATAAATGAAAAACTAAGTTTGTATTATTTTTTTTTGAATTGCCACTTAATTATAGCAAACAAAAGAGAGAAAAATTAGAGTATCTTTTATTATCTTAAAGTACTATGCCAATTTTTCTAAACCTTTAAAGAATGTGAATCCAGCGAAGGTTATACCTGCCATCACTTGCGAAAAAAAGTCATTTTCATATAGATTGACAGATATGTTTTTCCCTCCGGTCTTCAACGATTTCATGTACGTTTGTTTGGTAAATTCATCAATTATCTTTGCAAGATCTCCACTCACCACATAATTATTTAACAATCCAACATATTCATCACTCCCTACAGAAATTATTTGAGCTTTTATTTCATAATCAAATTTTTCTTTTGGATTGTTTCCTTTGGTATAGTGTTCTGCTATGTTGTCTGCCAAATAACGTGCTTGCCTTACTGCGATTTGTGCTAATGGAGGATATAATGTCCCTTTAGAGTTTTTCATTGCTGCCAAATCACCAATCGAATAGATATTTTTATACTGATTAGTTTGGCAATATTCATTTACTATTATTCTACCATCATTGGTCTTGTCGATTGTAGGCTCTATATCTATGTTATATCCTCTTACTCCTGCTGTCCAAATTATTAATGAAGAATTAATCTCTAGACCATCCTTAAGAAATAGAATACGTTCTTCTACTCTTTCCACAAGTGAGTTATGGAAAATCCTTATACCTTTGTCTTTTAAAATCTCTTCAGTTCTATTTTTGACTCTGATATCCCATCCAGGTAATATAGTTGAGGTAGCCTCGATTATGTTTACTTTAATGTTGCTTTTATTTGGTGAAGCATTTATCATCTCCGCCAAAGTGCTCCCAAGACTTATACCTGTGGCCCCGGCTCCTACTATTACTATATTGTGTTTTTTATTTTCTTCATTAATTATTTTTGAAATGTGATCATGAATAATTGAAGCATCGTATATTGATCTAATAGGAAGGGTGTATTTATCAGCACCTGGTATATTGAAGTATTTTGTAGAAGATCCCAAACAAACTATCAATTCATCATATTTGATATCTCCTGAATTCAAAGATATAAGACTCTTGTCAGGAACTATTCTCTTTATATCGTCTTGAATAAAATGTATATTTTTCCCTTGAATTAAGGATGAGATTGGAATTTTCAATTGGTCTGCAGTTCTAAAACCAGATGCTACTAGATGTATTTCTTGCATTAGCTGATGATAATTGTTTCTATCAATCAGTATTATTTCATTTGAATCCTTGTTTAATTTTGATGAAAGGTTAGTACCTAAGAAAAATCCCCGCATAGCCTGCACCCAGGATTACTATTCTCTTTTTCAATGTCGACATTTTACATCATCTTTTTACTCAATTTTCTTGTCTGTAGAATATTCATTATTTTTCAATTTAACTTTTTTTATTAAAAGTTCTATTACTAAGAAGACTAAAATCGAAATTGCTATACTTGGAATCGTTGAACCTATATTTAGTGCAAAATCCTCTACATGAAGCGGCGAAACAGGAGAGAGAATAAAGTAAGTAATACTTCCAACGAAAAATGAAAAGAAGGCTGATATTTTGAACTTGTTGTTTTTTTCATAGAATTTCTCGACAGATATTCGCCCCTTCCTTATGATGTAATAATCCGTCAAAACAATTGCAAAAAGGGGGGCAAATAGTGCTCCTATTATCAATAAAAAGTTTTCATATTGATAAATTGGAATTAAATTGGACAGTACTACTCCTACTATTGTGAAACAAACAACAAGATATTTGTAATTTATTTTGTTATATATGTTCTTAAATGACATTGCAGATGAGAAAATATTTGCAAAAACGTTATCTACTTCATCTACGATTAATACCAGCAAGACAAATCCGTAAAAGAAGGTTTGAATTGCAAGTAGTATTGCAAATATGTCACTAATGCCTAATAAGAGCCCAATTACATAAAAAAGACAGTTTGTAATTGAAAATCCAATAAATGTTCCCAAAAAAGCATTTTTGCTTTTTTTAGCAAACCTATTGTAATCTGCGACCAGAGGTAGCCATGATAATGGCATAGCAATGACTAAATCCAGAGAATTAAAAAAACTAAATTCACTAGAACCTGAATTTAATAAACTGGCTGTATCTAGATTGTTGGCACCCAATATTATATTTATGAGCATGATGATTGTTGAACCGTATACGACCCAGACGGCAAACTTGGTTAACCATTGTTTAACTATTTTTAAGGGTCCCAAAATACAAAAGAGGATGATTACTGTTCCAAAAACGATCGACCAAATATAAAAATCAATATATCCATTACTAAAAATGCTTGCAGCTTTTGATAATATTGTTATCTCAAAAGTCGACCAGCCTATTAATTGAAAGATATTTAAGATTGTAAGAAAATATGAGCCATGCAGACCAAAGGCTGGTCTCATGCTAACTATTGAAGGAATTGAATGGTCACTACCTATTTTGCCTGCTAAGGCTAATAATATCGAGCCTACAATAGATCCTACAATTATTGCAATAATTGCTTCTGATAAATTTGAAGAGGAGATAAATGATCCTGCGGAAATTACCAGTAATCCAATGCCTAAACTAGACCATAATACAAAAAAATTTTTGCCTGATAATACCTTATATTTCTTATCTAATGGATTTATACCAAAGTCTGAATTGTCTTTTAAAAATTTCACAACTATTTCACCCAGAATTATTTTTATAAGATGATAACATTGTCAAGTATAATTTTGTCATAGATTGCTATCTATAGTTGCAGTAATTACATAAATTTAAATTTGTTCTTATTCATTTTCAAGTAATGTCCTTTGGAGTGGATACACTGGGTCTCTTAATCGAGAAACTAAAACAATTAGTTAATGATACTCAAGATAATTATGAATCTTTTTTTGATTCAACTCAGTTATTTAAACAAGGAAAAATGGAAAGTAATGAATATTTTTCAAGAATGGGTGAATTCCTTGTATCTTCTTCAGCTTTAAATTTTTTAGCATGTCGTGTAATTCTCGAACTTAAAACAGCACTCGATAAAACTGGTTCTGCCAAAGGCAAAGGTGAACGGTCTAGTACCTCGCCACCCTCTACCTCCCCCTCTACTTTTCCCTCCTCTTATCCATCCGGATCAGGGAATGGTGGTAGTGGTAGTGGTAGTGGTAGTGGAGGCGGTGGTTTTGGAGTAGATGGTTTTATATCTGCTGGCGGTCATGCGGGATCCTCCTCCACCTCCTCCACCTCCTCCACCTCTCATCCCACTTACCCCTCGACTCCATCTTCCACCAGTGAAGAATACGATTTCCCATTGCCGCAAGAGGTTCCTACCTATAAACCAGTAGATATAATAATTACTAAGCAAGATTCAGCTGATTCAAAAGGGTTGAAAAAAAACTGTATTGTTTGTGCTGCGTCAATTCCAAAACAAGCAAAATTTTGTAATAAATGCGGCAATTCACAATAATTAATAAACACAATTTTTTAGTATATATTATGAAAATCTTTAATGGGAGATTGGCTACTGAAGATTACATGTCCACCCATTCTCTAACCTTTTCCACACCTGAAATGACGCTAAAAAAATTTGCGATTTGGTTGGGTGAACAAATCAAAGATTCGAAAACAGATACACCTACTCCCCGTCTACTTTCATACTTGGAAGAAAAATCCGAATCAAAGACCGGGATGTCCTCTGCTCCTTCTGGGTACCTTCCGGACATAGATGAGACCTTTAAACCCACTGGTGCTATCGCAGATTTTTACTCTACACAACATGAAAACACTTTAAACAATAAACAATCTGGAGATATTGAAAAAAAATACTGTATTAATTGTGGCGGTACAATCAAATATTCTTCTAAATTTTGTAATAAGTGTGGATATGTTCAAGAGTAATTAGCCTTAGGAAATGGAATGATTTTTCCTTTCCTTGGCTGATTTTTCCTTCAGGATTATATAGCACTCATTGCACAAAGTGTCAGAAAATAAATAATTAATAGAATAAAATTTTACTTTATTGCATAATTTACAGGCCTTCATGTTTTTTCTGACAGGTCACATATTTTTAGGATTACCTTATTAAATTATATACTCTGTGAAGTTTTTTAAAGTGAATGACCCGGGTCTTCTCATTCATATTTTTTTTTATATCTGTGTGGTTTGGATTATCTTCGATTTTATCACATATAGTATTTGTTTATAATTTCAGTTATTTCTATTACTACATCATATGGATAGGCTGCTTTGCTGTCTCGTTATTACTTTTTTTGAAACCTATATTATCAATGCGAAAAGTATTTCGAGACCGGGTCTCAACAAGTATTTCTTGGCCATTTCTTATAAAATTGATAAATGGTTTAACCTGGGCTCTACCATTTCTCTTGATCCCATTTTTCCAAAAATATTATCCATTTCTATTGCTTACTGGTTTATCCTTGGGTAACATTTCGACTTTCCTATTCTTAAAAAAATATTCTAAAATTTTCAGTATCGAGCAATTGATAACTGGGGCGTTGCTTCTTTCATCTTTGTTAGTTGTTACAATTTATTATAATTACACAGATCATTATGAGATGATACTTTTTTCTACTAGAGTCATGATTTCAGTTTCATACGGATTAGGGGGATTAGTGGGATATTTTAAGAACGCTGATGACAATGCTCCAGCAGCATCATCGTCAGGTTTACATTAGTGAATGAGGGTAGTAATCATAATTGAAAGAAAAATTTAGTCCCATTCATAATTTTTCTGAGGCTGTTTGTATATTTAGTGGTGGCTTGGATTCTATCAGCACAGCTGCGTATCTAAAAAAAATGGGATTAGAATTGTATTTGATTTCTTTTGATTATGGACAACGCGCATCCAATGAATTGCTCGTTGCAAAGCGCTTTTCAAAATTATTGAAGAGTAAAAAACACGAAATAATTAACATATCGTTTCTAAAAACCTTGCTTGGGAAAACAAATATTTTGACCGGATCCAAATCTAAAATTCCATCAACTTTTGACTATAGTATGGTAGTACCTTTAAGAAATACTGTTTTTTTGACTCTTGCTTCTGTGTGGGCAACTTCTTTAAATATTCCTCTGGTAATATACGGTGCTCATTCAGGAGATACTCGATACCCTGATTGTCGTCCCTCTTTTACACGTTCTCTGGAAAAAGTACTTTATCTGTCTGAAATTGATGGAATTAAATTGGGGATAAGAAAAAAGCTTCATATTTGGTCTCCCGCCATGGATAACCTAAGTAAATCTGAATTGCTTTTGATAGGCTATGAAATATTGGGCGACAAGATTTTTCAATCATGGAGCTGTTATTTGGGATCTACCGATAAAAAAACTAACCTTTCAAATCATTGTGGGATTTGTGAGTCTTGCATGAATCGAAAACAAGCAATTTTGAAAGCTGGTTTGGAGGATAAAACAAATTATGTCAGTTATTAATCCAAAAATCAATAATGATAACGGTGCTGATAATTATGTGGATCATGATGACGGTCTTTCTGTTACCAACAAACATAACAAGGTTCAATTAAATGAAATGTTTGTAAGCATTGAAGGCGAGGGCATTCTTGCAGGAACAAAGACTCTATTCATACGTTTTTCAGGCTGTCATCTCAAATGTCATTGGTGTGATACAAAATACTCTCTATCGCCTACAAGCGGCAAAAGTTATACAATTAATGAAGCTAAATATCTTATCCTTCAACATCTCCAACCAAACCTATATAAAATCAATTTTACTGGAGGAGAACCTTTATTACAAACTCAATCTTTGATTGCCCTTGCGGATTTTGTTAAAAACGAATTAAAGATGAAAACATATCTGGAATCATCTTGTTTTGATTGGAAAAGATTTGAATTGGTTTTGCCTTATTTTGATATTTGTAAAGTTGAATTTAAAACATCTGATTCGAAAGTAATCGAATCCAAATCCTATGAAAATCTTTTAAAAAACGAACTAAGCTGTTTGGATATCGCTTTAAATAGAAGCGATAAAATTTCATTTATAAAAGTCGTATTTACGAATTCCACAACATTAAATGAAGTTAGAGATTTGCTTTCTAGAGTTTTTGAGCGTCCAAATATTGGCAATTTGAGTGGTCTAACACTCCAGCCTAGCTATCAATTTGACTCTCCCTCAACTAAGCAAATATTGAAAATATATGATGAAGTTTGTAGTTTTTATAAAGATGTAAGAGTGATTCCACAAATGCATAAATTATTGGACATGAGTTAATATTTTTAGATAGTTATTTTGTTAAAAAACCTTAGATTTATAAAAAGATAAGGTTATAATAAAGACCGATTCTTTATAGGTAAAATAAGTATGGTGAACACAATCTTTCGGGTACAGTCGCATAAATTCACTCAAGAAAATATACAAACTACTCTTGTTTGTTCAAACTGTGATGAGGTCTTCACCAAAGAATTTCTACTAGACCTTGAGGGTCAAACAATTGAATTTAAGTGTCCAGTTTGTGGAAACTTAGGAGAAGCGGATATCCCATATAAGACCGCGGAAGAACGTGAAGAATTCGAAGAAGATTTCGATGATGTTACAGAAGAGGATGGTGGCGATGAGTTTGAGGATGATTTTTAATTAGATTTGTCTTTTTTCAAATTTATCTTGCCTAATTGTGCTAAAAAGGCTGCGAGTTGTATTTCAGGGTGTGCACCATTTGCAAGTCTATAATCGTATTCTGCAATTATAGATGAAATTTCATAGGGATCTTTCAGATCAAGCTTATAAATCTCTTCATTGGCATATTTTAGAAAATCTGTTTCTGAAACTCCATAAACATATAGTAATTCTAATAGTTTTATTCTTGACTCATTAAATTTGGAATTAATGGCTAATTTTATTATTTCAGCTATTATGCTTTTTCCAGATATACCTATTGCATTTTGAACCTGCTGGGCACTTATATTTCCGTTCACTGAGGCAGCTTGCAATATATTGATCGAATGTCTTAAATCACCATTTGCATGTTCATATATTTTACGAAGTGCTTTCTCTTCGACTTTTACTCCCTCTTTTTTACATATATCATTCAAATATTCAATTACTTCTTCCTCAGAAACCTTTGAAAATCGAAAAATGACGCATCTACTTTGTATTGGTTCAATTATATGTGAAAGATAGTTACAAATAAAAATAAACCTAGTAGTTCTAGCACTATCTTCTATTATTCTTCTCAAAGCTGTTTGAGCCTCTGTGGTCATTTCATCTGCTTCATCCAAAATAATGATCTTGAAGGGCTTCTCATTTTTTTCTTGATTTATTGAAATCTTCATGATCGATGCAAATTCTTTTACTCTTTCGCGAACCATTTTTATTCCTCTCTCATCTGATGCATTGAGCTCTAGAGTATCTCTTTTCCAGTTATCTCCTAGCATTTGTTTTGCAAGGCATAAAGCTGTGGTAGTTTTACCTATCCCTGCAGATCCTGTAAACAATAAATGTGGTAATTCGTTAGGTTTTTTCATTAAATTTTCCAAGCCTTTTACAATTTCTTTTTGATTAATTATTTGAGCTAGATGTTTTGGTCTGTATTTTTCGACCCACATAATATCAGAAATAATCTCTGGCTTCTGCTCCTGGTGCCGTTTTTCCATCGTTATGTACTGTCCATCTTTTTCTAATTTAAAATTATTCAATACTCTGTAGAGGATACCGCTAATACGACATTGAAATTTTATTAACTAAGAATGATAATTACATTTTGTGAATTCATTGCTGCCTACACATGACGATATTGATGAAGTTGATGCTGATGTTGCAAATAACTTAATTTCAGGTATAGATGATATTTCAATCTTCTATACTTTTTCTACTCTAGAATATCTACTAAAGGATGTACGAGTAATGTATTTAAAGGATATTGAAATATCTATAAGACCACTTATTTTTATTAGTGCAAAAGAAGGAGATATGACTTCGGTTCCGAGATGGATCTCTATTATTTTGAGCAAACAAGGTGTAGTAGAAATTCATGATGATGATCAATTATCTTATATTAAAAGAGCATTAAATCGAGAAAGAATATCACCTAGTCATGAGGTATCTACAATAGAACCAGATTTTTATGCACGAGTAAATAATTATCTTCGTACCATCGAAGATAAAGATAGGGAATCATTAATAGTATCTTTGAATCCATTCATAGCTTCTAGACTACAAAAGATAGTCAAACTCTCTGCTTCTTCTCCTTTAGTGCCAGAACTCGAAGAAAAGCTATCGTCAGAAGAAAAACTTCTCTATGAGAATTTCCACAATATGACGTCTAATTTTAAAAAACTGGTGTTAAAGATTGAGTAATGCTGATCCTCCAAATCCATCAAATATGCAGGAACAAGAACAACAAACCATCTCTGCATTATCAAATGAATTGGAGGTTTTTTTACGTTCATTTAAGGATCGTGACGGTAATTACAAGTATTTTGATAAAATTAATAATATGATGGCGACATCATCAACTTCTATTACTATTGATTATATTGATTTTGATAGTTTCAGTCCACTACTTGCAAAGGACATTACACATAATCCAGATGAAATGCTTTCGGCTTTTAATGAGGCCGTTATTTCTGTTCTATTGGAAATACATCCAGATTATACAAATGAGATTAGAGAGCATATTCGGGTAAGAATAGGAAATTACGCTGTTCAAAAAGGACTGCGTGACATAAATGCCGATGTTATTAATAAGTTACTTGGTGTTTCCGGAATGGTAGTACGTTCCTCAGAAGTTAAACCGTTAGGAAAAAGAATTGCCTATAGATGTCTAAATTGCAATCAAATTAGTTTTTCACAATTAAAGGGATTATCTTTAAAAAAACCACAAAGATGCGTTAATTGCTCAGAAAAAGAAATGGAGATGGATGTAGAAAGCAGTCTATTTATCGATTTTCAATTGGTTAGATTACAAGAATTGCCTGAGGATCTTCCTGCAGGGCAACTCCCTCACTATATAGAAGTGACAATTCTTGGTGATTTGGTTGACCAATGCAGACCAGGGGATAGGATTATGTTGACAGGAATTATTAGAATAGATCAAGAAGCTTCCTTTGTTTCGGGAAATTCCACCACTCAAAAGACTTCTTTGTTTAGATTACGAATGGAAGGTAATAATATAGAATATCTTGGGGGTAGGGCTGGAGATAAGAAAACTCGATCAATGGAGCGAATTTCAATCAGTGCAGAAGATGAACGACAAATACTGATCTTGTCAAAAAAACCTGATATCTATGACAAACTAGTATCATCCTTTGCTCCGCATATCTATGGACACGAAGTCATAAAAGAATCCATTTTGCTTTTAATTGTGGGGTCAATTACCAAAAAATTAGATGATGGATCAACACGAAGAGGCGATATAAACGTCCTATTGGTTGGTGATCCTGGAACAGCCAAGTCTGAAATGCTTAAATTTGCCGCAAAAATAGCTCCTAGGGGATTATATACTTCTGGAAGAGGCTCCACTGCAGCAGGACTAACAGCTGCTGTAGTGAGAGATAAATCCGGAATAATGATGCTTGAAGCAGGTGCTGTAGTACTTGGAGATCAAGGGTTGGTTTGTATCGATGAATTCGACAAAATAAAAGCTGAGGATCGTTCAGCCCTTCACGAAGTTATGGAACAGCAAACTTGTTCAGTTGCTAAAGGTGGTATTGTGGCGACATTAAATGCGAGAACCTCTATACTGTCCGCTGCGAATCCCATGTATGGCAAATATGATCCTTATAAAAATATCACTGAAAATGTAAATCTTCCAATTCCTCTTCTTACGAGGTTTGATCTTGTTTATGTGATACGCGATCTTCCAGAAAAAGAAAAGGATAGTAAAATCGCCAGCCATATTTTAGAAATCCATAAGGATGCCCAAAAATCATCTCAGGCCGCTATTAATATAGATCTCTTCAGTAAATACTTGACATTTGCTAAACAAATTATTGAACCCGAGCTGACTCGAGAGGCGATAAATATTATTCGTGATTATTATATGAAAATGAGAAATGTTGATTCAGATAGTATGATTACCGTTACACCCAGGCAATTGGAAGGCCTAGTGAGACTTGCTACTGCTCGCGCAAGATTGCTGTTAAAAGATAAAGTCGAAAGAGAAGATGCAGAAAGATCGTTGTTTCTAGTTCAAAGAATGCTGGAAACCGCAGGCGTTGATGTCAATACTGGTAAAGTTGATCTGGGTGTATTGCATGGAAAACCTTTCAGCGAAATATCAAAACTAAAACTTTTCATGGAAATATTTTCAAGTCTTTCCGGAGAAGAAAAGAATGACGTTGAAGAGAATGTGTTCATTGGAGAACTAGTCAAAACCGGTAAATTTAGTGATTCAGATGCTAAATTGCACATAAAAAAGGCAATGAACGATGGTCAAATTTATGAAAGAAAAGCTGGATTCTATTCTAAAGCCTAGTGACTTTATATAAACAACCAATACAACACGAAAAAATATTTATTATATACATCCTACCTCTTCAATTGCCTTGACTATAGTTTCTGATTCCTATATGGGATTCTTTTTGCCTGGTAACATTTACGAAAGACTATCAAAATTTCTTGATGGAGATTTGGACTTTCCATTCGTCGATCAACATGAAATTTTAGGAATTTTTTTTCTCTTCGGAAAAGATTTTGGAGTCAAAAATGATTTAGATGTATTATCAGCAAAAGATATCACACGAAAAACTATTGATCAACTAAAGCGTGACATTTTTCTATCAAAAAACATAGCTCCGTCTAATATTGAATTGATAAAAGAGAATTATCAAAGAAGGGTTCTTCAAATTTATGTTGAAATGCAAAATAGCCCTGCATTTGAAGAAAGGGAGATAAATAAAAGGATTAGCCGAGACCCTACTTTGCTCATGTATTGTTATGCTCACCATATTTCATACTACAGACAAAAATGTTTTTTTGAAATTTATGATCCTTTTAAAAGAGATCAATTAGATAAAAAATTACATAGTTTATTGTTAAATCGGATGGTTATGTTAAGCTATAACGTGGAAAAATCTGCTGATTTACCTTATAACACTTTGCATCCATTTGTTGATTGGATAATTCAAAATAATACATCCGGGTATAGATCGATATTCTGATCTTATTACTTGTTAATTATATAAATCAATTATAGATCTCTTCTGTAATGTCCAAACAGCTTTTATGAAAAGATATGTGTGAATACATGTGATTTCTCTAAATTATTTTAAAGATAATACAAGAAGAAAAATCAAACGATATTTGTATTGCAGATGAGGTTGAAAATGTTGTTGACCGTTTATTTACTTATAAATGGAATGTGGTATAGATATATTAAGGAAAATTATTTAAATGAATGTGTCGCAAGTGACACAGGTTAACTTTTCTCAAAAAATTACAAATTAATACCGATAATAAAATCCACAATCCAATAGCCAGATTGTGACTATATACTATATACTATATGCTGGATAATATGTTTACCAAGTTATAAACAATAAAAGATATACAGAAAGAAAGCATCAAGGTGATTACATGACTGCTAAATTCTGCTATTTATACAAGAGATCTATTATTCACAACGTACATTAATTGGTCTGTTGTAATCTATAACATGTCAATCCAAGATGAATCTGGTTATATATCCTTGTTAGATAGGTTACAAAATAAACTAGGAAATGTGGTAAAGAAAGAAGTTGCCAGACTTGAAGTTCCTGTTCCAAGAGTAATATGGGTTGGCCAACGAACAATTTTTAGAAATTTCATGGATTTTCCGAAGGCATTAAGACGTGATCCTGAAAAATTATTACTATATTTAAATAAGGAATTAGCATCTGCAGGATATATTACTGGTGAACGGGTTATTTTTTTGGGCAGAAAACCTATATCTTCATTCGGAGGTTTGATAGATCGATATGTAAAGGACTATGTTATTTGTCCTGTTTGCGGTAGCCCAGATACTAGGACAGAAAAAATTAAAAAGTTAGGCTTTATGATATGTGAAGCTTGCGGTGCAAGATCTTCTATAAAAAGTAATTATGCTTGATTGCAAATCGCGATATCAACTGGATGCAAAATATTCTTATCCTATTTTCTTTGCTTCCGGGTTCACTATAATCGATATGTAATTATTAGATTTAACCAAATTTATTATTATGGATAAAACTAAAAACAAAGATCAAGTAAAAAATGATCAAAATAATGATTATCTGTTATTAGATGATAACACTAATGAATCTAATGAAAATTTAAAAACTGATTTATCCATTGAAGATATGGCTGCCGAATTAAAGGAAACAAGAGACGATTTGGAACACTATAGAAAATTGTATGACGACACATTTAACAAATTAAAATATAGTTTAGCAGATTTCGATAATTATAGAAAAAATATTGAAAAACAAAATGCCTTGAGGATACTTTCAGTGAAGGCCGATATCTTGTCAACCGTGGTTAATTTACGCGAAGATTTTATGCGTGCATTAGATACATTAAAGCACCATAAAGTTGATATTTCAATTCTCGAAGGATTGACGAATATACTAAAAAATATTGATCTCTTTTTAGAAAAAGAAAATGTTTTAGAAATAAAAGCTTTGAATAGTGTCTTTGATCCTAACTTTCATGAAATTATAGGATTTTCTTATGTTGAAGATGGTGCGGAAGAAAATATTATTACTAAGGAAATTAGGAAGGGTTATTTATTAAATGATCGTGTCCTTCGTCCGAGTTTAGTAGAGGTTTCCAAAAAGATAATTAAAAATATCGATAATGATAATAAAGAGGATACAAAAGGAGATGAAGTTTAAATGGGAAAAATAATAGGAATTGATTTAGGAACTAGTAATTCTGCCGCTGCTTCTTTGATCGGTGGAAAGCCAGTTATAATACAAGCTGCTGAAGGCGCCTCAATAGGAGGGAAAGCCTTTCCATCAGTAGTTGCATTTTCGCAGGATGGTCAATTAATGGTTGGGGAACCTGCCAGACGTCAAATGCTTTCAAATCCTGAGGGAACTGTTATTGCAGCTAAAAGGAAAATGGGTACCGATTACAAATTTAAAGCATTGGGGAAAGAATATACTCCACAACAAGTATCTGCATTTATTCTTCAAAAGATCAAGAAGGATGCTGAAGCATTTCTTGGCGATACGGTCAATAAAGCTGTAATTACTGTTCCTGCTTACTTTAATGACAATCAGAGACAAGCAACAAAAGATGCCGGAGAAATTGCCGGACTAGAAGTAGTAAGGATAATTAATGAACCCACCGCCGCTTCACTAGCATTTGGATTAGATAAAGTCCATCATGATCTTAAAATTATGGTCTTTGATTTTGGAGGAGGGACCTTAGATGTTACCATTATGGAAATGGGTGGTGGTGTATTTGAGGTAAAGAGCACTTCAGGTGATACTCAACTTGGTGGTACAGATATGGATAATATTTTGATAGATTATCTTGTAAATGAATTTAAAAACCAATCTGGAATAGACATCAAAAATGATAAAGCAGCGATGATGAGGGTTAGAGAAGCTGCAGAAAAGGCAAAAATCGAATTATCAAATATAGTCACCACGGAAATAAACCTACCATTTTTGGCATACGATCAATCTACTGGTCCAAAGAACTTTGCCATTCCTTTGAATAGGGCAAAATTGGAGGAATTATTGCGACCTGTAGTGGAACGATGTAGAAATCCAATGCTACAAGCTATCAAGGATGCAAAATTGTCAGCTTCAGATATCGAAAAAATAGTTTTGGTTGGGGGCCCTACACGAATGCCAATAGTAAGAGAATTTGTAAAATCTGTCATGAGCAAGGAACCTGAACGTGGTGTTGATCCAATGGAAGCAGTTGCGTTGGGAGCTGCAATTCAAGGTGCAATAATCTCAGGTGAAGTATCTACTGATATTTTGTTGGTTGACGTTACTCCTTTGACTCTTGGTGTGGAGGTTATGGGTGGACTTAAAGAAACTCTGATTGAACGAAATACTACTATTCCTACCAAAAAGAGTAAGGTATTCACTACCGCTGCAGATTACCAGACTGCTGTAACCATCCATGTGGTCCAGGGTGAGAGAACTATGGCTTCTGATTGTGTTTCACTAGGCATGTTTAATTTGTCGGGTATACCTCCTGCTCCCAGAAGTGTTCCACAAATAGAGGTCACATTTGATATCGATACCAACGGAATTTTGAACGTGACTGCCAAAGATCTTGCTACATCCAAGGAATCAAAGATTACTATATCTGCAAGCTCTAAATTATCTAAAGAAGAAATCGAAAAATTAAAGAAAGATTCAGATGCATTTGCTGAAGTAGATAAAAAGAAACGAGAAGAAGCAGAATTAAAAAATGAATCAGACAATTTACTATATTCTGCAGAAAAATTGATTAATCAAGACTTAAAAGATAAAGTAACTCCAGAGCAAAAGGATAAAGTAAATAAATCAATCCAGGAATTAAAAGAGTCGATAACAGCCAATAATGTGGACGCCATAAAAACAAAAATAACCGATTTAAAGAACGCGTTAGCCGAAATAAGTACAGCTGCATATCAGGCCGTTCAACAAAATGCTGCTAACGCTTCAAACCCAGGGGATGTGGGGTCTGATACTCCACCTCCAAGTGATAGTACTTTTAATCAAAATCCTGAAAATAACGATCCAAAGTCTGCTGCTACTGCTGCTGCGGAGGACGCCACCGCCGCCAATAAATCAAATAATACTTGATTAAGAGAATAATTCCACACTTAATTATTTTTGTGATTTGTTATGAGTAAAAAAGATTATTATGATGTACTTGGAGTTCAAAAAACTGTTACTAAGGATGAGCTAAAATCTGTATATAGAAAACTTGCGTTAAAATACCACCCCGATCGTAATAAATCGCCTGAAGCAGAAGAAAAATTCAAAGAAATTTCTGAAGCATATGCTGTACTATCTGATCAGGAGAAACGTAAACGATATGATACATACGGTCATGTGGGTAATGAGGAAGTATTTAGGGGATCTGAAGACAATTTCGCAGAAATTTTTAAAGATATTGGCTTTGGTAATGTAGGCGATATTTTTGAACAGATTTTTGGTAGAATGGGCGGCGGTAGAGGCGGTGGTTTTAATAATGATCCATTTAGCTTCAATTCCAGAACCTCAAACAGAAGACAAAGAGGCAGAGATTTACTATATGACGTAGACATGACTCTGGAGGAAGTAGTTAAAGGTAAGAGGGAAGAGATACAAATTCCAACAATCGAAGACTGTTCGGTTTGTTCGGGGACAGGTGCTTCCCCAGGAACTTCACCAAAAATTTGTCCTACATGTAACGGCCAAGGACAAACCCGCAGAGTTTATAACCAAAATCAGTTTTCCACCTTTATTTCGTTAGATACCTGTAATACTTGCCACGGAGAAGGTAAAATAATAGAAAAACCTTGTAATACTTGTCATGGTAATGGTAAAGTTAGAAAAACAAATAATCTAAAGATCGATATACCCTCTGGTGTTGAGGACGGAGTAACACTAAGAATTTCTGGAAAAGGGGAAGGCATTCAGGGTGGAATGAATGGTGATTTATTGGTACGTGTACATGTAATCCCGCATCAACTTTTTAAAGTACTTGATGATGGAGATTTGATGTATAATTATGATGTTTCATTTATTGACTTGATATTAGGAACGGAAACAAGGGTTCCAACCGTAGATGGAACTGAAAAATTGAAAATTCCTGCTTGTACCAAAGCTAATGCTGTTTTTAAAATCAAAGGAAAAGGTTTGCCAAGATATGGAAAATTTGGAAGAGGGAGCCAATACGTAAAAATCGAAGTAAAATTGCCTGATAAGATTAATGATACTCAAAAAAATCTATTAAAAGAATTGTCAGAGGAATTCAAAAAAAATTGAACTATAAAAACTATTTTTCGTACAAATTTAGATCAATACTATATGATAGCAATAGAATCTTTTAATGTAAGTAAAATATACAAAAATTCCAATAAAAAGGCATTAAATGATATCTCTTTACAAATCGAAAAAGGAAAGATATCTACATTATTGGGAAGAAATGGGGCCGGAAAAACTACCTTTATACGTATTTGTTCTACTCAATTGTTACCCACATCTGGAAAGATATTGGTGTTCGGTGACGATATACTCCAGTCACCAGAAAAAATACGTCAAAAAATTTCTATAGTTCCACAGGAAGGAAGACCCTTACGCGCATTAACTCCGTGGGATCATATTTATAATTGGTTGAGGATACGAGGCGAAAAGAAAGAGTCCGCATCGCAGAAAACATCTGACATATTACAAAGACTTGATCTCTTTTCTGCAAAGGATATTCCTGCGTTGAATCTATCGGGAGGAATGAAACAGAAAATTTTAGTTGGGATGGCCATGGCAACTGAATCACCTTTGCTATTTTTGGATGAACCTACTATCGGTTTGGATCCAGTATCACGACGACAGGTATGGTCTATCATAAAAGATTGGAAAAATAAAGGAATAACAATTATTTTGACTACTCATTATATGGACGAAGCCGAAATGTTGTCTGATTCCATATTCATTATTGATGAAGGTAGGGTTGTTTCTAGAGGCAACATGAACGATTTGAGAAATACTCTAAATTATCAAATAAGGATTGACATTAACATATCAAAGGATTATAATGTTTATGATTTAAGAAACTTCATTAATTCTTTTGGGAAGACAATTAGTATGAGTTCTGACTCTATAAGATTATTTACTTTTGAGCATCATTTAAGAGAAATATCTGATATTTTGGTTCGTAATAATTTGTCATTTTCTGTATCTCCTATCACATTAGATGATATTTTCGTAAATCTTGTCGGTGGAGCTGAAATGGAATGATTCTTTTTATTTTTTATTAGAATATATGTTGGGCTTTTTAAAAATATTTTATGCGGGAGTTGCCAAGCCTGGTCAAAGGCGTGAGATGTTTAAAACACGAAGCTCAGAAACCAGGATAATTGAGATACCTCATCTCTTAGGGGTCCGTGGGTTCAAATCCCATCTCCCGCACTAGAAACTTAAGTTTCTTTTTTTATTCCTACCAAGCCTTTTCCATTGCCTATAACTAATATGACTAAGATGATCATATACTCCTTTAACAAATGCAGTGATTATTTGGCCATGAAAGATGAAAAAGTTACGATAATAAACTAATTAATTGTTGACGTCTTATCAAATAGATATTTCAGAATAGCAACACGACAGTTAGTTTGTAGTGCACTTTAAACGTTTTAACTATGTGTTTTATTTTATTCAAATTCGTATGTTGTAATTAGAATAATGCACTTGTATCAAATAATTTTGATATGCTTATAATAAACTAACAAGACATAGTCTCGCAAATAAAAAACCGGAAATGAATCTCTACCCTTTTGCTCGGTCCCGATTCAATTCATTCATCTATACCGTATATATACTCCTTATATTACCAATATTATTTAGCGGGGTGGGGAAGCCAGACCTTTTTAGGGGCTAGGTTATCCCGGCGGGCTCATAACCCGCAGAGCGGTTTCTGTGCCTTTAAAGCCAGCCGTAAGTTCAAATCAACCCCCCGCTATCTTTTATCCATTTTATACTTGTTAACAACTGTTTTATTTCCATACTATTAAATCGCTTTTCCATACCATACCTGGATGATGGTTTGGTAAGATGTCGATGCGCAATAGGTTCCGGAATATATAGACCCGACTTTAGTTTTCTATCCTTTTCCGTCTTCATTTTTACACTATTTCTAATTCTTGTTTTGCAAATATGACATTGATATCCTTTATTCTTTCCCTCCGATTTCATATTTTTAGAACACTTCTCGCAAGTGGGATTTCTAATGTTATACACTCTTGCTAATTCTTTGATTATGAGGTATTCTAGGTTAAGTGTAATTTGATTATTTGATTTTAGATGTGAGCCATACCCTACCTCAATCCTATCTCCAATTATTAACATGCTTGCAATCTTTGTTAGACCTGTAGGTTGGTAAACCGCAACTGGTAAGATACTGTCAAGCTCATCCTTTATTTTGAATATTACATGTCCACCATTAATTACGGATGGTGTAGATACAACTTGACAAGTTATACGTCCTGAGGTAAATGGTTTAATGTTAATTCCACTGTTCTCTTTGACTAGATGTAAATTCGTTCCTTGATTTGATCTGAATATCATATAGCCGTGTAATTCTTCTTCGATACACAAGTTTTTCAGAAATAATGTGGTTATAAATGGATCTTCTCCTCTAATACCACAAAACACTGGGTCAGGCCCACGAGGGGTAATTAGTATCCTATTATTTTTAATGTCAAAATTATTGTAGGTATATGGATATGATTGCTCGCTTAATTTTTTTACTTTAAGGTTATCTGTTTTTCTGCTAGTTCCGATATTTTCTTTACTTCTGTATGCAATTGTTTCAAATGTATGATCCGAATCTAAAAGACAACCTGTTGCTGCAAGCGCACCTACAATTCCATATCCTTTTCCAAAAATGCTGAATTGCATATCATTCTTATTCGCTATTTTTATGGCTAGTTGTTTACTTAATATGGTATTCATAGCACTTTCACTAAACGTTGTCAAGTCTTTGCCAATGTCATTCCCTTCATAAAAAACTAAACCCGGATTAGCCCCGTTTTCTAATTCGGAATAGTTTTCTATGGTATAAGTGATCTCCTCTTTGATTTTTTCATAATTTCTACCTCTTATTCTTAAACAGACTGCACCATTTCCTCTAGTTTTAAGAGGAACATTAGGATTTAGTCTTATTAATAGTGGAAAATCAACAAATTCTACCTGAAATTTTCTTATTAACATATTTGATATTAAATAAGATAGGTGAGTAGTACATCTTCCATTTATTGAATCAGTGTCATCAAATCCTATATGCAGAGTTTTCTCGTCACTAGGTTTATTCCAATTATTCATTAGCAACAATTATGTCTTTATTTTAATGAGTATCTCATACTATTTAATAAAAATACCCCAAAGATTTAGGAGTAAATTTTAGTATTATAGAAAATTCTTATACCTTTTTGATCCAATATTTCAGGTTGTTAAAAACCATAGATAAAATCGATTTTGAAAAACGAAATGGAATCATCCCTGTAGTGGTTCAAGATATAAGAACTAAAGATATTTTGATGCTTGGGTATGCAAATAAATACGCCTTAACCAAAACCGTTGAAACTGGAAATGCACATTTTTGGAGTACTTCTCATAATAGATTGTGGATGAAAGGTGAAGAATCGGGGAATATTCAACCAGTAGAAAAAATATTAGTTGATTGTGATTCTGATGCATTATTATATCTGGTTAATTCTATGAAACCTGCCTGTCATACAGGAAATCGTTCGTGTTTTCATAATGAATTAGGCTGATTGATTCCTAATAGTTAAGTAATACTAAATATTATTTAGAGAGATTTATCTATCATATTGTTCCTTTGTATTCAGAAATAATGGGAATTATAAGTGCACTAAAATGCAGAGAATGCAATAAAGAGTATTCCCCAAGGTTTATATATATCTGTGAGGATTGCTTTGGGCCATTGGATGTCCAATATAAAATAGATACTACCATTACTAAGAATACATTTGAAAGTCGTTCAGATTTAACTTATTGGCGATATTTTGAAATTCTTCCGATAGAAGATAAGAAAAATATAGTCAGTTTAAATGGTGCGATCACTCCGTTACAAAAAGCAGATAATTTGGGTAATAGTCTTGGCGGATTTAAGAATTTATACATTAAAAACGATTCCGTAAATCCAACTTTCTCTTTTAAGGATAGGCCAGCAGGGGTTGCAGTTTCAAAAGCTAAAGAGATGAATTTATCTGCCGTGGGTTGTGCATCTACTGGAAATCTAGCATCTGCTACCGCCGCTCATGCAGCAAAGGCAAATTTACCTTGTTACATTTTCGCCCCCTCTGACATAGAGGATGTTAAAATCGCACAAGCTTTGTCGTACGGAGGCAAATTTGTAGCGGTAGATGGTACATATGATGATGCTAATAGGATTGCTTCGGTAATTGGAGATTCTAATGGTTATGGAATTGTAAATATAAATATGCGACCTTACTACGTCGAGGGCTCTAAAACACTAGCGTTTGAAGTATTGGAACAATTGAATTGGACCGTCCCTGATGTACTAGTAATTCCAGTAGGAAGTGGAGCTATGTTGAATGCCATTTGTAAAGGATTTGAAGAAATAATGAACCTAGGATTAATTTCTGATATTTCTAATTTAAGGATAATTGCTGCCCAACCTAATGGTTGTGCACCTATTGTTGATGCTTATAAAAATAGATCTAATGAAGTTATACCCGTAGAAAAACCTAATACTGTTGCAAAAAGCCTGGCAATAGGGGATCCTGGTGACGGGATATATGTACTAAAACGTCTAAGACAATATAATGGAATAGGGGAGAAAGTTACTGATTCTGAAATTAAAAATGCCATTTTATTGCTTGCAAAATCCGAAGGAATATTCACCGAACCTGCTGGTGGTGTGGCAGTAGGTGTTTTAAAGAAACTAATAGAGGAAAATAGAATCGATAAAGACGAAAATATAGTATGTTATGTTACTGGTAACGGACTTAAAACTACTGAATCTATTACTGATCTCCTTCCTACTCCTAGTTCAGTAAAACCTGATATCAGGCTAGTTTCTGCAATGATACGTTGAACAAACGGATATAAATCGAAAAAATTAGGGTGTTAATTATAAATTGACCACAATAGAATTTGTTGTTCCATCAGTTTTAAACAAAGGTGCAGGAGAAAAAAAAATGTCTATCGAAGCTTCAACTTTGGATGAAGCATTCAACATTGTATCCGGTATTATGGGTGATGATTTTAAACGTAGAGTTATAGACATTAATGGAAAGCCTAGAGCATTAATTAATATTTATATTAATGGAAAAAATATGCGTTTTAACAATGCAGGGATGGGTTCAGTTTTGAATGAAGGTGATTCTATTTATATTTTGCCTGCAGTTGCCGGTGGAGCTGAAATAACCAATCAAGATATGCTAAGATATTCGAGGCAAATTATGCTCGAGGAAATTGGTTATGTCGGGATGGAAAAACTCAAAGATACAAAAATATGTGTTGTCGGTGCAGGAGGAATAGGAAACCCGGTTTTATCTCAATTAGTTGGAATGGGAATAGGAGAGATTCGAATAGTTGACAGAGATGTAATAGAGATTTCTAATCTTCACAGACAACATTTGTACACTGATGCAGATATAGGAAAGGTAAAAGTTGAAGCTGCCTTGGAACGTTTACAGAAAATGAATCCTAGTGTTAAAATAGAAGCTATTCCCATTTCCGTTACTAAATTTACCGCTGAAAAAATAATTAAAGGATATGATATAGTTATTGATGCTTTGGATAGTATCGATGCTAGATATGCTCTAAACGATGCTTGCCTAAGACTAGGCATACCTTTTATTTATGCTGGAGCTCTTGGAATGGTTGGTTCAGTCTGTACTATTCTTCCAAATCAGAGTGCTTGTCTTAGATGCATCTTTCCTGAATTATCTGAAGATGAAATGCCAACATGTAGTACTGAGGGAGTACATCCATCAATTCTTTATCTTGTCTCTGGAATTCAGGTATCTGAAGCAGTAAAAATCGCAATTGGACAGCAGCCATCATTAGTCAATAAATTATTATACGTCGATCTAAATGATTTAGTTTTTGATAAGATTCAAATGAATAGACATGATGAATGTCCCTCTTGCGGATTGCATGTTGAACAAAAAGATATCAAAATTCCGTCTATTATGGTAGAAGAATTATGCGGAAGAGATCGAGGCAAGAGAACATACACTGTTACCCCAGCCCAAATTACAAATGAGGTTGATTTAACAAATATTTTGAAAATCGCCGAATCTAATGGGTATATATTGAAATCAAAAGGCAATTTGGGTATAACAGTGTCCTTTCAAAATCAATTACTTATTAGCTTCCTTACGAGTGGAGCCGCCACGATTGTGGGAGCGAAAAGCGAAGAAGAAGCATTGTCTATTTACAATACTTTTACGGAGGAATTGAAACCACTAAGTTAGCTAGTATTTTTTTATTACTTTGTAATATTTTATAGAGATCAGTTTTAATATTTGGTATTTTATTTCACTGTATAGATATGTCTTTAGAAGTTCAATATTTTCCTATTATCATTAATAAAAAAGAGAAATTAATAGTAGCTGATGATCACTTTCTATCTCTAGATGATGACACTTCAAAATCTAATAATTTAGATAATAACGAAGATAAAAAAGAAGATAATAACGAAGATAAAAAAGAAGAATTAGAAAAAGAATTAGAAAAAGAATTAGAAGAGGATGATGAAGAGGATGATGAATTAGAATTAGAATTAGAAGAGGATGATGATGATGATGATGATGATGAAGATGAAGATGATGAAGATGAAGATGATGAAGATGAAGATGATGAAGATGAAGATGATGAAGATGAAGATGAAGATGAAGATGAAGATGAAGAGGGAAAATCGAATCGCGCAAGTAGAAAGAAAACTATGAAAAAGAGTTCTGATCATAGGGACATTGATTTAACTCCTATAACGAAAAACCTAGAGATCATTAATAAGAATGTGGATAAACTGTTTAAAGAAATTCAAAAGATACAAAAAGTAACGCAACCATTACAAAAAGGTCTCAATTCTATTGAAAAGCAGTCCGTATCTATTAAACAGACTCAATCTTTACTTAAGGAAATGGATAAAAGAATACTAAAAATAGAGAAAAATGTTATAACCAAAACAACAAAAAATACGCCCTCCAGTTCTAGGACGTCCACCAAAACAACAAAAAATACGCCCTCCAGTTCTAGGACGTCCACCAAAACAACAAAAAATACGCCCTCCAGTTCTAGGACGTCCACCAAAACAACAAAAAATACGCCCTCCAGTTCTAGGAAATCAACTTCTAAATCTTCAAAGAAATCGACCGATAATAAAAAACAGAGAAATAAGTAGATGGATTATAGCCTACTACCATCTTCTTCCATTTTCTTCTCTGATACTATAATAAAGATATTGCTGGGCATATCCAGAATATCTTCCATAGTGTTCTCTAATTTTTTTCGATAACTCTCTATATTGGTTGGGAGTGATCTTTTCATTTATTTTCATATCTTCGTCTAAGATTTGACTCAATTTTTTTTGAAAAAATTTTATAATCCAAGTATCAATTGGAAATGCTTCTAATTTGTTTAAGGAAAATAATAATATACAATCTGCTATTTTGTCTCCAACTCCACTTAACTTCAATATTTCTTGTTTTGCTTTATCGTAATCCATTTCTGCTAATTTTACCATGTCAATTTCTTGCTTTACTATTTCTCTTACTGTTTTTATTACAAATTCTGCTCTATATCCTAATCCACAAAGTAAGAGTTCTGGTACAGAAGTAGTGTGTAGCGTTGTTAGACTTGGAAATGTATAAAATTCATTACTATCCCATTCCACCTTTTTTCCAAATTTCTTGGAGAGATTTCTCAATATCAGTCGAATTCTTGGGATATTGTTGTTACTCGAACATAGGAATGATATAATACATTGAATTGGTCTTTGTCTCATAATTCGTAATCCCGGATATTTTCTTGTTACATTGTCCATTATCATGTCCTTTCCAGAAATTTCATTCATAATCTGATCGTATTTGTCATCAAATCTAAATACATGCTGTTGCCAGTTCTCTATTTTAGGAAAAGAATCATAT
Organism: Candidatus Nitrosocosmicus sp. R; assembly: GCF_054408505.1. Classification (NCBI taxonomy): domain Archaea; kingdom Thermoproteati; phylum Nitrososphaerota; class Nitrososphaeria; order Nitrososphaerales; family Nitrososphaeraceae; genus Candidatus Nitrosocosmicus; species Candidatus Nitrosocosmicus sp. R. Next base: position 2,836,569 of record NZ_CP167090.1, on the reverse strand, counting down.
TCGTATGTTTTTTCACCTTTGTTTTCATATTCAGTTATTTTTAATATCGATTCTTCATATATTCCATACCATGATTTATCTCTTTTTTCCCAAAGAAAGGATTGTCCGCTATTAATGGTTGAATTAATATTGAGAGTACATCTGCTATTCAATTGTAAGAAAATTTTACCAGGGGGTTGCTGTTATATGTAACATTGTTTTCTTTTCTTGGTTAAACCGTGGTTATTTCGCCGGCTTCTGGAGCATGAGCCTTATACCCATACTTTTCAATAATTTCTTCTGCAAACTTGGTGCATGATAGGTTATCGCCATGAACAGTCATTACTTGAGGGTTTCCTTTCACCTTATCTAAAATCTCAAATAATTCTGTCCTACTATTATGTCCTGAAAAGTCAAATCTATTTACTTCTGCCAAACATTTTATTGTTCTTCCATTATAAGTTACTTGTCTCTTATCAAGTAATGATCTTCCTGGCGTTCCCTCCCCTTGATAGGAAACCAGAGCAATTCCATTGTATTGGCTCTTGCAAATTTCCTCTATATAAAAAACCGCTGTACCGCCAACTAACATACCAGCCGGAGAAATTATTACTCCGGGTTCTTTAACTACTCTTTTCCTTCTTTGCCAGCTTGTTATTCTTTCAACATCTTCAATCGAACTCTTAAACATCTGAGGGTCTCTAAGATACTTTGGATATCTGAGCATGATATCATTGGTTTTTAATGCCATCCCATCCATAGCAATTTTGTATGGAAAATTATATGTTTTAAGTACGCAAGCAATTTCTTGAGCTCTTTCAACAGAAAATGCAGGTATAAAAAATACACCGTTCCTCTCGACCACTTCCTTTGCAAATTTTACTAATTCCCTTTCAGATTGTTCCCTGGGAACCTGCTCTGCTTGGGAATAAGTACTCTCAATTATTAACATATCAATTTCGCCTACATCAAGGTCGGCAGGTCTCAGAACCTTGGAACCTCGTGTATTCATATCGCCGGTATAGAACAGTTTTTTTCCATCTGATTCAACTAAAATTGTTGCACCACCTATAACATGTCCCGATTCATGAAAAGTAATGTTTGTGTCCCTTATGGTGTAACTACTCTTGTAATCTAAATGTCTTGCATGATTTAACATGTTCACTAAATCATGATACTGAAAAGGAAGATAGAAGCCTGATATTTTTATCATATCTTGAATTAGTAGCTCGGAGAGTTCAAATGTAGGCATAGTTGCTAAAGCTTCTAGATTTGAATCTTCTTGAAGAAAAAGGGATGGAGCACATCCTGAATGATCCAGATGTGCATGAGTTATTACGACTGCATCGATATCCTTTGGATTCACTTGAATCGGAAAAAGAGGTTCCTTCTTCAAAAGAACTCCGTAATCTAGTAGAATATTTGTATTATTTGAATTAATCAAGAATGCGGATCTTCCAACTTCTCTGGCAGCTCCTAACGTTGTAACTTTCAATGAAAACTACTTAATTTATTTATCATATTAGTCTTTTTGCATTACTACTAACTAAAATCAATATTCCACAATAGATACTCTTCATTACTACTTTTAATGCTCTCTAAATATCCATATCCTGCGTCATCTAAAACATCCTCAAATTCATATGTACGTATTTCCCTTTGCCCTTCATATTTAAGACATTTTCTTAATGTTTCTTTTATGATGTCTTTGTATTTTGGTTTAGAATAAACATACCATAAATTGTGCGCTCCCCTTAGCTGTTTTAAAAATTCAATGGTTCTGTGTGGTATTTTTGAATAATATTTGTTAGTTATTTCTGTGTTTATGTCATCCCAGGATGGAGTTATCCAGCTTGCTATTTTTTCAAACCCATGTCCCTCAAACTCTACTGCAAGGCTCAAACCTTGATCCAAAGTTGTAATTATTACATCTGTACTTGCAGCAATTTTATCCCTATAATCGACCCCCGGCTCCATCCATCCAACAAATATTAGATCATATTTTTTTTCTATTCCATTATATGCATCGCCAATTTTAATATAATCTGGCTTGTATCTTCTTAATTTGAAAAATATGTCGGCGCTCTTTTCAATACCTTCTGCATTAGGTAAATATTGAATAATTTTTTCCAAGAAATCGCCATAACCACATCCAACATCTAAGTAAGTTGGATCTTTAGATACCGCTTTAGCTATTGATGTTATTCTTTCTACGTCTACCTTTCTGTATGTAAAATATGAACCGCAAAGAAAAGGAAAAATGAATCTCTCATGATGAGATGAAATAGAATATTTTCTAAATTCTTTTAATGCATTTAATGCAATACCTAAATCATTTATCTCTGGAGGCATTATTCCTCAAATTTCATTTTCCATAAGCAAATATCCGGATTTGAAGGGAGCATTTCATTATAACTAAATCCACATTCATCCAAGATTTTTTCATGCTCATAAACATCCCTACTGTTATCTTTTTTACTAGATTTGATTAATGTTTCTTTTATGATGTCTTTGTATTTTGGTTTAGAATAAACATACCATAAATTGTGCGCTCCCCTTAGCTGTTTTAAAAATTCAATGGTTCTGTGTGGTATTTTTGAATAATATTTGTTCAATAGTTCTGTATTAACGTCAATCCAGGATGGAGTTATCCAGCTTGCTATTTTTTCAAACCCATACTCATCCATTTCGCATTCTCCATTCATTCCACATTGTCCACCCTTATCGAAAGTTGTAATTATTACATCTGTACTTGCAGCAATTTTATCCCTATAATCGACCCCCGGCTCCATCCATCCAACAAATATTAGATCATATTTTTTTTCTATTCCATTATATGCATCGCCAATTTTAATATAATCTGGCTTGTATCTTCTTAATTTGAAAAATATGTCGGCGCTCTTTTCAATACCTTCTGCATTAGGTAAATATTGAATAATTTTTTCCAAGAAATCGCCATAACCACATCCAACATCTAAGTAAGTTGGATCTTTAGATACCGCTTTAGCTATTGATGTTATTCTTTCTACGTCTACCTTTCTGTATGTAAAATATGAACCGCAAAGAAAAGGAAAAATGAATCTCTCATGAATAGACCCATCTCTGATGCCCGAGGTTTTTAATCTAAATGTGTTTAGTTCCTTTTGTGCGTAATTAATATCTTCAATCAAAAAGGGCATACCTTAAAAACTGATTATAGGTTATATGTATTTTTTAGGTCGTAAATATGAGATTTTTTCATGCTGATTTCTGTATCTGTGATTTAATATTTCAAAATATTTATAAAGTAACTAAGCGCTGATTTTTTAATGGTAAGATCATTTGAGGAATGGTGGGGAACCGTTCCGGAGGAATTAAAAGCAAAAGCTCGCAAGGGCGATGAAGCCAACAAGGTTTTATTGAATCAGGTAAATTATGTATTACTCCATCTTCATCTTCAGGGTAAGCATGATGCAAAACCATCACATGAAGAATTAAAAGACTGGCTTCATAGTGGTCAAGTAGACGTAATGCGTCAAATCAAAAAATAGATATTATTATCTAGTTTTTTATCTTTTGTATAACACTGTTTTGTTATTGGCATATAGTTTAAATAGTTTTATCGTTACAAGACGAGTAGTGAATTATTAGATGCCAATTGCTATACTTCCAGATGTTGATGAACAAAGATGCATTGGGTGTGCGCTTTGTGTAGAAATTTGTACCGCATTAGGTCCGGATGTACTTCGTGTTAAACCTGTTGAAGGTTGGAAAAGAGGCAAAGCATTTGTCTTTTATCCCGAGAGATGTATTTCTGACGGTGCATGTCTAGGTGTTTGTCCAACTCATGCTATATTCTGGATGAGACCATTAGAATATACTGCAGGCCAACCAGTTCCATTACATAAAAACGGTGTATTTGATAAAGGCTGGGAAGAAGGCTAAATCCATATCACCCAATTATTTTTTGTTTATTTTAATTCTTAAAAAAAGCTTTATATAATTAGAAATTTAGAAATTATTATTATGTTGTTACCCTCTGAAATTGAATCCAAATCTTTGATTCCTGCTATTCGTGCTATTTTGTCTAAAAGATTAATTCGAGATTATGATCTTAAAGAAGAGACTGTAGCAAAACTTCTTGGGATTACTCAAGCTGCAGTTAGTAATTACATCAGAGGAACCCGGGGCGATCTTTCATTGGTAGCTAAACTGGAAGATAATTTTGAAGTTATGAAAATGATAAACGATATATCCAAAGACCTTTCTACAAATAATGCTTATTCTCCAAGTACGATGACAAAATTTATTCAACTATGTAATTTTATGCGATATACTTTCATAATATGTGATGTACACCATAGTATTGAGTCAAATATAGACAAAAGAATCTGTGAACAATGCGAAGTACTGTTGACCGGTTCGCGTTTCTCCTGATCTATTACTTTTCTTTTTTTAATCCAGTTAACATAAATTATTGCATCTACCTCCTTATTTTCGTGAAGATATCTATCTCAGGAATAAGGGGGATATTTGGAGATGACCTTAGTATACAAGAGATAGCCCGTTTTTCTAGGGTTTATGGATCTTATTTGAAAAATAATTATGATATGCAGACTTGTGTAATTGCAAGAGATAGTAGACCATCAGGAGGCATAATTACAGATATCGTAATCGGATGTCTTTTAGAACAAGGGATTAATGTTTATGATCTAGGTATTGCACCTACACCAGTTTTGTTTAGAGAGTCCAGAAAATATTCTGGTGCTTTAATGATTACAGCATCACATAACCCGCTAACTTGGAATGGGTTGAAGATGCTTATAAAAGGGAGAGGATTATTTGAGGAAGATTTAGATCAGGTATTAAAAACGAAAATCCAAGTTCATGTTAAAATTGGCCAATATTTCAAAATTAATGCCAGCTTTTTGAACGATATAACAAACTATATTCCACAACCAAATCAATCAAATGATAATTTCAAAGTTGGTATCGATTTTGGAGGGGGGGCAGCATGCAATTATGCTAATCAGTTGCTTGATTCCTATCATGTAAAATATCTTGGAATAAATGACAAGCTGGGATTCTCTTCTCGTGGTCCCGACCCAACATCTGATCCCTTGGTGGAATTATGTGAATTAGTTAAAATAAGCAAGTTGAATTTTGGTTTTGCCTTTGACTTGGATGGGGATCGACTGGTAATCGTTAACAATGAAGGCATTCAGCTTAATCCTGATTCGACTTTATTGTTATGTATTGCTGGCGTTGTACGCAATAACGGATTCAAAAGATTTACCATTAGCCTCGACTCTAGTCTCTCAATTGAACAATATGTCAATAATCATGGTGGTCAAGTCTTTGTATCTAAAGTTGGAGAATCAAACGTGATAAAAAGGATTTTTGAAACCGATTCACAAGCAGGTGGAGAGGGAAGTAGCGGGGGATTCATCATGCCAAGCTTTACTTCTTGTAGGGATGGGTTATTGGCGAGCGTTATTATCAGCTCATTAGATCAGAATACAATTAATGAATGTATGAATCTATCTTCAAAATTTAAACAAATACGAACAAAGCATTCTATAGATCCTAAAATTGATAGTAAATATCTCTTTGAGAAAATACTATCTTCGTTAAAATCCTATTCAACAGATGTATTATATACTGATGGTTTGAAATTCATTCTGGACGAAAGTTCTTGGATTCTTATACGTTTCTCAAATACCGAACATGCATTTAGAATATCATTGGAGTCAACAAAAGAAAAAGTAGATTCTATGTATAAATTATTTCATAATAAAATAATTGAAATCTATGAAAAAATTTAATGAGAAACAAATACTGAATTTAATTGTATCTAAATTTGATAACAATAATATGGAACCATATTTAGGTAAGGATGACATATCAATTATGCCTTTAGATTCATTAAATTCTTCATCTAATGAATTTAGTGATAATAAATTTTTGGCTGTTACGTGTGACATGTTAGTTGAACATACTGACGTCCCACCCAAAATGACATTTGAACAAATAGCCCGAAAATCTGTGGTTTCTAGTGTGAGTGATCTGGTTTCAAAAGGAATAATGCCAAAAGCCGCTTTAATATCATTAGGGTTACCCAAATCATTAAAAAACTCTGAAATTTCTAGACTAATTAATGGGTTGTCTTTAGCTTCAAAAGAGTTTGGAATAGATATTGTTGGTGGTGATATTAATGAATCTAAGGAAATCATAATTGATTGTTGTATGTTTGGATCTTTATCTTCGGTAGTAAACATACCTAGAAGAAATGGGGCGTGTATTGGTGATTATGTGGTTGTTTCTGGTATTTTCGGTTATAGTTCTTCAGGATTGAAAATTCTAATAAACAATCTATCAAGCCCCGATAGTTACTTTAGAAAAAGATCGATTGATTCCGTCTTAAAACCTTCTCCTTCTTATGAATTTGGAATATTTATTGCCCATTATTTTTCTTCATCCATGGATTCTAGTGATGGCCTTGCCTCTTCACTACAAGAGCTATCAAAACAAAGTGGAGTGAACTTACTAATAGAGGAGGACAAGATTCCTATTCCACCAAAATTGAAGGAGTTTTTATCAATAAATAATCTTGATTTTCACGACCTAGTATTTTATGGAGGTGAGGAATACAATATAGTAGGAACAATATCAGAAAAAAATCTACTGGAAATTTCCAAGATTTTGAAAATGCATCAACTAAAATTGTATATTATCGGCAAAGTAGTTAGTGGGAATGGGCGAGTATTTGTTCTCACTTCCAATGGAAATAAGAAATTGCTTAAAAAAAAAGGATATACGCATTTTACTTAAGAAGGTTTTTAAATGTGACAATCAAAAAATTCTACATTCATGTCACAAGAGGAAATTACTCAATATAAATGGGGGGTAGCCCATATTTTTAGTAGTTATAATAATACTTTAGTCCATATAACAGACATAAGCGGTGCAGAAACTATTTCCATTAGTTCGGGCGGGCGCCATGTAACAGCAGATCGTTATGAATCTTCTCCGTATGCAGCTATGAAATCTGCCGTTTCTGCAGCTGACGCTGCCAAAACAAAGGGTATTAATGCACTCCATATACGCGTAAGAGCAGTAGGTGGAGTTGGACCAAGAATTCCTGGTCCTGGTGCTCAGGCTGCCATAAGAGCCCTGGCTCGAGCTGGATTTCGTATAGGTCGAATAGATGACGTTACCCCAGTTCCTCATGATACTACTAGAAAACCTGGTGGTCGTAGAGGCAGAAGAGTATAATTTTTTTCTTTTTGTTTTTGGCTATTAATTAGTAATGGGACCGGCCGGATTTGAACCGACGACCTCCAGCGCCCAAGGCTGGCATCCTACCAAGCTAGACTACGATCCCTTTCTAATGAGAAATTTTTTGTCTAATTTTAATCTTATTTCAATTAATATAAATCATTATTTGCATTATTGTTATATTGTGGGGGGTTATTATCTCTAATTCATGTCTCTAGATAATTATATTCGTGCAGGTCGAATAGCTGCTCAAGTTAGAGAAAACGCTAGGAAAAAAAATCATGTCGGTAGGACACTTTATGAAATATGTGATTCTATCGAGAGTGAAATAAATGAGCGAGGTGGTCAACCTGCTTTTCCTGTTAATATTAGTTTGAATGAGATAGCTGCTCATTATACTGCTGAACCAGACGATCAAATTGTGATAAAGGATACTGACGTTGTTAAAATTGATTTAGGCGTACATATAGATGGTTACGTTGCAGATACCGCAGTTACTGTTTCATATGATTCAAAATATGATCAATTAATAAAAATAGCAGAATTGTCATTATATGAAGCTACCAAGATTGCAAAGCGTGCTACTAAATCAAGTGATATTGGAAAAACAATTGAGAATACCATAACCTACAATGGTCTAAAACCGATTCAAAATCTTAGTGGACATTCTTTAGAACAGTATGTCATACATGCCGGAAAATCTATCCCTAACATTAAGACTTATGGACCTTCATTTTCACTAATGCCTAATCAGGCCTACGCAATAGAACCATTTGTAACAACTAAAGATGGACTAGGCATAGTTTATGAGGGTAAGACCAGAAATATTTTTTCACTAGTATCAAGAAAACCTACTAAAAATAAGGACACGGATGAATTCATCATATATCTATGGAATAGGTTTAAAACACTTCCATTTGCGTTACGTTGGCTGGTAAATGATTTCACTGAATCTAAAGCTCGTGAAATGTTAGACTATCTAATTAAGAGGAAAAATATTAGATCCTATCCTATTCTTGTTGAGGGTAATAACAAAGTTGTATCTCAGGCAGAACATACAATCTTTATATTGGAGAATCTGAGTCATATAATTACAAAATAGTTTTCATTTTTATTTTGATCAAATAAGACGAAAATAATTATTTTATCTTGATAATTTTCTAGGACTCGACTCTGTTATCTTAATTGATGATTGTCAATGAATGAATATATATATGAATAAAATATCTTTGCGATCTTCATATTTTGATAGTGCAGTATTTCAATTACTAAACTTACCTTGCACATGTATGTTATTTCCTAAACCTGTGAAGCATTCGGATGGTTGCGGTTGAATAATTCTTGGAGTTATTTTTATAACACCTCATCGAGTTCATGTTCTATTTCTTGTTTATATATTACAATTAGTTTAACATGCAATTTATTTCTACTTAGGTTTACTGTAATGAGAGTTATTACTCCTGACATCGGGTCGTCCATAATATTAGGATAAATTAATACATGTCTATTGATATGCTATAGAAGAATCGTCGTAGTCTACATATTGTTTCCATACGATCAAACCAAATTGCTAATGCTTATGGATTGATCGGATATTCCATCAACAATAGGTTTGGAGCTATTTGTTTGGATAACAGAGACATCATCTGAGACTGGGTCGGTCACATAGATGTTATTATTGCTTGGGTTAAACGCCAGAGCAGACGGACCATCTCCAACATCAACTGTTGAAATAACCATATTACTAGCCCAAACCCATTCTAGTCCTACAAAAACTCCTGGATTAGTAGAAGTATCAAAGTTATGATTAGTATCCCGAGAAATCCGTATTTTTACTTTCATTACAATCACTATGATTGAAATATCAGATATAAATATGGGTATACCATTCTGCAAAATCTTACTGACTAACTATGAACAACAGATCAAATTTTTATGGATATTGATATTTGTTTTACTGTCATCTTTATACCAATCATTGGTCTTTGGTAACCATTTCTATAATGTTTTATATTCACTTAAATACCTCTTTAATGTCATTGTTCACCTACTTTTTTCTTTTCCTTCTATTGATCAAAAACCAGTAAGGTTATTATATCGAGATAAAAAAATTAAAGATTTTCATGAAGTTAGTCTTTTTTCTTCATACACTAAAAATATTATATTGTATGTAGGTGTTTAATTATTCAATGGATGTATATGATGAACTAAAGCTTTCCTACAGCGGTGATATTTCTAATGAATCCTGGATTAGAGATTATTATTCTGTAGATTCAAGCTATCATCAAATTTACCCCGAATTAATTTGTTTCCCTAAAGATAAAGCGGATATAGTAACGTCTTTGAATTATGCTAGCAAAAATGGCTTGTCTGTTACTTGTCGTGGTGCAGGCACAAGTTTACTTGGTCAAAGCCTATCTAATGGATTGATTTTGGATTTTACTAAATACATGAACAAGATTCTTGATTTGGATATCCAGTCGGGCACTGTAAGCGTTCAGCCTGGTGTAGTTAAGGGTATCTTGGATAAAGAATTAAAAAAACAAAACAAGTTTCTACCACCTGATCCTGCAAGTAGTAATTATTGCACCATCGGAGGGATGGTTTCCAATAATTCTTCTGGACCACATGGTTTAGGATACGGGAGTATCCTTAGATATTTGGATCATGTTGACATTATCTATTCAGACGGAGAGGAAGGTTTTGCTGAAAATGGTATTTGTGACAGTAGATTAAAAAAAATTCTATCTCCTCTAATTTCTATTCAAAATAAATTGGCTTCATTTTATCCTGATGTCAGTAAGAATTCCTGTGGTTATAGATTAGATTCTATTTTTACTCCCGAATTTAAACCTCAAAATATTTTTGCAGCTTCAGAAGGAACATTATCAATCTTTAATTCTCTTAGAATAAAGGTCTTGGATCTACCTCTTTTCAGATCTCTCTTCTTAGTGTATTTTTCTGATGTCTTGTCTGCTTGTTTATATACTAAGAAAATTCTCTCCACTGTGCCTGTCGCTGTTGAACTTTTGGATTATTCCGTTATGGACTCTTCAATTAAGTCGAATACGTTAAATAAGAATGGTTGCTTGCTATTTGTAGAATATTTTTATCAATTTCAGGAAAAGATATCTAACATACACAATTTACTAAAAAGGAGAATATATCCTGACGGCAAGATCGTGGAACATGCTCATGACATAGTTTCAATAAATAAATTATGGCACTCAAGGAAAAATGCATTGAACATGGCTATAAAGAATACCGTGGGAACCAGAAAACCATTTACTATAATTGAGGATACTGCGGTTTCAATCGATCATCTTTATGAATATATTATTTATCTTTTATCACTTTATAACAAATATGGTCTTCCGTATGTCATATACGGTCATGTAGGTAATGGAAACCTCCATACGCGTCCCATTTTAGATAATCATAATAATTCCAAGGATGATTCCAAACAAGCGAGGCTTCTACAAAATATTACTTATGAGACTTTTAAAAAAATATTTGAATATCGTGGAACTATCACTGCAGAACACGGTGATGGGATATCTAGGACTCCTTTCATAAAGAGTGTATACAATAATTTCGTTTATTCTTATTTTAGTTATCTCAAAAAGTCATTTGATCCACTAAATTTACTAAATCCGGGTAAGAAAGTCCCATAATTCAATCCATTAATGGCGCCTTCTTTTTTTTCAAAATCCTTTGATACGTTGATTACTATAACCTGTGAGTTTTGTATGATATTTGATATTGTATTTTGATCTAATATGATTTTACTATATACGAATTGTAACTTGTATCGTTATTTGTTTATATAAAAAATGATGATTTATCTATTCTGCACCAACTAACCCCAAAAAATCAAATCCTTCCTCTTCATTTTGGTTGCCTGTTAATTTTACAATTGAAATCAGATGACCATCTGGATCTTCTATTATTGCGTGCTGTCCAAAAACTTCTTCCTTAGGATTTTTAAAAAAAACTACACCTTTCTCTTTTAGTTTGTTTATTGTGTTATCAAAATCACTTGCAGAAAAACCAAGCAGAATATGTTGGCCCGATTTCAGCTGCTTCGGATGCTCTTTGTGTTTAATCGGATGCAATGCCAATACTGTTTCCTTATTGAAAAATTCTGTCCATTCGTCAGATTCTTTCTTTAATGGCAAATTTAGAGTTTCTCTGTAGAACTGAACAGATTTATTCATATCTGAAACTAAAAGTATTACAGCACCTAATTTTCTAAACGACATCTAGTTTGTCTATATTGCTCCTAAATTATGAACTTTTTGTATGCGAATGTGTTTTTAATAGACTTTTAATGTGTCAAAAATTTTATTGATGTATGATGTGTGGTTATTATTGCAAGATAAGCTTTTTTTTATTTATGTATCAAAAAATGAAGAATGGAAGAAACGATATCAAGAAGATTGGGGTTATGTTTCTTCGATGGTGCGATTTTTTCAGTGGTGGATTAAACGTGAATTTAAAGAAGATTTGTCTGTAGAGGTGGATATCTTACCAGTAATTCCTGGAAGATTATTCGATAGGATCAATCTCGCATATCTATTAAGGGATCATCGAGAAAGAGGTTTCTCCATATTTCATTTCTATCTCACTTATTTTGGACCTTTATGGTCGGATTGTCGTATGGATGCATATCACGGTGAGAATTTTGGACAAGCCGCTTGGTTGAGACCCAAAGTTTTTTCTTCAGATTTCAAAAATGAAAAGTTTTTTGCTGATAATAATTGTGCAAAAATATCTCATATATTATGTCATGAAATAATCAGACGCAAAATGAAAAAAAGAAAAGTGTATTTCGATCAAGTACATAAGATTTGGGACCTTCACACGAAAGACAATGTTCCTTTTTTATATTATAACAAACAATTCAATAGGGTCTCAAAAAATGGTGAATACAGATACGTTACTATAGATGCATCCAAACTTGAATATTAGTATTAAGGTAAGATTGTTGGATGGGTACTTCATTGAGATATCGTCGTATGATTAAACTAGGTGCTTTGATCTCTACAGTTGGAGTCATCATGTTGATTTTATTTGGATTGATTTTACTACTGTTTCCAGTTACAAAGATTTGTGAGGAGCATTGCAATTATCTTTCAAGTGCACCTGAATATCTTAGACAATTGATAAATCCCTTATTTTTATTTATTTCTTTGATATTGATTTCCTCAGGAGTTTTTTTTATCCGAATAGGGAATAGACAACTATATAGAAGCGTATAGTTCTCTGTTTTGGTTGTCGTATTATCCTTTCTTGAATTCCTATGCCATTAAACTAAAATGTCTGATTGCATAAATACTATATACCTTATGGCCAATCCATTTAGAAAAATACTATATACTTTCACCTCTAATCCATTCAGGAAATGGAAACCTAGAGGAAAAATTTATAGTTTCAGGTGTTCACAATGTGGAGACGTCTTCATATCTAGTCATAATTTGGATGCTCCGTTATGTGACAAATGTATTCAAAAGATAAAATCCTTGGATTCCACTGTTGATAATGAGAAAAAATGCTCTGAATGTGGTAACTCTGGCGTTATTTATGGTAAAGATCGATGTCATTCTTGTTATTTTAGCTTCAAGAAGAACAAATAATTTTCCAAAATTGTGTTAATATTCGTCTTTTCAGAGTTTATATTGGTTAATACTCAAATTTTTCACTCTGTTAATTGGACCGCAAGATTCTATCCGTTTATCATAATGTGTATATATGTGCAATAATTTATTACTGCTTTTTGATAATTATGTTACAACCCTTTGTTCCTTCTTATCCATTAAATGTCTCTAATTGTCATTGTGTAAACCCAAGAATGATTGAGGGGAGATGGGGCCGAAGGGAATTGTTCTAATATATGTACTTATATTATTTGAACCCCTGATCCACGGGTTTCTTCAATAATTGCCCATTATTTGATCTGGAGCCCGTTGCGATGCCTGGCTTCGCTACGACCCCACCTTAATATAGGTTTTCTAATTGTAACTATAAGTTTTTCTAAATTTGAATTAGTAAATGATTCCGAAAATTGCTCAATATACGCCAAATAAGCATATTCCATAAAAAATATAAGGTTTGTTAAACACAATATAATTAACATTGGCAAAATCTATTGATTATGATGTTCTTTCTTCAGCGAAAAATAAAGAACTTGAGACTAATGAAAAATGGGGTTTAGCAGAAGAATCTGAATATTTTGCTAATAAGGTAAAGCTATATCGTCAAGATAAATTGAATGCAGATGAATTTAGGCGTTTTAGACTTCAAAACGGTGCGTATGGTTCTAGATTAAATAGTGAATTTAGCATGATAAGAATAAAGGTTCCAGGTGGTGATATCACGCCTACCCAACTTGAAAAGATTGCCAGTCTATCAGAATCGTTCTCAATCGGATCTGCTCATGTATCTACCAGACAAAATATTCAATTGCACTGGGTGCAATTGGAAGATGTAAGTGAAGTATTTCGCGGTTTAGCTGAAGTAGGACTTACTTCTAGGGAGGCTTGCGGTAATACCATTAGAAATGTAATGTGCAGTCATTTTGCAGGAGTTTGTCCTAATGAACCATTTGATACTACTCCTTACGCTAAAGCAATAGCGAGGTTTTTTCTAAGAAATCCTATTTGTCAGAATCTTCCCAGAAAATTTAAATTTAATTTTTCATGTTGTTCAGAACATGGTTATGTAAGGATAGCCGACGTAGGCCTCGTTCCTACAGTCCGTGATGGAGTAAGGGGCTTCCGGATCTACTTGGGAGGTGGTTTAGGCGCTGCCTCGTTTATAGGCCATTTATTAGAGGAGTTTACTCCAGAATCTAGGCTTTTATCTACTTCTATAGCTACAATTCGACTTTATGACCGACTAGGAAATAGAGAAAATCTTGCAAGAAATAGAATGCGTTATTTGGTCAGCGAAATCGGATGGGAAAAATTTCAGAGCTTATTATTGAAGGAACGAATCCTGGTTGAAGCAACAATTTCTATACCCACAAGAAAATCATACGATGGTTTTTTGAATACTGGAGATTTGAATAATACTTCAATTTCCTCTATCTCTACAAAGAGTAAAATTAGATTACCAGTAATAAATTCCAATTCTGCAGACACGCCATACACTCGATGGTTAAATACCAATGTTGTTGCTCAGAAACAGTCTGGTTATTACAGTGTGTATATAACCTTAGGTGCAGGCGATATCACCTCTAGTCAGTTACGGATTTTTGCAGAATGTATCCGGGAATTTTCGTTAGAAAAAAAGGCCCGAACGACTCCTCAGCAAAACTTTCTCGTCCGATATATAAAAGCAGATCAATTAACAAAGGTTTTCCAAAAACTGTCCGGCAATGGACTAGGAAATCCTGGTGCAAATACAATTGTATCTACTGTGGGTTGTTCCGGAACTACATCATGTAATCTAGCTATTACTAATTCTCATAGACTTGCAAAAGAAATCCAAAGTAAATTTTTGGAATTAAATATTGATTTAGATAAAGACTTTGTTGATTCTACTATCAAAATTAGCGGGTGTCCTAATTCTTGTGGACAGCATGAGGTCGCAACTATCGGTTTCTATGGTGGTGCTACTAGGATTGGGACATCCATGGTTCCAATCTATACAATGCTTTTTGCGGGTAGTACTGGCGAGAATGGCGAACTGGGCAAGGCAATAATGCGTGTTCCAGCTAAAAAGGTGCTGGATGTAGTTCTCAAAATATTTGAACATTTCAAGAAAGAAAGGACAGGTAATGAAAAATTAAATGAATGGGTTTACAAAATTTCAAATGGAAATGGATCTGGCGAAATTAAGAATGTAGATGATGTGAAGAAGCTACTTTTACCTATAATTGAGTTACCTGCATTTTCCACCGCCCCTGATTTTTACAAAGATTATGGAACTGATACCAATTTTGTCGCAAAAACTGCTAGAGGCGAATGTGCTGCTTGAGCAAATCCATAAAGCGAAAGAAAAATGATGTCAAAGTAAAGGTAAAGGCAAAGGCAAAGATAGTAAATAAACATGTAAAAGCAAAACCTCCATCAACACCTTCTTTGAATCATGTATGTGATATTGATACTCTAAGAACCCTAATAAAAAAAAATAAAGTTAGAGTTGTGGATGTCAGAAAAAGGGACGAATATTTGAAAGGTCATATAAAGACGGCCGTTTCTTTACCATTAGCTGAATTATTATCCAACGATGACCCCGAGTCTATAATTAATATTATGAATAACCTTGGTATATCAAATGACACTTCTGTAGTCATTTATGATGATACATTTGGGGCACTAGCGTCAAGGGTAGCGTGGTCATTTAAGTTTGTTGGGCACAGAAATGTTGCATTATTGGAAGTTACCTATGATAATTGGAAAAAATTAGGTTTAGAAATTGAAAGAAAATCTAATAAATATTCTAAAGTTTCACATTCTATTAATATGGACTATTCCATATTTGCAGATGCTGAATATATAGAAAATGCTCAAAATGATAAAAATAAGATCATAATTGATTCTCGAGAAAGATTGAATTTCTTAACAGAACATATTCCTAATTCAAAGAATATTCCATACACCATGTTGCGCTCGGAAAATTCCATTTTAAGAAATCCTTCCGAACTTAAACGATTCATGGAAAATAGGGGTATTGACTTAAACAATGAGATAATTACTTACTGTGGAAGCGTCGGAACGTTGTCAGGATTAGCCTTTTTTGCCTTAAAGACAGCTGGAATTTCAAACGTGAAGCTATATCCAAAATCATTTAAGGAGTGGAAATCTCTTGGAAAACCCAAAATCGAATTTAAAGATGCTAATTACTGGGACCTTTCAGCAGAGTGAGTGTTTTATTTATTCCTCTATTTCTCAAACCATTCATTAATTCTTTCTAATTCGCAGCCGTTCAAAGTTATTTTTATGGGTCCCAATGGGGATTCATTTTCGCTTTCTACTAATACCACTACGTCAGAAAATGCAGCCTGTTTATTTAGTAAAAACCAAGTACTTTGCATATTGTAATTGTTATACAGAATTCTCTGTAAAACAGCCAATGTTTTTTTCGACCTTATCTTGTCTTTTATTTTTCTCAAACCATCAAAATTATTCATCTTGGTATACAAATTATTCTTTCTTATTGCTAGTTCTGAATCTGGTAATAGGTTTTTGACAGCAAAAACCACTTTTTGTACGTCTTCAGTCAAATTAATTGGAGTTATAACAATAACTTCTATACTTTCAAGTTCCATTTTTGTTCTATATGGTAAGAAAAGTTTTTTGCTTCCGGTTGTTATACTCATCTGACCACTTCTTAATAATTACTTCTACGTGATTCTTAAGCTCGATTAAAGATAGATCATTATTTGAAATCGATTCGTCCGCCAGAGCTATTGCTTTGCTTATACCTACACTCATCTCACGTTCATCTCTTAGTAAAAACTTTTCATGATTTGATGGTATATCAGACCTGTCTCGTAATTTTATATGGTTATATCTAATAATTGATGATGCATGAATGGCCAATAACTTTACAAAACCTATATTTTTTAATACCATGTACTCTTCATAACTTCTAATTCCATCTACTACAATAAGACTAACATTTTCCAATTCTTTAATCTTCTCCATCACTAACCTTGCAACAACTTCATTTCCGTGATGCTTTCTCAAATTTTTCATCAATTCGCCAAGACTTTTGTCATCCATCGGCAAGTTGTTTTCAACCGCTTTTTCCCTTATTATGTCTCCCATAGTTATTAGATGAAATCCTTTACTTTTGAGGAAAGTAGCAACCGTCGATTTTCCTGCACCAGGCATTCCCGTCAAGCAAATTATGAATTGGTCTAGAACCGACAACCTCTAATCTAATCTTTGAACATTCTATCAATATTTGTTTTTTGATTACTTTGATTATTGAGAATTAATATAGTTAGAACTTCATCTGATTGTATTCATGCGTATATTTGTGGCAATAGATATTCCAAAGGTTGAGAAAATAATCAATATTCAGAATCAAATTATGAAACAATATGAATTTGTTCCACAACATGTTAGACTCATCAACAGGTATAATCTTCACTTGACAATAATGTTTTTGGGGGAAAAGACCAATTTTGAAGTAAAAGAAATTATATCCAATTTGAAAAGTTTAGATTTTGATCCATTTGAGATTAGATTCACTAACATAGGGTGTTTTCCAAAAAATTCTAATCCTAGTGTTATCTGGTTAGGGCTGGATAATCAAAGTTCTAAAAAATTAAATGACCTTTATGATGCAATTTCAAAATTGCTGGAAAAAGATATCGGCTACGGGAAGGAAACACAAAATGATTTTAGTGAAGAAAAATCCGTATATGTCCCTCATCTTACAATTTTTCGTATAAATCGACATTTTAAGAGTCGTGTATCTTTTGATCCTGTTTTTCAATTTGATCCATTTACAGATGAAATATACCAAATTAAATTAAAGCAAAGCATCCTCACAGCAGATGGTCCTATATATTCTGATTTATTTACCATTGATGCACGAGCATAAAAAGAAATGAGTAATCCTATTATCAATAAATTAATCGAAGGAGTATTGAAGGATTGTACTCCTAAATTAGAAGAAGAGATTACCCTTCATGCTATGGCTAACAAGGTGATGAATAAACTTGAATCTTGTGTTTCTGAATATAAACTTGGTTTTATGATAAATGAAATCGTATTCGGTGGATCTTTTGCTAAAGGAACCTGGCTTAAAAATGAAGCCGATATCGATATTTTTATCAAATTTAAAAATGATGTTGATTATGGTCATTTTGAAGCTTACGGAAAGTTAATTGGAATGCAGTCTCTAAAGGAGTACTCTCCGTATCTTAGATATGCAGATCATCCTTATGTGGAATCTTATGTTGATGGAGTTAAATTTAACATTGTCCCGTGCTATAATGTTTCCTTCGGGAATTGGAAAAGTGCAGCTGACCGTTCTCCGTTCCATACCTCTTATGTAATCAATAATTTGAACCAGGAAAAGAAAAATCAAGTGAGAGTACTTAAGAAGTTTTTGAAATCTCTAAAAATTTATGGAGCGGAGATTTCTATAGAAGGGTTTAGTGGATATGTTTGTGAAGTCTTAATTTTGAAATTTGGATCTTTTTTATCTACTATCCAATTTTTTTCTACTTACTCTGCTGATAACTCTGTTATCAACATCATAAGACCTGATAATGAACAGGAAAAGTATAAGAGGATTTTTGATAGTTTTCTGGTAATATTAGATCCAATCGATGAAAATAGAAATTTGGGCAGTGCTATTTCATCACGCTCAGTAGCGACTCTAATCCAGAGTTCAAGAAAGTTTTTATCAAATCCTGGCAATAATTATTTTCGAGAGGAACCGGTATCTCACTCAAACAATAATCTCAAAGATTTATTGTCTTCTTTCATTCTGGTAATTGAATTCAAATATAGTGATAGACCGTCTGATGTCATCTGGGGACAGCTAAAGAAAATGACCAGGTCCATATGTAAATTTGTCGAATCATATGGTTTTAGAGTATTGAAATATCACGGTAGAGTGCATGAAAAGGAAAAAGTTTGTGCTATTGCTTTGTTATTTGAATCTCTAACAATTTCTAAATTATCTATTAAAATAGGTCCCGAAATATTTAGAATACATGACCTAGAAAAATTTATAGAGATTAATGCTGGTTCTCCGTTAAAATGGTTAGACAACAATTCCAGAACTAGGTCCCTTCTTTTTAGAGAATTCACTAACGCAAAAGACTATTTGGAATTTGTTCTCACGAATAAGCCTGATCTAATAGGGATCCCTAGAGGCTTGAAGAGTGATTTTATTCGATCCTTCAAAATATATACTCTTGGTCAATATCCTTCTTTGGATGAACATATAAAAAATACCGTTTCTGAATTATTATATACGGATGCAAGAGTATTCTAACAAATTTATTTTATCATCAGCTAATTTGATTGATTTATTATGTTATCCCAGGTTTAGTACCTCTGATTATTATTCTAGGTTGAGTGAACTTAGATCGTTAAATCTGAAATTTGTAATTCTGGAAGGCAATACTCTTCTAAAGGCTATTAGGATTTTGGGGAAAGGAAGTGAAGGACTGGTACTCAAAGTTCAAAATATACATAGTAAAACTATGGCACTAAAAATTAAGAGAATTGACTCGTGTAGAACTGATATGAAAAATGAATTTGAATTTTACCAGCGTATAAATAGAAACCAATTGGGACCCAAGGTTTACTCTTATACAAGAAATGCTCTCTTAATGGAGTTTATAGAAGGTTTATCCGCAAGAAATTGGTTCTTAAAATCAAAAATGAACTTAGAGTTGATACGAAAAATCATCATTAATATTTTGACTCAATGTTACACACTTGACAAACTACACATAGATCATGGTCAACTAAACAAGTTGGATAATCATGTAATAATTTCCCACTGTGGTTCAAAATGCACTATAGTGGATTTTGAAAGTGCTAGTTGCATAAGAAAAGTTAATAATGTTACATCCGCATTTCAAGGGTTAATTTTCAAAGGTATCATTTCAGATCAAATAAAAAAATTTGTTAATTATGACAAAAAGAGAGTAGAGTTCTTAAATCTGTTATCCATCTATAAAAAGGACAAGTCAAGAAAAAATTTTGATTCAATAATCGCATTAATTTGAATTAATTATTTTAAGAATCTTAGAAAAACATTAATCTTCACTCGTGTCACTTCAGCTATGACACTTCCAAAAGGTTACGTAACACCCAATAAAGAAGAAGCAGAACAAAAGGCCAAACTAGAAGCAGAACAAAAGGCCAAACTAGAAGCAGAACAAAAGGCCAAACTAGAAGCAGAACAAAAGGCCAAACTAGAAGCAGAACAAAAGGCCAAACTAGAAGCAGAACAAAAGGCCAAACTAGAAGCAGAACAAAAGGCCAAACTAGAAGCAGAACAAAAGGCCAAACTAGAAGCAGAACAAAAGGCCAAACTAGAAGCAGAACAAAAGGCCAAACTAGAAGCAGAACAAAAGGCCAAACTAGAAGCAGAACAAAAGGCCAAACTAGAAGCAGAACAAAAGGCCAAACTAGAAGCAGAACAAAAGGCCAAACTAGAAGCAGAACAAAAGGCCAAACTAGAAGCAGAACAAAAGGCCGTTCTACAAAAATCACAAAATGATTCCTTGGTTACAAATAACTTGAATTCAAACAGGCTCGATGGGAAACAAGGATATGTCGATAAAACTTTGGAAAATAATTTTAACTATTTTTTGCTATGGGAACAATTACGAGAGGCATATCTTCATACCATTAAAGAAGCAACTTCCTCTTATTTTAGGTTGTTAGATTTTTGGTCACAGCATCAGAACCATAAAGAATAATTTTTATAAATTACTAACAACAAAATCAAGTTATTTTTTATTCAATCATAAAGGACCTCTAAGAGTATAAATCCAGTTCTTTGGTTGAATTAATAATATTGTAAACTTTCTGAGTCAAATCATCTGCTTTAACATTTTTGTTGATTACTAAGAATAACACATGTTCTTTGACTGGGATAATCAATATTTTTAGCGAACTATATTGATAACAAATAGAGTTTAAACTTCCAAAAGATTTAATGAACGCCTTCCTTAAATCAATTGTATATGCAGATTCAGAAATAATCAGTTCCGCATTTCTCCCTTTTAGATGTTTGTCCAGCGAATCCCTTTGATTGCTAATATTTAAATGTCCGGATTTTTCAATAACTCCACTGAATAAAATATCATTATCTAACTCTAGTATGCTTTTTGTGAATTGATCAGCATTCATGTTGTTATATTAAAATAATAAACATATAGCCTTTTATGAATTTTCAATGATTTATCGTCTCAAAATCTTTTAAATATTTCAACGAAATCATCATATAAGTCTAAAACATAATATAACCATGGCTAACGATGCATCATCATCATCTACTTCTGCGGATACTATTCCATATCCTACTCTAACTATATTGTATTTGCCATCAGAAGCAAATTTAGCTATTGAAGAAATTAGTCAAAAATATAATAACATGACAGTCGAAGATTGCAAAGGTTTTTTTCATCAAGGGAAAGAAAGGGACTATAAAAAAATAACAATTTGGAGTCAAGGCATCGATAGTCTTTGGTTCAATGCCATTATCGCACGTATAAAAGATCTGTCGAACTTAGAATCTATTCCTATAGTCTCTGGTGGAATAATGTATTCGATCTAAAAAATGATCACTCTGTCAATTTATGTATTCCAATAAAAATGGAAGTTGTTGTTGGGACTTCGAGTGAGAAGTTAAGCGGATTGTATAAATAAATATTGGTTATCGTATGTGAATATAAAAGATTGGATAAATCATTGGGAATTAGTGATTGGTACATACACATACTCCCTAATTTTGAAAAGTTAGAAACTAGATTCATCTGAATGGGAAACACATTATTATCGGCAGATGTACCTACGATTTGCAATAATGGATTAGTTGAATTACACGGAAGTTTTGCGAGAATGTTTCCATTCAAAATTTTCAATGGCATTGAACTATATAGCGGAATGTAATCCTTTGAAGAAATCGTCATAGGATAGGGCAGTATCATCATAGATTGCATGTTTTCTATGTTATTATTACCGTTATTATTGCTAGTAATATCATCATTGGTTAGATTGTTACTGTTATATAAAATGGTAATATTATTTTTATCCGGAGAACCAGTTGTAATATTTGATGTAGTATTATTCGGTCCAAGATAATTTAAGGCATTGTCTAATGTTTGCGAGATCTCAGTGTAATTGTCATTATCGTTATTATCTGATTGGTTTGCTATCGGGAAAGAAAAATTTTGCATACCTTCAACTACCGAGTCAAGTAATGATGATCCTTTCAAAGAATCAATTAAAGAAATCGCCTCATCACTAGATGACTTCGCCTTATCAAAATTATTGGATGTTTGTTCCATTTGACCAAAAACATCCATATTAGAAACTGATCCCATACCCAAAATAATTAATCCAATGACAAAAAAAAATCTGAATTGCGGAAGAATTGACACTGTGATACAATCATAAAAAAAATTATTTAATTCTTTCCTTTGATGTATTTGAAGACAAAATATCCATTATTTTTTTCAAATCTGTCAATGGAGGCGAACAAGTAAAGTCTTTGCATATTATTGCAAAATCGCTAGCAGGTTTTTCTTTAATTAATGTCTTATTTTTGAATAAATTGTACTGATCTAGCGTTTCTGACAGGCTGTCCTCGTGTAAAATAGAAAAAATACCATTTGGAATATACAACTTATTCATTTTATCAATCATATCCGATTTATCATCTTTTGAAAAAATTGTAATTTCGGTTGGTTTCTTAACATATAGGTATGTCGATGATAATAACCAGCCAAAACCAAATGGATTATCCAGTGCGGATGATATGGATCCTTTCATCATTTTCTCAGCCATCTCTAAATAATTGTTTTTCCCTGTTATGTGATAAAGACGGATCAAATTTGATATTGAAACCGAATTTCCACTTGGTAAAGCCAAATCATACAAGACTTTGGTTCTGGTGAGAATCGATTCATGCAGGTCGGAAGAGTAATAGAAATTATTTTCTTGTTCGTCCCAAAAATGCTTTATCAAAACATCTGTATAATAAGATGCTAGTTCGATGAACCTTGGATCTGTCTTTACCTCAAGTAGATCCAAAAGAGAATTTATGTAAAAAGCATAATCATCCAAATAAGCAAGTATTTTGGCCTTATCTTGTTTATAAATTCTATATAAATAGCCTTCCTTGGATTTTAACTTTGTTTCGATGACGTCCACTGCGGTTAGAGCAGTTCTTATATATTCTTCTTTACCCGTTATCTTATAACCTTTGATAAAAGCAGATATGGATAGCGCATTCCATGATAAAATTGTTTTATCATCTTTTTGAGGCTTTATCCTTTTCTCCCTGATATCAAAAAGCTTTGTAGAATTTACAGCTATGATGTTTTTAACCTCTTTCACATCTAGTCCATACTTTCTTGCTAGATGTTCGTCGGAGGTTTTGATATTTAGTATGTTATTCCCTTCAAAATTCCCTACTTCTGTTATATCAAAGTATTCGCAGAAGATATTTTGGTGTAAAGGGTTTTGAATGATTGAGGTGACCTCTCTTTTAGACCATACATAAAATTTTCCCTCTTCTCCGTCAGAATCTGCATCTTCAGCTGAAAAGAAAATTCCTTCCTTATTTGTAAGCACCCGTAAAATGTAATCCAAAGTTTTCTCAACAGTATCTCTAAATATTTTTTCCTTGGTGATTTGATACAATTCAGAAAACAAAATAACCAATAATGCATTATCATACAACATTTTTTCAAAATGGGGTACTAACCATTTTTGATCGGTCGAATATCTCGAGAACCCGCCTCCCAGATGATCGTGTATCCCTCCGAAGATCATTTTTTCACTTGTTAAAGTTACAAAGTCTTGGAATTTTTCAATATTTGATATATCATAGTAACGAAGCAAAAATAATAAGTTAGATACATTAGGAAATTTAGGGGCGATTCCAAAACCTCCATGAATAAAGTCTGCCATTTGCAATAAATTTAATGCAGATTCGTCTAGAACTGTCTTGTCAATTTCTACAGTTTTGTTGATCAAAATATCTTTTGATGTGTTTATCAGCGCTCCTACAAATTCTGAGGTGGTCTTATTTATGTCGCTTTTCTTATGGGTATAGGCCTGAGAAAGTTGATTCAAAATCTCGGTAAAACCGGGCATACCATATCTGCTATCCTTTGGAAAATATGTACCGACATAAAATGGCTTGAGGTCAGGAGTCAAAAATACCGATAATGGCCAACCCCCATTACCATTTACTAGTTGACATGCTCTTTGATATATGTCATCTATATCTGGTCTTTCCTCTCTATCGACCTTTATATTAATGAATTTTTCATTCATGGTTTTTGCAACTTCGGTATCTTCAAATGACTCGTGTGCCATTACATGACACCAATGACATGAACTGTATCCTATGCTGAGAAAGATCGGTTTGTCCTCTTTTTTTGCCAAATTGATGGAATCGTCATTCCATGCCAACCAGTTAACTGGATTATAAGCGTGTTGTAATAGATAGGGACTATTTTCTTTGATCAACGAATTGGGTTTTGCATTGTCAAAACGATTATCCATGTCTCTGAAGATGCATGATTATATTTATTATGTACTGATCATCCCTTTTTTTATACACTTCTGAAAATATCTCAATTAGACAAAATGGGTAAATCTTTAGCCACAGATTAGCGGGAAACATAAGACTAGAATTTTGTGTTCAACTATGTTCTTTTCTTTTGCTCCTTTTCAATTTCATGTTGAGGTCTCTGTTCCGGTGGCTATTATCTTTGTTGTTCTTTATCTGCATTTGGAGTAAAGATGATTATTTAAACCCACTATGAACACTAAACAAATCTAATGGATACGTCTACGTCTTTAATTTCATCAACGAAGACAGACAAATTAAAATGCCTTTTTGTTTTTTACTTCACTATCACAGTGCCAACCATTGCTGGATGTAAGGTACAAAAATAAGGATAATCACCAATTCTATCGAACGTATGCTCAAAGGTTTTCCCCTTACTAGTTAGTGCTGTTGGACCAGTTAGACCCGAATCAAATTCCTTACCAGCGTCTGTTGCACCAGCAGTTCCAGATGTTACTGTATGGAATGCGGAATCATCGTTTGTCCACACTACAGTTTGACCAACAGTGACTTCGATAGAATTTGGACTGAATGCCGTATCAGTCAAAGTGGATGCTCCTGGAACTATTGATACTTGAGCATTATTTGAAGCTTGACTAGTTGCATTGGTTGAACCACTAGTTGCATTGGTTGAACCACTAGTTGCATTGGTTGAACCACTAGTTGCATTGGTTGAACCACTAGTTGCATTGGTTGAACCACTAGTTGCATTGGTTGAACCACTAGTTGCATTGGTTGAACCACTAGTTGCATTGGTTGAACCACTAGTTGCATTGGTTGAACCACTGGTTGCATTGTCTGTCAAAAACTGGCGAAGTGAGGGTGGGATTTGTAGTACTGTAGGATTTGTAATTACTGGTTCTTCTGGTAAGTGATATAGAGCTCTTAAAGTTGATTGTTGCAAATTTAAAACATCGGATGAGAACGAAGGTCCAATATACCCAAAGGATGCCCACAATATGTATATAAATAACAATGATAAACCTATCACAATAACAGAGATACCTATAGTACCTATTTTCCTGTTTTTGATTGGAAGTTTTGGAAGGTCACC
Organism: Candidatus Nitrosocosmicus sp. R; assembly: GCF_054408505.1. NCBI lineage: Archaea > Thermoproteati > Nitrososphaerota > Nitrososphaeria > Nitrososphaerales > Nitrososphaeraceae > Candidatus Nitrosocosmicus > Candidatus Nitrosocosmicus sp. R. Next base: position 2,810,984 of record NZ_CP167090.1, on the reverse strand, counting down.
CTCCTTTGACATAATTACAACAAAAGTCAAAGATATTAAAAAGGTTACTGAATACAAAAGTTAACCTTTTAATTCTAATTATGGAATATTCAAACATGACACCAGAAAAAAAAATAGAGTCTTTGAATCTTGTTATTCCAATTGGAAAACCAAAAGCATTAGGTTCATACGTCCCGATAGTAAACGTCAACGATCTACTTTTTATTTCAGGTCAACTTCCAATTGACATAACTTCTTCATCAAATGACCTGAAATTTAGAGGTAAAGTGGGCAAACAAGTTTCAATCGAGAATGCTCAACTATCTTGTAAAATTTGTTGTTTAAACGCCTTCTCTATTATTAAGAGCCTTATTGGTGACTTGGATAAAGTAAAAAGAATAGTCAAAATAACAGGTTACGTTAATTGTGATGATGCTTTCACGGATCATCCAAAAGTCATTAACGGAGCTTCAGATTTCCTTATTGAGATATTTGGAGATCTAGGCCGGCACTCCAGAGTAGCTGTAGGAGTAAATAGTTTACCGTTAAATTCTCCAGTAGAAATTGATTTTATTGTTCAAATTCAAACATAAAAATTCAAAATAAGCTTATTATTTTTTATGTTTTAAACCATTGCCTTAGGCATTACTGACCAAATAACTTAAAGTCAGTAATTCCTAAGCCTTTTTCCAATGTACCTCCAAGAGGAATTAATTTTAAGTATTTGGCTTCAACTGAAGATGGGTATATGTACATTTCTGGTAACTCACCGCTGAATCCTGTGTTTGCAAAAACTATTGGATCAGAATATTGTGATCCGTCTGTTGAACTTTGTACTGCAAAGAAATTGATATTATTTTGTGAATTTTTAAGCCCTAATTGAATTCCACAAATGTTTTTAACATCATTTAATTGGACGTTCAATTCATCGATAATCCCAAATGACAGCTCTTTAATTAATGGCTGATTAATTACTTGATTCAAAATGCTTGTAGCTGGATTGCCACTTGCAGTTAACTTATCAAGTGTTACCTCGTTACCACATTGATTATTTTGAGGAGTTAGACTTAGAAGATTGAGATTATTATCTACAACGTTGAGTAACTTAGAGTATGATACGTATTCGCCGTCTGGATATATAGCATGTACATCGAGATTGTAAAGACCAGGTGAGGGAGTATTTGCAATATACTCTCCGGTTGGCGTTTTTTCTAAGGCCCACAAAGTGCTATAATCTGTTTCGTAATCTATCAGAAAAGCATCAACTTGAGAGGGCTCCTCTTCAAAGTTAAACGATATCTGATCTCCCCTGTTTATAGCATATATTAACGATTTATATTCAATAGTCTCCGTGTCCTCTGGTTGACCGACTTTGGTCGTTATTTTATCTTTCACAGTTAATGTTGGGCTGAGATCGGTTATGCCTCCATTATGGTTCAGACTGACTTTAGGCAGGTCAATGGGGGCAGCAAAAATCTTATTATTTAAACCAAACGATGTCGAAGAACTAATAATAAAGACAATAAATACACTTATGATTGCTACATTTTTAATCTTAATATATTGAAACAATTCTAATTTATATTACGGTTGTTAATATTTATGAAATATGTTTTAATTTGTAATAAAAATTCATATAATTTTATATAACATTCTCTTCTTATGTCTTAAAAAGTAGTAAAATAATGATGGTATAATTTAAATAAGAATTTTTGATCATCATGCTTTCATAACTAATTACTTTATTTTTCTTTGATAACAAAAACAAGCGTCTCATAAATATGACATCCTCTTAATTTCTTAGAATGAGCATAAATACTGCACTATTACTTATCGAAATTGATTTGAATTTACAAAGAAATACAATTTTAAATGGAGGTAAGTGTATAAATGAAAAAATATAATAACTTTTTATATGTTTTTCTAGCGTTAACTTTAATTCTTTCTACACCTGGATTATCCAACCTTGTAGTCAATGCATATGCTAGTGTGAACATCAATGATATAATAGGTGGGTATCTAGACGGAATGCCTTCACCGGGAAGCGGTGGAAATTCTTGGCCTTGGCCAAACCCCTATCCTGAACCATCTCCTGCCCCCGCACCAGCTCCCGCACCAGCTCCCGCACCAGCTCCCGCACCAGCTCCCGCACCAGCTCCCGCACCAGCTCCTAGTCCTGCTCAACAATTGCCTGCAGGATGTATTCAAGATAAAGTTACTAGAATAGGTGCCAGTGGTTATGATGGTAATACTGTACCCCAAAACGTACTTGACAATAACTTTAACACTCGATGGTCAAACTACGGGTCAGGCTCATATATTCAAATCGAGCTTGAGAAAAACGATATACTTTGTGCTGTAGATATTGCATGGCATCGAGGTGATGTAAGGATAAACAACTTTATGATTTCAACCTCTGAGGATGGTACTACCTTTACTCCTCTCTTTTCTGGCAGGTCCAGCGGTGATACTAATTCATATGAACCATATGTAGTTAATGATCCCAACTTGCATGCTAAGTACGTTCGAGTTACTGTAAATGGTAATACAGAAAATGATTGGGCTTCTATTTCTGAGATCCGAGCATTCTCTAAACCTTCATCAACTGATCCCGGTCCCGGTCCCGGTCCCGGTCCCGGTCCCGGTCCCGGTCCAGACACCAACCCAGGTCAATTGCCTGCAGGATGTATTCAAGATAAAGTTACTAGAATAGGTGCCAGTGGTGATGATGGTAACAGACCCCAAAACGTACTTGACAATAACTTTAACACTCGATGGTCAAACTACGGGTCAGGCTCTTATATTCAAACTGAGCTTGAGAAAAACGATATACTTTGTGCTGTAGATATTGCATGGCATCGAGGTGATGTAAGGATAAACAATTTCATCTTGTCCACCTCTCAGGATGGTACTACCTTTACTCCTCTATTTGAAGGCAAAAGCAGTGGGCAAACCAACTCACATGAACGTTATTTGATTCAAGACTCTAATTTGACAGCAAAGTACATTCGAGTTACTGTAAATGGTAATACAGAAAATGATTGGGCTTCTATTTCTGAGATCCGAGCATTCTCTAAACCTTCATCAACTGATCCCGGTCCCGGTCCCGGTCCAGACCCAGGTCCAGACCCAGGTACAGACCCAGGTACAGGTAACCAAACAGACCCCGGCACAGGTAACCAAACAGATGTGTTTGGCATAAAAAAAATTTATCCTGACAAACCAAACGGTGAAAAATGGTTCATGAATATGAATAACCCGTCTTCTGACAATAGGTTTGATCCCAAACTGACCTTGAAGAAAAATGCTGATGGATCATATAAGGTAACATCTGATAAGGTTAGGATGAATGTAATGACTAATTCCGGATATCACCAAGATGCTATTAAAACATATGATCAAAAAGAACTGTCAGCCCAGGGATACATGCAAGACATAAAAGATTGGAGGAATATAGAAATGACCGGATATGTTAAGATAAATTCGGCTTCGGATTCTGACTTTGATTTAACATGGTATTCTCGTGGTGGTCATCATAACTCGGATGAACCCTGTGAAGGAACCGCTTACAAAGGAGGCTTGTTCAAAGATGGACGTTCTCGTTTTGCTAAAGAACAATGGCATTCAGGAGGTTACTCATTTACACCTGCCCAGAAAAACATAGATTCTATCGAAGATAAATGGATAGGGTACAAAGCTATCATGTATAACACTGTCGTAAATGGTGAGCCTGCTGTAAAACTCGAAAACTGGGTCGACGAAAACAATAATGGTCAATGGAAGAAAGTGTTTGGTTATACGGATAGCGGCGGATTCGGTGAAGACGGTGATAGATGTGGGGGAAGTCCAGATGAATTGATTTCATGGGGAGGTCCGGCAGCTACATTCCGATGGGACGGAACTTCAAACGTCGATATAAAGAACCTTAGTGTGAGGGAAATAGCTGCAAATTAGTGCTTCTTTTCTTGCCTCTGTTTCTCTTCTATACCTTTCTTCTATACTTTTGTTCCTCATATGTTAATTAACAAAAAAATTATTAAAAAGTTATGTCGTTTATACGTTATAGGTTAATACGATTAAGAAGATTTACTTATAATAAGATCTTCATAATTACAAAGTTTTTACTATTTCTATACATTCGAATAAAAATGTTTTTTGGATTATATTGAAATAAACATGAAGATAATCTTAACATTCAATAAATAGTGACTATTCTATTTATTTATGGACTACCAAAAAATAATTGATACTATTTTTGAGCTAAATGAGGGTATCCGCTATGCTGGATTAATAGATGAAACCGGCTCTTTGATAGTTGGTGGAATGCGTCACGGAATTGATTCTATTGTTGATCAACCAAGCGAAGAATTGTATTTGACTCATACTGCCCTTAGAAAGTCTATGAGAGAAAGGTTTGACGATACTATGGGTAGAGCTCGTTTTGTATATGTAGAACGTGAGAAGTTATCATTGCTAACGTTTTATTTAGACAAGAAAATGTTGTTGATTACTTTAGAGCCTAACCTAGAGTCTCAAAACGTAATTGATTTGGCAGAAGATATTCTGGATATAGTTAGTGGAAATAAGGCTTAACACTCAATAGCCTATTTACCTTCTTTTTTAGAAATTTCTTACTCTACTATAATATTGTGCATCATTATCAAATCATCCTTAAATAACTCTAGTTCGCTGGGTATCTGTGTTTTTATAGGGTCTTTTAAGGAAAGCGGCTTATTTGTAACACTAGAAATGGTTTCCTTTTTCTTATTCCATATTTCTGAATTGAATTTGATAATGTGTTGTGTGGATGAAATAAATGCATCATATTCTTTCTCCACAGAGGGAATTTTTTTTTGCTCTGAAACCATCTCTCCGTCCTCATAGATTTTCTTCCACAGCTCGTATGTAATGAATGGAGAAATCGGTTCTAACAAAAGTAATATGGTTCTAAAACATTTATGAATTGTATATAGAGCTGATTTCCTTTCTTCTTCTGATTCATCGTTGTATGCTCTACTTTTTATCATTTCAATATAATGGGCGGCAAAAATATTCCATGTAAATTCTCTCAATGCATTAGCGGGGATAAAAAAATTCAATTCTTCATAACCTTCAAGACATTTTTTGGTCATGCTTGCAAGTTCTGATAAAATCCATTTATCAGTCGTTTTTAGCTCTTGAGGTTTATTGTTTTCATCAATTGTCTCAAAATTAGAGATGAATCTTCCAATATTCCACAATTTTGATAAGAATTTTTGTGCACTTTGGATTTTTTGCTCAGAGCATCTAAAATCATACCCAACATTTGTCTCACTTGCAGACCAAAACCTAAAAGCATCGGCACCATATTTTTTAATTATAGGGAGAGGGTCAATTACGTTTCCTTTACTTTTACTCATTTTCTCCCCTTTTTCATCAACTCCATACCCCATTATCCACGCACTCTGCCATGGAATTTGGTTCGTAAGGTACAAGCATCTTAAAAGAGTATAGTAAAGCCACGTTCTTACAATGTCTTTTCCTTGAGGTCTAATGGAGACAGGGTAAATTTTATTGAAAGTTTCTCTATTTTTGTAAAATTTCGTAATATAAAGAGGGGTTATGCTCGAATCCATCCATGTGTCAAAAATCTTCTTCTCTCCTTCAAACTTGTCATTATTACACGATATGCATCTATCAAATGGTGGGGTTTCATCCCAGGGTCTATAATATTTTCCAGGTTCAGGAAGGTTTGGTTTTTTACATTTTGTACAATACCATATCGGAATTTCAGTTCCATAAAATCTTCTTCTCGAGATAGGCCAGTCTATGGCAATTGAATTTATCCAATTTAATAGGATTTGTCTATGCATTTCTGGATAAAATCTTATATCTTTGGATTGTTCTAACAAATTCGACTTAAAATCAACTTGTTTTAGATAATAATCTTCCAAAGAAATAATTTCAATCTGGGTTTTACTTCTTTCACAAAGGGGAGTTCTATGGGAAATAATTTCAATTTTTTCTACTAATCCTTGCTTTTCTAGCTCGTCTATTATTTTACTTCTTGCTTCCTTTATACGTAAATTGGAAAACATCCCTGCAAATTCTGTTGTTTTTCCATTCATATCGATAGATCTAATTTCCATCAGACCCAATTCTCTGAATAATTGAACATCCTTTAGGTCACCATAACTACAAATCATAACTGCTCCAGATCCAAAGTCTTTGTTAGCAGAGTGATGTGGTCTTACTTTCACTTCTCTATTAAAGATCGGAATTCTCAAAGTCTTTTCTTGCATTTCTATATATCTCTCATCATCTGGATTCACAATTACCACTTGACATGCAAATAGGAGTTCTGGTCTGGTAGTGGCAATAACGATGAATTCATTACTATTCTCTAAGAAAAATTTTATGTAAACTAATTTCGTCTCAATATCTTCATATATGATTTCTGCATCTGCTATTGTGGTACCACAATCAATGCAGTAGTTGTTTGGTCTATTTCCAAGATATACTAATCCCTTGTTCCACATTTCAATGAATGTTGATTGAGTAAAAGCTCTGAAATCCGGAGAATCAGTCTGGTATTTCTGTTTAAAATTCGCACTTAAACCCAGGCTTTGGAGAATTTCTATAAATTCACTTTCAGTATCGTCAAGAGTTAGCTTACATAACTTCAAAAATTCTTTCCTTTCTGTATTTCTCATTCTGATCTTGTATTTTTTTTCTGTATGAATTTCCACAGGAATGCCATTACGATCCACGCCAATCGGAAAAATAACTTTAAAGCCCTTTAAGCGGGCAACTCTTGATATCATATCAATTTGCGAATAGTGAGCAGCTGCACCAATATGCCACGGTCTTCCTGATGGATAGGGAGGGGGTGTATCTATTACAAAATATTCATCTTTACTCTGATTAGTTTCAACGTTGTCATAAACATTATTAGCTTTCCATTCTTCTATGATCTTTCTCTCAATATCTGGCGACCATATCTTTTCTGTAATCTTTGAACTCAATCTTTAATTTGTAATACTCATTTATTAATTAGTTATTAACCTTCCTAGATGTCTTAATGAAAGTTCTGTACCCTTCTAAATAGAATTTTAGACGTAGTTTGAATCTTGAATAATTTTAGAATATAGTTCTATTGAAATGAAAGTGTCAGAATTTTATTCAATATTAGGTTTACCGAATATAAGAAAGAATATGAGCGCCTTTATTGACTCCCTCGTATATATATACACCAAGTGCTTGCACATTCTGAGGCATTTTATCTGCTAGCATTCTTATTATTTCTGTGGAAAGATTTTCCACAGTCGCCTCGCCTTCTAAAAGATAAGTTGTATATTTTGGAACTTTTAAATCAAAATATCCTTTTGGACCATCAAATTCAATAAAAAAGTGATCTTTATCTTCCTTCTTTAGATATTTTCTATTAATAAAAAATTTATGATCGATTTGATATAAAGCTTCTTTTATTAATTTTTTAGCCTCTGAGAAGTCGATCACTAGGTTATTCTTCATTTCCCCGATGATTTCTACCATGACAGTAGATGTATGACCGTGAATTATTGAACACTTTTCGACCAGCGGTAAAATGTGAGCATAATCAAAGGATAATGATGGGTCTTCGATAAATATGGAACCAACTTGTTTACTTTCTTTGTCAAACAGGAAGATGTTCTGCATCTCATTTATTTTGCCTAGGTAAGATGATCTTCCTATCGCAATCATATCTACAAATGGGAATTTCTCTTGAATGATTTTGAATTCATTCATGTCGGTATCGTTTTCAATTATTTTAATGAACTTATCTCCAATTTTAAAATCTATACTTAATTTTGAATCATTTAAAACATTATCGTAATTATATCGTATTTCTAGAAAGTCCAATAGTTTTGAGATTGAATAGCCTGTTCTATTCTTGATTAAGTTTTTGCTTTGACCTATGTATTTCAGATCTTTATCCAAATCTATTTTTATTTATTTTCTCTCTATTATAATTATTACAAATATATTCAAAGGTAACCCAAACGTAAAAGTGCTGATATCCGACGAATTAACCAAATATTTGTATTCTACGGTAGAAAAGTTCATAAAAAATTCTGATAAGATTGTAATTGCATTTTCTGGAGGGGTTGATAGTTCTTTATTGGCAAAAATTTGTAAAGATCTGGATAAACAAGTCTACCTAGTAACAATTGGTTTTGCCAATTCCCATGACCTTGTATTTTCTAAATCTATTTCCAATTCTCTCTCTTTGTCTATGAATCATATAGCTTATGAAATTAAGGAGGGAGACATCCTAGATGACATTAAGTCTGTAAAATCAAAAATATCTTGTAACATTCTTTCACACATTGAAAACTGTATTGCTTTTTATCAGATTAGTAAGATCATAAAACATCATGAATTAGGAGATTCTTTCCTTACCGCCAATGGTTTTGATGAGTTATTTTGTGGCTATGATCGATACAGATCATACTATCAAAATGGTGAAGACTCAGTAACCACTTACATGGAAGAAAAATTAGCCAATGAAGATCACATGATGAGAGAAATTTCCAATGTGATAGCAGAACTGAATATTAGATCATACCAACCATTTCTATCAAGAGCATTTATTGAATATGCAAAAACTATCCCTTTGGAATATAAAATAAAGGGCCAAGATGATTTGTTAAGAAAGCATATTTTGCGAGAGGTTGCAATGAGAATAGGTGTTCCAAAAGAAGCAGCCATGCATCCTAAGAAAGCTATCCAATACGGGTCTTTGATTCACAAGTATTTATTAAAAAATAAATTATCTTAAAAATACAACGTACAATCGTTGGTTATTAGTGTCACTAGTCTCTGAGTTGTGAATAAATAATTCTTGACTTTATTTCTTATTCCTTGAAATGATGGTCAAATGATGGTCAAATGATGGTCAAATGATGGTCAAATGATGGTCAAATGATGGTCAAATGATGGTCAAATGATGGTCAAATGATGGTCAAATGATGGTCAAATACCCTGATTTTGCTCTTATCGTATTTCGTGCTGTAATGGAGTTCTTTAATTATATGTGAATATTTATAGATTAGTATTACAAATGGGTCAAAAGGTTCCATCCGCTATCAAGAAAAGAGTAATAAGTGCATGGCTTGAGGCCAAGCCTCGTAATATTATTGCAGATGAACTTGAAATAAGCTATGGTAGCGTCTCAAACATTATTGTCCAAGCTAAAAGAGAAAGCATAAAAGATATGGACCTGCTGAGGACTGTTGCAGTTTTGTTGAAAAAGGACAATCTTGATCTGACTCGATTCGCTTCATCAATAAGGCTAAAGAATAGACTAAATGGTCTGAAATTAACCGAAATACAAGCGGACTCATTTCTTGAAAATATGGCTATACACTGTTTTAAGGAAGAAATTGATCCAAAAGAATTTCTATTTCAAATATACCAAGTATGCTCTATTGCTGAATATTTGAATATTCCAATTATGCAGTTGCCGGATTATTTAGAGGAAAAGGTTAAAGAAAATAAAGATCCAATAGACTAAAAGATGTAAAATCGCATTATTTTGCTAAATTCAACTTATTTTGATACGTCTTTCCCGGTGCATATGTGTGGTATCCAAAACCTGGCTTCATATTCTCTGAGAAGGTCATAATATACTGTTCTATAAGGTGGCAATTTTTTTGGAACTGACGGAGTCTTTACATCGTCACATCTTGGATAACCTACGTATACTGTCTATAGCTATTTATGTCACAATTGAGTAGAAATTTGTTCAATTATAACTTAAATGCGAAATTGATTATGAAATATTCGTCATATTTTAGATAATGCCCTTCCCTGTGAGAAGTTAATTCAAACCTCATTCATAGACAAAATTATCCACATTTTATTAATTATTATTGAAAACTCTAGCATCTGAAATAAATCGAATGAACTGGTTATCTCCTTTTATATGGGAAATTATCCTTGATCGACTATCATTTATACACTAAATTGACATATATCTCCCAGAAATACCTAAGTTTATTCAAATTAATCTATAAAATATAAAAAATATTTGATATGTTTAATAACTGTTCAATATTTTATTTCTTTGAGGGATATTTTGAATTATTTACAATAGTTGAAAATATTTATAAAAATTTTGGAAATGATACATTTTTCTATATAATTCTTATGTCCAAAAGGTTTAAAAATATCTTCTATCTAATTTAGCTCAATGAAGAGTAAACTAGCAATTTTTGCTTTGTCAGCTGTTCTAATGTCCGGATTAATTTTACTTCCTGGCATAAACATGAAATCACTTGCAATATCAAGTGAACAAAGTCAATTAACATTAGCCAATATGAATTTAGTTATGGGCGGAGCTTTCACACCGATCTCTACTGAAGAGGCATCTGAAAGTGAAGCACCAGTGAAAAATGTAACATTTGTTGCTATTGAGAAAAATCTCACATTACCAAGTGGTCAAAGTGTAGCCGCATTAACATGGAATGGTACTATCCCAGGACCAACTATTCGATTAACTCAAGGTGATATTTTGAATGTTAATATCATTAACCATCCAAATAATACATTGATTCACAGCTTGGATCATCATGCATCCACAATAAGTGCAGTTCCAAACTTTGGTCCAATTAATGTAAGCGATTCAAAGCAATATACCTTTGTTGCAAGTCAACCAGGAGTATTCAAATATCACTGTGAAGGAAATGCTGTTTTGACAATGGACCAACACGTCTTCCAAGGAATGGTTGGTATTGTGATTGTTGATCCAGTAGATGGTTATACAGGTTATGAGGGTGTAGCTATAGAGAACGGTACTAATGCACTAACAACAGCAGACGTATCTCCAGATGCTAAAGAAGTTGCATTCCAATTCTCAGAATACTATCTAGACCCATCGGGCCAATATGATTCCGCAGCAATGTTCGCTCATGCTCCAACTGCTTCATGGATAAATGGTATCCCATTTGGATATGATCCAGTAATTACCAAGACACCAAATGCAACAACATTGTTCTTTAAACAAGGCGACCACGTAAGATTCTTCTTACTTAATCACGGTGACCTTCCGACCAACTTCCACATTGTAGGTGAAATACTTGACAGAGTCACTGATGGTAGCATAGTTAGCGGAATTGGTAAACAAACATACACATTAGGTGGATCTAATGATGCAATTGTTGATGTAGTATTTGACCAACCAGGAGTTTACGCCTTTGTAAACCATGACTACTCACAATTGTTCAAAGGTCAAGCAGGATTAATCGTAGTTGATGGTCCAGACAATGGTACAAGCAACTTATTAGGCCTGACTGATGATGCAAACCCATCAAATGCAATTCCACCAACTGGTGCAAACAGCATTCCAGTGAATGTAAAACCATACATGCTTGGTACTCCATTAGCATGGAACGGTGAAAACACCACAACAACAGGTCAAAACACCACAACAACATAAACCACCCTTTTTTTTAATTACTTATATAAATCCGAAAAATTATTATTAAATTAAAACAAAAAAAAATTAAAGTTATTATATTATGTTATCTCGATAACTCTATCAATATCCTCTCTATGGTATTTAGCTTTAGCAAAGTATCTACATCACCCTTTCCTGCGAGAGCTTGATATATTTCAAATATGTTAGCTAATGCTTCTTTTATCTTTGCATTTTTATCAGTGTCCACGGCTTTTGCAGTTGCTGTCGTTGTTGTTGTTGTTGAGGTGTTATTTGGATTTGTAGGTGTCTCTAAAATATCCAATTGTGCGTTTACCAGCTGACTAACTGGATATATGGAATTACCTGCTACGAAAATAGCTATCATTACAACGGATAACTTGCCTAGATTATTCATATACTATCAATAATTTTTCTTATTATAAAAGTAATACCTTAGTTAGTAATTTAGAATGTATCATTATGATTTCAATTATGTAATATGATATTACTTTGTATAATATTCATTAAATACTATATTACTAGTGAAGATTCATAACTAAAATCCGTTAGTTTTCAATAATGATTCTACCTTCTTTGTTTTTGTCAAAAACCTTTTCTATCGCCATTCTTGAATCCTCAAGAGAATATCTTTTCCAAATTCTGGTTCTAATGTCTTGCCCTTTTGCCATCTCTACAAGGTTTAGTAAACCTTCAACAGATCCTCCAGTAGTACCTTTAATTGTAATTTGTTTGTTATACAATAGTCTGCCATCTATGAATAAGTTACCGCCAGTAAGTACACCAAATGTAATTATTTTTCCTAGTTTTCCAACTATCTCCATACCTTTGGCCCACGTCTTTTCTCCAAGTGAATTTATGACAACATCAGCCATGGCTCCATTAGTAATCTCTGATATTTTTTCTCTGAGGTTCTCGTCAATTGGTAAAACGTAGTCTACGCCATATTCCTTAATCCATGGTTTAGTAGAAAGTGATATTGTTACCGCATCAAGAATCTTACCAAATTGGGAACAAAAAAGGCCGGTATTGCCAGAACCACCAAATATCACAAGATTATCTCTTGATTTGAGTGTTGATTCTTGTATTGCATTGAAAGCAGTCAAGCCAGCTATTGGCAAACTAGAGGCCAGTTCCCAATCTAGTTCGTCGGGAATTTTTACGATATTTTGTTGAGGAACTGTAATATATTCTGCAAATCCGCCGTTTCTTGAAATACCTACCATTCCGGCATTTTCACAAAGCATTTGATGATTATTTATACAATATTTACAAATTCCGTCAAATATTCTATTATATATTATAACTCGATCACCTTCTTTAATTGTATTATTTACTCTCTCGCCTTTGCTTTTTACAATCCCCGATATTTCAGAGCCGGCTATATGAGGATACGGATTTATTTTCATTGCTGGGCCGTTTACTCCGTGTATTCCGGTTATAGTATAATAGTCAATGGGGTTGACACTAATACACTTAGTTTCTACCAAGACTTCATTTTCTCTCATATCTGGTAATTGGTAATCACCAAAGATCAAATTTTCAATGCCTGGCTTATTAAAGAAAAGAGCTTTCATATTTTATTTCAGTGATATTTTATCTATAATATTTTTTTTGATTTCTTATTGTTGATATTTAGTAAGTAATCATCTTTTAGATTGCATCAAAATTTAAAAATGCGATGAACAGTAATTTTTGTTAATGAACGCCTATCTTATTTTTATGCTAATATTAGTTATCGGGTTTTCCGTAGTTCAAGTTCCTTATGGATATTCGCTTAATAGCAGTAGTAGTAGTTCTACATATTACGAAAAAAATTGTAGAAACGATACCTGTGTTGTGACTACCTGTAACAATGGTCAATCCTGTCATACAGGTTTGTCTGAAAATTCCACAGCTAATACCACTCAATCTCAATTGACAGATAAGGGAAGCTTTGAACCTCAATCTCAATTAACAGATAAGGGAAGCTTTGAAACAAAGAAACTGGAATTCAAGAATTTTTGGGAAAATTTCTTAAATTCCAATAGGTAAACAAAAAGAAAGATAATTTATCATTTTTTTTATTAGATCGAGATACTTAAAATCAGGTACTGTTCTCCGATTAATTTTTCATTATCCTAAGTGACTGAAATGGAGTTACTACAATTGCAATATTTTTTCCTTAATTCTAACTTCTACTTTGGCAACCAATCACTATGTAGAATAAATCAGCATAATTTTCTACACATTCGAAGGAATCAAAATTATAAACCTTAAATATTGTATGTTTTAAAATCTGTTAATCAAAAAATCAAAATTTTATGATAATTTTATTAATCTATCCATTTTGATTGAAATTTTTAAGCAAAAAAGGAAAAACTTTATAATCTACTATAAACCTTTTGTGACCGTTGGCAATAGATACTGGTGATACGACGTGGATGTTAATCTCCACAGGATTAGTATTTTTGATGACTCCTGCTCTGGGTTTTTTTGAAGCAGGGTTAATCAGATTAAAAAATTCTTTGTCCGTTATTATGCAAACTATGACGGGAATGGCGTTACTATCAACCCTTTGGTTCATAGTAGGCTTCACGTTGGTGTTTGCACCGGACGTTAATGGAATTATAGGGGACCTTCAGTGGTTTTTCTTTAACAATGTACCATATAACGATTCGGTTGTTTGGGCCCCCACAATACCTGGAGTTAACTTTGCTACCTATCAAATGATGTTCGCAGTCATTACTCCTCTACTGATTACTGGCGCTTTTGCAGAACGTATGAAATGGAACGCTTTTTTCATTTTCATAATAGTATGGAGCCTTGTAATTTACTACCCACTCGCCCATTGGATATGGGGTGGCGGTTGGCTGGCAAAGATAGGCGTCTTTGATTTTGCAGGAGGTATCGTTATCCATACAAGTGCGGGTATGGCGGCGCTAGCGTCGGCTTTGGTCTTGGGTAGACGAAAAGGATTTGGTCCAGAAATTATGGTGCCTCATAATCTTCCACTTGCGGCTATAGGAGCTACTCTTCTGTGGCTAGGGTGGTTTGGTTTCAACGCCGGTAGTGCTCTAGCATCAGGAGCCCTTGCTGCAAGTGCCCTGCTTGCCACACAAATAGGAGCATGTACTTGTGCACTTGTTTGGATCCTACTAAGTTGGAAGAGGACTGGAAAGCCTACCGTTAGCGCAGCAATAAATGGTGCAATTTCTGGGTTGGCTGGAATAACTCCAACAGCTGGTTTCATTACAGGTCAATGGGCATTCGTTTTAGGTATAGTATTGGGCTTGGCATCCTATTACGGAATTGTACTGATAAAGGAGAGATTAAAGATTGATGATGTTTTGGATGTAAGCTCTGTTCACGGAATTACTGGAATAATTGGCAGCTTATGGATAGGCCTATTTGCGACGCAGGCAATTAATCCAATTGGTCCAAACGGTTGGCTATATGGAAATCCAATGCAGTTACCAATCCAGGCTTTAGGGGTTGGAGTTGGTGCTCTAATGGGATTTGTTGGAACATTTGTAATCTTAAAGATTCTAGACTATACAATAGGGATTAGAGCTAAGGAAGAAGAAGAGGACTTGGGCCTGGATATTTCGTATCACCAGGAGGTGGCTTATGAAAATAAATGATCTCACTTTTTGATTTTTTATCTTCATAAAATCCAATTTTGTTTTTTTTAATAAATTTCTTATAAATTATTTTACTAAAATGTATAATTATATCTTAACATATTGTTTTTATAGTATTATATTAAATTTTAAACTGATGTCTAATTCATTAGCAAATCACAAAAGTATTGTGCTGCTTTCTGCAACTCTATTTGCTGCTACTTTGTTACTTTTTGGTGCCTATTCATTTAATGGCATAAACGCACAATCATTAGAAAAAATTACTATAGGTCTAAATAATGCTACTTTCGGACCTTTAACTTCAAATCCATCCCTTAATCAAGTAAAACTTTTGGTTGACTATCAAACCAAGGATCTTTCGTTAGTGGATTCCACCATTAACGGAAAAATGGAGGTGTTTGCAGCTAATGGAACTCTAATAAAGACTTCTTCCTATCCAAACGGCTTTACAATAACTGATGGTGGGATTATCCAATTTGCTACTTCATTTGCTGACCCTTCTCTAACAAATGTAAAAACAAATGTCACTCTAACTGATTTGAATAAGACTGAAACACTATCAAATACGTTATCGTCAGACGTCGCATTAACCCTTTGATTTAACAATTTTTTTTATTTTTCGACAACTATGTACTATTATATTTAATTTATGATAATATTTTTATATAATTAATAGATAATTTTGCCATATAATTGTAATACTTTTAATCATGTTATGTCAAACATAGCAAATTTATCAAAGAATGTTTAAATTGCATATCTAACAAAATTAGGGAGGCCTAATGTCATTAGTATTAACGCCATGTCTAATTTTTAGTGCTTGTATTCGAGGTAAAAGAATGTGGTAAAACTACTTGCAACTTTTATCCTACTATTGTTGATCGCAAATATATCAATTTCATCTGTAAATAATGTTCTAGCTCAAAATTCTACTTCTATTGAAAATCCTACAGTATCAAACGAGGATCTATTGCTTTTGAATATTAATTTAAATAGAATAGATACGCAACTTGATATCCTATTAAATAAAATAAATAATAATAACAATTCTCTTTTATTCGAGCACGCTTATATTCCTCACTCTGTAATTTATCCATCGACTAAACCTATTGCGATTGCAGTTGATGAAGAATTGGCTAATAATTTGGAATCTAACCTTACTGAAGTCGGAATACAATCTCGTGCTGATCCAAATTCTCCTGTTATTCTTGCTGACATAACCGACTCTAAAAACATAATCAATGATTTTTATTCAAAATTGAAAGATACACTTCCTGCACAAGATTTTTCAATTCTTGAATCTCAAACCATGTCATATCTACTAAGAGATGCTTCAAATTCATATGGGTTATATTTGAACACTTCAAAAATTGCCGACGCTGATGTTGCAAAATTTGCCATGATAGATTATGAGAATACAAGAGGATTGATGAATCAATCAAATATAATTTTTGAAATATTAAAACCAAATATGACCGATGCAAAATCTAATGAGATAGAATATTTTATCACAAATTTGAATACAATAATAGATTCCAAAAGCGATAATACACCAGAGTTTTCAAGAATAGTCTCTGCAATAGAGAATGATCTGAATGAATCTAATAATATTCGTATGCCAAGTACATCTAGCACCGTTGATCCATCCCTCCAGGCATATTATGATAACATAGATATTCTACTAAATAATGCAATTTCCTCCATTCAAAATGGTAATTATCTTGCTGCAGACAAAAATGTATCCTCTGCGTATTTAGATAATTTTGAATACCTTGAAGCCCCAATCGAGGAGGTAAATTCCACCTTAATGTTGCAAATAGAAACAAATATGAGAGAAAATCTGCGTGCTTTAATCAAAAATCAAACCTCACTTGCTGACATTGAATCTTACATTTCTAGCATTAAAGCTGATCTGCAAGTTTCCAAACAATTGCTAAGTACCCCCAATGCAGCACAGTCAAACAATAATTTTACCTTGTCCTCTTCTTTTGTTACGAATACTGCCAATATTGATTCTCTAAAACAAGGGTTTGGAGTTTACACGGGAGAGAGGCGTTCTATGGGCGAAGCCTCGGAAGATTTCAAGGGTCAGGTTCGTAACGATATAGATACAATCAGACTTAAACTGGATGAGGTAATAGCTATCTACAATCAAAATGATACTTCTCAAGCACTAGCAACCGCTAGATCTGCATATCTTGACAGTTATGAAAATATTGAAATACCATTAAGACCAATTGATCCAGATTTTACTCTCGAAATGGAAATAAAATTTGCTGAATTACGCAACCTCATTTCATCAAATGCTCCATCTAATGAGGTCGTTTCCAAGATTGCAGACCTTAAAAGTGGATTAGATGAATCCGAACGGTTTGTTTCAGGTATCGGGGTAGTTGCACCTGCTATTGCATTTTCTTCATCATTTTCAATTATTTTTAGAGAAGGTTTGGAAGCTGCCTTGATACTTGGTGCCATTTTGACATACTTGGAGGCATCTCGAAATGAAAAGTTCAAAAAGCATGTATACGCTGGAATTGTACTTGCTATAGCACTGACTGCTGTAACATGGGTTATTGCTCAATTTATAATAGAAATATCTGGGGCACAAAGAGAACTTATTGAGGCTATTGCTGGCATCGCCGCAGTAGCTGTGCTATTCTGGGTCAGCTTCTGGGTTCTAAACAAGATTGAAACTAAGAAATGGATTGAATTTGTTAAAGCTAAAGTCTGGCAAGCAACGACTACAGGTAGTTTTATGGTATTTATTTTGTTGGCTTTCTTTACTGTGTATAGGGAAGGCTTTGAAACAGTCTTGTTTTATCAAGCTCTATTTTCTTTTGCAAAATATATGGAGATATACGTACTTGCAGGGTTAGTATTGGGTCTAGCTGTAATAATTGCAGTTGTCTTCATAATTCGAAAACTGGGAAGGAAATTACCATTAAGAGTTTTGTTTGGACTTACTATGGCAGTTGGAGCTTTTATGTCAATAACCTTCTTAGGTAATGCAGTACGTGAATTTCAGGAACTTGGATGGATTTCTACTACTCCTATATATAACATAGTACCTCGATTAGATATTAATGTTGCAACGATGACTGGGATCCACCCAACAGTAGAAACCGTGGTGGCTCAACTCATCTTACTTGCAATATATCTGGGTGGGTCTCTCTATATTCTATTTATTCAACCTAGACGACAACAAAAGATAGCCTCGATGAGAAAGTCCGTGGCCGAAAAAGATAAGAAGGAACAAAAGGGGGGATAAAGACTTCTAATATTTACTATATTTATTATAAAAAATTAATAAAATTGATAAAGTAGTTATATTTGGTAATTTAATATTCTCTTGTTTGATTGATATACCGGACCTTTATTCTGTTTATAGCAGTTCAGGTTACATTGGTATATTTTTAATCAGCTTTATAGGTAGTATTATTCCATTCATTCCAGTCCCATATTTTCCCATCTTAGTCACTTCAGCCTTAGATAAAAGTCTGGACCCCAACCTAATTGTTTTAGTGAGTACTATTGGGGCAGTTCTGGCCAAAACAATAATCTTTACCGCAAGCTATTATGGTAGGAACATCCTAAGTAAAAAGACAAAAACCAGGATGCTTCCTCTTCAAAAACTATTAGGCAAATATGGTGGCATAGGAGTTTTTGTGGCAGCTTTAACTCCTATACCAGACGATCTGGTATATATCCCCCTCGGGATTGCCAAATACAGCCTACCTAAATTCGCGATATTTACATTCGCAGGCAAGTTTATTCTAGGGGCAATAATTGTATGGGGAACCGTATTATTGGGCAGACCAATAATGGAAAGATTCCTTGTTGTAACGGATTATAATAATGAATATTCGACTATTTTGATTTCTATATTAACTATACTACTATTAGCTTTGGTATTATATTTTACATTTAAATTTGATTGGGCCAAAATAATTGGTAAATGGTTTCCCTGGGCTATAGATAATTCTGACGGAGCTTCTGACGGAGCTTCTGACGATGACCCAAAAAAAAATAACTAGAGTATCTATTTAGATAACATTTTAATATAATTTTCTTCACCTAAATTATTTTCTAATGTTTAATAACAAAAAAATACCATATATCATGTCTAAAAATGGATAGTGACTCAAATATTGATTTCAATGTTCTGTTTAAGAAAAGTTATAAAGAACTTGGGATTAATTGGCTTGATAATTTAGAAAGTGATGATGACTATATGACTACTATAATGAAGGATTTTCACACTTTATTTCCAGATATTAAGGTTGTAAATCCATATATGATTTTGTTGAAGACGATTACTTTTATCATACAGAAAAATACCTTTGTATTACAAAAGAGCGATGTATACGATTTTTTTATTATGTCATACAAGTTTTTGATAGATCATTTGATAAAAAAACAGGTCAATTCTATTCCATTTACTTTGTCTACTTTCGACAATGTTGTCTTTGAAATTTGTAATGACTTCCTTCATACCTATGATACTTTTGACAAAAATATGAAAATTCAGTTTCCTAACTTACTTGTGGATGTCCTTTGTATAATATTTTTCAAGTCAGATTTAGATGGCAAAAAGGTATCTCTTTTTCAGTTAAAGACTTACTATGAGTCCAAAAAGTCATCTTTGCTAGAGCATGCTTATTCTTATCCGTCAAAAGAACTAAAATTTTTGCCAGAAAAATCTATCAAAAATTCAAAAGAACCGATTGATAGTGTAGATACTGTTAGGATGCCTTCGACTATGAAAAATACATATACAGATGTTAAACGAGACAATTCTCCATCCTATGCTTCTGAATTAGTAAACACTGATTACATGACAGATGAAATGGTATTAAGATTGGCACAAATTGTTCAAAGAGATCCTGATCAAGTCAAAAAATCTTTATCTGTATTGCCTGAGAAAGAACTACAAAAGTTACATGACATTTGTAATAATTATAATAAAATTCTTCGATATGATAAGCTCATTGAATTAAAAGATTTTAAAACAGAAATCGAATCCGAACTTGGTCGTTCCTTATCTGATAAACAAATTCGACATTCACAGATTTCAATCAAAAAGGTCCAGTTTTATATAGAAAACATTTTGGATGGTAAATTCGAAACACATTTGACCCATGGAATTAATCATGTTAAACATAATTTTGAATATGGTTATAGACTAGTTGGCCTAATCAGTAATACAAAATCCAAGAATAGAAAAAACATTTGTTAAGATCTATACAAATGATTTCCTATTTCCTATTTCCTATTTCAGTTGTCATGATTTTGATACTTGACCATTGAAAAGCAAATTTGTATCATACCATTGCAAAAACAAGGTGACCCCGAATGTTCTTTTAAAATAAAATTGTGTTGTTGACCTGGGTTCAATGGATCAGGGTTTGTGATTTAACTATTAGCGCTAGAGGAATTTTATGTGTCGACTTTAAATACATACTAGTCACATAGAACTAAGGTTTCTCTCATTCTCTCATTCTCTCATTCTCTCATTCATTTTACATCCTTGAGCTTTATGGTATTATTCAACATCTTATCATAATCGATAACGATTTTATGGAATTAATTCGATTGATTTCAAATCTTTCTTTACTGTCAAATACTTTTGTGATTCTTTTAAGCCATTATGGCAAGTGCTCTTACGGGTGACCCAGAACAGTTCTTTAATTTTAACGGTAATGCCACAAAAGTAAATTTTTTATTCAGTAGTCTATCTAGGTTTGTCAGATTTTCTATTATTGGAATGTCATTAGCACTAAAAATTCTATGCGAATTAAAGTCATGATCGATAGCGGGATCAATACTGGGACCATCAATTCCTACCAAATTAATCTCGGCTTCTGCCAGATATTTTGCCCCTGCTTCTGATAGTCCAGGGTTTTTATTGAAATAAGTATCCAAAGCTCTGTTCAATACCCAATTCGTGTTGATCAATATGGTATCATTTTTCATAATGTTGTATTCCCTTAGATCATCTACTTCGATCTTTTCGTCATCTTCTTTTTCAATTTTTAATACCTTGATATTTTTGTTAATTATCAATCTGTTAAGTGGAATTTTTTCTACCGTGTTGCCGTACTTTTGAAAGTGATACGGAGCATCTACATGTGTACCTACATGTGTACTAGAAAACAATACTTCTGAAGCATATTTGTGATTGTCGAAATTTGACCACTGTAAAATGTTTACTTTTGGTGAGTCTGGAAAAACTTGAATAGATTCATCAATTTCCAAGGTTAGATCGATTATCTGCAATAGTTCTCACAAGAGGTTTTCAATGGTCCTATTTAGCATTATTCATAATTTCTAAAATAAACCTGGATTTTTTTCTGAATAATTAGATGAAGACCCTACTTGGGTACATTAAATTTCTTATTTTGGTGAATATCTTTAAAAACAATACTACGTAACCTTTTAATTAATTCGTGTTTTATTTTTTCTGTTGATAAGACTTGTGTATAACATTAAACTGTTGTTTTATTCTTTCGCAATCATTTTAATACTATTATCTTCAAATTATTCTTCCGTTTATTTTTCTTATGGAGCTTACTCTAAAGCTCAGCCCTCCCCAGATGGACCTACAATCAATGATGATAGCCTAACAGTTGAAAAAGTTACTTCCGATTTGACATTTCCAACTAGCATGACTTTTGTGGGAAATAATGATATATTGGTTACTGAAAAAAATACTGGGAGGGTTATGAGAGTATTGGATGGTCAGGTACAAGATAATCCCTTACTTGATCTATCTGTGGCCTCAAAAATCGAACGCGGATTATTGGGGATTGCTGCTTCAAATCACTTGGATGGAAAAATTTTTGTTTTCTTGTCCTACACTGAATCTGGAAATAATGAGGATGGTAGTGATGTTTCCAATAATATCGACCCATTAGGAAATAGACTTTATCGTTATCAATATGTGGACGGTAAATTAATAGATCCTGTCCTCCTTTTGGATTTGACTGCAATTCCAAATAATCTTAATCGAACTGATCATAATGGAGGTAAAGTAACAATTGGACCGGACAATAATGTCTATATGATAATGGGGGAAGTAGGAGGTCATAGGACTCAAGCACAAAATATTGGAAATGGTCCAGCACCTAATGGCTTAGGCGGCGTTCTCAGAATTTCTCAAGATGGTGGATTAGTTGATGATGAACCAATCTTTGGTGCTGACTTGCCTTTAGGTGTATACTATGCAATGGGTATTAGAAATAGCTTCGGTATCGATTTTGATCCTATGACTGGTAATTTATGGGATACAGAGAATGGTCCTACAGCAGGCGATGAAATTAACCTGGTTTTTCCTGGCTTTAATAGTGGTTGGTCCTTAATTCAAGGATTCTCTAACGATGATCTGTTGGGTAACGGGGCGACACCAAATGATCTTGTGAGTTTTGGAAACGGAAAATATGCAGAACCCAAATTTGCTTGGCATATTCCTATAGGTCCGACTGCACTAAAATTTTTGAATTCAGATAAGTTGGGTAAAGAATATGAAAATGATATGTTTGTAGGTGACATTAATAATGGTAATTTATATAGATTTACTTTAAATGAAGCACGCGATGATATTGTTATAAATAACACGAATGTAGGGGGTGCAGCTGCGTTAGCTGATAAAAAAGTGGACAATCCTGTTGAAAGTATCCCAATTACGTTTGGACAAGGTTTCGGTGGAATTACCGATATCCAGGTGGGACCTGACGGGTATATGTATGTCCTAAGCTATACAGGGGATTTGTACAAAATATTGCCCACCTCACAAAGTACAATTCCAAAAACTCAATCTCCATCATCACAATCTGGTGTTGTACCTGAAGGTTCTATCCTGGTAACAATTAATGGCATCAGCGGTGACAACTCATACGCACCAAATCCAATTACTATAAACTCAGGTGATACAATTACATGGTATAATGCAGATACCATATCGCATACTGCTACTTCTGGCTCAGACAGCGATCCTACTGAAGGTCAATTGTTTGATTCGGACGCTATACTTTCAAAACAAGCGTTCAGCTTTAAATTTGATAATAAGGGTACTTTTGATTATTATTGTGTTTACCACCCATCGATGGTTGGTGAGATTGTAGTAAAATAGCAAGAACCTACTATACGCTTTTGTTCGTATTAATTTATCTATTTGGAATTAGATTTTCTATAATGCTAGAATTTGGAAACAACTTCATTTTTTATATAATAACAAAAACTAAACTGGTTTAGATATGACTGGGTTAAAATATATTTTAGTATAATACTGCTTATTCAAAGTATCCAAATATCCCAATAATTATTAACCATTTTTTTGAAATAGGTGCATATAGTATGTACAATTTGAAAAAATTATATTAAAATTTTGTAGATTAAACTTGAATAATATAACACCGTTTAAATATTAGGTTATCCTAACAATTAGGGTAGCCTAAATGATGTTGTCTGATCAGCGATATTTACTGAATCAAGAAGATAAGAATGCTTCAATTTTATTGAAGGAATTATTTGATGGATTTTCTTACAAGATTGTAATGTCTACCATCGAAGATTCCAAAACCGTTTTTGAAATTTGCAAGGATAATGACCTACCTATTAGCTCGACATACAAAAAAATAAAAAAACTTAAGGATCTTGGATTTTTATTCATAGATAGAATTGTGATAAATGAAAAAGGAAAAAAAGTTGTCTTTTACAAAAGTAAAATCCAGTCAGTAGAATTGATATTGAACAAAAAACAAGTCCTTTTACAATTTAAGAAAAACGAACGAAACTTACCTTGTTCTATCTCGCAATAAGTCTGATGACGTTCTATTAAAAATGAATGAACTTACCTTTAGCTTTTTTATTTCAATTACTTTTGAATCAATAAAGTTAAAAAATATAACGTGTAATCATATACATTGACTGTTTATTCGAAAAATTCTGGACTCCCAGAGCAATTGTATGTAGGCACCGCAGAAGCCGAGCATGTTGAAATGTATTTGAAGGCAATGTGGTCTATTTCAGAAAGTGGCCAAGAGTTAAAGGTTAGTTCTATAGCCAAAATTTTAAATGTTACACAACCATCAGTGGTTCAAATGCTTCATAAGTTAAATGATTCTCTTTTAATTGATTATAAAAAGGGTTCCATAGTGACACTTACAAAAGAGGGTGAGAACATCGGAAAAAAAATGATACGAAACACTCGACTGTTAGAAGTACTCATGAAAGATGCCTTAAAAATCGATGTAGATGAAGAGATGGTTTGTGGCATTGAGCATCATATGAAAGAAATTTTTACCGATGCACTATGTACCCTGTTAAAACATCCCAAGATTTGTCCACATGGATATCATATCCCTGAGGGTAATTGTTGTATTGGAAAATAATTATATTTCAAACATTTTTACCTCTTATTAGATACTGTTAATTATGCTATATAGGCCAATTGCAGTTTTTGATTCAGGATTGGGTTCGCTATCTGTTGTGAGAGAATTGAGGAAGATTATTCCCTCTGAGAATATTTTGTATTTTGCTGATAAAAAGAATTTTCCGTATGGAAATAAAACTAAGAGTGAATTAAAGTCAATAATACTAAAATCCATCAAATTTTTGGAGAGATATCAGCCAAAACTAATAGTGATGGCATCAAATACCCCCTCTGTTCAAATTTATGATGAAATTAAGAACAATTTTTCTACAACTATCATTTCAACAAAACTACCACTTGATAAGACAATAAACTTGAGTAGGAAAAAACACATAGCAATAATGGCATCAAAAGGTACGCTTGATAGCAAAGAGTTCAATTACTTGATAAAAAAAGAAATACCCCAACAGATATTTGTGGATAAGGTAGATTCTTCAGAGATTATTAATCTAGTTGAAAGTGGATCATTTTTATTTGATCAGAAATTTACCTATGATAAAATCCGAGAAATAATTGACTCAAATATTGATAACACGATTGATGTTATTGCATTAGGTAATACCCATTTACCATTTGTTAAAAATTATATTGAAGCTATTTTGCCATCTATAAAGTTCATCAATTCTTCAGCTGAAGTTGCAAAAAATGTGAAGAATTATCTCAAATATACTGGAGACTTGGATAAGAACAAGAATACCAAAGGCAAGCTCGAAATTCTTGTTTCTGCAGATAAAAAAAACTTTCAGTCAATCCTTAGATATATGGGAATCAAAGAAATAATATTTGATGTCTCACTACAAATGTAACTCTTCGATATGGTAGCATTTAAATTACTTGGAATGCATGAAACAAACGTTTTTCTGGTTTTTATGAAAGCGAGTGAGCAAAAGGTTTGAAAAAAATTAGGATCGGAATAGATGTAGGGGGCACCTTTACCAAAGCCGTAGCTATTGACGTAATTGAAAAAAAAATACTAGGAAAAAAATCTGTTTCAACAACACACTCTTTAGAAGGCGGTGTTTCTGTCGGTATTGTTAACGCCTTATCCACATTAATTGAGATGTGCGACATAGACCATAAAGAAATAGAGTTAATTTCTCATAGTACCACCCAAGCTGTCAACGCCTTTCTTGAGGGAGACGTATCAAAAGTTGGCATTATTGGAATGGGTGTAGGAATGGAAAAAACAAATGTCGTGAAAAGAACTCATATTAAAGATATATCCCTAAATTCTAATAAATTTCTTAGAACCTGTTATACCTTTTTGGATACCTCTAAATATTTAGAGGAGCCTGGGATCGAAAAATCCATAGAGAATCTGGTTTCAGAGGGAGCTCAATCCATAGTTGTAAGTGAGGCTTTCGGAGTCGATGATCCAAGTAACGAATTATTTGTAATGAAGCATTCTAAACTTCCTTGTACTGCCGGGCATGAATTAACTGGAATTTATGGATTAGAGATCAGAACTTTGACAGCTACAATTAATGCTAGCATTCTTCCAAAAGCCACAAGTACCGCAAATTATGTTAAATCTGCAGTCAATAACTTAGGCATAAATGTACCCGTAATGATAATGAAAGGTGATGGTGGTGTAACCACATTGGATTCTTTTTTACACAAGCCAATAATAACAGTGCTTTCAGGTCCAGCTGCAAGTGTTGTAGGCGCTTTGCTCTTCTTACAGGTTTTAGAAGGCATATTTATAGAAGTTGGTGGTACTTCAACTAACATCAGTATAATTAAGGATGGAAAGCCTGAAATGCGTTATGTGAACATAATGGAACATCCAACTTGTATAAGATCACTTGATGTAAGAATTTGTGGGGTTGCTGGGGGGTCTTTATTGAGACTTTCATCAAAGAGAAAAATTATTGATGTTGGTCCTCGATCCTCACACATTGCAGGATTAGATTATTCTTGTTTTGCCGATCCTGATGAATTGATAAAGGGTGAAATTGTACCTATTAGTCCATTGAACAATGATCCTAATGACTATATTAGTATCAAAGTTCCTGGAGGAAAAGCATACGGGATCACCAACACATGTGCCGCTAATGCATTAGGTCTCATCCCAAAAAATGATAATGCATATGGAAATGCGGATTCAGCTAGGATTGCATTTACGAAGTTGGCTATCTATATGGGAATGTCGCCTGAGCAAATTGCTAGTCAAGTTCTAGATATTTCTGTTTCAAAGATATCGGATTATATAATTCCAATGGTAAAAGAGTACAAATTATCAAAGAGCAGAATAGTGGTTATCGGGGGAGGAGGAGGTGCTTCCGTTTTGGTACCACTTGTTGCTAAGAAACTCAGTTTTGAATACAAAAAAGCAGATTACGCCGATGTCATTTCATCCATAGGTGTAGCCACAGGAATGATTTATGAAGAGAAAGAGAAAACCATTAACAATCCTACTCCAGAAGATGTTACTCAATTAATAACGGAGATTAAAGATTTAGCTATTAGAAAAAATGCATCTCCTGATTCACTATCTGTTCAATCGGAATATATAAGCGATCGTTCAATTTTGAGAGTCACTGTTATCGGTAATGTTACTCTAGACTTAAATAATGTCGGTTCTAGAGAGTTAAAACAAGAGGAAGTAGTAGAGATTGCAAAAACCTTGTTTCATAATGACGGAGACATTACTTTGGAACATAAACTAGGAAATTATTATATTTTTATGAATACTTATCAGAAAAAAAAATTATTCTTTAAAACAAGAATGCAATCTATATTGATATTAGATAAATTTGGGAGAGTGCGCCTCTCTTTGGATAATGGCAAACTGATGCATGGCTTTTCAACCAAAATGTCTGCAGATCTCCCATCAATTATTTCTAAATTTTCCTCAAATTCTGATCTATCTCCAAATGTTCAATTGGTTGATGGGTTTCAACTATTGGATTTTTCTAGCCTAAACGCGAACGAACAAGTAGTTCAAGCTATTAGAGAACAGTTAGATAAAATTGATTCTGATGTCTTGCTGATTATTAAGCAATAGATATAATATTGCACAGTATGATTTTATACTGATACATAATTGTATCAAATTGATCTCTACATATTTATAACTTAAAGTGGTAAATAATTTTCAATCACATTCCTAGTATGGATGTTCCGCGATCTTGATTTTTTTATCATGTTTTTCCAATGTGTATTCTTGTGAACATTGATATCAAATCGGATATACATATCAGTTATATCAATCCAATTGAACTATTGTAGAAATTCGAACATACTTAATATGATATTATCAATAGTTCAACATTTTTAAGATTCTCATATCATTTCAATCATGTCATGAAAGATGTAGTCGTATTGCCGGGACCTTCTTCGATAGAATTGGGGAATTCTATTGCTTCGTGTTTAAATGTTGATCCTGTTGAAGTCGAATTACGCACTTTTTCTGATGGAGAAAGTAAAATAACAATTAATGCGAGTTTACTTGATAAAAAATGCATTGTTGTACAATCTACTTATCCCTCTGTAGATTCGCATTTTTTACAGACATTGATGATGTTGTCATATTGTAACGACTCTGGCGCTTCTGAAGTTATTCCGGTTATCCCTTACATGGGTTATGCTAGGCAGGATAGGGTATTTCTGGAAGGAGAATTTGTGACCATGTCTATGATAGCAAAACTGTTTGGATATTTTGGAACTCGTAATCTGATAACTGTTGATATACACAGTACTAAGGCATTATCTTATTTCAATTATGACATTTTTAATATTTCTTCTATGCCATTACTGGCAAAATATGCCATTAACAATTTTAATTTAACAGAACCTATTATTGTATCACCAGACCTTGGAGGAGTTCCTAGAGCAAAAGAGTTTGCTGAAATTATGAATGCTTCTTTCCTTGGGTTAAGAAAAAATAGAGATAGATTCACTGGAAATATTACCATGGATGAAAAACTAAATATTTCAGTTACTAATCGAGATATTGTGATTCTTGATGATATGGTATCTAGTGGAGGAACTATACTCAGGGCTGTGGATATATTAAAAAATAATAGTTGCGGCAAAGTCTTTGTGATGTGCGTTCATGCCCTGTCGGATGAGAAATCCATAAATTTGTTAAAGAGTTCTGGAATAAATGAGATTGTTTCTACCAATAGTATCCCAAGATCCTGTTCAAAGATTGATTTGAGTAGCGAGATTGCAAAAACCTTGTCCTCTATTTTATCACGTGATTGAGCATTAGATGGTAAATCTCGAAGTTATTTTCCTTGGAACGTCTGCAGCGATGCCTGCAGTAGACCGGTCACTTTCTTCTCTTGTAGTAAATAGAAATGGGACTTTGTTGATTTTTGATGCAGGGGAGGGGATGCAATATAATTTTATTCGTACTGGATTGGGGTTTAATAAGAAAACTATGATATTCATTACTCATATGCACTCTGATCATATTTTGGGCATATTGGGTTTTCTACAAACACTATCACTACAAGGTAGGAAGGCCGCGGTTGATATTTTCGGTCCAGAACTAATATATGATTTCTTAGTTGAGAACATGAAATTGCTCCACATCAAATTAACTTTTCAACTAGACATTCATGTAATTCCTAATTCTCAAGGAACTGTTGTAGTGGAAAAGGACTATAAGATATTATACTGTAAATCCGAACATGGTCCTAATATTTGTTCATATGCATATTGTTTGCTTGAAAATGATAGGCCCGGAAAATTTGACGCGAGACGAGCAAAAGAATTAGGTATTCCTGAAGGAGAATTGTATGGCTCACTTCAAAAAGGTGTTGATGTCATTTATGATGATAAATTATTTTATTCTCATGATATTGTTGGTCCTACAAGACCTGGTAGGAAAATTGGTATTTCTGGAGACACGCGTCCATCTGACAGTCTGTGCGATTTTTTTAGAAATTGTGATTTACTGATCTTCGAATCAACATTCTCATCCAATGAACTTACAAGGGCAATCGAATCCTATCATTCTACTGCGATCGAAACTGCAACTCTAGCTAAAATGGCTTCCGTACATAGATTATGTCTGACCCACTTTAGTAGTAGATATAAAGATCTAAATGTCTTATTAGATGAAGCCAAATCCGTATTCTTTCATACCGAATTGGCATTTGATCTAAAAATAATACCGGTTCATTACCTGAGATAGCATCTCGATGCCGTTCATTAACTAATCTTTTCTATAAAGTTCTTTAATACTTCTTTCTTATCATTAGATAACACCATACAGGCCTCTACCAATTCTTTTTCAATTGTTATTTGATTGGATATAACCTTCTTAAGATTTTCAATGTCAAGCCTATCTAGTCTTTCTATTTCTCCACGATTATATGCCACAATGTACTCGTTTATTATTTTCAAAATAAAGGTCGGGGCATATCGTGATAGTAATAAAATTCCGTCATTTATTATACTATTATTTTCATTAATGCTTGTATTATTCGCATTTGAATTCAATAGGTAAAGCTCAAGCAGCTTCATTCGCAATCTAATGTCACCTGTTTCCTCAATGGTTGATGCAATTATAAGGCCTGTATTAGTGAGCTCATAGTACGGTATTCCCTCAATTTGAAGGGCTTTTGGACCCCTTTTTATTGGTAATCTGCCACCTTCTTTTACTACGTTTGCGGGTATCAATACCTCGTCAAGATCTTTAAAAATAGCCGAGTAAATATTTTGCCAGGCTACCCCATATTTCTTGGCTAAAATATGAGCTATTGAAGTCCTAGTTTTTCCACTCGGGTCTTTTTCTAACGCTATATGTGCTATTATTCCTCTTTGTCTCTTGGATTCTCTAGTTGATTTTGCTTGATGAGTTTTAAAAGTATCGAAAATTGCTATATGACTACCTCTCTTCAAAACTCGAATACTTTTTATCTAATAGTATATTTATATATATTTTATTTTCGTTGTTTTTATGTTATATTAAATATATAATAAAAAAATATTACTTTAAAAAAAATATTATTTTTTGATTTGACGCATTACGTCTACTTGACCACTATGAAGCCAGTCTTTTAATTCTTCATGTGATGGTTTTGTATCGTGTTTACCCTGAAGATGAAGATGGAGTAACACATAATTTACCTGATTCAATAAAACCTTGTTGGCTTCATCGCCCTTGCGAGCTTTTGTTTTCAAATCTCCAGGTACGGTTGCCCACCATTCATCAAATGTTCTGTTCTTTTGAGTATTAGTTTGTGAACCAAATCCCTTTGGTAATGTCATGTTGCATCTAAGTTAATCAAGGATGGTATTAAATGTTTTTTAATTAGTAATTGCAAATTTTAAATATATTTAAACATTCTTTTCTACAAGTGTGTTTTTCGAACTAGGTATGTAAATTCATACAAAATTTACAAATTATTGTGATTTTC
Source organism: Candidatus Nitrosocosmicus sp. R (assembly GCF_054408505.1). Taxonomy (NCBI): domain Archaea; kingdom Thermoproteati; phylum Nitrososphaerota; class Nitrososphaeria; order Nitrososphaerales; family Nitrososphaeraceae; genus Candidatus Nitrosocosmicus; species Candidatus Nitrosocosmicus sp. R. The sequence continues at coordinate 2,780,120 of NZ_CP167090.1, read as the reverse complement.
TACTATTTTTTTATCATTGATGTTTTGAGAAATGAATAATCAATGATAGCAAAATCCTGAGTAATTGTACTATTGGATCCTATTTATTCTCATGACATTTTTAACAAATTCTTCAAAACGATTAATTTTTCAATTACTAGGTTGTTGATTTGACTGGTAAAAATGATGATGATAATGATATTGAAAATGAAATTGTACCGCCATGGACTTGTATGATATGGTGATGATTAGTAATCATTTTATAAATACTCCGCATTAGGTTTAGTATGTCTAATCTTGATACCGAAAAAAATGTTTATGTGATAGTTCATGGTCAAAAGCAATTATTTGAAACTGTTAAATCAAGACTTGGTGATATTGGTTTGAAAACAGAAAAATTAGTTTTGGCTGATATGAATAAACCAGGTAATGAGGGCGATTATATGGCAATGTTATGGCCTCCAATGGCTTCTACAGAAATCATATTGAGTCAAATTATAGATTTCAATGGACCTGAGGGACGAGGTATGGGGGCTTGGGCTACTGTAAATCAAAAAGAATTACAGCGTGTCCCTCTCAATTAAGAGCTAGAATTACTCTCTTTACTTTTTCTATATCCATGGGTAAACTGTGAATCATAAACTTTTGAAAATTCATATTTTTTTGGTGCTATCACATCTCCAACCACTATTAATGCAGTTTTAACAATCCTTTCTTCTTTGACTTTCTTTGTAATGGTACCCAGAGTACCCTTTAGTATTTTTTGATCTTTCCATGTTGCTTTATATATTATTGCAACTGGTGTATCATTAGTATAAACTCCACCCTCCAATAATTCTTCAATAACCCTTTCAAGTAAATGCACGCTTAAATAAAATGCCATGGTCGATCCATGTTTTGACAATTCTGAAATTCGCTCTCTTTCTGGAACAGGTGTTCTGAATTCTGCGCGAGTTATGATTATTGTTTGAGTAATACCAGGCAAAGTTAATTCTAGATTCATCGATGCGGCTGCACCAAGAAGTGATGTAATTCCAGGAATAACACTACATTCGATTTCATCTTTCTCTAATCTGTCTATTTGTTCCCTTATAGTACTAAAAATAGCTGGGTCTCCATCATGAAACCTAATCGCCAACTTGCCCTTTCTTGTAGAATCCTTTAGAATTTCATATATTTCTAATCTGTCTAATTTCGCTGCATCGTGTAATTGAGCATCTCTTTTAGCATACCTCAATAATTCGGGATTTAATAACGATCCCGAATATATTATTACATCGGCGTTTTCTAAAAGATTCTTTGCTTTTATTGTAATTAATTCAGGGTCTCCTGGTCCTGAACCTACAAAATAAACTGTATTCTTTTGGATCATTTTTTCTTTTTGGCTATCATTATTGAAAAGTACTTATCATTGTTTTCATTTTTGTTTTTTGCCACGTCAACAAGCTTCCTTTTTTGTAATGTTTCATTATCGGTTGAGACATCTTCAGCAATAAAAATATCTGAATCCTCTGGAAAACTTGATTCCATTAGTATGTCTATTACATTATTAAAATATCGACCGTCCTTTAAGAACACCAGTGTATCACAACATTCTGCTGCTATTTTTAACCTGTCTAGATTATAACATGCGGGAATTATTCCTATTATTTCCTCTCCTTCTCCTATCGGAGTTTTAATTTCGGCAGAAAACGAGAAAATGGATGTTATTCCTGGTACTATCTCTATCTCAATGTCCTTATGGGTCTTGCACATTTCTTTGTGAATATATATCCAAGTACTGTAAAGAGATGGATCACCTACAGTTAAATAAACGGCTTTTTTTCCAATTCTGACCGCATCTGCTATTTCTTTGGCATTACTCTTCCAATGTTCTCTTAATTTCTCATAATCTTTTACCATGGGAAAAACTAATTGACGAATTTCAGTTTCTTTGGCGAGAAATTTTTCGACTATTGACAATGCAACACTGGGTTTATTCTCTCTAGCAGTTGGGGTATAAATCACATCAGCATTTTTAATAACATTGATTGCTTTCAAAGTTAGCAAATCGGGATCACCAGGACCACAGCCAACACAATGTAGTGTAAAATTACCCATAAAGGATTTTTAGAAAATATTAATTAAAGTTTTTGTATTTTACTTTGTACCGGAGAAGATTATTACCGGATTTCTTGAAATCATCATAGTCCCTGAGCTGGTTTTTTTTGCCTTTGCAATAGTCACCTGAGTTATATCTATCTCTTGCAATTCCGAATCTTGCATGGTCCTAAGTGCATTATATATAGTTTCTATCAAGATGGATGTGACCACTAATCTCCCCCCTTGATTTAACTTGGAAATAGCTAATTTTATTATCTGTTTGGTTTCCCCAGTAGTTCCACCTATTACAATTGCGTCAACATTAGGCAACTTGGGTAATACATCCTGAGCTAATCCATGAATAATCATGGCATCCTTTAAGATCCCAAATTTCGATAAATTTTTCTCCGTTAGGTCAATCGCAGCCTTGTCCATATCAATGGCATAAACTTTACCTTTTGTTTGAAGAATCAATTCCGCAGTTATACTGCCACTACCACATCCAATATCTAATGTTGTAAACCCTTCTTTTAGTCGTAGTTTACTAATTATTATAGATCGTATGTCTTCTTTTGTAATTGGTACGTTGTCTATCCTGTCAAAAAATTCATCAGGAATGCCAGGAGTTTTATAATTCCAAATCATTTCCATCGTTTCATATGATATGTTGGTTTAACACCGTATATGTTAATACCATAAATGTAAGTAACATGAAAATAAAACCAAAAATTGCTATTGTAATTACTTTTTTCTTTTTTTCTTTAGGAATGTCCCCAACCATCCTACTTGCAATTATATGAGATACGGAATAAAAAATAATGCCTACTAATATTGTTAATCCTATAGTATTGGATTGATCAGAATTAGGTTTTACGATGGCACCCAAAATGGATCCTGCGATTGCAGCCATAACGACTCTTAAATAATATATTTTATCTTCTATTTGCAAGGATATGCGCTATTAGTTTTTAATCAGCCACATTTAATTCCTACTTTCTTCGATCAGAAAAAGACAAAGTCTGCAAGCACAATGACCCAATTGGACTATCCATGGGTTTGAACACAGTCTCACAATACAATCAATTCTAATAATCTATTCTTGAATTCAACTTCATTTGGTTCTGCTAATCTAATTCTGAATAGTGGCATATTGTATCTTATTATATTCAACAAGATCATGATAAATTTAGATGGCTATTTCAGAGATTGAACTTAGATATATTGTAAATAACATCAAAACAGTTATTGATAATGTTTATTATGTAAGCAATATTTCTCTTATAACAAAAAACGCTCTGATCCTAAAATTTCACCATTCACAAAAAAATGATGTTTCACTTCTAGTTTCCTCCTTTGGAATCTGTATTACCAAATATAAATATTCAATTATTGAAGATAATGACTCTTTAAAAAAAATTAAGACTGATCTTGAACGCTCGAAACTGATCGATATCTCTGTTGTACCTGGAGAACGAATAGTTCAATTTGTTTTTCAATCTATTCAAGGAATGAAATATTACTTAATTGTCGAATTGTTTGGTCATGGCAACATAATAATTTGCAATGACTCTCACAAGATTTTGAATATTCTAAATCCCATTAACGTTCGACATAGGGTGTTGAAACCTGGGCTGAAGTATTTTCCCCCTCCCTCTAGAGGAGCTGATCCACTATCTTTAGGTTATGACGATTTTTTGTCTTTAATCAAGAATAGCGATCAGGACAATATTGATATAAAAAGATGGTTAGGACGAACATTATCAATTTCAAAGAAATTTATCGAATTGGCAGTTCAAAATAGTAAAGTCCCAAATAAGAAAGTTAGAGATCTTACTTCAGTTGAACTAAAGAACCTATTCGAAGAATTGACTTCTTTAATAAGAAATATTTCAACCGGTATTGGACATGAACCATGCATTATTTTAGATGATGAGAATAATCCTGCAGATGTAAGCCCAATAACACCATCCGATGTTCCTCTGGATCATATTAGAAAATATAGTTTGTACACTGATGCAATTGATGAATTCCTAAACTATTCCGTTTTATATACTAGTTCATCGAGAAACTCCGAATTAGAAAAGCAGATCGAGTCATTAGAGCATGATTTGGATGAACAGAAAAAAGCTAAAGACCTTGTTATCGCAAAATCAAACAAGCTCAGAGAATTTGCCAATCTGCTTATGCAAGAGACTGACGGTGTGTTGAATCCAGAAAAACACTCGATTACAAAATTACTCCATGCTTCTGATGCTAAAATTTTGAGCATAAAAGGTAAAGATTATCTAGAGATTGTAGATGAAAAAATACCTATAGATATAGGGAATTCTAACATTCCAAAAATTTCTTCCTTGCTATTTAATGTCGCCAAGGACATGGAAAGAGGATTGATTACCATAGAAAATTCTCATTCAAAATTGATTGAACAAATGGACAAAATTCAAAAACAGAAAAACAAAAAACCATCATCAGAAATTAAGATTTTGACCAATAAGGAATGGTATGAAAAATATCGATGGTTTCTTTCAACTGACGATGTGTTGGCTATAGGTGGCAGGGATTCATCGTCAAATTCAGTACTAATAAGAAGACATCTTACAGAAAACGACTATGTTTTTCATGCAGAGGTCAATGGTTCTCCTTTCTTTATATTAAAAAACGCTAATAACAAAACCAGCGCGGATTTGTCACAAAGTATCATTGAAACTGCTCAGGCAACTGTATCTTTTAGTAGGTCTTGGAAAGATAATCTTTCTTCTGCTGATGCATATTGGGTCTATCCTACTCAGGTAAAAAAAGGCGCACCTACGGGTCAGTTTCTTCCAAAAGGGGCATTTATAATTGAAGGCAAGAGAAATTTTGTAAAAAATTTGGAAATAAAGCTTGCAATTGGTTTGTCTTTTATTGAAGACAGACCATTATTTATTGTTGGACCTTTCTCTGCAATCTTGAAAAGATCCATATATTTAAGAAATATGATGCCATCAGGCTTCGATGTTGTAAAGGCTTCAAAAAAAATAAAATCTGATTTTGTAGATTACTCTATAAAAAATGAATTTCCTGAACGTTTGATAAACCATTTAAAGCATTTATCAATAGATGAAATAGTAAGAATCTTACCTGTAGGTCAATTCAAACTATTGCCTATTGAAAAAGGCGAGTTAAAATATGATTTCAATAATTTTTTATCAAAGTAATTAAATTCAAATTTTGATGGGTACGAATAGAAATAAGAATAGAAAAGTAATTAAATTCAAACTCTGAAGATTTGATGTGTCTAAAGATATTAGAGATGAAACTACTGCCATGACCACTCGTGTATTAGTCAGTGATGTCATGAATAGCCCTATAGTTCATGCAGGACCAAACGATGACCTTGTTACGATTTCAAAACTTATGACGAATGCTAAAATTGGAAGCATTATTATTTTAGATAACGATAAACCGCTTGGAATAATTACTGACTGGGATATTGTTTCCAAAGCAATAGCTGCCGGTTCAATCCCATCTGATATTAAAGCTTCGGATATAATGAACCACTTGATTACAATTACTGGAGAGGAAAGTATTACATCCGCTGCCAGACTTTTACGACAACATGGAATTAAGCGTTTGGGAGTGACACATAAAGGTAACTTAGTCGGAATTATTTCGGTGTCTGATGTTCTTGCCGTTACACCAGAATTATTTGATGTAGTTTCTGAAAAATCACTGCTTATAAGAGGCGAGATTGGACGTTCTCCACGAAATATTTCTGGATATTGCGATGAATGTGGTGAATGGTCTGATTTTCTACTTTATGCAGATGGTTCTTACACTTGTGAAGTTTGCAGAGGGGAGTAATACAGGTTGACAAGCATATTTTGATCGTATAGTATTGTGCATTTATTGATGGATAACACTTTTCATTTACACACGAATGAATTAGTGATCGTATCATAAAACGTTCAATCTTTTTTCAAATCATTTGAAAATAACAAAAACTAAAAACCAAAAACGATTTCATCTCTCTTCCTCTTTTCAATTCTTAGTCTTCTTCTTGATGTTTATGTTCTACTTAATTAATTCATTAGTCGTTATAGATCGTGCACAATATTGACATTTCAATAGTATATTTTTTTTGTCAATTATTTCGATCTTAGAACTTAATCCTTCTTCGGTGTTTGTAATACATCTTAAATTAGGGCATTTAAAAAAACCTATTATATTATCAGGAAGCTGAATTCTTCTCTTTTCGGTTAATTTATAATCTTTAATAATATTGATGGTTGCATTAGGAGCAATTAATGCGAGCTTGTCGGTTTCTTTCTTTTCCAAAAACTTGTTTTCCACTTTTATGATATCTTTTTTCTTCTGTTTAACACTTGGTACGTTTAAAGCTACTGTTATTACATTCCCCTCTTGACCTGTAATATTTAATATGTTGAGAACAAGCAGTGCTCTGGGCGATTCTATGTGATCAATGACGGTACCATTTCTTATTCTTCTTACCAAAAGTTGATTGAATTCTGACATGTGTATACAGATACATTAGTCTATTTTCTGTTTTTTCTATATTACTATTATTTTATTCATTCTGCTATTTGGTTTTATTTTTTTTTATATATTGTGTTTTCATCTCTTCAACCCATGAGTCCTTTTTCTTGTAGATTTGTTTTTTACTCCTTGGTTTACATTCACTCAGCAAATAAGAACAAAGAATTGGAAAATAGACCGATGTATCGCCATAAACTATTACATTTCCTTTGTGCGAAGTTTTAATCTTTCCCCAACTTTTACCCTCTTGTAATGTCGCTCCAGATAGACCACCTGTATCGGGTCTTGCATCGGTGAGTTGGATTATGAAATCATGTCCTCCTTCCTTGATTTTTAAAATTTGATACAGGGCTGGACCAGTCTGCTGAAAAAAGTTCTTAGGTACTCCTCCACCCAACTCTAAACCACCGGACACATTACTTTTCCATAAGATTGCTGTTGATTCTGCGATATCTTTTATAGGATTGATTGCTGCCTTTCCATCAAGCATTGAAGGTAGCATGTTCAATCCGATTGAAGAATCGCTGAGTGCTGGTATATACACAGGGACATTAGATTTGTATGCTGAGACCATAAATGATTTGTCAGGCGCCTTGGATTTTTCAGCAGCTTCTTTTCCTATTAAATAAGATAGATCAGCAGTTGAGCTATTTGTCATGTCGATATGCTTTTGGTATATATTTTGAATATTTCTCTGAATTATTGTATCCTGGGATTGAAGGGTCCCATATTCTTTTATATATACATCATAAATTCTCACGATTTGTTTCGAATATAATATATCATCATCAACATCAAAATGGCCTTGCCTAACCGGCAAGTCATATGCAAAGTGTAAATCATGATAGGCATTTGCACCTGTTGTAACAATCCAATCAACAAAACCGTTGTCTATCATACTTGATATAATCTTCCCAAATCCTATTGGAGTTAATGCTCCTGCTATAGTCAAACAAATTGTCGCATCAGATTCTACCATTCTTTTCATAATGTCTGCAGCCTCTGCTAATCTCCTTGCATTATATCCTGTTTTTCTGAATAAATCTATCAATTCTGATATATTCATATTCGCAAAGATTTCCGGGGGGTCAATTTTTTTTCCTGAAAAACTATGTCGGTTATGACTCAATCCCTTTAATCTAGATCGAACTTATTATAATTGTAATCCAGTTAGACAACATCGAGTAAAGTATATAATTTAAAGTAATTTATTAATGTGAAAATATTTACATCATTTTATTGAGACAAGTCAAAAAAAAGAATGTTGATGTTAGAGATAGTCCAAATTATTTATCCAAGGATGTACGGGATTATTCTATAAACCAAAGAACATCGATAAACCAGATTTTAAAAAATATGGCTGATTCCGGTGGATTTGAGGGAAGGCATTTGGCTAATGGCGTTGAAATACTCAAAAATATGCTAAATGAAAAAAACTGTACGAAGTTCATATCATTTGTCGGTGCCCTTATTTCTACGGGGAACCGAGGTATCGTACGTGATATGATAAAGAATAAGATGTTTGATTGCATTATCACAACGTGCGGTGCATTAGATCACGATATAGCTAAATCCTTTTCCTCATATTATGAAGGTGATTTTAGATTAGATGATCAATTTCTACTAAAGAAAGATATTCATAGATTAGGCAACATCTTAATTCCGAACAAAAATTATGGACCTCTTATTGAAAATAAAGTTCAGTCTTTTTTGCAAAAATTATACGATAGTTCAAAATCTTCGGGAGAATTTGCACCATCTGAAATAATTAGATATATTGGAAGTCACTTAAACGAATCGTCCTTTTTGTATTGGGCTTTTAAGAACAATATTCCTGTATTTGTTCCAGGGATTGTTGATGGAGCGGTGGGTAACCAGATTTGGTTATTTAATCAATCTCATAAAGATTTCAAAATTGATATCCTAAAAGATCAGACAAAATTATCTGAGATAATTTTTGATGCAAAAAAGACTGGAGCTTTCATGATGGGAGGAGGACTTTCAAAACATCATACTCTATGGTGGAATCAGTATAGAGGTGGACTGGACTATGCTGTATATATTACAACCGCATCTGAATGGGATGGAAGCTTAAGCGGAGCTCCAGTTGCCGAGGCTATTTCGTGGGGAAAGGTTACTACACAAGCTAAGCAAATTACCATACATGCAGATGTGAGCACTGTGTTACCATTCATTTACCACGGATTGATATCAAAATAAAAAATGTACTTCTTAGATGGAGGTTGGAGCTTGATCTATTGAAGGATGATCTTATTGATTCGAGCTGTATTGGGATCTTCCGGCTGATCCATTGCGTTAGTAGTTGAGTTTGCAATTTTGTCAACAATTTCTAACCCTTCTGTTACTTTTCCAAATACTGTATATTGATTATCCAAAAATTTGGAATCATTTAATACAATAAAGAACTGTGAACCAGCACTATTAGGATCATTTGTTCGAGCCATTGATAATATTCCTCTTTCATGAGGTATGCTGTTGAATTCTTGATTTATTGTGTATCCGGGACCTCCAGTACCCCAAGTATCTCTGCTACTATTGTCATTTTTTGTATTTGGGTCTCCAGCCTGAATAACGAAACCTGGTACTATTCTGTGAAATACTACACCGTCGTAAAATCCTTTACTAGCCAGATCTTGGAAGTTCTTCACGTGATTTGGTGCGACATCAGGATAAAATTCAATTTTTATTGGACCTTGAGTAGTTTCAATAGTTGCTGTGTTATTTGTGGTAGTAGTCATATTATTGTTTGATGTTGTATTGTTGATATTATTTAAAACATTAGATTCTAAAAACAAAGTTGAGGTGCCATTTGTTAGATTGTTAGCTAAGGTAGTAGTATTGGAGGAGGAGGTGCCATTTGTTAGATTGTTAGCTAAGGTAGTAGTATTGGAGGAGGAGGTGCCATTTGTTAGATTGTTAGCTAAGGTAGTAGTATTGGAGGAGGAGGTGCCATTTGCATTGTTTGTTTTGAAATCATGGTTCACTTTGTACACCAACACTCCAAAAAATAATCCTGGCTCATCACTTTCGAAACTCTTTGAAGCGTATACTAGAGATAGTGGTTCTGAAGTGTTATTTTTTGGATACTTTATATCCTTTATGTAAAAGGGTATCGCATTAGGCTGATATGTTGGCGATAATGTTCCACTACTTGGATTATAGAATCCAATCGTTTGAAACGGCATCATTTTCCCCAAAAGCGAATCCCAGTACTTTTGTTTTGGTGTATCTCCATTAGATTCAACATATTCTGTTTCATTAAATCCACCTATTCGAATAAACCAATGCTTTTTACTTTCATCTCCACCGCTTCCTAATACATATAGGGGACTTGGATTGCTAGGATCCAAAGAAGGCAATTTTTGTCCAACTACATATATCAAAATATAGTCTGATTTCAGATCATTAGCAATTTTCCATCCCTCTTCTTCAGGACTAATGAACATTTTTGCTATTGTTTCTATTCTTGTTTGATTAATTGTTGCATTATCTGCAATGGATGTTCTATTTCCTAATGTTGTGATCCAATAGCCGTAATCCCACCATGCTGTTACCACTGAATCAACTGGTGTGTTTTTGGACATCCAATCTAGTGTTTCTATCCAATCATCCGTTGTTAATCGATAATTAGTACCTCCATTAGCAATGGATGTAGGAACATCTGCAGAAGTTATCCAATTTGTGTTAGTATCGTAAACCATAGGAATGGATAACATTACTACCAAAATGGCTGCAAATCCTGCATATGGTAAAAATTGTTTTTTGAGTTTCATGTTCTTTTGGGGTTTTGCCTCGTTCCTATTTGAAGTTGCTAGTGTTTGTTCCGCTTCTGTCCTGATCGATGTTATGGCTCTAATTGACTGATAGATTCCTATACTTGATAATATAATTATGCTTATTGACGCAAATACCAAAAGCCTTGCAAATGTTGCACTAATATAAATTCCGGTAAGCCCTATAATCAATGCAAAAATCATATTGGTATTATTTTTGTTCTTAAATGCTAGCCATATTCCTAGCCCCGCAAAAATGATCAGAATTGAAAACTGTCTAAAGTAGTCTACTATCGTAGGTGTGAAATGTTCTGCAACAGACTCTACTAGTTTGTTCTCTGACGAAAGAAATGGGTTTATTGCATTGAGATATCTAAAGGAAGGGACTTTGTAAAAGCCACCGACCACTATGGACATTCCAATTATTGCAAAAATTCCTAGAATTATTGCAGTTTTTAAAGTCGCCCTTCTCTCAGAACTTTTTAACCTTACTACGGTAGTGACTAACAGGAATAGCGAGCTAGTCATTAACAATAAACCTGGCAATCCAAGAACAAATGACATGCCTGGCCTCGGAAAAGCCCCGGCAACTAAGATAACTGAAGCCGTAAAAAGAACTGCCACAATTAAATTATTTTTAAGATCTTTGGAAACAAACCCAAGGACTATTATAAAAATACCGATAGGGATTACGAAATACTGAGCTCCACCCCAAGAAGTTACTGCTAGCCCAATTAAGATTCCTCCAAAAATTGCTTTGGGGATCAAAAATTTGTATTTTTTATCCTTTAAGGCAGATAAGAACAGGTATGTGCCGCCTAATCCATAAAAAAGACCCAGTGGCTCTGACTTAAACCATCCCAGGTTTCCCCTTTGAATTATTGCAGGACTCACAGCAAAGAAAAGGGATGAAATTAATCCTGGAATGGTGCTTCCGGTTATAGCTCTTACTACCAAGAACATAAGTACAGTGGATGCAGATCCTATGACGACCGGAAACCATATTGTGAAATCCATTAAAGACATGTTCATACCAAAAATTTTGTAGAGCGTGGCCGCAGTTAGGTGTAAGCCAGACTGCGACGTTTCAGCAATTTCTCTGCCGTCTGGAAACCATGACTTGTAGTCATGCCATTCAAGATACGGTCCATATCCATTATTTACTATATATTCTGTAGCTCTAAAATCAAAAAAAGGATCAAATTCATTCAAATAAAATCCATATTTGATTGGGTATGCTCTAAGAATGAATGCAATGCTAAAAGCTAAACATAATACTGCGATTATAAGAAGATACTTAGTTGTCCTACGACTCTTCTCTGATTTTAATAACTCTCTTCCTGCCATTACCTACACGTTTATTATGATTTTTTAAACTTTATTTAATCATTCTTAGTGATGATGGTTTTGATTATGCCGGTTTATTCAATTTCCATTATTGCGGTTTTACAAATGTTCACATCTTTGCAAAAATCTTCTGCGTCCTTGACAGTTCCTACAATGGATCCATAATGCATCGGTATCGCTATTTTTTTGGGCTTGATTAACTCATTTGTGGCTTTTCCAGCTTCCTTTGCGGTCATTACATAAGTACCCGAAACAGGCACAAATAAAATATCTGGGTTTACATTTTCCATTTCTGGAATAATATCTGTGTCACCTGTATGGTATATTTTCAAGTCATTTACATTTATGATAAATCCAATTTTTTCATCTTTTTTCGGATGAAATTTTTTATCGGTATTATATGCTTCTATACCTTTTATTTCTATATTCCCAACCATCTTTGCTTCTTTGGGTTTTAAGGGAATTATTTCATTATCTTTATAATTATTTTTTAATACTTCGACACATTCATGAGAGCAAATTATTTTTGTATTTTCGTTTATCACATTATTAATATCCTCTATACTTAAATGATCAAAATGATTATGAGAAATCAAAAGTATATCTGCATCACTCTTGCGAGCATATGATGAAACTAATTTATACGGATCAACATAAATTTTATTACCATTTACTTCAATTCTAAATCCATCATGTCCATTCCACCATATTTCGATCCCTTCAATATTCATCATATATGTATAATGAAAGTAATCAGGAAGAATTTAAATTTGACCTAACTTTGGAATGTACAAAAATAATTCTATTGCTTTTTAATGTGAATACATCAACTCCTTTTTTAAGGGCCCTTTTTATTAAATTCTTGTCTAGCGTTGCTAATGGGAGTTTTTTTTCTGCTGAGATATTTAATAACATGGAATCGACTGTTGAATTGGCTTGTGTTATTTCTAACTTATTGAGTTCATCGTTGTCTAAATACTTGAAATCCCCTTTTTTTATCCGATCATTTATTATTTTTAAGGAAAGACTGGCAATTTTTGATCTCTTTATTCCTGCCGTTTTTTCTAACTGTGCTAGTTCATTAATCGTCTCTGGATGAATGAGCCATAGCAGTTTTCCAAATCTAGATTCTAGAGCGTCCAGGTTTTTGACTGGATCATAACATAAAACCATTAAAAAACTAGTGTCAGAAATAACCTCCATCTTGATTTATACAGCTATTCCTGCACCTATCAATCGCCATCGATCTGCTATTCTTCGGCTTAAAGCCACTCTGCTTTGGGGCATCAAACATATCGGTTTCTTTATTTTTACTTCGATCTTCTGATTTTTTGAATTCGTAACATTTCCTATAGTAACCGCAGTTCCGATATTCAATCTTAAATTTTCCTTGGTTTTGATGGGTTCCACCTTGACCAAATCCTGTGTTCCAACCGCGGTATCAAATAAATTAATGTCTATCGTAATTTCATCGACAACTGGGGGTAATGAATTCGGTTTTCCAACCACTGCACCGATCAATGAATCACTTTTTATAAATGACGGGTCCAGTTTTGAACCTATTGCGACCAATCCGCCTGGTTTCACTTTGTCCACCAATCCTGCACCAGTAGCTAATGACCCTACCTCAGAAAAAATAGATTCATATTTGTTCTTCTTTTCATTGTAAATTCCAGGCAAAATTTCTATTTCGCTGCCTGTTTCAAATTCACCTTGAATTAAAGCCCCTCCTAATACTCCTCCTTTGATGTTTTTAATTGGTGTACCTGGTTTGTTGATATCAAAAGATCTCAAAATATGCATTATACCATTTTTATTGTGAATTCTTTCTGGCGTGGGAATATATTTTTCAATGTATTCGATTAATACATCGATATTTGCTTTATGTTGTGCAGATATGGGGATTATTGGAGCATTTTCAGCTACACTTCCCTTTACAAATTCTTTTATTTGGTTATAATTTTCTACTGCATTTTCTTTTTCAGTTAGATCGACTTTGTTTTGTACGATTACAATATTTTCAATCCCTAATACCTGTAATGCTAATAGATGTTCTCTAGTTTGTGGTTGTGGCACTTTTTCGTTGGCTGCAACAACTAATATTGCGCCATCCATCAGAGCACCTCCGGAAAGCATGTTAGCCATTAAACTTTCATGACCAGGCGAGTCAACGAAACTTACTACTCTTGATAACTGTGCTTCTGAATTACATATACCACATGTAGGTTGAACAGAATAATTTGATGGAGGCTGACAACTGGGACATTTATAAAAAGCGGCATCTGCATAGCCCACTTTAATCGTAATTCCTCGTCGAAGCTCTTCACTATGACCGCTTGTCCAAACTCCTGTTATAGCTTCAATAAGTGTAGTTTTACCATGATCTACATGTCCTGAGGTACCTATGTTTATACATGGTTGATAACCATATTTTTGAATATACCACTCAGGTAAAGTATCCTTCCAGTGCAATACCTGTTGTATTTTTCCTTTCAAATATTAATTTACTTAAAGTACTAACCTCATAATTATGAGATGAAGATAACAGAAATATTTTTTGAATTTATTTAGTTACCTGGGCTTCTTCTTGTGTTGAAGATTGTTGCTCTTTTTCAGGCAATGTCGCATCAATCAGTCGACAATTTAATTGATAGATTTCCTCTGTGATCATATTCCCCCTGACCAATTTTCTTTTTCTTTCTCCAGGTGCTAGATTTCGCATTCCAACACCCCTTGTCATGAGGACATATTTTTTTGTAGCACCGTGTAGATCTGATCTCATAGGTGTACCTGATTTGTCGCTCCCGCCGGTTAATTTTATTTTCCCCTCCTTAAATCCTAAAATAGACGATTCTAATATGTCTCCAAGCTTAGAACCTATTAGTGGTTGAGCACTCTTATCCTTTAACTCTTGACTAGTGCTTTTACCCGTTGAATCTGAAATAACTACTTTAAATTCTACCAAAGTCTTTATTAGATAAATTTTCAGCCTTAATTAATCTTGCTAAAAATTACATTCCTTCTCATCATCCTTTGTTCAGTTCAAAGAAATTTTCACTCTAAACTTTTATTTTTTTCCAACAAACCAATAGCATTCAGGTTATTTTTTAGATTACTTAGAATCCTCCCTTATCCCAACTTGATTGAAAATTATCTGCTAAAGTAACAGCTTTTTCTTTCATCTGTTCAATATACTCATCGTAGTCTATTTCTATTCCACATTTTTCACATTTTATCTTATTCTTTTCAATATCAAAATTAGCCTTGTTGTTGCAATTTACACATCTGGCATCCATGGAGAACATTGGTTGTTGAATTCTTAAATATTTTTACACTACTCTTTGAAAACTAATAAAGTAAACAGTTGTTTGATAAATTAACTGTTTGTCTGACAGTTTAGCATGATCATGTCAACCTTTAAAATCAAATTCTATATCATGGAAACCCAAAAATATTGACTAATGTATCTATTTAATCTGGTTGAAAATTAAAGAATTATTGAATGGAAATATAGTTGGCTCTGGCTTGGATTATCTAGTTATTCAAAAGGAAAGAAAACGGTATTATGTAGAAATTCTTCCACCTACATTAAAGGAACTGAAAAATTCATCTACGCCATATGGTTCTCAAATCGATTAGATTAAGCAAATAATATACAAGGGGCATGAATAACGATTAAATCAAATAAGATATTAATAAAAGTATTTGATGCCGAATAAATCTGCCTCCACCGTCTTAGATTCTGCAGAAGACAAAGTAAAAGTAGAAGTTGAAGAATTAAAGAGGGATATCTCTCAATCAACAACAAAGCTAGAAAAGTATAAAATTATTTATAATAAGAAGGCAGAATCCGAATTTTTTGTGGATAATTCCGCATTAGCTGGGTTTACCGGTGAACGTATTTTATACATGGCCATTAGAGAGCTGATAGAAAACTCGTTAGACTCTTGCGAAAGTTTTTCGATTCTGCCGTCTATTAAAATTTCATTAAGAATTTTTGATCAAGCTAATGATTTATGGATGTTGGCGTGTGAAGATAATGGAACCGGGATAAATTCAGATAAACTACCCATAGCAGTTTGCTCTTTTCTAACTTCTGCTAAATACATGGAGAAACAGCAAAGGGGACTGTTTGGAGTTGGTTTGAAAATGGTAGCGGCTTTTTCTACAAAGGATACCGATTTTCCAATAAAAGTATGGAATAAATCAATTGATGAGCAGGATGAATATTATTTTGAGTTAAGAACTGATATTGGAACCAATAAACCTATTGTATTGTCAAAAAAATTGCAGCCTAAACAGCAATCTCGTATTCAAGACACATCTGGTTTTCGGATAGAAGTTATTTTGAGAGCAAAGTTGGTACCTATTACTAAGAACAAAATTTATGAGTATGTTTCTGAAACGAGTATTGTAAATCCATATTCATCCATAACCTTTGAAACAGATGATGGTATATTTCAGTTTAATAGAAGGACATCAATAATGCCTAATCCGGCACAAGAAATCTTGCCCCATCCTTCTGATATGGATCTAAAAACCTTAAAAAAAGCCATTTCTAAATTCCAAACTCAAAAAATGTCTTTACCAAAAATTTTAAGTTCGTCTTTTCAGAAACTTTCTTATGAAAAAGCAAAGGATATTGTTACTAATACTGGATTGTCATTAAAGACCTCTACTGGTGATTTCAGTGAGCATGATCTTATTAAAATTGTAAACATTTGCAAAAAAACTAAATTCCAGAATCCGAATACAGATCATTTGAGTCCTATTGGTCGAGAAGTTCTCACAATAGGAATGATGTCAGAATATACTATTGTATCAAATAAAGGGAATGATAATACAGGAGTAACGGTTACAGCCCCTGCCCCCGCCCTTGCCACAGCTGAAAAACCTATTCTTACTAATGCCAATTCTAATCCTCAAGTAACTAATGATACTGTTACTGCATCAACTTTTGAATCAGAACAAAATGACGAACAAACACCAACACCAACACCATTCAAAAATATTTTATCAAAATCAAATTTTTCAGTTAAAGTCCTCAAACCTGTCCTTACCACTTATACATCAAGAACATGTGTCATAAATAATAGGCCCACAGTTGTTGAAACTGGTTTGGCTTATGGTGGTGATATTCCGTCATTCAAGTTATATCGTTTTGCTAATAAAATTCCTCTATTATACGATGAAGGGTCCGACGTCGCTAGAGAGGTTATATCAGAAGTAGAAATTAATAAGATGGGGATCACTAAAAAACAAGCAAAGGAACAATTTTCTGTCAACAAAGAATCAAAAAAAGATAGAGTCATTGAGGTTTTGCCGTTGCATATTTTTTTCCATATTTGTTCGACCAAAATCCCTTATAAAACCGCCGGAAAAGAAAGCATTGCTTCAGAAGGCGAACTGAAATACTATATGAAATCATGTCTATCTGAACTATATAGGAAATTAAGTACACAAATACGCAAAGAGCTCAAATTAAAGGAGGCAGAAAATAAGATCAGACTATATAAACACTATCTACCGTTCATAGTAGATTCAATAAATGAATCACTTGGTAGTAAAAATTCAAAATTAAACGAATCGTTTACTAGATTGATTGAGAATCATTTATCTAAAAAGCCCCAAATAGACATGGGAGACGCTTCTTCTGCTGAGTCCACTTTACCCGTTCAACCATCTCAAAAAATGGATCTTGTGGATATAGATCTAGAGCCGGACATACAGGAGACCCAAAAGACCAAAGATATCCAAAAGACCAAAGATATCCAAAAGACCAAAGATATCCAAAAGACCAAAGATATCCAAAAGACCAAAAGCATGGCCTCTTCTAAACCAAACCTGAACAAGTTAGAAAATAAGAAAAAAGACAATAAAAAGGTCGATCCGAGCTTAGCTGGTAAATTAAGTAAGGTTGACCCTCCAAGAAATGTTACTAAAAATAAAGAACCCAAAGGAACAAACAAGGAGTTAATCATCAAAGAAAAGAGCACTACAAATAAGAAAAACAAGAATCTCGCTGTGAAAATAAATGCTAACAGAGCAAAAAAGAATAAATCTTTTAACAGATCTCCAAATCAATCTAAAACCAAAGAAGTTCAATCAACGATAGATTCCTATAGTAAAAGGGTAAATAAGGGTAAAAAGAAATAAATAATCTATCTATTGTCTACTGCAAAAAAACAAGAATTTGTGACTATCATAAAAAGGATTATGAGAAAAATATCTGATGATGTGATCAAGCAAAATCAAATGCCTATCTTGGGTTTACCAAAAATAGGATATGATAATACTGTTTGGTCTGATGAAAAGAGAATGCTTACAACAGGTGACAAAAAAATTGAAGTTAGTCCCGACAGTGTAAAGAAAATACCCACTTTTGCTCAATATTTGGTCATGGCCAATGCGGTAAAAAAACTACTTGATGAAGAAATGGAAAGTACTATTCGAGGGATGTATTATGCAACCCTTAGTAATGTAGGAGATGATAAAAACAAGCAAAAATTTTGGACAGGTCAAGAGGATTCTGATAATGCAATAAAAGCTGTCGAACTTTTAACTGGAATCCCGAGAGAAGAGTTTTCTGTAACTTCCAAACCTAAAGGAATGATTTCTGGCCCTATAAAATTACGGGTTGGTGGCGATATCATAGATTGCAATCTTGGAAGCAGAGCTACATCTCAACTTATCCCAACCAACATGGGGGATGTCCAAATAGACGATGTCAAGGCGGACTTTGTAATGGTGGTCGAAAAAGACACTGTTCTAAATAATATAAGAAAATCTGGTTTTATTCAGAAATACAACGCTATTTTATTGACTGGATCGGGTGAACCGGATCGTGCAACAAGAATGATGGTGAAGATTCTAAATGAACAATGGAAAAAACCTGTGGTAGTTTTTGCCGATGCAGATCCTTGGGGCTTAGGTATTGCGTTAAGGTACAAAATTGGTAGTGAATCGTTGAGTTATGATAGTGAAAGGCTGGTAACTCCAAATGCTCAGGTCCTTGGAATGATGTTTTCAGATATTTATCAATATAACATTCCAGAAGTTGCTCGGTTGACAGCAAGTGATGAAGATATTAATAGAGCCAATGACATGAAAAAGAAGCCTTGGATGCAAAATAAACAATGGCAAAAAGAACTAAATCTCTTTCTACATAAAAAGGAAAAATGCGAATTAGATGCTTTTTTTAAACATGGATTTAAATATTTATCCGAAACCTATTTGCCTCAAAAACTCCGTATGGTAGGTTTAATCTGAGTGGGCTCGTGAATTTTAGTGTTTTTTTATTACTAATTGATAGGAAGCATATGTATATGCATGCATATATCGATGCATCAGTCGCTTACTATTTTTGATATCATAGGCTTTTTTAACTTGTGAGTTGTCTTCTCTGTATCTTTTATTCTTCTATTGTAATTTGAGATTATCAAGTCGTGATGATCACTTCTTCTATCTGCATTACAGTTAATACTCCTGGTAGATTTCACCTTTAAAATGCAGTATTTTTTATATAATGATTTAACATACTCTGAATTAGAATTAGAAAGCAATACTTTAGAGCCAATATTGTCTAGTCTGTCAAACTCACTCGCCAATTCTTGGTGTTGCTGAATTCCAAAACTTTCTTTAGTGTAATCTGTAAAGTTTGATGTTCTTGATACTGGAAAATAGGGTGGGTCCAAATAGACAAAATCATTGTCTTTACACTTTAAAGTAGTATTTTTATAAATATCACAAACAATCTTTACCTCCGCACTATTAAGCAAACTTGAGCAATCATTAAGCTTCTCTTTGTTGCATATTTTTGGATTAAAATACCTACCATGGGGAACATTAAAATTTCCTATCTTGTTTACCCTGTACAATCCATTATAACATGTCTTATTCAAGAAAATAAACTTCGCTGCAGCTTCTGTATTGGTTTTATTACTTTGATCATCTCTAACAGAATAGTAATACTTTTCTCCATTTTTAAGATAACCTTTTTGATGATCCATCAGGATTTCTATCAGTTCATTTACGTTGTCTCTTACTTCTCTGTACGTGTTAATTAAATGAGGATTTGAATCTGATAAGTAAGCTTTTAACTGTTTCCTTGATTGGATTAAATGAAAGAAAAAAGCACCACTACCTAAAAAGGGCTCGAAATATCTGTCAATGTTAGTGGGTGTAAGTTTGTCTAATAATGTAACTAGCCTTCTCTTTCCACCTGCCCATTTTAAAAAAGATGTTGTATTGGTTTTGTACAATTGGTATGTAATTATTGATTAAATTGTCATTAAGACATATGATTGTTTTCTATGTCTTTAAATTATAGTAGAAACTAATAAAATGCTTTTATTAGTATTATTGTTCAGTCTTTATTTGATGTAAGAAATGAATAAGATTCTTTGACTTTATTTGATGCGTCTGTGAGAAATTGATTTCTAATAGCTTTTCCGTAATACACTAGATCTCTAGATAGCATTTCTATCCTTAGTAGTGTTTTTTTATTTGTTATGTTGCCTGCATCATCAAAGTCATCGGAGCTTGTGGATATGCCATATGGCATACTCCAACCGTAACATTGCCTTACTGCGGTCCTCATTTGTTCCATTACTGTAAGGCCTTTTTCATGAGATGCACAAATGTATCCAAATGTTTTTCCAGAAAATTCCTTCCAAAAATAGTCTAGAAAATTCTTTAATACTCCTGACATTGAGCCATGATAATCGGGGGAAGTCAAAATAATCGCATCTGCCCATTTGACCAAAGTATTTGCTATTTGTAAGCTTTCTTTCTCTGCTGTTTGAATTTGATCATGATCTAAATTGGGTTCATAAATAGGCAATCTATATTTCCTGAGGTCAAATAAATTAATCTCTGCATTATAATTATTCTTAGCTATTTTTAAAGCGTGCTCCAATGCTTTAAAACTATAGGAATTGCTCCTCATACTTCCTGCAATTCCCAATAATTTTATTGTCATTAGTTTTTTTTTAATTGTTTATTATTTGAATATTTACTTTTCCTTTTAAACTACAATAACTGTTCAAAGACAATAAGAGAAACCAATGACAACTAATCTTCTACTAGAATTGAATTATAGTATTGAGAAAAAAATAAGTACATAATTATTAAAAACAATCCTCATAAAGAATATCCACTAAAAAAATCATGACAATGTATTACAATAAACTAACTTCGGGTTTCATATCTGCAATTTTCTTATTATTAGTTATAAGTTCAGTTAACTTTTCGTCAATCAAATTGGTTAATGCTGCTACGGGTGATCTGGTAAACTACAACAATAACTTTCAAATGTATACATCCCCAAACGATCCTAATAAAGACTCTGCCATGCAAAATGCTGATTGTGTAGTGACTTTCATGACAAGTTATGTGTATACAGCATCATCAGCTGAAAATTGTAACAATAGTGGTAGTGACATGGGTACCAGCAGCAGTAGCAGCAGCAACCCATCAATGTCTTCTTCTATACCAAGTAGCCAAAGTCAAGGTTTGACGTCAACTGATGGTCCTCAAACCGGCGTGACAGATGGTTCTGGCGTAGGCGTAGTTCGAGTCGTGGATACAAATTCTAATGCTGGTAGCTCTACCCCCGCACAATCCTCCTCATTTGTAACAAATAATAGTAATCCTAACGATACTAACAATATGAATGTAAATGTAAATGATGATAACAATGATAACGACAAAGATGCAAAAGACAACAACAATGATGATGATAACAATGATAACGACAAAGATGCAAAAGACAACAACAATGATGATGATAACAATGATAACGACAAAGATGCAAAAGACAACAACAATGATGATGATAACAATGATAACGACAAAGATGCAAAAGACAACAACAATGATGATGATAACAATGATAACGACAAAGATGCAAAAGACAACAACAATGATGATGATAACAATGATAACGACAAAGATGCAAAAGTATACAACGAAAACACTGTGAATAAACAAGAGCGCAAATTATTGCTTACTACCTGCTTTGAAAGAGCATATGACCAAGGAGATTATTTGTCCACAGGTGAAATTGTAGATTGCGCCAACAACTACAACAGCTAATTTTTTTTGGCTTTATTTATTGTTCTTGATCTTGCTCGAAATCTGTCATATTCGATGATTTCATTTCTTAAATGCAATCATTGTGGTATTCAAAGTTGAAGTCTTTCTCTTGATATCCTGTAGATTGCAATTTGCAAACCCTTTAACTAGATCAGTGTTATTCATCACCGTATAAAGAATTGATTGTTCAAGTATCACATTTGATTACTTTATTAAAAT
Organism: Candidatus Nitrosocosmicus sp. R; assembly: GCF_054408505.1. Classification (NCBI taxonomy): domain Archaea; kingdom Thermoproteati; phylum Nitrososphaerota; class Nitrososphaeria; order Nitrososphaerales; family Nitrososphaeraceae; genus Candidatus Nitrosocosmicus; species Candidatus Nitrosocosmicus sp. R. The sequence goes on along the minus strand of NZ_CP167090.1, from coordinate 2,758,068 downwards.
AAAATAGACAATTTCATTTCGAAATGGAAATACTCAAACAAACCACAATGTCCATAATATTTCGGATATTGAACATACTTTTGAATTTCTTATGTTATTAACATTATAATCAGGAATAGCGATCATAAATGATTGAGGTATGTATTTCAAAAATTAGAGAATGAATAATCAAGTGTGTACTTATTATTGTGTTTTTACATAAAAAACCTGATGGATTCTGATTCGATCAAAAAGAATTACTTTGATAAACTCGGACTGCTATTTGAAAATAATCTATTAGATCACGATACTTTTACTCATTATAAGAAAAGAGGTATCAAAATATACGATACTAATAGGGATTTAAACTGTAATCATCTGTCTAAAATAATTCCCTACATAGTAATCGGCGCTTCGGATGAATTCGTCAGTAAGTTGAGTGTGCCATATCAAGCTACAAGTTTTATTGCAGCCGAAGCTTTTTCACCCAATAGTGGCGTTTTTATTTTTAAGTTACTTGGATTGAGAGGAGGGGGTGTTACGTTGCTCACAGGCGGGAGTAGAAAGCTAGGTGACAATATATTTGCTTCTCTGCATCGTATGATTTTAGGAAATCAAGCTATTGTGGTAACTGTAAATAACATGATGGAGAACTACGGTCAAATTTGGTCTTGGGATTTTTTTGGAAAGCACTTAAAGGATCCGCATCCATCTCTGCATAATGACCTTTTGAATCTTTCAAGGAAACTTGTTCACCCAGATAATTTTTATTTTATCATTTCCGTCCGTTCACTAGAAAGTATTGCCGAATCACATTTGGTTGAATTTTATGAAAAAAATAAGATAGCAATGTTGAACCCGATAAACAATCAAAAGGTAGTAATACTTACTACCAGTACGGTTTATGCCCATCTTTCAAAGACCATCAAAGAATCCCGACTTATCACTTACATTGATACAGGAAAAGAATTTGATATGCATAAAGGACTTAGGATCTTAAGAGAAAAGTATGGTGTTAAGTATTTGTTAAATGACGGGGGCAGAAAAATGTCTGAATCCATAAGGGCCAAAGGGTTGTTAGGTGAAGAAAGAGTTACGTTGGAGCCATTCAATCCTGCTACTCTTAACTATGACATAGACGATACCTGTATTCTGGGAAAAAATGGATGGGGGGTAGACAAATCAGAATTGAAGGGTTCCATACTGCTGGATTCCTTAAAAATAGACGATGAGAAAGCTAATGTGTATGTATATCCCCTTGATGAATCTAAGGTTTTGAGTTGAAATTAATAATAGTGAATCCCCAATCCAATCAGGATCGGTCTAATCGTGTTGGTATGATTAATCTCGCTTTCTCTAATAGTAATAGAAACATCTAAAATCTAACTACTGTTTCAAACTAAATGTACCTTTATCCTACTGATGATTTCATGGAATTCCTTACTCTCAATGTGCTCACTAGAGTCGCTGTGAAGGTATTTTAAGGGATTTATTCATTTTTGGCTATTGACGTTTGATATCGTGTAGTAGTTGCAGTTGACTAGGGGTCATTCTCGCAATACTAGTATTGAAAATCGATAAACTCCTGTTATGGCTCCTCTTTTGTATTATTTTTTCCGATTCTTTAGCCTTGTTTCCATCCTGGCCTGTCCTTCTAAAAATCTTCTTTTTTCATCCTCATCTCTCAAACGCAATTGAGGAACCTCTGTTGGCTTTCCTTTTTCGTCTAGGGCTACTAGAGTTACATATGCAGTGCCGGTGTGAACCTTTTGGGAACTGTTTAAATCTTCTGCTTCTATTTTTACCTCAGCTTCCATAGAACTTCTCCTAACGTAGTTTATTCTTGCCTTTAAAATCAAGGCATTTCCAATATATACTGGCTTTAGAAATGTCATGCTATCTATGCTTGCTGTTACAATGTTTGCATGACCTGCATGTCTCTTTGCCACTAAACCAGCCAACAGGTCCACGTACTTTAAAATCATTCCGCCAAAAACATTTCCAAGCGGGTTGGCATCGGAAGGCAGCATTACTATTGTCGTCTCTGCTTCTGATTCTTGGACTGTTTTTTTGGCTTTATCTTGTGGTGGTTGAAACTCGTTTGTCAATATACCCATCATATGGAATCAGACTTATTAAATTCTTGAATTCTTAAAATAGTCTGATTTCTTTGGCATATCAAGCCATGCTCGTCAGTCGATTGAGGATTCATTCATTTTATAGAAAATCAGGGGGTTTGATTGATGATATATTTTCCCTAGTTTTTCAAGTTTGTCTGAGTAATATATGATATTATTTTGTCAAGAAATGCAGAACTTATTCGTGCCCATAAAGTATTTTTATGGTCAGTTTATTGAATTTATATTAAACTTTGACCAATTATTGATATGTTTTCATCTGGCAAGGTTTTGTTTTTTTTTAAATATATCGTTTTTCTAGGTTTAACATTTCTTGTAAATTATCATCCTTCTCTAGTCAGAATCTTTGGACGTTTTCAAGCGTCAAATATTTGGTTATTGTTCTTTGTCTCTTTCTTTTCTTTGTCTATGGTAATTTATTTCTCCCCACTTGACACTGAACACCTAGCTTTTGCACATTCTTTTTTTGGAGGTAATGATGCTAGTTTTAATGGCACTCAAACTCAAACAATAGGAAATTACGTGGTAGAGCTTTTAGTAAATCCATCTAAACCCATGATTGGCAAAGATACCTCCTTTCTTTTCCGTCTTACTTCTAACGCAGGAGATGAATTAATCGAACTTCCAGTTTCATTTTCTATTTTTAAAGACGGAAAGCCTGTATTTTCAAATCCAAATAATTTTACACTGGTTAGACAAGGCCATTACGATTTTAATTATACCTTTAGTGAGCCCGGAAAGTACGTTCTATTTGTGGATATCAAGGACATTTTCTATACCCTAAATATTTTGAACTCTAAATTCGAAGTTGATGTTCAAGTTCCAATTGCAGAAAGAATCTATGATCTTTTACAAACCTTTGTAGTGAATTATTATTATATTTACATACTACTTGCTGCTCTGATTGGAATATCCTTTATTGTGAAATCAAGGAGGCATAAAGATGTAAAAAAGGTGAATGAATAATTCGATGATTGTACTAAAAATGACATAAATACAAGTATTTTTAATATAAAATAATGACTAACAAATCGACTAGTACAAAAGTAACTATTTTTGTAGTTTTTGTACTCGCATCAGCAATATTTTCTGTTAATGGAAATGTTTACGCACAACAAAATGTAACCTTGTCTGAGGCTTTGAATGCAACAGATGCAGCAGAGCAGAATTTCACTAATGAAACCGATAGTGTGCCCGTTGAAGAATTATTACCAACAACAACCGATGGATTGGTTACTGATAATGCCAGTAGTGCAACACCTGGAGCTGATAATGCCAGTAGTGCAACACCTGGAGCTGATAATGCCAGTAGTGCAACACCTAGAGATGAAGTAGAGGCATATTTCAACGGAAATGAGACCTCTCAAGAAAACGCTGTCACTAGGGATTCTCAAACTATATTATTAGAAGGTGAAAGCTTACCAGAAGGCGATTTTATCCATCTGTATGACTCTACACCATATCAAATTATGAATGGTCACATTGCAGCAAAACTACCGTGTAGCGATGCTAATTCTACCGATGTAAATGTCCTAATTGGTCAAGCTCCTAATTTACAGCCAGCTGAATTAGAATTTGTAGATCCATTGTCTACTCCTGGAGAACTCTGTCTCTATCATGTAGATGTTGCATCAGATGAAACAACTCCTATTACAGACATAGCAATTCAAAATAACTCTACAGATAGTATCGACTTTCCAGCAACATCCACTATAGTCATAGGGGTTAATGAAATCGCTCATTTAAGCGGCGACCATCACGAATAAGATTAGATCCATCTTTCCGTCTTTTTTTTAATTGAATTACTGGTTTTCAAACAGTAGTTTCAAGACTGAATTTTTTCATTCCATATTTCTATATTCTAAATGTAAAAGATCCCGTCCCGTCTAATTTATCGATAATTCTTTTGTGGCTTACTTGACTATCAAAATTTTACAGTATGTGAGAAAATTCAGTGACTATATGATGATCTGATAATAAATAGAATATTAAAAAATTTATAAAAGTTGATTCAAACGCAAACACAAAGTGTTACACACTGCGCACGTACGCCTGTCTCTTTTTCTCTCTCTTAGTCTGAGTCTCTGTTATAATTATTCCTTCGACCAAGGGGTCTAGTAATACCGCTCAGTCTTCTAGATGGATACCTGCTATTACTATTGTCATAATTATTCCTAGATGGATACCTGCTATTACTATTGTCATAATTATTCCTTGACCTTTGTTCTCCTGGAACCCTATTTTGACTATATCCTCTTCTACCATAATTCGATCTAAAGCGATTAGGCCTGGGAGCACTATTGAATTTGAAATCTACTTCTATTCCATATTCTGTGTTTAAATTCTTTAGCGAGTTTGCTGCGATATTCTGTATTTTTCTGAGGGTAAACATGTCGTGTTGTGAAACAAAGGAAAGTGCGGTACCATTTGCTCCTGCTCTTGCTGTTCTCCCTATTCTATGGAAATATGTCTCTACATCATCAGGTATGTCGTAGTTGATAATATGACTGACAGTAGTAATATCTAATCCTCTTGATGCGACGTCTGTAGCGATAAGAATGTTGAATTTCTTATTTCTAAATCTTGAAAGGGTACTTTCCCTTTGTCTCTGATTTAAATCTCCATGAATGCTATCTACAAAAAAGTCGTCGTTTCTCAATTTATACGTCAGATCTCTAGCCCTTTGTTTTGTTGCCGTAAATACAATAATATGACTTTCGTCATTGTTTGAAATAGGTTTCAAAGTGCTAACTAATTGTTGAAATTTGTCCTTTTCGTAAAGCATCAGGTATGATTGATTTATGTTTGCCTGTGAAATTGTCTTTTCAATGCTAATTTGCTTCGGATTATGCATTTGATCTTTGGCAAGCTGCATAATAGAGTCAGGCATCGTTGCAGAGAAAAGACAAATTTGCTTTTTACTATCAATATGAGATAGGATTTCTTTGATATCGTCAATAAAACCCATATCTAACATTCTATCTGCTTCGTCAAGGACAAGGAAATTAATCTTGCTTAACGTAATAGTTCTTTGATTCATGTGATCCAAGAGTCTTCCTGGGGTTGCAACTACGATATTTACACCTTTATTGAGTATTTTCCTCTGCATTTGGAAATTCTGCCCGCCATAGATTGCAACGGACCTCAGGTTGCTATATTTTACAAGTTCATTTATAGTACTTGTAATTTGTATAGCCAATTCTCTGGTAGGAACTAAAATTAGTCCTTGTAGAAAATTTTTCGGATTTAACTTACTCAACATAGGTAGTACGAATGCGGCTGTTTTACCAGTTCCTGTATTCGATCTACCAATAACATCTTCTCCTTTTAAAATAAGTGGAATTATTGATTCTTGAATAGGAAATGGTTGTTCGATTCCAGTTTCTTTCAATGCTTTAACTATAGATTTTTCAATACCAAGTTCTTCAAAACTAACCAATTAATATATTCAGCTCAGGATTTCTATATGTGAATGTACTATATAAAAAGCAATGCATTATAATGTTCCAATTTGTGGGTTATTTGATCATTATTTGATCTAAAAGCAACGATTTTATTTAAAAAAAACTAACTAATCAAAAGTTTTGAATAGTTTTAATTTTGTTTTACTAGGGGATACAACAATTGCGAATGAGTTGGGAAAAAAAGGGACTTCAAGTGATATTACCATATATGATAGAAAAACTAATGATAAAATCATTTCTTATTGTTTCCCTAATACTTATCCTGAAAAACTACAGCCTCTTCTACAGTCTATAGCAATGTCTAACTACGTTATCATCAATATCTCCAAACTCGATTCTTTTCTTGGCGAACAGCTAATAGCAGTTGATATTTTTGGCATAAAAAATGGTTTTATTTTATATGGCTATGAGATCGACGTTGAAAAAATAAGAAATATCATAAAGAATACTGGCTTATCATCATTTCAAATACTGGATAGTTTAGAACAGCTGAAAAACAGTATAGCTGAAATGGAATCCAAAACAGAAACAGAAACAGAAACAGATCTAAAAGATAAAGGAGATGAGAGCCTCCAACCCTCTAAAGCCTGTATTGTAGTGGATCATGTGTTTGATGTCAAGGGAGTAGGTACAGTAGTTCTGGGAACCGTGAAACAGGGGGAGATTAAAACTTATGATGAGTTAGTTCTAAGTCCATCAAACAAAACTGTGGTGATCAAATCCATTCAAATGCATGATGACCCAGTTAATACCTCTAAGAAAAATTCTCGTGTAGGTCTGGCGATTAAGGGGGCATCTGCTAAGGATATATCGAGAGGAGATGTTATTACATCTCCAGGATTTGCTAAAATAGCAGCAACTGACTTTCAACTAAATTTCATCAAGAATCCATACTTTAAAGAAGAAATATCTGAAACACAGAATTATATGATGAGTGTAGGGCTTCAGATACGGACAGTGAAAATAAAAGTAATGCCCGATTCAATTTTATTGATTTCATTTGAAAAACCACTGGCATTTGTAGAGAACGATTTGTGTATTTTATTTAAACCGGATTCAAAGAGTATGCGGATTATGGGCCATGGAATTATGGAGTGAATTATAGCTATTACTTGTCTGTTCTGCCCAAACAAATTGAATCATTTTTTGCATGATTATTAGGTTACGCTTTAATAATCCATTTGTCTACAGATAATCATCCCCTCTTATGTCTATTCGAAGTTTTTTCCCTCTGGATTATGTACGTCCTAACCAGGATAAAGTACTTGATGAACTTGATCAAGCACTCAAATCTGATTACAAATTCATATTTTTAGAAGCACCAACGGGATTTGGAAAAAGTGCGGTAGCAGTAACGCTAGCACGATTTCTGGGGAGTTCTCATATCTGCACATCAACAAAGGATCTTCAAACTCAGTATAATAGAGATTTTCCATATCTTTCTGAAGTTAAAGGTCGAAATAATTTTCCCTGCATCGTTAAAGAGGATATGGGCATAAGAGAAAGTTGTGAATATGGACCTTGCCTGAAGGACGATGATTTTGATTGTATTTATAAGACTAGAATGAGTGATTATGATGTAAAATCTGAAGGTACCATTTATGAAAACGTAGATATAAACAAATACGCGTTAAAAAAATATTATGACAAAGCAAAAGAACATTCCCAGCTTGTTAAAATCGAGTGGCAGCCTTGTCATTATTATCACCAAAAATGGATTTCTATAAAATCTAGCCATACCATCTATAATTACAAATATTTTCTATCTGATCTCTTTTATTCATCCGGTGTAAACAAAAGAAAGCTCTTGATCTTAGATGAAGCTCATACGTTAGAATCTGAAGTATCTTCGTTCAAAAATATCATATTTAGTAAAGAATCTTTAATCAGGTTCTTTCCAAAAATAAATTTACCTGATAATAAGCAGACCGATGTCGAAACATGGATAGATTTTTGTGCAGGATTAAAAGAGCAATTTACTAGTTATGTTGAGAAATCCGCAAATATTTTGGGATCCGGTGGCAACAGCGAGGATATACATGTTAGCGAAAAAAATCTTATTGATGCCATCAATTATGAAAAAAATTTGTTTACATTTTTAGAGGATTTACGTATTAACAAAGAAAATTGGTTAGTTACAAACATTACTAAAAATGAAATAGACAATAAACCTTCAAGAATTAAATTAGAACCGCTGGTTGTATCAAGTTATTTTACAGATATTTTTGATAAAGGGTCTATTTCATTATTGATGAGCGCTACTATTCTAAGTAAAGAAAATCTGTGTAAGGCGGTGGGATTAAAGAACGAAGATGTAAAGTTTATACGAGTTGAAAATTCAGATTTCCCAATCAAAAATAGACCAATATATCTGATGAATGTAGCCTGGCTAAATGCAAGGACCATGAGCGAGTCTTTACCAAATATAGTCAAAGTACTTGATAACCTTCTTTCAGTACATAAGAATGACAAGGGCATAATTCATACAACGTCGTATTCACAAGTTCAGTTTATCAAGAATAACTTGTCCAAGGAAAATTTATCAAGACTCATTGAAACCAATCCAAAGTTTGATAGAAATGAAATGATATTAAAACACACTCAAAGTACAAAACCCACTGTCCTTATATCTCCATCCATGTTTTTAGGAGTGGACCTTAAGGACGATCTTTCTAGATTCCAAGTAATAGTAAAAGTTCCGTATCCTGATTTAACTGACAAGAAAATATCAGTACTAAAACAGCGTAATCCAAAGTGGTATGAATGGAATACAATACTTCGACTTATACAAGCATATGGGAGAAGTGTCAGAAATGCTGATGATTATGCTAATACGTATATTCTTGATAGCAGTGTTTCGTTTTTATTAAAAAACGGGAAAGAAATGATTCCCAAATGGTTTTCGGAAGCTATTATTACAAGATAGCGATATAACACACTTTATAGTGATTAACCATACACATATTCATTTCATTTTGACTATTTGCGGAGATGCTTTCGTAGTTGACAAATGAGGTTAATCATGACTATTCTTTAAAACCTACTATACGAATGGGTTCATATTTTTTTAAGTGGTCTGTCAACGACTATGGTATTTGTCCAAGTGAATCAAGCGTTTTTAAAAATTTTATACGGAAAATGATCCCACTCTTAGAATATTATATGAATATCTTGAAATTTGAGTACAAGAATAATTCGCAAAAAAATATGCTTGGCGATAAAAAACACAATATTTGTATTATTGAAAAATACAACGTTAATGTCTCTTTTGTTATGTTTATTGATAGTGCGGGATCAACTGCATTTTACCGTGAAGAAAAATTCCATGCTAAATCCAAAGAATTTGAGGATCTTGAGAATAAGGATCACGATAGATTTGTTTTACAAATACGAGATAATAAAATGGCAAATCATAATATTGTTTCACTAAAATGGTTACTTGGAGAACTATTATTTGACAGGCTAAAAACTAATAATTAATTTTTTCTATTAGTATAAGGTAAAATATCGATTTTGATATTACAAAAAGAAAAAAAGAGTTTATTGTTGTGCTGCGGCTATGTTACCGTCTTGGAATTGGAACATTAAACCTACGTTGTTACATCCAGCTAATGTGAAATCTCCAGATACACATTGTCCATTCTGTTTATTTTCTTGGTCTTGTTCGATTTCTTGTTCTGAGTCATTGTGTTTTTTGGTTGCAAATGCCATGTTGTCGCCAAAGGCTACTACAGAACCAATTAAGGCTGCTGCAATAAACATTGCAAAAAGTCCAACTTTGTGGGTTTTTGTTATGTTACTCATTATAATCAGAATGTATAATCGAAATTAATTATATCATAGTTTGGATACATGTTACTATCATTTTTATATAAAATATTGTAGCGTATTTATTTATCAGAAGTTTATATCTTTTTATTTTTATTTTTATTTTTTGGTTCTTGCATAAATTAAAGGTACCGTAATAACAATATACTACTCACCGAATTATGATTGAAACAAGCCGGAGATTCAATTATTTATTGATCGGATGATATGTGCCTGTTCAATGAGTGGTGTTCCTCATCTGTTTTAAGTTATTGTGAATTTTTTTGATTAATTTTAAAATTTTTATAAAGAAATTGTAAGAACGAGACTGTTTTAGAATTTTTATGACAAAACATGCAAGAAATTATTTCAAAAGGATCCGAATATAGATAAACTATTTGGATAAAATACTGTAAAATTACAAAATATATTAAAATTTAGACAAAAAAAGAGTTTATTGTTGGCCTAAAGCCAATTTGCCGTCGTTACCTTGGAGTTGTAATCCTACGTTGTTGCAGTTAATCAATGATATTGTTCCAGTAACACATTGTCCTGATTGTTTATTTTCTTGTCCTTGTTCGATTTCTTGTTCTGCATCGTTCGATTTCTTGTTCTTTCCACCTGCATATGCCATGTTATCACCAAAGGCTACTACAGAACCAATTAAGGCTGCTGCAATAAACATTGCAAAAAGTCCAACTTTGTGGGTTTTTGTTATGTTACTCATTATAATCAGAATGTATAATCGAAATTAATTATATCATAGTTTGGATACATGTTACTGCTTTTATTGGATAGTATAATTCTCAAAAATATTTATCGATTATTTTTTTAGATAATTGTACCTTTTCTGACTGTTTTTCATCTTTTCGCGCTTGGTTTATAGGAGTAATTTGGCTTGAGGTCGGTCTACCTCTCATTAATCTATAAAATTAAATTATACTAGTTTTATATAGAAAGGTAATGGGCCCGTAGCTCAGCCAGGTAGAGTACCGGACTTTTAACTGCTAATAGAAAGAAATCCGGCTGTCTGGGGTTCGAATCCCCACGGGCCCGAACCTGGTATAAAACAAGCATATACAAGATTACCATGATTGCTTTAATTGGTTGGAATCCCCGTGTGAAAGACGTAGATTCGAATCCCACTCCCCGCGCCTTAGTCGCGGATTCATATGAACATTTTATTAACCAAAAGCGGCAGAATAATATTGACAATTTGCAAAACCTAGTTCAACCAGACCATACTCTCTCCGAATCAAAGGAGAAGGCACTAGAGGAATCTATAAACTCTATTTGCAAATATCAAGAACCCTATATTAAAAAATCTTTATACAAACTTTTGGATAACTCATTTCAAAGCACAGAGACAATTTGTGATTATATTATTGTACAACAAAATGAAATAAATATTAAGGAATCAACAAAAGAAGGTAAAAACAAAGTACTTTTGAATTTTATAAAATTTTAGGCTTTACCAATCTGAAGAATATTACAAAGCAAGATATTTTATCTTATCTAAATAAATTTAGAAAATCTGAAGAAATTGATCCAAACCATAGTTTGATAGGTACATGGAATAATAGACATTTCATTTTACTCAAATTCTTTAGATGGTTACATTATAAAAATAATCCAGACGTCAAAAACAGAAAAACGCCTTAATGTATGAACAGAATTATGAGACTATCGAGAAAAGAGGTTTCAAGATACAAATCTTCGGATCTTTGGACGTCAAGAGAATGTGAAGTCTTTCTAAAATATTGTCCTTCGAAGCGAGATAGGGCGTTCCTTTCTATGGCCATCGATACCTTCTGTAGTCCATCCGAACTAGTAAATTTGAAAATCGGTGATATAAAGTTCAAAAAAACCTATGATGGTTTAAAACATTTTACTGAAATAACAATTAACGGCAAAACTGAGCAAAGAACTGTTCCTTGATTCATTCATAACCTTATGTCAAAGAATGGATTTTAAATCGTCCCTTCTCTAAAAATTCATGGGATAGGCTCTTTGTGTCAGAAGGTAAAACTTCGTTTGGAAAGCAACTGACAAGGGACGGATTATTAAAACATTTTCAAGAGTATTATCGAGACAAATATTATCCGAATATGATATAAAAGGACGAAGTTCCTGAGAATGATAAAGCACATATTAGAAGTATATTGACAAATTCCATCATTCTTTACATTTTTAGACATATTGTATCATCAATAAACTTTGCAATTACATAGAGATGGTATTGAGTTTGAAAATCAGACAAAGATAGAGTTGGCGATGAGGTTTCTGTACGCAGCCAGGTTTGTGAAAGTAGAGTTAATCCTCCTGTCAATCTCGCCCTGCGTCCTTTCGTTCCATACAGAAACAAGGCTTATCTTTGGAAAGTTGTTATCTATCAGTGATTGCAAAAACGACCTTGTATCCCATTCCTTCCCTAGTGACCATTCCAGCACCGCGTATTTCTTGGTTCCATCTCCCAGTGCAACTAGCTCGTTGTATTTTGAAGTTAAGGCCTTCATTGCGCCTCTTTGTGATTCCTCACCATAGGCTGACACTCCAAACCAGGACGCCTCGGCCATGTCATAGTCCTTGAAGGGCTTGTCACCCTCAACATCAAGGTGTATGGCCCACTCAATATTCGGGGTATTAACTGTATTTATTATATGACGGTAAGCGCTCTTGAACTTGTCTGGGGAAATGTTTCGTGACCACGGAAACCAGTTTCCGTTCTGCTCAACACCAAACTCAACTACCATTTTTGAGCCAAAAGCACGGGCATCCACACCCCACTGTCTCAGCTCGTTGTCGAATGCGCCGTCTATTATTGAGAAAAGATTGTACTTGCCCTGTCTCTCCCAATCGACCCAAGGGCACATTCTTATCCACGGCATTGTCCTTTGGTTCCTGGCCGCTGTGGCCATTGCCCTTGGAAATTTTATGCCATTGAACCAGTGGTTGGAAAAATAGGCCATTGAAATTTTTTTGCCCGCCATCTCGTTGAACCCCCTGATTGTCTCCTCTGTCACCAGCTCCTCGCCTGTCAGGTCTGTCATGGCCCCATGGATTATCATGGTTTGGACTGGGTTTGATTTTTTATAAAGATTAAGATGAATGGGTTTTATTGCTTAATTTTTATATGAAATATTCAAATTTTATCAATAATATATTGTACCAAAAGCTGTTGTATGGTTCAACAATATATACAATTAGTTACAAAAACCTGAAGGCTTTTCTGATTCTTTTATAATTTATTATCATTTTTATTTATTAATCGTGTGCCTCCACTCAAAAGCTACGGCAATGTATCTTAGGAGTAAATATAAAGTTCTTAAATAGTGATAATAAAGATGCGCAGTTAGCAAACTTGCTTAGGGCACCTTTTATCTTATGTATATTGTCGATTGTTATAATAGAATATAATATCCATAAAGTGTCAATCCCTATAAAGTCATCCAACTGTGAAAGGGCAGGGTATTGACTTAGTCAGCACTAGCAATGGCATCTGGCTCGTCTTCTTTTACTTCGTGTTCTTTTTTGTATTTGTCTAAACCTGTTGTAGTTGCCTCATTTTCATTTTCTTTAAATTCGTTAGCTTCTGACATGTATGATAATATAAAACATCATATTTAATCGACATCGCAACAAGTAATTGTTTTGAGACAACCGGCGCCAAAACATATGAAACGATCTTCACAATTGAAACTTCTTTCAACTCATATGCTTATTTTTCATGTCGTCGAAACTCTCTGTTGTATCTTTGATATATTGTATCTTCTTTTCTATCAGTCTTTTCTCAAATGAGGAATGGATATGGTGTTTTAGTTTTAGAAATTTGTAAGGCATCGGAGATTATGTACCTCCGTACGTCGAAACTGGATGCGGTTGCGTCTTTTAAACACGAGACAATTGTCTTTGCATAAACACATCAGCTCTATAATCGTCATTGTAGCGTTTTATGTCTACAAAGCCATTCTTAAGGTATAAATTTCTGGCCGCTTTCAAATCACTTGAGCTGTATAAAAGAATTTTAGAATAGCCAGCCTTCCTTGCAAAGTCTAAAGTCTTATCTAACAACCTCTGCCCTATTCCCAATTTTCTATACTCTTTTGATACAAACATCCTTTTAATTCACAAGCCGAATGAAATTGCTTGAGGTTTCTTATTGCTGCTGTACCGATTATCTTATTGCTATCTTCAATTTCTGCTACATAGAGACAACCACCATTCTGTTGATTGTAATATTCTCCCAAATGAACTAAATCCGAATCTAAACCGTTTAAATCAACTTTAATGTTAAACCCTTTATCAACAATATTTAAAATCAGAAAAGAGACACTATTAGAATCCTTATTGGTAAATTCTCTTATTAGGAAATTAGCAAACATTATCTGCTAAAAGCAGTGTCAAAAACAATATATATATTTTTCAGATGATCCATCCAAGTCGCGAACTGGTCGATATGAGCAATGATTTAACTTTCGATGTGTTGATATTTTCCTAATGACAAAAGATTTAAGAATGAATGCTGATCAAACCAACTGTTGTTTATTCTGGAGCAGCGTAAATCAAAACCTTTCTTATCAATCACCTTCGGTGTTGTCTCCATTTTTGTTACTTTGCTTTTTAGTTCTTATAATGTTAGTTCGGTATTTTCCCAACCAACAGAAAATATGAATGAAAATTTTATTCCTTATGAGAATACTGATTACGGAATTAAAATACAGTATCCCTATAATTGGAAGAATACAGAAAGCCTTGACCAGAACTCAATTGTCACTTTTTCAGCACCCGAGATAAGAGAAAAAAAATCAGCTACTCTGATAAATATCTATAATCCAGCTCATGTTATCCTGGCTGTAGAAAATATCTCATCCTCAAATCTAAATCTCAATGATTTTACAAATAAATATTTGAATAGGCTTTCTACTATTAACACAGAATTTCAAATCAACAATATAACCGATGGAACTTTGGCTGGAAAACCTGCTAAAATCATTTTTTCTAAGGAAATGGATATTTTAAATCGCATTTCTGACGTAATGAGGATTTTTACCATCAGTGATGGAGTTGTTTACCGTATCAACTATGTTGCAGATCCAAAATGGTTTTCAGAGTATATGCCAGTTGCTCAAAAAATGATAGGTTCCTACGAGATAATTAGTCAACCAAAAAATAACTTGAATCCATTATCTTCTGCAATAACTACTACTGCCAATCAAACTCAGTTATCAAACTCTGGAGATATTTCAAACTTTACTAGCCCAGCCACCTCTTCTACTACCGCTACAACTACGATTGGAAATTTGCTTCCTGAGAACCTGGTATTAACTGACAATACTGACAATAATGCTCGTCTTCCGCTAAGATTTGTTACTGATAATAGTGGAATTACAACAGAAACAAATACATCTGGTGTTCCAGAAGGAAGTGTTTTTGGTTATAATCCAGTGTTAACCTTTCACTTTGTTGAAAGACCAAATATTGGAATTGTAAAAGTAAATGATTTGATTATGGGTCAAATAAAGACATATGATTCTTTGTCAGATATACTAGAAGGCTCTCAATATTGGAAAGATATTCCACTTAACGATGAAGTGGTACTTCGGCTTGATAATGCAGGATTGCATTACTTGGTCGCATCAGTTCAATTTTCAAATGGCACCAGCGGGATATATTCTTCTGTTGTAAACGTTGAATCAGATCAGAGAACTAAATCATCTTCTGATTCTGAATTTGAACGCGAACAAGATAATGGCGCGAACTACAATGTCATTGATTCATTAAATGTAGAAGATATCCTAAATACTCCTGTATTTTATCAGAAATCATCTACTTTGATATGTTCTCATTTGTCTTTGTATGGATTCAAAATTTGCGAGGAAGGAGTTCAAAATCCGTCTGGAACTGAAGACCTGGATACTATTTCTATAATCGATAGTAATAATGAAAATGATAAAGATAATGATGATAACAACAACAACAACAATGATGAAAATGAAGATACCGATGACGATGATAATGATGATGATGGTGGTGACAATGATGATTAGCTAGGGACTAACTATTTGCTAATACAAAAGAATTCGACAAGGTGTGGTAACATCAACCACATACTCTAAACCCATTATATTTCAGATCTTCGCAAACAATTATTTGACTTATTTGCCAAAATGGACTGTTAACTTCAATTTCTGGTTTTGAATCATCAACAATGTTGTAATTAGCATCCTCTTTATCCATTCTATAATCTAAAAGATCATCAGCACCAGATTCACTTCCGTAAGTATCGAGGTTAAAAATTGCATGGTAAACTCCAGAAACTCCGTTTTGAAAGGTCACTTCCATTATGATAAAGTTTAACCCTTTATTTTCAAATCGTAACATTATTTCATCGTTAAGTGGAACATTCTCCCAATAGGTAGCATCTTCTAAAGCATCCTCTACAGAATCATAAGACTTGATTTGTCCTACCAGGATATTTTTTATGTTTACAAAATTCAAAGTACTCGAATCCTGAAAGCCAAGAATCATGTTTTGATTCCAGTCATCAAGTTTGAATTTTACTTGCTTGTTTACACTTGGCTTTTCTAATTGTGTAATCAAACCTTCAGAAAAAAATGCTCTTATTGGAATTTTATTATTTTTGCCAAAATCATCCGTTAATATAATATTCTTAGGTAGATCATATATTCCGATTGTCTTAGAAAGAGGCAATCCTTGTTGAATGTCGAAACCAGATTGACCATTCTTGTTATTGGTGGTGGTATCTTGTATACCCGAATTAGGATTATTACCTAAAGGTAATGCTAAGTTACTGCTATTGACGATGTTGTTATCTGTCGAACTACTAAAAGGAGAAGCCGAGACAGTATTTAGAGAGGACGATGATGACATTGGTAAGGTTAGATATAGTAGTAGAGAAAAGATTACAAAAAATACAATGAGAAACCCGGTTCTAAAACAGGCTGAATTCAACTATCATGTATTTAAGTGTACAATATATAAGAATTTGTAGTGGTGGCTGCATTACTATTGTCAATATATGTCAAATCCCTGATCATTCAAATCAATTGTTTCTTGTTGGGGATATGATACAATTTAATGTTATATACGATTTATCTATAAGAAAATTATAAAATGGATATTAATTGGAATTACACCATCAATTATAACCTTTCAATGCGTAATAACAGTGTTAGAAAAAAATATTTTATCAAATACCAGTATTATTGTTAATACTTGCAATATCAGTTCCGATGGTCACTGCTCCAGTTTCATCCACTATCCTTTTTTCTTCTCCTAATGCATCAGTAAACCTACTTGCATATGCCACCACTGAGGGTGACGGTGGTGGAGATTCCGGTGGTGGAGATTCCGGTGGTGGAGATTCCGGTGGTGGAGATTCCGGTGGTGGAGATTCCGGTGGTGGAGATTCCGGTGGTGGAGATTCCGGTGGTGGAGATTCCGGTGGTGGAGATTCCGGTGGTGGAGATTCCGGTGGTGGAGATTCCGGTGGTGGAGATTCCGGTGGTGGAGATTCCGGTGGTGGAGATTCCGGTGGTGGAGATTCCGGTGGTGGAGATTCCGGTGGTGGAGATTCCGGTGGTGGAGATTCCGGTGGTGGAGATTCCGGTGGTGGAGATTCCGGTGGTGGAGATTCCGGTGGTGGAGATTCCGGTGGTGGAGATTCCGGTGGTGGAGATTCCGGTGGTGGAGATCAATCGAGTTCATCAACTACTACTACAGACCCCGCCTTAGCATCATCAACTACTACTACAGACCCCGCCTTAGCATCATCAACTACTACTACAGACCCCGCCTTAGCATCATCAACTACTACTACAGACCCCGCCTTAGGACAGAGTCTTTTAGGATTAACCTTTAGCTCAGAAAATGCATCTCCTCCTCTAGTCGAAGAGACTGAGAAACGAGATCTAGATTGTGGAGATATTTCAAATAAGAATTTCAAAGTAGGATCAGATGATCCAAACGGGTTTGATGGTGATAATGATGGTGTAGGTTGTGAAAGCAGCGATGAGGGTAAGAACGATGGAAATACGGGCTTTTCTCCAATCAGTATTACTAGTGAAGGTCCAGACAACGATTGTTTGTTGAATCCTGATTTACCAAGATGTGCTTCTGTTGAAGGAGATTGTCCTGATGGATTTTTCAATAATGATGATGATCAATGTGTTCCTGAAGGCGGATGTCCGGACGGATACCATACGGTAGATGATGATGAAACTGGAAGATGTATTCCAGATTCAGATGGATGTCCAGAGGGAATGATATTTAGATCTGATGGAAAAACCTGTGGATCTAAAGAAAATATCTGTGAAGACAGCCCTGAACTAGATGGATGTGCAGAAACTTCTTGTGATCCTTCTTATCCTGATTTCTGTATTTCACCTAATCAACGTGGCCTCAATTGTGATCATGATGGAAAGATTGAACCTAATGAGATTTCGGACCACAACTTTAAAGTAAATCCTCCAGATACGCAGGACTTTGATAGAGATGGTAATGGGATAGGCTGTGAAGAAGATGAGTCAAATGAATCCGACTCAGGTTCTGACATTCTTAATTGCGATGATATACCAAATAGCGTCAAAGTGACCTCATCCGATCCTAACAGACTTGACAAAGATAACGACGGTATTGGTTGTGAAAACAATGGTAAAGGGGGAAACGGCTCAGGTTCTGACATTCTTAATTGCGATGATATACCAAATAGCGTCAAAGTGACCTCATCCGATCCTAACAGACTTGACAAAGATAACGACGGTATTGGTTGTGAAAACAATGGTAAAGGGGGAAACGGCAATAATAATGGAAACAACAATAATGATGACAATGATAACGACAATGGTAATAATAATGATGACGATAATAACAAATACATTATTACTCCGTCAAACTCATGTGCCGATATTTCTGATACTGTAGATCTATCATCTGAACAAATAGATCCACAAGATGTAAGAGTTATTGCCTTCTTTGATAACTGTGATTTAGATTCTGCAACTTTGGAGTTGAATCTTATTCAAAATGATGACATAAGACTAGTTGCAGCCAACTTGAATGATGGTTTATCTGATGCAGTTGAAGTGGAAATGAATCAAGTCGAACAATCAGAGTCTAATTCAAATATTTTATACGAAGCCACAATTACTGATAACCAAGAAGGACCTGATTTAGATACTGGTGAAACAAAAACTCTGAATAATGTAAATGGAATAGTATTATGGAACGATGGTGAAGATGAACCAATTGAGTTTGCCGACAATAATTTTGTTGAAGCAAACATTAATTTCTTTAACTAAGAAACATATAGCCACTCCCTGAAATCATTCTTTACGCTTCTTTTTTGTTTGTATTAAGTAGACTGCCTTTGATAATAAAATGGATTTTGTTCAAATGTTAAAGCAAATTGCCTTAAATAAAGCGGTTCATACTTGTTCCCATGAATTGAATACTCCAGACTGAAATTATATTCAACCTTGAATCGTATCTCCACTCACTCAGACTAAATCTATACATTTTTGTAATTTTTCTTTATTTACTAGGAAATACTTATAAATTTCTTAAAGGAAAAGTGACTGTGAATAATATATTAATCATTATTGGTATAACATTATTAATTTCGATATGTATTGCCGGATCACTTTCATCCAGCGTAATGTCAAAACCAGTAAAATCGTCCTACTGGTGCGTTCCAGTAACTGATGGGTATACCGTCAAATGTTGTGATATTTTTGGGGATAAGAAATACTGTACCGTCTGCGCTGATACTAATCCTCCAAGCAATTGCACACCAAGAGAGGAAGTAAGGGAAGATTCAAACAATCAAGATACTACCATACCGCCCACTTCTGGAGTAGAAGATGATTCAAACAATGATAATACAGTTCCTAGCATACCTCCCACTTCTGGAGCAGAAGTGGAAGATGATTCTAACAGCGAGGAGAACACTAGTCCACGTATTCCAACAAAAGGTGATGGGCTTAGTACGTTAGATGGTGGTAAGGTCTTGTCACCATCACCATAAAAAATATAGTTTTTAATACAACTTTACTCTGTTAGCGTTATTAGAACCAGAATTTTTGAATCTAATTATAATATCGCGAGTTCAAATACTATCACTAATCTTGAAACATCATTCGGTTACAAATTGTCTGCTACCAAAACTTTACAAGTTGTAATGCTGGACGGACAAAAATAATGGTAATTTTATTGGGATCATTTTCCATGCTGACGATCTATCCAGTTATAATAAGTATGTTCTTTTAGTAGAATACATGATCGACTTATTCAGTCTTTGACTTCAGGTCCTAATGTAAATAATGAATGATAGAATGGCAATGGCAAGCGCAAGTTATTCATACAAAATCTTATACTGAACCCACAGTTATAGTCAAATTTGTTACGAATCCCCACGCGCCCAAACTAACTTTCACCATGATCAAGAAGTGTTATTACTAGAATGCTTAGTTAAATATTTTGTTTATTACATCATATTGATGAAAAATATTTCCTTATTGGTATGTGTTCTATCTATAGCATCTATATTGTATTTGTACAATCTTCCAGTTAGTCCTGCCCTGTCACAGTCAGGGGGTGGATTAGAGATTACACCTACGGTTCAATGGAGTGAGAATTTAGAAGGAACTTTTAGTTATTGTGTATATGAAGGAACAGTCACACTTGATTCAGTTAATGATCCTCAAGCATTTTGCATTGTTCCAACGGGAGATTCGTCTTTTCAAAATATGCAAGCTAGTGTAAATGATAATATTGATACTTATGTGTTACAACAAATAGAAACTCCACGAGGTCTTTTTAAGGATGGCGCTCCGTATTCCGTATGTGCTGTGTTTACTCCATTCTCGCCCCAAGAGGCCGGATTTAATACCGCGGAAAGTTGCCAACAATTCACGAACAAAAAAGGTAGTCATCCTGAAGAACCATTTATCAATCTCGATGAGGGAGTATTATTTACAAATAATCAGTAAGTATCATTGAGATGAGCTAATTCCTTCTTTTTTCTATCAAGATTAAATACTATTTATGTACATCTTTTTACCAAATCTACCTTTCCAAAGTCAGCGACATAAATCCCTGGAAATGAGGAACAGGAAGAATATGGATTTTCAAACATCTTTTTCTACCTCATTTCTAGTTTGAGATAATGATCATTTTAAAAATGAAAAACCTCTGGGAACTGTTTACTTAAATGAACCAGTTTGGACTCTATTCTACTAATTCGTATGGTAATACTTTATCTTCTACCAACTCTACTATTGCTATTTAGTATTAGAACCTCACTACCATAGGGAACTTAATCCCCACGCGCCCAAACTGTTACTAAAATGCTATACTAAATCCATTACATATTAGGCACTAATATAGGTACTCAAATCAAAGAATTTACTGTGATATTGGATGTTATAGACCCCTGGCCTCCTAGGCAAGATTGTGTGGGTTCCTATTCTACAGTTGCAGACTGATTTATTTCATTTACTGATGATGGTTTCTGTAATATACCTTCATCTGCATCCTGCTTTTCTACAAAGGAGTTTAGTAAATTGGATTAGCGCTTACATCAACACAGGTTTTCAGTTTATTGATGCGTCTTTTATTTTTTTATTCCAGTACATTGACACTTCTTGTGTTTCATATTCTCTTACTCCTACTGTCTCGTTTGGTACATTCACTGAATTGTGATTTAACACACTGATCTTATTATCTATTCCTCTATAACTATCATCAAAGTCTCTGAATGCTTCGTATCTATCATAGAGCTCTTTACTTGGAACCAGATCAAAACAATTGCTAAACCGATAATATGGTAGTATTTTATTATTATTCATTTGTAACACTCTCCTAATATAGTAATACACATAATGATATATAAATCATTTAGGGAATTGGTAACAAACAAAGATCTAATTATTTGAAATCAATATAGCAGGTACATTTTCATAAACTATTAATACTAAAGTTTATTACGTAATAATGTTATAACACGAGTTTTAGAATTTGTTAGCAATTCCAAAATACTGTCCTCATTTGTTGGCTTTATATCACAAACATTTTGATTTTAATACCTTCAAAAATACGATGACATAAATATATTGATTATCTTATCTTTTTTAATATTAGGGTTGTATTCAACCTTGAATCGTATCCCCACGGATGCTGTTCTACGTCTATGATATATATTATTTCAGCTCATCTTTAGTATGTTGTAATTATTAAATTCTAGTATAGTTATACCTTTTTCTATGCCGCGATTCTTATTTCAACCTGACCCCATAGATGGTTATGAATTTAATCCCATTTCTATAGACATACATTTGGGAATACTCAAAATCCCTACTGAAGAGATTCTTGATGATTTTGGGATAAATACTACTGAATCTGTGATTGTAGAAACTGATAGACAAGAAGTTCTAAATAGAATACAATCAGCATTTGCTCGAGAATTTGATCAATATGGGAAACTTAAAGAATCAGATATTCGGCCTATGGATTATAAAACTAGACAAGCATGGTCACGGATGAGAAAGCATATTAAGCATACAAATCAGGTTTAAGTCCAAGTTGTCATCTAAAAACTGATACCTCAAATTATTATAGAACCCCATTACCACAGGGAACTTAATCCCCATGGGCCCAAACTGTTACTCGATATCATATCTCAAGTATTGATGTAGATCAATTACTTTGAATAAATTGCTTCCCGTATTAAGAAAGTCTGACTTACAGAAGTAACTTTGTTCCCTAAGGTTTATTATAAATCAATTTCAGAAAAAGTCAATAATATGAGTAACTTGGATCATACCACACATGCTGTTAATATTAAAGGATACACAGAATTTGTCTTTTATCGAGTTCCCAAGAATAACCATGAATCTTTGTTGGGAGTTACAACCCGCTTGAAAGATTTTATTCAGAAAGAGGAGGAGGTAACCTATGATTGCTTTAGTCTTATAAGTGCTGAAAATATACCTGGATTCGTCAATGTATCCAAAATAATTCCCATCAATCCTGACGATGAAGAAATATGGATTAATATGGTAACATACAAAGACCAACAACACCGTCTTGATGTTGTAGAAAAAATATCAAAGGATAAAGAATGCTTAGATATCTACGAAGAGCTTATGAAATTATTAACTCCTGGTACTGGTTTTATTAATGGTGAATTTAAAAATCTGTTCAAGAATTAACGGCTGAATAAGTTCAAATTGTTTATCTGCAAAAGATAGTAAAAATCCACCTATTTCTATGACTTTAAAATCGATTTTCGGGGCGATAGAACCCTATTACCACTGGGAACTTAATCCCTACGGGTTCGAACCAGAGTGTATAAAAAAATTAGAAATAATATTGAGTTGTTGATTACAGGCAAATATGTCCGACATCCGACCCGGCAAACCAACTGAGTTTTTTTATTAGTTACCTAATGACCCTATTCTTGGAACCCATTACCAAAGGGAACTTAATACCCCATGGGTCCGACTATAAGGAGAACGAGCTTTTTGAAAAACACTCAATTTATGAATATGCAATTGTCTTTCGATAGAACCCACGTCGGAAAGGTGTAGATTCGAGTCTCCCCTCCGGCGCCTAGAATGAGGTTAAAATGTTTATTTGATGACTCCGCGATTATACGTATGGATTCGAGTCCCAACTTCTTCTGGTTGAATATCTATAGATAAAATTACATTCGTAACTGAGCTGAGATCTATTAATATTAACTATAAAGATTATAATAGACGTAATTAAGTACTTAATGAAATAGGAGAATAAAAGCAAACAAAATAATCCATTCATTTTACCAGTTATTCAACTTGTAACTTACATCTATCTTCAATAATTACCGATATTTAATTATTATCTGATTATTACCTAATACGGAATCATTGAGGTTTTCTACTCTATATTTTCTCTTCGGTAAATACCAGTTCATACAATGTTCTCTCGACCTTAGCAACACGTGCAATATCATTCATTTGTATTATTGCTCTTGGATCGTTAAGCATTTTTTCAATTGCATCTTTATTTTCCCATTGTACATAACTCATTACCCTTTTTCCGTCCAAACTTTTGTGAATTCGTATTGAAATGAAACCATCATGTTTACTTAGTATTTGTTTAGAAGCATCCTCAAGCATGTCAGCTACTTTTTGCTGATTATTAGTGTCTTCAACCATAAAGTTATTTATTAATATGATACTATTTTTTTCCATCAAACTAGTATGTATATTATCGGTGTTTAAGCTAATCCATTGGAAGATAGTTAAATACGATGAACAATAGGACAAGATATGTTTTCATCCTCTTATAAATTCTAACTAATGAGCTAATATTCTCATTCGATAAAAAAGATTTACATGTAGACGTAAGGCAGAGTATAAATAGTCTCCTAGAAAGTTAAATAGATCCATGGTTTATCAAAATTCTCAATTAGCAGTCTATATCTGTCTTTATTTTCATTCCTAAAATCCTCATCTATTCATCTTCTTCATCTGACTCTTCATCTGGAGAATCTTCTGATGTAGATGTAGATGCATCTGGTCCATTCACTATTACTTCGCCAACCATAGTGGGGTGATATATACAATAATAGTCGAATTCTCCAGGACTATCAAATGTCAGACTATATGACTGATTTGGAATTATAGCATCAGAATCAAATAGAGTGCCCTCATCCAAGTCACCATCTTGTCCAGAGGTTACCGTATGAGATATGGTATCTCCATTAATCCACGTTACTGTTTGTCCAGATTCAATCTCGATAGGTTCTGGTGAATAGGAATTATCACCGTCTATTCCCAAAATGACTGCAGAAACGGATTGATTTGTCAAGGTAGTGTTTTGTGGGGTCAAGTTAGGTTGATTCTTTGGAGTAGTACTGTCAGATACTGGTAGTATTTTATATAAAGAGCCTGAATAACTTGAAACGTATAGGTAGCCATCTGGACCGACCTGAATATCAGTTATTCCTCCAAAACCCTGTCCAAAGATTATTGGCTGATTCTCTTTAGGGTCATTTATTTCATTATCATCTAATGAATCGATATCACCAACAAAAGTATCATTGATGAAAATATTATCTCGATCTTCATTAAAAGTAAATCGGTATAGGAGACCATTATTAATGTCTCCGACGAACATATTGTTTTGATATTCTTTACCCAGTTTGTCTGAATTCAGGAACTTTAGTGCAGTTATGCCTATCGTCGTATCCCAAACAAACTTTGGATCTGCATATTCACTATTTCCAAACTCTGTCAAATTAGCTTCAGATGCATCATTCTCGAGTAAATCATCATCTTCATAACCTTGAATTTGAACCCAGCCGCTGTTAAATCCCGGAAATACTAAATTTATTTCATCACCGGTGTCAGGTCCGTTTTCAGTATCCCAAAGATTGCCTGTTAGAGGATCAAAATCCATACCAAAACTATTTCGAATGCCCATTGCATAGTAAACATTTAGAGGTAATCCATCACCAAAAATAGGATTATCTGGATCTACTATTCCACCATCTTGACTAATTCTAAGTACGCCTCCAAGTCCATTTGGAGCTGGACCATCGAACACATTTTGTGCCTGAGTTCTGTGACCACCCACTTCTCCAACTATCAAGTATACATTATCATCTGGACCAATTCGGATTTTGCCTCCATTATGTTCACCCCTAGCGTTTGGAGGAATTGCGGTCAAGTCCAATAACAAAACTGGATTTATTAATCTGCCATCAACAAATTCGTAACGATAAAGCCTATTTCCCAATGGATCGACAAGATTATTTGCGTCACTTTCATCTATTCCATCTCCAGATTCGGTATAATAGAGGAAAACATATGTTTTTCCTTCTGCTATATTCTTGGAAACAGCTATCCCGAGTAATCCTCGCTCAATTAGTGATGCTACTGGGACATCCAAAACTGGCTGCGGCATCACCAGTCCATCCAAGATCCTCATTACCTTACCTGTAGTTTTTTCTGTAACCAGGATGTCATTAGGACCTAGAAATGCCATGCTCGTAGGAATATCCAAATTATCTGTAACTTTTTCAACTGTGAGAGTATCGTCATTCACTGTAGGTCCATATGGTGACCGAGGAGCTTTGGCGTAGGCACCATAAGAGAGTTGAATTGTTGAGCAAAAAGAGGATGAAATTAACAAAAACACAAAAAAGCTAAATACTGGAAATGCTTGTATATTGTGACTTCGGTACACCAATTTACTAGTAGTAATTTCAAAGTTATTGATTATGTATAACTATACTAGAAGATATAGAACATTTTTTTAATGTATATTTTTTTATGAGTAATGGAAGATTAAAGGAAAATGTCGAACCTTTCCCATCCTTATTGTTTTTAGCCCACATTTTTACATCAAGGCTTAAAGTCATCTTCATCTGATATTTTTTGTTGTAATTTTTATTATCAATATCTCTACCTTTTTGGAAAAAAGTTACTATAAAATATTGCAGAATCATCTTAACAAACTCTAATATTTAATAGTCATCTTATTGTATGTACTTCAAATATTATCTATATGAAGGAACACGTTGAATCGGAGGAGATCGGATTCTAGATGTTGCCAATAGTAGAACAATATTTGTTATTCATTCAAAACCTTTTTTCTATATATTGATGCAACTAATAAGGTACCCACAAATGTTGCGGTCCAGTATAACCATAAATTAGTCTATCTCATAATTTAGTTCGGTAAATTTGATCTTTAATTCAATCATCGTAATCTTTAAATTTAACAGTTTCAATGAAATAATAGAATCTACATTATAGGACCGATATCAGCACGAATCCCCACGCGCCCAAACTAAATGATATTTGATATGGTAATTTTCTTTCACAAATAGATTAAATAAAAAATAAAATTTTCTATTTGATAACGGGGGCATTTCTTATGTGGCACTGGAAATAAGATATATGATACCGGAAAACTATAAACCTAGAATTACGGGTCAAAGGGGAATGGCACATAAGAGCAGCAAAATATTCATGGCATTTAGTGAAATGATTTACTAAATGTAGTACTATATAATTATTTATTTCTAAAAGGGTTGTATCTTTTTCAATAAATCCAGATCTATTGGAGAGTATAGTAGCTAATGAATAGACTTAGCAATACAATTAACTGAATTATTCAAAACATTAAAGAACAGAATCATAATCTTACATGACAATAACACAAAAGTTAGGAATACCAGGCAAAACAATCAATTAATCCATTCCAATACAATATATCACTTAAAACAATAAAAAGTGGTTGTTAATATAATGACTGATCATTATACTGTGTTTGCATTTAATTGAGCACTTAGCATTTACTGTTTGTGTTTTCTCGGCCACTTGGTGTGAATATTTTCTTGCAGCCTCCTTCTTCGTTACATACTTGCGCACCTTTAAATTTCTCACCTTTGGGAGGGCAAAAAGTAGCTGTAGCAGAGGCCTGTTGGGATATTTGAGCGACAATAGACGCAAAGCCAGCAAGCATTGCAATAATTACGATTGTGGCAATAATTTTATTATTCATTAAATACCTCCTACTGACGCTATATTAAAGCATTTTAAATATTAAATAATGAATTTAACAAATAATAAAAATTCAAGTAATATTGAAAATCTAATAAAAAGGTCTTGATATAACCAATGTAAGCAATACAGATAACTCTGATTCAGTAAACGCGGAAATATCTGCAGAAGGCGGAAACATAATTGTGCCCTGGTGGGAAAGAAATAAGACATCATTTCTTCCTGTTGCCAAGGTATCAACAGACAATGGACAAACATTTGGAGAAAGACTGAATATCGCAGCCAATCCATTTGGGGCCATAGGTAAGACAGAAGGGGAATAGGACAAAGTAGAATAGAGTAGATTTACCCATGCTATTGCTACCTTCATCTTTTGTTGGGGGTTCCATACCAATTATTGCCGCATATCCCACTCGGTCCATATCAACTACACAAACATGAAAATATTATCAATTTCTTCGAGCGCTGATTGGATTATCATTAAATCCACTGAATCTATCATTAAAAAAAATTCATAACTAATTTATGAAAAATACTCAAAGCTAAAAGATTCATGCAGTCTTATTAACTATGCAAACAATTTTGTCAAATTCTTACATAAATATCAAAATGTGTTATATGGTAGTAAAACACTACTATAGATTCATGAAAAAGTTAAACTTAATCGCAGTCGCAAGTATCATAGCAGCTGTTTCCTTTGTTGTGGGAATGACATCACCGATAGCAGCATTTGCGACTTTTCCAAATATTCCAAATGTAACTCCAATGGGGGATAATATGACCATGAACATGGATGACAACATGACATCAATGGGCAATATGACCGGCGGCGGAAACTCAACATCAATGACCGAAACAGAAAGTCTACCTTCAGCAAATGAAACTGGAGTATGCCAACCTTGTTGTATTGGACCTAACCCCAGTTGCTAGGGAACGTAAGGAATATCTTTAATTGCTTATTTTCAGATAGACCTGACAGAATAGACAGAATAGTAGGATCTGTTAACACAACCGATTTTATCGGCAACTGAAGTTGGGTGCCAAACAACTTTGCCGTAGATCCTCCTAATGCCGCCCTGATTCTAAATGATGAGATGGAAGGAGAACAAAGACAAGATTATGCCATAGCCAAAATTATCAAATTTTAGTCATCAAATGTTCCTTTGACACGCGCTTTACCGCAAACGTAGTGAGAAGATGATTAACTTTGGACAAATACATAAAATCTTTCAAAGTAGCCTTCATGTATGAAGTTAAAATATTAATCTTTGTTGCATCCTATTCAATACCCATGGTATATCAAAACCCTTAAATTTAACAATACCTTCTAAAGAAATAGAACCTCTTTTAGAGAACCAATATCGGCACTAATCCCCACGCGCCCAAACTAAATGATACTTTGACTGGTAATGATATCATGATTGCCGGAATTCGAATCTATATCTGGGCACCTTCTTAAATTAATTCTATATTCTATACAGCCTTAAACCGTATCAGCAGGTGACTGGGCTATACCCAATATCCGTAATTATTTATTGTGGTTTTAATGTTATTTTGCATCCACCTTTTCCTTCGAATGAAACTAATAGTTTGGTGATTGCACCACTTGTTACGGCCCCTTCGACATATAGCTCAATGCTATCAACTTTGTATCCTTCAAACCAATCCTTTAAGTCACTTAAGTTGGCTACAAGCTCACCCATGTTATCACGTACACCAAAATTGTGTATACTTGCTTGAGCTCTTGGAGATGACATAAAGGAAAGTTGAATTTGAGGTTTCGTTTTATTAGAGTTTTGGTTTTTATTTGCACTCATAGGCTTTTTCAAAACAATTTATCTAATAAACTTTTAAAAAGTTATATTGAATTTATGTAGTCACAATCTTCAATTTTTCAAAGAATGATACCTTTATTATATTGATGTCTAATACCAATTTTATACCTACACTATCAATTCGATAGTAATGCCAAGCACTAGGTCTTCTATGGTACCTAAACCTATAGTCTCATAATCCTGATGCTTTAGGCTCTAGATTCTTTGAATTGGATTAAGATAAGAATTCCTGAGAATATGATAGTAGATTGTGAATTAAGATAAGTATTGGGTTATCTTGCATATATTTCGAAAATATCGTAAATCTTATCTATTTGGATATTTTATACTGAGTATGAAGAATTTCAAAAAAGCTCAAAATTGGAAAAGTATTTTAATATCACCCAATAGTGAACAATATGGTACGAATTTGGGGCGATAAATTTCAAATTAAGAAAACCAAATACATTCGAGCACTTAATACTGACATTATTATAATCGAAAGGGAATCAATTCCGAAACAAGACAATTATGCAGAAAATAGACAGGCTAAAAGTGGTCTATATTTTATAGAAGTAGATTTTAACGCATTGGAGCCTACTGATGGTAAGTTATCTGATTATATTTTAAATCATCAGGATGACTTGAAGCCTATTGTTGAATATTCCCTGAATGAATATTTGGACTTGTATCAATGGGATGCTAGAGGAACACCTGAAACTATGGCAATTGCATATGTTTTGGAAAAGGATCGTAGGTTTAGTTTAGCGAAATTGGTGGCGGCTTCAGATCTTTCAGGACAATTTAGAGACTGTGATACAATCGAGAATTGTCCTCGTGTAAAACATTTGGAAATGATTTCTCCGCCTGACATACCCGGAAGAGTATATACTCTTTATAGTACCGTAAACGGACTTGATGGTGGAGTACATTAATCCTCCTATTGATTAGGTATGGATAAGGAATTTGGATGTGGGACTGAATATTACAACTCTCTAATTTTCAGTCAAAATGAAAACAATGTGTTGTTAATAAAAGAACAATATGAACAATTAATTAATAATTCTGAATATTCTGTTGACGATCGGATCTATCGTATTCACGTGGTTTTCCACATAATACATCATGAAGAAATTGAAAACATTGACGAAAAACAAATACATGAACAGCTTCAAGTACTGAACCAGGACTTTCGGAACAAAAATATAGATAATGTTCTTTTTTCTACATACTTTCGAGAAAAAAAACTTGCTGCAGATTCACATATAGAGTTTATACTGGCGGATAAGGACGATTACGGTAACATCACTAATGGAATTACCAGAACCCCAACTGATAAAATATCCTTTAAAGCTCCTCCTGTCGGTAAAGAGTCAGGAAATTTGCCACTAAAACAACAACCAGTTAAATCCACATGTGAGGGTGGTAAAGATGCATGGGATACAGCTAAATATTTAAACATATGGGTTTGTAACCTGGACGGTGCCGGTGGTTATGCGCAATATCCTCGCAGGGATCCTGTCGGAGATGTGAAAGCAACAGATGGAGTAGTCATAGACTACCATCGCGTCGGTTTAAGTGGAACTGCTCAACCTCCTTTCGATAAGGGTAGAACTCTGACTCATGAAATAGGGCACTGGCTAGGTTTATATCACATTTGGGGTCCAGATGATTCCTCTATTTGTAATAATGATGATAGTTTAGACGACACTCCTCCACAAAGAGGTCCACAAGAAGGACGCCTAATGGGATATTCTGAAAAACACAAGTGCGGTGGAAGTGATGTATACCCTTTAGTTATGAACCATATGGACTACTGGGATGATGATTTCAAGCTAATGTTTACTGGGGATCAAGTTGCATTAATGTATGAGTGTCTTATTTCTTTGAGAAGGACATTACTTGAATAATCAAGTAATTGTGATACGATCTTTATCTATGAACTTCTAACTAACTTTTTAGGAATACAATTGTCAACATGAACTTTCGTTCATTCAGTACCTTGTCGCATGTTGGACATAGCTTATCCTTCCTCCTTCATTTTTTCTATCTCCTTTGAAATCTCATAGATGTAGTCTTTAATTTCCTGCTCGGTTAAGGAGGTTGGAGAGCTACTCTCTTTGATAAGGCTAGAATTTGAATTCAAAATCATAGATACTGTTCTGTCAATTTCTTTTTGCCATTGTGCAGATCCAATGTCAAGAAGGAATTTTGATGCCTTTTGGTTGACTAATTTTCTAACAAATTCCAATAACTGTTTATCATGTGCCATTGAGTGAGCGAGACTGTGTAATCCTATCAATAACAAAAATGATGAAAAAGATATCAGTGATATAGTGGTAAGACCGAAAGGAGGATATGGAATTAATTGCACAAGCGAAATCTGGTTACTACTAAATAGTAGCATTATGCCTGTCCCTGAAATCAACAAATATAACTTTAGCTTTTGATTATCGACATTTTTAGATATCATTACAAAGGAGATGGCAAAGAAAAAACCTCCCGCTTGTTTGGCTCCTCCTAGTGTGAACTGAACGGTAGAAAGTAGTTGTGGATTTGAGTTTAGTACGTAATTAAAAATACTTGCTCTAATTATGTCGAGATTTCCTAAATAGTACACAAGGGGTAACGTTGCAAGTAACCAAAATTTCCATCGGCCTAGTTTTCTAGAATAATGGTGCAGTAACAAACAAGTCGCAAGCCAGGCCAGAGTAAACGAAAGAATAGAAGTTATCTTGTAAAAATCAGTAAATGATGATAAAGAGAGGCTTCTATTATCCCATGGATTAGTAACAAAAGAAATTTTTTGGGAAGGACCAGATAGCTGAGAGTTTAGCATTAAAATGCTGGATATTTCGTTTATCAGGAACGCGGAGAGTGCTAATACATAGAGCAACATTACCATGCCGCGATTTCTTTTATACCATGAGGTAAGGGATATCACGAGTAGTCCTATGTTGATGATAGAAAAAGCATAACTTAGGTAAACTACTAACTTGAAAATATCTGAAAAATACGCTCTTTGATATAGTAGCAATGCTATCAAGTATAGAAATAGAGAGGCAAGTACACAAAGAGATAAAGTTCCCCAAATTTCAAATAACATTGAGGATCTTGTCTTTGGCTTTGTTTCCGCGGAATTCTTTTTTCTAATTATATAAAGTATCAAACATTGAGCTGTAATACTGACAACTACAATAGATACAAAGACAAGGTGAGTGAATGATGATTGACGCTTTACAATGGAGTCCAAGTACAGGCTCATTACTATTGTATCAACGAATGACAAAACAAGCAATATGATCCCCACAACGAAAATCAAATATGTGGTGCTTGAATGTGTCACAAGATAGAAATGAAGATCGTATAAAATAACCTTTCTAAAACCGATCAGTTGAGATTATGATAAACCTTAATAATAATACAAGTGAGCAATATCAATTGTGATTAAACACTTTGTCACTATAAGTGTGGTCTCTATAGGAGTACTTTTTGCTATGGTTTGCTCTCAAAATGTTAATGCTGTCAATAGCTCAGATCTAATCTATTCAAAGGACTCAAAACCTTATGGACTTTCATTTTCAGAATGGATTGCAAAATGGTGGAACTGGCATTATAATCTGCCAAATAAAGTAAATCTACAAAATCCCGACAATTTTAGTCAGATACATCCGCGAGAGGCGTATTCACCCGAAAAGTGTGCATGGAATCAAACTGACAATAATGTCTGGTTTCTTCCAGATGGGAGGAACTTGCTATTCTCATCCTCTGAACCTGAAACAAGACAATGCACAGTTCCACATGAAAAAGCTTTGTTAGTTCAAATTTATGGTGGTGGCTGTAGCTTTGCAGAAGGATTCAAAACAGATCAAGAGTTAAAGGATTGTGTAAATATCGGCTTAAATTCAGTTGAATTCACTGCCAAAGTTGATGGAATTGAAGTTATGAATTCAAAAGACAGGGATCTCTATCTTCCAGATGCTTATCTATACAATCAGACTCTCGCTAAGGATAATTATTATGAACTTCCAGCTGGGACATGGAGAGCCATGGCAGGAGGGTATTTCCTATTTGTGAAACCCTTAGACATCGGCAACCACACCATAGAATTCAAAGAAACATATTTCAAACCCGGATTTGAAGGACAGCCTTCCAATGAGAATAGGATTTCAAATGTAATGTATAATTTGACGGTTAAATAGAGGTCAAGGATCATTTAGTAGAAGATAAATTTATGATCTTGAGGCAAACTTCATTATTTTTATTTTCATCAATAATCGTTATTCTTTGGAAAACTTGTTAATATTTAAATGATAATCAAAATTACAATTCATACAACTTTAATTATGATTCTGATATTACATGTTAATCTACTACAATTCTAACAAATTGTATTGGCCCAATTGACAGAAACAATTCACAAGTATCAGGTCGTTAGTGGTTTGAACATTGTCGATCTGATTTAAGAAGATTAACAAGTATGATTATATTCAACCTTGAATCGTATGCCCACGAATCAGGATGATAATTTTAATCTCAATACATTGACTAATTGACTGATTAAGATACAGCAATAGAAAATATAAAAATATCACCTCGTTACTCAATTGTAATTGAAATAGTGTGGAGCAATATGAAGTAAATTGTGTTATGAAAGATAATGGTGGATTTATAACCCAATTAGGATTTAAAGATCAAGGGATTCATTCAATCTTTATTATCACTCGGTTAATTCTCTCAGGAAGAATCTTCCCTTATGTAAACAAAAATGGAAAAAGAGTAAGAGTTGTTGTTAGCGAGTCCACACTCGACACTGAATTTTCTATTTCTTCTGAAGAGCATATAGATATCGATGATTTGGATTTCTTACCAAAATGCAGTAGTTAAAATTACCTAGATTGATATATTTTAATTAATCCGAATCATAATCATACTTATTCTAAATTAAGTCAAGTAATATTTTGTATCCTCATTGGATCACCGCATGTGATAAATTCAAAAGTCTCTGAAATAGCATCGAAATTAATAGGATAAATTCTTTGGCATAATCTTTAAATTTATCTTTACTGAATGAGATGTAGAATCCTAATTAAAATACCTATATCAGCACTAATCCCCACGCGCCCAAACTAAATGATACTATGCATAGTAATGATATTAATTACTTTAAATATGAATAGTTAAGGCTAGTGCAATGGGGACAAGGTAGATAAATTAGTTAGATAAAAAATAGCATTAAATAAAATAAAAAGTGAGAGAAAAAATTTCTAGGGGACTTCCAAAAGGAAAGTTACTACTCGACTACCTCATATCTAGACACTCAGACGTTCAAAATCGCCGACGATAAACTTTGCACCCGGAGGCAATAGATCCATTGATTGTTTCATCATTTGGTCAGCTTTTTCGTCTTTTTCCATCTTTGCCATTACTTCATTCATGTGTTGGCGATCTTTATAATAAATCGACTCAATCCAAACTTCCTCATCTATATTGGCAGAAACGATACTAGCAATATTAGCAAACCCTTCCATTGGTACGTCTGAGTTGCTAAGCTTGAAGGCGTCATAGTGTAGAATACCGTATTGTTTGAACATATCATAGGCCTCTTTGCATATTCGCAACATTGCGTCATGATTCTTTTTGGGTACCCTGTAGATAATATGTGAAACAATACTTGCGTCAGTTAAATTAGATATGCTCATGACTAATAGTATTATTTCTTGGAGTATAAAAACGGATAAGGGAACAAAAGTATACTTAGCTGTATCAACACAAAATGTGTAAATTAAGAATGTAATTCTGAATTACATGTTACATTGATCTGATAATAGATCTACTGATATCACACAAACAAAGTCTTCTTATCACAATAGTGAATAATACATGAAATCTTTCATTAGTAGTAGAACCCTATTACCACTGGGAACTTAATCCCCACGGATAACAGGTCAATATACTATCCAAATATGAAGATTATTATTCATAGTTGATAATTGTCTGATTAAGGACAATACATTTGTCCAAACGCCATTACTCCATTTTTATCACGGGATTGAGAATGGACAGAATCACCCTAGCGCCTCCCAAGAGACATACTAGTGCCGTTTTACTCTTTTCCGTTCTGAGTGCCATTCAGAGATAATGTAGGATTCTATCTTATTAAGAATGTCCACAATTCAACAGATAGAAAATATTGATTAATGAATACACATGTAAATATGACATTATGAATAAACCCTTATTTATCCATGATACAACCCAGTTTAGGGTCGAGATACATAAAAGTACTGTTACTAAATTGATTAATAAAAGAATGGGTTTCAAAGAATTTTCTTTGCAGGAGGAAATAGATTTATATCTCGAAAAACACGATGAAAATAAATCAAACATATTTGATCCAGACAAAAAGAATACCAGATTAAAATTTCCTCCCGAATTGAAATCTCTGTGTCATCATGTCTTTGAAATGATCGCTAACTTAGAAAAGAAGAATAAATACTATGCTGCTTTAACGGCATCAGAATTTTATGGAATGTTTTATTCATATTGGAAGAAATTATTATTAGATGGAAAGGACCTAATAGGTCTTTCGTTATGGTATGAATTACTGCGAATTACTAAGCGTTGGGAAAGACAAGAGCGACAACAGGGAAAATCAGTGAATATTCATAAAGGGGCTCTCTATTATTCAATTGCTGAAACTTATATACTATTAGGGAACATTGATATGGCCTTTTTTTATTTATATCAAGCATTTATACTTGACAAAGATCTTGGAAAGGTAAATCGATCCATCAAATATCCATTAAATGCACCCAGTTATACTACAATTACTCTTTCGGATAACAAAGAAAACCATATGTATCCTTTCATTAAGAAATTAAGGGATAGATTAAGTCGATTTATTGATCAATATAATAGGCAGTATAAAAAAACTTTTACCATGCAGAATTTGGATGAAAAAATCCTTAGCAATAAAAAATTCTTTGAACTGGTAATTTATTTTACTTCAAATCTTATTTCTTTGATATCATTGGAAAAAAGTATCTCAAAATTTGAGGCAAATAATGCTTTCATCAAGTTGAAAATAGTCGATATTATTTTCAATCTGTGTTTAGTAATAGAAGTTATTTTAAAAACAGCAAATCTAACAATACATAATTTTATTATACATATAAACAACTTGAATAAATGGAATACTCAGACAGATCTTGAATCCTTTATGGGAAATAAAGGATTATCCATAAACCAATGAATTCCAGACAGTATAATTCCAAAATTAATGTCCGACAAATTAAAGATAAAGCGCAAGAAAATTAATGAGGAACTAAAAGATCTCCTTATAGTGATCATATTAGAAATTTTAGTGCGCATAATATCTTGGAACAAAATGTAGTTTATGATGAATTTAAAAAACTAATTTCATCATTATTCAACGCCTTTTTGTATGTGGTCCATACTATCCTTTAGTCTAATGGCAATAATTCAGCGTTCCCTTTTAGCAATGCATAATAAAATTAAAGGTCATATCAACGACGTTGAAATATTATGAATTTCAGTTAGTCATTTCCTAATTCAATTTTTTTGGCTTTAATATGATATTAATACGCCTTTCTGAGTAATTTGACTCAGATTTAGATTATGTTCTGTCATGGACCCTCGATCAATTTGTTCCTAATGGACTCTATTCAATCTTGAATCGTATCCCCACGAACAAGCTACTTGTTTATAGTACCGCTGTGCCGTATTTAGTTTGATATTTATGTTGAACTTTTTTCTTTCTACTGTTTGTTTTCTTTCTTTGCTTCCTCGATTACCCAGATCAGATATTCCTGTAATTCCTTTTGGTCTAGTTCCAGGGGTTGTTTGACCTCTGCCATAAGATAGCTATTATCCTTATTGATTTTTGATGTTATATTTTGAATTTCATTCTCCCATTCAGCTTTTCCTATTGTACCTAGCAGTCTTGATTCTAATACATGTTTATGTATAGAGTTACGTAAGTTATTATTTACAGCAACGAGTTTTGCTGAATTGTAAATCCCAATCATCATAAAAAATGCACCCAAATTTAATACCGTTATAGTTGCGAGTCCAAAAGGAGGGTACGGGCTAACAATTTGTGCTACTGCTTGATTTGCACTAAATATTAGAAATACCCCCCATCCAGAAATAATCATATATGTTTTTAAACTTAATTCATATCTAATGATTTTAGCTATATTCCAAAATGCAATTGCAAAGATCAATCCTCCGACAGGCTTACTAATGGAAAGAAATGCACCTATCATAATTGATACAACTACAGGATCGATTTGAAGATAGAAGATCAGTATGTTGCTTAGGATATATTGATAAAAATAAGTTAATAAAAAATAAACAAATGGTACAGCTAAAATAATTAGATATATAATGGTGTTAACTCGTTTCTCTCTATAATAATTCATAAGTATTGCTGTTGTAATCCAAATACAAAAAAACGACATAAAAATAGAAACTCTATATACACTATCTAAAAGTGGATATCTGCCACCAGAATTATCTCCTGATGATCCAATGTATTCTCCAGCATGATTTGGTCTATCACTCACTTTGGCACTTGCGTACGTGGAGGTTATAATTAGGTTAAATGAAATCAATATCATTGATACAAAATACAAAAAGACTATGAAGTTACGAGTAGATTTATACCATGAAAAAAACAAGAATGATAACCATAAGATTAAAGTTGCTGAAGTCCAGTAACTCATCACTATTATTGAAATACTTATTGATGTGTCGTAATAATTATTAATGAACATTTGAAATATGAGTAATCCTATCAAAGATGTTAAAATGCATACGGATGCCATCGAAACTACATAAAATACATTTGTCTTTAAGACATTATTTAGTCCCCTTGTATTAAATGAACTTCTTACATACCTTAATGCAAAGAATTGCAAAAACATACACATTGAGCTATTAACAGAAAATAAGATCACCTTGCTTTGCAAGGAAATGAAGTTTTTATCAATTAGATCGTTAATTTTAACAATTATGGTATCAATTATCACGGTAACCATTAAAAGCAAGATAATTACAAGAAAAAATTTATTGTTAAAGCGTTTCTTATTTTCCATCCTCAACTATGACTACTTATCGCAGAGTTAATCTAAAAAATAAACGTAACATTCTAGTATTAGAGCACTAAATAAGCAACTACGTTGAAATGGTTAACATATTTTCCCACACTATGTTTCCTGTTTGTCTTTTTAATATTCTTGTCTAATTTATCGCCAATCCTTGGTTTAACTTCATTAAATATTTTTCCCCCATCGGCTAAACCATATGGCCAAACTTACAATGATCATATCAAAAACTTTTGGAAATGGTCATTAGCTCTTCCAGCTAAGGACAATCCTATTAACGATTCTACGGGAGATAAATGCGCTACGGGACAATCAAATTCAAATTCATCAGTATTCTACTTAGCTTTTAACAATGGTGGCAAATCCGAAAGGACATGCGAAGTCCCAATTGGGAAGGGCCTCCTTATTCCCGTAATGCAAGTAGAATGGTCTGACAAGGAATTTCCAAAAGCTTCATTACAGGAATTGGATGCAAGTGCAAAGAAGGATCAGGATAGCGTTAATAGTTTGTATCTTAAAATCGGTGATAAAGAATACGACTATCAAAGCTTACTTAAATCTAGATCTCATACAGATCCCTTTAATGTTACATTTCCTGATAACGGAATTTTTGGCGTAATTCAAGGTGGTAATTCCCAAGTTTTGGCTGATGGGTTTTATATAATAACGGAACCAATTGCAAATGGTACTTATCCAGTGCACTTCAAATCCAGTCTGCTTTGTACAGATCTAGGATGCTCCGAACCCAATTTTGCCCAGGATATAAAATATACGATAATTGCCAAATAATGATAAATTTTGTACAAATTGTGGAATCAAATTATGTTAACTGATTCTTTAACCTATAAACAAAAATTAATAATTTCATTGAGGAGAATAACATTAAGCAACTTCTGAATTTAATTTGGTTTCAGTCAAGCGTATTAGAACCCTACTACCACAAGGAACTTAATCCACACGCGCCCAAACTGTCCTAATCGATCCTTATGATCAGGACAAACTACGTACTCAGTTATTCTTTTGAACACAATTTTTCTTTTGAATTTATTGAATTTAAATATAATATTTGCCGATGAAGGAATTTTGTATCTTGACGTTGTATAACTCTCAAGATCTGATATCATATTATTTACTTGTGTGATGGCATAAGAAAAAGAAGAAAAAAATGGTAGTAGAAGACCTGCGATCTTCACAGAGAAAATCAAGAAATCGGCATTAACGCATGCGACAAGTCATTAAAGATTCTTACACACTGTCAAATTACAAAGGTGTATTAGGTTATCTAAAGTGAAAATTCCATCCACCAAGAAGGAAGATGTTACCAAGTATCAAATTAATGTCTGGACCCACCTATCAGCAATGTAATCCATTAGGTTGCCTAAGTAACATAGAAGTCCTATACGAAAGTCCAAATGCTGTTGTATTGAACTCGGATTATGTAGACGTTATATGGAGGGCTGTTGATGACGTAAAGAAAGACGGATTTAAATTGGATGATTTTGCTACTTATTCTATATCCAGTTACTCTGGAGACTCGAACCGAGTAAATATAA
The DNA here is from genome assembly GCF_054408505.1 of Candidatus Nitrosocosmicus sp. R. NCBI lineage: Archaea > Thermoproteati > Nitrososphaerota > Nitrososphaeria > Nitrososphaerales > Nitrososphaeraceae > Candidatus Nitrosocosmicus > Candidatus Nitrosocosmicus sp. R. The sequence goes on along the minus strand of NZ_CP167090.1, from coordinate 2,718,609 downwards.
TGGTATTATTATCAAAGTAGTAGACTAGTTTATTGCTCTAATTGATACCAAAGAGAATGTCAATTTTGACCTTTCATTAATGATTTATTTGTAATATAAAAAACAAAAAATAATGTTTGATTACCAAATATTCTAATAAATTGCCTAAATTGGGCTGTCAATTGAATTTATTTTATATAAATACTAAATTTATTAAAATGTATATACTTAAATATATAACATCAAGAGAAAAGATATGCCATGGCATAAACTAACAACACCAGGTGGAACTTTCCATTGTGACGCTCCTGGTAGTAACTGTCTTTCTCATGTGTTACCAGAGGAGCCAGTATTTTTTAAGGCTCAAATGAAAACAGAGATGCAAGATGAGGTTCAAGATGAATCTTTGGTCAATCTTACTAATGAGGTAAACCGCTTGATTGATGAGGCAGCTCAAAAAAGAAGTGATAGAAATTTACGTATTGCTAAAACTTCTCACGGATTCGTCATTTTATGGACTCATAAGGGTCCTTCAACGGCTCTGGATTCACCAGAATTATCTGATGATGAAATGTCGGAGGTATTTGGTCTGGTATGACATCTCACGCTTTAGAAACACATGGACATCATTTTCATTGTATTAGCTCTGGAAGTGAATGTGTAGCTCCCCATATGAAAGAAGAAGGTTTCTTTTTCATGCATCCGCGGATGAAGAAAGAGATGCAGGAAGACGCACATGATGATACGCTTATTGAACTTACTGATAAAATAAACAAGCTTGTTAATGAAACTGCTTCAAAGAGAAAAGACAAAAACTTGCGTATAGCAGTTACGTCTAAAGGATTGCTCTGGATATGGACTAATCAGGACAATGATTATACAAATGCAGACACAGAAATGAAAAAGTTAGACGACTATGCGTTGTTGGAGATATTTGGATTAAAACAATCTACATCCAAGGCTTAAATTTTTTGTATATTGATATAATATAGGCTTAATGATAAAGCGGCTCTGTTAACTTAAAGTGATATTTCCCTGTTGTGTTGATATGCAAATAGATTCAACCAGTTTTGTACATGCTTTAGTTTACAGTTTTTCATTCTACAAGGAAAATAATCGTCAAATCCTTCAGTCCTGTCCTTTATGTACTGCATCGTTCTCTCTATCAGACTTTTCTCCAGAGAGGAGTGGACATAGTGATCGAGATTTAAGAACCTGCAGGCTTGTGGATACCAGGTTCCACCATCTGTTGATATAGGATGCTTTCCATGAATCTTGACCAAACTTGAAATAAATCGCTCAGCAATGAGCATGTTTCTTTCTTTGGATATGTTTAGTGCGAGAATCTCTCTGCTTTTAAGCTCGATAGCTACCCAAATCCACATGTGGGCCGAACCAATCTTAATAAGAGTTTCATCGATTATAAACCCTGATATTCTTTTCCTCTTTCTAGCAATTTTCTTGGGTTTATATCTTTGAATCCATTTCCAGACTGCAACATGACTTCTCTTGACAAATTGAGATAGTGCTTTCGATGTGTTCCTATAAGATAAACCTAGAAAGTATAAGTACAAACCATAGCCAATGTACTTTGAAGGTGTTCTATTTCTTTTAATATGCATAACAAAAAGAGATAGGACATCTTTAGCTATAGAATTTTCTTTAAGTTAACAGAGCCGATAAAGCCTATAGAAAATATTTATGGAAGTAACAAGAGAAATTCTTGGAAGAGTGGATAAATATAGTCATAAATAGATTTTTTATTCAGCTTCAAATGCTATCGGTTTGTGGATATATCTGAATGTTTACCTGGAGACGATGTTAAATATAGATATTGTGATACTGATAAATTTATAAAATGATACTAATCTAAAATATAGTCAATATAATTCGCTTCAAAATTATATAAATTTAACAAATTACAGTTACAGGCTTCGTTGATCCCTTGTGATTTATTTTTCAATAATAGTTGTGTTTATTATCCATGACTATTTCGGCCAACTTTGTTCTATTCAAGGATACTATCTGAATCCTTGTGCTAAATATATAAAATTGCAGATAATCTATTATGACTTCTAGTTTTATGGAAAGAGACGAAGAAGAAAGTCCTGAGGAGATTAATTTAGATTCCGTAACAATTCTCAAAAAATCAGCTAATTAAATGGACGATATCATCAATCTAATAATAATTATACAGCTTTCCATATGGCGTGCCACCATTGTATAAATGAGGTTGAGAAGTATTCCTAAACTGTGATAGATATAGGTTTTTAATTAATAGAACCCTATTAACACCAGAAACCTAATCCCCAAGCGTCCAGACTGAAAAATATTTGGGGATTACATCTTCGATGGCTGGATTGTAAGAAAGTTTCAATTCATTACAAAAGGGTATAGAATGAATCTAGGTGAATTCATATTATAAACCAATATGTAAATTCGTTATCGTATTAATAGAACCTCATATTATAAACTAAGATTGTATCTTGTAATTGTCATGTATAAAAAAAGTTTATGAAACTGTAGAATAAGTTAAATGGTTTCTCCCTCTTAAAACTGCATGAAGGATTGGTTTAAAAAATCATTATTCTTTCCAACACTTTTCGTAACTGTTATTCTGATGATAGCAACTAGTTTTATCCAAGTAAATATATCATATGGTGAGGCAGTACCTTTGATACCGATTCAAACGGGAAACGCTACTTTAGACAAAGGTCTTCCTGTATTTTATGATTGTATCGACGAAAAGATAGATAATAGTAAAGGTGTTGAAGAAGATAATTATTTTGAAAAAGAACCTACAAAAAATGAGGTAACGACATGCTACAATGAAGTGTTCTTTGGTAATTCTGATGTACAATCTTCAAATGATAATTCTGATGTACAATCTTCAAATGATAATTCTGATGTACAATCTTCAAATGATAATTCTGATGTACAATCTTCAAATGATAATTCTGATGTACAATCTTTAAATGATAATTCTGATGTACAATCTTTAAATGATAATTCTGATGTACAATCAAGCGAAAGTGTAGGGGATAATGATATTGAAAGGTTCAATATGCTATTCGGGAATATTGAGTGAATAAGATAAGGTGTCTATTAAAATTTCTAGTAAAGGGATACTGAAAATATCCTTTATAGTATTTTCATTAGTAATAATCAATCAGATAACTATCGTTGATGCCGCTAATGCACTTACACGATACTTTAATTGTACAACAAGGATAGCCAACAGTCAATCAACATTTTCTTTAAATGATGCAGAAACCTGTTATGATAAAGTTTTCAAAGGCGCTTTGGACAATGACCGGTATGGTAATCCGCTAGATAAGCCTTAATAATCCTATATTTCTGCAAATCTTTTTCAAATCATAACATTCCAAAAAATCTTTATATTTATCTAATTATTTTATACGATAGAATCTCTTTTAAAGAACCGATATCGGTACTAATCCCCTCGCGCCCAGACTGTTACTAATATATGTACAAAATCTATCAAATATTAGTAACTAATTTGCATACCTGGTCAAAGAATTTGTTATATCATAAAGTGTTATAGAACCCTACTAGTTTTGGATTTAACAACTTGATTATATAACTGCCAGAAATGAATTATTGTAAGGTATATCTTTATCATCCTGTTACACTCTTAGGCATGTGAATTATATCTGTGGTAGGTAATTCTAATGATTTGTTTTTTATTATGCCTTTGTATATGGATATATGATGATTTGCTATATTGTCCCAAATTAAGTCTTTTTTAAACTCTTTAACACTTGATTCATAATGTTTGTAATGTTTGTCCATTTGTTCAAATGCCTTTTCAAATTTACGAGGATCCCGCTTTGTTACAATTCCCAGATTCATTGATGAGAATTCTTTAAAAAAACCTAGGTCAGAAGCAACAAATGGTTTTCCATGTCCCAGGCCGTCAAACATTACACCAGAACCTGAACATACCTTATAAGGTAAAAATACCACATCACAAGAAAAAAATAATAACGAAAGTTCTTCTTCTGATAGATACCTTTTGTTTAAATTAATAACTTTATCATCATGAAATTTAAAATTGATTTTTTCATTGTTATAAAAGTTCTTTGAATAGTTTACTACCAGTCTCCACTCCTTTGGCATTCTTATTTTTCTTATTATATCCCATCCTTTCGTATTAGTAATGAATCCCTGAGCTAAGGCTAGTCTTCCATTCTCTGGAAGATGCATTTTCTTTCTTGCTTCAATACGTGATATCTCATTTTTAAAATATGGTACCAATCCGTGATATACTACATTTGTTCTGGGTATTAATTCTCTCATGTAATTTGAAAGGACAATTCCATATACACTCTTAGACATAAGGTCTTTGTTGATTCTATGCATAGAAGAATAATTAATGAAATGTTGCCAGTATTTATAAAGTGCGAAGATCCTTAGAAAATCCTTATCATTATCTTTTTCTTTAATGTTTCTTAATTTCATCCATTGCTTAAAGTACATCGAAGTGTGAAAAGTAGTTACTATTGGAGTTAAACATTTATCATAGAATTTATCAAGACCTGTTGAAGTTTTAGATGGCTCTAAAGAATTTAGGTAAAAGCCGTAAAGTCCAAACTCATGTTGCACATGTACTATATCTGCTTTCGTCTCTTTTACTAATTGTAGTAATAGTTCTGAATTGTTCTTGTTATGTGGTGAGATGCCTTTGTAGTCGCCAGAACCATCTGAACTAGACACGACTGTAACATCTATATTATTTGAGCGCAGTGAATTAACCAAGTTGTTTGTATAACGACCTACACCACCTTGCATGGGAGGATATTCAGTACAGACCATTAAGATTTTAAAATTTGCAACCACTCTAATTATACACCCAAGAAAGTATATCATACTTAAAATAGTTCTACAAAGTCGAGAGTACAAACGTATATTCTGAAATGACAAAATAACCAAAGTATTTGGAAATATTTAGTGATATAGGCTATATAGATTGTTATACTAGCAATTACAATGTCGGAAGAACCGCTTAACAGAGAAGACGATCTTCAAGAAGATGTAAGAGATACAGCTGATGATACAGAAAGCACGTTAGACGAAGCAGGGGACAAAATTAAAGCAGGTGCTAAGGCAATGGGAAATAAAATTAAAGACCCTGATAAGGACATGGGTACAGTACAATAAGGAGAAGTTCAAAGAAGAAGTAAAAGATTACTAAATTTCAATATCTAATTTTTGTGATTTTAAGTATTCATTTATAATCAAATCCTTAATCATATAGGAATCTTAACGACTTTGAAAGAAAGTATGTTTATGAGTCGAATTTAATGGCTTGATATCCTTACATATCGGTTATAGATTGTGGCTTAATCAAATTAATTTTTCATATTCGGTAGTTGGTTTTAGTTTGAATGTATTGGAACCCTATTACCACAGGGAACTTAATCCCCACGCGCCCAGATTGTTACTAAATATCATACCAAATTATCAGATATTAAGCACTAATATACACATTCTAATCAAAGAATTTATTTCTTGCTAAATGCTATAGAACCCTATTGGTTTCTGATTTCTTTAATTAATTCTAAAACTGCTAGAATATTAGAGTATTGCACTTAGTTAGCAAACGCAATATATTTTTTCTATATTAGCAAAAATATGAATAAAACAAATATTCACAACAAAAACAAAAAACTCATTGTAGCATCAATTGCAATAGTGGTCGCATTAGCTCTTTTCGCAAGTCCCATTGTAGCGATGGATAATGATGCCTTTGCAACCAAAAAGAAAAAAGGCAATCATGCTGAGCAATCCATATCTCAATCACAAGCTTCAGTTCAAAATGCCTTGTGTGCTTCTGGTGGAACCACATTCCTATCATGTAACAATGTAAGCTTCCAACACCAAAAGAATACAGGAAACAATGCATTAGCACAAGATGATGATGACGGCAAAGGTGGAAACTCTGCAGACCAAAACATCAGTCAATCCCAATCTTCAAGCCAATCCAGCAATGTGGTATCTGGTGGAGACACAATAGGCTCTGGTAACAACATCAACGTCCAAAGCCAAACAAACAGTGGTAGCAACGCAGCTGCTCAAAGCTAAGTTCGAAACATCTACCTTTTTTTGGATTTGTATTTAAATTTTGATCGAGCTTTAAATCAGGAATACGATGTCTTTAGATATATTATGTTATCTATAAGAATTTATGGATGAAGGAGAAGGATTAGATACTAATAATTCTTCGTATCATTATGTAGGTTTAACCGCAGACATAAAAAGTGGATCATCTAAGAGTTTTTCAATTCAAACTGAAGAAGAAAAAATTGCAGAAATAGCAGTTTTTAATCTTGATGGAACATATTATGCAATATCTAATTCTTGTGTCCACAAAGGAGGACCATTGAGCAAAGGATTCCTCAATGGAGATATAGTCACTTGCCCGTGGCATGGGTGGAAATATTCTGTCAAGACTGGTAAATCTCCCCATAAAGGCGGAGATAGCGTTAATTCTTATCCAGTCAAAATAATAGAAGACAAAATATATGTAAGTTCTATTCCTACCATCATTGGAAAAAGAATATTCCAGCCTCATGAAGCCTATTTGAAATTGAAGGAATCAGTAGATGACTATTTGAATCATAAATCTAATGATAGTGTACTTCCTGTAGACGATAAAAAAATAAGAGTTCTTGGTATATCTACTACTAATGCAAACGATGAGATTGCGCCACGTCAAAGCACGTCAGAGACCGCATTAGATTTTGCTTTGTCATATGCAAAAAACAATTTAGGTGCGGAAACAGTTATGATTAAACTTCGAGATTTAGAATTCAATCACTGCGAAGGTTACTATTCAAAAAACGCTAATGCATGTATTTTTCCTTGTTCTATTTCTGAAAGAGACAGTGAAGATCAGATGATACAAATTTACGAAAAAGTAATTCTGTGGGCAGATATTGTCTTCATATCTACTCCAATAAGATGGGGTAGTGCAAGTTCGCTGTACTATAAAATGATTCAGAGAATGAACTGTGTTCAAAATCAAATGATTACACATAATCGATATCTTATAAGAGATAAGGTTGCTGCCTTCATTATTACTGGAGGTCAGGACAACGTTCAACATATAGCTGGAGAACTAATGTCATTTTGGTCACAGATGGGATTTGTATTTGGTAAATTTCCCTTTGTTGGATGGACTAGAGGTTGGTATGCCGAAGATACGGAAAATAATCATGATGAAATGATCTCTAGCTTGAATATGAATACTGGTGCTACAAAAGAACGTAAAAATTCTAAGATGAATAAAGATTTGGTAAGTACCATTAAGGGTGCTTTAGAAATGGCTTTACTTGTGAAACAAAACAGATATGATCAAAATGTTCTTCCAAAGAACAAATAAGCCTTGAATCAGACCGCATAAATTCACTTAATATGGACAAAGATAGAATGATTGTGAAAAATTCTCATTTTTCTAATTAAAGTATGAACTTATGGGAAGGACAAATAATTTAAGTTTTCTATTTAATGCATCGAGCCATACTATAAGTTGATATCTCTGAGGAGATTATTAACAAGTCAGTCAGTTTCTTAATTAAGGATTGTTGATACTAGAACATAATTCTTATTCATATATCGTGAATTGGAGAATGAGTTGCTGTTACTTTCTTAATGCTTATCAATACAGTATTCTTCCATGGATGAAGATATAAAACAAATATTGACATTGGAGTCGATAGATAAGCTATTGTTAGCTAATTCCGTGTTTGGTCATTCCTCCTTGCCGCAATAATGACTTTCGGTAAACGAAAAAGAAACACGGGACATTCTTTCTATTATTATAATTTCCACATTTTATATAACCAATGATTCCTGATTCGACCTAGACCTTCAAGTCTAGAGAAGCATACTGAATCATACTATAAGTACTATATTAATTCATTATTATTATGACAAATTATTCTACAGAAGTAATCAAATGCCTGGCATCTTGGACTCAACAATTACAAAATTGCAAAGGTGATCCACAATGTATAGAACATTGTAGCAAGGAGTTGAGAAAAGAATTGGACACCATTTTTCCATCATCTACAAAACTAGAATTTGATAATGACAAAATCAGTTATATCTTTTCAACCGTCTTTTTCTTATCTAATAGATTGAATAAAGCCTTGATCGGATTGGCTGAAATCGATAAAGCCATCAATAACCTAGTATTAGAAGAGCAGACTACTACAAATAATAAAATAGATGGTCAAAACAGAGAAGAATTTGAAAATAATTTAAACAAGATACTCTCCGAGTATTACTAAGTAATATAAAAAATAGTGTTAATAAGAGACCTATCACAGCATATATCGATCTTTGCCTACGGAGATGAAGAGTATTCTGTTAGGGAGTATTACTTTTAATTAGAAATTAGCAAAAGACCCTCTTTTGGTATCAATGATGAATATTTTTAAATTCATTTGTTTTTATCATTTATTCTAGTAGAATACATTCTATCTCGCCATTTGATTAACTCCCGTTGTTTTGACCTAACTAAAGGGGAAGCAAAAGCGACCAGCAATAAAGAACCCGATAGAGGAAAGGCCAATGAATAACGTAAACCTTGAAACAAGACATATCTTAATTGTAACACGTTGTTCGATATTACTAATAGAATGGAAGCAATTGCCAAATATAACGACGGTAGATTAAGGAAAAAATCTCTTCCAAAACCTGCACTTGTGATTACAAATGCTAGTATAAGTAAAGGTAATATCAATAGAGCAATTGGTGTAATTATTAGTATGAAAGCTTTTTTCCTGTCATTTTGGTATAATGGTATTATGATTCTTCTCAAACCATGCCATAAATCTATTGAATTTCTTGACCAAAGTGCTTGAATATGCTTTTCTCCGTGAAACACCCTGATCGCATACCCTTTTTCTTTGACTATTCTTCCTAATTCTGCATCTTCTGCAATTTCTCCGCTTACTATCTTATGAGTGCCAACAATTTCATAGACTTGTCTTCTCATCATAAAAAAACTGCCATAGAAAAATCCAATGCGAGTTTTAGGATTATTTGCTTTTATTGGTGAAAATCTTACTGCCGAAAAAATCCATAGTATTGGTAAAGTTATTTTGGTCCAGAAATCATTTGCTAATGTTTTAGGAATTGCAGTAATAGAATCAAGTTCTTCAGATATTAGATCAGTTACGGCTAACGATAACGTCGAGGAAGAAATTGTAGTATCTGCATCAGTAAAAAGAAAAAGACTTCCTCTTGACTTAAGATAACCTTGGTAACATGCCCAATTCTTTCCTGTCCAACCCTTTGGTATTGGTGATGAATTAATATAAATTATTTTACTATGACTAATACTATATTTATGAAGCAGTTCGCCTGTCTTATCAGAAGAATCATCATTAATAGCGATTATTTCATAATTAGGATAATCTTGACTTAATAGACTTTCAAGACATTTTTCAATATATTTTTCCTCATTTCTTGCTGGAAGGATTATGCTCACCAAAGGAAAGTCGACTAAATGTAAATTTGAAAAAGATGAAAGTTTTGGTACTTTTATGATGGATAAGATAGATTCGATCACAAAATAGATCAGCCAAAATAGACTGCTTGCTTGAACTATAAACATGGTCATAAAAATTATATCAGTATGAGGGGAAAAAGAGTCCAAATTATTGTACTTAAAGTTAACTGTTCGATATTGATATTGTTTTTGATATTTGCATTTAATATATAAATTGATAGAGAAGTGAACATGTCCAGATAGTGGATAGTTAAGTAATTACTACTTGAAAGAAATATTATGATAACTTAAATGAAGGCTGGAAAGACTCACCTACAATTTACTAACACATAAATTCAAATACTGTAGGTCGCATATGACCAAACCTTGGTACCATGCGGAACTTGACCCCTACACGCCCAGACTGTTACCATAATTATGTATATTCTGTAAATAATTGAGAACCGATAGACATACTCAGATCCCATAATTCGTCATACTGTTCAGGACCATAGAACTCTAACTGGCTAGTGAACTCGATTGTATCTTTTCCATTCGACTTCCCTCGCCTACGATTATTATTGATATGGTAAAAACAGCCTTATTCATAGCGAAGGTAAGATGTTTTTATGTCAACATTGTGTCATGGCTTGATTGGTCTCTAATTGTTCTAAAAGTCAGATTTATTCTTGGATGAATTATTTTACTAGATGGAGGTAAGGAATGTAGCCAATTTAATTGCGTACTACCTTTCATCAAAAGCAAACTTCCATTCTCTAGTAGCAGTGAAATTGTTTGTTTTGTGCGTTTATGTTTAAATGAAAACTTTCTTTCCGCTCCAAAACTTAAGGAGGCAATAACATTATTCTTCCCCACTGATTTCTCATCATCGCTATGCCAGGTCATTCCCTCATTACCATCGTGATACAAGTTAAGTAAACAAGAGTTAAACAGCGAATTTGTCATCAGTTCTATTTTTCTTTTGAGATCTATTAACTCGTTGGTCCATGGTATTGCTTGCTTTGTAGTGTTAGAATAAGTGTAAAGAAAACCCTGATCTCCATACCAGGCAACTTTTCTCTTTGTAACTATGTGCTTTCCTTGATACAAAGCCTCATCATTCTTCCATTTTATATTGTTTAGTAACAAATCATAGTATGTTTTTGCTTCTGATGTTGACATTATCTTTCCATAATAGTTTGCTTCGCCATCTTTGTTTAATATATTAACAAATTTGTCACCAAAAAGATTCATTTAACATATTTTCTATCAATATTTATTTTATATATTTACAATCCCGACAGGGTCTAACCATTTCAACTGCTTCGAGTTTTGATTCTAAATATGTTGGAATTAGATTATTGCAATTAGTTCGCAATGCCTATATAATTATATTGAAATCATAGATATGAGCAGATTGACACATGTTCCCACCCCATTCCTTTAATAGTATCATATCAAGAAAGACTTCTAGTTATGATATTGAACATTACCGTATATTAGTTAGTCACTATTTGGAGATAAATGAAAGTATTCGAATGAACCGACTTCTCACAAAGTTTGCTTACTCTTTTAAGGTTTCATAACTATGGATATTTATGAAAGGTAAATGTGGTGAATGTGGTATGGAAAATGTGGAAGTAATGACTATAACAAAGAATAACAAAGGTGAAAAAATCACCCTGTGTAATCAATGTAGACCGGCTGATGGTGCATACGCGTATTAAGAGTTCGTGTTTCTTACCTGAGATAGTCTTTCAATGCAAACAATATCAATCAATTCGCTAATGGCTACGCTTAGCGAAAAAATTGTAACTATCTACCTACAGCAAAAGACTATCTATATCTAACTTCCACCTACAGCTTTAGCTGTTATGTCGTTAGTATCTTGTGATTCTTTACCTAATTATACTTCTATCCCATTGCCATTTTTTACAATAAACGCACAACTCATCTCCGGTTCTAAATTGCCCTTTAATATTAAGCATCTATGTGAATACATATAATATTTACAATCTTTACATTGAAATCCTTGCAGAGCTTCCTTAATAACACGTCCTTTTTCATAATCTAACTTTCCACTCCTTTTTACATGATGCCAAGCAATATCTCCTGGAAGCATTCCATCACCTCTAGCAGAAAAGTATCTGGATATGCCATGTTCATTATCGATTTTTCCATCTACAATATGACATAATTGCTCGGCTGGAAGATTAAACTTACACTTGTCACAAGATGGTTTTCTATTTCTTTCATTATCATAGTTTTGTTGTTCTTTATAATTAGCTTCATTCTTTGACACCTTCTGTCCAGTTTTCAAATAATTGAAAAGTAACTGATCGGCTTCCTGAATGTCATCCTCTTTCTGATCACCTATCGATTTGGCTATGCCTGATTCCTTGGCCATAATTAATACATGTTGTTATAAAACAAGTGTTAATAACAAATACCAAAAAAGGATTTTCAAGACCATAATGGCGGATCATACTGAATTTGCGAGACAAACTAATAAGGACAAAATGTGCTGCATGTAATGTAGAGGAAATTGAAACCATAGAATAAGATAGGGTAATCTAATTTGATATGTTAAACATTTTTTTAAATGACGATGATACTTGTAAATAACAAATGTAACTTCATATATTAAGACAAACTCTAATAGTTAAATATATTCAGTAGAGTAATAGACACTAAAAAAGCAGATGACCGGAGTGGTACATCCTTAATTCTCCAGATATTGGTTAAACACAACATGGTTACAATAGTAAATGTGGTTATTATTGCCCTTTAATCTCTATATCTTATAACTATTAGTAATATGTTTTTGATTACATATCATGTCAAATAATTTTGAAAAATCCACCATGTCTAAAGATATTCCATCAGGTGAATTGCCCTCCTCAGAATCGCTAGGTGCTTTAGAACCTGTAGCTTTTTTTAATGATGCCATGCCAACCGGTGTTACAGTATCTCATAAAGGACGCATTTTTGTAAACTTCCCAAAATGGGGAGACGACGTTAAATTTACAGTTGCAGAAATTCAGAATGGTCAGCCTATTGCTTATCCTGACGAATCAATAAACGAAGTAGATCAAGAAGATCAGGCATCAACACTCGTGTCTGTCCAATCTGTAGTTGTAGATCCGGCTGATCGGTTGTGGATTCTTGATACAGGGAGTCCCCTATTCAAGCCCACAGAATATGGTGGTCCAAAATTGATATGTGTAAATTTAGATACCAACAAAGTAGTAAAAAAGATCTTATTTCCTCAAACAGTTGCTCAACCAACCACTTACCTCAATGATATTCGCTTTGATTTACGCAGGGGAAACGACGGGATGGCATTTATTACAGATTCATCTCAAAAGGGACCCAATGCAATAATAGTAGTTGATCTTCATTCAGGAGAAAGCTGGCGTCGACTTAATGATCATCCTACTACTAAACCGGAAGATATCAAAACATTTCTTCCTCTTGTAGAAGGAAGACCATTTCTAGAGCATCAACCTAATGGATCTATAAAACAGGGAGCAGGCATGGGTGCTGATGGTATCGCAATCAGCTCTGATGGCTCTAGACTATATTATTGTCCACTTGGAAGTCGTAAATTGTACAGTGTGGCCACTGATGTACTTGTTAACCGCGATATTTCCGATGAAGACGTTGCCACCACTATACAAAATCATGGAGACAGGGGAGGTGCTTCGGACGGTCTTGAATCGGATACTGAAGGAAACATATACTCAACTAATTATGAGCATAACGCTATTCTCCGACTTAGATATTCAGATAATGTATGGGAGGCCTTGGCATACGATCATCGCCTATTATGGCCTGATACACTTTCCCTTGCAACCGATGGATATCTTTATGTTACTGCCAATCAGTTGCATCGTCAAGCACGTTATAATAGGGGAAAAGATATGCGTATAAAGCCTTATACATTGTTCCGTATACGAGTAAATGCACAACCGGTGATGTTGCGATAGAGCATTTCTAAAAAACGCACATTTCTTAATTCTGTTAAACATTGAATAGATTACCACTTGATTAGTTGAAGGAATGAAACTATGTTATTAAGAATAATATTAACGCATCAATTGCAAATAGAATTCGTACTTAATATGGATAATTTTCATAATTAGAGATTGATGCTGTTCTGCCTATAAACATGACAACAGGAATTAAAACAGATATGTCAACCTACATCATTGAATAGGATACCGATATTGTCATTTTAATGATACCATGCTAATCATTTAATATACTGAATTGTCGTTCAACATAATAATATAACGTATCTGTTAGTTGAGAATATTAAATCTTCTTGGAAACGTCGTAAAACCCAGTTACCACTGGGAACTTAATCCCCACGCGCCCAAACTAAATGATACTTTATTTGGGAATGATGTTAAGACCCTCCTGAATATTACGCTAATTCCTAGCCCTTGTTAGAATCGATTCTTTAAACAATTCAACATTTACCTGTAAACCTATTCCAAATAGTCCTAAATTATATTACAATCGAAGGATTTGGATATAGTTAGGAAAGAATGCAGTTTCAGAAGTTATAATAAGCACTAGACGAAGTCATTTATCATGTCTGTAAGCATCAGGCCCATCGTAGAAACAGACGCAGAGATCTGTGGAAAAATCGGATTCAGGGCTCATAACGCAGTATCGTCTGCTCATGGATATCCATCCGAACAACCATCTGAAGAATACGCAATAGGATTAGTCAGGATGCTCTTAGATAATCCTAACTCATACGGTATCCTTGCGGAGAAGGACACACAGATTCTTGGTAGTATTTTCCTTCATAAATTTCCTCCATCGCCGATAGCAGTAATTGGGCCACTAACTGTGGATCCTGCTGCAGAAGGTAGTGGGGTGGGTAGTGTATTGATGAATGCTGTAGTATCTCACGCTTATAGTCAAAATTACGATCAAGTCAGGTTAGTACAATCACCAAGCCATATTCGTTCCTTTGTACTATATACAAAATCAGGTTTTACTTTACGAGAGCCACTCTTCTTAATGCAAGGAAATCTGTCAAACGAAAATTTGGATATAAACGATTTGAAGTTACACAAGGTTGAAACAGATGAAGATATTTTGGAATGTAATAAACTTTGCACCCGGGCCCATGGATTCGCGAGAGAGGGAGAGTTGCACCAAGCAATAAGTCAAGGAGTTGCAATAGAAATAGAACGGGAAGGAAAAATTCGTGGATATTCTGCAGGACTGGGACTCTTTGGCCATTCTATCGCTTCATCAAATGATGATCTCAAAGCGCTAATTGCAGGATCATTTGGTATTACAGGACCAGGTTTTTTTGTACCTGCAAAAAACAGAGAAATTGTTATGTGGTTACTTGAACAAGGATTTAGAATACAATGGCCGGCCAATCTAATGGCATTGGGACCTTACATGGAACCAACTTTACCATATCTTCCATCCTTGGCTTACTGATCGTATTTACCACTTCATTCTTATCACACATTCATTTTGACAATATCACTGTTGACTCATTGAATTAATCTGTTAGTCACCAGAATCTAACTTCAAAATCAACTGACGTCAAGAAAAGTAAAAATTTACCGAGAATTGTAATAGGGTTCTTTAAGTCTTTCACTATACAAAAGAAATGCAGAAGTGTTATCATATTCCAACATAATTATAGTTCGTATGACAGATTATATTATCGCCTGGGAGAGATTCTATTCAATATTGAACCGTATCCCCACGGAAGAATTCAAACTGAGATAATACAATTAGATGTATGGAATACCTATTCTCGGAGTTTTAACTTTTTGAGTTTTATTCCATCTCCTAAATCATTTAGAAAAACTTTATCATTAAAATGTAATAATACCTAAACATTACATAATATTCGATTTGTACTATGACTGAAGTTCTAAATCTAATTTTTAATATCTATAAATAATTCTTTAAATTCAACAGCATTAGATAAGGATTAGAAATATGATCCGAAATGTTTGATAGGCTAGTATCTTTCTATAAATCCAAAAATAATAGGATTTTAATTGTCTTTGTCGCCATGGTTATCGCCATTATGATAGACTCTCAGATCGGCATTGTAGCGGATTTTATTGTCGAAAACATATCTTCTTTGTATGGGATCCTACTATATGTCAGTTTGACAATATTTCTAATTTTATCGTCTTTCTATTTCATTTATCTTATTAGAAGTATCGAAAAATTGACGGAAGTAAAATATATTCATTTCAAACTAGTCTTTAACATAATATTCGTTTTGCAAATACTAATTGCAATAATGTTAACTTCGGTTGTTCTACAGATTGTGATATATCAAGAATACCATACTTCGTTTCTATCCATTATTCACATTATTAGTTATGGAATTTGGATCGGCATAATGGGACTATTGGCAAGGGCATTCATTCTATGGTATAAGAACTTTAATAAAAATAGTGTGTTGCTAATATTTACACTTGCTATGATATTCTATGTTGCAAATGGATTATTCGGTTTGATGTATACATTGGATGTATTGGCACAACAAGAGCCGATCATCTCTTTAGGTGATGTTGCGTATTTTCCTGAATTTAGTAATGTGGCTTTAGGAAGTCAAATTAATTTAATTAACAGTGGTTGCTCCCTAGTTGCATTTATCTTAACATGGATAGGCAGTGTAAAATTACTATATAGGCACCTACCTAGAATTGGAAGACTCAAGTTTTGGTCTATTATGATTATATCTCTTATTTATTACAATATACAATTTCCTCTTTTTACCCTGGGGTATTTTAATGTGGGTGATGATGCAAATGCTTTTTTCAATATCCTCATTTTCTCTTTTAGTGGAATTCTTGCAGGCATTATATTTGGGATCTCCTTCTTATCAATTGCAAGAACTCTGAAAGTGGGTACTGCAGTCAGAACTCAGTTGATATTGACTGCATTCGGATTCTTACTTTTCTATATTACTGGAACTGCAGTTGCTGTACAAGCCGCTTATCCGCCTTATGGACTAGTTTCAGTTTCTCTTATTGGCTTGTCATGCTACCTTATCTATACAGGATTATATGCGGCCACCCAAATTGTTTCTCAGGATAATGCTCTCCTAAGAATCGATTAAGAAATCAGTAACTGAACAAGCCAATTTTCTAGGTGGTCTTGGTACTGCTCAAAGAAATAAAGAATTAGAATCCAAAGTGTTGACTATTGCAAAAAATCTTGAAGATGAAATTGAAGAAGCATCCGGAGTTAAAACGTCGCTGACTGAACCCGAAATAGTCGATTATATACAATATGTCATGAATGAAGTTCATGGTAATAAGAAATAACAATATAATTTTTTAATTTGAATAATTTATACTTGATATCGAGAAAGATTCACTATATGCAGAGGACTATATTTAATATTGAACCGTATCCCCACGGATGCTGTTCTACATCTATGATACATATTACTTTGGATTATATTTAGTATGTTGCAATTATTAAATTCTAGTATGGTTAAAACCTTTTTCTATGCCGCGATTCTTATTTCAACCAGACCCAATAGATGATTATGAGTTTAATCCCATTCCTATTGACATACATTTAGGAATACTCAAGATCCCTACTGAAGAGATTATTGATGATTTGGAATATCCCTTGACTTCATTTAAGGTACCTCTACAACAGTCTCTCTATGTCTACTAGGGATCAATTAAAGCCTCTTACTATACCTACTGCATATGATCTTAATCATTCTTTGATGGAAGAATAATTATAGTATACTGTAGGTATCAATGAAATCTAGGATCAATTTATTATCCTCAAATTTTGGATACTTAATTTCTTAATAATCGATGGAGTAATTTTTAAATTTGGTTATGACATACTAGAAAGTAGAATCCTGTTTAAAATACCGATATCGGCACGAATCCCCACTGGCCCGCGATAAATTTGACACAAATATAACTCTAGGAGATTGATATATCCAATTATCATAAATCTGTTGTATTCTGTCGTCTTAGAATATAGAATATGCTAATAATTAAAACAGACTTAATGATTATTCGTAATGACTGAACGAGTGCGTTGAGTAATAGTCAATGACGATGTATTTTCAGCGAAGTCGCTGGGATTAAAATAATTGATATTGCACGAGTTTATATTAAGTTGAATTCGCTATTTCCATTAGATGGCAATTAAAAGCAATATTAAATTTTCATGATTACCTTTTTGATAGTTTCATTCTACATCAACTCATTAACTTCATTAGCATGGGGTCAAAGTAAAAATATTCCAGTCGTCTCTACTCGAGAGCATTTCAGCCTTAAGTCGGGGGAACTATTTGATAACCATACCAAGACAGATTTCACCCGATTAAATCTATCAAACTGTTATCCTGAAGTTGTCATCTTTGTTCATGGATGGGGATCCGATGATTCAAATGCAAATAAGAAATTTGAAAGAACATTGTTGTCTTTACAGTCAAATGGATTCAACAATACATTAGTTGGATTTAGCTGGGATTCAAATACTATTACTTATGCAGACCTGAACTGGATGGGATGGATCAATGCTAAGAAAATCGCTACAGAAAATGGACCAAAATTAGCTAACTACATAATTGAAAATTTGGAGGATTGCAAGAAAGAAAACGAGAATACGGAGGTCAGATTAATAGGTCATTCACTTGGCGCAAGAGTAATTCTTAGCGCATTAGAAAGTTTGCATAATGATACAAGATGGACTAATGATAGTAATAAAATTACATCAGTCCATTTGTTAGGTGCTGCTGTAGATAACGAAGAAGTTAGTAAGGAATTAAATGATCTCTTTTTGGACCCTACCAATACTGGAACCATAAAGTCAAAAGCATATGGGAATTCTATAGAAAATGAAGTAATAGAGTTTTACAACCTGTTTAATCCAGATGATAATTATCTAGAACCAAAATCCTACTTACAAATTTATCCATCATACGAATCAGGAGATTTGGCATTAGGGCAAAGTGGTTTTCAAAAATACCCCTCCTCTATTTCAGCATCTTTACCCCTTAATTACCATGAATTTAACGTAAGAAACGAGATATTGCCTATTTGTGACGCTGACAGAGATGGAATATTGGATTCACTAATTCCCGAGGGAAATTTGATTTCCACGTGAGATAATCACAATGGGTATATGGGATATCTAGATGAAATGAATAAAACAAAATTGATGGATGACGGAGCGATGAATATTGTGGTAGATACTTGGAATAGCATACCTCCACAGGCAGATGGACATATTGATGAACTACCGTAAGTATAACAAAGAACAACAAAGATGAAAAAACCACCTTGTGTAATCAATGTAGACCTGCTGAAGGAGCATATGCGTATTAAGAATTCATATTTATTTAACTACATAAAACAAAATAGGTTAGATGTAATCCAACTAATAAGTAATAAAATATTCTTTAAATACATTCATGATTTTAATCCAGATGTCTGTTTTTATTTCTAGTCGATATTAAATATTACATATCTTCTTTTTAAGATACCTTATGTCATAGAACCCTCTTACCACATGGAACTTAATATCCATGCGCCCAAACTCGCTGATCTGATATTTGTTAATAATGCCGGTTCTTGTCCATTTAATATTTCTAAATGACCCCTGTCTAATTCTTTATGAAATAATTGAATCTCAGTAATTATACTGGTTCTTTGAGATACAATTATTTAATTAAGGATCTCTTTCGCATCATGTTCGCCTTTTTTTATGAGGTCCTTAATAGTTATGGAGGTAAAATCTGATCCTTTGCCAGAAATAGGGTTATCATAGCTTTTCGGTTCTATTCGAATTACTTTAGTTAGTCTAAATCGCCCTTTTAAAAGATCTTTATATGTTCTATCTCTTCCTGTATGTGTCTTACTTTTTGCTTTTGTTTTATTAATGAGTTTCTCAAATTTATTTTCAAATGCATTGATCTCTTCTTTCCCTACATAGCTTTTTGTGAGATCTATTAGTTTATCGATCAAGTCTCTATAGTCTGTTACCAAATCTGTAACCATCTCAGTATAGTGAGAATTTCTATCCGAATAAACTATATCATTTACTCTATCTTTTATTCCATCATAATCGTGTGGAATAGAATCAATGGTTATTTTGGAAGGATGTAAATTTATGATATAGACTTCTAGGTCTGGAATTCTATCACTATCTTCGCCTGCTATACTAGTCCAATAATCATAATGTGCTTGCAAAAGTTCTCTGAATGGAGTATTGCTTAAAATACCTCCATCACAGAATTGATGTCCTTTTATCTTCCTAAATTTATAAAATATTGGTATTGTACCACTTGCCATGATATGATTTATATCAATGCCATCACCTTCATATGCTGAATTTTTGGGATCTTTTGATTTTCTGTGATAACTATCAAATGTTGTTGTTTTTCCCTCAGCTATATCGACACTAACTACAAGTAGACGAGGCTCCCTCCTGTCCCAATTAGTCGCTATCCTTAATTCTTTACTATTTTCTTGTTTCGCATATCTTTCAATAGTATCTTGTAGTGGTGCACTACTATTTACAAACCATATATTCTCTAAATCTCCAAATTTGGAATCATATTCTGGTATCTGAGGCCAACACACATTAGGCGTTCCATGTTTTAAATACTCCTTTACCGAATAATACTTTGTTAAAGCATCTTTAGACACACTAATCATATTTGAGAAATTTGGATTATGTTTAGTCCACCACCATCTGCTAAGATCAGGTGTAGATGATACACCTTTTACCTCGTCTGTCCAAAAATTTTCAAGCTCTTCTAGTGCTTGTTCCCAGGTTTTATTTCTGTTTACCACATTGCCTATCAGTACTGCGGCATTTATCGCACCTATTGATGTCCCAGCTATAACATCAAACAATGGCGCGTCTTTGCTAGCTCTATTTTTAGATTCTTTAGCAACCTTGTTACATAGAACTTTTAATACACCCAACTGATAAGCACCTAGGGCTCCTCCTCCCTGTAAAACTAACGCCCTTTGAGTAAATGGAATATCTTTAGGATCCATAACAAAACAATCTATTACTTACCATATTTAAGGATTTTGTAATATATTGTATATTATCTCCATTTACATGATATATAATTTCTTTGTATCGAAACTTATGATCTATATAAATACGTAGTCAGGATTGAAAATAGGATTATCTTCTAAGTATATTAATAAGTATTTTGATTAGAATTATGAGCAAGATTTTAAACATCAAGTACTAATATTTTGTTCATCTGTATGAAATGATCTTTAAGTTTGATATTTTTTCTTCATCTGAAAACCTATTTAAAATACCGATATCGGAACTAATCCCCACGGATGTAATAGATAAGTAAAGAAAAGATCAGGACCAAAAATAATAATCGCGGATTATTCACCATCGACTAGTTTTACTTCTTATACGATATGAAAATATCGATGGATAAAAGGATTCTATTCAACCTTGAACCGTATCCCCACAGATATATTCAACCAGAGATAAATATTTGGTAGATCATGAACTATTTACTGACTGTATCCATAAATTTTCAAAAATTGCTAAGAAAGAACTTACAGTAGGTTCACTATTTGAATATGTTGCTAATCCAATTGACCTTAATGATTTTGTATAAAGATTTTCTTGTTCCTTGGTCTTGATTTCGATCGCTAAAGATAACATTTTGTCTGAAATCAATAACATCAAATTTGTCTTAAATGAATCTTTTAAATAATGAATTTCAACTTTTTCCATCTTTGGATAATCTGACAAATAGTTTGTTACTATAACATGAGTATGCTGACTTCGATGCATCAATAATTTAATTCTTATTTTATCTGATACTGAAACCAATTCTGTTAATAATTTCATAATGTATTCAATATTCTGTTTATGGAGATCATTAGTATTTGAAAGTATTATTAATACCTCATCAATAGAGGATTGAAACATCTGTTTTATCAATTTTTCAATTTCGGTGGGATTTCGAATAGTCTCAATGAATTCACGCCTTACTCCTTTTTCTAATTCTTTAATTCGATCCATTGCAGGAAATGCATGGCTCCAAAATGAATCAAAAATATATTGACCTTGTTCTACAACTGGCTGTATATTGCTATATATACACTGAATAAGTAATTGTTTTTGAATTATTTGTGTTGTAGACATGAATTCCTTTTCACTAACTGCTATTCCTCCTTTGATATTGTCTAAGTGACGGAATTCATCAACAACTTTCATTATTTCCTTGCAATATACCAAGTTATCTTTGGTTATTTCAGTTAGAAATCTGATTTTGCAACCTCTTTTTGTAAGTGCCGCATAATTGATAAAATAATCTTGAATGGTTACTATAATCGAAGGTGCGTTAGTGTCTACGCATATATCCATCCTTTCATTCACGTTTTGTATAAATTCCACACCTTTATTGCGTATAATTTCCGGGTCATACAAGATATGAGTAGTATTTTTTAGGTGGGCATCGTCAGTATCAAAATTAAAACTATCTTGACCCAAATGATCAACTTAGGTACACAAATTTATTAAGTCTTTAAGATTTGACCCCTATAAGTCATCACTTTACTGATATTATGTTCAACTTTGAACCCTATCCTCACAGATATATTCAATATGAATATTACAAGATTCTTAAACCTCAGGAATTGTCATTGCTACCGCGATGTTTTTAACACGTTCCGTTATAGTATGGTTTTGTGGATGAGTCAACCGTTGATCAATTGATTGAATCTAATTTCCTAAATCCTGTAATTACTGATATAATTTCTGATCCTTATTCGATGTATGAACTTGTGAGAAGAGGTCTTCCGTTAACTGAACAGGGCCACCTAACCGTATGGGATCCTCCAATATTTGACTCTGCGTGGAAATATTTTCAAGATGGAACTAAAGTCGTTGAAAAGCAAATAGAAAATGGAGAAATAGAATTGAACTTAATTGTAGAAACTACTAAAGAAAATATTGACCGCGTCAACTCATTAAAGTTTCCGAATATCCGTCATGTGGATAACTTACGTGGAAATATGGGCATTACTGATCAGAAGGCGTATATGGTGTATCTCTTCCATCAAAAGAGTGACTTACCTGATCAAACATTATTTAGTAATAGTCCTGACTTAGTAAAGAGACAAGTTAGTCTATTTGAAAAATTATGGGAAATTAGCATCCCACTTTC
Source organism: Candidatus Nitrosocosmicus sp. R (assembly GCF_054408505.1). NCBI lineage: Archaea > Thermoproteati > Nitrososphaerota > Nitrososphaeria > Nitrososphaerales > Nitrososphaeraceae > Candidatus Nitrosocosmicus > Candidatus Nitrosocosmicus sp. R. The sequence continues at coordinate 2,695,909 of NZ_CP167090.1, read as the reverse complement.
TGTCCGAATAAGGGAGTTAGATAGGAATGATCAACCAAAGTATCAGCGAATGATCAGTAACATATATGAATTCAAAGATGAACTTGACTACACGTTAGAACAAAGTAGAAAAGAACTACTAATTTTTTCATCCTTAAGGTCTTTAAATCAATTATTTATGAATAGGCATAATATTGGTAAAATTCAATCTGCTCAGAAGAGAGGAGTATCAGTTAAAATATTAACCGATGAAACCGATGAAACGTTTTCAAGACAAATTTCAGAATTGAATCTCCAAAATGAAGATAATCCCATAATATATGGCTATGGTAAAAGCCTTTGTTGTTTTAATGAAATGGTAGTTTTAACAGATGGAAAACAAGTATTGCAAACAAAACACCAACAAGATGGGAAAATATTTGCATTATCTTCAAATGAAGAACATACAGTTTTAGTTCAAGAAGTGTTGTTTGAGAAATATTGGAATGAAATCCAAAGTCTTGAGATGATAAAAAATTGATCACCTATTAATATCAGGTCAATAAGTCGATACCACTATTTTCATTTATTATATGATGAGTCGTTGGATTAAATACAATCTTGACTTTTACCTTTGTATACTTTTGATTTGCAAATGTTATTATCTAAAAAAACCTAGTTACTATTCGATATATCTAGGCTTTTTACTTCATTCCATGATTTTTCAAATAATATCTCTTGAACCAGTACATCGGCTTCGTCAGTAGACAAATGCGCTACAGGTTCGTTTGATGGTTCATGTTTGGACCGTAGCATTACTTTGCCATCGCCAATCAAAATTAATTCATTAATTTTATCCAATTGATTTGAATATCCATATCGTATTTCGCCACCTAATTCAAGACTATTAACAAAATTAAATTTGTTCTCAATATCTGTATCAATAGTGTTAGATAGAATCTTAATATTTACACCACGTTTTAATACAACTGAAATTAGACTTAAAAAATCAGATGTTAATAGAATTAAATTCAATAACTTGACTGATGAAATTATCAGTAGTTCTTTTCTACATTGCTGTATAAGATTGCTGATTTCTTCTTTGATATCATTCAAATTCGTAATATCATCATGATACGATGGAAACTGTTGATACCTTAATTCCCTATTCCTTACAGAAAGTGGGATAGCCATGTCCCACATTTTATCAAATAATGTTTGCTGTTTATCTACCAGTTCTTTAGAATTACTCCATAATGTTTGGTCAGGCTGTTCACTTTCTTTATGAAAAATGAAAACCATGTACGCTTTATTGTCAAATATTCCAAAATTCCCTCTTATTCCGTCTATATGTTTTATTTCGTAGAATTTTATCGCATTTAGTGAATCAATATTTTCACTAGTTGCGTCAACAATCATTCGCATTTTAACTCCTGTTTCTTTTATGCGTTTATCAATGAGGTCAATTCCGTGTTTGAAATATTTTAATAGAAAATTATACATGACTGAATCTATTACCGTATCGTAGCCCTTCATTGTGACACCTACAGCATCCACAACCAGATCAAGCATCATTTTATGATCAATAATCACGTCTGTAATTTCAGGTTGATAGTATCTGGACTCCTTTAACTGTCGAAATGTTAAATCATCCAACTGGTATATACTTGACATTTATTTTATTAAAAAGTTTTATTAATTTCACCTCAATAAGTAAGATTGAGATAAGAAATATGAATAGAAATTATGGTATATTATTGGTGATCCAGTTCAATTATTTCTCATAAGATTCGTATGATTGCCTCCTGTGAGGCCAGTATCATTACGATAGATGTATTCCATGAAATAGAAATTCAGTGACAATTAATTTCTATTTACATTGAAGTTCTGTTTGACTTATATCTGATATTTTTGTAGTCTATCACATTCTTCATTACATAATTCAGTTCTCTACATTAGGATGGATTATTTATTTACGTTCCTTTAAAGGTGCTAGACTGTATTCAACATTGAATCGTATCATCACGGGTCCAGACTAATTTATTCCACTAAGTTTCTTTAATTCTATTAGCAGAATTACAGGAACTTGTTATGATTGTTGCATCATATTATGGCATCATTAAAACCTCAGGGATCATAAGGTAAGGTGAATGAAAAAGTCGCGCCTGTCTGATTAATGTTATTCTTTGCCCAAATCCTTCCTCCATGGGCTTCTATCAAATTTTTGCAGATAAACAATCCCAAACCGGTTCCTCTCTCTGACTTGGTTACAAATTTTGAAAATAACTTGTCTATTATTTGATCGTCTATCCCTATTCCAGAATCCCTAACATGGATAATACTAGTATTTTTTTGATTCTCCTTTAAAATATATACATCTATCTCTCCATTGTTAGTAAATTTAACCGCATTGTTTAATAGATTGTACATAACCTGTAATATTCTATCTTTGTCCGCGTAAACTACATGCCTTAATAGATCTCTAAATTCGCTTCCCGCCTGAATCTTTGATATTTCTTCATCCGTATCATATCCATTCAAAAAATATCTGTCGAATTCAATTGATCTTAAAGTCAATTTGATATTCTTATTCAACAATTGTTGATTATATTCATTAACGAAAGTTTTTATGGCCTCAACAATATCAAAGGATTCTTTGTGAAGTCTAAGAGTTTTTGTCTCAATTCTGGTAACATCTAATACATCGTTGGAAAGCTGAATTAGTTTGTTTGCATTTCTATCGATTATATTAAGAACTTCTAAATCTTCTTTGTCCGTGAACTTTGACCGCAATACCTGCGATAAAGTTACTATAGGCTGAATGGGATTTTTTAACTCATGAACTGCAATACGTATAAAATCTTTTTGAAGTTCATCTGATTCTTTCAATTTCTCTACCAATTCTGTTTGTTTCCAGAAACTTTCAAACATGGAAATATAGGAAAAAACTGTTGGAATGCTGTTACTATAAGTAGCAAAACCAATTGCAGATTCAAACTCTGTTGCATTATCGTTCTTCACTTCTATTGCAATTGAGTATGATTTGTCAAAAATTATTATTACTGATTTAGCATCTATCGTTGTTTCAATTTCTTTACATTGAATCATTAAATCATTATATCCCTCAATCTTGTGTGCTACTTGGGGATTGTATGAAATTGATGGAAGCAACAGTTTAATAAATTTTGGTCGAGCTGGATACCCAAAGTCACGATGAAGATTAAATGAGTTAGTAGTATTCTTTTCATCATCAAATTTTTTTTTGCGAGATATATCATGGAGAATTGTGAAAAATCCTGAAGAAATCCAGCGGTTAAATTCGTTTTCAGTGGGTATTATTATTTTAATTTGATTCTGTGCAGAATTTAGTAAGTGAATCAACAAATCCTTTATTTCAAGTGGCTCTTGAATTGTCTTTATAATTTCAGGTTCAATTCCATATTCAAGCTCCTTTATCCTCGTCGCAGCTGGGATGGCCTTATCCCACAGCATATCAAAAAATGATTGTTGCTGTTCTACGAACGACTTTACTGTACAGTGGATCAACTGATTAGGTGAATTTGCTTGTACCATTGTAGCGGAACCACAATACTCTGATTCAGTAACACCAAAATTCCCTTTAACATTGGGTAAATGTCGGAGATCCGCTATTTCCATTAACTGCTTACAATAAAAAATGTTATCATTATTGATTTCTGTAATCTGACGGTGTACAATATTTCTATCCTTGAGTTTTAACAATTCTTCATGCCAGGGTGAGACCTCTATAGAAACACTCGGAAGAGTAGAATCTCCGCATATATCAACTCTTTCTTGGGCTCTTGAAACTACTTTACATGACATCTCAAGTGTTTCTGATTGTCCATAGAGCACTTGCGTAAACTCTCTAACATCTCTCTCGAATTTTCTCACTTATGGGTTAATCATGCAAAATAGATCTTATTAAGATTTCGTTTTTGTTAGGCTCTGAAAATAAATTTAGATAAGCATTCTAGATAATATGCACTAACGGTCCTTACTAGGATGAATTGGATTTTTTTACTAACATCCTTTTCTGGACCTAATATACGAGAAAAGCATTTTGTCTGTATAACCATGCTATCGGTTATTATTTCACGAGATCAATAATATTAGATCATTTGCAATAATCTTTAAATCGAAATTGGATGAATAAATATGAGATCCTTTTAGAATACCGATATGAGCACTCCTCCCTCCTATCATGACCTCCTCAACTATCTAAAGGCTAATAAAAAATGATAAATAGAATCATTCATACTTGCGATCTCAATTCACTACTATTAAGAATAGATATTCTCATAAAATTCCCATTTCATATCTCCATCGATCTGTTTTAGACTGAATTCATAATTTATTATTTGTTATTGTCTCCTATAGTGATCAATTGTTTGATTTATTGAGTGAGGGTTGGATTCAACCTTAAATCGTATCCCCACGCGCCCAGACTGTTACTAGATATCGTATATGATTTATCAAAATTAAGCACAATTATACATAGTCCGATTCAAATAGTTGATATGTTTTTTATTTGAAATTATTAATTGTATTTCTTCTGTAAACTAAGAAATTATTTTACGAATTACATCTAGAATTTCTTTCGGATCTTGAATTGTTTCAATAAACTCTCTTTTTAGTCCTCTTCTATTCCTTTAATTCTTTTTCACCCAATGATTTTAATTCACATTGTTATTGAAACCCTAAAAGGGACTACCAACAAATAAAATATAAAGTATTAAAGCGAGAATATTAATATGGGGCCAGAGGTTTGTGAAGCAAATTTGTCATTAAAATGGATTCTGGTTTTGTTTTTCCATTAATGAAGATAATTTTAGGAAATAATACCCCAAATATACTTGTCTGAGAATTAAAACAGATAGAAAAGAGAAAAGTATCAACAAGGTAGATTTTACTCCCAAATCTTCTCTCTTAGTAGTCGGCTTTAAATACATGGATTCTTTGGATACTTCATGAGAAAGGTCAAAATAACAATAGTTGTTATTTCTTTATTAATTATCGTTGTAGTAGGCAACTCATCAGGTTTTGCTATACCAAGCGTTCAGGCCACTTCTGATGATGGTAATGATACACAACAAACTAGTCAAGGTGTAATTCAATTGGAATTAACACCACCAGAGACAATAGTTCAATCTGACAATCTTCAGAATCCATCTATACAAGAGTCGCTAAAACAACAACAACAACAACCACTAAACTTGAGTTCCGGAAAACAACAAGATAATCAGGGTAACACTGGATCGCAAGGTGCTCAGAATAACCTTCCTAATACCGGTGATCCCTTTAGTCTTTGTAATCCGTATGGAGGTCCATGTAAACCATAGTAAGAAGATATAATCAAATTAGAAATAGTTTCCGAATCTTTTAGATTTCAACACTAATTTTTATGATAGTTACTAAAAACCATTTTAATTTGGTCAGTCAGATTACTAATTTTCCCTCATAGAAACATCGGATGGTGCTGCAAACACCATACAAATCATTGTCTTCCTAGGTTGTGAATCATAAATTATGGATCAAATTATGGGACTAACTAGACCAGAATTAAGAGTTAGCTGATTTATCATAAGAACATCCTGGAAATGAGATGTCTTTGAAGCAGTAATGGAACCCTGCTACCACAAGGACCTTATCCCCACGCGTCCAAACTCAATGATCTTTTCCGTGATAATGATATTATGACTTAACGGGATTTGCGCCTTTTTGGATACGTTAACGTCAACTAATCTTGGATTATATTAAACGTTGTACCTGAAAAATTACAAGGTCAATATTCTTTTGACGGAATTGTAATCAAAAAATAAACTTAAACCTTTATGGTTCCAATCTGGCAGAAACAAAACCTCTCAACAACAACGTTTTTAAATCATAAATATGCCCAGCCATATTCATATATTATTGTAATTAGTGTGTACGGACTCTAATATAGTCATATTGAAATTTGAAATCCATTAATACCAAGAAATATGAGTCATTTTGATCCAGGATAAATATGATAATCAGATGATTTGATATTACTGTTATTTTTTTCATTTAATAAAGAAATCTTTAGTTGGATATGTGAAGAGAGGGGGGAGATCAACAATCTTATCTCCATGTATATGACCTATATCAATTCCATCTATTTTAAATTGAAATCCTCCAAATGCATGAGGTTTAATTTCTATACCTTCCCATCTTTGTATTTCATTAATGAATTTATTGGCAATATTACCAATCTCACCTCGTTCTTCGCTAGAATAATTTTGACATTTTGGTGATAATTTATTGGCTATAATAGCAATAAAAATAATAATAATAACTATAGTGGTGCAATATAGAAATACAAACTGATATGATTCAGAAGAAGGAAATAATTGTAGTATCCCGTTAGGATTAATGTTACTATTAGTAAATACCGATGAGAGATGGATCCCCATATATATTCCGCATATGGCAGGGCTTGCGGCAGCACCGATATATTTCAAATATATTGCAACACTGACAGATGCACCAATCATTTTTTTTGGAACACATAGCATAATTAGATTTATAGCCGAAATATGCATTAACACATATCCTATTGAAACAACAAAAATAGATACTGAAACATATTGTTCGCTTAAGTAAAAATTAGTAATGCCTAAAAAACCCGCTTGTAATAACTATTGCACCTATGATTATTGATTTTGGATCACCTATTTTAGATACAAAAAATCCAATAACAGTAGCTCCTACGACTGAAGACATTGGTATTGGTAACATTATATAAGAGGTTTCTATAGCATTGTTACCAAATCCCAACGGCGTGGGACTTTTAGAAAGAATAGGAATTATATGTATTATAGTATACATTAAAAACCTGTCATGATTGACATACAATTGACAGCAAAATAGCTTGATGACTATGCAAAATAGCAAAATCAACTATTGGGTGATTAGAATTGGATATATTGGATTTAGTATTTTTATATTGGCGTTCAAAATTAATGAATAACAATATTGATACTAAACTAATTGAAAGTAAAATGATTTGAAAGTCTGTTAAATGAAATGAAGAAGCAGTAGGACCTTCTTCAAAATTGGTAATTACGATTAAAAAAAGTACAGAAGAAATGCTTAGTGTGATAATGCCTCCAATGTCGATACTACTTAATTTTTGATTTTTTTTATACTTTTTAAAAGAAATTAGTTCTAATAAATTTTTCTTCTAGAAATGGCTCACCGAAATCTTTGACAATGTCATACGATTAAGAGATAGTTCTTCAATCTTTATAGAAAGCGAAAGCGCTTTTCAATTTTGACCATATCAATATTACCGCTACTAAAAGCGATAATGTAAGGCGTTTGTTATACGACGTAGTCAATTCAAATGGAAGACTTAGCAGGTTTTTCAGGATCAGTTTTGTGCAGCGTACCTTATGGTACAGAAGCTCCCGCTATAGCAATGATTACAAAAAATGCAACTATAATACCAAGTACAATGCCGATAATTTTTTTCTTACTGGATCCCTTTTTCTCAGAAACATAATTAGTAGTAGTATCTACATTACTGTTAGGACTTGTTATGTTTCCACAATTTGAACAAAACTTCGCATTTTCAGTTGGTAGCTCTCTACCACAATTTCTACAATATACCATATATGTATGACATTGATTTTTCAATTATTATGAATATTTAAGCATATTTGATTAATAGCAAGAAATAGTGACAATTTCTTAAATTTTCGTATTCTGGTATTGATGCCAATTTGTTTTATAAATATCAGGTCATCTTTACAGATTCAAACAATCAAGATGAAAAATAATCATAAAGATGACTGCAAGATGATTTGAAACGATTGCAGATAAGGAGAAGCTAATTAATAGGATTTAAGTAAAACTTGCTGTATGAGGATAGCATAACATCATTTGTCAGATGCTTGAAGTGGATATGCATATTATTAATTTGAAAATGTTATCGTTCCATAAGGTAAGCTCCATATTTCTAAATGGATATTTCAGCAGATTTTATTCAAAATGTGACTATCAATGTTCGCCAGGGTTTTATACTTAAATGAGTATGATAGTACAATGATCGAAAAGTCAAACTCTTCTCTGTCGAATCTAAGTGTTAAAAAAAGAGTTATAAGCGAGAAAACTTTAGTGCTGAAAAACTCTTAACAGGAATGAGTAGAGCCGGAACTCCATTATTGATAACCAAAGATAATTGTCTTTGTATAATTTTTCATAAATACAATCATACCTAAAATTTAAAATTACAATTAGTCAAAGATTAAGTAGAACTCTCAATCTCACTATCTGAGTAAACTATTCGATAAATTTGTTATAGTTCCTTAACAGTTAGAATGAGGGTAAACTGTCATCAAGTCATGATATAATAATAATGTATTACAAGGGTGCTAGTAGAATACTCCAAATAATTCAAAAAAAGGGTTTATTTTTGGCAGGCGTTATCTGAAACTTGTTTTTTATTTGGATTTATACACACTGAATCCTTTCCATTTTTGTCAGTATTTCCATGACAAGATCCTTCTTTAACGTTACCATTTTTCTCACAACCTTCACTGATTCTCGCCGAGGCTTGGTTGGTGACCAGAGGAGCAATTGCTACAGATAGTAGGGCACTGAAGATAACTGCTGCAATTATTATTTTAGATAACATTAATTTTTATATAATAATATTCTATTTAAAAAAATCTTTAACTATTACTATAAACTTTAACTCTTCAAATTATTTCAATGAATTTAATAAAAGTTATAATCTTATGCTCTATATTTTATAAATTTTGTATCTGATGTCCAATAGATTCCAAAAACGTGCTGTCTCTAATACAAAGATAATATGAACAACCTGTATGATACGAATATCAGAGAAGCAGGTTAGCCTCGGAGCATCTTGTTTAGGAAAGTCGTTCAAGCTGCTTGTATTAATCTTTGAAATAAATGTATAAACATGAAACAAGAAAGTTGAGGTAGTAACTATTACTTTCATTAAGAGACAAATTATTAACTACAAAAGCTATCTAACTATATCTTATTATTTTCCATCGAAAATCCATGATAAGTCTTATGCCATACCTGGGGTTTAAATATAAATTCTATAATGGCGACAAATCCAGCCACGCTCAACAAAATATTATACAATGGCATAAGCGGAACAAGTAAATATTTTCTTTTTGCATAATTGTTCCTTTTTAGACTAAGAGCGCTGACTATTTCAACAAATGCAACTCCAATTACGAAAGTAAATATTGCAGAATAAAAGAGAAAAGGGTTGAAATTATATGCCTCTGAGATCCACTCAGAAATAGGATATAACGGAATTCCTAAAAAATTTGCTAAGACTATTGAAAAGATTATCCATCCCAGCAGGGATACCATGTTAATTATTGGTCCAGTTAATTGATAAAATAAAAAGATAGTACTTCCTAATCCAATATCTTTTATCAAGGATAGTGGTTCTCTAAAATGGGTCTTAGCCGTGTACATAAATCCCTTGTTCCATCGTACCCTTTGTCTAAGCCATGGATAGAGCTTAGGTGGAGCTTCCTCCCATGTCGTAGTATTAAATGGTAATGTTATTAGTTTAGTGCGTGCGAGGCGAACACCTAAGTCTGCGTCTTCAGTAACATTCTTCTCATCCCAGCCGTCAAGTCTCTTCAGTGCGATGGTTCTAAAGAAATTACTTGTGCCCCCTAATAATACAACTAAACCATTGTGATAAATTAAAGGTAAGAGAACTGTGAAATGATTCAAATATTCAAGGGCGAACAGTTTCGTTAGCAAAGATTGCCATGTATTATAATAACCTAGCTTTGCCTGCAGACAATCAGCCTCAGGGTGTCTTTCCATATAAATTACCATTCTTAAAAGCTGGTCTGGCTGAGGTCTATCTTCTGCATCGTATACAATTAGATACCGTCCTGTTGTTGAAACCAAACCAATATTGAGTGATTTTGGTTTTGATCTTGAATTCGCTGGATCCAAATAAATATAATTTATTTTAACAACAGTATTATCCCATATATGCAGCTTAATGGGCATGTTATTTGCGAATTCTATTTTCCCATTTCGTATATTATTGTATGGAATGGATTTAACGGATTTAATGGTAAAATCATCATCAGGTTCCATCAATAAATGTATATCCAACTTATTTTTTGGATAGTGTAGCTCAGATATGGATTTTAAAAGAAAAGGCAAGGAAATTTCTTCTCTATAAACAGGAAGCAAAATAGATACTACAGGATAATCAAAGTTCTTCAATTCATATATATTATCGGTGACGTTTTCTACTTTTAGTTTACCCGATCTCAATAAGCTACCCATTAAATACAATAAAATCAAACTAGAAAAAATAAAAACAGTAAAAGATACTAGTATATACAAAAAAATAATTATAGCAGGAACGCTCAATTGTATTCTTCTACAAGAAGTTGAGTGAATTAATATACATTTGCAATTATCAACCTAAAAGTTTGATAATTTGTAAGGTATAAAGCTTGATTTACTGATCAAGGTTTCTGAACTATTGGTCTCCACCCCTGAGGTGATGCATAGGTTTTTGCTCGAGCTTTTGCGAATTCTTAATTTATCTGACGGGTAACCTTTGGTTAAGAAATACAAATACCTTACAAAATACATTGATCCTATACAAGAAAATATACTAAATTTATTTTTGATAAAATGAGTAAACATTAAGTGGCATAAATGGTATAATACTTTTAATCCCGATACATTTACGAAATAATTCATCACTTATATTAGAACATTATTTTATATAAAGGATGGATATTGAACAATTTAAGTCGTACTCGATATTTATATTCTCAGTCAAATAGTTAAAACGCAAATACTAAATTATATATAGTTTGTTCGAATTATAATTTCAGTTAAAGATGGAAATTGGAGATAAATGTCACAAAGTTGCACTTGTAGCAGGGACCAGACCTGAGATTATTAAACTCTATCCCATAATGAAACTTTTCGATGAGCAAAAAATACAATACACTTTCATATTCACTGGCCAACATTATAGTTTTAATCTTTTTATGAATTTCATCAAGGAATTTAAAGTGAGAAGTCCTGATTTTTTTATTGATTTAAATTATCCTGACGATGCTATCTCTCAATTCTCCATGCTCATCACCGAAACTGGAAAGATCCTTAAATTATCCCAGCCGTCTTCAGTTATAATCGTAGGTGACACCAATAGTGTTATAGCGACTGCATTAACAGCTTCAAAATTAAGAATTCCAATTATTCATATCGAGGCAGGATTAAGAAGTTATGACTGGAAGATGCAAGAGGAATACAATAGAAGGGTCACTGATCACATTTCTGATATGCTATTTGCACCTACTAAAGAAGCCGTACTTGTTCTCGAAAAAGAGAAGGTACAGGGGCAAATATATTTAGTGGGAAACACAGTTATTGATGCAATTAGACTTTGCTTAGAATCGAGTATGGAAAAATTCGACAATAATGAACAGGACAAGTTAAGTAAATATGAAGAGATTGTAATGGGTTCAGAAAATTATGTATTTTTGACTTTGCACAGGGAAGAAAATGTGAATAATGCTCACAATCTCAAAACAGTTTTAGAAGTATTGTCTGAATTTGACTTTAATTGTATTTTTCCTGTACATCCACATACCTTGCAAAAGTTAAAAGAATTCGACCTGGGCAAGTTCACGGGAAAGAATTTGAAAATTATTGATCCAGTAGGATACCTTGATTTTGTAAGTCTGATGAAAAACTGTCAGTTTGTTATCACTGACTCGGGCGGAATCCAAGAAGAAATAACAGCACCTCAAATAAACAAAAAAGCATTGGTTTTAAGAAAATCTACAGAAAGATATGAATCAATACTATCGGGACATACAGTACTATGTAATGTCGAATACGTTGCAATGAAAAATGCAATTAATAATATTTTGAATTCTTTACCAGTATTTCAGTCAAAGCCTACCGATTGCCCATACGGTAATGGATATTCCGCCGAAAAAATAATCGAAGTTCTTAAAAAAGGAGAGCTCATTCCTTTACATGAAAGGGTAATGCCGAGAAGAATGGATCAAATAGGACAAATGAGTCCTTCCTAAATATTTAAATATAATATTCCATTAAATCCATTGCTAATTTATCATCATCCTTATCTATCATGCTGTTGTAAAATTCAAATGCCTGTAATGAAAACATTGTACACCATGTACATATTTGATTAAAGGATCTTTGATATCTAAACCCACCCATCTCTCTACCACTTTGAATATATAGGTTAAGAAGAGTATTCCTGAGATTTTCGATAATGTTGTCTATATCCAACTTTCTATTTGTATTCAACTTTGATCTGCATATGATCAATAAACGCAATAATTGTGCAATACAGTCTGATTGCTCGATATTCTCTTTCGTAGACCTAGGCAACAAACCATTATTTGTATACATCAACTTGATGGCCCATTCCAATCCTTTTAAAGAAGCTTTAAAATAATTATTGTCCATCAATTCTATTCCTGAATAAAGTAGACCTTCACAAGAATATAGATGAGGATGTAAATAAGTAAGATCGTTACCTGTATTGGTTATAAAACGACCCTCTTTATCCTGCATTCTTAAACCAAAGTCACATAGTGAACACGAAATATCTCGATAAATAGAATTGCCCGTAGCCTTGAACAGTTTAATAAATCCAAAAGCTATTTTTGTATGATAAGGGCCTGAAATGGTAGACCACTTTCCTTTTCCATAATCTGTTTGATTAAATGAAGCATCTAGTAACGCTAACATTCGGTCGCCTTTCCAAAACTTTTCTATTAATCCATCTGCAATTCTTAAAGCTAGATTCAAAATTTCCGAATCATGATTTATTTTGTACAAGTTAAGTAATCCTGCTATAATTATGCCATTATCAAAGGAATAAATTTGATTTTGAAGGTCTCCCTTTAAATTGAAGCCACTACTATTGTTTATCTTTCCAGCAGTTAACAAATTATTTTGTATGTTCTTACTTATCCATTGAAAACTTTCTTCTGCCGCAGTTAAAGCTAGTTTATTATTCTTTTTTAAAAAAATCCATGAATAGCATGTTATTGCATAACCTACTATTTCGCTATAAATAAAAGGTAAAGAAGAGTCGGTCAAATCCTTCCAGCCAGATAGTGCTCCCTGGTCTTCTCCTTCTTTTATACGAATATCAGAAAACAACAACCAATTAATGTTATTATCAATGATTTCGGGCTGATTCACTATTAAGATTCGGTGTTTGTTTCATTTAAGAATATAATATGCAAAATATATCACAATTATAACAGTATTCACTTTTCTTTTAGTTTAATTGATTTTTTTAGTTATATCTCAGAACTTCTATATGGAGGCACGATTTTTATTTAATTTAATCAATAGCTTTAGTGACTACACCCTATTCCAAGGTATAAAATTTTGACTACCAAACATGTAAACATATCTCATCTCCTCTGGCCTACTGAATAATATGTTTAAGGTCCTGTAACTGTTATGGATTTTTCAAATTTTTCATATATCGAATTAATTCTTATCCGCTATGTCACTTTGGGGGTTTTAGAATCAAAGGATTATTTAATGTCTTAAGTGACATTTTCGATCACTGAGTTTTTAGGTCGAAAGACTCTTTACCAAGTATAATAAATTCATACTTGAAAAGCTAAAGAAAAAAGTGAAATGATTAAATAAAAAAAATTATTAATGAGCGAACATCCAATGATATTCATTTAGAATTAAATAATCTTACTCATACAAATCATGACAAAAAATGTGTGATTATAACAATTTTCTTTCTGGATACTAACAAACAAAAATTCAGCGTTTCCAAATTAAGGCATCCACATTATTGGGTTCTATGTCCAAAGCATGGTCAAAGTACTCTACAGCTCCTGAATAATTCCCAGAATTATCCAAAGCATAACCTTTACCAGCTAAGGCATCCACATTATTGGGTTCTATGTCCAAAGCATGGTCAAAGTACTCTACAGCTCCTGAATAATTCCCAGAATTATCCAAAGCATAACCTTTACCAGCTAAGGCATCCACATTATTGGGTTCTATGTCCAAAGCATGGTCAAAGTACTCTACAGCTCCTGAATAATTCCCAGAATTATCCAACGCATAACCTTTACCAGCTAAGGCATCCACGTAATTTGATTGATTCTCTCCATCAAATTGATATTGAGCGTCTGTCAAAAAAAAGGATGAAGAAATTATATTTCTAAAAGTATCAGCAACCTCTCTAGACGAATTCACTGTCAAGTCAATTACATCACTGTCTTCCCATTTTTCGTTCCAATAACTTATAGCTTTAATTCTAGGATAACTTTCACTTTCTATGGTTTGCAGAGCACTTTGAATCCATTCACTCTTATCACCACTCTGTGGATCATTAATTACACCTAATTCCAGGATTGCGATAGGTTTATCACTTGATAATGATGAAAGTTCTGTGTAAATATTGTTGAGAACATCTGTAAAAGACTTCCATTCCTCCCCTGGTTTAATAGAACCATAAATACTTGTCCCTATCCAATCAATATAATCATCTCCTGGATAATAATTTTTTATGCTATTCCATGTTTCACTAGGATCTATATTCCCTGCATCTTCTGGTGGCACCATATGAAAAACCCATGTTATGTTATTTACATCTTGATTATTAAACAAGTCAATAATGTGCTTGTACGCATCTCGAAACCTTTCTGGTCCGTCTGGTACCTCAGGATCTCCATAATTATCTGTCTCATCACCTCCATTTAAAATCCCACTCCAAGGAAACCAATCTCCATTAGCCTCTGTACCAAATTCGACCATTAGTGGAATATTGGTTCTCTTAGCGTCTAAAGCCCATTGGGTTAACTCCTTGTCGAATTTTCCATCAATAATACTTTGTAAAGTAAAAACAGGATCTGCAATTCCTTCTACGAAAGTAGTACGGGGCATCATTCTAATAAACGGGACGATCTCCAAGTTATCTATTATTTTTACAGACTCTTCGGGAAATCTGATTTCATCGATCCAGTTATTGGAAAAATATGCCCAAACTATCTTCTTATCTATCAGTTTTTGATAATCTAAAATACTTTGCACTGATACTTCATCCTCAGTTCCACCAAAGTTTGTATTGGCGCTATTATACGCTCCATATTCAGGTGAAGCAATTTTTATCTCTGGATCATATACTTGTGGTGCTTCCTGACTTGGTTGACCCTGTGCTATCTGGTATTCTATAGATAGTGTTGGGATCCTTGTATGTTCAGACGTAATAATCATCATAGATAGAATTAAGATAAACATAGCCAATATAGGTTTTTGATGCAATATATTACGATGACAAGAAGAGTTTATTATATTAATATCAAGCGTTAAAGATTTACTTATTCTATTCAATAAGTATTTAGTCAATAAAAAAATATATAATAACATTAGTTTACGATTGAATAAATAAGTTAATTCTTTTAGTTTATAACTATTTTTATTAGCTAATAATGCACGATTTAATGCATTCAAAAAAATATCTTGTATACTTCCTATCAATCGTTAATCTTAGCAACTTTTCCATTTATTAGAATCACTTGGTGAATTACTTCTTGATTAAAGTCATGTAGAAAATTACAATAAATCTAAACTTAAAGAAAGGAGGACAATCCGAAACTGGTGTTTTGCAACAAATGAAGAAGGAAGATCTGATAAATCTTACTATAGCTGTACTCATATGTTAGCACATAGATTGATAAATGATAAGAAAATATATTCTGTATTAAACAACAACAAATCTACTCTAATAACCAAAGGATCGAAACATGGAAATATTTGCGTCAATCAATTATAGTGTGATTAGAACAAATTAGTTATTATTCCAAATATTTCAAGTCTCATCAAATTCTGATTAAATAATAAGTTTCTGTACGTATTTAATGAAACCAAGAAAATTCTAACAAACAATTACATCGAAAGCAACCAAGGAACTAGAGGATACTGATCAATTACCTAAAGAAGACTTCGATATATTCGAAATACTTTGTAATTTTAAGGTTATTATTGTCAGGATTCTATTCAACCAAGAATCGTATCCCCACGGCCCGCTGAGTAATGAAAACATGGTTTCGTTTGAAAATAGTCTACGTTCTGCTTTGCAGTTGTCCTATTAAAGATTAGATGAAAAAGTATAACTTTTTATATTAATTAAAGATTATCAAGTCTGATGAAAAATTTTGTAATCTATATGGATAATCTTAAATTTTTATTGAACATATCTGTTTTATTTGTGTTAATTTTTTTAGCTACCGGAAAATATGATGTAATTCCTGCTGCAATAGCGCAGATGGATTCACAAGACACTTCTATCCTTGTGACTAAAGGTAATACTTTGGATAATTTAGGAAATTCTACTGGGGCAATAGAATACTTTGACAGAGCTTTAGCGATAGATCCTAATAATTTGGATGCCTTAGCTGGTAAAGGTTATGCTTTGGATAATTTAGGAAATTCTACTGGGGCAATAGAATACTTTGACAGAGCTTTAGCGATAGATCCCAATGATCAAGACATCCTTGTGACTAAAGGTTATGCTTTGGATAATTTAGGAAATTCTACTGGGGCAATCGAATACTTTGACAGAGCTTTAGCGATAGATCCTAATAATTTGGATGCCCTAGCTGGTAAAGGTAATACTTTGGATAATTTAGGAAATTCTACTGGGGCAATCGAATACTTTGACAGAGCTTTAGCGATAGATCCCAATGATCAAGACATCCTTGTGACTAAAGGTAATACTTTGGATAATTTAGGAAATTCTACTGGGGCAATAGAATACTTTGACAGAGCTTTAGCGATAGATCCTAATAATTTGGATGCCTTAGCTGGTAAAGGTTATGCTTTGGATAATTTAGGAAATTCTACTGGGGCAATCGAATACTTTGACAGAGCTTTAGCGATAGATCCCAATGATCAAGACATCCTTGTGACTAAAGGTAATACTTTGGATAATTTAGGAAATTCTAATGATGATGAAACTGATGATGGTGGCATTAATGGAGGTGGACAGAATAATAATGATGATAGTAGCGTTGGAAGTGAAGGTGGTGACGACAGTGGTGGAGAAGAGGAATAAATCAGCAGTTAATACAAGGGCAATATCAAGAACACCTTTAAATTCCTAAATACAATCTCAAACTAGATACAGATCTGTGACTCTTTGCACCGAACCTCGACCGTGGGTTTTCCAAGCAGTAAATAGGAAATCGCTAATTAGTTAAAAAAATGCAGAGTCTGTGAAAGAAAACTGTGGATTCATCTAATTAAAATGTTGTATGGGTTAAGATTCTATTCAACTTTGAATCGTATTCCCACGCACCCAGACTGTTACTATACATCATACCAAATTCATAAAGATTAGGCGCTAATGTATACAGTTCTATCAAAGAATTCATTTCCCGTTAAATGTTATTGAACCCTATTCGTTTCCCGTTGCACAGATCTCAATTCTAAAACTGCAGATTTTTACATAAGTAACAGTGATAATCATAGAGTTTGGGATCCTAATTGATAATAATATTCTTTGCTGGGATGTT
Organism: Candidatus Nitrosocosmicus sp. R; assembly: GCF_054408505.1. Lineage (NCBI taxonomy): Archaea > Thermoproteati > Nitrososphaerota > Nitrososphaeria > Nitrososphaerales > Nitrososphaeraceae > Candidatus Nitrosocosmicus > Candidatus Nitrosocosmicus sp. R. Next base: position 2,678,333 of record NZ_CP167090.1, on the reverse strand, counting down.
GGCAATTCCAATACGTTCCTTCTCTTTCTTTTTCTGAATCATTACTACTTATATAAAAATAATAACTACTGACAAATATTGAAGATTTTTTATAATATATCCATTAAAAAATTAATAAAAACAAAATAACCCATAAATATTATTATTTTTTATAGTGGCTTGACTTTGAAATGGCCACAAAAATAAGAAATGATAAACTTAGAATCAATCAACTATCAGAAAAAACATTTCAATGGTATTTAGGATACTTGAATGCTATAGATGAGAGGGATATTGAATCTTATAAAGATTATTTATCTGATGACTGCACTATGCAAATAAATAATGATCCGCCTGTAAGCGGAAAAGATCAAATTATAACACATCTTGCTTCACTTTGAACTTTATATAAAGAAGACACTCATGATCTATTAAATATCTATGTGACGGATTCTTCCTTTTCATCCGAGATAATAAATCATTTTGTATTAGAAGATGGAAAAGAAATCCCTATAAATGCAGTGGCATGTACGGATAGAAATGAAGAGGGTTTACTAACTTCGGTAAGATTGTATGCAGATTTTTCACCTTTGTTCTCTAAAGTTTGATGCAAATAAGAAATTATTCTTGAGCTCTCCGTTATCTTATGGATTCAAAGCACACCGGGTCTGTGCTTTATGTCGAAATGCAGAAAATAAATATCAGTGTAGAACCCCACTACCACTAGGAACTTAATCCCCACGCATCCAGATTAGTTTTGAATATTTTATGAATTAATTAGTCCTGTTCTTCACATTTCTTAATTTACTCTTTCAATGCCATGTTCAGCTCTTTTGTTACTGATCCCTTTATCTATTGTTCTGTGAATATAACATTGTAAGAATAAGAATTTACTTTGAATGTGTAGTTATTCTTTGTTTTGTATAATGCTATCTGTGTCAGTATCAATTTCTGTATCCAGATCGTCCCCATGTGTATCATTGCTTTCTCTTGATAGTGCAATACCAGGTATCATGTCAGATATCATTTTATCCATATCAGAAGGTTTAAGGTATTGGATCGAAGTGAGCTATTGAAGGGGCTGTGTCGCTAGTATCGTTTAGTATAACTTTGCTAGTGGAATTACTAGAATCCATAACATTCAGGTTATCATTACCAGAGCCTTTCCACCCAATCATCAATCTGTTGCTGAATGTGGTCAGAGAAGGCCCATGAGAACTTGTATCATCGAGTACCACTTTACTGCTCGGAACGAAGATATCCATAACATTCAGGTTATCATTACCAGAGCCTTTCCACGCAATCCAGAAACTACTGTTTAATCGCATGATTGCTGGTCCAGTATCACTTGTTTCATTTAGAATGATTTTACTGTTTGGGTCAAATACGTGCATAACATTCAGGTTATCATTACCAGAGCCTTTCCACCCAATCATTAAGAGATCTGCGTTTCGTGTTAACGATGGTCCAGTATCACTTGTTTCATTTAGAATGATTTTGCTACTTGGATTAAACACATCCATAACATTCAGGTTATCATTACCAGAGCCTTTCCACGCAATCCAGAAACTACTGTTAAATGCAATCAATGCAGGAGATGTATCACTTGTTTCATCCAACACAATTTTTTTATTTTGTTCATTGTGTTCATAACATTCAGGTTATCATTACCAGAGCCTTTCCACGCAATCCATAGATCTTCCAAATTGATTAAGGCTTTTAGGACATTAATTCGACCATAACCCATTTCTTGATCCCAAGTTCCGTTTGGATGACCGGGTGTGTTTGTATAAGTTACTGCTCCGACTTTATCAGTATTTTTTTCGATACGATCACGTATTTGAACATTTGTAAGAGTGGGAAATATACTTCTAATTAACGCTGCAAGTCCTGCTGCTTGTGGTGTTGCAGATGATGTCCCATTGAAGTCACTCTTATAGTCACCTGATTCATATCCATCAGACCCTTGTCTGTCAGTTGTCGGAATAAGAACTCCCGGCGCAACCACTGACATCTCAGGACCAAAATTGGATCCCCAATTCTCCATATCAGGGCTAAGCGGTGTTTTGCGATTATCATTCTGATCGGACGCTCCACAAGCCATTACCAATTGATTTGTTGCTGGATATGTAATTGCACTATTGAAATTATGCGTTGCAACACACATCACAACGTTTTTGTTAAACGCATTCTGTATGGCTGGATCAATTATGGTTGTATCCCAAGAATCATTTCCAAAGCTCATACTGATTACGTCAGTTCCGTTATCTGCTGCGAAGTTTATCCCGACTGCAACTTCATCATCAGTCCAATTCTCAAATGCAAGAGGCATTATCTGACATTCTCCTGCTAAGCCGGCCACTCCTTGGTTATTGTTGAAAACTGCAGCTACTACGCCTGCGCAACACGTCCCATGAGCTTCATCTATAGGACCTGTGGGTGACCCATCAGGTAGCATAGTATCCAAATTTATTCCCGGCATAGAATATCGACTTTGCAGATCAGGATGGGTTAGATCGCACCCTGAATCTAAAATACATATAACGACAGTATTATTGCCTGTTGATATATTCCAGGCTGTTGTTCCCTTTCCTCCAGCTCTAATCCGTATCATGTTCCATTGATTCTGAAAATCGGGATCATTTGGTTCCAAAGCCGTCGGAACAATTAGAGGCATATTTACAAATTTTACATCTAAAGTAATTTGTGAATTATTTACTATTTCATCTCTGATCTGGTAAGCATTATTATTTTCAGGATTCGTTATCTTAAAGTAACGGTACCCGTTTAGATATTTGGATTTTTCAGGCACCTCTTGCAAGTGGTAATCACCAATTAAATGCAAAAATTCGTTATTTTGATCATCCGTTTTTGCAACAAATTTTATAAGAAGGACATCCGGTAATGGAGAAAATAAATCTCTTAGATCGAATTTCTCTGGTAAATGATATACCGGACCTATCCAAGCCAAATCGTTACTAAACAGATCTCTTATGACTTCAAGACCGTCTTCACTAACTGTTACATCGCTAAGCGCATGAATCCAAAACCGTTTTCTAGTATCGTTAATGGTTTCAGGCTTAGATTCTCTTTGGTCATTTTTTGTCTTCCTCTGATAACTTTTCTCTAACTCAAAATTGGTTTCTGTTAATAGTCCTTCTATTTTCTCCAATGAAATTGGATTTCTAAATGACAACAGCAACTTGATTTATCAATAATTACCCTTTTTCCTGAGATTGTTAAAACTTCTGGAAAAATAGCCATAAGCAATTAGAATAATGCATATATTTAAGCTTATTGCAGTATTTTGCAAATAAACTGAATATATTTCTAATATCGTATTTATTATCAAAAGTTAACAAGTAAATATTGTTGTTATTGATGAAATGACCTAGTAATACATTTGCCTATGAAAAAGGAGATGAATTTAGGTAATGTGTTTCGTATTGGTAATACCTGTCATTTCTTTTGATTAACTTTGTGAGTTTTATTAATTATGATGAGTTCTCTTCATTTAAATAATCTTGAAATTTCCTGGAAATATCTGTTTATTTTTTAAAAGCTTAAGTATGTCTTCCTATAATTAACTTTAGAATCCTAATTAAAATACCGATATCAGCACGAATCCCCACGGGCCCGCTGAGTAATAGGGTTCATATATAAGATCAACATTAACGAATATAGTCATCAAGGAGTGATATGATTGCCAGTTAAACTTTCTACAACCGTAAGTAATATTCAAACTATACCTAATGAAAATAATAGAATTTTGGTTAATGAATTTTATGAATTTATGAAATCCTCTGGTACATCTGATAAATATCAAAATAATAACCTTAAAACCATTATAGCTTTTGGAAAGTTTTTAGAACCTACTATATTCTTTCAATCTATCAATAAAAGAGATCAAGCAATAGCTTTTATTGATACATGAATCAACAAGGATTCACAAGGCAAATCCTGATAAAAGGTGGATAAAAACATGGAATGACTATCTTGGTAGAATAAAATATTTCTATAGATGGTTACATAATACTAAAAACTCTAGCGGATTGCAAGGTTCTGATTCTAATTATAAAGAAATATACATTCCAATAAAAGAATGGGTCACACCGTCCTTCTTGAAAATAGATAAAAAGAAAACCAAGAGATTGAGCCCATATTTGGAAACTGAACTGTGGGAAAAAGAAGATATTCTAACTATTGTCAAATATGATAATTATAAAAGAAATAAAGCTGCTTTAACTTTACTTTGGGATTTAGATGCTCGTCCCCATGAATGTGCGCTGCTAAAAATAAAGCATATTCGTCTTAAAGAAAAGTATGGCGAAGGCGAAATACCATAAGCAAAAACCGGAACCGGTCCTATTTTACTAACCTGCTCATTTCCTTATGTAAGAGATTGGCTTAATGAGCATCCGTTCAAGAATGAGTCAAATGCCCGATTAATTTGTAATATACAATCAGGTTCTCCAATAACTCCTGAAGCGGTTCAGCTCTATCAAACGAATTGACAGGAGACAAGTAGGAAAAATTGTCACTCAAATAGCTTCTGGCCGATTGCCAGTCTTGGCGATCCGTTGCTTGAAAATACTCCATTACAATATCCTTTGCACTTGCCATGATCATACTTAAAGTAAATATATTAATAAAAACTAGCCCATATATGGGCAAATGGATCTCCATGTCCCCCTAATATGTGAGAATTGTAAAAATGTGGTTAATATTATAAAAATAAATCCAGTCATAAGTTGTGAAAAATGCCGCAATGGTAAACTACGGTTGGATAACTGCCTCACAAACAAATATGTCAACAGTAAAGAATTTAGAAGTTCTCCTCCCACCTCTTGGAAGTATCTCTATAACCTAATACCAATTACTTCTGAAAGGTCGCAGAATATTCATAATGAAATAATTAAGTCAGTCGTCAGTTTGGATGAAGGTGGTACACCACTTAGAATCTCTAAGATAGGAACAAAGTTTAATTTAATAAATTTAAGGATAAAAGATGAAACTCGAAATCCTACTACTTCATATATGGACAGAGGGACTTCTGCCGAAATCTCGATGTGTAGATGGCTCGGGCTGTCCAATAATCACAAAAACACAATAACCGGGAGTGTGGTAGGGCGTCTAGCAGTTTCATTGGCTGCGTATTCTGCGCGAGCAGGTTTTAACTGTGAATTATCTGTGTTAGATAACCAAGAATGGGGACTATCACCGGATGTTCTTTACCAACTTATTGTCTATGGGACAAAGATTAATTTAGCTAATAAACAAAAAGTTTTTCCTTCAAACTATCACAGATTTAGCTACAATAATACTTTTTTTACCGAAGGATTAAAGAGTCTAGGGTTTGAGATATGCGAGCAACTTGGATGGAAATTACCTGACCGCATAATAGTTTCATTGGGTCAAGGGACACTAATTTATACTCTAGACCATTCAATTAAAGAATTAATTTCTTTAGGATTAGTTGAAAATAATGGCAAAAGAAATAAGAATGTAAAAATACATGGCGTAACTGCTGAAGAAAATTTGTTATTGAATACAGGATTTAGCCAGACGAATAGTTTTGGTGATTCTCTCAAAAATAAAAATATAAACAAAAGAGTTCATTCCATTTCTAACCTGCAAACCTCTCATTCGGATCTGCAAAAGTCATTGACAACAATTGCACCAGAACTTTTCCCACCCGCGATGGACTCGTATCAAAATGAGGCAATGACAGTTATCAACAATAGTGGTGGATCAATAATAAGAGTATCAGATAGCGAATTGATGGATGCGGTATCTTTTTTAGCTCAAAGTGATGGCATATTTGCTTCACCTGCAGGTGTTTCTTCGATTGCTGGTTTATTTAAACTGATTGAATCCAACGGTATTGATGATTATGACGAAAATATCGTATGTATTGTAACTATGGGCCATGGTAGCAGCAACGATGTTCTAAAAAATTGGAAAACTCTTGATGCAATTAACAAGATACGATATCAACACAGACAGATAATAAAACGAGGATCTATATCTGAAAAAAATAAAAAAATTTCTGCTTATCCAATTGGAAACACCAAAACTAGGATTCTCTCACTACTAAAAAATTATCCAGATTATGCATATAATTTGCACAAGAGGGCTGTAAAAAAATATTCTCTAAAAATCGATATATCTACTTTATATCAACATCTTAATGAACTGGAAAAGATGGGTGCTATTTCAAAATCAAAAGCTGAAAGTTTTCGAGGAAAACCAATTAGAATCTATTACACCATTACCCCTTACGGAAGTTCACTCATCAGTTCCAACTCATTTAAAAAAAATTAAGAAGATTCGTAAAGTTGTCATTACTCTGATGACGACAACATAATTGATAATAGTGATCTCGGTACTACTGCTTTTAGAAACTCTAATTTATGGTCATTTTGCAGCAAGATACAATGCTAAGCATCTATGACGTACTAGGTTCGAGTTTGTTATTGGCTATACGGCTGTTATATTTAGTAATTGGACTGAATTGGGTTGAAAAGCTATACGATGTGGATATCTTATTGTAATCAGGCTCACGCTAGTTATCAAATTTGAATCTTCATTTTGGTTCTTTCTAAGTCAGTCTAACTACCATAACTGATTAGTTGATATGTTGTTTTTTTAAAGAAAAATCCCTTCCAGTTTTATCTAAATGAATAATAGGATATCAAAATACCGCCTTAGCGGCGTACGGTATCTATGGTAGCAAGGTGATCTATAATACTAATTATAATTCTTATTCCTGGATTAAGGTCTCGATGTTTGCACATAGCTATGTATGCTTTTGATCTTTCTTTAATGACTGCAGCAGTAAAATTTCTAATTTATATCATTCTCAAATTCTTTTTATTTGATTTTTTACTCTTAAATTCTACATCAGAGCCTCTCATCTCAAATTTGCCATCGAGTAGAATTTTTATCACGTTTCACTAACCGATCATGTGGAATAGTTTATGGAAATATTCCTAATACTATTGAAGATACTGTTCCCTATAATTACTCTTTTGTCCCATAATATTCTGATCGGATCTGTTTTTGTATTTAGGACTGAATATTGATAATTCTCTGCTGATCTAAGTTATCTCTGGTATTATTTTACTTTATTGATTTGAACCGCTAAGAAACCCATATATGGGCTTTATCTTATTAGTCCGAACGTGACAATGATAGTATGGCAAACCTGAATGAAGCATTGAGTAAATCAAATACGAGTATTTGGTCTCAAAGGTTTATTGTATCAGCAATTCTTCAAAGCATGCTAATTATTGTAGCAACCACTTCGGGCACAATAATACAGTTAGCCTATTCCTCTAAAATCAACATTATTCAGCTTCTCTCTTTATCGTTTGAAGGACCTGCAAAATGGATATTCTTAGGTTACATTTTTTACATGATATTGATTACTCTCATATCCATGACGGCCACCTTTTATAATCATCTTGAAATAAACTTACGATTGAAAATAAGAGGTATAAAATCTCTGCTTGCATGGGTTAACTTAATCGGGGTAAATGTCGGAGGAGCGGTCGTAGCAATTACCTTAATCTATGCCGGACTAGTTGGATCTGGAATCTTTGACCTTATCATTACTGGAAATGATTCTGCGACTCTAAAAGAAAATCCAACTATAATGAATGAATTTGTAATTCCAATTGTTGTGTCTATAAATATTTTGATTATTGGAGTGCTTGTAGGGAGTATCCTTTATTTTGCGACTTACTTTCAAAATATGCGATATACTAAGAGAAAGTTTACGGTCCGGGGCGATGGATTCTCTTAATTGACAAAGTTAGAATCAATTACCAATTTCATTAAAATATCCAATTGTTTAATTTCTCTAAGATAGATACACTAATTCTGTGATTCAAAAAGTAATGATTATCAAATAAAAAATTTAGCTGAATCTATTAATAAATCATTATTTCTTGAAAATGCTATAATAGATAGATTGTTCATACCGATTAAATAAACTCCATTCAAAGAGTTTAATCAAAGAATTGAATAGCATTGGGAGTGTACATGTAAACAAAAACACATGTTCAAACAAATGATCTTATGTTTCACCAAAGATTCGTAATGTTGAATTAAGTTCACCATAAAAAATAGTTACAAGTAATGGTAACATAAGGTTGAAAATGTTGATAAAAGCATTATATTCAGCCTTGGAGAAACTGAATTTTCGAAAATAAATCTGGACTATATTGTATAAAATTGAATCGTCTAATGAAGCAGAGTATAGACATTCTCAGATCGTTGATTCACATATTTTCTATACTTTTCTATCCTATCGTTTCTAATATTCTATTGATTCTCATCTAGTTAGTCTACTATAGATGTATGGGCTATCTTTGGGAGTTGCAAATCCTATTTATTTGCCTTCTGAAAACACATCATTATTGTACAATTTTCCTTCTACTTTTTTACTTTGCCGTGATCCCACGTTGCATAAAACTTTGGTGTTATCTCTAATAAAATGGCATCCCCTGTCCTGATGTTACTTATGATAGTCTGTGACATGGGATGCTCAATGCCTCCAAGATATTTAACTACAATCTTTTCCATTATAGGTAGGTTATAATCAACATCATCAGATATTCTTACTGTTCCCTTGCCACGAACTCCTTTGTAAGGTATTCTGTCATCGTCTATACAAAAATATATGATGTTATTCTTTCTTAGGTTTTGAGTTTTCTTAGATTCTCTTCCACTCTCTATGTAAATTTTATTATTATTGTTATCAAAATAATACCATGTAGGATGTATGTTGGGTTCTCCCTTTTTGTCTAAAGTTGAAATGTGAACATTTTTGTTACTGGTGACCAAGAAATTTCTAACTTCTTCTTCTGTCATTGGACCGCCAAATTCTGGTTCACTTGCATCAATGATCTTCACAGCATGTTTTGAAAGGGATTAAATAAAAACATAGCCCAATGATAGCACTCCCTCTTTTCACATAGGTTGAGTCAAGCTGTCTGAGAATTCTTTTTCTCTCTTTTTCTTTGCATATGTCAGCATTACAAAAAATGTCTAATGGTTATTCCGATTACAGAGCTTTAATTGGATGTAAATTAGTAGATAAGTGATAACATTCAATAACCAACGACCCTACAATAAAAAGTCCGTAAAGTAGTAGATCAGATTTAAATGTAAATCCAGCAGCAGATTTTTGTATTTTCCTGTTATATTGTGCTCCGAATAATACTGTAGCTCCAACTATGCAGTTATTGAAATGGTAATTAGAATAGCAGGCATCAACCACTGTGTCGCAATTACTGAATTACTAGCCAATACACGAAGAGACATAGACGTGGATTTGACAATTACTTTTCCACAAGATGGAGAAGTAACAATGGATCAAATAATTTTTGGTTATACAAGAGAGTAAATTGAGAAAAGGAAATCCACATATTATTCCAGTCGATATACATGTAACAGATTATTCATGAAATATTCCAAATTTGGCCTTTTATGTTCGCAAGGACTACAGTCAGTTAGATATCATCTAGGTAGACTAGAGACATTTATTCTCATATGTTGCTATTTATTAGATTATACTCAAAATATTCGATTCCTTGATTATTTACACAATTTTTTCAAACAAAAAAGGTCATTTGAATTGTCAACGTCTAGGTGTCTGTAATTTGAAAAACGAAAGATTAGGTCATGAAGTTCATTTAAAGAAGCGTCCTTCAGGATCTGTAAAAGTAGAAGATTTTGAGCTAGTGACGGTGGAAATTCCAGACCTAAAAGAGGAGGGTGATTTTTTGGTTCGAAACATTTGGATGTCCATAGACCCATTTTTGCGTATCTATATGGTCAAAGGTACTAGGTTTGCTCCTCCTTTTGAACTACATAAACCACTTGATGGTGGATGTATAGGAGAAATAATCGAGTCTAAAAGTTCTAACTTTAAAGTAGGTGATTATGTCAAAGCCAATTTTGGTTGGAGAGAATATTGGATCGACAAAGATACGCAAATTGAAAAAAAATCCATATCAAAAGTCGATTCAACCTTAGCACCATTAAGATCTTTTCTTGGTTTACTTGGAATCACTGGCATGACAGCATACGTGGGTCTTTTTAAAATATGCAATCTAAGAGAAAGGCAAGATACTGTATTTGTATCATCAGCTGCAGGAGGTGTGGGCTCCGTTGCATGTCAGTTGGCCAAGATAAAAGGATGTCATGTTGTAGGTAGCTGCGGTAGTGATGAAAAAGTAAAATGGTTAGTTAATGAACTCGGAGTAGACTACGCTTTTAACTATAGAAAGATCGGTTTGGACAACATGACTGAGGAGCTAAAAAGAGCTTGTCCAAATGGAATCGACATATACTTTGATAATGTTGGAGGTAAACACCTTGAAGCTGCTATTAACAACATGAATACTTTTGGAAGGATTGCTTTGTGTGGAACTACCTCTCAATACAATTATAATGACGATGCATCCTCCGATAATCAAGACCAAAACCAAAGAGTCACTAAATCCATCTCTGAAGGTCCTTCCAATCTTTCATTGGCTGTTTCGCATAGACTCAAACTTCAAGGTTTTATCTGGAGTGATCATTATGATATTTTGAATGAATTTAATACCAACATGTCTAAATGGATTAGGGAAGATAAGATAAAACTTAAAGAAAGTATTTTTGAAGGATTGGAAAATGCACCGCAGGCCTTTGCTGGTCTTTTTAGAGGGGATACTATAGGTAGAACTCTAGTTAGATTGTATTAAGTTGTTAAACAATTGACATCATGGAGAACGAATACTAGGATGATAGATAGAATAATTCTCTTGCTCGAGAAGCAAAATCTATCCTTTTATACTAATATTATTTATTAACAGGTCTCATATACTTCAAGGATTCAAAGCCCATTGGTTCCAAGCCTTGAGCTGTTGCAACTGTTATCTCCCTCTATTTTTTCTCTTTCAACAAAGATCTTATATCTGCAACGAATCTTATTGAACTTATTTTCCTATCGTCATTCACCTGAAACCATGCACATACAAAGATCATCACGAGCGGCTCACGATAATTCATTTCATAAAGAATGCAGACATCATTGTTATCTTCAAACTCTTTCTTGATCTCAAATGTTGGTAGGTTAGCATGTTCCAGATATGTCACATATGGGTCAGCCTGGTTAAATCTTGTTAGCTCAACAGGTCCAGGTGCCAGGACCGATATGTTATCGCTTACGTGACTTCTAACAGTTTTAAAGTCTTTTCGCTCCAGAGCATCTACAAACTCCAATACAATATCCTTTGCATTTACCATGAACATAATTTAAGTAAATATATTAATAAAGACTAGCCCATATATGGGCCAATGGATCTTCACGTTCCCCTAATATGGTCAGCTATAAGGCCGACCCTTCTCGTAATATTCTCTGATGCTGTCTAACTTAAACTAATACGAGATCTGCCAAGATGTTATCATAAGAATGATTGATGATGTGATAGAACCCTACTACCTCAGGAAACTTAATCCCCACGGGCCCAAACTGTTACTTTAAATCATACCGAAAATAATGCTTTGTATCTAAATTTAACTTTTAATCTATTAGTATACTATAGAGGGATATTTTTCCTTAATTAATGGAGGTATCCCCGTTCTTCGATGCTCATTAGTTATTCCCCAAAAAAGCTTGTGGATGAATTTATCAGAGAACACAAGGAACATCATTTATTTTAAAAAAAATATGTTATTTCATACTTTCCATCTGTCTTCTGAAGTCCGCAATGTCTGTATCTCGTGGCATTGCTCCAATGTTTATGAGATGTTGTAAATGATGAAAAATACAATAGTCAAGTCCGCAGCAAATACAAGAGGCTCTTTTGATTAGCAGTGAATTGCAAACATTGCAATAGATTATGGGATATTGTTGGTGTTCGACATTAATTGCCTTTTGCGTGTTTTGCGTCATGTAGATAACCCACAAAACACTAGTATATAACTTTATATGTCAAAGCTTTGATGTGAAAAGGCAAAAAAGGAAGGAAAATTGATTGGCAAGGATAGATTATAGTAAGTTTAATATTTCAATCCTAAAATAGTTCGATTAAAACAATCTATGTCTTGTCGTCTAACTCTTTCACAAACATCTTTCAATCATATGTGAGTAAGCCTGCCATCCCCTTCACGGATTATAACCCCGGTTTGATACTCAATTTTCTATGAATATATTAGGCTAGAATTTTGAGTACAAAATTTTTTCATGTAGTTATCGTTATAGATTTCTTTTTCCTACATTGGTTATTGTTATTCAATGAGTTTCTGAAATTTTCCTTTAGTGTTGATTTATAAGGTCTCAATCTTAGCTGTACACCACAGCAAAAACATTTCACGTTACTAGGATTTAATGATTTTATGAAAACTTCACAAATAGAACATCGTTTATATCCTTTTAAGTAACCATATCGAATATATTTTCTAACTTCTTTGTCCAAATCGTCGTTGCACTCTAAGAGTTGTTGACATGTACCTTTACATCTTTGTGGCATTTTTTATATGTTATCTCCAATTAACATATTCGATTCACTTTGTTGATAAATTAATTTATTATAATTTTCTTTCAAACTTTTGGATTTTGGATTTGTTTCAAGAATAAATCCAAAACAAAGGCTGATAAGGAGGTAGTTCATCAGAAGTGTAAAGACAACTGATGATTTTTTTTACCTATGAGAAATTTTTGAAAAATAAGCCAACTTTGTAATTTGTTTTTTGAATTTAATCATAAACCAATCACTACCTAATATTCAAATAAATCTAGCCCTTTCCACTTTTAAGGTTTTAATTAAGAAATCAGGGCTCTTACAAAATTTTTTAATATTGCTTTTCAGTAAGTTAATTCATTTTGGAACAAAAGGTCATAAATCGTACTTAGAATATATGAAATTCTTACATAATTGGTTCATTTGAATGAGGTTAATTCAAATCAATTTTCGATTAAACTCAAGTTAATAGAGTCAAAAAGTTAGATTCCCTGTTTTTATGCCCGGGCTTCGAGTCCCACCCCCAGTGCTAATAACAGTAAATAATATCATATTTGATATAACTTTACAAATATTATCATTTTTTTCAGTTTATAAAATTATTTTGTTGAATGCTATATAATTTACCGTAAAGGACTGATATCGGCATGAAGCCAACTGGGGCCCGATCCATTAATGTACTTCCGATGAGACGTAATCCAAATTTTGATGAATGGCATTTTCATAAAGTTTTTAAGAAAGGCTATTCCCTAATTTCTTACTAGAATCCTAATTAAAATACCGATATCAGCACTAATCCCCCCGCGCCCGAACTCACTGATATCTTATATGGTAATGATATTATGATTTTCAGACTTGAATCTTTTCCTGTCGCATGTGTCAATTTGATTCTAATTTCTGTTTAACATTGAACGATATCCCCACGTATGTGACCTAATTGTATGAATCAATAAACTTCACACTTTTATTAATAAAGATCAAAATATTCGATAGTATATTTTTATCCATTGTGTTATTGACTAAAAACAAAAATCCTTAATAGCATTCACAAATGAGATAATTCATTGCTAACTAATTCCATAAAATATACAACTGTATTATCGCTGTTTGTTGCGGTTATTATAAGTTACTATACTACATATTCATTTTTTGCCTATGGTGTACCTTCTGGTCAGATCGATTGTAAGCAAACAGGAACTGTGAAAGTAACCTGTTGTCAGGAACATATTATTAATCGCAGTCCTAGTAATCCTGCTGGTACCTTAGTGACCTACTGCACTGATTGCGATATAGGCCCTGGAGGCGTACATCAGAATTGCGGGGAACGCTATATTCAAATGTTTGAACAGGATCCAAACCCCACTACACCACCAAAGCCTCCATTTAGCGAACGAATACCACCCGGTATGATTGAGCAAACTCAACCGCTAACACAACAGAATCCAAACGGTATTAACGAAAATGTTCCTCCTCAACAGGAGTTTACAGAACAATTGTCAACTTCTGAAACTCTTGAAGGGGACAATGTTGCCGATAATGAACAGGATAATGACTTTAGTACACAATCTGAAGAAAGCGGTGAGGACGAGAGTATTAACGATGAGCAGAATAATACAAACTCATAGGAATACAGAGATAATCAAAAGCCAACAATAACAATAATTAATTCACTTTTTATTTTATAATTACGCTAAATGACTTCACTGATTTGTAGAGTTATTCTGTCTTATCTTCTTCCTTTTCTAAGATTTCCTTTTTGATTGATTCAGAACATACCAAACAAATCTAATCAAATATTGGTCAAGGAATTTTATGAATTTATGAAATCCTCTGGTACATCTGATAAATATCAAAATAATAATCTTAAAACCATTATAGCTTTTGGAAAATGTTTGGAACCTTCCATATCATTTAATTCTATCAGTAAGAGGGAACAAATAATAGCTTTTCTTGATACAAAAATTAAGAGTTCTCAAATGGATCCTGATAAAAGGTGGATAAAAACATGGAATGACTATCTTGGTAGAATAAAATATTTCTATAGATGGTTACATAATACTAAAAACTCTAGCGGATTGCAAGGTTCTGATTCTAATTATAAAGAAATATACATTCCAATAAAAGAATGGGTCACACCGTCCTTCTTGAAAATAGATAAAAAGAAAACCAAGAGATTGAGCCCATATTTGGAAACTGAACTGTGGGAAAAAGAAGACCTGCTTAACCTTATCTTATCATTCAGTCTAAGGGACCGGCTTCATTGGTCACTTCACAAGTATGTGTTTCTACTGACGAGATCTAAATTAGGTTGATTTCACAATGACTCAATCTCACTAAATTGAGTTTTATGAAGAACTTTGGTCTTAGGCTATAAAAGGGAAACCGGTAACAAAACTTTTTGAAATGTTAAAAACACATTTTTATGTTGTTAGGCGGGTTATATCACCTACCTGTTGCATTAAATAGCCAAATTTCCGTACATAGTCTTGGCCCCCTAAAGTAGTCTTGATTGTTTTTTCTTTATAGTTAATATCTAAAAAGCCTAATGTTTCTAAGTAAATCAAGCACTCATTTAATAAAGAATATGGTACCTTAAGTTGTCTATTCAAAGATCTTGTTGTATGATTTTCGTTCATGATACAGGATCTTAGTATATAGTAGTATAATTCAAGACGACTTCTTTTAGTTATCGTTTCTTTCATTTTTCATCATCTAGCAGTCAGTGATAGATTGTGGTAATAGAATTGGCCAAAAAAAGAAAAGGTTATTGTTGTGCTGCTGCGTTGCTACCAGAGTTTTCTTGGTTTTGTAAGTTGATGTTGTTTCCAGAGCCTATTGTATCATCGCCTGATACTACTTGGCTGTTTTGTTCAGAGGATTGTGATTGACCAATTCCCTGTCTTGCACTATTGCCATCACCATCATCTCCACCATCCTGAGCTAAAGCGTTGCTACCAGAGTTTTCTTGGTTTTGTAAGTTGATGTTGTTTCCAGAGCCTATTGTATCATCGCCTGATACTACTTGGCTGTTTTGTTCAGAGGATTGAGATTGTCCTATAGCTTGAGATGCTGAGTTTCCATCACCATCATCATGGTCATCATCACCATCATCATCGATTGTTTTAGATCCAAAATCACCATCATAATCTTCACCATAGTGAAGTCTTAGATCCTTATCACATGCTTTTTCATTATCTTCATAGTAATCTTCATCATCCTTACATTGTTCACTATCTACACCATTGGTTGCAAATGCGCTTTGAAAATTCGATACTGAAGGACCGAATGTCATTATGGTTGCTAATACAGACACTACTAATACTAGTGTAGTTTTGTTTGTGTTTTTCGACTTTAACATTTTAAACGTGATTTATTAACGTAAAATATGAGATATAATAATTAATGAAGACAATTAGGATATTAACTTCTAAAAGATAATTTCGAAATTATCATCTATAATATTCTTATATATTTAGAGCGGAAAACAATTTAGAGCAGACAAAACCATTATCGATAAATGCTGGAACCAAAATTGTTATCTTTCTGAAACGTTTCGTCATCGAGAGACTAATTAAAAAATTATTCTTATTTACAACTCTGCTTCTCTTCAGCCTTCTCTCAGACAGGATTTCATAAATTATCATAATTGTGAAACAATAAAAAGATATTGGCCTCATTCTCAATAATCCCATGTATTATAGTTTTTTATATAAACTAATTTACTTACGGTTATTAAAGACAGAAAATATACTTAAAAAAGAACGAATATCGTATTAGAATTCATCAATGATTTGTAGTATCCGGTTTTTGCTACAAGATCTCCTATCCGTGTCAAGGACAGCGACAAACGGCTCTTGACTTTAACAAAATTTCCTTATACCAATACCATCACTGTTAGTATGTCGGACTTTGATTAATACACTATTTTCAAAAATTCTAAAATCTATATTACAACTATCTAATTATATTATATGATGCGTAAATTGTATTCGAAATATAACAATGCAGGAGGTTCAAAAACTACTTATTGTCAATGATCTAGCGATATTTGCATTGTTAATTTTATTAGTCATTGGTTTTTTGTCTTATGATTATGACTTGTTTGGAATGAGTGACTCTATTATACCTATACCAAAGGAATACAAAGTTTACTTTGAGTTTATCCCTTGGCTCCTATTTTTATTGCTATCAATAGATCTCTTTATTAAATATCTATATGTAGGTAAAGATTTGAGATATTTTTTAAAAAAATATTGGATAGATATTCTCTTGACTATTCTTATACCAGTCTTGTTTCCTTTAAAATTTATCAAGCCATCTGTAAAAATTTATAAATCAGCTAAATTTGTAAAATCTGGTTATAAGATATTTCAGAAATATGATAAAATTTTTAAGTTAAAAAAATAAGAATTGTAATAGGCTCCCCATTGAAGATGATATTATAACTTGAAGAAGCATTATTCCTTTACCGATTACCAGAAATAAAATGACACATGCAGCTTATATTAGAACACTCTAGATCTGTTTGTTCTTCACATTTTAGTAATTTATGTATCGGGATTCTATTCAATCTTGAATCGTGTCCCCACGGATGAGACCTGTTACTATTCTTACTTAAAAATTTGAAATGAGATGGACTATAGCTGTATGCGGATGTATGTTCTATTTACAACTAGATGCCTGCCCTTTGATTTGTCAAGATAAACACGCAAAATATGATTAGGATTTCATCTACCCATCTGTTGTACGTGAGTTAATTGTTTTTATCAATAAGAGACGGTCACTACCCGACTCTGCACCCCAAATTTCACCTTCTATTCCAAGAATCTGTCTTACGTTAGCTCCTGGACTAGGAATATCAAATTTATCGAAGGATTCGTCTAATGGGTCAAATCTATACATCGAATTGGAACCAAAATCACTTATCCACACCTTATCATCGGTATCCACATACACTGCGTATGGCTTAGGGTTATCTCCAGGTAATTTCCATTCCTTCCATAGGTCCATTTGACGATCGTACATTCCCAGCTTACCTGCATTCCATTCTGATACCCAAATATTTCCATCAGAGTCGGACCAAACTCTTCTTGACCCTTGATCTGCGGTGGGAGGTTCTAAAACAGTTACTTTTCCGGTTTTTGTATCTACTAACCCTACATAACTACCAGCTAGGGATGCATAGTATATTGATCCATTTGGTGTAGTGGTGATACCATAAGGTCCTGCGCCATTAGGTGCATCAAATATTTCCATCGCTCCTGTTGATGGAAACAATCTTCCATATATTCCACTCTGTCCTGTAAACCACAAAGTTCCATTATTATCAAATGTAGCAGTATTAAGATTTGTATATCCAACAGTTTGTGGCAATGAATAGGTAGTAACATCTTCTGTAAAAGGATCTACTCGTACAATTGCATTTAATCCACCATCAGTAATCCATGGTGCGCCGTCAGGACCTGCTATAACACCATGAGGAGCCGAACCTTCTCCTAGGAAAATATGTGAAGTCTTTCCAGTTGTTGTATTTAACTTTCCAAGTTCACCAGAAGCCTGTGCGGTATACCAAACAATATCTTTTAATAAATTCCTTGAGACATTATCGGTAACATAAAGCATAGATGTAGCCGGAGCTACGTCATGCGGTCTTGAGCCTTGAGGGACAGGGTATTCTCTTATTGTTATATTTTGGTTGTCTGAGTATGTGGACAAATTATTTGATTTCGGTATCTTCTGGCTATCTTCTATTAATGGTGAAGATACTAAGGTATACCCATATCCTCTGTAGTTTGAGGATAACAACTGATTGTTTTTAATCTGTATATCCTTATTGTAATCATAATCCTTGCCAATCATCTTTTCCTTATCGTATCCAAAGGCCGTGATTTGTAATGATGTATCCAAAAAACTAACACTAAATATAACCACAAATAGCATAATGAATATTATAAAACGATTAGACATAGTTCCTATTCCATTCATTGAATACACAGAAAGTTATTTAAAGTGTAATTCTGAATTTTAAGCGACTTTGGTCTAATAGTTGATCCACAGACATTACATAAAGACGAATACCTTCTTATCACCGTAGTGAATAATAACTGAAGTCTTTCATTTGTATTAGAACCCTATTATCACAGGGAACTTAATCCCACGTGCCCAAACTTATTGTTCTGTTATCTAGTAATGATATTATGACTCGACGGGAATAGAAACTTAATTCTTATGCTAGTGTTGAATTAATTCTATATTCTATTCACCTTGAACCTTGTTCCCAGGATTATATTCAAGCAAATATAGATATTCAGAAATTGGTTAGAATTCGACTCTTTTGATCATCTAGCGAATATTTGATCTGAATCATTACGTTATTTCAAAACTTGTCGGTATGGAGACTAAGAAATTGGATTAGAGAACTACAATACGTGAAGAAAATAATTGACCAAAAAGGACTTTTAATATACTTTTGATCTCGTCTATACTTATTAGGACCGCTAATACTCTATTGCTCATGACTAATCCTTATTTACAAGAATATACTTTTGAGTCAACCGAATTTATAAAAAAAGGGATCTTCAAATTAAGAATTCTGGTGGGAACATAGATGAGTGATAATAAAAAGGCTATGAGAAAATTAAAACTACATGTAGGGATGTCCATTGATGGTTGTATTGCAGGACCCAATAATGAAATGGACTGGATAGACTTTACTTGGGATGAAAAATTCCGAGAATATGAAGACAGGTTGCACGAACCAGTTGATATCATTCTCCTGGGAAGGAAAATGACTGATGAATTTATCGCAACCTGGTCTAATTTTGTGAAAAAACCCGATGACTCCTGGTATGCATTCGCTAAAAAAATGATAGAAACACCAAAGATTGTTTTTACTAAATCACTACCCAAATCAGAGTGGCCAAATACTGAAATAGCAACAGGTGATCTAAATGAAGAAATTACAAAGTTAAAGAGCCAAGAAGGTGGTGGTGATATCATAGTTTATGGTGGTGCTTCATTTGATTCTTCCTTGATTAAAGAAAACTTGATTGATGAATATTATGTGTTTGTCAATCCTGTTGCAATTGGGAATGGAAAGCCCATATTTAAGGACCTAAAAGAGATTCGTAAACTATCACTTATTGAATCAATTGCGTTTGACTCTGGAACAGTTTTGCTCCACTATGAAGTAAAGAGAAATTGAAAACAATAGATCTAAATAAATAGATAGAAGAATTATTAGTTTCTTTTATGTATTATTCCATTCCATAAACTAATGTGTAAATATACCGATCCGAAAAACTCATAACGCACTTTTTCCTTCAAAATCTATTCCAAATTTTATCTTGTTTTATCTCATTATATGCTGAGATTCTATTCAACCTTGAACCGTGTCCCCACGGATGTATTCAACACCATACCAAATATCTAGCTGCACAGAAATTATGTTTATTTTGCAATATATGTATTTGAGTATAATAGTACAAACCTCAAGAGATAATTAAAAAGAAGGAGTTTCTTTGAATCCTTCGTAATTGATGAACTCATAAATCAAAGTGTGAAGTTCCCATTTTATCACATTAGTTATACCTAAAACATTCGATGTTGATGAATTTTCGTCTTACTAAGGATATGGCTGGTTCATTTCGACACTTTACATCTTATAATTTTCCGGTTTCATATAACAGCTATCCGAATCTAGTTTAAATAACCGGATCATTAGACTGACTTATCATGAATGATGATACCTGTGAAGAAATATACAGAAAATTTTTTACAACAGACGATTTGATTGAGCTGGAGTGGAAAATCCTAAAGTATATGTGTGACATGTCCGGAATATATGATACTTTTCCTGAAACACTATTATTTCATAGGAACGATTTTAAGGCCTTTATCGATCGTAAACTCGAACAAGGATATTCTGATGCTAAAGTGGGTAGACTTTACAAAATAATTATGGATAAGGTCATGACTCGACTGGAACAAAGAAATGCAGTAGAAGTAGTTGCGCAGTATCAATATGGCGATTCGAAAATGACTCTTTATGAAAAAAAGAAAATACTAAAAGATTTATGCAATGAATTTAAGAAATATACGGAAGCAGACAAGTCTTTTATAGACAGGCTTTTACCTTATTAGCACTCAACTTTAAACCTGTTTTGTAATAGAACCATATTACCACTGGAACTTAATCCCCACGCGCCCAGACTGTTACTAATGAATATTATTTATTATTGGTTGTTTCATCGTAGCGATAATAGAATTCGAATTTCCGGATCCGGTTATGGAGGTGGTCGTGGTAGTAGTAGTAGTAGTAGAATGGAGCCGTCCAGAGGCAATTATCTGCGACAATTGGCCCAGATTGGATATTCGGTTATATGATAAAGTCAACTCTAAAATCATACTATACCTATAAGTCCATTCATGGAATTTATTTCAGATTATATTCAAATTATTGTCGCCGCGATATATGCAATAGCATTATTTTTTACTATTGTCACATTCCAGCGCTCGAAGAGAATTGATCAAATCACATCATTAGGTGATGTCATGAAAGAGCTACGAGATGTGGACAGGGAACTGGCAAAAATACCTGTAGGACCTCAATATGATGAAGTCAGAAGTCCATGGTTTTCTCGCATGTTCAATAGCTTAGAATGGCTTTCGTTTATGATTAATGAAAAAATCATGAGTGACAAAAAATTGGTTGAATTCATTAAACCTATGATACTCAGCTATTATGATGACACATTTCTGAAATCCGCTTCACTAGTTGAAAGAGATTTAGACAATTATCCACAATTTAAAAAACTCTATCAAGCCGTGAAGAGCAAGACAAAGTGAACAAATTGGCTTATGAGTATGGAATAATTTTTATATAATAAAGATTTAATCATCTCACAACAATAATCAAGTTATTAATACCTTTGAATTGAAATTGGTCATTAAGATATTAGTTACAGTTTACTTGTTTTGTCATTTCTTATAATGATCCACTCTAAGGTAGACAGATTTTGAAAGAATAGCAATGACAAGATTATTTTACTTCAACATCTCTTTCTTGGATTTTATCGTGGATGTTTATGATGCATGTTTGCTCACAGTTCTTGTGTCTAATAGATTCAGTGCCCATCAACTTATACCAATTATTGATAGAGTCCGTATTTGTATTAGAACCATACTACTCCAGGGAACTTAATCCCCACGCGCCCAAACTCAATGATCTTTTATTTGGTAATATAGTAGTGCAAATAAGAAGTGAATATCTCTTAGAGATCTCTTCTAAAATAATAGATTTGATTTGAGAAATATAGGTATTAGTTACATTATCATGTTTATTGCTAACTTTGCTGAAATAATTGAATCTACCTACAGCAAGACTAGCTATCTAACTTCCATCTACAGATACAGGTGATTGTGACGCTAGTGTCGGTTGTGTTGCTGTTGCTGTTATAGCACCCTGTTTGAGAGCAGCGTCCATATTTACTTTGTTGTCTGCACTAAGTTGAACATTCTCTCCGCCTAGATTCATTAGAAGTAATGCATTGACATTGCTACCGAGATTCACAGGATTTCCACTTACAAGGTCTAAACCTGTAGATTGTTCGGTCAGGTCTATAAAATATTGTGCTTGACCTGGAGCAGTAGAAGCTATTCTCTGTATTGGGACTATTGCGGATTGTGTTGTTTGTCCATCTTGTATTTTAGCTCCTACAAGTTGAATTCCTTTTTCGTCTGGTAAATTGAGTAAGACTTTCCCACTAGTAAGAATACATGGATCAAATGCTGCGAGTATTCGTGCTTTCCCATTTTCCATTGGGGAGGGACCCAAGACAGTAGTTGCGGATTGTGGGGCACAATCTGCAGTGGGTGTTACTGCTCCGTCAAGCGTTCGTACTGTCAATCCTCCATCATTTCTCACAGTGACTTGATCATTGTTAATATTTGTTTTAGTAACTAGAACCGTCTTTGTAGTTGTAGCTGGTGTTGTAGTTGTAGCTGGTGTTGTAGTTGTAGCTGGTGTTGTAGTTGTAGCTGGTGTTGTAGTTGTAGCTGGTGTTGTAGTTGTAGCTGGTGTTGTAGTTGTAGCTGGTGTTGTAGTTGTAGCTGGTGTTGTAGTTTTGGCCGGCGTAGTTGTTTTCGCTGATGAGTTATCAGAAATGCACTTTGAACCACTAGGAGCATTTGACCCTGTCTTTCCACCAAACCCTACTATATGAGATCCTGCTGGACATGTTCCATCTGTATTTTTAGATACTTCTACTTCGGTCGGCGTAGTTGATGTTTTATTACATTCGGGACTGGGAGGAAATGTACTAAAACAGATCGGACCGGAATCAGGGGGCGTTGTAGTTGTAGCTGGTGTTGTAGTTTTGGCCGGCGTAGTTGTTTTCGCTGATGAGTTATCAGAAATGCACTTTGAACCACTAGGAGCATTTGACCCTGTCTTTCCACCAAACCCTACTATATGAGATCCTGCTGGACATGTTCCATCTGTATTTTTAGATACTTCTACTTGTTTTGCTGTTGTACCTGTAGCTGGTGTTGTAGTTGTACCAGGCGTTGTCGAGGATCTACAAGCAGGATCAGTGGGATCATTAGATTGGAGGCAAATAGCATCAAAACCAACACTGAAACGCGAATCAGCTTCCTTTTGAGTTTCCTCAAATGTAGTTGAGCTTGTCGTTGTTTGTGATTTACAAAATGGAGCTTCGGGAGATTTGTACAAATATCATTCTTGACAGATCCTGAATCACCAGGAATGGAACCAGATGGTGCTCCTGTTGTTGTACCAGTAGTTGTAGTTGTACCAGGCGTTGTTGATTCTTTACAAGCGGGATCGGTGGGATTAGATAAGCAAAGATATTGCCAACCTGAAGTGGTGGATTGTTGTGTTGGTGTAGTTGTTGTACCTTGAGTTGTTGATGATTTACAAGCAGGATCAGTGGGATTAGATTGGCAAACAGGATTATTACCTGGGAAAAGTGTTGTTGTTTCATCTTTGTCTAGATCTACTTCAAAATATGGTAAAAGTAATGTTGCAGCTGGGGTGTCATCAATTGTACCAATAATTGTTTGTGATTTACAAAATGGAGCTTCGGGAGATTTCGTACAAATATCATTCTTGACAGATCCTGAATCACCAGGAATGGAACCAGATGGTGCTCCTGTTGTTGTACCAGTAGTTGTCGATGATTTACAAGCGGGATCGGTGGGATTAGATTGGCAAGGATTAGTATAGAAATAATCACCCCACAGAACATTTGGTAATTCTGCTGATGGTCCTGGTGATGGTGTTATACTTGTACCTGTCTCTGTACCACATTCTTCATTTGTAGCTGCCTGACTACCGTTGGGACAATTTACAAGTTCGGGTTCAGTTTCTGGCTCAGTTTCTTCTTCTGATACTCCAGGCTCTGACTCTACTTCTGGCTGTTCATTTTCTGATGAGCCATCATCTCCATCTGAACTACCTCCATCTGAACTACCTCCATCTGAACTAGCAAAGATATTAGATGACATTATCATGGCTAATGTCAAAACTATAATGAAACTAACCGCAACATTTGGATTCATCTCTATTACTCCTCACTGTTGCAGTCATATTTTAAAATCGACTTAAAGTCACATACTAATTTCAAATAATCAGATGAGATGAGTGCATTGTTACTCATATCTCTATTATCTGTTGTTTTTCTAACGCCCATACTTCTATCCATAATTGGGCACGACTCGTACGCATTTTTGCTGTCAAGACACATTATCATGATTGTATACCCGAACCAATATGGTGACTACTATATAACCATTTTATCCCTGTATTATCGATGTTCTCCAAAATGCAAAACCTGTACTTCTGTAATACATTTAACAAATCGTTGATTATTTTATTGTTTTACATATGACATCTTAATTTAATAGAATAGGAAAGGTTTGGTATATAATAAAATAATCTGATTCTTGTACTCTTTCATTAGTCAAATTATGTTCACGTTTGATGTATGTTCTAACATACTTTTGGGAATGATTCGCAATTCTTAAATATTAATGATGGTATTATTATGTCAACATGATAAAGAAGGAGATTATATTGGCAATATCAATTTCTCTGGTTCTTACATTAGTTCCTACAGCTTACGCTCAAAGGGGCAGCTTTATAGTAGAGGTGACGTTTATAGACAGTTCAAGAAATGGACCCAATGATGTAAGCTTCTACATAGAAGAATATCCGGAATACTCGCGAGACAATATCGATTTAATTGATGCAATGTATGATGATGATCCTGATAGTCCTGACGGACAGTATACAACTAGAATAGTTATGCCGTCTGGTTTAATCAATACAAATGAGGATTTTCATGTTTGTGTGGTTGACGAAGATGATGGAAGTATATATGATTGTTATGAAATGACAAACAGTCCTAAGAAAGGTCCAGAATATCTCACAGTCAGAGTATGACAAACCATCCATTAATATAATTTTTGACTGTGATTGCAGACCTTGTATATTGGGACTTTCACAACCAAGATCTATTATTTTGCAATATGGTTCCTCTTTATACATAAAAGTTTGTGTCTCATTCTATTATTGATACTAGAATCCTATTTAAAATACCGATATCTACACGAATCCCCACGGATGAGAATTGTTTCCAATAATATGCCTTGCATGTCCGATTTAGAAGATTATATATAGGTACTAGGACAAAGTAAGAAATTACTTCTCATTCAATCTTGCAATCTCCTATTGTTGTTGAACTACAATTTCTTAATTCTAAAACTGCTAGAATATTAGAGTATTGCATCTAGTTAGCAATCCCAATATATTTTTTTCATAGTATCAAAGGTATGAATAAAACAAATATTCACAACCAAAACAAAATCAAAAACAAAAACAGCAAAATCTTTGTCGCATCAATTGCAATAGTGGTAGCATTAACCCTATTTGTCAGTCCAATACTCAATGTAGATGATGCTTTAGCCACACACAACAAGAAAAATAAAGCAAAACAGTCCATAGACCAATCACAATCGTCAAACCAAAATGCTGGATGTGTATCAGGTGGAACAACCTTTCTATCATGCAACAACCTTAGTTTCCAACACCAAAAGAACAGTGGAAACAACGCATTAGCACAAGGTGGACAGGATGGAAACTCTGCAGAACAAAGCATCAGCCAATCTCAATCCTCCAGCCAAAACAGCCAAGTAGTATCAGGTGCAGATACAATAGGTTCTGGTAACAACATCAACGTCCAAAGTCAAGAAAATACAGGAAGTAACGCAGCTGCTCAGCAGTAGATGTATGCACGAAACATCTAATTTCTTGTGATTTTCATAAAAATCGAGTATCAAATGAGGGAGGGAGGTAATCAGGCAATGAATTGGCTTGTAATTGATATCATTATCTGCTTACTTTATTATTTATTTTGTATTTAGTAAACTATTTAGATCCGACATTAAAAATAGAAACGAAAACAGGACTAGAAACCTGATTCAAACAAAATTTACAATCAGTCACTATTTGAATTATTTTCATGAACTCCAGAGAGTATTAAAACTAAAATAAAGAAAATATGATATCATTAAGAAAAGTAGTCCATTTTAGGACCCGCATTTATCGAACTAAAACTATAAAGATTAATAGTCACCTGAAATGATATTATTTATATGATTGAGACTAGTCTAGGTGCAATTAAATTTAAAATTAATCCGTCTATTTCCATTCTTCTTATCTTTGGATTGCTAATCTCTTTTTATACAACCGCTAGTATGATTTTTTTTAACGATATACATTCTTTTTCTAATCTCTCTGTGCCTTCTACATTCGCGCAGGAAGTTAATAAAACCAAGCTTGTTTACCATCTAAGTAGTGATGAACCTTGGAGATCTACTATTGCCATATTGGATTCTCAAACCATGTTAAGAATGGGTTATAATGTGACTTTGATGCTTAGTATAGAGGGTGTACAGATAGGTGTAAAGAATCCTCACCATTATCTGGGATTAGAAACTTTGACAAAAAATGTTTCTGATTTTATTGATAATGGAGGAAATGTTGTGATTTGTGAAGTATGCTTAAAAATAGCAGGATATGATAATTCTGATATAATAGACGGATCCATAATCGGGTCTCCTGCATTAATGGCTAATTTGTTAAACAAAACTACTGTAGTTGATTACTAGTAAATCCCTATTTTATTTTTATATTCATGTTCTATTAGTAAAAATATATCTACCTAACAAGATCCAT
The DNA here is from genome assembly GCF_054408505.1 of Candidatus Nitrosocosmicus sp. R. Taxonomy (NCBI): domain Archaea; kingdom Thermoproteati; phylum Nitrososphaerota; class Nitrososphaeria; order Nitrososphaerales; family Nitrososphaeraceae; genus Candidatus Nitrosocosmicus; species Candidatus Nitrosocosmicus sp. R. The sequence continues at coordinate 2,651,579 of NZ_CP167090.1, read as the reverse complement.
TCCAAATTCGAGTAGTATTAACAAACCGGATGGAATTAACTTAAGTGAGTCTTTCTTTTAAAAAATATCTGTGATGGAATAATCAGAATCCACATATAATGTGCAAGCTGCAAATTTATAAAAGCAATTCCAATGGAACTAGCAAATATTAGAGTGGGGATAATTCCTTGAATTATGTATGATTTTTTCTGACGGTTTGTCATATTATCGTCTATCAATAAATTGTATCTGATTGCATGAATCTATATTAGTGAAAGCAAACTACTAGTAGCAGTCAAGATGAGTGCGATAAGGACAAAAGTTGATATATATTGATTTTCAAATCTCAGTGAAGTTCCAAATGATATCAAAGTAACAAAGAACAATAGGATAAGGTTAAGCCACAATATCACACTTTGCGAACCTTTTATCTTATTGAAAATCAAATGACATTTTATCCAAAAAATTCCTATAACAACAAAACTTGTGAAATACATTTCAAATTGAGGGATAAGCTAAAACATCCTGTTTACAACTTCAAGTTCAGAGAGTTTATCTGGCAAAGCCGGTATTTGAACGGAAATTGCTATGAAAGTAATTGAAAAAGCAAATACAGCGTCTCCAAAGGATGTTACGTGATCTAGTCTAACATTGTTGAGCATAACCATTATTATCTGCACTTGATAGTTAACTTCAAATAAAAATAATATGATCACTCAATTTAGTTATTTAGTAAAAAAGTATCTCAATAGTCCATTGAATGTCAATATCTTTTCAATTCTTGTCTCTAGCAGCCAAGATCAGGCATCTTATCAGCTACCGATCTAATGTGTGATGGTTTATTTCTGTTTTATGCGAATGAACCAACTAAATAAGTATGAGGTGAGTAGGAATCTGATCGATTTAATCCATCTTAACTATACAACTATTTTTCTTGTTGCCTTGTTCCAGTAAGAATTAAAAAGATCCAAGCACCATTTATGAAATAACGGATCGTTACTCCTAAACCCGATATTAAAGTCCAATTTTCCTGACATATCTGGAAAAGTTACTCCAGCTCTTTTTTCATTTAACACAATACCCGCCTTAATATCTTTTGAATCTGCGATCAGTACATATTCAATTCTTCCTTTGTATTTTGTCGGTAGTGACCGGTAACGAAGAATTATTTCATCGAAATCGGTTCCTCTTGGAATGATTACCCTCCATTTTACGTTACTAGTATCTAGTTTTTTGCCACCCACGTATTCATCACCTCCGATGGGGTGGTCTGCCATTAACCAAATGTATTCTTCCGCTTCGGTTACTGTTTGTTGTATATACGATAAAAGAGGTCCTACTCTGTCTGTAAATTCTGAATCATATAACTCGCCAAGTCGTTCATTGAACTCTAGTGGAAGAAGTGATAAATCATTGGACAAAAAATATTCTCGATTGTTACTTGCAAATTTTAGCCCCGGTAGTAATCTTATTATGGTTTTACCAAACGCTGTAAGGTTAAAAAAACCTCTGGGTCCTTTTCTACTATTTCTGCATTACGCAATCTCATGAGATGCTTAGAAGTCTCTTGTGGGGTTGCAGAAATTTTGGAAGTAATTTGCGAAAGTCTCTGTTTATTTATATCTATTTCAGAAAGCAGGGTTAGTCTGTCCACACTTGCAAGAATGAACAAAAGATCAGCTAGTTGCTGCATTTCGAATCTATCAATACATTCATTGATATTAAACGATGCCGTTGAAAACATCTAATCTAGTACAAATTCCAATAGTTAGGTATGGAAAAAAAGTAAAAAAAAATTATAACAAATACCAGTCTTCAATAAATCATGGGGAGAATTTCTTACAGTTTCTAAACCCAATGGAAGCGAAGTCACATATATTGATAACAAATGAGGATCGCGATTAGAAATGAATGCTGTAAAGAACATGTCACAATTAGGATTTACCGATTTAGAGGAAGAAATTATGCTCGATGATCTACCCGTGCAGGGCAAAATCCCTGAATGGCTGTCAGGATCTCTTATTAGAAATGGACCTGCCAAATTTGACTTGGATGAACAATCTTTAAAGCATTGGTTTGATGGATTGGCTATGCTTCACAAATTTTCCTTCAATGCGGGAAAAGTATCATATACTAACAAATTCATTAAGAGTAATGCTTTTATCAAGACAAAAGAAAATGGAAAAATATCATTTCGTGAATTTGCAACCGATCCTTGCCGTTCGATATTTAGCAGGGTCTCTTCAGTGTTCTCATTTGATACTACAGATAATACAAACGTAAACATATCAAAAGTTGATAATAAATTTATAGCTATGACAGAAACTCCAATCCCAATAGAGTACGATCCTGAAACCCTTGATACGATTGGGGTATTGAGATATGATGACAAACTATTAGGGAGTCTTACTACTGCTCATCCCCACTACGATCAAAATACCAACGAATCATTCAACTATCTTACACATTTTTCTCGTAATAGCAAATATAATGTATATCGCATCACAGCTGGAAAGACTCGCAATTTGATAACATCTATTGAAGTCAAAACACCTTCATACATGCATAGTTTTGGTCTAACTGAACATTATATAATTCTTGTAGAGTTTCCACTTGTAGTTAATTCCCTTGATTTGCTTCTATCAGGCAGACCATTCATTGAAAATTTTAAATGGAGACCAGGACATGGAACAAAAATTACATTGATTAATAGACTAGATGGAAAGGTAGTTGGGATCTACTCCTGTGAACCTTTCTTTGCATTTCATCATATAAACGCATTTGAAGTAGATAATAATATAGTCATTGATATGATAACGTATGAGGATAATAGTATCATAAATTCTCTCTATCTTGATATATTAAGAGGAAACGAGCCTATGGATATTCCTGTTAGTCAATATCGTCGTTTTACGATAAGTCTAGACAACGGCTCTGTGGGATACAAGATAATGCATGAGGGATTAGAGTTACCAAGGATAAATAATCATCTTAACATGAAGAATTATGACTTTTTATACGCTGTAGGGATGTCCTCAGTTACCAGTTTTACAAACCGATTGGTCAAGATTAATGTTCAAACTGGAGACTTTGTTAGTTGGAGTGAACAGAATTGTCAACCCGGAGAACCAGTTTTTGTCCCTCGACTTGGTGCCAAAAGGGAAGATGACGGGGTTATTTTGTCGGTCGTACTTGATCCAAATAGTGGTCAATCCTTCTTACTAATTCTAGATTCAAAATCATTTAAAGAAATTGCAAGAGCATTAGTACCGCATCATATTCCATTTGGAATTCACGGTCAGTATTATGGACATACTTGAGGAATCAGAGGATCAATAATAAATAATACAACTGGTGGAGTGGTCATACGTTTGTGTTACTAACTCCTCACTCACCATATTTTTGATTACTTTAATTTTTTCTAATGAATTGATACTTCATTTAAATTTAAAGTTTTTGTGGCGTCGTGATAGTTTTACCTATTTGATCTCCCTTAGCCATCATCACGTGTCCTTTTACCATTTCATTAAAGGGCAGCACAGCGTTTATCAATGGTTTAATTTTTTTCTTTGAAGTCCAAAACAAAACCTCCTCGAGCTCTGCTTTAGTACCTTGCGTTGCACCCACTATGTTTATTCCTCTAAAGAAAAGATACCTCAGATCTATTGTAGAATCGTATCCAGTGGTAGCCCCTGTAGATACCAATGTCCCTCCCATTTTTAAAAGAGATACCTCTTGTGGAAACACGGTTTTACCTATGTGTTCAAACACAATATCGACTCCCTTTTTTTGAGTGACGTCTCTTACTCTCTTGTACCAGTCTTCTTGTCTGTGGTTCACAACAAAATCAGCGCCAAGTTCTAAGCATTTGTCCATTTTCTGTTGGTTGCCTGCACTTGCAATGACAGTGCAATCGTATAATTTTGCAATTTGAATGCCCACCATTCCAACGCCACTTGTTCCACCCATTATCAAAACTGTCTGCCCCGGTTTAATTCTGGCTCTATCAACTAGCATGTGCCATGAAGTCATTCCTACCATCGAGATCGCCGCTGCGTCCTCGAATGATATGTTGTCGTTTATTTTTGCTATATTGACTTCTGGTAGATGAGCATATTGACAATATCCTCCCCATAGTGGACCTGTTTGAAAACCCCAAACTAGTCTTTTTTCACAATCATATTCTCTACCTGATGTACACATGCTACAAATCCTGCAACTTAGGTTGCCATGAGATACCACCCTATCACCCTTTGCAAGCGAGGTGACTTGTTCGCCTAATTCCACCACTGTACCCGAAATATCTGTCCCCGAAATATGGGGCATTGGAACTTTAATTGGTCTCCCCCAAATAGCCCACAAATCATTATAATTGTATGAAGTTGCTTCAACTTTTATCAAGACTTCATCAGGTTTTAATTTTGGGACTTCAATATCCTCTATTTTTACAACCTTCTCGGGGTCTTTATCATGCTCGCGAAAAACTGCTGCCTTCATTTAATTGCCTCCATTTCTATTGAATGGGTGTCAAAGGAATAGAAAAATCTTTTCACAACTATATCAAAAAATAAAGGTTCAAGATATACCTTGTTGTTTTATGTTGTAGAATTTATTGATTTTGCCATAACTTTTTGGAATTTTCTCTTTTTCCTATATATCAATTTCTGGGAGTAATCTACCATTATTCATATTAATTTTGGATTTTTTTAATATTCACAAACTTTGACTTAGAAAGAATCAAAAAAGTTCATCATATGTGATTTTTGATAGATTTATAACATATGATTTTATAGTTCGTTTTAGAAATCGATAAAACAACAAATTCGTTTTCTAGGATTAATATGTTACCACCTAATTAAAGCTATCAATATTTGATTTCTAATTATAAAAAAATCGACCTTATCTCTAGCTAGATGGCGACTATGAGTAATAGTTTATTCTTTGGACCATTTTGTAATGATCGCCTTTAGTAACATCAGGATTGTAACACTATTGTTTCTTTTTTCCCATATTTTGAGAATAAATTTTCATATCTTGTTAAGCTTTCCTTAATTACCTCATTTTCTGCAGTATACATTTTCATGAAATTCACACGCAAGATTAATCTATTTCCAGAATTAAAGAATCTAATGCTATACCTTCTTCTACCATCTTCGCTTGATTCTATGATGAACTTGGCTTCCTTTGTTTCTTGAATATTAACGTGAATATGCCATGCCCCCTTTTCATCTCCTATAGTGGCCCATTGTTCCTTAATTCGAAAAGGTGTATTTTTTTCCAGTTTGACCTCTGCTATTGCACCATCACTTCTTATCGATAACATAACGTCATCAAGTAAAATTACATCTTTTACTAATTCTTCGAAAGTAGTTTTCACTAGATTATTCATATAAGTTTTAAAAAAGGTCACATTAATAAGAATTGGTAATATTGATCGGGATATGTTCTAGGGGTATACACACTAAGAAAGAACAGGCCCGACACTATGTTTCCAATTTATTTCATTACTTATTGATCATAATTGACATTTAATTTGCTTATGTGAATATTATATCTTGCTTATTCCTGTTTTATTATTATTTATTATTATGTTTTGAACTATCTAATGATAAATTCTAATCCCTTATGATCTTCATGATTTTCGAGCGTCTGAAGTGCAGCTGATTTTGATGCAAGCTCGGCTGTTATGTAGTTATTGTCATCGCTTCCAATCACGATGATATCGTTTTCTATGGGCTTTAGATTATCTTTTAACAGCTTTTCCATAGCTTTTTCTTCTTTTAGAGCATTAAATTTAGAACCCGGGATAAGAAATTTCCCATTATTATACAAAAGTGTTGTAGCTCCTTTTGCCCCCACTTTAATTGCTGCATCCCTTTGCTCAACGCCTTGCTTAATAGCAAATTTCATTTTTCTTAAAAGAATGGCATGATTATATTCAGCAATAGATATCGAGCTTTTGGGCACTTGTGTTTCAGAGCAAATATATTGTGACATCTCTTCAAATATCTTTTCCCCCCTTTCAGTCATCATAGTTCCCTTTTGAGTTGTAAGAATTAATTTTTCCATTTTAAGATGCTTTATCAAAGTCTTTATGGAACCTTCTCCTAGACCCAACTCATTAATCAGTAAAAGTCTACTAACGTGCCCGTCCCTTTTTAATAATTGTAGTGTCTTGAATACATGAGCAGAGTTGAAAGAAAGAATTCTACTAGGTGCGTATCTGCTAGATATGGCTTTTAGGGTATTGACCACAAGATGCACATTATAAGTTAGTATCTTACAAATTTAATTTTATCTCTTTTTTTATCTGTTTCTCATGATTGATGCAGTAATTAATGTCAAGATCAGATTCTGAATAGTTAGACTCCAAATTACTGAGTCAATAAATCTTCATAATCTTGATCTAAAATTTTATCTAATAAAACACATAGTATTGAACCATTAAAAAAAATTCAGATCTGTAGATTCCATTGTTACTTTATTTTCTCCGACTTCCCATATAGTCCTAAACACAAGATGTTGGATAAACCATACAATACTTTATATATCTCGAAAATGGTAAATGCAGTGTGAGTCTACATCATGATCAAAGGGTTGTAGAAAAAGATGGAATTCCAAAGGTTTCAATCGCAGTTTTAGCCATTATCGCAATTTTTAGTGTTTACATAGTCGGATATGATCAAGGCCAATTATTTAGTTTGGTACAAGGAAATGAAGCATATGACACAATATGGCTTCATGAATTTACTCATGATATAAGACATGCAGCGGGATTTCCATGCCATTAATATTTGTCATTTTATATCCTCACATGTGAATTAGATTATAGAACATGAAATCTTTAACATTTATTTTTGTATCTATTTTGTCAGGTGTTATAGCTGGAGTAATTTTAGCAGGCGTTAATTATTTTGTTGCAGAGCCATTCATAGATCAAGCGATAGGAATTGAGGTGGATAACAGCATCGCATCTGGTGAAGTAGTTGATTTTGATGAATTAAGTACTTACAGGGTGTGGCAAAAGGAAGGAACTTTTGCTGCAGGAGCATTCTTAGGGTTAACATATGGTGCGATTTTAGGAATCGTTTATGTAATATCGAGAAAGTATTTGCCTTCTTCGGATGATAGGAAAAAAGCACTCATTTTAGCAGCCATAATGTGTTTATCATTATATATCGTTCCTTTCATCAAATATCCTACAAACCCACCTGCTGTCGGCGATCCAGAGACTATTGGATTAAGGGATAGTTTGTATACTAGCTATCAACTGGCATCAGGATTAATCGCTTTGGGCGCCAGTATTCTCATATATAAGTTACGTAAAATCAGTTACATTAAGTATGTAATTCCCATAATTTACTTGGGCTTAGTTGCTTTTATTTATGCCGTATTTCCAGCAAATCCTGATGAAATAACTGCACCAATGGATTTAGTCAACGCATTTAGAGCCGTTACTTTTGGTACAATGGTTATGTTCTATTTAGTTCTAGGTGCTATATTTGGAATTATGTGGAATAAATTTAAACCCCATGAAACAGCCAGAATAACTGCCTAACAACAGCCTTTTTTCCTCACTGTCAATAGCATTAACCGGTCACAGTATTTTTAATCATATACCAGTATCAATTACAACTTGAAATGAATGATCCGGATGTATTTGAGTATAACTTGATCTTGAATTTCAACTAGTTAGTTAATTATGTAAAAATTATTTATCAGTGAATATTCTAAATAGGATTCTAAGAGTATATAGAATAATGAAAAATATAAAGATTATTAACTAATAATGTACCTTGAGATATTTGCGATGTCATTGTTTTCCAAGGAATGTTTTTTTCATTTTTTGGTAAGAACTCTAATCCGTTGTTCCTATTCTTCCTCTTCTAATTTATCTCTTATTTCTTCCTCCTCTTGTTCATGTTCTTCTTTTAATTCCTCTAAATCTTGATCGGTTTCCATACTTATTTTATAATCAAATGGCTCTGTTAAGTCTTTCATTAGTTAAATCTAATTTAATTAAGGCACTATTGCTGAATGGATTCGACAATTCAGTTTGTGCAATAGGGGTTTGAGATGGTAGACAAAACGGCTAAATCAATTTATTCGTGGATATATGTCTAATCAATATTAATTAGATTATTTAGAAATGGTCATCGTAGCAGGTGACCCGTGGGAATTAAGTTCCTTGTGATAGTAGGATTCTAATACAAATGTTGATCTTGTAGATAGCGAAAATTGGCAAAAGCATCGTGTTTTGGTTTTCTTTCATTAAAAGTATATCAACGATACCAGAAGTCAAATCTATCTGTTTGTGCAGCTGCCTGAATTACAACAAACACAATAAATAAATCAGAGATTTGTCTTATTCCAATTACCCAAGAACGAATCACATATCTCTCTAAAACCTTCAAACATCTAACGATATTGTTCACCAGCTTAGATTGGTGATATCATTAATTGCAACAAGCTAGGTCGAGTAAACTAAAGCTGTTCCTATCCCTAGTAGGACATTACTAATATCCAATCATTGAAATCTTTTTATATAGTATATTATCTAAATTCCTATATTTTGAACGAACATTCCAGGAAATATGAGAATTTTTCTTCCTACTTTATTAGATAGAATACTATGAACAGGTTGTAAACCCCAATACATGAATTCAGAGTCACTAAAAATTCATCATTTGCATATAACCATTTATTTAAGCAATTAATATAAAAAAGATAAAAAACAATCAACACCAATTATAAAATAAGACATCCATAATAACTAGAAATCAATCATTATAATCGGAGTGCTGATTTATTATAATTGTTAAAAGTTGTGAAAAATCTCGATAAAATGAAATTAACAAACTCAATAACCATCATATTAATTTTTTCCCTTGGCTATAGCATTTTTAATGTTTTTAATTTTGTGAAAGCAGAAACAATCAGTTCCTCCAATGCAGATAATTTAATAAAAGCATCCTCACTAGAACCGCCACCTCTACAGTCAAATAAAGCAAAATTCACGCAAAATGATACAAACTACTCACATGACCTAGTGATTTTATACAATACTAATATTGTAGATGGTAACTCTAAATTAAGATCAAACTCCACAATAATCACAAGTGGAAATAAGATTTTAGAAGTAATCGATAAAGATAGTCCTGACAAATATTATTTTTATAAAAATTATCCCAATTCTGTTCTAATCGACCTTTCCGGTAAATACGTTATCCCAGGTTTATTTGATATGCATGCACATGTAGCTGGGATTATGAAAAACTCTTTCAACCAAACATACTCGGATGAGGCTCTGCAGAAGCTTTTGGCTTTTGGAATTACAACCATCAGGAATCCCGGTGGTCCGACAGAGCTATCTGCGGGTTTGAAAAATAATGTGTCCTCTGAAAGCGCGTTAGGACCTCAAATATTTACGGCTGGAAGATTATTAAATTCACCCAATATTTCAATACCTTTTGTAGAAAAGAAAGTTAATTCAGTATCAGAAGTTGATGAAGAGATTCACAATCAGGCAAAAGCAGGAGTTGATTTTATCAAATTGTATGTGGGTCTGACACCTGATTTAGTGAAGGAGGCAATAGATAAAGCTCACTCTCTAGGGCTCAAAGTAATTGGCCATCTATTTCTAACCAGTTGGACAGAGGCAGCTGATGACAAAATTGATTACTTAACTCATGGTGTACCTGTAAGCCCGTACTTATTATCATCTCAGAATAGGGAAACTTTTATGAAATATGGTGATGGTCCTTTTGATCATTTCCTTTGGCTAGAACTAGTAGAGGTTAACAGTAAAGAAATAAATGAAATGATAGAGGCCCTAGTAAAGAATAATGTATATGTCGATCCTACATTGAGTGTTTATGAATCAATGGTAAAGGTTGATCCAGCTAATGGTCAACAAATATGGCCCAAAGTCTTGCAGCTAACAAAAAAAATGTACTATAATGGAGTAAAGCTTTTGAGCGGCACTGATATTCCAAACTTTGACCTTGTTCCGGGAAAAAGCCTTCATCATGAACTGGAATTGCTTGCAAATGCAGGAATCCCTACGTCAAATATTCTTCAGATAGCAACCAAAAATGGTGCAGAAGCCTTGGGAATATCAAATTATACAGGAACGATTGAGAAGGGAAAAGAGGCCGATCTAATAGTGCTTTTATCAAATCCAGTTGAAAATATTAGTAACACAAAAAATATTGAAATGGTAATCAACAACGGTAAAATTGTTAATAGAAGCAGTTTATTATCAAAGTAAACACCCTCTAGAAAATTATTTGTCTTATTCTAGATAAAATGTGTGGATGAATCCTTAATAGTCTGAGTTAAATATCAAGATCCATCCACATAGACGCGACGAATAATGTTAAGATGTGATATGTGATACCTGCGGAGCACTGTATTCGCTTGTGTTTTGCTATCACAAAACATAATCCGGTCTCAATGGTTATAATCTAGACAGAAGGTGCTGACAATATATGAATATTCAATGTATACTAGGGATATGACCAACAAGAACAAGAACAAGAATCAACCATACCCCAGCATGTCTGTAATTAAATGTTTATCTTTAGCGGATTAGTAATGAGAATGAAAAATTGTTTAAAGTCAATTTGCCTTCAGGCCGTACCGTGGCACCTGCATTGATAGTTGTAGATATGCAGAATGGTTTCGTGTCAAAGGGAGGATCGTATGATAAAATTGGTATGAATACCTCTCTGTATAGAGAGATTATTCCAAAGATTAAGGATTTAATTGAATTCTGCAGGAGTATGGGTATTCCTGTTTTTTACACCGAAGCAGTAAAGGAAGCTAGTGGCATTGATATTCTTACAAACGTCCATAACATCTTACCCAAATCAAGACAGGAGAGATTGAAAGTACCCATATGTATTAGAGGTACTTGGGATGGATTAACAATCGATGAACTAAAACCTAAAGAGAAAGATCCTGTAATTCTAAAACGAAGGGATTCTGCTTTTCTAGATACAGTATTCCGAATTATGCTTCAGAGTCAGGGCATTAATTTGTTGGTATTTACTGGAATTGATACTTCTATTTGTGTAGAGACTTCACTAAGGGAAGGATTTAACTTAGGTTACGATGTGTCAATAATATCTGATGCTACTGCGTCTGGAGACAAGAGACATTATGAAACAACTCTGGAAAGAGTAAAAGATTACTATGGATTAGTAATGAATGCTGAGAAATTTAAAGAAATGATCGGGAAACTAGACCGGATGCGAAAAGGTGAAGCTAAAGCCTTTATGGAGTCAGAAGAACAAGCCGAAGCCTTTTTAGAGGAATTTAATTTACTAGACCCTAGGAAATTTCCTGCTGAACAAGTTAACCTTTAGAATAAGTCATTAGGATTAGCCGGTTGAAATACAAAATCGAATGGTCTGGTTTCAGTTCGAGTCGGTTTACTTGTTTACTACCAAGTTAGGACAACTAGATTTCTCTATTATATTTCTCTATTATATGTAGGCATCAAAGGTCTGGGTCTATTTGAGAATTCTTAATTTTCGTATCAAGAAAAGCTATTATTTGATCTCAGTAATATCTTGGAATGATATCGAAGGCTCCAAAAACTTTCCAAAAGGTTTAATGGCATTATTTTGATTGGACTTTGGTTCTCCTTCATCTAGACTCATTATAAAATATTATACCAAATTAAAGGCGCTGTTAACTTAGGCGTTTGGCACCTCCTTGTTGTGTATTTTTACAAATAGATTCAACCAGTTTTTGACATGATCTAGTTTACACTTCTCTTTACTACATGGAAAGTAATCGTCAAATCCTTCAGTTCGATCCTTGATGTACTGCATAGTTCTTTCAATCAGGCTTATCTCTAATGAGGAATGAAAATGGTGTTTTAGTTTTAGGAATCTACAAGCCATTGGGTACCAGGTTCCACCGTCTGTTGATACGACATGTTTTCCGTGAATCTTGATCAGACCTGAAATAAATCTCTCTGCGATAAGCATGTTCCTCTCCTTGGATTTATTAGCTAAGAAAGAGTGCGAGAATTTGCCTATTTTCTGGTTCGATTGCTGCCCATAACCAGGAGTATTCTGAGCCGACTTTTATTAATGTCTCATCAATGAGGTATTCTGATATTTTTGTTCTTCTTGTTGAAACCTTTCGAGGTTTATACCTTTGAATCCAATTCCAAATTGCAACGTGACTTCTATTGATAATATGTAAAAAGGACAATGCCTTGGCAGTATTTCTAAGCGATAAGCCTAGAAAGTACAAATACAGACCATAGTAAATATGCTCTGAAGATGTTTTATTTCTTTTACTTAACATAACAGAAATAGAGCGTCTTTAAGCTAAAGATTTATCGTTAAGTTAACAGGGCCAAATTAAATCAAAAACTATTTTTAAACTGACTTATCCGAATAATTATCTAACGCTGGTATACTATTGATCCCTTTGTTATTTTTATAATACCATATTCTATCAATTCATATGAGTGGTTCGGACAACTTTGCAAACCAAAAAGATTCCGGTGGTGTTCTCAAAATTTTTTTCATCCGTGCCCCAAAGAAGAATCATGATGCATTAATAAAGATTGGCAAACAAACTGATATTTTTTTCAAGAAACACGGCGTGTCAAAATATGGGTATAGGTTGAATGCAAGAGAGGATATGATGGGCTTTGTAAATTTGTCAAAAACCATTTCTGCCAATGATGACGAGGATGTATGGTTAGAAATACAATTCTACAGAGATACAAATCATGTTCAGGAGGTTATGAAGGCTTTGGAAGACGATAAAAGGGCGGCCGAATTGTATGATGAATCTATGAAACTCATTACGCCTGGACCAATAGTGTTTGGAGACTTTAGTAAATCGGAAGAAATATCTTGAATAGTCTAATAATGATTTTATCTAATTAATAATCATATTTTTTTGCAAATAAATAATCCAAACCAGTTACTATGAAGATAATGGTATAAAACAAGATAGAAAGTGGATCAAGTTTTGAAGAATGAATACGCTAGAAGATAGCCCATCTGGATATCTTTATGTGACAGTGGGATAAATGGAATAATATAAAAAAATAACCAACTGACTTTTCCATTCATTTATTGATACACCTTACTTTTAGTTTTTCTTTACCTCATAGTGAAGCAAAACTGTTCCAGAGTCAAACGTTATGGATTCAATAAGGTTTAATTTACGAATCTCTTTTAGGTCCTTAAATATGGTCTTTCCATTCCCAATTGCAACAGGATTGACAAACAAATAATATTCATCAATCAAGTTTTCTTTAATCAAAGAAGAATCAAATGAGGCACCACCATAGACTATGATATCACCACCACCTTCTTGATTCTTTAACTTTGTAATTTCATCTTTGAGATCACCTGTTGCAATTTCAGTATTTGGCCACTCTGATTTATTAAGTGTCTTAGTAAAAACAATTTTTGGTGTTTCCATCATTTTTTTAGCAAATGTATATTCGAGGTCTTCAGGTTTGTTCATCACATTAGACCAATAGGAAATAAATTCATTAGTCATTTTCCTTCCCAGAAGAATGGTATCAACTGGTTCGTGTAACTTGTCTTCATATTCTCTCAGTTTTTCATTCCAAGTAAAGTCTATCCAGTCCATTTCATTATTGGGTCCTGCAATACAACCATCAATGGACATCCCTACATGTAGTTTTAATTTTCTGATTGCCTTTTTGTTATCACTCATCTATTCTCTCCCCTGCAATTCGGATCTAAAAAATCCTGCTTCTTCCTTCTGACTAATTTCATTGACTCAAAAAGATATTCTTGAAAATTAGGATTAGCCATGAGGAATAGAGCACACAAATACCTAATAAGTATACAAGGGATCAAAAGTATATTAGAAATGTATACTGTTCCCTAATTTTCATTGCATAATGTTGCATTATGGTTTCTGATTTCTCATGTTCAATGTCAATACTTTGAAACTATGAAATGCATTAGATTTGTAGTCTCCAGGTAGTTAAAAAGAAAGCAGTATGATTTTAGTTAATTTCTGAATATTTTGTCTCGGATTGAATATATCCGTGGGGATTGTCCTTTGTGGCAATGAGATTCTATTACACCAGTACAAAATCAGATCCGATAAAAGTAATAGAGTTAATTGCTCCATCTCACCAATTAAAAATTGTCAATATATCCAAGGTTAAGTTCCTTGGATATGTACCCTGCTAGCACCCTTAAATATCACTTTGAGAAAGGTAGAGCATAACCTTCTCTTGGATTTTGGGTGGTATCTCTACAATCCTTTCTCAATCCCTGTCGTTACCTTGATTGACCTGTACTTGTATATTCTTGATACTAGTCCTCGACACCATGTTCATTGAATCGATGTATCCATTTTCTTATGTCGACATAGTGATGATTGATAGCCATCCTTATCTCAGGAACTGTATATTCTTTATTCTTAAACAGAATGATCTTGAAACGATAACTAGATTCTTCATTCCCAATTTGCATCATACCATACAACTTGTTTATTTCATTATCAGAAATCAACATGAGGAAAATATCACTCATAATAAAGATAATTCAAAATAGAAAGCTAAAGATGTTACGATATGCTGTCTAAACAAACACTATAAATTTACACAAACATATACGCCATTTTTTACACAACTGTTAAGGAATGTCCAAAGACATGGGTTGTATGGGGGGAAATTGCATATGCAGTTACGCATGAAGTATTTCATTTGTCTGATTTCGGATTTAGTTCTCTGAAAGATTCCAATGTTGTAACACATCTTAATAGATGGATTCCTCATTATTTGTCTGAGCTTAACTCCTTCCCAAGCGCGCTGATTTCGGGCACTGCAGCATGCTTAACTCAGTCATTGCTGCAGCAATCGGAATTCAGAAGTTGCGTTTGATCGTGTTGGACTTGTGGTGAGACCCGCCAACATAAGTATAGTATACATCGGCAAAGACCTCGTCTTGGCCCCCCCAGTCCTCGTTCAAGTTCGCGCCGGTAGCGCTATCAGTGAAGAAGAACGTCCCATCTGGGCCGACGACGCCTCCGCCACTAGGAGCACTGATAAAATCTTCAGACCCGGGGTCCTCGCCACGTAATCGCCAATACACCGTCTGATTTGGCACGAAGCCGGAACCGCTGATGTCCACCTTGTAGACCCCGGGATACCCTCTAGTCGGGGTAATGGAAAGCTCTACTACTTCCACCATAATATTACCTCCTTTATATACTCCATTTTTCTGTCATAAATATTCTTATTCATTGAACTGTGAAAATGGATTATATCATATAAGGTTATATTAACAGCGATAAACTTTTTCAGACACCGATATTTGCTAGTTGCTTTCTAACTTATAGGTGGGTTAGGTAACCGCTTATTAAAATTGAGGTTAGGTTTGTGTCCTGCAGTTTCATGACCCCCATAATTTTCTTAGGCGAAAAGCGCAAACTCTTCAAATTTCATAGGTTTGATCCCTGTACTTTCGATCTTTTAGGGCAGAAACATTTCGAGGTAACCGGATCTAAATTTATTTTCAAGAATTTAGTTTACAGAAGACTTCATAAGCAGAACGTTCACTTTTCAAATATGAAGAGTTATATATCTAATCATTTTTAGCGGCCCTGGTAACAGTCATGGAAACGCAAAGATAATTTCTCCATGTAAACTGATTAATCTTGTTTTGTTTGCATCGTGTTTATTACTGTAATCACATGTCTAGTCAGATACGGCTTTACCTATGTCCCTTTCATTCAGAAAGTTGGAATTATTTATTGCTTGTCGTTGCGCATCCATACAACCACCTAAGCTAACCTCAATCAGTTTGTGTTAGATCTTTACGTTTTACAATACAATAGGTAATCGATTAAGGGGTTCCATTATCTGAGTTGTTTATGAAATAAGTCATCAGTTTAATCACATGTTCTCTCTAATTGTGATAGATGAAATCATGGCTAACACTGCAAGGAAATCACAATTTGGATTGTTTTTGATCGTTATGGGTCAATGATGTGCGCAAACATTTTTACATTTTATTAAAGGATGTTAAACACGGTAATATTTCAGTCTTATCAAAACTGAATCCCAAATTATGGTCAAATTATCGCGGGCCGCTGGGGATTAAGTTTCTTGTGGTAATAGGGTTCTAATATAACATCAATATTCTATACAGGAATTGAAAATGGTGAACAAGTTTAGGTGTTTGACTATCTCCTTTTTTATGATAAACTTAAAGTAAGATATTACAAAAATCCCTTTATGTCTAAAAGAATGACACCTGAAGAAGTATTGAGTTCAGTAGTTGAAGGTATAAACACAGGAAATATGGATTCCCTCATGACACTCTATGAGGCTGGGGCATGTTTTGCAACCCAGCCAGGACAGCTTGCAAAGGATCAAGAATCCATACGCTAATGTCTACGTAATTTCATTGACTTGAAAGGTAAATTGGATCTAAAGGTTAAGAGAGTACTTCAAGCAAGTGATCTTGCTCTAGTAACTACGGAATGGTCATTTAGCGGAACTGGAGCTGATGGTAATTCCGTTAATATGGTGGCCAAATCTGCAGATGTGCTACGTCAACAAGGTGATGGAACATGGAAATTTGTAATAGATAATCCTTGGGGAACTGACTAATAAGAGCTATAACTTTTTAGAACAATTGGTTCGGTTATTTGCTCATTAATAGAAGCTAAATAATGATTTGCTATATGGTAGGTCCTAGAATTAATTTCTTGTTTTACTTCTATCATCCAGATCCAGTCTTCGTAATTTAATAATTAGTAAGATTATCAGTAACAGTTCTCATCCGTAGGGATACGATTCAATGGTGAATAGAATCCAGACAAGCAATATTGTAAAATTAATGAAAAATAACCAAATCAGAATCTTTGGCTATCATCCTATTTTTAATGTTTGAATTGCATCATCTATGACTGGTTGGAATTTAGATAAGTATGTATCATTTACTATTTGATTTGATGAATAGTCACTAGATAATACCAATTGTAGTACATACATTGTAGTAGGTGCATCATATCTGTAAGCCTTTGTTATTTCTTCATGACCAAAGTCAATACCATCTGCTATAGATGTTTTATCCGCTGTTGAGCATTTCATTGTTGAAATTTGAAACTGTTTATCGTTTATCATAGTGGTCGAATTGGAGGTCAATTCTGTACACTCCGTGGAAAGATTTGATGGCCCAGCAGCAGACAAAGAAGATGACATTTGTCGTTCTCTCAGATCTTCCTTATCTTGTACAACAAGATTCATTACAGGCAGTGTCTCATTGTTAGACAGAGAATTTAACTTTGTGAAAAATTCTTCAGTTGTTCCGGGAAGCATAGTAAGGATAATACCATTATCGCCATTCATACTTTCTGTTGCAAACCAGCCGGTGGGGATTTCAAATTCTGTTATACCATAATTAGGATTTGTATATTTTCCACTAATGTCTTGTCTAAATTCTGAGTTGTCCCTAAATGTACTAATACTGCTGTTACTGCCGCTATTAGTAGTAGGATTGACACTTGAAATTTTAGAAAATGCTGGTTCAACTTGATAATTAATAGACAAAATTTTTGGTTCATAAGATTCTCCTAGTTTTACCTGATAAATAGAATCCATTGTATCATGTCTTGCAAAGGAGAGTGTATTATCCGCATTGAATACTGTGAAGCCTGTCACAAAAACTCCAAAGAAAATAAATATAACATAATAAGACATGAAATAAATCTTCCGTGAAACAAGGATATCTTTTAACATCGGAATGTATGAAATAATTAAATATTTAAGAATATCTTAAATACAAGCGTAATTCTTATTTTTGAACTTAATCATGTCAATACTCGGATAAGTAATTGTAGTATTCATTCGTGGGGATTAGTACTGATATCGGTATTTTAAATGGGATTCTAGGCGCCGGTATGAGGATAAATGATTTAAGCTTTTTGAAAACTACGGTAGATTATTTAAGATCTATGTCGTTTAGTTTTTGTATTGTCTTTTTCTCACAACAAGGCAGAGGGATTTGAACTCTGGCAATACTCGACGGGACAAATACAAAAATAATATTTTATAGAAAACTTATTCAATTTTATCCAATAAAGAATTCAAAAAAGGTTGAATGTGGTACTTCAGTCCTATATTTTATTATTAATCTTCATCCTCAAGTAGATTAGTATTAAATGCTACTGCTTTATTAGGTTCTGATGCGTAGATAACACAGTGATGAGCTTTCAAAAGATCGTGGATCCATCTTGGTCTCATCGATTTTTCTATTTTAGAGATATCATAAAAACACATTTGTGAATTATTAAAACTGTCAAAATTTTCATGCCCAACTTTTTCCAAAACAATGCCTAGTTTCATTCCTTCCTTTGTTTCTGTATCTGTTATTGTTCTTCCTGCAAATCTAAATGGGGGCTTCATTCCTATGGTGGCATCTTTTCTTATATGCTTAAGCACGCTTAAAGTATCCCGTTTATTATAATCCGATCTTTCAATGGTATAGATACGTAACAAGTTATTATTTTTATAATATCTTACATCAATACCTTCCTTGTTTAATCTATTTTCTATTTCATCTGGATTATCTGAAGTAAAGAAAATACATGATTCACCCTTATTAAGACCATTTAGAAAATACCTAGCTATTATCCAAAAGGCATATTTTTGGTCATCATATAATAACACTATATGTTTGTTTTTTTCTAATTGGTCAACAAATGTCAGTGGGTGATAAATTTCACCATCGTTATCATCATGCATACCCATTGTTAATTTCTCAACCCCACTACTTTCGATGAATCAAAGTATCTTATACCCATTTCTATCAAAAAGGAAGCAATTCGGTCAAAATCCTTTAAAAAATCTCTTCCTTTTGGAGTTATTTGAAGTGGATCCTTTATTATCATCTTATTGCTCTCTAATTCATTAAGATACTTGGCAAGTTTATCGTATGCAAGATTGCTCCTAAGTTGTACTCGTGTGGGTTTTACTTTACTATTACCATAACCACTCTCATTGTCAACTAGCTCATCTAAAATACCTTTGAGTATATCATAATATAATTCCATTTTATTTCGCTTTGGTTTTGGCAGATTAATTAACAACTTTTTTCCTTATTAATAAACCTCCCCTTGGGGAGTTATCCTTTTTATTTATTCAATGTAGAGTAATTTTGAAGCATAATATGAACAATCAACAAGGTAATAACAAGAACTATAGTTATACAGAATTTATGATCGCACGATCACCAAAAAGGAATTACGAAGCATTAACAGCACTTGAAAAAAAGTCATCTGAAATGTTTGATAAAGAGGAAATACATTATGAGTTATTTCGACTTGCAGTAAATACTAGTTGGGAAGGATTCGAAAACATTTCTAAATCAGTTTCAGCTAGTACAGATGAAGATGTATGGATAACCATTATGTCGTATAAAGATAAGAAACATAGAGATGAACTTTGTGCAAAAATGTCGAACGATAAGGAATGTCAACAAGGTTATGAAGAATGGACAAGGCTTCTTTCCCCTGATTCAAAAGTAATAACCGGAGAATTTGACAGACAATTGTAAAGTAAATCAGATAGAGAAATCATAATTTTTTCACTTGAGTATTTTTATTTCTTCTAGCCGATGCTTTCTGTCAATCGAATCTCCAAAGATCCCGATTACAATAAAACACCAACTAAATTTTTTGATAAATTTTATTGAATATATCGAATTGATTTAAATCACAATTTTGTTCATCTACTTGTATCAGTAACAACAATTTAATTTACCTAAAAATTAACTCGCTCTTTTCTTGCATAGGCTTCTCTTGCGACACTAATTGCACCCTTTCTTAATAACATTGCTCTATATACTATTTGTTTTGCTGTTTCCATCGCAACCTTTCTAACATTAAGTTGTGAATTATCACCTTCCTGGTCTGTTAATTGTACTGAGTTGTAAAGTGCCCTTTTAACATTATTTGCAATTTTATATTCAATTAGATCAAAGGCTTCTTTTTCTGTTCGACCTTGATACTCAACAAATGATCCGATTACACCGCCAGAATTTGCAAGAAAATCCGGAATGATTAAAATATTATTATTCACTAAATATTGATCAGCTGATGGAGTAGTAGGAATATTTGCCCCCTCTATAATGATCTTCACATTATGTTCTAATAACTTGGATGCAGTCTTATCGTTGATAACACCGGTCAGTGCTGCAGGAATAAAAACATCTGAATCTACGTTAAAAATTTCATCTTTATCCAAAATATTATAAAGATGTTGCTGCTGTTGTTGTTGATTATCTAACAGATCACTTAACTTGGACTTGTCTTTCATATCTCTCATTAATTGCGGAATATCCAAACCATTATCATCAAATACAAATCCCGAGACATCGCTAACGCCTATAACTTTTATATTTAAATCATTTAGAAATTTTGCAGTAAATGAACCCACATTACCAAATCCCTGAATAACTACTTTGATATTATTGTTTTTTGTATCTAAACTGTTTGTGAGATCTATAAAGGGCCTGGAAGGTTTTAATCCTTTACGTTTGGATTCTTTTAAAAAATCAATTGTGGTTCTTAGTGCTACACTCACACCGTATCCAGTTGTTCCCAGTTCGTGAGGAATTCCTCCAAGTTCTTGCGGCTTACCAGTACATGCTCGCATATCTCCGATCTCATGTGCAAATACTGCCATATCCAATTCGGTTGTACCAACGTCAGTAGCTGCAATATATTGGGAGGGGCAATAAGGTTTTATCATTTTGGCAAAGGATTTAATCCATTCTACTTGGTTTACTTTACCTGGGTTTGCTATAATTCCTCCTTTAGCACCACCAAATGGTAGTCCCGCCGATGCGCATTTCCAGGTCATTGTTCTTGCAAGCTTAAATACCTCCATAGGGGTAACACTTTCCGCAAACCTTATTCCTCCTTTGCCAGGACCAGTAGAGGTATTGTCGATAACCAAAACACCTTTCATACCAGTGTCAGGATCATATACCTGCAATACTTTTTCGGGCCCCCATTCGTCTATTTCGGACCATCCGGAATTCTCCACTGGGTATTGCTCCATACTAGATCCTAAATTTGAGTGCGACGAATATGAATCTGGGTTAACCATTTCAGATTTCTATTATTTATGATATGTTATAATCATGTTATGTAGGTACGGATATCGAGTTAGAGAATTTAGTCAAATTTATCGCGTGCCCGTGGGGATTAAGTTCCTTGTGGTAGTGGGTTCTAATACACTGATCCATAACTTCTATACATAAAAAATAAACATAATCAAACAACTGGTCAGTCCTGATCAAATAGGTAAATGATAATGGTCGAGATACTTATGGATTTATCCATGAGCATTGAAAATTGTTAAAGACACCCACACTCTAATATCCTCCAGAAGTAGAAAAGTGAGCATAGCAAATAAACCTGTGAAAATTTGTTTTCCGGGATATTTTTATAATAAAACGCCTCTTTAATAATAGCGAGTGCTGATTTCGACCATCCTGATAACTTTGTTACTTCCGTTGAACTTGGAATATAGAGATTGTTGTATTCCATATCTTGCTCATTGATGTTAAAGAAACAATTCACTATTTCTCCAGTATCATTGTTTATCAGGACAGGATTAGAGTCACTGGACAAAAACATATTGTCAGTAATTTTTATTGGTTTTCCATTTTGTAATATGGAGATAGTATCATCTAAAGTAACACCTAATCCCATGCTTGCATTTTGAATGCTGTTTTCTTTTATTATTTTTGCTGCTTTTATCCAATCAAATGCTTTTAAGGATTTAGTCTTCGCTCTATCGTTAGTATGAACATCTAGATTACTATCAGTATTAAATCGATCTGACAAAACACTAATACCTCCCTACACCCAAGTTGACTCATTTAATGTGACGACAAAGCTTAAATTTGATATGACTAATTTTTCTTAAAGTAAATACTAGTTTGTGTCTAATTAGCATGAATAAAACATTTAATTTATTATTGGTAATGAGGTAGTAACCTTATAGTATCCTTTTCAAAAAGAGTTTGAGGATGGGACAACCTTAAACAAAAACCAAGAGTTCATACCGTTAGTGAAGACAAATATGAAGAGAACTCATCAGATAATAGAAATGGTTGGATAGGAGAGTATGGAAGGTATATAAAGCAATGATCTTTGAATCTCCAGACTGTTTTATTTAACAATTCAATAATCTACAATTTCAGTCCTCCTAGCACGATGAAAGCTAAGCAATCATTATGCTGAAAATATTAAAAATTACAAAAGAAATAATCTAGGTGGAAGAGTTTGCAGGTTATTGATGTAGTAATAATGGGGAAAACGCTACAGGCTATGGAAATTGAAATGTTCAAAGACGATTAAATATTAACGACATATGAGGATACAGATTTTTATATTTTACATAATAAATATCATCATATGATGGACTATATGCTATATTAATATCAGTCCTCATTGGTTGGGATTAAGTTCCCAGTGGTGGTTAGGTTCTATAGCATAATACTAATGTATTATCGCATCATATACATAAAAACAGAAAAATTTAGGCTGCTATGGGTTCTTCTGTCTTTCTGATTTCTAAGTGTGGTTGGATTATTTTCTTTTCTTTTTCTATCGTTTTTTCCTGTTCTTCTTCTTCTAGTGGTATTTCGTAATCACAGCACATACAATGAGTTAGAAAACATCGCTTATATAATTATAAGAACAAAGATGCAAGGCTTTATGCACCACTGTGAAATGGATAACCTTGATTTACTCACAACGGGTTTGGATGTTTTCGTATACGTTTATAATTTACTCATTCCATTCCGTCTGCTAAACTCAATTACTTGTCGGACATGTGGAGATACGATTCAAGGTTGAATAGAATCTCAATAAAGTGATGACTTCTGAAGTTCAAGAAAACTCAGACATAGATAGTTATATCCTTTTTGTATAAAAGTTCCTGATATGTCATCGGTTAATGACAGCGGAGAAAATGAATTTGCGTTTGAGGAATCAAATTTAGTAGGAATATCTGAAAATACCCCAGAAGAAAAGGATAAAAAAATATTCAAATCAATCAAAAAGGAAATCTTAGAAAAGGAAGAGGATAAAAAAGAATAATTCTACAAATAGAAACAAACAAACTTTCTCTTTTGATTCAAGAAGTTGTATAAGTTTTTAGGAACAGTTCTCATATGTGGGGATTGAGTTCCTTGTGGTAGTAGGGTTCCATATCAAGAGGACTCGATATCATGATAGAGTAGTAAAAATTATTAGGTGATAGCTAGTCCAACAACCAAATAGTTCTATGGATTTCCGGAGCATCTTTATATATTCCTAATTTACCATTTAGAAATGATAGTTTTTCACTATTGGTGTCATTAAATAGAATTATTCCATGAAAGACAGGACCTTTTTCGCTGAGGATTCCAACGTCCAAAGATATCCATCCTATGCTTTGACCATCCTTGGTTTCAATCGTTCCGTTGCCTCTTCCCTGTATTGCAGCCGATTGAGCATCATATGTATTGATAAAGGTCATCCTGTTTGTTACATTACCTATGTCTTTCATAATCGCCTCTTCGAGGAATGATTCCTCTGTTACAAGTGTAGGAGTATTGGAAAGCTCTTTTGTATCTATGAAATTTCCAATGATGGTTTGATATATTGGTTCTGAAATATTAAGAGAGTTTGTTCCTGTTTTTAAAAAGCTAAATGGTCCAGTATTATCATCAATATCAAGATTTTGGCCAACTGCAACTTGATCATAGTATATCATGGAAAGACCAAGTCCAAAGAGCATCATTGTGTATGTTAACAGAGTCTTATTCATGCTCCTCTAAATATCAATCATAAATATAAAAGCATCAAATAAGGCCACGTTATCCTATATTTAATTATGTGTAAATCACAAACCAAAAGATCACAACTATGTAAAAAGTTCCTAATGGAAGTAGGGCTCTAAAATGCAATTACTGATAGATTGTTTAATCATTAAATAAACTGGAAGAAGGAATAAAAATGTAAAAAATTAATTTTAGCTCTGTGCTGCTGCGTTGCTACCAGAGTTTTCTTGGTTTTGAAAGTTGATGTTGTTACCAGAACCTATTGTATCTGCACCTGATACTACTTGGCTGTTTTGGCTGGAGGATTGAGATTGGCTGATGCTTTGTTCTGCAGAGTTTCCATCCTGTCCACCTTGTGCTAATGCGTTGTTTCCACTGTTCTTTTGGTGTTGGAAACTAAGGTTGTTGCATGATAGAAAGGTTGTTCCACCTGATACACATCCAGCATTTTGGTTTGACGATTGTGATTGGTCTATGGACTGTTTTGCTTTATTTTTCTTGTTGTGTGTGGCTAAAGCATCATCTACATTGAGTATTGGACTGACAAATAGGGTTAATGCTACCACTATTGCAATTGATGCGACAAAGATTTTGCTGTTTTTGTTTTTGATTTTGTTTTGGTTGTGAATATTTGTTTTATTCATACCTTTGATACTATGAAAAAAATATATTGGGATTGCTAACTAGATGCAATACTCTAATATTCTAGCAGTTTTAGAATTATCAATATTAGCTGTATTTACAAATGATAAGAATTTGTATTTTCCAACCCATTTGATTTTAATAGCAAAACAGTAACAGATTACCACATTACTTGCCACAGTATGTAATAATCAGTAATCAAAAAAAATAATAGCGGAATAAAAACTATAATGTAGACATTCTTTTTGTTAAGCATGTCTGAAGGACCAGAAGTAAAGATTGTTGCAGACAAGATATGGAATGCACTATCGGGTAAAAGAATAATCAATATTTTGCATAACAAAATTGACAACAGTCTTAGAGATAAAATAATCGGATCCTCTATTGAATATGTGAAGACATTCGGAAAAAATATTATCATTAAATTTTCTTCTGGGGTGTATCTAAGGAATCACATGATGATGTGGGGAAAATGGCGAATTTATGAAAGAACTGAATATGAAAGTGGGATTGCAAAATCACCACCGCGTTCCTCCTATGGAAAAAGAACGCATAAAAACACAGATAAAATTCAACTTAAAAGAGATGAGGTATCAGATGTGAGGAAAGACTCTAGGACTAGATTAACCATTATTACTTTGGATAAGGTTTTGATTCAGTTTAATGGTCCAATATTACAATTTTCATTGAATGATCCTGCAACTACGGAACCTATCGTATCGTTGGGCCCAGATGCATTGAGCCCTAATTATGACAAAGATATAGTAATGGACATCATAAAATCAAAATCTAAAAATACGGAAATGATAATCTCAAATGTCTTATTAGACCAGAAAATATTGAGTGGAATCGGGAACAAGTATAAATCAGAAATTTTATTCTTAAATAATATCTATCCTCTTGAAAAAGTGACGAAAGTCTCTAAGGATGAATTGAATAATCTTGTAATGGATGTACCCAGGATATTGAAATACGGTTATGAAAATAATGGTAGAATAAGAAAGCCCAAGGATAAAGAAAAGATCTCGTGGGATACAACGCATTGGGTATTTAGAAGATCTGGAAAACCTTGTTGGATATGTGGTACCAAAATTGTATCAGAAAGAAAATTAACAACAAGGCCTACTTTTTGGTGTCCCAATTGTCAGCGAACCAATGTCCACTAATATTGGTAGATATATGCCAAGTCTTTTTAATCATGTAAGTTGCATCAGGCAGCTTTAAAACTATTTTTTGATTTACTGTTATTTTTTATATGGAATTGATTTTGGTATGTAGACTCAATTTTTTCTAATCCATCAATGTCCTTTAGTTCTTTGTCATATCTGATATTTTTTATTCTAGGAAAACGTAAAGCATATCCACTGCTGTGTCGATCGCTTTTTTGAACGGTATCAAAAGAAACCTCTAGAACAATTTCAGGTCTTACAATAATCTGGCTACCTTCATCTCTTATTATAATTGACCTCAATTTCTCGGTCATATAATCAATCTCTTTATTGGATAGACCCGAATATGCCTTACCGATTATTTTCAGATCACCAAAAACATTATTCCCATTTTCCGATGCTAATTTGTTGTCGACAAAATTAGTGGTGTAATCTTTTACTGCCAAAGTATAATCTGAGAGTGTTCCTGCTCGTTTTCCATGACCATATTCAGCAATTACTACAACCGCATCAATCGTATCTAACTCCTCCTTCAATTTTATCCAATATTTTCCTCTTTTACCAGGATAATACTGCGATAAAGGATCTTTAAAGACCAAGCCCTCATGCCCTTCATTTCTACTTTTTCGAAATCTATTGGTTATTTCATCTACAGATGAAACTAACTTGCTTTGAGCAATAGAAATAATAGAATCTTTAAACTGAAAATTTTCCAATAATCTCTTTCTAGATTCAAGAGTATCTTTGATTACCTGTCTTTGATCATAGAGCATTACATCATATACAATATAACAAACTGGTATTTCAGATAAAATGGAGTTTGTCATGCTTTTTCTTCTCAACCGTTTTTGTAGTTCTTGAAATGGTAATGGTCTATCATTTTTGAAAGCTATTAGTTCACCATCCAAAATGAAATTTATATCGTCACGATCGATATCACTGACATCACTTTTATCAGAAAGAATATTATGCTTTTTTTGACTTGTTTTTAATTTTTTTCTTCGTACATCCAACGCAGAATTAGTTAATTCTGGAAATGCATATGAAATATCAGCAAGATTGCGAGAGTAGAGTTTGCAAACCTTCCCGAATTTGTGCAATTGTACTCTGATACCATCATATTTGTATTCACAAAGAAGGGGCCTATCAAAATATTTGACAATCTCATCTGCAGTAAACATGACATCCGCCAACATGAAACTCATAGGAACAAATGGTTTAATCGTTACTAAGTTCAATTTATCTCTTTTCGACA
Organism: Candidatus Nitrosocosmicus sp. R; assembly: GCF_054408505.1. Taxonomy (NCBI): domain Archaea; kingdom Thermoproteati; phylum Nitrososphaerota; class Nitrososphaeria; order Nitrososphaerales; family Nitrososphaeraceae; genus Candidatus Nitrosocosmicus; species Candidatus Nitrosocosmicus sp. R. Next base: position 2,624,664 of record NZ_CP167090.1, on the reverse strand, counting down.
ATAAAGCTACATTTGCAATATCACCGGACATCAGCATTGCTTCCCGAATACTTTCAATATTTTTTTCAAATGCTTTTGCAATGGCTATTTCTATAAGGCCATCATAGGAACCTATCCGCATTTCATTTGATATTATTTTTACAAGGTACTTAGCCTCCAAAGGTGAGCATCTCAAAAGTAATCCTTTTAAGATATTTTTTTTGTCGTTGTTAGACCGTGGACCTCCAAGATTTGCTATTCTTTTAAACTGATCATATATTTCCTTTAAGGTTGGTTTTTCTTCCAGAGTTTCTACGGTATTGAAAAGTGTTACTATCTTTTTTTTAGAAATTGCATACTCGGCTATGGTTCCCATATCGCCGTGTTCTAAATGAATTCGCATAACATCTGTCTTATCTAATCTAGAGATTTCTAACAGAGACTGTAGTATTGTTCTAAACCCTACATTTAGATTCTGAATTGATCCCCTTGGGAAAATCTTTCCAGACAAAAATAGAACTGCAATAGGTAGAGAATCTTCATCCAAGCCTGAAATATATTGTACGATTAAATCGACTTTTTTATTCTTGCTTGTCGTAATCCGTATGGATTCACATGTCTCAACCAAGGTAGAAAAATAAGATACCTTGTGGCGAATATCATCTGTCAAGTCAATCCCACTCAATCAAATGTATGGTTAGATAATTTTACCCCAATATTAGGTATTGTGAGAACATTTCAAGATAATATTGTTCAAAAATATAAAGATATAATTATAAATAAAGAAATTATTTACTTTGGACATTCAATTTCATAAGTTTTCATTGTTTCAAGATGCTCAATTCAGCAGGGACCGTTGAATTTTAGAATTGGAATATGCCATATGACCAGGTAAATCTTTGGTACAAATATTCACTTCTTCATGTTGTTTTTTATATTGCGATTATTATTCTTCAGGTTAAATCTATTCCACCATATTTAGTATGTCTCTAAAACTATTATGCTTCATTTTTGACATATTCTTATTAAATCCAACTTGCTGTGAATTATTGTATGATGACTGACTAAGTTCAGGGACAAGTGATTGACAGTCAACAATACGTCCAAATAATTTATTCGACTTGTATGTATTGATAATTTTTTTCTTATATCGTATTATGTTTATTAAATCTAGATTCCATCCTGATCATTTTAAAATACCTTTCATTAATATCACACAGCATAACATGAATAACAATAATCAAGATAATGAAAGCATATCAAAGTCGGGAGAAAGGGTAGCAGTAATAACAGGTTCGAGTAAGGGAATAGGCAGGGCTATTGCCTTAAATTTTGCAAAATCGAAGGATTATTCATCTATAGTAATTAATTCAAGAAGTATAGATGAAGCTGAACTAGTAGTACAAGAAATAAAAAAAACCACTAAATGTGATTCAATTGCTATCCCAGGAGACGTTGCACAAGAGAAAGACTGTATAAGATTGATTGATGACACAGTAGATAAATTTCAAAGATTGGATGTATTAGTTAATAATGCAGGAATTCAAAAAGAAATTCCACTGACTGAAACAACTCTTCAGGATTGGTATAATATTATATCAGTAGATCTTACTGGTCCTTTCATCTGCAGTAGAGAAGCAGTTAAACAAATGAAGGTACAAAATAATCCTCGCGGCGGATGTATAATTAACATATCTTCTGTTCACCAGATTATTCCAAGACCCCATTATGTACCATATGCAACCGCAAAAGGTGGAATCGATATGATGACAAAAACCATGGCACTAGAGTTGGCTACTGAAAACATACGAGTAAACATTGTCGCACCAGGTGCGATAGACACGGATATGAATATTAATTTACGTACTGATGCTCAGGAACGTGAAAACACCTTAAGAAAAATACCCATGGGTAGAATAGGAAAGGACGAAGAAGTAGCAAACGTGGTGGAATTTCTTGCATCCAATAAGGCTAGCTACATAACTGGAAGCACTGTGATAGTTGATGGAGGAATGACCCTATACCCCTCGTTTTCTCTTGATTACGATCATAATTCCACTCATATTTTTCCAAAAGGTTCAATGTGACACGATATAAGAAGGTAGATAATATTAGATCCCGTACTACCAAAAAATCAGATTATAAATGTAGATTTAAAAAAGCTGCTACAAAAATGTGAAGAAATATTAGATGAACTATTACCATTAATGATTATCGGAATAAAAAGTATGGAACAAAAATTATTGAATGATTCAATAATTTTGTCTTTTCGGGTCCAACTAGCTTTGTAAATACTTACCTAAAAAGTCTAGAGTTTTTTTCCATGCATCTGCTGTCTCTGTTGGGGCGTAATTATCATTAGATGGATTTGCAAAGGCATGACCAACATTAGGATAAACATAGATCTCATTTGGCACTCCAGTATCATTTAAAGCCTTTTGGAACTGCTTGACAGAGTCAACCGAAATTGACTGGTCCTTCCCTCCAAATATTCCTAGAACTGGTGATGTAATATTCGAAATCGCTTGGGAATCATTGGTTAGTCTACCGTAGTAGATAATTGTGGCGGCAAGAGGATCATCCTTGCTGTTGAGGGCTAATTGCAATGATTGTTGACCACCAAAGCACCAACCCAGGGATGCTATCTTTGACGGGTCGACATTGTCAAGGGATTTCAAATAATTTACAGCTGCTTTCATGTTTTCTATCGCAATGTCTGGATTTTCCCTAATCGCCCCAGTTAGTTCTCCTGAGCGTCCTGAATTGTTGGTGACGACTTCGCCATTAAAAAGATCCACAGCTAATACCACATATCCGTTTTTGGCAAGCAGATTGGCGGATTCTTTGATAAAGTCATTCAATCCCTTGTTTTCATGGATCAGAATGACAGCAGGAAGTACTGCTTTTTCGCCGCTTTGGTTTTGGTTTGGATAAACCAAATAGCCTGTGGTGTTTCCTCCAAAATACGTTACCGTCTTGTTTTCTATTGATTGAAGATTTGCGCCGGTAGATGAATTATTGTCCCCAAAACTCACCAAAGTCATAGCGGATAAACCGGTACTTTGTTGAGCATGGGTTGTCGGTGTAGACGCTATCAAGAAGGAGGGAAATATAAAAATTGCTAGTAAAGTAATTATGGTAGATTTTTTCATCAAGAATAAAAACATATTATTGCTTTTAACTATTTTGTAAATCCGATAATGTTTGAATTAGACTGGTAAAACTTGATTTCTATTTATTGTACGGAATGATTCCAAGTCGTCAACTAATGTGATAAAAAGTGTCAATTGGAGAAAGGGTTTGGGTAATTACCAAAGTTAAATAATGGTTTATTCGCAAGATTGCGATGACCGTCTAATTTAATATCAAAGTACAAGATGGCTAACATGTCAACGGTTAATGTGCGCTTACATATAGGTCACAGAATAATTTTAATGATACTGCTATACTCAAAACTTGAATTGTTAAACAAACATCACAATACCAGTTACAAAGTCTTGAAATAATGGCAATTAGCTAGCAAGGGTACGAACAAAGAATAGTATAGTATGTATATAAATATTTTATTTATTTTTTGATATAACATTATTGAATATCCTATTTATACCAAGTCGGAAAGATTTTATCTATACGGCTAAGGTGTTCACTGCAACCGTATAGTCCAATAGAAATGAGGATTAAAGGTTTATTGCCATAGACAATAAACTCATTTCTTGGTCTCTATAGTGAGGAACTTTGATTTCAAGATCACAAATGTATTTAACAAAACGACTCAAACAAGTATCATTCTTAGTTGATTTGGTTTGTTCTTTTTCTTAACCAATATTGCCTGAATCACATGTGTGAAAATTATGCGAAAATGTATTAATTCTTTAATGGTTTTTCTTGTCAAATAATACCAGAGTAACATAAATCATTAATTAATCGTTTCACTTTATTGGAACAGAATTTTCACCTCAATTGAATGCTTAAGTCGGTCCATCTCCATTTATCGATAAAAATCAAGGTGATATTGTCCAATCAGTATCGGCATTAGCATTAATTCAAAGTTTGATCTTTAGAGATTCCGTCATATTATTTTAGTCAATATGGTGAAACATAACGAGTGTTTCAAGATGAAGCTGCTTGTATGCGTGCATACAATTTTCCTTCTTATGTTTATTTGTATCATAGGATTCATGGTATACATAATAATACATCAAAATATGTACAAAAATCTACTTAGGATTATTTTTCTATCCCGTATATGTCCATATGAATTAGGAAGAACATAGATGCTATAAACGCACTGTAGTAGACAGTTTTATGAGACTTTATGAAAATATTAATCAAAATGACTAGTTATCATGTGTCCAGTATATGTTTAACAGTCGGTGGATTATGATCCATGTTAATACTCTAGATCATTTCTTAGTCTCTAAACAAATTATGATTTAATATTCTAAAATACTACTATGTTTTAAAAAGATGAGTACCTTCATAAACATATTAAAAGTACTGTTGAGATTTATCAGAAATGGTCAGCTAATATCAAGATCTCATAATAAAATTTATTAAGATTATCAACAAAAATTGCAAATGAATGATCACAAGTCTTCTATCATTTTTGATTTGGATGGAACAAAACCTCAATTCTCTATGCCACACGGTAACAGAACGGTAATAAATGCAGATAACTTTCCAGTTTTAAAGGGGATGGGAGCAGTCTTACTTCGCATGGAAAAAGGTGGAGTTCGCGAACCTCACTGGCATCCAAATGCGGGAGAGTTGAACTACGTGATAGAAGGAAAAGTTCGATTTACCGTATATGGTTCTAATAAGGAGATAGAGACATCCGAAATTGGTAAAGGTCAAGTCTTTTTTGTTCCTGCAGGATATTTCCATTATCTAGAGAAATCAGATGATGTAAATAATGGTACTGTAGCTTCCTTTTTAGGTAATGAAAATCCAGAGTTTATAGGACTGGTTGGTGGCCTCAGCTCATATTCTGACGAGGTCCTTGAAGCTGTATTTAATACAGACCAGAAATTCTTTAGTAATCTTCCACGACTAGTGAAAAATGTGTTAATTGCTCCCGGATTAGATTAAGACATCCTTGAGTAAATCTATGAAATTAAACTCGGCGGACATTCTATTTTTTATGTCAATATCCTTAAATGAAATCCTATTCCAATTATGATTATGGTTGTATCTGTATCTGAGTAGGCAGCTACAATAATGTTCTATAAAGGCATTTTAGGGTATTTTAGGAAAGTTCGTGAAATTAGAGACACATCAATTAGTCTATTTGAGCAAAAATGTAGTATGCGGTCATTGCGCTACTAAAATATGTTTTGTTTTGATTATTTCTAGTAGATTAAGTTGACAAATCTAATATGGTTGTTAGCAATAATATCTAAAAAATCAATTACAAAATATAACTTAAAAAATACCATCGTCAATTCATCCTCCGATCCATAATGGAATGAGCAGACATTTAAGCCGAACAACTAATTTCTACTAGCACAGGTATATCATCAAGAAAGTATAAACAACTACTTTTATCACTATAATGTAAGTTGAAAGAAATTCTTACAGAGATCGATATTAGCGCATCTGCTAGTAAGACATGGGAAATACTAACAGATTTTAAGAACTTTCCACAGTGGAACCCTTTTATTCGTCAAATCGAGGGAACACCGATTGTTGGCGCAAAGCTCAAAATATATCTTCACACGTCAGGTGGAAAGAATAGAAATTATCAACCAACCGTAACTAAGGTAGAACCTGATCATGAGCTTCGTTGGTATGGAAAATCATTCATACCAGGATTTTTCAATGGAGAACGTATTTTTACAATTGATTCGTTTGAAACAAATCACGTGCACTTTGTACATAAAGAGGTCTTTACGGGGATTCTTGTCGGTATCGTAGGAAATAGTTTGGATAAAGATATGTATCAAAGTTTTACGAAAATGAATGAGGCCTTAAAACAAAGGGTCGAACAGATGGCCATTTGATCGACGATATGTAATTTTCAAACTATATTTCCTAATAGTTACGATGTTAATTGATATTTTTGAAAAATAAATATAACAATAAATTCCACCTGACGAGGATCGATTCTGTAACTTTATGGGTATTTAGGATCTTTTGATTGATATGAGAAATGATTAAGATTTAGATAGTTATATGTTCAGAACAGGATTATTATAATCGGACGCTTAAAGAACCTTACAGTTTGGCAACGAGTATTTATCTTGATCAACTTTTAATATTTTTACAGACATGTTCATAACAGGAGCTTGACAACCTATCATAAATTAATGTAAGATCAATAGAAAGGTGTAAAGAAAGATAAAATCCCAAATGTTATTGATGAGATAAACCTGTCTTGATCGCAAATTCAATAACGATAACTATCTCTAATTATTCTACACGAGATAAAAAAGGAAACAGAATTTTCAAATTTTTCATAAAACTAAATTGATCCTATTTTTTCTCATAAGCTTGAATTAAAGTTTGTATATCGAGCTTTTGCATTTGAAGCATTGCTTTCATCACCCTTTGCGATTTTATTTGATCCTTGTCTTGTATCATTTTAGACAGCACCTTAGGTACTATTTGCCAAGAAACCCCATATTTGTCCTTGAGCCAACCACATTGCTGTGCGTTTTTGTCTCCGTCTTCTGACAGTTTCTCCCAATAATAGTCCAGTTCTTTTTGAGTGTCACATAATACTTGAAACGAAATGGCTTCGTTGAATTTGAACACTGGACCACCATTGAGGGCCATAAATTTTTGATTTTCTATATCAAAATTTACTGTCATTACAGTACCTTCTTCCATGCCGTGAATCTCATATCCTTCTTTTCCATATCGGGTAACTTGACCCATTTTAGAGTTTTTGAAAACTGAGACATAAAAATTTGCTGCTTGTTCAGCTTGATTATCGAACCAAAGAAACGGAGTAATTTTCTGTATATGACTTGATTTCTCTTCACCTATTTTTGATACATTTGATTCATTCATCAAGAAAGATATAAGTTGAAAATATAAAAGTGTGCAAGGGATCAAAAGTATAGTCACAACAATAGTTCAAAGATTTAAAAGGGCATGTGTTGCGAATGCAATTTAGACTATGAATGCAATTTATGTTCCATACTAACGTAAGGCTCATTCTAAAAACATCATTAAAGAAATGGAAATATCCTTTAAAACCCGCAAACTAGCTAATTTTTGCTCCCTTATCTCTTCACCCATATCTCTACAAAACGGACTTTGTCGTGGATGATAGTACTTTTTTAGAATTTTAATCCTATCTCCCAATAATACAATAAGATACTAAATTCATTTTCACTATAGTAAATAATTAATTAGCTTGATTCTAAATACTCTGTATGTCTGATAACCCTATGCGGATGCGGGAATTTCTGGATGCCAATTCGCCTTTTATTTATTTTTTCTTTGAAGGTTTAACACATGAATTAATAATCGATTTCGACAAGGAGATCTTAGTTCTTCGTCCATCTAATGATGATAGAAAATCCCATCGTAATGAATATGAAAAATCGGGTGGTAACCTTTTGTATCTTAATTTTTTACATGATGCAAAAGAAAAGTCGATTACGATAACAGATCAAAATGGTATAGAGATTATTCACTTTAACTACCTTAGCTATTTTAAACATGGAAGGCTCTAATCAATATCCTTCTCCGTCTGATTTACATTTGCTGAAAACTATAAAAGTAGTCGATGATCACTTGACTAATTAATTCTTAAAATTTTCCTTATTTTATTTATCCGATTCAGCTATAAAATATCTATTCCTCCTCATTGAAATCTAATACCTTATTAAACTCCAACGAATGTAAGAACGACAATATGTTTACCAGAATTCTTATTTTGTACCATGAAATTTCTTGAGTCTTATGCAAATTCTTTGATATATATATTATTTTATTCCTGAAAAGTTTAACTAACAACAATCATACCAACTGGGTTTTATTCTTAAATTCTTGATGAATCTTGTGTTAAACCTAAAATTAGATTTCAAAAAGTTTTTAATATGTTCAATGAACACTAAAACTCACGACAATATCCTCCCTATAAGGTCTTGCGTTTTACCTGTAAGACCTTATTGAAATTTCATACTTTTCTATCTACTACTTGGGAAAAAAGACGTTGATCAACTTCACGTAGATACTCAAATATGAGTAATATGATTAAGTGTTCCTGCAGTGCAGTTGATATAATAAATCAAAAAATGGAAACCATCCCAATTAGAAAAAATAAAATATTTGAAAAATTTTGTAAATATGGTTCATCTCATAATAACCCCTTGGCAATACATGATACAAAGTTTTTTGCAATAGAACCGCTAGCATCTAGATTTGGATTATAGATAGTTATGGTCATTCCAATTGCCTTTTGAGACGAAATGAGGATTTTTAGAAGGTAGGATAATTCGGAAAATTCTAGCCCCCCATTACCCAACCTATAGTCAACCGCGGGCATTATTCTGTCATCCAATACATCAGCATCTAAATGAATCCAAAAACCCGACAAATCCTCACTCGTTAGAAAATTTGAAACCGCCAGAGAGGCGGCCTTTTTTATTCCTAAATTTCGTACAGCAGAAAGATCCAATACCTGCATTCTGGTATTTCGTACATCATTACTTCCGTAACTCATTGATTGTTCAGCATCACGATATCCAAAAACAACGATATCGTTATCCAGAACAAGTGGTTTCAGGCCGTCAATATTAGAAAGAATATTTGCCCCTCTGCCTGACACAACAGATAATTCCATATCAGCAACTTCCCCAGTTGTTGATGCCCGAGGTTGATAAAAATCAGAATGTCCGTCAATAAAAAATAATCCATATCTTCCAATTTTTCTCAATCCTAAATGGACGCCAATGAGAATGCTGCAATCACCTCCTAAAACGATCGGAAAATTCTTTTTTTCTATTTCAATATTTACTATTTTAGAAAGGTCTTTTGAAAATAACGCAATAGAAGTGCCATTCAACAGATGTGTGATAGGGTCTCGTATTGGATCATAATGCATTGATGGTTGAACACGACCAGCAAAAGTAGCATTTAATCTATCCATTAACCCTGCGTTCTTCAATGCCTTCGGAAGATTTTGTACTCCCGTATTTCGTAATCCAAGTGTTGAAGGGGCATCTATTATTACATATCTTGGTCCTTTTGTCAACCTAGATCATGAATCAAAGTTATTTTTTAGGTTATGTATAATATTTTGTTTAGATGGACTCAGACTCAGAGCTTTTATGGTAAATATTCTAGAAAACATATGTCGCTACATCTAAAAAAAGGAAAATCTAAAATAATCTTCTATAGTTGAGAGAAAATGTTAACGGGTATTAGATTCATAGGCATACAATATGTTATATTTGTAGTATCAAATGACTAAATAGAAAAAAAGGAGGAGAAGGTTATTTATCCTTGTGCTAATGCGTTACTTCCTGTATTTTCTTGACTTTGGACGTTGATGTTGTTACCAGAACCTATTGTATCTGCACCTGATACTACTTGGCTGTTTTGGCTGGAGGATTGAGATTGGCTGATGCTTTGTTCTGCAGAGTTTCCATCCTGTCCACCTTGTGCTAATGCGTTGTTTCCACTGTTCTTTTGGTGTTGGAAACTAAGGTTGTTGCATGATAGAAAGGTTGTTCCACCTGATACACATCCAGCATTTTGGTTTGACGATTGTGATTGGTCTATGGACTGTTTTGCTTTATTTTTCTTGTTGTGTGTGGCTAAAGCATCATCTACATTGAGTATTGGACTGACAAATAGGGTTAATGCTACCACTATTGCAATTGATGCGACAAAGATTTTGCTGTTTTTGTTTTTGATTTTGTTTTGGTTGTGAATATTTGTTTTATTCATACCTTTGATACTATGAAAAAAATATATTGGGATTGCTAACTAGGTGCAATACTCTAATATTCTAGCAGTTTTAGAATTAGACTGAAAAGAACAACTCCTAATAGGCAAATAATGAACAAAATTTTTTACAATTGCGGACAATTATCTAATCTTAGATTGACAGATTATCGTCAAACAATTTTTATTATGCGTTTTTTCGCCACTCAAATTAATGAATTATACCATATTTGGATTGTTCCATTTGATGACATTGATATATCAAACACATGGTTTGACTAAATCGCGTAATTCTTATCTACCAAAACTTTTAAGAAGCATCCTATCTCAAAAATAAACATGGTCAAAAATTTAATACCTACTTGTAGTAAATGTGGTAGCTTCGTTAGTGATCACATAGAACCAGAAGTAGAAAAAGAAGGCCAAATTAAAGAAGGAAAATATGTCGACAATGTTTGGGTTTGTAACGAATGTCTAAAAAATAAATAAATATATTAATATGAATACAAAGTAACCCACATTAGCTCCGCATGAAAATATGATTGATCGGATCTAAATTATTTAATTAGATACTTTGTATAAAGTTCGATGTTAGTTATTGCCTTGAGTCTATAATTGTGGAAGTTCATATCATGACCTATCACCATTGTTAAAACTTCGACTACGATCTCAGTGCTTTTATTGAATTGATTTCTAGCAGTATGACCTTTAGGTATCATCTTTGCCCAAATCTTTGTCAATTTTTTTCTGTAATTCTCTATATTTCTTGTATTTCTTGTCCCATTTTGAAAGAACAAACCACTGCCTGATCCCTATGCCCATCCACACGATAAAAACAATTACAGGAATTAGTGGCAGGTATCTAAAAGAGGAGTTAAATCCAGAATTAGAAGCAGAATTGGAGTCATTTCCCCAATGACCATTTCTTGTCCAATTATTATAGCCATCATCATGAAACGGAAATCCAAATAACATGAATGTTAATATAAACGCTATCGGAGGAATGATCATAATAGTTAGTAACATTATAATGAAAAGTTTCTTGGTTTTATTTAGTTGATCAATTATCCCATCCATTATGTAAAAAATACTAGAATCTGATCTTGTATTGTTGTTATCAGAATTATTTTTGTTGTCATTGTTGTCTTCATTATCATTATTGTTTGATTTTTTCATTAGTCTCGCCTCTCCTTTTCATTATTTCTTGGAAATAGTTCTTCATAAGGTGCCAGAATTTCATTCAAGATTAATCTTCCTCTTTCTGAGACTTTGTAGTTGATTATGACTTTGCTACCCCAATTTTCTTCCATTCTATTGATCAATTCTTTTCTGACCATATCGTCCAAGATTTCTTTATGTTTAACATTATTCAAACCACAGTAACTCATAAGCTTACTCTGATTAATTTCACCATATTCACAAAGTTTCAAGAGAATATCCTTCCTGATAAATATTCGATCACGGTATTCATGAACCACAATGAATCAATCAGAACAGACAAAATGTTTTCATATGTCCAATTAGGGTATCGTTTGACCATTCTGCGAATATATTCATATGTATGTACTTTTTCATCGTATAAACATAGTATAACAAACAGGATACGTATAAAATCATAAGGGAACAAAGTTACGTCTCAAAGGTCCAGCATCGTTAATATAATCAAATATAATATTTTCAGGATGATAAAATCACAAAAATTAAGAATAGAAAAATCTGTAAGAGCTACTGCCACTAAGGTATCACTAACAACAGTAGCAATTATTGCATTTTCAACACTACTTGTTTTATTCTCTGGACCTAGCAGTAGCACTACTACTACTACTATGACAGCTTATGCAGAGCAAACAGACACCATCAATGCTACAAAGGTAGTCAATGCTTCAAAGGATAAAGTGTGGAATATCATTTCAAAAGTGGACAAGAATCCAGATTATTGGCCGATTTCGATTGTAAAAAACATTAGCAAATCAGACAACACTGTAGAAAGAGAAGTTACTGTTCCTGCACCGCCCTTTATGGATAATAAAGCTCATCAAATAATAACCATTATTCCACAACAATTTACAATTGTTGAAAATCAAACTCAAGGCGCTGTTACTGGGGTTAAAACCATATCTTTACAACAGGAGGGGAGTGACTCCAATAAGACCGAAGTTAGCATAATATGGAATCTAGACATGTCTAAAATACCTAGCATTGGAAAGGGATTCGCAAAAGACGGTATAAGTAACTCTGTAGATGAAGCACTAAACAAGATTGCAAATGCTGTTAAATGATTAGATTGATAAAAGGGTATGTCCTGAAAGTAATTAGTAGGTATTCGTCTACCTATTGACGTCAGAAAGAGAAATACTTGCTTATCATAAGTGTTCAGATTTTTATATTATCACTCAGCAAGGGAGAATTTCATAACAGTCCTAATTACTATTTTTAATTATTGTATCATTTGGATTTCGGTTTGGATTTAAAATAAAGCCTTCTCTTATTATGTTCTTCATGTACCGAACAATTTTTGATACACAATAGATTGCAGGTCGATATTTAATTTAATTTAATTTGATCTAATTTAATTTGAATATATCATTTAAACATTTGTGACGGATATATCCAGATGGAATTAATTGTAGAATGAAAATAAATAATCACAGTATTGTACAAGTTTGTAAAAGAAATGAAGTTAATGCATTTATACCAACGGATACAGTTTGATCTTTGTATATGCCAATGCCAACCCAAGGGGCAACTAAAATTAGTAAAATAATGACAAAAAAACTCGAAACTGTCGGATCTACCTCCTCTGCACAGGAGGTCGCCATAAAGATGAGGGATAAACAGGTTAGTTCAATTGTAGTGATGGATGATAGATTCGGCATACCTCTAGGAATTGTCACCGAGAGGGACCTTGCGAGAAAAGTGTGCGTTACTGACAAGAATAGTACTCAATTATTAGCAAGCCAAGTAATGTCATTTCCTCTAATTACTGTTAATGCGGATTTATCATCTTCAGAGGCAGCAGACTTGATGTTAAAGAACAAGGTAAGACATTTACTCGTCATATCTAAAGATTCAAAACAAAACATGGATAATAATGACGCGTTAGAAGATAAAGATCTCATTAAACCGATAGGAATAATCACTACAACAGATTTTATAAAATTTAGTCTAATCTCTGATACGGATTCGGATAAAGATGTAAATGAAGACAATAAAACCGAGGAAATTTTAAAATACTATAGAAATGATTCGGATCATTCATGATTATAACTTTTGAGTGGCTTGGTCATTATGAACAAAATAATTTATCAACTAAAGTCTGCTTACAATAATCCCATAGATAGACTCACTTAATTTCTTTTATATGTGATAATATAATAAATATATCATTGTCTGGGAATAACAGAGAAACTATCAAAATTGGATCAACAGTAAGAGTGATAAAAAAAAGCGACCAAAAGACAGGAAAGGTAAGTGAAGGAAAAGTAAAGGAAATATTGACCAAATCCAAATTTCATCCCCACGGAATCAAAGTAATTTTAGAAGATGGAATAATTGGTAGAGTTAAGGAAGTAGTAAATGTATCAGTTAATAAGGACATATCAAAAGAAAACCTCCTCTAAGAAGGGGAAATGCTCATCTACTATTTTGAAAGTGTATATTCCGTATTCATGGTTACTATTCCATAATTCCATTCCTTTATCAAAGTAATTCATTCTCACATATTATTTTCATATCATAAAATAGATCGATTGAATCCTACTATGATAACAAAATGGAAAATCTCAATTTGATTTGTCCTTTAATTTTGACATCTATAAATACTGTTATGGCACGGTGGCCCAGTAAAGTGCTATAGGTAAGGCAAATGTGGAAAGAACACCAAATACATAGTGAAGCCTACTACTAGATCGATATCCATAATCATTGGAATCAGTTAAATTGATTCATCATGTTCTTTTATTATATATTCAATTATTTTTTCCCTTGTTCAATCTCTCTCAAAAATTTTTCTAGTCTTTCTTTAATGGCTTCTTTCGAAATAAGGCTAAAAGACGCAAAAGGTTTCTTTAGTCTTGCCTCACGAGCCCACAATTCGTACAATATTTCCTTGATTCTATTTACATCACTATTTGTCTTTGATTCTTTTAAGACATTTATAAGAAATGACAAACCTTCAGAGGAAATAGATAGATGTGATTTAGATAGGACGACATCCTCATCGATATGAATTAGACCATCACGTTGCAAGTCCTCCGAGAGATTCCACAATTCAAGAATTGTTGGATAGTCATAAACTAAACTTAACTTTAGCAATCGCCAGACGTCAATCAAAGTGAATGAATGGACCTCATCAGGTTCTGAGGCCTTTTCCGTTGATTTTACATACCCTAAGTGAAATAATATCCACATCCGGACGAATTCATAATTCTTCATTTTTATAAACTACACTACATTCTATTCTGCACTTTTTGTTCAAAAACTTTCCAAACTTATGTTGCTACAGTTAAAAAAATCAAGAATGAGGGGCATTGTTTACTCAACTTCTTCCTGTAATTAGTTGTAAGTACAGGATAGAATGGATGGTGATATTCTTTTTTGTTATTGTCATCATTGTAGTTCTCAATTTCATTATTTTGGTTGTCGTTTTGGAGGGGGGGGTCTATTCATATCATGGACATCATAGAAAAATATATTAGAATTGCCATCTGATTGCACTAATTAGTCTCTAGCCATTTTAGAATTTGAATAGAAAGAGAATATTTGAATAGGAATTTAAGAGGTTTTTTCCAAATATTAGAAACAAGAGCTTCAATATTTTGATATCAAGAAAATAGAATCGATACAAAGTATACAGATCAGATTTTTTTGAATCAATTTAATAGAAAACTTTTTTTTCATTAGACTCTCATTTGTGTGTGTGACACTCCCTGAAATTGACAGTTTATCGATCACCTTATTAGTGGATAATTATACTGACAGGTTGTTACCATCATCGTTAATTGCAATTCGCCCACCCATGATGAAAAATGAACAATTTCTTCCTCCTCCTCCACCCGTGGCGGAGCATGGTTTTTCAGCTCTGATTAGAGCTATATCTAATGACTATATGACATATCAAAACAAAGACCAATCACTCAATGAAAACGTAATTCTATTTGATTGTGGAACCAGTGAAAATGGTGTTTTATCTAACGCTGAAATATTAGGAATAAACCTCAATTCCATAAATTCTATCATACTTAGTCATGGACATTTCGATCACTTTACTGGCCTATTAAGTATCCTCAAAAAAATAGACAAGCCTGTTAGATTAATTTGCCATCCCGATGCCTTTTTGAGAAGATGGATAATATTCCCCAATGGCAAGGATAAGGCAAGATTGCCATTTCTCGATAAAGAGGAATTACGAAGACAAGGAGCAGTTATAATGACAAAAAAAGACCCCAGTTTAATTTCTCAAGACAGAATAGAAGAATATCAATACCCCTTGAACGACTACACTGTTGTTGACAATTCAATACCTAAATTACTAGTTACTGGTTGGATTCCACGAACGACTACTTACGAAAAGGGATTTCCATTGCAGTACAAAGAAGACCTCAATACAAGTACCCTTATTCCCGATCCTTTAGTAAATGATGATCAAGCTATTGTCGCAAATATCAAGAACAAAGGATTGATAATCATTAGTGGATGTGCACATGCGGGTATTATTAATACAATTAAATACGCCAAATTGCTTACTGGAATCAACAAGATATATGCAGTGATCGGGGGTTTTCATCTAACTGGTGGAGGCATTTATGAGGATGCAATCGAACCAACAATAACAGAATTAAAAAAGATAGATCCAAGATATTTGATCCCTTGTCACTGCACGGGATGGAAAGCTACCAACCGAATAATTCAAGAACTACCTGAAAAATTTCTACAACCAAGTACTTGTACTACCTTTACCTTTACATTCGATTCGACCCTTTAATATAACTACATTTGGTAAAGTATACAAAAATTTAGTATTTACTCATGTGTACTGAGAGATCACCTTTCATTTGAAATACTTAAGAAGTGACCATCATAACATACTACTTTTTATAGAATTCAAACGAATTACAGTAACAAAAAATAGTGAATGAACGAATAACAAATATTGACCACTTACCCCAATGTCTCTTGGCACGAACTAATTCTTGCTACAATCGACCTGCAGCTTCATGCAGACAATATTTGACTTATATACTTCAATGCGAATCTTAAATATTTGAATTTGTTAAAATAACACTGCTATTTTTTTCTGCTTTAGTATGATGTAATATAATTATGAAATTATGAACTGAATATATTAGATGAACTACATCACATAGTCAAATATGGATATAATAAAACGACAAGATCGAGCATGGAACAAAATAAATATTTTTACATGTGTCGAATGTATAACCATTATATGATCTTTGAATGCCCGGTTGGACACATTTGTTTTAGTAAAGATGAACTAACCATTTGTGGAATGCGAGGATGCAATAAACAAATAGACATGCTAAGCCCTGACGATATCGAATGGTTTTACAAAATAGATAAGAATGGACTTTGTATTACTAGGACTGACCTTCACATGATAATTGAAGATCCTAATATGCCAAAAGACGTAAAGAAGCAAATACAAAAATTATTTACCAATATTTCTTGACAGTTCATAACAAGAAATCATAAAAGAATTAAGAATTAAGAAATAAGAAATCATAGTAAAAATTAGAAAAATTTTTCGATACAAATCTAACAATAATGATAGAATTATTTTGAGGTCTCAATCTTCATATTTAGTATGAAAATGACTTCACCTTAATATCTTGGTGCTGCGTCTCTAGTAACAGGTTCCGATAAAAAGTAAAAGTAAAAGTAAAAATATGTCAGTTTTTTAGAGTTAAGGGAATATTTTTGATATGTTAGATATTAATAAAGATGAAGTCGATCTTCGATGTCAAATATCAAGATCAACCCATAAGGCAGCATGATCCGAGGGTGCATCTTTAGCGGTTTTCATCTCAGGAAAATGGGCAAAAAGATCACCGTTTTTACCTCCCCACACACCTCTTCTCTCAATTCCACCAAGTTTAGCCTTTTTGGCCAATTCTGGAGACATTAATATATAATCTAATTTTCCTGATTTTGTTCCATTACCATGGGTGCCTGGTCTATCATCTCCCACAAATTTTTCATGTTTCATAATATCTAATAAATTGGAGTTACTACCTAGTAGAGTACGTAAAGGAGCACTATCAGGAGTATCGTTCAAGTCTCCTATAACAGCAATAAAATCAAATTTTTTATTTAATTCGTCATAAATCTTTCTGACTTTCTTTGCTTGACGTGTACGTTTTTTGTCATTGTCTTGTTGAGCACCAAAACCTTTACTCTTAAAATGATTTATTAATAAGAACAGATCATTTCCCGAAGGAGTAGTTAAATGATATTCTGCACAATCTCTACTAAATATTAATCCGTCTGAATCAATATCATCTACATGGCTAGTCATCGATCTTATTTCAAATCCTTTTCTACTGATAATACCAACATCAATACCTCGTTCATCATTGCCGTCTATAAGCATAGTGTGATCGTATGGCTGCCCATTTACCTTTGGTATCACCATATCATTGAACCGCTTTAGTGCAATCCTATTTTCTGCTTCAACTACACATAAAATATCTGCTTTTAATTCATTAATAACTCTCGCAGTATTTTCAATGGCTAATTCTTTGATGGTATCTTTTTTGAGCTCAAACCATCCTATCCAATCATCTCGCCCTTTTGCTAAGACGACATATACACCTTGTTGCTTTTTAACTAGCTTTGCTCGGACTTCTACAAGACGAATGAATTTACTTTCACCTTTTGTTAGTAACCCCGTATTTCGTTTCATTATTTGCAGTATTTCCTTTTTGATTTGTTCAGAGTATATCTTGTTTTGGATCAAATTAATTAAATCATCAAAATCCTTTAACACTGTTTTACCATCTTCCCATGATGGCAAATTCATTACCGAAGGCCTTTCAAACATATTTTCTACATTGAACGAGGCTAATCGCATTTACTCATCTGTTATGATTAAGATAATATAAATATGTTTTATTATATTGCCAATGAGTGACAATTGCAAATTAAATGTATTAATCAAAATAACAAAATTTGAATGTAGAACCGCATCAACTGTATTGTGATTAACTGTTAGGACATTTTGTATTCTTATACTTCACTTTGATGAGATAAACATAACAACCGAGATCTTTATCAAGACAGGATCATACTAGGTTTATCAAGAACTCATCATAAGTATAAAAATAATTAAAGAGACAATTAACTAAAAAAATACCAAGCTGCTACTTTCTAAGAAGGATTTGAATTCTATCAATTTTTGATTTTCTTGTGCATCAATATCCTTTTACTCTGTGGTTACATGATGCAAGACAAATAATTATTGCACAGATAACTATCGTCGAAATTAAAAAATATAAGCCCTAGAATCCAAAATAGCTCTTGTGAAGGATTAACCATTCAATTTTCATGGTGCAATATTTACTATAAAGGTTCTCACTTCTGAGACAAATGGAAAATATACGGTAATGGATGTAATCCACCCACCTTACTTGGGTCCTGCGTTACATATGCATCCAATGGGCCCTGAGACTTTTTACATAATTGAAGGCGAATATGAATTTATGTCGGGTGAAAAATCGTTAATTGGTAAATCAGGGGATACAATTTTTGTTCCAAAAGGAACTCCACATAGATTTGAGGTAGGCCGCAAAGGTGGACACGCTCTTATAATGAGTCCTCCCGAACTAGAGCATTATTTTTTCAAGGTTGGTGAATTATTTGGCAAAGGCAAGGTTTCTTACAAAACAGAATCAAACATAGCAGAGCAATATGGTCAAATTTTCCTAGATAACAGAAACCATTGGAAATAACTAATTCTACTTGACTTTTGGATTTCTCAATATTGTAATTTGATTAAATTTAGATTTTGTTGGATTAAAGTATTCTAATCAATCGTGGTTTTATGATTAGTTCAATCAGCCTAGCCAATAGACAATTACATGATCCATCTAATACTAATTCTCAATCACATCAAAGAAATCAAGTATTCAAAAATGATTAGAATTTAGTTTGGTATTCTACTGTCACTATATTCTTTTATGATTTCTAACATTTCTGAAACCATGACTTAACCTTTTTGTACGATTATTTCACAAGAATTTAACTAGTAAATATTTGACTATGTATTTTAGTCTTTAATGAAATATTATATTGATGATACAATATGCAGTCATTTTGATGATATTGCCAATATTGATCTCGATGAATTCCTTCGGTTCCGACGGTCTCGTCCTCCAAAACATGTCTGAAGACATCAACTATTTGTTTAGTAATTTAACACCAGACAATCTTGGAGTCAAAGAGTATTCTAATCAATCTAATAGTATTTCCAATATTCAAAAGGATCTCCAAGAGTCCGCAAGTATCTCAACTGATAGTAATATGACTTTATGACAAGAGGCTTTAACACTAGGATAAAAAACAATAGAAGGTAAAGTTCTTATCAAATATTACTTTTATTTTAGTTATTTACGGATTACCACAATGTTAGCTGAGCTAGCACATGCTTTCAATAATAACATAACGGCAATAAAAAATGAGAAACTTAGAATTTCTAGACTCTCCTGATATGTTAGAATCTATGATCAAAGTGAATTTAAGACTACTACCATATGAAGAAGAGATATGATCACACTTTTTTTATTTAATTAACAATCATATTTGCTCTTATTCTCTACTAATTTAGAGCAAACTTGCTATTTAAAGTAAAAATATAATATATTGCTGCTTTCATATATTTTCTAATTTCTTCATCACTCATCTTGGTTGAGTCTGGTGTTTGGAAATTATCTCAGCCCATTGATGTTAATCTAATGGATTTCCTGTTAAAGACCATCATAGAATATATAAAAGATGTAAAGAAATTTAATAACTATTACTGCCGGACTATAATAATATTGATTCTTCAGAAGCTAGGTTTTTGTGAATCAGAATCTAGATACATGTTGCACTCATTACCACTAGAATGACTGCTACTACAGTATTAGAGAAACAAGTTTCAACGACAAAGGATAGTAAATAGTGGGTTGCTCCGTCGTTACTACCAGACGATAGTTATCTTGTTCATCTATTTCCATTAGATACTATCCTTTGTTTTTCATCCATCTACTATTTGACAATACCGCTTTACTCGCGTCCCTTGATAAATGATATACATGGACCTGTTACATACCTTTCCTCTTGATTTTTGAATGCGTTTGCGATCGTAATGACAAAGTTCCAAATGAAAATAGAATAGAAGATGGATAGAAATTCATCCATGATATGGATCATACGGAAGCATATTGGTCGTATTGCCTTTCTACTATAGGACGGTTCCAATTATCTCTTAAATAAAAAATGACGACAAAAAGCTACTTACTATCTTTTGTAAAAAAATACTAATTCAAAATAAAATGATAATGTATGTATTGCTATAAATACGCATATAGTCATGTTGTTTTAGATTACTTGTGGGAACCAGAAGTATTTGGAACGGCAGCATTTCATTTGGGTTAGTAAACATTCCAATAAAGTTATTTACAGTATCTGATAGCAGTAACGAATATTCGTTTAACCAGTTGGATGAAAAAGGACATAAAATTCAGTATAAAAGATGGTGTCCAATAGAGGAAAAAGAAATCCCGTATGAAGAGATAAAAAAAGGGTACAAGATTGCAAAGGACGAATATATAATAATAGAAAAAGAAGATTTGGATAAAATTCAACCAGAAACTACTAAAACAATTGACATCAAAGAATTTATTGACATCAAAGATTTTGACACTATTCTTATCGAAAAGAGTTATTATGTCTCCCCTTTTACGGATAAAACAAGTGGAAAAAGAAAAAGCAAACAAAAAGAAAGTGTTGTATCGGCTTCTACCAAGGCCTATAGATTATTTGTTAGTTCCCTTAAAGAAACAGATAAAATCGCGATAGGAAAGGTTGTGTTAAAAGATAGAGAACATGTGGTCGCCATTCGTCCATATCAAAGGGGTATGGTAATGCATCAACTGATGTACCAAGAAGAGATAACACCAATAGATGAAATAGACGGAATGCCGGGGTCTGAATCTTCTGCATCTTCGGTACCTATAGATGAGAAAGAATTGGAACTTGGGAGAATGTTAATAGGAAATTTGACTAGTTCACAATTTGACCAGACACAATATTCGGATGAATATACAAAACAATTAGAAAAAATGGTAACTGCAAAATCTAAAGGGATCACATACAAAACTGAAGAAAAAGAAGGCTTAGTGGATACTAGTAATAACCTATTGGAGGCTTTGAAAGCAAGTGTTCAAAGAAGCAAAACTGTCAAGAACTAATGCAAAATATGAACAAAAAAATCTTGCCGGGTATATCTGCCTTAGAAGAAGAATTGATGTAATAGTACATCTTTTTAATGAAGTTAGTTATTGACAGGCTGCTATATTTTTCTTAAACTTTGAAATCGGAAATGTGTTCAAGAATTTCTTCAAGATTTTGCTTGTGTGATAAAATATCCTTCCATGGATCTATTTTTCTCTTATAAAGGTCAGGTACTGTATTTATTGTAAAATCGGTAGGGATAATGTCTACCAGGTCTTCCCATGTTAGTGGAACTGAAACCGTCGCATCTTCTACCGGTCTTGTTGAAAAAACAGACGCCAGTGTTTTCCCAATAGAATTTTGATTATAATCTAAAAATACTTTTCCTTTTCTATCCGTTGTTTTCCATTCTGTAGTAATTTGACCGGCATTGCGTTTATTCAGGATTTGAGATATTACTCTGGCAAATTCCCTCGTTTGCTTGTATGTATACATGTTAATTACTGGTAGGAATATGTGCAATCCTGTTTTTCCAGAAGTTTTAACATATGATTTTATATTCAATTCATTAAAAATATCTTCCAAATCTAGAGCAATTTCAACTGTCGTTCTAAAAGCAGCTAAACTATAGGCTGGTTCCTTTGATTCATTTTTTTTATCAATGTTTATGTATGGATCCAAATCAAAAACTATAAAATCTGGATAATTTAATCCACATTCTTCCGTTTCTATTACATCCATTTTATTGCATTGATCATAATCATTAACCCGACTATTCCATGGATGTATTTCAATACATCCCAAATTCACAAGCCATAGTAAAGTTTCCTTGTTATTACATACTATATAGTTGATCTCATCATTATTTGATTCTGAATATACCTTTACTGTTCTAACATAATGTGGTTTTATATTTTTCCAATCCTTTTGATAAAATGCTTTTCCATATATTCCATCTGGATACCTACTAAGAGAGATGGGCCGGTCTTTAAGATAAGGTAGTAGAAGTTCGCTTATTTTATCGTAGTACTCCATTAAATCTCCTTTTGTAATAGGTGGACGATATTTTGTTGCGCTCCAAAACTCCTTTTTCAAATTGGAAAATTGTTGGTCAAGTTTAGTTATGGGAACACCGTTCTTATTATTGGTTAATTTTAAGTCATTATCATCTTCATCCTTCTCTATGGTATCTGCAAACTTTGAATTTGTAAGACTTGAAATTTCAATGACACATTGGTATGGCGGCTTGTCTTCTCTAATTCTTAGAAATATAGGTGCCCGCATTATCTTGTTACAGGTCCAATTATTGAATTTCACTTCTACTACTGTTATGGGTCTTACCCATACTGTTTCCCTGTTAAGATATGGAATGTAATCAACAGGACAATATGGAATTTCTATTTCTCTTAGTTTTTTATGAATTAAGGAGAGGCTTTCAAAACTAAATCCACTACCCGTATGACCTATGAATCGTAAGTTACTAATGTTATTTTTGGAATTGTCATTATTATTATTGGTATTAGTATGAATATCGTTTTGAGTATTATCGATTGCTGCAAGTAAGAGAGATCCAAAATAATTCTTTCGGTTGCCTTCACCTCTTGTATAGCCTATCACCAAACAGTCCTGGGTTTTGATATTTTTTATTTTAAGCCAGTCTCTTGTACGGATACCAGAATGATACTTGCTGTTCCTCTGTTTTCCAATTATCCCTTCCAAGCTCATCCTCTTTATGGTCTGAAAAACATCTATCCCAAATTCCTCGACAAAGTCAGATATTCGTATTTTTGAGTTCTCTTTCTTAACCAGGTTGACTAGTATCTTTCTTCTTTCTGCAAATGGTATCTGCATGAGGTTATTATTGTCTAAATATAATATGTCGAACACATAATAAACTGCCGGATATTGTTCAGACAAAATTTCAATACTCTTTATAGAATCAACATTCATCCTTTTTTGATGGTTTTGAAAATCGGGGTATCCATCATTATCTAAAATAACGATTTCCCCATCCAATATGACAAAGTCTTTGAACATATCTTCTTTTAGGGCACTTTTAAAAGTGTTCTCAAGTTCAGGATAGCGTTGAGTAATAATATCACCTACACGTGATTTAATCGTGCAAGTTTTATTTAACCTATCCACAAGAGTGATAGCCCTTACCCCATCCCACTTTATTTCAAATATCCAATCCTTATTGTTAAATGGTTTATCCGTAAGAGACGGTAACATAGGTTTTATTCCTTCAAAGCACATTTGTTTTAAGGATCGATTAGCAGATGCCCGATTCATAGTGCCAAGACTCTGATCCTCCAATTTATCCAGTATATCTGGATTCTCTGGGATCTCCGCAGAGTATTTTATTATATTGTTGTCAACTTTTACATCTTTTTTTAGAGTCTTGCTGGATTTGTATCGCATTAAATCTCTATTTTTTTTGCCTGTTAACACCGATTCAGGTCTACTCTCTGTTATTTCTTTTTCACCATTCGTGTCACCGTTGTTTGAGCCACAAGCAAAATCATCCTTTAATTTAATTAATAACCACTGATTTTTGGTCCTAGTTTTCACCAAAGAAAATTTGCCTCTTAATTTCTGTCCATATAATACAAACGTAATCTTTCCATATTTTTTTTCTAGCTCAGACACGTCTAAACCTTCTGGGATATTCTCTTGGTGTTCTTTCGCAGAATATTTCGTTAAAGATCTTTTTTCCAAGCTGTATTCACCAGTATCCCATACTATTACAGTTCCAGCACCGTAGTTTCCTTCAGGGATAACTCCTTCAAATGACAAGTAATCCACAGGGTGATCTTCTGTTTGTATTGCCAACCTCTTTATGGATGGATCCAGCGATGGTCCCTTAGGGACGGCCCAGGATAAGAGAATATCCTCCTTAATAGATTCCAATCTAAAATCATAATGCAATCTAGTCGCTTCATGTTTCTGGACCACAAACCGAGGTCTTGATTTTGATTGGTTAAGATCGTCATTTGAGATGATTGCATCGCCTGGAGCTGGAAAATTTTCTTTACTCAGATTGTTATTTCCAATGGGCTCAGGAGATGCCTTAAAATTCCTTTTCTTCCTGTATTCGTCTAACATGTCCAATTCATTGTAATCGAATATCTTTGAATAATTGGAAAACTATAAAATAAACATATAGATACATTTTTTGACTTAATGGTAGAATATAAGATCTAAAGGATATAATAACTAGCATTTCTAATTCGGTTTAAAAAGATCCACTCCATTTCATAGGTCAACTACAAGGCTTTATTCTGGTTGTTCAACTTATTCATATATAGACTAAAAAAATAAATCCACCAAATCCTAACAACATCATTCCTGCAAACATAAAAAACAAAAGATAGAAGGCACCCATTAACCAATAGGCAGTAAAAATAAATCCCATAATGATAAAAAAGGAGGATATACAGTATAAGGCAATCGTTCCCAAGTTGTTTTTTAAATTATCTCGTCTACTCATTTTGCAGTTTACTCTATTCTTATGTATATTATCAGCTACTTACATTGCATCATTCATAGACTTGAAGATATATCCTTATTTATTATTGAAAGAAAATATGGTTATTATATATAAGACTTTCAAATGAATCATAAAGTTTGTTAGTTTGATGAAAGTTCTGAGCCGCAAGTATTGCAATATTTCAAATCTGTAAGGTTTATTACTTTGCAATTTAGACATTCGATACTGAATCTATCTTCAAATTCCTTTCGAACTCTATCAGAGGCAACAGATTCCATGTTATTAGCAAATTCATCCATCATTGTTTTGCATATTGAACCAAGAAAAATTGATGTAAATGGATCAGCGGCCAGGTGATATTTACCCCCCTCGCGTTTTTGTACATTTATTGAAATTTCAGCAAACTCCCCCTCATGAAGACCTAGATGTTTAGTTGAATATAGTTTGTCAAGATTTGACTCTATTTTATGAAAGAAGTAATATTCTTGAGGATAATTTTTCCTAAACCAATCGGTAAATTTTCTCCTTGATTCTTCACTAGGCATTTCACATAAACATCTAGAAACGAAAATATTTAAAAGATCAACTTTTAGACCTCAATATTGGATTTTAGTGAGATTATTTTCAAGTAATTGTATCATTAATGATAATATTCGATTAATTATTTATTTTTTCGATTTAAAAAAATTAGGCAGGTATTGACCCTTCTTCTACCTTTCCAATTTCTGATTGTTGCTGGGATATCTTCTTTTCCTTCTTTATCGTTTTCTCTTGTTCTTCTTTCTGGAGTAATTCATATTCAAAGCACATACAATATCTAAGGAAATATCATTTATATAATTAGTATTGAAAGAGAAAAAACAATGGAATTTTAGACTTAGGTAGAGGGTAGAATTATCAAATCCGTCTTACAAGACAAACTATGAATTTTCACCGAGTTCCAGATCTAGTTTCGATATTATGGTTGCATTTGTATCGGTAGCAATGTTTGTATGAATATAAATCCAAAAGATCTGTTGATGATTAATGTTACTATCATTGGCGGAGTCATTTTTTAAGCTAAAAAGATGCTTTTAATACATGAAATATTCAGAATATTTTCACTAAGGGTGTGGAGTTTTTGCCCCGATTATAATCACAAAATCAAGCAACCTAATTTGCTTTTTGTCTTTGAGTTTACATTTCACATATTCTGTTAACCTATAATCAGTTGAAGGTTTGATCTTATGGTATATATCACTCATTAAAAAGAGTGCAAAGTGTACCACATGAAGACAAATACTGTTGTTATTAGTTTAGTTTTCTTGAATAGTTAAACAGTGTTTGTTGATTCAATTCTAATTAACTAACTAGAATGACATTCATAGTTATTCATTTTCGTTTTATTAATTTGGATTAAGAAATTCACTTTCTATTTGTTATTGGCATATTAAATGTCTCAGATCAATGAACTTTGTTATTATTTTTATATACGACATCACTATTTACTATAGTAGTTGAATATCTCTGAACAAACTACACTTCGTAATCGAAAAACTGATTTGATATATGATATGGATACTGCAGTAAGTTACGGAATTAGTTTTTTAGAGAATGTCAGTGAGAGAATGGACATTTGCGTAGATAAGAATGGACCCTCTATAATTATAAAATCAGAAATTTATAAGAGTAATTATATTAAAGCAAAAAATCGGGGTGCAAAAATCAGATTCATCACAGAGATTACAAAAGATAATATTCAATACTGCAAAAAGCTAGGTGAAATTGTAAGTGAACTCAGACATCTTGATGGGGTGAAGGGATCTGTATGTGTAAATGATTCGGAATTTTTAGGCATGTCAACTTGGAGTGAAACAAAACTTTTGAATCCTGTTATATACAGCAATGAAAGAGAAGTAATAGAACAACAACAATACATATTTGAAATGTTTTGGAAAAAGGCTGAACCTCTTACACAAAAACTAATGGAAATAGAAGAAGGAATTGTTCCCGAAGTTATGCAATCCAGGAATAGTCCTGTAGACATTCAAAATAAAGTCTTTGATCTTTTAAACTCTGCTGAATCTGAAATACTGGTAATAATGTCTACTTCTAAAGCATTTCATAGACAGGCTGAATCAGGTACTTTTCAGTTACTAAAGGAGTTAGGAGATGCTAAACCATGGATAATTATTAAAATTCTAACTCCAAAAGATAATGAAATGGAGAGGCTGATAACAATACTAAATAAACCTAATTTTATAATCCAATACATTGAACCCCTATCTAAAGTGTCAATACTGGTAATAGATAGAAAGCAGTCTCTCGTTGCGGAAACTAAAGATGATGCAAAACAAATCATATCAGAGGCTGTCGGATTTGTAACCTATTCAAATAGTGCACCCACAGTACTATCCTATGTAGCAATATTTGATAGTATTTGGAAACAAACAGAGATCTATCAGGAACTAAAAGATGCACATGAAAAATTAAAAATTCATGACAAAATGCAAAAGGAATTCATAAACATAGTGGCTCACGATTTAAGAACGCCTCTTACTCCAATCATCGGACTGACTGAGTATGTGAGAGAT
This sequence comes from Candidatus Nitrosocosmicus sp. R, assembly GCF_054408505.1. Lineage (NCBI taxonomy): Archaea > Thermoproteati > Nitrososphaerota > Nitrososphaeria > Nitrososphaerales > Nitrososphaeraceae > Candidatus Nitrosocosmicus > Candidatus Nitrosocosmicus sp. R. The sequence continues at coordinate 2,597,268 of NZ_CP167090.1, read as the reverse complement.
AAGACAAAAGATGTACATCATATGGAATTACTGGACAGAGTAGTAAAAGATGCAAAGAAATTATCCTATTTGAATGAAAAAATTTTGGACGTTACTAGATTTGAAAGTAAATTATTTAAACCAAATAAAGAGGTTTTTAGCCTTAATGAATTGATAGTGACCGTAATTAAAGAATTAGAACACATCTTGGATGATACAAAAAAAATAAAATTTGAATGCCATTTTGATACCGAATATCTAGTGGATGCGGATAGCAGAAGAATAGGACAAGTAATTTCTAATTTAATTGATAATTCTATTAAATCAATTTCAGAACAAGATACAGGGAGAGGAGTTATATCAATAACTACAAGTGTTGAAAAGATAACTAGTACCATTACCACTTCCAGAAGCGACAATTACCCTCAACTTATGGTTATTGTTAGTATAAAAGACACAGGTATTGCATTAGATAATGAGATATTACCTAGATTGTTTACCAAATTTGCGACAAAGTCTTTTCAAGGTACAGGACTGGGATTGTATTTATCGAAAAATATTATAGAAGCGCACGGAGGTAAAATCTGGGCTGAAAATAATAAAGATGGAATCGGAGCCACCATTTCGTTTAATTTACCTTTAACAGATAAGTAATCTAAAATAGTTCTTGACGTATGTTTCTATTTTAAAGGTTAAACAATTAATAATTCGCGACGGTTTTTACATGGAGAAATAATCACACTAGACAAGTGATTATGACTACTTTAGTCTTCTGATTTAAATTTGTTGGTAACTTCTGTATCATCAGCATAAACCTAGTTTATGACCCCGAATATTACTTGCCAGTTCTATATAAGAATAAAGGTTTTCGGTCACAAGATGTACAAATTAAATGTATAAAATATAAAATTTTGCCATATCATAATTACTATTATATCGTCATGGGGCGCGGGTTGCCTTTGTTCTTTTTTCTTGTTGTAATTATAACTTGGAGTTTGGTTCTTTTTATCATCCCGTAAATATTTGAGAAATATATTTTATATATATTTTATTACAATACATTAATACATTCAAACATATGATTTCTTTTATGTGAAAAAAATTAGCAATATTTAACAAATTATTCAAAAATACGCATTAGTCAAGGCGCCATCATTCAGTCACATCTATTACCCCATCTTTTAATATGGGAGTAAACGAAATACGAAAATTATAGGAAAGAGACGGATGACATACATGTCCTACTTCAGAAATGAGGTGGAGAATCTTTTTTATTAAGAGTAAAATCTTCGTTGCGTTATTTATCATTTTTATCAATTCATGATTTAAGATGAAAGAAGTCCATAGTCGACGAAAGTATCTGATCAACTATTAGAGGATTTAACAGGAGGATCATTAACAGGCACGCAGTCATGTTCATATTGCTGATGCCGCGTCAAACTTGACATCTAATTTAATTTGATAAAGTCTGAATTATATAAACCTGGAGATGACAAGTTTATCCTAACCGCCTACTAAAAATTATCATTTTCTGGTGCCCCATTAAAAGATTTACAATTAGGACATTGCGATATTATGTCGCGATAATTATAAACCATTACATTTTCTGCCAAGACAAATCCACAATAACCACAAATGTGGGATTCTAGTGCGATCCTTTTGAACAAAACATCTTTATCATCCAAAGTAAAAGTTGTATTCATCTCTGTGTTTGGTGGCGATATGACTTGTAGCTTAACTATTTTAGTCACATGACATTCATTTACATTATCTGATTTAAGGCATACTTATTTTTCTTATAAAAAAGATAATCGAACAATAATACTTTAGTCATGATGATTTATTCGGACATTTAGATCTACCTGATCATGTGTATATTCTGTTGACATGATTTTTTTCTATAACAAGTTTAGTTATTACTCGCCCGTAGGAACCAACTTCCTTGTTTTATTGGGATTTTATCCAAGAAAAAAAAGATTATGTCAGCTAAGTAAAATCACGACATGTTTAACAATTCCTTGGCTTCGTAGAAAGCAGATAATTCTTTTGATATATGATCAGCGAAAATTCCAAGTAATTCAAATTCAATAGGTGACAGAGTCTTTTTACTAAACATTGCCAGTACTCCTATAGGTTTTCCAGCATGGGTTATTGGATAACCTGCAAATGATCTCAGCTTTTCTTTTTCCGCCCATATGGGATACTTAATTCTGGGATCGTTTACTACATCATTTGTAATGACTGGTTTATTTCTCTTAACAATTGTGCCTATTTTGCTGTCTAGCTTTATTGATACTTTCGAAAACTCGCCGTTGTTGTTTCTGTATTTTCCTGAGCTGAATTTTAAGATAAGATTTATGCCATCTTTATCAAACAACCACATTCTTGCAAATGTAGCATCAAAATATTTGACCAAGCTGTCTACTGTGAGTTGAAGCTTTGTGTTGAGATTTTCTGATTTCCTTAATGAATTTATTATTTTGTAAATTCTGAATTTCTTTTCATTGGATTCTTGTTCGTCTAATATAGAATAAGGAGTTGCTTTTATGATTTTAGAATCATAAGTTCGATATTCTGAAACCAACTCTGTAAAGCGGTTGATAAAATTATCACTTTCTAACTCATATTGTTCTATGGAATCAAAAACAAAATGACATATGAAATCAAAGTCTCCACTCATTCTAGCAGAAAACAAACAGAAATCTGAATTTTCAATGTATTTGTTTAATCTTTCCAGGAGGTCAGAAGTATTTCTAGTAATTTTGAATTTTAATAGAATGGTTCTGCTTATCTTATCCGAGATAAGGGATGGATTGAAGATGGGAGAATATCCCAAAATAGTATTAGATTGCTCTAACCTTTTTAACCTATATCGTATGGCTCTCTCCGTTATTTTATGTTCCATTTGTCGAATATGGTCTGCAATTTCAGCCACAGGTATACGAGCATTTTTACTTAAATCAGAAAGAATTACTTTATCGATTTCATCAATCATCTTTATGACAAACTATAATAAATTGTTCTTTATTTCTATTTCGGAAAAAATAGAAAATCTGCTGTCCTGTACATCAAAAAGACTTCATAACATTATTTCCGTTTCAGAAATATCGTGATATTTTTGTTTCAATGAAGAATATTACTTGGACTTTCGTATATTATATCATGCAACTAGATTTGTTTGAAATTGACAGAGTAATTGATGATATGGCAAGGGGATATGCGGCCCCATGTGCTACAACATGGTTTAAGGTAACAAACAACAAGAATCCTACAAAGGAAGAGTATAGAAAAAAGGTGGTGGAATTTATGAAACATTTCGAATATGTTTTGGCTAATCTATATCCTTCAAATACACAAACAGAATATCTCAGAGATTACGTAAAGGGTGGATTAAGAAAAGCAATTCATAGCATAAATAGTGGAAACAATAAAGAAGTAGAAAGACGCTATACATACTATACAGATTATTGCTAATCTTCAAAATAAAAGGTAGACAGAATATGTTAAGATTAGCAATACCATTAATTATCATTTTTATAATTGCAGGAGCTGTAAGCTTTTCATTAGCCTTCACCTATTATCCAAAGAAAAATGTGAATGTCAATGTTGATGGTATCTGTTATGAAATTTTAGGATCTGCTTACTCAGACTATAAGGACCTTGAAGCTGAAAGAGAATTGCGAGTCTTAGCACATGAATATAATGCAATAGAAAAACCAAATTCAATTATACCTATAGTGTATACGGGAACTAAGGATCAAGTGCAGGATTTTATCTCAAAGTACAATGTCAGAGTAACTGATAATCAAGAAATTGGTGGTGAAATGTATTATACTAATGACTATATCGGTAAAACAATCATCAAAGGAGAAATATCAAAAACAAATTTGCTAAAGGTCATCACGGACTTATCATCATCCAAAAGAGTCATGAATGAAAACGTTCTTTACAATTTGGGAATACAGAACAACACATTCTTAAGTTCGGAAGAAAGAGAAAAAATTTCATCAGATTCAAATAGCTTTATGCTTGAAGGAATACAAAAGATATTAGAAAATAGAAAAGATAGTATCAAGCAAGCAGAATGTCGGAGTCAAATTCAAGTATGAGATGGTACTCGACTGTTGTCGGTAGAGCACCATTTGTCTCTCAGCACGGCAGTTCCAGTTACTCCCTTAAGGATATGAATAGTATGATAGAGAACACAATACAAAGGTTGGGTGCAGCATTCTTTGATACTAACGCTACTGGAAATTTGGAATTCCTCAAAAGTACAGTAGGAGTGTACCAATCATATGCCGACGAGAAAAACAGAAAAGGAATATTTGCAATGTGGCAGCTAAGGGTTTGTTAGATGATTAGACATATTTTCTTTTACCATTTTCATATTGTCATCATTTTTAAGGCTATCTAAATTATCTATTCAAAGTCCATTAGCGTATTAAATTTTCACTACTAAATCAGTATTGTTATATGCCATTGCAATAGATAATGTATGCGAAAAAGATATCCAGACTCGATTCTGATGTTTTAGTCAACACATACTCCCGCTACTGCCACCTTTTTGAATAGGTGAGGTGACGCAATGGTACTTGGTGGATATTTAGACGTTCTGTCATTTGGATTCATAACTTTGTTAACCGCGTTCTTAAACTGAGCTGCAGACTCCCAAACTGCATAGTTAATGAATATTCCACTCCCCCCAATGCCTCTATGTAATTGTGTAGAAATGAACCCGGCCTGTCCTTTAAAATTCTCTGCTTCTTCGGCCCATGCCTTTACAAACTCATCGGACTCGGAAGGATTTACATTAAATTTGTTAATCAATATAACTGGACCAGCATCTTCATTCATTTGAGAGAATATTGATACGCTTTCATCCATTTCAACTACTTTGGTCATTTCCACTAATAACTACTATAAAATATTTCAAGATTATGTATAAGGGCACTTTTTGCATCTATTAGGATGATTGAAGTCAAGCCAAAAGATTTATCTTATAATATTTACAAATTCTTTGTTGTTGAATTCTTGTATTTTTTAATAAAAAACTATTAAATGCTGATTTCCATTAAATGACATAAAAAATGATGAATTAAAACAAAATTCCATATTGTTATTGTTTCCTACTAGATGTCATTATCTTTCCTAGTTCTTCATAGAAATCTTTGTTTGTACTTGACGATGATACAGAAGCTTGCCATTGTTTTTCAATAGTTTTAACAGCTAATTCAGCGGTCCTATCAATGGTACTTCCCCATTCTCTTTCAATAATTTTCTTAATTTTCTCCACATGGATTTCCTTTAATGCAGTAAAAAATGAGCTTTCTAATAGTTTCTTTGTTGCTTCAATTGGATCTGTATCACAGTAAGAACAGCTGTAGCAGTCATTAGGTATCGTTTGGCATCCACACACACTTGCACTATTCTGATTATGTCTTGCCGCTTCTCCAATTCTGGGGTAAGACGCACAATTTGAGTAACATTGAGTTTCTATCATTTCATAAATCACTTTGTGTTATTAACTATAATAAGGTAAGTATATAAACTGGTAAGTAATTAATCTGTAAGTAGATATAGGGTTGTTAAGTTGGTAGAACTCAAAACCTCAGAGCAGTATCAAAAAAAGAAAGAAAATCTAATTCACCAAAAGATAATAGACGATATGGAATGCAAATGTTGTCCTGTGTTTAATATCTTTAATATAATTGGCAAAAAATTTTCTCTTTTAACATTACGCAATATGCATTACGATAAACAAAAACGATTTAACGAATTTTTGAATTCTATAGAAGAGATCAACCCAAAAACCTTGTCAATACGGCTAAAAGAGATGGAAAAGGATGGTCTTATTAAACGTCTTATTGAACGTCATGTATACAATGAAACGCCAATTAGGATAGAATACTATCTTACTCAAAAAGGTAAAGAATTACAACCAATAATGGAACAGATGGCGTTGTTTTCGTTCAAATATTGTTGTGATCAAATATTTGACAACCCCGATCCTATTAAAATTGAAAAGATAACCGCCAAATCTTTACGAAATTATATGTAAATTAGTCAACCTTTGCACATATTGAAAAGTTATTCCTAGATTCTAATTTAATAAGTTTATAGAAAGAGAAAATCAAAAATATTGGCAGGTTTACTATCTAAATTGCGACTGACTCTCTTACAAGATATTATATTACATGTTTTATTTTCTTTCCTAGGTCTCTTATCGTAATGGTAAAAAACAACAATTAAAATGGCTACTCATATATTTCATTTCAATATCTCGATTTGGTATAAATATGAATAAATTATTTGAACGTCAAAATTAAAGATTTTTGTTAGACAAAGTTTATTCATTTGATATATGACTGAGTCAAATAATAATGCCCATCTTTTATCATTACTTTGTATAGAATCTATAGGTTAACTTTTTATATCTCTTTTTAATAATTATTTATTATTTATTCTTTGAATTTCTTTCTACTTACCAAATCGTCACCTACTATTTTAAATACTTACTTTATTATAGTTAATGAGATAAGGTAAGTTGATATGATCAAAGATAGGAATGAAAAAAATAATATGATTAACGCAACGACGGTTGTAAGTCGCCATGCGTGGTTAACTTTAGCAATTCTTAGTAGTACTCTATTGACAGTTTTTTTCTCAGAAACCATGCTACTTCCTGCAATACCAGAAATAATTGATGATTTGGATATATCTTATGGAACTGCTGCATGGATATTCAGCGCATACTTAATTGTAGCTGCAGTGATGACTCCAGTTGCTGGTAGACTTTCTGATCTGTATGGGAAAAAGAAAGTTTTACTATCCTTACTTGCAATATATATAACCGGACTCACCGCCGGCGGATTTGCAGATAACATAACTTTTCTACTTGTTAGCCGGATTATTCAGGGTGTTGGGTTAGCAGCTGTTCCAGCAGCATTTAGTCTTCTTCGAGATACGTTTCCGCCTGCTAAACTATCTATAGCTGTAGGGGTTTTTGGTTCTGCATATTCAGCTGGTTCAGTGGTTGGACTATTGGTTGGAGCTAGCATAATCCAAACCTTTGGTTGGCATGCTACTTTTCTAGCTATAATACCTTTCGCTATTTTGGTAACATTATTAATTGCAAGATTCGTAAAGGAATACAAAGTACCAAATCGATCAAATAATTCAAAAATACAAAGAAATGTTTCAGAGAAAAAGGGAAAACCGTTTTCTATAGATATTAAAGGTATAGTGGCTCTTTCAGTTACAATATCTTCATTTCTCATTGCACTTACTATCATTCAAATTGGTGTAAATAATGAAAATATATTACAAATTGCGGGAGCATTCATAATATCTGCAATCGCATTATCCGTCTTTGTTATAATAGAAAGAAGGGCTATACCCCCATTTGTTAACTTGAGATTGTTAAGAGATAAAATTCTTCTACCTTCATTTATCCTACTAATAGCTACAGGAATCACTATGTTCATGATTTATCCAACGATAGTCCAGTTGGTGAGGAGTCCAGCTCCGTTAGGTTTCGGAGGTGATTCGATAGACGCTGCAAACGTTCAGTTACCTTTCATGATCAGTTTCTTGGTGTTTGCAAGCATCACTCCATTTATCATAAATAAGATAGGCAGTACAAAACCAATAATAATTGGTGGAATCGTTAGCCTATTTGGAACATTTGGATTACTAATGTTCCATGCAACGGAGTTCATAGTTTCTGTAAACTTGGCCATAATCGCCTCAGGTTTATCGCTTACAATGACCGCAATTTGGAATATAATAGTGTCTTCCTCCCCAAAAGAATTTACTGGAATATCCGTAGGAATTGGTGCACTATTATTGTTCATAGGTATGGCCATAGGTCCGGCCCTGGCTGGAGTATATATGGCTGATCATGAAAATATCGGAACAAAAGTATCATATCCATCAGCTCAGTCATATGATCTGGTATTTTCTACTGCAGTATTGCTATCGGCAGTATCCCTTGGATTTGCATTTATACTAAGAAGAAAAACGATACATACTGCAGCGGTTTAAGCAACAATACCGGGATAGTATCCCCCAAATTTTTTAGAAACAATACAGGATTGATATTATTTTAAAAATCTTTTTGATATTTGATTATCTATCCTTCAAGGTTGATAACCGTTATAATGAATTAAAGAATCATAAGGGGCTTTTGTAATCTGAAAAAATTAGATATATGAATCGTTAATTTTCTTACACATTCCACTCGTAGTAATTTTTTCTTAAGTGCTGTATCTGTTTTTGTTATGTATAATACCGAAAATAAATTGGTCAATGTCCTTATTTACGAGGAATCATCCTAAATCGTTTAAGGAATTTTTCATCTCCTTTGGTTCTTATAACAAACTGTTCTCTGTGTAATTTTAGTGGTCTGTCCTCAGGTTTTGTCAATTCAATTCTTATTCTTGATAGAGTATTAATTTTAAAAATCAATCCCTGAGATGGATCGATGTTTATTTTGTTTGGGACAATTTCTTTAGTATTGATTTCTAAATTAATCGGTATGAGAATTTTCTTCATCTTTCCAAGTTCTGGATAGTTTACAATTAAATCTGCCTTAGCATTGTTTATTGTATTTGTTATCAAATAAGTACCGGGTCTAATTACCATCGCAGAGAAAATCACTCCATCCTTTAATTCTTTGCTATCAAATGTTTTTATTTGTGATCCCCTTTCGAATCGATAAATCTCTATCGAATAACCGCCAGCGCCAGTAGAGACATAGAAAACAGCATAGTCCCCTTTTTTTAGTGTATAAAGACTCATAATATTGCTTAAATCGATGTTTATCTGATTAGAAGTATCATTTACTTGCTTGTTTTCATCGGAGAGTTGAGAAACCTCCTTAGAATTTGTCGTAGATAAAGATGATAACCTATTAGATGATCTTTCCGCAAGAACATTTAATTTAAATCTGCTAACTATTCCCGATCCTTTCATCATAATACCCTGATATTCTCCAGGATCTGTAAATTTACAAACAATGGTAGAATGTGGAGTGAGAGACCCACTATCAATATTGGTCTGACTAAACAAAAATCGGTTTATTTTAATATTCATATTTAATTACCCACATCTCCTTCAAGGATCAACTCATTACCATTACCATTAATCCGAACATCCAAAAATTCAATTGGTAACTTTACTGGAATTAGAGGTATGGCAGAATTTCCCTCTAATACTTCCAAGGGATCCTTGAGTTCCAAAATCGTTAGGGCAATGAATTTAGCCAGTTTATCGATCAAGTCCTGGAATAGACCGGCATTACTAATCAAACTTAAAATAAATTCACCCACGTCGTCTCCAATATCTAAAATGTTTCGAATTATTCCTTCTATTCCACCAAGCACGGTATCTATAAAAGATATAGCCCAGTCAGGAAGTCCCAAAGAACTAAGAAGACTGACGATTGCATTTACAATCAGATTATGAAACAAATCTCCAATTGTGTCCGCCATGTCAATTATATCGAAGTCGATTGGAAGCGTAGGGACTAAAGTAAGTTGCCATCTGTTTGGAACTCCAGAGCCAACTCCATAAAACACCTTTGGAATTGCACTCAAAGTAATTTCAGATGTTATTAATCCACCCAAGTTCAAGGGTAAAGAAATATCAGGAGATGCTTCAAAAAGATCAATTGACGGAGCACGAATCAAACATCCACCAAAAGGGTTTGGAACGAGACAAAATCCACCAATAGTTTGTGTTGGAATATCTATACCTATGTTAAGTTGCAATATATCCCATTTAACATCTAATTCACTTATTAGAACAGAATCGTTGTTACGCAAATCGATCGGCCCATTCTCTAGATGTGCCGAAACTGTATAACCAACAGAGAATATGCCAGAGCCGCCTGTGTCTGATACTGAAAATTTAAATCCTTCAAGAAGAGCACCATATATTTTTTTGAACGTGGTTTCGGATATAGCAGCGGTTAGATCAAAAGTGCCTGTTCTTGAACGTGATTTTACTGTTCTTGTGATTGTTCCACTACCACCACTACCACCACTACCACCACTACCACCACTACCACCAGTATCTGGTGAGAATACGATATCCAAGTCCAAATTATCTAAATTGATAAATGTTTTTAATTGATCATCTTCGATTGCAGGATTATTAGGAACGGTCGTTGTTCCAGAAAGCTGAAAATTACCAGATACTTGGAAACTTCCGGTAGACGGAGGAATAGTAATTATCCCAAATGTCAATTTGGAAATAATCTCAGCAACATGGGGAAATATTCCATGATTAAGAACAGATTTGGCATAACATTCGATCGCATTTTCCAGACCTTGAGGCTTTAAATCTACTATCTCTATACCATCAATTTTAAGCCCTATTTTTTGGCTTTCTGCTAATCCAGAAATTTTGCATCCGCCTATAGCATACAAATCTAGACAAAAACATTCTAGTTTGGAAGTAGACGGTCTGGTATTTGGAGGTCTTCTGAGGAAAGGCAAGTCACCGAGACAATCCAAACCGGAACAAACTTTGAAATGAGCAGCCAAACGTTGATTTGCTAATGGGGCAAGTTCTGAAGGTAAAGAAAATATATTCCCTTCGTAAAAATCTATTTCAGCTTTGGAAAGTTGAATTGCAAAATTTATTGCTAAATTGTTTGAACTAGACTGGCTTATTGGTAAGCCTATGACAGGGATTGGATCGAGTATTGTTAAAAGAAGATTCTGTTGTCTGTTTACTTCTGGTACAGCTATAATTTTTTCACATAATAGATTTGGATTTGATGCTAAAAAGGAAGTACCAAAATTAAAAAGAGACGGGCGTTGTTGCATAAGATGTTTAACCACCCTATTAATTCCTGCATCATGAATAGCAGCATAAATATCACATTTTTCTGTGAGGCTCAATAGATTCTACAACGTAAAGATATACTTATCTTTTGCTTTAGAATTAGTCAGGGTTAAGATTTTGATAATTCCAGAAAGCATCTATTATTAAGATATTAGCACAATATTGTAATTAATTCCAAATGATCGTTTAATTTGAGGCTTCTTTTATGGCTTTGACAAAACTATCAAAGTTATTATTTAATGATATTTTGTCATCAACTGTTTTGGCCAAATTAAATGCTGGGTGTCCATTGTCCTTTATATAGGACCACTGCCAAAACATTACTCCATGCGGTAAAAACTTTTTGAATGTTTTCAAATATTTGCTGTGCTGGCTTAAGCTTATTTCAATTCCATCTCCAGTACCTGAGTTATACTCACCAACCAGCAAGGTATCCATTTTCATTAGTCTTGCTATTAATCTAAAATACAACATTACTATGTAGTATGGAGGATATGGATGAATATCATACATGATTTTATTGCTTACAGCAATGGATGGCTTAATTCTAGCCTGTGTCCAAGGAAAATTAAATGCACTAATACGGCCAGCATAAGTATAACAAAATAGCAGGATCTTATCTGTTATTTCCGCAACCTTAATTAATAAATTGTCATGATACCTTGAAACCTTTTTAAAATCACCATGCCTAAACACCTGAGGTTCATTTAAAAGTTCAAATGCGATAGTTGATGTTTTATTATTTACAGTCTCAATTACTTTTTGAAAGTATTCTATCTGTAAATCCCATCCATCCCTTCCATCCAAAGACTTGATTGCCTTATCCCACCAATTATTCCAAAATTTTTCTACATCTTCTTTAAAAGGTGGTTTAAAGGAATCATGTTTAGAAGAATTGTCTTGATATAGCTGAGATACAATGGAATTTGGAAAAACCTATTCCATATCCAAGAAACGAAGAGCATTCCCATTGATGGTTATCATATAAGCATGAAATATTGCTTTTATCCGCCTCATCTGAAATAATGTCTAATTCTTGAATAAAGCCTTCTGGATCTTTTTCATAAGACTCCCAATAAACAGGAATTCTTACAATATCTATACCGTGCTCTTGGAAAATTTTGAAGGAATCTTGTATATATCGTTATGGGGGTATGAGTTTTGAACGATTTTGGTAATCCGAGATCTTGAAACCGTCAAAATTAACTCCAATTTTCATTGTTTATCTAAACCTCATTTTCATTAACTATAAACATTTTTGGCTTTAAACCAGGTTATCGATTACTAGACCAACTAGAGTCTAGGAGTCAAATTGATTCTCTTTACTGATATCAATGTATGATGATTTCGATGAATGTCTAGTTGACAACATATTGATAGTAGTTCTCATTCGTGTGGATCATGTTTCCTGTGATAGTAGAGTTCTAATGCAAATATGGACATTTGATTTCAAAAAGAATTCGACAGCCTATATAAACTAGAAAAAAGTTACATCCTTACCTATTATTGCAATTGCAATTGCAATTCTGGTTTATCTCACAGAGATATCTACTACACACTTATTGGAGGAAAGAGTCAGTCTATTACATAAGAACGACCCCGTATATCAGCATTACAATAATTATATAGTCACCCTATCATTAGAAACTGGAGACCGACCTTTGTGAACCGTGTAGTAAATCGCTCCAAATCCCATACTAGTCACGATCACTTGGGCTATTTGACCAAAGTAGGGAATAGGAACTACGTACAAAAGATTGAGTATGACAAATCCAATTAAAAAAGAAGAAATATTGTTGATATCTCCTGACGACGGCTTTCGCCCCAATAACTCGAGGATTTTTTTTCCTATAGCAAACGATACCATTAAAGATGAGAAGATTAACCCAATGAGAAGAACCAATAAACCAAAAACTGAGACTGGTATACCTACCACAGTGATTGCCGATAGTACTATTACAACTACGAACAATATGATTAATAGAAATCCCACCACCGTGTTTTTTATTATGGATTTTTTCATAACCAACCGAACTGAATCAAACTGATTTGGTAGTAACTTGACAAGTATGATACCTAAAATACCAAATCCTATTACAAACAAAATACCAAAAAGATTAAGCCACCCCTCTATATCCGGCATCATTGAGTCTGGGCTCCTTACCTCTAGGTCTCCGATAGTGCCATTGTTTTGGAAATTGTCAGTCATCGCTACCAGTTGTCCTGATATATTACCCTCATTGGTGATAGTTCCGCCTGCAACATACGCGTCCTTAGTTACCACAGAAGTTGGATCGAAATGTATGTTGTTAGCTGCTAATATTGCATTTGTTGATTTTCCCCCCAAATCTATCGTATTTCCAGCAGCTACAATTTTTCCTGAAACATCTGCATTCACCGTTACTTGTCGCCCAGCTGCAAGAAGGTCACCCTCTATCGGTGCATTGACATGAATAATATTTGCAAATATTATCGCTCCTTTGACAGGTGCGTCAATACTTACCGTTTCTCCAAAGATTAACACTTCATCTTGTATAGGTTCTTGTATTGAAATCTGATTTCCCGAAATAGCTTGCAAAGCAAAGGCAGAATCTGGCATAACTAATGGTACTAAAACTAGAGCTGTTATACAGAAAATGAAGAAATATTTTATTCTAGCAGAAACACTATTTCGCAACATTTTATTAGATAACCAATACCTAGTCAAATTTAAATTTATAGGGTAAACATTTCATCTATTATCATCATCCTTACATTTTATTAATACTTTAATTTAAGCAAAAATATGACTTTACCCATTTAATCGATATTCGAGAATATTTATGGATGCATTAACAAACAAACCGATAGTCAAATAAGAGAATAATGTCGTTGAATAGCACTATGAACAGAGAATAAAACTTATAGTTAGAATAATTGTGTAATAGGAAGAAAGGTTCCTATTACAATATCCGCAGTCTGGGCATTGTTGCATAACTCCATTACCTTCGCCTTGTGTCTATATTAACCACGCACCGGTTGTTTTTTCCGTTATTTTAATGAATTAATCGGTAGAGATAAGATATAATATCTTCGAGTCCAGTCATGACCAAAGAGCTGCTCTGCGGGGGATTAAGTTCCTAGTGGCACTAGGTTCGAATAAAGATGGATTGTACATACTCGCCCTAATCATGCTAAATCTTTTTTAATTAGGTTTTGTCATTTGGTCTAAAAATTTGCGATTATGTTGTGAATTTCAAACTACCATTTCCATCTCTGAGCATGATACAGAACTGAAATTTATAATACCGTCATGATAATATAAAATGAATTTAGCTGTATAACCTTCCACAACCCCTTACGAAATCTGATCTAATAGGGAATTTCCCATTTTCAACACAACGAGAAAATCAGAAAAGGGTATTAGAGGACATACGTACTGCCTTTAATTCTGGTTACAGATATGTGTTATTAGAAGCTCCGACCGGATTTGGAAAAAGTGCAGTAGCCATAGCACTTGCTTTGAGCTTAGGTTCAAGCTATATCTGTACATCTACCAAAGACTTACAAACCCAATATTCCAATGATTTTCAATATATTAAGGCAGCTAAGGGAAAAAATAACTTCCCTTGTTTACTTAAACAAGACTTTGTAGACAATGGAACCTATCAATGTGGTATATGTGCTTCATCTAATCCAAATGAATGTTATCACACGACTGTTGAATATGGAACTTGTATAACTAATGAATCCTTTAAAGAGGATGGCTGCAAGTACAGGACGTTTGCGAAAGACTTTAAGACAATTAATGAAAGAACAAAGGATGAAAAAATATACATTGACAGTGATACTAAACGAAAATATCAAAAACAATTTTCTGAATGGTTACCTATAAGCAAACTAAAGATACGAAGAGAGTGGAAACCTTGTGAATACTTCAATCAACTAAATATCGCATTGGCATCCAGTCATTCTATATTCAATTATTCTATTTTTCTTGCATTCTTACCATATAATAAACGCCTTTCTGAAAGGGAACTTTTGGTATTAGATGAGGGACATCTTTTAGAAACAGAAATTGTAAAGTTTAGGGGATTATCAATATCTAAAAAAAGATGGAAACGGTATGTGGGTAATTTTGATATAGTTGATTATGGTTATGACAGTATTGAAAGATGGATTGATTTTTTAATAGATCTTGAAACCAACATATTATCTGCAATTGGTAATGATTCTTTGGCATCCGTACTGGATATGGAGAGAAATGTTAAATTTG
Organism: Candidatus Nitrosocosmicus sp. R; assembly: GCF_054408505.1. Classification (NCBI taxonomy): domain Archaea; kingdom Thermoproteati; phylum Nitrososphaerota; class Nitrososphaeria; order Nitrososphaerales; family Nitrososphaeraceae; genus Candidatus Nitrosocosmicus; species Candidatus Nitrosocosmicus sp. R. The sequence continues at coordinate 2,582,183 of NZ_CP167090.1, read as the reverse complement.
AATACTATAATTCAAGAAAGTTATTATCAGAAAACCGAGATTACAAAAAGAGAATAGTTTCTGCAACTGAATTGTTTGAAAGTGATGAAGAAATAGCAAAGAAATATGCTAAAGTTGAAATTGCATCAAAAGATAATACAAAAACTCTTGGCGATGAGCTTACTGTTGATGCTATTAAAGACACAGAAAGATTGACAAGAACAATAAACAGCATACTTGCAAACCCAAAAAATTGGATAATTTCAGATATCAAAAAAGACAATTACAAAGTAGAGAAAGTGGAATTAAAACCCCTAGATATATCACCCTACTGTAAGGCTGTCTTTGAAAAGGGATCCAAAACGCTGATAATGAGTGCGACTATCCTAAATAACAAGGCATTTTGTAAAAGTATTGGTTTAGATTCTGATGAAGTAAAATTTATTCAAGTTGAATCTGATTTTCCAATAGAGCATAGAGCAATTTATCCCCTAAAAGTTGCATATCTTAATTACAGTAACTTACAATCTATTGATATTATGTCTAAAATTTCTAATGTCGTTGATAATTTAATGTCTACTCATAAAAATGACAAGGGCATAATCCATACAACATCGTATGAGCAACTTAACTTTATCAAAGAAAATCTATCTAAGGAGAATGCAAGAAGGCTCCTAATTACTGATCCAGAAATACCAAGAGACGAAATTATATCTCAACATTCTTCCACTCCAAAACCAACGGTACTTATTTCACCCTCACTTCACACAGGACTTGATTTGAAGGATGACCTGTCAAGATTTCAGATTATAACTAAAGTGCCATATCCAAACAAAAGTGATAGGTGGACTAATGCAAAGAGAGATGTTGATGAAGAATGGTATTATTGGCAGACAGCATTAAGATTAATACAGGCATATGGAAGATCAGTTAGATCCAAAGATGATTGGGCAAGGACATATGTTTTGGATTCGGCTTTTAGCTATTTTATAAGAAAGAATAGAAACACCCTACCCGGATGGTTTATTCAAGCAATCAAAGGTTAGCGGGTAGAAAATTTTGCTTATCATTTTATCATATTTACACATCTGAATTCCTTGTCATATTGATCTCATTATTTATCTATATTCTATCAACTATTGGTATCTAAAATATACATATACTATAATATAATAACAATTAAGATTCATCATGATAAATGTAGATGATAAACAAGATCAATTAAGTAATAGTGAACCAGAAAAGATCTTAATAGGAAATAAAAAAATTAAGGATTATTCATTAATATTTGATCAAACCAATCAAATATCCTTTGATTAGTAATTGCAGGAGCCCCAGATTGACAATGTTCCTCGGCGCCTTCTTCTTCAGTAAAAAGTATATATTCTTTGGATGAAGATGGAACAGAAACCAGCCCATCGTAAACCTTTTTAGGTTGACCTGGAAATGAGTCATCCTTTTCAGCATCTAACACGAGGGTGGGTGTTTTAATATCTTTTATAATATCTTTGATTGAATACGCTTTTGCTCCAGTAATTAGTTCGTAGGGTGAATTGTTTCCGGTAGTATGCATCCCATGTTTCATATTGAATTTTATGTTTGCATCTGTTTCTATCAAACGATTTAGGTATGAATTTACAAACTCTGAGTCACCTTTTTCAACTGCATCTGATAATTCTGATGGGAATCCAGATTTTATAGAATCATATCCGTCATAAACGCCATTATAAAGAACACATGCAGATATACGAGGTTCAAATGCAATGGTCCTTGCAGCCAAATACCCACCCATACTTATGCCCATTAGAGCTATTTTTTTTGGGTCTATATTATATTCACTCTTTCTTGATAAAGCAAAATCTAGTACAGGAGTCACAACTTTTTCCCAATCATGTCTAAAAGGAATTTTCTGTTTACGAATTACTTCTCCTTGGCCTGGTCCTTCAAATATCAAACAATTATATCCTCTTTCTATTGCTGGTGCAGCTGCAAAAGAATATAGCTCTTCCAATGTGGAATCAAAACCGCCATGGGCTATTAATGTTGGATAGAGAGTGCCTTCATTATTGTCAAGATTTTTTCTACTATTTGTTAGATCATCAATTATACTATGATTTGATTTTGGTACGTGAAAAAAGTAACCTGGTAGAGTGGTTCCTTCATATGGAATTTCCACTTGTTCCACAGGAAATGGAAATAACGCCGTAGCTTTCTTAAAGCATTTTTTACTTGATTCTATAGTATTTTGAATTCTTGGATCATCAGGCTCGACCAACAAGAATGCAGATACACGATAGTAATTTGATGCTCGTAGATAAGCATCTCGTGCACTCACTTTATGATGTTTATTAATACAATCTTCCGCATAAGTATGGATCCTTTTTGCTGTCTTTAGCCATTCTTCATACCAACTATCAAAATTACCTTCCTTAATCCGATATGCTGTTGACAGACATTCTCCAATATCAGCTCCTCTAGAATATGTTTCACTAATTGCTCTCAGCAATTGTAAAGAAAATGTAGGATCTTCAAAAACTAGCTTCATTTACTTATATCATATGAAGCCAATGAATTATCAGTATATAAATAAAATAATTTCAAGCTTTATCATAAATGAATTATTTTTCATATCTCCAAAGTCAAAAACCACCTCCTAATAGTCAAATTTATCGGAGTCCAGTTGCGGTTAGATCCCTAGGGTCGGGTTCTATCACAAGGAAAAAATCATGATCCTAGGATGATCATATTTAAGAGTCTAAAATTATGAGTGTCACTAAATACTTTCATGATATACTTCATAATATATGAATGAATATGAGAATTTTAAAACGGCCGATATTGTGGCTGAGGCACTCATAGATTGGGGTGTAGATGTTGTATTTGGGTTACCCGGTGATGGTATCAATGGTTTTATTGAAGCACTAAGACAAAGACAAGACAAAATAAAGTTTGTTTTGGTGAGACATGAAGAATCCGCAGCATTTATGGCTTGTGCTTATGCTAAATATACAAAAAAGTTAGGAGTTTGTGTTGCTACGTCCGGGCCAGGTGCCATACATCTTTTAACCGGATTGTATGATGCCAAACTTGATAGTACACCTGTCCTGGCTATTACAGGTACCACCTATTCTGATCTTATTGGCTCCAACTATCAACAAGATGTCAATCTTTTGCAGCTGTTTTCTGATGTGGCTACATATAACAACATGATAAACTCACCAGAACATGCTGAAATGGCAGTAGATATAGCATGCAGAAATGCTTTGGGCCGTAGAGGAGTGAGTCACTTGACCATTCCAATAGATGTCCAAGAACAAAAATTAAAAGGTAAATATTCCCCACATAAGGTAAAGGGCCATACCTCGGATATTTTTAACCATGACGTTATTCCAAGTCCGGAATTACTAAGAAAGGCTGCAAATATTCTCAACGATGGAAAAAAGATAGTAATACTGGTCGGTCAAGGAGCTCTAGACGCTAGTGACGAGGTTGTTACCATTTGTGAAATGCTTAATGCCCCTGTAGTCAAAGCCCTTTTGGCAAAAGCCGTAATTTCCGATTACAGTCCCTACAATCTTGGAGGTATTGGCATGTTAGGAACGAGTCCCGCCAGTGACGCAATGAATGAAGCAGATACGATACTAATGATAGGAACATCCTTTCCATATATTGACTATCTTCCAAAACCCGGACAAGCAAGAGGAATTCAAATTGACATTCTACCTGAGAGAATCGGATTACGATATCCTGTGGATATAGGGTTGGTTGGAGACTCCAAACAAACACTGAATTCTCTGATTCCGCTCCTAAACAAAAGATATAAAGAAGATAACGAATTTTTAACATCAAAACAAAAAGAAATGAAAAAATGGGCAAGTTTGTTAAAAGAACAAGGCAGTCGTACTGACAAGCCCATTAAACCTCAAGTCATAGCTACTGCTGTTTCCAATGAATTAGATGATGATGCCATTATCTCCGTAGATAGCGGAACCAATACTATTTGGGCCGCCCGGTATATTTTTGTTCATGATAAAATGAAATTTTCGCTCTCGGGTACTCTTGCAACAATGGGATGTGGTTTGCCATATGCAATAGCAGCCAAAATTGCATTTCCAGATAGGCAATCGGTGGCTTTTGTCGGGGATGGAGGTTTCACCATGTTAATGGGGGAATTTGCAACAGCAGTTCAATATGATTTACCAATCAAGGTTGTGATAATAAAAAATAACACATTAGGAATGATACGGTGGGAACAAATGGCTTTTCTCGGAAACCCCGAATATGCTGTAGAATTTACTCCTATTAATTTTGCAAGTTTTGCTGATGAATGTGGTGGAAAAGGCTATACTATTACAGAACCAGGAGATGTAGGACTAATCATTCACCAAGCAATGAAGGAAAAAAAACCCACAATTATTGAAGCGTATGTAGATCCATTTGATCCTCCAATGCCTCCAAAAGTGGAACCGGAGTTTGTAAAGAACATTGCGGAATCATTTGCAAGGGGACAACCATATGCCTCCAGGATAGGCTTAACACTCTATAGAAATCAGATCCATGAAAGATTGCGAGGTTTCCATCATCATAATTCATTAAAAGATCATGATCACAAGGGTTCTTATAATGAGACATGACGAAAAAGGACTACAGGCCGCCGACAAAGAAACACGTAAGAGTGTATCAAGAGAAGACGATGAATCTTGATTAAATTTCCTACCAATCTTTTATTTCGATACAATATATTAATAGAAGCCTCATCCGTGGGGACTAGTAACAAATAATGGAACTAATAGCTTGTATGCTTGTAGTTATTCGGTCTTGAAATTTTATGGTTATTTATCGTATAATATTTTGGAACCTAATGTTTTAAGGATATAAGGTATTTTATGACGAACTGTATGAGTAATATCCTAATCAATACTTCTTGTCGGAGATATGTTATACTTTTCAAAACGCTATTTATTACTTCACAAACTTTGTTGATAATTGCAAGTTTTTATCGTCTGTGGTATGTTAGTTTTATAGATCTGACTATTCCTTATATGATAGGTTATGTAATAAAAGCTACCTCCTATTTAGGGCATCCGTCTCATAGAAACATTTTTTGAGTCTGAAACTCTTCAAACAGTCAAGAAAAAATTAGATACAAATAGCAGTTTTACAAGTACATATGCAAAAGACTAACCAAAGATTCATACCTACTAATAGTTAATTGATTGTTGTTATAAACATTTTGGCTTAAAATTAGCTTTCTGCCGATTTAGAAAATTTGAAATAAAATAAGGAAAAATATGCGGTATATCCAATTTAGGCAAAGAATAGGATAATGACACACATTACTAGTGAAATAAAATTTTTTTCTTTTTAGTTAGGCAGTGTATGGTAACAACGTAGACGACCAGAAATAATCTGATAATTATTAGGGATTGATCAGCTGTATCCGTAAATCTACAAAATATGAAAGTAAATAACAATCTAATTAAATGCTCGTTAATATTCTTTTTTATTATATCTTTAGAAATCAAAAATGCAGATAAAAAAATAATATTTTGTGAAATGGTGCTTTTTCCTTTAGGTCATATTGTGACAAATGGAAGTTCTGGAAATCTTTATTTTATCTGCATATTTAAGCGACGTTTTGACAGCTACATAAGACAGCATACTCCCAATCGCAGTAATTATAAAAACTATTAGAAGGTCTTGGAGGCCCTGTTAACTTAACGATAAATCTTTAGCTTAAAGACGCTCTATTTCTGTTATGTTAAGTAAAAGAAATAAAACATCTTCAGAGCATATTTACTATGGTCTGTATTTGTACTTTCTTGGCTTATCGCTTAGAAATACTGCCAAGGCATTGTCCTTTTTACATATTATCAATAGAAGTCACGTTGCAATTTGGAATTGGATTCAAAGGTATAAACCTCGAAAGGTTTCAACAAGAAGAACAAAAATATCAGAATACCTCATTGATGAGACATTAATAAAAGTCGGCTCAGAATACTCCTGGTTATGGGCAGCAATCGAACCAGAAAATAGGCAAATTCTCGCACTCTTTCTTAGCTAATAAATCCAAGGAGAGGAACATGCTTATCGCAGAGAGATTTATTTCAGGTCTGATCAAGATTCACGGAAAACATGTCGTATCAACAGACGGTGGAACCTGGTACCCAATGGCTTGTAGATTCCTAAAACTAAAACACCATATCAATTCTTCGTTTGAGAAAAGTCTGATTGAAAGAACTATGCAGTACATCAAGGATCGAACTGAAGGATTTGACGATTACTTTCCATGTAGTAAAGAGAAGTGTAAACTAGACCATGTCAAAAACTGGTTGAATCTATTTGTAAAAATACACAACAAGGAGGTGCCAGACGCCTAAGTTAACAGCGCCGTCTTGGACGGGGATACCATATATATCTGGTACACCATTTCCGATGGCTCCTAATGATGTTGCAGTTTCCACTTTTGCCCGAGCAATATTTAGTGTTTCATACATCTGGTCTGCGATCTGTTGCTGTTGATTTTCATCATTTAATTTCTGTGCGTACACAAAAAAATTCGTACTTATCAAAGATAGTAAGGGCAGGATACCAGCAGGTAACAGCACCCACCTTATTGAGGAATATTTCCTTACAAATCTTTGTCGTGATCTTATTGGTCCAACGATGATTTTTGCTACAAATTCTTTTGGATTCATAACTTGATCACCAAACTACCTAAATTCATAATATGTAATATATTTTTTACTTTACATGTTTTTGGCGCCTACTGTTAGAAAAAAATATATAATGTAATATGTATTACAAACTGTCAGGTGATTTGAATGCTTGACAATTGGGATTTAATTCCAAGAAGAAATTCATTCAGAAATTTTTTTGGAGACATGGATAGGGAATTTTCACAAGCTGAAGAAATGCTAAATCGAGTCTTTAATACGGCGCAGGGTATAAGTCCTTTAACTGCGGATTCGTTTAGAGAAGCTTCAAGGTTTCCTTATTATTATGGATACCAAATAACAGTGGGCCCTGATGGAAAACCGCATGTAAGAGAATTCGGAAATATTAAGCCCGGTTCAAAAGGATTGGTGCAACAATCAAATACGAGAGAACCTTTGGTGGATACTTCTGTCGACGAAAAGAGCAATTCCTTAACAATTACAGCAGAAATGCCAGGTATCTCAAAAGAGGATATCAAATTGAATGCATCGGAGAAGCAAATTGTAATACATGCTGAAAAAGGCGACAAAAAGTATCATACCGAAATACCGCTAAATGCAGAGATAGTAGATACCTCGGCCAAAGCCAGTTATTCAAATGGCATATTAGAATTAAAGGTCAAATTGAAAGCTCCGTTAAAATCTAAAGGAAAGGAGATAAAGATAGAGTAAAGTAAAATACTTTATTTCTATAATTTTTGTTATTAAATCACCACGAGGATGTGTGAGTGTGAGAATAATATGACCGATAATTCTAATAATAAAGGTGATCCTTATATTAGAGATCAATCAAAATCATTAAAAATTGCTGAAACTAATTCGAAATTCGTAGGAAAGGGAATGGCTCTTGTAGATCCAAAGGTAATGGAAATGATGAGTCTATCGCCTGGAAATGTTATCGAAGTTATTAATAAGAAAAATAAAAGTACATATGTTTTATTGTGGTCTAGCCCAGCTTCTGATTATGGCAAAGGTTTGATAAGAATAGACGGTTATACACGTAACAATATTAGTGAAGGAATAGATGATAGAGTAACCATTAGAAAGGTTGATAATATAGAAAAAGCGGAACAGCTAATACTTTCTCCTACAGAAGAGCTAAACATAGCAGGTCTAGAAGAGCATCTTCCAGAATTGCTCGATGGTAGAGTAGTAACAAGGGGTGATGTGATTCCATTAAATATAATGGGAAGAAAAATCGGTTTTGTTATTAATGGTATAAGCCCTGCCAACAAGGTTACTATCATAGATTCTCATTTAACTGAGTTTATTATTAGCGCTATTCCTAAAGGAACAACAAGAGGGGCTATGCCTCGGATTACTTATGAAGACATTGGTGGGCTAAGAAACGAGGTACAAAAAGTCAGAGAAATGATAGAACTACCACTAAGGCATCCCGAAATATTTGAAAGAATTGGAATAGAAGCTCCTAAAGGTGTTCTTTTATATGGACCTCCGGGAACGGGAAAAACATTACTGGCAAAAGCAGTAGCTAATGAGACAAACGCCAACTTTTATTCTATTGGGGGACCAGAAATAATGAGTAAATTCTACGGTGAATCGGAAGAACGATTAAGGGACACTTTCAAACAGGCAGAAGAAAATGCCCCCTCTATCATTTTTATCGATGAAATTGACTCTATTGCTCCAAAAAGAGAAGAGGTCTCTGGAGATGTAGAAAAAAGAATCGTATCTCAATTATTAACTCTGATGGATGGCTTGATGGCTAGAGGAAAAGTGGTAGTAATAGGTGCTACAAATAGGCCAAATGCTATCGATCCAGCTTTAAGAAGGCCTGGTCGATTTGACAGAGAAATTGAAATTGGAATACCAGATAGAGAGGGTAGGTATGATGTACTTCAAATCCATACTCGAGGAATGCCTCTGGTGGATAACATCAATTTAGAACAATTTGCAAAAATTACTCACGGATTTGTAGGTGCGGATCTAGAATCTCTATCAAAAGAGGCCGCAATGCGTTCTTTACGGAGAGAACTACCGAAAATAAATATGGAACAATCAAAAATACCAATAGAAGTTCTTAACAAAATAAAAATAATTGACGATGACTTTGAAAATGCACTGAAGGATATTCAACCTTCTGCGATGAGAGAAATACAGGTTCAAAAACCAAATGTGCATTGGGAAGATATTGGTGGCCTCTCTGATATTAAAGACGAATTAGCCGAAGTAGTTGAGTGGCCTCTTAAGTATCCAGATTTATTTTCAGAAGGAGATGTAAAGTCTCCAAAAGGTTTATTACTGTATGGACATCCCGGAACTGGAAAAACACTGATAGCAAAGGCGGTGGCAACCACTTCAGAATCAAATTTTATCAGTATAAAAGGGCCTGAATTGTTATCTAAATGGGTTGGCGAGTCAGAAAAGGGAGTTAGAGAAGTTTTCAGAAAAGCAAGACAAGCTGCTCCTTGTATTATTTTCTTTGATGAAATAGATTCAATAGCACCCAGAAGAAATACTAGTTCAGCAACGGATTCCCATGTAACTGAAAGAATGGTATCTCAATTATTGACTGAAATAGATGGCCTTGAAGACTTGAAAGGTGTAGTTATAATAGGCGCTACAAATAGACCCGACATAATAGATGAAGCATTGTTGCGTCCAGGACGATTTGATAGAATCATAGATGTTCCATTACCAGATAAAGACGCTAGGCGACAAATATTGCTAATACATACCAAAAAGAAACCACTAGATTCAACATGGGATATTAACAAAGTGATAGAACTAACTGAAGGATATACGGGTGCTGATTTGGAAGCATTGGTTAATGCGGCAGCTATAGCTGCAATAAAAGAACACATATTCTTAAGAGAAAAATCAAGAAAATTAGAAGATGCTGATGAAATTTCTGGTAGTCCTGACAATGATCGGAAAGATGGTATCCCGAAGAACCAATCAAAATCTACAGGATTAGAAATAAGCATGAAACATTTTGAAGATGCACTTAAAAAGATAAGGAAAAGAAATGATTTCCACATGTCAGATATACCAAATACCAAGATCCCATCGCGCCTATAACACATTTTTTATATAATAAATAGTAAGAATACTTTGGGCTACTTGGATAGAAAGATCAGGTTAGTATAGCTAATTCAATATTAAGTAATTTTCTAAAACATGATACCTGTTACTAATTCCTAATTCAAAGAACTAGATGAAGTTGGGACTCGAATCTAGGCCTTTCTAAGGGGTTATCATCATTTGGTCAAAACTCGATTGAATTTCAAGTATTTCAAACACCAGATTGTCAATTTTTTCTAATATCTAGGTCAAAACATGACGACTAGGATGCAAACGAGAAACTCATGGTTAGAACGATGTTATTATACTTTGATGGTCATGAAATATTATGTGCGGACGCATTCATCCAGTGAAAACTATAAATCATAATAAAGATTTGGGTGTGCACTTATAACTAAAAATAATGAGAATAGGCGCGAGCCATTTGATAACTCTGGACATTTTCCTTCAGATATTTTAAAGGATAAGGAAGGCAATCCATTTACTAAAGTAGTTCATGGTTCAGAAGAGGCAGATAGCGCAATTATAGAATTTGTTAATAAGGCTAGAGAAAAGATTGACTCTTGTGTTAGTTCTACTGCACCTTCAGTATTTGTAGAGATAAAAGCCATCAAGAATGCAAGAATTGCTGCATTCAAGAAAAGAGGGATAAAACTTAGATATGTGATTGAGATGACTGCAGACAACCTCAAGTATTGTAAGGAAATGCTTGAATTCTCTGAAATTAGACACTTAGAAGGAATGAAAGGAAACTTTGAGGTAGCAGATGAAAAAGAATATGTGGCTGTAGCAACCCTTCACAAAGCACAACCCATACCCCAACTTATATTTAGCAATGTGCCTGAAATTGTAAACCAACAACAGTTTGTTTTTGATACTTTCTGGGATAAGGGCATACCTTCAGAAGAAAGGATAAGAGAAATAGAAAAAGGAATAGTCTCACCAGTTACCACTGTTTTTAGTGATTATGCGAAAGCAGAAAGTAAAGAATTTGAGATGATTAGAGAAGCCGATAAAGAAATACAAATAATTTACTCTACTCCCGGTGCATTTCATCTCCAGGAAAAGACAGGAACACTTGAACTTTTAAAGGAAATGTCTAATCAAAAAGAAAATCTAAAGATTAGCATGCTTGTGCCAATAGATTCTACAGTCAAAAAATCATTGTCTCTTGCACTTTTAACTAACACTATCAACAACAATATCCAAATTCAAAATATTGCACCAAGCATTGACATTAAAATAAAATCATTAGTGGTAGATAAAAAAGATTGTCTTATCATGGAAATAAAGAACTTAGAAGAGGAGGAAGGAAAAACAAATCCGTTAATTGGTTTCTCTATCTATTCTAATAGTATTCCAACAGTTTTATCGTATAGTTCAATATTTGAAATGATATATAATCAAAGTATTCTTGCTCAAGAACTAAAGCATGAGGGAGAAATCAAGGATGATTTTATAAATACGGCAGCCCACGAATTGAGAACACCAACTCAAGCCATAACGGGATATTCTGAAATGAATGATGAATTGTTTGACTTTATCTTGCAAAATAGACAAAAAATCACAGATGAAGAATTATCAAGAATTATGGTGAAACTTCATGAGCATCATGAAAATATTTCTAGAAATGCTTTAAGATTAAATGTCTTAACTAATAATCTCTTAGACGTTGCAAAGTTTGAGTCTAATAGTAAGGGTAACATTATACTCCATAGAGAAAAAGTAGATTTAGTTAAAGAGATAGATAATCTTATTGAGGTTGAATTTAGCCAAAAAGTCAGAGAGATAGGTATCAAAATGAATTTTATAAATAATAACCTGGGAGAACAATATTGGGTTTATTCTGACAAATTAAGATTAAATCAAATTCTAGTCAATCTAATCGATAATGCTATCAAATTTTCTAAAAAAGACGATATTATTAATATCATGATAAGAGATAGCAACGATTTTGACCTCAATTTGAATCAAACAGAATTAGACGAAACAAATCATATTACAGAAGAAAAGAGTAATAATACGTCAGATGACCTGATACTAGAAAAAAGAAGTAGCGAAGGAGAACGAAAAAAAATCGAAAAAGAAGAAGAAATGATATATGTTGCTATATCAGACACTGGTAAAGGGATATCATCAAAGATTCTGCCAAAGTTATTTGAAAAATTTACAACAGACTCTGATTTTGGAACCGGTCTGGGACTATTTATTACCAAGAAATTAGTCGAGGCTCACGGCGGTAGAATTTGGGCTTTTAACAATAACGATGGAATTGGATCTACTTTTGTGTTTAGTTTACCTAGATAAAAATATTTAGGGTAGAGGCTAGCAAACTATTTTATTCAAAATATTTTATTCAAATACGACATATTATTTAAGCCAGAATAATAGGTATTATAAAATTAGCAAAATTCTTTTCAAAAATCTACGAAACTCGTTTTGATTCTTGGACCTGAGCATAGTCTCTGTCATGGGTTCTCTCAAACAGTAATACACAGGCAAAAGTCCTCTATTAGTTAAATAAAATATTATATTAAATTATTTACAATGGCACGAAATAACAATGATAAAAACAGCAATAGAGGCCTAGCCTCGGCAGATGAAGAAACTAGAGAAAGAGTAGCAAGAGCAGGTGGAGAGGCCCCACATGATGAAAGGGGACTTCAAGCAGCAGACGAGTAAACCCGTAAAAGAGTAGCACGTGAAGGCGGTAAAGATTAATTTAAAGGTCTTACTGCCAATTTTTTATTTTGATACTATAAATCAATAACAATTATTATACGTGGGAGTTAGTTTCTATTGATAGTAGCTGTAACATAGTTAATAGTATTTGTTAAATTATTAGGATAGTCAATTCACTAAGTTTACTTTTTTATTGAAAGCTACTATACATAAGGCCCTAGGAGGGGATTTAATTCTTGACCTTCTAACGTGGATATCTTATTGGTATTGTGGAAATTCGATTGAATTTGCTGAAAATGAGTATGGCTTCAAATTGGAGTGCGACTAATCATTTTAGTTGAGTCTAAATCCATTAATTGAATTACTTAAATCATGTTTACCAATATTAATAGATGAACTTCGATGCCGCATTTATAACGGAACAAGGCGTTGAAATTGGTATTTTTGCAACAACAATGGATGTCCTAAGTAATGAAAAAGAAGCAGATAATTTGATAAGGTATTGTAAGAAAAGAATTTTTGCAGGATTTCAAGTAGTCTTAATGGCGCAAGATGGCCAAGGTATACCACATTATTATGGAAAACAAGATCTAATAAGACTATTGGAGTCCACTACCTTCAGCAAAATTCACTTTAGAAGATACACTATACCATAATTGATATTCCCAATTAACAGCACTTAAATTATGTTGATTAAAATAGATTATGATCAATAAAAATCTCCTCTGAATGTGATATGAGTAGCAAATCAGTTACAAATCCAATAGATAAACCCATTATATCGAAGGAGATTTGTCCATTCAATACGATTCTATAACAATATGTCAAATGGAATTGTCATTTTGCTCATGGTAGTGGTAGTAGCTGACATAGTTTGAGGAACAAATTTGTTGCAAATGATAAATAGGGAAGGTGTTTTAACATTACTATTAGACTTATCTGTTTTGTTTTACAAGTAAGGCCATTTCGAAGGCGCCATTAATTGTCTTAACCAAATCTTTATACATCTTCGAATTTTTACTTTCTTTTACAGTATTGGTATTTACGCTAAGACCCGACATCATTTCATCATAATTATTTTCCGTATCTTCAGCATACCAACCTCTGGTCCAATCAACGAACGGAAATTTACCAAATATGAAGCCCAATTGTGACCAAAATGACAAAAGTTCTCCAGCAATATGTTGAACATTATCCTGGCCTCCTGTAATTATGAAACCAGCAGCCTTATCTCTTATTAGATATCGATCATGGGTAATCATTTGATTTTGAACACAGTTCATTCTCTGAATCATCTTATAGTATAGGGAACTCGCACTACCCCACCGTATTGGAGTAGCAATGAATACTATATCAGCCCACAGAATTACTTTTTCATAAATTTGGATCATTTGATCTTCACTGTCTCTTTCTGAAATGGAACAAGGAAAAATACATGCGTTAGCATTCTTTGAATAGTATCCTTCACAATGACTGAATTCCAAATCCCGAAGTTTGATCATGACAGTTTCAACCTCTAAATTTTTTTTGGCATATTTTAGAGCTAAATTTAATGTATCCTCAGACGTGCTTTTACGTGGTGCTATTTTATCATTTGTGTTTGTCGTAGAAATTCCAAGAATTCTTACTTTTTTATCATCTACCGGAAGTATTTTATTATTGGACTTGTGGATTAAATAATTTTCTAGAGTTCTTTAGATTCAAATAGGCTTTATGAGGCTGAAATATTCTTTTTCCAACAGTTGAGGGAATTGAATTTACAAATATCTTATCTTCTATTATCTTGACTTTATATGAATTAACACTATCTCCACCTTCATGAGAAGATTCACCAGTTTTTACAGAGTATTTCCATCCATGCCAAGGACAGGTCCCTATATCTCCGTCAAGGAACCCTTTACTAAGTGGCCCTCCTTTGTGTATGCAAGAATTAGAGATTGCATGAAATACCCCATCAATATTAAAAACCGCTATTTCTATATTTTTTTCTTCTTCGTTTTTAATAAGATAGCTTTTAGAGAATCCACGTTTTATGTCTGTTGATAAACCTACGTAACGATATGAGGAATCATTAGACTCCATCTGCTTGTCTTCATTCATGAAATTACAATTGATCTTATGAATTCAGATTCTTATTAATACAACTGGTAAATAATAAACAATAAAAAGAAAGTATAAGAGAATGTGTTTAAAGTTAAACGTATTGACAAACAACTTTATCATAATATCTGTTAGTTGCCTTTTAATTATCCCATTAAATTTTCCATTTAATCAAGTTACATTCGGGCAGACACAACAAACACTCGATGAAAATAGTATCATTGAATTAACTGCCAATCAAATAGGAGACTCTTATGTGTGGAAAAATGATGAACTTGGATTTAACCCGATTCTGAACCTCAAAGCTAATACAGGCTACACATTTTTGATTAGCATCTATCAAAATGACACTGCCGAACACGAATTAAAGATCGAACCTCAACAAGGTGGGGAACATCTAGCCGAAGCCTAAGAAGTAGAACACGGTTCGTCTACTCAATTTGTGTTTAATACAGGTCAACCACAAGTTTTGAAATATTATTGTGAATATCATCCTGATAGCATGGCTGAGATGATTAACGTTACTTCCATAACATAATAATACTGGACTGCAACATTTGTGGGCACTATCGATTGCATTAATATATAGAAAAAGGTTTGAATGAATAACAAATATTGATCTATTAGTAGTCATATCCGTAACCTGGTGCCAGTTGATTTGACCTGTTGCTTCGCATAGACAATATTTGATGTACATATAATAATACGAATAATAAATATTAGAGTTTGTTAAGACAATTCTGCAATATCTTTCTGCTATGTTATTTTAAAATTGTCCTATCTTAAAATTTTGTTTTTCTGTTTTAATGGTAATGGATTGTATCCATTAACTGTAATTAGAAGTGGATTAATTAAATAAAACTAACTAATTGAATTGGTAAGCTGATAAAGTTTGACACTAAATGATCTAGTCTTTTATAGAATTAACGCAATATAATATAATGACTGAGAATCCGCAAGAAAAAGCACCTCTATCCGAATTAATGGTAGAAAAAAAGAGTGGAAATTCTGAAAAATTTGACGAGGAAAAGCTTGTGAGGGGAATTAGTAGAGCTGGTACACCGTTCCTACTTGCCAAAGATATTTCAAAATCAATCACCAGTAAGCTCGCGCAAAATCCTCCACTAGATAACTTCATTTATTCGAGTAAACTCAGAGAATATATCACAGAAGAATTAAAGCAGAGAAACCATGATTCGATAGCCGAGTCATTCTCAGGGTACCGTAAAAATAATGTAACTCCAATGAATGAAGAACACCTACAAAATAATAAATATGATTCAAAAGTATCTCCTTCAGTAAATACTCATTCAAAACAGTATGTAAAAGATAAAGATAGTACAACGAGTTGGTAACTAAGATCCTTTGTGAGGAACAAAAAAGTAGTAGTCAATTTATTTTATCCTTTGTCTTATCTGCAACATCCTTTGTAGTGTCTACAACTGCATCTTTTACATCTTTTACTTTTTCCTTGACTTTATCGATAACTATAATAAGTGCAAATTTAATTGTGTAACTACTATTACAAAATGAATCCGGTATCAGCGAAATTAAAGAAAATGATTTTGAAATGATTATCATTTAAAATTGAAATATCAAAATATTAAAAGGTACAACAGATGGGGCCGAAGGTTTCCGTTGTGCTATTACTACTAAAAAAGGATTCATTGACTCTATCTCCACGCTAATAATTAAACTTGATATAACTCATGAAGTGTAAGTTGGTTTGGTTTTCGAAAGTAATTATACACGGACTAGACATGTTAGAGGGATGGAGATTTGTTCACATGTCAGGTGTCTTGTTTTTCCAGCCTTGGAATACATTCCTGGAAGGAACATAATAAAAAGTTGAATCAACTTCTATAAAATTAAAAAACCTTGAATAATATGATAGTCTCTGCCATTTCTCAAGGTTTTTTAGATAAAATGCACCATTCCATCCAGAATATGTCCATCCAGAGCATCCAACATACATATTCATTATTAATTATGATTAATGCAAGCAATTAAAAGAATTTATTTCAATTTTCGCTTATGCCTATACGGAGTATCTTCTTTTTCTGTGACGCAGAGATTACAAAAGAGTATTCCATGATATTCAAAAATTTACCACATGGAATGGTTGTTGATCAACAAAATTGGGGGATGGGTTATACAACGATATCTATGAACAAAGATATACTATACCATAAGTAATTTAGTTTGATGAAAATCTTAGTTCCTATCGATGGGTCTACTCCATCCATAAAGGCCTTGGAATATGTGCTTTATCTGCTCAAACTTATGAATCCCAGTGCCAACGATGTAAGAAATAAACCTAGTGAAGTAATACTGATAACTATACTTCGTTATTTTCATGTGCCCTCAGGATTGGAAAAACCTGTGAAGTCTATTAAGACCAATCAAGTTGTTTCTCTATCTCAATTCATAGAAGAAATGAATCGGATAATGGAGACAGAATGGTTAAATAAGTTATCGGAGATCAAAACTCGATATCCAGAATCAGGCATTTCGATAAGAACTAAGTTGCTCAAAGGAAGTAATTCTAGCAGGACAATTGCTGAGAGCATAGTAAAATTCTCAACAGAAGAACAAGTAGATCTTATAGTTGCGGGGAATGTTGGATTAGGAGGTATTTCAAAAATAAAGGCGCTTGGCAGTGTTTCAAGAAATTTAGTCGAAATATCAAAACGTCCTGTGTTAGTGGTACATTAAAGAAGAGTTGGTCTTGAGAACACCGTGGATGCATCACGTTTCACTATAGGTTATGAGCATTCCCATGTACTAACAGTTGTTTAGAATCATTGGTACACTTAAACAGTATTTATACTCCTTATTTCCACCACAAATTCTTCTTGTAAGGTTATAAAGGATGGTTTAATCTATTGCAAAGAGATCGGTGAAAAAGAGTATCCATTTGATATCTATATCAATTGGATATTCTATATCTTGATTCTCATTCAAACTCTGGTTTATCCTTTCTTCTGCTTCTTCTATCCGTGAATTAATTGAATCTGATGAACTTTGGGCAAATACCGATGATTGAAAGCCTACCAAAAGTAAGGACATCACTACAATTGCACTAGTAGTAACGTTAGTTATCACAATATTCAGTTGGATACTTAAAATATTAATGATACGATTCTAAACTTTATACATATAATTTACAAAAAAGAAATAGTAAGATAATTGCCCTATTTAATTAGAGAACATTTTTCCATCGACAAATATTATAGTCTAGTGATAGTAAAGATCTTCAAAATAGGGTTTGCGAAACGTGTTTACAATGCAAGGATGTGATGCCAGAAATTATGGATTTATTGCAACGAATAATAAGTGGGCCCATATTTGTCTACTCTTTTTATCGACCAGATATTACGAGATTATTAAATGCAAAAAAGAAAATGCTACGGGAGATATGTACTATCTGTCTTTATGATAATGAAGGTGGTAAAACACAATCTTCGTTTTGTAAATCCTATGTGTGAAATATGAATGTGGTAAAGACATGACTTTCCCTATTGTTAGTTCATCCCGGTCAGGTATTTGTGGGTATACAGGCGAGTTGTGAAATCATATTCAGGATTTAGTTTCAACTTCTAATTATAAATAAAGTATTCTCAGGGTTCAAATCCTCGATTATTTCCTATGACAAATTTTTCTTCCTTTCTTCTTTGATTAATCCTTGAGTTTATCCTATATCATGTAATTGTATATTCTAAAATTTCGAGTGTAACTAATTTTTATTCTCCATTTCTAAATTTATTATGGACTGCGTAAACATGAAATTTTATTTTTGAATAATGACACTAATTCATCGCTAAATCGTGATTCTCATTGAAATAATTGTCAGTATCCTGATATTCAAATCCCTTTATAGTATGTCATACTATGTATATCATGAACTTCGGTTTAATCTTATTACCTATATTTTTATTATCTATCGTGCAAGTTGCACATGCTCAGAGTCTTACAGATTCGATAAATAATGCAGTAAATAATAATATTGAGAACACATTTGACTCGATAAATCAGGCCTCCAATAGTAGCAATAATTCCCTATCTGGAAATGATACTGGCTCTCAGTCTACCACTACCACCACCACAACTACTAGCGGACCTGGTAATTCAAATTCCACAACTACAACTATGAAAACCAACAGTCAGTATTAGATTGAATATGCAATTTTTTAGTGATTAAGCAACTCCTACATCCTGATTTACTCCTTTTGTTTCTATTTTTGAAAAATACTGTTATTAAACTCGTATGCAATTATAAAAATTAAAATGTGAAGTCAGCATCTTCCTCATAAAAGACTATATAATTTACTCCAGTGACCATAGCATCAAAATCCTTCACTATCTGAATATTAACTATCTTCTTATTTCCTCTTTGAAGAAAATTATTGATTTCATCCATTATAGTATTATTCCATCGAAATATTTCCTGTTTAATCATATGTAATTTGAGAACTTTGTATATAAAATTGAATCACCCCATTGGAAAATGAGGTACACGGAATCTAATGTATTTCCTGTTATAGTATAGTTAACTAGTCGTTATTGTCGCTATCTGAGTCATCACTGTTTTCTTCTTCATTAATCTTGCTCTTCACCATTTTCTTAGGTATCCTGATCTTCATCGTCACCACCGTTACCATCAGTATCCCCATCGTCTGATGGTTGTTCATTACTTATTCCATCACCATCTCTATCTGTTTGTTCAGAATTACTATCGGATGAATCGCCTGTTGTTCCACCTATTACGGTTCCGTCAATTCCTTCTAGAATCTCTTGTGTAGTTTCGTCGTCGGTCTTTGGTTCTTCGCCACCGTCATTGTTTGTTTGACTGTCATTACCTCCATCTGATTCACAACCTAGGCCATCTCCGTCAGCATCAAGGTTATTTGGATCGTCTCCTACGGGAATGTTCGATTCGTCAATATCTTCACAGTCTAAATCATCATTACTTTCATTTTGACTGCCATTAGTCAAAGTACCGTTATTGTTTTCAACACCTGTGGAATTATTTTGACTACTAGTACCATTATTGACGTCAGATTTTTTAATTACCTCAAAACTTGTTTGATCGGTTTCTGTACCGTATCCTGGCGCGTTGACTTTTACAGTGACATCAAAGGTGCCGGGATTCGAATTCGGCCCAATTTCATCTTGGAATGTCGCTACACCATCTCCATTTGTCTGGCTATTACCACTTTCATCGTGTTCACTAGCATAAAATATCCTGAATGCCACATCGGCGCTTGCAATCTTTTCTTGTGTATTTGCATCACTAACCGTTACATCAACGGTTTGTACGTTCCCTCTTACAATAGGATCTTTTTCAACATCTATATCAATTTCTAAATCATTGTTTGATTCATCAGATCCATCCGAATTTTCATTATCGGAACCTAATGAGGATGACTGATCGTTATCACTATCAAAGTTATTTCCTGTTGCAGGTAAGGGATTTGCATTTAGCGGTGAATTTAAGAATAGCCCACCATCGACAAACCCTCCAAGAGATGCAAAGGGAAACTTTGTGTTGGTTGGAAAAGTCATTGAACTTTGAGTAGAATCCATATTTAGGGAATAGAACTTGCCTTGAGATTTTGTCTTGTTATCAAAGATAGTGATATCAAATGGTGTCATCTGATTTTGAGATAAGTTGCCAACATTTAGGCCAAAACTTTGAGTCCCTACAACTCCTAGACTTGAACTATCATAGAATGTTGCAACTAGATTTAGGAATTGTTCAGGTGATTGTCCTTGGTTGATTATATTACCAGTGATATGAGGGTTTCCAATATTGTCTAAATAGGCACTAGTTCCATTCAATACAAGGTTTGCTGGTTTCTCTATTGCAGGTTGCGAAGTAGTAGAAAATTCCATAAAGTTAAACTTGCCTAATATCTGAGGATCCTGTATTACTATATCAAATGGAGATAGTTCGGTTTGTCTAAGAGTTGATATTGACGAGAATGCAGAGTGATTTCCAACTAAAACGTTGGTGTTTGTATCAGATAAAAGTGCAGTAATTATGATATTTGTTTGGGGGTCTATTGATGTGTTATTTACCTCACCTATAACATGAAAGTTACCAAAGTCGTCTGTAAAGGTAGAAGTGCTTACAATCTGGATAATATTGTTATTAGTAAGTTGAGCAAAAGCAGATTCTGTGATCCATGAATCAGATCCTTCATGGTAAAGAACTGTCACGGAAGCCAAAGAAACTATGGATACTGTCAAAATTACAATAATTGAAAATGATGGCATAAGTTTAGAACGTATATACAACAGTTTGATATCTATGAATAAAAAGTATAAACCTTCTCATTACCTATACAATTAAAAGTAGGGGAAAACCCTGGAGTTGAATTTTATAACAAACTTATCAAAAAGAATTAGCACACCAGAGGGAAATTCCGGGGGGATATGGTTCAAGGTTGAATAGAATCTTTTTATCAGATAACCCACTATGATTACTATCACCTTTAAAATAAGAGCTCTATTTGATATACTCTGTCATATATGATGTTACTAACTCGCTACTGAATAACACTTCTTTTTAAGTCAACAGGTTCTCATTCTTACTTGATATCAAGTGATCTAGTTCTACCCTACTGCAATCTCTATCCAAATCATTTATCCTAATAAATATGCCATTATTGCCTTTCCTTATATAGGGTGGATTGTTGCCCTTTTGTACGTGAATAATTAGTAAATTTTCGCCCTTGTCTGTTTGAACAATTTCCATAAAACATGTTATTAGAGGCTCACAATTTCCGTCGATCAAGTTTGTCAAATCCTTTTTTAGTTTATCAAATTGTGTTTGGTCTTTAAATCCAATAATTCTTTTATCATCTTTTACCCCAATAATGGTTATCCCTCCCGATGTATTTGCAAATGACAGTACTGTTTCGCATAATTCATCCTTTCTGACAGATATTTTATTGTAGTTTTGAAATCCTTTGAATTCGACAGTTTTAGATTCGCCTTCTCTTATTAAGTCGGAAATATATTCGAAAGTGTTAAGAGCCTCAATCCTCTTACTTGTTGACAAATCCGCGGATTTATAATCGATTTTGTCGACTACTTGACTCGTTCCCTTCCTGTACAATAATAGGCTGATTAAAGTTGGTATTGTGTTTAGGCGGTATTCATACTTAACTTCGTCCTCAATGGTCTCACCGATGTTGCTTTCCCGTTCATAATAGATTTTTACACCATAATTATCCAAATATATTCTATATATGTTGTAATTTATTTATAAAACAAAATTGTTTTAAGGCGGTAAAA
This sequence comes from Candidatus Nitrosocosmicus sp. R, assembly GCF_054408505.1. Lineage (NCBI taxonomy): Archaea > Thermoproteati > Nitrososphaerota > Nitrososphaeria > Nitrososphaerales > Nitrososphaeraceae > Candidatus Nitrosocosmicus > Candidatus Nitrosocosmicus sp. R. The sequence continues at coordinate 2,560,359 of NZ_CP167090.1, read as the reverse complement.
ACCAATCCGGGGATTGATGTGGTAAATATTGCTGATTCTTCATATGATAAGGACTGCGGAAGATGATTGCGCCGCCCTTTATGGGCGGTTACCATTCAATACTAGTCCTTTGTATTTACCAAAAAATCTATTGACTACTACTATTGTTGTTGCTAATAGCGGTATCATTGAGAGTAAACGAACCAGTGTATTTATCTCCAGCAGTACTGTGCGCTAATATGCCACTCCCATTAAAGCTGACAGATCCCTCAGTTACATTTTTTAAAAGTGTGCGGGGTACAAATTTTTTATCTCCGACTTCCCAAATCTTTTTGGTCGCGTTTACAGGTTGTCCATTAGTAACCTCTTCAAATGAAATGACATCTACCGGCTTTGAAAGACTGAATGTAACCATTCCTGTATATTTTAGACCATCACTAGAATTTTGAAATATAATGACTTGATGAGACTCGTGTCCTTTTGCATTATGTGGTATTGATGTTTGATTATTTTGTTCTGATAGCCCTAATACTTTGTTGCCATTTTCCATTAGTATCTGACCTATAACAAATGTTAATCCAGCTAATATTGCTATGAATAAACCATAGACAATTACTTTTTTTTCAAAAGTTGGTTGCATATTATCTCATCCATGATCAATATTGGTAATTAAAGTATTTTGTTGTAGATGAATAGTTAGTGTATATACAGTTAATTTTAACAGCTTAAATATTACAATGGTAGTCAGTTGCTCCCTTAGGTTGATTAACTGCTATTCACCATAAGTCATAGCGCCGTCCATTTAGAGGGCGACGGCGGGTAATAGTCAGATGCTTACTTAATCCTTGTTGCATCATCTTTTCTAAATTCATTGTTTCAAACATCAATCAATTTGAATGTATATATTTTGAGGATAATGATTAGTATCGTTTTATTGTTTCTTCCCTATACTTTTTCCTCATTTCCCAACCACGGAAGGATCTTGTTCTTAACTTATAGTTACAACAAGGACAATAAGTTTCGTCCCATTTTATAAAAATCTCGCATACGCTACATCTCTTCTGTCCTTCCTTATATCTAGATGGAATCGTATGATTTCTTTTTGCTTAGAATCGTTCGCATATACCATTGCAACTCATGATTCAAACACCAAATTTTCATTACTAGTGAAATAAATTTTTTTCTTTCTGATAGATACGAAGATAAAGGTTACAAAGAGAACTAGAAATAATTTGATGCTTATTAAGGAATTAACTACCGTATTCGTATCACTATCAAACATGATTTTAGACGATAATTTACTTAATTGCTTGTTAACTTTCTTCTTTACTGTATCTTTAGAAATCAAAAATGCAGATAAAAAAATAATATTTTGTGAAATGATGCTTTTTCCTTTAGGTCGTATTGTGACAAATGGGCCGGGTCGGATTTATATTGTTAACGGTACAAATTTGAGGTTGTATTGATATTCGTGATTAGATCCTAAATTAGCCTTTAATGGATTCAGAGGTAATATTATACTCATTAGATAATTTTTGTTCTCTTCTTGGAATTTGATTAAAGGTTCGGGGCCAGAGGGATTCGATGTTGAATATGATCTGGTCTGGAAATTGATTGTTATTATATATTCAACGTTATCGCCTATTCCACTCTTTATTTTATCATCTCCAGAGCCGTCACCTATGCCTGTGCCATAATCGACTACTTTATCTAATTTTCTGCCAACTTGTTCTTAAATGATTTTTTCAACCAGATTGGAGTAATTATTGTAGTGGTAGCCACCATAATAATTATTGATGTATAGATATCTGTAGAGAGTACTCCCGATGTTACCCCTACACCGGCCACAATCAATCCGACCTCACCACGAGATATCATCCCTATCCCCACTCTAATCGATCCTTGTTTATCCTTAAGAAATATCATAGACGGTAACCCACATCCGACTAACTTTGTGGAAATTGCTATTGCTATGATTATTCCAGAAATTATCAAAACATCTATATTAACACCTCTTAGATCAACTTGAGCACCTATAATTGCAAAAAATAGAGGTGCAAAAATAAATTGTAATTTGTGAGCATATTCTTCAACTTGTTTGACTAACTTAGTGCTAGCTACGGCCATTCCTGCAGCAAATGCACCTACAATCGGAGATAGACCTACATAGGCGGCAAGACCTGCAATACCAAAGAAAATGGCTGTAGTAATTCCTTCTATACTACCTTTTGACTTCCACAATTTTTCTCTATGCAATATTCTTGGAATGAAAAAGATAGCACCAATGAGTAACACTGCAAATAACCCAAGGATTTTAAGAATTATGAATGCGATATCCATTATTTGAGGAGTAGTGTTACCTGATTGAACCATAGTAACAACAACTGATAATATGGCTATCGCAAGGATATCGTCGACTATTGCTGCTCCAAGTATAAGTCGAGCCTCTTTTGATTGCATCCTTCCTAATTCGGTTAATACCTGAATAGAAATCGCTATACTTGTAGCTGTTAATGCCGTGGCTATGAGCAGTGTTTCAAATGAATCGAAGCCATATATTGAAAGAACTATAAATCCAACAGAGAATGGTACAATTACACCTAATGCGCCAACTGTAAATGATGCCATCCCACCTCTTAGAAACTCTCTTGGTGTAATCTCAAGTCCCGCAATAAACAAGATTATGATGGCAGCTAATTCTCCGATATATTTGATGGTTTCATCAAGCACCACCAAAGGTTCACCTCCAAATAACGGGAGTCCACCCAAGGCATAGGGACCAACGATTATGCCTGCCAATAATTCACCTAATACGACCGGTTGCTTTATCCGTTGGAATATTTCTGCAAATATTTTGGCAGAAAATAGAAGAATAGAAAGAGAAATGATAATATGAATAAAGACAGATTCAGATGCCATCGACTACAAATATCCTACAATATTTTCATTATAATAATATAACAGTAAAGTAGATTGTTTTTCTTAATTGTACCCAACGAACTAATTCTACAAGCACGATGCTTAACAATCTTAGAACAAATTTTTTGGTATATCATCCAAATCGTAGTAGTAACCTAATATGTTATCAACCGTGTGTTCTAGCTGAGTATTACTGTTTATTAGAACGAATATAGTTTTCTCAAATTCATAGATTTTTAGTATTCGTAAATTTTCATATTCTAAAACTATCCATTTTAATCTTCCAAGAATATTGTTATTTACTACTGCTGCATGTGGTATTTTATCTGTTTGAGGTGTTTTATCATCTCTGACGTGGTTAAGGTTCAGCCCCAAAGCTGGGACTATTGCAGAATCTACATAGTTTTTATCAATGCTGGAATTCTCGGCAATATACAATTCTTTCATTTGAGAAGATACCATAATAAAAACAGCCAAAATGTCATCGTCAACTTCTACTAGATGCCTTATTTTATCGTAGTTTTTATTTTCCACATCATATTCTTTCACTGATTTAGTATGAAATTAGACGAATAAATCATTTTAATTCAAAATCTCTGAATCACAGTCGGAAAGAAAAATTATTTCTTGTTATAACATGCTTGACTCAAAAAATTATGAATTTCCTTAACTTAATTTTTAAACTACCTTTTTTCCAGATAAATGGATTAATTTTCAGTTGTATAAAGGAAAGATTACAAACTATTGAAGCAAGTAGGTCCCTAGTTTAGTAGGTACTTTGATTTGCTTGCAATAAAATGAATGGATTATCAAAATAAAAAGCAATCATTCATAAAAAATCATCTTTGAAAACCAAAAGATATCTGGTTTAATAACCAAAGCAGGATTATATCTCTTATTCTGATTTCTTTGCATAATCTCCCATACCAGTAAAGTCAATAGAAACACAGGGTTCATCTCCTACTACCCAAGCATCGTGCCCTGGTGGAATTACTGCGGTATCTCCGGGTTCCCCTTCAATTTCGGTTCCATCATCCATTCTTACTTTCATCCTTCCGGAGATAATTACTGAGGTATGAGGAGCCTGACAACTATTTGTGTTGACTAATGGTTTTACACATTTCCCCCAACTCCAACCTGGCTCGAGGATTGCTCTACCAATTATGACGTTGCCTAAGTTTACAATCTCAACTTTTCCCTTTTCAAAGGTTCTTACTTCATCAGGAGAGTCAAAATTTTTTACTAGTAATTTTGTTGTTGACATTTTTATTATCAAAAGTAGGTTTGTAATGCTTTGATTATAAGCATTATTCCATATCTATTCCAATTTTGTTCCAAATTTTTGAATAACTCCAATTATTTGTATAGTACAAAATGATCTGGTCGTGGCAAAAAGTATTGATATACTATCTACCCTTCAATGTATGTATGTATAAAGCCAACATAAACAAGAATATTTCACAGATTGTTACTATATTAGTAACTGTAATGTATTGACTAAATCTACAATTTTTTTTCTATTGAACTTTGAGTTCAGCACTACCAAATAGAACCGAAAATGCCTTACACCATATCAGGGCGGTGTCATATTTTGACAAGTCAGTACCGAGAGGAATATCGTAATTTTGATTTCCATTATTAGCTTTTAGTTTCCCAAGATTTACAAAATCTAATGCATTATTATCTGTTGATAAATAAACATACAGATCAGGTCCATTTGTTACCTTTAGATTTTCTAATCTAAGTACATTTGTATCGTCCTGGAGGGGAATAATTTTTGCTATGCCCTCTGCATTGTGAATTCCATCGTTAACACCGGTAAATACACCTGAAATTAGTAGTTGATTTGGATCAAATGAAGTAACAGTTTTATTTATAGATTCATCAATTTTGTTGTTACTGCTATCATTGCTTGAATTGGCATATTGAATCATCAGTTGGTTTTTCTGAGAATTACTCATGTTCTCTGCGGCTCTGACCCTTTCATCCTCGCCCATTTTGATATACTTATCAAAAGATATTGAAGAAGCGGAATTGGTAGGAAATTGCTCATTTATTTCTGTTGATATGAACAATGGCGAAGCTAGATAAACTGTTATCATCAAGGCAACTACACCAATAGTTAGATAAGTAATTTTCTTAAAAATAGGGTAATGTCCATTACCATTCATAAAGAATAGATTAGATTGAAAGACTATAAAGGATCTTCCATATTAGATCCAAATCTGTTCCAAATATTGGTTTTGGTATTCTGATAATTTTATGTACAAGTCAGTGAGTCATAATGATGCAAAAACAAGATCTTTAAAATTGAAATGAAAGGAAAGATATGATATACTTTTGTTGAATTTTAGATAGTGTAGGTTTTACCCGAATGTAAATGTATATATCTGAAACCTTTTACCTTTCACATCAATCATTATTGATCTTGGCTCATAGTCGTCATAAAGCCCTACATTATATAGCCTTTGTTTGTCGACTATAACGTTTCCATCTTTTTGGACATCAATAGCATGATTATCAATGCCTATTTTTGACAGGTTGTTTTCTAAGATAGATACTTGTTGACCATTACCTGATGCAACCATGTTTATTGCTTTTGCATAATAGGTCAGAATGATTTTACCATTATCATTAATTAATTCCATATTGTCTTTTTTGTTCTTCCAAATTCCATCAAAGTAAACGATATTAGGTTCCAAAGACGTTTTATTTGGATCAAATTTATAGTCGACTGATTCATCCGGTTGGAAGCTCTCTATATTACCTAATGGAGATCTGGCTGTGGAATATCCAAGATAAATTTCAGGGGAGAGATTTTGATTAGGGTTCATATAATCAAGGCTACCCAAAGTCATACTAGACAGTATTGATTTGATTTGTTTAGGTTAAACGTTATTTCGGGTTTATTTTCTAAAGAAGCCTTTTCTGCAAGCAGTGTTTGAATGGTCTTTTCGGTCTCATTATAGCCGCCTTCCCCAATGTGATCATCTCTAATATATCCCTGAGAATCTATTAGATAGTGCCTTGGCCAATAATTATTGTTATAAGTATCCCATGTCTTGTGTTCGCTATCGAGGACTATAGGGTATTTGATACCAAACTCTTTTAGCATCCTGTACATTTCCTAGATTTTTTTCAAAATCAAACTCTGGTGAATGTACTCCTACAATAACAAAACCCTGGTCTGAATATCTATCATACCAATCGTTAAAGGTTTTGGTCTAAAGTTTTAACCATGGCAAGTTATTATCTAACCGCCAAAGCCCAAGGATGTTGTAAACGATATTCCTTAGGCCAAGGAATGTCTAATATATTCCACGATATTCCCGAATCTTCAGAGCAATATATACCTCTATTATTCAAACAATAGAATTCATCCTTGATCTTGGGATTAGATTGAAGAATAGAAATTACTGTTCCCTTTGATTCAGGTAAACCACGATTAGACAAAACCCATTCTTGATTTTCTTCGTCAGAATCACATCTATATACAAAGGTCTCTAGATCTTCTATGGAGTGTGACTTCCAAGCATTACTAGCTGCCGATACTATAATATTATAAGGGTTATCAGAATTTACAGCAACACTATAAAGATAAGTATGATTTTCTAGTCCCTTATTTAGTCTGTACCATGTATTTCCATAATCTCTGCTTTCAAAATATCCATCTCCTGCTGCTGAGTAGAGTCTTTGTGGGACCTTTTTATGAGTTCTTAATGTGTGAGTATCGTATGGCCCATCTTTTGCTTTGTCTATCCATGACTTTCCTCCATCAACACTCTTGATTAGTGCTCCTGCCTCAATTGCAACGAAAATAGATTCTTTATTATTTACATCAGGTTCTATCCAACGAACATGATGAGTCCACGGTCTTGGAGGGAATGACCAACTCGAAGATGAATGCAATTTATTAAATTCATCGATCTTTTCCCATGTATTACCTCCATCAATTGACGAATAAATTATACTTGGTTCCATTCCTACAAATAACTTGTCAAACCTCTTTTCACCTTTTTCCATAGAGCGTGTAGCAAGAGACATGATGTTACAACCAGAGGTATTTAACGACGTTTTATTCCATGTATAGCCATTATCATCAGTTTTCCAAAGTCCATTATCAAAAGTACCACAATACGCCCTATCAGAATTTTGCGAATCACATGCCAGGCTGCTTGGATCCAATCCTATCAAGTGTTCTTGAACTCTCCATCCATCTTTTGAAGAATTCGCTACCAAAAGTGAGTTTTGTAGCGAAGCTAAGACTGTAGTCAACTATAAAATCATTATTGTTTCTAGATAACATTATTTAAGAATTAATTTTGAAGGTATATGAAATGCAAACTTGACTAGAAGATACTTTTATTCAATCATCGTCATAACTATTAGTTCGCGTCATCCATTGAAACTAATAACAAATTTGACTATAAAATTGAGTTGGAATAAGATGTTGATAAGGTAGCAATTTAAGACTATCACGAACATACTAAATAAAAAATTTTAACTATTAAGCCAATAGTAAAATATCGATTAAATCTAAAATTAAGGATGATTGATTGACACTTTATCTATCAACCAAACTCTGCAGAGTTCTACGGCAGATTATTGGAAATGTCAGACTATGCTGCAAAATATGAGGACGATAATATTACCATAGTGCCTGACCATACTAAAGTGCTACTAGCCTCTGTTACAGATCCAATCAAACATGATAGGGGAGCAGAATGTTTTTTATCATATTCTGACAACGAAAAGATAGCTTATGCATATATAACAACATTCGAAAAATTATAGTTACTTCAGACCGTAACGAGATTGGAGGTAAGATAATATCTTTTACTACCATAATATCAACTAACATTCTATTTCCTCTTTGGAGAAAACTATTGATCTTATACGGAATAGAATCATTCCTTCCATCTAAATATTTCCTGTTTTATCATATATGTTTCGAGAATCTTGTATATAAAACTAAATCGCAAATCTATATTTGGATGAATATGTCGATCTCACGATTTGAAGACTTTTGAAAATATCAGAATTTAATTATCTTGTTTTGCTTTACTTTACTGTACGAGTTCCTAAATATCTAAAGAGAAATTGAAATTTTTTAAATATGTAGTATTCTTAATATATTTCAGAACATGAAGACTATTGATTGTATTGCCACAAAACTGGATATAAGAGAATTTAATAATGAGAATGTCTCGTCAAGCATAATATCTACAATTCTTGATTCTGCTAGGTATAGTGGCAGTGGTCTAAATACTCAACATTGGAGATTCATAGTAATAAAAGAAAAAAATAACTTAAAGAAATTGTCTGAAGATAGTACTAGTGGGCAGTGGATAATTGGAGCAAATTTTGCTATCATAATATTAACAGATCCAAAATACGGATTTCATGTACTAGATGCAGGAAGAGTTATACAAAATATACAATTATCTGCATGGGATAATGGTGTTGGTTCAGGATTATATACGGGTATAAGAGAAGATGAAATGAGAAACGATTTCAATATCCCATCTAATCTTAGCATCTCTGCTGTAGTGGGTTTTGGATATCCTAAAAAGGCTGTTACAGGCAAGAGGAAAAATCGCAAACCATTAAACGAATTGGCTTACAAAGAAGTTTTTGGAAATTCGGATAATTTATTGTAAAGGGTCACAGAGAAGATTTAAAGAGATTTATTCTGATACGTCATTCGGGGCGTATGGGAGCTAGTAACAAATTTTACTAATTTAACGGATTTATAGACAGAAATCTTGATGTGTACTTCAATATTATCAAGTTAATTTTCAATGTGATCCCTTCAATATTAATTGTCTTAAGAGCTTGCCTACCGATACCTACTCCATAGTCAAGTTTTGATTAGTAAATTTCATACTGATCTTTACTCATCAACTATAAATCTACACAGATCAAGAATTATCAAACGATACTCGTAAAAATCAATATAGATCCAGGAGAAGAACATACTCATCTCCAAATGTACTAATTGTTCTCTTATGCTTTTATTCCATAATACAATTCTGTGAATGGCTAACCCCAAATCTAATCTCCGATCTGCAATGGTAAAGTCGCATCCAATATTTTGATAGAACGATTCTGCTACTTTTTCTTGTGTATCATATTTTAGTAGAATCTAGATAAAAGCCTGTATAGTAACTGGCCAGTGGATTTAGTAATGAATGTGTTATGAGTATAAATTACTTGATTTTTTTTAATTCTAAGAAATAGGAAATGAATAAACAATTTCATTAATTTTTCTATAGAAATTCGTTATTCTACTATCAAATTACTGATTGCTCATAATACTTAAGAATTAATTATAGTCTAATGATTAGTAAACAATAACGGGAATCAAAGATACTAAGGACTTTTTGTTGAATACCAAACCAATCAGTTTTTCAGCCTTTCTCCAATTTGGTGATGATTATAATCATTGGATAAGGTATTCAAAACTAATAGCAAATGTTATAAAATAGGTTTGAATGAATAATGTGTGACAAATACAAATCAACACTCGAAGAAGAATGAGAAGGCGACAATTAACGGCAAATTTAAACGAGTTGTCTTATTACCGTTAGTAGCCATACTAATTACTTCCACTTTCCTCGGTGTTTCATTAGACCAAGATCGGTATGCATACTCTCAATCTTCCAATACCATCTCCACAGTGAATGCAACAAGTACCGGAGTAGAGCTAGTAGATATTCGTCCTTCACCTTCAAATGTAAAGACGGGGAACTCTTTTGAACTACTAGCAACAGTGGTTAATAAATCACCAGACACAATAATATTACCTGCTGGCCGTTGTGATTCACCTTTAACTGCGTTCTTCATGGCAAATGTAGTCATAAGACAGGATCAACTCCAAGGCTGCACCGCTAATTCATCCCCATTCGAATTAAACCAAGGAGAAGAGGTAACAGTTGCCGGTCCGGTTCCAGGTACATTATACCAAGCAATCAAGGCGGGAAAAACTCCAGCGACCGCCACTGTTTATTACCTAACTGAGGATATGCAGCCTGGTAACGTTACAAAACCATTTGTATTTACTATTAGTTAGTACTAATATGGCATTGTAATGACAAAAGATAACGAAAGACAGTTTCTTTCTAAAATATGCAGACGGTAGTATTACATAGAATAATCAAATTGAAGTTTAGGATGTCCCAATTTTCGGCTCTGTTAACTTTAAGAAAATTTTTAGACGCCTCAAATAAGTATCTCTTGCTAGAGGCGATCTCATTTCTTATAGATATAAGGAATATGCGTTACAGTACTCCTCATTTCTATTTCTTCTTGTGATTTTCTAAATACTATTTTCTCTCACTTTTTTAGCGAGTCTAAATAATGTTAAAATTACAACTGGCCGGGTGGTTTCCGTTGCATATTTTGTCACTAAAAAAGGTCCAAATACGATACTTCAAGAATTATTCATACTTTTCAAATACTGAATATTCAAAATGATTTATATGAATACCATTTTTGTAAACTCTTTTTGTAAGCCACCTAGATTATATGATTAATTTAGACATATCCACCATTTTGATGTTTAGAACAAGGATGTTTAACAAATCCTTTTAGGACTAGGTTCTATTTACAAACTTAAATGGTATCAGTACTGCATTCCTTAATCAAATTAGACTGACATTTTTGAAAATGCTTCTTCAGCTGCCTTTTTCATTTCTTCTTTTGTTAGATCCTTAATGTGTGTAGCGATTGCCCAGATATGTCCAAACGGATCTTGGATGCTTCCATGTCTATCACCATAGAACTGATCTTGAACTGGGAATAACGATTTTCCTCCTTCAGCTACTGCAAGATTAAATGTTTTGTCCACATCTTCGACATATAGATACAACGATACTGGACTTCCCCCTATACTAGTAGGCGATAAACTTTTCATTTTTGGAAATTCATCTGATAACATAATTTTTGAATTGCCTATCATTAATTCTGCATGAGCTATGGATTTATTATCCGGCATCATCATGGTTCCCTTGTCAATTGCTCCAAACACTTTTTTATAATATTCAATTGCCTTTAGTCCATCTTTTACTATTAACATAGGTGTGATTGAATGATACCCATCTGGAATTTTTTTTACATCGTTCATTAATAATTCTATAAATTGGTTAAATTTATAATAGCTTGTTTAAGTTTGTTGACTGTTTGTTAATTATAAATATTGTAATTAAATGTGTATAATAGTACTACTCAGCGTAAGTTTTCATGTGTTTTTTGACATAGTATTAAAATATTTCAACATACATTATATTGAAAGATCTGAAATTTTCAAATATAAATAGAGAGGACAATCAAGATATTAAATACAAGAACAACAACTAATTATTCCAGTTATTTTCTCACTCCTTTTGGTTTTAATTTTTCTTTACCTCATAGTGGAGCAAAACTAAACCACAGTCAAATCCTCTTGATTCGATCAAGGTAAATCTTTGAATCTCCTCTAGGTTTTTAAAGATAGTTTTTCCGTTTCCAATTACAACGGGATTAACAAATAAATAAAATTCGTCAATTAGTTTTTCTTTAATCAAAGAGGAATCGAAAGAAACACCACCGTAAACTATGATATCCCCGCCATTTTGGTTCTTTAATTTGGTTATTTCGTCTTTGAGGTCACCTGTTGCAATGTCTGTATTTATCCACCTAGGTTTGTTTAGTGTTTTAGTGAATACAACTTTAGGAATTTCAATCATTTTTTTAGCTAGTGCATTCATCGGATCATCGGGTTTGTTCATAACGTCTGTCCAATATGGAATAAAGCCATAGACCATTTTTCGTCCCATAATAATGGTATCAACGGATTCTGTTATATCCTTTACATATTTTATGTATTTATCATCCCAGACTAGCCAGTCCATTTCATTGTTTGGTCCTGCGATACAACCATCAACTGAAATTTGCACCTGTAGTCTTAATTTTCTCATTACCTCTTTGTTATTGTTCATCTGTACTCCCTCACAATTCTCATTTAGAAGATCCTGTGTTCCCTTTGCCGAATTTCATTGACAAACTCAAAACATTCTTGCAAGCTAGGATTAGTCATGAATAATAAGACATCAAGGGCGCCTAATAAGTATACACGGGATCAAATGTATAGTTGAAATGCATATTGCTTTGTAAGAAAAAAACGATAATAGGCAGAAAGTTGTTCCAGTGGAGATAAATTGATAGATAATGGAATTTTCTTCTTTACCAACATCACAATTAAATCATGTGGATGTGATTCAAGATTAAACTCATTCTCTATCTATAGTAACATGTGACTTTATAGAATTAAGATATATACAATACGATAAGACAATGACTGATTCAAAAAAAGGAGGTCGAGTTGAATTAAGCTAATATACACACATTTTATCTCTGAAGAGAGACCAAACTTTCTTATAAAGCAAATACTTGAATTTTTCAAGTAATTATTGTTTGTTAATCCCGAAGTAGAATCTATAGCATATGGAACTAGTCTAGTTATGTTTTATATATTGATTAAAATATAGCGTTTTACCTATTAGTAACAGATCTTATCCTTAGAGATAGAGTTCCTAGTGGTAATTTGGCTCATGATTATAGTAGTTCTTATTATTAAGGTGTATTATTAAGTAGAACTTTTTCTTCACGCCCATCCCCACGCACATGTTTATGTGTTATCGTTCATTGACAATACTTAGGATATTACCATCAGGATCTTTAAACCATGCAAGTTTCATCTTACCATCAATATGAATATCCCCTTCTATTGTTACGTTCTGACGATCATAGTGCTCGAAGGTTACACTCTTAGCTTTAAGTGTTTGTACAATATCTCCTATGTTTTCACCTACATACCAAGTTACTGCCGTGGCCTGATTGGTTCCAGCATATTGAGATTGATAAATGAGAAGGTCAGTGGTACCGCTCCTGAACATTATCGAGCTCAATCCTTCAGATCCAACCTGTTTTAGATCTATTACTTCTTCGTAAAATTTTTTGGCTATACTCAGATCCTTAACAGCAATATTTACCGTAAGGTTTTTGTCTCCCAACATTTTGATGTATTTAATGAAATGATATGTTAAATAATCATTGCTGGAACTAAACTCTATAATTTATAATAATTAACAAATTTTGATAACCGGAGAAACAATAATTATATATCAATATCAATGACAATTGGGAATCATATTTCTATCATAATTGAAATAATGATATGTTAGATAATTTTTAAATAGTCATTTTTATCACCTAAAAACTAAGTAGTTTTTTGACTTTTGTTCAAATTCAATGATAAAGTAAAGAATAATTCTATATTTTTACACAAGCATAAGTCAAACGATAATTTATACACTAAACTAGTATTCCCAATTTATCGCTTTTATATAATCTTCGATCTATGTATTCAATAAAGTAGACCAGTAAGTTAAACATGTACTTTTTAAATATGATAATTGACATTAAGACATCTATATGCTATTAGATAAATTAAAGAATGATAAGAGAAGGTTTCTATTTTTTTCTGCCATAATTGTAGCATTATCTTTAGGCTTCTATTTAATACCAAATACAATTGATACGATGGTTACAAGCAGTCAGATCTTTGTTAGTGCTTTTGCTCAACAAGCATCGCCATCTATGCCTAATACTGATGACAATTTTACAAATGCAAATATGAATAATGATACCCTATCGTCAAGTAATAGTTCTGGTAAACCTACAGGAGACGATTTAATCAAACTGTATGATAAAGTGGACCAGTCTGTAGTCCAAGTAACGCAAAAATCAGATATACCGGGAAAGTCTAGGCTTGGTTCGGGTTTTGTATATGATAAGGAAGGACACATAGTTACGAATTACCACGTCGTGGCTGGAGACAATATCAGTAAAGAGTTTGACGTAACGTTGACTGATGGATCCACATATAAAGCTAAAGTTGTAGGTGTGGACCCTTATGCTGAGATAGCCGTTTTAAAGATCCCATTAGAAAATAATACCCAAGTGAGTGAGAAGCTAATACCTTTACAGGTAGGCAACTTTTCTGAAGTGAGTGTAGGAGAAAGGGTTGCTGCTGTTGGTAATCCATTCGGATTGTCGGCTTCTATTACTGAAGGAATAGTAAGTGGCTTGGGAAGATTACTTCCAGCTTTACCTCCTGAAATTGATCAAATACCTCTTATTGAAGACTCTCCTGCTTTTTCAATTCCAAACATTATACAAACAGATGCTGCAATAAATCCTGGAAATTCCGGTGGACCGCTACTAAATATGGATGGTGAAGTAATAGGTATCAATACTGCTATTTTCTCTAATACTGGCGTGTACTCGGGAGTAGGTTTTGCAATTCCTTCTTATTTAATACAAAAGATAGTGCCTTCCCTTATTACTACAGGGGAATATCAACACCCCTATTTAGGAATATCTGGAACAGACATAGATGCAGATATTGCAGATATCATGAACCTTCAGAATACTACGGGATTTCTTGTTATTCAGGTTACTGCTGATAGTCCTGCGGATAAGGCTGGTATACATGGAGGATCAATATTAACGAAAATAGACGGAAGAGATGTAGAACTTGGAGGGGATGTAATAGTTGGAATTGATGATAAACCCATTAGAAAAATAGATGATTTACTATCTTATCTAGATAAAGAAAAGAAGGTCGGAGAAAATGTTACTCTTTCAATTGTAAGAAATGGACAGATAGAAAAAACAGATTTAACCTTGGCGGACAGACCTAAATCTACGGTTTTAGGCAGCGAAATTATACAAGACACACAAGAAGACAGGCCCGCCCTTGGTATTAATGGTATTAATGTTACACCTGAAATAGCCTCACAAATGAACGTACCTTCTAATATTACTAATGGAGGGAAAGGATTCTTAGTAATTGATGTTCTTAGGAATGGTTCAGCAGAAAGCGCCGGGGTTAAGGGTGGGTATATTGCCTCAAATATTGATGGAAACCAAGTAGAGCTTGGAGGAGACATAATAATGGGAATCGATAATACCACTATAGGATCGGTAGAAGACATAAAGAATGCACTTTCTACAAAACAGATAGGAGATAGTGTGCAGCTCACTATTTATCGAGATAACAGCACACTGAATATCCCGGTTGTATTAAAGAAGGAATCACAACAAGATTGGATAAAAAATACCATACCTCTACCTCCTTCTTCTCCTTCACCACAAATCCCTGGAAATCCCTCTCCATTCCAACCTTTCAATCCGTTCAACGATTTTGGTGATGATGGGGGCATCTATGATCAATGTGTAGAGATGATGGGTAAGGATACTTGTGACAGATTATTCGGGAGATAAAAAATAAACATTATTTTTTTGTTCAAGTATTTTTCTTTTGCAATTTATTCCTTATATCATAGTTGACTGGCGTTACCTTTACTATTTTTTATTTTCTTTAACACCTTCCTTGACAATATCATAAAAGGAAGTATCTCTCCAGATTATTAGAGGAAGAAAGGTCACAACACATAACATACACATACACACATACACACATACACACATACATATACCAACCATTGTCATTCCATACTTTTCGCATTTACCTTTCCTATTTTTATTTGCCTTAGCTTAATACGAATGTTGAAATTAAATGAAGGGGTTCATATTTTTTGGCTATAAGTCGATGCATGATTAAGTTCTACAAGATAAATTCAAAAATTTTCATGAACGCTGGTATAACAGTTTTTTGGTCATAATCATGTCTGATGCTTCAGTTCAAAGTGAGGTATACGCAGCAAACCCCGGCGGAAAACCCCTTTTCAGTTGCGTATATGACAGTGATAAAAATAAAGAGATATGCTGTGATGGTACAGATAACAATCCAAAATGCCTTGAATGTGATGCAGACCTTCAAACAGGGCAGAAATACAATTGCAAACAAGTACCTGCAAAATCTGGAGATGTTCAACCAGCAGATCTGGTGAAGAAACCGGATCAAGGAATAACTAAACTTCTTAAAACCTATCAGAATCTGAGCAATAAAGGATCATCGTTTTAGACTATGAAACATATAACTAGGTAACAAAAAAGGATGATTTGGTTTTAGTCCTGAACTTAAACCTAGAATAGGTAGTGGAAATATGAATAATAAAAGTGAAGCAGTAAAGAAGCAAATATTTTCTCTTTTTATGAAGTAAGTATGAAATAACTCTTTTCTAGCTGAGCCTTAAATATTTTAAGGCTCAATTAATTCAAATTAATTGGTTAAGATAAGTAATCTAAATGATAATGAATTATTGTTTAAGACTATAATATAGTTAAGAAATGTATTTGATTAATTTATCTCAGATGAATTTTCTAGAAGAACTTTATCCTCATAGATTAAAGGATTACGTTTTCTATTTTGTTATCTAAAGTTTTAACCTAAATCAACGATATCATATTTAAAAACTTTTGCTACCAATCATTGAATATAGTTTGTATTCAATTCATAATATTTGTTAAATATCTTTACCATAAAACATAATTATGACTGAAAATAATCACAGTCAGACTAATTATTCTTATGATGTCATAGTTATTGGTGGTGGTTCTGCCGGTCTAAGAGCTGCAATTGAGGCTCACGACAATGGATCAGTTGTTCTTCTAATTAGCAAGAGCAAACAAGGTGATCCTCATACGGTGCTTGCAAGAGGAGGAATCAATGCTGCACTTGGAAACATGGACCCCAAAGATAACTGGATAATACATGCTTCTGATACCTTAATAGAAGGCGAACATATTGCTGATTATGAGAGAGTTGAAGTTCTTTGCAAGAGTGCTCCTGATGCTATCCGTGAATTAGTTAACTGGGGCGCTAGATTTCATAGGGAGCAAGATGGGAGACTAACACAACGTTTCTTTGGAGCTCATACTTACAGAAGAACTGTTTTTTATGAAGATTGGACTGGCAATGAGATAGTCCGTGTCCTGATGAAACAGGTTAATGAGAGAAAGATCGATATCATAGATAATATCTATATTACAAAGTTGCTACTAAAAGATAACATAGAAAATGTAGATGGATACTCAAATTCTTCACCATCCAAAATAATAGGAGCAATTGGCATTGACATCAAGGAAAAACAACTTGTGAAATTTAATTGTAAATCTTTAATACTTGCTTCAGGAGGATATACAAGAGTATATTCTATAAGCAGTTCGAGAAATTATGAACACTATGGTGAAGGAATTGAGCTGGCATATGAAGCAGGAGTAGATTTAGTAGATATGGAAATGGTTCAATTTCACCCTACTGGTATGGTATGGCCTGAAAATGCATTAGGTACGCTTGCTACTGAAGCTATCCGAGGAGAAGGAGGCATTTTACTGAATTCAAATAATGAACGATTTATGAAAAAATATTATCCCGAAAGGATGGAACTAGGTCCTAGAGATAAAGTTGCACGAGCCATTTATAACGAGATCGCAGAAGGTAGAGGTACTGTCCATAAAGGAGTTTGGTTAGATGTCACTCATCTTCCCTTGAAAAAAATATTAGATAGATTGCCCACCATGTATAAACAATTTAAGGATATAGCCGGAGTCGATATTTCTAAGGAGAAAATGGAAGTTGGTCCTACTGCACATTATTCTATGGGCGGATTATTAGTAGATATAAATTGCAAAACAAAAGTTGAGGGTTTATTCGCAGCTGGCGAAGCAATAAGTCAGATTCATGGTGCCAATAGGCTAGGTGGTAACAGTCTACTTGATACATTGGTTTTTGGAAAAATGGCGGGGAGGGAAGCCTCGATTTTTGCAAAGCAGGTACAAACCCCACTTGAAGAAACTTCACTAGAGTCGGAAGTAGATATGGATATACAAAAGTTTGAAAAAGATTCTTTTTGTGGTATTGGATGAGCCATTAAGTTTTCGCAAAGAAATACAAGATCTAATGAATCAAGTTGCAGGAATAGTAAGGAGTGCATCAAATCTTCAAAAAGGGTTAGATAAAATTCTAACTTTAAAGGATAGGTTTTATTCTCAGATTCGGATACTACCGAAAAATGAATTAAATAATGATAACCACATCAGGAATCTCATTATAACTTTGGAAGTCAGGTCATCTTTGATTGTATGTGAGGCGATAATAAAGAGTGCCTTTATACGAAAAGAAAGCAGAGGTGCGCACTTTCGTTCTGATTTTCCAACTATCGATAACGATGCGTGGCGTGTTAATATCTATTGTACCAAGGAAGATGGAAAAATGATACTATATAAACAAAATGTCAAAGAAGTAAAAGGAACTCTGAAAGAAGTGATAAGAAACCATTCAAAACCCATTCATAATAATGAGTCTGAATGAGTAACAAACTTCGTTACATAGTATTATGACTTGTCAACGTATCAACATACCAATTTGTTACTGCTGCAGTCTATCTCCTAAGAATGATTGGATGAATTACAATTAGTATTTCTATTGTGGACATTATGCTAAAAAAACCCCTCCTCCCTTGACCATAAAATAGATAATTACAGTGTTACAATTACATGACCCGGCTTGATTCAATTGGTAACATTGAATGAGTTATCAGATGTACTTTCGGGAAGTTTTTCTAAAGTCCACTGTTGACCCAAACCATTATTTTGTGTCCAAGTTTGTATAAAAGCACCGGGAAGAGGGTTTGATCCTCGAATTTCAAGAACCATGCCATTAAGTTTACTCTTTATAAATCCATCACCAGTAATTGTCCACTGTTGACCCAAACCATTATTTTGTGTCCAAGTTTGTATATAAGCACCGGGACGTGGATCTGATCCTCGAATTTCAAGAACCATGCCATTAAGTTTACTCTTTATAAATCCATCACCAGTAATTGTCCACTGTTGACCCAAACCATTATTTTGTGTCCAAGTTTGTATAAAGGCACCGGGACGTGGATCTGATCCTGGAATATCAAGAACCATGCCATTAAGTTTACTTTTTATGAAATAAGATGATTCACTGTATGCATAGTCTAAATGATTTGAAGATAACAAGAGTATACTGACTATTCCTAAACCTAAAGATACTGCGGCAATTAAATGATAATTGTATGTATTTCCATTATTTTTTGTCATTATGATTAATACATTATGATATCGGAACATATAAACAAATTATTCATAGGAACCAAGTTAACTATGTTTAACCAATATGGTATTTCTAACGAAATCCTTTGATTCAATTATGAAGTTTGATTTGATTTGTATTGAAAAGACATATCTTTATCTAAATTATGCTTTGTATTTACCATATCACACCACGTCATCAGTATTTAAAAACTCGTTAAATAATCTCTATTTTACAATAATGCAAATCAATCCTAGTAGTACAAGTATCAATTCTAGAGAATATAGACTGGAGGCAGAGGTTATAAAGTATAATTGAATCAAAAGTACGCTTTATCATATAACAATTTTCATGTAAATCTTATTCTAAGGTATTGATCGCATTTTATTATACTTATATTATGTCCTTCACATTGGACCTAAAAAAATTCAGTCATGAAGTAGGCCCATGGGATCAAAGTTCCTAGCGGCATCAATGTTCTATCATACACTAGGCCGATATTTTCCAAATATCATAATTAAAATATTGTCGATAAAACATTAGACAATTCAAGATGGTATCAAACTGTGTCTTACCTTTTCAACTTTTGATTATTGTCAATACTTTCTTTTCTTTTTGAACATAGTATTTGACACTAGATCTAAATCATGTTCAAAAGACTAAACCTTAAATACTTTTTTCACATTGATTCTAAAATGAGGAAACAAAATTTAGGATATTGTTTTACTAAGAGGGACAAATACCATGGTTAAAGTAGGGCTTTATGTTAAATTGGAAGCAAAACTAGGCAAAGAAGATGAAGTAGAACGGTTCCTCAAAGATGGATTACCAATAGTTCAGGAAGAGCCAGATACTGTGGCATGGTTTGCAATTCGACTAGGACCATCCACTTTTGGAATATTTGATGTTTTTCCAGACGAATCTGATCGACAAGCTCATCTTTCAGGACAAATTGCTGCTGCCCTAATGGAAAAATCTTCGGATCTACTTGCAAGCCCCCCATCTATTGAGAAGATAGATATCATTGCATCTAAACTTCCATAGCTGGATCGCTTCTGGATCCAGTTGGGAACCTGTAGGAGAACACTTATTAAAATATCTATTGTTGACTTATTTTTTTAGATGCGGTCTCGATAATGTAATTTGATTAGAACCTCAATTCGGTCATGCAACGCAGTTCTCTTATGAATTAGCAATTCACGGATGGGCCGGTTTTCTTTCTTTTTCTTCTTACATAATTACAGTTACGACAATTACTTTCTTAATTTGATCTAATCTGATATAAAATATGCTCTAAGCCGATCAAATCAAATTGCAAATGCAAAACAAATTGAATTTGATGATGAATATAAGAATATTTAACATTCACATTATCCGGATTAGGTCATTTTTATGTAATATATTTTCTCTTACTGATTTTCCCTGTACCTTACGATTTAACTTTAAATCCTACATAAGGGAATATATAAAGATCATAAAATATGCGAAAAGGTATTATCTATTGCTCCATGCTTATTTTCTTTTCAATTTCCTGTATGATTTTTGTAATTTGTGCAGATGCACAATCGCCAACTAACAATAGTAAGGACATCAGTGGTATTTACTTGTCAGACAAGCAGGCTATTTATCATGTTAAACAAACAAATAATACAGTTTGGATATTAGGGACAGCTCCAAATGTTGAGTCCAGCACCATTGCAAACATTTTTAGTGGAACGTTAGAAAATAACATTAGCAAGATAACTGGAAAATGGATAGATTCTCCATTATCAAATAATACTAACAGTGGGAATGTTGATTTTAATATTTTGATGAACGACTCAAATAATAATATAACTTTGACTAAAATTCCATCAACATCAGGATCAAGCAACGTTTATCCGGCAACTATACTGGCCAAATATGATCCCATTCTTCATGGTCCATTAACAATTTATGTGTCAATGGAAAATTTATTGATCAATGAAGCACGTGCTCCTACTTCCGATATTTTATACGTTGGTATAAGCGGTCAAAAGAATAATGACAATCCTTTGACCGCAACTAAATACTTGGGATCTAGAGGAGATGGTGCAAACATAACAACAAACCTAAGAATTGGTCCATTTACATTTAATAATGAAAACGATTCCCTTAAAGTAGAAATTTTGGGACTAAATAAGGCAGACAGTACAACATCATTTACATTAATCAACCTTAGAGATACTCTTATTCAACTAATGGAACCATCATACAATATTTCTGATCTGGTTCAGGCGACAAACGTCATTAGGTCCTTATCTCCAGGATTAATTCCAGGAGGATGCAACGGTTTGGTATTCATAGATGAGATACCTCTGTCATCTGAATTTTTAAGAAATTCAACTGCCCTTAACGGAGAACACATTACAGAAAAAACTTATCCTGGGACCACAAGTCCACCCGGATGTGGACCACCTTCACAGTATATCGTTAAACTATCCATAGCTACTCATAGATAATTCTACTAGTTCTCATCCATGAGGATTAAGTTCCCTGTGGTAGCAGGGTTCTTATGTTTTATATTGTGATTAATTATTTAGTGATTAACAAGAAGCAGAATGGTTTATTCTTGATACTCTTTGTTATCATCGGACTATATTCAGTACATTTACTAGGTGAATTTTCAAGTGCAAAAGGAAGTGTAACTGGCGGTAATCAAGATAAAGTCTTTGTGATGTACGCTGGATCTCTTGTAAAGATATTTGAAGATGTACTTGGACCTGCATTTCAAAGCGAATCTGGATATCCATACGTCGGGGAAGGGAAGGGGTCTGTTCAAGTTTCAAATTTGATTAAGGATGGATTTAGAACACCAGATGTATTTGTTAGTGCTGGAACGGTACCAATGACAAGGCTAATGAATACTACTCTTCCCCTAGTAGATTGGCTTTTAAAGTTTGGATCAGCCGAAATTGTGATTGCTTACTCGCCCTATAGTCCACACTTTGGTGATTTAGAAAAAGCAAGAATGGGTGAAATTCCATGGTATGAAATTGTTTCTCAGGATGGTTTCAAATTTGGTAGAACAGATCCTGAGTTGGATCCAAAAGGATACTATGGAATTATTACCGCTGAATTAGCAAATTCCTATTACAATTATTCATCTATCAAGAATAGAATATTTGGAGAGGATAGAAATCCCAAACAGATATTTCCTGAAGAAACGCTTAAGACAGTGTTAGAAACGGGTTCATTGGATGCAGTCATAGCATACAAACATGAGGCCATATCGAGAGATCTTCCCTATATCACTTTACCCAACGAGATCAATCTTGGTGATCCCACATATTCTGATTTTTACAAACATGCAAATTACACTTTGCAAGCTGATCAAAAAACAATTTACGGGGAACCAGTTGACTTTTCAATCACTATTCCAAAGACTGTTAAGAATATGGACGGCGCAATCTCGTTTGTAAATTTTATAATTTCCAATAATGGTTCACAGTTACTAGAAAATCAGGGACTTAATCCGATCAACATAACGTCTGAAGGAAATACCGATGATGTTCCTTTGTCTATAAAAGAGGCAATTTCGTAGGAATGCAGTCTTATCCCTTGAGCAAATTTGTATGACCGGGTAGCTGTCCTCATCTGTGGGGAATAAGTCCCTAGTGGTATTATGGTATGTTTTAATGCAATTTAATATCAAATCTTATCCACCCTTATTCACTATTAACACGGAATGATGGCCTAATTCTCATTCTAGAGAATGATAATAGCTTTTATGTAACTTCAAACTCCCTTTTTATTAATGGATAATAAAAATAATTTATCGAATATACATCTACTTTTAGCTATTGCTGGTATGTTGGTTTTATCCGGACCCATCTCGTATGTTTTCTCCAATAATGTATTTGCGCAAACAAATTCTACTGATAGTGTTGATGTACAGCCAAATATTAATGCAGAAAGCATTTTTAACACCAAAACAATGACGTTAGGCAATAATGTAAAAAATCTTGTTATCCTCATTCCCAATGAAGGTCACCATGCTGCTGGTGAAGACAATGAAGCCAGATTTTTGGATCAACACTTTGTACCAGAAAATGCTGTAATTAGCACTGGAACTACCGTACAATGGTTTAACGGTGATGCAGGTCACGAACGTACAATAGATGTGAAGGACATTGACGGTAGCACTACATTTTTTAACACTGGAGAGATAGTTGATAGCCAAGCATCAAATCCTATTACATTTAGTAATCCAGGTGTGTATAATTATGAAGCAGAAGGTGACCCAGGTGTAACAATGACTGGTTCTGTAACAGTAGGTAATATCCTATCATCAATAACGCCGTCTAGCACAGCCATATCCACAAGTTCAAACTCTAGCAATATTGATACGGTGGGAATTTTGATGGTACCCACGCAAAATATTGATGACTACATCCAACAGATAACAGGTGCAGGGATTACTGTTGACAATACATACGACTTTAAAGACTTGAGAGGTGGACAAGAAGGAACAGGTGATACACAAACATTAATTGTATGGACCACAGGTGGTAAAGATTTAGGTGAAACACTTTCATTATTAAGTGGGTTATCCTCTGAATTACCATATAGTTAATAATTAACTATTTTTTATCAGTACTTTTTGATACCTCGGATTATTTGACAATTTACAAAATCATAATATGCCAATCTGGTCAAGTCGTCATGATTGGGATTAGGTTCCAAGTGGTACAGGGTTAGGATTGGTTCTAATCATCCAGTTTGAAAGACAAAGATATCCCATAATGATTAATACATACACCAACATGTTTAATAACAAAATCCTAGTTGAGAAGTATTAAAGGCATCAGTATAATGCGGCGCCGTCAACACCATGATTAGTTTTCAAGTCTCATGCTTTTGTGCCTATAATCAATGGAACAAGTAGTTGCGAAGCTATTGCATTTGACGATAGACACTTATCACATGAATGTAGCCCTCAATACTATTTCCCTAGGACATTGTAAGAAATTCGTAACTAAAGTTAATAAACGATATACCTAATTCATTAGAGAATTATGAAATAATTATTTATTCAATTATTCAAGAATATTTCATCTTTTTTGACAATAATGATACTTAGATTAGAGTTTAGACCAAACTCATCGATTTGGCTAAATAATGAATAACAAATAGATCGATGTTAACAAGTTAATAAAGTATGAGCGAAACTTATGCTATCAAATTAATAGTTGCCAAGACCATGGTCCTCATCTGTGCGGATTAGTTCTCAATAAACCTTGTGGAATTTAATCTGAAATCCAAAAGTTAAAGATTGTTAATCAGAATCAAAAATTATTTTATTAGATGTGAATCAATCTGCTTTTGTTGAGAAAGAATCAGAGCCATACTAAAGGCGAAATGTCTGGAATGACAGGAATCTGAATTCTCGCCTAAATAAAATGTCAGGAATAACCTTATATCATGCTTTTTCTTAAATCATGTTATAATTTGAAATCCGCAATAGAAAGAGAAAATGTCCGACCTTTCTTTCTCTTTTCAAAATCAATGGATAACAAAACAACCCGAGAAGATTACACTTTTTGAATTTTCTACATGATCTGTCATTAATAATGATAAAGAGTGATTCTAATAATAGTTGAGTTGAATAGTTATTGTTGCCCAAATGGTCTTGCCTGACTTATAAAACTCTGAGCCTATGCAAAGGCCATTGAGAAAGTCTTTATTGAAATTGTCTCTTTACTTGTTATCTTTGTATAGGTCCTTCAAAACTTCTACCATGTAATGTTTCATCTCATTATAAGAATCTTCCAGCTCTTGTGTTCTCCTTTTTACTTCTCTTCTTAGAATAATATTCCATCGTCTGAGTAAAATTACTAAGATAGTAACAGCAATAATACTGGCAACAATAGATAAAGTAACGATTCCTGTTCTTTGTTCGGAAAGAGCATTGTCAATCTTTGAATATATTTCTGACGTGGGAGTCACTATTTGAATAAAAAATGAAGATTGATTGTTTATATATGCAGGATACTGAGTGGTTAATCTTTCACCACGACCATAATCATAAACTGCGAAACCTGATTTGCCGTTTAATAAATTCCGAGTCGCATCGTTCAAGATTTTATTGTGATTGATAAATTCTTGTGTATAATTGCCAAAAAAGTTTTGTCCCACAAGCGTCTCGCTTGCGCCATTAGCTAGCATGAAACCGTTTTTATCATATACTACCAAAAACTTCGAACTAATATCTTGAATATTTCCATAGTGTGCAAAAAATGGTATTGTAGGTATCGATGTTACAATCATCCCCATATATTGACCCGTATCTTGATTCAGGATCGGATAAGATATGAATTCTCTGAGTATCTGTTGTCTCTCAAAATCGCCATTAGAGAAGACGGGTAAGTGGCCACTTGTTGTCTGCTTTACCCAGTCTCTAAATGAGAAATCTTCGCCGAGAACAAATTCTGATGGTTGGGTAGATATCGTATTTACCATAACATTGTTCTTGTCCAAAATAAACAGGCTATCTATCGTAAGATTGTGTTTATTATAAGCGTCATCCAAAAGCTTTGTAGTTTTGTCGTCTCCCAATTCTCCTAGCTGTATATAGTGCGAATTTGTTAAACCATAGAGCATTGACATAACTAAGTTGATATCTGAGCCTATATGTCGAGCAATATCATTTGTAGCTTGTATCTGAAGCTCTTTTTGTTGTTCAAATACAGTCTTTTTTAGGTCCGCAGCAGTCATATTTTGGATATAAAATAATAAGCCATTTGAGCATAAGATAATTAAAATAAGTGAGATGATACCTATCTCTCTTTCTTTTCCCAAAAATATATCCATAATAAGTACCTGCAAGTAGTTATAGTCGGGTATTAATAATATTATGCAGAGTCCGCCGTGGATGGGCTACTCGTTCATCTATGATCAAAAATAATGTGGTCCACAATAGAATCTATTTATTAGTTATTTGACTGTGATCGGCGCTGTTAACTTAGGCGTTTAGCACTTCCTTGTTGTGTATTTTTACAAAAAGATTCAACCAGTTTTTGACATAATTTAGTTTACACTTCTCTTTACTACATGGAAAGTAATCGTCAAATCCTTCAGTTCGATCCTTGATGTACTGCATAGTTCTTTCAATCAGACTTTTCTCAAACGAAGAATTGATATGGTGTTTTAGTTTTAGGAATCTACAAGCCATTGGGTACCAGGTTCCACCGTCTGTTGATACGACATGTTTTCCGTGAATCTTGATCAGACCTGAAATAAATCTCTCTGCGATAAGCATGTTCCTCTCCTTGGATTTATTAGCTAAGAAAGAGTGCGAGAATTTGCCTATTTTCTGATTCGATTGCTGCCCATAACCAGGAGTATTCTGAGCCGACTTTTATTAATGTCTCATCAATGAGGTATTCTGATATTTTTGTTCTTCTTGTTGAAACCTTTCGAGGTTTATACCTTTGAATCCAATTCCAAATTGCAACGTGACTTCTATTGATAACATGTAAAAAGGATAATGCTTTGACAGAATTTCTGAGCGATAAACCAAGAAAGTACAAATAAAGACCATGGTAAATATGCTCTGAAGATGTTCTCTTTCTTTTACTCAACATAACAGAAATAAAGCATCTTTAAGCTATAGATTTATAGTTAAGTTAACAGGATCCTGTGATTGATCTTCCTTTGTATTCTTTACAATACTTTTACCATCCTAGAGCCTTTGCCGACTTTACTGCAGCATCATCAAGCGCTTGTTTAGGTTCTTTTGTATCATAGAAAACCTCCTCTAATGCTTGTCTTATATGTTCAGCAATATCTTGATACTCTGGAATATTAGGTCTGCTTCCTCCAGTAGGAATGATTGAAATCATATCGTCATAGAATGGAATAGATTTTCTTAAGTGATCCGAATAGGAGGTTGTACCTTGCCCCAGTGTTACCTGTGTTGGTAGGAATCCTTGCTTAGCTAGCCAAGGAGATAAAATTTCTGGCTCTAACAATTGTTCAATTATTTCCCATGCTACATTCTTATTGGAAGAAGTTACCGGAATGCTAATCACCCATCCACCCATCAATGTAGAGTTCTTAGTTTTATTATCAGGCACTGGAAACATTGGAATAAATCCTATATTTTCAATCTGTTGTCCTGTTAAATTGGACCATTTACTGGGCATCCAAGAATCCTTCAATCATTACTGCAAATTTCCTGTTAGCAAATTCATCTCCAAAGAAATGTTTTTTCTGTGGTATAATATCTGAATCAACCTGAGTTTTGATAAATTCCATGGCTTTAACCCCTGCTGAACCATTGTAAGCTGGAAACCAATACGCACCTTTAGTTGGGTGGCCACTCTTTTGTTTAATTATTTCTCCTCCAAGCTCCCATAAGTAGGGATACCATAGGTCAGGAGAATGACTAGCCCCTGTGAGGTGAACTCCTTCCGTTCCCTGCGGTCTTAGTGCTGTATTAAGCTTTTTAGCAGCGTCAATATATCCCTCCCACGTCATTAGCATAGAGGGCTCAATGTTAGCTTGTTTTAATAGGTCCTTCCAATACCATATTCCCCTCACGTCAGTTTCATACCAAATACCATAAGGTTTGCCTTTATAGATACCACCAGCCCAGTTTGATTGATACCAATCAGAGATCCTCCCCCATTTTTCAGTATAATTAGTAAGATCTGTTAATAATCCCTTTCCGGCAAACTCTCCAAGCCAAATCTGGTCTAATGATATGATATCGATATGAGTACCATTTGATATTGTCTTCAACATTTCATCTTTAGTAGCATTATGAGTCAGATCATGAAGTTCGATATACTTTAGATTGATGTCAAGGTCAGGCTGATTGATTTTTAATTTATTGATAGCATCAACCAATAGTTCCTTCACCATATCTGCTTTGCCCATTTGGTTAAAAAGGGCTGTAATGGTTACATTCTCTTTTGGTTGAGGAGCCCCAAGAACATAATAAGAGGATATTTTAAACTGATCCAATTGTGACAGCCCTGCTGTCACAATAATGAAGAGAAAAGTTATAATCATCGAGTATTTGATTTTTTTCATTAAGGATGCAGCGTATGTCTTCTCATACAATGACATTCTCTCTCTAAAAATTAGGTAAATTTCTTTGTCTTGTGTATTTAATTTATGATCTAGGTTTAGGAATTTATTGAAAAAATTATTGTGAGGATTTTCAAAGGCTGACTCTACCATGAATAGTAACAAAAATTACAATGCTTATAAGGTTTTTTGTTTCATTCAAATTCCGATACAAAATCGAACAGGATATTAATTATATAATAAAGCCTAGAACTCGTTGCTGATTCTTGTGTTTAATCCGATAGAACTTAATTTGCAGGCAGGCAGGATCAATAGATGTTACAAACAGAATTATGAATGCTTAAAGATGTAGAGTATCTAATGAAGAAAAATCAATGTAGTTTCCTATCTCTGTATATCACTACAATTGGAAGCCTAATACATATTCTATCAAGTGGAATTGTGAGCTAAGTTGGTATCAGCTAATTAGGGATATATAATAAGATAAAAGAAAAAAGATCCTAGTAAATAATAATATATGTAGGCATGGTAAATCATGGTAGTTTATACCATTGCAAGCCATTGCATGCTCTTAAAGTAAGGCATAGATTACTCTTTGGTATTTCTTATATGGAGACAAGAGAAGATATATTTCTAACAATTCAATAGAAATCTAGTTTAACGTACGATTATATCAGCTGTCTTAATAAGGGTCTATCAAATAGGGTAAAAAGTTTAATCTATTAATATCATAACCCACGGGGATCGGCGGTAAGAAATAATGTTCTATTTGGAGAAGTCCTTGCATACACCCTCTTTTTTCTCTGTCAGAGATAAAAAGGAACAATCTCCTTCTCTGATCAATTCTTTCCAACCTCTAACTGAAGATATGGAAGGAATGCGACAATATGTAGAATCGACCTCTACAAATTTGAAGAATTTTGAGTATTAGGGTAATTAATCCTTATTATCCATAATTCTTGGTTGCTCAAAAATTATATTCGAATATTAATAGAATTCATGAATTCAATATTTTCTTAAATATTGCAATTTCACTCAATATTTATAAGTTTGATCAATAGTATGATTATCATTGAAATTACTGACAATTGATGACAACACCGACATCACTCGCTTATTGGCGGGGTATTGTACGGGGATGGAAATTGATTGTAAGGAGGTCAATGATGGTCAAAAGGGATTGTTTGAGATTCAAAATCAGCATTATGATCTAATATTTTTGGATATTGAAATGCCATTTTACACAGGATTTGATATATTAAGACAATTGAAAAAACAAGGTGTGCGACATAAATGCATAATAATATTAACTGGCTCCAATTTGAAGATAGATGATATCGCTGACTATATAGATGTTGGAGTCAGAGAAATCCTTAAGAAACCACTAGGATTGGATCAATTTGATAGGATTGTAAAAAGCTATCCGACGAATGACAAATGGTCGATTGATCAATAACACAAATAACTTATTTAGGAGGTTATTCTATATCTTTGTTAACATAAATCATATCATAGCGAGTCGAGCCCACTAACCATCAGTCTCACATCTCATTTTAACGCATTGTATTAGATTAAGTCAACCACTGATTACAATTGTGAACTACATCCTGTTCAATTGAACACGAATGTGCATGATGATGTCCTACTATATCCCATGGGAATGAATTTATTCCAATCTTGTATTATTTTGTTAAATCCAATTTGTATTTCAATTTCTGATTCTTTGCTTGACTGACAGATTTGAAAACCTCCATTGATACTGTTGTTTTCGACTTGTACAGATGTAGTCTGTGTGCCATGAACTATCTTGAAATTGTTGAAAATGAGATTGAGAATAATTGGTTCAATTGTTGTTATATTAGATGAATTGGATGACGCATGATGATATAGTTTGGGGACTGAAAACAATCCATCAAATCGTTGTTTGTCTTCTTTACAGAGCTCTTTTCTAAAATCTATCCATTATGATCTTTCAATGTCTATCAACATTCTGAATGAGGAGACAGAACGATCCATCAGGCTCCACTCAAATTAACTAATCTTGTTGGTGAGAAGCTTAAGCTTTTATCCCTGTCTAGATGTGCCAATTGTTCGGTATTCACGCTATTTATAGATCTGTTGTTCCGGCCTGTTATTTGTTCTATTTTAAAAATCTGTTCGTTCTTATTTTTATTCTTATCCGTAGAGTACTTTATGTTTATAGCGTTATTGAATTTGAATGCTATAGGATTGTCCTTAATATTTTCACAATCCTCGCAAGTTAGAATTACGAAATATTTTACTGAAAGACCAATCAAAACGTCAATCATTTCATGGACTATTCTTATATTCACTTGAATAGCATTTCTTGATGTTTCTGAATAACCATTATTTTCAAATTTTTTCATTCTGCTTTTTACATTCGAAGAAACCAATGTATCGAACAAGTCCAGTATAATGATCTGTAACTTGTTACCTATTTCTCTCACCATCTTGGGAAGTTCATAAATTAACATATTAGCCAATTGGGAAAATGTGAAGGCTCTACTAATGATAATCCCATCAAGGATGCTGTTAATGTCTATTTCTTTCTTTATTGCTTGATTAACTAAATTGATATAGAAACATCCTAGATTATTACCGCTTCCTGCATCTATTAGAATGGTTCTTTTCTTTTCAACTTTATTATCTTTATCACTTGTTTTAGATGAATGATAATCAATGCAAATTCTTGCAATAACACGATTTAAAAAATTGCTGCTTTGATGGGATTGATTTTGGATACAAATGTTTTTCTTATCTGAAAAAGATAAGAGTTTATCAATCTCAGGTACTTCAAATAATTTCCTGTTTATGTCATTAAATTCATCAAAGGCAGTACAAAATTATTATCTACATTGTGATTGTTCTCTCGATAATAGTATGCTCGCAAATTAACTTTTTACATCTCCGTAAAGTTATTTTAGACAATTTCCGTTCTAGTTGATAAACGTTTGAAGATTTTTCGGATTGGCTTTGTTGTATTAACGATGGGCAATTTTATTATTTTTTTTGATTTTATCATACAATTATATGTTATAACATGTTAATATATGTTACGCAGCGTAATACATGTAAATACTATGTTGAAATTCCTGTGTCACTATTTTCATAAAATTAAATCTGGGTAAAATTAATTAGTTATTTTTTGTTTCAATACAAAAAGTAATTTGATCTCTTTCTATCTCTGAACCCCCAACTATCAAGGAAATCATAGGAGAAGAGGATCTCGCCTCTTCGAACCAATGAGTGGTTACAAAAAGGCCGGTCAAACTATTGAAAATGTAGACCAAAATCTAAGCCAAATATGTTGAGTAATGCGAAAGAGCACTAATGATAGCTAAAACTGATAGATAGCAATCATCAAATACAATTGATAGAAATAGACAAATTTAGAGAAGGAGAATTCTAAACTGATATGACAGCCATGAGTGCTATTCATGTTGTTTCCATTAGAGATTTTGTTTCAGCGGATTTAGATATTAAAAAAAGTGCGATGACTTTTGTTGAAAAAGAGGTTGAGTATACCCCTTCAGATGATATTATAATTGATTTTTCTAATGTCAAATCAATTACTCCCGAATTTGCCCACCAATATTTGATGAGTAAGCGCAAAATTAAAAAGGAAATTCACGAAGTGAATCTACCTTCACATGTGGAATCGATAATCAACAAAGCACAGAAATCTATCAATAAGTAATATATTCTCTCTTCGCACTTAGATATTTTTAATATTATTAGATTACATGAATTTCTAATTTACTCGTACATTTGAGGATTCTTTACATTAGGCTTAAAATCTTTTTATAATTGATATATTCATGACTCTCATTGCAAGCAATAACAATTTGGACGCTTAAATAAAAGTTACGAAGAAGCTATGCTTAAGCTCAATGACAAGGCTTCTTCACAATTTAAACAAAATATGGATAATATGATAGTAAAGAATCCTCAAACTGAAGATGAACAGATTTCAACCAGGCCCGGTGGGATGTTATTTAAAAAAGAATGAAATCCTTCTAATTTTAAAACAGGTATCCTATGATTTTGATAATTGATCAATTATCATGATATAGGTGAGCATATCATCAAAAAACATAGACTCGGTGGGCTTAATTTCAGTATGGCATAAAGGGACAGCAGTTTTGGCACACATCCTACTTCTTATTTTGGTAATTTGAGTTATAAATTGAGTTGTTATCATATATCTACGCGTACTAACCCTGTAGAGCATATGGAAGATAAAATGAGGGGGCGGTCCGTTTCAATCCTTGTTCTATTGGAATAGTCTTTCATAGCGCATGGTTCGTTATTATCCATTTTCTAATCCCATATCCCTAATTTTACCAATGATAATGCTATTGAAAATAATCCAATATAGAGAAATATGACAAACCAGATAGCACCATCTACTTCTTTTAGTCTCTTCATTTTATTCATTTCATCTGCTCCTTTTGTATATCACCATTAAATATATCAAGTTTCAATCCTTGTTCTATTGGAATAGTCTTTCAGAGCGTTCTCATCAAAGTCGCCCCTGATGACGTGGCCAGAAAGTTTCAATCCTTGTTCTATTGGAATAGTCTTTCAGAGAGCCTAAGTAGGCGTACAATTGAGCACAGTCTACATCATTTTTTACCATTATCCTCAGATGCGTCATCGGTATTAGCTATTTATGAGACCCTATTTAAAGATCCAACGCTACATATTTTCCTCTGACAACAACTAACGCACTTATTGCTAAAGTTTTGATAGAACTCCTTTAATAATAATTTGATTGACAAGATGCTCTTATTGTCACAAAGAACTTAACTCTAGTTATATCAGTCTGCAAAAGAATCTTTTAGGAAAGTAGGTCTAGCACAATTAGAAAATTTATTTTTTCAACTTAATAATTATGAAAATGATGATCAGATCCTAGATACAAAATACGTTACTGCTGACACTGATGAGCTGATTTTAGAAGCTTTAATTTATCTAAATAAAAAATTATATTTTTTAATTTCTCTTGTTTACTGTATTTTCCCAAACCTCCTTAATAATACAATCTGCACGTTTGTATTTTAATTCCATTGTACCAAAACTTTTGATAAGCGATAGTACTCCGTCAGTACTTCCGCAAATATCATAAGTGGCAGTAGGGTTCTAATACCTTAATGATAACATATTTCTAAAATAATTATTTTTCATAAGCTAGCCCAGGGGGCATTACAATAAACTTATTTTGAGCGTAATTTTGTTTTGTGTTAAGATAAAAAATAACTAAATTTTCAAATCGAACTTAAGAGGGTTTGGGTCTGATACGTAAAAGGGGGAAAACAAATACTATGAAAAGTTCAAGTTAAGATTTCATAAATAATTAAAATAAATTAGATGATGCATTCTATTTTTCCATCTCTGAAATTTTATTCATAAGCAAATTATAATGAAGTTCGGTTAATTTGCCTTTTGAAAAAGCATCCTTAATCTCTCTTACAAGCTTTAACTTTAATGAAAGATCTACTTCTTTATCATCGTCCATAGAATCGATTTTTTTCATAAATATCTCCTGATATAGTATGGATATTTCGTCTTTCAAATTCGAATAGTGAAATTGGCTTATCTTACCTTTTGAAAATGAATCAGAGATTTCATCTTTCAGTTTATTCAGTGATTCAAAATCATGGTCATCTCGACTACCCTCTTCATATAGTGACTTTATTTTCTCATGGTGAAGATTTAATTTTTTTATGTCTCCTCTTGTTTTAGTCCATCCTATAATACTTGGAATAGAAGCACCAATGATCGTCGAAACAATTAGGCCATACAGAGGAATCCAGTATTCAGTAGGTAGGGGAGCAGGCAATTCCTTAAAACTTGCAGTAAAGGTACCATATTGGGTTAGGCAAAAAGACGTATCCGCAGTGTCGTTGTAAATATTCAAAGTTTTTTGTATTGGTTCTATGACTGGATCATAAAAATTGTAAGATTCTTCTATACATTGTCTCAGCGGTCTAGTAGTATTTGAATCAATATTCTCATTCCAGCCTACAAACTCATAGCCACTATTTGCCTTCGCTATACAGGTTATACCCGGTACTTCATACAAGTATTGATTTATTGGATATTCAGTTTTATCATCACCACATAAAATCCTTCCAGAGTTTAAGGGAAATGTATTAAATGTAATTCCCACAGCAACTTTGTTTTTAGGACCATGGATTGCGAACAAGCTATCAGAATCCTCAGATGTCAAATAAATAATGTTACTGTTCTCATCTACTTCAATATTCGAGAGTGGTTCAGACATGTTGATATTAGAAAATCTTTTTGTTTTTTCGTTCAGAGAGTACAGGCCGTGTTCTGCTAGTACATATACCGTATTGGTATTCTCATTGACTTCTAATTCTAAGAGCGGCCCTAACAAAGGAATTATCTTATCAATTTTAGTATTCGTAGTTCCATTTATAATTGAAACATCGTTATCAGAAATTACATATATCATGTTATCGTTCTCATTAACCTCTAAAGTACGAGGTTTGTTATTTAACTCAATACCCGTCATTTGAGTATCATTATACTGTTTGTAAAAATTCTTCTCAGTAATTATATATACAGAATGGTCATTTTCATTGATTTCAATATCGGTCGGCTCTTTTTTATCTGGAATGGATAATTTTTCCAAAAACTTCAAATCATCATCAAAAATGAATAGTTCTGGTGGATCTTCATTAAGTACGTAAACTTTTTCTGCGTCTTCATCTACCGCTATTTTGGAAAAGTTTGCCTCTATATCATATTTATTAACTGAGTTGATATTAAGTGGATTGGAACCGTTATCATCAATCAACCTTATACCATCTTTTCCTGCAATATACAACTTACTTTCTTTTTCATTGACTTCAATATCGGTCGGCTCTTGATTCAAAGGTATATTTCGTAGTAACTCATCGGTTCTTCCGTCAATTATAGATATAGTTTCTGAAGGGGATTTACCTGAAATATATACATGATGTATTTTGTCATTTACTTCCTCATCGTGAGGTATTGTATTAATAAAAATTTCTTTCAGGGTTCCCAAATTGTTGTCTAAAATTGATATAGAATTAGAACGTTCGTTAGCCACATATACTTTATTTAAAAATTTATCGACTTTTACCTCATTTGGCTCTATTCCTACTTCTAGCCGGGGATTGGTCATATGATATTTTTCATTAATACTCTCCAGAGTCTGCCCAATTGCATTATTATTAAAAAACAGATTAGACAAAATAATTATCAAAAACAGAAAGATAACAGACAATAAAACGACACCTACCCATCATATCCCTAATCAGATTACTACATGACAGAATATTTCATAAACCATTCAATATCCATTCTAGTAAATAGAGTATTTATAAGTTTCGCTAAGATCATTTAAAAGGCGTTTTCACATACGATTAGAATAATGATGAATCTAATGACCAAATAATTATTAATTTTGAGTAGGAAACACCAACAAACCTTATCGATACAAAAGCGGATATAATATCAAAGTAACCCCATGAAATCCTTGAAAGATTAGTAAAAGGTATCTAAAACAAAGGATCAGTTGCATCAGATATTTATGGGTATTCTAACATAACTAGCGAATCTTGTAGAATATTTAGATATCTTAATGAGTAATTTTATTCAAATCAATTTTGTATATAACACACCAAGTAACATAATCCTCTGTTTGACCTTATATCGTTAGTTCTTTTACAAGTTAACCTGCCCTATCTTTTATATTTAGATAAAAATCAATCTATTCAATGTCTTAAAAGATTTTTGTTTTACAAACCAGTAAAATTCTAACAATAATTGAGAGTTTTCTATCCTAAATAAATAACATATGATGACAGTCGTAAAAAATTTAGGAGTATCATGCCTAGTCGCCTCATCAAATGGCAATTCTTTTTTCGTAGGCTATAATAATTGACCGTGTTCTCGGATTTGAGTGTATGTGGTTAATCTCGGCCTTTGAGGATTAGTGCTGGTATCGGTGTTTTAAATTGGATTTCCAAATCAATAGTAGAAAGATATACTTCAACTCTTTATAGATAAACCGGAATTATGATTGACTAAATCCTTTTTGCAAAACTTGATGCATGACATCCCGGTAAATAATTTTGTACTGTAATATTAATGGTAATGTAATCATCAATGTGTCTATGATTTTCATAACCTTCGATAGTTATAACATCATTAGATGAAATACTCGATGTAGTTCCCCATAAACAAACATAATTCTTTGACGGATTTTCATTTAGAAATTTTTTGTATTCGGCAAATTCAACCAGAAGAAAAGTATCTCCGTTTAAAATCAAGGTACCTTCATCATTTTCATAAAGTGAAAGTTTACCACCAAATTTCTTAATTCTTCCAGAAAAACACCAAACAGTAAACTTATGACAATCCAATATATAATTACTCTATCGCTAGCATATTAATCGTATCACTAGGATTTGGAATTGTTTAATCCGTCCACTTGGTTACTCGCAAATTTTTAAAATTCTGGATAGTACGTAGTAACAGATATCCTTAAACGGCTTGAATAAAGTGAAAATAAATTCACAATAATATGACATAAAGTTCTAATGTGTATCTTCTTTTCATCCATAATAATCATTAACTAATTGTAAATTTTTACCAGAATAAGTTTTTGAACAATACAATATTTTGAAAAACTTGATAATTTTCAAACAAATTAACTGTGTATGAAAAGGTAAATTGATTACAATCAAAGAATATTGATCGCGTTCGAACATCAAATAGCTTACTAAATACTAAATACATATCTATTATCCATGATATTCAAAATAGAAAGATGGTAGATTCCATTATCAGTAAGCAGAATAAACCTACCCAACAATTTCCATTTGAAAGATTTGCATCAACTAATAGATACACTGATTTTGACTTCCTCAAAAAAGATAATGATTGGATAATGTATATTTCAGACATCAATGGACAGTTTAACTTATGGAGACATAACTCTAATTTGACTTCTGAGGTACAATGCTTTCCTTATCCATTAACTAATTTTATCGATCATTCAATAAGACATTTTTTTTCTTCTCCGGTAGATAATAGTTTAATCTTTTTTGCAGATCATCAAGGGGATGAAAATTTCCAGATATATAGAATTGAAGATATTTTCAATTCCTGGCTTGAACCCATAACCTCTGATCCAACGATAAGACATGAATGGGGTTCGCAATGTTTCAGTCATGATGGAAAATACATTACTTATGGATCGAATCGAAAGAATCCTTCTGATATGCTTATATATGTAAGGAACATGAGCAGTGAAAACAAAGATTTTTGTATTACAGATAGGGTAGGTTGGTATATTCCAGGCTACTGGTCTCCCAATAATAAAAAATTAAACTGTTCTCAATTAATAACTTTAACTGATTATGCCATATGGATTCTCGATGTAGAAAGTAGAAGTATGGAAAAAATTAATTTAGAGTATGAACAAAAAAGCAAATTCATTGTTGGACCCTGGTCTGTTAATCAAAACGGCTTTTACATTCTATCTGATTCAAAAAGAGAGTTCATGGGTCTTGCATTCTACAATATTGATACTTCAAAACTGGAATGGATATTAACTTCTCCTCATGACATAGAATCAATTGATATTAGTTTAGATGGAAAACTGCTTTTGTGGACAGAAAATGTGGATGGTTATAGTAAATTGTACAAGAGAGACATGGTGAATCAAGAAATTACGGAAATTACTCCAACCATTAAGAAAAATAATAAGATTGTTCCTTTGAACGGCGTTATTGAAGATCTCAAATTATCTTCAAATGGAAAAAGAATCGGCATCATGATGGATATGCCTACATCTCCAACCAATATTTATTTGATAGATCTCAAGAAGAATGACGATAATAATAATTGTACGCGCGTTACTACATCCTTATATGGTAATTTATCTGATGATAAACTAGTCAAGCCACAATTAATAAAATACAAAAGTTTTGATGGATTAGAGATTTCTGCATTAATATATGTTCCTAATAACACTAATTTCAAAAAAATAAATGAAAAGGATAAGCTAAAATTTGGTGCTATCTTGTCAATTCATGGTGGTCCAACAGCTCAAGAAAGACCATACTATGATTATTCTGGGCTTTATCAATATCTTTCTTATAATGGATTGACAGTGATTGCACCCAATTTTAGAGGAAGTACTGGGTATGGCAAAAGTTTTGAAAGAAAAATATATCATGACTGGGGTGGTAATGAACTAAAGGACCTAGAATATGCAATAAAATGGCTCATCTCTCAGGATTGGATTGATCCTAAAAGGATAGGGCTATTTGGTGCTAGCTTTGGGGGATTTGCAGCATTAAGTTGTATAACTCGCCTACCTCAGTATAGTTTAAGAGCTGCGGTGGACATTGTTGGTCCAAGCAATCTTGTAACATTTATCAAGACAGTACCTGAACATTGGAAAAGTCTCACTATTGAGCTAGTAGGGGATCCAGACAAAGAAGAAATTTTTCTTAAGGAGAGGTCTCCTATTACTTTTGTAGATGATACCAATCCATTGACTAGTTTGTTGGTGATACAAGGAGCAAATGATCCCCGAGTAGTTAAAAGCGAATCTGATCAGATAGTTGAAAGACTAAGAGAAAAGGGAATGGATATAGAATACATGATTTTTGAAGACGAAGGGCACGGCTTTACCAAATATAATAATCAAATAAAGGCATTAAAGAGATCTGCAGAATTTCTTTTAGAAAAAACATCATCGTAAATATATTTCAAAATTTGTACCATTCTTTTTATAGCACCCTTATTATATAGGACCAATGGGGATTAAGTTCCCTGCAGTAGTAGGGTTATACCTTTGTTGAGGGAAGATCCTCTTAATCAACATATCAGTCCTTTATAGATTCTCTTACATCCAGATTAGTCAAAGAATAATATACATTATTCTAAAACCTGTAAAAAATATAAAAAGCCAAAAATAAATAATAAACAAAAACATTTAGTACCGTTATTAGTGACCCTATTTTGAAGAATTCTATAAAGGTGAACACCTTCAACCCTCTAGACTCAGCAGTTTGCATTATGATGATGTTACTCGCAGCTCCAAATATAGTAAGATTGCCAGCAATGGTACTTGCTGAAGCTAACATTAGCCAAGCAGATACATCATCTTTATCAAATCCATTCTCAATCATATAATGATTGTAGATGACGACGAACGGTACATTGCTTAGTATTTGACTCATAGTTATACTTATTACAGAAATAATTGCGTTATTATGAAGCATGTCATCAGTCTCATAATAAGTATTATTCGGGTTAAGTGGAGGAAAATAATCCATCATTATGGGAATTAGTCCCGATGTCCATAATGCAGACGTGAAAATGAACATGGCAACAAAAAAGACTAAGACAGAATAATTTACATCTCTCAATATAGAAATTCTTTCTTTACACAATATGTATAATATAGCTGCACCGATAAGCGATATTATTCCGATATCCACATGAATCCCAAATAAAAGATGTGTTACCTCTGATAGTATCATAGATCCGATAGTAAATAAGAAAACTAATACAGAAATTTTGGCAAACCTATTGGTAAATGAAAATTGGATTGGTTTTAACTTATTTGAAATTTCAACAGAGCTATATTGAAGTTCATTATTGGCACCTTTATCATCATTTTTTGTGGATTTCTCATCTAAAGGAGATCTTGTAACTAAAGATCTCTTATAATAAAGGTGCAAAACTAAACCACTTAAGAATAGATTTATGATCGTAGGTGGCCCCAATATTGAAAGAAATGTTATAAAAGGTAAAGTCATACCGCTCTGACTAGCAATAAGTAGGTTTTGAGGACTTCCAATAGGTGTCATCGTACTCCCAATATTTATCCCAATAGCAATAGAAATCAATACAATTGATGGTTTAATTCGTAACTGGTTAGAAATTGATATAGCAAATGGAATTAGAAGAATCGCTGCTGTATCGTTTACCACGAAAGCTGCTAAAAACCCTGACATGAATACAATTACTATAATAATATGATCCACCTTTTTGATTTTGAGTAAAACTGTTCCAACTACGTAATTAAGTACACCAGATCTTTCGAGAGCAGAAGTAATACTAAACATTCCAAAAAGAAACATTATGACTTGAAAATTAATTGATTCTAAAGCGGATTCTATAGGAATTATTCCAAATCCTAAAACAAGAATAGTTCCAATTGACATTATTATCCAGAATGGAAGATTATTTAGCCTTATCCTAGCAATCATTAGGAAGTAAACCAACAAAAAAATGCCAAACGTAATGATTTCATTCAAATCTGATGTACTTCCAAGATTATGTCTAATTAATGAGAAATTACTATTAATTATTTATTCGATATTTCATTATTCTATCAATGCCTTATTATAGTAGAGTCAGTATTTTCTATTTCCTCTCTACCCATCATTTTGGAAACGAAAAGAACAAAATAATACTATGGTGAAACAAGGAGAAAGGACTATAAGAGTTTGACCATCATGAAAAAAAATACGGGGTCGTAAAATTTATTAACCGAAATTCGATTATCTTCATTAGATATGGTTTGAATATTGTTTATGATTAGAGAAATTTTGACTGTATCCACATCACTCCTTGATGACGATATTCGTTAACGTTGATCAGGTATAACGATCCTATTACTCAGCTAGTCCATGGGGATTAAGTTCCCTGCGGTGGTGAGGTTTTAATACCAATAACAGTATAACTCTGGTGGCAGGATACTCAAACCATAAAGTTTATTTTTTTATACAGTCCGGCTGCTACTTAATATATGACAGCCTCATCATGAGGAATACAATTTTTTGACCTCTGCGAACCGACGAGCCCAATCTGGTGGTACCTGATTATTTAGAATGGCTTCAAGCCGATCTAGGTACGCATGCCAACCAGGGGCTAAACTTAGAGCTGTTGATTTGGTGAGGCGGCTGTGAGTTAGTATAAGTAGTGTGTCCGTGTTTGAATCGTCATCCTGCTTGAGCTCCCACCGTATAACAGATTCAGGTTCTCCATTAGGGAACATTTGATTAGGAGCGATATGCCACTCATACTCAAAAACATTGTGAAGATCCCAGACCAGCATATCTCCAGTTACGTGTGATCCTGATAGGTATTGACAAGATCAATCGCACCACCATTGTACCCGTCGAAGGTTCCTTTATAATCGGGCAACCACCTGAATATTTCTTTTGGATCTGTAATTGCTTTCCAGACCGCCTCTTTTGGATTAGAAAGTCGACGTTCAAACTTTACTGCTCCATGCGTTTCTTCAATAGTTATGGTTCCTTTAGATTCAGCATTCAGTGTTTTATTGTTTCGCCTCATATTTGAAGAAAAGCTTTGTTCAACATTTTCATTTGTTATTTCAAACTTTGTCATATATACAATATACTTGTACAGATACTTATCTTTAGGGGAAGCAAAACTCCCTATATCGGACAACTTAATTACTAGTTATTGCAACAATTAAATCATGACTGAGGTTGAAGAGATATTAGTTCTTGATAAAACTGATCTAACCATTCTTTCCACATTAGCTAGGAACTGCAGATCTTCTTATAGCAGCATAGGTTCAGAAGTTGACTTAACATCAAAGAGTGTAAAGGCACGAGTCAAGAAGATGGTACTTCACGGAGTCATCGAAAAATTTGTAGTTAGAGTTAATCCTACAACTTTTGGATTCAAGGTAGCTATTGTACTTTTAAAAACTAGTAATGGAATAAATAAAGATGATGCTATTCGACAGGTAAAGCAACTTGGTTACCTTGCATATCATGTATATCATATGGGAAGAACATGTGTTGCAGCGCTAATCATCGAAAAGTCATTAGATGATAAAACCATCCAATCATTGAATCATCTCTTAAAACCTGCAACCGTTGTGAGTATTAGCATTTTAGAACGACATGTTGAATCAATCGATATAAGCGAAACAGATTTCAGAATAATAAAATGTTTACTGTTATTAGGGGCAAGGACAGAAATAGCAGATATTGCTAAGGAAGTTGGTATTTCTGAAAAAACCACAACAAGACGTCTTATTAGGATGAAGGATGCAAGAATATTGGATTTCTCAATCCAGTGCAATCCATCTGTTATGGTAGGGTATATTCAATTTGCCATTCCGATTATCACTACAAAATTTCATCGTCGGAGTGTACTTGAACGCATGTACTCAGAATTTCAAGCAAATATTTTATACAGTCCTAGTGTGATTGATTCAGAAGATAGGCTGACTTTCGTATTCTTTAGTGAAAACATATTCACGGTGGATTCTGTTATAAATAAGGTAAGCTCCTTTGAAGGGGTTAAAAGCGCGGATGTATACATACTTACAAAATGGCAATATCATGATGACTGGATAAGAAAAGAGATCAATAATAGAATACCACGACGACAACCATTTTTGTACGGATCTATCAAAATTAATAATACCATTGATTAAGAACAGTCCTCATCCATGGGGTATTAAGTTCCTCCACTGTGATAATGGTAACGGTAATGGGGTTATAACATATTTATGACTTAATTTACGGAGCTATAAATTGGACGGCTCAAATGTATTGCCTTCATTCATATTTTAGAATAAATTATTTATTAAAATTGATTCTATGATTCAGTTAACTCTGATTCAGTCAAAGTTAAATGATAATTAACAATTAAAAAATAAAAGCCACTTTATCTGGAAAGAAATTGAATTCTTTGATATTAACGTAATCATAAATACTATCATTACCATAAATTTAGAAATGTATGATCAAATTCAATTCACAAACTTTTTTGGCACCTCTTTAACTCTTATTCTTGTTATTTTCTCTACAATCCCAATAATTTCTTACTCTTATGATGGATTCTCGGTCGCAAGAAATGATACATCTCATAATGTCTCCAACTCCTCCAAAGTTTTAGTCAATGTAACTTTTGATTCCCTTTTTATCGACAATGATAAAAATCTATTCGGAAAAGGTTTATGGAATTTTTCAGTTGATATAAATGATAAACCCATAGAGTTACTTGTTAACGAAAAAGTAAATGAGGGACAAACAGTCAAGTTTAACGGAAAAAATATCTCATTAGTGATGCCTATATCAGATACTCTTTATTTGTTTTCTCAGCCTTATTATATTCAAAAAGCAGGAAAAATAGGTATTCTTGATTGGATATCTGAAAAGTATAATCAAACAAATAATTTTGGAAATGGAAGTCATATCGCAATTACGGATGATGGCAAAGAGGATACTGTTAATATTAATTTGGTGATTTACAAATACACTGCAATTATAAACAAGGACCCTGATTATGTTTTAAGATATCACATAGAAGCAACTCCTTTAAGCAACAATTTTGTAAACTAATTTCTTCTCTTATAACGATTATCTAGAATAATTCATGATTTATGATTAACTTGTACTATTGTTAATATGTTTACAATTACTGGTGGAAGTACCATCAGACTAACCTATTTTTTCGTCTTTAGCATATTCACAATACAAGTCTAAAACTGCATCATTAATTTACAAAAGTTTGCATCCGTCGAAATTTTTGTTGATATCGATATTTTAAAAGAGATTCTACTTATATACATTAATGGTAAAATTTAAAGATTATTGAAAATAATATGCTTAATAAAATGTCTAACCATTAGTGATCATAATTGTTGAACAATAATTCTTGAATCGATTTCGACACATATGGAATTGTGGATATTTCATCATCCTCGTCTAAATCAATTGCTATAGATTATATTACATAATAGAGTTGATAGTATATAAAAATGGTAAACAAATCAGATGCGGGCAAGAACAAATTTAAATCCTGGAGTGGCCCTAATTTATTAAATTATACACAAAATTACAAGAGACGTGTATTATTCTCAATTATTTCTGTATTTGTTTTATCTACCGTTTTCTTATTAATAAATGCGTATCCTACAGGTAATGCACATGCACAATTATATCCTTTTATCGCATCTACCCGCGGATCATTTGATACGACCAATGGGAATGAAACTCAACAAGTAGAATTGCCTTCAGTTCTTTCAATTTTAGATACCAAAGATTGTCCCGGAGAACTAGCAATATATGTTCACGGTATATGGGCCAGTGATTTGCAAGCAGAAGAGCAATCTGACAGAGTATCCCTATCAGTACGAGATTCGGGTTATGATATTCCGCTGATAGGATTTAGTTGGGAT
Organism: Candidatus Nitrosocosmicus sp. R; assembly: GCF_054408505.1. Classification (NCBI taxonomy): domain Archaea; kingdom Thermoproteati; phylum Nitrososphaerota; class Nitrososphaeria; order Nitrososphaerales; family Nitrososphaeraceae; genus Candidatus Nitrosocosmicus; species Candidatus Nitrosocosmicus sp. R. Next base: position 2,516,071 of record NZ_CP167090.1, on the reverse strand, counting down.
TCAAATACTGCTTTCTCCCTTGATAACGCAACATTATCCTATCACGGATGGATGATAGCAAAAAAAATAGCTAATGAAAATGGTCCAATATTAGGAAAATTTATTTCTGACTATAAGACAGAGTGTCCTGAAGATAAGGTAAGGATTATTGCGCATTCACTTGGTTCAAGAGTAACCTTGTCGGCTCTGCAATGGATTCATGATAACATCAACGAACAAAATGATAACAATACTTCGAAAGAAATAACATCAGTGCATCTGATGGGTGCTGCAGTTAACAATGACCAAATCTCAACAAACCCAAATGATTGTATTTCTTATATGCCTTATTTACCCTGTTCTGGAGATGCTATTCAATCCGAAGTAGGATATTTTTCTAATTTGTTTAATCCCGAAGATAACATGCTAGCAGGTGAAATAAATCCATTCTGTTGGATATGTGGTTTAGTAAAAAGCCCTTATGAGTTAAGTGAAGGTCATAATGCCCTTGGAGCTTACGGGGCTGCATCTACTATAGTTGTACCCTCTAATTTTGACGAAACGGATGTATCATCCCTAATCATTGTTGATACCGATTCAAATAAAGATGGCGAATGTGACATACGATATCCTGTTACCCATATTTGTACAATTTCTAAAAACGGTGATAATCATATGGGGTACATGGGATATAGGGATAATATCTACAGACAGACTGTGCATGATAGTGGAGCAATAAAACAAATAGTTGATGATTGGCAAAGTGAGAACAACTAATCAGATATTATTGTGCAGTAGGAATGAATTTTAGAAATCAAGGTACAGCCCAAGTCCCTCCCCATGGGATTGAGTTCCGAGGGTAATAGAGTTTGATAACATTAAATGATTTGAGTCTACGTATTAACCTTCATGAATGACGACATTAATTTATGTCACATCATTATTTGTGCTTCTAATCGTACTAACCCTTTGAATCGACCTTTACAATCCTCATTAGCACATAATAGATTGGTGATTAAAATCATGATGTACATATAAGCTGGAATTTCCAGGTCCCTATTAGAGATAAGTTTTGCATCATTTAGGCTCATTTCAACTTTTGAGCCGCCTTTTCAGATACTCTGTTGCAACACATTCCATACATTCATCATGTTTTTTTAGTCGATATTATGACGTTGATAATATATGGTAATAAAACCCAATAATAAAAATCTTAAAAAGATGTACGTTATTGTAATATTATGAATAAAAATACAATATTGTAATTGTAACAATTACTATCCTCTCAGTGATAATAGCTGCAACAGCTATAATGAGTGAATCCTTTGCATTTAACCCTGTCTCTAAGAAACTTAACGATCGTGCAAATGCTTTGGAGAAGGAAGCAGAATAGACCCAAAAAGATGGTACTGACGTAAAAGCATTTGCAAAGAGTTTGATGGCTAAAAAATTGAGAGAAAAGGCTTAATTTTCCATATCACCATATTTTTTTTTAAGGCGAATAAGTTTTATCTTTAAAAAAGTAACTTCATATGGACGAGCGTCTAAAGCCCAAAGCAATGTTAAAGCAACTTGATTTCTCTCATAACTATCATACTTGACAATAGTTAGAATATCTTTTTTCCCAAAGTTCAGTTTCTAAATATAGACTCGATCGCCTAGTTTTTTTTATCTATTTTTAAGAAGAGAGGTGTTTTCAGTTCTTTTGATTGAAATATAGATTTCTGCATTATTAGGATTATCCCTTAATCCAAAGTCTTTAGTATTATGTAATCATCTAAAGAAATATTTTATTCTACAAAGATAGTCATACCAGGTTGTAACTCATCGTATATCAGAATCTACTTCTGAATTCTTGATTTGTATCTTGAGAAGCTAGAATTTGGTCTCTCTTAGTAGTAGATTGAAAGGATATAGCAAATTCTAAAAACTTTCCAAAAGCTATTTTGGTTTTAAGATTATTATTTTGATATTTATCTGAAGTAGATAGTAACTTCATAGAATTTTACTCTTGTTATATCCTAATTAACAATGAATTTAGCATAATTATTATTTTCTTATATTTCTGTTATAGACGCTAGGGATGGATGGTCAACCTATGGAGTTTATATTTACACCATTTTCTTATAAGGTAGTTATTTTCAATGTTATCTGTTATGTTTAAAATAATGGATTTGGACCCAAATGTAACTATTAAAACACAGTTAGATGAAGAAAATACCAATCCTGTGATTCTATTAAACAAATTCATTGTAAAGCCAGAGGATATAGAAATATTTCTAAAAGTATTTGAGAATACTACCAAAATAATGAAACAACAACCTGGATTTATATCAGCACAGTTACATCAAGGTATTGCTGGAAGCCATACGTTCTTTAACTATGGAGTTTGGGAATCTGCTGCACATTTTAAGCGGGCCTTTAATAATCCTGAGTTCCAAAAATCTATGGCTGAACTGCCACCGGACACTGTTATGTCGCCTCATTTGTTTAGGAAAGTGGCAATATCCAACATATGTGTAGATTAGACTGCATATTTTTTTGTAAATTTCTATGTTTACTTTGAAATTACCACAAAAAGTGCTTTGGGTAACGGATTTAATGTGCCCTGATAAACGGTTTCCCTAATGCCTTGTACTTTGAATCTACTGTTTTCAAATGTTTTTTTATCATATCATTTGAAAATCGGTAAGGTCCAGTATCTCTCACTGGTTCTTTTTCGCTAAAGCATTTCAAGAACAATAGCCCTCCTTCTTTTAAAATTCGGTTTACTTCCTCTGTATATATCGACCTCTTTTCTGGTGAAATTACGTGGAAGCATCCTCTATCAAAAATAAAGTCAAATTCGTTACTGCTTAAATGAGAATTTACAATATCATCAACTATAAACTTGATTTTATTGTTCATTTTGTTATTATAACGAACTGATGCTTTATGAATTGCTGCATGGGATGGATCAGATGCAGTGACTTCAAAACCTCTTTCAAAAAGTTTTATTGCTTGTGTCCCAGGTCCGGTCCCAAGATCAAGGAAGGAGCCCTTTTTGATTTTCATTTTATCTAATTCTAATTCTAAATCATGATCAAGAGATTCATTATACCACGGCATGGATTTCACATCTTGGTTTTTGTATAGATTTTCCCAGTCAGGAAATGATCTTGTATTTTCTATCATGAACAAATTCTATATAACATGGAATAATATTAACAAAGGCTCTAGATATTGTCTTTTAATTTCTGAAGTCATTAACGCATAGACAATCGTAAATACGTAGGATCGAACTCGTGATTAAAATTCCCTGAGTAATGAAATTGTTGTTGCATCCATTTTACAATATCCTTCAATTTGGGCCTAAAAAAAGGATTCAGTTATGAAGTGGGCGCGTGGGGATTAGTGCAGATATCGATATTTTAAATAAGATTCTACATCTCCTTCAGTAGAGATAAATTTAAAGATTGTGTTAAAGAATTTACACTATTGATTTCGATGCTATTTCAGAGACAAACTTCTGCATATATCAACGTGCTCGTTGATCCAATGATGATACAAAATATTACTTGACTTAATTTAGATAGTATGATGGTTCGGGTTAATTAAAACGCTTCAATCTAGGTTAATTCTAATTATTGCATTTTGGTAAGAAATCCAGATCATCGATATCTATATGCATTTCATTAGAAATAGAAAATTCAATGTCGAGTGTGGTCGCTCTAACAACAACTCTTACTCTTTTTCCATTTTTGTTTACATAAGGGGAGATTCTTCCTGAAAGAATTAACCGACTGATAATGAAGATTGAATGAATTCCTTGGTCTTTAAATCCTAATTGGGTTATTAATCCAGTATTATCTTTCACAACACAATTTATTTCATATTCCTCCACATTATTTCAATTACAAATGAGTAAATGAGATGTTATTTTTAATTTTTCTATTGCTTTAACTTAATTTCAGTCAATTTGTCAAAGTATTGAGAATCAAATTATCATCCTGATTCGTGGAGATTAAGTTCCCTGGGACAGTAGTGTTCCAAGATGAAAATGATTTGTTAGGTCAAGTGAGCACCTTGAAAGCAAATTAGTGATCAATGTGAAGAAATTATTCATTGAATGTTAGCATGTAATCTTTGTAGATATCTGCATGTACTCGTGTAACACTTAATAGTGTCAAAATGTATATATAGTATGTGGAAAACGAAAAATATTCTACAGGTTCTATGATGTCTGTATCTTCACTCTATAAGGCTATCGCTGCCAGGAAAGTAAAATAAAAACCTTCTATAATAACCAGTTTCTTTTTTCGTGCTACAGTAATTTTAAGTATAATTAGATTGTAAACGCTGTCATACGTAAGGATAACGTTCAAGGCAGAATGGAATCCAGAATAAATTTGATACGGGCGTCGGGATAAAGGTTAAACTCCCGACTAGTCAATAAATTGTTACCAAATACCATATCACCAAGTTTGGGCGCGTGGGGATTAATGCCGATATCGATATTTTAAATAAGACGTGTTAAACTCCTTAGTAAAGCCGATTTCATGAGCTGAATTATAGATAACACTCACATATGAGAAAGTAATCACGATCTATTAAAAAAAATTGAGAGATATATTTTGATTATTTTTTCAAAAAATTTTGGATTTATCCCTTTATTTCATATGATACCGTGGAGAATATTTATGATGCGTTTTGTTCTTCGTCCTCAGGTAGTTTCAAAAGCCGTGCAACATTCTCATCAGTTACATCTATTGCCTCCTCTAACCATTCCTTCGTCGGAGGAATATGACTATTGTATCTGAAAAATAGCCCTGAAGGTGCATTCAAGATCCCAATTCTTTTATCGGGTCTTTTTTTCTGGGCTTCATGGATCAACTTATTAACGTCATCGGTTAGTTTAACAAGTATATCGTCATGTATGTTTTTTCTTTCTACTTCTGTCATTGAGGTATGCACAAAATGATTAAATTTTTCCAGTTCGTCAACTTTAAACATCTCAACTGCAGCTACTCTACAGTGACTCCCATCGCCTGTGCACTCTATTATACCACTTGGAATTTCATATTTACATGCTTTTAAAGCCATAATATATTACCAAATGCGAGATATTTAAAGTTATAGCCATTTTTCTACAATATCATTATATTAGAATAAGTTGATTTGAAATCTCGAACCCATATAAAATGATTCAAATTCAGTTAAAATAATCTATAAAAAGTCAAGCTATTGTCGTATGTTTAAATGCTTATACCTAAAATGTATGAACAGTCGAGCATTGTATTAGGTAAAACTGTAGAAGTAAGAAGGGAATTTGTTACTGCAAATCAAGACAACTCCACAATATTTAATGGGACTACAGTTAAATTAAAAGGAACTGATGAAGAAATAATTAATAGATATGTTGAACTAGGAGAAGAATTTGATAGTAAGACAGGTATACAACAGAATGATCCAATAACATTTGTTTTCAGAAACAATTCAAACGTGACAGTTCCATACAACGGTTATGAAAATATAGCATCAATGGAACTTATCAAGGAAGCACTAGAATCTGGTAGCACAGATGCTTCGGGTGTTTGTTTATTGTATTATGAGAGAGATGGTCATATATGGCAACATCACTATCTATGTAATTGGGGTCCAATGTATCCACCATTATCTAAATAGTAGCTATATTTTCATACTCGACTTTGAAATGACCTCATATTATTTTTTTAAATGAAAACCAATATAGTGAATTGAGTTAAGGATGACGAGGTTGATCATCATACCTAATTGAACATAGTCAAGTTTTTCTTTAATGGTGATATTAAACATAGTATTTTAGTTAGTATTACCATATTAAGTAAACCAATTTATTTAAGGCGATCGAAATCATAACTTAACATATTTTTATTTATTCTGATCCAAAACTAAATGAATTTACTTTAGTCGTTACATGTTTGTTAAATATACTCAATTATTCATATTTTATCCATTCTTGAATTTAGAGTGATAAGAAACTATTATTAACGTAATACTAAATCTCTGAATTGGGCGCGTAGGGATTAGTGTTGATATCGGTTCGTTAATTAGGATTCTAGTTTCCATACAATTCGATTATGATTATAAAATAAGTAACCGTAAATTAAATTGATACGTCAAATTAGCGAAAAAAGATATGTATCGATAGTGCCATTGTATTCATTTCTAACTGAGATTTTCTCTGTCTAATTCCGTGTCGATGTTTGCGCTGTTTGTTTCCTTTCTCTTGTTTGCCATTCCCCTTGGTCCAGGCTCCACGGTGTCCCCTATCTCGTCTACGATAATTTCACTATTATCAGCTGCGTCGCCAACATCCTGCTGCAGGTCATCCTTCTTGTTAAGTGGTTTTTCTGACATTATAGTTGTTAATGCATGATAGTTTTTATTGCATACACACATTATGTTAAGAAGCAATTTAGAGAGTAGTCAAGGCATCATGATTTGATACAAATCTTTGTATATAGAAGTAATCGTTTTAATGATAAATTAATCATACTTATATTAATCTTAAATTAAGATGAAAATGTAAATTCAAAAAAAGATAGGAGCTTCTGGGCTTAGCTTTGTGCTGCTGCGTTGCTACCACTGTTTGTTTGGCTTTGAACGTTAATGTTGTTACCAGAACCGATTGTATCTCCCCCAGATACTACCTGGCTGTTTTGGCTAGAAGATTGTGATTGGCTGATGCTTTGGTCTGCAGAGTTTCCACCGTTGCCGTCATCATCATCTTGTGCTAATGCATTGTTTCTTGTATTCTTTTGGTGTTGGAAGCTAACATTGTTACATGATAGGAATGTGGTTCCACCAGAAGCACACAAGGCATTTTGAACTGAAGCTTGTGATTGAGATATGGATTGCTCAGCTACGTTACCTTTTTTCTTTTTGGTTGCAAAGGCATCATCCATAGCCACAATGGGGCTTGCACTTGAATTGGCATGCAAAGTTGTTTCAAGAGCTAAAAAAACTGTTGATATATGTGGCGATTCTACATCTCCGAGCGTTTCAATTGAAGTATTACCTTGGAATAAAGAATTAAGCAAGTTGAGGGATAGAAAGACAGTCCATCGACAAATCACGGAAATAAATAGTGATAACATATCTTATTGTAGAAAGCTAATGGAAATAGCCGATCTTAGACATTTACCTAATGTAAAAGGAAATTTTGGTGTTACCGATACAGAGTATTGTGGTTCTGCCACCATGGTACAATCAAATTCACTTAATCAGTTAATTCACAGTACGGTTAAGTCATTTGTAGAACAACAACAATCATTTTTTGACATGCTCTGGGATAAGGCTATCCCAGCAGCGATGCGAGTAAAGGAGCTTGAATATGGAATTGAACCTGAAATCATTAAGACGATCCAGGAACCGCTTGAAATAAAGAATTTATTAATAGATTTATTAAAGTCTGCACACAACCAAATTAAAATAGTAATACCAACTGAAAACGAATTTACCCGCTGGATAACTGCTGGATTTCTTAAGATTCTCCATGAAATATGCAACAAAAAGAAATATGATTATGAAAATACAAAAACCGACGCATTTAACCCTGATTGGGACTTTAAGAATTTACATCGAAAAGAGTTTATAAAATTGTTACTACCATCAAATTTCTATAATTCCAAAGTAACACAAATTATTGGAATAAATAATGACAACATGGTTCAATGCAAAGAAATTGAAACATCGTTAGATGCTAAATCGGTCATAATAATTACAGATAAATCATATTCAATTGCAATGGAAATGAAGGATGATAATGCAGTTGACTTTAAATCGGCAATTGGTTTTGCTACATATAGTAACAGTATTCCCACCGTCGTTCTTATATTTCTATGTTTGAGAGTTTCTGGAAACAATTAGAATTGGTAGAGAAATTGAAGGAATCAGACGAACTTCAAAAAGATTTTATGTTCAAAAAAACTTTAACAATTCCTTTGTTTTATTGGACAATTTAATATTAATCTAGAGCAAGGTAAAATTAAAATAAATTTGGAAGTTAACACAAGTTTTATTGTATGAAATTAAATAATGAACTTCAATAAGTGGACAGTGGACTACCACAGTTAGTGTTGAGATAATGTAAAGAAAGGTATGCAGTTCATATTGTGTCAATCTATGAACTGAATTAGCCTACAACAAATGGAATATATAGTGGAGCGTTGACAATTCACAGCATTAATCATAGTTAGGTGGATTGGGATCAGAAATGCCAAATACTAATAGAACACTCCTATATCTGGGGGCTGCAGTATGTACCGGTATAGCTGGAATTTTACACCTCATGTTAGTTCCAAGCTCGATTGTTGCTGGTATCCAATACGCTACGTTTTTTTTGATTTCTGGTCTGGTACAGCTCTTTTGGGTTTTACCCATGGTAAAAAGATGGGGTAGGATTTGGAATATTATCGGATTTGCGGGTACGGCTGTGTTAGTGGGTTTAACTGGTTACGTAGTCATTGAATCGGTTGGGAATCCTCAGTCGACACCACCTGGGGTAACTGAATTGGCAGTTGCAATAGAAATATTTCAGATATCATATGTTATAATTACTGCAATAATTATAGTTACCAGAAGATGATATCTGAACATCATCACTTGACCTGAGTTATGAATGATGGGAATTAAAATGCATGATGGTACTCGCGAACGGTATGACCCAAATACTTTACCATCTGATGTATATTTAAATAAATCAGTTGTGAAAAAATCATATGATCATTGAGATCATAATGTATTTGACACAGAATGTTCCTATCTTGATCTAGATTTCATTGGATGACTTAGTTCACTTAATCATATCTAGGAAGATTTGAAGTAGAACACGCTCGTGTAAATATCCGCCCACGCGTACCATTACAATCCTGTGGATTATTATGTTGTATAGATGTAATCAAAGTGGGAAAAAATAAGCAGTATTAGTATTGGAATAAGATCAAACGGGGTTGATGGTATTCTGATGTCCGATTACTTTAAGGTATAAACCTTGTAAGGATTTCCTGTTTTTATGTCAATATATTTCCAATCACTATTCTCAAAATTGACTTGCTTAAAATTAGTTTGAATTTGTGGATGTAGTAGTTTATAAACATTTTCTCCAACAGATATTTCATTGGGTGATGTAATAGAAGTAATTTTCGAAGTTACATTCATTGTGTAACCCAAAATATCAACTTGAGAACTCTTATCATAACCGTATTGAAATACAATATTTTCCCCTTCGTCGATACCAATTTTGACCGAAAGACTTGGGTAATCATGTTTACTTAAGATGGGATTGATACCGTCCTTGATGATGTTAATCATGGATTCAGCGCATCTGAATGTGTTATCACATGTTAGATATTTGTTGAAGCCGGAAGGAAAAAAAGCGATAACTGCGTCACCAGCATATTTTAGAACATATCCATTAAGGCTTTCTATGGCTGAGGACATTTCATGGGAAAACGCCCTTACAACCGTCACTAATTTTTCTACCGGCAGGGTCATGCTCATCTTAGTGGAGCCGACCAAGTCAGCATACATTACTACTAATGATACTTTAGAATCTACATGTCTTAGCAAATAGTTTTGTCCTCTTTTAATGGATGTGTTGTATCGATATCTTTCTTTTATTGCTCCCCATAATCGATCTTGCCTTAAATTAACCAATGTCTTTAGATCAAAAATTTCTGTTTCCTTTTCAGTTTGATTACTCTTTTTGTAAATAATGTCTTCTAGAACCCTTCTATCTTCATCATCTAGTTTGTCATTATTTGCTTGCTTATCCGAGTCGGTATTCTCTTCCTTCAAAGAGTAAATTTTAAGATCATGCTTTAAAAGGATTTCTAGAATATGTTGTTTTCTGGACAATTTTCCTTTTGACTAAAATCTTTTGCTGCATGAAGTCGACGTCGACTCATCTTACAAACACATATCGATTATTGGTATATCTTTTAGTATATTCTAGTAAAGCTGATTTCAAAAAGAATATTTTCAATGCCTTTCAAAGTCATCCCTGAAGTATTAGACTAGTATTGATTGAAAAAAATTACTACAAACAATTGTTGTGGTAACAACAAAAAATTGTTTATCTTTATCAAACATTAGGGGCTAATTAATAGACAAGGTGAAATAAATTATTCAACGAACATTCTAATTTACTTCTGTATTTATACCTGTCTTACCCAACCTCCTCTGCTTCTTGGTCTATATAAAACTAAGTGCAGTAAAGGTTAAATTTATTGCTTTATTGTATCGATTAACAAATTGTAGTTCGACCGCTAGGATGTTGTGATTATAGATATCCCTGTATCTTTGTACCGACCCTAAATCGGATTTATTATGCTAATCTCAAAATGGATATGCAAAGGATCAAAAAAAGTAGATTGTTTCTTATTTTGTTACTGATTAATTAATTTGAGGGTATTGCTAATAATATTTCCGTGATCTGCATCAACTTCCGTAGTCACCACAAGGAGATGATCATCATCATCCAAAGGAAATGTTATTCGTTTCAATTTTTCATATTCTGTCATTGCATATATTCCCTTTCCCGTTTTACTAGTTAGCGATTTTCTCAGTCCCCATCTACCCACTGCTTGCAAATTAGATTTTTGTGATTCTTGAGGTGAAAGTAGACTAGGTTTACCATCTCTCATGCCACCATATTTTGTTTCACCGGTTTCATCACAAACGCCTGCAAAACGAACTTTTGGATCGATATCTAAAACACTCTTACAAATCTTATCATAATCCATGATAATATAGATAGATGGCTTGTATTAAACATATCATAAATTTATAATAAAATATGATTTTTAGCTGGTATTATCCGAATTTTAGTTTATTAGTTTAAAAAATCATACAAAATTCATAATTTTATATCCAAATGGTCTCCTTAATAGTTCTACTAATTAATTTTTTTAGACCTAAAGTCTAGGTAATAATAAACATGAATGTGGTTGAACTTATTGTGTAGGGTCAAGTTTTGATGCTATGAAGTGTTTGGATGAAATTTCCAATTCTTTTATCTTCATTTCACTTATAGGAGGACGTCAAATGTCTTGTAATCGAATACTAGCCACTAGGAATTGCATTCAAAAGAATTGAAATTTGATTTCAATTTATAGATCTATTACAATAATGACTAGCCTCAATAACCTATGAAACGTTTTCAGTCATGAGCAATTAATCTAGGATGAACAAAATTATTCTTCAAATGATATACTTTCTAATCTTTTTTTCTAAATTCCTCCCTAATTCTTCTTGAATTTTTTGATCTATTATCTAATTCTAAAACTGCTAGAATATCAGAGTATTGCATCTAGTTAGCAATCCCAATATATTTTTTCTATAGTATCAAAGGTATGAATAAAACAAATATTCACAACCAAAATAAAAATAGCGAACTCATTGTCGCATCAATTGCAATAGTAGTAGCATTAGCTCTTTTCGCAAGTCCCCTAGTGGCTATGGATGATGCTTTTGCAACTAAAAAGAAAGGAAATAAGGCCTCACAGTCTATATCCCAATCGCAAGCATCAGTTCAAAATGCCTTGTGTGCTTCTGGTGGAACTACATTCCTATCATGTAACAATGTTAGCTTCCAAAATCAAAAGAACAGTGGAAACAATGCATTAGCACAAGACGATGACAATGACTACAACGGTGGAAACTCTGCAGACCAAAGCATCAGTCAATCTCAATCCTCCAGCCAAAACAGCCAAGTAGTATCAGGTGCAGATACAATAGGTTCTGGTAACAACATCAACGTCCAAAGTCAAGAGAACTCTGGAAGTAACGCAGCAGCACAGAACTAAGTCCAAGAATTTTTATTTTTTTAGAAAACGTTGACTAAACCAGAGGAAATAGTCATTGCACAATACAGATTCTTGTAGAAAATGTGGATCTGTTTTAGAACCTCATCAAATATGCATGAATGTATCTAATTCTTCGTGTGAAGAAGTCATTACTTGGAATTGTCTTAATTGTAATAATATCGAAGAACATTTTCATAGTAACCATTATTTCTTTTCCAACTCGATTGACAATATCTTAACAAGAATTTGAAAGTTATTCACATAGATGTTAATCCCTCTTTATTTGACCGAGTTCCATTTACCAAAATGGTTAACAAATCGAAATTCATATCTTGGTTATAATTAGGAAGCTATATCCTAGTACAGGTGGTTGATATTTGCCTTTTTTTGTCTATCTTTTTAACATACTCAAATTTCAGCACATTGTAATAACAGTAGAAATAGTTACTTCGATTATCGTTTTTCCTTCTTAATCATTTTGTAACTAAATAATACCAAGTAGTTTATTTTCAGAAATTAATAGAGGGACAAAAAAATTATCATCCTTCGGCTCTTTCCTGCTGCTCTCAAATAAGTACATTGTAAAAAAATGATATTGGACATACGATATCTATAAATACGTCCTATTCTTTATGAATCGTAACTCCGATGGAATGGATGAGGAGGTGAAATAATGGGTTACGGTTGCTATGGTTCAAGTTATACTGGAAGAAGTTTTCTAACTAAAGAAGAGAAAATTCAATTATTGAAGGAATATCATCAGTCCTTGAAGAGGAAAGTTCAAGGAGTAGAAGAAAGAATAAAGGAATTGGATACGAATTAATCTTTTTTATTCTTATTTTATTTTAGCTGATTCGGTTAAATGGTAAAGCGTTACTATTTTAGTTCAAGATTGGAGACTAGGTCATCTTAAGTGACTATCGATTTGGTATGATTATTTGATCATCCGCGATTCTTTTTACAAACATTGATTTCGCCTATTAATCGTAATTTTCACTTTGAAAAATTGGTCAAAGCATTTAGTATTTAATGTATGTTGCCCAGTGTTTTGCATGAAAAATTGTGATGTATGGTTCAAAAAAAGAGGCACAGAGGATCAATGCTAAATGAAACAGAATTTAATCACTGTGAAATTCGACAGGGAAGATTATCAATATGGTTAAGGTATGATTGAAATGCCTGGAAAAGACAAAAGGAAAAAAGAGGAAGACGTCGAATTATCTGAGGCAACAGAGAAAAGAATAGATCAGCTGCCGGAACATGCTCAGCATATTTTTAAGAAAGCACATGCTAGCGCCCTCAAAGAATATGAAGACCCGAAGAAGAGGAGGGGTGGTGCAAAGGAGGATGTAGAAGAAGTGGCTCACAAGGTAGCTTGGGCTGCTGTGAAGAAAGAATATAAGAAAAAGGGTGATGAATGGGTTAAGAAATAGATGAATAATGACTTGTTTTTATTAATTTCTTTTATAACTATTGATCAAATAAGATCTTAAATCGTTTATTTATAAATTCCAAGCCAAATCTCATTCCAAAATGAACTTGGTTAGTTAGAGTTAAATAACCTGAGGGAACTGATTGCCAAATAGGTTAGATACAATATTATTACCATTGGGGACCGATTGTGGTATTAATATATCAAATGAGCTTACGGTAAAAGGTCTAGAATTATTATATAGCTGTAAGATGACTTCATGTTCGCCTTCTACAGGGAAAAGATAATCTACAGAAACATTTCCATCTACTATTGGAAAAAATTTATTGTCAAATTTATATAATCTCTCATCTTGATCCGTTATTGTTATTTTTGCACTTGCAGTGTCAAAAAAACCTGAAATATCCAATTTTTTTACTTCAAAGTTGATTTTTGTTGTCTGATCAATTATTGGCATTGGAGGTATTAAGGACATTGTTATATTGAGATTGTCACGTTTACTTATCCATGTACCGTTAACAATGAGATTAACGTTGATTTTATTATTTTGGGAAAAGACGAAATTTGGGAATTTGGTGTAATTAAGAATCAATAACATTACCAAGATCATTAATGTTAGTTTGGAAAAAGAGTTTATATGATTAAATTGCAAAGACCATACTTATATGATAATTGGTAATTAGGTAAGAATCGTTCAATTTGAAGGCATAGTTTTCATTTGGTATGGATTCGTATTTCGTGTTTACTCGAGTAATACAAATACTATTAAACGTTATCTAATGGTTTAGAGTAGTTTCGTGGACTAAAAGAACCCGGATCTACTTATTTCTCAATTTCTTATATTTATTAAAAAATTCATAAATGTTTTAAAATTATAAAAGAATTGATCGATTAGTTAATATAAATAATAATACTAATCAATCGACTCTCTGACTTTCAGTCATTGTCCAGCAATGACTTTCTGTAAATTGCTCTGCTCCTCCCAATCGATCTTTCCATTTTCCTAGCATTGTAGTGGTGCATTCATTAGTTACTGCATCAGCATATTCAGAAAATGTAAGCCATGGATTTGTGAGTCCATATTTTGAGACATAGTCCATAAAGTTGATTTTACTATTTGCTGCCTTTGAAGCATTGATCAAATCCGTGATGAATTCCTTTTGAGTATTCACGTCTTCCATAGTACCTAATCGAGTGAGATGACCACCAACAAGTGTATCAAAATCATAACTTGATACTATGTCATGAGCCTGCACAAAACCAGAAACATTCGTGGTTACAGCCAAATCCTTGAATGGAACCCAACCTGGAAAGATGACATCTACAAACATTAATGTCTTTTGACCTGGAGCATAAATGTACGTATTGCCAGGTTCATGATTAACACCCTTATAGTCAAGTTCTAGAGTTTGATTACCTAGGGTCAAATTATAATTATCCTTAAAGGTGATGGTAGGGATTGGTCGGTTTGAATCATTTGCCATTTTTAATAATTTGGCTGTTTCTTCTTGAGCTACAATCGAGACATTGTCTGGATAAATGTTTCCAGCAGCCCCGATATGGTCAATATGAGAATGACTATAAACCACATATCTTATCGGTTTGTCTGTTACTTCTCTGATTGCCTTGATATAATTTTCACCCAGGGAAGGTGGTGCATCAACAGCGATTACACCATCTTCACTCACAAGAAACATGGTATTATAAACTCCATCAGTAACCCAATAAAGACCGTCGCGTATTTCCTCGACTAAGTAACCCTTGGATGGTATTGCAGGTCCTTTGGCCTTTTCCGGTATTTGAGTAGCATTAACGGAAGTTGAATTGTTTGGGTCTTGTTGACTATTGGCTGATGTCGAAACTAGAATCAAATTTGAAAATCCTTCTTGTTCTTCCAGAGTGATAGCTGAGGTTTGATTGGGAACCAGTGAATTGGAGAGTAATAGGATTAATGCACTTAGCATAGTCATAAAAGAGAATGTGGATAGATTTTTCTCTAAAAATTTTAATATCATTCCATTTATTATTAATTCATGGGGTATAAAGGCTTTTTAATCCTGAGAGAACAAAGATTTCGAAAACAGGAAACTCATAGACCGAACTAATAATGTATATTGTTGTATTAATCTAGTTAAATCTTTAGTTTGATCTTCATTTGATACCATATATGAAAATATATCTGTAATCAAAAACTGATCATTATCCCCCTTTTTATGTATTCAGAATATGATACAAAATATCCAAATTATAGATATCCTTTTAATGAGATTGGTGTGTTATATTGAGATTAGTAGATATTAATGGTTCTGTGACCATCTCCAAATGAGGTATTTGTTGCCATCAAAGGGTAACTAATAAATAGTCAATCTGTGTCATTACTGGTATGCGAGATGCAAACTTAATCAAAATAATGATAGAAGAACGAGCTTTGGTAAAATTAATCAAATCTATAGGTGAGAACGAATATTCCACTAGAGACTTGTTGAAAAAACTTGGTGCATACGGCTATGGACACAAGTTACTGCTTAAAGCCTCAGAGAGAGGGTTGGTAGAAAGAAACATCGTTAAGAATAGAACCTACAATAAACTAACAAAAGAAGGAAAGAAGATGTTGAAATTAGCAGCAGAAATAGGTGTCTAATGGGACAGTCAGCTTCTTAGACCATCTTAATTAAGATCAAAATACAGTATGATATTTTTATTTGTGCGTAAACCAATTTGATGTCTTTTATATCGAAATAAGATATGATATTGATTTTCAAACTAATTACTTGTATATTCCTCTAGATTCTAACCCTTTTCTATTTTCAATTGAGTTCTAATGAATTATAATCAAAACCTTGATAAAGTGAAGTAATCAGCACTGAATCTAGCTGACCAATAGAAAGTAACAATATATTCTCATTTTGTTTTGATTTGCTCTATAATCTAAAATTATCTTATTGGACTTTCAAAATATATATCCAATACATATGTATAATAAATATGATCCAAATAATCATATGGAAAAGTCATTAATTTGCATCAAGCCAATATAATACTAGTTACTTATCCTGAAGAATTTGCAGTAGAAGAAGCCAAAAGTTTGGTTGAATCAATCCCAGATTATAAAGTAGTAAAGGTTTTTACTCAAAAGTACTTAAACCGCGCTAAATATGGTATGGGGTTTGGCAAAGCGGAAGAAATAAAACAATTTGTTTCACAAGCAGGTAATATAGAAAAAATATTTGTTGATGAACATTTAGGTGCAAAACAGATATTTAATTTAGAAGAACTTATAGAAATTCCAATAATTGATAGAGAAAGATTGATTCTTGATATTTTCTATTCTCGGGCTACAACGAATGAATCCAAACTGCAAATCCAATTAGCTGAGATTCAATACAAGATGCCTCGTGTAAGAGAAAATGCAAAACTCATGAGTAAAAGTAATGAGAGGGTAGGAAAAGGAGGAATGGGTGAATACATCGTAGATGTTCAATTCCGTGATTTAAAACGACAGATGGGATTTGTGAAAGAAAAATTAAAAGATGCAAATCTCAAGCGTCACGAGTATCGCAAGCAAAGACTACGAAAAGGAATGTTCATCGTTTCCCTTGTTGGATATACAAGTTCGGGAAAAACAACTCTTTTCAATCTACTTACTAAGGAAAATAAAGAAACTTCTGCTAATTTGTTTACAACACTTTCAACAACCACAAGATCACTCGACAATTCTAGTAATATTGACAATAAGGGTGATGTAGATGTCTTGGTTGTGGATACAGTAGGTTTTATCAGCAGACTTCCACATTACATGATAGACGCTTTCAAATCCACATTAGAAGAATCACTTGAAGCCGATTTGATTTTCTTCTTGATTGATTGTTCAGAGAATTTAGAGGATATTGGCAAAAAGTATTCTAGTTGTTGGAAAGTTCTCGAGGAACTCAAAATCGACAAGTCAAAATTATACATAGTGTTGACCAAAGTAGAGACTACTAAATCAGACAAAATACAAGAAATAATGAAATACATGGACGATACAATCGACAAGATTGCCATTTCATCAAAATCAGGATATGGGATTCATAAACTGAGAAATTTGATAGCTTCAAAAAAGGCCCACGTAAAGGATGAACCCTCAAAACTCACTCCTTCGTAATTGATCTCCTGTTTAGTTAAACAATATCGCAAATTATTTAGTACAATGATGCCCTATCTATGACAGAGTATGTGTCATTAATACAATCTTTGTTGATTTTATTTTGAATAGAAATTGCAGAGATGCGTTCAATTACTCCATTATCATTTTTCTATAACTAATCATTTAAATACTATTGATTAGTATACTACTTATTAGTGCATAGTATATGATTAAGTATGATTTTCAGAATAGCATTGGTTTTATCATCAATAGGATGGGTAAATCATTAGTTTATGTAATAGACCAAGAATTACGTAAGAAATTTGGTATTACATTTGGACAATGGAAAGTGCTAATAATACTTGCAAATAATGCTGCTGGATTAACTCAGAGGGAAATTGCTGATAAGTTATCTTTAGAAGGGCCGACCCTTATCCCAATAATCGATAAATTAGAAAAGGATGCAATTGTAATCAGAAAGATCGACCCGAAGGATCGAAGAATTAATCGCATATTGTTGACCGAAAAGGCACACGAATTTCTAGATGAAACTATAGAATGTGTCTCTCAAATAAAAAAAATATGCCTCGATCAAATTTCTGAAGAGGATATTTCCACAACAAAAAAAACTTTGGTACAAATGTGGCTTAATTTGCAAGATAAATTCAATTTAAGTTGCTCAGAAGAAATCAAACAAAAACGGGAATTAATCAATCAACCTACATCGAACATTATTATTGAAAAACGACATACATCCACAAAAACTAATCTCTAAGGTTGGTAAAAGGGTTAAAAAATAAAAAATTGGGGGGTTAAAGAAACTGACATCTAAAAGAATAAAGGGGTCCTCTTTTGATTACAAAAGTCTACTAACGGTATCACAACCATGGAAAGTACTATTCATTCTGAGTTGCCTTGCCACAATGGTTATGTATGCAGAAACAATGTTGATACCTGCCATTCCTACTCTAATCAATGATTTTGACGTCTCATATGGATTATCATCATGGATTTTGACGTCTTATTTGATAGCAGGGGCAGTTATAACCCCTATAGCAGGTAAACTGTCTGACATCTATGGAAGAAAAAAAGTTTTGCTAATTATCATGGCTATATACACTGTAGGAGTTTCTTTAGGAGGATTTGCAAACGATTTTCTTACTATGATAATAGCAAGGACAATTCAGGGCATTGGACTAGGAATGTTCCCTATAGCATTTAGCATTATTCGAGATCAATTTCCAAGGGAAAGAATTTCCATCACAACCGGAATCATTACTTCGATGTTTGCTGCAGGCTCAGTCATTGGATTATCAGTCGGGGGTTTGATTATTCATGAATTTGGATGGAAGATGACATTTTTTACAATAATTCCTATTTCGATACTCTTGCTGCTAATGATACGAAAATATGTTAAAGTCTCTGACAATAATAATCTTGAGGAAAAGGGCGAAAAACAAGATAAACATACAAAGTTACTGAAAAATTCTTCAAACAAAATTCCAAAGAAAAAACAAATGATTTATTCTCAAATAGACATTAAAGGATCAATTTTACTAGCGATTACTATTGTTTCTTTTCTGCTCTCCTTAACATACTTGCAACCATCCCCAGATCAAAATACATCAAATTTTTCCGGTAATGCTGTTACTAGTCCTTATTCTTCCTTGGAACAAATTGCGCCATTTTTGATAATTGGAGTGATATCTCTAATCTTATTTGTTCATTTGGAGAGGCGAATCAAATATCCATTAATAGATTTTAGAATTTTCCTGAGACCACCAATCTTGCTTTCAAATATGATCATAATGATAGTAGGCTTGTCGATGTTTATGGTTTTTCAGACTATTCCTATACTGGTACAAAGCCCAGAACCTATCGGATTTGGTGAAAATGCTATCAATACTGGTAAAATCCAATTGCCTTTCGCGATAGTCCTCTTAATATTTGGACCTACTTCTGGATTTATCATTTCAAAACTGGGATCAATAAAGCCAATGATTATAGGTACTGTTCTTACAGCAACCGGGTTTTCGATGTTATATTTGTTTCATTCAACAGAAATCTCCATCTCTATAGGCTTGGCGATATTATCGACTGGCCTCTCCCTTGCTGCCGTGGGGGCAGTTAACGTCACTATACTATCTACACCTGTTGAATTTACAGGTGTAACGATGGGGATTAGTACAATGTTGAGAATTGTGGGGTCGTCAATTGGACCAGCTTTGGCTGCGATGTATATGCAAACAAATCAGTCGCTAATTAATATACAAGGAATAACTAAATCATTACCTTCCTCATTCTCTTTTGATCTGATATTTCTTAGCGCCCTGGTTTTCTCAATAGCTGCTATAAGCATGTCTATAGTACTAAGCAAAAAAATACATGCTAAACCCTACTTGCAATAGAACATATTCTTGGGATTAGAATCGATTTTATCAATATTTTCTTATCAATATGATTTAGACTGGGTCATCTATACCCTATTTATGATTAAATTTATTTGAATACGCTCTAACTATGACCTTTTCTTTGATGCTATCTAGAGTATATTTTAAGCACTAATTAATTGACTATTTTTTTGACTTTATCGACTAGAATGCTGACTAAAATGAGTAACAAATTGACTACTTTATTAAGCTAGCATCACATAATTATTATGAAGACCGTAATTACATCTTTTAGAAATGACATTGTTATTCAAAAATATCTCAACGGTAAAACCCTTGATCAAATAGTCAAAGAAACTAATCTATCCAAAGGCACCGTATACAATTTGGTCAAACGCTGGAAGGATAAGCTGGGGAGCATTGGAATTGAAGAAATAAGGGAATTTGCAACTGTTGTAAGCAAGTCAGGAATGACAATTCAACAATGTGCTCAGGGATTTAGAATCGTTCAAATTCTAAAGGAATTGGGTATCAACGATGAATTTGAGGATGGAGATGATTTTGCTCCAGAACAAGATCTTTTGGAATGTATCAGAAATGGAACAACTAACTGGGAAATAGGAAAAAATGATAATGATCCCCTTAGATCTCCATCTCATGGGTTAACGGAAAGAAGGGGGAGAAGAAATAAAGATGCATTTACAAAAAATAATTTTCACCATTTCATTGAAGATATTTACAATAACAGTAAAAAATATAATATTAAACCATCCGATTTTATAGGATTTATCAAAGATTTGCTTGATTTTTTTCACTCTCTTGAATGTGGATCCCCTTTCTCTATTAACAAAGACAATAATCTTTGTTTATCCCATGAAAATGAGGATGAATCTGAAATCATGATTTATCTGGATAGGCTCATCAAAGGGAATCTGGTAATGATATTCCACAAAACTTTGAGATTAAAGGTGATACGTTAACGAAGCAAATCCATAAACCAGATGCATCTATTGAAATCCCATTTGTTTCGCAAGTTTCTTACTATATCAATCAAATCAAACTAGAGCTTAAGGAACAAGAAAAGTATAGGAAATCCCTAAACATTGACATATCCTTCCTAGAAAATAAAAAATCGGCTCTAGAAATTAACCTTAGAGAAACGACTAGCAAAAACAACAACATTTTAGCTCATTTGCAGTGGTATGATTTCTTAAAACAAGAATTGTCTGATAATTACAACATGAATCTAGATGAAGAAATCATATTTTTTTCATCTATAATTAATGACTTTAAGACACACAACTACAATATTCTTGACATACTGAAAGAATACAAACAAATTCAATCATTAAGAAAAGAAATAGATCGTATTCAATATGACATAAATCTAAATACCCCTTTACATCAGGACTTGCCTAAACAGATTGCGTCCACAAATTCTCAACTTGACATCTCTACACAAACTATGAAAATATACCGGGAACTCGACGGGATGGGGTTTAATCTTAAAAAACCTAAACAACTTTATGGTACGATTATTGAAACCGCAATAGCTAATCATATACTACCACAGGACGCCGTTACAAAGTTTCTAAATGATATTGAGAATCAGTATGATAACAAACTAGGTTTTGAAACCAAAATAAAAGAATTGAGTGCAAAAATAGATGAATTGGAAAATGAAATTCCTCACCACAAATCAAATTTACTAATCCAAAGCCAAGTGGCCTCTTTATTGCTACATCTAGCGAACAATGGAGTAACAAATGAAGATATCATAAACATGAGTCAGCTCGTAATTTCACTTCAAAATGGTTACTTTCTAACTAATACCTCATCTCAAGGCGGAAATGCAGCTAATGGTATTGAAAATAATACCGATAAAAACTCCAAAAATGAAACTTGGAAATTACTTATCAATAGATTAAGAGGCATACAGAGCATCGATTCAGAAATCGAAAAACTAATTATTCATAGGAATGAAATAAGATCGGAAATCAATCATCTAAATACTAAAAAGAATGCAATTGAGGAACCTTATATAGAAATTTCGGAAACTTATGTAGATCAGTATTTTGGCTGAATTACACATCTCTACATGGATAAATGCATTAGTATCAACCAGACAGACAGACAAATGAAACTATAAAAAAGGAAGGTATTTCCTTTTTCTACTTGTGTCCTATTTTTGTGAATCAAGTTAAAAAAAAAGACGATATGAATGACGATGCTCTCACTATAAGAATCGCAAAAACTGACTATTATCATATTCCCACATGCAGGGATTTAGAGGATGTAATATTGTTCAAATCTTGATTGAAATGTAAAGTCCTTTCATTGTAAAATAAAGTATTTTCAAAAAATCATGAAACGCCATAAGCGGATACAAAATTACTTTAATTGGACATTAACTTTCGATAATGCATTATGGTTAGAGATGAATATATCGATTGAGACACGATAATAATAAATGCAATCAGAGTAACTAGTTTTTTCAAAGAATAACTCTATGAATAATACCCGATTGATCAACTTCAAACTTGTAATATGTGTTTTATCCGGAATTGCCTTGTTATATATTATTTATCCGCTCTTTAGTATCTTGATTTTTGTTGAACCCAACAGCTTACTAGAATCACTCATAAGGCCGAGAGTCATTGACGCTTTTCTTTTAAGCATAGGTACTGCGTCAGTATCCACTTTGCTGATTGCATTATTTGGCATACCCTTGGCATATTGTCTATCCCGATATAAATTTCCAGGCAGATCTGTTGCACAAATTATCATTGTTATTCCTTTAGTGTTGCCACCACTAGCCAGTGGTGCTCTTCTGTTGGGAGTGTTTAATCCCCAATCATTTCTGGATAGACTGTTTCCCAATGTTGAGTTCACTCAATCAATAATTGGGATTATCATAGCGCAGACATATGTCGCCTCTCCATTTATGATCCTTGCAAGTATGGCTGCCTTTGATTCAATCGATAAATCATTAGAAAATGTTGCACGAGTTCTTGGAAAGAGAAATTTGGAGGTTTTCGTAAGAATATCGATTCCACTTGCAAAAAAAGGGATTTTGATTGGAATAATGATGACATGGATAAGGGCCATTGGAGAATTGGGAGCAACTTTGATGTTAGCCTATAATCCCCATACCATTTCTATCCAAATATATGAAGATAATGCCGTAGGAGGTTTATCACAAGCTATTCCGGGAATAATCTTATCCATTTTACTTTCAATAATTCTCATAATTGTATATTCTATAAT
This sequence comes from Candidatus Nitrosocosmicus sp. R, assembly GCF_054408505.1. Lineage (NCBI taxonomy): Archaea > Thermoproteati > Nitrososphaerota > Nitrososphaeria > Nitrososphaerales > Nitrososphaeraceae > Candidatus Nitrosocosmicus > Candidatus Nitrosocosmicus sp. R. The sequence goes on along the minus strand of NZ_CP167090.1, from coordinate 2,493,049 downwards.
TATGAAAAAATCAAGTGGTGATACTAGAAAAAACAATAAAATCTTTAGTTTTGAAAGTTCATGAGGGAGAGATTAGGTTGACCCTCGAAATAATTAATTTAACCAAGTCATTTCCAGGATTTACATTAGGACCGATTGATCTGAAATTGCAGGATAACACAATAATGGTATTGATAGGTCCCACTGGAAGTGGTAAATCCACTCTTCTAAACTTAATAGTGGGATTGACAAAACCTGAAAAAGGGTCTATCTACATCGATGGTGTTGATATAACCAGTACACCTATTGAAACAAGAAGAATTGGATATTCTTTTCAAAACCCAAGCCTCTTTCCGCATTTGAATGTCTATGAGAATATTGTATTTGGTATTGGAAAATCTGTCAGGGACAATAAAAAATCACAAATTAAAAGACTTGTAGAGTCCTTTGGAGTGTCCAATCTTCTTGACCGAGATATACATGCGTTAAGTGGTGGGGAGATGCAGAAAATATCCCTAGCGCGAATGCTTGTGACGAAACCAAAAATAATGCTCATGGATGAACCCCTTGTTCATCTTGATACTAAAACTCGAGTTCAGTTGAGAAAGGATCTTCGACGAATACTCAAGGAAGAGGGAGTATTGGGAATATATGTAACGCATTTTGAAGATGACGTATATGCACTTGCTGATTCTGTCTCGGTATTAGAAAAAGGCGTTATCAAAAAGACTGATACATTAAAAACAATGCTAGCTTTTCCAAATAATCAACCCATGTCAACCTCCTCAATATCAGAGTTTTTTCAAAAGGATCATAATTATTTGGAGGGCTGTGTTATTGACTCAACAAATGGGATTACTACTTTCAAAGTAGGAGAACATAAATTTGAAATCCTGGGGGATTATCCAATTGATTCTACTGTAGGAGTATTAATAAAACCTGAAGATATTATCTTGGCTGTAGATTTTGTCCGCACCAGCGCAAGAAACATCATTAAGACAAAAATAGCCGCCATTTATGCTTCAAACATCAAAACAGGCATACTAAATATTCATTTAGTTATTAATAATATCAGTTTAGTATCAAGGATTACCCAGGAATCTAAAGAACATTTAAAGATCGTCGAGGGCAAGTATGTTTATGCCATATTCAAGGCTACTGCTCCTCATATTGTGCGTGAAGATAAAAGTAAATAAAATTTCATAATGGAAGTTGTTAAAGTTACTTATTTAACGATAGGTAATAATACTCAAGGAATATTCCAAGGAAATTAAACTATCGTATCAATATGAGGAAAAATTCTACAGATTAAAGCAAAAAAGTAGAATAGTTATTTAACTTTAATGTCTGCGTCATGATACACCATCAATCAACAAGCTAAAAAATAAAGGATGTTCCTTAGTTGACCCGGGTCATGAGGTCGACTGAGTAACTATGTCATATTCATTCATCTCCTCTCTTAATTCTGGTTTGTTATCTGGAGAATCTATCGTTGGAGATTTGTCCAATGATTGGCAGTTTGCCATTGGGTTATTTGGTGGAGCTTGTTCGAAAGCGAGAAAACCTTTAAAGATTTATAAAAAAATGGTACATCCATTTTCTTGTAGTTGAAAGATTTACGAAATAGAATAAATAAAAAAATTAACAAGAACTATAATCAAAGACAAAAAATCCTAAACGAAATAAAACAAACCCTTGATATTGATTTTAATAAGATTTCTATTTATTCTTCGGTGATCGAGATTCATTCTCCTTCACATGCTCCTAATGTTGAATTTAAAGTCGATTCTCAAAATAAGAAAAAGACAAGTAATGAAAAGGATGTAAAGCCATCCAATGAGACAATAGGAAAAAAACCTCTTTTCAGAATAGATTTATCTCATTCTATGATTGGGTCTCAGAGGTTTTATTACAAAGATATAGAAATAAATAATCTTTCTATAGAAGAACTAAATAATCTAAAAAAAGATCTGGATTTTATCTTAAGAGAAATCGACAAGGAAATTGACAAGCTTTTAATTTGAATTTCATTACTCCTCCTTTTTAGTTTGATTCGATTTTCATATTTTTTACTCGTGATGTATTTTGTGCCCATCGAATACCTTTTAACTATTAAAAATAGTGTAATGGGTGCTATTATCAATCTCTCGGGTAGAGGAGATTATCTTCTACATTTTTTATAATTTGCTATTCAAAACATACTAAAAATGGCATTTTGAAAATCAAATACTGTTTCTGGTTAACATACTGTTTTAGTGGTATGACCTATTTGAAATGGGTTTAGTTTACGTAGACCAAATCACAGACAATTCATATAGTTTTTATCATTTTAAATAGTAGGAGTATTCATGACAACCCAGATGATACCAAAGATTCGTGTCACCGTCCTATATTTTGCCTTTGTACATGAAACAACTAGAAAAAAAGAGGAAATAATGGAGTTGTCTACAAATACTTCGATAAAGGAACTTGTTTCGATCATACTAACCCGGTATCCAAACATAAAAAACATAAAAAACATGAAAATTTCTGTCAATTATCGCATTGTCGATTCAAACTCAAACTCAATTCTAAAAAACAATGATGAAGTGGCCCTTCTACCACCAATTTCTGGAGGATAGTTTTGATTTGAGAAGTAGAGATTTGCAAAAAAAGACCAATAAATCAGAACCTAATTCTAGTAATGATCCACGTAGATCTATTATTAACCAAGACTCACTCGAGCCATCATCATCATCTGAAAGAATAACGGAATCAGAAATTGATATCAATGATATTGTAAATTTGATGGTGGACACTGAGGGACATTCCGGGGCAACTGTAATTTTTGTAGGTTCAGTAAGAAACTTTGGAATCAATGGAGAGGTAAAAAAAATGTATTATGAATCTTATGTAAAAATGGCTGAAAATAAGATTAAAAATATTGAAAAATTGGCTATGGAAAAGTATGGTATTAAAAAAATAAAAATAGTTCACAGAATAGGTGAATTAGCTTTAGGGAACAACAGTGTAATCATAGCACTTTCAACTCCTCATAGTAAAGATGCCTTTACGGCCTGTAAATACATTCTTGCAAAGATTAAACGAGAGGTGCCAATTTGGAAAAAAGAAATTCTATCAAAAGGCGATGAAAAATGGGTAGATGGGAAATTAATCAAGACAAATTGAGAAAACAAATACAAATACAAATACAAGTATTTGGTTCAAACTCTGGAAGTAAAAATTTGAATAAAACGCCCTGCATAATATTGAACAAATTTAATATCGTTCTCTTTCTAAATGAATGAATTAGTATATGAAAAAAAATTCTAATGCCTATTTTACCGTAGATAAGGCATTCAAAATTCTCTTAGAAAAGATAACAGTTCCTAAGAATATAGAACTTGTTCCTGTTTTTGAATCCCTTGGAAGGATCCTAAAAGATGATGTTATTGCACGAGAAAATATACCTACCTATGATTCTTCTCACATGGATGGATATGCAATCCGATCTAGCGATGTGACTAAAGCATCAAAGAAAAATCCTGTTGTTTTAAAGATTTCACGCTCTGAATCAACTTTAGGGATCTTACCACGCCATATTCTAAAAAAAGGAGAAGCTTATAGAATACAAACTGGTGGATATATGCCATTAAAATCCGATGCAGTAATACCAATAGAAAACACAAAAATAATCAATAACGATCTAGTGGAGATAGTTGAACCCGTAGAAAAAGCAAGTTTTGTTTATTCAACTGGATCGGATATTAAAAAAGGAAAAAAGGTGTTATGTAAAGAACAGGCAATACGAGTTCAACACATGGGTCTTTTGGCTTCTTTACGGATTAGTAAAATTTCAGTTTTTAAAAGGCCTTTAGTCTCTATTATACCTACAGGTAACGAACTTACAAACGATGTTGAAGAAAACAAAGAACATAAAGTAGTCAACACAAATGGTCCTATTATTTCTTGCTTAGTAAGTGCATTAGGTGGCATATCAATAGATATGGGAGTTACACCAGATGACGTGGACATCCTAAAAAGAAAAATTAATCATGCCGTAAAAACTTCTGATTTAATTATAACGATAGGAGGAACATCAGCCGGTAAACAGGATGTTGTGAAATCAACCATTGATTCGATGACTTCGTCAGATATTATAGCTCATAAAATAAAACTCGACAGGGGTAGAGTAACCGGACTTGCCGTCGTCAATAAAAAGCCAATAATAATTATGCCCGGACCAATTCAAGGCAGTTTGAATGCCTTTTTTGTATTTGCAAGGCCCTTGATCTCTCTATTTTCGGGACAAACTAAAATTAGTGTTTTTGCCATTTCTGCCATAATGGTTGAAGATTGGACTTGTCGGAAGAAATTTCATGATTTTAGAAAAATAGTATATGTCCGCCTTATAAAAATAAAAGACAAGTTCTATGCAAAACCAATAATGGGCGAAACCCAGAGTATTTCATTGATAGTCGACACTAATGGTTATGTAACTGTTCCTGAGAATGTAATAAATCTTTTTAAGGGAGACGTGGTACAAGTAAATATTTTGCCCGGTTACTCATATGTTAACGACATCCAGTTTACTAGATGAAGCATCTATGTGTATGTTTCACTGCACTGCTATTTATGATGACCATGCCCTGCAATCATTCTAAAAATATGCATTACCCCTGGAAATAACGCATTTATGGATTGAGAAGCTGCATTGGTGTTACCTGGCATGTTCACAATTAATGTATTCCCTCTAATTCCTGAAACCCCACGTGAGAGCATGGAGAGGGGGGTCCTACTTTGTCCATAGTTTCGAAGATTCCCTGATATACCTGACACTTCCTTTTCTATGATTTTTTTTGTAGCCTCTGGAGTGACGTCCCGGGGTCCAACCCCTGTTCCTCCAGTAGTAATAATCATATTTACTTTGAGTTTGTCAGAATAATGTATCAATTCTTTCTCTATTAATTTAATTTCATCAGGAATTATCTTATAGTCAACAATATTAAATCCGTTTGCTGTAAGGGCACTAACTATCAATTTACCAGATTCATCTTGACCTTTCTTTCTAGAATCACTAATTGTAATAACAGCCGCTTGGAGTTTCTTATCATAGTTTTCCTTAAAATCTCCAATCCCTCCATGTTTTTCTAATAATTTGATGTTATCAATGGATAGAGATATGTCCAGAGGCTTTAGTATATCATATACGGATAAAGCCGCGATAGTTGCTCCCGTTAACGCCTCCATCTCGACACCTGTTTTCCAAATACTTTTTACCTTGACTAGAATCCTAACATAGCTAGATTCGATAGTAACATCCACCTTTACATCATCAATCGGAATAGGATGACAGTATGGAATAAGATCTGAAGTTTTTTTAGCTCCCAGAGTACCTGACACTTTTGCTATTTCAAAAATATTCCCCTTTGGGGAATTTCCATCCTTTATTATGCTCATAATTTTGTTATCAAATGATAAAAGCGCTTGAGCAACAGCAGTTCTAAGGGATTCTGGTTTGTCGCCGACATCAATCATACCACCCATTATTTACAATTAGAATAAATTATCTATATAAGATTAAGATTGTGCCATATCATGAGTGTCGAGGCTTTATATCTGTAAAGTCACTGTTTGGGTCAAATTACGTGTAGACTGATACGAATGAATGTTGATTGAATTTGGAAAAAACCTTAAATCCATCATGTTTTTTGATTATATGGTGGTCCTAAGGATAAGGGGCAATAATTATGTTGTATTTTTTCTTTTTGGTCTTGCTGCAGGAATTGCGAGTCTATCATTATCAATTTTATTGAAGTTAACCATTAATGGATTATTCATACCTGAGATTGCTTCCCAGGGATTAATCTCAATTACTTCTGGCGAAATCGAATCGCAAGCAGGTACTAACACTAGGTCCTTTAGCTAAATATTCTACATTTATAGGTGCAACGGTAGCAAACATCCTACTTTGGGGTATAATCGGTATCATTTTAGGTAAATTGTTTATGAAAATGAAATCGCCACACTATGTAATTAAATCCATACTATCTACTTTCATTTCTTATTTAATTTTGATTATACTAACAATTGTTTTTTTGGTGCTTAGTACCACGCCTGGACAATCTGTATCTATTCCTATTAATTCATTTGTAATATTTTTATTACCAAGTGCCGCTTTTGGATTGATCTTTGCATTCTTGTTTGGTAATAAGAATAAGAATAAGAATAAGAAAATTGATCTGGTTGAAATTCCTTCTAATGATGATGATGATGTTTTAAATAAAAGTAACAAAACTTTCGATATCGATTATAACAAGAGAGATATGATCCGTGCCTTGATCATTTCAGTTATTGCCCTTCCATTAGTGTATTTTGGATTTAATCGTTTAATATCTGGGTCAGGACAACAGCAACGACAGCCCCAAGCCCTTGACAAGTCTATTCAGCAAGTTTTGCAATCAAAATCCAAACCTCCTGGTTTTGAAAATCCTGTTCTTACTCCCCTGGTAGATGCTGAGGTGACTCCAACCTTTATTTTTTATAGGATAGATATAAACACGGTAATACCCACTATCAATGCTAGTGACTGGAATCTCACTATCAAAGGCCTAGTGGATAACCCTGTTGTAATTAACTATGCAGATCTTAAGGATATGAATTCAGTTGAAGAATTTGCAACCTTGACATGTATTAGCAACAAAATAGGTGGAAATCTTGTAAGCACCGCTTTATGGAAGGGAGTAAGACTTAGAGATATCATTTCTAAAGCTGGGGTTAAGTCTGGCGTTAAATATATTGTGTTTAGATGTTCTGATGGATATGATGTAGGAATTCCATTGGAGAATGGCATGATGGATGGCACCATTTTAGCGTACGACATGAATAATTCGCCATTGACCAGCGAACATGGATATCCTGTTAGAGCAATAGTGCCCGGATTCTATGGAATGATGAATCCAAAATGGATTACAGAAATAGAGTTGGTAGATAAAACGTACGAAGGCTTTTGGCAAAGAAAAGGATGGACAAATAATGACATCAAAAATATTTATTCATCTATAGTTATACCTGGCAATCAACCCATAGATGATAGATTCCCGAATTTAGTGCCTAATAGCAGCTTCCTGAATGGTAAAAACATTCCTATTGCTGGGATAGCATTTGCAGGTGATAGAGGAATATCCAAAGTTGAAGTAAGTGTAGATGGGGGAACTACGTGGAAAACTGCGATAGTCAAAGATCCATTATCACAATATACATGGGTTTTGTGGACAAGTGGCTTTACAGCTGCAGATAAAGGGGATTATAAAATTATCGTGAGAGCAACAGACAAGACCGGTCAGATCCAGACTTCTGAATTAGAAGAGCCATTTCCAAGCGGTGCTGGAGGCTATAATCAAGTAAATATTTCAGTATAAAATTTGCATTTTTGATGTAAAACCATTTTTGTCTTTTGTACATAATCCGCATTTTTTGTTTTCTTATCTGAAACTGTAAATCAAATCAAATAAAACATAATAGAGTAGATCCGATTTATCGCGATTACCAAAGAAATGGTATATTCTTCCTATTTGGAATCCAAATTTAAACGTCGTACATATTTTCTGCACACCTGTTTTTCGTTCAGGCGTTTATCCACCAATAGTGTGCATAACATTCAAAGTTGGCCTTAATGAGTGTGTATTAATAATTTTAATAATTCCTTCAGGTTTTTCCTGCACTGACTTGTTGATGCATTTAATTATATCTATATCTGATTTTCCCTCTTCAAGTAAACTCTTTAGATCATTGCTTGACTTGTCAAATAAACAACTGTAAAGCTTACCATCTGCAGTAATCCGAACTCTATCACAGTTCTGACAAAAAGGCTCTGTGATGGAGGGAATAAATCCTATAACTCCTTTTCCATCCTCAAAGGTATATAATCTAGCGGGGTCAGATTTATCATTATAAAGTGGAGATAGTTGATCAAAGTCCTTGTTTATTATCTCTATCATTCTTTTCTTGCTTACAACCAATTCTTCAGACCAAATGCCTGTTCCATCCAACGGCATGAATTCAATAAATTTAACAATACATCCAGTGTCTCTTGAAAATCTTACAAAATGTGATATTTCATCATCATTCCATCCCTTAATAATTACAGTATTGATTTTTACTGGTAAGTTTTCGTCGATAGCAGTATTAATTGCGTTCCTTACTTTATAAAAGCCATCAATTCCACTCATGGCTTTAAATCTGTCAGGTTTGAATGTATCCAAGCTAATGTTCAAACTTTCTAATCCAGATTCTTTGAGAATCTTTATTTTATCTTTTACTAGTATTCCATTTGTAGTCATACTAATTGATCTTAATCCTTTAATAGAGGACAAAGATTTGATTAAATTCTCTACGTTACTTCGAACTGTAGGTTCTCCTCCTGTAATTTTTATCTTTTCAATTCCTAAAGATACAAATATCTTGGCAAGACGAGTTATTTGTTCATAACTTAGAATGTTGTCTTGCTCTAACCAATTGGTATTGTTTGAAGGCATGCAGTAAACACATTGCATATTACATCTATCAGTTATTGAAATTCTTAGTTTCTTTGCTATTCTTCCAAAACTATCTACAAGGTTATTACTCAATTACATTTCCTCTACCGTGTGATATAATGTCAAAACCCATTTGATGTATATAGGCCTTTACGAAACATCGCTAATTAACCAAGATGAAAATTTAAGAAATCAATATTGCTAAAACAGTTTATTAGGTTGGATGGATTAGACAAGGGTGATAAAGATATCTGAGGATAAACCATTTGTAAAACTGTTATACGAACTCAGAGTAAGAGTAACCAGAATATGTATTGTAATGATCATATTGGTTTCTGTGTGTATGACCCTTGGTGTCACTGTGATCAAATTTGACGGATATAGTTTATTTATCCTTCATCCTGATACTTTTAACAGTTTATCTATTCAAGTAATTTCCCAGATGAAGAACGACTTACTGCCTAATAACGTTAGCTTGATACAAACTACTCCAGGGCAGGCTTTTACGGCGCAGGTATACGTGGCCATAATAATCGGAATTGTGGGGTCTTTGCCAGTCATACTTGGGGAACTGTTTGCCTTCTTAAGTCCTGCACTCCATTATTCTGAAAAAAGAGTCATTAAGAGAATCGTTGTACCGATTATATCATTATTTGTAATGGGTTGTCTCTTTTCTTACTATGTTGCAATTCCATATACTCTTGATTTCTTGTACCAATATGGACAGGCTATAAGTGTACTAACTTTTTTTGAAATCACTCCTTTTATCCTTTTTGTCGTTAATATGTTGTTGATATTTGGATTTGCCTTTCAACTTCCAGTAGTCATGTGGGCTCTAACCAAAACACGAATCGTTAATACAAATTTCTGGAAGGATAATCTGAGATACGTGGTTATTTTTCTAGTCATACTGGGTGCAATCATAACTCCGGATGGGAGCGGAATAACCATGTGGTTTGTAGTGGGACCATTGATGCTTTTGTACGTCATCGGAATAATAACAATTCAACTAGACTTGCGAATTTCAAAATATAATTCAACTAGACTTGCGAATTTCAAAATATGATTGGAACTAATCTAGACAATTGAAAATATGGTAATTGAAATCAAGTCTAGAATTAAAGTTAAGAATAACTTCTATGTTAGGTAGATAAGACCTATGATGAAAGTAATTTCAGTTAACGTGGGATTACCCAGACAGGTTTCATATGGGAAGCGACAAGTTGTTACGAGCATATTCAAAGAACCTGTAGAGCGAAGGGTAAAAGTAACCACACTTAATTTGGATGGGGATGCACAAGCAGACCTGTCGGTTCATGGTGGATTTGACAAGGCGGTTTATTCATATCCTGAGGAACATTACAAATATTGGAAAGCGGTATACCCTACAATTGTTATGCCTTTCGGGATGTTTGGAGAAAATCTTACTACTCAGGGATTAACCGAAGACATGGTAAACATAGGTGATCAATATCAAATCGGTTCAACACGGTTAGTTGTAACACAACCTCGAATGCCTTGTTATAAACTAGGGATCAAATTTGGTCGCATGGATGTCTTAGAGAAATTCGTCAATAGTCGACGTCCAGGAATATATTACAAGGTATTAGAAGAAGGTGAATTAGGTGCCGGGGACGACATAAAATTGTTATACAGGGATAAAAATAATGTTACTATAAATGATATTGTTAGTTTATATATAAATGATAGTAATAATAGAGAAATTATATCCAAAATGAAAAGAGCAACAAAATTAAAATGTTTGCCCGAATCCTGGAGAATTTATTTTGGTCAAAAAGTAGCCCGGTTGCAGAAGAGCTAGATACTAACTAATTAAATCTTTGTGCTTTTAGCAATGATACTATATTGATTTGTATCTTTGTATCATGCTTTACCTAATCCATCTGCTTATTTTAAGATATAAACCCATTGATAGCAATGGGTTGAATAATTTTTGATCTTAAATCCATAATCGTATTTAATTATCGATCATCAAAGTTGTCTATCTGGATTAGAAAGTTGGTCTTGTACCGGCAAACTAAATCCAAAGGTTACACCCTTTCCATCTTGATTGTTTTTAGCCCAAATCCTTCCACCATGGGCTTCGATTATCTTTTTAGAAACATACAAACCAAGTCCTGTTCCTCTGCTCGATTTTTTTACAAATCTAGTAAATAACAGAGGTAGATCATCTGGATGAATTCCATGTCCCGGGTCACTTATAGTAACCTCTATTTCCTTTCCATTGTTTATTTTTTTCATATTTATTTTTATTTCATCCTCGTCCTTTGTAAATTCAAGGGCATTATCTATCAAGTTTATTATAACTTGCGTCAAATGAGATTCGTCAGCATTTAATATTTGACTGTCATTAGGAGCATATGACTCTTCAAGTATAATATTATACTTGCGATCACCTTTTTTACGATCTTGGTAGTTAATCATTATCTCTGTTATCAATTTCTTGAGATTGATTGGTCCTTTCTTTAGTAGCAATAGATCATTATCTAGTTGAGATATTTCAAAGACTATATCCACCAATCTCTTGAGCCGTTTCGCATTTCTACTTATTGCTTCCATAGGATGTTTATATAACTCAATGTTACCAATAGATTTCATTAAAATATCTGAGAAGCCCAGTAACGATTGTACCGGATTTCTTAATTCATGAGCAGCTATGTTTATAAATTCCTTCTGCATATTATCGTGAATCTGGACATTTCTATTAGCTATTTCGAGTTTCCTATTTGTATCTTCCAATTGCTTGGTCCTTTTCTTAACTGATTTATCCAAGGTACTGTTAACTTTACTTAGGAACAAGATCAACAAAAGTACTACTGCGATTATTCCTATTATTAAAGTCAGCATTTGCAGCCTTTCCATGTTTATTATTTCATTAATTTTTGAATAAATAAAGGAGGTTGGCGATATCACAAATACAGAATACTTGGGAGCGCCCTCAATGATGACCGGGGATCCCGTAGTTAGTCTTTCATTGTTTAGCAACTTGTATACTGCAGAAGATGGAGCCCCTGACATGACTGTTTTTACTAGATTGTTTAGCATGTCATTATGCCCAGTTAAATTCTGGGTAAAATTTCCAAAAAAAGGTTTTCCTACTATTGATGATATAGGATGTACCAACAGCATATCCCTGTTATCTAAAACTGACAAATACTGTGACTGTATGTCGTAGACATTGCCATAATAGTTAAAAAATTCATTAGTTGGAATTACTACCCCGACCAAGCCATTATAATAAGAACCACTGATATTTGTTGTGATGATTGGGTAAGTCATTGCAATTCTATTTTTACCATCAATTCCAACAAACATGTCAGAAATTACAGGAGACATTGTATTTTTTGTCTGATTAACCCAAGTCCTAAAAGAAAAGTCCTTTCCTGCATAAGAGGGGCTTCCACTAGAGGCCATATCAATAACAGCGATCCCATTTTTATTTTGAAGGAACAATCTGTCGACAGGGGTAGTGGAATTTATCTTGTTGTAATAATCTGCTAACAAGCTTTTGGTCAAATTGGATGTAAAATCTCCATCTTGAATATTACCAGACATTGCTAATCCTTGCAGTCTTGATAAAATCAATTCTATGTCCGACTGCAAGTGATGTGCTATCGCACGACTCGAATCAATTTGAACTTGCTTTTGTTGTTCAAATATGCTGTCTCTTATACTCTCTTCTGTTTCTTGTTGTAAATAGAAAAATAAAATAAGCGGGATTATGACTATGAAAATAGCAGCAGTATAGATTGAATTATTTACTGTAAAAAACTTTGAAATTGATTCCTTTATATTATTGAATCTGCCCAGTTTCATAATATATAACTATGTAGATGGCATGAATAAATTGTTATTTCTCTAATATTGCATAAACTCACAAAACTGTGTCTTGATTTATTGAATTAGAGATCCAATATCCTTTTTTGGTTTGGATTGTAGTCCGCACTTGATTTTTCTATACGCGGATTAATCATTCAATTGCTAGCCATCAAAGTTGAATCATCTTGCTCAATTTTTCTGTAATTCTGCGTTGACTTGGATTTAAGTTATATATTATATATTAGCCATTATTTCCATATGTGGAACTGTAAGCAAACTAACTACAAATTATTTCTTTGTTGTACTATATCTATTGTTTTGATGTCATCATTTTGTTCGACAAATATTATATTTGCTCAAAATCATGAGTCTCCTTCATTTGGCCCAATATCGCCTGATACAAAATTTGAATTCAAAAGAGAGATAGCTTCACAAACTGAAAACTTAAATTCTACTCAAATTTTTCAGCCTGAAGGAATAATAGTCGATAGTAATGATAACTTGTACGTCAACGATATTCAGTCAAATGAAATAAAGAAATATGATATGAATGGAAATTTTATTCTAAAATGGGGAAATCAAACTGCTAATGGAACTCCGCTAAATCATCCTCATGGTAATGAAATCGATAAACAAGGGAATATTTACATTACAGATCAAAATAACAAACGAGTTGTAATGTTCTCTCCAAATGGTACGTTCATAACATCTTGGGGTGAAAATGAAAATAGTGGTGCGAATTTTCTACATCCACATGGCATTGCAGTAGATTCCCAGAATGATGTCTTTGTATCTGACAGAGATCTTGATACTATTCAAAAGTTCTCTCCAAATGGTACTTTCATAGCTTCATGGGGTAGCGAAGGTACAGGGAATGGTCAGTTCGAAATGCCATGGGATGTTACAGTTGATAGTGGAAATAATGTTTTTGTGCCTGATTATGGGAATAATCGAATTAAAGTTTTCTCCAACAACGGTACATTTCTTAGGGATTGGGGGACAGAAGGAAAGGGCGCCGGAGAATTTAATCATCCAGCAGTAATAGCATTCGACAATGCCGAAAATCTATACGTGACAGACTCAGACAACCAAAGAATTCAAATATTTTCGAAAAACGGTACATATATTACAGGATTTGGACAAATGGGTGAAGGTCCCGGGGAATTTTCGAAACCAGAGAGTATAACCATTGATTCTAATGGACGTGTATATGTGGCAGACACTACTAATAACAACGTTCAGTTGTTTATATCTTCTAATTGATTAAAGACCTTATTTACCCAAGGTTACAAGATCATTTTAATCTTTTTTTACATATTTTATTTTTGAAATACTCTATTTTTTCACGATAAATTCAACATCCTATGAAGGTTTCATCGGAAGATATTATTCTGGAAAAATGCCAAAAAAAGTCTTTATGAATTTTCTTTTAGCTAATTTCAAAGCCTTCTCGCCCTTATCAGTCAAACTATATACTATTGTTTTACCATCTCTTTCCTCAACAATGAAACCTAATTCTTTTAGACCTTTTAGTGCCGGATATATTGTTCCGGGACTTAGTTTTTTCTCACCTTTTCTAATTGCAATTTCTCCAGCTAGTTCTTGACCATGCATTGGTTTTTTCGAAAGTAAGAAAAGGATCAGAAAGCCCAACATTCCTCTCATGTCGCAGCAATCTCCTCCCTCTCTCCCTCTCTCCCTCTCTCCCTCTCTTTCTATGTCCACCCTTTCTCCGCGCATAGATAATAAAGGTATTGGGTATCCGATATATATAAATACATCTTGAATGCTATGTATCGTATGTCCGATGATATGGATGAGGAGGTGGAATAATGGGTTGCGGTTGTAATTATGGTGGTGTAAACGCTGTTGGAGTACAGAAATCAAGAAGCTTTCTAACTCGTGAAGAAAAAGTAGATTTATTGAAGGAATACAAAAATGATTTAGAGAAAGAGGTCAAAGGAGTATCAGAAAGGATCAACGAGTTAGAAGCATCATAATTTTTTTTATATATTTTTCACTATTTTATCATATTTTAGTAACTCAATATTTTATGACGACCTTAAAATATCAACTATCTTGTATTCGGTAAATATTTGGCTAAACTTACATCTAATTAATTGTGTTATCCTTTCTTTGGATAGTAACGAACTTTGCTAAATTCGTTTACTCTATATTCATCAGAAAAAATGACTCCTTCATTTTGCAGTAATTCTTTCTTTTTCTGGGTTCCAAAGGCATACCCACCTATTTTGCCATTGGACATGACGACCCGGTGGCAAGGTACTTTAATCGGATTTGGATTCTGGCTTAATATTCTCCCAACATGTCTTGAAGCAGCGGGGTTTCCAAGGGCTTTGGCAAGATCTCCATAGGTAGAAACTTTGCCTTTAGGAATGGTTAATAGCATGCTGTAAACATCTTCACTGTTTATTGTCTTGGTCAATGGTCTTTTGCTAATATTCTTGCCTTGCTTGCGACTATTTTGCTTCATGTATATAATATCTTAAGATCTTATTTAAATTTATTCAAATACGATAGCATGATATCGAAAATATTCTTCATTCATACTATGCATCTAACACTTGTCCCATTATTTAATTATAAATATAGAATAAACGATTGGTTTTCGTTAACTAATGTTCTTATTCTTTTGATTAATTCATGATTTGAATCCCCGTTGGATTCATGATATTCCTGGCTGTTTTGCTTGAACATCTAAATCTGAGAATTCATGATATTGCAAATCACTCATATTCAATACATTACCATCTAAACCTACTACATAACCTGATAAATACCAATTCTTGTCAAGGTTCAAGGTTCAAGGTTCAAAATTCTAGAAATCCTAGAGTATAAGAATATTGCAACTTGTTAGCAAACCAAATATACTTATTTTATGTTAATAAGGGGGTGAATAAATCTATTATTCAATATAAAATGAACAGTGGGAAACATATCCTAGCGTCATTTGCAGCGGTAGTAGCACTATCATTATTACTTTTGGTAGGGCCAACTTCGATGTCAATGAATGCATTTGCTCAAGGCAATTCAGCTAATCAAGGTATAGGTCAATCACAATCCTCATCGCAACTTGGTGTTTGTGTATCGGGAACTGGTACTCTTATTTCTTGTAATAATTTGAATTCACAAAATCAAGCAAACAGCGGAAACAACGCATTAGCTCAACAAGGTGGTAGTGGTAAAGGCGGTAACACTGCTAACCAAGCAATCGGTCAAGCACAATCCTCTAACCAAAATGCCTTGTGCGTTTCAGGAACTGGTACTTTTGTTTCTTGTAATAATTTGAATTCACAAAATCAAGCAAACAGCGGAAACAACGCATTAGCTCAACAAGGTGGTAGTGGTAAAGGCGGTAACACTGCTAACCAAGCAATCGGTCAAGCACAATCCTCTAACCAAAACAGCGGTGTAGTATCTGGTGGCAATACAGTAGGTTCAGGTAACAATGTAAATGACCAGAATCAAAAAAACACCGGAAGTAATGCAGCAGCCCAAAGTGGCGGTAGTGGCAGTGGAAAAGGCAAAGGTGGCGGCGGTAACACAGCTAATCAAGGTATAGGCCAATCACAATCTTCTAACCAAAACGCACAATGTGTATCTGGAGGAAATACAGCAAATTCATGCAATAATGTAAACAATCAAAACCAAGCAAACACCGGAAGTAATGCAGCAGCTCAACAAGGTGGTAGTGGTAGTGGCAGTGGAAAAGGCAAAGGTGGCGGCGGTAACACAGCTAATCAAGGTATAGGCCAATCACAATCTTCTAACCAAAATGCACAATGCGTTGGTGGCGGAAACGTAGCTGATTCATGTAATAACACCAGTACTCAAAACCAAGCAAACAGCGGAAGCAATGCAGTAGGACAACAAGGTGGTAGTGGCAGTGGCGGTAACACAGCTAATCAAGGTATAGGCCAATCACAATCTTCTAACCAAAACGCACAATGTGTAGCAGGCGGCTCCTTAAGCAATTCATGTAGCAACAAAAATACTCAAAACCAACAAAACACCGGAAATAATGCAGCAGCCCAAAGTGGCGGTAGTGGCAGTGGCGGTAACACTGCTAATCAAGGTATAGGCCAATCACAATCTTCTAACCAAAACTCACAATGTGTATCTGGTAAAGATGCTATCGTATCTTGCGACAATGAAAACTTCCAAAACCAAATAAACAGCGGAAATAACGCCTTAGGTCAACAATAAACTTCCTCCTCTTTTTTTACTATTACTTTAACTTTGTTCAAATTTTTCAAAGATAGAGATTTTTTAACAACAGGCAGTCAAAATTCATTATTTACAATTATTCAGACAAAACCTCTTATTCCTACCATTTGGTGATTTTGTTTAGAATCTAGAGATTTTGTTTTGGTTATCTAATACCACTGATCTTTAAGAAAACATTGACCTAGTCTAGTAGAAGTAAAACAAAAGACCGTGTGTGTAATTAAATAATAATTAAAAAAAGTTGGACCTTACTTGGGATTGCCAAATCAAATAATTAGATATTTAACTAATTATTGGTAAAGATGTTGTAAAGCTCGCCATCGGTATGATTGGCGTAATTCCAAATTTCAGTATTAGTCTTCAATTGTCTAAATGAGTCTTTATCTTTAATATCTAATTGATCATATAATTTTTGACCAATTACAATGTGGTCAGCTTCCGCAAGAGAAGTCATCTTAACTGCCACACTTATGGTGTATCCTATAAGGTCCAAATGAGGAGTTTTTAGTATTGTTTTTTCAAATTCATAAATATCAATTCCATATTGTACAACAGCAACTTCCCCAAAATCAATTCCTACCCTTACTTTCAGCTCGGGATAGTCATATTGATTTAAAATTGGGTTGATCCCTTCTTTAATAACTCTAATCATGGTCAAAGCACAACTAATCCCATTACTGAATTGGAGGGAGGAGAAACCATTGTTGGTTTCTGATTCATCTCCCGAATTATTGGCTTTGTTCATGTTTTGTTCTTCACCAGTAATATCTTCTATAACGAAAAAAGCCAAGACTGCATCTCCGATATATTTTAGAACATAACCGCCGTACAATGATATTATGTTTGTCATTTCCTGAGCAAATGATCTGATTATGGTGGTCAATCGATCGATAGGTAAAGTTAAGGCCATTTTCGTAGAACCAACTAGGTCAATATGCAGCATTACTAATCTCAATTTAGATTCGGCGTTCTGTTCCAAAATATTCTGTGTTTCTTTTACTATAATATTTAGTTCAGGTTTTGCTTTGAGTGCATTCCATGTCCTGAATTGTGCTTCCTTTACGACTGAATTGATGTCTATAATCGCATCAAGATAAAATTTATTCAAAAGATAATTTGATAAATTATTATTAGTATTATCTCCTTCCCTCTTATTCTCATTTTTAATAATATCTCTTATGATGTCTTCATTGATATCTAATTCAAGTGAAATTATTTCTGGTTCAATTCCTGAATTATATAAGTTGAGTATAGTTCTCTTTTGATCTGAAGCTTCAGGCAATTTATTCGCCAATACATCATCCAATTTTTTTCATCAGATATAAAGATGATATCTGAATAATAAATCCCTTTTCTTATCATATTTTATTCGCCAAATTCTATTTGCACAAACTATTTCAAGATTAAATGGATTCTAAATCTGTTCATATGAAATAAGATTCTTTGAAACGGATGGAGGAAGGAAGGAGGGGAGGTGGGAAGCAGTCCGAATGTGTATTATTGTGCTTAAAAAAATAATACCGAGTTTGATTAATTCAATTCTATATTACTACAAACTGGTTCGACAAAATTAAATTTAATGTCGGATATCGTTTCATAATCGGATCCCTAGATAATTTACCTATATTTAGTATTTCCAGTCTTCTGAAACTCCATTCCACCAAGATCTATTTTCTTTTATATCTTTTCCGATTTCCTCCTTTATTCTTATTTCTACCGAATAGAACATGTTTTCCATTGCATCAGTCCCTCCATCATTAAACAATTCTCTTCCAATTTCAATAACACGTTGCTTCTTTGTTTCCAAATCAGAAGCGTTTGGATTTTGCAAGTAGTATGTGAACAAATCAATCAATTCTTCTTCTAAATATGCATCCAATTATTTAAGCTATGTTTTTCTAGTATTTTATTATTCTCTTAGTAGACATTGAAGGATGACGTAAATGATGGGTATTCTTTTGGTTGACACCTTTATGTATATTGTCATGATGACTTTATCTGCAATTATGCACTCTGGTTGCACTCTATGTCTATGTCTATCTAAATCTAAAATAGTACTAACTATATATTTTGATTCGAAAAGAAAAGCATTTGAATAAATCATATCTTGTTCAAAATTTCTCTGCTAGGAAAGGAGTCAAATACATTTGGCTAAGGAACATGTAGTAGTGTTTTACACTGAACTGATTTTCATATTGCTTTATAAGCTTCTTTAATTTCTAGTTCAATACTTTCTATTTCTTGGATGTTACTAACTACATATTCTTTTGTCGGTTCTTTTCTGTTCTTTCTAATCCCAATTATAAGATCACTATTCCTAGGATAAATATCTAGGAAATACCTAAATGTCAATGACTTTGCATAGACTATCCTATGTGGTCTAACTTCTTCAATCACATTATCTCCTAAAGATAAAACAAATTCTCTGAGACTTACCAATAATATCTCTATGTCTTTACCTAAATTTACTAAATGACTTTCAAAAGAAATATTCGGTTTGTCTGTTTGAAATCCAAATTTGTTCATAAATAAATATTTATTTAGTTTTTTAACCTATTTATTAGTTTAAGATTCATTCAAGTTTAAACACGATGCGTTCACAATTCTGATGAATTTACTTTGAAGAATAATTTCATATTTTTATAAACAATTTCTAATTCTAAAACTGCTAGAATATTAGAGTATTGCACCTAGTTAGCAATCCCAATATATTTTTTCCATAGTATCAAAGGTATGAATAAAACAAATATTCACAACCAAAACAAAATCAAAAACAAAAACAGCAAAATCTTTGTCGCATCAATTGCAATAGTGGTAGCATTAACCCTATTTGTCAGTCCAATACTCAATGTAGATGATGCTTTAGCCACACACAACAAGAAAAATAAAGCAAAACAGTCCATAGACCAATCACAATCGTCAAACCAAAATGCTGGATGTGTATCAGGTGGAACAACCTTTCTATCATGCAACAACCTTAGTTTCCAACACCAAAAGAACAGTGGAAACAACGCATTAGCACAAGGTGGACAGGGTGGAAACTCTGCAGAACAAAGCATCAGCCAATCTCAATCCTCCAGCCAAAACAGCCAAGTAGTATCAGGTGCAGATACAATAGGTTCTGGTAACAACATCAACGTCCAAAGTCAAGAAAATACAGGAAGTAACGCATTAGCACAAGGATAAACTTCTTTTTCTTACTTGGATTGTATTTATTAATTACACATTTCTTTTCAGTCTGTATGTCATCAATTTTAAATAGTATACGAGTTATCTCCACTGCTTCTGTTTTCTCTCAAGGTCAAGTTCCTTTCCGATCCGTTAGTTGGATTTGATATGTCTAGCCTTAAAATTAACGGTTAGAGGACATATGAGGGCTCATCAAATATTCATTTTAAGACATCAATGATGATTTCTCTTAAACGTTCCAATGCAATGGGCTTGCAAATCAATCCATCTATTCTTATATTAGGGTTTAGATTTCGTGTAATTTCATCTTGTGTGATATCGTAAGCAGATATTAAGATAGTCCTTATTTCGGGCCTGATAGCTTTTACCTTATTTATTAATTCATATCCATTCATGCTCGGCATGCGCATGTCTGTTAATAACAATCTATACATTTCCGGATTCTTTTTAAATTCCTTAAATGCCATGTCTGGGTTGTCAAATGTAGAGATTTCCATACCTACTAATTTTAGAGCTTTTTCGTATACAAATAACAAATCCTTTTCATCATCTACAATCAGAAGGCGACGGCATTGATTGTAATTAGAGGAAGTGTTTTTTGTACTGTCAGACAATAATGAATTTAGATGTAATTTCTATAAAAGTTTTTAAATTTAATTTCCATAAAGAGAAACACAATAAATAGATTATTTCTTGATTTCCATAGATAACCTTGACTCTACAGCTTCCATTTATTCTATAATAAATAAGGTTGAATTTGTTGAGTTCATTATAAAAGTTATTCTTAAGAATTTTTTGCTAACCAGATCATAGTATTGATAGAAAATTCCCCATTTAACTAATACTCGATTTTTTCATTGGATTTTTTTCCTTTGTGATAAACGTTATAAATATTTTCAATCAATCATCGTGCTGCTATAGAATTAAGATAGATATACATTTGGAGCCCTTAAGGGGCTCTAACCATGTTTGCTAAAAAAGCACCCATGAGAGAACTTGGCATTATTACAACTTTAACATATTTATGAATTATGATGAATAGTTACTTCAAGGTCTAATGGTTGATTTCTTTTTCTTTTAGTCATCGGATATATAAATGCGATAAAAAAAGACAAACAGATAATTAATTGAAGTAGGTATCCCTAGGGATACCTCATTTTCTTTATATTTCAATAGGAATCCGTCCCAAATCATAGCAATAATAAACCTCAATAGTTAATAAAAAGTACATAGTTATCTTTAATGATAGTTAGAGTTTATTTTTATAAAGAAACTAATCCTGAAATCATGCTTGGCTCAAGTAAATTGAGTCGACAAGCACTCTCTACGATTTATGAATTGGTATGGGAAGCAGAATTTAAGAATATATTGAGCCCGGGGAGAGTTTGGATAAAGTTCGTCGAAGAGGCAAATCCTTTTGGGATTTCTTTAAAATGCAAACGACATCATTCCAAGATAAATATGGGTGACATCATACAGATTTCTGAAGATTTTTATATTGTATCGGATGTTGGTGTGAAAAAAATTAACATGCTTGATTAGTTCTCATCTAAAATTTTGTAATAGTAATTCATTCAAAAATCTTGTCATCGAAAATGAATTATATGCGAATTTTTCACAATGCTTTATTTTTTACACCTATTGATCATTATAGAGTCACAATTGCCTAAGATGAATGAGTATCGGGTTAGATAGAAGTTGAGTATCAATATTATGATGATATACATATTATGTACCTCGAGCATCTGTCGATAGTAAGATAAAAGTAATAGTGATATTCATATTGATTATAGTCTGCTATCACCACAGATCCAAAATTAAAAATATTCTCTAGCTGAACTTGACATAGTATGCTAACTACGATAAGAAAAATAATTGAATATCCTGCCTTTAATAATTTTATAACTTTTGTAATATTATTGCAAGCTGCAGTTTTGGTATTAGAAACTATTCCAGAGTTGGCTGAATATTACCCTATATTTGATATTATTAGTGCCATGGTTTTGGTTGTTTACATAGTCGAAGCTGCCTTAAAGATTACTGCCTCTTACCCTCACTTCTCAACCTATTTCAAGAATGGTTGGAATATTATGGATTTTTCAATAATTGTAATCTCTCTGCTGCCCCTTAGTGAAGGATACACAACCGTCGCTCGTCTAGTTAGACTTTTGCGAGTAACAAGACTGACTCACAGATCTAAAGAGATGTCTGCTGTGATCATGACAATTATCAAATCAATCCCTAGCATGATAAATATCTCTCTGCTCTTGTCTCTACTCTTTTTCATGTATGGTATTGCTGGGTATTATTTATTCAGTGACATAGACCCAATTCACTGGGGTTCCTTGGCTAAATCACTCTTAACCTTATTCGAAATATTAACTCTGGAGGGGTGGATAGAAGTTATGTCTGCAGTCACTCATGTAAATCCACTATACGGGATTTACTTTATTAGTTTCATAGTAATAGGAACGTTTATTGTTATTAATATTTTTGTGGCTGTAATAGTAAGAAAATCTGAGGAAGCATACAAAAATTTGGAAATGGAATTGGCTAATCCGGTTACCCAAAACGAAATATTATATGAGATGAAGGAAATAAGAAAGAAAATTGAAGACTTGGAGTCAAGACTCTCAACTTAGTTTATAGACAGAAATTTGAATTACTGATCCAATTACTAGTTGGGCTGTTAGTTTCGGTGATTGAGATTCAAATTAAATTTCTAAGAAAATTTCCTTTTTTATCATGAAGTCTTTTATTTTTATTTCAACAAAGTCGTGATAGATCAAATTTGGCATGAACCAACCAAACAAGTGTTATTTTTTTAAAATTTTTTTCTGTTTCTAAAATTGATAATCGGGAAAAACTAAGATGAGCTAATTTATCTAGATCAAATTAATTTATAAGATGTTTAAATTAGTTAGAGTAATAGTAAAAAAAGAGGAGGAAGTTTATTGTTGGCCTAAGGCTAAGTTGCCTTCGTTATTCTGGAATAATAAACCTATATTGTTGCATGATGCTAAAGTGAATTCACCAGATACGCATTGTGCATTTTGTTCATTTGATTGGCTTTGTTCGATTTCTTGCTCTGCGTCATTAGATTTCTTCTTTCCACCTGCATATGCATAGTTGTCGCCAAATGCTACTACTGAGCCAATTAAAGCGGCTGCGATAAACATTGTAAAAAGTCCAACCTTATAGTTTTTTGTTATGTTACTCATTATTATCTAAATCTATACCTGAATTTTGATATATTATAGTTTTGATACTCATTTCTGTATTACTTCTATGTGTTTATTTGCTCTTAATTTGTTATGGAAATTGATTTCAATATTATTTATCATATTGTTACTATTGTAAATAATTAGATATGATGATACTGTACAATTATAAAAATAAATAACGTATTGACTATTGTGTACTCTATATCGTTCGACTGGGAGACAAATTTAGGGATTTAGGAAATTATCAAAAATTTACAATCTACCTGTTTTTCTAATTGAAATCTTTGTGAATTATTTAGTGGTTTTTATTTCAACCAAAGTAGAATTCAAGTTTTTAAATGAGAACTCTAATATTGCTAATGAAGAGATTTGACAGAAATGAATCGAGAAGAAGTTATGAGCTTCCTAAATCTTGGGACGATGACTGCTAAAGTTTCTACAGCAACTTTAGATGGGACCCCTCACGTTGCTCCAGTTTGGTTTGTTATTGATTATGATCCAAGTAGTAGCAATAATAAGGATTTTACAATTATTTTTACAACTTTTTACAATTCAGTGAAGGCAAGACACTTGATATCTAATCCTAAAATATGTCTCTGTGTAGATGATCAAAAACCTCCTTTTTCATTTGTCATAATCAATGGAGTCGCAGAAATAGATCCGCATCCCAACTCCAACGAACTTTTAAGTCTAACCAGCCGCATAGCTGAGCGATACATGGGAATAGAGAATGCAGAAACATATGGTAAGAGAAACGCTGTAGAAGGTGAATCCATTATTAAAATAAAACCCAGCAAAATTATTGCTCAAAAGAATGTTTCCGACTAAAATTGCATGTTTTATTTAGTTTTAGTCAGTCTTGACAATTAACCTCAATTTACTTTGTTGTCGGAAATTTTGTCATATTGTAGTTTGATTGACTCCATAGGATTTTCAGAATTATTATTAATAGCAAAAGCATATCGGCTTCGATAGATTAAAATATATGCTATATTATCGATATTTTCGAATTTTATAAATGGGTACAACTATTTAAATCATGGTGAACTAAAATCATTAATGAAATATCTATCATTATTGCTACTTTCTGTATTGTTTATACCGCTAGTTCAGGTGGCACATGCACAAAATATCGTGGAGGAAATTGGTCAAGCCTTTAGTAATTTGACTTCCGGGATGATGGGAGGTAACGAAACATCATCATCAGGTAATGCTTCAAGCACCGGTTCAGGTAACGAAACATCATCATCAGGTAATGCTTCAAGCACCGGTTCAGGTAACGAAACATCATCATCAGGTAATGCTTCAAGCACCGGTTCAGGTAACGAAACATCATCATCAGGTAATGCTTCAAGCACCGGTTCAGGTAACGAAACATCATCATCAGGTAATGCTTCAAGCACCGGTTCAGGTAACGAAACATCATCAGATGTAGGATCAATTCAAGAATTACAGAATTTAACATCTGGAAATCAAGAAATCTTAGCTAATAATACAGACTTGGCAGGCGGTAATACCTCACTAGGACAGGGAATGGAACAGGAACAGTATGTAGAGCCTGAAAATCAAACCAATGCTTTATCATCTGCAAACAGCACACAATGAGAGCTTTCTATCCTCTCTCGTAATCTAGAACTCTAACTATTTTTAATTACGACTTTTCATTTAACAAAAATATTAATCCAACACACGGATATGCTTTTTATTCTTAATTTCTGAAATTATTAAAATAACGGTTATTCGAGATGAGTTGTTCTTTTAATCTTGTGACTTTACGATTCAATAATCCATTATCCTTTCTTGTCCATATACAGCACAAATCAGTTATCAGACTGTAGCATCCGGTTTGAATTAGCAGTAATCAATATCCCTTTCATAAGCCTCACTTAATTATTCTATACAGATATCCCAGGTTAATCAAGTCAATAGTCTCAGTCATATCGTCATACGTTTGACTCCAACCATTAAGAATCTTTTACTGATTAACCTAAAACAGTAACGTTATTGGAAATAATATTAGTTAATTTTGATTAGTTGTAGTTGTTATTCCAATCATTTATATAAATATTGTTGCTCTAGATAGCATGATGGAATCGTTTATGAAAATAGTTGTTCCAGTTATCATGTCGCTAAGCTTGATGATGATTTTAAGTACAGCAAGCTATAATGGTTATGGTCAACCGGTAGCAAATACCACCAATACCAATACTACTATAACGGATACTGCTGCTGCTGACATTAGTAATCAAACCAATCAGAATGTGAGCCAATTCGACCAAGCCGACATTAATCAATCAGAACTACAAATACAATCACCGACAAATCAAACTAATTCTACATCCGCCGCCGATTCTTCGGATTTACTGATGAAAGAAAGATTATTAAATTACACTAATGACGCTATTTTGGCATTAAATGACGACAATGAAACTGCCATACAGCAAAACCTGGTTCAAATTCAAAATACTTTGATCAAAGCGATAGGCAAACCCGTGGTAATTGTTCCAGCTCCTGCAATTGATCTAGATTCTGATTAGTAGTCCGTTCAACCTTTATTATTTTTGAATTTGAAATATTTGAAGATATAGACCTATTAATTCACGAAGAAACCAACCATTCAAATGTGTCAAGTTTCGTAATTCTGGAAAGATTAATTTATCCGAGATGTGATATATCTGTATAGTTGCAAAACGGATCCACAGAAGATAACAAACATTCTATCATATTAGTAGAAGATGATGCTGATGTCTCTAATATTTTAGCAGGTCATTTCACTTTGGCCAAATTCAAGGTATACAAGACCGCTAGTGCAACAGAATGTCTAGATAAGCTTAAGGAATTGAATAACAGGGTGGATATTATATTAATAAATGGGTCGATTGCTGCTGATAGAGGTCCCATGTTAATCGTAAATATACGAAAATTGACTCTTGATGTAAAGATATTTGCACTTGCTGAAAATGAAAACAGTAAGACCAGAGTCTTAGATTACGGTGCAGATGAGTTTGCGGTAAAACCAATCAGTCCAACTACTGTCGTAGAAAAGATAAGTATGTTATTAATGAAGAAGCCTATCGAATCTCAGATCAAATAAATAAATGCTTATTTAATATCATCAAACCTCATATTACCTTTCGTAAATATCCTTGTTTAGGGGTGTATTCAAACAATTGAATGACGTATCTTCAGATCCAAATAGATATTTAGACATCTGTAGAATTACCTCTAAATACATCTTTTTTTGTGGACCCTATTCATTATTTTCAAAATTGCTTGGAATCAGTAATGATTCTTTCTTCAAATTATTATCGGATCTTAAGGAAAACCAGATTGAAATCAAGATTTTAACAGGAGTCAGTCTATCTAATGAACACAAGATAAAAGAACTATTATCAGTTGCAGATATACGACATGTTGACGAGTTGAATCTAAAATTTATGGTTAATGAGTCAACCTGTGTATTTCTTCCCAAAACTGATAATGGGAATAATATTATGAGTGACTTGAATTATATTACTAATATAAACAACGAAATAATAGAACAATATAGATTAATATTTGAACAGTTATGGCATTTTGGAATAGATGCAACAAAGAAAATACATCTTCTAGAAACTGAATTTGATGTGGCTTCTGTTATACGTGAAGTTGACAAGAATGGTATAAACCAATTTGTTGAAAAATTAATAAGTACATCAAAACATGAAGTCTTGTTTTATACTTCTACCTTATGGGGGAGCAATAATTTCATATCAAAAGATCTATTTGGGCTCTTAAAAAATATGGTTTTGAAAAATAAGATAAAAGTCAAATTTATCATTCCATCTCTTATAATACTAAAGTCAAATAATTTGAAACACATAATTTTGGAATTAGGCATAATGGAACAACAAGAGGAGTCACATTTCTTGTGTAGGGCTTTACCAAAAGGCGATGATATTGAACTTGAATCTTTGATCCTGATCGTAGATAATTATCATCTACTTATTGTAAATCCCCATCTAAATGACGAACATCCATCAAACGATGATAATCAGAAAGGTGATTATTCTTATTTTTACACCACTCAATTAGACTCTATCAATAAATACAAATTGTTGTTTGATGTGCAATGGGGTAGAGCAGAATTAGCCGAGAGACTGTACATTCAAGACATAATGCAAAGAAACTTGATTGATACCATAGCTCATGAATTACGAACTCCTACACAAGCAATTTTAGGATATTCGGAAATGGCAACGATAGATATTAATAACAATGAGTCAGGTCAATATTACAAACATTATTTTGATTCTATCATACGAAACGCCAATAGGTTAAACTCTATCGTAATTAACATACTAAATGTTGCTAAAATAGACAATACCACTTTCAATTTGAATAAAGAAGAAACCAACATTTATGAAATAGTTTCTGAAGCAGTGAACGATTATAGGTACGTATCTAAGACAGACGACAATCTAAAAAATAAGAATATTCAATTCGAGGTGGCTGAAAGTTCTGTGAAATCGGTAAGGGCCAATGTAGATAGAATTCGAATTTATGAAGTGTTGACAAATCTGTTTAATAATTCGGTGGAATTCATTCAATCCATTGGTACAGTTACAGTACAAGTTACAGTTGTAGATAGGCATTACCTAGACAAAATAAACCAAGTAAAAAGTCATGATTACGAAAGTTTAAACAAACATGATCACAAACACGATACTGACAATTTCATTCTGATCCAAATAAAGGATGATGGAAAAGGAATAGATAAATATGTTCTCTCAAAACTATTTAACAAATTTGTCTCTACAGTCGATAATCATATAGGTTTAGGACTGTATGTTTCAAAATATATTATAGAATCCCACGGTGGCAGAATCTGGGCCCAGAATAATACAGATGGACAAGGATCAACTTTTTCATTTATACTTCCCCTCGCATGAGTTAGCATTCGAAATAGAGAAGCGTATTCACGATTAGTATCATTTTGCATGAGCCTCCGTTTAAAGAATTTAATTTCCGGGTGTTTTTTTATGGGCTGTCTCTAGAGAGCAAACAAACATGTTAATGGACTGGTCGGATTTTGAATTTATCAGATGTGATTTCTAACTTAAATATGCTATAATTGTTATAACTTTATAACTCATGAATAATGATATCCTGTATTCGATTAACTATCATGAAATGACAAAGCATTCTGAATTTAGTGTTATGAATTCAAATTACTATCTGGATTGGAGTAATCGGCCTAAACCATTTAAGGTGTATAAAGAATTATCTTCCTTCCCTCTTCCAATAGATTTTCCTCATCCTACCTTGAATGCTATGACCGCAATTAGTAATTTATCAAGCGACAATGAGTCATTTAATAACAGGACCCAATTTGCTTCTCCATTATCCTCTTCAAAGGATGTTTCTAAAATTATTACATTATCTGATCTATCTTCCCTGTTGTTTTATTCTTGTGGTATAACACGCGTGATGCGTTTTAATTCTGTTGATTATTATATGCGTGCTGCTTCTGCAACAGGAGCCCTTTATCCAATAGAAACCTACGTGGTTACTAAAGGTCTTGGTTCTGAATTGCATGCAGGGGTGTATCATTTTAATCCAGGTGAATTTAGTTTGACTGCTATTCATAAAGGTGATTATAGAAACTTTCTAGAAACTATTGCTGGTAACAATACGAATATTACAACATCTCCTGTTTCCTTAATATTTACATCTTATGCATGGAGAAATGCATGGAAGTATCAATCACGATCTTATAGACATTGGTTTTGGGACGCTGGGGTTATAGTTTCTAACCTACTGGCTGTCTCAAGTTCTATGCATCTTTATACCAGATTAATTATGGGGTTTCTGGACGACCAATCTAACAGATTGCTGGGACTAGAAGATCATAAAGAGGCTTCCATATTGATTGCAGCCATTGATGCAGACTCTTTGAAAAACAATGTTAACCAAGAGCAATCAATGCAAGAAAAGATTCTAAATTCACCTACTCCAAAGGTTTATCCCCTTTCCTTAGAAGAAATTGACTATCCTGAAATTTGGAAAGCTTACAACAGTTCTAAATTATTCGATAATGCTCAGGTCTCCCAATGGATTAATCACAAGAGGATTGGAGAAGTTGACGAACTAGATAAAAAAGATAATTCTAATACGGGTACTTTAAGACAATATTCCTTGCCCAAGCCTTGTGTGGATGACCACGGCCCTGATATTGGAAACACCATTTTGAAGAGAGGTTCTACGAGACAATTTTCAAGGCTACCCATCTCCTTTTTGACTTTATCTAATATTCTTTTAAATTCAACAAGAGGAATTCCAATGGATTACAAAAGTGATTCAGATAGTCTAATTGATTTATTTCTTGTAGTTAATTCAGTTGATGGGCTTGAAAAGGGTGGGTATTTTTTTAATCAGAGGAATAATTCTATAGACTTGTTAAAGTATAGACCAGGTCATAATATCTCCGGTCATCTTTGCTTAGATCAATCTCTTTTTGCAAACGCAAGCGTTGTGATATTCATAATGACTGATCTAAAACATATACTTGATATGTTGGGTAATCGGGGTTACAGAGCAGTACAGATGGAAGCAGGGATCACTGCAGGAAAAATTTATCTTTTATCTTATGCCAGTGGCTTGGGAGCATCAGGTTCCACTTTTTATGATAATGAAGTGATCGAATTTTTCTCTCCTCATACTAAACAAAAGGAAACATTGATTGCTATCGGAGTCGGAATTCCATCATACCAATCGAAACCGGGTAGAGTACTACCGGTCAGACTAACACGCGAACAAATGATAGATGCATCTAGTACCGGCTAGTTGATTTAACTGATCCTTTATGTCATCCACCACCTCCATATTCTATTATGGTCCTATGATGTGATTGTTGATTTGAACTCCGGATTCAATAGATTAATGCCCTTCAAAAATGAAAAAAGACTATTTTTCCCTTAATTTTAAAACTATCAAAAAGAATCTCACTAGATTAGAAATGTCGCATTGTGATGATATCTATTTAAAGCTTAATAAATATGAATAGATATGAGCGAACTTTCTAATAATAGTGGAAACGAGAATGTAAATAACAATTCTGACCGATCAAAGAACTCATCTAAAGAGCACATTTCAGAATGGTCGGAATTAATTTCAAAGATCATAGACAAATTGACCGGCAAGGATTTGCAAGTTACTTACTCTTTTGATAATTTGGAAATCGAGATCCCAAAAGCTTACGGTCCTGATGGTCGAGAACTAGGGGGTGCAAAGTGGAAGGTGGATGGTAAAATAACTATATCAACGGAACTAATTAACGACGAGAAAAATAGCCTCTAATGGCTACTTATGTGAGTCACCGTCGTCTATAATCGATAGCTAAAATTTTTTTCATATTGTTAATACTCTTTTTCAATATTTTACCATCAAATCTAATCAGTTCGGGTTGAATGAAATGATTGGAGCTTTTATTACTAAATACGAAGGACTAAAATGATGATGCAAAATTTCATATATTCTTGGTAAGGTTATGATATATGATGATCCTAATGCCTATGGATATTCTAGTATTATATTTCCTAAAGATAAGAATGTAGTATTATGGATACGAAGATGTTTAGACCGTTTCTAAAAAAACTGATTATAGGGACTATTTAAAAGATCAACTAGTTTTATTATCGAATGGCCGTATGGTACAGTAAATACGAACCAATTCGATGGATTGTATGAATGCATTATGCAATTATAATTTATCAGAAAAATTTTATGTAGTTCTAATAATTGTTTTCGAATCCATGAGCATATAGTTACCACCGGGAATGTTTTTAGACTGGCCTTAAATGAATTTTAATCTCAGCAACAAATTTAAACAATAGGGAAAAATATTTGCTTTACTAATGACTTTGCCTTCCAATAAAATATCTGACAACAAATCAAAATTGTATCCATATCCTAGTAATTTAAACCACATTGCTGTAAGTGTAACTAATATTGAAGATGTAATAGCGTGGTACACAAAAGTTTTGGGTTTTAATGTTGTAAAACCACCTTTCGAAGCCATTGCAGATGACACTCACATAGGCAAGATCTTTCAAGATGTTTTTGGCAAGAATTTTAAGAAACTAAAGATTGCTCACCTAAGCTTTGGCAATCAAATTGGGTTCGAAGTTTTCGAATTCATTGAACCTAAAGAAGAGAAAAGGGAGGACAATTTTGAGTATTGGAAGACCGGATTCTTTCATATTTGCATAACTGATCCTAATATCGAGGAAACCACGGAAAGGATTGTTAATAGTGGTGGTAAACAGAGAACTCAAATATGGGAGTTAACGAATGGAAAACCTTTCAAGGTAGTATCGTGTGAAGATCCGTTTGGAAACATCATTGATATTTATACTCATGGCTACGAATACCTTTGGAGATCTGAGAATTATCAAAATTAGGATTCAAAAATACTATATTATAAAAATATCAAAAGAGTAAATGCATTTTTAAGTTTGTCTTAACATTTTAAGTCTATCGCTAATCATTTCTTTAAGATCAAAATTATTGCAAGAATTGTTGTTATCCTCTCCCGCCTCGCATTTTGAGTTTTGTTTAGATACTTGAACCTGATTTCCTCCGTCATTACCATTGCCACCATTGCTAGCGCTCCCACTGCCATCATTATCGTGTTTGGATATGCTTATGTTATTGCAAGAATTGTTGTTATCCTCTCCCGCCTCGCATTTTGAGTTTTGTTTAGATACTTGAACCTGATTTCCTCCGTCATTACCATTGCCACCATTGCTAGCGCTCCCACTGCCATCATTATCGTGTTTGGATATGCTTATGTTATTGCAAGAATTGTTGTTATCCTCTCCCGCCTCGCATTTTGAGTTTTGTTTAGATACTTGAGATTGAATAAAATCTTTTTTTCCATGTGCACTATATTCCATAGATCCTAAGAAAGAAAATGAGGTTACAGTTAATAGTAAAACCGTTAATATCATTACAGATGTTTTTAAACGATGCTTAATCTGCAAACTTTTACCCGTATATTTTTAAACAATAATATATAATATTACTATTTTTAAAGATTTGTATATAACTTATTTATATATCATAATAATACTAAATAATTCTATTAATTTTATTATTATAATATCTTGAATTGAGGTTCTACAGAGATGAGGAAAATACTATCCTAGTATCATGCTTATCATCCAGAATAACAACCATTTTTTTTAATTAACATGGCGCGTCACATTTTTTTGTGATATTTGTCAAAAGGTCAGATTTATTTCAAAATAACTTTGACAATGTTTTTCGTTGCTCAGACTTTTTCTTGATTCTCGCTCCCCACCTCCCCACCTCCCCACATACTTCAAGGACTACTACCAATTCTTTCAATTCCTATCTTTAACTTCATCGAGATCAATCCATCCTTCATAACTTCTCTTGGGACTTCAAATATAGAATTCCTGGTTGAAGAAAGTAAGATTAATCTTGGTAGATCAGAAAAGAAAAAGAGAAAGATAAATTGAAATACTATATAGGTTGCAGTGGATGGAAGAGCCCAGAATGGGCCAAGAAATTTTATCCTGCTGGATTGGAATCAATGCAATATCTTTCGTATTATTCCAAACTTTTCAAATTTGTGCATCTTGACCTCGGCAAGAGCTTATTTCCTCCAAGCTCTATTGCTCTAAAAAAATGGGCGAATGAAACTTCGGATGATTTTCGATTCTCTATAAAAATTCCTCAAAATCTTATCAATAAGACCATGAGATCAGACCAATTTGAATCACTTGGAAGGTTTTTGGAAGATTTACAAGTGCTAAAAGAAAAAATTCTTGTAATTTTATTGTCACCACCCCCCCAAATATCCTTACGAAATACTGGACGTACCTGGTTAGAGGAAATACTGCATAACGCTACTTATCACGGTTTTTCTGTGGCTGTTGATTTTGGGAACACTAATACATGGTACCAAGAATTAACGTACAATATTTTGAGAAAACATAATTCATCTTTTGCTTGGTCACATTCCGGATATCGATATTACTATCCAGCCGTTACTTCTAATTTCATTTTCCTTAATCTTGATAATGCTTCTATCAATAATGACCGAGCTATGAGATGGATCAATTTGATAAAGCAAAAGGAAAAGGAAACAGGTTATCCAAAATATACCAATAATGTTATTGATTATTCAATTATTGTACTCCGGAACCCGTCCATGGTTCATCTTATTCAAAATTTGATAATTCCTAAACCTAAAAGTGTTAATTCATCAGAAGATTCCAAAAAGCCTTCTCTTGCTACTCAAATCTGGTCGGGAAAAATTATCATGCACATTGACATGAATGCTTTTTTTCCAGCCTGTGAAGAACTGAGAGACTCTTCTCTTAAAGGTAAGGCCCATGCAGTAATAATGACTCCTGAAAGAGAAGGCAGCTTGATAACAAGAGGCGCCGTCGCTTCTTGTTCATACGCAGCTCGAAAATTTGGCGTTAGGTCTGCAATGTCTTTATCAAAAGCCAAGGAGTTGTGTCCTAGCCTTATACTAAAACCTGTAGACAAAGAATATTACAATTCGATCTCTCAGCAGGTAATGAGACTATTGGAGGAATATGCCGATGCATTAGAACAAACTAGTATCGATGAGGCATACATTGATTGCACTAAAAAAATTTCGCAGTATCAAAAACAGAATATTTCAGGAGATAATCCTGTCGATCAGAAAAAATTGAAAAATACCCCTAATCATTCCACAAGAAAATATGACATCCAGGAGGGTTTTTCAATCCTGGAATTTGCATTAAATATTAAAGATTCTATCAGGTCACAGTGTAATGGACTAATTTGTTCAATTGGAGTTGCGTCAAACAAGTCGGTTGCCAAGATTGCATCTGATTTTCAAAAACCAGATGGGCTTACTATCGTTTATCCTCAAGACACTATAACATTTTTGTCCGCACTGGCAGTAGATAGAATATCTGGAATTGGAATAAAAACTACACGTACACTTAAAGACATGGGGATTGAGACTATAGGACATTTATCCGATTCGAATATCCAAAAACTGTCTGATCAATTTGGGAAAAAACAAGCACTGTGGATGTGGCAGATAGCAAATGGCAAAGAAAATGAACCTGTTATACCGCGCGAAAACAACCTGTCCTTAAGTACCGAGGAGACATTGTTAAGACCTCTAATTAATAGAAAAGATATCCTGAATATTCTTGTTAATGATATGGCTGATGATATTTATGAACGTGTCAGGAGAAAAGGATACAAGTTTAAAACTGTTGGAATCAAGTTAGTTAGGACTGATTTTTCAATTGAAACCAGAGAAATTACCTTTTCATCTTATCAAAAGACTAAAGAAAGTCTAATATCTGTTATGGGGACATTATTGAATCGATTCAGTCTTAATGATGATGACAGCAACACCGAAGAGATTGGCGAAGGGGATATTCATACTGCCAATAGCTATGATGTAAATTCCATGTACATAAGAAAACTTGGCATTAAAGTGTCCAACCTGCTAAAAATAGATAAGGATGGAAGAAATCCTCAAAAATCCATAATGGATTTCCTTTGACGTTATTATTAATATTTTAATAAAATTTTGACCATTCTAGGACATTTAGGAAACTCTGGATAGATAAACAATAAAGAAAAACATATTTTTTGCCCTGTAATGGATTGATATCGACACTTTATATACATCCTTAAATTTATAAAAACAGTCTTCTAATTATTATTAGCCAATATTTATGAGTGTGCCATCTTCTTTCAACCACAAACATAAAATTATTTATGACAACAATGTTTTAGAATTTCAAATAATTCGGACACAAAGAAGAAGAAAAACTTACGAAATTTTGATTGAATATGGCAATGTGTCAGTACGAACTTCAACATCATCATCCTTGAAAGAAATCGAGTCACTCGTAAGTAAAAAGGCAAAGTGGATATTTCAAAAAATCAAAGAACAAGATAATCCAGATGCATCAATTAAAGTACCCCTTTATCAAAATAATTCTACTTTACCATATCTTGGAAAGAACTATGGATTAAGGATTATTGGTCATAATTCGAATCTATTGAGTTTTTCTAATAATGGATTTATTATTTACGCCAATAGAAGAAACGTAAAACGCATTTATGAACAATGGTTAGCTAACATGGCTTATCCGATTATTAGTCCAATAATAGCAAAGTATTCAAAACTTCTAAATGTGTCACCTACAAAAATATTGCTAAAAAAATTGAAAAGTAGGTGGGGCAGTGCAACATATCGTAATATCATAAATCTTAATATCCATCTTTTAAAGGCTCCAATGGATGTAATTGAGTATGTGGTATTACATGAACTAAGTCATCTCATTGAAAGAAATCATTCTAAGCGATTCTGGAAAATAGTATCAGATAATATGAGTGATTATAAAATCAAAATAAGGTGGCTCAAAATCAACGGCCCTTATATTTTATGAAGGTCTTCTTTTAGTTTTAGATATTTCGTGTCTGTACTTTTTTTGACTAGCATCTTATTATTACTAAAGATTAGCTAACCTTAGTGTCGCGGTCCTCACAGTACTTTTACTTAGAGTCGTGAGTCGTGTGATGCTAAACACTAAATAAATAAAACAGACCTTTCAATTAATTGTGTGTTCACGCTAAGGAATTGTATTCTTCACACTTTTGCAGTTATTTTTGCACTATTTTTTGTTCTATGGTATGTTGAAGTTGAAGTTGAAGTTGAACCTAAACTTGCTAGTGGTCAAAATATGAATCCAGATGCGAGTCTATTTAAGTGTGATTCGTATGTTGGCGAGTTTTATACGCTAAACAAGTCCTTGGATTGCGATTTTGAGAATGGTATATCAATAAATACCAATAATACTGTTATTAATTTAAATAACTTTTCTATTTTGGGTTCAGGTTATTTGAACCCTTATACCGGCATTTTGATATCAGATAAAGAAAATGTTACTCTAACGGGAAATGGAATAGTTGGTCATTTTCAAATTGGCGTCTACATAAATAACTCCAAAAATGTTGTTATATCTAAAGTTAACTTCACAGGGAATGAAATTTCCATTTATGCTGCAAATTCTTCAGGAATTCTCATAGACAATAATCGATTCTATACTAACACTGCCGGGATTAAATTCTTCACAAATGGTGATTCTATGATTTCAAATAACACATTTGATTCTAATGATATTTCTTCTATTTCTTTATTTGGTTCTCATGATAATATAATAAATGATAATCTTATATCCAGCAGCTTAAATGGAATATTTGTTGATACTAAAAGTACAGCTACTTCTTTGAATTCTAATCATTTTACAAGGAGTTTTGGTGTAGACATAAACATAGGAAATGGAGGAAAATTTAACGAAATCGGTAATTCAATTTCAAATAATACTTGCTCTATAAGTATACCTGAAAAATTGTGTAAATAGCCAATACAATAATCTACATATATTAATCGATAAGTAATTCAAAATTTTTATACCATTTGTGTATAGTAGGTTTCGACAATATGAGTAATCAAGATGCCGAAAGGGATGAAATCAAAGATGAGACCCATGAACTACAAGACGATGAGAGCGATATAGAGGAAGAGGAGGAAGAGGAGGAAGAGGAAAAGGATATAGATTTTGAAGATGAAGATGAAGATGAAGATGAATCCGAGGAGGAAAACAGTGACCCACAGCCCGATAATGGCTAACTGACTGATAATTATCCATTCTTTAGTAGATGGAGGCAAATGCAAAGACAAAGGGTAACTGGCCTAATTGACGAATTCGTTTCTTTTATTCTTTTTTGAAATGTAGTCGGTAATATGATATTTGTTATACCAAAATAGGGCACCAGACATGATTATGAAATCAGCGATGTAAAATAAATCCCACGGTAAAGCCGATGCTGAACCGTTGATGTAATCATTTGTATAACCATTATCGGCTATAGCATTTACTAATAACGATAACGAAGCTAGTACCCAAGGTACCGAGTGTTGGTACTCTCTATATATATTCAACAATATGGTTATCGAGGGAATAATTAAACATAAATCTAAAATTGGATATAGTAAAGTAACTACAAGATCTGACCATCCATAACCTTTTTCAGCAGCATCAATCTCCCAATTATTTAAGAACGATTCTGGTAAAGGTAGGAAGCTAACAAAATTGACTATAACAAACCCTATAACAACTGCAGAAATAATTGTCAGAGTTACAGACAAGTTTCTAATCTTTATTGTTCTAATAATGGATACCAAATGAAAAATAAGAAACAGATACCCGCCCAACCATAGCATATCTAATAGAGTTATTCGCTTAAATTCATCCACATGTAAGACAAAATAAGAGTACATTATTCCCAAGTCTGCTGCAAACCACAATGCAATACCAATTGTTAAAAACAAATAAGATTTTCCATGGCTTCCAGAAATTCCATGTCTTACAACCGCTATTACGCCCAAACCCGTGGCAGTAGCACCTGCAATATTAAGACTAATTATTGCAATTGCATGCTGAAAATGTTCATCAGGGATTAGTACTATGGATAAATCGACAAATATAATGCTCGAAACCATCAAAATTATTAGATACTTTAATGTTTTTTTATAACTTGATTCGTTTGCCAATTTATTTTACGTTAATGCCTTTCTTAAATACCTTAATTGATGGACTATTTATCTATTATCTGTGGATTTTTGCCTAATTATGATATGACTTGATTGGTCTGGTCCTCTTTATCATAGTGTTTATCATAATTACTGTTTGTAATAGTTTTAATTTTCTTAAACGTTCTAGCTTATTTAATTGGAATCCTGCTGAAAATATTTGGTAATTATGTCTAAATGGAATTACTATTCGCCTACAAATTTTAGACCATACTTTGTTTCTCCTATATGAAGTGTTATTCTATCATCATCGGTTTTGATGTTGGGGATATTGGTATTATAGTCATTTTTAATAGGCATCCCTACTTCTTTGAAATAATTTTCAAATCCTGCCGGAGAAATAATCATAATTAATTTACCTTCCTCTACCCCAATTTTATTATATGAGTGAAAAATATTACTCTTTAAATTCAAAAACATTCCCGGATCCGCTTTAATACTTTTGTCTCCATACTCGAAAAGAAAATTTCCTTTGACCACATAAAATACAATATTTTCATTACTATGTTTGTGAGGAGGTACATTCTGCTCGACCCCTGCTGGAAATAGTAGTTCTAAGACCGAATAATTTTGATCAGTTTCTTTTCCTGTAATACCTATGGTATATATCAATCCTCCCAAAAAATATCTAGAGCAATCATTTTTTATACCCTCGTTTAGATGATTGTGTTTTATGAGGCTGTCTTCATTCATAACCATAGTTAGTAATTATTGATATAAGCATTCTAGTTGTGCTTTACCAGTCAAAAATTTAGGGTGTAAACAGTGAGAATAAAATATACATTCAACATTGTCAAATTACCATTTTAATTTATACAAATGAGAGTAACTTTTCTAAGAATTAAGAGTTCTTACAATCTTTTCGGGATATTTGCTATCCATAGTCCAGAAGCTTGTCCATTAAATAATACCAAAAAGAGGTTTTTAAAGAGATCTTTAATAAATTGCAGTCAAACTCTGAAAAATATGGGGTAAAAAATATCAGTGGATTCTATATGTCTGTGCTTAAACATGAGTGGATTATTATGGTTGAAGCAAACAGTGCTCATGATATAGAACAACTCTACATTGGTTCAGACATCTTTTCCTTTAATACACTGAAAATAGTTCCATTGAAAAACTATCAAGACGTCGTAAGCAAGCTTGCCTGGTATTTTCATTTACTTTTGTATTTTTTATATATTTATAGAGAACCATGCTACTATAACTTGATATTTTTTGGCTAGTGCGAATAATTTTGGAATAGAAAAGGGAAAAGGCGATGTAGCGATAAAATGGATAAATGAATTTATCATAAAGAGCAACAAATCTTTCAAAATTTCTATTACAAATAATCAAATACATACCTTAAATTTTGGAGATTTTGATTTGGTGGAATGGAGCGGTGATTGGAGCATAGCCAGAAACGTCATAAAAAAATCAAGTACAAAATTAAATATCAAAGTAATTGAGGCTGGATATCATAAAAAACATAACATCCTTGAAGCATTTTTTGGAATGAGCCAAGAATTTTGCAAAGTTTATAGCAGTGGAAAATTTGTTGGGACATTGATCCTTAAAAGAAAATCAGGCAATTGGATTGTAGCTAAAGAGAAACGCGGATAGCTAATGATCCATTCTTATTTTCGTCATGTTTGTAGACTTTATTATTAATATTATCAGGAAGACACTCTTATGCCTTCATTTGTAATGTTTATATCTTTATTATTTGCATCTACCTTATCATGCATTATCCACTTTTGGGTCGGAAGAATAATGTAGTTTTGCGTAATTGTGAGTTTTAGATCATCAACGTAAAAAATTCCGCTGACCAGAATTGTTTTTTTATCTAGGATTCTGGATTCAAATACTATTTCACCAGCTTTATCAACAATCAAAACATGATCAAGATCTGATTTTTTTATTTTCAGATCTGGGGAACAATATTTGCATACGTTCTCTACGACTTCAATTACTAACTTATTGTCGGGATCGACTATATTGACCGAAATAAAAGGATTTTGTGAATCTGATATTTGTTCTAATTTGAATAAAGATTTTTCGTTATACCTTATGATTCTTGGACTATTTGATATAAAGTTATTACCAATCAATAATGTAAAAGTCATGTTATATGTGTGATCCATTACGTATCTATTTTATTCTTCTCATTTAGAAATTACATATACACTTAAAACTGTTCTAATATGCTCAAAGATTGTGTCACTAAAGAGCGATATGGCGATTGGTGTAATTGGGGTTGGCATGTTAGGTACTGGGATTATAGAACGATTAATAGAACTAGGTACTAAAGTAAATGTTTACGGTAGGAACAAAGCCAAACTCACTTATTTTCAGGATAAGGGTGCAAAAATATTTAGCGATGCCCGAACCTTGGCTGAACAAAGCGATTTAATAATAACATGTGTTACTAATTTTGAATCATTGAAGGAAATTCTGTTTCAGAAGA
Source organism: Candidatus Nitrosocosmicus sp. R (assembly GCF_054408505.1). Taxonomy (NCBI): domain Archaea; kingdom Thermoproteati; phylum Nitrososphaerota; class Nitrososphaeria; order Nitrososphaerales; family Nitrososphaeraceae; genus Candidatus Nitrosocosmicus; species Candidatus Nitrosocosmicus sp. R. The sequence continues at coordinate 2,452,915 of NZ_CP167090.1, read as the reverse complement.
ATGGTGTGATGAAATGTAGTAACAAGGAACTAATCATTGCAGATTGTACAACCGTCAATTCTGATCAATCTTTGTACTGTTCAAATCTTGTAAGGGAACGGGATGGATTTACGTTCATGAGCACCCCGGTGATGGGTGGACCCAATGACGCGAAAAAGGGGGAACTTATTTCTCTTGTTTCAGGAAATGAAACCTCATTTAAAGAAATCCGTCATGTTTTGGAAAAAATTTCCAAACACGTGTTTTATGTTGGCCAAATCAATGGGGTTTCTAATTCCATAAAATTGGCACTCAATCTAAATATAGCCATAATTACCTTATCCTTGTCTGAGGGATTAATTTTAGCCAAACATAGTGGAATAGATCCAAATCTCTATTTACAAATTCTTAATCTTACTAAGCTTAAAACTGGAATTAGTGAAAGGAAAGGTCAAATGATGATAAATAATGATTATTCGCCTTCTTTTTTCCTAAAAAACATGTTAAAAGATATAGATCTAATGATGGATGCATCACAAGATTTGCGGCTGTTTCTACCCATGACCTCCTTATCACAGCAGCTTTTTAGGGCAGCTAACAATAGTGATGATAGAAAAAATAAAGACTACTCGGTAATTTACCAGTTTTTGGAGGAACTAAATTCTAAATGAAACCATCTCATGATAGATGAAAAAATGTTAAATTAAGAATTGTCATGACCATATTTTTATGTTAAAAAATCTAATTACATTTTGATTTTGATAAGGAAGGCAATCTATTATGGTGCCGGGCCGAAATTAATGTTTTTCACACAATCGTCAGTAAATTTTTTTTAGTAATTTATTGCAGATTTTATGTATTGTCATTAATATAATTTAGTGAAAATGGATAAAATATCATACCAGGCTTGGCACATAAAAACTCGATTAAAAATAAAGGCATTATATGGGGAGAAAACCCTGAATTTCTCGCAATTATTGGGAAAACTATATATCATTTAATCACGCTATTATAGTATATCTTTATGCGAAGTGTTGACAGTAGTGAAGATCCTTTTGTAAAAATTGCATCTCTAATAGGAGGGGATGAATATCATCATGTTGCCAAAGCACTGTTAAAGACTGAAGATTCAACCGACGAAGAAATTGCTGTTGCAACAGGTCTTCGAATAAATATTATTCGAAAAGTTCTATATGATCTTTTTGGAAAGGCTCTGATAACGGGTATTCGCGTTAAAGATGAGAAAAAGGGATGGTTTGTGTATAGATGGAGAGCAAAGAGAGATAATGTAGATAATTTTATTGACAATCAGAAGAAGAAAATATTGGAAAGATTGCAAAATAGACTTGAATATGAAGAATCATCCGAATTTTATCATTGCGGTAATTCTGCTTGTGATAGAATAAAATTTGATTATGCAATTGAACTATTCTTTAAGTGTCCTAATTGTAAAGAACCATTGAATATGGTAGATAACAGTAAATTGAAAGATGCATTAAGGTATAAAATAGAACAACTTAGTTCAAATACCGTAAAATAACAATTTCTTATTTTATTTTGATATTTTTATAATGTAGTATTATTTCACCATTATTTTTTTTTTGTATTCGTGACAACTTTATTTTTACACTTTCTTTAATTGTCTTGTAGCCTTCTCCACCCACTAATGATATCGCCTTTTTCCCACCAATTATGAGCGGAGATATAGTGATTATTATCTCATCAAACAAGTTATTTTTTATGACGGACCAATTTATTTCTCCTCCACCCTCCACTAAGACATTTGATACACCCTCCTTTTCTAATTGATCAAATAATTTTTTCAAATTCACCTTTTCTCCATTGTCTTCTCCTCTATCTTCTCTATCCTCTTCTGTTCCTTGGTCTAGCACAACTATTTTGATACCTCTTTCCTCCAATTTTTTCAAATTCTTAGATGGAGCTTTTGAGGTTACCACTACTCTGGTTTCAATTTGATTTGCTGTTTTTACAATTTTGGAATGAATGGGGATTCTAGCTTTGCTGTCTATTATTATTCGAATAGGATTTTTAGTACCTTTTTTATTCATACCATATCGTATCGTCAATAATGGATCGTCGTTTATAACTGTAGAAATACCCACCAAAATTACATCTGTTTCTCTTCTTAATCCGTGAACACGTTTGAGATCTAATGCCGATGAAATTTTTGTGTCGCCATTAACGGTCGCGATTTTTCCATCAATACTAATAGCCGCATTTAGTATTATTTTCATTCGTCGCTGATACCTTTATCTTATTGATGTTTTTTCCAATACAAAATTACCATCAATCATAACTGCTTTTAGTTGTCTCTCAGTGCATCTGTGTACTATAGACATGTGGGGATCATGAATCGGATATAGATCTAAATCGTATTTATCAATAAAAAGCAAATCTGCCTGAAATCCCTTTTCAATACTTCCGATATTTAAGTTAAAAATTTTACCGCCATTTATTGTAGCCATTTTTAGCACCTTCCTTGCATCTAGAAATCTAGTATTCCTTTCAACAGCTCTTTGACTCTTTATGAGAAAATCCATTTCTCTAAACATGTCCGGAGAATTAAGCATAACATTATCTGTTCCGATACCTAATTCAAAATTATATTCTAACATTTTTCGTAATGGTACAAAACCTGTTCCAAGCACTCCATTGGCTCTCGGGCAAATGACTATTTTCTTTTTGTTCTGATATAATAATTGCAGGTCTGAGTTCGATGGATTGGTAACATGAATATATATGTCAGGGTTTAACGTATTAACGGTTCTTTCAATTTCAGTCTTTTTGTACTTTTTTACAGATTCCATTACTGTTGTTTCGGCCTCCGCAGCATGTATTGCTACCACTGGATTCTTCCTATGACTTTTCAATTCAGTTTTACCCTGACCTTGACCTTCTTCATATTTCATAATTATTTTATTATACAGCCTTAACATTTCATCAGTATTTTCGTTTGCACCACTAATGCCAAAGCCATCACAATTCTCAACTATTTTACTACCCTGATTAATAATATGGTTTTCTTCTATCCAGTTCGGGTTTCCTAAAGTTTTACCATTTGACCCGATATCTTTACCATTTTCAAGAAATCTAGTGGTAGTACCCGTTTCCTCATAATTCGCATTAAAATCAATTCTTCCCAGTATCATCTTCTTTATAGCTATATTTTCTAAAGCATTTTGTATGAGGGTTATTCCTTCTAGTCCTCCTTCCCTGAAATCCACAAAGGTAGTTATTCCCTTATGTAGCATTGACATTGCTGCATTTCTAATCATTTGCATTAACTGAGAACTTGGAGTTTTTTCGAGTATTGTCTTCTTAATACCATACTGTGGATGTATTCTTTGATTTAAATCCGAACTAGCTGAGACGTCTTTTCCTATGGCGTCTCCTATATGAACATGAGAATTTATTAATCCTGGGAGGAGAATAAAACCTTCTGCATCAATAATGTCTATTTTATTATCATTATTGACTGAATTGTTTATTACATCGCCTTTTTTTTCTGTATTTTTTTTGGATGTGAATACATCTTCAATCGTTCCATCTTCATTAATTAGTATAGTTCCATTCTGAACTATTTGAAGTTCCTTACCAAACAAAATGTACGCATTTTTTATTAATGATTTTTTCAATTCGATTCAAAAACATTAATTATTTTTCCGCTTCTTCTGTAGGTTCTTATTGAATCAAGTGATTTGGTTGCTTCCTCTGCAGCTTTTCTTGCGTTAATGCCATTTCCTATACCGCAATTCAGCTTGATTCCAGTTGAATTTATTAAAAAATTAACTATTTCTGCTATTCTTTTTATTTGAATATCATTTTTTGCAACAATCATAAAATTATCTCCTCCCAAAAAGAAAGTCAAACTTTCTTCCTTGAGGAATGAATCTGATATTGCCAAATAAAGTCTCATTATTAAATTTGTGATTTCGTAGGTTGAAAGATTTTTAGCTATCGAGGTAGAGCCATTGATGTCTATGTGTAATATTTTTAAGTTGTTATGGCCTCTTTGATTTTCTAATTCAATAGTTTGTTGGCCCTCTTGTACCTTGAAATTTTCTCGTATACCGTAAATATTTGGACAGATCATGTTTTTTGCATCTCTTTTTATCTCATGTATTGCCTTGTCAGCTTCTAGTGGAGTTTTTCCAGTCCCTATCGTCATTGATATCTTTATGTTTTCATTTTTTTTTGAAACCCTGTCATGGATTTCTTTATGATCAGGTAAGCTAATTTCATTTGTAACTGCAATAAACTCATCAAATCGGTTAGAAAATACTAATCCGTTTTTAGCAGAAAAACATTCTTGAAGATCTGCATACATTTTTGACTGCAGAATTTGTAAAGCATATTCCCTGTCACTACCTAGGGTTAGAGTCCATGCACCATAACCCTCTAATTTTATTACTGTTATTTGACAAACCAACCTAATCTACTATTTGTATATCGTTACTTTTCATTTTATTATTTCTTATTTTTCTTAGTCTCTTTCCCATCTCGATCGCGGTATAAACTGCATGATGAGATGTGGGAATTATTCTTGCTTCGGCCTGCTCAAATGTCATATCTGGTCCGGTGATCCCTAAGGATATGGGTTTATCATATTTTAAAGAAAGTTCGCAAAGTAACTTGGCTGTGCTGTTAGCTATTACTCTGTCATGACTGGTATCACCTTTTATTATTGCCCCCAGGGTCACTACTGCATCAACATCCTTTTTTTTTAGAATTGCTTGTACTACAATAGGCATATCAAATACACCGGGAACAAAACAAACGTAGGTTATTTTTGATGAAAATTCCTTTGCATATTTCTTGGCCTCACTCAGCATAGCAAAGGTTATTTCATTATTAAATTCTGAAACAACAATCCCAATTCTTATTTTCATCTCTGTTTTTCGAATGATTCCGCATAGGTTATCAAATCTTTTGCCTCGATGATTACTAGATTGTTTTCCTTTGCATATTCGACTGCATCCTTATACGATAAGGCGTTGTAACTGTGGGGATCTAACATCTCACAAATAGTTGTGACGTTCGTCATATCAGCAATTTTAGTAAGAAAGATTGACATCTCTGTGTGTCCTTTTCTTTCATTGAGTAACCCTTTCGAAGAAATTAGAATAGGTACGTGTCCCGGTGTTCTAAAGTTGCTACGAAACTTTTCAATCGTTTCTTTCTGATCTTTCTGATAATCACTCAAATCATTACAAATATTTGCTAGTGATGAAATGGTTAAAGCTCTGTCACGATCAGTTATTCCAGTGTAAGTGTTAATGTGGTTTAGCGTAACGGAAAAAGATGGTCTGTCACCATACGGTGAGCTGTTACTATTAATAGAAGAAATGGTTTGATTCGTGGGTCCAAAAATATTTAGTACATCGTAAATAAATGGCAACCCCAATTTTGTGGCTATCTCCTTTGATATTGCCGTGCAGATCAACCCTCCAGCATCCTTTCTCATTGTAGCAATGTGTTTCGGAGATATATTATTAGAAGATACGACCATGTCAACCTCGTCTTCACGACCATCATCATCATGAATTAAAACGAAATTTCCATTCTTTAACGAAGTTATGGCTTCAGATATCCTTGTCAATTATATTTTTTTATACTTTAATGTTAATATATATTACTATTTTTCTTGTTATTACCAGAAAATTGGTAGATATTTGATATATATCTTGATAGTATGTCTACTTCAATGTTAACCGCATCGCCTTCCTTCTTGATTCCCAGTGTTGTGTTCTCCAAAGTATGAGGAATCAGTGCTATTTCAACGATACTCTTTCTAACGGTTACGACAGTGAGACTTATTCCGTCTATTGCTATAGAGCCCTTTTGAGCAATAAGAGGCAATAAATCTTTATTTAATATTTCTATCTTAATTCTACTTCCCAGGTTCCCTCTCTCTAATTTTTTGATTATGCCAATGCCATCGATGTGCCCTAGCACAAAGTGACCTTCCAGTTTACCTCCAAGGCTTAGACTCCTTTCAACATTTACTTTGTCTCCTATCTTTAAATCAATAAAATTAGTTCTATTGATGGTTTCATCAATGACCTGAAAAGTGGCTTTGGAATGGTTTAACTTTGAAACAGTTAGACAAACTCCATTTATTGATACACTATCTCCAATTTTGATATCTTTTGGTTCTGGTAAAACTAGGGTAATTTCGGTGTGGTGATTCGCTTTAATATCGCTCTTCTTAGTCTTTTTACTTTTGTTTTTTTTAATGTTTTCGATTTCACCTAAATATTCTGTAATTCCGGTAAACACACTTTGTAATAAACGAAAATATAATTTGAAGATTGTTGAAATCCATCAAGTGTTGCTCCTGATAATTTATTTTCTCTTACATTGAGTCTAAAATTCTTCTGGCCTGTTTGTAATGGACCGCGTCTATCATCTTCCCTTCTAACTTTACTGCACCTGCATTAGTGTTTTTCGCGCTGTCTAAGGCTTGTACTACTTTTTTTGCCCATTCGATGTCCTGGTTTGAAGTATTAAATGCGTTGTGTACATGCTCAATTTGGGATGGATGAATAATACATTTTCCATTATAACCCATTTTTTTACCTAGGGCAAGATCTTTTATCAAACCGGTATGATCATGAATGTCTTGCCAGATGGAATCAATAGAGTCAATACCTGCAGCTCTAGCATCTACAGGAACTTTTGCTCGACCATACATGAAACCAGCAATGGTCTCCATATCCTGATTATCAATTTTCATGTCGTGTAAGAAATCAAAAATGCCAAATACCAAAGTAGTAATTCTCGGATCTGATTTACCTATATTGTACGCATTAACTACTCCCAACGCAGATTCAATAGATGGAATTATTTTAATGATCCCTCTTTGAATGTTTTTTGCACTCTCTTCTTTTTCAATTATTCTTGAAATTTCTGCTATTTGTCTGTCATCATCGACCTTTGGAATTACAATTGCATCAATCCCTGGGGTGATTATCTTTTTCAAATCTGTAATCATCTGATCGGATGTTGGGGAATTGATTCTTACCGCCAGGATTCGCTCCTTGTTAGCATCATCAATCTTATTTATCTCTTGAATTGCTCTTCTTACACTTTCTCGTGCAATTTCTTTATCTTCTCGAGGTACAGAATCTTCTAAATCATAACAGATTATGTCCGAATTTATTGTTATAGACTTTTCTAAAAATCTCTGATTGTTTCCAGGAATAAAAATTAGACTTCTTGATCTTCCCACAATATACTTGTATTTACAGCTGGATATAAAAAAATTAAAGTTTTTGAGGAGTGGTTAAGATCTTTCCTATTTGTTCGGCCCCTGCCATCATTACGTGACCTTCCACCATATTTGAGAAAGGTAATGTAGTGGCAATAAGTGGCTTTATTTTATTTTTGCTTAACCAATAAATGACCTGCTCTAATTCTGCTTTTGTCCCTTGAGTGGAACCAAGCAAGTTGGTACCTTTGAAGAATAAGTATCTCAAATCTAAGGTAGAATCATAACCTGTTGTAGCTCCTGTAGCAACGAGTGTGCCTCCCATTTTTAACAAGCCAACTTCTTGGGGGAAAACGTTTTTTCCAATGTGCTCAAACACCACATCCACACCTTCCTTCTTGGTAATTTCTCTTACTTTTTTATACCAATCAGCCTCCCTATGGTTCACAACGTTGTCTGCGCCAAGTTCCAGACATTTATCCATTTTCTGTTGGTTTCCTGCTGTGGCAATGACATTGCAATTGTACAACTTTGCGATTTGTATGCCTGCCATGCCTACACCACTTGTTCCACCCATTATCAATGCCGTTTGACCTGGAATTATTCTTGCCCGTCCAACAAGCATGTGCCATGCTGTCATTCCCACCATTGAAATGGCAGCAGCATCCTCAAATGATACATTTTCTGGTAGTTTTGCTACATTTACTTCCGGTAGATGTGTATATTGAGCGAAACCTCCCCACAGCGGACCGGTTTGGAATCCCCATATGGTTCTCTCTTTACAATCATACTCTCTTCCTGCTGTACATTGCTCACATATTCTACAACTCATATTAGAATGAGATACAACTCTGTCGCCAACCTTGAACTTTGTTGTATCTTCTCCTATCTCAACTACTGTTCCTGCCACATCACTTCCAGAAATATGTGGAAGTGGTGTTTTAACCGGATCTCCCCAGATTGCCCATAAATCGTTATAATTATATGATGCCGACTCAACTTTTATCAAAACTTCGTTTGCTTTTATTTTTGGTACGTCGATGTCTTCAATTTTTACTACTTTAGTAGGATCTTTGTTATATTCTCTAAATACAGCTGCCTTCATGGGGAGAAGATATTTTAAAACCTTAATATAGTTAACTCAAAATCATAGGTTACTAAATAATAACCTTTAATACCTAAACAAAAAACTTATAATTTATGTCAAATCTTATCTTATCTTCTATTGATTTTAAAATCCCTTTTTGGTTGTTGAATTGTAGAAAGAATTTGTTTTAATTCATCGTCTGTTATTGCTCTGTTTAATCTTCCAGTAGTAGCTGCATTTAATAGATAATTTTCAACAGCTGAAGCAAGCTCTGGCTTGACCATCTTTACATTCATGAGTCTTTGCCTTGCCTCAACATCTAATAACATACCTAGGGCTTTTTGCTTCATTGCCTCAGCTTCAGCCTGCTGCCTTCTAATTTCATCGTCAGAAGGCTGATGAGATTGTGGGGGGCCAGACATGCTAGATCCTCTATGCGTATCTTTCTAAATCTTTATTAAGTTTAGATATCTCTTTAAAAATTTCAGTGGCTAGTCTGTCAACTCTTTTCATACCTTCGCTTGATATTGATCTACCTTTGCTCTTTTTTTCTACATATCCTGATGCCTCTAATTGTTGTAAGGCATTTCTAATGATTGCGCCACCAGCATCTTTATGGTGATCTAAATTATAGCCAATTCTTTTTCTTCCTCCATAATAACTTTTTAAATCCGAAATTCCTATTGGGCCATGTAAATACACCTTTCTTACTAAAGATGCACATCTAGTATACCACCAGTCTCTGTTTTGCGGAATTTTTTCTGCATGAGTGCCGGTTTTTACATAACTGGCCCATTCTGGGGGATTTATTTTCTTATCTTTTTTAAGTTGATCTGATAATTTTGATATCAAGTCATCTGCTGGAACATCAAAAACCTTTGCCATTTAATATTACAAATTTCTTTCATTAATTTTCCCTTATAATCCTTATTCTTTATCTTGTCATCTGTATGCCCAACTGAACAAAATATCAGATTTGATTGGGTTTTTCAATAATTTTTCTATACGTGTGACCACATAATTTGCAGGTTATCCTTAAAGCCTTTGTATTCGATCTACCTATCCTAATGATTGAATCCCTACCTGGGATGATAAATTTTTTACATTGCTTACAAAAAAGAAGCTTGTATTCAAAAGGTATTTTTAGTTTATACTTTAAGATAATTTTTTTAGCAATCACAATATGGTGGTCAGAGAATTCATCTCTAGAATATAGTGCTCTATCAATCAAAACCTTTACTCTTTGCATTGCTATTTGTTTTATAACGCTCTTCTTCATGACATACCTTTTTGTGATTGACTTGCTGTTTGCATTATATATCTTTAAATAATAATTATTTCCCTTTAAATCAGTATCATTTGTTAAATTTGATCATAGCAGATACTTCTCTTGAAATTATACCTATCAATGTTTTCAAGCATCCATCTCTTAAAAAAATTCGTAATAGTGGGAAAAAGCCCAAAGAAATCTTGTTAGATAGATCTCTTCACCATTTCGCTATGATGTCTGCTAAACTAGATGAGGACTATAAGAGGGGGAGACCAGATATCCTTCACATTGCTTTGCTCAATGCATTAGCCACGCCTCTATACAAACGAAACTATCTTAGGGTGTTTATTCATACAGTTGATAATAACGTTATTTTGGTAGGGAATAATGTTAGGTTTCCCAAGTCTTATTTTCGATTTGAGGGTCTGATGTTAAATCTCTTTAGAGATAAGAAAATAATTTCAGAAGAAGGGCAGTTATTATTGGATCTTCGACCTAATACTAATTTTGGAGATTTATTAAAGGTGTTTGTTAAACCTGAAATAGTATTGGGTTTTTCAATAACAGGTACCTATGAGAGCCTTGAATCGATAGGTGCCGGTCTGGCATCATATACAAATGGATGTGTTGTTATTGGAGGCTTCCCAAAGGGACATTTCTCAAAAAACATTGAATCCTATTTTGACAAAAAGTTATCCGTATCAGACATGGGATTAGAATCCCAAATAGTTATCTCTCGATTGTTATATGAATATGAAAAAAATATTCTAGTCTAAAAAAATTAATGGGCTTATCTTGCCCTTCTGGCCATCGATGCTAGTGCATAAATTAGACCAATCCCTAAACCGACTGCTAACGGTACCCAAACTCCAAAAGCTTCAGGGTTTATCACTATTTGTAAGAACTGCAACATTGAGGGTTATAGATCATGGATATATATAAGGTTTGTATTGCCTTATTTTTTATTCTACATAAGACATTATTGAATAAAAAACAATCGATTACTATGATATTATATTTTTGTAAATCGATATAATATTACCAGATTCTTACGAAATCGTGGATTCTAGTGGACTATGTATATTTACTTTAAATTACCCTCTCGAACTGATTTTATATATGAAGATGCAGAAAGAGCTGCGCAAATTTTGTCCGAAATGTAAAACTCATACTACTCAAGCTGTTTCTACTTATAAAAAAGGTAAAGATAGAAAGGGTGCTCAAGGTGCCAGGCGCCACGCAGAAGATAAAAAGGGGTATGGTGGTCAAAAATTCCCTGAATTAAAAAGGACCGCTAAAACTACTAAAAAGGTAACCCTGAAATATACTTGCAAAACTTGTCAAAGAAAGACGATGAAACAAGGAATGCGAATTAGGAAATTGGAGATCCAGGCTTAGTTGGAGTGAATGATTGTGAAAAAACATAACATTATGATCCCAAAACCTCGTAGTCACTTTGTAAAAGTTGAATGTGATTCATGCAAAAATATCAAAGTCTTGTATACTTTCGGTACAAAACCTATTTCATGTCCATCTTGTAATGCTGAACTTTTGGTAAATACCGGTGGCCAGGCTAAAATACTTGGCAATATCCTAGAAACCTTGGATTAATCATTTCTTGATTTTGGCTTCACATCCTACAATCCAATAAATTTTTCTGTTTTTTTCAAGTCGTCAACCGTGTTAATATTATAAACTAATTCCAGATTACTCATGATCACTGGTACTTCTTTGATTTGGTCTATATGCTCCAATGCGGCAATAGTGTGAAAGTCTAATATCGAAATCCCCGTATAACAATAATCAACTTTACTAATTTCTGTTATGAAAGTTGAGGGAACGAAATTGTTCTGAATAAACATTTTCTTGTCTACAACTATTGCAATACTAGGACTACTCTGATACAAATCTGAAATTTCGTCTATGGTTTTAGATGATATCAGGGGAAGATCAGTAGGTAAAAACAAAATTTTATTATACGCAAAATCTTGAATTCTATTTCCCCATTTGTTTTCTGTATTTTTGAAGAATTGGAGTACAATTAGGTAATCATTTGAAAATCCGCTACCAGTTGTCTCTATCAGTGTTATATCATTACAGTATCTGTTTGTTAGGAACTCTTTGGTTTTTACTGCATTCTTACTCACTGCAGCATATATCTTAAAATTCTTTTTTGAATTCTGTACCGCCTCTATCATGTATTCTATCAATGATTTATTCCTCAATTCTAAGAGGGGTTTTTCTACTTTGACTGTTGGATTTGTATTCAGTCTACTTCCTTTTCCTCCACACATTAGAACACAACTGATCATTTCTCTCTTTTTGTCAATTTGATTTTGTTAATTTAACAACTAATAAAATTTGCTCCTTAATTATGACATTCTTTAATTGATTTCCGGGTGAATTTTATGATTCTTATTATCTTGCTATCTGTTCAAATTGCTAATGTAAATGTCCATGAATCCATCAATCAATCAATCAATAAATTAACTTATTTCATTTTTGGTTTAGCAAAATTACCACTTCATGCCAATCCAGATTCGATAGACGGTAGTTGATTTGAATATCACCTATCTACATGTCTTTACTACATCAAATTTAATAAGATAAATATTGGTTAAAGGTTCATTCTTTTATTTTTTCAACCTGCCTGTAATTTGCTCATTACAAAAACAAGATTGAACTTTTATGACAGGGATAGGAGTGAACAAAGTCTTACTATTTCGTTTGTTGCTCCCATTACATCTCCTGTAATTCCTCCAAAGTTCCTTTTTGAAATATAAATGACAATAAAACAACAAATAATTCCTACAATAAATATCTGCAATCCAATCACACTCATGTCTGAAATCAAAGCTATCAAAGCTATCAAAACTATAGTAATGATTGTTGCAATTGCCATTTTCTTTTTTGATTTCATATTTTTTGTAAACAATGAACTATATCCATCCCAAGCTGACTCACAATAATGAGACTCCAGTACCATAGAATATTTTGACATGATTTCGGAGAGAATTATTGCAATCATTAACCTATCTAAACTTGTGATTGAAGAGATTGATATTACCATTCCAATAACATATCCTGAAATCGCGACAGTTCCTGCTGATCCAATTCTTGGGTCATGCATTACGTTGTATTTCTTTTCTTTGTTTCCTCTTACCATAATACCATCGGCAAAATCTGCGAGGGCGTCAGTATGATGTATGCCTGTTAAGACTATTAGAAAAATTGTTACTATGAATGCTGATACAAATTGATTAAATAAATAAAAGGAAATTAATACTACAGGAATAGTTAAAAGTCCTATTAATAGTCCAATAAAAGGGAACAAGAACATTTTTTTTGAAATGTCCCCTAAACCATCACTCTTGCCAAATTTTCCAATAGGTATTATTGTTAAAAATGAAATGATCTCTAAGATGCTTTTAAATACCAAATAATATTATCCACCAATTAAAATAGTTCAAAATCATGATAACAGGAATTAGAAAACTAAACATAAATATCAGTGTCGCTATCTTGCTTATTTTTAAGGATGTTTTGCATTTTTGGATAGTACGTTGTTCTTTCATATCTCCTAATTTATAATGATCAATTTTCTCTAACTGAATATTCAATCCTCCAGCCATAATTGACATTGGTACCCCTGCATTGAAACTTTCGGTATTTTGGTAGTCTCTTTTACATATTTTTATTGCATTTTTCCAATCTTGTCTACAAACCATCATAGCGATAATCAAAAAAACTGATGACAATCGTGCAGGTATGGCATTTACGATGGTATCAAGTTTAGCTGACATCCATCCCACTTTATTATAGTAGTCATCCTTGTAAGCGATCATGGAATCCAATGTGTTTATGGTTCTATACATCATAGAACCTGGAATACTTAAAAGACCATAATAGAATAGTGGCGAGAGTATACCATCTACAAAGCTTTCTGCTACACATTCGATACAAGCTGATAAAATTCTGGACTCTGATAGATTCCGTGTGTCCCTGCTGACAATTTTTGATAAATTTCTGCGAGCTTTATCCAAATCATTTTTGTCTAATTCCTCCAAGATCTCCTTGATATGGTTATCCATAGCTCTTATTGAAAATGTTGTTTTTAACAACGCTGCCGATACTATGACAAAAAAAATAATACCTAACAAAAAAAGTGATTGCATGCAAATATAATAAACTACCAAACTAACCATGACTGTTAATCCTAATGCTAAAATCGATCCCATTACCTTTTCAAAATTTTCTTTATCTTTATCTTTCATGTATTTAGAAGCATTTTTTATTATTTTAATTAAGAAGTTTATGATTCTACCAATCAATACAACGGGGTGTATCCTATTTGGCGGTTCGCCTAAGGTGATGTCTATCAAAGTCGCGATAAATAAGATTGATATGATTTCTGTTACGATTTCAAGTGACATGGCTTGATTTTTTTATCTGATAATTTTTTTTAGAATATAATCCATGTTGATTGATGATTCTACTTTTTCTGCAAACCTGCTGATCTCTGCGTCTAAATCTGACTGATCTGTCGTTTTTTGATGATTATTTATTTTGTCATTCTTCTTGATCGATCGGACATATGTTCTCTTGTTTTTGTTTTCATTCTGACCCTGTTTTATTTCATTGTCATTATTATCTCTGTCTAAGGAGTCCTCTTTTGGGATATTGTGATATATTTTAGGAACGATACCTAGAAATGGTTTTGCTATTTTTGACTCGATCTTTTTTATCGCGGGGAATAATATTGTATTATCTCCACGAAATTTGTTAATTATGATTCCTTTTACTAATCGTTGATGTGATGGTTTTAACAACATCATTGTTCCTACAATGCTAGCGAAACATCCTCCACGTTCAATATCTGAAACCAGGATTACTGGTGCATTTACTTTTTCTGCAAAAATCATATTGGCGATGTCGTATTTTTGTATATTTATTTCAGCAGGTGAGCCTGCTCCTTCTAATATTATTATTTCGTATTTCCTTCTTAATTCTCTGAATGCGTCCAATGCTATTCTAAAACCTTTATCGAGAACAAAATCTGAATAGTAATCTTTAGCTTCCATTACCGACAAGAATTCACCGTTTGCATATATTCTGCTCTTGCTGTTACCTATTGGCTTTAATAATATTGGATTCATATTAGAGTCAGGAATCGCTCTACTTGCTATAGCCTGAATCGCTTGAGCATTTGCTATCACTTTATCTGTGTTTTCTATTTTATGTGTAAATGAGGACATGTTTTGGGATTTGAAGGGAGCTACTTTGAATCCTTTGTTGGTCAAAATTCTGCATAGTGCAGTAACAAGCATACTTTTGCCAGCTCCCGAAGACGTCCCCTGAATCATTATCAGTTTTGATTTCAAAGTGCTCCTTCCAATGATTCTAAAAGGACATCATTCTCTTTTGGAGTCTTGATGGCTACTCTAATAAATTTGTCATTCATGCCTCTAAAACTATTGCAATCTCTCACGAGGATTCCGTTTTTTATTAATAATTTGCTAGTTAGTTCTGTGGATGTTTTCTCATTTAGTATCTCGATCAAGTAAAAATTAACATCACTTGAGATTACCCTTATTTTTCGGTTTTTTTCAAGCAATTTGAAAACTCTTTTCTTTTCAGAAATGTTGTTTTTCTTGGCGGCTTTAATATGAGATTTGTCTTTTAGCGCTTCTATGGCAGCAATCTGGGCTAATCCGTTTACGTTCCAGCTAATCAAATTGTTGTTTAATTTTTGAATATTCTCGTTGGTCGATAGCGCATAGCCTACTCTCAAACCTGCTAGACCGAATGTTTTTGTAAGCGATCTTAAAATCACTAGATTATTGGAATCCTTTATTAGATTAATAAAATAGTTATTGTCGTTTTCCTTTTTAGTATCGGTAAATTCGATGTAGGATTCATCTAGCAGGATTGGAATCTTTTTATCGATCTTTTCTAGTATCTCTAGTATTTCTTTTCTGAAAAACTTTCCTGTAGGGTTATTTGGATTGCATAAGAATACTGATCCTATTTCATTGTCTGGGTTGTTTGTTAGCTTTGCAATAGAATCTGAATCAATTTGAAAGTTATTGTCAAGAGGGGGTACAAATACCAATTTTGATTTCCTACGCCTTGCAGCAAGCTCGTATTCACAAAAGGTGGGTATTGGAATAAGTGTTTTTTTTCGGGCAAAAGCAGCGGCGAAATAATGTATTAATTCTGTGGCGCCATTTCCCGTTATTAAATTCTCATTTACTTCGAGATTAAATTCACAATCGATATACTCTATTATCTTTTTTTTCAATTCAGTGCATTTTGGATCAGGATAAATATAGGCTAGTTTGATATTGGTTCTTAATTTTTCAAAAACTTTCTTGGAAATTCCAAGAGGATTTATGTTTGAACTAAAATCTATTCTTATATTCTTTTGACTATTTACAGAATAGATTCCACCATGATGACAATGTTGCAATGTCGATTCAATCAGATGATTTCTTATCTTTTTTTTTAGTATGGAAAGATCTTTTCATCTATTGTATAATAGTTTTAGTTTTTTACACTTTAAAAAGGATTATTAATTGTTTTATTTCTAACCATTTCAATATGTTAAAAGTAGCGTTAATCGGTTCAACTGGCGCTGTAGGTCAAGAATTTGTAGTTGCACTTGACAAACATCCTTGGTTTAATTTAACTCATATTGTCTCTTCTGAAAGATCTGCTGGCAAAAAATATGTGGACGCAATTAGAGATCCTCAGTCTGGTATACTAAAGTGGCATAATCGAGAACAAATCCCTGAATATGTTAGAGATAAAACCATATCTAAATTTGACGACATAAACCCAAAGGAGTTTGACTTGATTTTTACTGCTTTGGAATCTGATGACGCACAAATCATAGAACCAAAGTTAGCTGCTCATGTTCCTGTTATTAGTACCGCTGCTGCTTTTAGATACGAAAACGACGTTCCAATTTTGATACCTGGAATCAATGATGACCACACCGATCTTTTAAAAAAACAGCAGAAAGAGCGTCAATGGAAGGGCTTTATTGCCCCAATGCCTAATTGCACTACTACTGGGCTCGCTATTACTCTAAAACCTTTGATTGATAGCTTTGGAGTGAAAAGCGTCTTTATGACCTCAATGCAAGCATTGTCTGGAGCAGGTAGGTCTCCTGGTGTTATTGCTTTGGATATATTAGACAATGTCATTCCATACATTCCTAAAGAGGAAGAAAAAGTTCAAATAGAAACCAAAAAAATATTGGGTAAATATGATACAGAATCTAAAGAAATCTCTGTTAATGATGTAAAGGTTAGTTGCACCTGTACCAGGGTACCAGTGTCTGATGGTCATACTGAGGTAGTTTTTGTAGAGACAATCGAGAATGTAGACCCCTTGTCAGTCAAAAAGAAAATGATGGAATTTTCTGACAATGTATCCATAAAGAATCTTCCTACTGCTCCACGAGATTACATTGTTGTCAATGACGATCCTACAAGACCTCAGCCACGAGTAGACAGAGAAATCAACGATGGTATGACCACAGTGGTTGGTAGACTGAGAAAAGATTCCGTGTTTGACAATGGTATAAAGTATGTTCTACTGACTCACAATGAAAAAATGGGTTCGGCGAAAGGAGCAGTATTATTAGCCGAGTTGTTCAAAACAAAAAAAATTATATAAATTTTTTTAAAAATAAACAAACTTTATAACAAAAATAAAAATTATACATTTATTAACCACGAAAAAATAGTATATTTTGAAAATTATGGGAAGAATTGACGATCTTGATCTAAAAATATTAAGCGAGTTGTCAAAAGATGCAAGTATATCGGTTCCCAGGCTTTCAAAAAAAATCAATATCAATTCGTCTGTAGTTTATAGTAGAATCAAGCGACTTGTAAAGAGAGGTTTGATTAAGAAATTTACTATTGTAATAAATGATGAAGCCTTAGGTTTTAATGTTAAAGCACTAACTGGAATTACCATGGATTCTAAATTAAGGGATAATGTGCTTGCAGAGCTTTTTAAAATTCCCGAGGTCAGAGAAGTAGCTGAAGTTACTGGAAGATTTGATGTGTTGGTAACCATGACTGCTCGTTCTCTAGATGAAATGCATCAAATCATATCTGAAAAGGTGGGACGGATCGAAGGGGTACAGAAAACTGAAACATTTATTGAGATGAGAAAGACTTCAAGAGAAATAATATCAAATTCTGTATCTAAATAAAAAAAGTTCTCTCAAGATATAAATAACTATTTTATTTATAATATGGTGGTAGGTTAATAGACTATTTGGTTTTAGAGATGAAGACAGTTGGTAACCAAGTTAAAAATTATTATGAGCTTACAAAACCAAAAATTTGGTATTTACTAGTTTTCACAGCTATAGCTGCTGCGGTATCAGCATCCTGGTTATTTGATGTTCAGGTCAGTTGGATGACTTGGGCTTTATTGTTCTTTGCAATCGCAGCAGGCTCAGCAGCTGCGGATACACTCACAGGATATAACGATAGAGATATTGACGCAATAATGGAAAGAACCAAAGGTCGTCCGATTCCCTCGGGAAGAATTTCTCCACGTAACGCTTTAATTTTTGGGCTCATTTTAACAGGAATTTCTCTGGTTTGTTCTTGGTTCATAAACATATGGGCATTTGGGTTAATGGCATTTGGCTTATTTGATAACATCATAGTATACAGCAAATGGCTAAAAAGAACCAGTCAATCTAATATTATATTAGGTGGATTTTCTGGTGGCGCTCCAGCATTAATTGGATATATTGCAATAACATTTCAACATGTGGAAATAGGCATTGCAATGGCCGGATTGGTCTTTTTCTGGATTCCTACACACATCTGGAGCTTAGCCTTACATGTAAAAGAAGATTACAAAAAGGCCAATGTTCCAATGCTTCCCGTTGTATCAAGCGAATCTAAATCTGTAAGGATTATAGCACTAACAACTTTGATGATGGTTGTATTTAGTATACTGCCATTTTTCTTTAATCAATTTGGTTTGATATATCTATTGACTGCTACCGTATTTGGTATTGTGATGATAATTTTGTCTGTGTGGTTATTGCTAAAACCAAGTGAAAAAACTTCTTGGTTAGTATTCAAATTTAGCAGTCCATATTTGGCAGCATTATTTATTGCTTTTATGGTAGACGCGTTCTTTCACTAGATCGCTTTCTTTCTTGTTTTTTTCTAATCAGGACAAATCAACCCTAGACTTCTGCTCGCTCATCCTTTTTGAAATTCAGCTAGTTTTTTCACCTTCAAGTCGAACTTTTCTTTGAATTTGGGAATATTGATAATGAACCTTTCATGCTTTCCCTCTCCTATCTGTTCTAAATTGTCTTCTATAGATACTTTGAATTGAACTCTTCTTCCATCAACTCCTATGATTTCGGCTTTCAGAATTATCTCCGCCCCTACAGGAGTTGCAGCAGTATGATTAATGTCTACAACGGTACCTACCGAATCCCATTCTGAATCAACCTTTAGAAATTGCTCTTTCAATAACAATCTACAGGTTTCTTCCATTTCTGATATCATTGAAGGTGTCGAGAATACGTTTTCACCTTCCCAAAGAAAACTTGTGGTCTGATTGTGACTAACTTTAATTCTCCTTTCATTTTTGGTTCCTAATTTTATGTCAAAATCCATAAGAATTATTCAGTTTGCTTTGATAAATCATTTGTTGGTCTGGATCTCTATCTTTTTTGGCATTTTATTTGTGAAACCTATAAAAGGGGCTTACCGAAAAATTGTACCATTCTATTAAGGTGATATGAGAACATGGCTTCAATTCAACAAACAGCTGGTGGTATGCCAGTATTAATATTAAAAGAAGGAACTAAAGAAAATAAAGGCAGAGAGGCACAAAAAAATAACATTTCTGCAGCAAAATTAGTAGCGGAAATTGTAAGGTCTAGTTTAGGGCCACGTGGTATGGATAAAATGCTAGTGGATTCGTTAGGTGATGTCACTATTACCAACGACGGTGCAACTATTTTGAAAGAGATAGATGTTCAACATCCTGCCGCTAAAATAATGGTAGAGGTTGCAAAATCCGTCGATAACGAAGTTGGAGACGGGACTACCTCATCTGTAATTTTTACCGGCGCGCTTTTAGAAAAAGCCGAACAATTGATGAGTAAAGATGTTCATCCGTCTGCAATTGTAGATGGATATACTGCAGCTTCTGAGCAAGCACTAGTTATCCTAAATAAAATTGGAATAAAAGTTAATGTCAATGATAAGGATCTTCTTATCAAAATTGCAAAAACCAGCATGGAATCTAAATTGGTATCTGATGATAGTCCCATATTGAGTGAAATTGTGGTAAGTGCTGCCAAACAAATTACAGAAAAAAATACCTCAGGTGAAGGTTTACGAGTGGATTTAGACAATATCAAGGTTGAGAAGAAAGCAGGAGGTTCTATACGTGATACAACATTCATCCAAGGAATTGTTTTAGATAAGGAAATAGTTCACGCTGGAATGCCAAAGAGAGTCGACAACGCAAAGATTGCTCTCATAAATTCTGCTCTTGAAATCGAAAAAACTGAAATGAGTGCAGAAATTAGAATCAGTGAGCCCCAGCAAATGCAAATGTTCTTAGAAGAAGAAAATAGGATGCTCAAGGATATGGTAGACAAGATAAAATCAGTTGGAGCTAACGTCGTATTATGTCAAAAGGGAATTGATGATATTGCACAACATTATTTGGCTAAAGCAAATGTACTTGCAGTAAGGCGAGTAAAAGAAAGCGACATGTTCAAACTTTCAAAGGCTACAGGCGCTAGACTGGTAAATAATCTAGATGACTTGAGTGAAAGTGATTTAGGAATCGCTAATTTAGTTGAAGAAAGAAAAGTTGAAACTGACAAGTGGGTGTTCATAGAAGGATGCAAGAATCCAAAAGCAGTAACCATTCTTGTACGTGGTGGATCACAAAGAGTAGTTGATGAAGCTGATAGATCTTTACATGATGCATTGATGGTTATGAAGGATGTGTTAGAAAAACCATCTATAGTTGCAGGCGGTGGTTCACCTGAAGCATACATAGCCAATGAATTAAGACAATGGTCTAGCAGTCTCGAAGGACGATCACAATTGGCCGCACAAAAGTTTGCTGAAGCATTAGAAGTAATACCTTTAACCCTTGCAGAGAATGCTGGTATGGATCCTATTGATACTATGGCTGAATTGAAGGCAAAACAATCAAAGGGATCCAAATGGATCGGTATAAATGTAAAGGCAGCTGTTGTTTCAGATATTTATAAAAATAATATACTCGAACCAACTGTAATTAAAGAACAAATCATAAAGTCAGCTACTGAAACCGCTTGTATGCTGTTGAGAATTGATGACGTCATTGCAGCCACAAAGTCTCGAATGCCCGCTGGTCCACCTGGTGGCATGGGCGGCATGGGCGGCATGGGCGGCATGGGCGGCATGGGCGGCATGGGCGGCATGGATATGGACTAATCCATTCGTTTGTTCTGCAAAAAAAAGATTAATTTTTTTTATACATGTCCACCGTTTTATTCCATTTATTTAAGCCTTTCTGATACCATTATATTTATCAAAATTCAAAATTCATACCGTGAATCCTTGGACTTTTATTCCCGCATCTCCTATTCCATTTCCTAGCTCTCTCTCATCACCGTTTTTAGATTTGTCTTGTTCATCAAAGTCTTTAGAAAATATTTTTTCTTCTACGGGTAATGATTCATTTCCACGTCCAAATCATAATCAAAATCTTCATAAAGAAAACACAAACCAGTCTGACAGAAGAGTTAAAACGGAAAATAGGCAGAGTTTGACAAATCAGATTTTTGGGGATTCCCATACTCTTGATATTCTCAGAAACCTGTTGATCAAACTTTCAGATATAAAGGAAGATAAGTATCATCAACCACAGGTTACCATTTTGCCTGATTTTTTTGTGGATAGAATTATTGAAGTATTGGACTATCCCATTTTTATGAATGATATCCAAAAAAAGATTGTTGCGGGAGGTGGAAGTATGCGAGGGTATTCTAGTGTGGATATCAAAGGTGGTAACGCAGTCAATATGGCATATAGTCTAGCAAAACTCGATGTTCGCGTAGATTTGTTTACCATAGCGGATGAAATTGGTTCTGCTATTTTGCGTTCTGTATTTTTGCCCTTCAAGACAAACGTAAATCTTCACATTATGAAAGGAAAACATGGATTATCGACAGTATTTGAATTTTCAAATGCCTCCAACCCCACCTCAAATGTGATGGTAAGTGATGTAGGTGACAACGATAATTTTGGCCCAGAACTAATTGAATCACAAGAAGTAAGGATGATTTTGCGAACATCTGATGCTGTGATAATGACAAATTGGGCGTCAAATCTAAGAGGAACCGACTTGTTAGATTATACCTTTTCAAATTCTCCTAAATCGATTCATTTTTTGGATCCCGCTGATATCGAAAGGAGATGTTTTGAATTTATTAATGTGCTAAAAAGTCGTTCTAAATTAGTAGACTTTCTAAGTATCAATGAAAATGAATATAATCTGATAATCAAAGCATTAGAGAGCGTAATTGGTTATGACAATAGTACTCTATTGACCTTTGATAGCAATTTATCCCCTAATAATATTAACGCCCTTTGCGAATCAGCAAAGTTCCTTGCTAATTTTATTAATTTAACGGTATGTGTACATACAACTAAGGGTTCTGCAATATCTGATGGTCAAGAATCGTTATTTGTAAACTCTATTGTTCCATCCAAAATAGATATTGTAAGTGGAGCAGGAGATTCATGGGATGCTGGTTTCATTTTTGGACATCTTTATGGATTCACAACTATAGAGAAAATTTGTTTTGCCAATTTATTATCCTCACTCCACGTAGGAAATCCATTTGGTGATAACCCTTCATTATCTGAAATTATTGATTATATCAAATCTAGGTATTTCTAAATACACTATCATTGTGGAGGGTAAAATAATATAGGAATATTGCCGTAACCGTCTTACAGTCTATTATTGTACCATCATAACAATATTTGATAGCATCCTTTAATTCAACAACAAAATTAGTAATGTTTTCATCCTCATCCATTTTATTTGGATTCTCCAGTTTAGACATATTTTCTGCAACGAAAAAATGCATTAATTCGGTGTCATAGCTTGGAGCCAAAAAACATCGAGTAAGCGGTTTTAGTACCCCTGCATATCCTGTTTCTTCTGCTAATTCCCTTTTTGCTGCTTCATGCGGTAATTCATTACTTTCAATCTTGCCTGCAGGTATTTCAATTAAATATTTGTTTACGGCATGTCTGAATTGTTTAATTAACAAAATCTCTTTTTTATTAATGATGGGAATAATTCCGACAGAAGGACTATGCTCAACTACTTCCTTTCTAAAGACTTTTCCTTTATAGTTAAATGTATCTATTCTTAACCTTACTGGGCCCTCATGGACTACCTTCCTGTTTATTACGCTGTACCCTTCTTTAGACATTCACTCATTAAAAGTAATTTTTGACTAATATTTACTAATTGTGTGTCTATGGTGCTAATGGCATCATACGTTGCTTGTTCTTCTCTCTTTTTCATATCTAATTACAAAGTAATTATTCTGTGCGAGATTTGATGAGAAACAAATAAAATTAATCTCCGATAAAATTCCAATTAATAAACGGGATATGGATCATGAATGACCAAAAAGCTGAAAGAAATTTCGATAAAGATGTTGATAAACAAACTGTTATGACTTTGGGCTCACATTGCTCATTACAGGTATTGAAAGGAGCCAAAGATGAGGGGTTCAAAACCTTGTTAGTATGTGAAGAAAAACGATTTGACATGTACAAGCGGTTTAAATTTATTGATAATATTGTATCGATTAAAAATTTTAAGGAAATAGTAAATAAGAATTTTCAAGACGGATTAATTGAAAAGTTTAGTCCAATATTGATCCCTCACGGAACCTTGATTTCTACATTAAATATGGATGAACTAGAGAGTATTAAGATACCCATATTTGGTAATAAATGGATCCTAAGATGGGAATCAGATAGAATGTTAAAACAACAATTAATGGACGAATCAAAGTTACCTTCGCCGACTCAAATATCCTCTAAGAATGAAATCAATGGTTTGTGTATAGTGAAATTACATGGAGCAGCTGGGGGAAAAGGGTATTTCTTGGTCACTGATAAAAAGGGATTCGAAGAACAGGCACAAAAACTCATAAAATCACATGTAATAGAGTCCGAGGAAAATTTGTTTATACAAAAATATGCTAACGGAGTCCCAGTTTATTTACAATATTTTTATTCACCTATTACCAATGAACTCGAGTTATTAGGGATAGACAGACGTTATGAAACTGATATAGACGCAATAGGGCGAATCCCATCAAAGTATCAAATAACTTCTAACATTCAGCCGTCTTATACTGTTGTAGGAAATATGCCGATCGTCCTAAGAGAATCTTTGCTTCCAGAGGTTTACTCCATGGGCGAACGATTTGTTGAATCATCAAGAAAATTAGTCCCGCCGGGAATACCTGGACCCTTTTGCATCGAAGGTGTTTATGATAATAATGCTAATTTCATAGCATTTGAATTTTCAGCGCGCATCGTAGCTGGAACAAACTTGTACGTTTCGGGTTCACCTTATTCAGATTTATTGTTTGAGACTCCGATGAGTATGGGGAGGCGAATCTCCTTGGAGATAAAAAGGGCTATTGAATCATCCAAAATTGGTTTAATAACGACTTGATTTTTTTAATCTTATAGTCCCAATGGTTGAAAAAAAAGAATGTTTACTCGCATGAAATCGAATCAAGCAGATTAAATCAAATTAGTTTTGTCGATAATGTGAAATCTTTTCTCTTATCTATTTCAACCAACAAATCCATTCCTTCCTTAGTTATGACATAATACTTTGAATTCTTTAATACATAATTTTTCATCCTTTCTAGGTGATAATAGATAGATCCAGTAGATAGACCTGTGATGGTTCTAATTTCAGAAAAACATGCGGATCCATTCTTCTTTACAATAGCTCTCAATATCTTGATCCTGGTTCTTTTTGCCCTAAGCTGTGTATCACCCATTGACTCTATCATATAATCCTGTTTTTTTTTATTTCTTGTGGTGTTGTTTATTATAACTTAATTATATAAGAATCGATTAACTGTTCTCTTTTTATGAGTGTCATCTAACGTCATAGTGATTTCACGGTTACAATCTCATCCCAATTTGCGATAGCAGTAGTATGCATCTTTAACTACCTCTTAATTTTGGTTATTTTTAGACCTGGAATTATTGTTATTGTTATTGTTGTTATTGTTGTTATTGTTGTTATTGTTGTTATTGTTGTTATTGTTGTTATTGTTGCTACTTGAGTAGCCCTGATTCCTCTTTATTACATTTTTTCCCTTATCTGAAGGTATGATTTTCATTTTTTCATCCAAAAAACTCTTGTTAAACTGGTTGCCTTCAAATATTCTATCTAGAAAAATTGCTAATGCAGCAATTTCTGAGTGAGGTTGACTGCCGATTGCAACGTTATAATCAGCAAGAAAATAAACCTCTTTTGGAACCTTTTCTGCTCCTATTATGACTAATATTCTTTGATTTAATTCTTTGATCTCTTTTATTTTTTGATTGATTGGCGCTCCATACATTGTAAGATGAACAATTTTGCCGCCATTTTCTTTCCATGTTTTCAGTATCTTTTTCCAATTGTCAATGATTTCAAGTCTAAATTCTTTTTCTCCTCCCCATCTTTTATTGACTTTATCTAGTGTTTTTTTTATTTCATCATCCACATCAGTCATGTAGATTACTTCGCTTCCCATAGCCCTTGATACCAACACGGCGTGAGTAGTAGTTCTGTCATCTCTTACCAGTCTGTGTCCTATTCTAAGTACTGCTACAGATGGTGGCATAGTCATTAGCTAATCTTCATCACGACCCTGCTATCATCTTTTCAGTCACCAATGGAGATTTATAAAAAAAATAACAAGATTACATCTTTTGTTGCTTTTACTATTCTATTCTTCTACGTTCTCTTCATTGGGGTTTATAAATAGCGTTATTCCCAAAAACCGTTCAAGTTTCTTTGCTATAATTTCATCAGGCCTTATCGAACCTGTTTCGATTTTCTTTATCAGTGTCACTTTTTCGTTAATTTTTTGTCCAAGTTGTTCGTGTGTTAGCCCCTTTTTACTCCTGGCATTTCTTATTAAAGATGGAAATTCCGGATCAAGAATCAGTTCATCAACCCAGTTGATTTTCTTTAAGGGTGGTGGTTTAATCTTTGGAGGTGCTCTTATTTTTCTGGCATAAAGATTCCTTGAACCTTGTTGGGGGCCAGGTGCAGGTTTGGGGGATAAATATCCTACAGGGGTTGTCACTTTTGTTGGACCCATGTTCTTTGAAACATTATTGGATTCTACTGCTTTGCCTCTTTTTGAACAAGACAAACAGACACTCATAATTGATTTCTCAATTATTACTTTCTTGCTTACCTCGGTATGTTTTCCGCATAATTCACAAAAAGAAGCCATGTATGTACTAATCGGTTCTAATTTATTAGGATTTGGCGTCTTTGGCGTCTTTGGCGTCTTTGGCGTCTTTGGCGTCTTTGGCGTCTTTGGCGTCTTTGGCGTCATACTTTTCTTTCTGTTGTTCATGTCTGGGTATATTGCAACTAACGAGAGTTATCTACAACTGGTTGATTTCTAAACATGTATTCGATTTTGTTTCCTGATATCCATTTAGTAGGCCGTCTGCTCATGGTTTATCCAAATAAGATCAAATGGCTGCATGATTTCTACTAACCTTTGATTTGTCCATACTGGCTTTATAGTATAAAAGTAATAATCTGTTGAAGGAGGTCACAGCCTACAGTATGTGACAGCAACAAGGATATTGATATTAGTTTTATTTCTCTTCTTGCAGGCTGTAACAAAAACCTTAAATTTTCGCCCCTGACCAATAGGAATCCGGGTAAGCGAATACACTATCGGTTCTATCTTTTATCTGAATGCCAAATTCTCTAACTGAATATGGCATGATGGAAGCAAGATACACAAACCTGAACCCATCAGTCTGATGGACCTTATAATTAGTTTAATATATCAATTATTAGGCTATGTCATTATTCTTTGCTATATTTATTAAGCGACACGAAGGCATACCGATACTGTATTAATTAACCAATAATACATGTATGTACACATATTGAATTCTCCCTTATAACATTCGTATCCTAGACCTGACATATGATATGCAAAGAGGGAGGAACGTTGAACCTTTAATTAGTTTGTACTAAGTTTTTGACATATGGGAAATAATAAGGAAATTACAAAACCCTAATTACAGTCGGATATTTGCAAAATATAGTCAAAATATTGTAAAAATTATAACTAGTGATAAAATATTGACGATTTTCATTATCCAGGGTAATTTTTGACTGGTAAAATAATCCCATATTAGCTCCAGAGGTTCCTTATAAGTTGGCAATCCAGATGGTTTTTATTGTAGATATCTCAAGTTAGGTTGTTAATTGCAAAAGTTATTTCTAAATCCGTATCAGAAAATATGTTCTCATGTGGATTTTCTCTTTGGAAGGGATATCAGCTCAATTCTTCCAAAAGATTTAGAGCTTGAATATTCTAGAAAAACTGGGAAAATCAAGAGTTTTAGCATAGATGGAAAATTAATCGGAACCTTTCGAACCGATGGGGGAATTGCATTAACTATTGACGGTGCCAAACTTTTTCTAAATCAAAAGGGGTATAAATCCAATTGTGTTATACCTGTTGAAGATGCTATACCTTTCGTATCGGAAGGTAGATCTCTCTTTGTAAAACATGTGCTAAAATGTGGTGAGAACGTGAAAAGCGGGTCGGATGTTGCAGTTATAGACAAAAATCAATCCGTTTTGGCTGTAGGTCGATCTTTGTTACCTTTTTCTTACTATTTACAATCATTAGATGATATTGCTGATCATAATATGGGCACACTTATCCGTGGCATAGGGGTAAAAATTAGAGAAGGAATAAAAAGCAGAAGTACTTAGGGAATTCTATGATGCGATCGGGCAATAGAGATATGCGCAGAATGCTTGACCGGATGGGTTTAGACATGAAAGATTTAGGTTCGGTAGAGGAAGTCATTATAAGAACCGATATGAAAGAAATATTTCTTAAAAAACCCCAAGTTGTTGAAATGAAAGGCAAAGATAGTACTATTTTTCAGGTTATTGCTACCGATATAGAAGAAACTAACAGGGACGTTCCTTCTTTTAAGGAAGAAGATATTGTTTTAGTTATGCAACAAGCCAGTGTCTCAAAAGAAAAAGCGATCGTTGCTTTGACAGATACCAAGGGCGATATCGCACAAGCAATACTTAATTTGACAGTTTAACAAACACTTTCTCTTTTATCAACTAATTAGGTACGAAAAGACTCAATTTTATTATATTATAATTTTAAAGTATTAATAATTATTTGGAAATTATAGAATATTATTCGATATTCGATTGATTTTTATAAAATTGCATTTAAAAATGTTGTATTTATTATCGATTCTCATTACGCTAATAATCTGTGTTTTAACTTCAGAAAAGTCACTACGTGATTATATTTGGATTTGGATCATTTGAAATTTATGTAATTCTTGCATTTTGATTACCCAAAAATTATACGTAATCTTTAATAGGCTTATAACATCACGCTAAAGTAGCAATAGAAATGTTCAACTTAACAAGTTGTCCACCAGTTATTGTTGCGACAGTATCAGGCCGTTCCTATTATAAAATAACAAATGTTTTGAAGTCGCTTGACTTACGTTATTTGTCATTATCACCTGAAGAAGCGGCGCTATCAACCGGGAAAATTATAATTACAACCATCGATGAATCCAAAATCGTAAATAGAGATAACATGTATTTGGATACCCAATTAGAAGAATTTCCTCTGTCCATAAAAGCGAAAATTCTACAAAATTGCATGGGCTACTTTGGTTCATCTAAAGAACAATTGATAATCGGAATAGATCCTGGAAAAAGGATTGGCATTTCTATACTGTACTGCTATTTCGAACTAGATAGAATAGTTTTGTCTTCGGTTAATTCCACAGTTGAAAAAATCAGCTTTGTTTTATCCTCAATCGAGTCTCCAACTAAAATAGTTAGAATTGGTGATGGAAGCTTGGCTCTATCTCACCAAATAGCTGGAATTCTAAAATCGTATTTCAAGGACGAGGTAATTATTGAAATTGTAGATGAGTATGGAACCTCAATAAGGCAAGGTACGGAAAAAAACCGAGGTGGGATACGTGATATTAGCTCTGCTAGAAAAATTGCTTTTAGAAAGGGGAAAATATGGAATAGTTGTAAATAACAGCCCAGCATTAAGTTATTAATACCGTCTAGTTAATTTTATTTCAGGCGAGGTTGGCCCAGCCTGGTTAAGGTACGAGCTTCCCAAGCTCGGGATCGCGGGTTCAAATCCCGCACTTCGCACTTTTTTTTGAGATTGATTTGAACCCGCTTGTCAAAATGGTGTACAAAAATTAATGTCGGATTCTTTCCGTTTGGTCTCCCACTATTTTACAGTCGACAAAAATGTTTCTATTACATTACCGACTTTCTCTGGATATTGATCTGGAACTGCATGACCAGCATCTTTTATCTGTACAAGCCAGGCTCCTGGAACTTTACTTGCAATGACTAAAGAGTTTTCATGTGGGACGTAGAGATTATCGTCTGTTCCTGCTATAACTAACAGAGGCTTGTTTATCTTTGCAAGGTCGTCACAAGCACCATTCCAGTCGGAAGCCACCCAAGCAAATCCAGCTTCCTTCTGATTGTTCAATGTTTCAGCGGAAAGACTAGGTTTCATTTCCTGGAATGTGATGTTTTCTGGAATCGCTGCAGATTCTGGGTGTAGTTTTATCCAACCCGGTCCTAATGAGGCCGTTACAAGCGACTTCATTTCATCCTGAGATACAGGTATATTATTTTGGGTTTTGTTTACAATACCTGCTTGTAATTTGTCAAACTCAGCAGGTCGAGGTATACCATCTTTCCCACCACAGGAACCCGCAATAAGTACAATGCTACTAACCTTATCAGGATGCGTAATTGCAAATTGTTGCGTTATGTATGTACCCAAAGAATATCCAAGAACGTTTGCTTGTTGTATTTTCAAAGCATCCATTAAACCCGCAGTATCATTACCAAGTAATTGTATAGAATACGGTTCGGTCCCTGCAGTGGTATTTCCGATTCCACGACTGTCAAAAATAATTACCGTATGATTTGACGCTAGTCTAGTTAGAAGGGCTGGATCCCATGCATCCATATTATCAGAAG
This sequence comes from Candidatus Nitrosocosmicus sp. R, assembly GCF_054408505.1. Lineage (NCBI taxonomy): Archaea > Thermoproteati > Nitrososphaerota > Nitrososphaeria > Nitrososphaerales > Nitrososphaeraceae > Candidatus Nitrosocosmicus > Candidatus Nitrosocosmicus sp. R. The sequence continues at coordinate 2,422,960 of NZ_CP167090.1, read as the reverse complement.
CACCATTATGAAGTATCAAGGGATCTCCTTTACCAAACATTTTATAAGCCATTTCAATATCTCCAACATGGACTTTTTCTAATGGAATGTCTTGTATGTTTACCAAATTGTTAGTATTGGTGGAGTTGGCCTGAGTAGCATTTGTTTGACCGTCTACTATATTAGTAAAACCGTTGATCACAGTCATACTTGAGAAAATTAAAGTAGATAAAACCGCTACTATGAAAAGATGATCTTTTCTTATCTTGCTATTACTATACATAAGCACTTTCATTTGAGGAAGTATATAAAGAGGGTGAAGTCTTGTAAGAAGATTATCTTGGTCAAATTATCACTCTAATACCAAAAACTAGTGATAGAGGAATCGAAGGTTCTCTTCTCCAACAATAATCAAAGGGATTTAAATCCTCATGGTGAACCCGTTCACCATGCGACCTGGAAACCATGATATCAAATTAATTTATTGTGTTTTATGTAATCCTTTAGAATTTGTACAAAAAGAGATTTGAGTCTCATAAGTGGGGGATCTCAATAACATTTGCAGAGATATATCTGGTTTGCAGGCTAAAAAGCGTATTAATCTATAAAACCATGCTGCTCTAAACCGACTGTCCCTACATCAAAAAATCCACTCTATTATACTCACTATATCACATCATATAGTTGACATCTTCAGAATCAGCCTCGATTTCATTACCGTGCTTCTTGATTGACCTCTCTTGCGGGAGATGTGAGCCATTCATACATATCCTGTAATACATATTCTTCCATTTGATGACCACCTGAGGTTACCCATTGATTGCTAGGAATAAAATTATGCCCAAGATCTGGATAAACAATAATTTGATGGTCAGGATGATTTACTTCTGTTAATCTTTGTTGTAATAACAATGCTTGTTGAAGAGGGGTTTGACTATCATTTTGCCCTTCTAGGGTAAGTATACTAATATTTGAAGATACGTTCCCTATCATGCCGATGACGCTAGGGAGGGCAGAAAAAGATTTTCCAATACTAGGACAACCAATTACGCTTACGCATTTGGCTGACAGCATTGAGGTATTTGGTGATGTATCATTTTCATATCCTCTTACAAGTGCAGGCTTTAGCACACCTTCAATACTAATCAAGTCATCACTCGTGTTGTTTTTTTGTTCAGGTAAAATATCGGTGCCATTATTACCGGTAACGTGAGTCGGGTTAAGAAGAAGTTGAGTTAGGTTTCCACCAACCAACTTTTGAAAGATAGGATCTTTTGATGCTTCCTTCACTGAGATCTGTCCAGGATGACCTTTATCTAATATGTTCTCAGCATAAAGAATAGGATTAGCGACTTCTTGGAAATATATAATATCAGTCCATTTTTCAGCTACTGGAGCCATTAGGACTATATTTCTGACTTTATCGGGGTTTTCGGCGGCAATTCTTGGAGGGAAGGTAATACCCTCACTGTGTCCAATCAAAGTAACCTTTTTAGTTGCATTTACTTCAGGTTGTTGTAATAGTACCTGATAAAGCCTTCTCAGCATCATGCTTCAGATTGTCAAATGTAAGATTGCCCCATGCATTACTATCTGATATCGTGAGATACGACCCCACACCCCTCTTGTCATATTTAAGAACGGCAAATCCTCTCTCTGCGAGATACTCAGCTAGATGTCCATAGAATATTACCTTGCCATATGACGGTGTAATTACTGAACCAGCACCAGCGCCCGGAAAGATAATTACACCAGGGTATGGTCCTTTTCCAATAGCAGGAAAAATCAATTGAGCGTTGGTCTTTAATCCATTATCAAGATCAATAGTCAGATTTCTATATTTGACCGTTTGAATATCATGTTGTGCCAACGCATTCTGAAACACAGACGAACCAGACGATAATAAATAAGTCACTAAAATTAAAAATGTACCAAAAAATATTCCAAAAACTATTAAGGGTTCTCGCTTAAATCTTATTAAAAGCAATAACATTAGTAATAAACCCTCTATATATAAACAAACAATGATTTTTAGAATAAAAGTCAGTCAACTTCGGTGAAAAACAAATCTTCATCCTTTCCGTATCATCTCCAATAGTATTCTTCTTGCTCAAATCAAAAATAATCCGGAAAGGATCTTTAAAATGAGTAGGATCTCGTGGTCCTTTATTTTATTATCGGGATTTGAACTTTACAATAAAACGGAGGGATCGCGGGTTCAAATCCCGCACTTCGCACTTTTTTTTGAGATTGATTTGAACCCGCTTGTCAAGATGGTGTACAAAAATTAATGTCGGATTCTTCTTTCCTGCTTGGTCACCTACTCTTTACAGTCGACAAAAATGTTTCTATTACATTACCGACTTTCTCTGGATATTGATCTGGAACTGCATGACCAGCGTCTTTTATCTGTACAAGCCAGGCTCCTGGGATTTTTTCTGCAATAATTAAAGAATTAGCAGCTGGTATAGTAACATCTTCAGTTCCAGTCATTACCAAGGTAGGTTTGGATATATTTGGAAGCTGACTGCATACACCACTCCAGTTGGTTGACTTCCAGTTTTGTACTATATTGTTCTGCTGTAAATAAGTATCAAGAGTCATACCAGAAGGTAGCAAATCTTTGGGGTTTGTTGGAATGGTTTCAAGGAGGTTGGGATGCAGTTTGATCCATGTTGGTCCGTAGCCGAGAGATACAGCCGTTTTTATTTCCTGTGGTTCTATTGAAGTGTTATTTACAATACTACTGAGGAACTTCTTAGCCAGTTCTAAATCTGCAGGGGTATTAGGTATATTCTCTTTCCCACCACATGTTGAAGAAACAAGTACAAGCCTGTTGACCTTCTCTGGATGAGTAAGAGTAAGCTGTTGAGCTATAAATGAGCCCATAGAATGTCCCATAACATCTGCTTTTTGAATCTTCAGAGCGTCTAGTAAACCAGCTGTATCGTTTGCAAATTGCTGAATTGAGAATTGTTTTGTACCAGCAGTTGTATTTCCAACTCCACGATTATCAAATATTATTACAGTATGATTTGAGGATAGTTCTCTTAAAATAGTTGGTTCCCAGTCATCCATAGACCCACCAACACCCTGAATAAGCAAAATAGGGTCGCCATTACCAAACATCTTGAATGCCATTTCAATATCTCCAACATGGACTTTTTCTAATGGAATGTCTTGTATGTTTACCAAATTGTTAGTATTGGTGGAGTTGGTCTGGGTAGCATTTGTTTGACCGTTCACTGTATTAGTAGAACCGTTGATCACAGTCATACTTGAGAAAATTAAAGTAGATAAAACCGCTACTATGAAAAGATGATCTTTTCTAACCTGTCTTTTCTTATACACAAACAAATTCACTCGAGGAAGTATATAAAGAGGGTGAAGTCTTGTATGAAGACTACCTTGGCCAAATTATTGCTCTCTCTATAACTAATTACTAAAGACAGAGCGATCGCAGGTTCTCATCTTTTATTTTCGGGATTTGAACTTTACAATAAAGCGAAGGGATCGTGGGTTCAAATCCCGCACTTCGCACTTTTCTTAATATTGATTTGAACCCGCTTGTCTATATTGCGTACAAAATTAATATCCGATTCTTCTTTCCGCTTGGTCTCCCACTATTTTACAGTCGACAGGAATGTTTCTATTATTTTACTGACTTCCTCTGGATATTGATCTGGAACTGCATGACCAGCGTCTTTTATCTGTACAAGCCAGGCTCCTGGAACTTTACTGGCAATGACTAAAGCATTCTGATGAGGTTCGTACTGGTTATCGTCAGTACCTGTTATAACCAACAGGGGCTTGTCTATCTTTGCAAGGTCGTCACAGACACCGCTCCAGTTTTTTGCTTCCCAGGCCACACCCAAGTTGTTTTGATTGTTCAATGTATCAGGAGAAAGACCGGGCTTTGTTGATGCTAGTGTCATATTTTCTGGAATATCAAGCGATTCAGGATGCAGTTTTATCCAACCAGATCCTAATGATGCAGTTACGAGAGCTTTGAAATCTTCTTGAGGAACGGTTACATTATTTTGAGATTTGTTTACAATATCAGCCTGCAATTTTAAAAACTCAGCCGGTTTAGGTATACCATCTTTACCACCACAGGAACCAGAAATAAGTATAATGCTACTAACCTTATCAGGATGTGTGATTGCAAATTGTTGCGTTACGTATGTACCTAGAGAATGTCCAAGAATGCTTGCATTTTGTATTTTCAAAGCATCCATTAAACCCGCAGTATCATTGCCAAGTAACTTTACAGAATACGGTTCGGTACCTGCAGTGGTATTTCCTATTCCACGACTATCAAAAATAATTACTGTGTTATTTGACGCTAGTCTAGTTAAAAGGGCTGGATCCCATGCATCCATATGATCAGAAGCACCATTATGAAGTATCAAGGGATCACCTTTGCCAAACATCTTGTACGCCATTTCAATATCTCCAACACGGACTTTTTCTAATGGAATATCCTCTGTATTTACTAAGCCCGTAACATTTGTGGAGTTTGCTTGGGTAGCATTTGTTTGACTATACGCAACATTAGTAAAACCGTTGATCAAAGTTGTACTTGAGAAAATTATGGTAGAAATGAATACTACAATGAAAAGATAATCTTTTCTTACCTGTCTACTATTATTCATAACCAATTTCACTCGACGGAGTATATAAACCAAATCGAGTCTCAGATGAGAAATGGCGGGTTCAAATAGAGCGATTCATCCCTGATCCCGAGCAATGATCACCATTTGACACTATTGAACTAGTCCTCTAATTGCTATTCACAACTTCAAGACTCTTGACTTCGTTCCAATATTTTTCAAATAGAATCTCTTGAATCATTACATTATGCTCTTCATTTGAAAATGAGGCAACTATTTCATTTTGTTGGTCATATTTTATTTGTAACACATATCTATTATCACTTAACATTATGAATTCATTAAATTCGCCTAACTTGTTACTATATCCAAATTGCATTGGATTATCTTTGTTTGTTTCATTTATTTGAGCAATATGACTCATTAAATGTTCGTCAATATCGTCGGTTAGAATTTTAATTGTTATACCCCTTCTTAGTAATGAGTCGAAATTATTTACAAAGTTGTTCTTGTTAAGAATAGTATAAATTAATTTGAAAGACGAAAATATTAGTAATTCTTTTTCACATTGCTCTGTTAGAGAATCTATTTCGTTATGAATTTCTTTATGATTTGTTAAAATCCTCTGATAATTCAATTTATCACGATATTCTATCTCTTTTAATCTGTTTGCTATTGGAGTTGCAATTTCCCATAATCTGTTAAATAGTGCTTGTTGACTATCTACTAGGGCTTTAGTATTACTAAATAACGCCTGAGCAGGAGGTTCATTTTCCTTGTGAAATATTTGCACCATGTAAGCCCTGTTATCTAATATGGCAAAGTTACTTCTTATATTATCAATATGTTTTATTTCGTGATACTTGAATGATTTTACAGACTCCATGTTTTCTTTTGTTATTTCAACAATTAGCCTAAATTTGATACCCCTTTCTTTAGCATGTTTTTCAGCAAAGAGTATACCAACTTTATAAAACTTCCATAAGAAATCCAGCATTATCTTATCCCATACTATATCAAATCCTCTTTCTGTGTTATTAATAGCATCTATACCCATTTCTAACATTTTATCTGATTCAAAAATGACGTCTGTAACTTCTGGATGATAGGCTTTTGACTCCTTTAATTGCCTAAAGGTTGAATCATCCACTGTATTGTATCAAAACTCCATTTTATTAAAAAGTTGTTATTTATAGTATTATTTTGTAGGATTTAGGTTTAATCATAATAATAGTGTTAATATTTAATTTTCAATTGAGTTTGGTATGAATCATTGAAAGAATTTCTATTTTCGCGGGTTCATTTTCCACTATTTTCAGGATTCGAACCTAACAAAGCAAAGAGCGGGTTCAAATCCCGCACTTCGCACTTTTAACGCGGGATTTAACCCTTGAATTCTAAAATCTCATCGAAAGCATTGTTCAGAATTTTTGTGTTCTAACTATCTTACTCAATGTTTTTAATTGTCTATCATTGTTTGGTAGACCTCGTAAAAAATTCAAATGGTCAAACCCACCTTCCATAACCATGATAACTTCAGACCATAGAAAATTTACATGGAATGGCATATGATCTACAGGTTACAACTTTGATATCCACATTGGATATGGTAACTATACTCACTGTTATTATGGCGTTTGCAGGGGCCGAATTAAATCATGTTTTATTAAATCATCAAATAGTTCAGCATTATGGAATTCAGAGTAGACTAGTAATATATAGACATGGTAACAATCAGATCACCTATTCAATATATTCCAATTAAATTCGTTAATCAGATACAAACCAGAACGCAATATTTAATTCTTATATAAATTTGATCTATAACAAATTTATCAAATAGATATTATACAGAAATGAGATTACGATTGTAACAGAAATATGCATAGTGATAATTCAAATCGAAAATTATCTGCTAAATCGTTAATGTTAGTGTCCTTGATACTTATCGTATCTGTTTCCATGTTTAGTTCACCCTCATTATCTAGTTTAATGTATTCTCTCCCCAGTCCCTCTTCACAATTAAGATTACAACAGGCATTTGCTCAAAATGGGGAGGGCAATGATGAAAGCGATAGCAGTAGTGAAAGCGATAGCAGTAGTGAAAGCGATAGCAGTAGTGAAAGCGATAGGAGTAGTGAAAGCGATAGGAGTAGTGAAAGCGATAATCCAGACTCTACGAACCCAACTGACTCTACACCACCACCACCACCAACCAGTACAGACTCTACAGCCTCGGCGGCCACTGATCCATCTTTATCTCCATCCCCAATAACTACAATCCCACCAACATTACAAAATCCCGCTACTCTAACCTATGACGATGACAATTCTTCATCTACTTCCTCGAATGATAATAATGGAGAACAAGAGTTGGATTGTGATGATATCTCTGATAGAGACTTCATAGTATCCTCTAATGATCCAAATGGATTTGATCAAGATAATGATGGTATAGGTTGTGAAAGCAACGGTGGAAATAGTAATGGAAATGTGACTACTCCTAATCCTGAGGGGAATGATGAAGGACCAGATGAAGACTGCTTGTTTAATCCTGATTTACCAAAATGTGCTTCTGTTGATGGAGAATGTCCTGCTGGATTCTTTCAAAATGAGGATGAACAATGTGTTCCAGATCATCGTGACGGCTGTCCAGATGGGTATCATAGTGTAGATGATGATGAAACTGGAAGATGTATTCCAGACTCAGATGGATGTCCAGAGGGAATGATATTTAGACCTGACGGAAAAACCTGTGGCTACAAGGACGATATATGCAAACAAAATCCCGATCTTGATGACTGTGTAGAAACACCTGACGAATGCGATAATAATAGAGATGATGATAGTGATGGCTTAACTGATTCTGAAGATCCAGATTGTGAACAACAACAATGCGACCCATCATATCCAAATAATTGCATCCCCTCCCCTCCGCCCTATCTCAACTGTGACCAAGGTGGAGACCTTGAGGATGACGAGGTTCCATACCATAACTTCAAGGTAAATGGGCCCGACCCCCATGGTTTTGATGGAAATGATAACGATGGTATTGGATGTGAAACAGATGATAATGGCGATAATGATAATGATAATAACGGCAATTCAGATGTGATCAGAGCTTCACAAGATACTTGCGATGATATTTCTGATACTATAGATCTATACCCTGGTCAACTAGATTCTGAACGTGTGAAAATTATTGCATATTTTGAGGACTGCAAATTAGATGAGGCCTCATTGAAGTTAAATCTCGTTGAAGATAATGATCTCAAACTAGTCGCTGCAAACTTTGAGGATGGTGAATCAGACGCCATAGAGGTTGAATTAGCGCCTGTGGATGATGGGGACTCTAATTCAAATAATTCACTATATGAAGCAACTATTTCTGGCACTCAGGAAGGATTAGACTTGGAAACCGGTGAATCTAGAACGATTAGCAACGTGAATGGAATAGTGTTATGGAATAATGGCGATAATCCAATACAATTTGCTGAAAATAATTCCATAGAATTTGACATTGATTTCGACTGAAGAAGTATCATGGTTGGAACCGATCTCTCCTTTATTATCTGATCCAACTTACTATCTTTGAATCAAGGCTTGGTGCGCCCGAAACAAATGAACAAACAGATCTTACGTTTCAATTGACAGTCACTAATGAAGAAGGTATATCGAGCGAACCTGATGAAGTGATAATAACCATAAATCCTGTTAATACTCCACCACCACCAAATGAAGACCCAAAGACAACTGGTGACTTTAGCAAAGGTATTATTCAGAATCCATTGAATGTGACAAACTCTATAGATGCTGCAAACCAGATAAAGAACTTACTGTCATATAACAATCCGAGAAATGACAGGTCGGTCTGTAATTTACTTGATGAACTAGGTAAAGAACAAATGTATAATGTCGGAAACTTGTTGAACTGCTAGAATGATGGAGAGTTATTAGTATGGAGATTGTTTCATTACTCTTCAATCTTATTGGCGAAAGAGGTCGAATCAAAACTTACGCGTATCAATACTGAGTATGCCCTGAAGATCTAAGGTCAGTTTGATAGCTAAACCATACATTCTTGATAAATTAATTAAAAGAATATTGCGAGGTTGGCCCTTTACGAAGTGGCGGGATCATATCACTATTAATATATTTTTGTTTTATGCGAAGGGATCGCGGGTTCAAATCCCGCACTTCGCACTTTTTGATTTTAGATGGAAATATTTTGAGAATTTGTATATTTTTAGTGCGGGAATTTGCTCCCTTGATCCCGAGCTTGAGAACCTCTAAACAAGATTGTTGACCAAAGTGTTGACTTCTCGATATTCTACGATTGACATTGTTGACATTTAACCTAAATTGTTGACATCCGCTCGTAAATTGTTGACGAAAAAGCTAAAGCTCAGTAAGACTTTCAAGACGTATGAATGAGCAAACCCAAACTCAAAGGAAATACGCTGAGTGGAAGAGTGTAACTGTTAGATTAAAAGAAAATGAATTAGCTATTTTAAATAGTAAACTAAAATACAATGGATTTGATACATTCAGTCACTTTGTTCATACCTGGATTAAAGGGGAATATCCTAAACATGAAAATAACGAACAAGTTAAAAATCTCATTGAAAGAATTAGGGATAGAGGTATAAAAGATCCACTAACTGGAGAATTTAATCCTACTTTTTATAGAAGTGTGGACTCTACAGACCTGCTAAGAGATTTATCAAAAAGATATGCATATCCAAAACACGCTAAGGACTTGGTAAGATAGTTCGAAAGATATGTGGCGATATTCTTTACTAAGCCTTATATATTTCAATAAGTAGTCATAGTAATGGATACTAAATCAAAGATATTTGTGATGGTTTTAACTATCACATCATTGGCGATGGCTCCCTCTTTATTTAATGTAAACTCTGCAGCCGCAGTAACACATTGGTGTGAACAACAGGGAAAGTCTGGTAATTGGATAAACGGATGTAAAGAAGGATGGTCAAGTCATGATAAATGTGAAAAATACAGCCCTGTCGGCGATACAAAGGAAGAAGTTGAGGGATTCAAAGCAGGTTGGAACCACGGTTCCTGCAAATAATTGGCATAAATCATTTTATTCATCTTCCTCTTTTTGTTAAATTATCACGATGAATCTATATATTTGTAATACATAATAAAGCGTTGTTAATTTAACGATAAATCATAGTTTGAAGATGCTCTATTCCTGATATGTTTGGTAAAAGAAATAGAACACCTTTAGAATACATTGGTTATGGTCTTTATTTGTATTTTCTGGGCCTGTCATTAAGAAACGTTGTCAGAGCACTCTTTTCTACAAGAGTTAAAAGAAGTCAATATTTTTAAATCCCGCACTTCGCACTGATTTTAGTCATTTTATGCGGGATTTTCACCAATGGGTTAACATATTGGTTAACCTTTTTTAAATACGCTCGTCAGTGGGTTAACTATAGGCATTTTAGGTTATAGAGGAATAAGAAAGAATGTTACTAAAGGATGAAAAATTAGGAAACAAACCAGTTTAGTCCAAATTATTGTTTAAGATCAACATGACATTCTTAGTTAAATTTATTCTGTTATTAGTTTAAAGCCCCTAAATCATTTAAATCCCCGTTTTAATCTCTAATAATCGTACTATTATTTGAAGAACGCTCGATAGATTTTTCTGACCTCTATACTTTAAATTGGCCCCGAGGAGGTAATTCCTGGAGCGCCCAAGCGTTGCCATCTGGATCATTAAAATAAACGAACTTCCCCCAAACTTGAGTATCGACATCAGTAACATTCACTCCACGTATTTTAAGCTCATCATGAGCGGCTTGAGCATCCTTGACTACTATTTGTAAACCCTTAATGCTACCTGGTTTCATATTGTCAGCTATACCAATCCCAAAACAGATTGAACAGGCAGAGCCTATAGGTGTCATTTGAACAAAACGTAGCTTCTCGTTCACTGTATGGTCATGGTCTAAATTAAAACCTACTTTATCTTTATAAAAATCACGTGCACGATCCACATCAGTTACCGGAATTGCAATCAATTCAAGTTTCATTTCCATCTATAATCACTCATCATTATATGTAAAAGATACAATACTCAAAAAATACTGCTCGGTCAGTGAGTTACATGAATACATATCCATGAATGTCTAATTCATTTCCATGAATATAAATATAAAGATATGGCGGAAATGAATGTAACAAGAGAAGATACGAATATTCAATAGATTTAGAATTACTCATTCCTTTTTAGATTTTAGATATAATTTTCTGATGTTCTGTAGACAAGTTAGGCGAAGTGCGGATAATCATAATAGAGGGATCGAGGGTTCGTTTTAATAGTAATAAAGGGATTTGAACTGGACAAAACAATAAACGGGTTCAAATCCCGCACTTCGCACTTTTTGTATACTCAATGAATTATTTGGCAGGTGTGATTTTTTTATTCATGATTGAGATGGTTTTTAGTTTTTTTGACAATCTATGTCAAAATAATACAACTACCTTATATAACATACTGTGTAATAATAGGTATGACTAAAATACAAACTCAAATTAAAATAGATGCACCTGTTAACACTGTTTTTGAATATTATACAAATCCAGACACTATTAAAGAGTTATGGCCAAGTGACATTTTAAAAGAATCAGAAAATGAATCTACCAAAAAAAGCGAAGAGGGTTCAGAAATGATAGTGACAGGCGAATATATGGGTAAAGAAGATGAAATGATCTTAGAAGTAGTTAAAAATGAACCGAATAGAAGGCTAGTTACAAAACAAACAGAAGGGCCATTTCAAGAATGGGAGAGCACTCAAGAATTCCAAAGCAATGGAAATAATTCTACGAATGTCAATCATACTATAAACTATAAATTAACAACTATCGGAAAGATTTCCAACTTCTTGACAGGAGGTCAAGCAGAAAATAAAATAAGAGAGGGGGCATATCAGGCTGCTCTAACGGGAAAACAAAAATTAGAATTAAGGTAATGTTTAGATCGTATTGCCATCTTTATTTTGAAGACATGATTTATCAATGTCTCTAGTAGAGGCCTTCATTTTTTGACACAGTAAGCTGTTTCCTTGCAAAACACTACTGTCTCCAGAAACAACCTGCGCTTTATGTTCAAGAGAATTGTAAATTAATAATCATATTTATGAGGCTTTCGTTAAAGAGAAACCCTTTAACTACAATCATCAGTGAGAAGATGTATTTGGTGGAATGTAGTTTGTTATAGGAGAACCATGGTGATGAATAAGTGACCACTCGCAATTTGATTCCATTCTTTCAAATACATTGGTAGCAATCACACCCGTCCTAATCACTCGACCGCTATATAGATCTTTTGTTTCTATGTTTTCTATACATACAACTACTGAAATTTTATTATCAAAGATCTTAATTTTTGTGTTTGTGATTGTAAACCTTATCATCTCTGTGTTGCTGAATATTGTTGTCCAGCTTTCTCTTATTGCCAACCAACCAGTAAATAAATCCCACCCTGGATGTATGCAAACGACATTTTCATCATGTTTCCATATCTTGTCCATTGATTCGATAGATAGGTTTTCAAAAGCACGGTAAAACCTTATGTTAGCTTGATTTACCTCTTCACTTGCAATTCCATTATCTTTTTGCATTTAACAGATGGTTCTCCTAAAGCATATTATTTACAGGTTGCATGATTGGGCGCGACCCTGTAAACTTAATGTAATTTTTCAAATGCTTCCCAGTATTTCATATCGATTAAGATGAATCGTTTCAGAACAAAGGGTCATAAATCGTGCTCAAAATACACGGAATCTTGTCTATATTGCCTCGTTTAGTCCAGTGACAACTCAAATTTACTCTTTTTCAAATACTTAAGTTAACAGGGCCCATTGATTAAAGCAATGAATTATTACATTATTTGATTTTTTATAGCACCTTTATTGTAGGACCAAAATCCAAACATTACGGGTTCAAATCCCGCATCTCGCACTTCTTTGAGAATGATTTGAATCCGCTTATCTACAAATCTGTCTACCTAGTTTCTGTTTTCTAATCAATCGGTCTCACGCTAAATGAAAATGGTAAATTTATTATTGGTATTGTAAAACTTCCCACTCTGATATCTGGATGAAATACTCTTGATAACTTTGTTCAATGTTGTATCTGTTATATAATATGATGAACATACAATTTGAAAAAGATGAAGAAAATTTTAGTAATCGCGAGTTTTGTTCTGTCATTTGTATTGACAGCATCGCTAGTAAGTAATTCATTAGGCCAGACGGCATTAGCACAGGATTTGTCCACTCTTAAAGATGAGGCAACAAAGTTACTGACAGGAAATGATAATAGTCAAAGAACTAATAATAGTTCAGTATCAACAACAAATGATTCTACCTCATCCGACTCATCTCTAACAGAAAAAGCAACCGGCATATTAGGTGGATTATTAAATTAGAACACCATAAAATTCCATAATGAATTTAATTTACCTTAAATCATTTTTATTGTCTTTCAAAGGTTTCTATGCAAATCCGCATCTTATCTAGTCCAATGACCTTATTATAACATTAGAGGGTTAATGTTGAGAGCATCGAGATTATCATTTAATAATTGTTAGTGGGTTCAAATAAAGGCGGTTCGTCCTTGATCCCGCGCAAAGATCAATACTATTAGCGCATCATTGCGTTCAACATTTTGTCAATCCTTGTTTTAATGACCTTCAATTATTGAATCTAAAACTATCTAATTATTGCTAATGACTGTAAGACTCTTGACTTCATTCCAATATTTTTCAAATAGAATCTCTTGAATCATTACATTATGCTCTTCATTTGAAAATGAGGCAACTATTTCATTTTGTTGGTCATATTTTATTTGCAAGACATACTTGTTATCGCTTAACATTATAAATTCATTAAATTCTCCCAACTTGTTGCTATACCCAAACTGCATCGGATTATCTTTATTTGTTTCATTTATTTGAGCAATATGACTCATTAAATGTTCATCAATATCGTCGGTGAGAATCTTAATTGTAATACCTTTTCTTAGCAATGAGTTAAAATTATTTACAAAGTTATTCTTGTTAAGTACAGTATAAATTAACTTGAATGACGAAAATATTAGTAATTCTTTTTCACATTGTTCTGTTAAAGAATCTATTTCATTATGAATTTCTTTGATTTGTTAAAATCCTCTGGTAGTTTAATTTATCACGATATTCTATCTCTTTTAATCTGTTTGCTATTGGAGTTGCAATTTCCCATAATCTGTTAAATAGTACTTGTTGACTATCTACTAGGGCTTTAGTATTACTAAATAACGCCTGAGCAGGAGGCTCATTTTCCTTATGAAATATTTGCACCATATAGGCTCTGTTATCCAATACAGCAAAGTTACTTCTTATATTATCAATATGTTTTATTTCATAATACTTGAATGATTTAACAGACTCCATGTTTTCTTTCGTAATTTCAACAATTAGTCTAAATTTGATACCCCTTTCTTTGGCATGTTTTTCAGCAAGGAGTATACCAACTTTATAAAACTTCCACAAGAAATCAAGCATTATTTTATCCCATACTATATCAAATCCTCTTTCAGTACTATTAATAGCAACTATGCCCATTTCTAACATTTTATCTGATTCAAAAATGACATCTGTAACCTCTGGATGATAATGTTTTGACTCCATTAACTGTCTAAATGTTAAATCATCCACTATTGTGATGAGTTGCATTTTATTAAAAACTTGCTATTTAGAGAATTCTTTTGAAGATTTAGGAATAAGTATATCATTAACAAAATATTTGGCTTTCACTTAAATATCGTATGAATTAAATCGAAGGGTTTTCTACTCGCGGGTTCAAATCCCGCACTTCGCACTTTTTTATGATTGATTTGAACCCGCTTGTCTATATTGCGTACAAAATTAATATCGGATTCTTCTTTCCGCTTGGTCTCCCACTATTTTACAGTCGACAAGAATGTATCTATTATTTTACCGACTTCCTCTGGATATTGAGCTGGAACGGCATGACCAGCGTCTTTTATCTGTACAAGCCATGCTCCTGGAACTTTACTTGCAATGACTAAGGCATTCTGATGAGGATTGTACTGGTTATCATCTGTACCTGTTATGACCAACAGAGGCTTGTCTATCTTTGCGAGGTCGTCACAGACACCGCTCCAGTTCTTAGCCTCCCAACCCCAGCCAGCATCTGCCTGATTGTTCAATGCTTCAGCGGAAAGACCGGGCTTTGACCCTAATAAGGAACTGTTTTCTGGAATAACAGCAGATTCAGGATGGAGTTTTATCCAACCAGATCCTAATGATGCAGTTACGAGAGCTTTGAAATCTTCTTGAGGAACAGTTATATTATTTTGAGTTTTGTTTACAATATCAGCCTGCAATTTTAAAAACTCGGGTGGTTTAGGTATCCCATCTTTACCACCGCATGATCCAGCAATAAGTATAATACTGCTAACCTTATCAGGATGCGTAATTGCAAATTGTTGAGTTGTAAATGTACCTAAAGAATATCCAAGAACGTTTGCCTGTTGTATTTTCAAAGCATCCATTAAACCAGCAGTATCATTACCAAGTAACTGTATTGAATATGGTTCGGTACCTGCAGTGGTATTTCCTATTCCACGACTATCAAAAATAATTACTGTGTTATTTGACGCTAGTCTAGTTAAAAGGGCTGGATCCCATGCATCCATATTATCAGAAGCACCATTATGAAGTATCAAGGGATCTCCTTTGCCAAACATCTTGTACGCCATTTCAATATCTCCAACATGGACTTTTTCTACTGGAATATTCTGTAGGTTAACCAAGTTCGTAGTAGTATTGGTGGAGTTGGTCTGGGTAGCATTTGTTTGACCATTTACTATATTAGTAAAACCGTTGATCAAAAGTTGTACTTGAGAAAATTAGAGTATAAATGAATACTATAATGAAAAGATAATCTTTTCTTACCTGTCTACTATTATTCATAACCAAATTCAATCAAGGAAGTATATAAAGAGGGTGTAATCTTGTAAGAAGATTATCTTGATCAAATTATCACTCTACGACCATAACTAAAGATAGAGGGATCGCTGGTTCTCTCTCTAAACAATTGGATTTGAACTTACCAAAGCGTTAAGCGGATTCAAATAGAGAGGTTCATACTTAATCCCGAGCAAAGATCAAATTATTTGCTTAGTTCATCAGATTTTCCTATGCTATCCAAATATAGGAATCCCAGCTACATGATTGTCAACCTAATTGTTGTGTATAACTTCAAGACTATTAACCTCATTCCAGTACTTTTCAAAAAGGATTTCCTGAACTAATACATGGTTTTTATCATTTAAAAACGATATTTTATATTGATTTAGATCTGCGTAAGTCAACTCAAGGGCCTTATTATCAGTAATCAAAACAAACTCATCAATATTTCCAAGTTTGGTAGAATATCCTATTTGAAAATGATCATGGGTCTTTCTATGTGCTTCATTTGTAATTTTATTTAGTTGGTAAATTAGTGATCTGTTATATCCATCCGTTAATAATTTGATTAATACTCCTTTTCTATACAACAATGAGAGTTTTATCCAAAAAAGGTCATCATCTGCAAAATAGTCTAGCATTTTAATTGATGAAAGGATAAGCAGTTCCCTTTTACTATGATCAAGAAAAGTCATAATTTCGGTTCGGGCATCGACAAAATTAACTAATATTTTATGAAATTCAGGCAGCTGTTCATTTTCTAACTGTCTGTTCCTTTCACTTAACGGTATTCCTAGTTTCCAAATCTTGTCAAATAGCATTTGTTGTTTCTTAACTAAGGATATTGAATTACTGAAAAAAGCCTGTTCAGGTTTTTGACCATCTTCATGGAATACCCATAACATGTAAGCTCTCTCGTCCATTATACCAAAATTAGTTCTTATATTGTCAAGATGCCTTATTTCATAGTATTTTATGTTGTTGATGAATTCTATATTTTCAGGAGTAGTCTCGACTATAAGCCGTATCCTTAGACTTGTTTCTTCAATTAACTTTTCCAATACATCAAATCCTTCTCTTAGATAATTAAAATGAAAATCGAATATCTTTTTGTCCCAAATTGTATCGAATCCTATATTTACTACATCAACTGAATTTAAAATTAATTTCTCCATTTGATTAGCATCATAAATTACATCAGTTACTTCAGGGAATGATTGACCTGACTCCATCAATTGTTTGAATGTCGCATCTTCCAACTATTTCTAATATATGTATTTGCTAGATTAAAAACGTCTTGGTCATTATATCCCAATATCCAAAATATCTCTATTAATCTGATGATTTCCCGTAAACAAGAGGGAAGCATATCAATTGTGATTTGAACCTCATCCTATCCAAAATATCGATGTGAAAATATAAGAGTTTTTATTTCAATGGTTTTTAGTATTTTTGTCTTTTTACACTATGATGGTTTTATAAAACATGATTCATGATTTCGCGGGTTCAAATCCCGCACTTCGCACTTTTAATGCGGGATTTGTTATCAATAAATAAAGATTTTAGCGAACTTAATCTAAGTCTATTGTGACAGTACTCCTCCTTTATTGAAAGGAACCTTGGGTGATGTTTGGGGGTTCTCTGCTACTCCATCTTTAGGAAAACCAGAATTGTCATTTGGTGAAGTTGGGGGCTGTTCTAAAACTCCGTCATCGTTTTTAGGATTATCTGTATTCATCGATGGGTCGATATAAGAAGTACAAAGCATGTAATCTCCTGTAGATGTATCAATCTGACAAGTCATACACTTATTACTTGCAGGGTCACAACATGCTACTGTAAGAGTTTCTGGATCATTAGTACAATAACATTCATCATTTGTATAGATATCTCGGGGGCTAGCAGCAAATGCGTTCGATGATGTTAGCGTACTATAAATCAATACCACAGTTAATGTAGTTATAACACCGATCCTTACCATATCTCTGCTCTTTTTTGTATTTCGATAAATATTCTTTAGAAGTACATTAGTAAGATGACTTGCGTCTGATGATGTTTTTGTTTTTGATTGGATATATCTTGTATTATCCATAATGTTCTGTCAATGGAGAAGAAGTAAATAAGATTGATTGACAAGTTCTAAAACCCTTATAGTCTTATAACTTTAGATAGGATAATAATGAATTTAATATGAGAAAAGGCTAAAATCTTATAAATATTTAATTTGTTATTAACCCTTTTTTAGTGTGTGACAGAAACGGGTTCAAATAAAACGGTTCATACTTGATCAAGAGCAAAGATCACTCCATTCAACACTATTGAACTAGTCCTCTAATTGTTATTCATAACTTCAAGGCTTTTTACTTCATTCCAATGCTTTTCAAACATTAATTCTTGAATCAATACCTTGTGTTCCTCATTTGAGTATGTTGCAATAAAGAACCAAATCAACAATACACCTTGAAACCAATTTCTTAGACCCCATGAATTATGAAAGATAATTGGCTAGTCTCTTTGCGATGTCTATTTTAATAAAAATATTCTAAAAATATCAGTATTCTTGAGAGAATATAATGTGCCCAGGTTCTAAATAAAAGAAAGAGAAATATCTATAAATATAAAATCAATTACAGTATCGTCATGCTTTTGCTATTCTACCATTAGTTTGATTATCTTCAATGTCAAAAAATGAAGTTTGACTTTGACCGGATCTAAAATTGTTGAGCAAATTGTCTCAATAGTTTACTTGATCATCATTATATAGTTTATTGATTGATGAATATACAATGAAAACAACCAAAATGATGCTTTTTAGTATCTCATTCGTTTTGGCAGCAATATTGCTTTCCTCAGGCAACGCATTAAGCCTCTCGTTTGCTCAATCCAACACTCTAAGCCAATCAAACGATGGCGGTGAAGACCAAACGAATACTGGCAATGATAACAACAACTCAGAGCAGCAGAATTATGATGATTTCCAGAGTTGTCTTAAAGAGAATGCTGGGACCACGGGATTCGCTACTGAAGGCCAAATAAGAGACTGTTTTGCCCCAATTTATATTGGCAGTAATAGTGATGACAGCAGTAATAGTGATGACAGCAGTAATAGTGATGACAGCAGTAATAATGACGACGATAATTAATTAAAGTAGTCATACTGGGAACCACCGGTTAAATAAAGTCAATTTATTTATTTTTTTTTGAAACTAAGAGCTATTTCGCCAAATGTTATTCTAAAGTTGAGACTCTTTCCAATCAGATATTTTTACACTCCCGATCGTTTGGAATATGATGGAAGGATGTTATTAAAATGGATTGCCTAACACTGATCTGTGTGTCTAATAGCCTATTGTCAGATTCCTCAATATGTTATCATATATAAATATCCAAAACAATTGTCAAGACTATGCTATTGAAGAAACTACAATAAAATAAAATTGTCGTATTAGAATAGTGAATGGAAGTAGTGCCAAAACAAATATAGACAAAACGTCTAGCAACTGTCATATAGTGATACTAAGATTATACTCAACATGTAGGGTCTAATCCTTCCATTCTAATTTTCGAGACCGTCATGATTTGTTAGATTCCCCGTTTCTATGACAGGGCTTCGAGTCCCTTTCCCGGTTTCAATATTGAAGTATGAATCATACTTTTATCTATCAAAGTTTAAACCCGTGAATGCAAGATCCGGATTGTGTTTGTAAAACATTATATTTTGAATTACTCATTCAAGTCATGTCTAAGTCTAATTATTACTAGATTCTAAAACTAATCGACCGACTTTTAAATTCATACTAAGCGATTCATCCTTGATACTGTGGAAAGACGTAGATTGAAATCCAAAATACTTTTCTATTACTTATCTTTATGCCAGTCAACTAGTAACTCGTTTAGAGGCGGTGGAGGCCCTTTTGAAAAATCTATTCCAAATGCTTCTTTTGCAAAGTCGCGAAACTTTATAGCCCATGGAAGAGTTGACGTAGCAAATTCTTTTAGAGTCTTGGCAGGATCTTCCGTTTCTAAACTAACTATTTCAAGATCAGGGGCACCACTACCTGGTGGACTATGCTGAATCCAAACCTGTTCACGAGTCACACCTGCAATCTTGTAAAATTCATCATGTTCTTTGCCATGACCACCATTTTCTTCTTCAAACTTTTTTGATAATTCCATTTTTCCTGGTAGTAAAGGCACAACCAAACAATAATTTACCATTTTATCGATTATCGTGAGTATTTATTTAAATATATCTCATAGTGCCAAAGGATTTAATGTCTGCTTTGGAGTTCAAATTCCACCTTAACTTTTTAGATAAGTGAAAAAAATATGGTTTATGAAATATTCTTATTGATTAAATACTGTACCGCTATTGATTTTGCTCGAATCAATGCCTCCATTTGAGCCATCCGAACTGCTTGAACCACTACCATCATTGAATGTTCCTCCTTCAATAATCTTGTCTGGATCAACAGTATTTGAGCCACCGGAATTGCTTGACTCATCATTACTACGCATCCCACCGCCATTTTTTGGATTAGTATTTTTGTTACCCTTAGGACTTTCTTCTCCAGCAGGTATACATCCACTAGGTGGGCTGGTATTTTTACAATAAGTACACCATGTTTTCATAGTGTCAAGGTCTATTGCACAGCATCTTACCACATCAAGATGATAGGTGCAAGAATAAGTACCCATTTTTCGTGCATCTGTATTACCTATGGTCATGGTGCTTATTACTATCATTGAAATCAATACTAATACTATCATGGAGATCGCTCTATTTTGATATTTTGTATTGTCTTAGACAAATCTAATAGGTCATGTAATTTTTTTATGCTTATTTTAACATGGCTAAGCCTTGTTCAACCATATCTTGTTTGAATATTTTTTTAATAAACTAAAGAAAACAATGACAGCCGCGGGTTCAAATAAAGCGGTTCGTCCTTGATCCCGAGTAAAGATCAGTATTATCAATGTTATTGGATTTATTAGTTGTTATTCATGATATCCAGGCTTTTTACTTCATTCCAATGCTTTTCAAACATTAACTCGAATCAATACCCTGTGTTCCTCATTTGAGTATGTTGCAACTAGTTTGTTGTTTGGATCATAGTTGACATGAAGCACGTGTTTACTATCAAATATTATGACCATTTCATTTATTTCTGCAATCTTATTCGTGTATCCGATTTGGATTGGATTGACTTGTGTTGACGCATTTATGGAAGCAATTTGTCTTGTCAAATATTCGTCTACATCCTCCATGAGAATTTTGATTGATGCTTCTTTTTTGGAGTATCTTTGGTAAATAATCAATAAATTTACCTTTATTTAGGATAGCAAAGAATTTTGTTGGATGAAAATATTGTCAGGTCCTTCTTACATGTTATGAGCAACGATTCTAACTCTCCTTGAATATTTTCAAAATCTGACATGGTTTTCTAAGTGTCTCTTTTAACTTCATACTCTAATTCTTTTATTCTTGTAGAAAATGGTATGGCCATACTCCACAATTCTTCAAACAATTGCATTTGTTCCTCTGCAAGGACTTTAGAATTACTAAAGTATGTCTGCAGAAATTCATCATTCTTTTTGTGAAGAACAAACGCCATGTATCCCTTCTCGTCACGGATGCCAAAATTTCCCCTCAATCCATCTAAATGTCTAATTTCTACGAAAGGTAAGGTATTAAGAAATCCTTCATTTTCTGTATTCACTTCAGTAATTAGTCTACATTTTATGCCCTTTCCTTTGATTCTCTGTTTTACTAATTCTAATCCTTCTACAAAATATTTGGAAGCCCATTTACACATTTCAGCATCCCAAACTGTGTTATATCCTAATTCGGTCGAATTCAATCCATCTGCGACCATTTCAAGCACTATCTTATAATCATGGATAACGTCAGTAATTACAGGATGATAATAATTGGACTCTTTTAACTGCTTGAGAGTTATTTCATCCACTATATTGTATTACTAGTCCATTTTATTAAAAATTTGTTATGCCTATGTCTCAAAGCAACTTCTTTAATTAAAAGTTACTTGAAAATAGGAGAATTAATGAACTATGACAGTTTCGTACTAAAGTGTTTGCAGCGGCATATTTTTATATCTTAAACATAATATTTAGATGAAACATTACGGGTATTCCTTCCTTCCCTCAAACCAAGGATAAAAGCTCAGAGATTCTTTATGGCGTCGAGAAAGCGGTGGGGAGGGGAATATATTTTATGGAAAACGTCAAAGAAAGGATGGATATATATTTTGACAAAAGTGCTCCATCAATTGTAGTAGAGATTAAAGAATATAGAGATGGATATCTAAATATTCGTAACAGGGGAGGGAAGATAAGGGCATTTACAGAGATTACAAAAGAAAATGTCGGTAACTGTAAAGATCTGATAAATCTTGTTGATGAACTCCGGCATCTAGATGGCGTTAGAGGTGGAGTTGCCGTCAGCGAGTCAGAATATATGGCTACCACAGTTCTTCAAGAAAGTACTCCTCTTACCCAAGTTATCTATAGCAATGTAAAAGAAGTGATTGAACAGGGTCAATATATCTTTGATACCTTATGGAGAACAGCAGTTCCAGGTGAGAAAAAAATAAAGGAAATCGAGAAGGGTATAATTCCTGAAGTCATTGAATCTATAAATGACCCTGTGGTCTTACAAAACAAACTCGTTGATCTTTTGAGGTCTGTAAAAGAGGAGATTTTAATTATCTTCTCTACCGCTAATGCTTTTCACAGACTAGAGCACAATGGATCTATACGAATTCTTAAAGAAATAACAGACTCTAACCCCAATGTAAAAATGAAAGTGCTGATACCTAAGGATAATGAAATAGAAGCAACATGTAAAGGTCTAGCCAACAATCTAAATATTCATTTTAGATTTATGGATCCGATATCTCAAGTATCAATTTTGGTGGTTGATAGAAGATATTCGATAGTTGTAGAGCTAAGGGATGATGCCAAGCATACAGTTGCAGAAGCAATAGGGTTTGCAACTTATTCTAATAGTTTACCCACTGTATTAACATATGCTGCAATATTCGACGTTATTTGGAAGCAAATAGAGTTGTATGAACAATTACAAGTCAATGACAGAATGCAAAAGGAATTCATTAATGTAGCCGCCCATGAATTAAGAACACCAATACAGCCAATAATTAATGTATCGGACTTTGTTAAAAGTAGAATAAAAGATCATGAACTTAGGGAATTTCTCGATATCTTAAACAGAAATGCAAAAAGATTAAAGAAACTATCCGAAGATATCTTAGACGTAGCAAAAATTGAAAGTAATTCTCTTACGCTCATTAAAGAAAATTTTACATTTAAGGAAATAATACCAGATATGATAAGAGATTATCAAAATTGTACTGATAATAAAAATATAAAAATCACATATGAAATCCCTGATACTTTGGTCGTTTTTGGAGATAAAAGTAGGATAAGCCAAGTTATTTCTAATTTGATTAGTAATTCAATAAAGTTTTCCTCCGACTTGGTTTCAATATCAATAAAAGCTGAAAGTAAGGTAATCAATATGCATAATGCAAGTAGTAAGGAAATGGTTATTTTGAAAGTAAAGGATGCAGGTGTCGGGATTGATAAAGAGATTTTTCAGAAATTGTTTACCACGTTTACCACTAACTCGTATCAAGGTATGGGTTTGGGATTGTATATCTCAAAAAAGATTGTTGTGGCACACGATGGAGACTTATGGGCAGAAAATAACAAGGATGATACAGGAGCAACATTTACCTTTACTTTGCCATTAAATAAGGATGGGTAGAGATGGTAGAGCATGATGGATCCATAGAATTGAGAAAGGATCCAAACTTTATAATTATGATATAACTCATTGTTCGTTTTTTGGAGTTGAGTTATAGGAACAGGCTGATCCATTTAACAAGCACAGTTCTACATGAATACCAAAATTGAAAACTACAACTACAATTAACTAATTATAAAATTTCAAGTGAGGTTTTTCTTATATATTGCTCCTATAGAATTTTCTAAAGTAGTATGAGAAACCTATCTTCTAAGATCAATGCTTGGAGAGGCTATTAATATATCGATATATCCAAGGAGGATCAATCGCAAGATAGTAATACTGACGAAGAGTCGACTGATAATAATGATCAATCGTCTGATACCCAATCCGAGCAAAACAATGCTTGTTCAAATGAAACAATTGAAGGGACTAGTTTAATTGATGAAAATGGTTGTCCCGGACCACGTCCTACTCTGGAGAATCAATCTGATGATGTACCAGAGGGTTGTCCAGTCCCTACTCAAACAACAACGACTGACTCTCAGGGGACAAGCACCGAATCTTCACAAGATCTGAAACTTCAAAATAACAATCAATTGCAACCAAATACTTTAAGTGGGAGTAGGGGACTTGGTGAGCGACCACTTGATAATCCTGCTTTGCTACTCCTATAAAAGGTGTACAAGAATTACCTAGTGACAGCACTCTTTTTACTGCCAACGGTTACCTAACAATAGCAACTGGAGCTGTCAATTTTACAGCTGATTATGGAAAAGCCATTAATTCCATATCTGTTTGTGTTCAGACCGAGGTAGATAATGGAGACAATACCATGACATCATATCTGGCAAATCCTCTTTGTCTAAAAGGTGGGAATACTTCTGTAAAACACACTGTGCATCCGGGGAAAGTTACCTGTCGATGGATGTTGGCCTTCAACTTATCTATGATGAATCGCCTTGTCTTGTGGAGATCCGACCACATGAATCCAAAGTTTGTACGATCGAATTTTATCCAAATCCCGATTATGCATTGGGTAATGTAAAAGAACTGCATGCAATTGATCTTGATTTAATAAAGAAATAGGTGGGTGATGGGAATGAAAATAATTTGTGACAGGTAGATAGGTGACATATACATATCGGGTTCAAATCCCGCACTTAGCACCTCATTTATGATTGAAATTGTATATTTGTTGATGATATTGTTGACATGTGGTTTATTGACGAATGGGATCTTCGTTAAGAAGCTTAAATTGTTGACATCTGTTCGTAAATTGTTGACGAAAAAGCTAAAGCTCAGTATATCTTTATTCAGGTATGAATGAACAAATACAAATCCATAAAAAAATACAGCATTGGAAAAGTGTTACTGTCAGATTAAAGGAGAATGACGTGGCAGTTTTGAACAGCAAATTAAACATGAATGGATTTAAAACGTTTAGTGAATTCGTTCATGCCTGGATTGACGGAAAATATCCTGTTCATCAAAAAGATGGAGGAAGATATCAGATCCTTTGACAGGAGAATTTAGTCCTACATTCCACAAGAATATCGATCGTGAAGACATGCTTCAAGGACTATCAAAGAAGTATGTCTATAAGAAACATGCTAAGGATCTAGTTCGTTATTATGAAAGATATGTTGACATTTTCTTCACAAAACCAAATCTTATAGCTTCTGAAAGTGGACACAAGCGTGCATGGATATGTGACGCTATGCGCAAGTTCGGGATATACTGTGATAGAATGATGCATAGTCCCGAACTCAAAATCCTGATTGAAGAAATAATCCGAAGTTACAAGCTAAATAAGAAAATGCGTATCCATGATCGTGTATGGTTAGCAGATGAAGGTTTTATTAAAACAATGGTCCACAAGGCATTAGCGATTGATGGTGGTGTTGATTTATTCATAAAGTTTGCATTCATCTCTGGTCATATAGGCGAGGAGATTACGTATGCATATGAAACCCCTGTTTGTGATTCTTTGACGGGATGTAACTGTAACAAGTTGCACATTACACAAAAGAAGAAAGTTTCTATTATTGTTCTAAATAGAATTGTCGGTCAGAAGCATTCTTACTTTACAATAGTTTCCAACAATACTTTGGAATATGTTTAGAAGTCTTAGTAAGGTAACAAAAGAAGAAAGAAACATTGCTCACATGATAATAAAGAATATAATATATTAATTCACAATACTAAAAGAAATATCTTTTTGATCAGAATTAGTCATCAATATTTATGATGCCGTCCTGATGTCCGAGTCAATGAACGTAATAATAAATTGGTAATATATCAAGAAGGAAAAATTCTCTTCAATCAATATAACTGATACTGGGTAAGGATAAAAAACTATTAATTGCGACATGTCATGTAATAACATTATTAAAAATGTCTAATTAGAGAGTAGGAGCGTAATTAAAGATCATATTTCTTTATTTATGATTTTTTCCATCGTGTTTATCTTTTGCTTTTTGAAGTACATCTGGATCTATCTTCCACAATTCTTTACTACCTGATTAACATATTCTCTAACGTTATTTGGTTCGGAGGAAATAGCAAAGATTATCGTACTGAATGTTATTGTAAACTAGTTTACTGATACTTTCGATCTTATTTGTTACAATACCTTCAGCCTCGGTAAGACCTAATAACAGTAGGAAATCGACCTCCTTTTGTGACGATTTTGCAATTGTTCTTCGCAAAGAGGAATCTGTTGCCATGTTAATGGCTGCAGAATCCAAATGAACTATGAAAACATAAACACTGGTCATCAAAAAAGTATTTGATATAACACCATATGGTGGATTTTTATTTAAGTGAAGATAATTGTAATTTATTACCAAAACCTTTATTTTTAGGGTCATTCTTTGTAGGATATGTCAAATCCTCCAACATACAGTAAACATAGCAATTCCAGACCGTTACAACAAAGAGCTCTTGTATTCCAAGGAGGAGGGGCATTGGGAGCCTACGAGGCAGGAATCTATAAGTCACTGTATGAGGGTCTTAAGTGGGAAGTAAAAGAAAATAGACCTTTATTTGATATCGTTGCTGGTACCTCGGCAGGCGCAATAAACGCAACCCTGATAGTCAATCACGTTCTACAAAATAAGGATGAGGAAAATCCTTGGAAGGGGTC
The DNA here is from genome assembly GCF_054408505.1 of Candidatus Nitrosocosmicus sp. R. Taxonomy (NCBI): domain Archaea; kingdom Thermoproteati; phylum Nitrososphaerota; class Nitrososphaeria; order Nitrososphaerales; family Nitrososphaeraceae; genus Candidatus Nitrosocosmicus; species Candidatus Nitrosocosmicus sp. R. The sequence goes on along the minus strand of NZ_CP167090.1, from coordinate 2,396,426 downwards.
AGACGAGACCCTTTATCGATTCTGGCAAGAGGTATCAATAGACACTCCTCAATATGAAAATCCATTTCTACAAGGCTGGCTATACGCTTCATCCAAGCTAAGAGAAGGAGTCAACAACTTTTGGGTTAATACATTAAAGCCTTTTGATAACATATTTGGCAATTTGAGGGAACAATCACCACTATTGTCTTACTATTATATGTGGCCAGATAAATTGGGAAGATTAGCCTCAGGTGAGGCATTCAGAAGATATTGGTCATGGTATCAATTTGCTTATCTTCCTTGGGGAACTCATAAGGTTCTGTCTCCTCCGATATACCAACCGGATTTTAGATTTCTAAATCCTTTTAATTATATATTACGGTTTGATAATTCCCCTATTGTAGAAACAATTCGAAAGTTTTGGGATGATTCAAAAAATCCAATAAAGACCGATGAAGGGGAACCAAGATTGTTATTGGTAGGTGTAGATGTACAAGATGCAACAACCATAACATTTGATAGCTATCCAAAGAAGTACAACCAAAGAATGTCCGTATATGGCGATGAGGATAGTAAATCAAAGCATGTAATAAAATATCCGGATGGAATAAAGATGGAGCATCTCCTAACCACCATGTCTTCTCATCTAAGATACAAATTCCCAGAACTGCTCGCTATTACAGGTGAAGTCATTGATGATGAAATTCCGGAAGGAAAACAGTATAATAGAATATTTATGGATGGTTATTACCTTAGTAATACGCCTTTAAGAGAAGTTATTCAATCACACAGGGACTATTGGTATAAGGTTAAAGGCTTAGATAATGTTCCATCCTTAGAGGTGTATATAGGTATTTTGTACCCCACCAAAGAACAGGGAGTCCCTGAGGACCCGGATTCTATCAATAACCGGGTCCAGAATGTGTTATTTCATGATAAATCAAAGCATGATGAAAAGGTAACATCAATGGTATCTGATTATATTAACATAATAAATTCTTTAATGGACATGATTAGGTCAGACCGCAATTATCCATCAAACGACTCTATCTATAGAGAGTTGGAAAAACCATTAGCAAACAAGTTAGTTAGCATGAGTAGAAATGGCAGTCCAAGAGAAATAAGAAAACTAATTGAGGGAAGAGTAACAATAAACAAACTACAAAGAATAGGATATGGAGAGGGTCAATCTCTAGAGAGTAGCGATGACATTAATGGGAAGGCCTTTGATTTCTCAAGAAAAACAATAAATGATTTAATAAATCGAGGAAGTGTAGATACGAGAGCTCAGTGCAATTTCCAAACCTAAAGGAAATATCCAAAAATTACCCCTTTTTGTTAAGATCTACTGGAATCGATATTAATCCTACTCGAATTGAGCATAGATAATCCAACCTAAATGGATTACATGCAATTAATTTAACAAATGATACAGGAAGAATGATGGCAAATCTAAGAATCAGAATGGCAGAATTTTTCATCTATTTGGTTTCAATTTTTGTGAAAACAAGATCATAATAATCACTTAGGGTTCAAATCCCTCACCTCGCACTCCTTCTCCTTTCTTCAGATAAGGATTTGAACCCGCTTGTCTACATTGCGTACGAAATTAATATCTAATTCTTGTTTCCTGATTAGTCTCCTACTATTTTACAGTCGACAAGAATGTTTCTATTATGTTACCGACTTCCTCAGGATATTGATCCGGAACTGCATGACCAGCATCCTTTATCTGTACAACCCATGCTCCTGGAACCTTGTTTGCAATGACTAAAGAGTTTTCATGTGGGACATATTCATTGTCGTCTGTTCCTGTTATAGTTAACAGGGGCTTGTCTATTTTCGCAAGGTCGTCACAAACACCATTCCAGTTGGTTGCCTCCCAAGCAAATCCAGCGTTCATCTGATTATTCACTGCTTCAGGGGAAAGACCAGGCTTTGCTGCTGCTAGTGTCATATTTTCTGGAATATCAGCAGATTCAGGATGCAGTTTTACCCATCCCGATCCTAATGAGGCAGTTACAAGGGATTTGAAATCCTCCTGCGTCATGGATTCATTGTTTGAAGACTTATTTGCCATTTCGGACATCGATTTCATAAACTCAGTCGGTTTAGGTATACCATCTTTCCCACCACAGGTTCCAGCAATAAGTATAACACTACTAACCATATCAGGATGCGTAATTGCAAACTGTTGGGTTGTAAATGTACCTAGAGAATATCCTAAAACGTTTGCATTTTGTATTTTCAAAGCGTCCATTAAACCAGCAGTATCATTACCAAGTAACTGAATAGAATACGGTTCGGTACCTGCAGTGGTATTTCCTATTCCACGACTATCAAAAATAATTACTGTGTTATTTGATGCTAGTCTGCTTAAAAGGGCTGGATCCCATGCATCCATATGATCAGAAGCACCATTGTGAAGTATCAAGGGATCTCCTTTACCAAACATTTTATACGCCATTTCAATATCTCCAACACGGACTTTATCTAATGGAATGTCTTGGGTATTTACCAAGTTCGTGGTGTTGCTTGAATTGGTCTGGGTAACATTCGTTTGTCCATCCACTATATTAGTAAAGCCATTGATCATGGTCATACTTGAGAAAATTAGAGTATAAATGAATACTATAATGAAAAGATAATCTTTTCTTGCCTGTCTATTATTATTCATAACCAAATTCAATCAAGGAAGTATATAAAGAGGGTGTAATCTTGTAAGAAGATTATCTTGATCAAATTATCACTCTACGACCATAACTAAAGATAGAGGGATCGCGGGTTCTCTTTCTCTCTCCTTAAGCAAAGGGATTTGAACTGGACAAAACAAGAACCGGGTTCAAATCCCGCACCTCGCACTTTTTAAGCGGGATTTGAAAGAAATAGTTTTGTAATACCTCATATTTTGGATTACTCGTCTAAATTTAGACATTAGTAGATTCTAGAACTGATCGACTAACTTCTAGAATTAATTAGCCTGAGTATTCAAATAAGACGATTCATCCTTGATCATGCGAAAAAATCAAAATAAATAATAAATCAATATTATTTCCAATTTATTCATCATCAAGAACTTTGAATATTCATAAATCCATACAATTCTAAATCAAAAATTAAGGGATTTGTGAATAAAAATAAAAATAATTTAATCTTTCCCCGTGCACTCCAGTTCTCCTTCATTTAGGTTACCAGTACATGGTCCTCCTCCTGTATCAGAACTACCGCCACTTCTGGAGAAATCGCCGGTTTAAGAATTAGATTCAAGGTGTCCGCCACCGCCTCCTGACAAAAATGAGGAACCTCCAACGCCAGATTGAGTAAAAGTGTTACATTCAATTGTAAAATTGCCTCCTGCTCCACCTCCTTGTCCTCCTTGTCCACCTGTACATTTTTGTTCGGTACAGTTTAGTTTGGCGTATGTCATATTAACAGGGATTAATGCTGAAATTCCAGTAGTTAATAATATTGCAAATATAGAGACAATAATGGCTTTTTTCTCCATGAGTATAAAATTACATAATTATATTTGAGAGGTATTATCATCCATATATGAATTACATAGGAACATTAACTGAAATAGATAATAGGAGGGTAGAAACAATTTGAGCGAGAATGAGTAAAAAAAGAATTGAGGAGACCGAACCACCAACCCACCAATCAAGAACAACCAAAACTGTCCATACTCTTGCTTTAATTGAATTTTCTATGATTATATAATGACGAGTAAGTTCCTCCGTAAATTATATTCCTAATTGCATCAGAGGATAGGAAATCATGTGGAAAGCCAAGTTCTATCTTACTTACTTCATTTAATCTTTGTATATGATCATCAGATAACACAAATTCCATACATGCCAAGTTATCATTTATCTGTAGAAGGTCTTTTGCCCCTATTATTGGTATTATCTTATTTCGAACTATCTTTTTCGACTGTCTTATCCAATTAAGTGCAACTTGGGAAGGTGTATGCTTAATCTCCTGAGCAATACTTATAACCTCTTCAGCAATTCTCAAATTTCTTTCTTTGAGTAAAGTATTTGACAATTCTGAAAAATTTGCTACATTTAGTCTATTACTAGTCTGCTGATCGAACTTTGATGATGATGAACTAGTACTAGTATTAACATCATTAGTTGTATTCTCTTTCTGTTTGTAATCTTTATTTACTGTATTATTTTTATGCTCTTTATTACTTGATTTGTTATATTTTCCTGTCAGGACTCCACTTCCTAACGGAGACCATGCTGTTATTCCTATATCAAGTGCATTTGCCATAGGAAGTAATTCTCGCTCCGAAGTCCTTTCAATCAAACTATATTCTATCTGAATGCTCGCAAACTCTGTCCAACCTTTAAGATTTGCAAGAGTATTAGCCTGTGAGACAATCCATGCTGGAGCATCTGAAATTCCGATGTACAGGATCTTGCCTGATTTGACCATATCATCTAGTGCTCGCATCATCTCTTCTACCGGGGTTGTTTGATCCCATGCATGTACCCAATAAAGATCAATGTAGTCCGTATTTAGCCTCCTCAAACTCGCTTCTAACGATTGTACCATGTTCTTTCGATGGTTTCCCCCAGCATTGGGATCTCCTGCTCTTGTATTAGAAGTATACTTAGTTGCAATAACAAATCTATCTCTATCATAGGAAACAAAATCTCCAACATATTTTTCGCTTGTTCCGTCCGTGTATATGTTAGCAGAGTCAATAAAATTACCACCAGAATCTACGTATGCATCAAAGATCTTGCGAGATTCTTCTTTAGAGGCGCCCCATCCCCATTCTTTACCAAATGTCATTGTACCAAGACAAATCTCTGAAACTCTAAGGCCGCTCTTGCCTAAAAGATAATATTTCATACTATAATAGTCTAATTCATCAATTTAAATAGAACCATAAGGGGACATTGAATATTTATTTTTCTAATATTGATAGAATAAATTATTTTCATCTGTTTATCTTGATTCTTTTTTTTCGTTTCCGCACCGCAACTGAAAAAAATCAATTAGTGTGTATAGCACACAATAGAGAGAAAATGATGAATCCTCAAAAGTCGATTAGTATGAAAACATTAAAGCATATATAATTTTGAACCCGTTCCTTATTGTTGTTAACTATGGTAAATTAAACCTTGGCTAATCATGTCATAGAAACTGGTTCAAATATAGCACTTCGCTCTCTATTATGCTCAAATTAACTGTTTATTGACAATATAATTTTCTTAGTAGCATGTTTTTATGCAATTCAATTCATTTTAATAGGTTATTGCTAAAGAACGAGGTTTATGACAATACATTGTCCTGTCTGATAAAAAGCGAAATAAAACTCCATTTACTATCTTGAATGGGACTCCAACCATGAATATAAATCTGCCAAAACATTAGGTTGGATAGGTCCGATCCCTGTTTGCCATTTTGATGATGGATAAAAAACGTGTCCAAGGTCGGGCTATGTTATTAATGTATGGTCAGTATGATTTACTTCATTAAGCTTCTGATGCAATAAAAATGCTTGTTGAACTGGTGTTTGAGCATCATTTTTCCCATTAAGTATTAGAATGCCTGTGGAGTTAGATACGTTACCAATTAAGCTGAAATTTGTTGTCATATTAGATAAAGATTTCCATAATATAGGACATACTCCAAGAGTATTACATTTTAGCAAATTGAATGCCGTAATGTTTTCATAGCCTTTTGTCAGAAATGGTTTAAGTTGTTCATCAATATGTATGTACCCACTAGTACCAAATTCCTTAACTAAAGTATTAGTAATGTCTTTGGTATCATTAGTATGCAAAACTGAAGAAGACAGCAAAAAGTTCTTTAATAAATAATTCGTTACTAGTTGCTGTATAGATATCAATCCGGTGTGATTTTTATCTAATACTTGCATAGTGTATTCTAATGGTAAGGAAACGTCTTGATAGTACTCTCTTTTAAAGGGTTTTGGGCTAGGACACCCATAAGTAGAATGTTGCTTATCTTTGTCGAATTATCAACCACGACTCTTGGAGCATAAAGTGTACCTTCGCTATGGCCAATTATACTTATCCTATTTGGATCTACTTCAGGCTGATGTACGAGAACATTCAAGGCTTTCTTGCTATCTTGAATTTGATCATTGACTGTATTATTTCCCCATACATTTGGGTTCAAAATAGTGAAACTTTCACCAACACCTCTTTTATCGTACTTTAGTACCGCAAATCCCCTCTCAGAAAGATATTGAGATATTTGCCAGAATGGTTTGATATTTACGCCCAAGGTTTCGTTCATGTCAACTGCGTCAGAGCCAGGAATAAGCAACACTGCCGGAAATGGTCCTTTACCTATTGCGGGATAAGATAACTGAGCGTTTGTTGTTACTCCGTTACCAAGATCTAGTGTTAGATTTCTATATTTGACAGTTTGAATATCAGATTGGGCCAAAGCATCATGAAAAAGAGATGAATCAAACGACGATAAGTATGCTGATAAAATCAAGAATGTACCAAAAAATACGCTTAAAACTATAAATGGTGCTGATTTTGATTGATTAAAAACACTAACTATAACAATAAGCGTTAGCATATAAAGTGATTGTGATTGAAAATAAATATTTAGTATCTTGATAAGACATATTATTCGTTTTTCCGACTGAATCCTATATACAAATTAAATATCTGTGAATTGAAACCTGCCAACAACTTTTTCAATTCATTATTGGGATTACCATAAACGTCAAGTGTTCTTAATTTGGCTATGTTAAATATTCTAGGGAGAATTGTTTTTGAAGCCGTGCTATCATTGTGAGATATCACAGCCTTGGAATCTACATATGTTTCATGGACCATACATTTTGTTCCATCTCCGTTAAGATAGAACTGATACACTAATGTGCTTGGTTCGTTGGTCTCAACTACATTGCTCATTTCTCTTATCAGTTTTCTAAATTGTTCTACATTATCTTTTTCTATGATGAATTCAGCTCTGATATGGATATTTTCAGACATGATCATTTGATTCTAAAGCAAGTATATCTTATTTGTCTTAATTTTGTTTTTCAGTTTTCAATAGGCAAGATGCATAACCCAAACTTTATTCATTAGAACCCTTCTAATGCCTGTAATTAAGTATTTCATGATATTGTCAATAATTGACTAGTGTTTGTCTGATACAATATACAGTTCAAATCCCGCACCTCCATAGATAAGTAAAATAAGAAACGTTATTTATATATGATTCCTGCGATATTCTTATTGATTAAATACTGCACCGCTATTGATTTTGTTCGAATCAATCCCTCCATTTGAGTCACCCGAATTGCTTGAACTGCCATCATCATTGAATGTTCCTCCATCAATAATCTTGTCTGGATCAGCAGTATTTGAGCAGCCTTGATTGCTTGAGTCGTCGCTACTTGGTACCCCACCATTGTTTGGATTCGCATTTTCCCCACCCTTGGTATGAAATTGCTGTTCTGCTTCTGAACAGTTACTAGGGGGTTTAGTATTAACACAGGTAGTACACCATTGAACCATAGTGTCCTGATCTAATGCAAAACAAATTACTGTACCGACGGTTCCATCATTATTACTGGTACATGTAGCAGTATTCATTTTTCGTGCATCTACATTACCTATAGTCATAGTGCTTAAAATTATCATTGAAATCAGTGGTAATAATGTCATAGGGAGCGCTGCATTTTGAATTTTATTTTGTTAGTCGTATTTTAAGTCATGGCAATTGAATTATTTGAGAATTTTCGACAATTTGTAAGATTCCAAGATTCTTATAATTTGTGAATTAATTTGTGAATTAATACCTGATAATGATTTTTAATCATTTGTTATAAAAGGATTCCAAAAGACTATGGTTCAAATCCCGCACTTTGCACTTTTCAAGCGGGATTTGATCACATGAATAATAATCATAATATAATGTTCTAATTTTATCAATTATCTCAACTCAAAAGACATTGATTCTCTAAAATTGGGATTATACCATCATTTAAATATATTTGCGACTATTAGTATGGAACATGGATAAAGACGTTCAAAAGATTTTCCGACCGTCTTTAAGAAACAAATTTTTGGTAGAGATTGTAGGTACTTTTATTTTAGTATATGCAATTGCTTCTGCTGCAACCGTCTATTCTGATAGCGGACAATTAGGAGTAATTGGAATAGGTTTGGTTCATGCTCTAGTCTTAACAGCTATTGTATATGCCATAGGATATCGTTCTGGTGCACAGGTCAATCCTGCAGTTACAATAGGTCTCTTAGTGGCCAAGAAAATTGGTAGAAAGGAAGCAGTTGTGTACATCATTGCTCAGATTATTGGTGCCGTGCTTGCAGCTGCAGTTGTCTATTCAATTTTTGGCTCTGAAATGTCAGCTAGTGTAACATTACCTTCCGACGGCAACATTGTAAGAGCCCTTATCTTAGAAACAGTAATGACATTTACATTGGTATATGTTGTATTGGCCACAACCACTTCAAAAAACTTTAAGATAGTTCCATTGGCTGGAATAGCCATAGGTTTTACTCTCGGATTCAATGTTATATTCGGAGGCTCAATTACTGGAGGGTCATTAAATCCAGCTCGCTCCTTTGGTCCTGCCTTAATAACTTGGGATTTTGCTTATCAGTGGATTTATTGGGTAGCACCAATTGCTGGTGGACTAATAGCAGCAGGAGTGTACATATTGCTTCATACTGAAGAGGAGCAGGAAGAGGAAAAACTTCCACCAAAATAATGTTTGTAAAAGAACCTGATTCAGATACTAATGAGGTATTATGAACCATACCAGTTTGAGGGTCTCCACAGGTAACAGCCTACAATTAGGATAATGGTAACATGTACGCAGCAAGCACAAATTCAAACCCAGTCTCTGTAATTGGGTCAATAGTGCCGATTGCAGATGATGGACTTGACCAGACTGTAGACTCTGGTGTGACAGTGCATTTAGAAGACCATGGTGGTACTGACCCAAGGAATGAAACACTGACTTTATAGTGGACTCGATCAAACGGACTTGGAGTCACTCTGAGTAACTCAACAGCTGTAAATTGAATCTTTACAGCACCCCGAACCATATTCCAACATACATTTGCATTTTGAACCGGTTGTGACAAACAAGCAGGGTTTGGTAAGTAAACCCGATAGCGTCACCATAACCCTGGGTTCTAATTTTGAAGAAATAATTGATTCAGGCAACAACATCAATATCTAGGTTCAAGAAAACTCTGGTAATAATGTAGGTGCACAATCTGGTTTTGGAGAAAAGTATTCTGACTCTCATATTTTCCAAGGACAATCTAAAGAGCGGAATAGGCAAGTAATATCTTACTTTCAAATCTAAAATTGAACCTACTTATCTAGGTTGGTTTCAAAATGCATCGCTCTAAATTTAAGACAAATGGAGGCAATAAAGAATTTAGAACAGTCATTATCAGACAATAAATCCAGCGCCTTGATTCAAAAGGCGACTGGGAGTGGTAAAACCTATACAGCAGTTAGTGCTATTATTATCTATTTTCAGCATAAATTCTCGCATGACAAAATGAAATTAGTATAGTTAGTCTAGCATTTATACGAATATAAAAAGCCACAAAGGATGAAAATAAAGATAGTAAATATCCATTTATTGATTCTGATTAATTCTGCTTAGGACATCTTGATAGTCTGTCAGAGGCACAATCTTTACTGTATTAAAAGATGATATCCCAGATTCGATACATAGCTGTTCAATATCATGAGCATTATTTGATTGAACCAGAATAAACCATTCATGCTCTAGTACGGACATATAAAATCCATTAATTTCTTTGACTCCATATTTTACAGCATTTGATTTTAGCTTCTTGTGTATTTCTTTAAAGATCTCTTTACTTTTAGTATTATTAAGCGGACAAGACTCTGGGCTATGGATTGCGAATATTCCAAAAAGTTTATGTGATGCGTTCATCGGTTGTTTAAGGTCCTATTGCATATTTAAATTAGAATAATTTGGATAGATCTGAGGATTTTAGTCCGTTTGGGATTATAGCAGTAATATGTCAGGAGATTCCATCGTAAAATTGCACTAACGTATTTAGATGAAAAGAAATAATCGACATAATCAAAGACTTTAAGAGTCCCAAACTCGGATTCATAAACAAGTTATCTTTCTCTTTCTTAACCTTGATTTCATCTTGTTGGCATCGAGTTCCGAAATTTCTGTCTTAAACATATCCTCCATACCTAGTTTTATGATCCCACTCTACTAGAGCACGAGAATATGGGTATGGTATATGTCCATGCGTGTTAATTCAACATTTCACTTCCAATAGATACAGATATGCTCCTCTTTAGTCTCAGTTTCTATGTGGTAACCTGATATTCCTATTATTACTTCATCATTTCTTGCTAACGTACGAGAAGTAACAATACCTTTGTCTGATACAGATAAGGTTGCTAATGATTTTACCCAAGTCTGAATTTGTGTTTAGTTTATCTAGTCTAACATGAACCGTACACGATCTGGCTTTATTCTGAAAACTATTTAATAGACCGAGTTGACCCATTAATCATAATTAATTATATTATCGGTGATCGCAGTTTCATCCTCTGGAATTTCATCTGGATTTGTGCTAATATTTTCTGATTTGAACAGTAGGATCTCATGTCTATCTGTTCTTAATAGTTTAGCGATTTCTTTTTTTTCTCCTTGAAATTGAGTGAACTTTCATTGTATTCGATTTTTGGTAGAGTATAATCCTTCATTCTACCGGAGAAATCTTATGATTTTCTTTCGAATTCAACACTAGCAACTGAACCAGGAACTAAATCTGCTTATTCAAATATAGGATTGGGTCTGGTAGAACATGTCCTGTCATTACAGGTATTCCCCTGGATCAGCTGCTTAAGGATAGAATAGGGAATGTATTAGGAATGAATAGTACAAGATTTGCAATGAATGCAACAAGTATATCAGTACCTGAGAATATTGTATCTAAATTTGCAAAAGGCCACATGGTAGGAAATGAAAGTGAATTAATATTTCTCCCTCAAAAAGTACAAGGTGCAGGTGCGATGTACTCAACAGTTAATGATTTACTAAAGTATGTCTCAGCTAACATGGGATTGATGGGTACAAAGCTCAATAACGCAATGGAGACAAGTCACTTGATTAGACATCCGTTTACTGAAGTACAAGTTCCATTTGATGATCCTTCAGGATTTGAATCGTTCCACTATGGATATATCGGATTGTCGTGGTTTAACACAACTGATTTAGGAAATCAGGTAATTTGGCATAATGGAGGTATAGACGGTTATAGTTCATTTGTCGGATTCAATCCAGACAAACAAATAGGATTGGTAATACTGTGTGGTTGTTATTTCACAGATGTGCCGCCTATAGAAATGTTAAATATTGCTTTACCTTTTCTTCTTTTCTACCCTAATTCTAAATGACCAGTTTTTATCATTTTTCTATTTCAAAGATCATATTCGCATGAAACTGTCTTCATTTGTCTATTTTGAAAATCATAATATTCTTTTTTGAACGTGCAAAGCGATGTCATACTTTCATATCCTCAAAATTACAAGTTTTATATATTTTGTTAAATAAAAGGTGATCTATAAATTAGATTCTAGGAAAGAATATGCGGTAATTCTAGATTTCATTCTCTCTAACAAGAATAAATTACATCTTCCTGCCATTTGACCTGAATATTGAAATATTAAAGTAATGGATATACAAAACTTCGATTAGTATCAAATTCACGATAAGTATGCCCTCTAGTTGTGCTTAAGAAAGGTTATGACTTATCAACATCACAAACACACGCGAGCGTTGCTAGTTTTTCATTAGTGACTCTCCAATCCTTAAGGAACAATCACCTGAACAGAATAACAAAAGAGTGTCTTACTTTTATTAGAGTAATTTTTGCTCTGTCTATTATTACAAATTTATCAAATTTATTTTGAGATCCCGTCTTTTTCAAATGATGGTGCAGCCATAACCTTAGAGTTAGTCAAATGTTTAAATTATACAATTAGAAACCAATTAAACCCTCTTGCCGAATAAATTGATCTTCAAAAATGCTTGGTTGATGGACCTGCTATAATATGAAATAGACATTAATACTTTAAAACAACATCAAATATAGTGCAAAAAACTATCTTCTATTATGATCAAAAGGGAATGGTAGAAGAGAAAAATGAATTAAATGGGGATCTAAAAGAAAACCATAATCTTTGGATCGATATTTCAGATCCCACAGATGAGGATATTACAAATTTGGAAAATAAGTTTTCACTAAACAAAAAAGCATTAGGTCGAATAAAACAAAAATCAAAAAAACCTGTGGTAAAAGAAATAGAACATGATAGTAAGTTCATCATCTTACTAGACCTCAAATTTGATAATCTACAACATCTTGAATCTTCTCCACTGTACTTTTTTGTAGGAAATAGGTGGCTGATAACTATTCATTCAAATAAAATAGATTTGGTAACGAAAGTAAAAACAATTCTCGCAGATAGAAAAACAATTTTGGAATCTTCAATCGATGCACTCTACTATAGTATAATTTCAGACATCATAGAAGATTACGAACAACTTTTGACAGCAATAGAGCTCAAGGTATTTGATATTGAAAAAGACGCACAATATAGACCATCCAAACGAGTGCTCACCTATTTGGATACGTTATCAAGGCAGGTCATTACCCTTCGACGATATTTCTGGGATGCTAGGAATATAATAAACTATCATGTTACTATGGAAAAAGACAAAGATGATATAAAATATCTCCAGATTGTATTCAATAATATTAACCAGCTCATAGAAATGATCCAATCCTATCAGGATACAATAAATTCTACAAGAGATCTATTTTCGAGTAGTATATCTTTACAGATAAACGAGACAATGCGAGTATTGACGATTTTCTCTGCTATCGTATTACCTCTCACACTTTTGATAGGTGTATTAGGCTTGCAGGGATTTGATTTAAACAACCTAGACACAATACCAAGGTATCTGGGCTCTTTGGTATTAGTGATGTTAGTCATAACTATAGTATCGTTATTTGTATTTTGGAAGAAAAAATGGATATTTTCCTACGATAAGGAAATCAAATCAAAGTAATAAAAAGTAAAACATAAATATTCACAACAATTGTAGGTAGGCACACCGACACATTAATCAATATGAATATATACTTTGAAGATTATAACAATGACCAAAAAGTCCATAGTAATAGTAAATCCAAATTCAAGTGGAGGTCAAACAGGAAAAAATTGGGATTCCTTGTATGTTATTTTAAAAAAATATTTTGGAGAAGACATCGAATACATCTTTACAAAGAAAGCCAATGATGGCACCATTCTAACACTAGAATATCTCGAAAAAGGCTATAACAATATAATTCCAATAGGAGGTGACGGAATGATAAATGAAGTTGCTAATGGATTTTTTAATATTGAAATAGATAAAGACTTTAATTTAGAAAACATGAATGATGATAAAACTTTATCAAAATTTGTTCATATGGATGTCATTAATCCCGAAGCAATACTAACAGTTCTACCAGGTGGAACTAGAAATGTTCTAGTAAAGTCATTGGGGTTGCCATCAGAAATTGAAGAATGCTGCAAGGTAGTAACTTCAACAGATAACTTCAAGAAAATAGATGTTATCACAGCAATTGTGCACAATAAGATAATTGACCAAGAAGTAAAAGAAGATTATGTCAGTAGGGTTATTTTAAATGCTGCCGAAATAGGAATTGGGGCAGAAGTAATAAACAGGTCTAAAATGGTAAGAGACAGAATCAGCAGTCGATTGCTATCAACCATTACAGGCATACTTGCAACAATACCAACATATCAGAGCAATGTTTGCGAATTGATTGAATTTTTAGGCGATACTGATAATATAAACGTAAAAAAGCTTTTGACCAAGATGACGATGGCAATGGTATCAAACGGCAGTATTATGGGAGGAGGTTTTAATGCGGCAACAAGAGCCGAAATGAACGACGGATTACTTGATACTATAATAGTAAAAGATTCAAGTAGTTTCAAAATACTTGATAAACTTGTGGATATAAAGAGGGGGGAGGAGTCTATCGATAACCAAGATGGAATTTATTATGGTCAATCACAAGCTGTAGCATTATTATCAGACATTGAAAATAACATTACGGTATCGGTGGACGGGGAACCAATCGGCATTTTACCATCATATTTCAAAGTTTTTCCATTATGTATAAATATTAAAGAATAGCCGTGATGAACCGAAAAAGCCAATATGAATCCTACCATCACATTAGATGGTCATGCCTCACTAAGGCCTTGTTGACTTAACAAAAGTGTAAGAATTGTGGACTTTAGCATAATTCAAACAATATCTGGAAGAGGAACTTTCAATTGATCGTATGAATTTCAATCTTAAAGTTTCATGAACCTAAATACAATCACAAATAGATGATAACAATTCACTAATCATAGGATTTCTCTACTGTGGATTAAGATATTACTAAACACGTGGGAATAGTTGCTGCACAAAACGTTGGGCTGCGAAAATCAACTCATTTGATGCATTTGTGTTTGTGACCGCTGAATATAATCATGGAATTCCTGGCGCTTTAAAAAACGCCATTGATTTTCTCTTCAAAGAATGGAACAACAAGGTAGCAGGGTTTGTTGGTTATGGAAGTGCAGGAGGTGTAAGAGCAGTTGAGCAATTGCGTTTGGTTATGGCAGAGGTTAAGGTCGCTACTGTTCGAGCTCAAGTACAACTTTCTCTGTATACTGATTTTGAAAACTTTACAAGGTTTAAACCTCATTCAGTACATGAAAAATCGGTCAATGCCATGTTGGATGAAGTTATCGTTTGGGGAAAAGCTCTGAAAACAGTTCGAATTAGTGAAAATTAAATCATTCAACATATACTGAATAAGCAAGTTCAAACAGAAACAAGTGTCTTCGAGGTAACTTTTCTTGATACTTGTTTCTATTAAATTACTTTACCATAAGTAACAATATACTATTAACTAATAATTTCCAGTATTGGTTTCAATAAAGATTCAATACGAACTCTATCACTATGACAGACGTTACTCTCATTTTTGATTCTAACTTTTAGTTCTACCAATTGAAAAAATGTATGATCCTTTAGTAATAAAACCATCATCTTTTGACAAGACTAACCATTTTATGGTATAATCACCAGATATTAGTTTCGATTTATTTAAGGAGACAGAAAGTGATTTATCAGACCCTGCTATTTTAAGATCATGGTTGTCTATCCTCTCGTTATTTAAATTCATAACACGTATGCTGCTAGCTTTTAATTCTGGTCTCTCTGTAAAAGTGATAGCTACTTTGTCGGGCGGCGTTTGTATCAAATCAATTATCTGATTGGGTTGTGGTTCATAGGATAAAGGATTCGGATGACAATAGATAGGTAAAAAGAGTATGCCATTAACTATTGAAAAAGCTATGGCAAACAAGACAATAATTACTAAAGGTATATTAATATTATACAATTCTTGGTATAGCCTTAACACTTTCTTAATATTTAGTAAAGTCTTATTGCATTTAACCATATATTATAATTGGTACCCATATTTATAAATATTGTTATATTTTGTAAATACCAACCAAAATCATACATTTATGCTAATAGCTGATAAGAAGTAGATCAATTGTAAAAGCCGGGAAATGAATCTTTGGAGATCCTGAACTGTGCAGTAATGATAAAGGAAGAATCCATTGTATCGAGTTTGACTGCGTGGTGATGGAGCGGTCGACTTGCAGTATCTTTTTGATAATCGTCGTTGTACAAAGCCCTACGGGCGGTGCTAATATCTGTTCCTTTTTGTTTTGGACAAGAAAAGCAAAGATAAACGGAATAGAGGTTACTTTTATTTTGAAATGACTTGTCTTGATCTCGCATTGTCATTTGCTTTGTTGACTAGTCCTTTTTAGGGTTTCAAGCAAAACATAATAGAAAATTCATTCATTATGCATTGCAATCATTATACGCACTTGATAATGGAGGATTAGGGCAACAACAAAAAATACTTTGTGACGGAGGAGGAGGGTCATATGATCGTCAAATATTAACTCATCCATTATGGAACTTAAATTAGTGGTAATCAAATATGGTTCAGTCGTATGGAAAAAGATATTCAATAATTTTGCTTGTTTTATCCTTATTTGAAAAGTATTCGTTCAAAGAGGAATATAGATTAGAGGTCATCGTTTGATGACATTTGGCTTGCTCATCATATGAAAGTTCTCTATAGCCTTCACGATCAACTATTGAAACCTGGGTCTTTCCCCCTGTTTCTAGGTCCAACTGCTTCACTTCATTAATAATGTATGCTGCTATCCCGACATTGTCTTCTGTGGATAAATCAGATAATTTCCTGTTTATTGTGGAATTAAGTCTGTCTTGTTGTGCAAGAACCAAACGTGCATAAGTGGAACCAGAACCTATTGACACATAATCATTATTTACCTTGTATAGATACGAAGATACTTCATTATTTTTCCCGGTTATTCCAAAACCCATACGGTAGAGATAAGAATCTCCGTTTTTTGGTTTTACAGCTACTAGTGAGACTGGAGTAAAAAACAATCGTGCTCCACTATATCCACATAGAAATGAATGGTTGTAGTTGTATATTCGATGCAACTTCGCCATAATACTATACATGTGGGTTCTAAATCCTGATTCTAATTCAATTTCGTTTTGTAAGTTTTGCTTGAGTTCATCAACAAATAATTCAATTTGTGAACTATCTCCAGAGGCACCTATTCCTGCATGACTATTTATTTTGAAAACTTTTTTTATAGTGGTTTTGACTTTTGATGATGTGCCTTGGCTGTCACTTGCTAAAACAATTCCATCTTTAGATTTTATGGATATCACGGTAGTCATAGATTTTATTACATAACATGAATTGCGTTATATGGATTCCTTTGACCCACTAAATGTTGGATCATCCAATGGATGTGATGACCATTAATTTGTGCTAAACTTCTTGTTTAAGCTAATTGGAAATTCAAAGGATTCAAATATTATAGATAGTAAATATATTAACTTAAATATTTTTAACTTTAGTAATTTTCATGTATCGTTATATTGATGCCTCTGATAATTCTCATTTGATAAAAGATGAAGCATATAACAGAATCAAAAAGAATATTGATGGTTTTATGGCTAGATTTTCTTCATCAAAGGATAAGGAACTGCTATTCGAAATGGTATCAAAGGTTTATTACAAGCGGCGCAAGGCCATACAAACAAAATCTGAAAGTGATACGGAACTGCTACTTTCAACACTAATGGCTACACTAATAGAACAGAATTTAGAAATAAAAAGACTATCTAATTTATAAATCAACAATAAAAAAATAAGTTATTAGCAACTGCCCTTTGACCAACCGACTTTATATCCCTTGGCTACCTCGCCGGTCCCTGGGTTGTATGACAAACAATGGTTATGATCATACCAACCTTTGACATATTTGACCTTTTTGTCCCAGTAAGTGGGTTCGAATAAAGCGATTCATAATCGATCCTGAGGAAAGATCATTCTAATCACGATTATGAATTTTATAGGTAGGGATTTGAGTATCTTACACCTAGTCATTAACTTCTCAATAAATTTCTAAATTCACCGTTGATAAATTCCGTATTTGGAGTAATTAACTTCATAAACTCTTCGTAAATATCTCGACATTCTTTATCATTTGATATATTCACTACAACTTCAGAACGGTGTCGCCGGTCTTTGTATGTTACTATATTTATCCATATATCTTCTTCTTCGGGGTTGATAGGTATGATTTTGGATATGCTAGTGAATCCGGATATTTTTTCAGCACTAATTAAACCAAAGCAGTCATAAGTCACCTCCTCTTTTTTAAGCAACTCGATCAATCGATTTGTAACTTGTAATAATGACTCATGATTTTTCTTGAGGACGATAAAAGACAAATTCCACATAATTTTTAGTATCTTTATTGTTTTTCGATGATTCCATGATTATCATCTTATGTTCAAACATGAAATAAAAGGAATTGTTCCCTAAGGGGAGTCCCATGTCTATTTCGTTTGGTATGATAAAAAGCTAGGCTAATCTATATTAGGAGTCTGATTTAAATCCCGCATTAAGCACTTTTTAATTTTGACAACAAAATATTCCGTGTACATGACTAATTGAACTTGATAGAATGTTCATCATTATCAAGGGCGATGGACTGAAATGATTACTCGAATATTTTTACCCCGTAATGCCGTGTAAATAAATCTCTGATGTAAGAGTATCACGATATATTTTATTCATTCGAAATATGAAATACTTTTTCAGGTTTTATTCTTAGAATAATTCGTTTTTCTTCCGGCGACCTAAACGGGTATTTATCAACTCCTAGATATTTTTTTGCTAGTCTATCGATATGATCATCTGCACCATCTGAGTTTTGTTCTTTTACATTTCCTCTAATACTAACTGTATTATACGGGTTGGTCGGATCGATTATGGAGATGGCTACTCTTGGGTCTCGTTGAAAATTTTTCTGTTTTACTCTCCCTTCTGCGGTATTAATTAATATGAATTCTCCATCGTAATCAATCCAGACAGGGGTGATTTGTGGTCCACCGTCCTTCATTAAAGATGCTACAAAAGCAATATTCTTCCCTCTTAATAGTCCAAGGGCCGAATCTGTTAGTTCATGAGTGACTTGCATGTATTTTATATTAAATAATCTTATTTAAATAAGAATTTCAAGGTAGGAGCATGTCTTTATTATAGATGACATGAATACCTATTGTTCTAAGCGTCTTGATAATTGTCTACTAAAAGCAACTTCATATGCCAAACTTGTTATGGAAAATTTTATTCAAAATGTTTTGTAACCGTGACAATTTTGTACGAAAATATTCTTACACTTGATGAATGGTTGAAATCTAAAACTCATTATCTGATTTGAATGATTGGCATTAAAGGTAAAATGCTGCTTCTGTTGCTCCTTTATCTGTAAATACAAGAATCAGAAAACCGATATTCAAAAGTAAACGATATTTTGAAGGGATATATGGCCGCATAACAGAATCACGACATGACGGGTTCAAATCCAACACTTTGCATTTTTATCCTAGGTATTTGACATATCTGTCATCTTTATTGCGTTAAGGAACTGACATCTCCATCTATTGTATATGTTATGACGAAGGGTTTTCCTTCTAAACTGTGGAATGCTAAAGCGTTACCTGCAAATACAAATGATCCTGCATTAAACGGGGATTCTGTGAATTGCTTCATCACTGATGCTACAAATTTGCCATCATCAACTGATGGCTTCAATGGCTCTGCAATTATAGCTGAATTTGGTACCAGATTGTACTTATGTAGTATTACCACATCGATGGGTTGACTTGCAGTAAATGAAACTATACCTGAATAAATGTTTCAGTCATCTCTGAGTGGAGCTGCAATCACAACTTGATGTGATTCATGACCTGGCAGAGGATCTTGCATAGATTGTTTTGTAGATTGTACTACAAAGGGAGTAGATTGTTCCTGTTGATGTGCCGATATTGGTTCCGAGAGTTGTATAACTAAAGCAATTGCACTAAGCAACGCGATTGCAGTTAATATTATACCTAGTTTATTCATTATTTTGTGATTAAAAGACAATATATATAAACTATTAGCAATAACGTATGGAGAATTGGGTATATGTAAGGGAAATGGATTGAATAAAAACATCGGATATTAAAATACCATATGAGAATAAGATTTGCTTACTATTCCGTATTATACTTAATTATTATTCAAAGTTTTATTCATTGGTTGATTGTAACCGACCTAATCTTTGAGTTGAGTTGCATCGTTAACTTCATCAATTGAACATTCTTCGTTGTTACTGCCAATCAGTATTGATTTTATCAGTGCCATTTTCAAGTATCCTATTTCTGAGGTCTTTTGACTATAGTATATCATTTCACCTGCATTAATAGGCTTTATGCTAATGCCTCCTAATCGCTTAGAATCCTGAGGCGACAAGCGTTGGAGGATTCAAATTCCCCACATCTCACTTAATAAACTTACATAAAGAATTTGAAAATATGCTATGGGATTTGAACCAATTTGTTCCCCTCTGATAATCTGTTTGTGCATCGGGTTGCTATTAGTATATCTATTTCTTCTTTGGATAAAGTAGGTTTATTCGTCGTCCAAATTCCGTAAGTACTATCGGCTTTTGAATTACGTCTGCTATTTTAACTTCTTTAAACTCATCCTTTGTAAAAATGTCGCCAATAAAGTAGGCTGTAATCAAAATGATTTTCACTTTGGAATTATGTTCTCTTATTTTTCTAGCAAGCCCTAATCCGTCGATCTTAGGCATATTCCAATCTACAAGTACCAATGAGTATCTTTTGTTATATTTGGCCATAATGTTTGAGTGCGACTAATGGATCGTTAAACGTAATTGAGTCAAATCCAAATCTCGCCAGAAATAGACTAAACAGAATTGTCTGGTCTTTTTCATCATCCACCACCATTACGGATGCTGGGGAGATCATATAGTCCCACACTGTTTGATGGTTATATAAATCCTGAGCAAACAAATCATTTAGACACTTTATAATGAATAATAAAACCAAAAACAATCTTATTAATGAATTAATAAACAAATACCGCATTACAAAATAAATATAACTAAATCAATAAACTTTGATTTTTCTAAAGACTAAAAGATAAGTTTGCTTACAACATTTCTGTGTCCTGTCTATACAACATCTAAAAGAAAAAACCCTAATGTACGATTTAGATCTAAAATAGTATTCTTAATGTTACCCCCGTCAGGCTCTCTAGGATAATATCAAGTGGGTTTAAATAAGGAGATTTTACTTTTTAGATAATTGAATTAAAAATATTTTCAAATTATCTACTTCCTAATGGCCGGGATTATTTCATCATTAATGAATTTTTGAAAATCAGGGTCGAACCATTTTCTACTTCTATGTTATTTTTCCATATTTCATATATATTACCCGGTTGAAATGCAGATGTTATATATCTATTCCATCCAATCCATTCATTATACCTAACTACTCCACGTTGTTGCATATGAAAAACATATGCAAATGTATATAACACATGGTAACTAAATACTAGATCTGGTGTAAAATGTGATTCCGATTTACTCACAATCTTGATTAGTTCTGGATCATCTACCATCATTCTTGTTAATCCATTTATCTTATCATCCAAATCATGTAGAATTTTTGCTTCAAGATCAACCGATAGGCTTTGCATTTGTTTTCTAAAAAATAAGGAACGACAAACAAAGTACCAACTATTCCTATGGCTTTCCCAAATCCAAAATAGCCTTCTATACTAATTTCTTAGAACAATAATAGTTACACCAAAATCATTTGTATATCTGAATTGTTATTAATATGAATAAGATATGGTATATTTACAAAAGCCTACTATCAAACCAAACCAGGCTCACTTTCTATTATATTTAATAAGATTGATTAATGTTTGACTAGTCCACACTCTCCACTCTTTGTTCTTAGAATGATTACTGACTTTGGAGTCCTGGTTAATTTTCTACTCGTAAATCAAAATAGAGATTTGCAATCTTGTTTATATACTCCTAAAGTTTTGTCCAATCTGTGGAGTGAGCAAGGAAGAATGACTAGAGAATTTTGTTGTGAGAAATTTAAAGAAGAATATGAAAGTGAATGCATTAGACATGATACAGAGATTTTTAAGTATTCAGGAGATCATAAAGGAGTTTACTATTTAATGTTTGAAGGCAATATTGCCAGCGCACCTTTAATGTTTTGTCCTTATTGCGGTAAGCGATTGGTTGGCTCCTAAAATATATAGTACTTAATTAAAACAACAGCTCTATAGTATTAAGAAACTACTTAAAGAAGTTAGAAATAAACCAGAAACCCTATATAATCACTTTTAACTTATGACGATGGTGAAGTGAATCCACAGCATAAACAATCATGGATTTTAAAAATGATGAATGTACCATTCCTGTCATTTTCATCTCTTGACTACATATTTGACGATTATTTTTATTTGACTCTTGATTAATCAGTCACATTATTAATAAGATTAATATTGTTGATAATTGTTTTTAATTGGCAATATAATTGATTTGTGACAAATGCAATACAGAATTTAAACTTAAGGAATCTCTCCACAATAGAAAACTACATTGTTTTGTTTGTCTCAACTTTAAGACTTGGTAGTGGTTTAACCCTGGGATGAGTCTACTATAACATGAATTCAAAAATATTTGCTATGGTGCATCTATTCAGAACTTTTGAATCGATATTTGCTAGATTGGATGTAATAAGCAGTAAGTTAAACTCCATTTCTTTCATAAAATATATTATATGATATTTTAGAGCAATTCTAAATAGTTTTATTAATTGTCTTTGGTTCAATCTTTCGAAACTCCAGATATTTCATAAAACCTTTTGATGATTTAGAATCTAAATCTGGAACGTTATTCATATAAGGTTCTTTCTAGTCACAGATTGCGGATTCCAATAGAGAGGTTCATACTTGCTCTCGAAGAAAGATCAATTTATCTTAGGCTATTTTCTGATCCTCATTATCAATACCCCTTTTGGTTGATTGTCCTATTACTCTCCAAATATTGAAAGGAATAGGTGGATTATGGTCGTGCCTCTAGGACCAAGTTGAATGGTGTTTGAGTAGCACAACGGATCTTTGAGAATCCTGCCGTTTTCATTATCTCCGTTGTTTTTTGCTCACCCGCTTGAGCTCCCAAAGCCGGTCCATTTTCGTTCAAAGATGCCGGAACGCAAATCAGAGTAGATGCCGAATAAAATACCCTTCCAAGAGGATTTAGATTATCCTCTAATTGATTATTGGCAAATGGTTCTACTAGCATCCATGTGCCTGCCTTTTTCTTTAAGGTTTTACAAACATGTTTGGCTGCACCTAATGGATCACCCATGTCGTGGAAGCAGTCAAAGAAGGTAACCAAATCATAATCGTCGCCTGGATAATCTGATGATTTTGCCACTTCAAATGTAATGTTCATTATACCCTCTTCTACTGCCCGCTTTTTGGCCCATTCAATAGATGGCTTATGTGAATCAAATCCTATAACACTTGAATTTGGATATGCTTTTGCCATCATGATTGTTGATGCTCCATGACCACATCCCACATCCGCTATCTTGCATTTTCTATTTTTCAGCTTTATTTCGACATCATCAAGAGCTGGAATCCATTTTTGTGTTAGATTAGATATGTAATTAGGTTTGAAAAACCTTTCAGTTCCTTCAAACAAGTAATGATGATGATCCCCCCATCCTAGACCTTTTCCAGTCTTGAATACCTCTAAAATTTTTTCCTCATCTTTGAAAAGACTTACTATTGATTGGTAAAATCCAGAGACATATGCATGACTATTTTCATCAGTCAGTGCCAGTGCATGTTCTTCGGGCAAAAAGAATTTCCTGGTGTTACTGTTGTAAATGACATAACCTCCAGCAGCTTGACTGGCTAGCCATTCTCTAATCATTCGTGGATGTGTGTTTGTCTTCTTTGCTAATTCTTCAGGTGCCAGTTCACCTTCTCCCGCCATAGCTTTAAACAATCCAAGCCTATCTCCAACAAAAGTGATCAAAGCTCCTTCTGTAGCTCCCCAGTCGTTTATGATCCTTCCAATGAATTCCTGCAATTTTATTTCATTTACTACCATTTGTTTCCACTTCTCCTGTATAATTAGCAGAATCTTGTGTGATACTTGGGTGCCCTTTTAAGAGATCGACCATCTCCAATTGAAAGGGTACCAATGATGTTGTTTCTTGTTTCATTATATAGATACAAGGTGCAAGATTGGTAAATAAATGCCGGGAGCTTGACACCCGTATTCTACATATTAATTGATAGCATTGCGTCTATCGCCAATGCATCGATCATGGATGACAATTTTTACTTAAATTTTTTAGCAATGTAGTTCAGGGAAAATTGATGGATGCCAAAGACGTATGGATCTTCTGCGAAATAGCATTCAAAGGAGTCGATTATGATTCGTTTACAGACAGGAGAGTTAGTCCTTCAGCGATTGGAAGGAAGCTTGGATTAGATGAGAAGACAGTTAGATCAAGAGTAAAGAAAATGGAAAATGACGGATTCATAAAATACTATCAGGCTATGCCCAGGCTGGGCTTCTTCGAATTCAAAAATATTAATACCTATCGATTCGAAGCGTTAAATATTACCACTAAACACGGGGTTATAAAATATGCTTATGAACATCCATTTATTGTCGATATAGTCGACTATCTAGGGAATACAGTATCTATTAGTATCACAGGGGGTTCCTCTGAGGAAATAGATCAAGTAGCCATAGAAATAGCCAATAGATTTGAATTATTTAAGTGGAGGCTTGGAAGTTGTGCAATAAAAAAACCACTAATCATTCCGGACAAGTTAGACTGGAAACTTATCCAAAAGCTTCGATATAATGCACTATCCGGAATCAACGAGATCTCAGCCTCATTATCAATTACTCCGAGGATGGTTCGATATAGGATTACAAAACTCTTAGGTTCGGATATGTTAATAGTACGAGCAATAATAAATAGCCAGAAACAACAAGGTTTAATATTTTATGAACTGGAGTTGTCAGTCGATGCAGCAAGCCGATACAAAATTATCAAGCATTTAAGGGAAATATATGCAGATAAACTTTGGTCTGTACGAATCATAGCAGAGAAGATCTTGCTTGCTAATCTTTTTGCATTTACTCTTGCAGAGCCTGAAGAAACATATGTAAACGTACTAAAACTAGAAGGTGTTAGATCTTGCTCCCTTTTTATATTTAAAGAAATTGTCGAACCAAAAAGGCAAAATTGGATGGATGACTTGATAGATCAGAAAATCATGAGTCAAAATTTAGATAAAATTTGCAGTTCGTGAAGGCAATTCGATGTCATAATACTATCGCCGGTCCAACATTGGCTAAACATTAAACTGTTTTAATCATCTTTTCAACTTCATCCTCTGTCTCCGTTAAGCCAGGATGATGATCCTTAGCATGTATTTGTATGTGCTTTTTTATATCGTCATTTCCTTGGGGAGATATAAGTGTCCAACCACATGGGCAAGTGATCATTTTTGCCATGCATAGCATTAAAGAATAAGTTTCGTATATACTTTTTACTTTATTTTGTTCATTTATCTTTGTTTCATTTAGGATATAGATGATAATAATTAAATGTTTCATACTGTTAGATCCTTATAATGGTAACTTATTCTTTATGATTTCCCAATTATTAGCACTCATAATATAGGATATAAAATCCGAGGAGATCGTCTTGGCATTCATTTCCATAACTTTACTACTTAGATTGTGGTAAAACAAATATCAGGATTAGTTAATATTTCCAGAAAGCTCAATCAGATAGTAACCACCACATATTGTAGGAAGAGTAAGAGATCTTTCCAAGGTGCAACATGGATTAGGATATAAGCTAACTGAATTTGATATTCTTCTAATAGAACTTAGATAGAGTTATTTATTCCATTTTCAAGTAATTAAAAATATTTTAAATACCTAAATTAGGAAGCTATATGAATGGGATAGTTGATTCTTTGATTTGGGGTTTTATTGCAAGCAGTCCTTTACTTATTGGTTGCGTTATTGCTTTATATGTCAATTTGTCCCGTAGAGTCATTACAACAATAATGGCTTTTGGAAGCAGGGTATTAATTGCAACCTTGACTTTTTCAATTTTAGTAGAGGCTTTTCAGGTCACCCACACTCTCCCCGCTACTGTAACTGGTTTCATTCTCGGAGGAATATCTTTTAACATTGCAAATTATTTCCTCAAGAAAAAATCGAATTCCAAAGCTAGTAGCAATCACCTGAAGAAGGGATCAAATTATCAAGAAAAGGGAATACTACATCATCAGATTCTGGTCGGTCATTATTCATGGGTGCTCTAATGGATGGTATACCAGAAAATGCGGCCCTTGGGCTTACACTTGCTACAGGAGGTGCTTTAAATTTTGCCTTTCTTGTTGCAATTTTTGTTTCAAATCTTCCTGAAGGATTGGCTTCAACTTATGGAATGAAATCTAGTGGCATAGGTGAAAAACGAATACTAGTAACATGGTCCATAGCATTAGTATTATGTACAGTATCAACAACTCTGGGGTATACTATTTTATCATATGCTAGCCCACCTATTATCTCAATATCAATCGCTTTCGCAGCGGGGAGCAGTAACTTGTTATGCTAGCAGATTCTATGATTCCAGTGGCATTTAAGGAAGGAGGAATTATTAAAGGAATCGCGCTATTAGCAGGCTTTCAAGTCGCCGCTATATTAACAAAACTACAGGGTTGATGAAATCAATAGAATCTAAACCAAATATGATATTTCAATACCGCAATTTTGCAACCGTAAAGTTTGGCAATTTTTCTTAATCATGATTTTGGTGTTGAAATTTTACTTTAATACTAGATTCAATAAGTTGCAGTCATCAAAATAAGAAATGTATTATTAATATATTTTCAATCATATTATTATTTTTACAAATATTTATACGGAATTTACAAATAATACATATTTTAGATGTTATTAATTAAAAATATATATTATCTAGAGAATGTTTATAAAAAAGTATGATACAAAGTTATACAATTGGAATACAATGAACTAGGAAAAAGGATATTGGGAATGGATTCTGCAATAAGGTTCGTAACAATATTTGATACAAAGGATGAAAAGATCCTGTATTCGGAGCATAATCCCGGAACTACAAATTTATTATCAAAAGAAGAGAGTCAGGAATCCTTGCAGTTGGCCATTAACGCATGGAAAACACGGAGTAAGTTGGCTTCAAAGATAGGAAAAGGAAAATATGTTCTAGCGGAGTACGAAAAGATAAAGCGTATAACCATGCCATTTGACGAGAGTCACTTACTCTATATCACTACTGATGTTGGATCTAATTCACTAGATCTAATTGACAAGATAAGGAATTTATAACCTTTACGGGGCTCAAATCCCGATCTTTATATTTTTTAGATTATTAAAGTAAAAAAATGTTGTATATTCCAATGTTTTTGCGATATTCTTTATAATCAAAAATTGCACCGCTATTGATTTTGGTCGAATCAACACCTCCTTTTGGGCCACACGAATTGCTATAACTGTGGGTTCTGTACTCCTCCACCGTCCTTTGGACTAGTGTTATCTCAGCCAACGGTGTTTTCTTCCGAAGTCGGTATGTACGCACTTGTAGGTTGGTATTATTATTTCAATATGTCTATACCACTTTTTCGCAGTATCAAGGTCAATTAAACAGTATCATACTACGTTATTACCATATAGGGTGTGACTATAGGTATCCATATTTTGAGTATCTACGGTAGCAATTTTCACCGGACTTGTGATGATCATTGTAGACATAATCGCTACTATTATAGCTACTATTATGAGAGTTAGAATGCTACCCGAATTTGTTTTATTGGATTATTTTAACTCTAGGCAAATTAATTATTTAAGAATTGTCAATAATTTCCAAAATTAAGATTTAAGATTCATGAAATTAACAAGGCAACAGTCATTATTCATTTGATAAGAATAAAAAAAATAGGGTTCAAATTAAAGGGTTCATCCCTGTTGATCCAGAGGAAAAATCAATACTAAAATTTTCTTTATTTATTGGACTTTTTCTATTCTGACCACATATTGGATTCAAACAATTGCTGATAACATAAATGATATTCATGACCTTGTGGCTTCCATACCATCATATTTACAGCATCTTTGAGAATTGGAATAACATCAGATGGCATGTATAATTCAAAAGGACCCAAAAATGCTTTTATATGCCCAAATTATAAGAACAATTTAATGGATACTAATATAAAGATACTCGCAATAGCATTTGTTGCAATATCAATCGCAGTCGCCCCGTCATTGATCGTCAGTAAATCTGTATATGCTGCTTCATATTATTGTGCAGATGAAATAGGAAAGTCAAACGCATGGGTAGAAGGATGTAAACAAGGTTGGTATGATCATAACCATTGTAAAAGTTACAACCCAGGGACCGGCGAGATAGCTAAGGGGTACAAAGTTGGTTGGAATAAAGGAGAATGCAAAAGCTCGCCCCATTATTGCACAGAATACTCTGGAAAGTCTCAGAATTGGATAAAAGGATGCCAACAGGGCTGGTGGGATCATAATCACTGCTGGGGATATTCTCCAGGATCAGGGGATTACGCTAAAGGATACAGTGTTGGCTGGTCAAAAGGTCACTGCAAGTAAATAATTTATTCCATTTTTTTACCAAAATCAACAATTTGGATGGTTCTAGCCCAAATGGATATATCTATGTGGTTTCAGATCATTTTGTTTAATACTTTAGAACCAAGAACCAAATACTACCATATGAAGAATAAACACCTTCTTAAAGAAATACTTAATTAAATGACGAATACTGCATGAAGGATCGGCTTCAAATCCCGCACTTTGCACGGCGCTGTTAACTTAGGCGTTTGGCACCTCCTTGTTGTGTATTTTTACAAATAGATTCAACCAGTTTTTGACATGATCTAGTTTACACTTCTCTTTACTACATGGAAAGTAATCGTCAAATCCTTCAGTTCGATCCTTGATGTACTGCATAGTTCTTTCAATCAGACTTTTCTCAAACGAAGAATTGATATGGTGTTTTAGTTTTAGGAATCTACAAGCCATTGGGTACCAGGTTCCACCGTCTGTTGATACGACATGTTTTCCGTGAATCTTGATCAGACCTGAAATAAATCTCTCTGCGATAAGCATGTTCCTCTCCTTGGATTTATTAGCTAAGAAAGAGTGCGAGAATTTGCCTATTTTCTGGTTCGATTGCTGCCCATAACCAGGAGTATTCTGAGCCGACTTTTATTAATGTCTCATCAATGAGGTATTCTGATATTTTTGTTCTTCTTGTTGAAACCTTTCGAGGTTTATACCTTTGAATCCAATTCCAAATTGCAACGTGACTTCTATTGATAATATGTAAAAAGGACAATGCCTTGGCAGTATTTCTAAGCGATAAGCCAAGAAAGTACAAATACAGACCATAGTAAATATGCTCTGAAGATGTTTTATTTCTTGTACTTAACATAACAGAAATAGAGCGTCTTTAAGCTAAAGATTTATCGTTAAGTTAACAGGGCCCTTTGCACTTTTGGATAGAATAAATAGTACATTATAATCAGTAAAATTGGTTCATATTGATTATGAAAATAAAGATCTTTGGGTGGATACAAATAAATGAAGTTTAGCCACCTTACAATATCGTTCGTGATCTCACAAGAAAGTACATCAGGAGAAGAAAATAAAATCCGTTGGATTATTGAAGTTAATGATCTTTACAAGCTACATAAAGTAGACATTATGTTTGAGAATCAGTATTCAATAGTTCATCAAGTTTATGGGGGCGAAAACTTTATCAAATCTCATAATATTACCGTAAATAAGAAAAATCTTTTTCAAATAAAGGATAAAATAGATATAGTTTTAAATTAATGCATGTAGAGAACAAATTCTTTTGTTATTTTGGCAATAAATATCCATCTGTATCTTGTTTTAGTAAATGTAGTCATTGTATATTGTATTCTAGATTTGCTTGCTATTTTTTGCTCTCCCGAATAATGATCCTTTAAATAATTAATATTTGCAGTCAGATTGTAGTCAAGCTCAAATCCTTCACGTTGCATTTTTTTCTTAATATATTTTTGTAAGATCTGATGATTTTATCAATCTTTAGCTAATCGTTCTCAAAATACTTAATTGATTCTGTTGTTTTCAACCAATCAAATTGAATCAATATGAAGATGTTTTACATGAATTGTTGAAAGATGAATGCTCAAGGCCTCGACGGTTATATACAAACAAATAATCAAAAAATCTATGCCCCAGGATTTCCAGGAGTTAAACCTGGAATTGAAAGTTTAAGGTATTTTTATCAAGCATTTGGTCTGTATTTTCCAGGTCACAAATGTTAATCCTAAATATTCTAAAGGAAAAAAAACAAAATTGTCTGTCGATTTTCCGTTACTGGAAATCATTGTGGAACATTGGGATCAATGTTACCAATAAAAATACAAAGTTTGAAGGAATCACAATAATAGTTTGGCTCAACCGAAACTTAAGTGTTTATCCAAATTCAATTTAATATTTGTACTTTATCAATTATTTGACTTCGAATTTTTCCTATAGGATAACTTTGTTTCTATGCTTATGAAAATTAATTCAGTTTCAAACAAATCTGTCGAGTTATTCGACACTTTGTCAGAATTTAAGGTTTTCAATTATAGATGGATTACTGGAAAAAGTATCATTTGGATCATTATCGTTCCCTTGTAATAAAGTACCATTTTTGATCAAATCTAATAGTGTTACCTCAATATTTCTAGTTTAGTAGGTATGCAGGCATTGTATAAATTTTAATAATCATAAACTCTGATTGGTAATAAAAAAATTAAGGAATGTGTTGTACTTATTTCATTCAGTTAAGACGAATTTGTTATATTTCGAACCTTATACATCATCATCCAGTTGCATTAGCTAATAATCTGTCTAACTCATCATCAGCATTTTGACAATCATTTAAGGCCTCATCAGTATTATCATTTTGCATCTGTTGAATACAACTTTCCAAATGAGTGTCTACAGTTTCTAAAGATGGTTGTTCATTAGCTGTTTGACTTGAACTAGATTGATCATTGTTAGATTGATCATTGTTAGATTGATCATCATTGTTAGAATTGTCTGTACTAGCAAATACTGGACTAATTGAACCTATGGTAGATGCTGCTGATGCGCCAATCATCAGTACAGAAAATGCTACAATAAAGATGCTTAAATTTCTAATTTTGTTCATCACGGTTTATCGAAGTCCTAGGTAAATAAGTATTTTCATTTAAGACAACATTATTCTAGCCGTTAATATACAGTAATTAGGAAGAATTCAAAAAAAACACCCTAAATATCATTAATTGACCTTATAAATAATTAATTTACTGGCTTCCATGTACTAAAAACTATAATTACTTTAAAAAAATTGAGTATTATTTCAAAAAAAGGTGAAACCCAAATTTGATATTTAGATATGTTGCTTATATTTGACGCTAGAATCATTATATGCGTATCCATCAGATGATGATGATGTTTTGAAATGATCTTAAATATAAAGAGTGAATTTTAAACTTTCTAATGAAAATAGAGTACTTTAGATCTGTTAATAAATTACTATTAGTTGATTGGTATTATGTGTTAGATTGTCAATTGGTAATAGAAGATTCCTTTGTAACAATTCAAGAATTCCTTCCTTAGGGACTATTCATAAAGAAATCACCAAAAAAGTCATTTACTAAAAAAGATAAAATTATGGGGATGGATTGACTATTTTGATCTGTTTCCTGAGAATCTTCTTCACTTTGAGATGCGTCATTTCCATCCCCTTCTTGTTCAATTACATTGTTATCTTCTTTCTGAGCAAAAATCAGTTCAACTGGACTCAACTCATTCGTAATCACATTTACGGAGGAGACCAAGATGCACAATGCAATAAATCCTTTTTGTATTTTTATAAGATTTTGGGCATAATGAATCTGATATCGATTTTGAATAAAAGGTAGTATTGATTGAGACTAATAATTTATCATTTTGATCATCATAGATAACTAGATCGCCAGTAGTATTATGAACGATCAAGATATCCTATTTCCTGATTATTTGATAATTTTGGTTCAAATTCTGCATGTAATTTTTTATATAGGAATTTTTACTTTGATTACCATACCTATAAAAAAGGCTTTTCCTATTTTTTAAGGATCCAGATTATGAGAATGAAAAAGGGTGAGGCGAATAAATCTAAAAAAGGAAATGTATTATTTAACCAATAATCCGTCAAAACTCATTTGTTTATATACATTTGAAACATACAATTGATCCAATGAGATTTAATACAAACAGGAATATTACTATACGGGTAACAGTCATGACCTTGCTAATAGTAATGGGGATAGTTGTCTTTGTTGGTCATCAGGGACTACTAGCAATAGGTAAAGAAACTAATGACACGGGAGCAACAAACCAATGGCCAAACATAATGTCTAATGTAAAAACATTTGTAGTTTCAAATGTTTCCTCTCCTAAAATAGATGATTCAGCTTTTATACATCCTTTTGCAGTTGTCATAGGTGATTGTTTTATAGGTAAGGAAGTATTAATGGCTCCAACGGCGGTTTGCAGGGCCGATGAAGGTGTTCCAATTCATGTCGGAGATTATTCTAACGTCCAAGATGGGGTCATACTACATGCCATTGAAGCTGTTAAAGATGGAGTAAATAATGATAACAAAAGGTTCTCTCAGAATGGGGAACGATTACTGGAGAATGATACGAGGTTCGATCAGGGATATGCTATTTTCATCAGTGGCAATGTGAGTCTAGCACATGATTCAATAGTCCACGGACCTGTTTGGATTGGAAATAACACCATAGTAGGTGTAAAAAGTGCAGTACTTGATTCAAAAATAGGTAATAATGTTGTCATAAGGCTTGGCAGCATTGTGATAGGAGTTGAAATTCCAGACAATACGCTTGTTCCTTTTGGTAGTATAATAACGAGCCAAACACAGGTTACCAATCTTCCTTCAACTATTGGAAATCCAAGTCAAAATCTAAATCAAGGGGATCTTTTGAATAGTCAAGCTCTGGCGAAGGCGTATAATAACGCGAGTATTGAAAAGTAAACATAGTTAAGGGTATGCTAGGTCACTTAGTTTTTTAGCATTCTCGAATCTAATTTTTTTATTCTTAATAATACTCATATACTTCATGATCATAATAGAATAGTGTATAATCTTGACAATTAATGTATATAAACCCAAAAAGAGTGATATTATCTCACATACATTTTCCATTTATTCTAATAGTCAAGAGAAATTAGATGCTGGTTTTAAATATTTGATTGAGGGTTTGGAAAATGATGAATCTGTTTTGTTTGTAACAGATGATCTTCCTAAAGAAGAAATTATAGAAAGACTAAAAAAGATTTGTCAATATCGATTCAATATCTCTACCTTAGTAAATGATGGGACAATTACTATCATGTCGAGTACTCAGTGGTATTTTTCTGACGACATATTAGAAATGGGTAGGGTGTCGTCCTCTGGAGGAATAACAGTGAGTAAAAGTCTTTCCCCGATTCACAAAGATGCTAAAATTGAGAATAAAGGTAATAGTGAGTGTAATCATTTTATTTTACCAAAGGAAGGCAAAAAAATATTTCGAGCTTTTTACGATATGAAACCATTTTTTGAGAGGAAATATTACGATGCGTTGCTCCATTATGAATTAACACAAGAAGGTGCTTCCCGTCCAGCAAATACTTTGTGTGCTTATGAAATAGGGTTGATGCAAGAGATAAGTCCAGAAGCATTTAGGACATTAGTAAAGAATCATACTCTAATAAATGAAATGAACTACGATGCTTTGATTACTCCTAGTACCAACATGCATGTCATACTTTTGTATAATAAACAAGATGATTTAGACAAGGCAATTTCGGCATATATTAATGAAGGCTTAAAGCGAGGTCAGATATGCGTTCATGCCTCTGTTAGTTTAGCAAATGAAGGCTATTTAAAAAACTTTTCATCACAGATCACAAATTATCAAGAAAACCTAGAAAAAGGAAATCTGATTGTTGTTGACTTGGTACCCTATTATGTTAATGCGATGGTAGGACATTTAGAATCTTTTAATAAATTAAAAGAAGAAATGATTTTTAAGGCCAATAAAGACACAAACAGAAAAGATAAGCATATACGTTTAACCGCAGATTGTGCTACATTGCTGCTTAAGAACAAGCATTTTGAGGAATGCATAAATCTGGAGAACTGGTGGCACGAAAAACCTTTTGACGGTTCCTATGTATGCCCATACCCAAAGTCATTACTTGATCAATATCCATTTAATGCATTCCTTTCAAGACTCATTCATAACCATGATGTAATTGTAGATAGCAATGGAAAATTAAATCGCGAATATATGGTATAGACTCTCTTACTATATATCGTCATAAATACAATATTAAAGTTTATCAGACTAAACTGAGGTATGGTTTTAAATTGAATAATTCAGATCAGGGCATCAGAGAAAGATGGACCTTAGGCGATTATAGAAATATTGGCAAGGTAATTTCTCCAGTCTCTGCTAAGCTAGTAAGACTTGTTAATGTTAAACCTGTAGATTCTGTTTTAGATGTGGCGTGCGGATTTGGTAACACTGCAATAACTGCACGCAGAGCCGGTGCAAAGGTGACAGGCATAGACATTACACCTAAACTTTTAACACAAGCAAAAGAGGAGGAGTCTATAGCAAAAGTCAGCGGGATTGAATGGAGAGAGGGTAACGTTGAAAGCCTTCCATTTGAAGATGAATCATTTGATATTGTATTATCAACATTTGGTCACATGTTTGCATTAAATCAAAAAGCAACGGCAAATGAGATGCAAAGAGTTCTCAAGGAAGGTGGACGCATGGGATTTGCTACATGGTCTCCAGAACTTGCATGGGGAAGAATGTATGCAACGATCTCAAAGTATTTACCCACCGTTCAAAACAACCAATCACTAGTACCACCTCTGTCCCCTATGCAGTGGGGAATCCCAAGCAACATCCAAGAACTATTATTCGACGTTAAGGATATATTTTTTGAAAATGATACCATTGAATATCCTATCCTTAGTCCAAATCACTATTGGCAGGAGATGGCAACAAAATCAGGATCAATGATTCAATTAATTCGAGGACTTGAAAAGGAGAATAAAATAGAAAAAATAGAATTGATTAGACAAGACTATCTTAAAACCTTGGAACCATACATACATGATAATATAGTGCGATTAGGTTATTTGCTGACTGTAGCAACTAAGGTATAATTATGGTCTAATTTTTCTTATATAACTTGAATAGAAGAAATACTGGAACTAAAGCATGTTCCATCTTATCATGATACCATAACTAATTCTGTTTTAAGGCTGCATCAAAACGCATCCCTGTTTCAATCTTAATTTTCTTATTTTCGCCCAACAATTTGATCTTCTTCCTCTTTCTATCTAGAACTAGGTAGATATTGTACGCTAGAGATGAAAATCCAGCTAATTCCAATAATTCAGATGCAGTAATAGTATTCTTGTCCAGAACTATTGCTTTATCATTTACATACACTTTATTTTCTCTCTCGACTTTTGTTAATTCCATTATATGATATAGTATTGCGATCATAATTTATAAAACTAGTCTGAGGCAGTCTCAAGTTAGCAGTAATGAAACCTAATTTGGAGGTCTTCAATTATACTTTTCTTTGGTATGCTGATTTGATAGAGTGGACTATTCGATGTATCTATGTTGCATTATGGTCCCTACATTTTCACAAAATTATATATCAGAATATTTTACTGGTTAAGTATTTTATAGAAATATGACAGGAATGAGTATCCAAACTATGATATAATAAATTTCATCTATACATTATGATTATAATGAGTAACATAACAAAAACTAGTAAGACTGGAGTATTTGCAATGATGTTTATCGCTGCAGCTCTCGTTGGTTCAGTCGTAGCCTTTGGTGATAACATGGCCTTTGCAACAGGTAAACATAACGAAGCAGAGCAGGGAATCGAACAAGGACAATCAAACGAACAGAATGCACAATGTGTATCTGGTGAAATCACCTTCGCATCATGTAACAATGTAGGAATACAATTACAAGAACAATTAGGCAAATTGGCATTAGGCCAACAATAAATCTTTTTTTTGCTTTTACCATCTATTAAAAATAATTGAACTTTCTGATCTTTGATGTTTGTATTGAATTAACATTCCAACAATAATGGTTTACTATTTCTAAATAATGGTATTCAAATTTTAGATCAAATATGATAATTTTAATTATCGATTGCACCTTAATGTTTTATATTTGATTTCTGCGCTAACTTCTTTTTCATTCATATCGTATCGATAGTAAGGAACGTTTAATTCTTAATCGTGTATATTACTAACTCAAGAAAAGTTTATGCATATTTTCTTTGGTCAAATGCATTTTGTAAATTTGATCATTATTGAGGATAAATACCTGATCATGTAACTCGAACATTTCTATCATTTCTGTTGTAGAAGCTTTAAATAGATTATTTAACTCATACGCACAAAATACCAGGCCCTCTAATCTATTCTTGTCATATTCTTTTTCAAGATAACATGCTTCGTTGACTGACGAGTCTGCAATATCATTAATGAGGAAATCAAGCAAACATATTTCTTTATTATTAGAATTCTGGGAAATGTTTTGCAATATGTCTTTGATGTGTTTCAGGGAATCTTTTTGGGACGACTTGTACGGTGTTATTGTCCCGTCAAACCAGTCTAGTTTTTCTAACACCTCGGTAAGTGAAGAATTTGATGAAGAGACGAAACATCTAAACCATTCGCCTTCCTTGGCCAATTTATCTAATGACTTGATCATTCGGATAACAGACTCTGTATTATCATATAGAAGTAAATGATGTCGTTTTGGGATTTCGTCCTGTTTTTTTAGCCATTGATCTACGGCGTCCTTTACAATTGAATTTATGGAAACACCCTTCTTTTTTGATTGATCCCCCAGTTGAGAATGAATCTCATCGTCGAAGCCTCGGATTATCATGTTACGAGCCATATCCTATTATGATGCCTCCAGAGCAATATAAGTTCTGATATCTAGATATCATCAATAGAAAACTTTTTATAAAGTGATATCGTGATATCATAATATGAGTCAACTAAATCTATCAAATAAAGAGAATGAAGCAAGTGACAAAGAAAGTTTGAAAAAAACCAAAACAGAGAATGTATGGAAACTAGGTGATTACCGTACTATTTCTACAATGCTTCCTTCAATTTCCTCTCACCTGGTGAGATCAATAAAAATTCGATCTGGAGAGGATGTTCTTGATATCGCATGCGGAAATGGTAACACTGCAATTACGGCCCGGAGAATGGGTGCAAATGTAACCGGAATTGATATAACGACTGAACTTTTAGATCTCGCCGCAGAAGAAGCGAAAATAGCACAGGTCGACGGGATAACTTGGAAAGAGGGTGATGCCCAGAATCTACCATTTGAGGACGAATCCTTTGATGTCGTTCTTTCAACCTTTGGACA
Organism: Candidatus Nitrosocosmicus sp. R; assembly: GCF_054408505.1. Classification (NCBI taxonomy): domain Archaea; kingdom Thermoproteati; phylum Nitrososphaerota; class Nitrososphaeria; order Nitrososphaerales; family Nitrososphaeraceae; genus Candidatus Nitrosocosmicus; species Candidatus Nitrosocosmicus sp. R. Next base: position 2,359,149 of record NZ_CP167090.1, on the reverse strand, counting down.
TATGTTTGCCCCTCAGGCAGACCTCGTTGCCAAAGAAATGATTCGAGTAACAAAGAAAGGTGGTAGAATAGGATTCGCAACTTGGCCACCCGAACTTGCGATTGGATCAATATTTAAAGTAAATGGGAAACATTTACCTAGACCAGTCAATAGTTCGCCCTCCCCAATACTGTGGGGTGTTCCTGAAGTAATAGAAAAAAGATTAAATGAGGTAACAAAAGTGCAATTTGAACGAGGAACGGTACTTTTCCCAATTCTTAGTCCAAATCACTTTTGGGAATTTATGAGTACAAGTACAAAATATGGACCATTGATTAATACTATTCAACTATTAAAGAAACGTGGTGATTCTTATGAAACCGATTCACTTAGAGATGATTTCTTGAAAGTGATAGATCCATATGTCTATGACAATAGTATAGGATTAGGTTACCTATTGACCATTGCAAAAAGATAGTACATTTTGTGGTGTAAAGCATCAACAAATTCATGATATTGCATTTGTAATGATTATGACTGTACCATATTTTGTCCATTTTGTCTATCATTATCTTCATTTGTTTCTATCAAAGGCGTCTCAGGATCTACAATGTATTTCACCAACTTTTCTTTATCTATTTTAATACCTAGAATGCCACTTTTCTTGTCGTGATCAAAAATAATTATTTTTCTAACTTTCATCCATTCAATGTTTTTGTCAAATGTATATAATAGTTCCTTTCTATGATAACTTGTCCCTTTGGTTGTATCGTTGGGTTCAAGTCTCGCATCTATTTTATCATATAACTCCTGTATGGAATTAAATGTATGATTTTTCTTAGGTTCGTTTCCTAAGATCAGATGTATATGGGTCATTATACTTTTTGTTATTTCTAAGTCTTTATTCACAGATCTAAATTATTTTGGTGGTCTACACATAATTATTTATCTTATTTTGTGGTTATTTCTGTATCTATCCAACTGGGAAATATCTGTCTAGAATGTAAAATGTATCTTCATGTTGATTCAAGCATTATATATTGATCAATCTTATCATGATAGTTGAGGTTTGGAGCAACATAGCACATGTTTGTTTGTATAGAATAAGACTGAAATCAAGTTCATAAGGTCTGTAATAATGGTCACGTATAAATGCGGTAGTAAATCAAATTATTATTTTTTTTGATTGCAAACCCTTCAAGTTGGTGTAAACTTTGGGCATTTAAAGTCATATAACTAATCTTCACCGAAGGATTTGGTAAATTAGTTTGCTAGTGTTATTCAATTGAGGTATTAAAATGCTTATTCATTTCGCTTTATCAAATTTAAGATTGATGTTATGTCTAAGTGTGGTTTGAAAGATTGTGATGTATTGAAGTATATCAAAAATTTGGGTATGGATATTTAATGCCACCATAAAAGTAATCCTCACCCTTGGCAGTATGCTATCAGAACAAATTAGATGATTTGGCTTAAAACGATGTATTTAAGGTATGTTGATTACATCTTTGTAGTCTAAGGTGAATGAAATGGTTATGTACTTTGAAGAATCTGAAATCCAACGAGAAAAGGAACAACCATTTGAAAAACCTGTGAACAAACCTTATAAAGATTATGCTGAAATTACTTGGTTTAAAGACAAAACCCATAGTTCAGCTGCATCCGTTGCAGATTCCAGCTTATCCACTGAATACAAAAGAACATCAAGCAAAGATGAAGATAGTAAGTCCAATAATTCCTTATCAAAAGAATTTGAACCCGACCAAATCTTAATTGCAGAACCAGAACCAGATATTCTATCCTTGTTTAAGACATTTCTGGAAACTCTGGGAGTAAAATCGGCTACAGTCGCTGATGGTGAGGTGGCCCTTGAAGTTTTTCTTGAGAATGAAAACAAGGGTAGACCGTACGACGTGGTTGTATTGGATACTCACCTAAAAGGTTTAGGCGGCCTTGACCTAGCAAAAAAGATACACGATATAAATCCTACCCAAAGAATACTTATGGTTACAACAACTCCGGTGGAATACTTACCAAAGAATGTCTTAAGGTCTGCAATGATAGATGAGGTGGATATTCTAACCATGCCATTCAAACTATCCGATTTCATTTCCCGACTAAAACAGCTAGCATGAACCCTGGACTTTGTATGTTTGGTGCCATAATTTGTAATAGATTTGCTTATGTGAGGAAACTCAAAGAGTCATAATACCACTTACCACTTATCATTTATCAGACAAAATAATTATTTAGAAATTTATAGCATCCAAGTAGGCCGGAGACCCTATTTCCGTTGCCATCAATTTTAAATATTGGCATGAGTGTATTTATATAATGAATAGTCCAAAAATTTTGGGGCTTGGCCTTCTGGCAGCCGTAGTGTTGTTCTCAATAGTTGCAGTAACCCCGGGAACAATCGATATATCTTCTACAGTTCAACAAGTCAATGCAGTTGAAAGTGGCGATGGTGCTGAGAGAGAATGTTTATCTTCTTCGTCGGCTCTCTTTTTTGATAGTCAACCTGCAGTAACTACTGCCTCCGCATAATTATTAGATCAGAAAAAAAGCTTTTGGATCTAATTCCTTTTATAACTTTTTCCATACTGGCAAATCGTTATTTCTATCTAAATGGGCCTTGCGTTTACTACTTGTTCTGTCTATTTGAGGGAGAAATGTCATCTCGCTTTATTTCTCAAGCATTTTCTTAGCGTAATGTTATATTTGTTTAAAACTTGCGACAAGAAAGGATTGGTTTAAAATAATCCTTTATGCGTATTGTCTGTGATGGATTGTTGTTATTGTTGCTATTATGCCTGAGGTAAAAAATATGTTCCTTAGCTCGTATTTGCCATTTTTTCAAAGAATTCTTTAGCTGCATTTTCTAATTCCTTGTTTGTCATATCTTTTTTGTGCGTGGCAACTTCCCAAATATGTCCAAATGGATCTTTAAATTGACCATATCTATCTCCCCAAAACGCATCCGTTAAAGGCATAATCACAGTTGCTCCCTCCATTTTAGCTCTTTCAAAGATATCATCAACATTCTCAAAATACATGTTAAGAAATACTGAATTACCTCCTATCGTACTAGGTGCCCCTATTTTTTCGCCCACCTTGACGTGTTCATTACACATTTCTGGAAATTCATCAGCCAGCATGATTTTTGACTTTCCTATGTTTATCACCGCATGAACAATCTTTTCTTTATTTCCTTTACTCTTATCTCCAGGAATCGAATGACGGTATTCTTCAACTGCACCAAATACTTTAGTATAAAATTCGATGGCAGCTGCAGATTCAGGCACAAAAATATGAGGAATTATTCTGTCGTATCCAGTTGGAATAGGATTTACATTTTCCATAGCTTATCATATACTTTATATCTTAAAATTTAGTTTGTCATATAATTTTCACAATGTATACTTAATAAAATATTGTTGAGAGAATATTTCCAATAAGGAATCATCCAAGCCAGACCCTTTTGATGATGTTTGAAAAGTTCGACGACGGTACCTAAAGTCCTTTTTTCTGAAAGAAAACAACACAACGGAATAAAAAGATTGAGAAGAGCATCTAATCTTGGAATTAGATATTTACCCGACTTATCGAGCAAATTTTTTTTTAAACTAGTCCTATAGTATAATCCCTTTTAGTATTTTATGTAAAAAACTGAAATAAATAGGGAAGCTCAATGAATTGGTTTGAACATAAACCATCTGGAATAAAGCTAACTTCAAGATTTTTGAGTAGGTGTTGGGGAATGTTATGGTGCATGGGAATTTGTATTATTCTAATTGTTATACCTTTGATCCCATCCTAATTTTTATGGTATTGATTTTGTAAAAATTACTTGAACAATTCTTCATTACATAAAAAGAAAATTACAATGTCGATGGTAAATGAGACAGGACTCAATGCCTAATATCCAACACTTTGAATTTCCTGCTGGTGATGTAGAAAGGGCAAGGAAATTCTATAAAGGTATTTGGATGGGAAATGGAGAAGTAGGGAAATCCTGAAAACCCTGATAAAGATTACTGGTTTTGTTGAGACAAAAGATGAGAATGGGAACAAAAGATTGAGTGGAGGAATGATGGAAAGACAATCTCAGGAACACAAAGTTACAAATTACATTACTGTTAATTCAATAGCGGATTATATACAAAAAATTGAACAGGCAGGAGGTAAGATCATTGTACCAAAAACAGAAATCCAGAATATGGGGTATTATGAAATATATTTAGATGGTGAGGGCAGCATGTTCGGGCTATACCCGGAAAATAGATAGAAGAACACTAGAGCAACCATATTTTTTTTGTGGTTTATTGATCTGCACCACAATTTATGATTAATAGACTTGGTAGATTATACTTGAAATAGTTATGCTTTTTATAAAATAATAACTAATCAAATACATGAGCATTAGTAGACCTGAAGATTTTGTAACATGTAAAGTATGCAACCATCCGAAATCCGTTCATGTGGCCATGGGTATGGGCAATGCTCCCCCTTTTTGCAAGGTTGAGGGATGTAATTGTCCTAATTTTACATTATGATGTGATTCAGACCGGTCTAGAATTGCTAATACGATGATAATTTCTTGATCTTGATCTAGCAAAGACGATAAAAGTCAAGACAAATACTCAGAAAAAAGCGTTCATTATTTGAGCATTAATTTGTCAAACACTTGCTTACCTTGAGATTATTTATTGATCTAGATAATAATATAGAATACCTGCTGTCGTCATCACACGAGTGAAGCTGCAAATCAGGTGCATTATTAGATTAATCTGTATCCACTACAAGTATATGATTTGTTTTAGGAATCAAATACTCCGTCTAAGAAACAAACCATGCCGTCAAGATCTTTTAGCTCTTCATTGTGAGTAAAGTACGTTCTTAGTACATAGTATTTGCCATCCTTGCTTGTATCTTTTCCAACAAAGGATATTTCTTGCCCGTTTTTTATGGTCAAAATACCTTGCCAGTTGGATATGGAGACACCATTTTCAAAAATAACTGAACGCCCATGACCATCTACAGTACCATCTGGAAACGAATCTATTCCTTTAATGTTGCCTGTCCAACTGCTTTCTCTTTCGATTATTGATTTATCTTTATCCTCTGAAATTATTCTGCTATTGGTTATAACATCTATTTCATCAAATATCTTTTTCCAAATATTTATCATTGTTCACAAATCTCTTTCACGTCTTTTAAAACATGTTGTGTTAGAATAATTGAGATCTTTCTCATTATTGGTATGTTGGCAAGTTATGAATATCCACTATATTCTTTAGAATTGATTTAGTAATTGATTCAAAAAAAAGAAAAAAAGAAGATTGGGTGCATTTATTAAATGAGTTGACTTTGCGCCTTAATCTATCTCTTTAATTTCGAGGAGTTAGGACCGTTGAATCGGTGGGTGGTTGTTCAAAAGTTGGTATGCATTCACCATTTTGATGTGCATCAACACCAAGGTTATTTCCTGTTAACGCATTAAATTCTGGGGAAACAGATTGTGCTCCTGTGGCACCGCTCTGTCCTAGTTCTGTATCCTGTTCCGCAGCACTATTACCTGCTTGGCCTGCTGCACTATTTCCACTACAAATTTCCAATGGTGTTCCTAGTGTTGCCACTGCATTTGGGATGTAAACACCCAATATGCCTGTTACTATAAAAACTGAAAGAATTCCAGTAATTAGTTTACCCATGTTTTCCACTGAAAAGATATGCTATTTACCACTTGCTTCAAATAGTTATCTAGCTTTCTTATTACAAAAGGATGATCAATCTTTTATTTTTTTTGTGGTTATTATACTAATAGTAGGGGATATCGAATAAAACTGTCTTTGCAACTCATTACACATAGCAGACTCGAATCTATTTAAGATTTTATCATATATTGATCCAAAACTCGATTAAATTGAAACCACTGTCTTTTGTAATTCTATTCCCTCTATCATTTTCAATCATAGGGTCATATTTATTATCCAGTTCAAAAAAATAAATTCTGATCTACAAAGATTTCCAAAATTTTTAATCCCTATTCTTTTGGTTTAAATTGTATTTTCTTTTTCAAATCATCAATGTGGTAATCTTCCAGATTCTTATCTGGTAATTTGCACATATAGATAAATATCGAAGGCTAATAACTACAATGAAATCTATTTGGTTGGCTGGAGCTATATTGTTATTTGTGAAAAATGTGGTTATATTTCAACAGAAAAATTACCTGAGGAAAATGCAAAAAAGCTTTTGCACGAACATGAAGAAGGTTCAGAAGCCTGTACTACTGGTCATATAAAACTAATGAAAGTTAGAACCTAAATTGCGTTGACTACGCCTGCACTCTTGTAGAGCATTTTAACCACTTCAGAATAAGTTCTATATTTGAATTTAATTTCATTAATCGGAATATCCTCATCAAGGTGCTCTTTGGATGTATCGATTTGATACTTTTTAGATATGTCATCTAAAATTGTGTTTATTGTCGAGTTGGTGTAGGATTCGACTATCAGGCGGTTCATACTAAACTATTAATTTCCTAGTATTTATTCTTCTATATTACTCTCATATTTGTTCACCTATGATACAGTTTTTTGCTTCTGCTATTGTTTTTGATATTACTTTAGTTGATACTTGATTGGTTAAAACTTGATTTTGCTAAGGTTATATGGATTCAATCTTTCTATAAAGCCCGCAAGCAATCAATAATTTGTATATTTAAAAGCCCATAGATATATTAAAGTTCTAATTGGAATCATTTCTGCTGTAAATACCATATAGGTGATAATTTGTAGAGACTGTCAAACAAAGACATGTGATTTTTGTAGTTGCGTTTGTTTCCGATAGAATATCAAACATTTCTCCATGATTTGTTTTGGTGAGATGAGATAAGATGAGATGAGATATAAGATAAGATAAGATAAGATAAGATGGTCTGGCTGATTGATAAAGGCAGGTTCTCCTTGCCGATGCAAATTAACATAAGATCTCTTGATATTTTGGCTTGAGATTCAATATAATATTCAGACCATATGTCTTACAATGTTAAAATGATAATTACCGGCGTCTACTTGTTTCCTAGAATCCTCTATTTTCTATCTAATGCCAACTAATTTGCAATTCAGATAATACATTATATTCCATATAACCTGGGTATAACCTCATGATGGAATATTATTCCATGTTTTTAAGTTTACTGGCTGGTTTATTTTCTACACTGATGATGTGTATTTTCGAATTTCCTTTGTGGAGAAAATGGGGACTAGAAGGGGTTCTTGAATGGCATGAAAATCAGGTGTTATATAGCAAATTTTTTAGAACTGATGGAACGCAGATTAATTTTCCTGGACTTTTTTTTCTTCATTTTGTAAATGGTGGATTGGGGGGAATTGGATTTTATTTTTTACTGACTTTGGTTCCATTCTTAAGCACCATGGTGTTTTTCGTAGGCATCATATTTGGTCTAGTTTTATGGGTTCTAACGCTACTGCCAATTCACAAACCCATAACCGGAATTGATCCATTTAAACATCCATTAGGACCTGGTCCGTCCATCACAAGTTTAATTGGCCACTTATTGTATGGTGCGATTCTATCTGTTCTTATAATACATATTTTCTAAATTTCTTTTTCATTCTTGCTAATTTAGAGTACTTCTGATCCTTTTGAATTAATCTCTGCCAAAAGATTTCTGTCTACGAATACACAGATTTAGAACTTCATGATTTTAAGTAACTATCTTTTTCTTCTCATACATACTTTTTGATATCGATATTATCCGCACCAGGTATTTTAGCAATCTCAAATCTCTCTTTATCTTTGAGAAGAGAAATCGTAGCGTCTATTCCCAATTTTGTAGTTAATAGATTGGTTTGATCACTGGAGGGATCTAAACTTGAACCCTTTGCATTTGTTATTATTAGATAATCTTTATCCGCTTGGGTTCTAGTTGAAAGGGCATAATCCACTTCTACAGGATTCCAGGGATTAATATCTTCATCAACTATAATTGCAGTCTTAAGAGACGGGTGTGCTGCAAATGCAGTTAAAATTGCATTTTTTGGTTCACCCTCTAGTCTCTTCTTAATTTGTACGATTGCGGTTAACCAGTTACTCCCTCCATCAGATAAGTGTACAGTTCTAGTAGAGGGAACAGTATTCTTAACGTAACTAAAAATTTTGGCTTCGATGGGCAATCCCATTAATAACCTGTGTTCTGTGTATCCAGGCAATATATCATAATATATGGGATTATCCCTGTACCAAATTTTATTAATTTCAAAAACTGGTTGTTTTCGTTTAAAGTCATATGTCCTCAGCATCTCGACCATCCATTCTTCGGATACTTCGTCATGAAGTATCTTGCCTTCTATTACTATTTCGCTGTGCTTTGGTATCATTAAATCAGAATAATCATTCTTTGCAAGCTTTAGATTTCCATTCAAGAGATAATTTGCAATTGCAATTTCATCAATTCCATATGCTGCTTGATATGCTGCTGCAATATTTAGAGCTGGATGCACTCCAACTACAACATTAATTTTCAAATCTTCTTTATGCTCTTTAGCGTAAACGAAGCATTTATGAAGATGTCTGCCCTCTACCATTCTTATTACCATTTGGCTATTATTTAGCAGTAACATTCTGTGAACTGAAGAATTTTGATTTCCATTCTCTTGGTCTTTTACATATACTGTAGATGAGGTGATAAATGGGCCTGCATCTTTTTCAAAATGACTTATGATTGGAAGATCATAAAGATTTCTAGTACTATTATTATTAAATAGCGCATCTTTTGAAAATTCTTTTGGATAATATTCTGATCCAATGTTTCCAAAGTTAGATAAATCGATTTTGCTAGTTGGGGTTGAAGACTCAATCCCATAAAAAAAGCGTTCCCTAGTTCCCAAGATATTTGAAACAACTTTGAATTTAGATTCATCGACGTTGGTAAACATTATAGCCTCTTTCTTATCGAATTTACTTATTATTGCTGCAAGCTCAAACTTCTTTTTTACTTTCTTGTGTATTGTTATTAATTCGCCTCTTTTCTCGAGGTTTGATAAAAAGCTTCTTAAATCATATTCATGCTTTAATTCTGAGTCATCTTTTCTGATGTTATTTTCAACATTCTTTAGTTTGGACTTTGAAGAGTTACTAGAATTGTTGTTCTTCAAAATAACCTTTCGATCATTGTTGTTTTGTTCTTTTTTTACCATTTACTTCTCCTCTATTGCCGAAAGGATCTTTTCATTAATTACTTTCATGTCATCTAAATGTAATTTATTTTTTGTGAACATTGATATTATGCAGATTCCATTTTTCATCAAGGAAATTCTGGTAGAAAGGGTGTCAATGAATAATTGATCATTCTTGTCTTGAATCACTCTGGCCGTATTTGATTTGTTTGTCACAGCTAAAGATACCGATATAGATCCAAGCTTTGATTCATTCTCTGATATTGAAATAAAATAACCGTTATCAAATCTTAGTATATTTAGGAGAAACTTTCTTCCAAATGTGTTCGAAAAAATCTCCGTAGGATAATTAATCGACATTATTTATGATTTTAAGTAAATTATATTACTGTTAAATCTTTCTTTGAACACAGGTGCAAATATATATCTATAATTAAATTCTCATGATAGTCTAGGTAGAAATGAGAAATCTACAAATAGACGACATTACTTATAAGAGACTCCAATCACTGCTAAGCGAGTATATTTCTTCAAAACAACAAGATAAGGATATCAATGATTTGTTAAATGAGTTAATTGATAATTATCAAGAAGTTCAATGGGGTACATTGGGAGGTGGAGCAGGTGGCGGTTAAGTTAAAATGCATCTTTTTAAGAATGATTTCAATTAATAAATAAAATATGGCATTGATCTTTTGAACCATAGTTGCTTATATCTCATATTTCCGATATTCATTTGGGCTATGCTCAATTCAATCTCCAAGAACGAGAAGAAGATCTTTACGAAGTATTTGGAGAGGCCGTTGAAAAATCCATTAGTGAGCACGTAAAAGCTATCATTTTAGCGGGTGATATATTTCATAATCCTAAACCAAATGGTGCGGCCATTATTCGGCTTGCCCGAGAATTAAAAAAACTAAAAGAAAAATCAATTCCAGTATTTTTTGTATTAGGTGAGCATGACATAAGTAGGTCTAATGATGTACCTCTGCCATACCTTTTTCATAATTTAGGGTTAGCAAGAAGACTCAAACCCGAATCACCGGTTCAAATTGAAAATCTACTAATTTATGGATTCAATAAGGAACGTCGTTCCAACATTGATAACGGTTTGATTAGACCATTTAGAAAATTAGAGTCTACCATGAAAAATGACATCCAAAAACATTCAGTCCAAAATCATTGGTTAAAAAAAATACTTGTTCTTCATCAAGGCCTCTATGATTTTAATAAATTTGCAGGCGAAATTTTTTCTCATGATTTACCAGTCGGATTTGATTATTATGCTATGGGTCACTATCATGACCATATTGAGAAAAGATTTCCTACTCTAAACGAAGGTATGGTGGCTTATCCTGGTTCCATTGATCTAGGACATAACGAAGCCATTTCAGACGTGGAGAAGGGATTTCTGTTAGTAGATCTTTCGGAAGTCTCTGCAAACGTTAATACTCATTGGATAAAGCTAGAAAAGAGACGACATCAATTTGAATACCAGATAGAATATCCCGAATTGGATACTAAACTGGGTAATATCGTACGAGAATCTACTCAATACACAAAGAAACCTGTTATTGATCTAAAAATAGGTGGAGCGGATATAGATCCCAAAATCTTATCTAGACAATTATTACAATTAGGGGCTTCATTTTTATATTATAACTGGAGTATTTTAGACGAAGATTCCGCCACTGGATTTTCTTATGATAGATCTGGAGATTTTGACATGGATAAAGAGATGTCTTCATTAATTCTAAAATCTCTCCATTCTGAACCTTTGACTCATCTATCATTAGACTTAATCAATATGTTTCATAATCCGGATGACCCCAACGATAATAACAATTTTGATAAAGGTAAAAATAATCAAATTGCCAATTACGTTTGGAAGTTTTTTGAAAATAACAAATCAACCTATCAAAATTTGAATGAATCAAACATTGATGGGAAAGGTGATTAAGATTGATAAAAAGGATTGTTTTAAACAACTTTTTGTCACACACCGATACTATTCTTGAGTTTCATCCTGGCATTACAGTTTTTGTGGGGCACAACGGTTCAGGTAAATCCAGTATTATCGATTCTATAACTTTTGCCCTATTCGATGAACACACTCGCAAATCTAACAAGAATTTGCTAACAAGAGGAATGGGTGGGTATGTTAATAATGAAACGGGATCGTATGTTATTTTAGAATTCTCTATTGGGTCCACAAATTATAGGATCAAAAGACAAATAGATAGCCAAGGCCGATTGACTTCGGTTAAATTAGAACAGGTGATTAAAAGTGGCAACAATAATTTGGAGATGGATCAAAATAACAAATCCATCTACAGACCAATGATCTCTGGCGAACGAAAGCAACTTGGTGAATCAGTAATCCATGAAACGGAGGCTATAATGGGGATTAACTATACTAAATTGCAAATAGCTGGCATTATTCAACAAGGTGAAATTAGTAAAATAATAGATTCACAACCTAGGGAATTTAAAGAATTACTAAATAACATGATTGGATTAGATAGATTGGATAAATCTTTCAATAATATGCATACTGTTATTGAAGAATTTAGAAAAATACTACGAGAAAAAACCCAAGGTTATGACGATAATCAAATAAACATTCTCATTAAGAAAACTAAAGATAATGAATCTAGACTCTTGCAATCAAAACAAACGTTAAATACCGTCCTCGTACAATTATCTCAAAAAACAGAAACATTAAATGAATTGGAAAAACAAATCGAAATTCTTGAGCCAAAAATAGCCAAACTTTCTGAGATCAGATTCTTTAGAAAATACCTTATTAAAATATTTCCGAGAACGATCAAATTCTTTGAAAACAGAAATTGATAGATCACAAAGAATGATTGTGGACATAAAAAGTGCTGTTAGATTTTTGAGGGACAAAGACGAAGTCTATATCACTATTCAGATGGTCAATTCCGAATTAGATGAATTAAATAGTAGAGTTATCAAAGTAGAGGGGGAGATAGGAAAGTTAAGAGGATTTACAGAATGTGCTCAAAAAATCCAAATTAAAGATGGCAAATGTCCTGTTTGTAACTCTGAAATCATGTCGCTTAACCAAATGTTTGATATTTCTCATATTAATTCTGAACTCAACAAAAAGATTAAAGAGAAACAGTCTATACTCTCTGAAATTTCCAAACTAAACAAGGAGGAGATGGAATTCAAGAGGAAGGAGAAAAATATAATATCTGCAGAGCGTACTCTATTAAATTATGATTTTGATGTTGATGGTAGTACCGATACCTTGGAGCATAAACTAGAGAATCTAAAAAAAGATCAACAGAGCCTAGCCAAACTACAATTGGATACTTTAATAAATATCAATCTATCCGCATACAAATTAGATGAATATTCTGCAAACTTGATTGATATTATTCAAAATATGAGAAATGATGTAATCGAGGTTGATTTAAATTCTTATCAACAAAAAAAATTAACCAAAAGCAAGCTTTCAGTGGAAATGGTCAGTATTCACAATCAAAAAGCGATATTGGAAAAAACAATCGTAGACATTCAAAGAGAAAATTTGGAATTTCAAACATTGATTATAGAGTTATCGTCTGCCGCAAAATTTATTTCAGATCTTGAAAATATTCGCTCCACGGTCTTTAACAGAGATGGTATCGTGAGTTCAAGTTTAAGGACACGAGCATTAAACTTGATTTCTGCTAAAGCCTCTGAATACATCAACATTTTCAACGTTGGACTTTCAAAAATTACATTAGTTGAAAAACCACGAGAAATAAAGGTACTTTGTTATGGAAAGCGAGGAGAAATTGATACTGTATCATTGAGCGGAGGCGAGAAAGTCGCTGTATCACTGGCTATTAGGATGGGGATTGCATTCTTGATGGGTTCATCAAAAATTGATTTCATAGTTTTAGATGAACCTACGACCAATTTGGATGAAGAAAGACGTCGATCGTTTGTAAAAATTATTTCAGACGTCTTTAGCAAAGGTATGAGTCCGTTGTCCCAAATGATAATTATTACTCATGATGAAGAGATATTTGAAAATTCTGAGGTTGAACAAGTGTATAAATTCAAGATGACTGAGAAGGGTTCCAGTGTGAGTGTTGTCTAAAAATTCGTTAGAGTATGTATGAACTCATTCGCATTTGCAATATTGAAACTCCAAGATCACATGTATAGAAAAGATTAATAGATCATGAACAAATATAGTAGATGTCGTAAACACCATGAAATTATCTCGTTTGCCTAGAGCGGCACGAAGAACTCGTAAACCATTGCAAGAAAACTGGTTGAAGGGTCCAAAAAAAACATTTTGGATTCAATGTATGTACCAAAAGTGTAATTATTATTGGAGATACTCTGGAGGAAAAAACTGGGCTGAATGTCCAATATGTCACTCTATAAGCAAGGTTTCAATAGCAAGAAAATGTTTTAAATATAGTAATCCTGAAACGTAGAAAATAAATGACTTTAGCCTTCTCTCATTCATTATGATCCTTTGTCAAGTAAAAGAGTTGCCTATTCTTCTATAAAATAGGAATTTTCATCCTTGGCCAGTAAAAGTTTTACATTGTGGCCATAACTTTCTGGATTTGCATCTTTATCTGGTAGGTCCAAAACGCTGTTTGTTCTTTCCAAATCGTTAAAAATCAAAAGCGTCTTGTCTTGACCAAAAGTTTTTGGGATAGTTTGTAAGAAAAAATTCAGTGTATATATATCCTCAAAAATCTCGTTAGTCAAATTTTTTAGATTATCATCATATAGCTTTAAATCTATCCTTTCCCTAGTTTTGGTAATCATGGCGATGTTCATTATTATAGATAGGGAATAGAGCCTAACAAATTTATGTATTTAACTCTATCATATTATTCTATGTATTCCTCTTCTATGTAATCTTCTCTGATATACATCTGACTGTCCTCGATTGACATATCTTTTTTCTCTTTGTTGTTTTTCCACTCGTTTACTGGTTCTGGATCCTTTCCCATTGTTCTTTCAACTATTTCGTCAATTCTTATAAATGAAGGTAAATTTACCCACTGTCCTACTAACATCGCTTCTCCGGGGTTAAGAGACGGCAATTGTTCAATAATCTTACCGTTTATTGATTCACTAGATGATTCAATTTGTGATTGGTCTTCTTGTTGAACCAACTTCATTATTGCCAATGAACCCATTTGACTTAATACATTTGGGTCCAAAGTTCGTGGTCGTTGAGATACTATTATTAGTCCTACCCCAAATTTTCTTCCTTCTCTTGCAACCTTCGAAGCAATATACTTGGTATCGGTATGCTCATTCTTAGGCATGAATACATGGGCTTCTTCAATTACCACAATAACAGGACTATGAAATAATATTTGGTCAGTGCTTCCGTAATTTGATTTAAAGCTCAGACTCTTTGAGAGCTTTCTTTGATACAGGATTGATTCGAGATAAAACGATATCGCTACATTAGCTTGTTTCTCAGTAAATTCTATTAGATTTATTATATTTATACAACCTTCTCTGATTTGAGAAACAGGATCTGATGCATTTGGAATCAAAATGCTATCAAATCTTCTCCTAGCTTCCTTGATCTTGTCTAATACTCTGTCTGCAGAACTTGCAAATCTCTTTTCCCTAAAACCTATGTCTTTTACATTTTTCTCTAATTCCTCCCAAAAGTCGTCCCCTATTTTCTTTTTCAGATCATCGTTATCATAGGCCTTTAGTAATATTGTGTTTTGAATGTCTGCGTTTTCTCTTATTTCTATGACTTCTCCAAACTTATCGGATGTTAATAATCTTGGGTTTATCTGAGCTTGTACAAAATTTATGTTCTCTCCCTGTAGAAAGCGATATTCATCGTGATAGTCAAAGATCACCATAGTGCCCGGAATTTTTGCTATTGATTTTGCAATGACACTAACTAAATTACTTTTTCCCATACCTGTCATTGCCAAAATTCCTAGGTGTCTAGTTGTAAGTCTATTGATGTTGACTCTGACATTCACGTTTGCATTTCTTAAGAGAGTACCGATCTTTAGCCATGATTCATCCTCGGAATCAAAAATGTCCTTTAGATCATCTTTTTTTGCTCTATATACCTCGGTTCCTGGCAGTGGTGGTATTTCCGGTAAGATGGCCTTTGATTTTTTTAACAAGTCAAGCATGCCGAGAATTTTTACATTAACCTTAAAGCTCTTATCTCTCTTGTTTATTTCAGCTACGACCTTACTCTCTAGAGCTTCTTCAAAGTTAGAAATCTCATCTAGCGCATCGCTCTTAATAGAACATGATTCCACTACACCAAGAATCCTTTTTTGAAGATCTTCTATTATTGTGATGTATTCTCCTAAGCCCACAGGCTCTTTACCTTCAAAAGTAATGTATCCTGGTTTAGTTACGCCTATGACCACACCTAAAAGCTCCTCATTTGTAATCGTGGTAGTCGTCAAATCATTCTGTAATTTATTTACCTCTCTGCGCATTTATACAGTAATTAAGAGATTGGAGTTTTTATTATTTGTCATAAGGTCCTAATTAATATAATCTATAGACAAAACTGATGACCTATGAGGCTAATCTGCTCATAGCCTCAATCATTTGATAGATGAAATTTACAATTTTCTTCTAATTTGATGTATATTGTACAATATAGTTATCGATACTAAGAATATTTCATAGCCATGTGAATAAATAACATTTAATTTCAAGTCTTGATCAAGTATATATTCTTGTATCTAATTTTCTAGGTTTGTTGTCTTCACCCTGAATCTTGATTTCATAGTTTTTATTTGCTTGTTAAAATAAGATCATTGTGATTCGATGTGCCGATCTTAGATATATTAAAAGAATGTGCTATTAATGTTTATAAGAATACCCATGATTTGATTGGAACCGTTGAGGGACAAGAACAGTTTGGAATCGGTGCAGGCGGTGATGTATCCACTAAAATTGATCTACTTGCCGAAAAATCTGTTTTTGAGATTCTAAAGAAGAATTCTTTTAATCCTGATGTGGTGGGAGAAGAATGCGGGTTTATAGAAGGCAAAGATAGTGGACTAATTGTTATGGATGGAGTTGACGGTACAACCAACGCTAATTGTGGATTGCCATTTTACTGCTGTTCACTTGCTTATTCTCCTGATACTAACTTAAAATCTGTTACTGATGCTGTGGTATTTAATCTAGTATCTGGAGATTTATACCATGCATCCCTGTCCATCGGCTCATTTTTGAATGAAAAAAAAATCCATACTGCTAAGGAGCCTTCACTTTCTATAAAAGAAATGGTGATTGGATTGAATATTTCTGGACTATCGGAAGACCATTTTTTATCCATTTCAAAATTGGTTTCGTCAATTAGTCACGTTAGGCACCTGGGTGCAAATGCATTAGAATTGTGCTATTTTGCACGTGGTTCTATAGATGCATATATTGATATCCGAGACAAGATAAGGGCAATAGATATGGCCGCCTGTTATCTAATAGCTAAAGAAGCAGGAGGATTAATTTTTGATACTTCTGGAAAGGAATTAAATACTAATCTTTCTGTAAACTCTAGAATGTCATTCATAGCTGTTGCCAATATTCCTATGTATGATTGGATAATTAACCTGATAAGCTGATCCTTTATCTATTCATGTAATATTTTAGAATATTTTGAATTCTTAGTCTGATACGATACTTGACTTTATCCACAAACCCTTTTTATTCTCATTTCATGAATTTGACAAATCCACTATTATAACAGAGATTTAATCTCATAAATTGAAATACCATTGATAATGATTTTTTCTTATTGTAGATATTCTGCCACAAATACACAATAAAAGAACTTAATAATATCTTATGACTAGAAGATGTGTGGATTTCTTTCATAATAAATATTCTTGCGAAGTTGATGGGGAAAAGTTTAGTTCTGAGGAAGATCTGATGAATCATTATAAAACAGTACATCATAAGTTGATCTTAAAATGCCATAAATGTGGGAAAGAATTCATTCACGAAAAGGATAGATTACATCATGTACGTGAAGAACATGAAAAAGAGATGGACACTAGGGTTCATAAGAGTGAACATAAAAAGAAAGGGACTGCAAATACTCAAGACCAGGTAGATTCCAATATGAAAAATTTTGGCGACAATTTCTAATATTTTGCAACTAAGAACAAGCAAGTATCCTTTACGGGTAATAAGACAAAGTTCCTGAAATACAGATTCCTGTACTAATAATCCGTGTATGTATCTAAAAACGTTTTATACAAATTATATGCATGATGATTATGATCATTGGTCTCTATAAATAAAGAAATGTTGAGTGGTTAATTTTTCATCAATTTGATCTACTTTTCAATCTATTGTCCCATCAGTGTCTTACTGAAGGAGGTGTTTTTTAGTTAAACTACCAACTCTTGCTCAAACTTCTTAATATTTCTTGTGTTATTACTCTTGGTTATACCTTTAATGGTTTTTACGATTGCAGTTAATGGAGAGTTTACAATTATTCTGACATGAGGACTAATAGCTTCTATATTTTTTCTTTCAATATCGCTACTATGATTTATGGCTAGTCCTCCAACCAAGATAGGAATATTAAATATTGTACTGATTCTTTTTTATGAGCCTTACTGCCGACCCTATGTTATCTTTAAGGGTAACTGAAATAAGTATCATAAATGGTTTAGTTTCATCAATATAGTTAATCATTGAATCAGTGGGAATTGATGGTGATACGTTAATAACTCGAAACCCTTTTTCAAATAGTAAGGATTCTATGATGTTGCAGGCTATATTGTGAAGTTCTCCATCAGGAGTACATATGATAATATTCTCCATTTTATCGTTAGGCTTGATTGAATCTGTGATCATGTGAATTGTTTTGTTTGCCGTGTTGCTACAGACATGTTCCATTCCAATATCTAATTTATTTTCTTGCCATAGATACCCAATGTCATATAGAACGGGTCTTAGAATATCGTCATAAAATTCAGCTAAGCTTGCCTGTTCTTTGTATTTTCCTGCAACACCTGCTATCTTTTCAGTATCACCATTCTTTAATGCATCAAAAACCCTTTTTTTCAAAGCTGTTATTACGACCACTTTGTTTTCATGTTTTTGAGTAACTGATGCTAACAGAGATAAGATTCTTGGATTATTCTTATATTCTGGAGGAATACTATCAATTGTTACATCAGTAGCCTTTCCCAAATATTTTATTGTATGTTGCATGGATATCTTTCTCTTCGAATCCCATTGGCTCTTTACCAAATAATAATAATCAAAGCCTTTTACTTTTTTTACTCGTATGAAAACCATATTCTTGTGTGTTAATACAAAGATATTAACATAGTGCTAAAACATTGTAACTAGTGCTAACTCGTATACTAATGGATGATTATTATTGAGATGTCAATTCAGAATAAATCATGATATCATTGATTCTAAAACCTCGTTCGGATTAAGTTTCGGGAAAATGAAATTAACTGTGTAATCTAATCTTGTGAAAGATATTGTGGGATGATAAGATGGTAAAGATTGCAATTATTATTCCAATCATGTCTCTCCATGTTTCATCTGCTCCTGGCTTTTGTGCTATTATTGGATGTCCAAATACAATATACGCATTATCCAAGATCCAGAAGAATAAAGTTCCCCAAGCGAGTATTCCAGCAATCAAAGCACCAAGCCTGGCTCCAAAGCGTACAAAGTATATGGCTGTTAGAATTAGAATATACCAAACGATTGCGATGGATAGCCAGAAGGGTCCCAAGAAAGTCTTTCTATCATCTAGAAAATAGTAGGTAGTTCCTATTACTAGTAGTAATAATAAAGAAATTAGAAGAATCTTGTAGTTTATTGACAGAGATGTTCTTTCTTTCTTCAAATTTCTTGTACCCTTTTTCTTATACTTTTTCTCTTCCTTCATGCAGAATTCTAATGATTCTTTAAATGGCTTTAATTCAGTAGGAATAATTCTGAGAATTGAATCGTCTCTTACTGTTGATTCGTGCTTTAGACTGTCTATCAGAGGCCTTGCTAGTGATGCTCTTATGGGCGTTACCAAATCTACCCAGTATGAAGACAATCTTGGAGTCAAAAAAGGAATTATGAGTATCTTGATAGATTTGTCAAGAATTTTGGCGTAAATCTTCATCATGTCTAAATACGAAAGTATATCTGGACCCCCTATATCGAAGGTCCTACCTTCTGTTTCTTTTATCTCGATAGATTTAGAAAGGTATCTTATAACATCTCCTATGAATATTGGTTGACACTTTGTCAATACCCATTTAGGACATACCATTAAAGGTAATCTTTCCACCAAATATCTTAACATTTCAAATGATCCTCCGCCGCTACCTAAAATTACTGCTGCACGGAAAATTGTTACCTTTGATTTCGATTTCTTCAATATGTCTCCTACTTGTTTCCTACTTTGCATGTGTTGAGATAGGTCATCATCTTTACCGTAGGTTAATCCACCCAGATAGATGATCCTTTTTACATTACATTGGTTTGCCGCGTTCATAAAATTTTCTGCGGTAATCTTTTCTCTTTCTGAGAATTTTTTCCAATTTCTGGATGACCCTTCCATTGAATGAACAAGATAATAAGCTATATCAACATCTGATAATGCCTTTACACAATCATCATAATCACTTAAATCACCTTCCATAATTTCAACTGAAACTTGAGAATTCCTTAATTTTTCAATATCAAATTGATTTTTATGTCTAGATAAACCTCGTATAAAATATTTAACATCTTTCTGTTCTTTGTTTTCAATCAATTCATTCAACAGTCTGCTTCCTATAAACCCACTCGCACCGGTAATCAGGATAACTGTTTTATCTATGTTGAAATTCAAACCATCAGGATTATTATTTTTCTTATCTGTGATTTCGTTTTGAGATTTTTTAATGTCGTCTGTTTTCATAATCCTTGTTCACTACTATGATTAGTGATGATAAGCTAAACTCTTAATAAGATTACCACATTTTTGTTTTTGTTACCACTAGTGACCAAAACTGTATATTTCATTTCTTCTTTTTTCTCTTCATATAGATATTAAAAGGTCTGATGCATTCTCAGGGATCATCAAATTAGGATTTCTGGATGTTTCCCAATTTAATGAAATTTTATAATCATATGTGATATATGACTGCTTGCAACTAAAATATCGGTTTGATAAATTTGATCTTAAGATGGATCTAAGTACGCCATTTCATGATAAATCACGATCATATTTTTGTATTGTGTTCTAATCATCTTGGATTTTGATTCAAGATATATTCCTTTAAGGAATTTGTAACTACCGGTAGTATCCTCGGATCGTTTATTTTAGGAATGATGAATTCTTCGTTTAAATGCTTAATGTCAACCAGGTCTGCTATAGATTTGGATACAGATATCAATATGTTTTCATCCAAATTTCTTATTCTTAGATCTAATAATGCTCTAAATATTGAGGGGAAAACTACCGCGTTATTAATTTGATTTGGAAAATCCGATCTACCAGTTGCCATAATTCTAGCTCCTGCACCTTTTGCTTCGTCGGGTAAAATTTCTGGTGTAGGATTGCTCAATGCAAAAACAATTGGATCTCTTTTCATCGATTTTACCATTTGTGAACTCATGAGATTTCCAATCCCTGATGTTCCAATAAAGATGTCTGATTCTTTGATTGCTGTTTCTAGATTGCCTACTATCTTGTTTGGATTGGAGTTTAAAGCTATTTCTCTCTTAAATGAATTCAAGATAATACTACTATCGAGCTTTGGATCATTTTGTTTGTTTGATTCTAGATTTCTTAATTTTTTGTTATTATCATTGTTATCTCTTCCATCGTAAATGGCTCCTTTCTTATCTATTACTATTATCTCTTTAAAGCCTGCCCTCGATAAAATCTTAAAGATGCCGTACCCTGCAGACCCTGCACCTGCAATCACGACTTTAACGTTCTTCGAGTTCTTTTGTACTATCCGTAATGCATTTATTAAAGCTGCAAGAGTAATGACTGCTGTACCATGTCTATCATCATGAAAAATTGGGATTGACATTTCCTTTTGAAGTCTTTCTACTATTTCTAGAACCTTGGGAGATTCAATATCCTCTATATTTATTGCACCAAATGAAGGTTCAATAGCTTTGACAAATTTGATAATTTCTTCTTTATCCTTTATAGAAATACAAAGTGGAAATGCATTTACATTACCAAGAGTCTTAAATAAGACTGCTTTTCCCTCCATTACGGGTAGTGCTCCTTCTGGACCAATATCGCCGAGTCCTAAGACTCTAGTTCCATCACACACTATCGCTATATTATTCCATTTTGAGGTGTAGTCGTATGCCAATTCTTTATTCTTTTGGATTTCATTTGAAACATATGCGACACCCGGAGTATAGATCGAACTTAAAGTTCCACGGCCTTCTTTTGAATTTTCAAAAATATTATCTGAAGATATCCTGCTTGAGATCTCTATTTTACCTCTAAGTAAGCGGTGTAAATTTATTGCGTCTTCCTTTAATGTCAATCTTCTTATGAATATCTTGAAAATTATTTAAACGAATCATTTTTGTTCTAGTATTTTATCAATAGTCAAACAAAAATGATATTCGTGATTAGTATGTTTGAATGAAATTTTAGTAGACAAAACAAATCACAACAAACAATTAGCAAAAGACCAAATTCTATTATGAATACTATTTGTTGTAATTGTTCAAAAAAAGACTAAAGTTAAAAAGAGGGCGTTAATTGAGAAATGATGCATTCACAACTACATTTCTGACTTCTGAAAGTCTTTTTCTTAGCGTCATTATGTTAATATTAGCTGCCGAAGCGATTTTTGCTTGCGATATTTTTTGTTTATGTTTTCTACATGTTATGTAAAGAATGGCTGCAGCGATTGAGAGCGAATTCTTACCAGAGAATACATTCTCATTTTGTATGGCCAAAAGCATATCTATAGATTCTCTTGCTGTTCTCTCACTAATTTCTGCCTCGTCTGCTATCTTTCTTATAAAAATAGCTGGTTTGAATTGTACGTGTGTAATTTTCAACTCTCTCATTAAAAGACGATAGCATCTGGCGGCAAAAATTTCATCAGCTTGTACCATTTGGGAGATTTCCGGCAATGTTCTTGGGATATTGGTTTTCTTACAAACTAGGTATACACATGAAACGATCATTTCCTTTATTGATCTTCCTTTAATTAGTCCGTTTTCTAATGCCTTCTTGTAATAAGATAATGCCTCTTCTATGCAGAACGATGTCAAGGATAATTTATCTTTTATACGATTCAAAAGATCTATGACTATTTTCAAATTTCTCCTCTTGTTTGAGCAACTGACAATTTTATTTAAGAATTCTATCTTATTATGTTCTTTCCTATTTGAAAACCTTTTGGATGTACTGGTATCATAATCTGCAATTGCTGTTGACATTCCTTTATCATTAAGAATAATGGAATGAGGCAATACGGTGTTAGTATCACTTTTATATTTTTGAAAATCAGTGTCTAACTCAGCATCATATATCTTATCTTGAACAATGATGCCACATGACTTACAAAGCTTCTCACCTTTCTCGTAGTCATAGATAATAGTGTGTTCGTGTACTGGTGAATATTTTTCTATATTTTTAACTATTAAACTATTATACATCGATGGATGTTATCTTGCAGGATATAAGACATCTATGTATACTATGTCACATTTCTCTTATTTCGATTACAAATGGTTACAAATAGTTACGGTTTTAAGGTATGAGTACTAAATAATATCATGGATGGCCCATCGTCTACTGTCAGATCCTTTCGTATTGATAAATCCCTTTCTGAAATTCTAAATGCAGAGGCAGAGCGAATGGGTATATCTGTAAATGCTATGATTAATTCAGTCCTTAAGCAGTATGCTGAATTTACGAGGTTTCAATCAAAATTGGACATGCTTATTGTAAATCGTGAAGTTTTCAAGTCTTTATTATGTCGTTTAAATGACGATGATGCATATAACTTTGGCCTTGAAATGGGCAAAGATATTCCAAATGATACTATACTATTTTGGAAAAAAGATATCACATTTAATGGTGTTTTGGAATATATTGAAAAAATAGTATGTACTTATGGATATATTGGAACTTACGATGAATTGATTACCGGTGAGTACAAAATAATTGTAATTAGACATAGATTGGAAGGGAAGGGTTCAAAGTTTCTGTCAGGATTTTTTAGATCATTGCTCAAACAAACTTTGGGAATAGTTGCTGAAATAGATATTACCGAGTACTCTGTAAAAATAAAGATAAGAGTATCGGAATAAATAGATCTGTGATCTCGTAAAAGGAAAAACAAATCTTGCCAGTCAATTTTTATGGATAAATAAAAACTTTGTTACACAAGAAGTTGTAATGTCCGAAGAACCTATTAACAGAAAAGATGACGTCGAACAGGATGTGAGAGATACCGCAGATCATGTCGAAGAAGGCTTTGATGAAGCAGGAGATAAATAAAAGCTGGTGCTAAAGCCATAGGAAACAAAATAAAAGATCCAAACACCGGCCTTGACACCGAATACAAAGAAGAAAAGTTAAAGGAAGAAGTAAAAGATATTTAGATATTTTATATAATATATCATCTCATTTTTCCTAGATCTTTCTTTTGATATTCTATATGGTAACTTCGGTGGAGCATCAATTGTATTCCTATATTGGAAATCTTTTTTAGATTCTTTAGATAAATATATTTGTGTTCTTTCTTTATATCAACTATTTATAGTTTGAATAATAGATCTTTACAATGTCTAAAATAAATATTTCGTTATTTGGAATTGTGATTGCAACTATATTTTCAATGACTCTTAGTTTACAATCAGCCAATGCCGAACCCATGACTATGGATATTAATAAAGCTAAAGATCCTGGTCCTGGATTTGGTACAGAAAAGATAGGGACACTCTCAATCGATACCCAAAATAAAACATTAGATATTTCAGTAAATATGACAGCAACGCCTAAACAGGATAAAGTCTTTGAAGCATGGCTGGTTGACGCAGACGGATCTAACTACAAGTTAAGCCTAGGTTCACTTGATGGAAATAGCTTGAAAGTCTCAGATAACATGGTAAATCCATATACCTATACACAATTTATTATAACTGAAGAACCAGTTGATGATGTCGACCCTAATGCAGCAGGTACGTATGGAGGAGCTGAATTACAGGCACCATTCGGACAATAATAATTTCCTTTGTTGAATCATCATAATTTTCAAAAATCCCATTTTTGTTGCGATAAAACACGTTTAAATAATCATTATCTTTTAGACCTTTAATCTAAATGTCTAATATGTAGTATAACTATGGATGCAATATTTCAAATAAATATTGATTATTGTTAACTACTTTAAAGTCTCAAAATGTACTCGCATTGGAAAGTTGACGGATTCATGAAAGTGAAGTTTCTTGAAACCTCTTTCATTTGATAGGAAATCTTCGATCTTGCCGGAATACTTTATTACGTTTCCTGCCAATTCTGCTTTTATTATCTCTGTGACATTTAATGCAATTCCATTTTCATAGTCAACTTCCCATAATTCGTTTATAAACCCATCTAAAAGAACATATTCCACAGATTTTGAGGCGGCAGGTGTAGGAACATTACTTTCTTTTTCTGTGTTCAACCGATCTATTATTGTATCTGAAGTTATTATATTTATTGCTAGAAATCCAAGTCTTGTCTAGATGATTCGAAAATAACTCCAAAATAATTGGATATTCATGTAATTTTTGATCAACGATCCAAATAATTAAGTTAGAACACCTCGAGAATTATGCCCATAGAATATTTTTTGGATTATTATGGGGCTATTATATTGTTATAATTGCAGAAATTCCCATTCTGAATCATTAAGGGTCCGTATTAATACTCGACGGTAGTCAATATATAGTAAAAAATTCTTTATTCGTGCCTCATTATCTATAAAAATCTGTATAGAAAACATCTAGTTAATACGATATGGAGTCATAAAAAAATATGGCCTTCTATCTGAGCATAGATTTATCTTCCGTCGAAATAATTAATAAAATGTTTGTCCAATTATATGATCTATTTAAAACTTGTTTTATATGAAATTGTGTGTCGGGCAATTTGGATATAAACTGGTCAGATGTAATTAAAAAGGAAGCAAGAGGGATTAATGATTATGATTTAGGGGAGGTCCAAGAAATTAGTGAAGACTATATTATTGCAGAAAGAGGCGTAGTTGACAAAACTAAATATATGATACCTAAAACATTAGTTTCTAATTTTGATGGACATAATTTACATTTTACCGTCTCTGAGCAAGACGCCCATAAATATAAACAATAAGTAGAAATATAGAATTTACCAAAACCTGTGTGTTTTATTCTGAATACACATTTTGACAGAATACCTCGTTTTTGTCAGGATCGTATAATGTATTCATAATTTTCTGAAATGTGATTTGCAGTTGAAATGTTAGTCAGAAATGAATAGTAAACGTATATTGATACTAATGGCTGCAGAATTATGCAATCATTTAAGATGAGTTGATGGATAAATATTTTTAATCTTGACTGTTTAAACCGAATCTGAGATTAGAAAATATCTATAAAATATAAACATTAGAATTTATTAATGTATGTTGTACTTGATATCTTACAGAAGTGATAAAGATAATGATCATTGAAGATGAGCAGGATTTGTTAAATTTATATAAAGATTTTCTAATAAACAAGGGATATCACATTTCTGTTACAAACACGACCGCTTCAAATGTTCTGGGTGATTATGAAGAGTTTAAACCCGATCTTGTTATTTTGGATTACAAACTTCCAGATGGTAAGAACGGGCTTGAAGCGGCAAATGAGATTTTTGGAAAGTATCCATTTGCATCCATTCTAATCATTTCTGCGTATGATTCAGTTAAACAATCTTTTAATAGTGAGAAAAAATTCATTGCTAAAAACATTAAATTGTTAATTAAACCATTTAAATTATCTAAGCTAAATGAATTAGCAGTTGATTTAGTGAACAGACGACCCAATAAACAAATCAAAAACTAATATTGTTGTTACCATTAAGTAGATTGATAATAAAATGTGGTTTAAATTGGGTAAGATTCCCGTTAGTACAACAAACCTGATTGGATAATCATAGAAGACGATATATTGAAAAAGTTAATGTTTCAGATCACAAATGACTATGGTGTCAAAAAGTTCTCCAGTTTTGAAAATGCAGGATTTACTGAAATAGTATTGACAAATTCAACTCCAAATGAGAAAAAACTAATCGATTTGTTAGGCGAAAAAAGGATACCTGCTAAACGACCATGATCACGTACTGCCACTTTTCATTTCATTAGTAGGCTTGATTTTCTTACCCTCCTCCACCGTCTTTTCCACCACCCGAACTTTCTACTTCTAGCTCCTTTAATTCTTCGTCTACTTCAGTTTTTGATTTGGTTATAGGTTTAAGCATTTCTTTTTTTAATTTGTCGCTATCTAATGTTTCCCCATTTTTTTTCTCATTATTGTCCATAGACATCATAGTACAAGAACAATAAATAAACTTTGAAATTATTGATAAATGTGATTCCTAGAAAAAACAATAATAAAAGTGTCCTAGAGAATATATCGACTGTCCATACATGTGGTTTATTTAAACGTTGAATTACTATAATTTAAGTAGTAAAAAATATAATATCTAGAAAATTTAGCTGTAGATGTTACTTTGATAACTATCAATATTTTGTACAGTATTATTTGACCATTTTGATGTTCCTATCAATAAAACACGATTGATCTAATGACAATAAATAGAAAAATGACATAAGAAAGTAACTTTAGATTTTGGTATTTGATTTACGTTTTAATGGAGTAGATCATATACTGAAAATCCAGCGGGTTCAAAAAATGATATTGCAGATATTGGATTGATAAGAACACTTGATTAATGCAGAAGTTTATTGTAATTGGTGACTTTAGAAAGCCGAGTATGAAATAGTTTGACTACGTTGTGTCACTGTTGATGTTTTTTTTGGACAACTGCGCTTACGCGTGATATCGGATATCTTGAAAAAAAATCCTAATTCTATTTGTAGAATTTCAAATCGGATGATTCTTCTGAAAGCGTTAAATATGTTAGATATAAAATAATCAGGTTCACTTTTCTAATATTATCAAAATATCCTTATAATGGTTTTTCTAGGCTGTAAAGAGCAATTGACCAACATATATTGCATTTTCTATATTTTATTGTTGATTGGTCATTCGATCGTTAGATATAAAGTAGCCGGCATCTGGTTGTAAGACTTTTTCTAACTATCTCCATTAAAATAGAGTTATATTTATATAGGAAAAAATGTAGTTCTTTGCATGGTCAGTTATAAACCAATATTAATAGCTGGTTTAATCATGGTAGTGGTTGGGGTAATAGGGGTATCGATTACATTTCCTGTTGTAATTCAAGATGCTATACCTGATACGGAATATAATATACAATCTCCTCCTAATGAAGTAGAATTCCGAAATCCGATGGTAGATGCAGAAGTTGTCTCTATCATGTTAATTATTGTTGGATGGGCTGTATCGCTTTATGGATGGTACGCCAAGACGGACAAAAAGAATCCATCCATTCCATCCTAAAACCAAATCCAAAATCTAAGAATTGACTAAGACTAGCTTTGGTCAATTCGTGGATATTTGTAATTATCCTGGCTGTCTGTGTTCAGTATTCTCTAGACTTAACTTTCCGCAGAATGGTTTATTTTGTAAGAACCCTAAAAATTTTGATATCTGTAACAAAGTTCCTCTTGAGTAAGTTATCGATACTGTTGTTAAATATTATTTAACAACTGATAGCACGAATTCAAAAAACTTCTAAATATACGGTGCTATCAAAATTACTAATTTAATATCGACCTTTCATAACGTCCTATTATCAAGAACCTTACTATTAGTTATGAGGTAAATTCTGAGGAGGAAACAAGAATCCTATAAAGCGCCCGGGCCGGGATTCGAACCCGGGTCAAGGGAGTGACAGTCCCCCATACTGGACCGGACTTTACAATGCAATTAATGCATTTCTATACTACCCGGGCACTTCAAATTTTATCATTACCAAAACCAATTAAAACGTTTTGTTTTATACCCTCCGTAGGTTTACTTCATTTAAATTATCAAGTTTAAATTCCAGTTCTCTCAATTTAACGTATGCTCAGCCAGGCCGACGATGACTTTCAATCAGTTTTCTTTGAACTTGCAGGGGACCTGCGGATATACATGCTCATGAAATTATCCATAAAACCCTATCGCTTATCTCAGCTGGCAACGGATTTAAATGCCACTATGCAGGAATCACATCGTAATATTAACCGATTAATTGATTCAAAACTTGTGAAAAAAACAGGAGAAGGCGAATTATTATTGACTCCGTATGGTGAGATTATTGTTTCTCTTATTCCAAACTTCAACTTCCCATTTAAACACAAAGACTATTTCCAAGAACATACACTTAGTAACCTACCTTTAAAATTCATTCAGAGAATTGGTTCTTTGAACAATTGTGAGGTGGTCGTGGGTGTAATGGCTGTTCTTCAACGATGGAAGGCTGTTTACCACAACTCTCAAGACTATATCAAGGAGGTCATCTCTCAAGTTCCAATCGATTTGATAGAAACCATAGCTGAAAGAGTGAATAATAATGTCAAATTCTGTTATATCTTCCCGGCTGATGTTGTGATTCCCAAGGGAAGAAATGAACTATTAAAAAAACTTGGATGGAAAAATCTTGTGTCTAAGGGAATTGTAGAACGTCGAATGATGGATAAAACAAACATAGTGACGATATTTAATGAAAAAGAATCCTGCATATCCTTTCCGACTCTAAAGGGGGAACCTGATCTTAATATTATGTTTTATAGCCAAGATACCTCATTTCATGAATGGTGTGAAGACTTTTTTGATTATGAATGGGCCAGGGCTAAATTATTTGATGAATCAAAATTAAGTCCAGAAATCTAGTATTCTGAAATTCAATTGAACTAATAAATTCGAATCTAAATCACATTTTTATATTTGTTATAGGTAGTTATCTGGTATATGCCAGAAGCTTTTGTGCTTATGAATGCAGAATTGGGTAGTGAGGAATCAATTGTTAATGAATTAAAAAAAATAGATTTAGTAAAACATGTTTATCAGGTATATGGTGTCTATGATATAGTAGCTTTAGTAGAGGGCGAAAGCATGGATAAAGTGAAAGAAACTATAACATGGAAGCTAAGAAAGCTGAATGGGGTAAAGTCTACTTTGACTATGATAGTAATGGAATAATCAAATTCCACTCATTCTTTTATTCTAGTTTGGTAGAATTTTGGTAAAAGATGTTAATAGCAACTTTAATTTATATCCTCATTTTGTAAATAATTGTGAAATTATTTTCTAAAAAAAATACAGATAAAAAAAATACAAAGGATAAAAATAAAAAAAATGAGGACGATGGTAATAAAAAGAAATGCAAATATTGTGATATGATATTCGAAGAAGATGATCGGCTAAGACGACATATTAGAAAAGCTCATAGTGAAACGAATAGCGATATGCCTAATTTCAACCCTTTTGGTACGTGAGAAACACAAATATTTTTCTATTTTATGATTGACAACCTGCTTTAATTATGTTCCCAATTCATGATGATACTCCTCGATTAAATGGACGGCCATATGTAAACTATGGTCTGATTGGCATGAATATTGTCATTTTTATTTATGAAGTCATTGTAACTTCTAACTTTTCAAATAGATCCGCAGTTATTGCATTATTTTACAACTATGGTTCTATTCCAGATTTGATTCTTTCGGGTCAAAACCTGGGATCACTTTTTAGTTCAATGTTCATGCATGGAGGCATAGCACATCTTTTAGGTAACATGTTCTTTCTTCACGTTTTTGGCGATAATTTAGAGGATCGTTTTGGTCATTTCAAGTATTTGATGCTGTATCTTTTTTGGGGGGTTATGGCTGGTTTTGCACACAGTATTTACGCTGTAGCCACAGGTGAAGGAAGTATACCCGCAATTGGTGCATCCGGAGCAATATCGGGTGTTTTAGGCGCTTATCTAGTTTTCTTTCCTCATGCCAAGATTCATACCATCATATTTGCATTTTTTATAACTACCGTCAGAATTCCTGCAATAGCGTACATTCCATTTTGGTTCATAATGCAATTAGTATTTGCGTTAATCGGACAATCAGGCGGAGTTGCATATCTAGCTCACATAGGCGGATTTATTATCGGCTTGGCAACAGCTTTTGGATGGAAGTTCTTTTCGAATATGCTTTCTAAACAAAAACAATACCCTTCACAAAATTATCGACGAAGGTCCTCTATTTCCTCGCCCTCTTTTTCAAACGACTCCCCAAATAGAAATGACCGTTCAAAATCCATGGATGAAGATAAATTGGAAAAATCCTTTATTCCCGAAATCATAATCGGAGAGAAATTCATCGACGTAATAGTAGAAGATCGGAATACTTTGAGTGATTCTCAAGTTCAAGCAAATTTTGATGAATCAATAAACAGCTTATCCTTACTTATTATTGATACTAACAAGAGATATGATATACCTGTTCCACATCCAGCGAATACCATTCTCCGTGTATCAAATGTTTCTGCTAGAAATGGAATTATTAGAATAAGACTTGATGTGAACTAAAATATATTAAGTATTGTCTACAAACACTAGTCTTTTTTGTATAATTGTTTTGATCTAACAATTTTAAAGCTTGCTACTGCTAAGCATTTTTTTCTTTTTGGAAAAGTAAAATCAATTAAAAATTTATTGGTGAAAAACCATGGTGTTGAATATATAAAATCTAAATAAAGATTTATAAGATATCTTTCCACATTTTTGAATATAATGTCTCAACGACAACCTCCAAAAGTTGACGGAGGCAAGATTTCACGTAGAGATTTTTTAAAATTGCTTGCAGCCGCAGGTACAGTTATGACCTTTACTCCTTTCGTAGATTGGGGAAAATTTTTGCCTAATCCAAAAGAAAGTTCGGAAGAGCGATCAAAGGTGGTTCTGCCTGACGGAAGTCAAGCAAATGTTAATACATTCAAAATAAATCATGCTGAAGCTGTTGTGTATCCGTTATCGGAGGATCCAGTACTAAATGAAGAAGCATTCAGAACCTGGCAATTTATTAGGCTACCGCCAGAACTTGGAGGAGAAAAAAATGATGCATCTGCCTTCAGAATGTTTAGTATGGTTTGCTTGCATTTGTGGTGCTTGTGGAAATATTGGCCTGAAGACGGCAGAAAGCGTGGGGAATGTCCATGCCATGGGTCAATGTACGATCCTTTGACCGGGGAAGCTTTTGCAGGGCCGGCCGCACTTCAAGCCCCACCTTCTAATGTCTTACCAATGTTAGATCTAGAGGTTGATGATGAAGGCAATGTTTGGATCAAACCCCCTAATTGGACTCCATCTGGAAATGGGGTAGTTGGATATGGGCGCTTCCTTACATAATCAAGACAACAGCCTGGTAAGGCTATTCAAGTGGATTTACACCGGTTTCGATAGAACCATATTCATGGGGCTAAAATTTACCCTACCCACCAAGTTTGTCAGCCCGCTTGGATTCCTTGGTATGTTAACTTTTGTAGTCTTTATCATATTAGGTATCACAGGTGCCTTCTTAATGTTATGGTATGAACCCATACTCGATAGAGCATGGGATAGTGTAAGTAAGATTAACGATACGATACCATACGGATTTCATATGAGAAATATACATTATCATGCCTCCAATGCGATGGTTATGCTTGCAATACTGCACATGTATTACCAGTTTTTCAGTGGTAGATATAAAATCCGAAATGAAATGCTGTGGGTAACAGGAATCTTGTTAGGCGTATTAACTATTCTCGAGGCTTTTACTGGCTATGATATCATTTTTAGTGAAAGAGCTGAACTAGCTATTTCTATAGCGGCATCGCTGACTAATTCCATTCCCATTTTGGGGCCCGACATGATGAACGCGTTCTTCGGGTCTGGGTTTCACGACTTTGTACTCAGATTCTATGCATTCCATGTTTTCTTCTTGCCCATTGTACTGCTGGGATTAATGGTAGTACATTTTCCACGATTTTTGGTATTTGATGTTCCCATGGTGATGGCTGTTGCGGGAGCGATAATGTTGACCGGAGGTGTATTTCCAATTGATATGGGACTTAAATTTGATCCAAATGTGCCGCCGGGAATCACCGTTCCAGAATGGTATCTTACAGGGCTGTATTCTTTCTTAAGAAGTGCATTCGACAAGTTTACTACTGGTGTACTCTGGCCTGGACTATTCATATTCACATTGTTAATAATTCCATTCATAGATAGGTACAAAAAATTCTCTTGGAAGGACAGGCCGATTATAACCGCGATAGGTATAACCAGTATAGCTCAGATCATTATTACTACATATTGGGGATTTTATATCGATCCCGATAGGACCAAGTCTTTGTTGGAACGATTGGTAATTGACCCGATTTTCCTATACACCGTTATGGCATTGCTAGTTCCATTGTCATTTGGCTTTACGTACTTGATGATAAAGCTGGCGAAAAATGCAGAGGCTAACGCAAAGAAACAAAAACCCGCCGAGAAGAATCCAATACAGCTTCCAGCTAAATGGCTGTATATTCTCTTTATAGTGTTAATAGCATTTCAAGTATACTTGAACATAGCTGCATATTACGCTGTATTAAATGGTATGAAGAACTACTCTCTCTTCTTGATAGGAATATTGATGCTGGTATTTGCGGGAATGTTCCATCTTTATAGATATTCGCGGGGACTTACCAAGTCTAATGTAGAAGTTATAACTACCAATAAGCGCAAATTCGTTTTCCCGTCTTTTGGTGCGGGTTCCACAAAGTCATTACCGGATAAAACTGCTAAGGCTGGTGAACTATCTGATTCTTCGGATCGCATCTTTAATGCCCCATCGGATAAGTCGCTAGAAGACAAAAAACCTGTCCCGGTTCCTGAAATATCCTCATCAAAAGGAAGTTCTTTACCGCCGTCCTCAAGCAATTCCGCAACAGGTATTGATGCTAGTACTGGGTCTACACCAGATAATGACTATAATCCGAATTTGCGAACCACTACTGGTTTATTACATTCCATCAAAAATGATCAAAATGATGGAAAATTACGCCAACAGATTAATTCCAATGAATCAACCCCTGCTACTTCAATTTCGGATATGGAAGGATCAAAAGCTACTAATCCAGACAAGAATCGTACCTAATTTTTTTTACTCCTGCAATTTTATCTCTTGATTTCTTTTATTTACCAAGTACCTTTCTATTTTTATAGTTTCATAAAAAAAAATATTTATTATTGTATCAAGGAATAAAATCTAATTGGAAAAAGTAAAAAAACAGTCCCAAATTGGCGGGATTAGTATTATTTCCTTTGTAGTGATAGTCACTATTAGTTTAGCATATTATCAATTCGTTTATACTCCAGCAATAAATGCAAAACCTGAAGTATCCGAGGAAATCTTGAATCCATCTGGAACTACTGATATTGCAATTGCTGAAGGTTCTTCGCTACCTGCAAATCCAACTTTCTTTGTTCCCAAAGAAATAAGAGCATCATTAGGTGTCTCAAATAAGGTGGTTTGGACAAATGATGATGTTACTGCACATACGGTAACGAGCGATAATAACTATGTAGACCCTATCAATGGCCCATTCAATTCTCTAGATACAATAGGTCTAATTCCACCTCAAGGTACATATGACTTCACTTTTACCCAACGGGGTGATTACATGTACCATTGTGAACCGCATCCTTGGATGACTGGTCAGGTATCAGTTGAACCCAGCTTCGGATAAATTTATTTCATTTTTTTATTTTTATGAATTTAATATCTGATGCTATTTCTTTATGTTCTTGAATTAGTGTGGCTCTAAGCTTGACAACTGATTCAGTATTTTTGGGAACATGTTTTGTAATAGCTTTCAATCTTATACTACTAGGGTTTTGAAGCTCCTTTTTCATTATAGAAAGTCTTGCGTATGGATGGTTAATTTTTTTACCATTAATCTCTGTATACGTAAAAACATCTGACGAATCTTCGATTTGGGAATTTATACTTATGCTGTCGAATCTACCAGTATAATCAATTGTTATTATACACTCCAACTCTTCTCCCACGTTGATTTCTTTGTTCTTGAATTCTAGAAAGATGTTCTTAGTTTTTTCGACACCACTTGTGTCATCCTTTCTCCCCATACTTTATCTTCCTAAAGATTGTCTTTTTTAATTCTATGGGTTGAGCAATCGCTCTACTGCGTTTTCATTATTCATATTAATACTGATCTAAAGACTTTTCCAAACCCTCTTTTTGTCATCAAATAAAAAGATCTGCATTTGGATCTCACTTTCTTTATTACCTGTAGTCCCGTCATAGTCATTGAGCAGACTATCGTAATACTCGGCTTTACCGTATTCATGTTTATTCTTTTCATATTGATCCTCTGAAAATGAGGATTGAGATACTTTCTTGAATAATTCTGTTAAGTTTTCAATTGCTACCTCGATTCTTTCAAGCCCTTTAATAAATTCCGAGTCAATCTTATGTACTAACAAAAAAATTGTTCTCTTAAAAAATAATAGCTCAACTTCCCTTTTGGTGTCTGCTTTATCACTATTTTTGACGTGCACATTAACATCAATGGTATCTTCAGATTCAAAATAATCTGTTATGGTTATTTTTAATTTAAGCCCTTTTCTTCCCCTTCTTTTCTTAATATTCTTGATAACTCCTACCAGATCTGTCCATTTTTCGATTGTTATGCAATCGAAAAAGTCTGTATCTTTGTTTTTTACAAATTCAATTTCTAAAGTGCTTGCATAGCCTACATCTTGATTAATAGAATTTTCTGAAATATAATAGTCTTTGAAAAGATTATTGATAGTCTCAATTTCACCAAGCGATAGACCCCACTGGCTCACTATAATTTGATACAAGAGAAACAAACAATAATTAAAAATTTATTATATAAATAAAAAGTACTGATCCTTTTTATTTATTACCAGTGGTGTTTCTCGTCAGGCATTAGCCCTATCTGTTCTTTTTGGAAGTATTTCTCTAATTCTTGAGTCCATTTCTCTTTAGCAGATGACCCCCCAAGACCTTTCCTTCTCAACCAAAATGCAATTACACTCAGCAAGAATACTCCAAATAACATGGTTCCAAATATGTATATCATTACATCATAGAACAATGGATCATATTGAGGCCCGATTTGTAAGCCAAAGTTTTGGAACATACTACTTGTTTGAGACAGTACGTTTAACAAGCTCATTATAATATGAGCCTGACAACTAAGATATATACATTTTGGTTGCTATATTTTGCAAAACAATATCTCATTAGCGATTAATTTTTCTCCGTTTATATGAAAACCAAGTTAATGAACATCTTGACAAGCATGGATGAATTTTTATAGAACATGGATATGCAATTTTTTACCTTATTTGCCTATTTCCGCCATATCATCCATGTACTTTTTCAAAGCTTCCGGAACCATAATTGTTCCCTTACTAGTCTGATAATTTTCTAGTATAGCGACCAGGGTTCTCTGAATCGCTACAAGGGTACTATTCAATGTATGAACTAAGGATGTTTCATCGTTAGGATTGTTTCTATACCTTATCCTTAAACTTCTTGCTTGATAATCGGTGCAATTTGAACATGAACATATCTCTCTATAAGAATTTTGAGCAGGAAACCACGCTTCAATATCATAAGTCTTCGCAGACACCTTTCCAAGATCTCCAGAACACAAAATTATTGTCCTAAATGGAATCTCTAGAATTTCATAAAATTTTTCAGTAATTTGCAAGAGTTTTTCGTGTTCCTTCCAAGAGTCTTCGGGTTTGCAAAAGACGAATTGCTCTACTTTTTCAAATTGATGTACCCTAAAAAGTCCTTTCATATCTTTACCGTGTGCACCAGCCTCCTTCCTAAAGCAAGTACTAATCCCACCATATCGGAGGGGGAGATTTTTCCCGTCCACTATTTCATTCATGTGCATTGATGCTAAGGGGTGTTCTGAGGTGCCTATCATATACAAGTCTTCATTTTCTATTTTGTAAATGGTTTCCTCAAAATCGCTTAATATGACCGCTCCTTCCATTGCATCCCTTCTAATCATGAAAGGAGGTTGCACTACTGTATATCCTTCTTTAATCAAATAATCTATTGCAAAGTTAGATAGTGCCATACTTAGTTTGACCATTTCGTTTTTTAAAAAATAAAAACGAGATCCTGAAATTTTTCCAGCCCGTTCCATATCAATTAGGCCAAGTTCATTTGCAAGGTCTATATGATTTTTCATTTGTAAAATCCCTGAAAGTTCATTATGGGCCATGATTTCACTCGCTGATTTTTCAATTCCTTCGGTAGGTTTTTTTAATACCTTTAGCCTTCCATTATACTCCCTTGTTATTTTATTGTCTTTTTCGTCTTTGCCTAATGGAACAGTTTCGTGAAAGAAATTTGGTAAGCTACGGATGTATTTAGAGAATAATTCTTCATTTATTTTGCTTTCCTCCTCCAATTTTCTAATTTCCGTACCGATCTCACCCATTTCATCGATCTTCATAGACGCATCCTCTTTTCTCTTCTTTTTTTCTGATATCTCCTTAGACAGTGTGTTTTTCTGATGTTTTACGCGTTGTAATTCAACTATCAAATCCCGTCTTTGTTTGTCTGCATTGAATAGTTTGTCCAGGGGAAAATCCATATTTCTATTAGCTAGCATTTCTTTTACTGCTGTCTGATTTTCTTTTATGATCTTTGGATCAATCAATTTTGGTCACTTCTTTGATAATAGCAATATGTTCCATGATCTCTTCAATTGTGTTTATAAGCGTATTAATATTATTTTTCCTTCCAATATTATCTCTGAATCCGACTTTCAACAAAAACTGTGTTCTGTTTGTCTGTACTTCCATTTTTAGCCCCTCGGGAAATTCTTTATTATCGGGATTTAGAGTTTTAAAAATGGTTTGTACATCTTTTTCTTCTTTACATTCTATCACTATTTTTGTATCAATACAAATATCAGGATCTTTTTGCATCCAAAACTATTTTTTTGATATTCGATAAAAAGACTTCTAAATTAATTATGGGAACTCTGATCTCTATCTTGTCAGCAATATCTATTATAACACTTGTTGGACTGGGTCTAGTATTATAACTATTCAAACCGTCATGGATTTCGGCAAGCTCATAAATCATTTTCTTCATTTTAACAAAGTCTACCTTTGCTAGCTTTGGTTTTATCAGGGTATACTTGTATTCGTCATCACTCTCTGTTGACAGGATTCTAATACAAATCAATCTGTCTGCAAATGAAACAGATTTTTCGAGAATTGAAGTGAAAAGATCAATGTTTTTTTCATCTAGTATTCCCTCCCCGTTAACGTAAATGGTTTCCTTGTCATCATAGAATCTCCATTTTTCATCAAAAATCTTGTTGCTTACACTTTTTATGAGATTATCATGATCTATAATTTGGTTCTTTACTTGCATCATTGCGTCGTCTCTTTCACCGAGGCATATTGATAACCCGAGTCCAAACGTTTGATTTCTGACACACAAGTCTAGAGATTTAGAAAATGACCCAATATTTTTTAAGATGCTACCTGTTTCTTCATTCGTCAAGATGTAGTTATACCCAAACAATAAATCTCGATTTCTTTTTTTCATCTCTTTGATATTGTCATCGCTTTTGTTTTTATGGTAGCAATTTTCCTCTATGTACTTTTCAATGGCATTGAATATTTTATTGAAGTCTTCATCCTCAAGTTCATTCCATGTTCTAATTCTTTGATTATCAGTAATTTTGATCCCTGATTTCTCTATTATTTTAATTGAATTTTCTTTATCCCATGTAACTCCTTTGATGAAATGGGTTGTATTATTTTCTATGGCGTCTACAATTGGTGTAGTTTCACTTACTCCAAAGTTTAGTCCCTTTTTTCTCTCGATTAAGGTGAGGTCCAGTGCAGATTGCAAAATTTCTTTGAGTTCCGTCTGATCAATATTGTTAAAATCAATGTTCTTTGAAAATGCAGCAACGATAGGTAAGAAAGAACTATGAATTATCTTTCTATCAAAGTTTTTGGCTATTAAATATGTCAAACTGGACGATGTATGTTTATTTTCTTTGTCACTATCCCTTTGCCATATCCACGGATTAACAAAGGTTACGGCTTTATCTTTTTCTATGATTTGATCTAAATTGCGTGAATCTGAATTAACAAACAAATAATAGCTTTCTTGGATGAGGCTGGTTATAAGATCAAAGAAGTTTGAATCAAAATCTACAAAAACATAAAAATCGTGCTTCTCTTCAGCTACCTTCATCAATTCTATTTTAAAGTCTTCAACTTTTGATGAATTAATGCATCTAACTGTCGTATTTCCTTTTGAGTTATGAATAGAACTTAGTAAGATGGCGCTACCCACTAAGCCATCTACGGTTGAATTAGAAAGAATAAAAATATCTTTTTGGTGTTCTATTTGATTTAATAATTTTTGACTTGCTGTATTTAATATATGATCACGATCAGTAAATCGCATTCTCTACTCTAGTTTAGCGATTACTGCTGCGTATTTCCAAGATTTAGTTACTTTACCTGTTTTTTTATAATATCTGGATAGCCTATGTATTTTCGATTCTATCAACTCCAGCGACCTGACATTTCTCTTATCACTGTTGTGGACATTCAAGTGTTTTTGTAATCCCAAGGCCTTGCGAAGGAGCCTTTCTAGATCTTCAGGCATTGATCTCTGGATATCATTTTCCTGCATAATTTGAGTAATGGTTTTTCCAATAATTGGTTTAACTAAGGGGACTGCAAATTCATCTCTTAATCTTAAACCTATCTCACTAGCGGACATACCATCCTTTCCAAACTCTACAATTTTCTTTATAATCTCTTGACTATCGATGGCCCAAGAGGGTGCATTTTTAGAAGTTGGTCTAATAGAATGTGATTTTCCATGTGTGTGGGCATGAGTTCGTGCCATTTTTCTCTGTCTTAATATGAAAATTTACATATCTTAAATGTTATCATTATTCTTTAACATAAAAGTTATATAATTCCTATCTGAGTAATTTTTAATATGAACAAGGCATACTCAATGGTAGCAGCTTTTTCATTGGTAATGGGTTCAATACTATTATTACCAGTATTAAATATTGCATATGCTCAATATAGCGGTCAACCTGGTTCTGCAACTTTGGAAGAACAACTTACCTTGGCTAAAGAGAAAATTAGTAATGCTCAACAACAAGGTGCATACGGTTCTGGTACTGCAATGTTTGGAACTAATTTGGATAGCACAGTATTGATGATAATTCTAATCACTGTAATTATTGGCGGGGTTAGTGCTGCATTCTTTGCTGCAAGCGGAGTTAGTGGTAAGAAGAAGAAGTTGGCTGTAACAGCTGATGGTAGTACTACTGCCAGTGGCAAATTCTGCACAAACTGTGGTACACAAATGGGTGACGGACAAAAATTCTGTGGAAGCTGCGGAACCAAAGCCTAATTTTTTGTTTTGACCATTTAGCGGTTTTCATTGGAATTAAATGGGTAATTTTGGTAAAGTTTATAAGTCACCTTGTTGATCTATAACTTATGAGTAAAGAAGTTAATACAACAAATACAAA
This sequence comes from Candidatus Nitrosocosmicus sp. R, assembly GCF_054408505.1. Taxonomy (NCBI): domain Archaea; kingdom Thermoproteati; phylum Nitrososphaerota; class Nitrososphaeria; order Nitrososphaerales; family Nitrososphaeraceae; genus Candidatus Nitrosocosmicus; species Candidatus Nitrosocosmicus sp. R. The sequence continues at coordinate 2,319,196 of NZ_CP167090.1, read as the reverse complement.
TGTCTCTACCAACATGGACAAAAAAGTAAATTCTTATATCAACCTCACAGAACAATCGGCAGAAAAAACACTTGATACTATGAAAGATAATATGATAAAATCATTCGATGAATATGTTAAAATTCAACCTAGATTTCTACAGTCTGTTTCTGATTTTCAACTTGAAGTGATTCAATCTTCAAAGGATGCTATCAATAAGACAATTACCCATCAAAAAGAATTGATAAGGGAATATGTAAACGTGTCTCAATCACAGCCTAATGAAACATATCAACAGCTCTTCAACAAGACCAATGAAAATGTAGATAACTTTGTAAAAGCAATCACCGCCAATAATCAATTTAATTTTGATGCAATCGATACTACTCGTGAAAATGTAAAGCTATATAATAAAACATTAGATGCATATACCGAATATATCACAAACGCCTTTAATGCCTGGAACGCGTTTATTAGGTCTTTTTATCAAAATAAATAAACCTTTTTTTACAACCTACTGGTTTAGTCCTTCTTTTTTTAGATGATTTTTGCAATATTAAAGAAATTTATTACACGTTCTTAGGCTTTCAGTATGATGTTTTTTACATATTGTATTTGTTCAACGGATTGAGCCAAAATTATTAGCATTTTTTATCTGTAGATTATCAAAACTATGCGCTATAATTTTGGTACTCGTCACACCGGGATTCATGTTATTTTCATAATAACACATTCGAGTGAGATCAAGTCTTTGCACCTTAGTAGGGACTAATAATCCGCTGATCCAAGATCGTGGCAAGGATTAATTGATAAAGTGTGACCATTAAACATTCACTCTAAGATTTTCACCACAAAACTTGAGATGCTATGTTAACCATTAATGATTTTTTTGGAGGATCATAAAGGGATTATAGACAAACATCATTACCAAGTTAATGTAAACACAAAAAACTAAATTTACGCATATTTGAAAACGAATGATTATTGTTTTGACTTTAACACTTTTAACTTGTTTGTTAGTATGCTGTACTTAGCGCTTTGCTGCCTACATGCAATAAATGTAACAAAAGACCAGTGGTGTTTAACCGGCTGTACTCTGGTGAAGTTCTTTGTAAATCTTGTTTCATACATTCAATTGAAAAGAAAACTTTACACACCATTTCAAGGTATTCCATGATTAATTATGGTCAACGGGTCGCTGTAGGAGTATCCGGCGGAAAAGACAGCCTTGTTCTTCTTTACATCTTAAAAAAAATTTTAAAAAATAATAATAATGATATAGTCGCAATCACAATCGACGAGGGGATTGAGGGCTACCGTGATGAATCTCTCACCATAGTGAAAGATTTTTGCAATAAATTAGAAGTGCCTTTTAAGATTTTCAGTTATAAAGAATTGTTTGGTTCAAGTATGGATGAAGCGATTGTAAAAAGGCCATCAAAAAAGGTTAGCTCCTGTTCCATCTGTGGAACATTTAGGAGAAGGGCATTAGATGTTGCAGCACTTTCAATGCAATCAGACATTCTTGCAACTGCGCATAATTTAGATGATCACCTTCAAACATTTATGATAAATTTGTTTTCGGGTGATGTTGGGAGAATCGGCTGGATGTATCCTCAACCCATAACATATCAAAATGGATTAAAGAAAATTAAGCCACTCGTAGAGTTATATGAAAATGAAATAGTATTTTACGCCTTCCACATGGGTATTGAATTTCAGGCAGATGAATGTCCTTATATGAACGAAAGCATCCGTAGCGACTTTCGAGTATTTTTCAATGATTTAGAAAAAATCCACCCGGGCATAAAATACAATTGTTTCAACTCCATGAATAAACTATCTAAAATAATAAAAAATTCTGATAATAATAAACAAACCAAAAATGCTTGCCTAAATTGTGGTGGGATTTCAACCGACGAAATTTGTTCCGTCTGCAAAACGGTATTAATGTTGGATATGAATAAAAAAAAACTAATGAACTAGTGATCGTTCTTCTTATCTTTTTTAGAAGATTGCCACCAGTCTAGATAGTCGTCGCTTTTATTCTTCCGATCTACCGTATTTATTTTCTCATGCAATTCTTCGAATTTCTCTCTAGGAGCATAAAGGCCACAACCCCTACAAATAAAGTTCTTTGTAATTGTATCAAAATTCAAGCTACCTCCACATTCAGGACAAAATTTGACCAATATTATAACTTGTAAAGATTTATACTAAAGTGTTTTGGATTATCAATCAATCTGCATTATGATAACGTGAATATTCTTGACTAAATAGTAATTATGAAAGAGACACTACGCAGTTTGAATTATATGCATTGACCTGCCAGATCAAACCAAACCCGTATTCATCATTATAGATATACTATGTCGAATTAATTTTCCAGACTATAAAGTATTTACCTCTCGTCTCGGCATATGGACTTTTATCTTCATTCCATTCTAAAATGGTCCGTTCGCCCATCGAAAGCCAATGCCGAGACACATTAGATGAAAAGTATAGATTATATAGATTTCTCTAATCGATAATAATCTTCCCTTCTTCTGTATCTAGTGTGATTTCCATTTCCTTGTTTTTACCTAAAATTTTTATACAATTGACTAAATCATTATAGCTCTGGTTGTCGATAAAAGCTAATGGTATATTTGAAATCGCACAACCTGAAGCAGTAGTTATATCTACATTGTTAGTACAAATTATGCCATTAGGTGCTACATTGTTGCTCTTTAGAGAATAAATTGTATATGCTCCTACGCTACTACCAATTGAATTAGGAAAAACGAGGATTTTTCCCTTTAAATTTTGTCTTTCAAAACCGTTACTAGTACTTGTTATTTCTCCTGATTGGGTATTAACCATTCCAAGAAAATTTATGGGTTTTTTTGACAACAATAATTTGCCTTTAGCTCTACCTCGAACTATCTTTTTACACATTATTTCCAGATCAAACCTCAACTCTATTGCTTTAAAAGTGATTCCAAGCTAGCTTATACCGTATATTCTTTGATTATTGATTTAAGGCTCTTTAAAGCTACTGAAACCTTATTTGATGTTTTCATATAATATGATGCCTTGACGCTGTTAGTAATTATACTATCGTAATTTTTCTTATTTATGAGAGGTGTTAAGCAGGTACACGCATCAGAAATAAATTCTACTCTTGATTTCTGTAATGAGTCGATAATTCCATATTGTTTGGCCTTGCAAAATACTGATTTTGGACAAAAAATCTTACAGGGTTTAGTGAATTTCTTTCCAGCAACTAATGTTTGAATTTTACTCATCTCTTCAATGCCAAGCTGAGGACTCCCAAAAGTGATTAATTGACCATCCTCTGAGGTATTCAATTCGTCTCTAGTCTCATTCATTTCTCTTTTTCCATAATTTACTTTTTCGATGAATTTAGATGGTTTTTTGGATTGAAACATTCCGCAGGAACCAGAGGTTCCTATTCCCGCGGCGAGTGACTTCAAACTCCATATATCGGTATTTTCGGAGATATTGCAAATGCCGGTACAACTCTTTTGAATTGTCTTTCCTGTAAAATATCCCAATAGTCCATAATCAAGTTCATTTTCTAAATCCATCTCGTTAACTATTTCAACCATTGGTGATCTGTTTTTATCAATCCTCAAATCCGAATAAGGGGATTTTCCGGTTAATGCGCTGGCTAATGCACTTAAAGCGCTTTCTTTATTTGTAATAATATTCAGGTGTGAATTAGCCAATACCGCCGCACTGCTTTCAGCAAAGCTCACTTGGGCACCTTCTTGTGGTATAGGTAAAATTTCGTATGGAATACATGAAAAGGTTGGTATGACTCCAATCTTTTCATACGCCCTTGCTATTTCAAACTGTTTTTCGATAAATTCAGGCGATAATTCTGGTAGGATTTCTCTATCAAAGCCCATCGGGTTAAGTGATGTATTTACCCTTACTTTCCCATCTTTGCTAATCTCTCTTAAAAATTCTAATCCACTATCTCCGATAGTATTGTAGTTAACTCCTGAAACATGTGCCCATGTGATGGGTACAAGCTTTTCTGCATCTGTTGCTTCTCCTATTGCTACTAATATCCTGTAAGCAGCCGAAGTAGCCTCGCCGTATTCTCCGGACAATCCTTTCTCCTCATCTCGCGTAAGATGCATCTTTGTTTTATTAATATCACAATATAATATTATTTTATCCCATTATTTGATATCATATTTGTTGCCCAGATGATTATATCAATTAGCTTAAATTGCTATGTTGGTAAATTATGGCATCATTACTAGACGTTATCAATGGTTTTCAGAACATCAGAAAGGTAGTTTTGTGACCTAACCGCATTCAGGAATTATTGGTATGTTATTAATAGTAATATTATACTGGCAGTGACCGCTATAGATCCAATGGAAAGTCAAAAAACAGTTGCTGATACTAAATGACGATCGAAATTCTATCGATCCTTTCATCTGTTAATCAACTATTGGCCCAAAAAGGATAATACGATCGATAAGTGGTGCGAATGGTCCTATATCCAACTACAAATTGCCTTGTTTTGATTAATCCTAAAAGTAATGAATATCCTGTTCACCCTATCATGCCAAAAAATGTTGACTGGGCGAGCATGGTAAATTATATGTTGTACCACAATCAAATTACTAGGAATTCATCTCTATCAAAGGCGGTGGTCCAGCTACACGTAGAGCAGAGCACTAGCGTTAATAGCAGGGTTAATTTTGGGACGAAATTTTCATGGAAAGTTCCAGCTAAGAATTTTTTTGTTCAAGAGGAAAGGGTGGTTTCCACTATTTTGTTGATAGAAAAAGTCATGATGACTCTATCCAATTCTTACAATCTTCGATCGCGCGCGGGGGGGATGACATTTCCAAAATCGAAAGGGTTGCCGCCATCAAAAAATTATCTGACTATGAATCCAATATTTACTATACAATGAGCAAAAAAAGGAGAGAATTTATGATCGTAAATTCGACTTTAGGGTAAGATCCTTGCCATCGTTCTCGGAAATAATGTCACGTTTTTGATATCGTCAAAATCTAATATCCATCTCAGTAGTCTCTCCAAGCCTAGACCGAATCCACCATGCGGTACTGACCCGTATTTTCTAAGATCCAAATACCATGAATAATCATTTGGATTTAGGTTTGTCTCTCTTATCCTGTTTGTTAATTTTTCAAGGTTGTCTTCTCTAATCCCCCCTCCTGAAATCTCGCCATATCCTTGGGGAGCCAAAAGGTCTACCGCCAATCCTGTCTTCTCATTTAACGGATCTTGTTTAACGTAAAAGGGTTTTATGCTTAAAGGATAATTTGTTACAAATATCGGATTAGATCTATCCTTTGTTAGTTCTCTTTCTGATTCAAGATTTAGATCGTCTCCCCATTCAATCAGCCTATCTTTCCCATCATGATCTCGGATTCTGCATTCTAGGGATCTCAAATTATCTATTGCTCTGTCATAAGTTATTTTTTCAAATGGGATTGAAATTTCATTTAATTTTTTTATTGCAGCAGTATTTAAAAATTCTAGTTCCTTCTTATTATGTTCCCTGATCTGAGTTATAATACTGAATATTAGTTTCTCTTGAATGGTGATAAGATTGGTCATATTTATCCACGGTGCTTCTGCTTCTAAATGGGTGAATTCTGCCAGGTGTCTTATGGTCCTTGACTTTTCTGCTCTAAAGGAGGGGCTAATGGTCCATACAGGGCCTAAGCAGTAAATCATTGACTCGAGGTATAGTTGAGAACTTTGAGACAAGTATGCTTTTTCATCGAAATATTTCACCTCAAATAGTGTGGACCCTCCCTCTACAGAGCTCTGAACAAGTATTGGTGGAGTTACTTCCATCCAATCGTCTTTAGCAAACCATTCTCTGGAGTATTTTAATAATGAATTTCGTAGTTTTCCAACATTTATCATTTTTCTTGTCCTTAGTGACAAATGTCTAAAATCAAGTAGGATTTCGTCACTCTGATACTCTCCTATAGGATAGTCTGCATTGGCTATATTGAAAATCAATATTTTGTCCACTTTTACCTCGTATCCACCTTCAATTGCTCTTGGATCTTTTTCCAATTTTCCTTGTATTTCTATGGAAGATTCAATCATCAAATCCTCGCATAATTTAGAAGGACATATAGCTTGAATAATATCTCCTCTATCATCTCTTAATATTATGAAGGTTTTTTCTTTCTGCTTTCGTAGTCTATGGATCCAGCCTCTTAATAAAATGGTCTTTCCTATGTTATCTTCTGTTCTTAAATCTGCGATCCGCTTAAACAATACATGTTTTGTTACTGAAATATTTTATTTATCTTTGCTCTGTGGCATTGAGTTAGTAATGAGGGTCTTCAGCGTATCAGACTCTACGTCGGTTTGAAATATTGTAGCAATCTATATCCATGCTACAATACAAATATGCGTTGCATATGTCTTTTATGCAGAGCCTTTGTTTATTCCGTACTTACTAACCAACACACCTTTCCTCCCAGGCTTAACAAATTGTTTTCTCTGTTTGTTAATAAGGAAGAAAGATTAGGTTAAATATAGGAATCGTTAATTTTTTTCCAGTAGGTTTACGTTCATTCTCCTAGTTAAATTCCTAATTGCCATCTTTTTAATATTAAACTGCTTGTTTGAATGATTAGTATCATCTATATTATATTATCAATACCATCAAAGCTAAAAAATCACTAAAAGATATCTATTGGTCTTAGTATTGCTCCGTTTTTATTTTTTAAATTTCTTAATAATTTGGATAAAATGAAAAATAGAAGCCGCCTAGAAATTATAGCAATGATCCTTGAAACAGTAGGTGACAATGGTGCGATACAGGCTAAAATCATGTACAAAGTATATCTTTCGTTTCTCCAAATGAAAGAATACTTATCTAACCTTATGAAAAACGACTTGATCATTTATGATGATGGGGCTCAAATTTATAAGATGACTGAAAAAGGAAGACGCTTTCTGATACTGTATAAACAAATGACAGAATCAATAACCATGACAAAACCAATACTCTAATTTTTTTATTTTATCGACATACAAAACTTTGATCAATTTATAAATAGGATTTTTTCAATTGTATTCGTGATTTTTGATACCGGTTTGAAATTGAACGAATTAAAGGAAAATTCCTTTGAGAAAATCACGATAGAAAGGGAAGAAATTTTGATTGGAAAAAGAAACAATCGGGTATATGCTTTTAACAATAGATGCCCACATAAAGGTGCATCATTATCCAAGGGAAGCTTCCTTGGAGATAATGTAGTTTGTTATATGCACGGATACGAATATAATATTTTTACAGGCAAACTGGAAAACATGAAGTCATGGAAAAAGGATGAAACTTGGATTGAACAAAATGAACAATGGAGACATTCTGACGATCTTAAAATATACAAAATTCATCTGAATGAAGAGAAAATTTTAGTTGAAATAAATTGATTTTATTACAATTCAAGCCATGGGGCCTGAGATAAGATACCTTGCCGGTCACTCTGGTACCGAATCAATTATCAATTTTCCGTTTTCTGTTTTTACAAATAAGAACCTGTTGTCTTTGAAAATTAATGTCAATTCGTTGTCTTTCTCTTCAACATCTAAGAGTTCTTGTCCTTTGATACCATCAAATTTAGCCATAGTAGATGGCAATTATGTGTGATATTTAAATTAAATTATTTTGCTTAGTAGGTCTAGTCATTGTCTATTTGTTGGATGTTTGATTCTTCTTTCAAACTGTTCTTCTCTATGAATTCATGCTTACCCCATGACAATTCCACCAATACTGAAAGGTTGTTCTTACCTTTTCTTAGAGTATCAGGTTTTATTTCTATATCCTTGTTAAAATCAAACAACAACTGTCTAGCTTCTTCCTCCTCCAATGGATAAAAGGGGGTGTCATCTTTAACTATCATAATCCAAATCCTATGATCAATTTTTGGATTTCTGGTCCAGAAAAAAATAGCTTTTCTTATTAATTTCATAGATTCAATAATTTTTCCATTATTTTTGATGTCTAGTCTGATAGTGAGTCTCAATGAATTATCGTGTTTATTATAAGCTTTTTCCCAATTCTTCTGCGTTAATACTTGTCGGATAAACCCCTCAAGGGAAAAACTTAAGGTCAATATATACAATTTCTCATTCATTGGCCTTTCCTGTGCTCCTCTCAAGATTAAAGCACTGATTCGACTTTCATTTTCGTCCAATTTAGATACTGAGAAGGTATCATTTATATCCTCAATATGTAGTTGTCTTTTATATATGCATGCTGAGGTTACACATGCTAGGGACAAAGAATTAGAATTTAAAATACATGACATAGATATATCTATTTTGTATATAATTCAACATGAACTACAAAAGAATGCTGATAACAGATTCGCGGGTGTTGTATTAAAGCATCCTCTAATCAAAGAATACATGTTAAAGATACTAACCAATAAGAACGAGCCATACAAGGCACTGGGTGAATCCGTAGAGTTAGCTATTAAATTTACAAATGATCTTGCCGGCATGTTGAAGCTCACGATAGGAAATTGAATGCGGTGATAACTAGTTAATGAAGTTTTGTCCAAAATGCGATGCACGTTTAAGGAATAGACAAGAGGAAAAAGTCCTAACATGCCTAAAATGTGGACACATAGTGGCGAGTGATACAAATGGTACGACTAACACTGCAAGTGTGATCCAAACTGTTTCTAATTATGATTATTCTGATGATCCTCTAAAGATAATGGACTCTGAAAAACCCATCGAGGCACTGCCTACAACCAATATGGAATGCCCAAAGTGCCTTAATAATATGGCTTTTTGGTGGATGTTGCAGACAAGGTCTGCTGATGAAGCCACAACTCAATTCTATCGGTGTACAAAATGCAGTCACACTTGGAGAAATTATTCTTAAGAACGATTACAGATATCCCATTGGAATTTATAGATGATTGTTGTTTTAGTTGATTAATTTGATGTTTGAAGCGAAAACAAAGTCTCCAGAAGAATGGAAGGTTGTTAATTCAGCTATATCTACTCTCGTAGATGAAGCCACATTTGAAGCCACTTCGGAGGGGATTTCCTTCAGGGGAATGGACCCATCTCATGTAGCATTAATTGATATTTTTTGGCCCAATACTGCGTTTGAAAGCTATAAATGCGATTCTGAGTTAAAATTTGGGGTCCGGATTTCTGAATTTTCAAAATTGATAAAACGAACAGACAAGAAAGACGAATTGGAAGTGTCCATCATTGATGAAGATGTCTTGAGGATAAAAACGATGGGTAGTTACAAAAGAGAGTACAAAATGCGTCTCATAGAGAGTACAACAGTATCTACACCGTTACCAAAACTGTCATTTAATTCCAAACTCCTGCTTTCTTTATCTTCGTTTGATAAGATCCTTTCTGATATAGAGGTCGTATCAGAATACGTTGAAATTGAATCATATCCTGATAGGATTGAGTTTGTAGGTAAAAGTGATACGGGAGAAGCTGTTGTTACAATGGAACCAAACAGCGAAGGATTGGAAGAGATCAATGTAAAGGAAGAATCAAAGGCAACTTATAGTCTTGACTATCTTTTGAAAATTGTAAAATCGGTGAGCTCTGTTGGTGTGTCAGCTGCTATCGAATATTCTACAAAGATGCCGATACGTCTTGAATTTAGGATTGCCAACATCGGTAGAATTCATTTTTATTTAGCACCACGAGTACAGGATTAGATTAGATTAGGACGAAAAAGTCTCGGCTGTAACTATATTTCAAATGTTCTCATTGGTTATTATCCGAGACTAATATATACAAATTTTGGGTTTAGAATACTCTATTAATCCCATTAGTTAATAAACCATGTAATTCGTTGATATGAGAATAATAATGAAGTTCGGAGGGTCGGTCTTAGACTCATCGTCAAAAATAAAGACTCTTGTAAATATTGTACATTCTTTTAAAAACTTGAAAGGAAAAGATAATGAAATTGTTTGCGTAATATCAGCTATCTCTGGAGTAACAGATAAAATTATCATGCTTTCTGAACTGATAATAAAGGGAAAAAGGAGTGCTATAAAGACATTCATAGATGAAATGACCCTTCTTCATATTGATTTAATTGAAAATACTATAACCGATCGGAAATTGCAAGCAGAAGCCAAAAACGTAATCTTGGATATTTTGAAAGAATTCCAAGCCATTTTGGAGGGATTGGTTTTCATTTCTGAAATTACACCAAGGTCTTTGGACCATATGTTATCATTTGGAGAACGATTAGCAGCTCCAATTGTAAGCTATTCGTTACGAAATAACAACTTGAATTCTGATTTTCTTACTGGAAAAGAGATTGGTATCGTCACGGATTCTAATTTTGGTGAAGCAAGACCTTTGATGAATACCACAAAGTTCAGAGTAAATGCTAAATTGATCCCATTGATTCTAGCAGGAAAAATTCCTGTAATTACTGGGTACATAGCAGCAGACCAGCATGGATATATTACCACCTTGGGTCGAAGTGGTTCTGATTATACTGCCACGATAATAGCTTCCTGTATTAATGCGGACGAGGTATATTTATGGAGTGACGTGGATGGATTATTAACTGCAGAGCCTTTGATCGTAAAAGATGCACAGGTACTTGATGAGATATCTTATAGCGAGGCAGCTGAGATGGTCCTATTCGGAGCAAAATATATTCATCCAAGAGCTTTGGAGCCAGTAATGGATTCAAATATCCCACTGAAAATAAGAAATGCATTTAATTTATCTCACCCTGGGACTACAATAACTCAAAATTTGAGAATATCTAATAATATCATTAAATCCATAATCGCAATAAGAAACACTGCATTGATAGACGTTAGCGGTGGTGGAATGGTGGGATCACCAGGAACAGCTGCAAACATTTTTGATACATTGGCAAAGAATAAAGTAAACATAATGATGATATCTCAAGGTCCGTCTGAATCAAGTATTTCCATGGTATTGAGAAAGGATGATTTGGGCAAGGCCATAACATCCCTGGAGTTGAAATTATTGGGAAAGGTAATAAAACATCTAAATGTATTAGAGGATGTTTCGATAGTTACTGTGGTGGGTTCCGGTATGCGTGGAATCAAGGGAATTGCAGGTAGAGTTTTTTCCTCCGTAGCAAAAGAAGATGTCAATGTGATAATGATAGCTCAGGGGTCTTCGGAATTGAACCTGGCATTCATTGTAAGGGATGATGATTGTGAAAAAGCAGTAAGATCATTATATAAGGAATTTAATTTAGGTAAGGCAGTTTGATTTATTTTATCGTATTGGCAACATACTTGACAGATTAGGGTATTCAAATTTAATTATTTCATTCTTCCAAATAGATGTAATTAAATTATCTCATTAATCTTCATATGATTCAAAGATATGCTCAATTAATTTGAAGAAAAGAAAGTAAATAAATGAATGCAGACGATTAATATCTTGTAATGAGTTCAGGAAAATTATATGTTGTAGGAGTAGGACCAGGCCATCATGATCATATGACCTTTCGCGCTAAACAAGTAATTGAAGAAAGCCAAATCATCGTGGGTTATGAAACCTATGTATCCTTAGTAGAAGATCTCATTAACGGTAAAGAAGTCTACAGATATCCTATGACTCAGGAAGTAGATCGGGCTAATCAAGCCATAGATTTCGCTGAAAAAGGGGGCATCGTATCGCTAGTTTCATCAGGAGATCCTGGAATATATGGAATGGTAGGTTTGATATATGAAATCCTTGCTGAAAAGGGATGGAAAAAAGGCAAAGGAATTGATGTTGAATGTGTACCTGGAGTCTCGTCTCTGAATTCATGCAGCGCACTTATTGGATCCCCATTGATGACCGATTTTGCAGTTGTGAGCATGAGTGACCTCCTGGTACCGTGGGAAATTATCGTTAAGCGAGTTGAAGCTGCTGCTTTAGGAGACTTCGTTACTGTTGTGTATAATCCATCTAGTAAAAAACGAATTCACCAACTTAAGGATGCACGAAATATTTTTCTAAAACACAGGAGCCCCGAAACTCCAGTTGCAATAGTAAAGGGTGCGTTTAGGGACAGTCAGTCAATTGTTCTTACTAATTTAGACAAAATGTTAGAATATCCTGATATGATGGGCATGATAACTACGATTATTATAGGAAATTCATCTTCGTATAATTATGATGATATGATGATAAATCCGAGGGGGTATCGATCTAAATACCAATTAGTAAAATAAAGATCAACTTAATCTCATATTTTTGATTTTCGTTATCTATAAATTTGTAAGTATGTACCATATTATCAAATTGTCTGATAATGCTTTTACTTACGGTAATCTGATACTATTATATTGTAATTTTAATCGGGATGGCCTCCCAAATAGTGAATTAGGCGATGAAGTTGCCAATAATATAGTCTATGAATCACTTCCTGATTTTGTCATTGGAAGAATTGCATTATGCATCCAGACATTCAATATTATAATGAAATCTAAACCTGACAAGTTTAACACCTCAGTAATTTTGATATCAAAAAATGAATATACCCAAGTTATTACCGATCGCTTGCTAGCTGGCGGTATTTCTGAGCAATATATTGAAAATGATAATAATTCTAAAACTGTTGAAGCTGTTATCAATAACGTTCTCTTTAAAATAACTAATCTTACAAACCCACCAACCATTTATTTTATAGGGTCAGTTTGGCAAAAGGAAGTTTTTGATTCAATTGTGGTTTCAAAACTCAAGAAATTCAAAGTTCATTTTGAGGGTGCACTAGATCATAGACCATATGAGGTCATACAAAAAGACAAACTAACTGAGGAACCAAAAAAAGGATCCAACTATTATAAACATAAATTAACCAATAAAGCAATAGATACCCTCCTAAACTATATTTTTTCTAATAAAAGAAAGTAAGAAATTATCAATATTAACTTTTCTTTAGCTGGACATGATGATATTGGAAAAGTTTAATATCAGAATAAAATAAAGAATTTGTGTTGCGGTCATCGTCTAGTTTGGTTAGGACACTGGCCTTCCATATATAATTTCATATGGAGAAAGCCCGTAACCCGGGACTATGTCTTTTAATAAAGACGTGGCGGGAATTCAAATCCCGGTGACCGCATTAAGTATGGGAATTCATATACTTGGTATTATAAATATAAAATGAAGGAACGAAGATCATTGTATTCTAATACGACTATTATTAATACAAGAATTACTTGTGTTCTGTCTGTTAGTTATACTGCGACTACATGTTGGAGGTTTTAAAAAGTATCGTGTCAATTAAGATTACAACTCTTTTAAAAACGATTGATTCTCTAAAGAGTAAATATAATACCTCTGTTATTAATGATATTTATGATTGCATGTAAGGAGTAGGGTTATTTGAAGATCATATATTAATAATTTGAAAATCCTCATTGAATTTGTGAATTACTTGAATGAAACAAGATTATATGATGTAGATAATAAACTTGATGCTACTAGTCCTAAATATAAAATAAATAGTATTTGTCGGCTAAATCTGAATCAATTAAAAACAGAAAATTATATCTAATGCTTATTTTTTTGAAGATATCAATTGTATAATAGGTTCAGTTTTTTCATTTCTAACATGTTTTGATTCTTACTTAACAGATTTATTAAATATATTATGAAATATCCGAAAAATAACTGATTAAAACTAACTGTATTTCTATTTTAATCCAATGTTGACCGAGAAAATGACCGTATTAACCATTCTAGTGACCGAATTGACCAGTAATATGACCATATTTGTAAATGACAGAATAATATATTAAATGTTGAGTAAAATCACCCTTTTCTCAAGTCACAGGTAATACAAAATACCTCCACGCATTCTGAATGAATGAAATAGTCCGAGAAACCCCATTATCCAAAGGAACCGTCAATAACAATACAAGATTGGGGGTCTAATATAGCCGGGACAAACATAGAAGAAATTAGAGCATTTACGTCTGAAGTAAGAAAGTCTGGTATAACAATTGAAGAGTGTGCTCAAGGATTTAGGATTGTTCAACTATTAAAAAAATTCGACATCAATGACGAATATGATGTCAGTGTGAATGAAGATGGATTTGAGGATTTACTATCATCCTTCCATAATTTGGCTACAGAAAGCGATAAAGATAATGGTTATGATGATACATATAATTCAGACATAAATAACACCGTTGGAAAAAAAGAAAATGAACAAAACATAAGAAAAGAAATACCATTTGCTTCAAGTGTTTCTTTTTATATAAAACAAGAGAGTAAAAGAATACGACACCTGAGAAAAATTAGGATTTCGGTTTCTAAAGAGATAGATGATCTAACTAAACAAAGTCAAGACATCGCTTCTAAATTAGATAAAACCCTCGGAATAGAAAAAAAGTCTATTCGTATTTTCAATGGTATGAAAATCTAAAACAAGAGTTATTTTATGAACATGGATTGCTGATCGAACAGGAATTTAGAGCATTTGTAAACGCAGTTGATGATTTTAAGCAATACGGTTTTGATGTAACAAAAATATTGACTGAATACAGGCATTTAAATTTATTAAGAAACGAAATCGATCTAACCCAAAACCAAGTTGATAATAATGTAGCAGCTAGAGAAACATTGATAAAAGAGATTTCCTCGTTAAAAGGACGGGGAGACTATTATAGGCAAACAATTAATACTTTTAATGAGTTACATGATAACGGATTTGGATTAAAAGAACTCAAACAATTAAGTAATACGGTAAGGGAATCAGCCTTGGCAAACCGTTTAAGCGTCAAAGATTCAGTGAAATTATTTTTTGTAGATTTAGATAAGCAGTATGATAATAAACTTGGGTTTGAAAAAAAAGTAGAATAATTGAAAAGCCAGATGAAAGATTTAGAAAATCAAATACCCGGGTACAAACAATATCTGGAATTGCAAATTGGGGCAGTTTCTAGTTTAAACTTCCTCAATGCTAATGGACTAACCAATACAGATATTATCAATATGAATCAGCTTTTTTCAATTTTTAGAAATTATGATTTCCTATCGGATCCATTAGATCAAAGTGCTGATAAATATACTGAAAACAATAGCAGTCATATCAAAACTAATGAAATTAATTATTGGCAACAATTTATAGCAAAATTACAACGTTTAAAAAATATTAATCAAGAAATAAACAAACAGATTTCAAACATAGATGGCCTGAACAAACAGATCTACATTCTAAACAACAATAAACAACTACTTGAAAAAGCCTACATTGATACAGTTTCTAATCTAAATATTATCTTATCAAAAATAAATCAATCCGTCGATGCTGCAAAACAGATCAATGAAGGTATTGACAAGAAGAAAATAATACCTCTACCATTAGTTTTGCCAGTATTTATAAAATACGGTTCCTCTGCCTCTAATACCAAACTAGATGAAAAGAAACAAAAAAGACAAAAAACAGATAAGTGAACACCCATGTAATGTATAATTGGTAATAGATACTATATAACGTAATTTCAGAACAGAGATCAGGAATTAAAGGTTCTCATAACAGGAACTTTCAAGTTATCCCTTATCTCAAGTTGGGTCAAGATTCATCTTATCGATTTTATATCGTCTTGCGCTTTACCTAACAATCTATCATATAATATAATCAAGTGCTCCTTGTGGTTCCCATCACTCTAATTTTATACCTTGTACCTTGTAGTCACAATAAATAATCAATTGCTAGAGTGTTATGGCTAACAGAAGTGATATGTATGTAGGTGTGAATGAAAGCCTAATCTACATTTTATATCAATCTATTTTCAAAGTCTTGTTCGCTACTATTACGCCTATTAGTAACATGGAAGTAGCAAAGATAAAGAGATAAGAAAAATACATCCAGTTAACATTAACAATACTACCCGAAATAATTATTTCTCTTCCAAAAGTCGACGAAAACGAAACAGGATTTAAGTTTGAAATTGTTTGCATCCAAGTTGGAAAGTTTTCGCTCGTAAATAGGGCAGTACTTGCAAACATCAGGGGGAGATTTATGAAGTTGGCTACTACAGTAGGGATTTGCCAGTCCGAACTTTTCATAGTCAAAAATAGATATACCGAAGAAAGACCTAAGCTTAGTAGGAATAATGATACAATAAAAGCCGTTATTCCAAATATGTCTGGAATTTGTACGCCAAATAACATTACACCCGCAAAGACAATTGGAACTTGTAGCATCCCACGGGTTGAAGCTCCCAATACTTTTGATAAGAATATGGTATGATTACTGGTAGGTGTGACTAATATTCTTCTTAGATATCCGGATTTCTTATCTTGAATGAGGCTTAATGAACTAAACATTCCTATAAACAGCATCGAAGTAGAAAGCTGTCCGGCCAAGAGAAATGCTATATAATTATCTGTATGAAAAAAATCCTCAAGAAAGGTTCTTGGTGCCGAAGCAAAACTGCTCCCAAAAAAAATTATCCATAATAAGGGTTGGACGATGCTTAGCACGATTATGGCGGGGCTTCTAAAAGTAGTTTTTATTTCCCTTATATACAAACCACTAAGCTGATTTAATATTTTGATCATTCTTGTCTTGACTTTTATTATTGATTTTAGGCGATTCTATTTTTGATCAATGGTGGCTTCTTCTATTTCATCAAATCGTTTCCCGGTAAGTTCTAGGAAGGCTGATTCCAAATTTGGCTTTTCTATCTTGATTGAATTAATAATGGCTGGTTGAAATTCTGTTATTTTAGAAATTAACTCTGGTAAAATAGTTTCAGCATTTCTGACTTTGATGCGTAACCTCAAAGCGCGCTCGGGTCGTGTTCTTTTTATTGGATCAGTATTTTCTAGGCCTACTTGAACTATTTCTAGTATCCCATTGACCTTTTCTAAGTTCTTATAGTCAAAATATGAGAAGAAATCAATTTCTATAATATCGCCGTTGGCTCTAGACTTTAGCTTTTGCGGTGAGCCGCTAGCTACAATTTTACCATTATTAATTATCGCGATATCGTCACATAATGCATCAGCTTCTTCGATATAATGAGTAGTTAATAGTATTGTAACTCCATATTGCTCATTTATTTTTCTTATCAGTCTCCAAAGCAATCTTCTAGAACTTGCGTCTAGCCCGATGGTTGGTTCATCCATAAACAGTACCTTGGGATCATGCAATAGTGCCATGATTATTTCTAACTTCTTTTTCATCCCAGTCGAAAATTTTCCAACCTTCTTGTTGTCTTTTTCATCCAATTCCATGTATTTCAATAAGTCTATTGCTTTTTTCTTCCAAGTATTGTTAAGACTATGTAACTTTGCTTGAATCCAAATATTCTCCATTATTGTAAGCGAGTCATCTAATATGACTTCCGATGAAATCCAGCCAATGTTCTCTTTGACTTTTAAGGTTTGAGTAGTAATATCATAACCTGCAACTACTGCTCTCCCTTGAGTTGGTTTAGACAGGCCAGTTAACATCTTAATTACTGTGGTCTTACCAGCTCCATTCGGACCTAATAAGCCAAATATGCTTCCACTTTTGATTTTTAAATTTATTTGATCTACTGCTGTTTGTTCTCCATATACTTTAGAAAGTCCGTTACATAATATCGCATTTTCTTGACTACTAGAGGTATAATTAGCCAGAGGTCAAAATCACATTTTATGTTCAATTTGAGGTGATAAATATGTTCATCCTTGTATTATTTTTTTGGTGAACCGCTAACTATAAACCAACGAAAAAAATCTAAAATTAGATAAATTTCTTTCTATAATATTAAATAATAAATTGTCGCCTTTTAGAATTCTCTAAAAAAAATTTTTCAACAGTGTTTGATATATGTCCATACATGTAGGTGGGTTGGTTGCTCAATTGAGATCGAGCATTTTATTTTATCATGAGATATCTTATTTTAGAGGAATGTATTTACTATTTAGCGGACTATTCTAGTTCCTAAATCGAGGAGCGAATATCGTGATACGTACTCACAAACTTTTAATGTATCAATTTTTTCTTATCGAATCATCACTTGATTTTAATAACATGATTGATCAACATTGATCCTACTACTTGTTGTAAAAACCATTTTCTCTATTTTTGATCTATTAAGGGAGGATATGTGTCTAATGGCTAGTGCCTATTCTTTTGCCAAAACTTTTGGAAACATAAGAGAAATGGTTGACTTTGGCGATATAGTGGACGTATCATAATCTATCGATTCTATTTTTAAGAAATCGACTATCTTACATATTTTCTTGTGACTCTTATTTTTTGTTCATTATTTCGTCGCTATTTCTTGGAATAATTAATAGATTGTTAAGCCACCACACTCTAACAGTTATAAATTGGAATCATTCAACAAATAAACTATAATTGGGAATATGAATGGAAATGATCTTAAACAGAGCATAGGTGATGGATGGTATTTTTTTATTGATATCGTTGGCTCTTCTGATCCTAATTTATCCATATCGAGTCAATTAGAAAAGATAAATCGAATTAAAGACTTGATTTCAGGATTTCTCGATACTCAAAAACATCCTGAAATATACAAGTCATTCACAGGAGATGGGATGTTGATCGTTTTCTTAAAATATGATCATCCGTTGGAACTTTCAATTCATATTCATAAAAACATAAAACAGTTCAACTCATCTGTAGAAAATAGAGCGAAAATTTTTGTACGGATTGGAATAGGATTCGGATCTTTTCTTTCCTTCCAAGACGGTGTACATACAGAATTTGCACCCTGGGGTCATGAGTTAGTTCTCGCGAGAAGAATAATGGATATAGCAAGACCAAATCAAATATTATTAACTGATTATGCTTATCAAAAAATAAAAAACGATTATTTGTTTGACAAGAATAAATTCGGTTTGACTTTATACGATAAAGGTAAAATCATGTTAAAACATCACAATGAACTAGAGAATGTATATTCGTTTTATGAAAGAGATGAATATGGGGATAATTCTGATATCGAATTTAATTTGGATCTTAAACCCTTTATTCAATATGAAAAATTTGCTGATAACTTTGTAGCCCCTATACAAAATTTCTGCGAAGCAAGGTTTGTAACTATTTTAAATAAATTCAAAGAATTAACTAATCCTTCGAAGGGGTTAGAAATTGGATTACTTTCTACGGGCCTGATATATAGGGTATTATTTGAAAATGGTCAGGAGTATGTTTCTGCAACGTACTTACCGCCAGGACAATACTGGGAATTACAAAATAATGATCCTCTAAATCTCTTAAGTCATCAGGAAAAATCGTTAGGACGACTAAAGCATCTTACTTCAAACAAGAAAAATTATAGGTTTCTGATCATGGAAAAAGAAAAGCTAGATGATGATATTCGAGCAAATCAAAATAGTTCATTACTTTTCATAAAATGGCATTCGGAAAATAATGTAAATTTATTCTATGTCGATCTTTCAGAGATAGATAATATATTAATAAAATATCCCAAAATAGTACATAATGTAGGACTTGGGCTTTGGTTTGGAAAATACGTACTTCAATTTGGTCCAATCATGAAATATATTAATCCCAAGGATCAGAATCATCCCTTGACTAGGCGAAGGTTCTGGTTGCATCCTTTTGGGAGTGAAACCTTTACTCAAAGTAATCAATTTTTTGATGAACTAACTGATTTGACGGCGACAGGTAAGATGATAAAAATTGATCATAATTATTACAATAAAATTATAAATGGCAAATAGAAAAACCCAACCAGTAATTTTATTATTTAGTTTTCAAATCAGGGTATCCAGACCAGCTACTCTTTATATCATTAATCATTAATCAATATACTATTAGGCAATACTCTTGCTGTCCTCTTAAGTTTAAGGATTTAGTAACGTCTTTAATAATAGTGATCATAATTAGATGGGTTTCCATGAGTTGATGATTGATAGGGCCATTTTTTGACTTTACTTTTTCGCAATTGACCGACAATTGGAGAAATGAAAATCCCACTTTTGCTCTGTTATCTCTTCTGCTTTTGCCATTCAACGCATTATGGGCTCTTCCGAGATGGGCATGTACCCTCAAAGTTAAATTATGTCTTCAATGAAAATTCAAAAAAAAATACTTTTATTGGATATTAGATTTATCTATTTTATGGATTTTGTAAATAATAACATTAAGAGACTTGGTCCAAGATATCCTATTGGTCCCCATGATTTATACCAATTACCAAAGAAGAATCCGTCCGAGCTTGAACAGATACACAATCAGTTAATTTCATCAATAAAGTTTCGCATGCAAAATCTACCTAACGAGCAGAGTAATCAAAATTTTGAGAAAATGGTAAACCAGATGAGAGGACAAGATATTTCTGCAGTTTCAGATTTAACTAAAGATTTCGTAAAAACGACAAGAAAAAATCTAAATGAATGAAATGCATGTAGACACGCTATTCGGCGCCCCAAGGGTAATATGTACATAACAAGTAGCCTAATTTTGTTTTTTTTATGACGTATTGTCAAATACAGTTTCGCTGCTATATCTGATGTACTTTGTGAATATAGCTTATTAAAAAATCCCAAACAATCAAATTTTTTCTTTTATATCAACGCTAATTCATAATGATTTATTGATCTTTCACATCTTTCATTCTTTCTTTTTCAAATCCTTCTTCCATATTTAGGATAGATCTTAAGGTCTTGTCATTTTGTTTGTCTAATCTTTCTATTTTTTTGAGTAATGTCAGGTGTAATTCTTCCAAATCTGCAATTTTTTTATTACCTCATCTTGTTTTTCGGTAATCTTCTTTTGTCTATAGTAAATCCACCAAGATATAATTACACCAATTAAGGCACCAATTAGTACACCCAAATATGTACTTGACGAGTTTGTCCTATCTACACATCCGGAAGAAAATTCAGGTATGCATCCATAAATTGATAGAGTGAATAGTTGGATCAATAGATTAGTTAAAAACAAACGCGTTCTTTTATTTTAAGTTCCTATTTTCACTCATTTAAGATTTGATTTTGAATCTAGTTTGTTATTTCACATTTAATAGGAGTTTCTATTTATTGGGTTTTCATAACGACACTTTCTTTGTAATTTTTCCTAAAAAGAAGCTATTTTACCAGTAAAATATATGATTCCAGATACTCCCCCTAATGGATAAACCTATGCTGCAAGGTAGATGTTGGTCTTATTCGAAGATCTGCTGTCGTATATTATAAGTTGTCCATTTTCTCTGTGGTGTCATTTTGTGATAAAGACATTTATATCATTTTGTTGTTTATAATATGTTTTGTCATCTGAAATTATTGGTTCAAAATTATCTGTTCGTTCTAAAAGTGATCTTATTGATAAAGTGTTCGACGCTATCACCGTAAGCGGTGAAGAGGGTGTTTTTCAAACCGAATTATGCAAACTTTTCTCGCTAGATAGTAGAGATGGTTCAAGACTAGTAGGAAATTTGGAAAAACAGTCATTAATTACACGAGAAAAAGCACTTTATCGAGGTAGATGGACGTATAAACTGGTCGTAAAAAAGACTATTTCCATTGATGCTGAAGAACAAAAACCTATTGATGTAAGTATGGTCGAAGGTGCACCTTGTCTTTGTTGTTCCTATCAACATCTTTGTTCAAATGAGGATGAATCAAATCAATATAGTCCTGCTAGATGTCAGATCATCGAAGAATGGATTGTGACTTCTTTTGATAAATTCATATTAACTCAGGAGGAGCAACCACCAGAACAAGATCTCCTTTAAAATAGTCTCATTTTAATTTTATTTTTATCCAACTCCAACTCCAACTCGAATACAAACTCAAGCGCACTCAAAAAATACCATATAAGAAATTAAAATGGAAATTTACCATGTTGCATTAAATATTTTTGGAGCTGAACTAAATCCTGACTCTATTATTGCATTTCCATTAATTGTCCATTCGATATTTTGCAATGATTGATTATTATTCCTAAAATCCGACCTAATTTTTTCATCAAGAACCGGTGTTTCTATCACTGCACTAATGTTAGTATCTGTATTTGACAAGAGCTGCGGTCTACCATTTAGAGGTATGTCAATATATGACTTTGTATACTCTCCAATTGATTCTCCGTTAGCATTTAATTCATAATCAATTTTTGAGGTAGTTAACGCTTGCTCTGTTGGATTCTTTATATTGAATACTACCTTTAAGGTAGCAATATTATCTTCAGAAATATCTTCTAATTCTATATTCTTTACTATTATGTCTACGGCGCTTAAATCAGGTAAGGTTATTGTTAATATTAAAGGTAATAATACAATGACTCCTATGATAACCGTAGCTGTTCCTATCAATACTAATCTGCGTCTACTTAAAAACAATACTCTATCGAATTAATCTGTAAAGTATTGGTATTAAAAAACTTTGTTTATAATAATATATTATGGGATATAGATATGACACTATCCAATGTTTATTCTTGATCCATTAGTTACATGGATTCATCTAGTTTTTTCTTCAATATGGGTAGGTGGAGCTATTTTTCTAGGGATTGTTTTGGCCCCTCTTCTTAAGAAGACTATGCCTGATGCCAATAAGAGAATTTCATTCATGGTTGTAGTAGGACGCCGATTCAACTACCTAGGTGGTGCCTCTTTGATCCTACTAGTCATTACAGGAGTGTATAATGCTCGATCGTTTTTGGATCAGCCTTCCTTCCTATTTGAATCTACATACGGATATTTTCTCTTAGCTAAAATCATATTAGTATTAGTGATGATAATTGTATACGTTATTCACATTTTACTTCTAAACAAGAATGTTGAATCTCGTATTCTGCAAAGAGATGTCCCCGATGAATATTTTTCATATTTAAGAAATAAAATAATCTTATTAGGTAGATTAACTGTTGGTCTATCAATAGGAATACTGTTCCTGGCTGCATTACTAGATAGGGGCGCAGTAGGAAGTATCTAAATATGTACCAAAACATTTGAAACCTCAGTTAAAAGTATTTTGTAACATCACAGTCCTGATAGTTTCTCCAATCTTTTCATCATTGTCTATTGAAACCACCACACCATTTTTAGACTTTGGGAGAAGATCCAAAATTACTGTTTTTTCATCCACGAGCATTTCAATATTTAGAATTTTTCTAGAGACCGAAATATCTTTGATTTCAATATTTCGACCACTTAGACTATTAGTATTTACTGCTGGTTGAGACATCAATAGATATAATGTTTGGATGAATGAATCCAATAAATGGAAAGTTATTTGGGCTTCCTTCTCAATCAAATGAAGATTTGACTCATCTTGGGAATTTCTCTCTTGATCATCTCCAAATTTAATCCCATTTGTTGAATGCTTACTTGTATTCCAGTTGATTTCATTCGTATCAGTACTTAGTTTGTCAAATGCTTTCACAAAATCTGGGATAATTGACTCTAAGGATATGTCTATTGCATACTTGTCAGTAATTTTTATCTTGACTCTTACTGTATGATAATTGAATTCATAACCAAAGAATTTAGTAAATATCATAGGCTTTCCATATTTTACCTTGTGAACATCACATCCTTCAATCCTGCTTATTACCTCATTGAAATATTTCAAAGATGTGATGTTCTTTTCAAGACAATTTAGTTTGGATATTATTATCAACTTCATGATTTTCGTAAAATAGCTGTGAAATTGCTCAGGATGTTCTCTAAAATCATATCTTATTTCTTCAATTGTCAACTAGCTAAATCAACTTGTTAGAATTTTTCTTTTTAACTTTTGGTTTGCCCTATATCTTAATTTGAATTCATCCATCATGCGTAGTACTAACTTGCGGATAATTTACAAGCAGATAGTAGTTAGAGTATATATTTTACTTATGGCTTGTACCATTTTGAAAATCTGTCCTGATCTGTCAATCTATTTTTAAATTGTCTGAGTATGAACCCTATTACTACATGATGTTTATAGACAAAAGCTATGGCTATCGTTACTATGCCTACTATTATGAATCTGCTACCTATTAGTCTCAAACCTTCTGTAAATTCGTTTACAACCAAATCAATAATTATAAATGCTAATCCGAAAAAAATGACTAATATTCCTATTGTTATGAATGCTTTGAATAGTGGTAAATCATTCTTGGCCGAAATCTTATCCCACACTCACTAGTTTATGTATTTATACCTGGTCATAATTATTTCTATTTATTATCCTCGTTCATTGCAAAAACATCAGCAACTCCATTTACAAATTGTTCTAAAAACCTGACTCAATAGGATTAGCAGGTTTAATTAATTCTCTTAACAAAACGGTTGCGTATGATCCTTTTGGTACAGAGAACTCAACCAATAATGAGTTATCTTCTCTTTTATATTTGAAGTTTTTACATACATAACATGCTTGTCTGAAACCGCCTGATTCACTTAATTCCTGCATTTCCTTGATAAAAAAATCTTTGGCAGTTATATTTTCATGTTTCATGAATTCTTTTAATATCTTGTCAAATCTATTTTTTCCAGGTTGGAAAGAATATCCTGGTAATCTAATAATTGGCAATCTCTGCATTTTATTGTCCATAAATTTTTCCTTCTCATATTTGCGAATTTTTCCAAAGATCAAACTATCTTCAAAAACGTCAAAACAGATATCATTTTCTTCAGGTACGGTGAGGGAAAAGTCATCTCTAATAGCGATACTTAAGGTCTTATTAAAAAGATATGCCTGGAACGCTTGGACGAATAGCCTTCTAATATTAATGGGGATAGTTCTCAAGGCCGAAATAGAGTCTTTTCCCATTAATATTGCCTGAGCTAGATTTTTCTCTATATCCATTCCAGGAGGGATTTCGCGTAGTAAGTTTGGATTACTTTTGATGTCTCTCAATTTTTCCCTGATTTCACGACTAAATTTTGAATCATATTTTGTGGTGTAAGTCAATAAAATCTCTGTCGCCTTATCAAATTTTCTTTCGAGAATGGCTTTTCCAACTAGATGAGTCACCAACCGTTCACTTCCAAATCTTTGTAATCCGTAATAGTTACCCAATTTATTGATATCAGACAAAAATTGTGTGATGTTGTTTAATTTGTCCATCGTTGGTTCAACAATTCTTATACCAAACGTGTTTCCAACCAAATTGTTCTTTTCAATTGGTTTTCTTGAGAAGCCAATCAGTGTTAATTTTATTTTTCCAAGGTCGATATTCTTTATGAACTTTCTAGCAGAACTGCTAGCGTATTGAATTGTAGTGGCTTTTGCATCTTTTATGCCCACTATTTTAAGATCAAGACCGGTTTTTTTTCTCAAAGTCAGAACTGCATGGCTTGAATCCATTCCTTTTTTTCTTATTTCATAAACTGGGAAAATATTGCTTGTAGTCTGCTCAGGAGAGATCTGTTTTAAGAAAATATTGCTTATTATTTCCTGTACATGAAAATCCTCCGTATTTTTTTTTATAGTGCCGCCTATTCCATTGAACTCTGTTGTATAGTATTCAATTCCCGCGAGTTTATCAATATCTGGTGATGATTGCTTCATTAAACGATCATTCATTCTTATATGCAAGGAAAATACCTAAGGATTCAAATACCACTAAAATCATTTATAATTATTTTATATAAGAAAATAAACTAATATAAATCCCTATCTTTTATTCAGTAAAGCATAAATCATATTTTGCATATAAGAAATATGTATTATTAATGTCTAGTGAAAAAATCTATAGTTTTAATATGTTACAAAATCATAGTAATTTTGACATCCATGTAAGTAAATATAAGTTCATTTTCCTTGTACTTCCTATCCTAATGGTTTCAACCTCTCTTGCTTTTAACATTGCTCCTGTAAATGCGCAATTAAATTTAGATGATTTCATGAAACAGACTCAGGATAACATTCAATCAACCATTGAATCTAGCAATAATGACAATAACAATAATTGTAATAACAATATCTCAATTCAGTCTCAAACTAACGATAATGGTAAAACGACGAGTACAACAAAAAATACATGCGATGATGGGACGACTACAACTACATCTACTAACAACATTAACTCCGGATCAGGCAAAGCTAATCTAAATGGGACAGTTGCAGGGTCAGAATATAATCAAGATACTGGTGTTATTATAAACACTATGTTCGGTAATTGGTCTTTAATTACTAAGGATAATGGTTCAAAGGACTTTAATGCTAGCTTTATAGAGGAACCTGTCTATTATAACTTGGCTACGTCTATTGACTCTGGAAATGATACTGCGACAGATAATAATAACACCAGCTTCAGTACCCAATTAACTGATAACCATAACGACATAGGCAATACGACATCATATCATCTATCAAATTTTGTGGGGAATTCTGTTCAGCAACAGAATGAAGATGTAACATACTCGGGTAAGATTGATGTTATTCAAGAAATAAAGTCCAATAATGCAACTATTTCTGATGAAACAAATAACTATAAGGGTGTAGGTGTGTCGATATCGGTTATCGACAATAGCGTGTTGTTTGTTAATTTCGACAGTCAAACGCCCTTATCTAAAGAGTTTGTAAACATACCTATTGTTGGCCTCGTAAAACAATAGACTGAGATCGGGTTAACCGATCTTAATTATTCATCAATTCATAGCCCATATTTTTTTGGTTCTGCAACCAAGTTTTATCGTCTTGTTGATGTGTCGTTCTATGGTTCATAAAATACCTATTTTGCTAGGGTTTGTTTTACAAAAGTGTATAAGTAGTATGTTATTAAATATTAAGTGTAATCATGTCTCAGAGTAATACTCTTTCTTTAAAGGTACTTGAAGCTTATACCCGAGATGTAGGCCGTGGTGTTGCTAGAATTGATTATGATTCTATGGATGCTTTGAGCGCATCTACAGGTGATGTCGTGGAAATTAAAGGTAAACGTAGAACAGTTGCAAAATGTTTACCTCTTTATCCTTCGGACGAAGGTAAGGGTATAATCCGAGTTGATGGTCTGGTTAGAAATAATGCAGGTGTAGCTATAGGAGACACTGTAATTGTCAGAAAGATTAAAGCTGTTCCTGCAGAAAAAGTTATAGTTGCACCATTAGAAGCTATTCCTCCAATTGATGAACGATATTTAGCTGATGCTCTTGAAAGTGTACCATTAATCAAAGGCGACAATGTGATGGTGCCATATTTTGGTGGTAGACTTACATTTCAAGTCATAGGTGTCACCCCAGGTCCTGGTGTTGATGCCGTTTTAGTTACTCAAAAAACTGTATTTCATATCGCTGAACGGGGAGAAACTCTCCGTGGAGTACCACAAGTTACATACGAAGATATTGGTGGCCTAAAAGAGGAAATTCAAAAAGTTCGTGAAATGATTGAACTGCCATTACGACATCCAGAAATATTTGAAAAACTGGGTATAGAGGCACCAAAGGGAGTGTTGTTGTATGGACCTCCAGGTACCGGTAAGACCTTGTTGGCAAAAGCAGTGGCTAATGAAAGTAATGCACACTTTATCAGTATCTCTGGTCCAGAAATAATGAGCAAATTCTATGGTGAATCTGAAGCAAGACTGCGTGAAATATTTAAAGAAACCAAGGAAAAGGCTCCTTCTATAATATTTATCGACGAGATAGACTCTATAACTCCAAAGCGAGAAGAAGTAACAGGAGAAGTTGAACGTAGAGTTGTATCTCAGTTATTATCTTTGATGGATGGATTGGAAGCAAGAGGTAAAGTTATAGTTATTGCTGCCACAAATAGACCAAATGCCATCGATCCAGCTCTAAGAAGACCTGGTCGATTTGACCGAGAGATTGAAATCAAAGTTCCTGATAAGCGTGGTAGATTGGAAATCTTACAAATTCATACAAGAAATATGCCTTTAGAATCAGATGTAAATCAAGAAAAAATAGCATCTGTAAGTCATGGTTTTGTTGGTGCAGATTTGGAATATCTCTGTAAGGAGGCTGCAATGAAATGTCTTAGACGATTGTTACCTGAACTTAACTTGGAGGATGAGAAAATCCCGCCCGAGACACTTGAAAAATTGATTATATCAATGTCTGACTTTGAAAATGCTCTTAAAGAAGTGATGCCCTCTGCCATGAGGGAAGTTTATCTGGAATCTCCTGATGTTGAATGGAATGATATAGGTGGATTAGATGATGTTAAACGAGAGCTACAGGAAGCAGTGGAATGGCCATTAAGGTACCCAGATCTTTATACAAAACTAGGTCATTCTGTACCCAAAGGAATTCTGATGCATGGTCCATCCGGTACCGGAAAAACGATGCTTGCCAAGGCAGTTGCCACAGAATCTGAAGCTAATTTCATTAGCGTGAAAGGACCGGAATTATTGTCAAAATGGATAGGCGAATCCGAAAGAGGAGTCAGAGAAATTTTCCGACGTGCAAGACAAGCCGCACCATGTGTTGTTTTCTTTGATGAAATAGATTCCATTGCTCCTATCAGAGGAATGGAAGGTGTTAATGCGGGCACCGAACGAATGGTTTCTCAACTACTAACGGAAATGGATGGAATTCAGGAGTTAAATGGCGTAGTTATAATAGCCGCAACCAACCGCCTAGATATGATTGACAGCGCATTGCTAAGACCTGGTAGATTCGACAAGATAGTTTTTGTTCCAAAACCCGATATAAGTACAAGGCTAAAGATCTTGGAAATATATGCAAAGGAAAAGCCATTAACAAGTGATGTCAATTTACAGAGAATTGCCGAGTTAACTGATGGATTTAGTGGCGCAGATATGTCCGCAGTTGCAAATACGGCGATTTCACTCGTGTTGCACGAGTATCTTCAAAAATACAGTAATCCTGAAGACGCTGCAAAACATGCAACGGAGGCACATGTTACAATGAAACATTTCGAAGATGCTGTAAAGAAGATAAAAACTCAAAGAGATATGAAACCAGGAGAAAAGTTAACGCTTTCACAATACCGATGATAAGCTAATCAATCTACCTTTTCTCCATATTTTCTTGTTTTCCTCTAGGGCTTTTATGCATAGTTTTTTTGTATAACTTATAAACAAAAAATTAAATAAACTACTTTTTTGTAATTTTTAATATATTTGTATGCCGAGTCGATAGAGTCTAGGAAAAAGGAAAGTCTTGCTATAATAGATCTTGGTTATAATTCCATAAAAATTTCTACTTATGATATTTACAAAAATGGGCATTACAAAAAACAGTATCAGAAACAGGATTATGTTCAAATCGGTTCAGAATTAAATAGCAATGACAACATGATATCTGATAGAAATGTTGATCGAACAATCAAAGCACTTGATAATTTTAAAAAAGATTTGAAAGAAAAGAACATAGATGTAGTTATTCCAATAGCTACTAGTGCAGTAAGGGACGCAGTTAACCAGAAATTCGTAGTGGATACCCTAGAAGACAATACTGGGTTTCTATTTAATATTTTATCAGGACCGGAAGAAGGATTTTTTTCATATTTGGGTGCTCAATCCTACATGCATATCCCTAATGGCTTGTTCTTTGATCTAGGTGGCGGTAGCTTAGAATTGATGTATGTTCAAAATTTTAGAATATTAAAAACGATTTGTTTGGATATGGGTGTTTTGAGACTGTCTGAAGAATTAGTAAATTATAATAGTGGTATAGAGGAGAGCAAACCCTGGTCCGATATTAATTACAAAAGATTGGAAAAATCTCTGATTGAAAATATCCCCTCAAATGATCAATTGAGTTTGGAAAGATCTCCGGATACAAAAATGGTAGCAATAGGAGGAACAATTAGAGCGATTTACAAGTTTATGTCACATATGATGGATTTAGCCCCATCTATTTATCATAGTCGAGCGGCACTTGATAAAAGAATGATAACCCTTGCAAACACTATTTTCAGAGGACTATCTATTGAAGAATTATCAAAACTAAAATCCGTTGACCCTGAAAGAGCTAAAACAATTACAACCGGTAGTTTCATCGTAAAAATATTGATAAATAAGCAAAATTTTAACAATTTATTGGTATGTCCTACCGGGGTTCGTGAAGGAGTGCTAGAATATTATCTTTATTTCAGAATGGACAAGAAATATCGCAGCAGGAAGAAATTCATTAAGGTAAATTGCGAGCCATTGTTTGCAATTGAAAGTAATAAAAAAAATCCTTTATCTACAGTCTCTGATTCAACTTTATCTACGCTCGAACCTGATACTTATGTTTTTCCAAGAAAGCTCAACAGCATAAAGGTTAACAAGTTAAAAGATTAGCTGAACCTCTTTACTCAGAACCTGATTCGGCCTTGTTCAATAGAATATGTTGAATTAAACAATTTATAATAATCTCTATATTAAAATTTTGTAATGGACGTTGAAGAGAAGATCCGATTAATTGAGAGGCCTCCAACAGAAGAAATAATAACATCAAATGAACTCGCTGCATTATTTGAAAACAAAACAACGCCTAGACATTATATAGGATTGGAAATTTCCGGAAGATTACATTTAGGTAGCCTTATAGTTACAGGTTTTAAGATCAACGATTTTCTTAAAGCCGGCGTCCAGGCGAATGTGTTTCTAGCTGATTGGCATACTTATATCAATAACAAACTAAATAGTGATTGGGAATTAATTTCAAAAATTTCAGATTATTATGAAAAAGCATTCAAATTTTTTTGCCCTGGCGTTAATATTATTCATGGTACAAAGCTTTATGAGGAAACTGATGATTATTGGAAAAATTTTGTACTTTTCTCAAAGCAGATTACACTTGCTAGAACATTAAGATCGTTAACAATTATGGGAAGAACAGAGAAAGATTCACTTGATTTTTCCCAGCTTCTCTATCCTTCTATGCAATCTGTGGATATCAAAGCCCTAGATTTGGATATTGTTCACGCAGGAACCGATCAACGTAAGATCCATATGTTGGTGAGAGAAGTTTTTCCAAAACTAGACTGGAAAGTTCCCATTTCTGTTCATCATCACTTGTTACCTGGTCTATCTGAGCCTGTTTCTACCAGTGCTACTTCTAACGCCACCACCACAGAATCTGGCGATGGAACATTAGATGAAGATCAAAAGATCTTTAGTAAGATGAGCAAGAGTAATCCGTCTAGTAGTATACTAATTCATGATACTCATGATGAGATTTCTAAAAAAATAAGAAAAGCTTACTGTCCAACGAAGATTTCAGCGAACAACCCAGTCTTAGAAATTATTAACTATGTAATTTTCCATCAGTTCAAGGAATTTGTATTGGAGCGGCCCCAAAAATATGGCGGTAACATGTCATACTTCTCTTACAATGAGGTTAAAAATGATTATGAACAAGACAAGATTCATCCCATGGATTTAAAGGCGGCAACTTCCAGATACCTAGACAAAATAATTTCACCTATTAGAAGTCATTTGCAAAATGACAATCCGGTTACCATTTGATTATTTTTCATTTACCTTTCTATTTTTAGAACCGGACTCATTGGGCGTATTTTCATTTGATATCTGATTTCTTCTTCCAAATAATCTATGTTCATCTTATTCTCTGATGGCTAGAAAATATTGTTCTAGCCATCGATTGTATTCCTACGCATGGGTTCACTTGATGGCACTAATGTTTAGTCTTGTGTAGTCTATAGCATAGTCGGTAATAACGTCAGAAATTCCTTTAATATTCCCCTTTTGATGTTTAAAGAAACAATCCATAAAAGAATCCATGATCTGATCAGAAGGCAAATACGATAAATATGGTTTCATTACCACTGTTTTCATAAACAGTCTATATTCTTCAAAACTGGAAAACTTTGCTATTTTTCTTGTTAGACCTGTTTCAATCTTCTTAAACCCCGTCCTTTCCATTATTGAAAACGTTTCTTCAGCAGTGGCAAAATTCCATGGATCTTCCCAATCAAGAAAATAGCCCTTGAATTCACTACTTTCTCTTGTCAAATCTAACAAAGGTATGATTGTACCTAGATTCCCATTACCACCACATTGAATTAAGATTTCTCCGGATTGCTTTAGTAGTTTCCAAAAGTTACAGAATAGTTTGTAATGATTTTTGATCCAATGTATTACTGCATTAGAAAAAATAATGTCTACTGGTTCTGGTAATTCTACTGTAGATAAGTCTGAATTGACAAAAATCACATTTTCTTGATCCTTTAGATTTATCTTTGCCTTTGCGATCATGTTTTGATCCAGATCGATAGCGTAGATTTTACCTTTTTTCAAAATATTTGCGATGATTCTGGTAACCCTGCCACTTCCGCAGCCTGCATCTATTATTACCTCATTTCCATTCCACTTCCTTTTAGATAATAGTTCTATTGCCCATGTTTCTTGTATGGAAGAAACTTTGTGATAACTTTCTGCATCCCATTTCCCTTTTTCATTTGTTAAAGACCTCATTTGGTATAATTTATAACATTATCTGGTTTCATTCTTAAAATTTTTTCTAAACCATTTTATAGGCTCAAATGATAAATTCTCATATTTATGAAAACGAGGGTTTTATATGCAGTTGGGATAGGTATAATAATTATTGGAGTAGTTTTCTATTTGTTTAACATAGGGTTTTTAACCCCGAATCCGCAATCAAACAATAATCCTGAATCAGTAGTCAATGGTACGAATGACTTACCAGCCCAATCAAATCAACCTTCGTCATCTAATTCGCCAGAAACAACAGAACTAACCCCTCAGCAACTCAACAGCCAAAATTTATCTTTATCGGTCGATTCGGTTAAAGTGGTACCAGTAAACAACGAATCTAGGTTGGAAACTGTTTTCAAAGTATATAATCCAAATAAGGGGTCCGCAATCCTTGAAACTGTTACCTATAATGTTTATCTTGACAATGCGAGGATAGCCTCTGGAGATGTAGGATCCAGAACAGAGGGATTTGTAGATTCTCTCGAATCAGTGTATACAATAATAGGAAATCAAAGTATCGTTCTTCGTGACAGAGAATCATTGACCGAAGACGCTAATTCACTTTTTGATTCTCAAGGAAAAATCCTAGGTGCAAATGCAAATAATTCAAATTCTTCTGCCTTACACGAATACGACGTAAATGGAACCTATTTTTATACACTGAATAGGGGTAGCGAGGCACAAGTGAGGGAAAATGAGTTCAACTTTCAATATCCCCTCAATTAATTTTATTACTTAAATCAAAGGCGATTAATTTCACTATAAAATAGACTAATATATCTGAAAAGCATTCTAAACGATTAAAATATAGATGGTCAAAAAACTAAAGGTACCTTACTATTCAATTAATTCATCTAAATCGGAGTTGACAAAGGATAATAATTTAATTCGATTTATGGAGAAAAATAATATTGATACGTTGGAGGATTTGTTGCTGAAATCTATAGAAAATGTTGAATGGTATTGGAAGGCCGTAAACGAGGATCTTGGAATTAAATGGCGAGAGCCGTTCAATAAAGTAGTTGATGTACAAAAGGGACTACCTTGGTGCGAGTGGTTTGTCGGAGGAAAATGTAACATTATCGATAATGTTATTCAAAGTAATATCAATAAACACCCAAATAAGACTGCATTTATCTTTGTTAACCAGGATGGGATAAAGAAGAAGCTCAGTTTTAAGGAGCTGGAAATAAGGGTAAATGTATTTGCAAGTGCACTAAGAGATCTCGGAGTTGAAAAGGGTGACGTGGTAGGAATTTATCTTCCTATGAGAATGGAATCATTTGTAGCGCTATATGCGATCTCAAAATTAGGAGCGGTTCATGTACCAATTTTTTCCGGTTTTGGTAAGGCAGCACTTGAACAGAGACTCGTTGATTCAAATTCTTCATATTTAATTACTAGTGATTTTTTTCAACGGAGGGGCAGAGTAATTAATTTAAGAACACACTGGGAAGATGTGTTATCCAATACATTTGTAAAAAAAATAATTGTGTCAGAAACTGAGGGATCTATGTCTTATAATCCTCCTAATGATAGGGTTTTTTCCTTTAAACGAATTTATGATAAGGCATTTAGGAAACATGATTCAAACAAGAAATTCGAAGTAGAGCTGATGGAATCTGGTGATCCTTTGTTCATTTTATACACTTCAGGAACGACTGGAAAACCAAAGGGTACAATTCAAACACACGGAGGATTTTCTATTTTTTCTGCTCATCAATCATCATATTTGATAGATCTCAAATCTGATGATACTATTCTTTGGTATGCTGACATAGGGTGGATTACTGGTCAAACATGGATAGTTTATGGATCTCCCATAATAGGGTCAACTGCTGTCATATTAGAAGATACATTGGACTTTCCATCTATGGATTATTGGGCAAAGCAAGTTGATGATCTGCATGTTACAATATTTGGGGCTGCTCCAACGGCAATTAGACAATTTATGCGAAATAAGATTGATTTTTCCAAGTTTCACTTTTCTTCTCTTAGGCTACTGGTTTCCACCGGAGAGAGATTGAATAAGGAAGCGTGGAATTGGTATTTTTCAAAAATAGGGAACAATCGTTGTCCTGTTATAAATTTGTCAGGTGGCACTGAGGTAGGTGGCGCGATTCTAAGTATGCTTCCATTCTTGGACAATGTACCTACATCTGTAGGTGTGCCTGTACCGGGATTGGATGTTGATATCTTAGATGACCAAGGTAAATCCGTTGATGACGGATATCTCGTAATTAGGAATCCGTGGCCTGGGATGACCAAAGGCATACTAAATGATGAGGAAAGATACCTACATACATATTGGTCAAAATTTCCTAATATTTGGAATCATGGTGATAAGGTTCGGACTGACTCACAAAACATGTGGTATATCTCTGGCAGAATAGATGATGTCATGAAAATTTCTGGACACAGGATTGATCCTAGTGAAATTGAAGAGGTATTAACAAGCTATTCGGGAATCGTTGAGTCAGCTGCTGTTGGCATTCCAGACGAGTTAACCGGTGAATCTGTATGTATTTTCTGTGTTTTGAGGAATGCTAATATGACGAACCAGACAAGATCCTTAATAAAAAAAGATCTTGAAAAACTCCTGACAAAAAGGATTGGTAAATTTCTACTTCCTAAAGCCATTTATTTTGTTAATGAACTACCGAAGAATCGGTCGGGGAAGATATTACGAAGATTGATGCGTAAGAAACTCTTAGATATTGACATCGCAAAAGATGACCTTTTGTTAGTCGAAAACCCCGAATCCCTTAGATCCTTCTCCGTAGTTAAATTATGATTTACCTTGCATTCCCTTGCACTAAAAGGTAAATAATACTAACCTTTTGATTTATGGTTTGTTTGTGATGAATAATAAATAAATTTAGTGCTTGAGTTGGCTATAATATTGCTGTCCGAACTTTATTTGGATGCTATAAAAAATAAGGAGAAAAAGCTTTCATCTATACATGGAGATGAATTTGACGATCTCTTAAAGATTGCATCTACAAAGTGGGTGGAATATGAGCCTACAAAAAAACCATCCTTTAGTGTGGGCATTGATAGTAGCTGGAATAAGAAATCCTTTCAAGGAATTGATCTGTTTGTTATTGATAGTGCTGCTGTAAGCTCACATAATCACG
Source organism: Candidatus Nitrosocosmicus sp. R (assembly GCF_054408505.1). Lineage (NCBI taxonomy): Archaea > Thermoproteati > Nitrososphaerota > Nitrososphaeria > Nitrososphaerales > Nitrososphaeraceae > Candidatus Nitrosocosmicus > Candidatus Nitrosocosmicus sp. R. Next base: position 2,283,712 of record NZ_CP167090.1, on the reverse strand, counting down.
TTTTGGGATCAAAATGGGATTATGGGATTTCTAACATTACTGGTGATGCTCTGAGTTCTAAAGCTATGAAAATGGAAATCGATCTAACTAAATCTGTATTGGATCAAAAACCCGATTATGTTTGTGTCGATGGATCCTTAATATCTAATTTAGTTCATAACAAAAATGTATCTTATAGGGAAAACGTTCAGGGCCTCTTTGCTACTGATGAAGAGAGTGATATTTTGTTTATTTCAAAAAATTCTACATCAAAGAACCAGTTCAAGGAATATGGATCACGAGCAGCTGATATTTATTATTATAATAAATTGGGTTACAAGACGGGATTTAGTCTTGCAAACAAGAATAACTTTATCTCTAATAATTTAGATGTAGTTGAGATATATGCAAGGCTAACGGCCTATGTTCCCCTAATAAAGATTGAAATTATTAATAGGGCAAATATTACACAACCCGAAATTCAAAATTTGATCGATGGCTTGTGCTATCATAGCATCAAGGGATATCCTTATAGTCTAAAGCTTGCCCACCAGTCTTGTAAAATAACTAACAATGATGTGAAAAGGCTGGCAAGTCTATATGGATTTAAGAATGAGTTTGGATCAAGAGATTCTCTAAACGAATGAGATCAAAAAATCAATGTAGATAAAAGTTTAAAACTTGTACATTTATACGAATGGTTTAACCATACGTATCCCAAATAGACTAATTGTCTAGTTAGTTAGAAATAGTGTTTTACTGCTTTACTTTAGTCCGCATGATTCATAAACGAATAGGTGATATCAACATGTGAAAGGCAAAACCCTATTATCGAATCAAAAAGATGTTTGTTGGAATCTAGATCATTTTAGTATATAACACTTAATTGCATGAAAAATATCTATCAATAAGATATGGGGCGTTGGGATGATGAAGGATCGCCTGAAAATGGTAGATCGCCTGAAAATGGTAGATCAGGCAAAAAGCGAAATTTCTATAAATTAATTCGCAGAATAATCTTTGTTGGTTTTGTTGTGGTTGCAGCAGTTGTCTTGTTCGTATATTTTTCAACAGCAGGGTTAAATATCGAAATAATTCAAAGGGGTGGTCCTGTCGAGACAATAAGCGTAAAATTAAGCAACAATAATTTCAATTCCATCAATAACGTTACTGTCCAGTTTGACGACGATCAAATTCAACCTTTAGGAAATATGGGGCCATTTGCATCAATCTTCGTATCTCCTGATGGGGGCGATTCTGAATTTAAAAAAGTAGTTGTAAAAGCTAATAATGGACAGATAGAAGCAATAAAAAATAGATAGTAATTCTACATTCAACTTTCTGCCATTCCTTAATCCTATTGTAATTGACTGTTTCAATTTATTCTTAATATCTGCTATACAATATTTTTATCAAATTGATGGATGCGTGGAATTACTAGGAGTATGTCAATAATGCTGTCATAATATCTTCAAATCTAACTTACTATAATCCATCGTATCCTCACATCGAGCTAATTACTGCAATAAGTTCAAACAAAAAAAAAAACAAAAGAAATTAATAATTTATTTAGTATCCAGAAATCTCTATTTTTATTATCCAATTAGGCATGTACTACTTGGATCACATGATATTCCGTTTTTAATTTGATGGTGTTCAATTCTCTCGCTGTTCCAAGAGGGTTCTCCTATGCTATTACACTTTGCCAAATGAATTTGCAAGTGCAAGTTGCAATAAAGGGTTAGACATTTTGAACATAAACATCTTGACTCGTTCCTGCAATCAGGGAAAGTACATACCGACATAGAATTGAATTGATTTGTCCAGTCGTGGTTTGCCACTTCCATTCTAATACACAACTATTGAAGTGATAAAGTAATATAAAAAAACAATGATTATAATGATATTTGTTAGTCGTTTGAAGCATTTTAATCAATAAAATATAAGTAAATGGTGATTATTTTCATAATTATCCACACAAATATAGATATCTTTTATTACAGTTGATTTCATAATTTTGAATAAAAACGTCATTTTGTTTGTAGAAAATATGATTTTCGCTATACTAATACGTATTAGTCGATTTTTAACCAATAAATGCCGAAATCAGTAAGTAATATATATAAGTTGCTTACAATAACTATATGGAATTAAATGATACATGTGAAAATTACGGGGAACAACTGTGTGACTGCGGAGGTTGTTGTCAGGACGGCTAGAAGAACATCTTAAAGAATATCATACTTCTATCAAAAATCGGTGAACCCCTTGAATATCGATTATAAGAAACCAGACAAACTATAACAAGAGTATCTTCTTTATGATCCTTAGTTGGATAATCCAGGATAGTTGGATTTTATCGTCATTCTTATCCTGTGTATGTCCTACCCCACTTATAGTCCAACCATCGGCATTATCCATCAATCATTCAATCATACTTATTATCTTGGTTAACTGAATGCAAAATTTTTAGGTTGGATACTCTGGAGTGTTATAATACTTGTTGAGGAAGTGTTCTCAGCTCATGAGTCAAGTAATCAATAACTTTTGATTATATTTCCTTGAAAGATTTTGTCTCCTTTTGCTTCTCCATACATTTCTTTTTATTTCCTCAATTTAGTTAGTTTATTCCTATTTCGGCCAAATCGAATTTGATATTTATTTTCAAAGACTCTTCAAAAAAAGAAGAAATATTCTTAGATGGTATTATATCTTTGCCTTTATTTTTGTGCTGTCATTTTGAGTTCTAATCACATGTGGGTAATATTTCCATACTAGCTCCAGGCGTATCTGAGCAGGGGGTCAATGAAGTTACTGTTCCGACAATTGGTTGTCCAGCAAAATGGTGATCGGTATCTTCGTGATCTACTGATATAGTTATAGTTTTACCTCCACCTCCGATATTGATTGTTGAATCAACGCCATCCCAAGTAATGACTCCATTAGAAGCTACATCCATTTCTCCATTTATTGTCAATATGTTATCAGCGGGTAGTTCTATATCGCCACTTGATTCAAAATTCAAAAAATCATGTGTATGACCAGAAGTACCATTAAACCATGCCATGTTGGTGACAAAATTCTTCATTTCACCATCTTCAACTACCATATTCCAATCTCCAGTTGCATTCCAGGGACTTAATGCCGTTACAATGTATGAATTGATTTTTCCATTTGCTTTAAAACTATCGATCGGACCATGTTGTGGTATTTGAAGCTGGTTTTGTGTGAATTGTTGAACTGGTTGCTGTTGCTGAACTGGTTGCTGTTGTTGAACTGGTTGCTGTTGCTGTTGATCAGTAGTAAATAACTGGGTATTATCTCCCACTACTCCTGTTTGTGGTTGATTCGAATTGCCTGCATCGGGAGTGTTGACATTATTGGATTGGAATGTCTCGCCTGTCGATGATTGCAAAGGCTGTTGCTGTTGCTGTTGATCAGTAGTAAATAACTGGGTATTATCTCCCACTACTCCTGTTTGTGGTTGATTCGAATTGCCTGCATCGGGAGTGTTGACATTATTGGATTGGAATGTCTCGCCTGTCGATGATTGCAAAGTGTCGTTAGTCAGGGATGTCCCATTTCCTGTATTTGCACCGTTACTTGTGAAATTATTATTGGTAAAATTTCCTGTTGTCCCAAATCCTGACTCTGTATTGTTCTCATCCACAATTGTAACCTGGCCCCTAATATTTGTCCATATTGGATCGTAATAGTCGATTACACCTGCTGAGTCAAAAGTCCTATTATATGCCTCATTTGTAGCAAAAAAATCTCCATAAAAGACATTTGTTGGACCCGCCTCAGGGGTTCCAGATACTATTTGATGATAAGCGGAATCCTTGTTGAGCCAGGCAACAGTAGTCCCGACTGGTATTGTAATGTTAGCTGGTTCTATCGGGTTTAGACTATTACTATCAGTCGCACCTGGGTTAATTGTAAGTGTAAATTCTCCTCCTTGGGCGTTTGCTTCTGACTGAGCAAAGACTGCAATGCCAATCAGAAGGAAGATTGGAGCCAAAGTTAGTAATTTCATATATGTTTATTTTCTAGATAAAAAGACAGATATATATCTATGATCCTAATTGCCATAGCTATTAAACAACCGATGTCGATTTCTAATGAAGTTTCAACACGAATCTCAATATCTAATGGTTAGAGTTGTGGATTCGGTTCTACCAAGTCATTTTATTAAGGCAACTACAAGGTCATAAACTTTAAATTGATTTATATTTTCAATGTGATATGATTGACAGGATCGATAATCAAATGATCGAGATTATTTTTACTCGTTTCTATGTTTTAGTGCTTATTGAGAAGGATCACATTGCATGGTAAAATTTGGAACATGTGTATTCATCGTATGTTTGTAATTGGTTCTAAAAATCGAATTCTATTCTTAAAGTTATTATCTTAAAACCCTGAATAGGAAAGCTAAGAATGTTTTTGCTTGGACCCGAAATCGTAATCGCACTATCATCATCATGACTGTCATCATCTGTCTTGCTCTTATCATCCTCAATCAAGTTCACATATGATACAGAATTTATGGGGTAATGGAATTTTATGTCTGCAGTGACTGTTTTACCTTCAGTTTCATATAACCGTAATATTACTACTTTAGAGTTGCTATTATGACTAAAATCTTGTGGGAGTTTGAGCGTACTTAAGATCACATTCTTTGGTGATATGGACAAAAATGAAAAACCATTAGATTTGATTACATCAACCGTGGTGCCAGCAGAACTCGACTCACTTGTATTGTCATCCCATTTTTGATGTTCTTTGTTTGAAATGTGAATTGCTATTGGTTTCATGTTAAAAGATATCCCTTCTTTATAGCTAGATGCATCGCGCCAATCTCCGTCATGAGGGAGCAACGAATATTTGAAGATATATGGTCTCTTTTCTGCTGCATCCGGAGTGGCGATACAAGGACCCTTGGTCCCATCTCCAGAAAGTGTCTCAACTCCTCTTAATAATGTGAGGTATATACTATTGTCTCTAATTTCATGGGAAGGTATACCAAAATGGGCTAGTGTAACACCCATATCTTGTTCTTTGTTGGAAAAGTCTATCCACTCTACTGAAGGAAATGTACCACTGGGTATTTCTTTCCATTTCTTAAGTACATCGGGATCTTTGTTTAAGTAAAATAAATTAGTTGGCCTTTGAATAGCACCAAATTGTGTACCGGTCCAATAAGTGTATCCTTTAAATGGTACATCAAACTTAACCCTAATTCGCACATGGGGATGATTATTTTCAATGTATGTTGTGCAATCTATTCTAGACAACCCCTTGTAAATGGATATCTCTTTCCTTACTGTCAAGAAACTATGCTGGTAAATAATTGTCGGTAATTTTTCATTAAGTCGATAGGGCCAACGGATAGCATAGTATTTATTCTGAAACACTATTTTAGTTCTGATCTTACCATTCAAAACACTGTATTTTTCTTTCTTGAATACTCCAAATGGTATACCTTCACCACTTTCTGACTTTATTATGCCGGTTACATCTTTATGGTAATACAAGTCACCTAGTTCTTCTTCTATACGTACTTCATTGCCAATGAAATATAGACGATCAGCCTTCATTAGTGTAAATATACCGGTTTCAGCATCAATTTCTAATGTGAAATCGTCAAAGGTGAATTTTGTTTCATAGGATCTTGGATATGCTAGTAGGGGTGATTGATCCATATTGTTATTCTTGCCTTTTTCTTTTTTCCTGAATATTATTTCATATGCAGAAAAACCGAGAGATGGTATTCTTGCAATGAACCCTAATTGGACACTTTTAATTCCTCGATCTTTTTCATGTAATTCTAAATCTAGTATTTCTACATCCACTATTTCGTTACTATTTACAGTTCTAAGTTCCATTATTTCAATCGCCTCGTCAATATCAAAGTTGATTTTTGCTTCTACCCATTCCTTTGTGTCCCATGACACAGAATTGAACACTAAGATATGATGTGCTTCATTGTCCTGTCTAAATAATATTTTAGATATTTTATTAATACATTCAAAGTGTGATTTTTTTAATGTATTCTCTAATTTATCAAATGCCGATCTCATCTCATCGTACACTGCATCAATACCGGTACCAGGTAAAGAGTCATGCATTGCAAAAAATAGTGCTTGCTTCCAGTACTTTTTAAGATCATCTGTATGATCATTTTCTTTTGATATCAAATGAAGTATTGTATTCCATCTTTCAAGCATAAGTAAGTAGGTTTCAAATTCTTTAAATCCCTGTTTGATCCATGATCTTGTTGAAGTACTGTCTGGGAATACGAATGAAGCTTTTCCTGAGTACATCTCCCCTTTTTTGATAGACATGTGGATATTTTTCTCTTCAATTTCTTTTTCTAACGCTTCAAAGAATTCTGAAGGAGTTGACACCTTCATTAATGGATTTTCAATGATGTTTTTGGCGGATTCATTATACTTGTTGATAGTATCGCATAACTCTGGTTGTGGGGGTGTGGAACCACTGCCTGAAGGCATAAGAACATGTCTCGTAGATGATTGTCTTCTAAGTTGTTCGAACGTTTCATGTAAAAGTGACAGATCTAATCCTGCTCGATAACCTAGGGGCATCCAGTGGGATAGTATAGATGTACCGTCAATGCCTTTCCAATAAAATTCAGATATTAGTGGCTCTGTTACTCCCCTTCTAAAGGCGAAGTATTTATAACCGGTTCCTTTTAGAATTTGTGGCCATTGTGCATTGTAACCGAATTCATCTGCACCCCATGCAACTAAAATATTCTTCCCAAATTTCTCCTTTACATAATTTTTACCTTCTAGAATTTCTCTGATTAATACTTCGCCTGATGGAAGCATTACATCTGACATAAGGTATTCTCCTCCTGCAATTTCTATTCGCCCATCTTTGATAAACTGTTTAATTTCTGAAAATAGTTCTGGATAACTTGTCTCAATATTTTCTAAGAGATAAGTCTGTTCAATAATAAATTTGAAATCTTTTTCGTTTTTTAAAATTTCAACAGCCTTTTTTATAATAAAGTTACAATTAATATCGAAATTTTCTTCCTTGCTGAAAATCCAAATAGCATCATAATGACTGTGAGGAACAACATGTACAATAGATTTATTCAATTCTATGATGTGTTACTTGGAGATATGTAAGTTTTACCTACCATTGATAAATTCCATTGAAATAGAAGATTGTGTGATACTTACAGGACTCTATGCAAATTATATACTCTTTTGAACGAAAGACGCAATAAGTGTTCTAAAATATATAGGAATAAAAACTATTTATAGAAAAAGAATTTCGTAATTTAAGGGCTTACACTTGACCATTTTTTCCTTAATATTATGGCACTATATCTACCGTTTTTCACCAGCGTAGATTCGTAATAAACAGGTTGATTATAATAATTGATAAATTAAGGTGATCGTTTCCAGATGGTCATCATTGATTGGAATTATTCAAGACCAAGTATTAACCCGTTATAATACAACGAGGGTTGAGACAATTACCTAAAGGTAAAGGTTTAAGTCTTGATCTTTGTCCCTTTATGAAACTGAAAGAAAAATCTAAGTCAAGTCAGATGGATGATATGATGATATGGATGTGCTAAATTGAAATCTAAATGTTTATACATCAATTCACATCCTAGGCCTGGTATCGACCCTTAACGCCAATCATCAATTATATAAGCGGAAGGAATGTTGTATCCTTGTTTGTTTCCTTTGTGCATGGATACTCCTTGGAACTCTGATTTGAAGCCATAGTTGATCATTGCTTTGTATGCCACGTGTCGTTCCATGTTACTACCCGCAGTAATTTTAAATACGCCTTTTTCTAATGCCATTAATTCTACAGCATTCAACATTCGAATAAAATTTGAGTGCGAGTTACTATTTGTTGATATAGCCGCAAACTTGATATAACAAACATTGCTGCCTGCCTCCGTACCCTTGCCGTAGTGACATATTGCAATTCCAATTAGCTTGCTTCCAGAAGGATCATAAAGCAATATTGTGTCACCTAATTTTTGACTGTCTACAGCCAATATTTCTTTTTGCAAATCTAGTCCTGGAAAAATACCGTTGGTAAGATATTTGCAGTCGTCTAAAATTAATGACTTTACGTCATTTTGTATTTCAGAATATCTGACTGCATGCTGCGATTCATGATTCTGAGATAATTCCAATCTTTTCTCGTTATTTTCATCAGTAATTGATTTAGTCATTATAGATGTGAGGAATCTTGGCCAAAAATCATATTTTTGATATAAATAGATATGTTTTGGACTTTGAGCAAACGTAAACAATCCAGCGTACTGGATTTCCAATTTTGATAAGCGTTGTAACACAGGGATAATCAAATGTTTAGCTATTCCTTTGTTCCAATAGTTCGGATGGATTGATAGGGGACCAAAGAACCCAACACTACCCCAGTTTGTAACAAAATTTGAACCGGCTAGGTTCCCATCAACTTCTATTGCAAATGCAGAGTTTGGATCTGTAGCATATCTTGATCTAATATAATCTGCGTCGCCAAAAAAGGACATGGGATCATTTAGACCCATAAAGGTACCAAATGAGAGCCTGAGTATGGTGTCTGCTTCTTCAAGGTCATCTTCTCTCAAATTCCTCACATTGACATGCATCAAATAATCTCTAATACAATCGTACTTATGTTATTAATATTATTTCACTGTTAGAAACTGCTTGGGAATTGATTACAATATTTTATTTTAGAATTAGTTTAGAGAATGAGTATGTCGATCGGCCGGTCGGCGATCTCCCATCTTTATAATATATCGTCCTAAAACAATTCCTTCGTTAGAGTTCTTAATATTTCCAATTAGTTGTGATTTTGTAGGAAAATCTATTTTTTGCAGTATTTGATCATGAAATCTGATGATCATATCTAGTTGTATGGTTTCCCTTAATTGAGAAAAAAATCTATAGCATTGAAAATCATGTGTATATCTATTGAGATACTAGCCCAATGTAAATGAATGGTGCATAGGAACTTACATAAGAATAAAGTAACCAGTTGCTTTTTGCGTAAGGATATGTACGTTCATAACAAATGGAAGTCTTTTGCATGAATTTCAATTACCATGCTGTAAGGTTTGAATTTGTGTTTTTGCTTAAATCATGTTCCTTTCATTCCGATTTATCGTTGAATTTCCTATCAACCCATAATAAGTGAGAGATGCTGTAATGTAGTATGATTAATGATGTGAGTAAAGCAAAATGGGCAATCGTTTTATTCTCTCAGCCATTGTCCGGGTGGTCTATTTACTTTAATAGCCTTTTTGATGGTGGGATCTCAATTCACCACTTCTAGTAAAATAGACATGATCCAATTTCTATCATTATCTTTTGATAGCCCTGCTAAATGGTCCTTTCTTGAAATAATATTTTATCTAATATTTATCGTTGCCATCGCAGTTACCGCGGTGTTTTATATTCAATTGGAGATCAATCTTGCAAAAAAGATCTCAGGTTTTGTGAATATTTTAGCTTGGATACACCTATTGGGAATGAATATTGAGAGGTCCTCTAGTAACCATCCTCATGATTTTTGCAGGACTGGCTGGTTCTGGAATTTTGTCAGTATTTACAGAAGGAAATATCGGTCAACAGAATATCGAAATATGAATTCTTTTATTACGCCTATAGCAATTTCAATTGGAATCTTGAGTGTGGGTGTTATATCTGGTGGAATAACCTACATAAAGAGATATTTTTATGGTAACAAAATATAAAAAAACAATTTTCTAAACATTTATTCTAGTTGAGCAAGATATTTGAGTTGTACCTAACAAGGTCATATATGGTAGTTTTTAAATGCGTTATTTTAATATCTCTTGATATCGATCTAAAAAATTGGCTTACTTTTACGGAGTAGCAAACGGACTATCGTTATCGTTATCTCATAAATCAATCTCAAGGAGAGTAACTGTGAATTGTGATCCCTGAATAAATATATAAATGTTCAAAAAAGTCATAAAATTGAAGTGGCAGAAATAGCTATAAAAATCACTAAATTCATCTCTTTTATCTTTGCAAAATCAAAATTCTTTTTTTGAGCTTCAGACCATGAAAAGAAAATAGGGTGGAAAGTATGATAGAAAATGATTAGTTTTGATATATTTGTGTTTAAATTTGTAAGCTACAGGTTGATAAAATATTTAGAACCTAAAACATAGAAATGGGATGCGATGGGAGCAGGTAGCAGAACACATTGCATTCCATCTTTTACATCCAATTCCTACGAAAATCTTATCCGTATCAAAGTTAATGTAGATTTAGTATACCTAAAATAGTATTTATACCATATTCTTATTTTAGACAGAATAATAGCATATGATAATATTTAGATATTTTCATAGCTGTTATCCTGTAGATAATTTTCAGATGAATATGAACTATAAAAGATGTAAAATCTAGGCCAGGCGCATTTCAATTAAAAAGATTTGTTCGATCTTGCGGAAATCTATCCTCTTGTAGGAGTTCAATAAATTATGTTCCTTTATAGCCTACTAGTTGGCAAATGAATCATGCCAATTTTTCATGGATTTGAGGGTTTGATGCTCTTGTGAGCGAAAGATAGAAACAATAATAGAAAACGAATTCTATTCTCTGATCAAGATCTTCATTATTTTCTACTACGTTTGATTGAGGTTTAAAACTAAAGATGTAGACTTGGTTATAGAATTACTCTAAAAGTTGTTTTCCATTTAGTCCCCATTCTGAAATTAACAATTTTTTGTCAATTAAGTTCTGTTATTGGGACGAGAATTCGAGAATGAAATAATTTATTGGCTTGAATAAGAACTAATATAGTTGAATAGGATATTACTCTACCAATGTATTTTTATTAGTAATTACTCTTTAAAATATAGGGGTTGGAGGCGACAAACCATAAAGATAGACTCCGTTGATTTTATTTTATCCCATTTCAAAAGTCCCACTGGTATATTTCCACGCAAAATGATGACTTTGACTTCGAAAGATCTTATCTCAATAAACTCAAAAGAGGAGATATTACAAAGATGTAGAGAAGCGGATTATAGAGAATGTGTGATAAATGCCTATCCTGAAATTTTAGAAATTAACGGAAGGCTTATCCAATCACCCAATTTTATTCTCATAGATTTGGATCTTTCCCTTTGCAAAACATGCATTTACCCAATCAGGAAACTCGATTATCTCTTAAAACAAACTTTAATACAAATAAAAGAAAAAATCCAGGGCCTACCTACCGTGTTGTGGACTGGTAATGGATATCATATTTATTTACCGGTACAGGTTCCAATTCTGGATACCGAATGTGAATTTTCTAAAGGAAGATTTCAGAATCTATTTTCATTGAATGGTCGATACTATGAATACTATGTGTCAGAAGTATTTTTGCAATTTGCAGAGAAATATTTGACGGACGGAAAGTCTGATCTTTCACAACAACCCAGATATTCAAACTGTATGGTCAGAATTCCTGATACTTATAATATGGTTTGTTTAAGTAAAGGAATGAGTTTAGAAGAATCACGAGTTAAAATCCTCCAAGAATGGGATGGAAATATAATTGATATTAACCCGCTAATACAAGAGTTTAAGGTATGGTTAACCAAGCAATGAAATAAAAAGAAATTAAAAAGAAATGAAATCATAGTAAAAAGTTAATGACAGTTTCCAATAAAAGTTATCATGATACCAAGGATAAAAGTGATCACTTGTTATGGTAGCAGTAAATCTACCTTTTTCGGCTTCGCGGGCAAATCTACATAAATCCTGAATAGAGTGTTGCTCTTGAGAAGCTCCAATATCCTATAAATTTTATAATACAATCTGTTCATTATAGTATTTATCAAACAAACAAAGAATCCTAAGAATAAAACCTTTGTATCATCTCCAATCTTCTATTAGTTCTACTAGGCGCGTTATTCAAATTGTAATACACTGTTCCCAGGTGGCCAGCATCCATGTTCTTAAACATAGTATTAAATGATCCTACCATTTCTAGACTTATCCTACCTTTCCAGGCACATAAAATGGGCCATTGCCCGCCCCTAAACTATCCTTATTTTTTAATGAGGATTTTTTTATTGTCGTAAAAGTATATTAATCAATTTATTGCAATAATAAGTGGCAAAATAAGATAATGATCTCTTCAGTAAACCATGATATACTACGCTTTTTTAGCAATGAAGCCTAGACCTAATCACATTATAAAGGATTCAGAAATCATTGAAGAGAAATCGAAAATAAATACGATAATCTCACTATCTACACAAACTCTTTCACCTTCTATTTTGTCGTTAAAATTTCCTTTCGATTTAAAGGATGATCAGATAGCCGCAGTAGATGCATGGATGGAAAACAACAACAGGGGAACTATCCTCTACAGTACAGGAACTGGAAAAACTGAAATCGCATTCGAATGTGCAAGGAGGCTAGTGGGTCAACTTCTTTCACCAAAAAGGATAAAATCTCCATCGAAAATGGATGAAATGTTCTCTGCGGATTTGATACTAAATGACGAAAAAAATACCACTTCTTTTCATAAACAGATTGAAACTACTGTAAAGCCCAATATAGAAAAAAATACACTTTCTTTTTCATTTTTCAATATTTTATTTTTGGTACCGCGAATATCATTAATAGATCAAACTCTAAATAGATTAGTTTCATATGGCATACCAAAAGAGAAAGTTGGGGTTTATTTTGGAGAACGCAAAGAAAAAAGGGAGATAATGATATGCACTTACCATAGTGTAATACGAAATCCATTACTGGTTCGACGTTCTAATATGGTGATATTTGATGAAGTGCATTTGATAAGAGACACTTCAACATCGTTCATTAAAATTTTTGATATTGTAATTGAAGATCCAAAAAAGGCAATTTTAGGTCTCACAGCCACCTTGGATGAGAAGGATTTTAAAAACAGTACTATACTTGCAGTATTACCACCTGTAAAAAGATATTCCATTAAAAAGGCAGTTAAAGATAAAAGACTAGCCAAACCCATAGTAATTCCCATAAAAGTCTCTCTGACAGAAAGTGAAATAAAAGAATACAATGTATATTCTACAAAGATAAAGAATATTTCAAATAAATTCAAAAGATATGATGTCAGTTCAATGACCAATCTTTTGAAAAAAGGTGGATTTGCAAGTGGAATGGCGAAAGCTTGGTTTGCAAACATTCGAAAAAGAAAGTTGTTGTTAAGCTATGCTGATAATAAATTAACCGCGGCAGCGAATATAATTCAAAATAAATTTCCGGATGAAAAAATTATGGTATTTAGTGAGACAATAGAATCCATTGAAAAGTTGAGGGATATTTTGAAAGGTGGAGGAATAGAATCGAAAATTATTGACGCTAAGGTAAGAGCAATAGACCGGAAAAGGATTCTAAATTCCTGGGGTACTACTTTTAACGTCCTTTTATCTGTGCATACTTTGGAAATCGGTTATGATGTTCCTCAAGTCAGGATAGAAATTATCTTGGCTACCACCTCTAATATAAACCAAATAGTCCAAAGAATAGGCCGAGTGCTTCGAAAATATGAGGGCAAGAATATTGCGTTAATATATGTCGTATACGTTCCCGATACAAAAGATGACCATGTGATTAGAGTAGTAAATAAAGCAGTAACAGTTGAAAATGAAGAGATTAAAATCAAGAAACAAGATCTTAAAGCCATATCAAAGGGGTTGGAGGTAAAAACAGAAGCACCAACTATAATAACAACATCTACTGCTTCTCTGTTACCCCAGAGAAAACTATCAAATACACCACTATCAAATAAGACCATAAAAAGGTCGAAGAAGACAGCTAAGAGAGAGATCGTTAAAAAAGAAAATCATGAGAATAGAATTCATAGAGCATATGATATTATAGAGTCTACTCTTAATGAAGCATCTCTAATAGTTGAAGAGGATCTCAATACAATAGTCAAAAAAGATAAGGATGACTCAAATCTCGATAATAATTCCTTAGAATCTAGTAGGAAAATTTACAAGGTAAAGAGTTCTATGGATAAAGAAAAAAATTATCTCGTGAACTTGGAAGAACAGAGTTGTACTTGTAATGATTTTATTTACAGGCATGTAAAATGTAAGCACATTATAGCAGCTGAATTTATTTCCACATAAATTTAATATTGGTTATTAACTGCTTCCCTTGTCGATAAACGGCCTATTCTCAGAAAATACCATTTGTTCTCGAAAAATTGATGTGCCAAGTTTGTGAATACCAAAGCAACTATTACACATTCGGAGTGCAAAATATGAGAATTAAATATAATAATATTTTAAAACGTCGTAAAGAAGTGTCTTATTCCATAGTTTGTAAACCGCTAATGCATTCAAAAAACTAGAGTGATCAAGAATTTTAGGATATTCCATCTTTTTTGAGGTATAATAATTGTGAATGTTTTTTTAACCACATTATGGTGGATTCTCTTCTAAATATTCATTGGTATTGTCAAGATATATGTCCAATAATGGTAAATGAGGCGCGTAATTACCTGTGCGATGGCTATGTATTGATTAAGTTATAGATGATTTACCTCAAATTCAGCATGTGTATTGTGACAAATGAACCGAAATATTGCAAAGGGGTGGTCAATAACTAGCGTAAAGCATGAGAACGGGATGCCTATATGGGGTTAACTAGAGTGTTTGAACCGTTACTAAACTTTTTTTCCTTTTGGAACATGAAGTCAAGATCATACACCTATTATGAAAAACCTAAAATGTGGTTTTTTATAACATAAGGGATACAAATCTGCTTTCCTAACACAGGGAAAATGTTTTATTTATCTTTTACGTCAAAGTCATGATTGAAATGTCCATGGGGGATAAAAATTCATTCCATAGTATTTCAGAAAATCCAATACAAAGTAAGACAAAACCTTTAGAAACTATATTCAATTGTTCAAAAAATGATTGTCTGGGTGAAGCAATAGCTAGGTGTGAGATGTGTTCAAAATATTATTGTTATCTACATGTGCAAGAAGATTTACATCCCTTGGAAAGTATCGAAATAATTAACCATTCCGAAATACACATGTGATGATGAATTTCAAAAGTTTGAGATATCCTTTTTGAATTAATAACTATCTAAGCAATGATGAATTATTTCAACATTCATAGTCATTCATGGAAGTCAGTTATCAAAAATTCGCTTTTTTGTTTATTGTTAAATACCATCAAAATTGAATATTACAGGTAATACATTTGCTAACAAATCAGAAACATTCTGTGAATTGTGAATAAAATGATGCTAGTATTCATAACCTACAGTTTCATGGCTACAATAATCATATTTAGTTTAATTGATTACGCCCAAACATGAAATTAAAATCAGTAGGCTATTCACTCATTAAGTTAAGATTGGACGACTTGTTAAAGGTCTCATTATCTTCTGTTCTAATTATCAAATACTATATCAAAACAATAGTTTGGGATATTGTTTTGTTCAGGTGATCAAAACCACATTTTTAATTCTAACATAAACTATTTCTCAATGGCAATCGACTATTTGACTACATACTATGTCTTAATTTGTTTTGCTTATTTATGTACTTGCTACACTGAAAAAAATGAGACCTTTAATCTCAAATACTTAAAAAGTGGAATTTAAAGCCGTGTTTATTGATGACTGCAGCCGGTGCAAATTTAATCATGATACAAATAATCATTTTGCAATAAATGGTGATTTCTGACTTCAAAATTTTAATAAAAAGTGAGTTTTATATACTTCTTTGAATTATTATTACTATGAAGTGGGTTTTTTTCATAGATGATGGCAAAAAACATTTACACAATCCCTGTTCCTAGAGAAATGTTGCAAAGAATGGATAGATCATCTTCTCCTGCCCATGTCGGTAAGCTTCGAAATGCGGTGGATTTTGTTGCTCCTATAGGTACATCTGTTCTTGCTGCAGCAGATGGTATAGTAACTTATATCAATGAGGACTCCAATGTTGGAGGACCCGATGCATCATATTGGTTATATACTAATTTTATCATAATCAGTCATTCAAATGGAGAATTTTCTAGATATGACCACCTTGATTATAAGAGTTCCAGAATCAAATTAAATCAGAAGGTTCAAGCCGGTGACAAGATATCCAAAGTTGGAATGACCGGTTATACTTATATTCCACATCTACACTTTCAAGTATTTGTTATTACAGGTTACAATATTTGGACCGATTTTGATACAATAGAGATCAAGAATTTCAAAAATACTCCATAAGTCAGTCCTTAATGTAGGAATATTTCGGGCTTTTCAGCAGTGATTATCGACGATAGGTTGGATATCTAAGATATTTGTTCTAACTTACTAAAATCCCCAAAAGTAACTATTGAACCTGGAGTAATAAGTTCCATAAATTCCTTATACATTTCATCCCCACTTCTATCACCTTCCATTGCCTTCATAAACTGCTGCACATGTTTTGCATCCTTATAAGACTGGATTTCTAGCCAAACATCCTCATCATCGTTAGCAGAAATGGTCTTTGATAAATTTACAAAATCCATCATGTTCTCTCTTGAATTGAGGTTAAAGACTTCAAATTTTAATACTCCGTGTTTCTTAAAAAAATCATGGGAGTGCTTGTTAATCTTTACTAAAGCATCATGGTTTTTCTTTGGAGAGCGGTATAAGAAAACAGCTACCTGACCTCGAGAATCTTTTTGATTTGTAGAATTATCCAAATTACTCATAAGATCGTTAAATAATGATAATATAAAAATAATTAAGGGATCAAAAGTATATTGGTAATGGAAACTATTTAATTGTCGTTGCAATTATGATGTTTTTAGTCCAACATGTGTTGATAATTTTGATAGGGTCTAGTATTATGGACATTATACCGCCTGTATCATTCTGTCTAAATCATAAGGCCTAGACAAGAACGTTCAAATATTATTGTCAGCATATGTCTTAGTACCGAATAGATACAGTTTCAATTATGATCTAATTATGTTATGATTATCTATAATCACAAGATGACATTCGATTAAGAATAAATCAATTCCTTCCAATAAACAACATCATATCATTATGTTTACCATAATTGTGAGTATAGTCTTTATTTTTTATGATGGAATATCAGGATCCTGATCGGTAGACACATAATTACATTCAATTTTCCCGAACAGCTTGCCAAACCCAGCTGAGATTTGAATGTTATTACAACAAGTATCATAATCGGGTTAGAATCATTCTATAAATTAATTAATTCCAATCAATACTTTAACAAAGTATAAAGTAAAAAATCTATTTGGAAATATTTTCGAAATTCTTTTTTTGTAGGAATAAACAAAGTTCCCTATTTTCATCCTTAAGTTTAGAGTAAGAAATAGGTTTGAATCCCTTATTGCCTTTAATTATGCTATATATCTTAATTTTGGGTTCAAAGTCTAATTTCTTTAGATTACTACATAGATCTAACCATTTTTCCATCGTTTTCGCAGTCTCTGGTTCTGAAATATGTTTAACATTTAGTAGGTATGGACCAATAATTCGCCACAAGCAGTATTTTCTTTGATCTTCTATGGGCATTTTTAAAAGGCGTTCAATCCATTCAATTCTGGAACTGGACTTATTTTGATGATGACTCTCTCCACTGCCAGGGTATTTTGTTTTATTTTTTTTAGGAGGATTGGGCCTATTAGAATATGACTTGTTAAAATTAATTTCCTGCTTTGTCAACCATGTCATAAATTCGTGTGTGATAGCCTCCCCGTTAATTCTTTTCCCATTCCATTTTTGAAGGATTCTTATTTTGGACTCCTCAAAGCTTAATCCTCTACCCAGACATCTGGAATTAAAAGTACCCGGAATTCTAACTAAACATGTTTTGTATTTAGGTCGATGGTTGGGATCAGCTCTTCCACTTGTGAAATAGGCTTCTGCAAATTGCATAAAGGCTTCAGATACAAAATACTGTGAATATTTTCCCTTTAAAGAAAATAGACTTGGAAACTTATCTTTAGAAAAAACATACTCATTGTCCAGGACTGGGATGTCTATAGGCAAATAAATATGAAAACCATTCCCAGTCCAAGAAACTGTTGGATGCGCACCCTGTATTTGTTCCATTTTTCTCAAGGTACTATTCTTTACTTTATTCAATTTGTGAATGTCATTATCAAAATTGCCAAGATCCAAGTCAACGAAAACAAAGTTTGGCGATTGAATTAGTATATCATCCTTTACTATAGTTTCAGGATATGCGTTAAGGCGACAATCTTTAAAGTCAGATTGTTCACATCGTTTCAAGATTTCTTGTTTTGTATTAACTGTAAACTGTCCATTTGATCTAAAGGTCATCATTTTGCGTGGAAATTGGCCCAAAGAACTTTCGAAGTGGGATAATATGAAGTCTATTGGAGGGTTAAGAATTATGTCTTTACCCATCATACTAGTATCACATAATTATGAGTCAACCATTCGACGACAATAACATTACAACCCAGTCCGTTTGAGCAAATTTTATCGGAGTAAAAGAGATGTACATATTTTTGCCATTTACTTTCTCTATCAATGATCCTGATTCACCATTTTTTGCATTTTGAAAGCTTTGAAGTTCCTTAAATGATTCTATGTTATTGTTGTCAGATGACGTATCAGCTATTTCTGTACCGTTATTATCCACTATCACAAACCTCTTATCACTATCCTCTGGCGGCATTGTTGATTTTATCAGATCATTGAAGTAGGTAAAGTTTAAACCTAACACTTGTACCCCTATCAATGAATTGTTATTTTTCGCATCTGAATAAATTGGGTTAGCGAGTATTGAAAGTGGTTCGCCTGTAGAGACTGCATTTATTGCATCACTTAAGTATGGATGATTTGTTTCCACGGCGCCAATAAAATGGTCCCTATACGCAAAGTTGGTTGTAGAACTATTAGTTTGATATGGTGAATATGGTTCACCAAAATAGCGATCTCCATTTGGTAAAAGTAATCCCACATATAATAAAGCCTTGTTAGTAGCCAATAGTTTTTTAGCTTCATTTCTCTTCTCTAGGTCTTGGTTGCTTGGTATCCCATGATACTTCAGTTTCATTTCACTCGTAACATTTACCAGAGGTAAGTTTCCAAAAGAATTAGATCCATTCATCGAGGCATCTCCAACTGCCATCAGATCTGATATCGTATTATTCAAACGTTGGGTAAGAGTAAAGAGATCCAGCTGTTTCAATAATGTAAAGTTGGTAGTAACGGATAATTGTGATTGATTTGTATTATTACTATTTTGGTTTCCGTTCATCAGAGAAAATGTGCTTATGATAGGAATAAACATGAACGTTATAGCAGAAATTCCGACCATCAGGAACAAAAAAGGCATTATCATCAAACCTAATCCTTTTATCATCATTTATGAAATATTCTTGTTCTTAATAAGAATTGTCACTGTTATTACATTTTACTGGATTGTTAAAAGAGCCTTAGATTTTGACTAATCAGTTGTGTCAAAAGACAATATGCAACGGAAAGAACTGGAGTATTTCAAATGAAAGAAATTAAAACCTTTTTAGAGATTGCATCCACATTTAGATTACACACGAGATAACATATTGAATATTTTCAATAGATTATTGAATTTCCTAACTCTTTATTATGAAATGTTGAAAATGTCTTTTTGTCAAACAAATGAAATATCCTGTACACTTGTGTAGACTTTATGAAACAGATATCTGTTTAATAGAAACTTCATTATTAGAGTAGAATTGTTCAGCGATTTTTCATAGTAAAAAATCCTATACATTAAATCCAATAATGCAAATAAATGTCATATGACTAAAATAATTAACCTTCAAGTTATGTCACCATCTAACGTAGAGAAAAGAATGATTTTTAGTACTGATGATAAAGATGCATTAGTCAAAGGGGTTGAACTGGAAACCCACGCCTGTGGCTGTTGTGGATTTGTTTCAGCGGATTTACTAATATCGCAATATGATATTACAATGCCACAATTGTAAATCATATAACGACGCATCAAAAAATGAAAAATTCATTGCCTAGTCTAAACGTCTAATTTTATGAAAAAAATCTATCAACGTAACAGATTATGTGAATAAGAAGCATGTTTGTATTCTACCTTCATGTTTGGTATGTTTTCTAATTAAACCTTAGAAAAATTGAAGACATTAGTGCTTAAGAATTAGATATTTCTATCAATGTGGGTTTTTCATTATTTCAAACTGGAAACCGTCCTTTTATATGTATAATATCTGTCAAGGACTATCTGACCACGCTTGTACTTTGTGACTGAACAGAATGATAAGACTTGTAACAAATTCAAGATTTGAAACTTTTAGTTTAGTTTTATCAAAAAAACCTATATCATTCTGTCGTCGTAAAATTGAACGATCAATCTTATTATACGCAGGATAAAACAAATAAGTTTAGTGAAAAGGAAATCATCCTTCTTTGACCAAATCGTGCTTGCAGTCACAGTTATAATGGTAGTTGGATTGGTCGGCTTTGTCATTGATCAAAGATTACAATTATCAAATTCGATATCAGCTACTAGTCAGGTAGGATCTATTAATAAGAATGAATTAACGTCGCCTGACACTAATTTTGAGTCCGTTTCTGTTAATCAAGCCGACCTAAAAAAGGTCATCGTAGGAGACATAGAAATTGCATATAAGACTTTTGGAAGGGGAGAACCAATCCTACTCATTAGTGGCAGCGGGAATGTAATGGACGGCTGGCCCCCATATTTTCTGAAAGTATTGGCGAAAGATCATAAGGTAACTATTTTTGATAATCGAGGCGTTGGAAATACTACAGAGGGAACAAAACCTTTCTCAGTTAAACAATTTGCAAACGATACTCTGGGTCTAATGAAAGTTTTAGGAATACAAAAAGCTGACGTGCTTGGATTCTCCATGGGTTCTTTTGTTGCTCAACAGTTGGTTATTACGTACCCAGAAAAGGTAAACAGATTAATATTATATGGATCATCATGCGGAGGGCAAGAAGGGATCCCTCAAGATCCCAAAATAATTAGTATATTATCAGATTTTGTTAATAATCACACGAAAGATGCCTCTGCATTCCTTGAAGTTACCTTCCCACCTAAATGGATTAAAGAAAATCCAAACTTTTTAGAATTGATTCCAAAGACCTCTGAAACTATCCTTTCCTCTACAGTAAAAAAACAGTTTGAGATAAATGAAGGTTGGCTTTCAACTAATTGGTCTGGAGTTTGCGATTTACTTCAAAATGTTACTAAACCAAGTTTAATCATAACAGGCACTGAAGATAAAGCGATTCCCTCCGGAAACTCACTGATTCTCGTAGATAAAATTCCCGGATCATGGCTTGTGCAAATCGAGGACGCAGGACATGGATTGATGTATCAGTATCCCGAAATCTTCACTGAAATTGTAGGAACATTTTTGAATACGTCAGTAACAATAAGGTAAGAAAGAGATAAGACTCCTTTTCTTACATCATCATCATCATCTAACTTAGACTCTTTGAATTCTCGACAGGTATTTGTTGTAGTTATTAAATTTCTTGATTGTCGTATTTGATTATGTTGACAAAATTTATTTTAGAGTCAGCTAGATGTCTTGCCTTTTAGGAACTATTATAGGATCATTCAATATCAACCTTTTTTCATGATAGAAAATAATTTCCATTTCATTTGTCCTTAGTATCGATAGATATCACCATGGCTGATAATTCTCATCATTATTGAGTCCTGAAAAACTATTTGATTGATTGGACCATAAAGTTGTCAATTTATCCTTTAGCATAATAATAACATCACTTTTCTTGAGGAAATCCGCCCTACATTTCCAAGTCGTCAACGACTTAAATTTCGCTTAAGACTATAATTAATTAAATTACTTGAGGGATCATCATGGTTAAGCTAAATTCATGGATCTGAATTCCATTCTATTAATTTGAGGGTTTAAACTATCTACTGACTAGAATATGACAAAGCAATTCCATAATTCAAAATTACTAGACCTGTTCTCATTAATTTTTTTATTTTAAACAAAAATATTGATTTTCATATAATTTTATTATCAATATTTGTTTTTATAATACCCCCATATAGAATTATTGATGAAAAATAAATTAGAGATAAAAATAATTTTATCGCTATGCTTTGTAACAATAATCACTGCGGTAACCGCAGTACCCCTCCAATCCGCACATGCCTTCTCTTGGCCTTGTATTGACAGAAGCGACGGGAAGGCCCCTATAGCCGTTTCTGATAACAATGCCTATGTTGCTTGGTGGGGAAATCAAAGCGGAAATTATGAAGTAATGTTCAAGGCCTCTAATGATGGTGGTCAGACTTTTGGCGATAAGATTAGCCTAAGTAATTCTACAAATGGAACTTCAGTGGAAGCAGACGTAGCTGCTTTTGGTAATAATGTATACGTTACTTACGCAGATAACAAGACAGGAGATGCCGATGCTTATATTAGGACCTCCAATGATGCTGGAAAAACTTTTGGGCCTGAACTAAAACTGACTAACAATTCTGATTCCAATCTTGCATCTTCATCTGTTTCTCAAGGGATGAAGTCGTATGATAATGTCAAAACATCTCCATATGAACTCAAGGTTGATGCTCAGGGAGACAATGTCTATGTAATTGCAACAGGAGGCGATAAAAATGATACTACTTATCAACCAGATGTATTCATAAGAGTATCTAACGATAGTGGAAAAACCTTTGGTAAAGATATCAATTTGAGTGAATCAAAAGGAATTGTGTCAGAACGTACAGAGATAGCTGCATTAGATGATAAGGTATACGTTACTTGGTGGGATAAAGGCTCTGATGGGACAGACACGCCATTATTGAGAATAAGTGATGACAGAGGGCAGACATTTGGTGACATCATAGTACTTACAGCAAATGCTACAACCGGCAGTACAACAAATACACCATCATCCTAATTTTTAGGAAATTCATTCTTAACATAGAATAGAGAAAAGATGGTAAGATGTGATACCGACACTTACTTTCGTATTCAATATTTTTAAAATCAAGTAAGAAAGTGGATTGTCTATTAATTATCCGCATTATTCTGGTCTGAAATCAATATTTTTGTAAGGACGACCATCATTAAAGAGCTTAAATAGTATTCCATTTAAATCAGAATAACTTGTTCGTTAAATATTCAACATTATCAATGTCTATTTCTGTTTCAATTTCATTTTTTATTATCCTCATATCAGTTTTATCATTGGCAAATAGTGAGGACAAAATTTGGAATATTTCTGCCTTAACAGAAACACCTGAATTTGATATAAATACTCAAGATAATAGTAGTAATCTCAGAAATATTACAAAAGAGAATAATTTCTCTTCATCTTTACCCTCAGTCTCATACTCTAATGCAACTTATGGAATAAAAATAGATCATCCATCCGATTGGACAATAAAGGAGGGAGGTGTGGCAACAATTTTTCATAATCAAAGTAAAACACTTAATGTTGTAGCTGAAATTTTAGCTCCTATCCAAAGTGATTACTATAATCCCAAAATAGGAGCATCTCATAATAGTATTAGATTAGTTGTTGAAGATTATGATACCTTTGGAGATTTTACAAATAGCAACATCTTTAATTATCTGAAAAAAAATGACTCCGAAACAGACGACGAAAATAAACTTCTGACTGTGGCCACCAAGAGAATAGGTGCAATAGGGATTTATTGTCATGATTTTGACCTTAAAAGTTGGAATCAGAATGCAACATTAGCACGTAACCCCGCTCATCAAATATTTTTAGATTACAGTTACGACAAAAACAGTAAAGGTGCTACAGAAATTTATACTATAAAGGATGATAAAATTTACATCATCGAGTTTGTGGCTCAAGATAAGTACATAATCTATACTTGCCAGTTGTAAACGAAATTATTGACTCATTCCAGATTACAAATTCTACTGACAAAGATTGATTTTCACTGGGAATAATCCTCAAATTCATTGAGAAGAATCTACTTCATATCCTTTTGTTTGCCTATAGTTGTATGCAATATCAACATCATTAATGATTTGCTGTGCTTTATCTTTGATTTGATTTCATAGCAATCTTTTACCCAAAGATGCGATAGCAATCATGTAGCAATTGTTGTCCTAATCTAATCTAATGAAGAATAATTAGTCAGAAATTTAAAAAGTCAAGAAATCATGAATCTCACTTAATTTGATTAAAGCTGATTTCAAAATTTTTTCTCTCTGTAACAGTATAGATCATTAAATGTCTCCTCCTTTTGATATTTGTTTTAGGATACTCAGTTTGATAAGATTCATTTAATTTTTCTCTAGACGGATATCTAAGACATATACTATTTGACCTCATATCTTTCACAACATGATCGGATTGAGAAAAGTACCGTCCCTAAATACTTTTTTGACTAAGATTTATCTGCATAAGGCTGGATTGATCCCTAATCTGCTTGGTATTTTTTGATTAATAGATTGTGTCTGGATAGAAGGTATTTCTTACTTTTAATCGCCAGATGGAAAACGGAAAAAGTTTAGAAATATAATTTCGATTTCTACGAGAAAAATTGATAAATTGACATTTGACTCATCTGGTTACCATTCTTGTGAATTGAGATGGATTATTTTTAGAAGGGATTTTATATATCATTTCGGACCACACTATTTTTTCAACTTTTCCTGTTTTTTTTACAAGTGATATTATATGTAGTAATTCTCTACTATGCTTATATAATACGTTTGCAATAATATCAGAGTTTCCTATGTGAATTTCTACAGATTCAATTCCTTCAATTTCGCTAATCTTCTCCGCCGTTTCATTGATATCTCCATCCACTAAATAAATATATAATAAGCCTGTTTTAAAACCAAATTTTTCATAATTAATATTTGATTTTACAATAATTGACTGACTAAAGATAAGATTTCTGACTCTTCTTTGTATGGTCGATAAAGGTATTTTCATTTGAGTTGCAATTTCTTTATTATTTTTTCCCAGTATTAGCAAATCCATGATCCGGACATCAATTTCATCGAAATAATCATTATTTCTATCGTATCTTTGATCTTGATTTTGCAAGCCATTATTATATATTTTAACAAGCTTTTTAACCATATCTTTAATACAATAAACAAAAATGATACATTATTTAGGTTCATCAATATTTTCGCTACCCAGTATTTGAAGTCAATCTGATGGAAAATATTTACGTACCTAGTAGTTTAGTTACGAACAAGGCGATACAGGGGCGATCTAGTGCCCCTTACGACATTAGAATAACCAAGTAATATCTCTTCTGCCATGTATTCCTCCTTGATTTTTTGCATAAACGGAGATTAAATCTATTGATGATTTTTTGACTTTTGAAAAGTAGATTAATTAAGAGGAAAATAGGTCAACAAAAGAAGACTGATTATTTTTTTTCTCACTGATATATTCAGACCAGCTAACTCCGTTTACCATTTCATTTTCCTTTATTTCTTCTAAAAGGTTAAATAAAAAAACCGAGTTTTTGTATACGATTCTAAAAGAGATGTTTGTATCAGGATCTCCTATTCTTAAAGACATATCAACTATATTTCTTCTATGGCTTTTGTAAATTTCTTTCATTACCTCATGACTGTTTCCTTTCTTAGTATTAATGGAGATTTCCGATATCCTAAGCCCTAGTTTTTTGGGATCCAGAGTATAAGTTTTCTCCAATACAGAATATTTTTCTAACATACTTCGTCTCCTTTGAATAGTTGAAAGTGGGATCGCAAGCTTTGTAGCAATCTCAGAACTTTTTATGTCTCCATTATTGAGTAATTCTTCTATAATTTTTAAGTTAATATTATCAAGATGTATGTGAGAATAATTATTATCAGTGATATTTGGATTAGATAATTGATCTATCTCATTCTTATTAGATAAATCACTACTTTTGGATTTTTCTTCCTTAGTAGAATCGCCGTTCAAGTCTTTCTGTCTAGAGTTGGTTACTTTACCAATATTGAACCGTTTTACTCTTTCTGGCAATATACATCTAATTTTTGTTCATTATGGGATTTAAATATATCTTTTAACTGTTTCGTGATGCATTAAATCAAAAAAAATAGAATATATGACAAATAAATCACCGTGCTTCATTTATAGATGATTTACTATAACTTGGTTAAGATTAGATATCGGATATTCGGGTTTTTGCATCATTTGTTTTTAAATGAATAAAAAGAAATTGCTAACTTAATTATTCTTACTGGTTTCTAGTTCCTTTATTTTCCTAGTTAACGCAAAATTAACAACGCTAGAAACATTGTCACCAATTGGATAAACTTGTTCAGACCAATCGACACTGGTCGTCAGAGGCATGGCCTTTATCTCCTCTAATAGAGCATGTAGTTCCTCCGAATTATCATAAATAATTTCAAGACATAGATTATTGGAACTATTTATTCTTGTAGATGCTCTAAGAATATAATGGTCATATCTCTTGAGCAATTTTTCTCCAGTTTCCTTTGCCTTACCCTTTTGAACATCTGCAAATATAAGAGCAGTTCTAAATCCCATTTGATTTAAACTCATTTCATAGGTTTTTTGAACAATGGTTTTCTCAATTTTTGTCCGTCTCCTTTGAATAGTTGAAAGTGGGATCGCAAGCTTTGTAGCAATCTCAGAACT
Organism: Candidatus Nitrosocosmicus sp. R; assembly: GCF_054408505.1. Taxonomy (NCBI): domain Archaea; kingdom Thermoproteati; phylum Nitrososphaerota; class Nitrososphaeria; order Nitrososphaerales; family Nitrososphaeraceae; genus Candidatus Nitrosocosmicus; species Candidatus Nitrosocosmicus sp. R. The sequence continues at coordinate 2,257,046 of NZ_CP167090.1, read as the reverse complement.
TTTTATGTCTCCATTATTGAGTAATTCTTCTATAATTTTTAAGTTAATATTATCAAGGGTAGAAATCAAGTTTCTTTCATTATTATGAGCTTGAGTTATTTTGATGTTAAAATCATCTTCATCCCTATATCCGGGAACATTATTTGATAAAACAATTGTTTTCCCCACACCTGAAAGTTTTTGTTTTCCACTGCTTTTTGCCTTCGAATATTGTTCAATGCTATTGATATTTCCAGTTTTGGGACTAATGACACTATTTTTTACAGATTTTCTTGACACATGGTTCACTCTTTTATCGTTTGGAAGGCTTTTAAACATATAGTAATTGAATAGTTAAGTAGCGCACATGTCCTCTTCATTATTTTTTGACTCAAAATCGTTCCGAAGATGATAAATTGTGAATTTACGATTTATTCAAAAAAAAATAAACATACAGTAATTGGATTTCATATTACTAAAATTCTCAATCTAATTATTCAAAATCATATGAATTTAGAAGAAAATTATCAGTTAATACAGTTATCATGTTAGAGTTAACACCATATTTGCATGAATACAAGTTAAATTATGAGTTAACAACTTTCCCGATTTAATACTGTACGCAATTGTGCTAGCTTAAATGGCATGACGAGTATGTCTTTGTCATTAATCGCCGCAGAGTCTAAAGCCGCTTGAGACAATTCTTCTCTCATATAGGTTGTTAGCAAAACTATTCTTTGATTTGGACTTCTAGAGTATATTTTCTTTGCAACATCAATACCCAGTCTACCTTTCAAATGAGTGTCTATTAGAATGAAGTCGTAATTTCTACCATGGTTTCTATCTTCCTGGAAAATACCAATAGCCTTATCTCCATCGTCAGCAGTTATTGATTCAGCACCCACCAAATCAAGATAGGTTTTAAATAATAAACGGATGTCTGGTTCAGATTCGATAATTAGAATCCGTATTTGACTTGTTAAATTTGGAAATGACGTGTTGTATTTGATATCAACCAATTCATTTTTCTTATCGCCGTCAGGAGGAGAAGCCACAATACTACTATCGTTCAAGGCTGAAATTTTCATCCGATACCCGCTTCGATCATCATAATATGAGTTTAGGGTACTATCTTCATGCCCTTGGTTTTGTCTTTGAACCATTTCATATTGATTGACTTCGGTAAACAGGGAAACCCACCTTGTATAATAATTATTCAACATTGCTTATAAACCTCATTTTTTATTAAAAACCTGAAGTCATGAAGCAAATTCTATATCTAAAATGACTGTCTGCATCAAGTTTGTATTTGCACCGGCTGCAGTCATCAATAAACACGGCTTTAAATTCCACTTTTTAAGTATTTGAGATTAAAGGTCTCATTTTTTTCAGTGTAGCAAGTACATAAATAAGCAAAACAAATTAAGACATAGTATGTAGTCAAATAGTCGATTGCCATTGAGAAATAGTTTATGTTAGAATTAAAAATGTGGTTTTGATCACCTGAACAAAACAATATCCCAAACTATTGTTTTGATATAGTATTTGATAATTAGAACTGAACATGATGGAACTTTTACGATATTATTCTGAGTGACCAGGTTTGTAATTACCAAATAAATTGCCTATTACGCTGGGACTTTTCCCAAACTCAAAATGTCTATAGTGGATTCTTACTTAAATTCAACAGTTTCGATCCAATTAGGGTCTTTGCCCGTCTCATATCTATTCAAGAGTTTTAATGCACCGGTTTCTTGGTTAATTGCATGTACGGATACAAAGCCTGATTCCTGCCCCGCTGCAATAACAAAATTACCTCTAGGATCGATATTAATACCACGTGGTATCTTTTCAGTATCATAACTTCCAATGTATGTCAAATTCCCTGAGTGAATGTCCACACCAAATGTAGTAATTGTGCTAGTAGCTCTGACACTTACGTATAGCCATTTACCATTAGGAGTAATGTGAATATCTGCAACTCCAAAAGTACTAACTTCCTCATCTTCCATTCCCGACTCTCCATCTCCATCTCCGCCGGCAGGAGTTGGGGGTTCAAGACCTAGGTCAAGAGGAATTGCTGAAATTCTCTGTATTTCAGTTAAAATCCCAGTCTTATTGTTTATATTATATGAATAAACCATGCCATCCATTTCATTCGATACATACACAAATCTGTTATCTGGTGAGAGATCAAAATGCCTTGGTCCAGAACCATCTTTAGTGAATACCGCCTCTGGATCATTTGGTGTAAGAATTCCTGTGGATGCATTAAGCAAAAATTGCTTTATCTGGGCATTTCCCAAATGAGGTACATACACAAATTGATTTGTTCGATCAGCTAAAATCGAGTGGGGATTAGGACCTGTGGAAATTACCTGAATAGGTTCTGATTTAACAATCCCATCGAGCCCTATTGGATTTACCGCAATTTTAGCATCACTATACGATACTGAAAAAAGAAAACGTCCCGTTTGATCCACTGAGATGTAAGCCATGTTATAAGGAAGTAATTCTTTAGATAGCTCATTCAGGTTACCTGTATCAGGATTGATTGAATAAGTAACCACTGAAAAAGGTTCTGAACGAATAGATGCATAAAGGAATCGATGATCGGGACTCAATGCCATATGCATTACATTGGGTCCAGCAGGAACCTTTTCCACAGTTTTCATGTCACCAGTTTCAGGATCTAGCTTCATGACTGCAATATCTCCATCTTCGCCATTAGAAACATACACAAATGTCTCCTCTGAATAGGATTGATTTATTCCAATAGATAAAACTGGAATTATCAGTGCAGCCATTAAGATGGGAATCCTAAAAGCAAATATGGTTTTTTTCTCTATCATTAACAGATCGTATTGGTATTTATAACTAGTATAAATAAATATCTTGTACAATCAAGCAAGAATTCCAAAGCGGTATATCAAAATCTGCAAATGATTTCATGTTACACATTTGGGATCTGATTTAAGTCGTTAGCGGTACAAATTTCAGGCCTAATGTTAAGAAACTAATAATTTTGATTATTTTGTAATTATGTAATTGTTGTATTATCGGATCTCTTTGTAGATTATCTGGACCTTATTAGATAATCTACAAACATTAATCAAATGCCTTTCTATCCTGTTCTAAATTTTTTGATTTTTCTCTTTCCAATTGGTTCTTTTTCTAGTTAGATTCTCAAAATTTTCATATATATGGGGTCTTGTTTCTCTCATTCCTTCTATTATAGATCTTGCTTTGAGCCAAAATGGGCTAGGATTAAAAATATCAAAATATATGTCTGCGGGTATTAGACCATGATTAATAAGTGTACCAGATAACTCAAAGAACCCACACACTGCAATAAAATGCGACCTTTCTTTTGATGTTCCAGAATATTTTTCATGATACTCTTTGTAACTAATTGCATCTAGTTCATCTAAAAACCATAGTCTGGAATCTCTATAAGTATCATATATTTTGTACAAGTCTAGAATTAGACTTGCTTTGTTATCAGAAGACATGTTATACTACATATTATTGTACCTGATAAAGATATGAATTTGCTATATCTACATCAATAATATTTTTTTATTAATAAACGCCATGGATCGAATCTTACGTTGTTATGCGATGATGTTGAAATTGGTTAGCTAGTATCATTGAATTACTCAATGTCCTTTACAATAGATACTTCTCTCATACATTCTTGTGATTTGGAGGGAGAAAAAATTAATTTCAAGACAGAAAATATTAATCATGATAATAATTATTAATCCATGAATACTAATAAGGGAATTGGGTAATTAATCTTTGACTTCTACTCCTCATAATTTTGATTCCATTCAATATAAGGATAATACAAGGTTAAATTGGAATACTGTTGCTCTTAAATACCATGAGGATTGGGCAAGTACTTACACAGGACCTTTCAAATCTACAATTGAATTGGTTAAACTAGCCGAAATAAATAAAAAGGACATGGTTTTGGATTTAGCTTGCGGAACAGGTGCAGTTGCAAATGAAGTAATTAAACAGATCTATAATAACCGCAAAGGTGATCATTTTAATAATATATCTGCTCTGGTGGGAATTGATATATCAAGGGTCGCTCTTTCCATCGCTAAATCGTCGATATATCATAGGTTCCCAGAATCTTCTTTTATCGAAATGGATTCGGAGAATTTAGGTTTTCGTAACGCCTCTTTTAATAAGATCTTGTGTCAGTTTGGCTTGATGTTTTTTCCAAATACAGTGCATGTTCTTAAACAACTAAACGATATCTTGATCAAAGGAGGAAAATTGATCATATCTGTACATGGAACTTCTGAAGGTGTTCCTTATTTTAGCTGTATAACGAATTCTATCTTAAAATATATTCCTGATATAAGACCCAAAGGTGCTCCATCAGTTCATAGTTTTGGTAATCCGGATGATTTATACGATGCATTAGAAAATGCAAATTTTCATGATATATCAATTAGAAAATACACATTTCTTTATAAAGCTGGTACCTATGATGAGTACTGGTCCGACTATATGTCATCTACTGCCAATTCAATACATTCAATGATTGAGTCAAAAGGCACGCATGTATTTTCAAGTATAAAAGAGGAATCGAAAGTAAGCGCTAATCGATTTGCAGATAATACTGGGATACTTAGTTTTCCGTGGGATGTATTAATTGCAACGGCTCACAACAATTGATTTATTTGTATTCTATTGATTGCATGATGGAAAGTCTCTTTCACTTTTCATTGCTTATAGTTGTACAGAGCAAACGATGGAATTAGTGTTGGAATGATTTCTGCTAATGTCGCCGAAGATTATTAATCTATATCCTTACCATATTCGCTATACTCTCATTCAAACTATTACAACAATCAACTCTCTATCTTAATAGCTGTCCTCTATTTACATTAGTAACATATAGAATACCACGACTTCTTTCACAAGATAAAACAACATTTTGACCACATTTCCTATCTTTTTATTTAATCTATACTCATCATTTGAATCATCATTAACCGCTCTCAAAACAAAAAGATAAAGACAGAAATGCATGTAACCTTCATGAGGGGTGTGAGCCACCCATGACTAATCAATTTATACCCTTTCCACATTCATACTGTCATGTCAACCACTCAATTTAGTTCCCAGTCACGTGGGCAGTATGAATCAAGGGCTTACTCTGCTGCTGACCCAAAATCTCAACTAGTCCCAACCTCGATCCCTAGACGCGATCCCGGCGATGGCGACGTTCAGATCGAGATCCTTTTCTGTGGTATTTGTCACTCTGACCTACATCAAGTACGTAATGAATGGAGTGCAATGCCTACTGTCTATCCATGCGTTCCTGGACATGAGATCGTCGGCCGTGTCATCAAAGTCGGTTCCGCTGTCTCCAAGTTCAAGCCCGGTGACCTCGCTGCAGTCGGCTGTTTGGTCGACTCCGATGGTAACTGTCCCAACTGTCAGTCTGGTCTGGAGCAGTTCTGTCCACACATGACCTTAACCTATAACTCTCCAGACTCTCACCTTGGAGGTGTCACATATGGGGGCTACTCTGACAGTATTGTGGTCAAGGAGCATTTTGTTCTACACGTTCCTTCGAACTTGAATCTCGCCGGGACTGCTCCTCTTTTATGCGCTGGTATAACGACATACTCCCCCATGCGTCATTGGGGCGTCACAACAGGAAAAAAGGTTGGGGTGGTAGGTTTAGGAGGCCTAGGTCATATGGCCGTAAAGTTTGCTCATGCACTTGGAGCACATGTCGTAGTTTTTACTACTTCCCTTAATAAGAAAGAAGATGCAGTGCGCCTAGGCGCAGACGAAGTGGTTGTTTCGCGAAATACCGATGAGATGAGCAAGCACGTAAGCAGTTTCGACTTTATTATTGACACAGTCTCTGCAGAGCACGACATTAATGCATATCTCCAATTACTCCGCCCCGATGGCAACCTAACACTCGTCGGCGCGCCGGACAAGCCCCATGCTATATCTGCCTTAAGCCTTTTGTTTAATCGTCGCAGCCTCTCGGGCTCGCTTATTGGAGGTATCGCCGAAACTCAGGAAATGCTTGAATTTTGTAGCAAGCATAACATCACCTCTGACGTAGAAATTATTCCAATTCAGAAGGTCAACGAGGCTTATGAGCGATTGTCCCGCGCAGATGTAAAGTATCGCTTCTGCATTGACATGACATCTCTCAAATCTCAGTAATTAGGTTAGGCTTATTACTTCTAACCTGGATGTATCTCTTAATGATAATCCTATTTAATATCAAAATCTAATTCTGGCCGTTAAAAATTGAACATTTTGATTAAAACTAAATCTAAATAAGTACTAGCAATAATGGTCCTATTATGTCATCAAACATGTCAAAAATATGGTTCTAAATGTCAAGTGATTATAAAACCGATTGATTACAATAGACTGTGTCTTTGTCTGTTTCATAATGATAATATATGATGAATATGAACCTGCACATTTTTGATTCATATTTAACAAGGGTTCTCGAGTCTCCAAATCGATATACTACAACTTCTTTAGAAGGTTGTCCTACGGATAACAATGAAAGATTCAAAAACCTATGTGATCCTAGCTATTTATACAATCTGAAATATTATAACCAATGCCATTATTGTTGACCTTCATATCAAACCCAGAGGTTAATTTTCACCATGATATCTCTCTTTACATCAAAAATTGAATCTTCCCTGAACCGCTCATTATATCTCTACTTGTTTAGTTTAGTTTACATATGATTCTATTGTACCCATTATTCTTTTATATTAATAATGATCATATGTATTGACTATTCTACAATTAATAGTAGAATAACTGGTATGCTATATGAGTAACTAATACCCGTTAATAAAAAGCTAGATAGCACTGGTTGAGGCTATTGAGTAAATAGTTACTATAGTTAGATATTCTAACTTGATGGTTGTAATTTACATAAATAACAATTTCCCACAGTATATGAATACAATGGTGGGTGTTTTGACAGAACAATGAGTCGGAATTCTAGGTTACAAGTTTCTTTATAGTCTCCTCATTCATCCCTGGTCGTAATTGATTTTTTTTAACTCAGGTTTCCGCTGATGAAGAATAGGTTCGTATAGAGAATATGGAAGGTCATCGGCGGTAGAGACTATGGACAAGACAAGCCAGTTTAGCAATATAAGATATCATCGCAACCGAATCAGCACTAGACTTGACTGGTGATATAGGATAGCAGTTGAACGTAGTCTTTGCCTTGGAACGATGGAATAAGTAATATAGTAATATAGTAATATAGTAATATAGTAATATAGTAATATAGTAATATAGTAATATAGTAATATAGTAATATAGTAATATAGATGCTTTCTACTTTGTTATCTATTTAGTTCCTATCGGTATAGGTCAATCCTGAAGTATTAAAAAGATACAGTAGCACTAGTAATGAGGCTGGGAAAAAGGGTGTTCTGGTATGCTATGGCATCCTTATCCAATTTTAGGATTCATCTCGAGTCTACGAGATGGTGTATACGGTAGTGAGATATGTTTAGGATGGTATTTAATTACAATAAAATTTATTTATCTAGACTTGACTAAAGTAGGAGCAAGTTAGACGATTGTGCATGCCTTCTATTCAAATCATCCGTACCGAAATGAAGATGTATTCTTTTCAATAGATAACGATTAAACTAGTATTTAATGCCTGATCATATTCTCCTAGTTTGGGTTTTTTTGCCTCCAAATAAATCAGGAGTTGAATTAAAGATCTTATCAATTTCAATTGTAGGTTTGATTACGATTATGTAGTAAAGGGGGATGATGAAACAGAAATTATAAAAGTTATAAATCATGGAAAAAATGACCATAAGATGAATCTAGAATATTTTAATACGCCTATATTAGACCAAATAAAAAGTAAGATGCAGCCAGTTAACTAGTGTATTGAGAATTTAAAAGGCATACACCCTGTTAATTTAAAAACTATTGATAAGTTATAATCGACCTTAGAGTTTAGAAATTTTATGTTTAGTATTAAATAATATGAAATTTATCATTTTTTGATAATAGAGCACGCATTCCCATCTGTTTATTATGCACCTAATTCATCTAGTCTCAGGGGGGATAGGTTTGTCTTTTAAGATTCTTGAAAACCCCGCAGATATAACAAATAGTTTCATTAAAGTACTTTAATTCAGTCATTCAATTAGGCGGTTATGGAACTACAGATGGGTTACCATTAATTTTTGAATCATCTGTGATCCAAGACAGAATAATTAATTTAAGAAAACAAGGTAAAAGAGTAAGATATATCACTGACATAAAAAAACAAACCTAGAAAATTGTAAAAAAAATAATGGAAAATACTCAGATTGATTGAATAATGAATTCAATTCCTATTTACTATTACTAATTTCTGGATGTTATTTTGACTATACACTGAAACTTCTAACCAATGAAAGAAGTGTTTAACAGCAAAGCATTCTCAAAATTCTCGCCGTTGTCATGACTTGACCTTACGAACGGTTGTATTTCGCCAGTCTTGTTATCCCACCATGTGATGGATACATGATTTTCATGAGCTATTATGGTAGCATTGGCTGAAAAAGACGTATTATTACTTAAGTTGATTGGCACCTCAAAAATATGTCCTCCGTCCATACTTCTAGTAAAAAATAATTCCCAATTTCCAGTCTTATTATCTGGCCATACAATATAGAGGTTATTTCCTGAAGAGGCCATAGGGGATAGAAGCAGGGGTTGACAACAATCCTTCTGGAATGAAATTCCTAGGATTGAATTATTACTTAGGATTATGTTTGATGTAAAAAATGAGATCAATACAAACAAAGACAACAAAGCAAAGGAATGAAGAAGCATTATGGTTATGTTAAGACAACCGTTCAATTTTAATATTTATTTGATCCACTTGATATCCATCAACATGGATTATTTACTATTATGTTCGATATTACAATAATGATTTAGAACTCAAATTGTCTTCCATCTTTAGCCAAAGGGTGGATGATTTAATCCCGGACTAACCGAACCTGATTAATTGATGTTGAAATAGTACATCTTTTCTGCTGGTTATTACTACCAGGTTGTATTTAGATGGTAATTTACAAGCAACAATCAAATAACTTTTTCGTCAACCTTTGCTTTGTTAAGAATATGCAGTCACTAATCCTTGTTGTAGCTTGTCTAATTCCTTGCCTTTTATTATATTTTATTCCAATGTTTGTTGTCTCCTTTTATTCTGATATTCCAAGAAAAGAAATAATGGACGAATTGAAGGATGTTAAAATAATAAGTTTAGAATCCGGAGAGATAGTTCAAAACAAGTCATTTAATGCCCTCTCAACGTCGGCACTAGATGTACAAAGAGTTGCATTTTTTGAAAAAATGAACCAATTAAATTCTACAATGTGGATTGGTGATAATCTGTTGAGATCGGACAATATCAAGAATATCTCTTCCGTAGCATATGGGATATTAATTGATGGTGACAGGGATTCTTCAACGGGTAAAGAAGGTGTTGACTACCAGTTAGAACTCCAATGGATTAACAACACTGGTTCAGTAAATTTGCAGAATTGGAACAAACTATTACTGGAATATTCTTCTCTGGGTCAATATAAAATGATAGATCTGCAACAAAACTATAGTGGTTACAATAGTTTTGAGGGGAATAACAATTATGTGGTATTTTCTATCGATATGGGAAAAATTTCTGTCAGCCCATCATACAGAATGATGTTTTATAACTTAGTATCATATAATGATGGGACGATAGGAATCGATTTAACTAATTGGATAAATATTCCTGATGATGCATTCACAATATCTACATCACCTGAAGATATCACTTTAAGAAAGGGTGAAACAAAAACAATAGGACTGCAAATCTTATCAAGTAGTGGCAAAATATCTGCCATTACCGATTTATCTGGCTTAGAAAATTATACATCTCTTGATATTGAATTAATAAATCAAAACGATAATCTTACTAATTCCACAATCGGCGGTTCAACTACCGAACCTGTCCAAATCGGAATTAGTGTTCCAGAAGATGCTAAAATAGGGATACATGCTATTCCGATTACGGCCAATATTTCATTTGGATCCAATTTTCCTACGAATTTTATCGATTTCCAGAATAAATATCCAATATTTATTGATACTAAAGGGTACGAAATCAAAAATGGGAATTTCACAGTTAATGTAATCGAGCCATTAACTTTTCAAGAAGAACTAAAAAACTTTTGGTCAGCCTATGGTTCGATGATAACATTAATAATGGCAGGATTTGCCGGTGGGTTATCAACCTTATTCTTTGAATATATAAAAGAAAGAAAGAATAAGAATTCGGGTCAATAATCGGCGTTAATTATTTGATACATCAATGTATGAACTACTCCAAAAATAATACCAGCAAAATCGGAAACCACTGTACTCGCAGAAAATATATTGATTTAAAAACTTTATTAGTCAACCAAATTATGACTATGATTAAGATATATCTATAAATTCAACGAGCTGGGTCTAATCCACACTGTTAACGATACAATTTTGCTAGGTTTTTGTCTAATAATTACGATAGGACGTGGGATTAGTTATTTATGTGAAAACGAGATCCCACTCTTTTTCTAATCTTAAATGATCTATATACACCGTGAAATTTAGGTCATATTCACTTAAATCTATAGTTCATGTTTGAATTTATATCGCATAGACAAAATTCTAATTTTCAAACGATGGTTAGGCCGGAATAGTGGGGGGAATAAGTTCCTTCGGATAATAGATTATTGTTGATCTTAAGAAAGAGTTGATAAATCTAGCAATGGTTTTTTCTCAGTCGCTATGGGCACTAATTAATAATTACATGATTCTTAATTAGTAAAATCTGTAGAAATAATGGATATATTAATAATCCAGCTATTGAGGCAGGGTTATTTTATTCAACTGCAGCATTAGTATTATTGGTTGTCTTCAGGCTATCAGTCTGATTAGGGGAATCATGTTGGCCAATCGACTGCTTTGCCTGGTCGATGTGATTTTTTGCACCGTTATAGTCGCCGTTATCTATTGATTTCTTAGCTTCATCTAAATGAAAGTTCGCATCAGGACAATCGAAACAGATTGTTGCATACGATATTTGATATAAGTTGATTTCAACGATACTAAAAAGACCAAAAGTAATTAGTACAAAAGTACAAAATGTTTTAGGCTTAAAATTCATTGAATATTCATGGTCTATCCAAATATAAAAGATTACCATGCAAATCAATATCGGTTTACTGGATTTCACAACAATGATATTTTCGATAAATAATCTATGGCCCTTATTTTTTTAATATTTACAATTAGCCTTCAGCAAATTATTTAGCTAGTCCAACTGAGATTCAAAATGAGAGAAAATGATCGGTTGAGCATTGAATATAAAGAGTTATTCCTGATTTTCTAGAATTGAGTAACATATTCAAAATGAAGTATGACCAAAATCCATGGTTTGGTTGAGTTATGATCATATGCGTTGAGATTCTGTTATTTTGATAATCATTATTTAAGGTAGCGAAAAGGATGATGCATCGTATGTTATATATGATTTGATTAGATAAAAATAAATGTTAAATTAAAAAATGAACTGATTCTACTAAATTGTAGTGCAGCTATATTGTCTGTCTACCTGCATATTTAGAAAGCTATCCAATGAAATTAATTACGCTGCTCAATTCGAAATCATAAGGGTGCGGTAATAATGATATTTATTGCGGTATCAAAGCACTGGTGTGTATATTACTTATTATCTTCCTTGTGTTACTAAACAATGATTCCATCCAGGAACTTAAATGAGAAGATGTTAATATAACTAAGTCATAATTCATTTCATTAATTTCGCCTACTATTTCATCTATTATGTTACCCGTCCTAAATTTATATGAAACTTTATTCTTACAACCAGCATGTTCAATTTTCTTTATTTTCTCTTCCATCGAATCTATCAAGTCTCCCTCAATGTACTTCATGTAATCTTGTTTTCTTGCAGCAGTTGACTGGGGGTTTGATATTTTTGGAGAAGATTGTGATGACGATGGTGAATATGGTCGATTGTTAGAGATATTTCCTGAAGTGTCTCTTAATTGTTTTGTATCAGTAATTATTTGTAGAATTGTTATCTCGGCACCAGACAATTTTGATAAATAAATAGCGTAATTAATCGCCTTATTTGATTTATCTTCTCCATCATGGGTTACTAGAATTTTTCTAAAGGATGGTAGAATAAATTCAGAAATAAACTCTGTCGGATCTGGAAACACTGTCGGATCTGGAAACATAAGTATATTATCAAAACGAATTATTTAATAATATCTAAGAAATATTTTACATCTGTTAATACAGTTATTTTCAGTTTATGAGTAGAAGAAAAATCAATAGGTAAGTAGGACTTCTGGCTATATTGTTACCATAACGAATTACAATACGAATATATCATTAGAAAATCAAGATGATGCATCTATGGGCCTGAAATTTTCAAATGATAATAAAGAACCTAACAAATACTTCGAAATCCCATATGGCCGGGTCGAAGTTATATTGTTAACGGTCCAATTTGTGGGTTGGGTTATTCACTGGTGTAACCTTTTTCAAACGCATATCCTATTGACAATCATCTAGCAGGAATTTTCTTTGGGTCTCATCAAGATCATCAAAGGATCGGTTTCCGTGGGTTTAGTAATAGATATATTACGATTCCAAATCGCTTGATTTTTTTTAATTTTACGATAATGAGAAACGAATAGATCTATTCTACTTTCAATCACTGATTATTCAAATTATGAACTAAGATCTGGTTATATTATAATGAATTGTTATCAATATTGGTTACCAAATACAATGAATTATTATTATTGAATGTCTAACGAGACCCATATTGGTTTTAACCACTAATTTAATGTATGTCATAGGATGAGGAAATATTCAAAAGTAATAGCAAATCTTATAAAATAGGTTTGGATCAATAATGTGTGCCAAATAAAAGATTATTTCATTTTGTATATTTGATATCCTTGTTTATGGACAACTGTTACTTTAATTACCTTACCAATTCAAATTCAAGGACAACCGCTGCCAGAAGATGAATGCGCGTTTCCAAATTCACCTTTTAGTTCAACAACAGACGAGGATCCTTCCTGTAAAAAGTCTACTTCTAACATAACTGATGTTAATTGTTTTGATGCCAGGGATGATGGGCCAACAATTTGTAAGGAGTCTCAGATTCCATTTGTTCCTTCAGGAGTAAACTAAGCATTGATTGAAGACTGATTTGTCCTCATGGTTGTTGTATGTATCTATACAATACCTAGCGGAAAAAAGCTTCTAACAATGCAGGTCATTACAAGTCTACTTTGTTCTCACCGTGTGTGTGATTCTTGATTTATCCAGTTGATTCTTTATCTAGCATAGTTCCTCATTCTCACGGCAGCACGAAGGGCATTGATTAGTTTGTTGAATCTAGGATAAATGACACCTGTCCTCTGTCTTACTATAACATTTCTTTGCAGTATTAATTATTCTTGGGTTATTTGTGGCAAGGAACAGGAATATCAAACATATTCAGTTGTAGAAAAATTGCTATTTAGTACCAGTGGCATAACAATATTGTGATAATTCTTTGGGTTCTGACATCCGGTACCATCAATACACAGTCTGGCTAGGGTAACGCCATATATTGGTTTGTTGAGATGAAATCTCTGTGTTTACAAAATCTTATCAGGGATTTTATTGTTCACTTATTGCATATACAATAATAGTAGTAACACAAAACTATGAAATTAACCAAATCAACGTTCCCAATGCGATCAGGATTACTGCATTAACGCCTCCACTTCTTTCCTGTAGTTCTTGCAGTTCATTATATAACAGCAACTTCTCTCTCATCTGTTTAATTGCGTATTTGGTAAATGCAAGACAGCTAGCATCATCGTATGTAATAGCCTGTTGATATTGTAACTCCAATTTATGCTCGTCCAGATAATCCAATAATATTTGCTGAGATTCCGGTTTTACCCCATCAAGTTTAACAGGCAAATCATACCTACCCGTGCTAATGAGTATCAGTTCAAGATGATTTACGATGGAATGCCAATCTGTTGTTGTAGTTGTCGTCCCCATATGCCTATTCTTTGCAAACAAATGAAGAATTGATGCCCAAGATGACAAAAAGTCGTTCAGATTTGTTGTTATGACATCAAGTGCCGAGGCAAAAATCTGTCGTCCCGCCCCAAGAGAAATGAATACAGCAGCAATGATTATCATTACGTTTTGATCGAATACCAATACAATCAAAATTGCAATAACTGCAGACGATATTCCTATGACGGCGGCGCTAAATTCAAAGTAGTTAGTCGGCTGTCCAATTAACTTGATGTTGTATCTTGTTGCTGATTTTGTGCTTTTGTGAATAAGGAATAGGAATATACCATTAATAAATAGCAAGATAACGAGGTGCTTTACCATCTCTTTTATGATGAAAGTCACTCCATGGGCCTTTTGCACGATGACTTATTTTGAGCGACACACTTCTTTAAATATGTTGTATGTAATCATTAGATGACATATTATGGTTGAATTGGACCATATACAAGAGTTCGACAAAGCGAATTTCTAAGACGCTATATCAAAAATTTCTTCTTTCGAATTATGCTACTAAATCTAGTAATCTGGGATCAAATGCCGTGACCATGATCTTCATCAATCTATACTGTAATAGTCATGAATGTTAGATTTTATGGTCTTCAATTTTTTAATTTATCTTTTTCAAGAATCTAGTAAACTGTTATATTAGATTCTTATCAATAATTTTACGATAACGGTTTTTGATACAAGTTATATCGTATATTATTATGTTGTATTTATCAAATTGACTAATATCAATATCAACAAGAAACAAATTTCCATTTTGGCTGTAGTAACAGCAATGGCAGTTGTAATGACTGTATCTCCAGTTGGAATGATTTTTTCCAATAACATCGCATTTGCAGGTGGAAAAGGCCATGACAATGACAATGATGATGATGGTAATAGTGCATCACAAATTATAGCACAAGTTCAACGTTCTATCCAGAACAGCCAAGTAGTTTCTGGAGGTGATACCAAGGATTCTGGCAACAATTTCAACTTCCAAAACCAAGAGAATGAAGGTAACAATGCATTAGCCCAGAGTAACGATGATGATGGTGGTAATAGTGCATCCCAGGCAATTGTTCAATCTCAATCATCAAGACAGAACAGCCAAGTCGTTTCTGGAGGTGATACCAAGGATTCTGGCAACAATTTCAACTTCCAAAACCAAGAAAATTCTGGAAATAACGCATTAGCCCAACAATAATACACAAATCTTTTATCATTTTCTATTTATTTGTTTCAATCATTTTCATAGTGGCTGCGCAAATTAATCTATCCTGGATGAAATAACTAGATCCCAATTTTACTTAAAATATCTTTTCCCAATTCAAATCTAATGGATCTACCTTAAATAATTCTTATATCGGGTAATAATCCCTTCAGAATATAATCATCAAGCTACAAATTATCTTTATGTGAAAGCTCATTTTTGTTATTGCATATAGGCATAGTTCCAAGCGTGGAAATGATCTTAAAAGCAGATAACTGGGGAGAAAGTTTTCTTAAATCCTATTTTCTAAGGATAATCAACAAGAGAGCACGATTTAGAGATAATATTACTTTGAATTCATTTGGTTTTATATTTTCAAGTCGATTAGTAGGTTTACAATAAATTTGATTTAATGAAATTCTCAGGACAAATAAGACAAAAAGGTATCTGAGGAGCTTAATAACGATTAATATACTATTGGAGTAACAGGTCATATAATCTTGTTCAAGGCTTTGCCAGGTAGCAAGATGCCTAGAGTAACGCACTGAAAGATGTTCAATGGCCCGACCCCCAGACTACTATGACTGATCCTTGCTGTATAACTAAAAAGCGTAGGAGGTTATCACAGGGTTAATCAGAAATGTAACCTAGATGGCTTCACACTTCTATCCCTTTAGTTTTTTTATGCTTTCAGTCACTAGGGTTTCGACAGCCTCTCTAGCTCCTTCCAACAATGGCGAATCCTGATGGGCCATCAATAACTTATCAAAATTAACTTTAGAGAGCCTTTGTGCAGACACTATTGCTGTAACTGGGTCTATCGATACTTGGGGTGCAGATATGTACATACCCTCTGCACCAAATACGTGTTTGTATATACTGTCTGCTCCCAGAAGAAGTTTATCCTTTTCATGATATAGTGATATATGTCCGGGTGTATGCCCAGGAGTGTGGATGACCTTGAGACTCCCAATCATATCCCCATCGGACACCTGCTGATCAACATTAATAGGTTCGACATCGAAACTTCCATATTCCTTTATTAAATCGCCCATTGAGACTCCAATCTTCTCTAATTTTTCAACCGTTTCTTGTTTAGAAGGAGGACCCAGGTATGGAGGGTTCTGGTTCAGATAACTTGCCTCAATCCAGTGGGAAAAAATCTTGGCACCTGATTTCCTCTTTACTTCATTGGCAGCTTGTGCATGATCCACATGGACATGGGTTAGGATTATGCGGTTCACATGCTTGATATCATAACCTATATCAAGCAGATAGTTTTCAATTATTGGTAACTGTGATAGAAAAGAAGGATCGATCAATGTCAAATCATCTTGATCTTCCACAAACAAATAAGGAAATACCTTTCCACGCGGATCAGGATGAGTTATACCTTCTATTGAGTGGACATTAGGAGTTATCTGGGTCATACGATTTCGAATAACTACCCATATGGATCTAAACTTAAATAGTTTTTGATGTTTGTAATGTCGTTCTATGTTTTGGTATCTGATTATTAACGATAACATATAGATCTAAATGAAGAAGGTATCAAGTCTAACATTCATGAGGAAGATGACGAAAATACATTCGATTCTTTCAAAATAAGATATCATATTTACAACATAGTTAATATTGATATTCCGGGTCCTTTTGCAGAATTTTGTGTTCTCAAATATGGCATTAAAAACTTTTTTATCTTGCATACTCCCCAGTTTTCTATTAGATTCCTACCGGGTCATCGTTTCTAATTATAAAATTTGTCTAAAAGAAGCGATGCTCCTGTCTTGCCTGTCTTAGAATTGATCCTCCTAACACATTTGGCCCTTTTGTTGCGATTAGAATTATGCTGGATAAATAATTTGCGAAAACATAGAAAAAGCACAACAACTTATAAGTATCTATTAGCAATCTCGAGGGACTAATTCCTCATACCTTTTTCAAATTACATTTTACTTCACTAACGGGAAACCAAGATGAGTAAAACACCTGGTGATAAACTGAAAAGTTTTTGATTTTATTGAAAGAGTTTAATATTCAAACCTCAATATTTTAAATATGGGTTCAGATCCAGGATCAGAATTACCACCGGTGCAAGAGTTTTCACAAAAAAAAAATTCAGACCATAAAAAACCTGGCGGAGAAAGATGCAGTATATGTGGACTTGTTGCGCGCAATAAGATTGAACTAGATGATCACATCAAACATGCTCATAAACAGAGAGATCCTAACAATACAGATAATATATATTCAAGCGAGCAAAAAATTGATCCATTCGTAAAAACAGAAAATTAGTTTTTTAGAGAATCAATACATTCCTTTTTTTTATATTTGCTTTGATGTGGTTACCTTTTTATTTTAATTTGATCACATAAATCATGAAAATTTCAATTTTACATAACATCCCATTGTTTTAATATGTTTATAGTTATTCAATGGGCTTGGTCGGAAGTTTCTCAAATGTGGGTATAAACCAAGGGACCAAGAGGATCACTGGTCATAATAATTATTCTAATATCTGTTTATTTTCTTCGTTATGTTACCAAAATTAGATTGATACTTTTTACAATTAAATGTTAGACTGGGCTAATGATATGTAAGCCATATCTATATTGCTAAACTTTCTGTACTACCTAAATTTTATATTAATATCACAATTTTCTCCTAATCCTTTATCGTTTGATAGATTTTGGGAGCCTGAGTATAACTAAGTGTTCTGTAACCTCGACCTTTATTTCTGTCTGACCTAACGATTCCATCGTGTTACTTATTATGCTAGCCATAAATTTGCTAAACTTTAATCCTAAGTCAAACTGAAATTTGTATGTTGTATAATCTAATTGCCTGTCTTCATAAATGCGGTATTTGAATTCCGAGATTTCAATCCATTTTAGCAGGATGTCAATGTATACAGCGGCTGAAACGGTGTTATCAAACATTTCAATCATATCAATAAAGTAGTGACTGACGAATTTGTCAGCAACTTCTATTACCTGTTCATCTGATAGATTTGCCAAAATATCTCTATAAAGGTATTTGTTTATGTAAATCAGTCCTGTGCTCGCAGCCGGCTTATGCCATAGTGTATAGGCCTTGACTATTTGATTTATGAGCGTGTTCACGCTTTCCAATTTGTGTTCGGCCTCATTGCGTAGTTCGTCTAATGTGGTTTTGTCAAATCGCAAAGTAATGCTTTCGCTACCTGACCCGGACTTTTGACGCTGGTTGTTCTTATTTACCCTGGTCATAGTGACCGATAGTTGCACTAGAATAATAGTTTTGTAATTATTGTCTTGATTTTAGATCGTTTTATTGCAAATGAATCCTAGTTTTTATATATTTATAGGATATAAGCTCCAATACCAATGAATTCAAACCGTATTAAGTATATGAAAAGATCAAAGACTCGATGTATGTTGGCCTTAAGCTCTCAATTCAAAAGATGACAAAATTGAACATCTTGGAATCTGAGACACCATTCTTGATAGAAGCAAAGACCTGCGGTTTTAATAAGAAAAAGAGTATTACTTATCATTTTAAAGAATCATCTTATAGCCTATGTCTTGATAACAGGGAAATAATGCTGGCACAAATCCAGGCATGCAATAGGTTACTGAAGTATGCAACAGATGTGTCTGATAGAGGTGCTATAGATAAAGAATTGACAGAATTAAAGTCAACATTAGATGTGATACATTTCTGATGTCTATTTATACAAAAAATGAACTAATGTGAATCTGACTAATTTGTTGGGCAATGATAGCCATATTTTTATAGTATACCCAAACAAAGACACGGAGATTGATGATTGCTTTTCATTTCTAAAGGAAGGTTTGGA
Organism: Candidatus Nitrosocosmicus sp. R; assembly: GCF_054408505.1. Taxonomy (NCBI): domain Archaea; kingdom Thermoproteati; phylum Nitrososphaerota; class Nitrososphaeria; order Nitrososphaerales; family Nitrososphaeraceae; genus Candidatus Nitrosocosmicus; species Candidatus Nitrosocosmicus sp. R. Next base: position 2,237,838 of record NZ_CP167090.1, on the reverse strand, counting down.
AAACAACGTATTTGTTTTAATAATACTAGAAGACCCATCAATACATAAACTTTACCACAAGATCTACAGTGAATTTGGAAAAGATAATGCTAGAGGAATCGATAATAGCAACAGTGTTGTAATCACTCCAATATCAAATTGGTACCACTACCACTACAGCGATTTTAACGCTGAAAGGTTTCTTGCAGAATGGGAAAAAATTGTTTCAAATGCAAAGAAGATGAAAAAGGAAGGGTTGAGAGTTTTTATCGAGGCTGATGTATATCTCATAGAGAAGTTCGAAAACGCTTTAATCAAATTCGATGAACTACTTCAAAGCTACTTGTCTTTTCCTATCTCCACTGTCTATGCATATAAAAGAAATGATATTGACAGAATGAATCCTCAACAGCATGCATTACTGAGCTTAAACCACGGATTGGTTTGGACCAATGGATTAAGCAGTAGCAGTAGTGGTAACAATAAACTTTTCCATAACCCATTTCGTAATCACTACATCTGCTTGGCTAACGGTGATAAGATAACCAAGGAATTATCCAAGGATTTAATGACCGTGGATGATAAAGAACTTTTCCTAAATGATACCACGATGGAGGCATTATCTGATTTTATAAATGAAGGTTTGATGCAAGGTGATCGCTGCATTTACGCTACGGCAAAAATTGGAAATGATAGCATATCACCCGTATTTCTGAGTAAAATTATCGACTATGAGAAAAATGTTAAAAAGCACAATTTTCAGTTGATGGATTTTTCAAAATACTATATTGATTCACTGTCTTATAACATCGTCCCACTTGAAAATTTCATTAGATATTTAAGCAGAGAGTCGATGCTCTCTGAAACTGGAAAGATAAGATTTGTATGTGATTGTGCAGGTACGTTGTTTAAGAATAAATATTTTGAACAATGCATTGCTTTAGAAAACTGGTGGATAAGAAATCTTCCCAAAAATGTAATACGCTTAACAATATATCCTGCACTCCTATTTTGTCAAACTCCATATAAGTTCAATGTAAAACCCATCCTATCTAATTCTTCAACGTCGTTGATTATTTCGGACTTGATTACCAATTAGCCTTCTACTCTCCAAAAATGGGATTAAAACCATGACAATGGTAACATGTATGTTTCAAACAACAACTTTCAAACCATGTGTCTTTGATCGGTGAAACATTTACACTGTTAGAAGGCACATTGGCTCGAAATTTCCTAAACAGGAAAATCTTACTCTCATGGAAATATCTTTCAGGGACAGTCTTTGAAACTGGACAGTAGCGCAGTGCCTTAATTTAGTAGAGTAAATTTTACATTACTGGGTTCAAAATCCTAGTATTACGCAGATTTAAGCTTCAGAGGAAGCAATGGTTCATTTTCGTAACGAAGGCATTTGAATATCATATTTAAACTATGTTTGAATCCATATAATGCCGAGGGGAAATATCCTACCCAAATTACTTCAATATAGCAATGGAAGAGAACAATTAAGCCAGACTGAATAAGGACTTCGTTCTCTATCATTAAGGACCATCATCAAAAGTATCAAAATAAATTAATTAAAACTAGTATACTTGGACCACTTCATGTCACAAAGCATTTGGAGGTTTATCTAACTAATTGAGAAATTTGAATATATGGAGTAATAGGCTCTAGCGTTATTGCCTCGGGATCTATGTATTATTTCAAGTCATTACCTTAAACCACTTGCCTAGTTCTGTGTCATTATCTAAATAAAATAGGCCATTATCACTTATTGTAGCTCGATAGCCTACGACATCCGATATATCTTGTTCAACTATTTTGATTATCTCGTTCAGTCTTTTGCCGTCCTTATCTGTATCTTTACCCTCTGACATCCTAAATGTAATCTCTGCTAATTCTTGAGACAGTTTATCATCCTTGGTAAAAGACCATGTTCCAGTTATACCGTCTTCAGTGTCTTCGCCATCTTGGTCTTGATTGATATTATAAAGATACACGTGTTTGCCTTTTCGGTCATTCATTCCTATTTACATAGCTTATGGGTTATATGAGATCACTTTCACAAAATGGCTCTGTTCAGTTAGCGACAAGTCTATAGCTTGAAAGCATTCCATTTCCTTCATGCTTACTAGAAACAGAACGCCTTCAAAGTATGTATATTATGGGTTGCATTTGTATTTTTCAGGTCTGTCCTTAAGGAAAGCCTCAGAAAGATTATCTCAGATATACAAAAGAAATCATGTGACGATCTGGAACTGGATTCAAAAGTATCATCCTAGTAAGATTTCAACTAAAACAAAAAGAATCTCAGAATTCATAGTTGATGAGACATTGATCAAGGTTGGCTCTGAATACATTTGGCTTTGGGTAGCAATAGAGCCTCAAAACAGACAAATTCTCGCACTATCTATATCCAAGGAAAGAAACATGTTTGTTGCTGAGCGTTTTCTGTCAGGCATAGTCAAGGTTCATGGAAAACATCCGGTTTCTACGGATGGTGGAACATGGTACCCAATGGATTGTAGATTCCTAAAACTAAAACACCATATCCATTCCTCAATAGAGAAAAGTTTGATTGAAAGGACTATGCAATATATTAAGGACAGAACTGAATGTTTCGATGATTATTTTCCTTGTAGGTCAAAGAATTGCAAGTTAAAGCATGTGAAAAATTGGTTGAATTTATTTGTAATTTATCATAACAGAAAGACAAAACCTGCTAAATGAACAGAGCCCACAAAATTATTACGTCGTCTCTATTTTCTATAAAGGCAAGGACAGTACATTCTAGGATATACGGATAGTTAGTCAATTTACATTAGTATGAACTACTAAAGAAGATAATTTGATTTTGGAAACACATCAAGATTCGAGATACGACAAGTTTAACCTAAGTGATCTAAATACAACAAAAAAAGTGGTGAAGGCCATGGAAAAAATGCAAATTCAAATATCAAGACACGTGGGCTATCATCTCATACCCAAAACTCCATTCAATTCTTGATACTGTTTGAAACAAGACAAAACTTTATTAATCAGTTATCCCGCCAACTCAATAATATCTGATTTAACTCCACAGAAGGGACAAAACCTTATCTGTTCAACAATTGGGGTAGGACTGTTTTCAAAATAGTAGAAAAGTTTTCCCATAACCTCAAACACTCTTGGATTCTCATCAATATGTAATTCTTGATTTAAGAAATCTTTAAAACCTTCACAGCAAAATATCTGTTTGCTCTCAGCAACCTGCTCCGCCGCTGCCATCTTTCTCTCATTTACACCACAATTACCACAACTAATCAAATACACTTGCTCTTTTTTTTCAAGCCACAAATAGGCCATGTTATTACCACACTTGTCACAAGTGACAAACCTGTCAGAATAAAACTCATAATCATTCATGTATTCCCAACTACATTAATGACTTCATGATTAATAGACTTCACTAAAACCCTGCCAAATTATCATAATCAACACAATTGAGTCTAGACATATTTTTTATTCGTTTCATCCAAATTGGACACTTTTTTATCTAAATGATAAATGCGGTGACTAGTTCATAATCGAAAGGTCTTTGCAACGATACTTATAATCCGATTCAAATTATTCCGATAATATTAAACAATGAATATCGATGACTTTATGTTCCAATGGAAATTGGAGGTGTACCGACATTATTGAGAAATTTGAATATATGGAGTAATATAGACCATCGGCATACACCATATGTGACTAAGAGTGGAGTATACATAAAAGAGTTAAAATTTCAGAAACAGCAGCAGGAGTTTGATAAATTGCTGATATGATTAAAATTCTACAAACATTATGATGTTGATTACTATGGTGAAGATTGACTACAATCCAGTGTTTGAAGTAGCAAGAGCCCATAGAAGTTGGAAAAACTAGACGGTGTTTATAGCGTGAGAGGGATCATCTGTATGACCGACTGAAGTTTGGAGTAACTGAAAAACAAAATGACTTTTTAAAAAGAAATGTACTTGTCTGTTGGTGTTAGATAGATATTGTGTATATAATTTGGCGTTTTCAAATATCATGTTAATATCTGTTTGTAATTCTTGGTCGGTTGTTCTTTCTTAAATTCGGACCAGTTTAATCGCTCAATATCTATGAGCTGGATAAACGATGGAATACCGCGACTCATATTATTAGAGAAAATGTACTGGCTTGAGCTTTGCGCAATGTAAACATGCGTATACAAAATTATACAAATCATACAAGTCATGTCTATAACATAACTTTCTTATCTGAATCACAAAATATTGGTCAATCTTTTCGGTAAATTTCACTCAACAATTGACGCTAGCTTTATAATTATAGAATTGTGATCAAGGCATAAATTTGCTAGAGTAATATGATTTCAATGAATAAATATTCATTTGTCTTTTTAGCTGTAATAACCACTGCCTTATTATCAAGTGTTGGCGTCGTAACAAATGCTTTTTCGAGTACCTCAGCTAGCGTATCATATTGTCCCCCCATTTGCCTAGATGAAGTACAACAACATGTAAATGATGCTAGGGATGCACTAAATGATGGAAAACTCATTGAGGCAGAATCTGAGTTAGATATAGTGAGTAGCTTATTAGACCAACTAGACGATATGACTAGTAAATCAGACTGATAATGTGTGATTTTACACACAAACTTTAAGATAATAATCTAATTGCAATGCAAATGTGTCCTATGCTCTAAGAGATGGAAATATAGCATCTCCAAAAGATACTATTCTATTGATACAATGTTATCATGATTAAGTATTGGTATTTGAATTTGCAATTAGTTGATGACAAACTAGGGGAAACTGTAACAGCCGGAGAGAAAAACATCCAAGAAAATCATGCTATAAAGGATTTAATTCAAAAATTTATTACTCAATGTAGATTTCTGGCAAAATAATTTATGACTTCAGTCCCTAAGTACAGGTAATCTATTATTTACATTGTAAAAAAATATAATTTCTCGCTATCGATGACTAAGATTTCACGATGAGTAGACTTAAATGAATGAATTACCATTTATTGGTAAATATAAATCTTATTAATGCCTACCTAACCTTTAATATATACTCTTATGTCTGTCTAATTAATCTAAAATTCAAATAGATTTAACATCCCTTAACATAATCACAATATTCAAATGAGCCTCATACCAATACTTTTATAGAACTTTTATGATACTTTCGTGATTGATATGTTAAAATTAAATAATTATGCATCATCGCGACACATATGAAGGACTAAAACAATATCGATACTAAAAGATGTATACAAGAAGAATGGTAACAAATACTGTGATTCCATTGCTTGTCTTTCAAATTCTATCTGCAGATGTACCATTTGTTCTGAATATTTATGTTATGATCATGCTCTAAAACATTTACAGGCCATGGTAAATTTTGAAATTATAAAATAGGTGTATTCTCGCCTTTCTCTCCTTCATAAGGAATTGGTTAGTTTAGATAGTTTAAACCCGGATACCTTCGACACCTACGATGGTTCAAATATCATAGAATATATTCATCCTTGAGAAATAGTGATAAACTACTCATTCATATTTCTGATATATCAATTTCATCATAATGACTGCTATTGTAATGGTTACCATTATTTTTACATATATGTAGTCCTTTGAGGTCTTTACTTTTGAATCCAATTCGAAATCATAACGTGGCCTTCTTTTGACTGCATAAAAATGACATTGCTTTGGCAACGTTTCTAGTCGACAAACTAAGAAAGTACAAATAGTGATAAAGTTCTATATTTGGTGGAGATTTCCTATTTCTTTTGAAGATTACATTAGAAATTTAAAATCCCTATAGATGATCATAGATGCCCTTATACACCATTGAATGTTCTGAATGTGTCTTTAATTGTCAGGGTATTAAATTCTAATTTCAATATCAGATTATAATGCTATTTTGTTCCTGGTTAAGTTATCGATATTACTAATAAAGGATCACTGATGACCGTAATATGACTATGAGTACTTTCTGTTTATAATTGCTTGAATAAACTTGTTTTTGTAATGGTCTTATATTTTTATTCCTATAATGACGCTAAAAATCATGATAATAAACAGAATTTTATAGATAATTGACTAAATGACTTTATAGTGATTAAATACTTTTTATAGCAAGCTAGAGTATGTCCGTGCCCTTATCTGTAATGATAGTGTAGGACGAATGGGATATAGCACGCCTTCTTAGTTTGTATCTTGCAAGATCTGGTTTTGATACGATCTCTTTTACTCAACCGTTGTTATTTCTTGATCACTTCAAAAAATATTCAAGGAGATACTGCTTGATACTTTTGGATTTGTCTATGGATGAATTGAATGAGGTGGAATTATCTAAGGAGATAAGAAAATACAATTCCCAAGTAAAAATTCTTTTGATTACAGGATATTGCAAAGGGGATATATCGCATAGTATCGACTTTAAGGAGATCAAAATCTCTGATGTAATTCAATAGCCAGTAAATTTGGAGAAATTGGGGCCTCGCATACTTCGACTATGTTCCAAAAAAAAGCCGTAGGTGGTAATAGTAAGATCTGATAATTATACGAATTCTTTACTCTATTTATCAATTATTATGACTTTCTTGTAAGGAGATCATTATCTCATGGGTCGGAAGAAAGTCAAATCAATTAAGCGTTTGTTCAGTTTAACTAAATCTGTTAATAATATGAGGATCACGTTCTAAATCCAAATTTCTCGTTTTGGCGAAGGTCAGTTTCTATTCTAAATCAAGATCATTAATCTTTCTAAAATCCAAATCGGTGTGCGAGATATATTTCGAAACCGACCTAATTTATACCTCGTCGATGGAAAGATACACTTGTGAGGTGAATACTTTATGACAACTACTACATATGATATCATAATACGGATGTTTACCAAAGTTACTTTGTGTAAAAACATGCATTCGCAAAACCTCTAAATTATCATTGTTTTTATTGCATTTTGGACATACAACTTCAGATATATCATTTTCAAGATACATTTGCAAATATTTTTCAAAAACTCCTAGATATTGGATATGCATATCGATACTATAATATGATTATTGAAAACTTTTAGATAATTTGTTACATTTGATTCATCTATAACTCCAACTATTAACAAAACAAGATAGTTTCTCTCCGATCAATAATACTGATAATTATTGGCCCAGATATACAATTACAGTAAAGCAATTAAAAAGGGATTAGAATTTGTCGAACCATAGTAAACCAGGGTACAAAATCAAATTGTAGCTCAAAGATTCACGAGAAAATTATTTAAACTCCCTACTGAGACATTTGGGTTAGGAATTGACCATTATGGATAATTAGAGAATACCTCTCCAAAATCTGTATATAGATTATAAGCTTTTTTCATACTCTTTAAACTCCTTATTCTTGATTTGCAATTGTTAATTGCAAATTTGTTAAAGGGTTGATAAGTCATCAGCCATAATAACTCACTCTGAAGACCTAGGGAAACCATTTCATAAGTTCTATTTACGCTACTTCTATATGGATTCTTTTTCTTATTTTTACGTTTAATCTTGTTCATATCAATCCATAATAACATTATGGCAAATTTGTTTATAAAGCTCAGCAAAATCAAGGTTTAATTGAATACCTTTAAGAGTATCATAATTATGAAATTAAACAGTGTCGAGATATTCACATTTGACAAGTTCTTCAATCCGGGTTATTATATTCATAATCCTGTTAAAAAATTTAGCAATTAGTCTTGTCATGTTGATCGATGACCATAAGATTGATTCACACTTACATTATCACAGGATCATCCTCCATGATAAAATTTGTAAAGGGAGAAGGAATGCATTGTGATCACATGATAGGATTCTAAATTATTCATAATGTTTCATCTGATGACCCAATGCAATAGTTGTACGGGTGCGGCATAATAATGCAATATCATGTTATTTATTGAATAGATGAGATCTTTCGACCCAATATACTATATAATATAAGTATATTAAAAATATAGCATCATTTTAGACAAAAAATAAACGGTATAAATTATACCGTAAAATCGTATGAATAAGATCTACTTATTTGCAATCGCTAGTATTCTTGCAACAGCTTCTTTGATGGCGGGCACTTTTACATCCGCAACAATAGCTCGAGGTCAAACGACTGCTGAGAGTGAAATGGGTTCAACAACGATGGATACAGGTTCCACAAATATGACAAGCGGAAATATGACATCAGGTACTGACAATTCAACAGCACCTATTTAGATCCAAGACACGCTGAGTAAATTAAGGAATACAATTCAATATTTTTATCTCTATTTTTGACTTCTAATCTTTTTGATTTCAATTTAATCCTTTCTTTTTCATATTAAGATAAACACATTTTTTAAAAGGAATAAGGTTTCAAAATGGGTCTCTATAGTGTGATAAATGGTACCATCTAGTTTATTGTGAATGAAACCTTTCATGGTTTTGTTTTCAGTAGTTCTGGGGAATAATAGTTATTGTAACTTCACAAGAATTTTCACCTGGCTTGGATGCATATCTAAAGAACTTGATAAAGAAATTATAAAAGATCATTTACCCTAATTTTTTAATTCTATTAAATTTTTGAAAACTCTTTTAAGGTCTTGTTACAAAAAGTTTAGGATGCTAATCAATCAAATCATTCTCACCCACATAGAGATCCTAATAGTAATAATATGGAATGGATAATCATTTTGTTTACCTGGTGGTCTTCAAGAGATTATCGGCCCTTTAATTTAGATATTGAATGTAATGATTGTATATTAATTATAATTATAATACAGTATTGGGGAAGTCATCTATTATAACTAAGAATTGATTAAACTCGTTATCCTCGAATAATTGTATTAAATCTAATAATCTATCAATCACCTTACACCTGACTATAAACTATGTTATACAATTAGGAATGAGTAGAAGTCGTTTTGGATAGTTTAGTAAAATCCGTATTAAAACGTCAAATGCCTTATCTCATAGGAGGTACAATGACTGGAACAATTATGGCTTATTTTTATGGATTTTTAGTTACTGTAATAGTAAATAGTATTATTTGGTTTGTTATATCAACTCTTGTTAACTAATACTGTTGGAAATATACTGGATTCAAAGAAGAGATTCAGCTTATTTCAAAATATATTGTTCTTATAAGAAGAAATAGATCTAAAAATAATATTGCTAGCAAAGCAGATGATCGTAAAAAGAAAAAGATAATGTAAATAAGTATTACTCCTCGAATAATAAAGGTAGTAAGAAAACCGCTCCAAACGACACTATAAAACATTAACAATCAATTACAACCTTAGATATTAGTTCAATATTACTTTTATAATAATTTATTCTCGCAAAAATAATTGGTAACAGTAGTATTGAATATTTATAAGATGTTATACAATCTGATCTGCAATGTCTGGGAATCAATATGATAAAGATATGGAATACCACGGTGAATATATTGTCGATATTATCAACAAGTACTATGAATATGAAAGACTTCGTGATATATATGAGAGCACTTTAGATGAAACAGGAATTAAGGTGAAAGCCGGAACTAAAGCAGTTTTTAACAAAGTAAAAGTTACTGACAATGATATAGGCTCCGAACATGATAAAAAAAAGCAAAATAGTCTGGATAAAAATAAAGGGATATAGGTAACTCTAATGAATTTTCTGGGATATCTATCTTTTCTCATGGCTATAATATTTACAGTACCTTTTATAATATGCATGGCAATTCAACAAATAGTAACTTATCATAGTATCATAGAAAAAGCAAGAGAATTTGCGAATAATAGATATATTCGGAAGAACTAATTTAACAAAACTCGTCATGATTAATGATGCATACGAAAATTTTGATATCTGAAAAATAATTGAAAGAATATATTATAAGCTCAACTTTTTAGAGGGATTTAATACAAATGTTAATCACATCCAAGGGAGCCGGCCAAGTAAGATGCTTGAAGTTTTAATAAATCTTAATTCCTTTAATTTACAAATATTGTCCAAAAAATGATATAATTTCCATTTTTGATAACCTGAATAATATTTGTTCATTATCATTTAGAACGGGTTGAAATCTACTATATTTCGATTTATAGAAACGATTAAAGCAATCTATCAACGATATTCATCATGACATACTTAATAGATACGAAATGTATATATATGATATGACGAACGAGAAAAATTCTAATCGTATAATGATGTCTTTACATTCTCTCCATAAGGCTATTGCAGCCAAGAAAAATGAAAAATAAACAAGTGGATATTGTATTAAACAATAAAATCTCAGATGTCTTATTTCAAAAATTCGATAAGGTAATTGATAACTAAATAATGCAGATAACCGGCAATGACGAATTAAAAAGGTACTTGTTAGATAGAAATGATATTTTGGTATCTAGAAATTTAAGTAATGCAGAGGAGCATTTCAACAATGAAACAGGCGAATCTGCTATAGATAGGTTTCCTAGCTCTCTGTTTAACAAAAAAGTAAGTTTATTGAATGAAGACTTCGTGGGCTTTATGATGGGGATAACAGATACCCAGATAACGATATTTGGAGATTATGATCAAAGATTTGATGTTCCGATATCAAAAGCCAGGGAAGTTAACAATAATCTAGTCCTTGATATGGAATGGACCGAGTTTAAATCATACAGGTCAGATGACTCTACATCAAGTCACAGTAATTGAGAAAAAAGCCTCGTCCAACCCAAATTGATATGAAAGTTATTACCGAATCCTGTATCGCAAACGGGAATTCACAACTAAATTTAAGAAATATAGTAGATTAACAGTATCATGATATTTGAATTTGGATTATTCCAAATTTAGTATATATGTTTTTCTACGTCATGTGTCATTTTACATAGATAATTAGTATGTGAATATTTTATAGAATTTGACTCAATTTAGCCCTATATTATGAGAGGAAATCATATTGTCGATTTGAAAATATGTACTATTTGATTGCCGTGCTATCAAAGTATGATTTTAGTTTTGGTAATCAAGTTTAAGAATATTACTATATCTGTCGAGAACAGCGATACTCATCCTAAATTCAAAATAAGTGCTTGCAACCTAATATCTTATCAAATCCAACGCCAATCTCAATTTGGTCATTTCATCCTTTAATGCTAGGGCTTCATTATCATCTTTAGAATATTTCAATAATCTTTCACAGGCTTGAATCTGACCTAGCATCAATTCACCTTTGTTTAGACAAAGGTTATGAGAAGACTCGATGAAATGATATGAAACACTTTTTCCCTTTTCAGGACAACCGCATGTTCTTGCCTCTACTAGATATGGTATTTCATTTTCAATAATATTCATCAACTATAGTACCACACCAGCATTAATAAGGTATGATTATTTAGGTCCAGTAGACGCATTCCCATCGAATCAGACTTTAGTATGTTGTTCATATCGGGCGGCTTGTAATAAGAATCCTAGGAAGTAATTAGCGTCGTCTTAATCTGTGAATGATCTAGATTTAAAAAAGATCTGATTTTGAACTATTTTTAAGATTTTATCATATAGTATATTTGCCAAATCAAGGATCGGTGAATCATAGGTAATAAGATAATTTTCTACCTTTTTGATCTCTAAATCATTACCTAAAGTATTTGAGGTGATAAAACTATGATCATCATTACCAACCAAGTTAGTGTCAAGGTTACTAATTAAGAACCTTTGTGTGGATCAACTTGCATGCCTTGGATTACAGTAACAATTGCAGCAATTAATAAATCCCTCTTGTCATCTAAAAGGGTAGTTACAGTCTATTTTATGATCCTTAGCATTTGAGAAATCTGCACTATATAGTAGATCATCAAATGATTCATCTAAGATTCCCAAATGAGCCTGTTTTAGATTAATTTCTGACGATAGTTTTTGGATATCATCATGAAGTCTATTCAAAAGGATTTGCGACTTCTTCTTACTGTTATTTAATTCGTTTATCTCACAGATATGGGCATCTTTCATACTCGTTAAATTCTTAACTTCGTTTTACATTTTTTTAGAAATTATTGCTAACCATGGTAGCTGATGTATGTATCTTAATGATGATATTATATCTTCATTTGTTATCCACAAATCCTTTACTTCTTTAAACAGTTTTAGAAATGATGGAAGATCCTCCTTTATTTCATTTATATAATAATTATAGAGTTTATAGAGTCCTAATAATTTCCGATAGTCTTTATAAAGTCTTTCCACTTCTTCGGTAGTCATATCTAATTCTATCTTTACTTCGATTGGTGTTTTTCCACTAAGGAAAAGTTGCATGGCTTTAGTTTCTTCAGATATAGTAGAATTCTTTATATCGTTCTAGTGCTTTTCTTATTGGTTAAATTTTTTTATGATTGAACCAATAGTACCAAATGACATGTGCACTATTTTAGCTATTTCTCTTACTGTTTTACCTTGTTAATGGAGTTCAATAACTTTTATCTCCTGTTCTTTTTTATTTATAATATTCAAACATACTTTATTGTTGTAGCAGTAAGCTTTTAAGGATATTACTTTTTGTTTTTTATATGTTTTCTATTGCTACTCCTGATAATCGAAGTGTTTTCACCTTATTTACCTGTTATTTATGTTAAAGTTGCTAATAGCTTGCATCAGAATATAAAATCGAATACCTGGGTAAATGATGCTTTAGTTTCTAGAAAAAATTTAGAGGTTCCTTTCACATAAATAGAGTTCTAATTTTACTCGAGAAATATCTGATTAGTAAACGTCTAATTCACTGATAAACTAATACATCTAGTTACATTTCAGAGAGTACTAGATCTATGTTTTCTAGATGGTACTCCACTAATGAAGACCGCATATGCCCATAATTTACACAAAATCTTATGCTTTCTCTTGTGTTGAATCATAATATATTTCAAAAAATGGAATTACATCTTATTTATTTAGAATTAATAGTTCAAAGACAATGGACATCGAGATTCACTTTCACACTGATAAAATTCATTGCTATTTTACTCAAAGTCTACTTTAAAATCCATGTCTGACCATTTCACTAGAATCTTTTCCAAACTTAATTTCATCCAGTGGACTATCCGACGAATTCAAGAATAAAGACAAATTTTCAATGGGCCGGGTCGGATTCATATTATTAACGGGATAGTTTTTGGTTGATTGAATGATTAAGTATTACTAGCAGATAAATATACGCATCTAGTATGCAAGAAGCACTGGAAATTGAAATTAACAAACCCGATCATGTATTCTAGTCAATCATGTAAGGATTTAAACAACTTTAGTATTTCAATAGTATGAATAATATATCGAGTTTTGAATCCGATGAAGAGGCAGAGCGAAAAGTTAGGAGTATTATATTAGCACATCTATATCTAAAAAAAAGAGAGCGACAAGAAAAAGTCCCTATACAAGAATTAGAGGATAGAGTATCTTCATTAGATCAAGCATATTTGAAAGTAGACTTGATTAAATTATGGAATGACTCCAAGTTGGTAGAAATATCAAATGGTAACGAATTTAGCATTACGGATGAGGGAATGGCCGAAGAGGAAAAAAGAATACGAGAGAATAGGATTATTGAGTAAATTTTATTAGTGTTAACTTCACGCCAGGGATTTTCCTCCACATTCCCATACTAGAATTAGACAGCATATTCAATAGACCGGGTTGAATACAAGTCATATTTGCCTGTAATCAACAACTCAATACTATTTCTAATTTTTTTATATACTCTGGTTCGAACCCGTGGGAACACGATTCAAGATCGAATACAATCCACCATCCATCCACATAACGAGTAGTAACAAGGCAAAAACCTTTGTGATGCAAAAGGTGTTAAAGGTTAAGGGTAGAGGTTTAGTTTCATTTCAAAAATTTCTTGTAATGTTCCAAATCAAACTTGTCAATACATGATATCAAAATAACCTTCAAAAATAGGTATATTTGGCATAACGAGCCGATTTATAATTAGTTTGACTGGTATACCTGGAGTAGGAAAATCAACAGTGGACAAAGAATCTAAAGGATCCAATTTTCTTTTTTTGTTTGGTACTGTAAGGACCATCTAGTTTTTTTCTTTATTTTCGATTTCAAATCATAATCTATTTCCTTTATGTTTCCCTTTTGAGAAACCATTGATTGTAGTTAAAAGTCCACAGTTCGTTCATATCCTTCTAAAGAAAGTGTAGCCGAAAAAATCCCCTAGGGGTATATTCTTTAGGGATTGGCACCTTTTCCCAGATATGATCCTTTCTTAACTCTGCATCCTTATGGACAACTATTTCTATCTCCATACCATCAGGATCGTAAAATATCAGAACTTGTTCATTACACTCGAACTTCTTTATCGGTCCTTTGTAATTGATACCAAGACAATATTTACATGAGGGAAGAATATGGTATTACCACCTATATACAGGAACGAAGAAAGGAGGAAGTTATCGGTGTTTTTGAAATGTTTAATCCATGGGTTGAAAATCCTAAATTGCTAAGTTTTTGTACAATCATATCTCTACTTTTCAGAAATTTTTTCTTTCCCTGTGTTAATTAAATTATATCGAATAAGTATTCTCCTATTTATTCCTATTAGCAAGCCAAGAGAAATCATTAATAGCAAATCAAATACTATAGTAGCAAGTACTGTTGTCGAACTATCAATGTAGATTATCCCTCGTCGGCTTGGCGTAAACAAACTGCCAATAAACAAAACAGATATAATAATACGAGATGCTGTTCCTATCACATACGCAAGATGTATATGTGTTCCGCCCTTTACATAAATAGCACTAGTCTTTGAGTCTGTCCAGAACGAAATTAACTTATTTGAATGAAAATATGAATAATGCTGTAAACCAAAAAACACAACCAAATAAGGAACAATGTATAAAATTGGAATACCAACGTTATAAAATGAATCGAAGATAACAATAGAACCTATTGCTAAAAAGAAAATAGACTCAATTATAATTTTCGGCTTCGTTACTTTTCTTCCATGTTTGGCCCATTTGAGTCTGGTAACAACCAAAATTATAATTACTATACTATATAGAATAATTTTACTTATATTCATCTCATTTAGCGATATTGATTTCTGTGCATTAGATAATTGGAGTTTCGTAGGATCAATATTGTTAACGGTTAAAGCATGTATGGATTGTATTGTGGAGAGTATAATGAAAATAATTGCTATGGCTAATATGGGTATGGACATCCAATTTTTAACATAGGATCCATACCAAGTTATTACTATCCTAATACACCATAATTAAGACAAGTATAACCCAATTTTAGACTTTCTACTAATTAGTTGACTATATCATGGTGTTGCCCTGACAATCACCTATCTGACATCCAAGTTTCATATTTATTCAATAAGATTAGTCATCTAAACCACAAAAAACCTACCGAACTGATATAGATGTAGATATCGGATGTTAAGTAGCGAACATTCTAAAGAAACTAGGAAAAGAAAATGAGCCTCTCCATACCTGTAACCAAATACCTATTTTTTAAGATATAGTTACCCATATTATTGTCTTCTGATGAGGTTACGACACACACTGGAAATATCTATTTTATTCTACCTCATTTCTGTGGTCAGGAAATTATTTTTCCTGGATTGATCATGGCTGCCAAGGCCAACGGTCAGGTCAGATTCTTGTTGATTCTAAGGAGGTAATGATAGAGTACTATAAAGAATCTAATTTTGTTGATTGTAGAATTAATGGTTACCATGCTCATAATGAGTCAGAGAGGAACCTCAAAACCAAAGCTTCATTTTTATTTATTTAAATATATCTTTATGTTCCATTTGTAGATATCCAGTTCGGAAGTTAAATTACATCTTGAATCAAACATTTATCTATTTTGTTACTTCCAAGTCTTTCTTTGGTTTCAGGATCGGACAATCTTGTCATACAGATCTATACAAATTTCTTCTTAATACTTGCTGATCGAAAAATAAATAAGAAATTATCATGAATCAATTACGAGTTATGTATCAAAAAATATCTAAAGAATTACATTGATTCTTGTTATGACAACGCTCTTGACAGTGTTATCGTCGATGGTGCAGCTTTCGTACGCATAGTCAAATACGGATCTCAAAAACGCCATGCTTAATATAAATAAGGATGAGCGTGCTGCCGTTGGAGTTACGCCGTTAACGTGGAGCAGCAGTCTTGCATCTGACTCCCAGAGTTGTGTTCATCTTTTGACGACGCTCGGGCTCTTATGCGATCCCGCGCGAGCCGAGCTAGTACCACCCAAGCCTGTATGCGATACTACTCCCCACGGTGCTAAAAACGAGAACATTGCGTCTGGGGTCGCGGATCTCTATTCACCAGAGGAACTTGCCCAATTGTGGGCTGACGAAAATATGAAATATAATGCAGGACAACGATCCGGTCCAGGTATCGGCCATTACACTGCTATGGTATGGAAGAACACCAAAGAGATTGACTGCGGGTTCGTTAGTAGTGGTCAAATGGACTTTCTAGTATGTCGCTATAACCCGCCGGGCAACGTCTCGGGACAAACACCTTACTATAATATAGGACCGTTAGTTTGAGAGGATTGCTTACAATACTGCACTATTTTTTGTAAATATTAATATGACTTATTTCATATTTTTAATATCATATATCATTCTGAAAATACATCAAAATATGAAGATCTGTTTTCTTTTTGTTAGTGAAAATCCTGTGCTTAATCTACAAAAATCATACTTTTAAATAGTTAGTAACAGGTCTGTTCTGTGGGATTAAGGTCCTGGTAGTAACGGGGTTCTGATGTGCAACGAATAGTCAAAACAATCTAAAAAGTGGTATGGATTTACTTTACAAATGGTTAAGGTCAAACTGATAACATATTTATGAAATCTGGATTCTAATTCGAATGCTTACCCTAATAATCTAATTCATCTCAATATTAAGTATACATAACTAAAATCAAATGTGACTATGAAGTTAGTAACAATTTTGATAATTCTACCAAATTTACTTTTATGGCATAAATCGAGTTGTTTTGCAAATCAATACTAAATAATCTTGACCTTTGTCCCTAGAGAGCGATAAATATCTTGCGACCTGTTTATATCCTATTCATTAGACATGGTAATTGACAAATGTTTATATTTTTGCTTTAGAAGTCATTGTATGAGTAAACTTAATGATTTTAATTCAAAAATTTTTGTGACATTGGGTATAATAGTTTTTTTGGTCATACTTTTGTCAAGTTCCTCAGTTCAAATGGAGATTTTTGCTGCATTCCCGGGTGAAAAAGCTCTTTTTGATTGCACATATGACAATGATAAAAATAAAGAGATATGTTGTGATAGTTCAAATAACGCTTTAAAATGCATGGAATGTAATGTAGACCTTCAAACAGAACAAAAATACAATTGCAGAGAAGTATCTCCAAAGTCAAATGATGTTCAACCCGCAGATCTAGTAGAGGCACCTCGAAATTTGGATAAACCGATTCAAAATTTTTCGGAATCTGAAGCTGAATCATAAGGAATGGGATAAATCCTGAAGTATATAATCAGGCACCAGAAAGCATGATATGATTCTACCTTTAACCCAATTCTGGAATGGTTCGTAGATGCTATGGATAATTTCGTTATCTTTAGAAAACATTCGGGTTCTACCTTAAAAAAATTTCAAAAATAATAAGTCGTAAAAAGGTGTAAATATTTTTTGTAGAGTTAGTAAGAAAGAATTATTCCAGCTGAGATTAATAAAAAAGTATTTTAGTATTCATTTAGTTCGAATGATTTGATTGTAATAAGCTAAATGATAATGTAATAATTTAGACGCCAAAAGAGCTGTTGAAATGAAATTTGTAACAATTATCGTCAGGAGGGATTTATTTGAATGTTGAAAATGAACAATGACTAAGGCTGCTTCTTCTCATTTAATAATTCTCTTACAGTATTGGTCAAATGTTAAATATAGATTTCAAATCGTCATACCTTATCTTATAACCTATTCTTTCAGATTGTATAGTCATTTCAAGGATTTCATTATTCCTATTTTATTCAGGACTTAGCATTCCCTTGCAATTTCTCTGGATTAAAGGATAAAGGAAGGGAATTTGTTTATATCCTGTACTCCTTGTCAGAGGTATCATAGACCTTCCTTTGAATAGTGGTGGGTCTATACGGTGTTATATCATTGGTCTAGTTAGATTATCATAATTTATTTATTGGTATCTCAGAAAGCTTAAACGTCACAATCAAAATAAAATCTGAAATACCTATAAAAATATCCTAATATTCTGATTGGACCAAAATTTAGGATGTTGAGTTTGCCTCCGGATCACCACTTGCAGGGCCCTCTGTACACATTAATGTCCCTGCACCGGGTTCAACAGGAAAGCATGTATCTTCGGATGTGTTAGAAGTGGCCCCCTTTTTAGTAGATGTTGAGTTTGCCTCCGGATCACCACTTGCAGGGCCCTCTGTACACATTAATGTCCCTGCACCGGGTTCAACAGGAAAGCATGTATCCTCAGGTGAAGTAGGTTGTGCTTGAACCTGAAATGGGATGACTAGAAGAACAGCAGTCATAAATAAAGGCATCAAATATAATAAATGATTAAGTCTTGTATTAGACATACATTATTCATCTAAATCTATTTTATAAGATTTCCTATTTGTTTTAAATTTAATCGTAAACCATTATGTAATATATACCTTCAATCCCTATTCTAACATACTATTATGAGATAACACTTATTCCTTAGAATCAAAATTTTTTGGGTTTCTGTTTTACCTTTGCTAAGGATATGGTCATTAATTAGCTCGTAAATTCATTGTTTTATTCCTATAATACCTTAAAGACAACAGAACGTAAATTGTCCTAAAAAACGATTCCTCATCAAACAAACAAATCAAATAGATGTAAAAGCGCACATAGAAGTTTAAACACTATATCTAGGTAAATTAATGGAGCAATGAGGACTATAGAGCCAGGTTATAAGCAATCAGTATTGATGTAAAAACAGTTATCTTTGGTCTAGATATGCGATATGAAACAGTTATTTTTTTTCATATCAATATCCCAGATATCGTATTTTGCGTCAATAATCCCTATCAAATTACCAGTGATTTTGTCTTTAACTAGCAAGTAATATTCAAATTGAATTTTTTTTGCATCCTTAGTTACAATGTCATTTCTAAGCATCTAAACATAAGAGATTGTACAATCTTACTGTTCCTATTGTACATCCTTGAAGGAATCTTATTGATTCGACTTAGCTTGAATACAGATGAAAAATCTAAACCCATTTTAGTTTCTTATTAGGTCTGCACATTGTTGTAAAACAATTTCATTTAGACTTACCACATGAATAAAAGACAACTATAGTAACATCGTTATTTCTATTGGTATCGCTTAGTCAATTCGTTCACAAATCAGGACAATATTTAATTGGTCATAATACCAAATAGATCTGAAAAATACGTTTTTGTTCTTAAGAAAATGGATTCTGAACATGTTCTGTTTCCGATAGTCATAAAAAAGGAGATAATGTGGGAATTATGGAAGGAATTGGTTTCTAAAAAGGGATGGCCAAAAAAGCATTCATTATTTAATACTGTTATTTATACTAATCGATTAGTTAATAAGCTAATCTAGTAAAAAACTACTTACGAATTATGAATAAGAAAATATCAGTAAAAATTACTATAATTCTAATCATGACAGTAATTTTGACAGTGCCGTCTACGATGTTGCAGATCTCTCAAGCCCAGATCAGCCAAAGCGACCAAAACACCATCTTGAGCATGCACAACGATGAAAGAAAAGAAGTGAATAGTCCGCCTCTTACTTGGAGTAACATTCTCGCAACTCAATCCCAAGATTATGCTAACCAGCTGTCCACGATGGGGCTCGTCTGTAATGCCCAGCAATGCGATCAGACACCTCATGGAGCAAGCAACGAGAACTTGGCTGGGGGAAGTCCAGGTACATCGATAGCCACCCATGTCCAGGGCTGGGCTGATGAAAAATCAGATTACAACGGTCAGCCAATACCGTCAGGTAATAATCCAGCTGGCCATTACACAGCAATGGTCTGGCAGAACACCAAAGAGATTGGTTGTGGGTTTACTAGTACTGATCAAATGAACTTTCTAGTCTGTCGTTATAACCCTCCAGGTAACTTTGTTGGGGAAATGCCGTATGGCAATGCTAACCAAGCTGTTACTGACGATGAAACTACATTTGTTCCTAACGAAGGAGTGGCTGGAAGCGAAGACACTGGTGTAAACAACGGCGGAGACTCTGGTAGTGAAGACGGCGGAGACTCTGGTAGTGAAGACGGCGGAGACTCTGGTAGTGAAGACGGCGGAGACTCTGGTAGTGAAGACGGCGGAGACTCTGGTAGTGAAGACGGCGGAGACTCTGGTAGTGAAGGAGGTAGTGGAAGTTAAATAACTACAAATAATCTTTTTTTTATTTCAGTTTTTGGACAGTTATCTTGACCCTTTAGTCAATAGTAAATTTTGATTACATTTATAACAAATGACTTAAAAGAGTTCGATTTTAGTCTGGGGCCAAGGATTGTTATCTAATGCTATAAAATGAATTGCTATATTCATAACTGGTAACTAACTAAATGTACTTTTCACTGATAGAAGCAAAACAAGTTTTGATTCATTTTTGATTTGGCAGCTATAAATAGTTAATACATAGATAATCAATTGAAATTCTCTTTTGGAATATATATCTAATAAGTCACAAAAGCTCGAAATTAACAAGGTTGGAAATAACAAATCTAATCGGATAAATCAGCGAAATCGGATATTTTGGATTGAGAAAAACTGTTTTCATAACCCTACAAATCAATATTACAATGTAATTCCGACATATACAATAAACTCACAAAATCATTTACAGATTACGACCAAAACCTGAAATTTGATCGTTAATTGGTGTCAAAGATATCATGTTTTAATGATTTTCTTTTCAGTTCAGAAAATTTTGAAAATTATTTCTGTGGTTGAATACACACGAGAGAATGCGTTTCAAGGTTGAATTCAATCTAAGGTTGTAACGAACAACTGAATGGAAATTAAAACCCATACCGCACAATAGTGGGTCTTATCAAACAAAACTTGATCGATAATAGGTTGAAATATGAACCCGATTCTTGTATTCACGGTTTATACCTAAGTTAACATTGAAAATTTTGCTACTTTCAGATACGTTTGTTGTGGTGCCAGCCGTTTGGAAAAAAATATGACATAAAGTTTGATTCGATTTCTAGACAATTGTCATTTGCTAAAACTTAATTCTAGCCTTGGAAGATGACCTTAAATCAATCAAAAAAAAGAGTATTTGGAGAGAACCAGTTAAAGATATATTCTTACGACTGTCTAGCATGATATTGTCATAGTTTGACCAGTAATACTTGTACTGGTCAAAAGCATTTTTGAAGTATTATCTTGACATACTTTTTCTGTTCAGAACTCTTAAATAATTGCAACTTAATTGTCGAACATGCTTACTGGGAAAAGAATAAATATATTCGTTTTTAATGCGATGATGATTGTATTTTCATTGTTATTAGTATCATTAACAAACACCGTTATGGCACAACAACAAGACTTGATTTCTTCTCCAAATTCATACAATAATACTATTCAGTCCGATAACATGACAACACTATCAGGGAATCGAATAACTGCATCTAACTCATCAGTCCCTAATTTTGATCTTACATCCTTATATACTAAATTAAAAGAATCCGTGGTCTCAATTACAGATGAATTACCTGATAATAATAATTCCAATGCAAACGCCACTAGTATAGGAAATTCTACTGATATTTTTACTAATAATACAGGAGCTACAGGAACTGGATTTGTATATGATACAAAAGGTCACATAATGACTAGTCTTGGTGTCGTTACTAATACACATGTGCAACAGGTTGAATTTAGTGATGGTACTATATATGATGCAAAAATAATAGGCTCTGATCCTCATTCTGACATTGCAGTTCTACTTGTAGAGAATGTTTCAATAGATAAGCTTAAACCAGTAAAATTCATAACCAATTCTTCTGATGTCTTGGTAGGCGAGCAGACCATCCATCTCTCCTATGATTCTATTCTATGGTAGGTTAATTAAAAACAACGAACTCGATAATGGTAATGTTAATGGTGGCAGAAACACAATCAAAAAAGAAAATGATGTTCAAACATCATTTGCTTCAAAATGTTACATTAAGATGAACGCGATATGGAATAGAAGGACCTTTTTCATCACGCCATATGTCATCAAAATATCAATATTTACAGGATGTTATATTATAGTATGGACAGCAATCGGAGTACTGCTTCTATTGGTTTGTTCAATACCCATGCACGTATGGACTGTTATGGGAATTGAAAAAAAACAAACAGATATTGTTTATGGAATTTTATTGCTTATTTCCGGCGCTTATCAATTTACTCCTTTGAAGAGATCATGTATTAGATATTGTGAATCTCCTTTAAGCTTTTTTATGAGGCGGTGGAAAAGTGGGACGGATGGTGCTATTAAAATGGGTATATATCATGGACTATATTGTCTTGGATGCTGCTGGCCATACTTTCTATTGATGGTTGCAATCGGGTGGATGAATATTCTATGGATGGGGCTGTTTGCTGGAATAATATTTGCAGAAAAAGTATGGTCCAAAGGAATCTATGTTTCAAAGATAGCGGGAATCATTTTCATTGTAATAGGATTGACGACCACATTCGGAATTATATCGATTAATGATTTTAATAATAGTAACCTAATGTCTAAAAATCATCTGTCAGATAATAGAATGACAACTCCTGCTCCTAATTTTGGTAGTAATAGTATTACAAAAAATATGGATATGGATATGAGTATGAAATAACAACAATAAAAAGGACTTTTGAAAAGGGAGAATGTTGAAATGAACATTTACTTCTGTCGCAAAGTCTTTGCTACTTACCTGAGAAACAAAGGAATAAAACCAGAAATTATTGATTTGCTTCAAGGAAGGATTAGTAGTTCAGCTATTTCGTCAATCATTATTACAGACCTGACTTTAATGAAACGATTACAAAAAAGATAGGGCCGGTGTTGGAGGAGTTGAGAAAATTACTGATTTGAGAATACCCGGTGGGTTATAAATAAGATATCGAAAATAAATAACAATTAAGATATAGAAATTTGTACTATCACAATATGATCTGTACATTCCACTTTTACATCAGTTTGTTTTAAAGTTTTGAGTATGTTCGTTATCTTGGTGGAGATATATTTACTAAACTTGAGACCCAGGTCAAGCTGAATCTTTATAGTCACATGATCCGTTTTTTCATCATCCAGTCGGTAATTGAAGCCTGATATTTTGAGCCACGTTAGCAAATAGTCTATATAAAAGAAAACAGATGAATTACCGTCAAACATCGCGATAGTATCCATGAAGTAATGTCGAGCATAGTTATCTGCAATCGTGTTTACCGTTGCATCAGGAAGTTGTTCCACAATATCTCTATAAAGGAACTTATTGACATAAATTAACCCCGCAATCTTGGCCGGCTTGTGCCATTTAATATATGATTTTACTATCTGGTTTAGCAGGGTATTGACACTTTCCATCTTCTGTTCCGATTCATCACGTAATTCATTAAGTATCGCCTTGTCAAATCGTAGCGTAATACTTTCGCTCGCCCTAATATGATGGTCTTTTTCATCATTCTTGATGATTTTAGCCATTTTCAATAGTTAAAGTACAATTTTGCTAGAATAATAACTTTGTAATTATTTTCTACTTTTGTATCTATTTATTGCCAATGATTCCTCCTTCTTAAATATAGTGAATAACTGAAACTCATGTATGTATTTGATGACCGCAAAACAATCATCGACACAGTTATGCTTGATTCGAAGTCTTAAAAGAAGAAGAAAAAGGGAGAATTAACTATTTGAACTTGATCGAGTCTGAAATTCAAATCCTGGTAGAAGCCAAGATCTGCGGGTGTAATACTAAACCGAAAAGCATTTCTTATAATTTTATAGAATCATCTCATAGCCTATGTCTTGATAACAGGGAAATAGTACCTGGCACAAATCCAGGCATGTGGAATACTATTAAAGGATACTAAGGATGACACAGAAGCATCAGTTATCAAAAGTGAAATTGCAGATCTCACATTTGTTTTGGCAGGAACCATGAGTAACAAGAGCAGCAAACTAGCATACTGTTCTTCATATGGGTGTAAAAATAAAGCGACTATCATATGCTCTATCTGTTTTGATTTCTACTCCTGCACATTTAAACACGCCTATCTACATAAACACCCTATGGATGAATTCGTAGTTCTAGCTTAATTGTACTTTAACTATCTGATATAACATAGATAGATTATCTGAATTTATACTGTCCAATCTTTCCTATAGATAAGGTCAATATTAGCCAACGGTTAATTAACTATATTATGTTTGTTATTTAGTATCGTATCAAGTCTAATACTAACTTCAATTTGGCTGTCTCATCTTTTAGTGCTGTAATCTCTTCTTCATCCTTTATATATTTCAGCAATCTTTCACAAGCTTGAATTTGAGCTAACAACAGCTCGCCTTTCCCTAAACAAAGACTGTGTGCAGATTCAATAAAATGATATGAAACACTTTTTCCTCTTTCTTTACATCCACAAGTTCTTGCTTCTACCAAAAACGAAGATTCACTTTCAATTATATTCATGACTGTATATCAATTTGATGACTAATATTATTTCTTTGACCTAAACGACGTTGGGGATTCCTACAGTTCATTTCAGATACTGCAAAAGAGATTAGAGTTATTTTGACTGTTGGTAATCGGGGCATTGATCAAAACACGTGCACGTTTTATATTCGCAAAATGGATACTCATTAAATATTCGAGAAATCCTGAATTGTTAGATGAGATTTGGTAGAACATCGGGTCTTGCAAAAGGACCGTGGAAATCTAGAGATGCAAAACCCGACTGGAACATTGCTGGGAGCTAATGTTAACCTTGACTATCCTGATGTGTTTAAAAACACCATGTATCAATAGTCATGTTTCACTTTGGTTACAATTTACATTTGAACAACAATAATCAAAAAAGGTGAATAATTGCCTCTTAATACAATCTAAGGTTCAAGAAGAAACTATTCTCGACTAATCCTGTTTTCTATTTGTTATTTAGAATGAGATTCCAACCATGAATATAAATCTGCTAGGACATGTTCGGGTATGGGTCCACTTTCTGTTGTCCACCGGGTTGACGGATAGAAAAGGTGTCCTAAGTCTGGGTACGTTATAAGCGTATGATCAGGGTGATTTAATTCAAATAACTTTTGCTGTAGGAGAAATGCTTGTTGAACTCTACTACCCGAATCATTTTGTCCATGGAGTATTAGAATGCCAGTAGATGAGGGTACATTACCTATGATACTTAGAGTAGAATCTAAAATACTAATTGAACGTAGATAGATTGGACACGGTCCTGCCATAGGATTTTCGCATTTTGATCCCTCAAATGCCTTTTCAAATTTCTTCTCAAGAAGAGGTTTGAATTCAGTAACGATATTTATATTTCTGTCTTTATTAGGATTAGATATTGATTTTAAAAGTTTAGTACTAGTATCATCAGTAATACTCGGAGTAAGAATCAAACTAGCATTACCACCTACCATGCTTTGGAATAATTGGTCTTGCAATGCTTCCTGCAATGAAAAGGATCCATTATGATTTTTATCTAATACTATCTTAGCATATTCAAGTGGAAATTCAACGAATCCGTAGTATGCCTGATCTTTTGGAGTCTCAATTCTTGGGGCCATAAGCACAATATTGTCAAATTTAGTTGTTGAATTATCTGTCGCTAGTCTTGTAACAATTTCACCTCCCTCACTATGCCCGATCAAGCTTATCTTTGTGATATCTACTTCGGGTTGTTGCTTTAGAACATTTACAGCTTTCTGTGCATCTTGTTTTAGATCATTGTATGTCATATTTCCCCATAAATTATGGTTAATAATTGTATTATTTTCACCTATTGCCCTCTTGTCATATTTAAGAACGACAAACCCTCTTTCTGATAAAAATTGTCCTATTTGCCAAAATAGTTTAGCGTTCTCGCCTGCGGTGTAGTTCATATCAGCTGGTCCTGCTCCAGGAACAAGGAGAACAGCCGGAAATGGTCCTTTACCTATTGCGGGATAAGCTAACTGAGCGTTTGTCGTTACTCCATTATCAAGATCAAGTGTGAGATTTCTATATTTGACAGTTTGAACATCAGATTGGGCCAAAGCATCATGAAACAGAGATGAATCAAACGACGATAAATATGCTGATAAAATTAAGAATGTACCTAGAAATATACCTAAAACTATCAAAGGCTCTCGCTTAAATTTAATTAGAAGCATTAACAATAGCAATAAACCTGTAATATATAAAGAGACCATGATTCTTAGAATAAAAGTTACATATTTCTTAACGCGGATTTTTGATTGTCTTCGGTAAGGTTTGAGACAATCATAACTATGAATTCAACTTTGATAAAAAAGAACTTACCGTCTTTTGAATATCAATATCCGATCTGTATCTTCCTTATCTAAATCCAAATGTAACCAAAAAAGGTCTTTAAAATGAGAGGGACTGCGGGTTCTCTCTCCGCTATTTTCGGGATTTGAACTTTATTTCAAAGCAAAGAGCGGGTTCAAATCCAGCACTTCGTACTTTTTTGTAATAAATAATGGATTGAACCAGCTGACTCTTTGATTAATCTTGAAAACATGAAATAGCCAAGGATTGATATGCAGGATTATCTAGCCGTATAATTAATAGTCATTGTTATATTGACAATTCGAAGTAGAATTGTATGAATAATACTGATGTTTTAGAAATTATACAAAAAAGGACTACCCAATTCACGGTTATCTCAGTTGTATTTGTAATAGTGGTGATATTTCTGGTTCCTGCGCTAGTTGAAGAAGCAGATACAATCATTAGTGCTAAAGCAACTTCAACTGCTGGCCCCTTTTCTAATGTTTGGGGTACCTGGAAGAGGGATTATGGACTGCTAAACCTAAATTAGATGACGATGGGAACCTCTTTTGGGTGACGAGAGGTAAAGGCTGGCCTTTCCCTGGTACTGAGAGAGGGGTATGTTTTTGTTGATGTTGGTCAATATGGGAAGGTACAGTTCTTATTTAACAATCCAGCTTCAGGCCGAAATGATTGCTATGCCGTAGCGAGCGGACCAATACAGGCTACATGTCATATACCTCCTCGGGGAAGTATTGTAGATGCTACGTATACGGTTTCCCCCAAGGGCAAGGAGAATGGTAACAATTATTGTGACATTCTAAACAAATTGGTTAGTGAGCAAACAAAAGTTCTCAGAGAGAAACTACACTGCTAACTGTATCTAAACTCCATTTTTTTCATTTTTGATAATCAATAATCCTTTTATCTTAATTTGATAATCTTTAATCTAATCGACTAGGTGCTTAAACTGTCACAAATGTCTTAACTCGACCTATATAAGAGTCGGTTGCAAGGAGTGATTTAAGAAGATTGGACTATACTGTAAGACTTGCAATATTCATTATTCTCCTAGTCTAGAAAAACAGTATACTGTAACACAAAAAGAGTATACTAATTTACTTAAGTCTCATCGATCCCTGGAAAATCGAAATAATACAACTATGAACCTACAACATTCAAATAATATCGATAAATATAACAAAAACTTACAAAATCTATATGGGCCGGGTCGGGTGTTACCCTAAAATGGGTATAATCTTGTCTGTCATATAATCATGCGAATAATAAATCTCCTTAATCTAAATAAGTAAATAATCATATTCATTGGATATCGCACAAATTATTTCGTGAATTTTGATGAAAGTGATCTTGACTTTTTTTTATATTTCTACGAAGAAAAATCTTGTTAACTTACCGCTAAGATGGTTACAACTGATTAGTGAATTATTGGGGTAAATAATTCTTGATTCATAACTTAATTATTTTCTGTCGTATCATCAAATATCGGTATACTAAATACGAAGGTAGAACCCAATCCGTCGTTATTATTATATGCCCAAATTCTTCCACCATGAGCCTCTACTAATTTTTTGGTGATATAGAGTCCAAGTCCAGTTCCATAATCTGAATTTGTCACAAATTTACCAAATAGTCTGGGTAATATAGTCGAAGAAATGCCTTTACCGGTATCAGAGATTCCTACATAAATTTCGTTTCTTTCGTTTATTTTAGAATCTTTTGATGCACCCGCTGCATCATTTCCATTTAAATTATTACTTTGTTGATTGTTTAGTTCTGGTAAACCAGTGCTGTCTTCTCTTATTATAATGTCTATGTTGCCATCATTTTTAGAAAATTTTATAGCATTGTCCATCAAATTATTTAGAATCTGATTTAATCTTGACCTGTCTACGAATACCCAACAATGTTCGCCTAATGTGTTATTTATGAAATTTATCTTAAGATTTTTATCATTGATTTTTTTATCTAATTGCTGGTTTACGATTTCATTTATTTCTTTGACTAGATCTATTTTTTCTTTGTGTAGTGTTATAAGAAGACTTCTACTATCGCTACTTGACTCAAGTCTGGCAACATCTAGTAAATTATTTACTAGGTTATCCAATCTAGAAGCATTTTTAGATATCCTTTCATGGTGTTGATGGAGTTGCTTGATTTGTCTTTCCAATTCTGGATCTGCTTTAATATTACTATTCTTAAAAATATCATCAAATAATTCATCATCTAGTTCTGAATAACCTAAAACAGCCTGAGTGGGAGTTCTTAGTTCGTGGGCTGCAGTATTAACAAATTCTCTTTCCATGTTTTCGCTTTGTATCAATTTTTCATTTGATAATTTTAGATCTTTGACATTTTGAAGGAGTTGATTTGTTTTATTGTTGACTTCATGCTTGAGTTTCTTATTAATTGCTAGAATTATAGCAATAAAACTAAATACCATAAATAATAAACACGCTATAAAAAGAAACGTGAAAACTATTTGATTAGATATCAAGTTATTTGCCGTTTCACCAAGTAAAAATTTAGTATTTGTAATCAAATAAAACATGTGTTTACCATTAAACAATATTGGTTCGAGATTTACAATAATTTTGTTTCCTTGATTGTTAATTAGTTCTAGATTTCCATTATAACTTTTTTCCTTATTATTCGTGATGTTCTGAAGGACAGATGTCAAAAAATCTGCCGTAGTTGGATCATATCCTTTTTCTATCAGAACTAAATTTTCTGGGGATGTATTGTTTGAGCCTACCTTAATCCTTTCATCACTAGAAAATAGTATTACCCCGTTAGTGTCTGTAAGCAGGATATTTGGCTTTAGAGTTGATGACAAATTTTCATAAGCCGAAGAAGAGGATAAGGAGGGTGTAAAAAAGAAAGATGGAGATCGTATAATGTTTGAGTATTCTATATATTGAGTGTCGTCAAAATTAAGATTGGTTTCAGAGTTAATGCTTTTATTGTCTAATGCAACAGTGATCCTACCATTGTCGGTACCTGTCGTATTAAAGTTGTTTCTAGTATATAGAGCATTATCAATATAATCATCAAGTGCAGCAGAGTTGATAGATGCCGTAACTATTCCCCTGAACTCGTAATTATCCTTTAGAAAATCAGATGGAAGGTTACGTAGTATTATTGGAATTTCAAAGCCCGTGAAATTTTTTATATTAGTAATATTAGTAACACTGCTTATGTTTTCCCGGGTAGCGAGAAGTTTTTGAGCAGTACTTTGATTGACATCTGTAGTATTTGTCGTTGTCGTTATTGCACTAGCTTTTGGAGATAAAATAGGATATGCTATAACAATCCTTGGGACCTGATTAAAGTTTGTAGTGGTGAAAGCCTCTGATACATATGGTTTGTAAGTTTCTTTTGGAACCTTAAAATAGGGTCGTTCTGAAACATTCAAGTTGGCATATTGTTGAAAAGTAGTCTTGTTTCCAGAAAATGCGGTTGACCATATACCCATTCCGTTTTCATCTATCCAACCATATCCTTCTGTGAGGTCATCGGTAGTAGACTGAGCCGCTTCAAAGTTAGGAATTGCTAACAAGTCTTGCTGTTTTGTTAGGACAAGGCTGCTCAGTATATTTAGATTTGAAGAGACTACCTGAACCTTATTTTGAATTATCTCTTTTAGATATGTAATCGTGCTTATCGAATTTAGTTTGACATAGTCAATTGATATATTCTCTATTTGTTTTGAGGACTCTATCAGATATAAATATAGAATTATTGACAATATCAAAGATGTAAAGCAAATAACGATCAGAATAATCAACAGAATTGAAGAAGATTGTATTGATTTTAATTCAATCTTTTCTTGTAATTTCTTTATTTGCTTCATAAAATTGTCATTGTATCTCCATTAATACTATTAGAACAGTTTTTTCAATTCTACTTATAATACTTTAGAAGATGTTTCGATGTATTTCTAATATGGTTATACCTCAATGGCAATGAAGGCTGCTCTAAATTTGACCTTCATGACTGATTTTTTGAAGAATAATACTTATCCTAAATAATTACGATCAATTATTTAGATTCGAAATACACGCATGTATTAACACAAAGAAATGACTTAGAAATATTAACATACTATTAAAGTATATTATGTAAATAACATTATGGTGTTTCTATATTCCTGTTAAAGATAAAATTCTATCAATGGATATAGAAAATGCTGCTAATACTATTTCAGAATCAGATTATGGAACTCATACATTGATTGTTTATGAGGACTTGGAGAAACTTAGGGAGTTTTATTCTTATTATGTAAAAAAAAGGATTGAGGAAAGAAACGAAGTTATTCAACTGGTACCATTCTATGAAACTGAAGATTCTGTCAGAAAATCCCTGTCGGAAGGGCATTTTTCTATAGATGTAGAAAAGTGGGAAAAGGACAATAAATCATTAATAATAGTCGATTCGTTAAAAAAATATTTCGCTAGTGATTCTTTAGAATCTGATTACGATTCTAGTAAAAAGTTAGTAGACTATGCTAAGACGATTGGAAAATCTGGTGTATCGTTCATAGGAGATACCGGTGCCTTTCATTATAAACATCGTGTAGAAGAACTTGTAAATTACGAGTTGTCACTACCATCCAAATATGATATGGATTTAAAGAGACTATGCTTGTTCCATAAAAAAGATTTTAATAGATTATCAGAAGAGCAAAAACAAAGGTTATTGAATCATCATCCTGTAGTTATAAAAATATAAAACACTTTTAGACAAGATTTTGTCAAACTATGTTCATTTTATGATCATAGGTTTAAGTATGGGTATTAACACGTGTATTAATTTTTCCAAGCATCATTCATTATTTCTCTCAATTCAGAAAAATGAATAGGTTTTTGAAGTAGTCTATCAATTCTTGCTGATTTAAAATCAGGACGATCTTCTAAATCTTTGATTTCAAAAGCCCTCATCAAGAAAATTTTTATTTTGGAGTCCTTCTCTCTTATCTTATGTGCAAGATTTATTCCACACATAACTGGCATTCTCAAATCAGTTATTATCAATGAATGTTGGCCTGCAGTTTCCTTAAAATACTCTAAAGTCAATACCGGGTCAGTGAGAGACTACATTATATCCTTGATTTGTCAATAAAGTTTTGAAAAGAGACGCAAGTTCTATTTCGTCATCTACTATAATGATAGAACGTGCAGATAACGATGGCAATAGATATTGCTTTCCTTTGAAAATATTTAACTATATCTACAAGATACTGATAAAATGCTAAAATTGTAATTTCTTTACATATTGCGGTGATTAAATGTTTTATGTTTAGGGATCTTGACACCACAGACAAGACTTTTTCACAAGAGGACAAGGATTATAGTAGAATTATCAAAAAAGTTGGAAAATTTATCGAAGGTTTGCAATCTGCAGAAAAGGTATTGTTGCTAAAATACAAAAAATTATTCAATGAGTTGTGTCGGATTTATATTATTAACGGGACAGTTTTTGGTTGACTGAATGACTAAGTATTACTTGCAGATAAATATACACATCGTCCAAAAAGCACTGGGATTCAAATCAACAAACGCGCGATAATCTATTCATAGAGGGAATATCCCTTAATCCCGGAATGCTATAACGTTCCAATTTATGAATGGGTCTTTGTAAATGATTATTCATATTATCGTTCGAATGACCTTAAGATGAAGAAAAATTATTTATCTAATATTCAAAATTATTTGGAATTATTTTTGAAAACGATGCCTTCAATCAAGGGATGTCAATCATGTTAAGAATTTAAACAACTTTAGTATTTCAATAGTATGAATAATATATCGAGTTTTGAATCCGATGAAGAGGCAGAGCGAAAAGTTAGGAGTATTATATTAGCACATCTGCATCTAAAAAAAAGAGAGAGACAAGAAAAAGTTCCCCTCTAAGAATTAGAGGATCGAGTATCTTCATTAGATCAAGCATATTTGAAAGTAGACTTGATTAAATTATGGAATGACTCCAAGTTGGTAGAAATATCAAATGGTAACGAATTTAGCATTACGGATGAGGGAATGGCCGAAGAGGAAAAAAGAATACGAGAGAATAGGATTATTGAGTAAATTTTATTAGTGTTAACTTCACGCCAGGGATTTTCCTCCACATTCCCATACTAGAATTAGACAGCATATTCAATAGACCGCGTTGAATGCAAGTCATATTTGCCTGTAACTCGCACTTTAAAAGTCAACTAATGAGATATGAAATTTCCCAAATTAGTCTAAATTTTATCAAATCTGGTTTCAATCTGTGGGGAACTGATTCAATATTGAATATTATAGTTTGTGTACGGATGACAATAATATACTATAATAATATATAGTAACTCCAGGATTAAAAGGAACCCATATCATATTTCTTTAGTTTGTAACGAACTTCAAAAAATAAATTAATATAGTTTTTCTAAAACCTGATGAAGTTTGTTTTTTCTCGATTTTTCTATTTGATAGGACTTCCAGTATTATCTGGATTATTTTCTTCTAATACTTTAGAAACAGATCTGCCGGCGTTATCATTTGTTGACAAGTTTAACTTTGTATTCATCTTGCTGGGGTCATTTAGATGGTTTGATTTGATAGACATAACTTTTTCATGTAGAAGGTATTTAGAAATGAGACGCATTTCATCCTTAAAACCTGTGTAATGCCAGTAGTATTTGTTAACAATTGTAGAAATCG
Organism: Candidatus Nitrosocosmicus sp. R; assembly: GCF_054408505.1. Classification (NCBI taxonomy): domain Archaea; kingdom Thermoproteati; phylum Nitrososphaerota; class Nitrososphaeria; order Nitrososphaerales; family Nitrososphaeraceae; genus Candidatus Nitrosocosmicus; species Candidatus Nitrosocosmicus sp. R. The sequence goes on along the minus strand of NZ_CP167090.1, from coordinate 2,204,555 downwards.
CAAACCAAATAATACTATTGACTATAATAGAGAATAAGAAACCATAATAATATGCCATCAGAGTCCCAGTTATTGTACCTCCGATAAGATAGGGCATCTGACGTTTTAGTGTATGTTTAAGAAGAGAATCCATAATTTTCGCTATAAATATGTATATAGCATACCTTATAACACTGATACTATTGTCTAGGAACTTTTTGCTTCATGACCTGGTAAATCAAGAAATTATTTAGTATTGCCTTGATATATAATAATTTATTTGACCAACAATATATGAAAGTTAAGCAAGTTTAAACATACATCCTGGCATAACTTATTATTCATCTTTCTTGGGATCGACCATATTTATAGCATCCAGTAATAAATGAGGCCGTTTACCAGTTTGGGCGAAAGGGGTTTTATAGCGATATAGGTTATTTGAAACAGATTCTATCAAATTATGCAACTAAAAATATTGATATTATCATACGAATCTGATGCGTCGACAGGATATGCGGTAAAAATGACATGGGACTAATTACTAATAAGAAACTGGAATAGATCAAAATATTTTAAATTATGAATTAATTAATTATATAATTACAATAAACACAACAAAAATATGCAAATTTTATATGGGCCGGGTCGGATTCGAACCAACGACCCCCGCCATGTCAAGGCTCTTTGGTAACGTTTTGTAATGCTAGTAACAACACTCTGTTAGATCAAGGTTTCTGGAAAGGCTACAAAGAATATTTACAAAGAATAGGAACAAGAACCACTGTTAATGATCGATTTAACTATTCAATCAAATATTGTAAGTATTTGTTTGATGAGAATGCTATTAATGAACTCCTAACATTTTCACCTAACAAACGGTTGCATATAATGAAGGCTCTGTCTACTTTGTCAAAGTTTAGCGGGCGCCACGACCTTTGGAAGCAAACTATAAAGAAATATAATCTATTGTGGTCCACGGGGGACAATTCTCTTTCTATATTTAACAAAATCGTAAATGAAACAAGTTACTCAGATATGTTAAAGTGGATAAAAGGTGTAATTTCAGAAATATCGGAACCCCATGCCAATCTGTTCATCTTTAATACACTTACCGGATTAAGACCTATAGAGGTATCCGCCTGTATTGGTCTTGTGCATAGTAACCTAGAAAACTATTGGAACAGAGAGAAAGGGATACTTGAACATTATAAGTTCCCAAATGAATTCATTCGAAGAACTAAGAAGGTTTTCATTTCTATTGTAGATAAATCTTTAATTGAGATGTCAAAAAACTGTCCTGTGAATGTTAGTTATAATGCATTAAAACTCATGTTAAAAAGAAAAGGGTTGGATATGAATATGTATTACTGCAGAAAAGTCTTTGCAACATATTTGAGAAATGAAGGGGTTGAATCCGAGATCATAGATCTGTTGCAGGGACGGATATCTAGTTCCATTTTTGTCAGACACTATTATCGACCAGACCCCTCAAAGTTTGAGGAGATAAGGGTGAAGTTAACTAGACTGCATGATTTGCTAGTTAATTGACAATGACTCTAATGACAGAAATGACGCTAATTTTTATTCCCTTGGGAAGATTTGATAATGCTGATGATTGTTCACTTTGAATGTCTAAGCTTTCATCCTGGTATAGTTTTGAAAAAGGAACTTCTAGCTTTGTTCCATTATTAGCAGTAGTATTGGGTGGGTCGCCGCCTTTCTAGAAAAAGGATTTAACAAGAACTCTAGAATTGCGTTATTTGCGTCACTAGCGTCATCTGCCACACTAATTAGATAGGTTAGCAAAAGGACTCCCTTTTCAAACACGTTCACCAAGGATATGTTCATCTGCTTTGTATAAGAATAGACTTTTGAAGACACCTAGAAAGGGTGGTAGAAAAAGATGTTCTATCTCTCTTTCCCATTCTAGGAGTTGTCTGAAACTTGTCTTTGATAGACGAGTTTGCGAAACTGTCTGTATAAAATAGTATTTAATGATAAAAGATTTGGTTTGGTATCATTAGGCAAAAACGATTGTAGTTCAGTAGATGTAAAAAAAGTACCTTATAATAACAAATAGAGCATTATAGTCTCGTCAGATAAAGCCGTACTATTCAAATGTGAGCAGTGAGCATTCAAAAAAGTTTTTTTCTAATCTTCGCGGTCCACCTAAATTCATATTTTTCTAGGGGATTGGTATCCTCATCTTTCAGATAGTCTGGGTAAAGAGTATCAAACTCTTTTAAAGAATCAAACCAATTCTTTGATATTTCATCAAATGATTGACTGAATAGATCGAAACAGTCACAACCGTCCTCTTTTTTATTCTCTGGGAGATTCTTTATCCGTTCAAGTATTTCCTCTTTTTCTTCGAGAGTCATATCCTTGAAATCTTTCATGATATGGTGATTCTTTTGGGTGCTAAAAATATCAACGTTAACTTGACTATCACTTTTTGTCAATTTCCATTGGCTATAATTCTGTTCATCATTAACGATTATTCCATGGGATCCAACATTCAATACCTCTATAGATCTTGGACGAATGTTTAGTGGCTGCCAATGATTAGTAGACTCAGAATATTGGATACTAAGTATACAGAATAAACATGATGGAAAAGTGCTGTAAGAAAAATTACCCCTGAGTGGCCATTCTGTCTGCATAAAGCCTGTAGATGGTTTTAAATACCATTATAACCATTGAAGGTTCTTAATGTTTCAAGGTGTTAGAAGCTAGTTTCTGCTATTTCATTGATTTGTCCAATGGTTATACTTAATGATCTTCAGGACCCCAATACTATAATAAACAAAAAACAATTTAGTTCAAACGATGAATGCCTTTGGTACGATAGACAGGAACTTTTCAGGGCCATCGAAATATTCATGGATCATATTGATTTTGGTATGAAGCCATGGGATACAGGATACTGAAACTGGAAAAAGATAAATCTACATTGAGGGTTGAATCATTCCTAGAAAAATGTACAAGTTAAAACAAATATATGAAAAACAAAGGGAATTGCAGCCTAACTCAAACAATTGGAACTTTGGGTCTGTGCCTCCACAGCTTTTAGAGAAAAGCTAATCAAAAAACTTGATAGAGTCAATTATATGACTTTTCTGTTCGGGATTATAGTAGGCATTCATCATGTTTTCATTTATCATGAATTGATAGATTTTACCGTTATGGGGGGAGTATGTGAATGTAGACAACAAATCATTACCCACTATCTCATTAGTTGGATCGGTGTTATTTAGTGTGAATGAATATCCTACAACATCATCAATGACTACAGGGTGAGTAGTTTCCCAAATACCTTCACCATCTTTCTGAAATCCATTTTGAACCAATACTGCTGATTCTTTAGCACTCTTTGTTTCGGGATTAATATTAACAGAAATCAAAGTGGAATTTGTGTCGATTCCAACTCGGTTATCTTTCTCTGTTATATTTGCATCTGGAAGATAATCAATACTGAATTGTTTTTCCGGGTTGTAGTATGTTTTCCATTGTTCTTGTTGTGCTAGGGCTTGGTGCACCCAACTACCTAAAACTACAATCATCATTACCAAAACATAGAGCTTCATCAATGTAACGTTGTTCTATTAAATATTCCTGCTATTTAGCTTTTATAGTGTGTTCCTCAAATTGAGGAACTTTTTAGGTATAAAAAGGCAGTACATACATCATATGTTGATATCAAATATTTTGGCGACGGCTACAATCCAAATACTTTTGACTTTGTTATCTTGAATATTTAAGTATACTTTTGATCCCTTTATGATTTTTATATTTTCGATATGTATTCACATTCATGAGTAATACAAACACTTTCTCAAATCAAAAAGGTTCACGCGGTCATATTGAAATTTTCCTCTATCGGGCCCCCAAGAAAAACCATGATGGGATGTTAGAAGTTAACAGACAGTCTCGAGATTTTTTCACCAAACATGGTGCATCTAGCTTCGAAGTATTTTCTCTTGATAATAGGGAAAACATGATGGAGTTTGTAAATTTATCTAAAACAATTTCAGCTACTGTAGAGGAAGAAGTATGGCTTGAAATACAATCCTATAGAGATGCTGAACATGTGAAAGAATTTATTGAGAGTATGAAAGGTGACAAAAGTGCTGAACCAATCTACAAACAATTCATGGAACTAATTACCCCTGGATCTGTAGTTTCCTTCGGTGGGTTTAGCAAACTAGAACAAGTATCTATGCCATCTTGATATACTCAGGATTATTATCTGATTTTGATGATGAAAGATATTACGGTCCTAACGTACAAAGGTTCAGATCAAAGTGTTCCCTATACGAGTAGTGCATAAGTATGAGATCTGTCAAAACTCAACTATATACAAATTCTATTGCTATAGATTCATCATAGCTTTTGAGGACGAGTCTCTTTACTAATCGCTCACGATCATTGTCTCAATAGTATGGTTATTGATCCATCGTAATTGTATTCTGTTAATTGAGGCGCCCATCATACATTCTGGTATGAGCTAAAAGATTTGTGACAGTGTGCTAGGGGGTGTTTTTTACAGCTATGATGTAACCAATGCAATAATAATACTATAAGATTTACCGTTAGCATACATTGTAGTGGAGATAGGGAGTAGGTCAGTTTGTATAAATCTGAACAACTATAGAGGATAATACAATTCTGGAAACTCACCGATCAAGATTCGAAATACTAAAAGTCTAACTTACAATCTAAATACAACAAAAAAAATACTTGAGGCATTAGAGAAAAAATCAGAGTCAAATATCAAGACATGTGAGCTATCCTTTCCATACCCAAAACCCTTCCTACAATTTTTGTATTTGGTTAAATCAAAAACCTATCATCCGGCTATCGCGCTATTCCCACAAGAACATCCAATTTGATTCCACAGAAAGGACAAAACTTTATCTGTTCAACAATTGGATTAGGAACACTTTCAAAATAGTAGAAAAGTTTTCCCATAACCTCAAACACTCTTGGATTTTCATCAATATACAATTCTTGATTTAAGAAATCTCTGAGACTTTCGCAACAATAAATCTGTTTGTTGTCAGCGGCCTGGACATCTGTCTGTATCAACTTCTTCTAATTTACACCACAATTATCACAACTAATCAAATACACCTGCTCAGTTTTATCCAACCATAAATGGGCCTTGTCATTATAACCACACTTTTCACAAGATACTGTCTCTTCATCATAATACTCATATTCATTCATAGAATTCCAACTACTCTAATGACTTCATGACTTAAAGCCTCCACCAAAACTACACCAAATTATCATAATCAACACACACTCGAATCTAGACATTGTTTGTTATCTAATCTAAGAATGCAAATACAGTTACTTCCGTAATCTTCTATCTCAATGAAAAGTTCTGTGAGGTTTCTGTCGTTGTCCATATTCTGTCATTATATCCATACGTTTTGTTTCTGTTAATATAGTCGTGATATGTTGGGGGCCCTGAGGGGTGAGAGTAGGGGGCTCAGCCCACTCCCCCACTACTATGTGGTGTTACATTGTTGTGTGTATCTTACTAGGGTATACTACCCCCGTTCCCCCTTGAGCTTGTTAATCACTTGATGTTTTAATGAGTGGGTTTAATGATGGGGTGTTTAATGTGGGGGTATATGTAAAGGTAGGTCTATAATGTTTAGGGTCTAAAAGGTTACAGGTCTATATAATGATGGGTCTATAAGTTGGGGGGCCTTAATGTCTACGGTCCATAATGTTAAGGGGTTTATGATGTGGGCTTTTCATACATCCAATAGTGTAAACCATTAACAGGATGATACGGTTCTAATGGGCTAAGCTTTGAGTTCTCTATCAATATATGGAATCGATCTTTATCAAACAGTTTTTTGATTTGTTTCTTTTGAACCTTTGATATACTACCAGTATGAAACTCTAACCCGTCGCCCTTGTTCCAATCAAAGCAAAGTTATATACGTTCTTCTCACCACCTAATATTTTAAAGATCTTTCTGGTTAGATCTATTTGTTGGGTTTTGGTATAGTCATTTATGATCTAACTCCATACTGATCAGCTTATCCCTTAATTCTATGAGTAGTGTTTTGTCTAGGTGTATTTGTTGCTCATTGATTAACTCTTTACCTTTGTATATTCTTGTGCCTACAAGATAGGAGTTAGTAAACAACCCGCTTGTATTATGTTCCTTATAGATATTAGATAGGTCTTCAATGAATAGTTTCTCAGGTTCTGATTTGGGCGGTGATCGTTTGCTCATCTATAATCTACCCACTACTTTAATCAATACCTCTGCTATATGTTTACACTGTCTTAATCTAAATTCAAAGTCTGGACATGAGCACGCCCCTAATCCTTGATCGATAAGTGTTACTTCATAAGCTTTGGTTTTGTTGCTCATGCTCTTAACCTCATATTTGTTTATGTCTATTTGTTTTATGGTTTCTGTTATGGTTATATGTTGGGGCCCAGAGTGCTAGACTTTAACATTCTTTTTCGAACCCCCTAAACTTGTAATAGACTGCAAAGATTAATGAGGACATGATTAAAGCCCAGCTTTCTTTGTAGAATTGCTATATGATCACTTTTGAATTGAATTACTCCATCTTTATCCCACATAGGTTTGTATCTTTCTACTCTGTTTCGCAAAACTTGATAGCGTTCTTTTCTTGCTTGTTTATGATCTTGATCTTCTAATTGTTGATAGTTAAAATCCCCTATCTTGATTCGCTTAATCTCTGTTAGCCGGTGCGCCGCAGCTTGGACAAAACTTGAGAATATCTGCTATTTCATTACCCCAATTAGGACAAAATACCATTCTATCTTATTCCGATTAAAAACAAAAATACTTTTAGTCAAGTCCTGATAGTATTTTTTTATCCATGCTCTTTAGCGTGTTTTTTTGGGTTTAATGGACCGTGAAAGTTTAATGGGGCCGAGGTCCCTCAGCATCTACTAATCATTTCATAAAGATCAGGATATTCTTTTTTTAAATTGTCTTTACTAATTGGGAGGAAATCTTTAACATTTTTTAGATTTGATTTGATTGTATACTTGGTATTAAAATTTACCTTCCTTTCTTTATTGCAATCATCTAGCCATTTTTCTAATATCTGATATACTTCAGATTCTTGGACCCTTTTGACATTTACTAAGTAGGGGACCAGAATATGCCATAAACATGTCTTCCTATGATCTCCTAAGGGGGTTTTTAATAGTTTTTCAATCCAAGGAATTTCTTTAGGTTTTGAACAACGAAAAAGGTTATCGTATTCCACTTTTCTTGTTTTATCTTTTGCTCTTTCCGAAATAAGATAAGAGTAAAAAGTTCCAATTTGATATCCAACAGGGGGTCTTCTGCCATCCCATCTTTGAAGAATTTTAATCATCGAATCTCCATTACTTAATCCCTTGTCAAGACACCTTGAGTTTAAAGTACCGGGGACCCTCAATAAACACGACTTTAGAGATGGAAAGTTGGCCGTGTCAGCATATCCGCTTGATAGATAATCTTTTTCAAATCTCAAAAACCTGTTATCAGGATTATCAAATTCCTTAAAGTCTTGTATATCTTCAAATCTTTGTGAACTATCAATAGGTTGGTAAATGTGGTAACCATTACCAGTTTGTAAGACAGTAGGGACCACACCTAATCTCTTCTTAATATTTGATAAAGTGATTTGCAACATTTTATCCAAGGAAATATCTTGGTGAATATTGTCCAAGTCTATAAATATAAAATTTGGAACAGGGTTTTCAATCGAGGGAAAAGCATTGATTCTGCAATCTATAAATTTTGACTTTTCAAATTCTTGATAAATTTGGCTAATATCTTGGACTAGTATTTGGCGGCCGCCGGATAAGTGAGTTGATATGGTCCTTGGGAATAGTCGCTCTTGAAAATGACTTAGGATGAATTGGATGTTTTCCTTGAAGTCTGGGTAGTAGTAGCGGGTGTTTTTTCTTTCAGCTCTATCTATATCATTGCCTTCTTCAGAATAGCTGAAAGAATTTTTACCCCCTAGTCCTTTTTTTTCTTCTTCCATATATCGGTCCACTCACCAATTGATAATAATTCATATGATATTGAAGCTCAAAAGAATTTACCTCTTGTTGGTTTTGCAAGGATGTTTTAGCATATACCATCTATCTCCTTTATCATTACAATTAATACATCCCCAAATATCTCCACCCTCCCATTTACGGTATATCTTTTCAGCATTGTTTAGAGCTAGGATTTTTTCTCCATTTTTAATAGTAGTTGTGTTCTTTGATTGAGTTTCAGTGACCGGAATGACAGGAATGACGCTATTTTTTAACCCCATAGTAAGATTTGATGAAACTAGTCGGCCGGTTTTTTTATCTAATTCATCTTTCCTGCATCTCTGGAAGATTCTTCTTGTTTTCCCTTGATGGTTGAGAATGAGGGGCCGGCTTGGACAAAAGATCTGAACAGGGAGTCCATATTTGCGTCATTTGTGTCATTTGCGTCATCGTTGTTGATAGGCTTGCAAACTATATTGGTAGGTTTTTCTTCTTTGACATAATCTTCATAATTCTTTACAATTTTTTCATAGTCAAAACAAAGACATCTTACACTAGAATATCTTTTTTCTTTGGCGCCAAATCTATCACTAATCATTTTAAGTAGTGAATTCTTAGAAATTGTTCCATGTGACTCAGAAATAACATTTGATTCATCAAATTGGTTTTTTGTAGAATTAGTCCTTGTGATGATCTCATCCCATAACTTGGGAATAGGAATTATACCGTCAGCGTGTTCTTTTTCTATCAAATCTATGACTACTTCTAAGATCTCCCTTTCAAGTGAGTTGGCCTTTCTTGTATTCTTCTCATCCAGTAGTTTTTCTAATACTCTTTCCACATTCGATAGAAATCTAGTATTAAAGAAAAGCTGCAATAGTGGTTTGCAAAGTTCCTTGTCACTTCCATCTAATCCTGTGTCAATATCTCGTATACTATCAGAAAAATGCATGAGCCTATAACCAACCGAGCAACAAATTCTTGTAAAAGGAGAATTCGATCTTTCCCTTCTCACTAATCTTTGTTTCCTTGATGTCAAGTTGCGGTCGTCCCTTATAGTTGGAGATGATAAAAGTCCTGTCCAGCACTCCTTTTGCATGAAATGGGGTTGGGGATCTTTCAGCAAGCATTGTCTTTAGTCCAAAGGTGTGAAAGTGTTCTTGTTTTCCTAAAGGATTTATCCTCTGTACTTTTTTACATTCTCATATCCTGTCTTTAGTATACTCATCATATCTTTTTCTTGATCTATCTTTTCTGCTTCGTCTAAGACCAAAGTACATTGTCCGGGTTCGACAGTCCCAAATATTCTAAAAATGTTTGCAGTAGTAGGATCAGTCATGTTAATACATCTATATCCAAAACTTTCGAAGACATTCCCAATTGTTGATTTGCCGCTACCATTGTCAGAAACAAACATTGAATATGGTACGGTAGGGAATTTGTCTTGAAAATACGAAAAAAGAATTAATGCTGTAATATAGTCTAAGATTTGAGGGTGATGAACAATATACTTTGAAATTTGGTCCCGAATCTTTTTAACTAATTGACCTAATGAAAAATTCTGAGAATTGACTAGATCAATATATTTGTTAACTTCATCAATGTCTTTGAAGGTATAAGGAGTATATGAAGGATATTCTTCTAAGGCGGGCGGCCTTAATATACGAGTTTCCTCTTCTAAGAATGATTCTAATATTAGTACATCGTTCTGGATAGTGAGGAAAAATGATTTCTCATCAACTATTACTGCTTCGTAAATATGTCCTTTGAGAGTATACTTGTAAGTTAAAAAGCCAGTCTTGGGTTTAACTTTGGGGCTTGTTTTGGTATTCTCATTTTCATCATTTAGCCTGGGACGCATCTTTCCTGATTCCAAATCCTCTAGCAAGTAACCAAAGTCTGTTTTCCATATAGCATCTAATTCCTCTTTAGAAAGTGTGGGGTCGCATAGTTTCTGATTTACCTCTTCAACGAATGATCGAATGTCTTGAAGATCCATTGTCCGATGATGCTGGTTTAATATACTCGTACAAGTGAAATTAGGGTATTACTTCTTGAACCTTTTGATATCTTTGGAGGATTTGATCCTATCCTTCTTGTTGTTGCAATTAGCCTTAGTTCTGTTGTCAAATTAGAATTTGAGTGATTGATATTCTGAGAATATACCTTGTAAATTCGGTCTATTTGATCTTCTAGAATTTTGGAATTGTTTTCAATGAGGACTAGTGGGATTCTAGTTCCAATGATTTGAGATGGATGGCCGTTAGTATGTACAGAGGGGGTACAGCACATTAACCCGTGTTTTCCCTCTGACTTTACCTCTATTGCTGGTATGTCCTCATTCTTGTTGTTCGGGCCGCCAATTCCTGATCTCTTAGTTAGTGGCGTTTCCACTATGAAGTAAATATGTACTTTCTTATCCTTAGCATCAAGATGCTGTTCAACAATGGTCTTTTCAGCAAGTTTATCTAGAGAATCTACTTTTTCAGATTTGGAGAGAAATTCTTTGATTCCTTTGGAGTTATCGATGTCTATACATGCTAAATACTTTCCAAAGTATTGACCTCGCCAGACTTTACCCATGATGATAGCGCAATTAGCATTGAAGTATCCCGACGATTTCCATCTTTCATAAACTTCAGAGGGAATAGGTTGATCTTGCCACATTTCCCACTTTACAATAGGTTTCTTGCTCTGGTACGGAACCGGGATTATATTTACTCCTATGGTATAAAACCAGTAATCAATGTCTTCAATTAGGTGAGTCAATTAAAATTCCTCCTCGATCTCAACCATGACATTGTTCTTCACTTCTTCATAGTCCAAGTCAAACTGAATGCAAATCTTGTTCAAAATAGGGTCGATGATCTTTTCCGAAAACTCGATCTTGTCTACACAATTGCAAATCGAAAGAAACCTTAAAAGTATAACTAGTTCTTGATTTTGCGATGAATTCTGGAGAATTTCTCTTAATTGATTAGTGCAATATGTGATGATGGTCTCGTTAGTCCAGTAATCAATTTCATCGTTTTCAGTATAGATATCGTTTGATTTCTTGTCTGGTTTGTTAAATTTCTTAGGATTCTTCGTGTTCAGAAATCTAGTATATTCATATCTATCATTGGTCCCATATGAAGCACTCTCTATTATGATCTTTTCGTCTAGTTGGTAAACGCTTACGTAGTCTCCTTTTCGCAATTGCAGTTTTTTCGCGAATTCTTTTGGCAGATCTATTAAAAATCTCTGTTCACTATCGATGCTTTGAATCTTTCTAAAAATAGGTTCGACCACAAGTTATGAACAAACAAAACATTATTGAAAATAGCGTTTTTATAATTACCATGCATGGTAGATTTTGTGGGAAAAAACCATCATCAATTACGATTTTGATTGAAAAGAATGAGGATGGAAATTTGACAAAGGCTGCTTTACTATACCAAGATATCTTGAAATATTCTAGTGAAGTTATAGAATTTAACCGGTATGGGTTAACTGATTGGCTTCTCCATAACAATAGCAATTTGATTAACTATTACAAATCTCTAGACAAAAGGAATTTAACAAAAGCTAACCGAATTAGGGACGCAATTAACAACAGAAAAGACGGTGTTCAATTTAAGATCGATGATCTTGTACAATTGCAGATTGTCGAAAAGTATCGAACGTCAATAAACCAAAAAAAAGTGAATGTACAATATTATCGTCTAACTAATTTTGGAAAACTATTGTTCTTCTTAATAGATTATCATGCTTACAGGGATAATGACATTCAAAGAACCAAACTTGTAGAATCAATTTATGATTTGTTGACTACTGTAAAAGAATTAAAAAATTCAAATGCACTTTTCAACTTCTATTTCTTTAGAACTCTAAAGGAATGGAATTCCTTCGAATATTTCGTTAGTAGACTAACGAACACGTTGTTTACTACTGACATTCTCTATAATGAAAGAGATCTTATGGAAAAGGCCCGGGATCCCACAGTTATGGATGATCTATGGGAAATTAGGAAAGAAGCACTAGCTGAATCATATAAGAAACTGGAGCCGGAAATGAAAAAATATTACCTGTTTAACTTGAAATCTATCCTTGAAGCACAAGAACGCAAGATAGCCAGAAATTTCGATCATTATGAAAAGTTAGCGTTTTCAAACAGAAATGACTATGAATCCTTTGTCAAAGAAATCGAATGTCCATCCTGTAATACTTATTCATCTATGGTATTTAGTTTAAGTGAGATAATGGAGAGAAGTAACGGAAAAGAAAAATACAAATGCCCAAATTGCAACGAGCGTATATGAAATCAAAAAACTAACTCCTGGTGGCTCGACACAATTGATATCTAACAAGCTGGAACTTTTTGACTATGTTATATTGCTATTAAGAAGAGCGCCGCCGAACTCAATTCAATCAATTCCTATTAACTAGAACTTTGGATCTGTGTCGGCTCAAACCCTAAAGAAATGATTTTTTTCTATTTTGTATCAAAAAATATTCAAAAAAAATCTAATCAAAAAATTTTATAGAATTTAATATTTTGTTCATATTGTCTGTAGTATTTGGATTATAAGACATACCTGAAATATGAATATTATATAAATGATCTTTTGTTCCTACAAATGTAAATGATTGTTTTGTTTGAGATGTCGGATCTAAAACTACAAAGGTGTACCCGATTCTACCGTCGTATATAGCAGTGAATATATCTTGGGTTATATCCACATTTTTCAAATGATTTAACTTAACATTTACAGCTTCCTCTTGTACATCTACATTATACATGTCATTATGAAACGAACTTGATATTGATATGATTATAGGTTGTGATTTGATATCTGTATGACTGTTAAGAATTTCTGATGGATCTATATTTTTAATATTTAATGGGTCTTTCTTTATACTATCTAACCAATCTGATGAATCCGTAGTTATATGAGCGGGTTTTCCTGGAAATATTGGGTAATCTATACTAAAGTGAGATGGCTGATAATATGTTTTCCACTATTGTGTTTGGTGGGGGCCACCGCAGTATTACCACTAAAACCATTACTAATCATAACTGTGCCGCCCCCCAACCCCCAACCAACTACTAATATCACTATTAACCCAACAACATTCTACATCATAATATTATGTTGTTCTACTACATTATTCCTCTATTTAGCTTTTATAGTGTGTTCCTCATTTAGAAGTTCCTTAAGAATAAGAAGGCAGCATATACATCATATATTGATTTCAAAAGTTTTGGCGACGGCGCATTAGTAAATTCTTCATCAATTACCAATATAGTCGCTAATTTCTATAATGTGGCCACCCTAACTCAAACTCCGAACACGTCAATCTATATAGTCAAACAATGTACCATTCGTTTTGATATTCTCTCCGTTCTTAACAGAATTCTTAATTCTCTCTATCAGCTTTTGATTCTGCAATACAAGGCAGAAGAAGAAAAGAATAGAGATATTAGATTCTGAAACTTTATCGATTAGCACTTTGGCCGCCTCATCATCTAAACTAACACAACAGTCAACTAACATCTTTAGTAACTGTTCTCTATCATCTTTATGAAGGGCGTATAGCAACCCGCGCCACCTTTCACAAGTTTTGTCAAACAATGCTTTGGCTAACGGTTTATCTCTATCCAATACAACCAATTTCTGATTTATGGAATCCTCAGTAGTATTGTCCTCATCTTTACACAACTTCAAAAGCGTTTTATAGTTATGGAACAAAGCACCCATCATAATAGGCTCAATTGGGATTGGTCTGTTAGAATTAGAGAGATATTGTGTATACAATTTTGCGTTTTCAAACATGGTGTTAAAGGCTTCTTTGTCATTCTTAGTCGATAGTACTTTCTTAAATTCAGACCAGTTCAACCTCTCGATTTCAATTAGGTGTCTAAACGAAGGAATACTTATTTCAAAAAGATGAATCTCTAGCATTAACAGACATCACTCCAGAAACTGGCGGTGGTATATTCTCACTTCATCAACAGATACATTAACTAAGAAAACATTAGATCAAACAGATAACTTAATGCCATATCCAACTGCTTACACATACACAATTTACCAGGATGGAGTAGCAGTCAAATCCCGTAACAACAAAACTGGTGCTGTAACCTCTAAGGCTAACCTTGATCCACTCATTACTGCCATCTTAGCATCTGGAGACCCATCCTTTGAAGTTCAATCTGGAATCTATGATCTACACTCTTCCTTTGTCGGTTGGTCTGTTGCAAGCCACATGAACGCGCATATACATACAAATACTAGGATCAATGTTCCGGCAGGCTATACTGGTACGGTGTGGAATTTTAATCCTGCTCAAAACACGGTCTTATATAATGCGTATCTGAGAGGTGGTGTTTATGATGAACAAGGGACACAAGATAACAATTGGAACTGCATAGGTATCGCTCCTGCCGATGCAACCGATCCGGATTTTCCAGGTGCTGTATATGCGAGTCAAATATCCAATATTAGAGTCTGGCGTTGTGGAAAACCTCTCTATCTTCACACAACAGGGAGATCATGGATAAACCAGATGAGATTCATAGACATCTATTCTGAAGCCTGCAAATATGACGTATACTTTGAGCATACTGGCACGTTTACCGCTGATCAGTCAGGATGCAACAACAACTATTTTGAAGACTGCTCGATTCAAAGCACTACCACCGATCCAACAAATCACTATCCACAGACCCAGGGAGGAATTGTAAATGTAAACGGTGACAGAAATATGTTCTTACATTGTAATGTTTGGGACATCTGGAAAAATGCTTCCGCTCCTTCGATGACGATATCGGCTAATGCGAAATCAACCAAAGGTATAGGCGGAATTCTTACCATTCAGAACTATTCAGACTCTGGAACAAAAACTCATATAGATGATCAATGGTCTGGCTTGTCAACTAAAAACTCTGTGTCTGTTTATGACCAATTGAAGCTTTATGGGAATACTGACACTCTAGAGGGTTGGCAACCAGCTCTTAACGTAAGCCGAGTAACAGATGGCGGATTTGAAATGGTTGCTAGTTTTAGTACAAATGAATCATCAGATGCTTTGACCGTTGAAAACGGCACGAACGCATCAGGCTCATTCAATCCAATTTGGAGAGCTATGGCTGTATCTGCTAACTCGCCTCATACAATTGAAGCCTTCCACTTGGGTGCGTATATCAAAAACGCCATAGACACGGGAAATGTGCCCGCTATCAAAGTGGCTGCAAGATTACAATCCACACCTTTCACTCTATCAAATCGTCCAATGTTTGGCGTTTCAAACTACAACACCGATGAGTATCTCTTTTACCATGACAGGGTGGACATGCACAACAACCAAATTGTAAATGCGGTCATGGGAAATCTTTACTATAAGAGAAATCCTCAAACTACAACATATACAACTGTTGAGAACGATGTGGTCATCCCATGCTCTGCTGCTTCTGGTGCCTTCTCCGTAACATTGTTGAGCGCCGCATCTAAAGGAGGTAAAATCTACATCTTCAAGAAAACTGATACAACTTCTAATATTGTAACTTTGGACGGAGCTAGCTCAGAAACCATAGAAGGTCTATCAACTTGGGAATTAAGAAACCCTGGAGATTGGGTCAAGATAATATCCGATGGAACAAACTGGAATGTTATAGATACTAACAAAATAGAACAGCTTTCAATCAGGAGAACAGGAACATTGGCCCCAAACCGCTACTATATGGCCGGTGTAGTAAGCCAAGCAGCATTAGCAACAGCTGCAGCCGTTACAGCCAACACTCTATATGCTATGCCTTTCACAGTCGATAGAGTTCAAACGATAGATTCTGTAGGTGTAAATCTAACAACTCAGGTGTCTTCTTCCAAAGTAAGAATGGGTATATACAAAGATCTTAATGGGGTTCCTCATGCTTTACTAGCTGACTTGGGAACTGTGGGAATTACAAACCCCATAGGATTGAAAGAGGTTACAGGGTTGAAGCAGAAATTACAGCCAGGAATATATTGGTTAACAGCTGTGTTTTCACACACTCCTACTATATCATTTGTAGATGCTGATGCCATATCATCTATATTCGGTGTTTCTTCGTCGGCCGCTGTTAACACGGGTATAAACGCCTCACATACCTACGGTGCTTTACCATTAACCTATCCAACCATAGTGGTATCTGCTGCAACATCGCAACCTGCATTCTTCTATCACTTCTCAGGATAGGGTCTAGTTTTTTATCCAAAGTTAGGGCCGCCCTCTTTTATACATTGTCAGGTTTCACTAAACCCTTAAACTGTTTGTTCTTTGTTCCCTCTCCACGAAATGTTGATATAGTTTCTCAAAAAATCAAGAAATTTTTATACCCAGAATATAATGTTCTGTGGATCAAATATGCTAGAGTTCAATCAAATGACTAAACGAAGGAATGCTTCGACCCATTTGATTTTAAACTGTGTTTGTATATATTTATCCTTTACGCAGTGTAAATATGCGTATTGAGGAATTAGACAATTCCTATATTCATATAGTCAATTACAGAATACAATTAGTGGTTTTCTTAAAAGAGGAAAAATTGTAAAGCTCATTATACGACAGAATCTCATTTGTCTAATGCAACTCTAAACTCTGGATCTCCACCCGTAACTCTGCTGTACAATATTCCTCAGTATTACAAAACATTTTAGCTTCGTAGAGTTTTGCTTGCAGTTTTTTCTTTATCTTCGTAATAACCGTAGGTGAACATAGTTTTTAAGATAGAAACGAATGGATAGTTCGGTTTATGTTTTAATACTCGGCATATTCGTCTATGGCCTTTTGTGTTGGATAGATAGAGTCAACGTCTTTTGAGTCTACATAAATGTAACCATTTTCCATCAAGTTATCTCGAACATACTGTCTCATTTCCATGTTTGACTCGTATTTGTCGTTAATGCCTTCTTGAGTTCTGCAAGCGTCATTAAAGATATCAACAAATTTTACTGGTACTTTTAATTCACTGTTTGTACTTTCAATCAAAATCTTGACAAACCTGTGGGTTAGACGCTTGATGTCTTCAGAGGTATGTTCCATCTATATTCTATTAGAGAAATTTCTTTATAAGATACTACCAACAAAACCTAACCATGTGTAGTTGTTGATATTAGTAAAAATGTACATGTATCTCATTCTAAAGTGGCCCTTCTCGAAAAAGCTTAATTCTAGATCCCATAAACCTATAATATTACCATGTTATCAAAAGCAGAGGTTCTATATCTTCAGAGTCAAAAACAAGTTTCTCAATCATATGAAAGAAAGTTAAAATGCTTGATCGGAAAGAAGGTGGAGGTTTTACAAAAAGAACTTCCTCTATTGTCCAGACTTTTAGCTGGCAATTCGATTATGTCATCTAATACTTGTGATCAAGTTAGAGAGCCGGCGCCCATATCTAACCGCAATGACCAAAAGCATCATGATTATAACATTGGAAAGTCTGACCCTTCATTCAAACGCGCTACTAAATATAGTAATTCACAGTCCAAGCGTTTGGAAAGTGTCTCTGGAGAAGAAGTAAACTCACTAAATCTATACAAAAGTTCCTCGTCAGTTAGTGATGTTTCGACCCCCGCTACTGAATTTAGTAATGTGGAATATGATGCCGCTACGAAAAACAGTAATTCCAAAAATCCTGTAAATGTTACAAAGTATTCTCCAAAACCTTCAACTAATACGCCAATGAGTCATGAAAATCTCAATAAATCTATTCAGAATGACTTAATTTCCGAATGGGCCGGGTCGGATTCGAACCAACGACCCCCGCCATGTCAAGGCGGTATCTTAACCAGGCTAGACCACCGGCCCTTATATTACAATTATTGATTTTCTCTCTACTCTTTATATATAATTGTTCATTATTTTCTGATGAAGTGGATTTGGCAGGTTTATTATGGTTTTTAATGGATTCTTGATGATTAAGATCTATTTTCTTATCAACACCTATAAAGTCATCAGCGCAGTGGTTGATATCGATCTCACTGCTTTTAGAAAGATCTATTGGTTTATTCCTGAAGTTTCTGCTTACTGAATTTAGGAAATTGAATTTACGAAATGGTAGATAAAGTAGAGACAGTCCTTACAGACCTGTCTAAAAACCTGTGGTAAGCCAGAATATGAAAGTTTCTTATAGACAAAAAATCTCTATCAAATTACAATAGAAAATAATAGCAATATAAATTCAGTTTTAAGTAGAACAATCGGGATATAGCATAACGTTATTGTAATATTAATGCATAAAAAGCCTTTGAAGAATACATTAGTCCTAGCTTCTATTGCTCTCTTGCTGGTGGTTTCACTTTCACTTCCAACCAATAATTTATCTTTCGCCTTTTTGGGCTTTGATCTGGGTGGCAGTAGCAGTACTGATCAATCCTTAGGAAACTCACAAAGGTCCATACAAGGAGCCCAGTGCTATTCACCAAATGCCAGTATTATTGATTCATGTAACTCTGGAGACGCAACAGCCAGTGAAAATCTTGGTCATAATATATATGGACAATAAATAACTTCATTTTTTCCTGTTGTTTCTAACATTATCAGAAATTATAACAATCAAACTTGAGCTTTTCGTAAATTTGAAACTATGATTGCTGTCATTCTTGTCTAAAAGTACACATTACAAAAGTTTTTTTTTACCATTTTCTTTTTAAAGAGTATTAAGTATTAATGACAATGAGTAAATCAATAGTTTCGAAATATGGAGTTGCTTGAATTGCCTACTGTGCAGCATTTCGAAATCCCTGCAGATGATGTAGAAAGGGCGATAAAATTTTACAAAGGGGTATTTGATTGGACCATACAAAAATTGGCTAATCCTGAAGACCCTTCTAAAGATTATTGGTTTTTTGACACTAAAGACGAAAATGGGAATAAAGGTATTGGCGGCGGACTAATGAAACGTCAAGCTCCAGAACATTCTGTCACAAATTACATTACAGTGCCGTCTGTTGATGATTATGCTTCCAAGATTGAAGAAGCAGGTGGCAAAGTGATAATGCCAAAAACAGAAATTCCGGACATGGGATTCATAATAGTATTTCTTGATACAGAGAAAAACATGTTTGGATTATATGAGGCCATAAAAAAATAGACTACTATACTTTTGTTCCCTTACCAATTTTTATAGAAATTATAATTATTCTTTCACATGATAATGAGCGAAAATATTGATCAGACCGTGGTCAAGGCATTCTATGATTATGAACATTCATCATCCTATTCTCAGAAAACGTCATATTTGTTTGATTTTTTTTGCTAACGTGGTGCAAATCCTATGGTAGGAAGTGAAAGCATGAGTAACAGCCGTATTTTGATGACTTTTGGACCACAAATATTAAGAATTGTACTCGGAACTTTATTTATTACGAACGGATGGTCAAAACTTATCAATCTATCCCAAACATAGGGTTATTTCAACTTAATTGGGTTACCTGCAGAGTTGGCCCTATTAATTGGTCTTCTCGAGGTTGTAGGCGGCTTATTTCTAATACTTGGACTATTGACTAGAATAACCGGACTTTTATTTGCAATAGAAATGATTTCTGCCTTTATAATCGTTAATACCTCTGATGTGGTAATTCTTCCAGAGGGCTATGAATTAGGTTAGTTATCCATACCGATATTATTTATGGCTATTTCTATTTCTTAAATGTTACCAGGACCTGGTCGATTTTCAGTTGAATGGAATATTATAAAGCGTGAACTTTTTCCAGGAGGATAGCAGATTTTGGAAGCCTTAAAATGATATCAAAATCCCATGATTCCCATGATTCCAAAATGACATATTATCATTAGAGAGAACTTTATCATGATCTTTCTAAGTTTAGTTCTATGATTTCCTCAATCAACAATTACCGACAAAGATTTTTTTCTGATCCAACTTTTTATTGAGAGCATTGTCATATGGTCTGTCATCCAAATGGATTGGGATCTGAACCAGAGGACAATCCCAGGAATATTAAAAAATTAGATGATATACATATTAGCATTTTTTTAGATTGCATGAGGACTCTATATTTCCAAATAGGAGGTTGAAGATGATCTAGTTGGGAAAATAAAAATTTGATAATATTTATTTCTTTGATTTGATACTAGCAAATATGCCTGAAGTAAGTAAGATTATTAATCCAAGCAAAATTGAAGTCTCCATTTCTGAGATTGGTGATGGAATATACAGGATCTGTGGATTTGACGATGCCTATGGAATTACTTTTAATCAATTTTTGATTGATGATGAAAAACCTATCTTAATACACACTGGTCCGGTAGGCATGTATGAGAAGATTGAGGCCAAAGTTAAGGAAGTAATCGGATTGGAAAAATTAACTTACGTATCTTTTCTGCACTTTGAGAGTGATGAATGGGGCGGTATGGAGTTCCTAAACAGCCCAGGGGCAAAATTGGTTTGTAGTGATCTCAGTTCCAAATTAAACTTGACTGGCTGGAATAACGTTCCTTTAGATCACATTTCATTCTGGGATAATGAAAAATTGAACATAGGAAAAGCAACACTGAAGTTTATTATGACTCCTCATGTACATCATTGGGACAGTATGATGATATTTGAAGAGAATTCAAAGTCACTTTTTACTTCGGATTTATTTATCCAACCAGGATTCAACAAACCTGTGATCTCAGAGGATCTGTCCGATTCTATGATTGCTCTATATCGGGCGGTAGGAATCTTTGCGAGCGAAAAGCCTGTAAGAATAACCAGCAAAAGACTAGAAAAATTAAGTCCAAAGATGGTTTATCCAATGCATGGGTCATGTATCGATGATTCCATATTTTCTAATTATGTTGATTCAATCATGAGGAACGACTTTGCATACTCTGGAAAACTATTAGGACAAAACATGGAATACGAGGCAACTTAAAAGATCCTCCATAAGAAATTTAGTAGATAATGTCCATAGAATATGGTCTAAGTATCAAGAAATATAGTCATTGGATGTTATTTTTTATTTAACATAATCTTTTAAACATTGAAGTCCAAGTTTAGACTTGACGTTCTCTGGCTTTAGATGCTTAAAGTAATTCAAAGTAAACTGAGCATCAAATATCAGTTACTACTTGGAGTATATGATATTTTATTTCATGCTCTATTTAGTGTATTAAGAATATCATGATCCATTTTTTAAAAATATGAAAACCCTTTCAAATTGTAGGTTAGTCTTTGATTTTTAGAGACCCTCAGGTGTCTAATGAAGATACATAAGTTTTGTAAATAATATTTATTGTGATGGATATATGGGATAAAAAATTCTGTTACTATTTTCTCAATTACTTTTCTCTTAATCTTGTTATCTAGATCATGGTGCAAATAAATATTATATTCATAACTTAAAGAATTCTAGTCTAATTTATCTCTTCACATTATAATGAATTAAATGTTATCAAAGAAAAAGGAATAAGTAAATAATGGTAACAATTGCAGTGATGTATTTGATTCTAGCCGTTACTCCGACTGTCATGACTTCTGATATTGAAGTGGTTTTCCCTCATTCTAGTCACAACCTTGATCATGATCACAAAGATAAAGACTGAAATGGCATTTCAAATAAAAAAGCAGAGCATGGCATCACAAGAACAGTCATCAGTAGAAAACAGTCAGGTCGTATGGGTTGGCGAATCCATTGGATCAGGGAATAAGGTGGACTTATTCTTTAATGACAATATAGGCAATTTGGCATTAGGCCAACAATAATCTTTTTCTATATCAAACTTTATTGTATAAAGTCTTGAAGTGCACTTAGGCCGTCAAAGACGTGAATCATTGTAGTCTGTATGATGCATTTCTTTATAGTGGGCTTACTGCTTTCTAAGATTTATTGTGATTGCTTTATTCATGGTTACCTCTTAGTGTTCTCGAATCAAACGTTATTTTTGAGTGCTACTTAATTGTCAAGGTCCAGAAGCAAGATCCGATTGATTTTTAAAAAAAACGGTGGGATTATTGAAAACAATTTTATAATTTAACCGTTCATAGATAAATATCGAAGACTACGAAAATTATTTAAGTAATTTTTATAAATTTTTGCTTTTACTCAGTATTTACTATAATTTAAGTAAATATTGAAATAATGCAATTGTTATTGCGGTATATCTAAAATCAATTGTTAATTATGGAAATTCAAAATTGATAATATTAAAAAAAAGATTATTGTTGGCCTAATGCCAAATCGCCCAATTGTTCTTGCAATTGTATTCCTACATTGTTACATGATGCGAAGGTGATTTCACCAGATACACATTGTGCATTCTGTTCGTTTGATTGTCCTTGTTCGATTCCCTGCTCTGCTTCGTTATGTTTACCTGTTGCAAAGGCCATGTTATCACCAAGTACTACAACTGAACCAATTAAGGCTGCTGCAATAAACATTGCAAAAATTCCTACTTTATAGTTTTTTGTTATGTTACTCATTATAATTATAAAGTATAACTGAAATTAATTATATCATAGTTTGGATACTTGTTACTAGTTTTTTTTTAGAATATCATGACGGTATTAAGTTACTATATTAGTTTATCTTAATTATTTTATAACAAGATTAAGTTGATTCTAGTTTTTTGTTAGTTTCTTTCAGTATTACCTTAGTCTGAACCTTTTGTTATATTCAAGTATCCTCTGTCTTGTTTCAGGTTGAAAAAAGACTTCGTCTAATCTCCTTGGCTTTTTGTCCTCAAAAACAAATTCAGGATACCATTTCGACCCAAAAGCCGTTAACAAAAGTAGAATGGGTAAGATGTCTTCTCCCTTTTCGGTCAAACTCCATAATATCATTACTTGGTCTTTTCTCACTTCCTTGCATTTTATGATACCTTCCCTTTCCAACTCTTTTAAGCGCATGGACAATACTCTTGGTGTAAGCCCTGGAATTGATTCTAATATTCTATTAAATCTCCTGATCTTTAGAAAACCAATGTCTCTTATTATTAGCATGGTCCACTTCTTGCCTAAGACTCCGAGGCTTGTTTTGATGGGGCAGTTGACTATTTTGACTTGAGGTCTTATTATACAATCCTCCTCATCACCATTTTTTTCATATTCGTTTGAGTATCTCAACTATCCTTTCACTCCACTTTTAGATCTTATGCTATATTTTGTATATCTTAAAGTATTTGAATAGTAGACTGTCCTAACTGACTGATTTTTAAAGGAATAGCTGGTTGACAAAGTCATTTTATGTAATTATGATAAAATATAACCGCGATATTTATAGAAATATTAGATCTTTTATTATATGAAATTATGTCTCAAATTTCCCAATTTGTCATCAATTTCTTAGCTTCTAAATATTAAGACGAGTTGAATTGTTTAAACCACCTTCTGTTTATTGCCGCATTTTTTTTGGCAAATGGCATAGAGGTTCGTAAAGTTGTAAGCGATACTGGCTCTAATTTGTAGACGGTTATATACTAGTGATGTTATATATATCAATATGAAATACAGAAGCCGCACTGAAATTGTAGCTATGATTCTTGAAGCAGCCAATGGTGGCGCTACTAAAACTAAAATAATGTACAAAGCTTTTCTGAGCTACGCACAACTTAAAGAATATCTCTCTGTTCTTATAGAAAATGATTTAATTGAATATATAGAAGGATCGGAATATAAAACAACCCAAAAGGGACTGATTTTCTTAAAGATGAATAGTGAAATCGAAGAATTACTTGCGACTCCAACCAGAAATTATAAAACTATAATTAATTAGAAAATTTTTTTACTACTTTTTCTTAAATCTGAGTATAGTAATTGTAGTCAAAATTCGTAATTTTTTATGGTTTATGCCATGAATACTCATTAACATTTTTTGATATCTGACAGTCTGAAAATCAGGTTATAAATACATTAATAGCTCATTGGAATTTCGTGTATTGTAATTAACATGGTAACTTTGGTCTAATCCAAAGATTCTCTCATATATAGAAATAAAAATTTTGGCTGGTATATGTAGTAAAGTTATTACTTAAGTTTTTTAATGGTGATGTTATTTACGTCGTTATTAGATCTGTCAATGCGTCTACTAAGCATCTTAAAAGAATCTAGCGTATCCATTTCTATCATTCCTGGTAAATGTGTGATCTCTGCTACATAATTATTCATAACAAAAAAATCACTGATCCTGGTTTCAATGATTATATTATCTCCTTTCATGTCTTCTGAAGATGATCTATTTATCACTTTGACTAGCTTTGACATTCGTTTTTCAGTTTCTTGTGTTAAAGGATATTTTCCCGAACGAAATGATTCTTCAATCATTTCACATAATTCTGATATCTTCAACTATACTCTAATGACAACTACTGTATTTTAACATGATTGATAGGGATAAAGTCCTAAAAGCTATGTTAGATTGAAGTGTTTGACCTTCTTCGATCTGCTTAAATCTATCAAAAAAAAATTTTATTGTTGACCTAAAGCGTTATTTCCAGAATTTTCTTGGTTTTGGAAGCTAAAGTTATTTCCTGAATTTGTGGTGTCTCCCCCGGAAACTACTTGGCTGTTTTGTTCTGATGATTGTGATTGTCCAATACCTTGTGATGCTCTATTGCCATCATCGTCGTCATCATCACCGCCGCTTTGAGCTAATGCGTTATTACCTTTGTTGAATTGGTTTTGGAAGCTAAAGTTATTTCCTGAATTTGTGGTGTCTCCACCGGAAACTACTTGGCTGTTTTGTTCTGATGATTGTGATTGTCCAATACCTTGTGATGCTCTGTTCCCGTCATTATCATCGTCATTGTCATGATGTTTAAAATATTTCTTACACCAGTTTTTACTGTGATCGTCTCTGCAATCATCCCAGCTTTTGTATTTTTGGGCAAAGACGTCTCCAACATTTGATATTGATGGACCTATTATCATTACTGTTGCTAGTGCTACTACAATTAATACTGTGGTAGATTTTGTATTATTTGACCTAAACATTTTAGTATTAATTTCTATACATAAATTATAAGATATAATAATTTTTTAAGATCTTTAGCATATTTAGTTCTATCCGATAAATTTAGAATAATTTTACAAAATATTTATTTATAACCTGACTAAAGACTTGGCTTTATCATTTAAGTGAATTCCTAGTTGTTCATCAAACGGTTATGTAGGTTCTGCGACGAGATCCAGAAACATACTACCTCTTATTACTATAATCAATTGGAGAATCATGTTTCTTGTCTCTGACTTAGATTTCAAACCGATCATTCCATTTACAGATCTCTTAATTAAATGAGTGGAACGGTGAATTAAGCCCTGGAACTGATTTGTTACTATTACATTTCCTTAAATGTAGGAACTGTTATCTTAAAATATTATTATTGTGTATATTGATAAATTGACACAATCGTATTTAGAAGTATTTTGTAGCATTTAGGATGATATTTAGATATCGTATTGTAGGAAAACCGTATATACCATGGATTTAGAAAAAAATTTTTATTTTTGACCTAATGCTTTTTGACCGTCATTTAGGTTAAAAGATAAATCAACGTTATTACCTGAAGCAGTACTGGTTCCATTCTCTGAAAACACTTCACTGGATTGTTCAGATAATTCACCCTGTGATAGACCTTGTGATGGGGCGTCAGATTTCTTATTTGCGTAAACATTTAATTCATCCATGCTCACTGATACTTGGCCAGCAACAAATAATGATGCAATAGCAAGCACTGCAATAATTATTGGTGTTCTAGTTATCGTAGACATTTAAATCATTAAAATTGCGATGAACTTTTGATATCTGACTTTTCAAGCTAAAAACTATAAAATTCTTGTGTACTTTAAGATTGAAAATATTATATTTTAGATATCTTATCCTGATTCTATCGTTGGTCTGATACTTTACCTGAGGCCACGCTGTTTATTACTATAGTCTAGAATCAAAAATCTGAATATAAATTCTTTTCAATCAAGTATTCTTGATTTAGTCGCCCTACTATGATGATCGCCATGCAACATTAAAAATCGACAGTCGATGAAAAAAGACTAAAGGTTCTTAATCAAACCAAATATTTTTACATATTGATATTCACTGAAAATCACAAATTACCTTGGATTGAGAATAAGCGTTTATTTGATGATAACACTAAACTAAACACATACACCGTATTGATTTTTCCTTTCGACCACTCTTCAGGAGTGTAGTATGATACTGTCTACAAATTATGTTTGATGTCTAATCATTGTGTGGACTTATTATTTCTATTAAATGCATAACGTATCATGGCTGTGCACATTTTCTATCTTGATTGGGTTTATTTTTTAAAGAATTAAATCAGAGAATTTATTTTTTGGTTACCTCTTTTGATATTTATAAACTCACTATAACAAAACTTATAATCATTATAAATATTAATTGTAGTAAAAAAGGTGTTACTATCTTAATGTTAATGTATGAAATAGATAGGTGTGGGATTACAAAAGTCGAAACTATTACAGAAGATGCAATTAAGAACCGTTATGTAATAAGAACAATGGTTGTGATTATTTATTTTATGCTCATCCCTATTATGAATGAAGTGAAAAAAATGAGATGGATGTTCCTCCCAACGGCTTACCCATGTCTTTAGAAATAAGTGAAAAAAATGGTGACTGATCATTGATAATTATTGCTAAAACATCAACCAAATAGGTACATTAGGAAAACGATGATGATGGTCATTTATCCTACTATTTTGCATAATATCTGAGATGTTACCAAACTTTCTTAATTAAAATCATTTTCTTGCAAATTAATAAATGAACGAGTAGTCTTTTCCCTTTTGATATCTAGCATTTACTAGTTTTATTGGAGATCTAATCTAAGTTGTCGTCTATCTATATTATTCTATCACCAGTAAACCAGATACAATGGCATCCATAATAGCGACACAACATAACTGAACTTGACTTAACAAAAAGCCGGGTTTGTCCAAATATCAAACAAAATCTAAATCTATAGTTTTATTAAAATCAAGGCAAGTGAGATACGAGAAAAGTTGATTTACCCTTTAAACCCTATACAACGAGACCTTTAATACAGTTTCATAGAAATACTGGAAATTGGATAAATCAGATTATTCTGCTAGACACTTGTTGCTAAATGTTATCTTTATCCTATAGAAAATTAGTTAGCTAAAAAAAGTAAATGAAAAACTCTTGACTCAACTTGTAGTCAAAAGTTGGATTTTATTTAAAGGCTGTTTCTGTTATCTCTTTCAAAAGATTCGTAAACTCTTGCGTTTCTCTTTCCTATTTCTGCAAATTGCTTTGATTGTTCTTTTGTGTTGTTGATTACTGTTTTTACTATTTCAACGTTTGAAAATGCAATATTGTTCATTACTCGGGTAATAGCTACTGTATTTTCTGCACAATTATTGGCTATTTTTGAATAAATTTCTGGATATCTTCTAAATATATCTTGGTTGTTCCATAACTGGTTATTTGCATTTTCAAAATATGGTGTTACAATGGATTGGAAGGAATCAATGGTTTGTTTTTGATAGTCAAGGTAGTTTTCTGCCATATCTCTTGTAGCTTGAACTGCTTGCTCTTGAACCTCATTTATTGATTTTGTGTACAAAGGGATCTGATTTTTTGCTTCGGTAATGTTTCTTTCAATATTTTTTTTGGACTCTTCAAATACCTGATTTAGAGATTGTGTGTTTTCTTCTACAGCTCGATTGAAAATTTCAGTATTGATTTGAACTGCTTGATCTATATTATCTTTTGTAGTTGAACTGGTTGTAGAGGTAGATGTTTCTTTTTTATCTTGTTTTGACATTATTCATAGTTATCCATCGCCTTATATAAATATTGGTATAAAATGGTCTTTATTACCATTGATTTCATATACGAAAGATTAATGAACCATTTTTTGGATTGAATAACCATTAGAGCCCAGAATTATTAATGTTGCTTTTATTCGTGGTATAGTAAGTACTATCCAACTCGATTAGAGTAAGAATGTACGATTTTGGACTTGGACTTGGACTTGGATAGGTCTAGTAGAAACAAACTTCCACTCTTCTGTTCTGATTTTCTAATTCACAACTATCAATGATCTTAGTATTTACATGATAAAGCACGAAAAGCTCTTGGCGTTTTATTATTTTTGATGAAAAATGGAAAATGTTTCCAATCAAAGTTTAACCTGGTATTTTACACACAAAACTTAAAACATATAATATAATAACATTCGTTGAATAAGTTTTTTATCTTTTAACCTTATCATATAATGTGTTTCAAGATAATATGACCTGCAAGACCCATTTTAGACAAGTCCCGGGGCTGGGACTCACTGCCGTGGTACCTAAAGAGTGGTTGAATAAAAAGGTCAAATTTGAATATGGAGAAAAGGAGTTTGAAACCTATGTTATGTATCGTGGAAAGCGATCAATTATCCGTTTGGAACAAAAATCTCTCAGCGGAGGACCCGTTACGATTAAATTATTAGATTAAAAGATGTATATTTGAATATATTACAAATACATGTTGTGCTAGAAATATAGTCGCCCATTAAACTTTTTGTTGAAATTTTTAGAGAATTGTCTATTAATATCTCAAAATCCTATTAAATTTCTGAATTCTAATTTTGCATTAGCAAGATAATAGTGGTCGGCCGTTGAATTGATTGCTTAACTTTCCTTAATCCCACTGATTGTTTGATGGATTTAATTAACACAGACTTTTGTGCAATTTAGCCATCAGTAAAATTATCATTTCTGAATTTATACTATCATTTCTCTAATACGATATTATAGAAAACAATTATATTAAAAAGAAAAATAAACTCGGTATGGTTCAATGGACCGTTGAATCACTATTACAGCATATAACCGATTCAGATTATACAATTCAAGGACAAAAATCTCCATCAAAATCAATAAGAAATGTGTCATCATTGCATACTGGAACAGGAGATGATGTTTCATTTTGTTCATCTGAGGAATACAGAGGCATGCTCTCTATTTCACAATCAAACGCTGGTGTGATACTTTGTAAAAAAAGTATGGAGGGGCTGGTATATCCAAATCACAAGGACGGACAACTATTGATATTTGTTGATAATCCTAGACTTGAATTTACAAGACTTGCAAAGCGTATTACCCATGCTTTGCCTAAGGTTGGTATTTCCAAAAGTTCTGTTATAGCCGATTCAGCAAAGATAGGAAGGGATTGTTATATTGGTGACTACGTAGTTATCGGTGATAATTGTTCTATTGGTAATAATACTATAATAGAATCAAAAGCAAATTTGCAAAATTGTAAAGTAGGAGATAATTGTTCTATCCAACCAAATACAACCATTGGTTCTGATGGATTTGCATTTGAAAGAGCATGTGATACTTTAGATCTAGAAAAATTCCCTCATTATGGTAAAGTGGTGATAGAAAACGATGTAGAAGTATTTGCAAATTGCTCTATCGCACGAGGATCTCTCTCTGACACGATTATAGGACAAGGAACCAAAATTGATGCTTTATGCCATATAGCTCATAATGTCAATATTGGAAAAAATACCGAGTTAACAGCTGGAACTATAGTAGGTGGTAGTACTATCATTGGCAATAATTGTTGGTTAGGGCTAAATAGTACTATAAAAAATAAGATAAAAATAGGCGAACAAGTTATTGTGGGTTCAGGCAGTTCTGTTATTTATGATATTGTAGATGAAGACATTGTTGCAGGCGTACCAGCAAAATCTATAAAAAAGAAGGTGACTGCAAATAAAGAGAAACTCTTTTTAATGGCTGGACAATTAAA
This sequence comes from Candidatus Nitrosocosmicus sp. R, assembly GCF_054408505.1. NCBI lineage: Archaea > Thermoproteati > Nitrososphaerota > Nitrososphaeria > Nitrososphaerales > Nitrososphaeraceae > Candidatus Nitrosocosmicus > Candidatus Nitrosocosmicus sp. R. The sequence goes on along the minus strand of NZ_CP167090.1, from coordinate 2,174,761 downwards.
ATCTGACTGGATGCAATAAAAATATATCAAGATTTCTTTTAATTTTGTACTTACTCACGACATCTGTCTCTTTATTATTCACAAGTCTTCTTAGGTCTTTTTCCTATTTTTGGAATTTAAGGTACTATTACTGCAATAGCTATTGAATTTATAGCTACAAAGTAAAAGTTAAAACGTATTACCATTTCTATTGCTGCGGAAAAACATAAACTTGCTGCTGTCCTCAAATCTAATACTTTCTTATTTCAGGCCTGTCTGAATTATTATAGTCAAATAACTCGCCTTTATTTTTATTCTAATCACTAGAAATGCTATTCTAGGTACGATCTGGGAAGTGGTCCTCGATGTGGACTTGGGACCAACTAGTGCAGAAAAATATGTAAATATCATTGAACCTCCTCACAATTCAAAGTCCCGATCCATGTTACCTTCCCCTTTGACTTTCTCTCTTTTTGCTCCAATCCAAAAATCAACCCATAATGATAGCTCAGTATACAATGCAAAATAAGGTCGTTTATGTAAAATAATCCTAGAAACATTGAAACCAGAGAACATAATGCAATATAATATTTAGCTTCATTCTTCCCCAACATAAAATAGAAATATTTTTGGTTCTGGTACAAATTGATGATTTCGGTTTCAAAATTTTGGTATTAAATAGATGTTCATGTCAAGAAAAGCATTATATGATTTATTTACATATGGAAGAATTGTGGTTTTTGATACCCCCAAGAACAATTATTTGAGGTATACTGACATAATTCATTGCTCATTCGAATACTATAGAGAAAGATTAAAGCGGGAAATCAAAAATGAGCACGATAACAACAATAATTTTGCTCTCATTGATTTCTTTGAACGACTTGAAAAGACATTAAACAAAACTAAAGATTATTATTTACAAAATATTGGTAACATTATCGGATCCTCGGAGAATCCTATTAAACATTCGAATATCGGTATTCTTAGAAGTGTGCTATTTGTTTACGATAAGGATCTAGACCGCTGTAATGATTTACTAAACCAGCAATACAACTTGTACCCTGTTGGAGAAGGCTCAATAAAGGAGAAATCAACTTTAGTAAAAGAAATATTGGACAAAATTATCCAAAGACCTGAATCGTCAGAAACTAATTAATTTTGCTGTAGTGCTTTTTACACTGGCGTAGTTTCGTCATTATCACAAATAACAATAGCTTGAAGGGATTTGAACCAATATGTCACATCCCAGTAATCTGTACGGACTACATCGTTGTACTTTATCTTTTCATTATTGAACTAATAATCATTTTGCCGGTATAAACTGGCATTAAACATTGTCAAATATAACGGTGATTGGATGTACAAACGCGCCTAATTTTTAATCAACTTGTTCCTAGTTTTTATGGCATGACAATTCGGACAAAGTGCCTGACAGTTATTTTCTCTATTATCGGATCTATTGCCATTCTTGTGATCATAATCTATTACCTTTAAGACCTTTCTACAGTAAGCACATCTATGATTTTGCTTTCTAAGAATTCTTTCTCGTGTCCCTTGAGAAAACCCTTTTCTGGCCTTATTCATACTTCTCTTTAACTTTTTAAGAGAATTCAAAACTAATCCAGTAACCGCGATTGAAAATAATATTACAATCGATGAAGGTCGGAAAAGCGTGTCGAAAATCTTTGAAAAAGATATCTCTATAAAACCATTTAATTCAACATTGCCAGAAAAAGCATTAACAAAAAAGTCTAAATCAATATTCGTATTTCTGATCTGGTTTGAACAGTCTTCTGCTCCATCTACGTTACTAGTGGATGACGACGATGAATAATCTATCAATTCTGTTACTAAGTGATTCATATATTGGTCTAATGAGACACTTGAACTATCCCTTAAGCAATGGGTATCATATGCGTACACGGAATGGTCTTGGACAAATGTTGCGTCTAAGGTAAGCATCGGATTTAAAACTGCGGATAAGGCAAGGATCAAAATGACCATAATCAAATTGGACCGACACTTATAATGGTATATGCGAAAAAATATAGAATATGATTAATAATGATTGTTGAATTTTTCTCTATTTGAATCAAAGGTACAAGATTTTCATGAATGTTGAATCTTCTAAGCTTTTGTGGTAGGTCTTTTAGCTCTAGTTCATGTCTATTTCAGGTTAACTAGTTTATGCTAAAAACATGGGTTTAGGATCTAAATCCTTATAAATTTAATAAAAAAATTTTTCTAGGTAAGTTCAAATTTTCGTCAAATAGAAAATACAATGATATGTTTAGCTTTTAAAACTTTTTGTAATTTGAAGATAAAAAAGATAAAGGATTGAATCTATTTTTAAATTTTTGCAGTCGAGCCTTCACGTTTAGATATTACATATGTTGTTATTTTCATTCCGAACTTACGGTGCTTCTGGGGAGGCTCCTTGACTCACGTCGATTGTATTAATAATTTCACAGTTTTGTAAATAATTATCAGATATCGTACCATTTGCTTCTTGAAACACGTCTACTTGGTTAAATTGAGATGAGCAATCCCCATTAGAGTCTGTTAAAATAGTTACAATCGCTGTTTCTCCTAGCTGATTTTCAATATCCATGGTATCAAATGCTGTTTCTGAAATGGTATAATCACCTGGATCTAAAGAAATATTTGTTCCATTAGCCGATCCTTGAAAACTAGTCATGTTTGGATTATTGCCTGTTACTACTAAATCGAACTGACTTGCATCAACATTTTCAAGCACAAATTGACAGACGGAATCATCATTTGGAATACCTAAAGAGGAATCGCAATGAACAATTTTGGTTACTATGACAGTGGCTTGTTGTCCTTGAGTTGCGTTTGCTACTACTGGTTGCTTCTTAGTCTCAACCGTTGAGTTACTTTGAGCATATATCTCCCAACCAACCTGATGATGCCCTCCTATTGAAACCGTATTCAAAATGAAAATGATTGCAGCTGATATGCCTAATAATTTAATCAATTATCTAGTATGTACAGAGGGGATTAATTAATATTTAAAAGAAATACCTTCATAATTCCCCCATCCAGCACCTTGAAATATCATAATGAAAAGGCTAGGGTATGGTATTACTGGATATTATATGATATGATCGGAGTACTAGTTAGATTCTATAACTATACAAGATGAGGATAAGTAATTATTGTTGATCAAAACGGAAAATTGTTTAAATTTTATTTTTGATAAAATTTCCCTATGTTTTGAGAGTACTAAATCATATTTTAAAGATAACTGATCCTTTTCTATCTTATTTAAAAGCTTTGGATCTAGTGAGTATATTATATTTCATATAAATATTAAAATTTCAATTTCCTTGTTTGAATTTTACACAAATACAGGTGTTCTTATTTATTTGTGTATCCAATATTTAGATAATTTAAGGTTTACGATTACTTGTTGAAAGTAAATACAATCACTGCTATTTGTGTTTCAATTTTTGGCCCTCTTTTATTGCTTTATGATATGATATACAATCTCCTGTTTTTCTTCATGATCTAAATTTTACTTATTATGCAAGTTGAGGTTCTAGAGGTGAAGGCGATGAAGACCGGTTTTAAAATATAAGTTCTATGTGGATTCCAATGGGAATGGGGGAATAGAAGGTTTTGAAAACAACAGAATTCAAAAATTCAGTAACGATTAAATTTATCTGATTATGTTCTACATCAAATATGATTCAACTAACTATCTAATTGTTTGTTCTTTTGTTAGTCAAGTATCTAATTTGTTTTACCAATTGTAACAATTTTGTGACTGTCTATATTTATATATCAATAGAATAAATTGAACCACGATGCAAGAATTAAGATTTTCTATAATTATGTTTTGTGCCATTGGGGTTTTAGGTTTATTGATTGGGTCCCCAGCTATTTCAACTGTAAACGCAACCACATCACCGTCATCACCGCAACAAGAATCAACTGGATTATCCGACAGTATCAAAGATTCCGCACTAGCAAACCTTTCTCAAGCCTTACAAGAGGACAAAGAAGATGGTAATCAAAATGGTGGAGAAAATTGGGATGAGGCTATAAATAACTTAGAAGATGAAATGGGATTTCCGGTGGATGAAGATGTCGAAGAAGCACTGATGAATATAACCGAGGTACATTTGAATAATATGTCAATCCAATGAGTAATTTATTGTATTTCCGTTGCATGACTGCAAAAGTTTATTGCTAGAAATACTGTTTGATTGCAAAAAGGATCCATATATTTTTGCTCCAAATCTTGATACTTTTCGTAGCAGTCAATGAATTCTTCAAGAACCACAAAGAAAACGTTACTAGGTTGATTTATCTCAAGCCCAATAGCTATATAACTATCATTATTTGAAACGATTCAGTTCTGGCTAATAAATAGAATGACAAACATGGTATTCTCTATGGGAGTTCTCCCTCAGGGACTGGTCTTGGACTCTATATTTGCAAAAATATCGTAGAGCTCATGGAGGAAATATATGGACCAAAAACAATGATGAGAACAAAGGCGCGACATTCGCATTTACTTGACCAATTGTTGCTCCAAAGATTGGTTCAATTGTAAAGGGTTAATAATTCAATTTCGAATAATTGTTATTTTCAATAAATTTTGGATGTATATAATATCCAATTGTTTGTCCAGTATGATATTTAACGTATTCATAGCGTTACCCGTAAAGTAAATCAGTGAACCATGAATAAATAAAAATTATTGAACTGATTTCCAATAAATCGTATTTAAATTTCCACACATTTTACATTCAATACTCGTTGGAATTGTATCTCTGTCAGGGTATTTTGTTGACTTCTTGTGATCCGAGTCAGGGGGTGTAGCAATGTATGATTCTCCACATTTTGGACACGCAAACATTGTCATGGTATTGGTTATCATCTATCATATGTAAACATTAAGTCAGGATGTTTTAACATTGATTTAATACTAAAGCTTGATTAGCATTATCAAATTTTTCTCCAAACACGTATTTTTCTCAAATTTATCCTCCCGGAAACCAATTATTTCAATTTCCCAAAAGATCCAGGATAGATAGCTAAAAATAAATTCCATTTTAGCATTTTAGATCAGGTAGCCGATGAAATCAGATTTATCAAATTCATGAGGATTTTTACTGTTTTCAGGAAGGGAGTATACCTATCATAAAATATACTAATCTCAAATAACAGAATCTTTAACTTGGTCTTGATATCCGCATCAAATAGACAAATCCTTAAGCGACAAAATCCTCTGACTAGTATGGCTGAAGAGCCTGAAAAACTAGGTAAAATATTTGATAAACATATAGAATATGAATTCAAAAAAGAGGATGTTGAAGCAACTATGACTACAATGACTGATGAACCATACGTTCATCATGTACCGACTTTGACTGGTGGATTTGGATATGATGCAGTATATAGCTTTTACAAAAATAGGTTTATAGGAAAAATGCCAAAAGATATAAAAATAAAACCTATATCACGTACGGTAGGTAAAGATCAGGTAGTAGATGAAATCATAATTAGTTTTACTCATGGTAGAGAGATTGAATATATGTTACCGGGGGTAGAACCTACAGGCAAATATGTGGAGATACCTCATGTAGTTATTATGAAATTTGCCGGACCTAAAATTGCTCATGAACATATATACTGGGATCAGGCTTCAGTTTTGGTTCAAATAGGACTCATTGAAGAAAAAAATATACCTGTTACTGGGATTCAACAAGCAAGACGAATGCTGGAGTTATGCGATAATTAATTTATTTGTAATAACCTATTATTTGAGTCCATAATTCTTGATAACTTTAGTCTTGCAAGTCGTTTAGACCTAATTGTCGGACAATTTGGCGAATTTTATTTTGCTGTAATAATGAATGAGATACTGGTCCTACTTTAAAATTCTTATTTATGATACTAATCTTGTTATATTCTATTACACAAGATATGTGGATGAGAAAAGACAAGCTTTGATATCCCCGTACAATGCATTATCAATGGAATTCAAAGCAAGAATTTGTTTTCATTCTACCGCTTCATATTATTAATCCTTGCATCCATTGGATAATTATATGTTAACATCTAGAAAACCTGTGTATCCATAGTTAGGTGATTAATAAAAAATAATTTCTGAATTTTTGTGGGACTATTCAAAAGTGGTTACTATTTACCGATAATATTATGAATACATATAGGTTTGTTGTCTCTACTTGGGTATAAAACTAAAAAACATGATAATTCTAATTCAAAAAAGCCAAACCGTTTTGCTTATAAATTAATAATAGTAAAATCTGGGATTAACTAGACAAAAAAAAGATTGCTTTTGATCCTAGGATTATCTAGGCACCTTCATTTGATGAAGGTGAGTCCCATATTAAATTATTAGCATTATTTTGTATTTGAACCGTTTCATTATATGCTTGGTTTAGTAAATTCACTGCTTCTGTAATATTGTTATTGCTAATCGCCGACTGCGTTTCATTGATCAATACCTGTGTAGTTTGTACTGCATCATCTAACTGGAAAAAAGTATCACTTTCCTCACTTGTAACATTTCCAATGTTACCCACCGAATATGTTTGAGTGTTGGGCACCGAAAATGTTTGAGCTATCGCTGGGTTATGATTATTACCTAGAATAAATGATGTCCCCATTGCAACTGCCACTAACAAAAATATAAAAGGCAATTTTGAATTCATGACGTATTTCATATTATTCTGTATACTTGATCTAGAGATCTTTTAAATTTTTTCATGATTTATTGATAGAGTTGTCTTAAGTAACTTGTAACTAAATTCAATGTGCTTACTATGAATTAGGTATAAATTTTATGACTTTACACTATATTCAAAATTTTGAATATTTAGATAATCTTACATACCGGCTGGAATATTTTAAATACACTAATTTGTACTGCCTGGTGAGTTAATCTTTTGATAATTGAAATGGTTATTTCCAGTAATAATGCAATCTTGCCGCGGTGATATAGGCCTTTTAACTACCTAATTTTTGCATACTAACAATAACTATTACCAAATCAGCAGAAATCAATAGCAAATTAGTATTCATGTTAGGTAAGATAATTTTAGAAAAATTTTACTAATGATTGTTATTGAACATTATTGTGGTTAATTTGAATAAAGTTTAAATAACAAAAATAAAAATAAAAAACCACTATAATGAAATACCATTTGATTATATTACCAATATTCATTATGTTAATTTTGGCTCCGGCTTTAATTGCTGCTCCAAGTAATGTATATGCGCAAAATGAAATTACCCAATCTATAAGACAAATTCAGAGTGTCAGTCAGCTTGGAATTTGTTTGGCTGGAATTGACACTTTTATATCATGTCTCAATGCAAACTTCCAGACCCAACAAAACAGTGGAAGTAACGCCGCAGCTCAACAAGGTGGAAGCGGTAGTGGTGGCAGTGGCAAAGGTGGCAGTGGCAAAGGTGGCGGTAACTCTATAGATCAAGGCATAGGACAATCCCAATCCTCCGGTCAAAGTAGCTTAGTAGTCGCAGGAAGTAATATAGAAGATTCTGGCAACAATTTAAATACTCAAACCCAACAAAACAGTGGAAGTAACGCCGCAGCTCAACAAGGTGGCAGTGGTAGTGGTGGCAGTGGCAAAGGTGGCGGTAACTCTATAGATCAAGGCATAGGACAATCCCAATCCTCTAACCAAAATGCAATGTGTGTCGCAGGAGGTAGTATAGGTAACTCTTGTAACAACACAAGTACTCAAACCCAACAAAACAGTGGAAGTAACGCCGCAGCTCAACAAGGTGGCAGTGGCAAAGGTGGCGGTAACTCTATAGATCAAGGCATAGGACAATCCCAATCCTCTAACCAAAATGCAATGTGTGTCGCAGGAGGTAGTATAGGTAACTCTTGTAACAACACAAGTACTCAAACCCAACAAAACAGTGGAAGTAACGCCGCAGCTCAACAAGGTGGCAGTGGCAAAGGTGGCGGTAACTCTATAGATCAAGGCATAGGACAATCCCAATCCTCTAACCAAAATACAATGTGTGTCGCAGGAGGTAGTATAGGTAACTCTTGTAACAACACAAGTACTCAAACCCAACAAAACAGTGGAAGTAACGCCGCAGCTCAACAAGGTGGCAGTGGCAAAGGTGGCGGCTACTATATTAATCAAGGAAAAATACAACAATCCCAATCCTCTAATCAGGATTCATTGTGTGTTTCTGGTGCCGATGCTTATGTCGGAAGTTGTAACAACACAAGTACCCAAACCCAACAAAACAGTGGAAGTAACGCCGCAGCTCAACAAGGTGGCAGTGGCAAAGGTGGCAGTGGCGACTCTATAGATCAAGGCATAGGACAATCCCAATCCTCCGGTCAAAGTAGCTTAGTAGTCGCAGGAAGTAATATAGAAGATTCTGGCAACAATTTAAATACTCAAACCCAACAAAACAGTGGAAGTAACGCCGCAGCTCAACAAGGTGGCTACAGTGAAAAAGATGATCTAACCCATGAGGATGACAAGAAACAGACCCATAAGACTGACAGACATCAAAACGACGAGACTGACAGACATCAAAACGACGAGACTGACAGACATCAAAACGACGAGACTGACAGACATCAAAACGACGAGACTGACAGACATCAAAACGACGAGACTGACAGACATCAAAACGACGAGACTGACAGACATCAAAACGACGAGACTGACAGACATCAAAACGACGAGACTGACAGACATCAAAACGACGAGACTGACAGACATCAAAACGACGATGAAGATGATAACTAGTCATTAACCCTTTTTTTGGTTTTTAGATAATTTTGAACCTGATGTATATAAAAATACCTAATTTTTATTTAGTTATGAGGTTAAACCTTTAAAATCTATTATCGAATAATCCTCATGTCAGAATGTGATCTTTGACAATAAAAAATATTGGATTAAAGAATAAAATCTGTTAAATCTACTAAGTATTAATCTTTTTTGTCTTTACAATGTGCTTGAACGTGATGCAGCCTGTCCTTTGAACTAATAAACTGTTTACCACATTTATTACATTTTAAAACTACTTTATGATGCACTTTTCTACCATGCTCAATGAATTTCTCATAATTATCAAATTTTTCTCCATCCTTTTCACACTTGTATTTTTTTTGAAGAATATTCACAAATACCTTGAGTTTAAGATATTATTAAATACATTGATTCTAGAGAATAAAGTTGTTCCTTTTTGATATATTTGCAAATTTGTTTAAAGTTTTTATAGGATAATTTATTCATATTTGCAATAACTGCATTTATCTTTGAGAACCTTCTGATATAACTTTTAAAGGAAACTACCTCCGCTTTTTTCGTTTCCAACTGAATTGAATAGTTGATTTGGACCAAAAAATTGTAATGACTATTTTAAGCTAATAGTTTTTTTATTGTTTCTAACATTCCAAATAGTTTTCTGTTGGTGTATACATCGTGTCTCCGCCGTTGACCTTCCAGGCGTTGGCGATATGTACTGCTTCTATTTCACACGATGAGATAGTCGGACTTCCAATATCTACTCTTTCAGTCATAAGATTTCCTCTAAAGTTGGCGTGATCAAGACCAAGTACGTGACCCAGCTCATGCAATGTGATTTGCTCAATTTGTGATGAACTAAAATCACGATCGTAAGATTCTTCTGATACTGTTATATGAGATTGTCTGATGAATCCAAACTGGTCAAAATAGTTTACAGTTTTCCCAGCTATTCTTTTCCCATCATTTTTGAAAGAAATCTTGATATCTTCATTGTCATCTGATTCAATCAACGTAATTCCAGTCAAACCCTCGTTCCAAGAGTCAACTGCATTTCTTACTGCATCCTTCAGAACATCATCATCATCATCAGTTTCTATCGAATACGTTAAGAGACCATCGGCTAATTCGTAACCCCATGCACAACAGATTTGAATTACATCCTTGTCAGAGAAATCGTTATCATCATCATCATCATCATCATCATCACCCCTCACAAACGATGAATGATTAATACTTATGGTAGTAAACAGAACTACAATCACAAAAGATAGTAGCAATAATCTGGTAGAACTGTTCATATTGTACTATATCTTTGTATTTGAGGTATTTAACATATGTTTTAGTCAAATTCTAATAACAGTTTTATCTTCTATTACATTTTAGCATAATAAATTTACAGTATATATTCTCGCTCAATTTTATTCTTCATTATCTTGAATAATTCTCTAAATTTGGAATGTATAATACTATTGTTCAGTAACAAGAAAATCTAATAATATTTGATATACGATCGCTGGCTTTTCGATAAACGGTGAATGTCCAGCATCCTTAATTATCTGTATTGTTGCGTTGTCAAATATTTCCTTAAATTTTTCTGCAAATGTTACTGGAATAAGTTTGTCTTTTTCTCCCCAAACAATAAGACAAGGAATCTCTTTAATCACATTAATCGTGTTCAAATCCAAGGTTGTTGAGGTACTATTTTCAAATGCGGACTCAAATGCATGCTTTGCACCAGGCATATTGATTATTGAAACAAAAATGTCTACAACGATCGGAAGAAGTCTGATTCTATCTGCTACCAACTTTTCAAACACATTTTTAAGTTTATTGTACCTCAAAACAGGATCCATGGTCTGTACAGCATTCAAATAGTCATAAAGTAAAGGCGTGGGCTTGCCCAAAAGACCAGATGAATTAAATAATATCAATTTATTGATTTTAGTTTTGTTTCTGATTGAGTATTCTAAAGCTATGTATCCCCCCAATGAGTGTGCTATAATACTTATCTTCTCGGTACATTCTATTCCTATTTCACTCAAAAATTTATCTAGAAATTTACAGAAATAATTTAAAGTATAATTTTCGTGAGGTTTATCGGTCCCTCCAAACCCGACTAGATCCAACGCTATGGTATGAAAATACTTTGATAGTGCTTCGGGAATATCCCGCCATGTTAAGGATGAAGATCCTAAACCGTGCAGGAATAGAACAATTTTCTCATTGCCTTTTCCAAATTCGTCATACTTTACGTTAATTCCTTCAACATTGATATACAATTATAAGAAATAGAAAGCATTAACAATAAATAAGAATATCAGTACGTATTCTTTAAATTTATCTACTCCTCCATTAATTTCATAAATTCCAACTTAAAATGTTGTTTTTCTAAAAGATTAGTGTATTAATTCACACTAAACTGATCTTTCGTTAATTTGTCTCTTCGCCACATAATATTTTTCAAAGAAATCCTCTTCTCTTGAAAGCTGAAATAATGTTATATATTTGCAAATTGATTAAGATATTATCATTTGAATAATGCTAATTGCGATCCAAGAAATAGAGCTTATAAGAACGGAAAGACGTTTGAGGATTGTAAAGTGGAAGCTCGTGGTCTTGTCACAAAACTGTCCGGCGAAATTCATGATAATGAAGAAATTTCATGGAAGCACATTTTAGAAATTGCAGATCATGATGAAATAGTTTATAAGTTAACCCTAAAGTATTTTAGAGAAATGGGATATGATATAGGCAATTATACAAAACCCAGAGTAGTAAAGCACACCGGATAACATATATTAGAAACAAGGACTTTACGAAAAAATTTGAGATTCATTGTTCATTAAAGTTTTAAATTATTAATGTGATCTATAATTGTTTTCATGCATTGGGGAGAATTAGCGCATGACTTAAGTATAATAATAAATTGAATATTATGAATGTCAAAACCAATATCAAAAGGTTTGTTTATAGTTTTAACTCTTATTGCAGGAGTATTTGTGGCACCGAGTTTGATGTTTTCTGGATCTGTACTAGCTACTGAATCGATAACTGACTTTAGTGATAACGCTGAAGTTGATGCTGATACGAATACGGTGTCTGACACTTCATCTTCTATGATGAAGTCTTCATCTAGTAACAAAGGATCAATAACTCACGTACAGGCAAAAAATACTCAGCAATCCATTTATAATTGTGCAACCGGGCAAAAGGGAGTTATTATTTCCCCTGGCTATTTCAAAGTTAATGCTGACAAGAAGAATGGTAAATGGTCTGGAACTATTTCTATTAAAGGATCCACTGGAGAAAAAAGTGGTCATATTGTTAGCGGGAAAGCAAATGGTATCTCATATACATTTAATGGGAATTTGGATACAAAGAATACCTTGTGTCATTTTCCAGGTTTGCAGTTAAGTGGTACCTCATTTGATTTGGGTTCTCTAACTTGTGGTACACTTAAGACAGTCAAATACACGGAATTATCTACTGGCAATACTAATCACTTCAAAGTTCTTATAACCTGTAGATAACTATTCCGTCTTTTTCTTTTCTATTCATGTATTTTTGACCGAATTTACATTTATCCCAAACATATTAAAGATAAATAAAAACATGGAAAATAGATAATGATGTACCTTGAAAATTAAAGCAATGATCCAAAACCTGGAGTTTAAACAGCAAATAGCAAGAAAGGCAGAAAAGTCCCACATAAGTATAGAATTTATTAATTATGATGAATCACTCATATCGCAAGTTCAAAATGCTGATATACTGATTAACAGTTTTGATAAAATAGACAAGTCCTTCATTGATTCATGTCCAAATCTTAAATTAGTTCAGCAATCTGGTATCGGAGTGGACAGTATCGATATCGACTATTGTTCTAGTAAGGGTATTTACGTAGCAAATGTTCCTATGGCTAATGCAATATCTGTTGCAGAACATACCTTCTTGTTAATGCTTTATTTGGTTAAGAACATAAAAATAAGCCTATTCAACCCTCAAGCAAATACAGGTTCGTTCGTTAGAAGACAACAAGATAGAATGGGATCAGAATTACTAGGAAAGACATTATTAATAATAGGATTGGGGGTTACAGGAATAGAAGTAGCTAAACGGGCCAAAGCATTCGGAATGAAGGTTATTGCTGTAACGAAACATCCTTTCACAAAGACTGAAGGTGGGGATAAGAAATATTTTGTAGATAATTTGTATGGTGTAGATAAACTCTCTGAAGTCATTCAACGAGCAGACATAACTTCTATTCATGTTCCATTAAATAGAGAAACTGAAAACATGATAGGAAGTAACGAATTGAATTTGATGAAACAATTTGCTTATTTAATTAATGTGGCCAGAGCCCAAGTGGTCAACAAAGATGCATTGTTAAAATCTTTAAAGGAAGGGAAAATTGCAGGAGCCGCATTTGATGTATTTTGGAAGGAGCCAGTAGACTCAAAGGATGAATTATTACAGCTAGATAATTTCCTCTTAACACCACACATTGCAGGATGGACCCATGAGGCAATTGATTCTATATCGGATATCATATTCATCAATATTGAAAGAGTAATGCGAGGACAACTTCCACTAACATTGGTTAACAAGGTAGCTGATAACCTCTAGTATTAGCCATGGTTGGATTCTTAAAAAAAGACTGCCCATTTCAACCTACTTCTAAAGTTGTGTCTTAGCAACATTATTGATGAAATAACAATCATGTTGAGAATTGAACCATATATCGCGGTCCTCTTCTTATCAATATTTTCATCAATCATCATATGTACATTTTCTTCAAGTCTAAAGTCCACGAAAACGCATTTGTAACCTGCAAGTAAGACAAATTTTTCATATCCATTATATACCTCAATATTTTATTCATTTGTATTTGTGGTAGATAGAAAGGAGGAAGATAGTGAGGATTCATTCTTTGATAAATTCAAAAGGTTTAAGATTAATAATGTACCTGAAAAAAAATCATCTGAAACCATAGATCCAGAGTTACTCAATCAATTAGCATATAACGAAAAAATTCGGATTGCTATAACTTCTATTATTGCTTCGGCTTCACTTACCATTTCAAAGTTCATAATTGCAATTTATACTAATAGTCTTGGACTGCTATCTGAGGGAATGCATTCTGGTTTGGATGTTCTGGCTGCTTTGATGACATTATATGCAATTAGAATATCGAGGAAACCACCTGATCCTGAACATAATTATGGATATGCGAAATTTGAAAGCCTTACAAGTTTAGGGGCTGTTTTGCTTCTGTTCATCGTAGCTGGCTGGATTTTTTACGAAGGGTTGGAACGGATCTTCTTCAAACAAGTAGTTCCTGAAATTACTGTTTATTCATTTGGTGTTTTGATTGCATCGATAGTAGTAGATTATGGTCGATCTAGGGCTCTATACAAGGTTGCTGATAAATATGGTAGTCAGGCTATAGAAGCAGATGCATTACACTTCCGAGTTGATATGCTTACTTCTTTTGTTGTACTTGTTGGTCTGGCAATTGTATATTTTCTTGGTATTCCTAATGCTGATGCATATGCTGCAATCACGGTTGCTGGTCTTATCGTATATACTTCATTAGGACTTGGCAGGCGAACACTAGATGTTCTATTGGATAAGGCCCCGAAAGGTATTCAGGGACAAATACATGAATCTATAACAGGTTTTGAAGGAATAAAAAAGGCTCATAGCATCAGGGTAAGGAAAGTGGGAAAAGATACTTTTGTAGATTTACACATTGAAGTTCCAAGAATATTCACCCACGATAAGGCACATAGAATAGCTACTAATGTAGAGTACAAAATTAAGAATGAAATCATACCAAATTCTGACGTTGTTGTACATGTAGATGCGGTAGAAGATTACCTGACAGAAACTATAAAAGATAAAATAAGACTTATTTCCGAGGATTTTCCCTCGATAAAAAATGTTCATTCAATTTATCTTTCAAATATTGTAGTTAATGAACCAAGTAATGGATCAAAGAACAACGAAATTAGTGAAAATTCTTTACAGCTTTTGCATCTATATCTGGATGTTCAGATGGATGATAAATTAAGTTTCAAAATAGCTCACGGGGTTGTTGATGATTTTGAAAAGAAAATAAAAGAAGAAGTTCAAAATATAAAACGGATTACCACCCATATTGAAACAGATTTGGATATAGAATCATCTGTGGGACGTGAGGAGTTGGCTGATCAGACTTTCTTGGAACGAATAAAGAAAATGGCGCTCTCCATAGAAGGGGTTTCTGATTGTGATGAAATTTCTCTTGTTTATGTAAAAAATGAACTTCACATTACTTTGACCATTAAAATAAATCCTTTGCCAATTAAATCTGACAATAGATCTTTTGATTTGATACCTTCCTCTCCCACTCCCTCTAGCCCCGATGATAGTCTTTCGGTGGAAAAAGCCCATGATATTTCTACTCAGGTTCAAAATCTTCTTTTGGAGAATACGAATGCTTCACGAGTAATCGTCCATGCAGAGCCTGTCTAGGAATAAAAACTTATGATGTATTTGAAAATCTACCATATTACGATCCTCTATCTTAGTCCATGGTTTTTACTTTTTAGGCTATTTAGAAACCTCTCAAATTAGAAAGACAGGTCTAAAGTATTTATTGTCATAATATATTCTGAAATGTCTTTCAAAAAGCGATTACTTTATTTATCTTCAAGCACCGGTATCTTTCTTGTTACTAACATTATATTTTAGAATGATTAAGTTAGTAATTAAAACTACTTTGATTGGAAAAATAGTAATGTGTTTAAAATCGATTGTTTTTAAAGGAGTCAATACGATTCAATTTTTTCTTTTCTAAAAAACCGATTACTATATTTAAGGTTGATTAATTCATAAAAATGAAAAAACTATTAACTCCTATAATTTGATCTGCCTAATATGAATGAATTTTACGTGAGTTTTTGGAATGTTAACAACTTATTTGATACTCTTCCCACATCAATAGGATCTACTATTGAATTTACTCCCGACAGGGGTTGGAATAATGTAGTAAAGAACAAAAAAATTGAAAATCTGGCTCATGTAATAAATTCTCTGCATGATAACCAGGGACCAGACATAATCGGGCTGTGTGAAATTGAGAGTGAAAAATTGGCCCTTAATTTGATAGATAAACTTCGAGCGGAAAAAGAATATTCAATTGCACAATATCTTAATAGCCCAGACATTCGTGGAATTGATACATGCTTGTTATATTCAAAAAAATTATTTAGACTTAATACAGTTAGAGGCTATAGCACACAGCTAAGATATCCAACAAGAGATATTTTGGTGGTAAATTTAACGGTTTTATCAAATAATGCCGATTTAAATATAATTGTTAATCACTGGCCATCCCGGGCTGGAGGGCGATTCGAAACTGAACCTCTTAGGATTGCAGTTGCTGAAAATTGTGCACGTGCTGTTGAAGACATTTTGAAAATAAGCCCGAATGAATTGCAGAACCTTCCTGGGGACCTAAAGTATGATGAAAAATCGCTCTCCATTCTGAATCAAAAATGGAATAAGAATATTTTAATTATGGGTGATTTTAATGACAATCCGTACGATAGAAGTATTTTGAGCTATTTACATGCTACACCTGATAAACGGAAGTTAATGAAATGGGATGAAATATTCGAACACCCACTACAAAAAAGATGGCCCTACAATAAACAAACTGATAAACACAATTATCTCTTTTATCAAGGATATCTTTTTAATTGCATGTGGTCACTCATACCAGATGGGACTATTTTCTATGATGGTGGATACGATTTATTTGATCAATTTATTGTCTCTCGTGGATTGCTGAATGGTGAACAAGATCTGAAAATAGATCTAAATAAAATTCATATAAATAAAAAAATTCAATTAGATCGCAATCTTTCTTACGAATTTTTCGATACCTGGAATCGAAACAAAATACATCCTTCATATGGACAAAGTCCTATGAGATTTGAATATCAACGAATTAAGCCAAACGGAGACCTTGAAGAATTATCTCCAGGAAGAACAATTCTTACAGGATATAGCGATCACTTTCCAATAGAATCAACAATTAACCTCCTTTAGTACAATATAGCTTCACATACTGTTTTGGATTTCAAAAGATAAGAGATCAGACCAATATCTTTGATGAATTTGTTAATGTTATGATGAATTATCTGTTGCATTTTTTTTACTACAATTAGTTGATTCAAAAGGATATCTGTAATGAAAATAACTAAGTCAACACAAGAAGAAGAAGAAGAAGAACAAATACAAATTCCAGTAATTAATGAACCTTTATTATTATGACTCTCGCAAAATAAACTAAAATATGAAAAATTGGGACGAGGATCTTGCGAAAATAATGGAGAAAAAAATGAAAATGTACAAAGAACAAATCGACAATAATCTTACAACAAACAATAATCATGAAAATAATATCACTAGCCCAATTACGTTAACTGACTATAATTTTGATGAAGTTACCAAAAAATATTCGCTTTTAGTAGTCGATTTCTGGGCTCCTTGGTGTGGCCCTTGTAAATTGGTATCGCCTGTAATCGACCAATTGGCCATCGAATTAAGAGGAAAAGCAGTGTTTGGTAAACTAAATATTGATGAAAATCCTACAATAGCAAACATTTACGGGATTCAAAGTATTCCCACTTTGATCATTTTTAAGAATGGAGAAGCAATAGATGGCCTTATGGGAGCCGTGCCAAAACAGCAACTGATATCTACAATATCACGGTATTTTTAGATGCGATTTGAAGAGTAGTTACTCTTCCATAATCATTCTCTACATATTTTGCTTTTTTGCGGCTATTACTTTTGGTTGCTAGTGAGTACATTTGACTATTTTTTTGATCTCTAGTTCAGAACGATTCATACGTCGTGATAGTTCGCGGGTATTATTTTGCATCGTTTCATCAAGATTGGTTTAGCAAATACAATTCGTTTCATATATCTGAATAGGAAAGTAATCCTATCTTCTATCATCAAAGTATTTAAATTTGCTAAATTTTATTGGGGGAAGGGGAAGGAGTATTATTTAGAGTACAACATTTTTATCCTCTATAGATGTTCTCTTCAGATAAATTTATCCTATGATAAATAATACGATCCTTACTCCCTTGGCGAGTATCTTACTGATTCTTTATGTTTTTCTCCGGATTTTTGTCGAGAAATCTGGTTCTTAAAGCTGTCGCTCATTTCATCAAAAATCTTTGCAAGATCATATTCATTTGTAGAAGTATATGTGTATCTTCTATGAGGGTATATAATGTTTGCAGATATCTCATATCTTTTTCGTTCCCCTGTTATATCCTTAATCTTAATCTTACATCTAGATTCTATAATCCCGGGAGATATTTTATGCATTAATTTTATTATATTAATAAATTTTGATTTTACTAACTCTGACTCAAATGGATCCTCGGGTAAGCCTATTATGTAGGAGGGAATTTCGTTCTCAACCTGTTCGCCTAATAGTGAAATAATATCTCTGAAAGTAATTATGCCTAACACTGTATCTAACGATTTTACTAATGCATAGGATGAATTGGAATTTAACAATAAATTTATTACAGAATTAATAGCTTCATTTGGACTAATCGTTACTATGTTTCTGTCTGCAATACCAATTACTTCAAGTTCTAACCTGTGTTTATCATGTTCTGACACAATTGCATCCCTTGCAATTCTTTCTGATGGAATCAGCGTGTGCATAATGTCACTTGAGGTAACAATACCCTTCACCAAATTTGTTCCCTCATGCATCTGTTCTACGATTGGTAGATGATCTATCATGTCTTTTGTCATTATGTTCCTTGCGGTCGCTACTTTATCCTTTGGCTCAATTGTGATAAGCTCAGGAGTCATTAAGTCAGAAGCGATAATTCGTTTGTCAAAATTTATTTTCTTCTTATCAAAGGTTTCAAGGATGTATTGCAGTATTCTTTTTGACGATACCTGTCCCATTATTTCATGACTGCTTTCATCAATAATAGGTAACGCTCGTAATCTATGAAGGCTCATTATCCTTGCAGCATTACCAACAGAGTCAGTTTGTGTGAGACTTGGAATTCTCTTCCCTAATGTAGAAGATTTCATGGTGTTAATGTCCCTAGCAACTAGAATATCTCTAGTATTCAGGCAGAATAGTGATTTATCTGATAATTGAACAAATACCTCGTGGGATTTTTCTTTAGTCATAATCCCAATAATTTTAGATACAGGGACATCTTCCTTTACTAACACCGGCTTCTCAATAAGATCTCTTAATTCCTTACTTCGAATGTCTTTTAGATGACTGTATAATTGTCTACTGACCTCTTGTGAAATCATGTTATCATATATATCCTATATTATTTTATATTTGCGTAATTAAAATGGCTCTGGCATGTGCCAATCGCGATTTCTAAGTATACAGTTTGTACCTTTACTCTAGATCGCTGCATAACTACTTTAAAGGTTCACTTCAAGAATCTATTGGTTGCCCAAGTTACTATTATATATATTTTAAAAGCTGTGATTTTAACGAAATTGCTAATTTTGCAATTCTTAATCTTAAAGTATTTTTCCACTTTTCATGTTGTAGAAACTAATAAAAGAAAGAAATGACGATTTATTCTCAATTAATACTTCGTTCTTTGTATCTTCTTGTGAACTCTTTTTCAATTTCTTCTTTCTTTATAACTTCACCTCGTCTACCTGGGGTTCTGATCGCTTGTTGGTTCACTTGTCGCCTTTCTTCTTCTAATTCATTAAATCCTCTTTGGTAATCATTTATTTGTTGCTTTTTCTTTTGAAGCTCCACAGCATAGGATTTTCTAAAGAATTCTTCTTCGGAATCAATAATAACATTGTTATTCCCTAGTTCCACATACTTATATAGGTGGTCTTAATATATCAACATTTAATTTTCCTAGGTTAAGATCATTTCAGAATAGGTTAAGAATTTTGATTGTATCAATAACTTTAATGATTTGTATATTCAATAATAATTACATTTGAATCAGAGATTTATTGTCAAAATATCGATGAATAATTTATTCTTGGTGGGAATTTTAGTGCCCTTATTGGCTTTGGCGCCAGTAGTCTATGCCCAAAATATGGGAACCAATTATATAAACAACGAGGCTTTTAACCAAGCTAAAAATACTTCCCTAGGACTTGTAAACCAAGCTCCTAGTGAATTAAAAAGTGCTTTAAACCAAGCTAAAAATACTTCCCTAGGACTTGTAAACCAAGCTCCTAGTGAATTAAAAAGTGCTTTAAACCAAGCTAAAAATACTTCCCTCGGACTTGTAAACCAAGCTCCTAGTGAATTAAAAAGTGCTTTAAACCAAGCTAAAAATACTTCCCTCGGACTTGTAAACCAAGCTCCTAGTGAATTAAAAAGTGCTTTAAACCAAGCTAAAAATACTTCCCTCGGACTTGTAAACCAAGCTCCTGATGAATTAAAGAGTGCTTTAAACCAAGCTAAAAATACTTCCCTCGGACTTGTAAACCAAGCTCCTAGTGAATTAAAAAGTGCTTTAAACCAAGCTAAAAATACTTCCCTCGGACTTGTAAACCAAGCTCCTAGTGAATTAAAGAGTGCTTTAAACCAAGCTAAAAATACTTCCCTCGGACTTGTAAACCAAGCTCCTAGTGAATTAAAAAGTGCTTTAAACCAAGCTAAAAATACTTCCCTCGGACTTGTAAACCAAGCTCCTGATGAATTAAAGAGTGCTTTTAACCAAGCTAAAAATACTTCCCTAGGACTTGTAAACCAAGCTAAAAATACTTCCCTAGGACTTGTAAACCAAGCTCCTGATGAATTAAAGAGTGCTTTTAACCAAGCTAAAAGCCTTTTTAAGAACGATACTAATTCAAGTAAACTACTGAATCTATTAGAAGGAGACGTTGGGAATTTAATTAATGAGTTCTCCAATCTATTTTCAAAATAGTCCAAAATTGGAATCTATAGATTCCAATTTTTTGCATCATTTTATTCGGCTTGTTTCGATTGTTAGCTCAAAATATCATAATAAATCCTACTAGCAGGATCAGAGATCTATAATAATTACATTACAATAATCATAGTAATAACTAACATTTAGAATCTCAAATTGTGAGTGTAAATGACTTATACTATATTAACTATTTTAACTCTAGTCTCTTTAAATATGAAAAAGATGCCTTTAACTTAACATTATTTATATTTATATAAATCAGACTCAAAACATACTCATGAAATGGTTGATAATTTATGTTAAGGAAAATAGTTTTAATGCGGTTAAAAAAGTCCTATTTGACAACGAAGTAGAAGCTATTACATACTTTGATGTTATGGGACAGGGCCATCTTGAAAGAGAGGCTACCGAGAGGATTGTACAAGGTTATAAAACTGGAGAAAAATATACACCTGAATTTGCTCGTCGTACACGAATTGAAACAATAGTACCTGATTCAAAAGCAAGCTTAATTGTCGAGGCATTAAAAAGTGATGCAAATATACATGGTAGAGTCTTTATTTCTGATATGCCTGAATCACATAACTTGTAGGTCAAAATCGTTGCATTACTTAATTATTTTTAATTTATTGGTTTAGCTCAATAAATAAAGTTTCATGGCGATTGAAATCTTGTTAGTTAGTCGATGTCGACAAATTGAATCTTTTTAGAATTTTATCTTTGTTTTTTTGAACACTTCGGTTCGATCATGATTACCTACTAGTCAGTCTTATTTGAACTCGTAAGGAGATATTGTTATACAATCATATAATCAGTCGGATACAAGGAAGGTTAAATTCAATTCATTCTTGCTTGGTGATGTGAAAAAGTCTGAAACGCTCACGAAATTAATTTAAATATATCTTTTTATAATTTACTTTTAGTTCTTCATATGTATATGAGTAATAACAAGAGCGGGGATTCCATCTCAAACAAGTCTGAAAAGAAATATTCGAGGGAAATCGTTTTGGCAAAATGGGAGGATAGGTTCGTAGCTTGGCTCATTGACTTTGTTATAATATCGATAATAATAGGAATCCTGTTTTTCATCTTTTCAGCTGACTATTCTTTTCCATTTTGGGGAATTTCTATCGACGGAGATGATGGAGTGGGTATTAAACAACCATATGAGTACATTGTTGCTAGCTCCATTTTTTTTCTTTATTGGGTAGCCCTGGAATTTTTAACTGGACAAACTATTGGAAAAAGAGTTGTTTACATTAAGACTACAAATTTGTACGGCGAAAGACCAAATATCATAAATATAGCTATTGAGGTCTTCGGAAAATCATTCCTATTACCAGTTGATATCATATTGGGACTTATTTTCTCAAGTAAGAGAAGGCAAAGAATTTTCAATAAAGCTGGTGGAACTATTGTGATCAAGCTGAAAAAGACAGATGAAGATGAGAATGACAGCATAAAATATATCAAAGACTATTAAGAAAATTATCTTTATAATTAAACTAAAGTAGGGATCAATTCCCATTATTGAGAATCAATCTTTTGATTTGTTAGTAAAGTCTACGGCAATGATGGCATTATTTTCCAAAATTATATTCTTGTAATTATCTGACTTAATTTGGGAACCGTTTTCTGATATCATCGAAACATTTGCTGCGATATCATTTTTTGAAATATTTTCAATGAAAGAAGAGTTGTCAAAGATATCCCATACTTTCAAAAACTGATCAAGTGAGAATGCAGTTTTAATTGGCGATTCAACATGAATTATGCCTGAATCATCATGGGTATGCAACCAAAATATGCAATCATTTGGGATGATGCCTATTCCAGCAGGGATATTGTGAGTTTCATTTTGAAATTTTAGAATTAATTTTGTATGGTTGTGATAAACTAAATGCTCAACCTTATCACATGTAATTCCAGAAATGTCGGTAGGGATTGTTTTAGAATTATTACTATTATTTAATTGGTCGTCCTGACCAAAAACTGCGTTATTCTGACTCGTAATCATAGAAATTATTAAAAAAAAGAGCAAGGTTGAGGGAATAATCTTCCAGTTGGTTTTGTACAATGAAGTAAAATTGACCTTCTCATATTTAAATTACTAATTCTTAATTGAATTACCAATCAAAAGCAGAATTATGTCATTTACACGTCTGTCTGATGTCCATAATCATTTAACTAAAAGGGAATAAATAAGAGTGAGATTTCAAATATTACAATCTGAACAAAAATTATCCAATCTGGCCTTTTTGGAGTGGGATAGGCTTTGCGCTATTTGGGATATTGCTAGTGGCACTGAGGGCAAATGTGCGAGTCTCATTTGTTTTCTTTGCTGTTGCACTGTTCCTATTTATAATTTGGGTATACTTGATTTTAAAAACTGATAGGAAAAAGAAAATGGGCGAAATCGAACCTCAAAAATGCCTGTGTCCTATTTGTAAACATGAAGTTACAAATGTCTGTGTTAAACAAAAATGCCCTTGCTGCATAGATATGAAAGATAATTCTGTTGTCGGACATTCTGTAGAATAGTATCGACAATGTGAGGTTGTGTTATATAATGAGGTAGTTGAAGTGTCTATCTGATCACTAATTCTATTCATTTAAAGACGGGCACAAATCTTGATTCTATTTTCATTCTAGCCATGTGGTTAATTAGTATGGTTTGGCTTCTTAATATAGTTGAAATAACATATCCACGAGAAGTCAGTTCTAGAGACCTCCCCGCTGGGCTTGAAATACCCTACTAACTATAGTTGAATAAATTCAAATATAGTTGTATATTAGATGTATCTTCAAATATATAAAATTAATTTAAATATACAAATAATATTTATTAAAATGACAATATTTTAGATATTGAAAAAGTGAACTCTTTCTGCTAGTTTAATTGAGGTAAAATGTTAGAGTTGGTCGATTGTAAAATACCTAATTTTTTTTGGTTAGTTCTAATAAACCATTATTATTGAGAGCAAGATGTTTAGGAGCAAAAAAAGCTGTGCAAGAGTATATTTGCTTGAATTCAGGAAAGTTCAATTTGGACTATCTTGATTTGGGAAAAAAGTAAAATTTCTTTAGCAAAGGTTACTATCAAATATTTAATCTATATTGGAAAACTCAACAGAAAAAATTTTGAAAAAATTACAAATTTAGTGATCTATACTGTAATATTGCATTCTTTATTTGTCTTTATTTTGCAATTGTTATCATGTCTCCAGCTTCCGTTATAAAAAATTTGTAAATGCATTGAGCTATCTGAAGTCTTTTGAATTCTGGTGGCGCCATTTTCTGGATTACCTTCCTTATTTCTGTCTTTATATGGTTCTAAGAATTTTCTCATATCTGAAATGAAATTCTGTTTAATAATAAGTATTTGATTAGTTTTTTTTGAGCCGAATTAAAAATTAAAGATCTGGTCAGTTTTCAAAAAAATGGAGGATCAATGTTTATAAAATGCTTTCACATGTGGTCTAAACATGTAATAAATTATAGCTCCACTTATGATCATACCTACTATGTGGCTGGCTAGTCCATATAAGGCTGAAGAAGTAATGGATCCAGCTATTATAGCTGAAATAATTTGAATAATGAGACCAATTATGGTTACTATTATTGTAATTATCCAAGCCCAGGCTTTACCCTTCAGCAGGCCATATGACACTATTAAATATGCAATCCCAAGAATCAACATTACCACGCCTATAGCTATTGGAATCGCTCCTAGGGATGCAAGTTGTGTCAGGTCAGTAGAACTGCCATTACTTTGAATAATATCTTCTGAAGCCGTAGATAAAAGTGCGCCAAGTCCCAAGAAGGATGTTCCGCCGATGATAAGGAAAATTCCACC
Organism: Candidatus Nitrosocosmicus sp. R; assembly: GCF_054408505.1. NCBI lineage: Archaea > Thermoproteati > Nitrososphaerota > Nitrososphaeria > Nitrososphaerales > Nitrososphaeraceae > Candidatus Nitrosocosmicus > Candidatus Nitrosocosmicus sp. R. The sequence goes on along the minus strand of NZ_CP167090.1, from coordinate 2,150,144 downwards.
TATTATTATTAAAATTGCTATTAATGTAATGCCCGCAGGTCTCTCTTTATTTGTAGTCAATTGTATCCCAAAATTATTATTTGGTGCTATTATATATCGGTATGGGTACCAATATTCCGGAAATTTATTCTTGTAGTGAGGAAGAGTTATTATAATTTTGTCTTAATTGGTTTGAGATTTATTCGTGTTCGACCTAATTTGAACACTATTTGCATAAATAATTAAATATTTTTTTTGTGCGATTATTCATGATTCCGAAGCCGTCAAGTATTAGCTGTTGACCATTTGTAAGGTTTGATAAATCTTTTTCGTATTTATGCACACTTATATAATGGCATCCCCAAATCCAGACCTTTGAATTATTCGTCTAAAATTCTCAGTAAAGAAAAATATTTCAGCGGTAGATCTCGATATTTTATCATCAGATTGACAACTTGTTTCTGTTTCCATATTTTAAAATTAAAACAAAGATCAAATGGGTTCCTTTTTATAGATTAAAGGTTGTAACAAAGATGGTCTTATAGGAATCCCTTATCTGATACGTCTGGATTCTTTGGTTGAAAAGTATAATCGAGGAATTAACACTTTTACATACTTGTAAGGGAACCATTTTTTTAGTGCCTTATTAATTTACTACGTTATGGAGAAAATATTAAATACACAATCTAGATAAATAATTTGCAGAACAATTCGTAATTTTGGAAAATACTAGGTAAACTAGATATAAATTACGAAATAAAGACTTCAACTGATATAAAGCTTTATTGAATCCCATTATCGATAGTGATGAAATGAGGAGTTTTCTAATCGACTTAATACATTGTAAAATATAGCATATACGTTAAATGGATACCTTATCTTCCCCAACTATTTGTAGCATTTATAATTTATTGAGCATTCGCTAAAGTTCCAATATTCCCCAAATGTATGGTGTCGTCATAATCGAGGCTAGATGATTCCTTCCAAGATTATTATCAAGAGTGAACTTATGCTCATTAGCTTTCTATAACTGATACATTGCCTGAACTTTCATTGGCTACATAGAAGTTGTCATTACTTGGATTGAATTCGAGTGCAATAGGACCTTCTCCAACAGGTATCGTTTCCCCCATATTGTATCCCATAGGTTCTCCAAATTAATCTATGATAGTTTACAAAAGCGCGTATTGATAAAATACATTTGTGAATCTTAATTTAGATTAGGAGAAATAAAGTTAACTCAAGCAAATTAGTATGACCTAATCTTAATTTTCTCAAAAATGTTTTATTATTTTTAACTATTATAAAGTAACATATTGTATAAAGGCGTTACAGAATAATGCTTCTTATGATCTAAATTTGATATTTTATTCTCTTTAAGATTGTTACCTAGAGGTATATCTGTTCCATTGATTAACTTTATTACAATTATACGTAAAAGGCTAAAGTGAGATAATAAAATGAAATCATCTGATTTAATACGGCGTTTGAGAATTTTCATGATTAAAACATTTTATTTTAGAGCCTATCCCAAAATTCGATAGGATTATAGATCCTTATCTCTCTTGCTAAACTGTGACCTGTATCCAGAAGGAAGTGGAAGTAAGATATGATAAAGACCATCATCTTCCTCCCATCATAAGGATTCCAGATAAATTATGGGATGAAATTAAAAAGGTGCTGCCTAAAGAAAAGCCGTCCAAGACTGTAGGTATACCAATTAAGATAATTACCTGAACCCTCATTCAGAGTCCCTCCATACTTTCTCCAAATGTTTATAGCTGAGATGATCATATCCCCATTTTGCACATCAATTGACTATTGTCGACAAGAAGACATCGTTTGAGAGGGTTTGTAGAACTGAAAAGGATGTAAAGGTGAAGGAAAGAATGTTGCTTATTCTTAATGTTGTATACTACGATAGGATTGCATCTCAAGTAGCCAGAACACTTCACAAAAGCAAGGGCTGGGCGTCCCAGTGGTTAAAAAGATACAGAGAAGAAGGTCTAGAAGGGTTGAAAGACAGACCGAAAGGCGGTAGACATTCTCAAATATCTAAACAGGTAGAATACAGGATAAGGAAAACCCTAAAAGAGAGTAACACTGACTGGAGCACAAAACAGGTTGAAGAGTTAATAATACATGAAAGTGGGATAAGATATCACCATAATTACATTTATTGCATTGTTAAAAGGTGGGGTTTTAAACAGAAGGTGCCAAGGAAGGTACATGTAAACACCGCTTCAAAAGAGGAAAAAGAGGAATTCAAAAAAAGACCACTCGGATACTTGTGGGTATCAGATACAAAAAGAAAGAGTTTACGCTAGTATCTTTAGATGAATCTTTTCTATTCTATGATTCTCTTGTTAGAAGGGTCTGGATTGAAGAGGGCAAAAGACCTGTTGTCAGAATAACAGGTTCACACAAGCATTCATGTTTGTTTGGTGCCATAGACATAGAAGGAAAACAGCTCTTCAGACAGTATGATAAATTCAACAGCGATACCTTCCTTGATTTCCTAAAGACAATTCATCATAAATTTCCACGATGTTATCTGTTTATGGATAAAGCGTCACCACATTACAGGTCAAAGAAGGTAAAAGATTACCTCGAACAAAACAAGGACACACTCATCCCAGTATATCTACCAACAGCATCACCTGAGTTCATGATGTTAGAAGAGGTCTGGAATATAGCCAAACACGACCTGCTTTTACTGAAATACTATCCATCGTTTGAGGATTTTAAACAAAAGATATCTTGCTATTTCAGAACTAAAAAATTTGGTCTTAACATGAGAAACTATTTGCTAAGGATGGTTTAAGAACATATGTGAAATGGTATAGACCAATCACACCATACAGAAAAGTACTTGATGGAATCCTCTACGTACTTAGAACAGGATGTCAGTGGAAAATGTTACCTGGAGAATACGGTTCTGGCTCTACCTGTCACCGACGATTTCAAGAATGGAATGGACTGAATGTTTTCAAAAAAATGGAGGATTAATGTTTATAAAATGCTTTCACATGTGGTCTAAACATGTAATAAATTATAGCTCCACTTATGATCATACCTACTATGTGGCTGGCTAGTCCATATAAGGCTGAAGAAGTAATGGATCCAGCTATTATAGCTGAAATAATTTGAATAATGAGACCAATTATGGTTACTATGATTGTTATTGCCCATGCCCAACCCTTTCCTTTTAACAGGCCATATGACACTATTAAATATGCAATCCCAAGAATCAACATTACCATGCCTATAGCTATTGGAATCGCTCCTAGGGATGCAAGCTCAGAGGCCTCAGGAGAATTAGCGCTAGTTTGTCCCATTTCTGTTAAAGAAACTGATAACAGTGCGCCAAGTCCAATGAGGGTTATCCCACCTATTATTATTAGAATTGCTATAATTGTAACGCCTATAGGTCATTTTGTGTTTGTAGTCAAATTAAAACCAAAATTATTATTAAATAGGGTAATATGTTAATTTGGTCTGTACGATTAATTTGGGATTACCCAAATTTTAGGGTAGTATACTAATAATTGTTATTAGATCTGTACTGAAGTAAAGAGCTAAAATCCTTTTATTATTCAAATCCTATTAAATAATTTCTATATTTGTATAGAATCACATTTTTCCTTTTTAGATCATATTTTCTGGTAATTAATCATTAATACAATACTGTGTTGAGCTAAAGTTATATTCAAAGTAAATCTCTTTTTTTTATTTTATACAAGTATAATGCTATTACACCTACATTTTGTAACTTACTAATTATATGTAAAAATCAAATTTGACACAGTTCTTAATGTGATTGTAACTAAACATAATACTATTGATATAAATGCTATCTTCCCTGCTGATTTGACTCTAAAAATATAATACAAGGTTACAGCCGCAGGTATTTGAAACGGTATGTTATATAAAATTCGACTTTGAAAAATGTTATTGCCCAAAAAAACAGGTACAATCGATAAAATTAAAATCACTGAAATAAATAGGGTTAAAGTATTAAATTTATAAAAATAAGCTATCCAGCCTATGCAAAGCGCAAGAATAACACCATTTGCTGTTATTCCACCGTTTTGTAACATGACTGAATATGTTAAGCTTTCCAAACTAGTAGATAAATTCTTAAAAGTTAAACTGTCAAAAATGTTATTAAGATCGGTCAAATTATTGGGTTGATTCACTTCAACCAATAACGGTAGTAAAATATTTCCTAGCAAATATGGAGTAAATAGTACTAGTGAAAAAATTATAGCCTTTCTAATTCTGAACTTTAAATCAATTGTATTGTCTTTTATTATGTAGATAATTGAGAAAACAATCAATATTGGGGTCATCATTATCCAACTATAAACATGTGTAAACCTTAGCAGTATTATCAAAATTATCAAAATTATAAGGTATTTATTTTCAGATGATTTCAGATACTTCAATATTCCGTAAACTGAGAAATAGAATAATGTCAATGCAAACCAGTTCGCAAGTAAACCACCATAAATTCCAACTAATATTTGGGGTGATATCGTTGTCAAAAAAGCTGCAATTAGAGAAACTATCTGGTTATTTGTGAATTCCCTGACCAAATAATAAACTGATAATACCAATAAGGGTGATAGTATGATAGGAACGATCGTATCAACTAGAGTATCAAAATCTACTGGAACTAGAATGGATAAAACTACCATGATAAATAATGTCAGAGGTCTATCCCCAGAAGCCGCATTTGGATGGGTCCCAAATTGTATTTGAAATGATTCTAAGAATGAATGGTATAGATCTTTATTCGTAGTCAAAACTTTTACTGTATAACCATAGTTCCCTGTATCTACCGAAATGCTTTTATTTTCCAAGTTAAGAAACGGTAGATGTGGCAAAAGTGCAATCAATATTGAAAAAAATAATATTAATGTCAAAATAGGGATGCTATATGAAACTCTTAAATTTGTGCGATCTTGACAAGAGTTTTCCATAGACTGCCTATCTTTTAGGTTTATTAATTTTGAAGAGAAATCTGCTATCCATCTGAACGGTACTGCAAATAGTAAAACAAGAACAAAAAAAGGTGAAAAACTTGTGAACATTAAAAAAATTTCATACAAGTAGTTTCTTAATGTGGAAAATTCTTTTTCAAAATCAAGTAAAATCGAGAAATTGATTAATAAAGCTAAAGAGGAAAGGACTATGAGTGTAAGGCTAAAATAAATTGTCAATAAACCTTTATCCAGCGTTAATAACCGAATGTTTTTCTTCGAACATATGTACATAATAGTAACATTGATAAAAAAAATGAGGATTAAGAAATCTATGAATAAATCCAAAGAAAGTATATATCCTATAACCGAGAAAATGATAAAAGCAGATCCTATTGCCGATTTTAAAACTATTTTGATGTTCCAGGATAGGATGATTATTGTATTCCCAATTAATAACAACGTTAAATCTATAGGCGGATTGATAAATGAAAAATCAGTTATAAATTGATGAGTTATTCTTTGATAAAAAGAATATAATGTTATGTTAAATAAATCAAATATGTGATAGACGGAAGTTATCGATAATATTACAATGGAGATACAGTTAATATGTAAAATTATATTGGATCTATTAAATCTACTAATCAAATTATCAATAATTCCATCCAATACATTTAGTAAAATATACATTGTTTAAAAGTCCTTATAACCTTTTCAGTGAAAAAAGTCTCGTAGTTCAAATTTCATTATTTAGAGATCAAACCATTTAATTCCTAGGATTTAGACAATCTTTCAATAGTGATAAATGAATAAAGGAAGGGACATTAGTAATTGGTGGTTCAGGCTTTATAGGTAGCTAGAATGTTGAAAAGCTGATAGAATCTAGAGTTGAAAGGATCAAAGTGATTGATAATTAGCATTAGCGGATTATACTAATATATCAAATCATATAGAGAATGATCGTATTAGTTTCTGTAAGGTGAATCTTTCTGATTCTGATACGAAAGAAAACCTGATTGCCAATATAGATGCTCTTTCATTTTGCTGCTTTCGCTAAGGTGCGCCTAGTGAAATTCCTACTCCAGAACATTCTGGACCATTAATTCCCATATCACATTATGATTCCCTTGAACTTGTATGCGAGTCATTAACATCTTCCTATTTGTATACCTATGGAATTTATGGCTTAATTTTAGATTAGTTAATGTCGTAGGTTCAAGGAGCAGATTGGTTGATTTGGGATTTTATAGAAAAAATGAAACAAGACAATCAAGAATTGTCTATCTTAGGCAAGGATACTCAGTATAAGAAGTATATAAAGACTATATCGAGATTGATATACACTTTTAATTCTCTAGAAGATAAAGCAAAATATTTTGAACATAGGTATAGTTGATCCTGTCAATGTAATTTCAATTGCTAATCAAATATGCAAAGCTATGATGATAAATGATGCTAAATTTAAAATTATTAGACCTACAGCGTAGAGAAATGGATGGCTAGGTGAAGTTAAAAATATGAATCTGGAGATTTCAAAATTGTTAAGCCTAGGATTATTACATAAATATCAAATCATAGAAGCAATTAAAATGGCCATACCAGAGGTCTTAAAGTGTGTTAACTATAATAAAAAAAAGAAAAAAATGGTTATCTGATTGATTGTGCTAATGCATTACTTCCTGTATTACTTTGTGCCTGGAAATTCAGATTATTGCCAGAACTGAATGTATATCCTCCTGAAGTTACTTGACTGTTTTGGCTACTTGATTGTGATTGGCCAATTCCTTGATTAGCTGAATTGCCACCACTACCACTTCCACCTTGTTGTGCTGCGGCATTACTTCCTGTATTACTTTGTGCCTGGAAATTCAGATTATTGCCAGATCCTTCGGAATTACCGCCAGAAGATACTTGACTATTTTGTCTATTTGATTGTGATTGGAATATTCCTTGATTAGCTGAATTGCCACCATTATTATCGTTATCTCTGCCATTGTCATTGTCATTATCTCTGCCATTGTCATTGTCATTATCTCTGCCATTGTCATTGTCATTATCATTATCTCTGCCATTGTCATTGTCATTATCTCTGCCATTGTCATTGTCATTATCTCTGCCATTGTCATTGTCATTATCGTTACTTTGTGCAGCGGCATTACTTCCACTATTTCTTTGCTCCTGTACATTCACATTATTGCCAGATCCTTCGGAATTACCGCCGGATGATACTTGACTGTTTTGGCTACTTGATTGTGATTGGCCTATTCCTTGATTAGCGGAATTAGTAGTTGCTTGTGTTAGCATTGTTGAGCCGCTAATTAAAGCTGCAGATAGTACGGCAATCATGCCTATTAGTAGGATTTTGTTAATCATTATAATTTCTAGTGACATTAGACTATATAACCTTTACATAAAATAGTACTATTCGTTTTAATAACTTTAACATGTCGCTTAAACAAATAACAACCTATTATTCAAACACAAATGCAATTGTGTATAAAGACCATTAGATTCCAATACTATAATAAAATAATATAGCTTAAATTAAAGATCGATATAAACTTAGTTCTAATCAAATTGAATAGATCAAAGACAGTTACAATTATTGCACCCATATTAAATAAAGAACAATCTATAAAGAAAACAATCGATTCTATTCCACTTGGCTATTTAAATAAAGTTTATAATGTTAATAAATTAGTTGTACATGGAAATTCATTCGATAAAATTGTATATGTAGCAAAAGAAAGCAGAGCAAAAGTAATTGTTAAAGAAAATAGGGATTATGAAAGAGCTTATAAAACGGGTTTTTTACAAGCTTCTGGTGAGACAACCATTACTATGGATGGTAACTTTATCTATCCAGCCGAAAAGATATCCGAGTATTTGTTTTTTGCGAAAAAAATAATCTTAATTTCTTAATTGTGAATAGATTTAGTTCAATGGAGAAAGATTCAATGAATACTTTGCATAAAATGGGTAATAATTTACTCTCCGAAACCTTGCGATTAATATATTCAATAAATATCAAGGACTCCCAATCAGGTATGTGGATAATGAAAAAAAGTTTTGTAGATACTATTAATCTTTTCTGACGGTATGTCATTTTCCCGTGATATTAAAATCGTTGCATTCAAATACTTTAAATTCCATGAAGTTAAGGGTTCTTATTTTAAGCAACTTGGAAAAGTGAAGATTAGCTTAATAAATGATAGATTTTCTGATCTTAAAAACTTATTTACATTTAGAAACCAGTTGCCTTATTGTACAAAAGACATATTATTAAAGCCGCTGCCAGTCATTAAAAGTTAATGAATTTCATTTCAACCAGATCTTATTTTTTTTACTGTAACTTATGTTTGTTGACTTTACTTTCAACATTATATTTTTTCGATAATTCCTACGGTTCTGAAGAATACATTTTCGATAAAAGATGGCATACAAGTTGTGATGTTATAGAGGGAAACTGGGCTTGTGACTCTAAGATATTGAATGCTGACGGCTCCTTTCGATTTCCTACCGGTATTGCAATCGATAAGGACGGAAATGTATATGTAGCAGACTCTTGGAATAACAGAATTCAAAAGTTTACCTCCGATGGTACCTTCATAACTAAATGGGGCACAAGCGGGTCTGACGACGGAGAATTCAGATTTCCTACCGGTATTGCAATCGATAAGGACGGAAATGTATATGTAGCAGACTTTAGTAATGACAGAATTCAAAAGTTTACCTCCGATGGTACCTTCATAACTAAATGGGGCACAAGCGGGTCTGACGACGGAGAATTCTTACGTCCTTATTATATTGGAGTTGATGGATCAACTAACTCTGTATATATATCCGATTTTAGTAATAGTAGAATTCAAAAGTTTACCTCCGATGGTACCTTCATAACTAAATGGGGCACAAGGGGATCTGACGATGGAGAATTCGGTACTGGCGACGGTACTTTTTTTACTGGCCCTACCGGTATTGCAATCGATAAGGACGGAAATGTATATGTAGCAGACTTTAGTAATGACAGAATTCAAAAGTTTACCTCCGATGGTACCTTCATAACTAAATGGGGCACAAGCGGGTCTGACGACGGAGAATTCAGATTTCCTACCGGTATTGCAATCGATAAGGACGGAAATGTATATGTAGCAGACTCTTGGAATAACAGAATTCAAAAGTTTACCTCCGATGGTACCTTCATAACCCAAGTAGGATCGATGGAATGGGATGACAATACAAGGTCTTTTGAAGGAATATTTGATCTAAAACTTTTTAACCATACTATCATTGTTTCGGACTCGAGAACTGATTCAATTGAAATATTGTCTTTAGTAAATTAAACCTGTTATTAGGAATTTGATATTTTTGACATTGATTTAAAGTCGTTATACAAAAATATTAAATAGATGATTAAGATAAGTACGCTATACTGTGAACTGCTCATAATTATATAAAATACAAGAATTATACTCATTACATAGAATACTTCATTTAAATAAAAAAATAATTTAATTGGCGGTTTATTTCTATCTTGAAATTTCCTACACAGATTTAGATATACTAAATCGCCTCCATCAAATGGGAGTATAGGAATTAAATTAATAAATCCTAAAGAAAAATTATATACAAATAAAAGATATAAAGATTTTTCTAAAGTTTCTTTGATTGGAAACATGTCTCCAGCGAACTGATTATGGTAGTACCAAAGTATAAGGAAACATATACCAATAATAATATTAGTCAATGGACCTGATAAAAATAAAATTATCATACTTTTTAAATTAATATGATTGTTATTATCAAATATAATTAATCCCCCAAAACATGAGAATATTATTTTGTTAATTTTTATTCTTCCTATTAATGCTCCAATTAGATGACCAACATCATGAATGGCTAAACTGGCAATCAATAAGAATAGGTTAGTAATACTTACAATCAAGATTTCTGTATTTGTTAAACTAAAGTCACTAAAGGTACTAAAATAGATAAAATTTATACAGAGAAGAATTCCAATATTTACCAAAAAAGATTTGTTCAACATCAATACTGTGTTATTAAATAAAATCAAGGCTAATCTGCTAATCTAATAAAGTTATGATTTCAATCAATTTCAATCACACAAATCATTTTTTATTTCAATCATTTTTAATCATACATTTAAATTTATTATATTTAAGTTTATAAATATATCTGCATGAATATCTAATGGTAATATAAGAATCGATGAAATTAATTATACTATGCTCTGCTTTAGATCTAACCAAACCATATGGTTCAACACCAGCTTTATGGCAACTCTTTAAAGGACTATCTGAAAGTGGTAATGAGTTATTCATAATGCCATATCATGGTCATGCTATCGATTCATTATGGTGGAAAAGTATTCCTAATCCAAACTATCTGGAAGGAGAAATTTTGCAAAGACTGATGAATCTTTTTAAAGCTTCAAAGAGAAATAAATCTCGTATTATACCTTTCTTTGCTAGAGCCATCACCACACCAAAAATAGAAAATACTTTGCTAAAGTACCTTAACATTCAAAAAAACGTTGACGCAGTAATAATGGTAAATATACCACTTAACCAAATTAAGGGATTGGCTAGAAAAATAAAATCTCGTTACGGTATTCCCGTAATGCTTTATGATATAGATGTGCCTACTTCATTACCCTCAGGCGGGGGATTTACCTTCAATCATTATCTAGGAGCAAATTTAACTGAATTTGATTCCTTTATCATCCCGTCTGAAGGATCTATTAATATCTTAAAGGAAATGGGTGCCAATAATGTGGATATTCTGCATTTTGGAGTTGATCCTGAGGTATATAAATTGGATGATCCCGGTCCAAAAGAGTTTGATCTTTTTTTTTATGGGACGGGTGGAAAATCTAGAGAAAAAAATATCAGGTCGATGATTACTGAACCGTCAAAAAAAGTCTCTGCAAAATTTTTGATTAGTGGGAATGACTATAATTTTGACCTTGGAAATTCTACTCTTATTCCATTATTATCTTTTAATCGATGGAAAAATCATTGTGGAAGATCAAAAATCAATTTGAATGTGGTGAGAGATTTACATGCTAGCGTTTATGCGACATCGACTTCTCGACCATTTGAACTCGCTGCCATGAATTGTTGCATTGTCTCTTCTCCTTATTCGGGCTTAGAACGATGGTTTGACATAGGGAAAGAAATAATTGTTGCAAATTCTCCTAATGATGCTATAGGAATATATCAAAATTTATTAGATGATCCTGATCAAAGAGATAAAATGGGCCGATTATCATATAATCGAGTAATAAAAGAACATACTTCCAAGCATAGGGCAATGGAGATGTTAAAAATAATAGAAAAATATAGATAGATGTTTTATCTTTAGTTTTTATTCAAATTGATTATTGACAAATAATACAATTGATTTTTTTATACCCACAACACTAAAATCTTAGAAATAAGTATCATTCAAATTCTATATGACTTATTATACGACTACCTGATAAACTACTCACATGTTAGTTTTACTATTGATTAATAAACTCTATAGAATTGATATTCTTATCATTTAGTATCTGAAAATACTTTGAATTCAAAAATCTTTTCACCATCTACTTTAATTTAATAATGAGAGATGATCCAAATAAGGAACTTTAAAATGTGTTTAATAATAATTAAATAGGTACTTATCAATTCATTATCTGTTGAAATCTACAGCGCACAGACAGCAACAAAACTGGAAGGAAAAAAATGTCGTTGTCACTGGAGGAGCAAGTTTTATTGGCAGTCATTTAGTAGATAGATTGGTAAACTTTGGCGCTAATGTTACTGTAATAGATGACCTTAGCAGTGGAAAGTTAGTGAACCTTTCTCAATCTAAAAATAAAATCAAGTTTGTCAAAATAGATCTAGAATATGGATCGAAAGATGAATTATTCCAAATGTTTAGGGATCAACACTACGTATTTCATTTGGCCGCTATTCACGGAGGAAGAGGATTTATATCTTCTCATCCTGCTGATGTTTGCTCTAATTTATCTATTGATCATCATGTATTTGAAGCAAGTATGAATTCTAATGTAGAGAATTTAGTCTTTGCTAGCACAGCTTGCGTCTATCCTACTAATTTACAGAAGGATATCGGATCTGATTACAAACTGAGAGAATCTGATTCTAATCCTTTTGATTTGGAAACTCCTTTAAGTGCGGATATTGAATATGGCTGGGGTAAATTGATGAGTGAAATCCAATTGAATTCTTTTAAGAAGCAATATGGTTTAAAATGTTGTCCAGTAAGATTTGTTACTGCATATGGTCCAAGAGAGAATGAGACACATGCCATTATTGCGCTAATATATAAGGCTGTTGAAAAAATGAATCCATTTGAAATCTGGGGCAGTGGACAGCAAGAACGGGATTTTACATATGTTGAGGATATAGTTAACGGCACTATCAAAGCAGCCGAGATGGTAACTGATGGTACTCCAATTAACTTAGGAACTGGAAAAAGGTACAAAATAATCGATGTGGTAGAAATGATATTTAAAATTCTAAAGTGGCATCCAAAAAATATAATATTTGATGACTCAAAACCTGTAGGGGCTTTGTCCAGGGCATTGGATAATTCTCGGGCCAATAACATGCTACATTGGACACCTGAATTTACATTAGAGGAGGGGTTAAAAAAAACAATTGATTGGTATGTTTCCAGCCATAAAATTGAAGGTAGAATCGGAGCTGAGAAATTATTTAATCATTAATGCTCACAAAATTTAAGGGGTATCATACTAATGGATCCGAAAAAGAATGTATTTTTTACCTCAATGGGTCTTTTTTTACCATCTATTTTTACATTTTTATTCTGGTTCATAGTAGCTAAAATAAATGGGCCTGAATCTGTAGGGATTGCCTCCACTATTGTTTCATTTGTAATAATTCTTACTACTATTTTTAGTTTTGATCTTCATATTGGAATGAAAAGACTCTTAGCTAAGTACAATGTAGAACGAAATGAAAATGAATATGCTAATATCTTTACGTCAGTATTATTATTCTTTACTATTTCTTCTTCGGTTGCTTCTGTATTAATATTTTATCCTATTAACATGTTAGAGATAATAGGAATAGATAATAATTACTATTGGATTATTATTGTAGCTGTTTTCTTACTTTCATATCATAATCTTTTTATAGAATCTTTTATTTCTTCTATGCGGTCAAAGGATTTTTTTACATATGTATTTGTGGGTTCTCTACTTCGATTTCCGGTTCTCGCGATTCTATATAGTTTAGGCTATAAAGATTTGAGTACCATAATATCTTATTATATATTGTATTTTACAGTCGTCACTTTCTCTATATTATTTTACATAAGAAAGATTAAATTCAAGATACCTAGATCAGTTTGGGTTCCAACAATACGCTCTTTAATATCGATTAGTACAGCTAGTTGGATTCCAAATATAATCAATGTATGTGGATTCTGGATGGGTGTTATAATTGTATATTCTTTAGACGGATCACAAGCCGGAGGACAATTCTATATAGCAGTAGGTATTTTTTCAGTGGTACTGTTTATTGTTTCTGGTATTAGTAAAGTTACCCATGGGATCATTCAAACCATTGAAGAGAATAGCCAGCTAGGTTATTTATCGTACTCTATAAAAATAGCCTTAGTTTTAACTATTCCTGTTTCTACATCTCTTTTATTTTTTTCATCCAGTTATTTGGGGATTCTTGGCGAAGAATTTGAAGCGTCGCAACTTAACTTGTCAATACTTATGCTTGGAATGCCCTTTGTTATCATTTCTGAATTGGTGTACTATTATCTATATGGATTAGGACATAATAAAGAAGTTTTGATGCTTGGATTGATTGGAAATATACCTCGTGTTATAATTTATTTCCTTATAACTTTTCTGTTTGATTCGACATTTGCTGCGTTAAGTTACTTTGTAGGATCTGTTACACAATCATTATTTTCATTTCGATTAGGCAATATCAAAATTCAAGTATTGGAAATTAAAAAAAACATCTTTATTATATTCATACCAATGATTTTTGCGATTCCATTATGGTTATTGAATTTAAATTTTATTTTGTCAACAGTAATCATATTATTAGGATCAGTAATTTTGTACATTCGCTTAGATTTCTTTGATAAAACTGATGTGTCCAAGATATTGTATGCCATGATGCCAAGTAGAAAAGCAAGACAGCTGTCAGAGTTATTTGAGAAAGTAATTTTACTAATAAAGAAATAATACAATACAATAAACAATTAATTCAAACTGATAACTTTGTAGAGGGTCGATTCTCCATACTCTTTTATTTTTAACAAAAATGGCATATTTGAGAAAATGATTTTATATTCGGAGGGATTGTAATTTCTTGGAACATTTTCCTCCACTCCAGCTAATTCTGCAGGAACTCTATGATTAAAATCTGAATCAAGAAGAATATATTTTATATTATACCTTTCAACAAATGATTTTAAGAGTGATGGTTTATCCCATACGATTACAGTATCTTTGCCCATTTGCACTTCTTCAGGAAGGATTGGAATCGGAATAGCAGTTACGTTATTGAGCGAGAATGACATAAGCTTTTTACTTGCGTACGTATAATCAGTCATGATCAAATCTGTTTTATTTATATTGTTACTGATCCAGTCAAACAATTTATAATCATTATGAAAATTCGTATTAACAACCTGCCAGCCCCAAAACGTAGCTTGTTCTAGAGAAGCATTAGATATTAGTGATGGAATGAATGTTCCTGTGATAGCTATGAACAAAATTATTAAATGTAAATAAAACATTAATTTCCCCCTCTCATGATTTCCGATCTGCAACTTCTTAAGATTTACAATCCATTTGATAAAATCATAAATATATAACGGTGTTACTATGCCATTCAATAGTATCATAAAAACGAATAGCCTCCCACCAAGGATAAACCACAATAAGTCATTTAAGAATTGGAATGTAAAAGATGATAAAGTGAGTATTAACGAAGTGATTAAATAGAAACAACTTATTTGTATTCTGTTCTTTCTCAAAATAGAAAGCGCAGAGAAAATTAAAAGTGAAATAGACCAATAGCCTGACAGATCTGAAAAGGACGTAGGATTTAGTACAACCGATGTATAGAAATAAGAATTGTTTTTGATACGATTTAGCAGTGTAAAGAAATTATTATTTGAATTTTGAAACTGTTCAATTATAACATTAGATAAAGATAGTAAAAAGAATATCGATAAAGAAATAATTATTATATTTACTATCTTTAATATTCTCTGGTTGTCTATTGTTTGAGATGACTGAGAAAACAATCTTTTGATTATTCTTTTTGATATAGTAAACCGTTCGAACAAGTAGTAAATTCTCTTAATAACCAAATAGCTTAATGGAATTATTACAAATGGTGTATAACTTAACAGAATTCCAATTATTGAAACTATTAATACAACAAAATAATTTTTTTTATGATCTCTTCTAAAGTCATTTATAACAAAGTAAACAAAAAAGAATTGAATAAGAAAGAAATACCCTAACAAGTTTGCATAAGGTGTATTATAGAAAAAACCCAAAAACCATTTTTCTAAGAACCTAATGTCATGGACATGAGAAAAGATAATAGAACATGAAACCATTGCAATTAAAGATAATGTAATAGATTTATTGATATAGTAAACAATTACAAAACAACTTATTATGATAAGAATAGTAATAACAGCACTAAATAAGAGGATCGATTGGCCCGGATAAAGATCCATTAAAAGGGAAATATTTGCAGAATTAATATGAAATCCAAAAGGCTCGAACCAAGGTTGACTAGGAGCAATAGGTTCTAAGGTCGATGTAATCTTCTGGTTATATATCAGCAAATTCGTCAACATTCCGTGATTAATACTATCTACTCCTGGAGCCCAACCCATATGACTCGTAATATTAGAAAAGATAATGATTATCAAGACCATCAAAAATGTAATTATAAAGTCGGGATTAGTTAAATTGATGGTGCGAATCCTTTTCACTATAAAGTCGGGATTAGTTAAATTGATGGTGCGAATCCTTTTCACTATAAAGTCGGGATTAGTTAAATTGATGGTGCGAATCCTTTTCACTATAAAGTCGGGATTAGTTAAATTGATGGTGCGAATCCTTTTCACTATAAAGTCGGGATTAGTTAAATTGATGGTGCGAATCCTTTTCACTCGCATTCTATTTCTTTTTTTATTGAAAGATGAAATTATTAGGATTACATATGAAATAATGGTAATTAGAATCAGATTGATGGCTCCAATATAAAAGAAACCTATAATTGTTAAAATTATGGTTAATATAGGTAATCCAAAAATAATAGATATTAACATTCTGATAGAGAAAGGCTGATTCTTGATTCTTTCTCCTATTGTTAAATATCCTAATGGAAAATAAATGAGCAATTGACTAACAATTGCAAATAATACATTATGGAAAGAAAAAAGAATCCACACACTTGGTTATCAGAAGGGATCTTAAAAATTTTCTTAATACAACTAGGGTTCTGATATCTTTAGAGGATAGTATGCCTGAATCTAATTCCAAATCGATACATGATTCCGTTTGATCAAACGAGACAGTCTTTCAGATGCTCTCCTAAGAGACAGGCCTGAAAAATACCAATACAAACCATAGCAAACATATTCTAAAGAAGGTATTCTGTTTCTGATGTTCATAGAAGAGATAGAACATCTTCAAGCTATAGGCTTATCGTTAAATGAACAGAGACACAACTAGCATTACTTGACATGAATATTTTGAAGATTTCAAATTACACTTTTCTACCAAATGCTAAATACATGATGATATATAGCCCCCAATTTTTAGACCCAATTTTTTATCCGTCTATCATGTGATAAACCCTCAATTCAAAGATCTAATGTGTTTCGATGCTAATGTATGAAGCGTTTCAAAGAATTGTACATGAGAAGCATGATAGCCTTGGATTATTTGTTTGATGAACTAAATCTATTTTATCTATAGTAATTATATCATATTCTAATCTATTTATAATAGTAAACTCAATTTTGTCGATTGATATGTACAATTTCCTTAATGGGCATGTCTCAATTTACCATGAACAGTTAACTGTTAAGATATAATTTTTATAAATGAGAATGAGTAGGCTGTTATGTACTTGTAATAGAAAAATAAAACTTTTCAGAATAACGAAACACGCCAAAAACACTTTGATATAATCAATCTATTTAGAAGAAATACTGATGTTTTTGGTGTAATCATTATGAAAATAGTGCAATTTAATAGTATATTGATTCTACATTTTTCCAGGTATATTTACCTTTTTTTTCAAATAAATGCTATTAGAAGGTATTAGGATTAGCATTGGTAGGTAATTCCTAATACTATACAAAAGTATGACTTTTTAATTTACAATAAAACTAAACTAAGTAATAATAAAATGAACCGATTATTACATGACACAGAATCTATAATTCATCCATACCAAATTTATGGAAACATGAATTGCATTTGAATTTTTCCCTTCCAGGACTATTGGATATTACATCAAGTTGGCCTTTTGTCCTACAATTCGGGCACTTTCCGTAAATAGTCTTTTTCGTAATTTTAATTAGAAAAAAAGATTATATAAATCATTTTTTACTAATTGCTAACCTATATTTTTTGAATGTGCTTTTTCTGTATTACCATTTGGTAGGCTTTCGATTGAAATAAACTTTATAATAATTAGACTTTGATATGTATAGAAATATCAGCGGAGCTTCCAACGATTCAATTTATATCCTACAATTTTCTTTAAAATAATAAATATGAACGTATAATTTAATCCAGTGTCTTTCCGATGCAACTTTGTCTTGATCGTTAAAATCTATTTATTCAATAAGGTTAATACCATATAATTGAGCCGTAAGGCTGATTTCATTTCCTTTTTCTTCCAGACTAAAAATTCTATGAGGAGATCTTTTCTTGTTATTGAAATTAGTAAAAGTCTCGTTAATTATTTTCATTGGCCAATAACCGGTTGAAATCAAAGGTAAACCTTTTTTTAGTATGACGGTTTCAAAATTTTGAAACATTATTAGTTAAAATTGCTGTCATGCAAATCAGTTTCTCTGTATTTTGAATAGATAAATTAATTGAAGGATCCTCATACATTTGTAATATTGGTAAATGTTCTTTTTTTATCTAAAAACATATTGCTTTCATTAACTTTGGATGGTATTTCTTTTTTAAGATACAAATTTCCAAAGCCAATTTTTTTAACCATGACATGAACAGAGATCCATTACAACCTAAATCAAACAAAGAAGCATTTTTATCTGCTTTAACCATTATCAGGCTCTGTAAATGTAACGAAAAATATATAGCTTTAATTCGCACTTATTATTCATGATTTATCAGATAATAAGGAATAGAACGAGGCTTGAGGATATTATCATGCTGCTAATCTATATTTTGATGGTCTTTCCTTAAGTAAAACTTCTAAAGCCTTACCAGATTTGTCAAAAAAAGTCAATACCGCAATCAGAGATTGGATTCATAAGTATAAACATCAGAGGTTATCATCAAAGACAAAGAAAATTGACGAATATATCATTGAAGAAACCTTGATAAAGGTTGGTTCAGAATTTATTTGGCTTGGTAAAGATGGAGACCGAAAATAGTCAAATTCTCGCACTAACTATATCTAAAGAATGAAACATGTTTGTAGCAGAACGATTCTTATCAGACTTTCAAAGATTATGGAAAACATCCAGTTTCCACAGATGGTGGTACATGATATCCACAATACTGTGCGTTTTTTAAAATAAAGCTCACATTCATTCCTCTTTGGAGAAAAGTTTGATAGAAAGAACGATTGAGTATATCAAGTACAGGACAGGAAGCTTTGATGACTGCTTTCCATGGAGAAAACAAAACTGCAAGTTAAATCATGTCAAAGAATGGATGAAATTGTTCGCATATCATTATATCAATAGCCTTAGAGCTTAACTTTACAGAGCCAGTTTATCTATTCTTACGATTAATATACAAATACTTTCAATATGATAATGGTCATAAGATTGTTTATAAATAGTATACCATTTCATATGTATAGTTAATTGCAAGATAAACTATCTACTGATAAATTGAATTTAAAGGATTTGAATATAGATACAAAGATAGAAGTTATTATTCCAACATTGAATGAAGAACATACAATAGGTGACTTGATCCGTGATATACGTGCTCCTGCTCTGACTATGGTATCGTCCATAGTGGTAATAGATGGTGGATCAACAAATCGTACACTAGATATATGTAGAAAAGAAAACGTAAGATTCATAATTCAAAAAGGAAAAGGAAAAGGAAATGGAATGCGAGAAGCCGTCCTTCAGTCAGAAGCAGATATAATTGTATTCATAGATGGTGACGGCACATATTCTCCCTGTGATCTAGTATTACTACTAGAACCATTGTTAAACGGTAGAGCTGATATGGTTGTAGGATCAAGGGTTAAGAGCAAAAGAGAAAAAGGTTCTATCTCATTTTTCAACCGTTTTGGTAATAGAATCTTTAACCGTACAATTAATTTTGCAATGGACTCGACAATTACTGATTCTCTTTCTGGATATCGAGCTCTATATAAAAAAGAGTTCATAGACCTTGTCCTTTTTAGTGATGCATTTGAAATTGAGGTAGAAATGACAGTAGAGGCGTTGGCTAAAGGATACAGAGTGGTAGAAGTTCCAATTAATTATGGGATGAGAAAGGGATCAAAGACAAAATTACAACCCTTAGGTGATGGCATTAAAATTGGCAGCACACTTTTATTTATTTTAATGAATGTGAATCCCTTAAAATTTTTTGGAATTGTTTCTTTAGTTTTTTTTGCTGTGGCGCTGTGGCCTACTACTCAAGTGTTGTATGAAAAGATAGTTTTTGATGAGATCGTTTCTATTCCGGCAGTAGTTCTTTCGGCTCTTTTAATAGTAACTGGAATACTATCACTGGTTATAGGCATGTTGGCCGAACTTGTGGTAAGATCAAGAAGGAGATTAGAATTTCTGGTCAATAGAATTAAGGAGTAAATTATAAATCTGATTCTTGATTTCTTTATCAACTCTTAATATGAACGTGATATGGATTTTTTCTCTAAACAAATCATCTCTGACAACAATTGTAAATGCAAGAAAATAGTAAATACTAGTAGGAAACTCTAATACCTTTATTTCAACATCTTCTAGCCTGTTTTGTAAATACCTCACGGAGGTTCTTACTTTGTCTACTCGTTCTCCGCATTTGGTACATTTCTTAATTTTAGCACCTTCTAAATATGTCTTTTTACACGGTCGACATATTACAGGATGGAATCCTTGTAGGCTTTTGTTAATCGCATATTTAATCCCAAGTTTATTATTATCCTTCATAATATTAAACAAAGTGTCGAAACTGAGTTTGTTTCGTTTATCTAACCCGAATGTGAGTGAATAGAATGAATTTCTAATATGATTAATCAGATCCTGTTCAAAATTTCCCCTATCCTGAAATTAAAATACTGTATGAGTTTTCTGAGAGAAATAAAGCATAGAGAAAAATATAGCAAAGATAATTCATTAGATCTATTAACCGTAGCACTATCTTCGTTTGCCCTTTGTTTAGATAAAGTATCATGATTATAACCTATTACTCTTTCATTTAGACACGTTCTAACGTTGATTTCAAATTCAGATAATTCTTTATTTGAATGAGGGGAAAAGGTACTATTTTTCTATATGAATCAAGAGACCATTCTTTTCTCTCTGTGCTATGTTAAAGATCATAATAAAACGAGCAAAAGAAAGTTTTGCTACATAGTGTAGAATTTAGTAAAAAGTAAATTTCTTACACTGGCCCTTACAATAGCAGACCTGCCCGAAAAGCTCAAAAACTTTTGCAGTTTATCCAATTTTTCAATTATATTTTCGTTCAGAGAATAATTACTATTGTCAATAATAAAAAAGGTCTGCCTTTTCTGTTGAATGGCTAGGAATAATTTAGGAGTTTTTTATGATGTAATATATTAATTTTCCTATGAACAATGAAATGTTATGGAACGACATTGAATCCAAGAGATTTAAGACATTCCACTATTTCCATTGCATTCGCAGAGCTTACTCCTATACCTTTCAAGGTTGATATGACATTACTCTCATCAACAGTAGCCCTAGGTCCTCAGTAATAATACAATCTTTCCATCCTCTCCCAGAATTACTGCTTCACAAAATGGGGTCTATGTCGTCGGGGAAGATAGAACGCGGGAGGGTACTGACATTTTTTATACTAAAAGCTTAGACAAAGGTCTGACTTTTTCCTCGCCTTTAGGCATGACCAAGACATTTTTGACATTTACATATCAAAGGAGTATGCCATTTTCTGTGATTGGTCCTTCATTTAGTCCCTCCGTTTCATCTTCAGGCACCAAGGTATTTGTGGGGTGAGAAGACAACACTCCTGGAAACGACGAAATTCTGCTTGCCATAAGTAATCATAGTGAAAGTATATTCGATAGTGTATTTAACATTAGTAACACCGGTGGATGTTCTATTCATCCACAAATTGCAGCTTCAGGTGGCAATGTATATGTGGGGTTGGAGTATACTTCGACCGGTAGCTCTGAGATAATGATTGTCAGAAGTTTCGACAACGGATTCACATTTGAAGCACCCATTAACCTTAGCAGCAATACAGGTCCGTCAATGAATCAGGTTCTCATCGCTTCGGATGAAAACGTATAGATGATCCGGCAGGATACATCGCTTGGCAACAGAGAAATATTTTTCCAATCAATGAGGACAAGCCAATAGCATAGATATTCACATACCTTGCCTTTATTCAACTGTGAAAGAAAACACAAGATGCGATGGTCGACTGGAGGACAGTCATAATAATAATATATGAAATACCAAGTTGTTGTAGTCTTTGTTGCCCACGGTAATAGAGGAAGTAATGACCAATACGCTGAGACGTATTCATAATTTACTGCGAAACACAAGGAATGGATCATTTATTCTTTTTGAGAAATTCAGGTTATTATCCAAGATAGGTAGAAGAAATACGAGAAATTTTTTGATTGATACTCAACAGTTTAAATTTATAATAGTGTATTTATGTAGTAAAAAAGGAATGTAAAGATCATTGGAATGGCCCGGTAGATGTTATTATACTACTACCTTATAAAGAGACTGAACCACTACTATTTGGTGCTGAACCACTACTATTTGGTGCTGAGCTGTTAGTATTTGGTGCTGAGCTGTTAGTATTTGGTGCTGAGCTGTTAGTATTTGGTGCTGAGCTGTTAGTATTTGTAGAATTCTGTGCACTTCCAGTATTAGAGACAAATGTATCTTCGAAGCTAAAACTAGTTAGCAATTTTCCGGAGCCATCAAAGATCTGAATAAGTTTATTTCCACTGTCTGCAACGATCACATTTCCAAATACATCTGTGGTAAGTGAAAGTGCACCACTGTATGTTCCGTTACCACTAGTACCTTGAGAGCCTATTGTCTGTAAGAACCTTCCTGCGCTGTCATACTTTTTTATGGTTTGGCTAGAGCCATCGGCCAAGTAAATGTTACCAAATTTGTCCTGAGATACACTTATGCTCTCAGTACCGCCGCTAGCTGCCGGAGTGGGAGAACTCTGTGCAAAGACGAAATTGGGGACTACAAGTCCAGCTACTGGCAATATTGATAATGTTATCACAATGACTGCAAAAAAGAAAATTTCGCTGTTCAAACGAATGTGATTATTCATCATATTAGGTGAAATCACAAACTATTTAAAATCATACAATGGTTAAGATGTTGTTTTGTAATTCAAACAAATTTGACTTATAGTTTATGTTAAGAAAAATGAATAGATTAGCTGGGAGCAAAGGAACGAAAGGAGATTTTTGAATCTTGCTATACATCTCCCCATCTATGAGCCTCACCCTTTCTACCAAATGTCACTGGAAGAGCTATAGGAATTGCATCAGGTAATAAACACGCATATGTAAAAAACAGACTGCATTCTCTGCTATAGCTGCCATCAAAAAGGAATCAAAATAGAACAAACTCATATGCGGCTACTAGGCAAATGCACAAAACTATTAATACTACTGTAATTAGATGATTCCACATTTATTAAATTATCGTCAAGTAAAAGATTGTCGTTATCAAAGAATAAGTACCATTTATTGCGTCTGACTAGATTCTCAATAAAATAGTTCATCGTCCTGCCTTTTGCGATTAGGTCTTTTCTGTATCCTCTAGGTACCACAGTTAAATTAACTTCCGCTAACCGTTTTCTGTCTTCTTGTAAAGAACTAATGAAAGATTGAAGTTCTAGTAACAAATCTACTCTTTCAATGACCACATTAATGGAAGATCGGAGGTATTCACGATCGTATGCTTCACCGTTTCAAATAGTGAATTACTGACCTTTCTGCTTGCAACACTCACCAAAACTAGCTCAACATTCTCTGTTCTTATGTAGCTTCTATTTACTTTATAAGTAAATCTCCCCACTATGCCTAGAATCACATTAAGTGAGTAACTGCTCCATACAATAAGAGCGCCGTATTTTATCACCTCAACAAACAGCCATCAGACATCCTCGTACATTGTTCTGCGATTACATTTTCAATTACAATCATATTAATGACATGATTACAATTTTTTGATAAACTTTAAATATCGATAAATATTGATTTTCCATATCAAGTTTATAAGGCTATTTGATATAACACATATAGATATCTATCAAAATATTCGCCACAGTTCGTTGAATAGGCTACTTTTGCTCCACCTTATAGATTGTTCCATCGCCGTTTATCATTGGATAATATTCCTTGATTGTGGCAAGATACATATATCCATCAGGACTTTGTTGAATCTCCGTTATACTGCCAAAGCCTTGAGCTATAGCGAGTTGTTCTACTTCAGTCCTGTTATCAGCAACGCGGTCTGAGTATGGCCTGGTGAGCATCAGATCATCCCTTTTGTCAGCTAACTCAAAACGATAAAGATTTTCGTTGTTAATGTCAGCCACAAACATATTTCCATAATAGTGCTTGCCAAGCTTATCTCCACTATAAAACTTCAGTGCAGTAAGGCCCGCTGTGGCGTTCCACACAAACTTTGGATCCATATATTTTCCCTTCATACTCCCATTTACAAGACTGTTGACAAGAAATAAGTCAGGGTCAAAATTCCGATGATGTTTTGAAAGTCCCTGTATTTGCAACCATCCACTGTTAAATCCAGGTTCAACTAGGTTTATCTCATCATAGTTATTCTCGTTGTTTTCTGTATCCCATAACTTTCCTGTCAAAGGATCAATATCTATTCCAAAACTGTTTCTTATACCATATGCAAAGAATTTGTCGAATGATCCAACAGTGTTACTGTCGTTTCTAAAAGGATTTCCCGGAGCAGGGTGTCCATCAAAAGTAAGTCGATACACAACACTTGTACCGTCAGTTTTATTCGCCTTCTTCAGGTTTTGAGTCGTAGAATTGTGTGACTGAAGGTCCCCTACAATCAAGTATATATAATCATCTGGCCCAATTAGCATCTTTCCCCCATTATGCACTGGTGATTGCAAGGGAGGAAGCGCCAGCAAAAGCTTTGGATTTGATAACTTTGTATCATTATCTGTTAATTCATATCTGTATAGCCTGTTGCCCACCAGCTCCTTTTCTATATTCTCTTCGCATAGGTCTGATGTGTCCTTTGTCTTAGCTTGGGTGAAATAAAGGAAAACATATGTTTTTGTAGCATTATTATCGAGGCTTGCAAATGTAGTTCCATTTCTGGGAATGATGGATGTCAGCTTAATATCACTAGAGTTTTCAAATGTGTTGGAACCAATAGAATCAGAATCTGTAGTCATCAATATACCTTTGTTAGGTTCGTTGTCATTATGGATGCCGTTTAACAATTTTAAATTATCATATTTGGAAGCTGATAAATTCTTATCACTCTTTGCAACAGCAATACCTAGCATTCCCCTTTCCCCACGCGTTGAAACATTCTGATCAACAAGTGGTTCTGAGAGGGGGGTACCATTTACTACTCTAATTACTGTGCCTTTGTTTTTTTCAAGCACTAGTAGATCATTCGTTCCCAAAAAGGCCATTGAAGTAGGAAATTCAATACCCCCTGAAACCTTGCTAAGACGTAAATCATCAATTATTCTTTCCTGAGTGTAATTAGTAGGTGATTTAGCTAGGACATCAGTGGCGAAGTTAACTTGACTGTCGTCTAGGACATGTAGTTCCTTCTCCTTTTCGGACCAGCGTATTAAACCTCCTTCAAAATAGCTCACCGCATCTCCATTCATTAATGGTTGCACATCTGTTATTGGATATCCTAGGAAACTGCTCTCAAGCCCCATCTCTTTCCATTTATTAAATATATCGCCATGAATCTCATGCGCACCAGATGATGGGGACCAGTAAATAGCTCCCTTTTGAAACGCAGAGAACCTTCCATCTTTATACGGTGTATACTGTTCGTCTGTTATTGGATATCCTAGGAAACTGCTCTCAAGCCCCATCTCTTTCCATTTATTATATATACCACCATCAATCTCATAAGGAACAGTCTTTAATGGGATATCACCTGTATCACTAGGTAAAGCCATTGTCCAGTAAATCGCACCGTTTGTAAAGTTTTGATAATAAGTATTGGAATCTTCTATATATGTGTAGAAAGACGTTGGCTCGCCAAGTATAGCTTTGTATTGACTAATCTTATTTTCCATCATAAATCCAATGTAAGACGAAGAATTTGCAGAACAAATCACATTCTGATAGTTCTTGGGAAAATCCAAACCATATGTCAAACCCTCACTGGACAACGTATATGACAAAGTTATTGCTGATGTTATTACAATAAAGATCAAACTGATACCATGAGTGTTTATGTGCATTTTTTGTCAAAGATTTAACTGATAGTATGAACCAATTTAATTAATCTCGGAAAACCGATAAAAGAGTAGGCAACAATGACTGCAAATTTCCCATTCTAACAAAATCGAATTAAAAGAATAGTTATAATTTACAAAAACGGACATTTAAAATATGTATGATCCTTTATGTATTAATATTTTGTGTAAATGCCTGACATTGTACTTGTTAAATTTCATTCCTTTGATTTTCCTTTAGTATTTTTTCTAATCAAGTCGTTGTAATCGTTAAATCTTGGTATAGAATTAATAAATCTCAATTGCTACCTGCAATATTGCATTAGTAAAACTTAAAATCTAATTGCTATAATAAAAAAATATGAGTGCTACCTTCCTAGTTTTCTACAGATTTAAAACTATGACTCCTGAAGAAGCAAAAAAAGCTAATGAACAGTGGAGAGAGATGAAGCGGAGTTTACCACAAGGAATTGAATTGATAGGTGAATATAGTCATGCATGGGGTACAGAATATAATGGATTTTTACTCTTTGAATCAGAAACCAGTGACGGCTTTATGGATTGGTGGTCTAGTTTTAAGGATAGTATTAGGTGGTATGTAGATCATACACATACTATAACTGCACGGAGAAAATAAATTATTTTGTCAAAAGGACAACAATTTTATTTAATACCCAAGGTGAATAATCTATGAAGCATAACGCCTTTGTTTTGATCAATTGTACTCTTGGAAGTGAAGCAAAGGTAATGGAACTAATTAAAGATCTTGAATATGTGGATAAGGCCTATCGTGTTTATGGTGTATATGATATTATAGTTAAGGTTAACGCCAATGACAAGGAGGATTTACAAAGAAAAGTCCTTCTGATAAGGCGACTTGATGATATAAAGTCTACATTGACTCTTCTCCAAATCAATAGCATAAATTAATTATTATCCTAATAATCATTTCTCCTTTAATTTATTTTCATCAAATCTCCACTAATATGTGAATTTTTAGTCGATAATTTTTTCATACGCACTGAAATTTTCGAAAAACAACTTGAGCCATTTCTTTTATTATTCATAACGAAAGATCTTGGTCCTTTATCCGGTTTAAATACAAAGATTCAAGGCTTACCCATGATTAAAATTGGGGACATTACTATAAAATACTAATTACAATAAGATTAATAATGATACAAAGATTTTGAAAAGTATACTTCAATTATCTAACTAAGATGGAAAAAGTATTCCTGGACCTAAATCAATATTGACGGGATTAGGGCACTCCTCCTTGCTAATTCGAAATGTCATCAAATCAGTCATGAAATAATGAATAACTTGATATCATTTTGAGGCAATTTTGCTCTTTATTCTATCATAGCCCCTATCTTTTCATAGGAATGTTGGGTTACCATGTTTTGGTTCTTGAGAAAATCCATAAAATACTTGCTCTGCTCAAATTCATCAATCAAGTTTAGAAATATTGCCCGAAAAAAATCACGCGCTTCATGGTTCAAACCACATTGGGTACAACAGTAATTTCCATCATTACTAGGCGCCCATTTCTCTTTGATCTCCTCGTTATTATACGCCCTAGATAATACTTTTCTCGCGTAATCTAAGAGAGTGATGAATAATTCATTCTTCTCCTCCTTTAGAGTCAGCTTACTTAACGTTTCTGCAAACCCTTCAGAATAAATGGTATGTCCAGGAGGTAATGGAACCGGTTTATTGCCTTCATAGATATCGTGCACTCCAAATAACTCCTCAATTACTAGTCGAGCTCTTTTACGAAAAATAAAAGGATCTTGCCTCTTAGATGGTCTACCTCTTTGATTTTTCTTTTCTTCTTCAACGTGATTTATGTAATATTCTCTATAGAGTTCGGCCTTCTGAGCGTACACAGTTTTTATTGGTAATTTAGTAACTTCGCTTAATTCCTCGACTGATAGACCTATAGGATATGCCTCCCTCAGTGCATTTAGAATTTTCCGATTACTGTCCTTATTAATTACTTGTAAATGAAGGTCATCTCTGCAATAATATCCTTCAAAATAATTTTTCATAATCTCTTAAATGATTTCTATTATTCTTATACTTTTAGAATTTTAGACTATGAGAGTTTAATAAATTCAGTACAAAATTTATCTATTTATGATATGAATGGATAGTATGACAATAAAAAACTACACCAAATACGATAAATATAATTACTTTGCTCTCCTTTCGATCAGCTTTCTCTTGATCCTCTCGCTATTTTCATTGACCATGTCGAATGTTATTGCTAATTTGGATTCCAACTCCACACTGACAAATTCCAACTCCACACTGACAAATTCCAACTCTACACTGACAAATTCCAACTCTACCGAGAATAACCTAAATGGCACAATAACTTCATTTCCCGGTTCGTTAGATAGCGATAGACGTCATATGCCTGTCTTATAATTAGATCGAGAATGACTTTTTTGATACAAAATATGATCAATCGTGAAAACTAGATGACCAATAGAGCATTAATTCTTGTTTTATTTTTCATTTTTTTGTTCTCTGGAACTAATGTCTTTAATTTTCATTTTTTTATTCCATTTAAGACAATAGGGGATCCAGATGTTTCAATAGCATTTGGAACAACAAGAAATTCTGAAACAGAATTTGACGAAGGCGACAACTCCAGTTCTCCCACAGGCTCCTCTCCAAAAGTTACACCTGAAACAGAATTTGACGAAGGCGACAACTCCAGTTCTCCCACGGACTCTTCTGAAAATGCTTCTCCAGTTGCTAATGCTGGTACCGATACAACTGTACAAAGCAATGAATTGACCCAATTGGATGGTAGCAAAAGCTATGACCCTAATAATTCTGGTGATGATGTTCGTCCATCTCTAAGCTTCGATTGGATACAGACTGGTGGTCCAGAGGTGATCCTGAATAACCCGACATCTGCAAATCCAACATTTACATCCCCTCAAGTAGAAGAAGAAACTAGACTTACCTTCCAATTAGTGGTAAGTAGTGACACTGCAAGCAGTGATCCTGATACTGTAACTGTGTCTGTTACTCCACCTACTACAATCCTAAAACCTGTTGCTAATGCTGGTACCGATACAACTGTACAAAGCAATGAATTGACCCAATTGGATGGTAGCAAAAGCTATGACCCTAATAATTCTGGTGATGATGTTCGTCCATCTCTAAGCTTCGATTGGATACAGACTGGTGGTCCAGAGGTGATCCTGAATAACCCGACATCTGCAAATCCAACATTTACATCCCCTCAAGTAGAAGAAGAAACTAGACTTACCTTCCAATTAGTGGTAAGTAGTGACACTGCAAGCAGTGATCCTGATACTGTAACTGTGTCTGTTACTCCACCTACTACAATCCTAAAACCTGTTGCTAATGCTGGTACCGATACAACTGTACAAAGCAATGAGTCGACCCAATTGGATGGTAGCAAAAGCTATGACCCTAATAATTCTGGTGATGATGTTCGTCCATCTCTAAGCTTCGATTGGACACAGACTGGTGGTCCAGAGGTGATCCTGAATAACCCGACATCTGCAAATCCAACATTTACATCCCCTCAAGTAGAAGAAGAAACTAGACTTACCTTCCAATTAGTGGTAAGTAGTGACACTGCAAGCAGTGATCCTGATACTGTAACTGTGCTTATTCCTTCTCCTGATACCCCACCTGAAACTCCTGATACCCCACCTGAAACTCCTGATACCCCACCTGAAACTCCTGATACCCCACCTGAAACTCCTGATACCCCACCTGAAACTCCTGATACCCCACCTGAAACTCCTGATACCCCACCTGAAACTCCTGATACCCCACCTGAAACTCCTGATACCCCACCTGAAACTCCTGATACCCCACCTGAAACTCCTGATACCCCACCTGAAACTCCTGATACCCCACCTGAAACTCCTGATACCCCACCTGAAACTCCTGATACCCCACCTGAAACTCCTGATACCCCACCTGAAACTCCTGATACCCCACCTGAAACTCCTGATACCCCACCTGAAACTCCTGATACCCCACCTGAAACTCCTGATACCCCACCTGAAACTCCTGATACCCCACCTGAAACTCCTGATACCCCACCTGAAACTCCTGATACCCCACCTGAAACTCCTGATACCCCACCTGAAACTCCTGATCAACAAGAATTCCAAGCAGCAGTGAAGGATTGTGGAACTAATCCAACTGATGCTTTTCCAGGAGGATCATTAACAATCATTACCGATCAAGATTTTTCTCAAGTATACAAAATGTCTCCTAATCCTTATACAAATGATGATTCACTATATTTTGTGAATAATGATTTTTTCGATTGTGATTCTAATAACTCAGTGATATCCCTAAATGGGCTAGATTATTCTTGGTATACAGTAGAAATCCTTGATCAAAACAACGTTAATAACATCAAGTCATTTGATATTTCCATAAATGAAAACTTTTCCTTTCCTACGATATATGTTTTTGATAGGACATTTGTTCCAAATCTGAAATATGAACCCATACCCTCACAATTTATTATATGGTTAGATGAAAATGTTACCACAAATGCAGCACTAGTGTCGCAAGATTACGTCCAAAATGGTGAAATAAAATTTGTTTTTGAAAATCCACCTGGTTTTGTTATTAATATGAATAATAGTGGACATCTTAATGAAATGGATTTTATGAAAAAACTCAGTAGTGATCCAAGGATTTTTGCAATTAATCAAGATTTAAACGGAAAGATTGCCTCCGTTAGATACAACAATCAAACCATCCCCGATAGTCTTGAAAGAATCAATGCAAATGTGATTAATATCACAAGTGAGTTATTGGATGATACTATTCTCAAACAATCAGGAGAATTGGATTTTTCAAATGTTGATATTGCAATTTTGGATACGGGAATAAACCTTGACCATCCCGATCTGAATGTCTACAGGAATGTTTCTTTTGTAGAGGGGGCCCTAACCGGCAATGATGACTTGGGTCATGGATCACATATTGCTGGAATAGCTGCAGCAAAAGATAATTCAATCGGGATATTAGGAGTTGCACCTGGGGCTAAACTTTGGGCCATCAAAGTATGTGATGTTAACGGCAATTGCCCTCTATCGTCTCAAATAAAGGGCATACAGTACGTTGATGAACATTCAGATGAGATAGATATAGTTAATTTAAGTATTGAGAATCCGCCATCAAACAAATTGGATAAAGCTATTAATGAATCTCTCTCAAAGGGGTTGATATATGTGGTAGCGGCAGGAAACAGCAATATTAACACGTCATTAACTTCTCCAGCAAGAATTCCTGGAGTAATAGCAGTTTCTGCAATATCTGATAGTGACGGAGAATGTGGCGGTAGGGGCAATAGTACCATCGGTGGTCCTGATGATTATGCTGCTAGTTTCAGTAATTATGGGAGTAGTGTTGATTTTGCAGCACCGGGTGTGAATGTATTTTCGACATATAGGGACCAAGGGTATGCTTTTGATAGTGGTACAAGTATGGCAGCCCCTGTTGTTGCAGGACAGGCCGCTTTATATAAAAGCATTAAACCTAATGCTACATCTGAGGAAATAATTTCTGCCTTGCTTAATTCTAGTGTTCCATATACAACTCCTTGTGAAGGAGTTAACTATGGTCATTTTCAAGATGCTCAAAACCATCATAAGGAACCATTGATCTATACAGTAAGAATTCCCTAAGTAGGATCTCTCGCTCCTTCTCCTTCATTGCTAGTAATAGTGATTTTCTGGTATTTTCAATTGCTTTCTTATCATGGTTAGATCTAGGCTGCTGGTACGTAGAGACAATTACCTTGGTTCCATAAAAGTTGTGTAAATAATAAGATATATCCATCTGTAAAATGATTATGCTTTTTTGGTATGACGCCGCACCGCAACACATTTAGCTACATTTCGAATTATCATTACTATGAGAGATACACTCTATTCTATCAGAACTCCCAAATGAGTTAGCCTTTATTATAACCATGATACTCGATCTTTTTCTCTAGGATTAATGATTTTATATTGTCTAGTTCAATTTGCAAAGTTCGTAATTCTTTTTTCTTATCTTCAACATAATCATAGACTTGGTGAATAGAAATTCCAAGTCCCCTTGCGAATCTATGAATTTCATGTATTTCTTTAACAAAACTTGAAAAAGTTTGGTTTGTTTTGAAGCAATGAATATCTATTTCCGTGAGTAATCTTTCCATCTCTCTCTCTGAAGATCCCATTTGTTCTAAAAAATTTTTTATCCTGATACCAGATGCCACGTCATTTAGAATCAAGCCTTCTTGTTTTATCTTTACAGCAACTGCTCTTAACACATCCAAGTCAGGAATTTTGGATTTAAATAACTGCATGATTCTAAATACACTACCATAACCTATTCCATTACAGATAGCGATCGTATTAATCGGTAAGCCAAAAAGCAACTGGTAAAGAACCTTGCTTTTAATTTCATTTGGTATTCTTTTTCCCATAATTGTACATTCCTATTATATAAACTTTTACTTATAAATGAAATAAACACTTCCATAAAGTTTGTCGGTTAAACACGCGTAAACTGTAAAGGGATGAAATTTTGACAGGTTTGGATGAGAGATAAATTGTGGTTTGAGGGGATTCTGATTGGATTTGGACTAGTAGAATAGAGATGGACAAGGTTTGGATGGGATTTGGACTAGTAGAATAGAGATGGACAGGATTCTGATTGGGTTTGGGTCATGTAAACAAATGTGTGCTTTCTTCCTGTAAACTGATTGAATGCTTGCTTTGAATCCATGCTTTTTGTTATAGTAGCATGTCAGTCAGATACATACATACAACTTTACCTATCCTGTATTTTGGATATGATTCCTTCAATACCTTTCTCGTTGAATCGATGTATCCATTTTCATGTTGATATCATGATGGTTGTTGGTAGCCAAGCCATCTTTATCTCACGAACTGTATCCATTTCTCTAAGCAGGATAATCTTTGCACGGTAGTTGGATTCTTTATCATTCCACTCGATCATATCATACAACGTATTTCTTTTAAGATCAGTAATCGATTCGAGGAAAGTATCTCTCATAATGATGGTAGTTTAAAAGGGTAAGCTAAAGGTGTTGTGATATACGTCTAAAGAAGCAGAGTATCAGTTTACAGATGGCTATAACCTATCGTTTATGAAACTGTGATCATAGTGAATTTTGTTGTTCTTTTATCAAAATCTCAGTTTCGTATTAGATAACGATGTAATAAAATAAATATGATGTCTGTCCAAAAAAAGGTATGGAATGTGCAGTATATGATACATATGTTACAAAAAAAGATGGAAGAATAATGCATTTTGATGTGATTGTAGAAGCAAATACTCCTCACGAAAAAGCAATCGAATACGGTAAGGAGTATCTTAACAGTGTTGATCAAGGAGGGCAGAAAATGACTCAAGAGGAATGTCAGTTCTGTCATATTCAAGAGGCTCCGCCAGTTGTAGCAAAAGACATTAAAGACTCTGGTTTCTACATTCAAAAAATGGAAGGTTGTCCTTAGAACTGCTAATTCTAGTATTTGAATTGCCTCAAACAACTTGTTTATCAAATCCATGCCAGTTGGTGAATTTTACCAAATTTATCAATTGTTTAATAAAAAATCACTCATAATTCCTTTGATTTGACTACTACAGCTACTTCAAATGTCTAAGATAAAGTCAATTGAAAAACTTAACATTTGCTCGTAAAATAACTTAGATTTGAAACTATCCTCATTGTTTTTATTATTTCTACCTTATATCCTGACGGAATAATCTACATGACATTATTTTTTTCAAGTCCGATTGGACTTGGACATATAACACGAGACATTGCAATTGTGAAGGAAATTGCCAAGTCATTTAATTATTATGACTTCGAATTCGTTACGGGTTCAAAAGCTTTTGATTTTATATGTAATGAGAATGATGCTTCGGGAGAATCAAAGTTCCGCGCCCATAATCTGTATTTTCCTCCAGAATTTTCAATTTATGAGGGGAGATTAAAAAACAGTTTTGTATGGTTACTAAAATATTTATCCTACTTCCGAAAATCCAAAATAGAAGCAAAGAAATTAATTTCTACCAGTCGCATAGATTTAGATCTCTATCCTTTAATTATAACTGATGAGGATTTTGCTTCTCTATCTGTTGGCAAGGATCTCAATATCCCTAGAATCCTTATTACTGATATACTTGGGACTCATTTTATAAGAAATGGGGTATTGTCTAGTATTGAAAAATACCTCAACAAATCTATGTGCAATTTGATAAAGTCTAGTGATTGTGTTGTTATCCCAGAATCTGGAGATAATCGCGATAATTTATTTTATGTGGGTCCGATAGTTAGAGACATAAGAACAAGCCGAAATGAGTTGCGAAAGAGATTTTCGTTTGATAAAATTACAATTTTGATAACTACAGGAGGAACTTCATCTGGAGACTATTTAACAAAAAGGACTATCGAATCTTTTAGGAGACTACAGAAACGATTTGATTGCGATTTGGTAATATCTTTTTCATCTGCTATTTCACATAATGATAAAAGAGACAAATCCTGTAGGAATATCGGCTTTGTAAACAATATCCATGAATATGTATACGCAGCCGACTTGGTTATATCATTAGCCGGAAAATCTACAATTGATGAAAGCTTAGTTTACGGTACTCCTGGTATTTTTATTCCAATTAAGAATCATTTTGAGCAAGAGGACAGGGCCAGAGAAATGGGGTTTTCATACGAGGACATTAATAGGCTAGATTCAATTATTGAAGAAAATCTTTTAGCCCTTCGTTTAAAAAAAGAAAAAATGATGTCAAATGGGGTTGCCAAGGCTGCGAAGCTGATTAATGAATATCTGAATAAATAATAACAGGCCATTGTATTAATTTTTGTATTGGAGCCATTAGTAATTGCAAAATTCGGCGGATCAGCGTTAGGAGTAAATGGCGCAAAGATCCCAATCATAATCGATAGAATAAAAGAACTAAGGAAAAAATCTAAAATCATTTGCGTGTTTTCTGCTCCTCTTACAAATTATGAAGGAAAGAATATGTCAATGACGGATGTTGCCATCCGGATTTCGAAAAATTATGCTTCATCAAATCCGGTAGACATCGATGTGCTAAAAACCGTCTATTTGGAAATTTCAAATAAATATTTATCTAATGCAGATAGACTAAATTTTGAATCTGAGTTAGAGAAATTTAACAAGACTGTTTTAATATCCCTCAAGCAAGTGGCAGAAAATCGCCGATTTGTTGACGTAAGTCGTTCACGGATTCTTGCTTATAGTGGAGAAATAGTGATTTCTCTTTTAATGGATTATATTTTAAAAAGTAACGGTATTAAATCATCTAGTGTGAACGTAAATGAATGGCCGATAGTTACAGATGATAATTTCGAAGCAGCTAGTTTCTTGCTAGACGAATCTAAAAATCAGGTAGATTCACTAATCAGATTAGTTAAGGAGAATGATGTTTTATGCATTGGTGGTTTTATTGGAAAAACAGTAGACGGCCTGGAAACCACTTATGAACGGGGAGGATCTGATAGATCAGCTGCGGATTTGGGGATTTTATTGTCATCACAGTTTAACGTCATTCTTGATTTTGAAAAAGATAATTCCGTATTAAGTGCGGACCCTAAAATAGTTTCTAAAAATCTTCACAACGTGAAGACCCTTTCTTATAATGAAGCTAAACTCGCAGGCATGTTTGGTATGAAGATTTTGGATCCAATTGCTATTAAAGACATAGACGATCATGACCTAAATTTGATCATTTTAGTTACTAATATTTCTAACCCTTCTAATTATACACAAATACTAAAACAATTGTCAGACAATGAACTCGAAATCGAAGCCAAAATTAAGATTGTAACTGGTAAAAAAAACTGTGCTATCGTTAGAATGGAATCCATAGCTGCATCTCACATTGAAGCATTATTTGAGAAGCAAAGACAATATCATGATTTTATTAAATTATCTCCATATAAAAAAGACAATTTGGAAATGACAAGGTTCCTATTTTTGGATGGCGACTATGTAAGAAGACACGAAAAGATATTTCGTTCATTTTATCCTAAGGTCGAAATGGTATATGGAAGAGGTGTGGTTACTCTTATTGGAGATTCTATGTGGAAAATCCCTAAAATAGTTTCTGACACTAGTAGTATCGTTAGCCAGCAAGACATTAATATATTGAACATAGATGCACAAGAAGAGACTTCCAGAATTCTTATCCTAGTAGAAGACCAAAATGTTGAAGAGGTAATTAGATCAATACACTCAAAAGGCTCGATTATAAATTAATTACATTATTCTGGTGTACTGTTTATGATCGAAAGTGATAAAATTTGGATTAATGGAAATTTGATTGATTATGATGAAGCCAAGGTACACGTGTTGACTCATGGATTACATTATGGGACCGGTGTATTTGAGGGAATTCGTTCATATAAAACTGCAGAAGGTATTAATATATTTCGACTGGACGATCATATAAGAAGATTGTTTAATAGCGGAAAAGCCTATTTTATGAAGTTTGAATATACATTTGATGAACTCAAAAGGGCTACAGTAAAAGTAGTTAAGGCAAATAGGTTAGACGAATGTTATATCAGAATCATTGCGTTTTATGGTTATGGAAAATTGGGGGTTAACCCTTTACCCAATAGGGTATCCATAGCGATATCTGCATGGAAATGGACTGAACATATTAAAAAAGAAGACATGGAGCAAGGTATTCACATTATGGTATCTTCTTGGGAAAAGGTGGGAATAAAGTCAATGCCTACTCATGCAAAAGGAGTGGCAAATTATGCTAATTCTGCGTTAGCAAGAATGGAAGCTTTGAAATCTGGGTTCGATGAAGCAATAATGCTAAATTCTAGCGGTTTTGTAGTGGAAGCAAGCGCGGAAAATATCTTCTTTGTAAAGGGAGGAATCTTGTACACTCCACCAATTTCTACAGGAGCCCTTGAAGGAATAACCCGAGATACAGTTATTGAAATCGCCAGGCAGAATGATATCCACCTTTGTTATGATAACATTTCTAGGGACGAACTGTATTACTTTGATGAAATATTTTTGACAGGAACTGCATCAGAAATCGTTCCAGTTGGATTCATTGATCACAGGGTCATAGGCGATGGGGGTATTGGACCCATTACAAGAAAAATCCAACAAAATTTTGAAAACATAGTGAGAGGAAATAACCCGGATAAACGTAATTGGCTTACAATTATAAAATAAAGTTGAAATCCCTTATTGAAATTTCTTGTTTACTTACACCTTACAAAATGTCTTATTAATTGTTGGTTAATCAGACATTGGAAAAACTTAATTTCATATCCTTTTCAGTTGTAAATGGATCGAGACGTTGATACTGTAGAGTTTAACTGTGTCTTGATATGATGATACATTTGTGTTTTCATCCTGTGAGTGGATCGGGATTCGTGTTACTACTTTTAGTTTAGTTGCCCACGATTCTAAAGTCAAATCTTATGTACCAGTATAAAGCTTGTGTTCTTCTAATCATTTCGATCCCAATATTCATCCAATAGCATTCCATATTCTTTGTAAAGACGTATTATATCTATAGCCTGTATTAAAATGACCTCCTTCAAATTCAATATATTCGTGATTAATATTTTGATCTCTGCACCTTTTACTGAATATTCTTGCTCCTATGGACAGGTTAAATTCATCATTACTTCCACAATCAAAATACAAAAGTTTCATTTTTTTCAGATTATCTGAAAATTCATTTACTTTATTAATTGGGTCGAATTCTTTCCATAATTTCCATACATTCTCTTTGAATTCTCCTGATTCTATATCAAAGGGTAAGTCTGTGTTTAATTCTGGGTTATTTAAATTCGGTGAATAGTGTGCAGCCATTGAAATAATACTTAGTGTAGTAAAGTCTTTTTTATCGTGTTTGTTCGCCTTATTCCAAAAGTCAATAAGCCATCTTTTAGGACTCTTGTACTTTCTTAACACGTCAATTGCGATCGGAAGATCTGGTAGATAACAATATTCAAACGCTGAATCAAATGAATGTGCCGCTACGGCACTAAAAATTTTTGGATTTCGCATCCCTAAGGAAAGAGCTCCAAACCCGCCAGACGATTTCCCAAGAACAGCTCTTTTTGAAACGTTATAATTTGAATCTATGAATGGAATAATTTCATCTATAATGTAGTCTTCATACCTGCCTACAGCCACGGAATTGATATATTGACTACCTCCTAGTCTGTTAAAACAATTTATAACTACAATGATCATTTCCCCACATTTTTGATCTAGGACCAATTTCTCCAATCTCTCATGAATGGGAATCGAAAAAGGATTCCAACTAATGGCGGAATAATTATCATTTCCGAAAGAGGGTAATAAAAAAATAACTGGATACCCCGCCGATAAACTTGCAGAGTATTTATCTGGAGTGTAAATTATTACGTCCCTTTCATACGGATCCTCTAAAGGGTTATTTTTCAATATTTTACTTTCAAGTTTTAAGAAGTCCGTCTTGCCGTTCAATTCTTTTTATCCATATCCGGGATATCTCTCTTTTATTTTCTTTTTGATATTTGAAGTCAATTTTTCTGATACTATGTCGTGATACGGGCTCTTTCCAATTAAGTTTTTACTAGTATATAGGAAAGGACCGTAAAGATAATCCGTACCTCTTGTCGGCACAGTTGGTTCCAAGGAATTCAACATCAAATTCAATTCCCTGTTAATGTAATCTGTATTTTTCTTGGACAACATTTCATGTTCTTCAGAAATTTTCCTAAACATATTCATAAAGACTGGAGGATCTATTTTCCTATATCCAAACGGAATGATATCTTGATCAACGGTTTTCTTCATCTTGGTAGGATCAATATCCAATTTTGTACCCGTTATGATCGGGGAGGGTTTATAGATGGAATCAATTTTTAATTGCCACGATTCGTCAGAATTTGTCACTGTTGCATCAAAAAAACCATCGCGGATCGAATTCGTAGATATGATGAAATTCCAATTTCTAGGGTTTTCTGAATATTTTCTAAATATCTGCTTGGCAAGTATCTTCTCCTCTAGAATTTCCATAACTAAAAATAGTTAGGTATTTAATAATAGGCTTACGCTTCTTTCATCATTCTAATGAGACTTTTTAAATTATTTGGCATCAGGTTGTTGTTAGATCGTCCAATGTGGAAAAAGGTGGAAGCCTCCCTGTGATTCTAAATATTGTCGAATTACCTTTTTTGCCATGCTCTTCCACATATTCTAATTTTCTAAATATTACCAAGGCTATTTTTCCACGCTGCCTATTATTACCACAAGCTTTTCTTTCCTTATCTTGTAAATCCTGCAAAATAAACTCCCCATTGCTTCTTATCTTCTCATCTGATAAATCAAGACATGCCTTCCAAAGCCGTGATATGATGGATCGATTTTGTCGAAGTGATCCCAAATATAATATTTTGGAGTATTTTTGGGTTATTATTTGAGCTGCAAATTCAAGATCATCTGTTTTCCGATGATAAATATTATAAATACTCCTTTTTTTTCGAGGACTTTCTTCCAAATTGAACCAGAAACTATACCCTTCTGGCTCGGCGTAAAATTGATTAATATTATTTGAGCCATATTGCCATTTTTCGTCTTCAATTCCAGAAATTTTACTTAATTTCCAATTTCGATTATCGTTTAAAATCTTTTGTGCGTCAATCAGTTTTTCATAATTAACAATGAATTTTCTTTTTTTATTTGTTTCCAACTTAAGTAGCAACCCATTATCCACAAGATTATTTAATGCAAAAATCAAATTCTCATCAAAATGTCTACCAGAAAGCTTTCTAATCTGTTCTTCAAAGAGAACGTTATGTACTCCTTCACCAATTAAATTGTATATGATCCATTTTTTCCAATCTGAGATAGAGACCACTCTGTACTCCTTATCCTTACCAGTACTATTGTTTTGTTACGAACATTTAATCTTTCCTAATTATAGTAATACTGATGTTACTTTGTCGCCTTATTTGCTTTTGATTCTAAACTTAAAATATGTAAGTTTAAAATCCTATATGTAATCATTATTGTTAAATAAAGTTCTTTGTAGGTGGTTTTTTAATCTATTTTATTTATATAACACGTCTTTGATGTTATGTTGTAATGCATATAAACAAACGGACTTAAAATATTTAGATCGAGTTGATATTTAGATAAAATTATTGTTAGACGGGTTATCAAAAGTAACTCTAAGTAGTTCAATGATTCGGGATGGGGGGATTTGGTTAGTAGAAATAGTGGAGAATCCGAAAAAATATTTTACCGATCATTGAGAAATAAATAAAAGAAGTGGTAATGGGTCACTAAGTGCATATTTTTAATCTATTAAAATTCATAATGAATCAAATTTCACGATTTATACTTCTTATCATGCCAAATACTAGTAAATGAAATCAGGTTTTTTTCTACGAATAAATATATTCTGATAATAGTTTAATTCATATTACTTTGTTAATTTGCATATCATTTTTTCTAGTATATCCCTTAGAATCAAAATAACAGCACTATATGGGGAAATGCAATTATAATTTATTTCAAAATAAATTACAAGTTAAGATGATCTTATTTAAGAAAGTTACAATTTTGGCCATATGTGCATCATCTTTACTGTTAGTCTTAACCTTAAACGGGTCTTTCTTAAACTTTACCTACTCTGAATCTCCAGTGGCATCTGATTATTATATTAAAAAGTATGACCTTAACCAAACTATTCATAATAATTGTGATTTCTTAAACCTGTGTAATGGTGATGGTGCAAAAAAATCTAGCGAAATTTCGTCTCCTGTTAATAAAGGGATAGTAGATATTTCATACTTAAAAATTGATATAGATCTTCCATTTCCATAATAAATCATAGCATTAGTTTCGCTATATATGTAAATTACATGTTCATTAATGAAGTTTGTTTGATTTTTTTTGAGAACTGGGATCTGTTCTAGACTTTTTATCCCTGTGTATGAAAATGACGCTCTATGCCTTCC
This sequence comes from Candidatus Nitrosocosmicus sp. R, assembly GCF_054408505.1. NCBI lineage: Archaea > Thermoproteati > Nitrososphaerota > Nitrososphaeria > Nitrososphaerales > Nitrososphaeraceae > Candidatus Nitrosocosmicus > Candidatus Nitrosocosmicus sp. R. The sequence continues at coordinate 2,109,157 of NZ_CP167090.1, read as the reverse complement.
ACATCTAAATGAACAACATCATCATTAAGAATTAGGCAAGCAACCAGTGTTTTTATTGGATGTTTTGTACGATGTTGATTCCTACCCACAAAGCTTTAAACTTCTACTTTTCATAAATAAGATAATAATTTTCATCCAATTTGTTAGTCATCTTGGTCACGCTTGGTGAACTTTTATTTAGATACTTCAAAATATCAGCTGTTGTTACATATCCTCTCTGCTGGATTAATTCGTAGATCACCTAAATAATCTTCCATTCTATTTGTTCTGATTTTCATCATCATTTTTTTGTGATGCTCTTTACTAATAAGGTCGAGTCTATCTTCTCTATTTTTCTTATCCTCTTTGAAAGTGCAATCATCATCAGATAGATATCTTGAATTGATGTACGTATAGAATTATTCTTGAATTCAACTTGTCCTGTTAATCAATTGAATTATCCTGTCTCCTATATCCAGCTCCTATATGCTATATGCTATATTTCTAGGATGTCAACAAAAAAGTTTTATAAACTGTGGACCTAAAATTCAAATATTAATAAGAAAAAAGTCAACAAGAAAAAAAGATTGGATGCCCTAAATGTGTATACAGATGCAGAAGTTGATTATTTTATTGACACGATAAAGGATGTAAAGCCATTTCCCAAGTTAAGAAATTTGAGGAAGCTACTGTCTCCTACGCTATCATTGGACAAAATTAACGCAATTCTAAAATATCTTGAACGATCTAAGCAGATATTAGTAGATTTGGATGGAAATATTGTTTGGATAAAAAATAGTAATGTGAAAGAGGCTTCAAATCTGTCGGAAACTGCAAATTTTTCCAAAGAATTCCTAGAACAATTTGGCAAATTATAGATCATAGAATTAATATTTATAAATATTTAAATCACGTATATTCGTAAATTAATACAAACATGGTAGATTTTTTTAAATCTAAACGAAATAGGCGAATTACACCAGATGGGGAACCACTGGAAGATGTAGGCGGTGGAGGAGGATTTGGTTTCTCTAGTCCATTAAAAATAGCTATACCTGCAATAATTGCTATTATTATTATTTTTGTTGTCTTGACCTCTAGTTTGAAGATTGTTGAGGCTGGTAACCGTGGTGTATTACTAAAATTCGGTGCAGTTGATACCTCGGTATCTTTAAGCGAAGGATTACATTTCGTATTACCGTTCAGGGATTCCATAGTGCCAATGGAAGTCCGAACCCAAAAGATTGTTGAAAGCACCACTTCAGCTTCAAAAGATCTTCAAAATGTGGCGACTGAAGTCGCGTTGAATTATCGAATCAATCCCGACACTGTTCCAATTTTGTATAAGGAGATAGGTCTTGATTATTCTAATAGGGTTATAGTGCCAACTATTCAGGAGTCTGTTAAACAAGTAACTGCTAGATATAACGCAGAAGAATTGATTACTAAACGAGATCAGGTGAAATCTGAAATAGAGGAACAAATTGAGGCTAGATTGACTCCTTACAATATAATTATGGATACAATATCTATCACTGACTTCCAATTTTCAGATCAATTCGTTCAAGCAGTGGAAGCTAAGGTCCAGGCCGAACAACGTGCTCTCCAGGCTCAAAATGAACTACGAAGAATACAAATCGAAGCCCAACAAACTGAAGCTAGGGCATTAGGTGAACAGAAAGCAAATATAGCGAATGCAGAAGGTCTCCGACAAGCAAATATATTAAAAGCACAAGGTGAATCTGAAGCCATAAAGATTATAGACGTTCAGCTTCAAAATAGCAGTACATACTTAGATTGGTTGAAGACTCAAAGATGGGATGGAAAACTTCCATTAGTAACGGGAAGCAGCGGTGGTGCAGGTGGCGGTAGTGACGTTGGTGCTATTCCATTTATAGAAATCCCATTGGGTTCTACAGCTGAATCAACAGCTGAAACAGCACATAACTCTACATTGAATTCGACCCGATAATTTTTCCCAAATAGGTACCATTCTACCTATTTACAATTTTATGCTCTACATAAAGTACATTATTCATGAGTCATGATTTTTTCTAATAATCTATGATTTTACCCTTTCAACCAAAAAAGAAAACGCTTATAATCCTAGGACATGATATGGATTAAGGTAATATTGTACTTCAAAGAAGGCCTCACCTTTGATGACGTTCTCTTGGTGCCTAAGAAATCACCTATCGTGTCTCGATCACAAACTAGTCTAAAAACAAGACTTTCTTCAAATGTTAGTCTTAATGTCCCGATCATAAGTGCCAACATGGATTCGGTCACCGAATCAAGAATGGCAATCGCACTAGCCAGAGAGGGGGGAATTGGAATAATACATAGATTCATGACAATTCAAGATCAAGTAGAACAAGTTTTAAAGGTAAAACGGAGCGAATCTGTAGTTATTGAACAACCCTATACCATTGATCCTAATAGTACTATTAAAGAAGCAAACTCTTTAATGTCAGAAAATGGGATATCGGGATTGTTAGTAAAAGATTCCAGTAATAAGCTATGCGGAATACTGACACGCAGAGATACTGTTTTTGAAAGAAACCTAAGTGTACTGGTATCCGATCTGATGACTAAAGATGTTGTTTCTGCTAAAGTTGGGACTACTATAGAACAAGCCAAAGAAATCCTTCATAGGAATAAGATTGAGAAATTGCCCGTTATAAACGAAAAAGGTGAGATTAGCGGACTTATTACTGGTAAAGATATATTGAAAATGGAGGAATATCCAAGTGCTTCAAAAGACAAGAAAGGACGACTGCTGGTTGGGGCCGCCGTAGGAGTAAAGGGCGATTACCTTGAAAGAACTGAGTCATTATTAAACAATGGAGCAGACGTAATTGTTGTGGATATAGCACATGGGCATAGTGACAACGCGATAAATACTGTAAAAATGATTAAGAAAGCATTTCCGACTTGCGAGCTTATAGCTGGAAATATTGCAACTGGAAAGGGAACTGAAGATTTGATAAAAGCAGGAGTTGATGCAGTAAAAGTAGGCGTTGGGTCAGGTTCAATCTGTATCACCAGGATTGTTACTGGTTCTGGGGTTCCTCAATTAACAGCCATTATTGATAGTGTTAAGATGGGGAAGAAATATGATATCCCGATTATTTCTGATGGTGGAACTAGAACTTCGGGTGATATGACCAAGGCCTTGGCTGCTGGTTCGTCATCCGTCATGATAGGAAGTATGTTTGGAGGAACTGATGAAAGCCCTGGCAAGACCCTGGTGAAAAATGGTAAAAAGTATAAAATGTATCGAGGCATGGCATCATTTTATGCTGCTTTGGGTCGAAGGTATAGAGAAAATCCAGAATCAAGTTCCGATAATGAGGATTTAAATGACTATGTTCCAGAAGGAGTGGAAGCTATGGTGCCTTATAAAGGCAGCGTAATTGAAATTATAAGACAACTTGTCGGCGGAGTTAGATCGGGGCTAAGTTATTGTGGTGCCAATACAATCGGCGAAATGCAGGAAAATGCAGAATTCATAAAAATTACTCTCGCAGGTTATAAGGAGAGCCATCCACACGATGTAGACGTAATTTAAAATTTTCAACCTCTTTTTTATTCGTAATTATTCTAACTAGCATATTTTGTATAGATTATAGACTAACTAATCTAACTAGAAGAAAGGTATCTTTCTTATTTGCTCTTTTGTCACGTAGAATCTTGGTAGCTCTAGGGCGGTAGCTCTAGGGCTAATCTTTCAAGGATTTGCAGTATTTCAAGGACTACCAATTCGGGAATTTTCCTATTACCATGGGACTTCCCATGGCGTAGCATTACTGATGGCCTCATAGAACTAATTTTGGGATATGCTAGGATCGTGGTCATAACCATACTCATTACTTCGATATTAGTTTATTATCAAAATGGTGGGTCAAGATCTAGGATGGTTTTATTGGCGTATTAGTAATGAACTCGAACTTTTAATTTTGGTTACATTATTCAAATCGTATTTGTCTGCTCAAGGACGACTCTCTATGGAAAGGAATGTTCTTCATAGGGAGTCATTTCAATTAAGGTGATATAACATGGTACTTTCCATTTCTGCCAAGGACCAAACTCCGTACGATTATACATGGGCTGAAACCGAGAACACTTTATTTTTCTTGGCTTGTAAAGTTTATAACAAGAAAACTGATGCCTTTGGTCCATGAGGATTATTTGTTATTTCTTCTATCTATTGTATCCATTATTTCTGCTCCAGTCCCAATAATGGTCACCGGTAATCCAGTCTCTGATTCAATATTACTAACAAATTCTTTAGCTTTTGTAGGTAATTTTGAAAAATCTGTAATACCTTTGGATTCTGGGAAAACGATATCTAATTTTGTCAAAGCCACCTGTGTTGCGCTATTTATTCGAATAGCCTTTTTTGCCAAGTCGTAATCAAATGGAGCGGACCTTCTTTGTCTGCCCGTTACGCTTCCGTATTCTAACCAATTTCTCTCCTTTGCTTGCTCGGTACTTATTTCAGAATTTAATGGTCCTTCTCCAACCCTGGTAACATATGATTTAAAAACAATCAAAACTTCATCTATTTTTTTTGGTCCTACACCGACATCAGAACAAATGGCTGAAGCTGAAACATCCTTTGATGTTACAAAAGGGTACGTCCCATGAAAGAGTGACAAAAAGGTGCCTTGAGTCCCTTCAATTAGTACCTTTTCCTTATTATCTATTGAATGGTTAATGGAGTTACTAACGTCTTCCAAAAATAAAGCAATTTCTGGAAAATCCTTTGCAAGTTTTAGACTTCTCAATGCTCGGTCTGCATTTGCGGGACCAGTGCCTGTCCCCGTAGTACCGATCAGTTTCTTGAGATGATCACTATTCTTATCCTTATCCTGATGAATCTTTTCTATAACACCACATTGAAAATCTACAAAAGTCCTATCGGTAGTACTGAATGTCTCTATTTCTTTCAATAATATATTTGGTTCTATGAGGACCCCTGCACCAATTAATAGCCTGGTACCTTTGTTTAATACTGCACTAGGTAACATTCTAACTTTAAACTCTTTGTTGTTTTGAACAAAAGTATGACCTGCATTAGGGCCCGCACCTCCTCTAGCGGCAATGTCATAATTATCTTTGATAGAAAGATAGGCAACTATCTTTCCCTTCCCTTCATCTCCATAAAATCCACCTACAGTGACAATACAAGGCATACGATATATTATTAAAAAACATAGAATATTTAATCCTAGTAGTTTTAGTATTCGCTATGTGTGAGATGGATAACAAAGATCTATCTAAACGGGAGCAAATTTTTCTGATTAATAATGCTTGTTAATGTGATTTTGTTTGTCTTGTTGATTTGAAGTAATGGGAATTGGAAAGAAAAAAATATTGTTGATTTTTTCATACTCATGTGGACAATGACAATCCTGCATCATCATTTGTAGAAAACATTTTGATAATTTTATCAAATTTACCACCTGGTCTCCGATCTCCTATCATTAGAAGTCGGCTGAACGAGTTCTTATCTTTCGATACAGCAGAAAAAAAGGAAATTATTCAAAATGTTTTTGCTAATTATGGGAAAATTGAAAATCAGGCTTTATTGAATATATTCGATTCTTGGTTGAATTCATTGACGGAAATGAAAAGTGATGAAATTATTACTATATTCTATTCTTACATGATTGAAATTACTTTAAAACCATCCCTAATCAATATCTTTAATCAGGATCTTGTGATATCTATGACAAATGTACTGACCCAGTTTCCAGCCTACAAAAGAATAAAAATACTTGACTGTTTTTTTGAATCAATCCTTAATACTCCCAATCCAAAATTGATCCTGAGAGTAGTCCCTACTACATTACTAGAGATGATGTATAAATAAATACGAAGTTGGTTTAATTATTTAGTCTCCGGCTTTTTTTCTATTTCCCCTATTGTTTTATCAAAAAATCCTTTCTCGTATTTTCTTAAAGCTTTTCTATGTTCGGGCAGGGACATATCTAGTCTCATCTCATTCATGACCATGACTGCATAGGTTGTCCATTCTTTCCAACATTCAGGACAAGATGGGTATTTTTGTGATATTTCATCTTCAACATCACTTTCATTAAATGATTTATTGCATCTTAGACATGTTTTTGACATTACGATAGTAATTTGACGCATAAGATGCTTATTATATTTTGTTTTTTGTTATAAAGTGCTCATTATATGATTTTCAAATCGTCTCATAGATGTAAATACATAGAATGAATGAAAAATATTATTAGTACTCTTGTTTATTATTTTGACCTAGGAAGCTGGTGAAATCATCATAGCCCGAACTGAATTCGTTGAATACAGCGGATAATAAATTTAGAAATTTTGAATCCTTAGATAAATTCTTTTTCATGAGGGTTTCTACCTGGTGGATAGCAAAAATTACTTTATCATTATTTGTGTCAAGATTTGATGATATGATATTATGTTCATTAAATAGAATAGCTATCTTAAACCTAAAATTAAAGAAAAAATCTTTATTTTATGCTCAATTTCGTTTTTTGTATTTTCATTCGGGGGATTGTCCATCTCAAGTGATAAATTTATGACATAGTTAGATGCTGTTGTCAAATGCTCTGTGATTATGTTAAAAAACTTGGCTGTAGCAACCTTTATTGTATCGGTTTGAATGTGGCTAAATAATACTTTTTGCAAAAAAATATCTTTGTGATATTTAAGCAGAAATTCAGGCGAATAAATGTATTTATTGTTGAAGATGTGAATTAGACCAATACTAGTTAAGCTGAATTTTTCATTATTTGGCCTCTGGTCCATGACAACCATGGGATTTGGGTCTTTAGTAGCATTAATTGAATGGATCAAGCCTTTTTCAATCAAACTGTTTGTTTCAACCGATGCAGTTGAAAATTTTTCATCCATCTTATTACTAGTAAAACCAAGGAATTTTTTTAGTCTCTATTTTATTGCTCGAATCTCTTTGTGTATTATTAATTATATTATACAGGACTCTTTTTTCGGCCTCTGAAATTGGAAAATGTCTAACACTCTGCAATAGAGTGATGAATTCATTCACTTTGCATCTTATAATTTACTATGTCCAGTTTGTATAAAATATTTATCAACCTTTCTATGCTAAAATTTTGATAATCTTTACCTTATAATATTTATTACGGTAAATTTTACTTTAAGATTGATAAAAATGGTAAATAAACCAATTTATCTTGCAGCAAGTTTACTTGCAATCCTTAGCGTAATCGCTATTGGAGCAAGCGCAAACAATAATGTTTTTGCTCAATCAGATGAAGTACAGGCATCCATAGTTCCAGGAGCATCTACTTTGACCGATACAGCTGTGAGTCCAAATCCTATTCAAGCCAAAGTTGGTCAGGAAGTAAAATGGACAAATAATGATTCTGCATTTCATACTGTAACTTCTGGAAAAATTGGCGCCGCCGATGCTGGAAAAATGTTTGATTCAGGTTTACAAGGTCCAACAGCACTCACCGCTAAGGGAAAAACCTTTGAGCATACATTCGACACTGCAGGCGAATTTGATTACCACTGCACATTGCATCCTGCAATGACAGGTAAAGTAATTGTAACGTAATCACGTACAATCACAACTCTTTTTTTTACTCTTATATTTGAAAATCAATCCTAATACGCTTCTTAGTCTTCTAAATGAATTTAACTCAAACGTAGAAAAAATTAAAATCAAAAATAGTTTTTCGACTCTAAATTTTTTAGATTTTCTATCCACTAGAGGGGTAGCAATAAAAGACCGGCAGATAAACCCCTCTTCCTATAATAAGGTCATAATTGCGTTAGCCGCAGTTGAATGTGGGGCAGATATTTTGACTGTCTGTAAGTTAATTGACTGGAGGGATTTTGAATTATTTGCTTCCGAAGCAATGAAATTTCACAACTATGCTGTATACAAGAACTATCGTCTCAAGAATCCCACCCGACAAATTGATGTAGTAGGCATAAGATTACAAAATGCTTTAGTTGTAGACTGTAAGCACTGGAAAAGAAATTCTTATTCCGAAATGGTGGGTGCAGCAGAGAAACAGAAAGAGCGAGGTACTCTCTTTATGAAAAAGAATAAATCATTTGCAATTGAATATTCTTATCCTATAATTATTACTTTTTACCCTAATGAATTTCGGTACGTAAATCAAGTACCTATAGTCCCAATAAGTTCTTTTAACTCATTCCTAATTGACTTTGATAGCTATAAGCAAAACTTTTTTAGGATTTAATAGAACTTCTTTTCACGTTTTCTGTAGTTAAAAGAAATTCATTTGCCATTCTTAATACTCTTTTACTGTTTTCAAATGATAGTTTTAGCATTGCCTGATCGAAAGTTTGCCATTCAAAATTAATGTGCTCAAATGATAGGACAACTTTCTTTGATTTAGTTTCTGCCAAATAGTAAATTACTGCTTTATTTACTAATTTAGATTTTTTCCTATATTTATAAGAAATTTGTTGTCTGAACCCGTTGATTATTTGAAGATCTTTAATTCCAGTTTCTTCTGACACTTCTCTAAAAACGGTATCTATTTCTGTCTCCCCTATTTCCATATTACCTTTGGGAAAATCCCAATGTCCATAATTATAATTGAGGATCAAATACATTATTTCAGAATTTTCGTCAACCAAATATAATACAGCCCCGGCCGAAATTTCATCATACATTGCCTTGAATGAATTTAACAATTATAAAAGCGTGTTCATACTTAAATGAGGCTTTGTAAAGTTAACGAAAAAGCTTTAGTAATCCATTGCTTCCATGAAACGTGATTCGTCAAATAGAAAATGAAATGAGACCGGAGATATGATCTTTGCGATACATCTCTCTGTATTTTAACGGTTTTTCTTTGAGAAAACTTTCTAAAACATTATCCAGAATTGTCAAGAGAAGCCATACTACAATCAGGAACTGGATACAAAAGTATCTAATCTCAAAAGATATCCTCGAATAGAATGATATCAGAGTATATTACTGATGAGACATTGATCAAGTTTGGTCCGATTACTTTTGGTTCTGATTTGCATTGGAGCCTAAAAACAAGCAAATTCTCGCACTAACTCTATCGATTGAAAGTACCATGCTTGCAGTAGAGAAATTCATTTCATGCATGGTCAAGATACATGGAAAACATTTGGTTTCTACAGACGGAGTTACCTGATACCATCAAGAATGCAGGTTCTTAAATCTTGATCACCACATCCATTACTCTTTGGAAAGAAGTATGAGCGAGAGAACGATGCAATATATCAAGGACAGAATTTGGATTTGATATGTATTTTCCCAACAGAAAAAAGAATTGTATACAATAACTCGACTTATTTGCAAACAAGCATAATAGCAAACTCACGACTTACCTTTACAGCCTAGAATCGCTTCTCGCACTTTAAAAAAGAGGCCCTTTATACGAAGTCTTTAATCGCCTCTTTTGCATCGTCGTCTGAACCATCTACAATGGGGCTATATTTGTGAATATCTTCCCAATCATCAAATGTCATCCAATATCCACAATAGATTAATTTTTTTTCATTATCGATTTCTCCGTGCTTAGGCATTGATCATATATAAAGGGTGCTAGTCTAATTTAAATCCTGAAATCATTTGCCATATCTTCGAGCTCTCTTTTGGAAAGTTCGAATTGCTCGCATCAAATCAATTTTTCTAAATTCGGGCCAAAAAATATCGACAAAAATAAGTTCACTATATGCACTCTGCCACAACAAAAAGCCACTCAATCGTTTTTCCCCTGATGTTCTCAAAATCAAATCCGGTTCAGCTTGGGGGAGATGGGCAGTATATAAATTTGCTTCAATAACCTTTTCATCAATATCATCTATTTCAAATTTATTTTCTTTTACCAGCGTCGCTATTTTTCTAATCGCGTCTATTAGTTCCTTCTGTCCACCGTATGCAATGGCGATATTTAAATACATATTTTCATAGTTTTCTGTTCTCGTTTCCAACTTTCTCAAAATATCTTGCAATCTCTGTGGAAGTATATTGAATTCTCCGATCGATTTTACTCGGATCTGCTTATCGTGTATCCTCTTATCATTATACAAACCAATCAATTTATCCTCGAGTAAGGAGTAAATATTTTCGAGCTCATCTGTTTCCCTATTAAGATTTTCATTTGATAATACATACACTGTAGTTATTTTTATCCCAAGGTCGTAAATCCAATTCAATAAATCTTCGGCAATGTCTGCACCCATTTGATGGCCTTTCGCTTTATCGATATCCATTATTTTTGACCATCGCCTGTTACCATCTAGAATAATTCCAATGTGCTGAGGAAAAGGGAATTGATTTATTTGACTTGTCAAGTGTTTTTCATATATTTTGTAAATAAGATTATGTCTAGATGTTAAATACAGTAGTTTTAAAATCTTGTCTATTATAGACATTTGGAGAGATATTTTATACCCTCATCTATGCTCTAATATATCTTATTGGTCATCATGTTTTAGAGCTTCACCACCCTTTCGGTTTCTAAAGTATTGGAATAGAAAAGTTGCCACTATCAAAGTTACTGCCAAACCGATTAACAATGAAGAAATTAAATTGAAAGGATTTCCACGCTCAGTAATTAAAGAAGTTAATTGCAACATGGGTATGTATAATAAACCCAAAACAACTAATCGCAGAATATCATATATTATATTGATACTACCTTTGAACCAATTACTCAACAATATGCCTGCAAATATCGTTGCAATTCCTATCCACAGTAGGGTTATAGTTCCAGTTGCAAAAGTACTTAGCACAACTTTGTCAGTCAAAATTGACGTTATTCCTTGACTTGAATCCAATAATTCCTGAGGAATGTGAGAAATTCCGCTTAAAATTGATGCTAAAATTATCATTGTGCCAGCAAAATAAGAAAATAACCTGATAAATCCAGAAGGAGTAGGCTTTGAAAAACTCGCTATTGATTTATCTATATCAAATGCCCTGAGAATAAAAGCCGCACCCAATATACTTACTCCTAGTGCAAATGCCTCGCGAGAGAATCCAAAAATTATTGACAAGCCACTGATAACTAAAAGTGCACCTGGAAGGCCCAGAAAAAATTTTGAATATCTAGGATCGTAAAATAGGATTTTTATATAACGAGCTAAAATAGCATAGGAATATTCAACACTTCTACTTTGTCTTACAATGATTCTTTGGATAGATATGATTGGGATCCGACCCTGAATCAATGGTATTGCCGTTTCATCGTCTTCTCCATCTGATATTACTACAGCCCCATCTGCTCCGAATACACTTAAAACTCTGTCGATCTCTTGAGTAATTTTTAAATCTCCCTCAATGCCTCTATTATACTTGCCTGCAACCAAGGCTATTTCTACATCATAGCCCTTCATTTTGAATTCTTCATACGATTTTATGGCTCCAAAAATCGCATTACAATCTGAATCTTCTGGATCTTCAATCGCTAATCTTGTTCCTGCATTAATGCATAATTCCTTTCCGATAATTGGAGTTTCCAGTCCTCCCTTAATACCAATATCATCATCTCTGTCGATACAAAATACAATGACCTTTGTAAAATCTTGCAGGGACCCCCTTTTGTCATAATTCTCATTTTTTTTTAGATCTATTTTATTGTCAAGTTGGCCCCATTTCGGCATTAATGATACAATAGATAAAATGATTTACTATTTAATTAAGTTACTCGATCTTTTCAAATTAAGAGTTAATATTCATATTAGACCTATATGCCTAAAACAATCGTTGATGTTCTTTTAGGATACACCTGTTATAAACAACACTAATGTCTTTATTTTCCGCAATTTCTCTTGCTTCTCTATTGTATATACCCAATTGCATCCATATTACTTTGATCCCATTCTTGAGTGTTGCATCTCGAACTACTGGTAATACATCGTCGGATTTCCTAAAAATATCTACTATATCTACTTGATGTGGGATGTCCGACACTTTTGGATATGATTTATTCCCTAGGATCTCCTGATAAATAGGATTTACAGGAATGACGTTGTACCCCTTTTCAATTAGGTATTTAGGAACATAGTTAGATGGTTTTCCTTCAGTTGGAGACATTCCAACCACTGCAATATTCTTAAAACCATATATCCTTTTTAACATATCATCTGAATTTTTATCTATATCGTTCATATCCATACCATGTTTTGACATATCTTATTATTTAACAGTTAAATGTGAATTTACATTTGGAGGATGGAATAAACTGGACACGATTTTCCAAATAATTATCAAGTTTAATGAAATCAAGATATACTACTGATTGGTTATTGATTAATTGATTGTATTTCAATGACTGGTATCCTTATTATCTAATAATTGCTAGATTATTGAACATTCATATTCAAAAGGATTTTCTAAATTCCTTGAACTTATCGACTCTGAAACCAAATGAACTCTTGGATCCGAAATGTTTCAGAAAAATACAAAACAACAACGCAATAGTCATAGGAGCAGGACCAAGCATTGAAGAAAGCACGGTACAAAATTACTTACTTGAAATCTGCAACTGCGGCAGAGGTAAATTTAATACTGCCATGTCAGGGAATATGGTGGTGATTGCCGCCGACGGTGCTACTGAAATGTGTCTAGATTTAGGAATAATTCCGGATTTTGTTGTAACGGATCTTGATGGAGATCGTGAATCCCTAAATAGGGCTGATTCTGGCGGATCAATTATGGTAGTACATGCTCATGGTGACAACTTTGATAAGATCTCTTCACAGGTTCCATATTTTAGTAATGTTATCGGAACAACTCAAAATTTACCATTGAAGAATGTCTACAATTTTGGAGGATTTACAGATGGTGATAGAAGTATATCTCTTGCTGTTGAGTTTTTAGCAAGAGAAATCGTGCTTGTAGGCATGGATTTTGACTCCAAAATAGGGTTTTTTTCAAAAAGAAAGATTTCAAATCTTGATTTAAAGAAAAAAAAATTGCAAATTGGAAAATATCTGACTGGGGTGTTATTGGAAAAATCTAGTGCTTTGGTAACCCAAATTACGACTTCAAATCACGATTCATCTTTTTATGGGGTGAATAAATATAAAGTAATATGAAAACTAAGAATATTCTTGTTTTTGCAGGTTTTGGACTCGCATTGCTTGGAGGTTACTTGTGGATGATAGGTCAGATTTCTATTGCCATAATCCTTTGGGGTTTGACTTTTTTGATCATATTTCGAATTAATCGTATAAACAAAAATAGATTAAAAAACAAGAACAAATTTAATAACAAACATAAACAGATTAATCCTAAAGATGATGATGTCTGATAATATCTCGTTGAGAATGGGCCACTCCCTTATTACTAACTAATCTAAAATATCTATTTCTTTATTTCTGTAGGTATATTTTATCCATAGTATTTTCTTATACAAATAATCGATTTGTCAAATTTCTCGCAACCATTCTAGTTATTGAGGTTCAATAGTGGAAGGTGGCTTGCTTGATATAACATATGTTACCCAAGTTACATTTTCAATTTCATTGGTTATCTTGGAACTAATTTTTTCTAAAGTGCTGTGTGGTAACCTTGACCAATCAGCTGTCATCGCATCAACCGATTCAACAACTCTTATGGAAACAATATGACCAAAAATCCTTTCATCCCCCAAAATTCCGACTGCCTTATCATCTCCCACTATAGCGAATGCTTGCCATACTTTATTATATAAATTATCTTCAACGAGTACTTTTTTCTACTATCTGGCTGGCCTTTCTAACCACGTCTATCTTCTCTCGAGTAGTTTCACCGACAATTCTTACTGCTAGCCCTGGTCCAGGAAATGGGTGCCTTGTAAGCAAGTCCTGAGGTACGCTCATTATTTTTGCTACATTTCGCACTTCGTCCTTATACAAATATCTCAAAGGTTCTAAAATTCTTAAATGGAGCCACTCGGGGAGTCCGCCCACGTTGTGATGCGTTTTTATTACCGTAGCGGGACCGCCTGATACTCCGCTCTCAATGACATCCGGGTATAACGTTCCTTGAGCTAACCACTGGAAGGGTCCTTCATTTTCTGCAAATTCTGTAAATACTCTTGCAAATTCCTCGCCTACCTTTTTTCTTTTTTCTTCCGGATCTGTCAATCCTACAAGACTTTTCAAGAATCTCTCCTTTGCGTCTATGATTCTAAGAGGTATTCTTAATTTTTCTTGGAAAATATCTGCAACAATTTCTCTTTCATTCTCTCTCAATAATCCATTATCTACAAAAACGCAAGTCAGATTATCTTTGATAGCCCTATGTATCAAAATTGCACAAGTAGTAGAATCAATACCTCCGCTAACTGCGCACAGGACCTTTTCATTTTTAACCTTCATTTGTACATCATTAATGCTTGTTTCAATAAAGTTCGACATACTCCATTCAGGGTTTGCTTTGCTAATCACCTTAGCGAAATTGAATAATACTTTATCTCCCTTCTCAGTATGAGCTACTTCTGGATGAAACTGTAATCCAAAAATCTTTTTGTCATTGTTACCTATTGCTGCTGAAAAAGAACTACTAGTTTTTCCTATAACTTCAAATCCTTTAGGAATTATCTCTGCGGCATCACTGTGGCTCATCCAACATTTCAGACTTTCTGAATCTATGTTTTTGAATAAATTAGTCTTGTCCGTTATTGTTAACAATGCATTGCCGTATTCTCTATTCGTGACTCTCTTTATCTTGCCGTTGAAGTGGTCAACAATGATCTGATGTCCATAACAAATACCCAAAATAGGAACACCTAATTCAAATATTTCATCGTCAGGTTTAGGAGAATTCTTACTATAAACACTAGCAGGACCACCTGAAAAAATTATTCCCTTTGGTTCTAGATCTTTAATTTTCTCGACTGGAATATTGTAAGGAACTAATTCACAGTAGACATTTAATTCCCGTATTCTCCTACATATTAGGTGGCTATACTGAGACCCAAAATCCAGTACAACTATTTTGTCCATTATTTATCCACTTTGTCTAGCATTCTTGTCAATACCCATGCGGCGGTATTGAAAATTTCATTGATCCTTTCCTTATCTCTATAATTCTTGATCTGTATTTTCTTAAGGAGATCCTTGTTTTCATTCTCGGTAATGATATCATAACTGATTAATTCCGATTCCGACAATTGTCCTTGATTGATTTTATCAACGTCCTTGTTTATCATACCTTGTAATATTCTGTTTAAAAAAAATGACCTAAAGGGTGGAGTTTCTATGCTAATTCTAATTTGATCTTCGGGAATAATTCGTACTTCCTGTGAAGTCACATGAAATCGAGCAATGGGGGTATTATCTTTTAATCTTTTTATTAGTCTTGTTTCATCGAAGGCTTGTTTTCTTGGCTCAGTTTGCTCTTCGTCATCTCTGCGTTTTTCATAATATTGATTAGGAATTTTCTTTAGCGAATTCATCTCACTTTTTTGTTCATTGGGTGAGAATTTTTTTGAGAAATTAAGATTGGCTGCAGTTTTGAAACTTCCTTGTTTTAATACCGAATCAATTAAGGAGAGGGTTATCTTTATTTTCTCTATTTCATCCTGTTTTTCTAAAATTTGTTTAGTTAACCATTCTCTTATCTCTGCTGCATTTTTGATATCGTCATCAGAGTAACCTAGCATAATTTGATTTGATTTTTTTCGATATTAAATGTTATTTATTGTCATTTCTGTCTGAAATATTCGCCTACTATCTACCTTATCTATTTTTTTAGAGTTATACAAATACAAATTGTAGCAAATAAATTATCTTTATTAATATCGCTATTCATCGTAACAAACATTTGCTAAAGATATTTGGAAATTTATCCCAGGTTATTCTAAACAAATACTAAAAGATTGATCATTATACTACCCTTAAATTCTTTCCCTTGTTTTTCTGTTTAATATACTTTATTGTATTAAAATTATATATGGATAATTTTTACCTTTTGTTAAGTTCGTTTCAAATTGCTAAAATCCCCAATTTATATAAAATTAAAATCCCTAAATGATTTTGCTAGATTAGTTTGCTCGTTGGAGAGAATTCCAATTCCTATTTATGAATACAATTATCAAAATTCAGATATCTTCGCTGCCCAATTAGATACTCTAAATGGACACTCAATTACTTACTATGTCGATAACATAAAGTCAGGGGAAAATCAATACCTTTCATATAAGATCAACAATAATAATGAGGAAGCTGTGATGGTTGATTCTATAAAGGATACATCAGCACTATACTCTCCTATCATAAAGTTATCTGTACCACCGCAACAGTTTCTCAAACCCGCGAAGATAGGCACAACAACCAAATACACTGGGATTGGTTTAAGGGATCTATTTAGTTTGTCGAAATTAGTTGCATTTCATACCATATATGAGGAATCCACATTGCCGTTGTTTCTTTTCCCAAAAACAGAGTCAAGTGATCTGGATCTTTCAGACAAAAAATTCAATATGAAATACATTTTGGGATCTCATTTAAACCTCACAGACTCTTCAGATACGAATTTCTTTTATTATGTCATATTAGAGCAAGAAATTGAAAAGTATTTCATGAAATTTAACATGCAAAAATCAACTCCCCCTTCTTTTTCAAATCATATCGACGAACACGGTTTCATTTATCTAAAGATCATAAAATTACATGATATACACCCGTTAGTCAAATTATGAAAATGCAAAATTATGATTCTTTCGCTGATAGAATTGATGCAACCAAAAGAGAGAAAAGCAGCAGTATTGTTTTGGCGGTAGATCCAACATGCGAGGTAGAAAACCTATTCGACTATGTAAGTCATATTATTAGTCAACTACATGATTATGTTTGCGCTATCAAGCTAAATTTCCATGTAATATTGCCATTCTCTAAAATTGAGCTAAAGAAAATCACACAAATTGCTCATGACTTCAACCTGCAGATTATAGCAGATCTAAAACTAAATGATATTTTTGATACCAATCAAGTTACAATAAGATATCTTGCGTCCTTGGGATTCGATTCTGTTATTGTAAATCCTTTTATAGGTAAAATAAGTCTTAAATCTACTGTTGAATATGCTCATTCATTGAATTTTGGGGTAATATCTTTGGTATACATGAGTCATTCTGATGCAGTAGAAGGGTATGGAGCTTCTTTAACGATTCCAAACAGTTTTGACAAAAGGGAGAATTCAAAACCTGTTTATCGCATATTCTACGATAACTCCAAGTCTGTGGGTGTAGATGGTATAGTAGTTGGAGGAAATAGATTGGATATATTAAAAGAATTGCGATCTAAAGATAATAAAGGCCTCCCGATCTACTCCCCGGGTATTATTACACAGGGAGGAGACATCAAAAGCGCACTTGAAGCCGGTTCTACCTATCTAATTATAGGTAGAGCGATAGTCAATTCTGATTCACCATTGAATAAGATAAAGGACATTCATGATTTGATAAAAGATCTTGAGTATTAGTATCACTGATATACAATTGCTTTGTAATTTAGTAACTTCCTAAGAAACTAAACACCATCAAGAAGGGAACATCTTCTATGACCTTTACACTATTCTCCTTTGCGAGCTTTAGTCTCAGGGCCAGGGCAACAACATTCTTCCCAGCTAAATTCAACATTGACGACGATCTTAATAAACTTGCAGCTTCTTCCTCATTAATCTCTTCCTCATGAAAATATTCTTTTGATATGTTTATAGTAAAATCGTCCTTGTTGATCACTTTACCCACCAAATCAAGATCACAAATATTGATCATATACGTTCCTTGATACTTTATCCTTCTTAGCGCATATTTGTTGTCCTGATTCACGAAAAATCTGTCTCATATTGAAATAATATGTCATTGATTATATTTCTACCCAAAAATTTATCTAAACATAAAGTAATAATTATAGTTTAATCAAAAAAAATTAATGACTACTGACAAGAAGGAAAATGATAATAGTAATAATATTAAGAAAATTAATAAAAAAGGAATCATTTTAACCGGTATTCTAGTAATAAGCATTATAGGCGCTAGCTTTGCTGTTTGGCTTCTACCTTCCGAAAATGTACAAAATAGTGGAATGAGTAACATGACCCTCACATATTTGGATCCGAATGATACTTTAACCTCGGTCAATAGTCAATTTTTGTTATTACAAAACGAAGTTCAAGATCAAATTAATGATGCTAAAACAAATACTGTCAATAAGACATACATAAACGATGTCATTAGTGTCTCGATAATTCAAAACAATGAATTAATGCAGACTCTGCTAAATGGACAACCGAATCAAACGTTAATGCCAAACTACGTTGAATTAATGAATAATCTAAAAGACTACTCTTTGTATTTGCTAAACGTAAAGAATATTACATCAAATTCACACAATATGAGCCAGGACTTGAAAAATTTAGGGAATAGTTCAGTAATCCTTAAATAAAAATAAAAAAGGATTGTTTATAAAGAGTATTTTCAAACCTTTACAAAGATGCGACTTCTCGAATATCAAGGAAAAGAGCAATTTAATCAATTTGGCATAAAAACACCAGAGTCTATTCTAGCTGAAAGTGTGGAAGATGCTCGAATTGGAGCTCAGAAACTAGGTTTTCCGTTTGTCCTGAAATCTCAATTAACAGTTGGTGGGCGAGGCAAAGCCGGAGCAATTCAAAAATGCAAAGATTCCTCCGAATTAGAAACAAAGTTTAATGAATTATTGAAGAAAGAAGTAAAGGGCGAATTGCCAAGAGGTATCCTCTTAGAGAAAATGGTGGATATTGTAAAAGAAATCTATTTGTCTATCTTCTTAAATCGGAGCAAGCGCTGTTTCTCGATAATAGCTTCATCAGAAGGGGGGATTGATATTGAACAAACTGATAATAAAATAATCCAAGATATCTCTATTGACGACATATCGGTTGAGTTAGCAAACACTATCGCATCAAATTTGAATATCCCTAGTAAATCCAAAGAAAGTTTTGTCAATATGCTGTTGAATCTCTTCAACGTAGTTGTAGAGAAAGAGGCTGAACTTGCCGAAATTAATCCTCTTGCTATCATCTCTGATGACTCTTTACTTGCCTTGGACGCTAAGGTGATCATAGATGATAACGCTCTCTTTAGGCACGAGGATTTGCAAAAGTATCTTTATCTAAGCGATTTGGAAAAACAAGCCGCTAAAAATGGATTTTCTTTTGTTGAATTGGAAGGAGACATTGCTATTATAGGTAATGGTGCTGGATTAGTAATGTCCACTTTAGATATGGTTACAGATGCAAATGGAAAAGCCGGAGCTTTCCTTGATTTTGGAGGAAGAGCCACAAGTGAAACTATTTACGAAGCTCTTAAAGTCATAAGTAAACTTCCGAAAATAAAAGCAATCCTTGTGAATCTATATGGGGGAATTGTGCGAACAGATCTTGTAGCATTAGGTATTCTGGAGGCTTATAAGAATAATATATTGACAGTGCCTGTATACGCTAGAATTACTGGAGCGCAATCCGAAAAGGCAAAGGAATTGCTCAATGGAAGCAAAGCACGCTTATTTGATACAGTAGAGGAAGCAATAAATGCTATAGTCTTAAAGGTAAATAACAACTAAACAAAGTGGAACAATTTGAGCACACAATTTGATATTTTTAGAATTTTATCAGGGAATGAGTCTGACGCAGATTATGAAAAGAAACCTGTAATTATCCAAGGAATTACAGGCAGCTTTGGGTCAACACACACCAGACTAATGAGATCTTATGGAACGAATATTGCCGCAGGTGTCACACCAGGCAAAGGAGGATCTAAATTCGAGGATGTTCCTGTTTTCAACACTGTGGAGGAGGCAGTAAAAGCATCGGGATCAGTTATATCTGGAATATTTGTACCTGCTCCTTTCTTTTATAAAGCAGCTAAAGAGGCTCTAGATAATGGGATTAAACTAGTAGTAGCGATACCAGAACACGTACCAATTATTGATTCAATAAAAGTCTACGAGTATGCTCAGAAAAAAGGAGCAAGAATGATTGGACCAAACACTCCAGGGGTGATTATTCCAGAGATAATGAAAGTTGGAATCATGCCTGCTCAACCTTTTACTAAAGGGAAGACGGTTATATTTTCAAGAAGCGGGACCTTGATGTATGAAGTTTCATTTCATCTTTCCAACTCTGGTTTTGGACAACGTTTAGGACTGGGAATAGGAGGCGATCCGATTAATGGAACTAATCTAATTGATTCTTTTGAGTTAATTAGGAACAGAGAAGATGTTGATTCTGTTGTTGTGGTTGGTGAAATAGGTGGTGATTCAGAAGAACAACTCGCTGACTATATTATAAGGAGTAATTTCTCAAAACCTGTAGTTGCCTACATAGCAGGAAGGTCTGCGCCCAAAGAAAAACGAATGGGTCATGCTGGAGCAATTGTTTACGGAAACTACGGGTCTGCTGATTCAAAAATAAATAACTATGCTAAGGCGAATGTTCCAGTTGCAAAAAGCCCAAGAGAAGTTCCGCTGTTGTTAAGGACAAAACTAAGAAAATAACCAAATAGAGAAAATCTATATTTTTATTTGTCCAACAACATATGTACTGGGAAATCCATTTGGAAAAAAGATTTTGCACAAACTGTATGTTAAAAACCACCCATGATTGGATAGAGGAAATAGATGTTATTTACACTTATAAAAGAAAAAGGGTGTATAAATGTGGTAATTGTGGTTTCATATCAAGAAAAAGGGGCCTAAGACCCTCGTCTGAATCGGTTTATTGATATTAATGGCAGGATATCTATTTTAACAACCTCAGCTACCAAAATCAGAAGGCTCATTTACCATAATTGGTTAATATCAAACTATTTACATGAAAAAAAGATATCTTATTTATCTAGACAACAAAAATAATTATTTGCCCACAAACTCTAGGAGCGTTTTACATTCACTGCGTACGCTGCTAAAAAACTACAACCATGCAGTAATCAGAGATATCAGGATTTCGAGTTATTTTATCGAAATAGACGTTAGTACGCACGACAATACACCCCTGAGCCCGGAAGATCAAAATTTTTTTGGACCAATTAACATTTTAGGATCCTTGATCCGCTTAGAAGAATTGAATGAAGTAACCGATTATATATCCAGAGAAGATGCTGTGATACTATCAGTATTCCTATTCAACATGGAAAGGTACTGGAAGTCTCATGAAGTTCTCGAGAGTGTTTGGAAAGATTCAAAGGGACAAGCAAAAAATCTTTTAAACGGTTTGATTCTAGTAGATGCGGCATATGTACACCTCCAAAAAGGAGAAAATACAATTTTTTTCTCCATCCTAAATCGCTCTTTGGAAAAGTTCAGAGATTATTCAGAATATTTTTACGATATAAATATGGAATTATTGTTAAAGGATATCAACAATATAATACTTGCCAAAAGCCTATCTACTATCAAAATACATCTGAAATAATATTTACATGAGGTGGGGAAGGGATTCGAACCCTTATATATTCGCTATCTGTATCTTTGAATCTGCAGGCGAACGCATGGCCGCTCTGCCACCCCACCAGCTGTTTATTTTACATTGATTGAAAACTTATATTTCTTTGGTAATGATTTTCTATCTTTTTTAGATTATGGCTCAAACATTTCAACAACATCAAAAATGATTACGTTCTTGACATTATATTGTTACTTGATAAAATTTTTTGATGCGAGTATTATATCTTCAGATTTTATGGTTTTCCGGTGAGCATGATTGGCCAACTGTACGGCCTGTTTAGCAATATTTTCGCCTAAGGCTTCTAAAATGCTTCTCAATTCATCTGCTGCACTGTCACTCACCCTCTCGGCACCGTATTTTTTTATGATCCTGTGAATGGAAGCCAAAGCTATTTCCGATTCTGAGTTTATTGCCATTTATTCCATTTGACTTGTTACTTCGTTTATTAAACTCCTATGTAAAATTGATTCAATTAAAGAGTTCATTCTTATTACTACATACACATTCTTTATCAGTCGGTCGGATGAATAGGCTCGTAATGCAATTTACATTAGCTCAGATTGAAGACAACATTGGGGTTCAATAACTAGTGGATAGATTAATCGCTTGTTAACAAAATCATAAAGAGAAACTAATAATTAATTAGGTGAATCCAATATGATCAAGTAATTTGTACTACGTTGATTCGCATATTCATTTGTCAGATAAATATTATCAGAAATATCATAGGATAATATTCGATTACATGCGCCAAGCTAATGTTCAATCAATTTGTGTGTCCGAAGATTTCAATTCCTCTGTAGAGGCATTATCATTAAAAGAAAAATTTTTTAAGGACTCTGACCTCCTGAGGATTTTTGTTGGTATACATCCACAGTTTGCAGCCGTTTCTTCTGACCTGCAATTGTTTGAAAGTCTTGTCCAATCCAAACATGATTATATTGATGGAATAGGTGAAATTGGACTCGATCCAACATATGCCAATTTGGATCCAGACAATACACAAAAAAGACAAAAAATTGTTTTTGAAAAAATGCTAGATTTAGCAGAAACAAATGACATGCCAGTGTCTCTTCATTCTAGAAGATCTGTCAATGAAATTCTAGAGATATTGCCATCATATAAAATTAGGAATGCAGTATTCCATTGGTATGATGGCAATAAAAGTAATCTTAAAAGAATAAACGATAAGGGGTATTTCGTTTCTTTTGGTCCTTATCTTCTGTACTCAAATGACAAACATACACTGTTAAAAGAATCTGATGTTAACCTGATATTGATAGAAACTGATGGGCCAGTCAAATACAAGAATTGTTTTGACGGTACACTTACTTCTCCTTCTTTGGTAGTGACAATAGTTTATTTTGCTTCCATTTTGTTAAAAAAATCCTTTGATGAATTATCTGAAATTCTCTATGAGAATTCTACACGATTTGTTAATTAGCCTTCCATCTATACTCGGTTCGTCCTTTGGTGAGATCAAATTAAGATAAAAGATAAAATACCCTTGTTTTTTTTCTTATCATGTGGATAGAGTCAAAAAAATGGCCAACGAATTGTTGGAACGTTATCCTGATAAATTTACTAGTGATTTTAATGAAAATAAAGAAACTATAAAGAATTTTGCTATTGTTCGCTCAAAGGAATTACGAAACAAAATTGCAGGCTACATTACCAAGAATGTAAATAGAAATCTTGCTCAACAGAATGCTTCACTCTCATATTCTGAGGAAAATACTGAATCTCGAGAAGAAATTGCAGAATAAGATTGATAACTGTTGATTTAGTTGGTGGTATAAGAAAGACAGCTGGATTTTCAACGGTAAATGTCAATGTAACTAATTCGAACATCAATGAGGTACTGACATTATTGGAGAAGGAGTATGATTTGGAAAATAAGATAAAGAAGGATGAAATAATGATCGCCATAAATGGCGTCGAGTCCTCTGTATTGGGTGGAAGAGAAGCTAAAATTTCATCCGGAGATACCGTTACTATTTTGTCAGTTGTACATGGTGGATGAAGGTCGCTTTTTTTAAAATATATTATAGTTTGGGGTTCACTATCATATAGTGACTTTTGACAATGTCTTTAAAGTAATCAAAGTATCCAAAGATCGTATAGGAGTAATAGTTGGGAAGAAAGGTTCTGTCAAATCTGAAATAGAATCAAAATGTAATATTATCCTAGAAGTAGACGGAGATAATGGAGATGTAACGATCCGACTAAGAAACGAAGCATCATTAATGAATAGTGGAATATTCAAAGCTTCCGAAATAATAATGGCCATTTCAAAAGGCTTTTCTCCTGAAAGGGCCTACAGGTTGCTATCTGATGATTCTCTACTACAGCTTGTAGATCTACGTGAATATTCGGGAAAATCAATGAATTCTTTAGACAGGATCAAATCTAGACTTATTGGACAAAGCGGTAAATTTAGAAAGAATTTGGAGGATTTCTCTGGTGCTGATATATCAATCTACGGACATTTTGTAGGTTTCATTGGTACCTATGACGAAACGTCTCTAGCTTTAAATGCGATTTTAATGATTTGTAAAGGGAGCTCCCACAAATCAGTGTACCATATGCTTGAAGAACATAATAGGAAGAAAAAATTAGCAAAAATGGATCTATGGGAAAAAGTAAAGTGATTACACTATCTGGCTGCAGAGTAGCAGGTTAGACAATGGAATTTTACTAGGTCCATGAATCTCAGGTTAATGATTTCTATTCTAATGGATCTATCTCATGATAATACATCTCTTGTAACAAATGTTGATACTGCTCAGTTCTATTTTTTATCCCATCTAGTGAACATATCATTGGTTATTCCAAATTGATCAAGTGTTTTTCCAATTATGTGTGAAATCAAATCGTCAATTGATTTTGGTTTATGGTAAAATCCTGGCATCGCTGGTAATATCACCACCCCAATTTCTGCTAACTTTAACATATTTGATATATGAATTTTTGAAAGTGGAGTCTCTCTGGGGACCAGGACCAGTCTACGATTTTCCTTAATGGTAACCGACGCTGCTCGAGAAATGAGGTTATCGTCGTAACCATTGGCAATGCTAGAAAGGGTTTTCATACTACAGGGAATAATTGCCATCCCGTCGGTTCTAAACGACCCACTTGATATGGAAGCCGCCATATTATTTTCGTCATAGACAAAATTCGCAATCTTTTTAATCTCGTTGACATTTTCCTCTGTCTCAATCTCGATATTTTTCTCTCCCCACTTGCTAAGTACTAGATGGGTCTCAATCTCAAACTTCTCTAGTGCCTTCAAAAGCATTATGCCATAAATTACACCGGAACTTCCTGTAATCCCTACAACTATTCTTGGATTTTCTCCCATATTCTTTATTTATTGTGTTTCCAATGTTTTATATTTAATACCCTAATACTCTTTCTAATGCTTACAGTTTTTGGTTCGATTGCTTTAGACACTACAAGAACTCCTTTTGAGACCAAAGAGCGTATCTTGGGAGGGGCTGCTACTTATGCATCCATGGCTGCATCCTTTTTTGTACCTGTCTCATTAATAGGTGCGATTGGGAATGATTTTCCAGATAATTATTACATTCAGTTGGGCAAGAGAATGGATATTAAGGGCTTAAAGCGATTCGATGACAAAAAATCATTCTTTTATGATTCTACATTTGATTTTGACCTGTCTCATAGGACGACAAACATAACTGAACTTAATGTCATTGAAAATTTTGAACCGACTGTTCCAATAGAATATAAAAACTCGAAATTTATTTATCTCGCAAATAATGATCCTGAACAAAACATAAAAATAATTAATAGTTTTAACACTCCTGAATTAATTATTTGCGATACCATAGAATATTGGATTCATAATAAAAAGAACTCTGTTATATCTATGATTGAGAAAACTAACGGGGTAGTAATAAATGACCAAGAGGCAAGATTGCTTTGCAATAATCCTAACCTCGTTAAATGTGGAAAACAACTTTTATCCTATGGTCCAAATTTTGCAATTATTAAAAAGGGAGAGCATGGTGTATTACTCTTTATTGGTGACGAGGTTGTACCAATACCCGGATACCCATTAGAAAGCGTTACTGATCCTACAGGAGCTGGAGATTCATTTGCTGGCGGATTCATGGGATATTTAATCTCAAAATCTAAAAATCATTTGGGTTTTGATTTGACTCTAATTAAGGAATCAATTCTTATGGGAAGTATTATGGGGACTTTTGCTATAGAAGAGTTTGGAACTGATGGATTAATGCGGATAACTATTGAAAATATATTGGATAGATTTGACAAATACAAAAAGATGTTACATATTTAGCCTTTTTAGAAAGTATTATTATCAACTTTTGGATAATAAATTGTGACCACTAGTTAAATGAAAGTCCTTATCATCGATAATTACGATTCTTTTGTTTATAATATTGCCCAGATCATGGGTTTATTGAACATTGATCCTGTAGTGAAACGGAATAATCAGATTACCATTAAAGGTATATCTAAAATGAATCCTGATGCAATTATTATATCACCTGGTCCAGGACATCCCAAATACAAAAAGGATTTTGGAATTTGTACAGATGTGATAACCAAACTTGGACCATCTGTTCCAATTTTGGGTATTTGCTTGGGACATCAAGGCATTGTGAACGCCTTTGGAGGAACGATAAAAAGGGCAAGAGAAATAAAGCACGGTAAAACCAGTAATATCCAATTCAACGGCAATACTGAGTTATTTGAAGGTGTTAAAAACCCATTTGTAGCAACACGTTATCATTCATTAATTGCTGATAAAGATAATTTCCCTAAATGTTTGAAAATTACTTCTATTTCACTAGATGACCAAGAAATAATGGGCGCATGTCACGAAAAATATCTGATAGAGGGGATACAATTTCATCCTGAATCGATATTAACTATTGAAGGTAAGAAAATTCTCTCAAATTTTATTCGAATGGTAAAGAAATGAGTTCAAATACTAAAAATATGGATAAAGGTTTAGAGACAACTAATTGTGATCACAATAACTATAATACAGATGAATTAAACTCACAAAACCAAATCTATCTAAAGAAACTCTCCAGTGGGCAGAGATTAAATAATGATGAAATGAGGTCGGTAATGAATAGTATCATTAATGGACGTTGTTCTGATGTTTTTGTTTCAGCTTTCTTGATGGCTTTAATATTGAATGGAGAAGACCTTGAAGAATTAAAGACTGCCATTGAAATTATCAGGGGAACTTCAATCCCTATCAATCCTGTGTCTGATCTCCCTATTATAGATAATTGTGGAACCGGGGGGGATTTTTTAAATACCTTCAATATAAGCACCACTTCAGCAGTGATTGCTAGCTCCTCCAAAAAAATAGCTATAGCAAAACATGGTAACAAATCGTCATCAAGTTTGAGTGGTAGCGCAGATTTGTTCGAATATGTAGGCTATCGATTGGATAACGACGATATCTTGTCTATTGTAAAATCGATTGAGAAATATGGCCTTGGTTTCCTTTATGCTCCTAAATTTCATCCGGGATTACGGTATGTTTCTAAGGTAAGGAAGGAATTAGGAATTCATACAATATTTAACAAAGTTGGACCCTTATGTAATCCATGCAGAAATTTATATGGTCAAGTAATTGGTGTAGCCGATCCGTATTTGTTAACCATTATTCCAGAAATAATACCTATTCTTGGTTTGCAGCGTGCGATGATTGTTCGATCTCAGGATGGGATGGATGAACTGTCTACCACGAGCAGAAACACTATAATACATATCACTTTTCAGGACGGAAAGTATATTGTCAAAAATGAATTATTAGATCCTGTTTCATTGGGTTTGCCCAGATCCTCAATCCAACAAATAACTGTAAGGGATAGGATGGAATCAATAAATGAAAGTTTACGCATAATATATGGAATACAATCCAATAGATCAAAGGAAGACATTGTTTTACTCAACAGTGCTGCTGCCTTAATGGTTGGAGGAGATATAGAATCTTTTAGCGATGCAATATCGATTGCGAGAGACTCTTTAAACGAAGGACGCCCACAAAAATTATTAGAGGCTATTATAAAGCACAGTGGAGATGTTTCAAAGTTGGAACAGGCTGAAAAAATGCTAAATATTAGCCGCAAGAATTAATTATCTTGTTTCTCAACCCTTTGTTGGGTTAAATTGCTTACACAATAAGTATATCTCACTACTCTGTTTCCTACTTGCATCGGGCTTTGTTATGTGGACTCCAGAAAATATGCTTTTTACATAGGTGATAAATTCCGGTGTTGCCTCTCCTTGAAATACTTTGTACAGTGCATTCCCATTTACTTTAAGGATTTTCTTAGTTATCTCCACCGCCTTCATTGTTAAGTCAATTTGCTTTAAATGATCCATTTCCCACAATCCGGATACGTTGGGCGCTAGATCTGATAAGACTATATCGGCTTTGCCTATCAAATACTTTGATAATAATGTTACCGTTTGTTCATCTTCCACATTTCCCTTAATTATAACAACGTTTGAGATCGGTTCGATCTCTTTTATATCGATCCCAATGACCTTTCCTTTACTTCCCGATATTTTAGATGCAAATTGTAACCAACCTCCGGGAGCTGCTCCTATGTCTACTATTTTCATCCCTTGTTTCAAAAGGTGATGTGATTTATTTAATTGTGAAAGCTTGTAAACAGCACGACTCCTATAGCTATTTTCTTTTGCTAGCTTCCTATAGGGATCTCTTCTTGCATCGGCAAGTTTCAATTATATCATTCTCATTAATAAATTGGTAAGCATTCATATTATTTGTTTCTTGAATACTTCTAGTAATGTTTTTTATAGGCATAAATCTAAAAAAATTTTGTGCATCCGGATATTAGCCACATTCAAAATCTAATAAGAAATTATCCTGATTTTCCTAAACAAGGAATATTGTTCAAGGATATCAATCCTGTATTTAGAGATGGTAAATCCTTAGACATCCTTGGAAATCATTTTTATGACCAATTCCAAAAAGTTGAGGTTGATTATGTCGCGGGAATAGAAGCGCGAGGGTTTATTTTATCTACATTGTTGAGTTTGAAATTTAATAAAGGAGTAATCATGATAAGAAAAGCTGGAAAACTCCCTGGAAGTACGATAAAACAAACTTACGGGATTGAATATGGTACAGCCGTAATGGAGTTGCAGTCTGATTCATTAAGAAAAGGTGACAGAATTTTGATCGCCGATGATTTACTTGCTACTGGTGGCACTGCACTAGCCGCAGCCAGCCTAGTTGAAGACCTGGGAGGCAACGTCGCGGGTTTTGCATTCATCATAGAGTTGTCCTCCTTAGATGGGGGGAAACTATTAAGAGAAAGAGGATATCGTGTTCATTCAATGGTGGTTTACTAAATGGTATTTAGTGATAAATCTGTAGGAATGGCCATAATTGGTGGTACGGGAATTTATGACCCTAATTTATTTAAGATAGAACAATCAATTAATCCTCATACTCCATACGGTCCTACTTCAGACGCAATTATTATTGGAAAATTTGGGAATCAGAGAATAGCATTTCTTCCTAGACACGGAAAAGGTCATAGAATTCCCCCTCACATGATAAATTATCAGGCTAACATTTGGGCGCTAAAAGAATTGGGAGTTAAGAGAATCATTGCACCTTCGGCAGTGGGAAGTTTGGATTATGAAATAAAACCAGGGGATGTTATGCTTCCTGATCAGTTTTTTGATTTTACAAAAAAACGGGCCTATACTTTTTATGATGGACCAAAAGTATGCCATATTTCTGTAGCGGATCCTTTCTGTGAGGATATGCGAAATATTGTTGTCAATTGTATTAATGAGTTAGGTGTCCGTGTTCATAATAAGGGAACATACGTATGTATAGAGGGTCCAAGATTTTCTACACGCGCAGAATCTAAGATATATAGGGATATATTTCGGGCTGATATCATAGGCATGACCCTAGTTCCTGAATGCATTTTAGCTAGAGAAAGTGAGATTTGTTATCTTTCTGTTTCTACTATTACCGATTATGATGTTTGGGCTGATCAACCTGTTTCATCAAGAGAAATTATAGAGACCTTAAACAAGAACGTTGAAACTACTAGGAGGATCCTTGAGAAGGTAATACCTATGATCCCTGAAGAACAAAACAATTGTTCTTGTGGAAACTCTTTAAAGGATGCAGTCTTATAAAATTTTAACCCTGCGAAAGTATTACTGTTTCTTCATTTGAATGGTAATATCTCCCTCAATAATTTTCCTCTGAACTATTAATATCACTATTTCAGGATCCAAATTTAATTTTCTAATCTTGTCGCTAGTGGTTTTAGAAATTTTGACGTTTATATTATGTCCACCTATACGACCAAAAGCTACTGCACTAAAACTGAACTTGTTGTCATAAATCAAAAAATAGCCCGATAATTTGCTAGCCAGAGCCCCTTCTACTACATGCTTTACACTAATGTCGATGTTTAGTTTGTCATATTCTTCTGGAAATTCATTTATCATGCTATATCAATTCTTTAGTGATTTCTATGCTCTTGTTTACATTTTCTGAAACCAAAAAACTCCACCATTCTTTATCAATGATCTTAAAATTTGACGTATCTACAATTATTTTAGTTTCATCATCGGTATCCAAAAACTCTGTTTTACCCTCTTTAGAAATACTTATTAATTTCCATCGATCTTTTCCTTTTCTAAATTTATTTATGGCCACAGCCCAAATTTCGTCATTCTTAATTTCGGGCATACCTATCTTATCTGTAATATCCAGAATTCCTAATCTTTTTTCTTCACAAAATAGGTTCTTAGTAATTAAGCTTCTCCATATATCCACCGCTCCTATATTTCTCCCATTTTCATTTATATTTATTACACCAAAATAGGCAATTTTGTCCTTATTGTTTGAAGTTGAAGATTGCATTCTAAATTATTAATTTAACTGTTTTCCCTTATTTAGGCCTTACATCAAATACAGCCTTACAAAATATTTATCTCTCTTTATGTCTGATTTTGATAGTTTTCTAGCATAATTCCGATGTTATCTATTAATGTGTTCTTTTTGAAAAGTATGTTATTTGCTTGACAAATTCTTCTATATCTGTTTACTATTGCAAACCTTGGATGCAAAGCTCGAAATTCATTTTTGCTAACTTCAATAACCATTCCTTTTTTTTCTAAGCTTTTAGAAATTTCAATAATTTGATCCACCGTTAGGTTGGTATTCTCATGGAATCCCAGGGAAGTTGTTTTTTCTGATTTCATCAATGCCAAAAAAATGTCGGTTTCTAACTCATTCATTTGAAGCTGCTCTTTTAGTAGAGTCTTGATTTGGCTTATTTGATTCATAAATATATTATTAGTCGATATTAAAAATAAGTTGTCCTTAGATGGATCCTTGTCGATCGGGCCATTAATGCCTTGGTCCATTAATACTAAGAATGTTTATCAGGACATATACAAATATTCAAATAATATCTCGTTCAACTTAATACATGCCTATTAAAAATGGGTCTGAGTACATTGAAAGTTTGAGAAATAGAAATTTGCAGGTTTATCTTTTTGGAGAACTAGTTAAAGAGCCGGTTGATCATCCTATGATTAGACCTTCTATTAATGCTTTGGCAGCTACGTATGATATCGCAGTAGAAGATCCTGAGATAGGTTCTGCAACTTCCTCGTTGACAGGACTAAAGGTTAACAGATTCTTGCATATAGCAGAAAGTTCCCAAGACTTGGTGAATCAAAACCGCATGCAAAGAAAGCTCGGACAACAAACTGGAACTTGTTTTCAACGCTGTGTAGGCATGGATGCCCTAAACTCATTGTATTCTACAACATTTGAAATTGATAAAAAATATCAAACACCTTATCATGCAAGACTAATTGAATTTATCAAAAAAATTCAATATGAAAACCATGTGATTGGAGGGACTATGACGGATGCTAAAGGGGACAGGAGTTTGTCACCATCTCAACAAGAAGATCCAGATATGTTTGTTCATGTTGTCAAAAAGGACGAAAAGGGTGTTTATATCAAAGGAGCTAAAGCTCATCAGACAGGCTGTATTAATTCACACTGGTTAATCGTGATGCCAACCATGCGAATGAGACCTGAAGACAAAGACTATGCAATCGTCGGTGCCATACCGGTAGACGCAAAAGGTATTACCTATATCTATGGAAGACAATCGTGCGATACCAGAAGTATGGAGGAGGGGGACTTGGATTCAGGCAATTCTCAATTTTCCGGACAAGAAGCACTAATAATATTTGATAACGTGTTTATTCCGAATGAATTGATCTTCATGGAGGGGGAGGTGGAGTTTGCTTCAATGCTGGTTGAAAGATTTACCTGTTATCATAGGCGAAGTTATGTTTGTAAAACCGGATTAGGAGATGTATTGATTGGTGCTTCTGCAGCAATCGCTGAATATAATGGGGTTTCAAACGCTTCCCATATTAAAGATAAATTAATTGAGATGACTCATTTGAATGAAACAATATTTGCAGCCGGTATAGCTTCTTCACATCAAGCATACAAGACTCCGTCTGGGAATTTTATTAATGATGATATGCTTGCTAATGTGTGCAAGCACAACGTTACCCGTTTTCCATACGAAATTGGTCGACTAGCTCAGGACATTGCTGGAGGCCTTATGGTCACTATGCCCTCTGAAAAGGACTTTAGAGGACCCGTTACCGGTCCATTACTTGATAAATACTTGAAAGGACGAAAAGGTGTATCAACAGAAGACAGGGTTCGTATACTTCGGTTAATAGAGAATATGACGCTTGGTAGAAATGCTGTAGGGTACCTGACCGAATCCATGCATGGTGCAGGATCGCCACAAGCTCAACGTATTCAAATAGCTAGACAGATGCAGCTTGAATACAAGAAAAAGTTGGCAAGAAAATTAGCCAAAGTAGCAGAAGGAGAAGACACCATATCAAACCCCTCCATAGCAGAATCGTCAGATTATTTTGATAGAATATTTGGAATAAAAAAATAGGACCTGATACTGGGTTAAATCCTCTGTTTTTTTTGTGTTTAAGTTATTGGAAATTTTTTTCCGAACCAATATTGTGATTCTTGTTTCCTATTCAGATTTGGTTGTCTCTATGGTTTAGTCCTGAAATTCCGATTCCAGTAATTTCTTTTTCTTTTTCATACCAAATATTTTATCTGTTTGCCTTATTGCATATGCTCGGGGTCGTTTCAACAACATTGATTGTATTAACATGTAGTTTTCAGGAATAACCATTCCGGTTTGATCATCTGAATATGAAATCTTCAACGTATCCTCTTGGATTTTTATCAACTCGCTATGGATGTGGACCATTGATGTATCTCCATGATCGAATTTGAGTTCTGCAGCCTTCTTTCTTATGTCTCCTGTGCCCTTTGCATTTTGCAAAATAGCAACTCCAAATTCATTTTTGAAATTATCTAGGATATCATCCTTAGATGGTGGTCTCCCATTGAACCTGATTGTCATTTGATGAAGATGCATCATTTTTGATGGGACCTTTAATGCATCGACATACAAATTGGCAGAGGGTATGAAATCTTTCAAATCGTCCTGGTGGTGTGGATTTTTATCCCACTCTATCGAATCTCTTACCTCTTTCTTATCTTCTAGATCGGCCCATCTCCTCACTAATACCACATCAAATCTTTTAATTAATTTGCCATAACTTTCAATCAATGGCTGGATGATTTTACCCATTCCTGTAACATTACAGCTACCCTGGATTACGGAATCTTTGTCTAAAGTCTTTTCATAATTTACTCTTGAATTGTGGATAATGTCTGCCACGGAATTTCTGCCATATCTGTCTTCACCTCCTTGAAAAATTGCCTTCTTCTTAAGAGGCTGATAATATTTCCTCTTATTTTTAATTCCATTTCCTTCTGTAGAAGCATCGATTACTAAATCGGACTGGTTTATTGCATCCTCTATACTACCTGAAATGTCATAATTTTTGTTTCTAAATTCCTTAATTAATTTGCGAGGGACAAAAACCTTGTATCCCTTGTCTATTGCTTCTTGAGTTTTTTCATCGATAGAATATTTTGCAATACCTATAAGGCTAATAGATTTATCCTTTGTTATGGCAGTTGCCAATCGGCTTCCAATTATGCCATAACCATTAATAAAAACTTGATACACTCTTGGTTTGTAATTTTTACAATATTTAATATATTTTTAATGGTCTGGATCATAACCTAAATTTCGGGTTATACCTAACGAACTTACTACAAATTATACAATCTTGTTGTCTTTAAATCAGAGTTATAAAATCAAAATATTATCGACAATCTTCCCATACACTCGTTTGATTGCTGATCATCGGATGCAGGAACTTTGGGTGATACAGGGTCTGGTCATAAATTACTACAGGACGTGCCAAATCCGCGAATGTGTTAATTAGTTCCACCTATTTAGAAGCTATAGATCGCTGATGGTTGTTTCAGGGAAGAACAAAGATGGAATATTCAACGGAAATAATTTTAATTTGAAAAAACCAAACTCAAATCTGCTTCTCATAACTTAACCTAATTGGTATTGATAAATCTTATTTAAGTGCATTAGAAAATGATGGTCAATAAAGAGCTAGAACGGGATCCAGGTTGAATAATGCCAAAGTTATAATAAAGTCAGATATAAAACAGCATATTATGACAATGGATGGCGGTAATAGAAGAGGTGTTGACATGGAACAAACTGTAAATGATTTAGTACAGGAATCAAAGTTACTTGAAGCTTATTATAATGATGTAGTATCAAAGGAGTCTGTATTACATCGTTTATATGAAGAGTCTCACAACTCCTTTGAGGCTTTAAAGTCTTTGTCTTCAGAAGCCGAAACATTATCATTAGTTCCTCTAGGAATAGGTGTATATGTTAAAAGTCTTATTTATCCACTTGAAAAAGTTCTGGTAAACATCGGCGCTGGGGTAGTAGTTGAAAAGAAGAAGGATGATGCTGTCAATTTCATAGAACAACGCATAAAGGAATTTGAATTGGCTACAAAGCAATTATCAACGCAAAAACAACAGATTTCTCATCGCATGATGGAAATACAGAATACCGTAAATTCTTATGTTGGGCAGATGCGAAGCCATGATGAATCAGCACGTTCTCACTCACATTCACACTAGCGGCTCTCAAAATCTATCAAAGCTAAAGTTCTAGATTATGTATTTGGGATGCCAATATGTTTGATAAATTAAAGCGAGCATTCTCTAATGCTGCGAAGAGCATCAGTCAGAGGGAACTGTCTGAAAAAGATTTGGATGAAAGTCTTTTTGATCTAAATATTGCACTTTTAGAGAGTGATGTTTCTCAAGAAGTTATAGATGATTTATCCCAGCAAATAAAAGACAATTTAGTGGGTATGAAATTACAAAAGAATGAAACTACTGAACAAATTATTGCATCTACGTTAAAAGATAATTTTTCAAAGATTCTAGCCAAGGCAGGATCAGTTGATTTGATTTCTGCGATTAATTCAAAGAAGCAACGCAAAGGAGGACCATTTAAAATTGTTTTTTTGGGAATAAACGGAACAGGAAAAACTACTACTGTAGCCAAAGTAGCTAATTTACTAAAAAAATCTGGATTTTCAATAGTGATTGCTGCCGCTGATACTCACAGGGCCGGAGCAATAGAGCAAATTACTTCACACGCAGAAAAACTATCCATAAAAGTTATATCTCAAAGATATGGTGCCGATCCATCTGCTGTTTCCAGGGATGCGCTAGAGTACGCGAGCAAGCACTACATTGACGTCGTATTAATTGATACTGCGGGCAGGATGCAAACTGCAAAGAATCTTATGGATGAAATTGGAAAAATTGTAAAGGTCATCAAACCTGATATCAAAATATTCGTTGGTGATTCGTTATCAGGTAATGACACTATTAATCAAGCCCGAGAGTTCTTTTCATATACAGAATTTGATGGCGCAATCCTGACCAAGACAGATGCTGATGCAAAAGGCGGATCAGCAATATCAATATCCTATATTACCTCCAAACCTATTATTTATTTAGGTGTTGGCCAAGGATACGACGATATCATCGGGTTCAATAGAGAAAGATTTGTTGAGACTATTTTCAATAATGAATCTCTTCTTGATTCTTCTCGTGGTACTCGAACATCAATGCCCAACGAGAATTACCTGGTTCCTGATATCGAAGATACTAATTCAGGTAAGGAGACGCGTAATCAATTAAAGAGTGATGTTTTAGAAGGAAGTAGCAGAGTTTTTAATCAGGATTTTGTTTCAGAAGATGGTCGGGATTCAGAAGTACTCTTAGCCGAAAATAGCGCTGAAGCGTTACCAGGTCTTTCTAAAAAATCAATAAAGGATGATTTGAAAATAGATTCATCGTCTTCTTTCAATACTCCTTTTGAACAACAAGAATCGCACTCTGATGAAATTTCAACAGGGGAAATTGAAAAAATTTCCGAACCTATGCAAGCAAAAGAGGAAGTAAAAGAAAAAGAAGAAAAGAATGATCAAGGTGAGAAAAAAAGTCGATTTGGATGGTTTAAGAAAAAGAAATAGCTATTTGAAAGCATTAAATTAAAGATTTTTTTCAGAACTAATATTGAAAGAGGATATCTTAAGTCTTCAAGATTTGAGGTCTGATCAAATTTTAGCTCTACTGGATCACGCCTCATCCTTGAAAAACCAATTCAAGGCGGAAGGTTCTAATCTTAAATCCCTAAATGGAAAAATCCTGGGAATGATTTTTCAAAAACCCTCAACAAGAACGAGGATAAGTTTTGAAACAGCAATGCTTCAATTAGGTGGGCATGCGATAAATCTTTCTTTTAGTGATTTACAGTTATCTCGTGGCGAATCGGTACAAGACACAGCTAAGACTGTTTCATTGTATGTAGATATCTTGATGGCTAGAGTTTATGAACATAAAGATGTGGAACAATTATCAGAACATTCTACCATTCCGGTAATAAATGGATTATCAGATCTATTTCATCCATGTCAAATTCTGGCGGATTTACTCACTATCCTCGAATATAAAAAAAAATTAAAAGGGATTAATCTGGCGTTTATTGGAGATGGCAATAATATTTGTAATGATTTACTCCTAGGATGTTCAAAATTGGGGGTAAATATTCGAGTTTCTACTCCTATAGGCTTTGAGCCATTAGATTGGGTGGTGGGAATAGCTAGAACATCAGCTAAAGAAAATGAATCTGCTTTATTGATCACATCGGATCCTACCGAAGCAGTTATTGATGCCGATGTAATAGTTACCGATACTCATATTTCAATCGGAAAAGAAAGTGAGTTCGACAGCCGTGAAAAAATATTTTTCCCTAAATATCAGATCAATAATGACTTGATCAAATATGCAAGAAAAGATTTCATCTTCATGCATTGTTTGCCCGCAAAGCGAGGAAAAGAGGTTATATCTCAGATCATCGATGGCCCTCATTCTGCCATTTGGACCGAGGCAGAAAATCGTTTACATGTGCAAAAAGCCTTATTGATCAAGATATTGGGAGATTCATCCGCACAGAATAAGAGCCATTCTTGAATAATAAAGCATCAAATACTTTAAAATATTCTAAATTTTGAAATAGTTATATATGACAAAGTTTTTGGTGGATAAGGCCGTAAACATACCTGAAGGTAAATTAAAAAATATTACTGCCGGGGGTAAAGAAATTGTAATAGCTAATGTCAAAGGTGAATACTATGCAATTAATAATATATGCACTCACGCAGGAGCTGAATTACATGAGGGGATATTAGAAGGTAGTGAACTTGTCTGTCCATGGCATGGTGCTAAGTGGAATGTTCAAACTGGTGATCTTATCTGGTTTCCCCAAAAACTAAAAAACCAGCAGTCATACAATGTGGTGATTGAGGGCGAAAACGTATTTGTCGAAATCTAATGTTAGTAATAGGATAACAGCAACAAACAAGGTAAATATATGTGAAAATTAATGAATTTATATCCACACTGCCCAATTCGGTATTAACCGGAGACAGCGTTGTTATTCCTGATGATTTTATTAGGAAGATGTTCTCAATATCAAATTTAGGCAGAGACGATATATTTTATCATCTCGGTATTGGTAACAATCCTTCAACATTACAGATTGCCAGAGAAGAATTCAAAGTTAAGAAGGCCGTGGGGATAGATATTAACGCTACAGTTATTGATGAAATCAAATCGAAAACCAAAATCATCAAAAATGTTTGTGCCCTTAACGAAAACGTTTCTAATTGTTCCTTATCCGAGGCGACCGTGATTTTTTCTTGGTTTACAGATGAAAAAATAAACGAATTATTATCTAAAAAATTTGAATCAGAGTTGGATAATGGTACTAGGATTATTTCTATATGGTCTCCCCCGGCTCTTTTTTTACCAGACAAAATTGATTTTCCAATAATAGTCTGTGAAAAACCATTCAAAATTGGAGTTGATATTAAAGATCAACTTAGAGCCATCTACAAAAGCGATTGTATCGACTTTACGGCCTCTTGGAATTTAGCTGACAGGTATATCAAATCTTTTGGTACGGTTGACGCTAGGCATCACAGATTCTTGAATATCTTACAAAGTTTAATAATATGGTTTAATGCAAGAGATTTAGGAATAGCATGTGAAAATGAAATTCCGCCTCCAGTGAAAAGTTATGTAGAAATATTAAAATATTTTTTTAGTATAGATCTAACTGATTTTTATTAAGGAAGGTTACATTATTAATTAAATTTTGAAAATAATTTTATTGGATTTGAATGATATTATTTTTTTAATTTTCATAACGATGTAATAAAATAAATTATAAAAAATTTTTTTGTTAGAAAAATTTTAATAATTTATTGTCCATATCTTTAATAACAATCTACCCCAAAGATTATAACTATTGGTATTATGAAGCAAAATTAGAAGATGGACTTTACAATTAATGAGGGGCGGAGAAATTTAACAGTTCCCCTATTAGTTGAATCAGCTACTCTAAATGATGAGGGTAAGCTATCATCTACCGGTTCGTTATCGGTAAAGACCGGAAAATTTACTGGTCGTTCACCTGAGGACAAATTTATTGTCAGGGATGAAATTACTGCCAACTCGGTAGATTGGGGCAAAGTTAATCATCCTATTTCTGAAGAAAACTTTGAAAAAATATTTAGTCGTATGACAAAATTTATCCACGATAATAAATTAGAGGAGAATCTATATACTTTCGATGGTTTTGTTGGGGCTGATGTCTCCTCTAGGCTATCGATAAGAGTCATTACAGACAGAGCATGGCATAGTTTATTCGCAACTCAAATTTTCATTAACGCATCACCAGAAGAATTGTCTAATTTTAAACCTGATTTTACTCTGTTGTCAATTAATGATTTTGCATCTATTCCAGAGTTAGAAGGAACAAAATCTGAAACTTTTATTATTATTAGTTTCAAGCGAAATTTAATCCTGATGGGATCAACTACTTATGCTGGCGAAATAAAGAAATCCATGTTCTCAGTCATGAATTTTCTTTTACCTAAAAAGGGCATATTTCCTATGCATTGTTCTGCAAATTTGGGTAAAGATCATAGGTCAGCCTTATTTTTTGGTTTGTCAGGAACAGGAAAAACAACTCTTTCGGCCGATGAAAATCGACGATTAGTGGGAGACGATGAACACGGTTGGTCTGATAATGGTGTATTTAATTTTGAAGGAGGTTGTTATGCTAAATGTATCAATCTAAACAAAGATAAAGAACCACAGATATGGAACGCAATTAAATTTGGTTCCGTAATGGAGAATGTTGTAATTGATCCTTTTTCAAGAGAACCTGATTTTACAGATGGTAGTTTGACAGAAAATACCCGTGTTGTCTATCCTTTAAATTTTATACCAGGAGCAGTTATCCCAAGTGTCTGCGGTCATCCGTCCGTCATAATTTTTCTTACTGCAGATGCCTTTGGGGTCCTTCCTCCTATATCTAAATTATCAAAAGAGGGCGCCATGTATCATTTCATGTCTGGATATACTAGCAAATTGGCAGGGACTGAACGAGGAATCACCGAACCAAAAGAGACATTTTCTCAATGTTTTGGAGCCCCTTTCATGCCATTAAAAGCTGCAGAATACGCAAAGTTACTAGGAGAGAGGATTACTAAATATAATTCAAAAGTTTATTTAATCAATACCGGCTGGTCGGGCGGTCCATACGGAATAGGTAAACGAATAGAATTAAAATATACCAGGCAGATGGTTTCTGCAACGCTCAAAGGTACACTAGATGACGTTCCATACGAAACACACGAAACGTTTAATCTTGATTATCCCACGCATTGCTATGACATCCCTGCTTCTATATTAAATCCTCGAAATACTTGGCATGATAAGAATCAATATGACTTCTCTGCCAAAAGATTGGCTAAATTATTTATAAATAACTTCAGGAAATTTGAACCCATTTCTGAGGAAATCATCAAGGCGGGTCCTCATTTGAACTAGAATCCTTTATCTTGCAATTGATTTAAAAGAGTTTTCTTACATCAATCTGAAGTAGCCCGGAGCAGATTCGAACTGCTGTCCCCAGGTTTCTTCTCTACCAGATCCAGAGCCTGAGATCCTTAGTCCTTTTGAGGTTTGACCGCTAGATTCGGCACCATTTTATCATGGTTCGACCGGGCTTCACGAGCTACACTTTCTGATATTTGTTTCCATTATTTTATTTTATCTCTAATCCAATGGAAATACTTTTTAACGAATGAATAATTTTGTCTATTTCTTGGTATTTATTTCTCTAATTACAGTTCCATAATCGAGATGAACTTTTTTTCTCATGTACGGGATTAATTTATAATGGATTGAATAAATGTTCTTTTCGCGCACCAAAATGCCTTTAACCAAAAGTGACACAAATCCTCCTGCAACCTTGGAAGGCAAAATTTCTTTGTTTTCACAAACGCAATCTCGCTTTATATGATATTCTTGTAAAGTAAAATAGTTTCTGTTAACATCCAATATTAGCGGCCAGATTACGTATTCCCATACCAACCGACGATTTTCGGTCGACGATGCGTGTTTTCCCTTTTTCCTTTCCTTTCCTTTGTAATTCTCTAATGTCATTTTCTCTGTGTTTTGATCTTTATTATTAGACTTGATATCATAGTCACATTTAAACATCCGGTTTTATAATTCTACATACATGGCAATTTCTAGTGGGGTAGAAGAAAAAGTTAATGAGGTCTCCTCCGCATTAGATGATCTCTCAAAAAAATGGAAGATAGATCCAATTGTTAGAGATGTACATCTGGGAAAACGTAAGGACATTCACGATTATACGATTAAGATAAACAAGGTTACTTATCATATCCCTTTTTTATCTGAATCATCTCTTTTTTTATTGTGGGATTGTCTATGGCCAGATTGTCATAACTGTTGTGATAAGCAGGGACGGTTGCCCTTAACATCCAGAGATTTAGCCAATATTTCAAAACATTTAGGATATGATTCACAATCATCTTTTCTACGAAATGAAACCTACGTAGCAACGTGGGATAATAATTCCAATTCAGATTCAAACTCTCAGGTAATAACCACCTTAACCATGCTTAATTTAAAGAGAAAGCCGTCAGAAAATGAGACCGACAATGGACACCCTATTACCTGCAGATTCCTAAATGAATGTGGAGCATGTCAGCTCCATCCAAATAAGCCTGGGGTTTGCTGGTTATATCCTTTTTTTTCATGGAGTCAAAATGAAAAGAATCTGGTATCTGTGCATACATCTTTTCAACTTACAGGGGATTGTCCAGGTTTCTACTTGAGTAAGAACTTGGACGATATTATGCCAGTTCTAGTCAAATATTCTGAAATTATTTATGATTATACCATGAATGTTAACACAACAATTAGAGAAGGGTTTGGAAAAATCGACGTTATCAATTAAAAAAAATAAATATTTTTCACAACAAAAAATAGGTTATTTTGATTTGGAATATCTATTGTTAACATCTTCCCAATTTATCAGATTCCACCAAGCATTGACATAGTCGGGTCTTTTATTCTGATATTTGAGATAATACGCATGTTCCCAAACATCACATCCTAACAATGGTATGAGATTTTCTGTCCTGGGACTAGTTTGATTTGGCATGGATTTATAGTCTACTTTGTTGCTCTTTGGGTCAAATACTAGCCATCCCCAACCACTTCCTTGAATCCCTATCGTACTGGCAGTAAACTTTTCCTTAAAAGCTGAAAAACTTCCAAATGAATTAGTTATTGCCTCTGCAATAGATCCTTGTGGTTCCCCTCCACCATTCGGGGTTAAATTATTCCAGAAAATTCGATGATTATCAAATCCACCACCATTAAAGTTTATTGCTGATCTTAAATCATTGGGTACATTCCCTAAATCACTAAGTATTTCTATTATATCCTTATTCTGAACATCTTGAGGACATTTTTCAAGAGCTGCGTTAAGATTGTTGGTATATGTTTGATGATGTTTCGTATAATGGATTTCCATAGTTTTTGCATCTATATTTGGTTCTAATGCATCATAGCTGTATGGAAGAGGAGGTAATTCGTATTTATTCATTAAACAATTGTGTATACGAAACCTTTTATCCTTTTCCATTTCCGTATACGCTGCTTTAGCTTTACATTCTGCCAAATAATTACTCTTGGACTAACACAATCACTATCGTGGGTTATTTGACATCAATCGGAAACATATTTATTTATTCTAAGTAGAATAAAACGATATTATGGTAATCAATAATGATCTCCTTGAACAACGTAAAAAGATTTCAGAGCACCGTCCCAAATTTAAGAGACAAGAAAGCTGGAGATATAAAAGGTTAGCTGTCACCTGGAGAAAACCCAAAGGAGTTGACAATAAGATGAGAAAGCAAGTCTCAGGAGTGCCTCCATTGGTAAAGATTGGTTACCGTGGCCCTAGAATATCACGTGGATTACATCCTTCTGGTTATGTTGATAGTTTGGTTCACAATGTTAAGGATTTAATGCTGCTGGATAATTCTAAGGATGCAGCCCGGATTGCCCGTACTGTTGGAAACAAGAAAAGACTTGAGATAATTTCAAAAGCAGAGTCAATGGGCATCAAGCTAATAAATGGAAAAAAATCTAAATCC
Source organism: Candidatus Nitrosocosmicus sp. R (assembly GCF_054408505.1). Taxonomy (NCBI): domain Archaea; kingdom Thermoproteati; phylum Nitrososphaerota; class Nitrososphaeria; order Nitrososphaerales; family Nitrososphaeraceae; genus Candidatus Nitrosocosmicus; species Candidatus Nitrosocosmicus sp. R. The sequence goes on along the minus strand of NZ_CP167090.1, from coordinate 2,066,523 downwards.
GATTCATCCAAATCTTCAACCGTGAAGAAAGATTCATCCAAATCTTCAACCGTGAAGAAAGATTCATCCAAATCTTCAACCGTGAAGAAAGATTCATCCAAATCTTCAACCGTGAAGAAAAATCAAAAGTAGTGATATAAATGGTAGTAAATATACATAAAAAAAGAGAACTAGCATCCCGAATTCTTGGAGTTGGGGTTAATAGGGTAAGATTTGAACCTGACAAATTAGATGATGTAGCCGATTCAATCACACGAGAAAATATAAGATCTTTGATAAGCAATGGATCCATTTGGACCGCAAAAGTTAAAGGCACTTCCAGGGGTCGAACCAGGGCAAAACTTGTAACCAAGAAAAAACATGGAACTGGCCCAGGGTCCAAAAAAGGTAAAAAGACAGCTAGAGTTGGTAAAAAGGAAGTATATGTTATTAAGGTACGATCGATGAGAAGGCATTTAAAGATATTAAAAGAAAGAAAAGATATAACGAATGAACAATTTTGGGCACTGTATAAGAAAGTAAATGGTGCTCAAGTGCGTTCCTTGTCTCATCTTAGAGAACTGGTTAAAATAGCAAAAACTCACTAAAATAGGATTTCATTATTCTATTTTTTTCAAATACGACAATTCTAACTTTTTGATAGTTTGCATTATCATAGTTCTTTAAGACATCTGGAGATGATTTCTTTAAATCTGGGAACGAAATCAAAATTGTCCATTTCCTTCTGATTGATCCAACAGTAATCTGAATGTTCCCAATCTAGTACCACTTTCCTTGTGCTCGAAACAAAACAGAAGGGTTGGATGATTATCATCAATTCGTTGTCAATTCTTGTACATTTGATCGATCGAATATTTTTCTTAAAACTAATTCATCTTTGTTTATTCGTGTTTCTTCATAAATTTCTATCAACGCTCTAGAGAGTAAATCTTCATTTTTTTCAAGATAACCGCTCACCCCCGCCCATTTTTCTTGCATGGTTTTGACTTTCTTACTCCTACGTAAAACCAATACTTCATTTTGGTTTTTTAAGACAGAGGTTACAACCATTGACGGTTTTTTATGACTTGAATCAATAAGAGTCTCGTCCTTCTTCATTTTGCTTCTTGATTTATTATTTGCATGGTTAATTAATCTAAGTTTAGGAGATTAGATGGGATCTTGGGATTAGATTTTAATAATCTACATTTCAATTACATATTTTTAGATTTCTTATGATGATTTATTTTTGATTTAATTAAGGGTATTTTAATTCAGTGAGCTAGGAATAAAAAATACTATGCTGAAATTATATGTACTTTGGCTCTAATTCTTGCGTTCTTAGGAGGGATAATATTCTATCTTTTTCGCTACCCATCCCTTTCTTGTCAATATAAATACTAGTTACCTTTTCAATGCTTTTTTCCCACATCTGTTTTAACATTTCATTATCAATGAATCTCAAATTATGTTTACTGGCAATAGATGCGAAGGCGACATTCGAAGTTAGAATTAGATTGTTAAATTTTTGTGGATAATGATTTCCGCCTAGTCCTATCGCGATTTCTAATTCTTCAACATTCGCTTTTTTATTTGCATTTTGTATCGTTTGTATTAAGCATTCACAAACTATCTTTGCTGTTTCCTTGTTGTTCCATTCTTCTTCGGAGGACCCTATCTCAATGAACAAGATTGGATTTGAAGATGATGTTGGCCCGTGATGAGAAGATTCAATCGTGAGATCATATTTGAGTAGGCTGTTTTTCATGGAAAATAAATTTTTCATATACTCCTTTTGAAAACTGGGGTATGCGATACCCATCTCAAATGCTGCCCCACCTAGTGACTTATCTGTTGAAAAATTTCCTGTAAAGTGGGATGTCAATGCAGGTATTTTACTCTTTGATGCATGTTTAGATAAGAAGATTAATACATTATTTGGAATTTCAAATTTGTCGATATTTCTTAAATAAATTAATTCTTCGTCTGTTACAACTAAATTCAGGTTGTGATATCTTTTGGATTTAAGAAATTCAATTTTTGGATCAAAAGTTCTTGTTTCTTGATTCATGTCAATATCGAGTTTGGCATAATCATTGAGATAAAAAGAGTCTTCAAAGTCTGCCTCACTTTTCAAATAGTCTAGCATGGTAAAACTAGCAATATCTTTGGAAGAGGTTATGATTGTAAACTTACCTATCAAGAAGAACTAGAGATCTTGATTTAGATTTATTTCTTATTTCTGTAGGATAAACATTAAAAATTGATATTTGAAGCAAATGTTATAAACTTATAAATTCCAAAACAAATACGTTTAATGATTCTATAAGTATGCCAAAAAACCTCCACAAAGTCGATGATGATTTGGATTTGATAGACTTGAATGATAATAATGAAAACGAAAAAATTAACACTTTCAATGATCTTGATAAGGGTCAGCACGAAAAAAAATCGATCAAGATCAAGTCTACCAATAAAGATAATACAAAGAGGTCAAAAGATGATAATTTAGGGGCTAAGGAATCTAAAAATACCCGAGAGAAAGGATCAAAAGATTCTGATAGTCAAACTGAGGATACCACTCTGTTGTCAAATGAAGAGGAAGGGGATTCAAAATTTTTTGTTGTTAGGGTGGCTGGTGGTCAAGAAAGCATGATAGCATCCATGCTTCAGACTAGATTACATTCAAAGAAAATAGAGGGTATTTATTCGGTTTTATTTTTAGAAAATTTTAAGGGTTACGTAATCGTTGAAGCAGTAGACTCAAATATCGCATATGAGGCTTTGCATGGAATCCGACATATACGGGGACAAATAAGAGGTGAACTACCATTTAAGGATCTGGAGGGTTATCTCATCAAGAAACCAGTAGTTACCGAACTAATTATCGATGACACCGTGGAGATTATTGCTGGACCATTCAAATCCATGAAAGCCAAAATAATGAGAGTTGATTATGAAAAACAGGAAGCAACAGTAGTATTACTTGATTCTCCATATCAGATACCTGTAACTGTTGATGCTAATTATTTGAAAAAGTCTTTATAGAATTATAAGTGGTTTTTACATTAGACAGTTTGTAATATCTTATGAGTGAAAAAAAAGTTGTGAATGCATTAGTAAGTGGGGGCGAAGCCAGCGCGGGGCCACCTTTGGGACCTGCTCTGGGACCACTTGGAATTAACATTTTACAGGTTGTTAATACTATAAACGAAAAAACCAAAGATTTTCCGGGAATGAAAGTTCCAGTCAAGGTGGAAGTTGACACCGAGACCAAACAATTCACAGTAGAAGTAGGTATACCTCCTACGGCTGCCCTTATTTTTAAGGAATCTGGAGTTACCAAAGGGTCTGGAACTGCTGGTACTGATTTTGTAGGGAATATCTCGATGGAAGGTATAGTAAAAATATCAAAAATGAAACTAGATGTTTCCTATGCACAAACGATAAAATCATCTTCAAAGGAAATCATAGGCACCTGTCTGAGCTTGGGCATAAAAGTGGAGGATAAGGTGGCAAGTGAGATATATCAAGATATTTCCTCTGGCAAATACGATTCTTTGCTATCTTAGTTTTTTTTTATTTTTTCAACAAATAAATTAATTTTATTTAAGTAAGTTTAAAATATACCAATGACTGCAGTGTAAACTATAATTTTAAGGTGAATGATGGAAATATGTCAATTCAACAAGGATCAGCAGGCGGGATGCCAGTTTTAATATTAAAAGAAGGCGCAAGTGAGACTAAAGGAAGAGAAGCACAGAAAAATAACATAAACGCAGCAAAAACAGTCGCAGAAATAGTACGAACTAGTTTAGGTCCTAGAGGCATGGATAAAATGCTTGTAGATTCGTTAGGTGATGTCACTATTACTAACGATGGTGCAACTATATTGAAAGAAATTGATGTTCAACATCCTGCTGCAAAAATGATGGTGGAAATAAGCAAGGCAACAGATAATGAGGTAGGGGATGGCACCACCTCAGTCGTTGTTCTAGCAGGTTCGTTAATTGAAAAAGCAGAGGAGTTGATTACGAAGAATGTTCATCCGACGGTGATTGTAGACGGGTATAGAAAATGTGCTGTCAAGTCAATAGAACTTTTAAATAGTATCGCTATTAAAGTAACAAATAACGAAAAAGACCAATTAATAAAAATAGCAAAGACATCAATGCAAACTAAACTGGTTTCAAAGGAATCAGATGACCTGGCTAATATTGTTGTCACAGCTGCACAACAAGTATCTGAGTCTCGAAATGGATCTACAAAGGTCGATTTGGATGACATCAAGGTTGAAAAGAAATCTGGTGGGTCCATTAAAGATACAAAATTGATAAAGGGAATCGTTTTGGATAAAGAGGTAGTTCATGGTGGAATGCCCAAAAGGGTAGAGAAAGCTAAGATAGCATTGATTAATTCTGCCTTGGAAATAGAAAAGACCGAATTCGACGCAAAATTAAATATTACATCACCAGAACAAATGAAGAGATTCCTTGACGAGGAAAATACCATGCTAAAGACTATGGTGGAAAAAATAACTGGATCTGGGGCTAATGTAGTAATTTGTCAAAAGGGATTAGATGATATCGCACAACACTATCTCGCAAAAGCTAATGTTCTGACGGTTAGACGTGTGAAAGAGAGTGATATGACCAAGTTATCCAGAGCTACAGGCGCAAGAGTTATCAACAATCTAGATGAATTGACCAGCAAGGATTTGGGAGCTGCTGATCTCGTGGAAGAAAGAAAAGTAGAAACAGACAAGTGGGTATTCATAGAAGGATGCAAGAATCCAAAAGCCGTAACCATCTTGATACGCGGCGGATCCCAAAGAGTGGTTGATGAGGCAGATCGTTCGGTGCATGATGCACTTATGGTGACCAAAGATGTTTTGGAAAAACCCTTGATAGTAGCTGGAGGCGGATCACCTGAGGCATACGTTTCTGGCAAATTAAGAGAATGGACTAATACATTGACCGGCAGAGAACAATTGGCAGCTGAAAAATTCGCTGAAGCATTGGAAATTATCCCCTTAACCCTTGCTGAAAATGCGGGCATGAACCAAATTGATACATTGGCTGAATTGCGGTCTAAGCAAAATAAGGGAGCAAAATGGGCTGGAATCGATGCACGAAACTCACGAATTGCAGATATGTCTAAACTTGATATATTTGAACCTTTAGCAGTGAAAGAACAGATTATCAAATCTGCTACTGAAGTAGCATCAATGTTATTAAGAATCGATGATGTAATTGCTTCAAGTAAATCTGCAGGTGGAGGGGGAATGCCACCAGGCGGAATGGGCGGAATGCCTCCAGGCATGGACGGTATGATGTAGAAGAATCCGTATATCATATTTTTTCTAGAAAAATTACTTTAGCTTTTGTTCATGATAGGATCCAGTCCAAAAAAAATATTATTTTGATTTTAGAATAACATCATCCAATAAAATTATATTTGAATTGGAGGTATCAAATGTCGGGGTAGGTAGGATCGGGGTGCTAGCCGTGCCCCGTACCGAAAATCGGCTTTATGTCGGGATCAGTAACCGTTAGGTAAATTCGTGAATGGGAGGATACCCGCTCATTCGACTAGGATGAAATCATGCCGTATCGGATGGCTATGAGCAGCAACTTACATGAAGGTGTAAAATTGACTGTGGATTGTTGAAATGGGTGAGGTCCGGGAGGGAGCAACCCTAAGGCATCGCAGCCGTGCTGTTACGTCTACGTGGTGGATTTGGGAGGATTTGAAATGGGACCTTTTGTTCATGTTGGTACTAACGGGCTACCCTACTCACTTTTGATTGTGTTTTTTATAAAGCTTTATTATTTAACTAAGTTGGAAACAGGTTAAATATTTTGTACCATATTCCTAAAATATGGTCCAAGATGTTTTCGACCGCTACAAAGATGAAAATAATACCGATGGAATCAATAAAAGTAATGTTGCTAAAGACACCACCAGATCCAATAGTTACAATTTAGATGAATCAGAGAGTGACGTCACAAGAGCGATAAGGGATTCGATTGAAAGGAATTCTCGTGGTAACATTAAAGAATCTGAAACATCATTCAAACAAGTCCTTGATTTGGCAATGAACGTCGTTAATGAGTTGCCAACGATGATAAACGTGACCGGTAAGACTATTAACAAAATGATAGTGAAGGGGAAAGAAGGCATCGAATCCATAAATAATTTTAAAAATAGCATGAGTTACTCTAGTAAAGATAGGTCAGAATAAAAATATCACTAGTCCATATCCAAAAAATTGAAAATGTCCTTGTAGTCGGAACATTATTTATAACTATGACAGTGTGATCTGATTATTTCATATTAGGTTTGTTTTGCAGTATCGTTCTTTCTATAACTTTGGATCAATTTTTAGTTAAATATCAGGAATATTGTCATTAACTCGCAGAGGTTTTTTGAATATACTTTGTAAACTTGCTTATTTGGTCTATTATCAGAATAATATCTTAATCCCCACGGATTTCTTTATTCAAACGGCTCGTGTGAGGCCTTTCTGATTTTTTGTGCTGAACTTATGTTTGTTATGAAATATTTATTTTTTACTCAGTTTGTCCTGTCTAGGTACATAGTTATTTTTTAAATATAATTCATCATAAGAAATCTAATATACTATTAGGTGAAATCGTTATAAATATTATCCCTCTATTTTTTTTGATTTTTATGACTCTTCCAGGGGGTGAAATTTCAAAAAGAGAACTACATTTTATATGGATTGTAGATTGCTCGGGATCTATGAGAGATGATGGAAAGATCCAAGCCTTGAATTATGCTATCAAAGAGGCAATCCCTCATATGCAAAGGGAATCTGAAAATAACATCCAAGCGAATTTGTTAATAAGTGCATTAAAGTTTTCTACAGGTGCACAATGGATTATTGCCCCTACAAGAGTAAATGACTTCAAATGGACTGATATTGAAGCGAAAGGTGAAACTGATTTGGGACAAGCTTTCATTTTACTCTCTGAAATCTTGCGTATACCTCCGATGACTGAAAGGGGATTACCACCAGTATTAGTATTGCTCTCTGATGGACAACCTACTGATAATTTTAAAGATGGTCTAGAAAAATTGTTGTCAGAACCATGGGGTCGAAAGGCAATTCGAGTATCTATCGCAATCGGTGAGGACGCAAACATGGATGTACTTCAAAGGTTTATTGGAGACAATGAAAGACAACCGTTGTTGGCGCGGAACCCAGAATCACTTACAAAATATATAAAATGGGTTTCAACGGTCGTGCAGACAGCTTCAGCTAGACCCAAAAGCCAACAAAAATACTATGACGGCTCTATTTCTAATGTCGATATACCAAAACCCCCTCAAATGATATCTGGAGCTACTGATGTGTGGTAAATAATTTTGATTTCGAAGACCAATCAAGTGAACACTACGAGCGAGTTTCAAGCGGGTGAGCCAGTCCACATAAACGGGTTAAACATAGTTTGCAATGTTGAAAAGGAATTGGGTTCAGGCACTCAAGGTAAGGTATATTCACTAATCAGTCCAGATAATTCCCCACTTGTTTTAAAGTGGTATTTTCCTTCCATGGCTACTAATGAGCAATATGATATACTCAAATCTCTAATTCAAAAAGAGTCTCCGAGTAATGGGTTCCTTTGGCCCTTGGCACTAGTCAAAATTCCAAAAAAAGAAGGATTTGGATACGTAATGTCCATGAAAGATTCGAGATTTAAAAGTTTTAGTTTGTGGTTGTCTAGGAAAATTAATCCTTCCTTTAAGACATTGCTGACCGCCTGTTTTGAATTGGTACAAAGTTTTCATCTATTGCATTCAAAAGGCCTTTGCTATCAGGATTTATCTCTAAATAATATTTATTTTGATCCTGAAAATGGAGAAATACGCATAGGAGATACAGATAATATTGTAATAAATGGAGAAGATAAGGGTAACGTGATTGGTACTCCTAAATTCATGGCCCCAGAAATAATAATTGGAAAAGCGTTACCAAATACTCAAACAGATTTATATTCGTTAGCAATAATACTGTTTTATATTTTATTTCTAAACCATCCATTAGAAGGTAAAATTGAAAGTTCCATCAAAAGTCTTGACTTGCCTTCGATGTCTAAACTATACGGATTCGAACCGCTTTTCATATTTGATCCAAACAATAATTCCAATTATCCCGATCCTGCTTTTCATGCGAATGCATTAATATTTTGGAGTATTTATCCCGATTTTATCAAAAGAATTTTCGTAAAAGCCTTTACCGATGGTATTAAGGATCCAATGCATGGAAGAGTCAGAGAAACTGAATGGCAAATTGCTCTACTCGCGTTACGGGATTCTATATATTATTGCAAACATTGTGGATCTGAGAATTTTCTTGTTACTGATTATTCGGTTTTTGAAAAATTAAAGATACCAGTAGAATTTGGGGTCATTAATTCTGACATTAAAGTTTCGAAACAAAGCAGCATTGTTGAGGGGGTACAAAGCAATTCTGCTTGTTGGAATCCAAAATGTAAAACTATGAATACTCACATTTTGAATATTCTAATTGATGATCGATTGTTTATTGCCTTAAATCACGACACCAAATTATTCCTTCATCACATAGATCCGGACCGCAAATATGATTTCTCAAATCCTGTAGCAGAAGTCTCTAGACATCCAACTGAACCCGGGGTTTGGGGATTGAGGAATCTTTCTACATATCCTTGGAAAGTTGGCAAGGCTAATGGTGACATAATTGAAGTTAATTCAAAACAAAGTTTCTCGTTAGTGCCAGGTACTCAAATAGACTTTGGCACCTCTAAGGGTATGGTTTGCTACTAAGGACATAATGGATCTATGACTGAAATTAATAATGCACAAGTCGTTGATAAATGTATAACATCAAATCCAAAAAGGTGGTTGGTGTGTAGCAAAAGTGTAAAGGGAGCATTACATTCACGAACTGGTAATTCGAATCAAGATTCAATTCGATGGAAACAATCTCACACCTCCAATACCATAGTCATGTCGGTTGGCGATGGACATGGGAGCGATATACATTTTAGGAGCAAAATCGGTTCACAAATTGCAGTCAAAATTGCAGTTGAAACTTTATTTGAACTATTTCATAATCAACCAATTGAAATTAATAATGTTTCTCAGGTAAAGGATATTATTAGATATTCTGTACCGCGCATATTAGTTCATAACTGGATGGATCGAGTCCAATATCATATGCAGAAACATCCTTTTTCAAATAACGAGATTGACCACATATTGAAAAAGAAAGGCCCACTCATATTAAAAAAAATAATTGACAATCCAAAGATCGCTTATGGATCCACGCTATTAACTGCAGTTATTACAAAAAACTATTTCATATTTTTTCAACTTGGTGATGGTAACATATTGATAGTCGATAATGACAAGAACGTACGGAATATGTTTTCCAATAAGAACGGTGACTCTGGTGACAAATCATCAGTAGAGTCTATTGTTCACACCGAATCACTTTGCATGGATGATAGCTGGTTAGAATTCAAAACTGGAATATTTGACTTTCACGCACTAAAACCGAAGTTGATTCTGTTATCTACCGATGGATATTGCAATTCCTTTAACAATGAATCTGGCTTTCTTAAAATTGGACTGGATTACTTAGTCCTATTGGAGGAATACGGCTATTCATACTTGAGCGAGAATCTTTACGACATATTAAGACAAACCTCTCGAGAAGGTAGTGGTGATGATATAACTCTTGGTTTGATATATCAAATATAGACCATTAGCCGCTTAATGTTGGGATAAAAACCATTAAAGATCTGTTTCTTTTACAGATAGTTTCATTATTAGTTGAAGTTACTAATCATCGCCTTACCCAGCTCTGTTTTAAAATTGTCTACCTTTTGATTCACTCCATTCAAACTGTGAAACTCTATGTCATTCTTCTGTGAGCTTCCAGAATTAGAGTGCAGTCCTGATTCATTAACATTTTGCAATAGGGACTGGTTATCGCTATTTATCTGAAGATTCAATTCTTTTTCTATATTATTTGTGAAGTCTGAAATTGATTCTTTGTGAGAAGTAATACTCGATGATTCAGATCCATCATTTGTTGGATCGATATTATTAGTGGATACATCATTAATCAACTGGGAATTGTTCCCTAGAGGATTTACTTGAAGATTGCCATCTGTTCCGAAAATCATATACGCAGCAATACATGTTGTCACGAATACCGCAGCTATTACTACCCCTAAAAAGTACAATTTCATAGGCTTTTTAAAACCACTATTCAAATTTGATACTTGACCGATAACTTGATTAGATCTCGCATTGCTGCTAGAATAAAGTAGTATCTCTCTAGTATTATTCCTTCTCTTAATTATGAATTCATCATGGGGATCTATTGCTAGTGCTTTGTCGTAGCATTCTAATGCTTCTACAAATTTTCCCTGGTTATGAAGAGACAACCCTTTATTTGATAAAACATTTGAATTCTGGGGATCTATTGCTAGTGCTTTGTCGTAGCATTCTAATGCTTCTACAAATTTTCCCTGGTTGTGTAACATTATTCCGTTTTCATATAACTGGTTTAGATCAGTTGCGTTCACCATTATTAGATTTGAGATTGGATTACATTGGGATATTTCCCCTTGTTGGATGCCCTCATCCAAATTCGCAACATAATTACCGAGCATTAAATATCTTTCTGTTCTAATACCATTAGTTAAATTATTATAATCCAATTCGGTCATCAGGTCAAATCCAATAGACCAAGCAATAGTCACCCAGGCAGCAGATTTATCATCCAATCCATAATCTGAGGATAATCTTGTCATCATGTTGTAAATCTTATTTTCAGTATCATTATCAAAGATATTGCATTCCCGAATATCGGTTATTCTAGCCCTAAGGGCAGTTGTGAGCAAAAATATTTCCTTCTTGTTTTCAGAACCGTATATATCTTTAAGTAGGCCTTCAAACCTGCTAGGCTCGCTTAAAAGAACCGAGTAATCCACGACGATCTTTTTTAACAACTTGCCAGTAACTGTGATAGAAGCATACCCCTCAAACATATTCTTCAGTTCTAACCCCTGCTCCCAGATGACTGCTAAATACTCTTTTGGTATTTGTAAAATAATGTGCTAACACCCTTTTCTAAGATTTTAATGAGATCTGTTAATTTCTTTGAATTCATGAAAGCAAAACTTAACATAAGTAAAGTTCTATCTATTTACTAATATCGATTTAAATCAATTTTTAAAAAAAATTATTCAGTGGTTATTGTCATGATGGAATTGTAAAGAATATAGTGCAGTAATTATTTCTTGAAATAGTTTTGTCAAATATTGTTATCAATCAATATCTTCTCTTGGTTGGGGAAATCGTGGATAAGTTTGCAAAGGGATAAAGGATTCTAAATCCCAGACTCGATCACTCTTTAGGATAGTACAGATTAAAACAGTCATTACACACTATCTCTCTGTATTTAGAGTATTTTTGATTCTTGTTTACCTTAGTGTTAATCACTGTAAGGTCCACTTTACAAACAATACATGACTTTGATGTTCTACTTTGTAATACCATGGCATAATTCATTATATGATATTACAATAGTGATATTTAAGTTAAATAAAGCCTTGCCAATCACATATGACTCACGTTGACTCTTTTATATTATATCTAATTTGGTGTCACTTAAGAAGATCGTATCAAATTCTTTGACATTTGCCTTAACCACCAGAACTCCTTTCACAAAATCATCAATCGATCCAAATCCAAAAATCAGGCCATTATCAATTTTATTTCCAAATCCCACAAAGCGGTTTTTTAGAAATTCGTTATCGGGAACATATAATATTTTTTCATTCATTGCATTTGAAAACTCATATCCCTTTAGGCATTTTATTTCTGAAAAAAATCTATTCCTATAGTAAATATAATTGATTCTAGAAAGATCTAATTTCATATTTACTACTTTATCCTTTGTCAAAAATTTATAAAAAGTTTTGATTCTTTTCGCATATCTTTCCGTGAGGGATCTGTTATTTACAACTCCTTGCCTTTCTCCATACATGAAATTCATTTTCAGGTTTGTTGGAAGATGGCTAAATAATTCCAGTAGATTTCTGTCCATATTTGGGCCACCAAGATATATTATGCAATCAGGCTGTATTTTTTTCAGCAGATCGATCTTGTGTATCAATCCGTTCCCTTTTATATAGCCATCAGTATTTATGATCGACAAATCATGCTTTAATGAGGTATCTAATTGCCAGCGAATATTTGAAATAATTTTAGACTCGTACCCGACGGGTTGAATGCCGCCAATAAAATTCGTCCAATTTGTTTTTACCTTCCATAGGTCTACTTCCGGGAAATTCATTACTGCCGCTCCCAAGCAAGTCGGTGGCGCCAAATCGCCCTGACCCACGTCTGCATCTATTAATAAAGGTCTTAAACCATGGTTGATAAACACATTTGCCATATACAATGAAAGGGTGGATTTACCTGAATTGGAGGGTCCAATTATTATGATTCTCTTTTTTTCTTGTTTCAATACGTTTCTCACAAGGTCTTTCCAAATTGAGATTCCAAAATTTTTGTGGTGCTCATTGGTCTCAGGGTTATGATGATTCCAATTCCTTCCCCTAATTATCGATAAGGTGGAATTGTTATTTTTTTCAACTGGAATGACTCTACTACTTTCCCATCCGATGCATTCATTCTTGCATTTGACACCTAATATGTTACATTCTCCTTTTATCTCAAGTAGTACTGGACCCTTTATCAGGTACTGTTTTCAATATCTCCTTTTGTTATTTACATGCTACACTATTTATAAGGAATTTTTTCATTCGGGTTTTTTCCTAATTTTGCTCTATATCACTGTTTTCGCTTGGTAGGGGGGTTTCAATGGTCAGGAATCAAAAATAACACAAAAATTTAATTTAATTCTAAATCAACAAGTTTTGGTAAAGACAGATTAGACTGATTTAATGATTAGGCACTTGTGATGGAAGCATCAAATCTCTAATCATGGTCATATTGTTATATCCCAAACTAAAATCCAGTATTGTATATTACCTTTGACGATATATTTTGCCTAATTTGGCCGTGGCTAAAATATTTGTTTTCCACCATAATGACTTTTTGATCAACCGATTATCATTATTTGGCCAACCATAGATGATGGTAGACTACCAGAAACCGGTATTTACTAATTAATAATTAAATAACCAGTGTGAAAATAAATAGCATGCAAGGAACAAGAAAAATAGCATCGGAGGTCCTAGTATCTGTGGCACTTGCGCTATTAATAATATATATTCTTGATGTCGGTGTTTCGATGTTAAGTCATTCAGAAGATGGCTTTTTGCCTCTCTCAGCCAAAGAAAGAGGGATGATTTTTGGCGGTGGATCGATTTTATTATTTGTAATTTCGTTCGGGATTGGCATAAATGTGGCATCTAGACTTCTAACTGTTTTATTAATCATTGGCGGTGCTATCATGGGTACTTCCGTGCTGATATCGTCATTTGTTGTCCCAACACAAGATAGTAATGAGACGAATTCATCGTCCGATAGCGGACAGTCGCAAATTTTGGCACCCCAATTCATTGGGATAATCGTAATAGGGTATATTATTATGGGGATGGGAATCCTTAGGGCATTAAGAAAAAAATAGAATGTGGAAGCCTACTATTCCTCCTATTGTTTTGTCTATTCCTAAATTAAAAGAGACACCATGATTTTCTAAAATTTGATATATAATGATAATAATGTGCTATTCAGACTGACTCTATTTACCTTAACATGTCATAATTCCGTTTAATCTTGGACTACTCGTGCTGTACATCACTATCTTTAGATTCCTTTGAACCTATATCTTGTTTTCCCACCCTGGTTGTTTACTATTCGTCATTGAAAAAGACAGAACGATATATCCACTTTTCATGTTTTACTACTTTGTATGGATCGCATAATATACCCAATATTTTGATTCCCTATTAGAATTATCCATAATCTGTATGCGGTTACAATCTGATCATTAGGTACATACGAACCCTAGTAAATTGCAAGTATGTTTTTCAAAAATCATCAGGTCGTTAAATAAATAAAACTCAACCTGTACATAATTTCGTTTGTTATTGTGTACCTATATTTGATAACAATAACTGGTATTTGTATAGTGGAAATAAGGTCAGTTATTCAAATTATTGTGTCTATACATCAGCTTGCTCTGCTATGATCTTTCCAACCATTAATCTCGAGTGATTAGTATATGGCATATAATGGTTACTTTGATTTCGGGAGGTTTTTTTTCTTTTCTAAGATCATGTTATTAGCGATGTTGATGTAGTTTTTATCAATCTCAGTACCAATATAGTTGATACCAAGTTCGATGCATGCCAATGCAGTATGACCAATACCTATAAAAGGATCATATACTATAAAGTCATTATTAGAATATCCATGAAGTTTAATACAAAGACTAGCTAGTTTCTCAGGAAAAATGGCAGGATGGGATCTGCTGGATTGGATGGTTGGATAAGATATGAACCATACATTCCCTCTGTCTCTCTTGTCCTGCTCTACTGATTTCCATCTTTTGATGTTTGATTTATCCTGATAGGGAACACCTATTGACAATTTCTCTAAATTTAGATTTCCAGTTTTAGTAAAGTGAAAAATATATTCATGTGTATTAGTTAAATACCTGCTACTTCTGATCGGTTTAAAATGACCTATCGAAAAACCAGTTTTGCAAATCTGGTTATTATTTCCTATGTCTTCTTTTTCAATGGATATAGACTTTATCCAGTGAATGGTATTTTGCAATTTATAACCTGCAGAAATAAACTTGTTTAGAACAAGATAGGGAATTAGAGGTTCAGCAGAGGTTCCACCGATATTGAGAAAAAAGGATCCATTAGGTTTTAGAATATTAAAACTCTTTTGAGCTACCACAAACAGCCAATCTAAGTAATCATCAGTCTTTTTGCTATCGTAATAGGAACTATAGTTTTTTCCAATATTATACGGGGGTGAAGTAATAATTATATCTATCTTGAATCTGTCCTCTTTTCTAATTTTTTCCATAAACAAGTTACAATCTTCGCAATAAATCTGATTAATTGAAATCAATCAGCTCTAATATGCTATAGCGCTTTTAAAATTTTTTACTAATCTTAGATATTTTTGTTATACGGGAGTGATACTAATCTCAAAGTGGCCACGGGCCAATAAGACTAGGAATTAAGTGGAAGGGCATCTAAGAGACACTTTGATCTTTTTACTCATCATAGAAAATAATTTAATTAATTCGATTGACAAATCAATTTTCGATAAGTAAATTTGTGTAATTAAATCATCTTCTATTATTACTACTACTTTAGTTGACCCTTGTATATTTCAAAAATGTCTTTGACTGTTGTAGCATCCTCCGCAGACTTATCTTCTCTAATTTTCCCAGTAAATTTTGGAAATCTAAGTGCTAGACCATATCCGGGCTTCATTTTATTAATTGCAGTTGTGTAAACAGGACTCAAGGTTATTTCAGGGGAAATGATCTCTAAAACTATTTTGGGTTCGAACCAAGTATCCATTTTTGTAATTCCGGATTCCACTCTAGAATGTTTATGTTTGATAATGTACCTGTTGAGCTTGTCAGTTATGTCTAGGAGAACATTATCAGTAAATCCAGTACCCACTTTACATATAGTACAGAAGATATCCCTATCTGGATCATAGGTAGCTAACAACAACGCCCCGTATTTTCCAACCCTTCTTCCCTTCCCATGTAAAGCCCCTACAACTACTAGATCAACTGAATCAGTAACTTCTCCAGAATACTCTTTCTTATATTTCATCCAAGCCCATTCTCTGGCTCCGGCCCTATACTGGCTACTGGGGTTCTTTACCATAATTCCTTCGCAACCATTCTTGAGAGCCTTTTCCGTGTAGTTTTCAATTTCTTCAAATCTTGAAACTTTGATTTGATCTATTAATTTAATTTTACCACTCATTTGCTGTGTACCAAATATTTTTACAAGTAACTTTCTGCGTTCGAGTAGGGGTAGATGTGTCTTGTCAAGACCATTAAAGTATAGCAAATCAAATAAGTTCAATATTACAGGATAAGCCGCAGTAATTTCTTGAATATTGTACTTCCTTCTTCTCCGCATTAAAGTTTGGAATGGAAGATATTTATTGTTAGCAGGATTAATTGCAACAACTTCACCCTCTGCTATCAAATCCTTGGTCTCTATTTTATCTAACTCCTTTACAATATCAGGAAAATTTGAAGTCACATTTTCCAAGCTTCTAGTAAATAGTTCAATCTTTTTTCCCTTTTTATGGATTTGAATTCTTTCGCCATCGATCTTGAATTCTGCTAATGCATCGCCATTAATTTTTTCCAGGGCCTCTAATGGATTTGACACTCTTTCTGCGAGCATTGGTCGAATGGGGATAAATAAAGAAATGGAGATCGACCGGATATCCTCAAGTGATCCTTTAGACAGTATTAACGCAATTTTTCCTAAATCACTAGAAACATTATAGGCTCTTTCTAGTATTTGTCTGTTTTTTTTATCTCCTGTAAACGTTAGAGCTATTGCATCAAGAAGAGTAAAGTTTGCAATACCTAATCTTAAATTTCCTAGAATTAGTTTGACTATGAATTTTGCTTCAATATCGGAGGAGTTGTTCAATAAACTCACAATAAATCTGAGTTTAACGTCTAACGATCCTGTCCCAGATACATTGGTAATCTTTAATAATGTTTCGAATACGTTTTCGATAGTTAGTAGTTGTTGAATTAATGTGGTTTGTATCTTGTTCTTCAAGATATTATAAGCGACGTCTCCCAAATCTCCGACATCAGAATATTTCTTTTGGATTTCGGTAGGTGAATGACCACTTACAAGTGACAGTGACTTAATTATCAGTTTATCGGCGATTCCCAATTCGCTCGATTCATAATCTGGTCCTATTTTTCCCTGAATTAAATAAACTATTTTATCGATTATATCAGTAGGTGTTTTTTTTAATATTGATACTAGATGATCAGTAAGTTCTAACCTGCTAGTAGTTTTCTCCATCATTGCAAAGGTTTCAGCTAATTCTAGAAAATTCACTAGAGAATCCTTATAAAATTAGATTATTAATTTTTGTGAAGCTATTATTGTTGAAAAGTGAACCTGGTATTGAAGTTTTATTTACATTAAGGAGACTCGCATCACCAGAAGTAAAATCATTTGACAAGATGATAGTTTTTATACGAAGTTGATACACGCTATTGTATTAATATGAGTAGCGTAAGTGAGATAATGTCCTTTAGGGAGCCATGGACAATTGCTGCATATTCCAATAAAACTGCGCGCGATGTGGCTGCTATTCTAACTAAAAATCGTATAGGATCCTTAATTGTGATAGATAAGGACAATACACCAATTGGAATTATTACTGAAAGCGACTTAGTCAAACGGGTTTGTTTGGAGAATTATTATGCCGATAAAGTTCTTGTCGAAGAGATCATGTCTTCTCCATTAATTACTATTATGACTTATGACTCAGTTGATACCGCGTCTAGAATCATGCTTTCAAATAAGATCAAGCGATTACCTGTTTTAGAGGCCGATAATCGCATTATTGGGATAATAAGTGTTACTGATATTACACACCACCTTGCCAAAATACTACTAGATGATTATAATAGGCATAGATCTTTGAAGAAAATCCTGGAAATGAACGATGTATCAAATTAGAGATAAATGTTTGAACTGGTTTCTCTAACAGAAGTAAAAGAAAATTCGCTCTGGTAATATCTTCAAAAATACTATAAAATAGAAGGAAGGTATTTTTTACAAATTTCGATCACCCATATTTAGTGGTGAAGGGCTAGACAATTGTCGTTGCAAACTCAAATTTCTAATAGGGGTAATTATGGGGATGTTCTATCCCTTCTTGCCATTGATTTATTATCCAAAAATTTAATTAAATCCAAAATAGGAGTAGTGGGTGTCAGAGAGGTATTTCAAATACTTGCTGTTAACACATGGTTTACCAATGATTCATTTATGGTTCACTCATGGTTAGCCCATGAGGATGCAATACTAGATAATCAACATAGAGACTATAGTACCATCGAACTTGTAGGAAAATATTGTTGAATGGAAATGGTTAAATTATGTTGATATTTTTTATTAATAAAATGCCTTGGTAGCTCAGCCTGGCCAGAGCGTTGCCTTGGTAAGGCAAAGGTCGCGGGTTCAATTCCCGCCCAAGGCTTTATTTGAAGCTTTGTATATGAAAAGAAGGATGATTTGGACTTCGTTGACCAGTATACTGTTTTTGCATTACAGTATACTGTTTTTCTAGATTAAGTGAATAATAGATATCGCAAGCGATACAATACAATCCAACTTGAGGGATTATTTTGCACCGACCCTTATATAGATAGAATTAAGTCCTTTATTGCAGACTTGGCATTTAGTCAATAAATTACTAAAGAAAGGCTTCTATTTGATCTTTATTTCTGATAATGCTATTTTGTATGTCTTTGATTGATTCACGACGCAGTTCTTCCTTTTGTAGTGCTTTATCTCTGAAATAATTCTAAAATACCTTGTATTTATGAAGCCAGAGAAAGAGATTCTGGATAAAATGAATGAAGTAGAAAAGTTTTGTTAGTATACGGGGCATACGGTAGAAGAGATATAGGACAAAATTTAGGACTCGAGGTTTTCTAGAAAAATGAGTGAGGACAAAGTACATTCATCTTCATTAAAATGATGACTGAGAGAAATCGTAATTGGTAATTAGATTTTTGATTAAAAATATTAAAAGTAATATAAATCACTGTTAGTATGTTTCTTGCAGCATTAAATACTATAACAATAATATAGCAAAAATATTATATAGATATTCTCTGCTATTACTTTGAATGGAATGAATAATCATCTCAATGATTCAATTAATAATATTCCCACTGAAAAACGATTTTTAAAAGAATCGAATAGAGGCCTAAGAAATAAGATTGATTGTATCATTAATGGTTGTTTGGCTATACCTATAGCACGATGTATTCTTTGTTCAAAATATTATTGTTATACACATGTACAGTTATGTCTTCAGCTTCACTCAAATGAGATAGAAATCATTAATCCTTTGAAGAGTATGAGAAATACATAACCATGATTAGTTTAAAGTTAAGGCCAATTCTTCACCATGTTGCAAGATTGCATTAAGAGTTTAGTTATTTTAAACGGTATTTAGTACACCACTCTGTCAGTACAAGGTTATTGTATATTTTGTAAATAAGTGACATCTTCTGCGAAAACAGATTCAAAGTTGTTGAGAACCAATTCTTTTAGTTTTTCATCATTGTTAGCATATGCAGACTTAAAGTCTCCAACAGCAACTACTTTTGTTGTGTTATATTCATTTGGTATAGGAACGTAATACACAAAATACTTGGATCCAATAAACGGTCCCTCTAATACTTCAAATGCAACTCCTAAAGGATAGAACAGCGTTGCTTTCATTTCAAATTCAATTAACTGACCTTCGATTTCTTGCAGCCAGGTATTTATGAATGTGGTTTCACTTAGTTGTTCTGTTTTAACATCTTTTGCATTTGGATGAATTTTTGAGGCATCAGTAAAATGAGCTTTAACCAATTTCCAAACCTTCTCTAAAGGTACATTAAGAATCCCTTCGTTATCTTGTATAAAAACCATAATAGGAATATCAATTAGTACTGGAATTAAACAATTTTGATTTACCCAGATGAGATTCCTTTAAAAATATTGAAATAGAGTTTGTTCAAAACTCATTATTTAAAAGTTCACAATATCTCGAGTATTTGCTATCTTAATTAATCCTTGTTCAAAACTGTATTGTGACTATGGTTAAACATGTGTATCAATACATGGTGTTTAAACCCATCAAGATAGTCGGGGTTAACATTAACTCCCAGCAATGTTCCAGTCGGGCCTTGCATCTCTAGATTTCCACGCACCTTATGCAGGACCCCTCTTTTAAGTATCTTCAATTAAACAAGAGATTAAGCCTAAGAAAAGACCATGCAATCCAAACAAATCGAATCTGATACAATCAAACCAACCACTTTAAGCACAACTTAAATACAAGGAATGTGATTAATTTGCAATGAAACGCAATTTATCAAAAACAAGTAAAATAGCTATTTCAAAGACACAATTCTATATTGGCTTAAGTGTATCTGTGTTGACATTTGTTGGAATTAATCTATTTGAGAATATTGTAGCTCCGGTGTTTGCTCAGATAGATAGTACTAACTTAACCTCCGCCTCCAACAACAATTCTAACACTACCTTAGCAACGGATCAACAGCAAGACTCATCAAGTCTTCATCCTCAAGTGGTATTAATCATAGAAGAAGAAGGTAAAATCACAAATCAAAGAGTTCTTGAAGTTCATCCTCATCCAGTAATTGAAACAACTTTTGTTGCAAACCAAACTATATTTGGTGATATACTGGCACGTAACCTTGGCACATATTGGGCAACACTCTACACTAACGGGACGGTGCATGGAGAAGGACACGGAATATCTACTACAACAGATGGAGAAATGGTAACTTGGACAGCAGAAGGAATAGGCAATGCAAACCCAGAAGGCGATGTCAGATTTGAAGGCTCATTATTCTTTAATACATCATCTGAAGGAGAATTATCCAACTTAAATAATAAAGTGGGATTCTTTGATTATGAAGTAGATAGTGAGGGCAATACATCAGATAGTGTTTGGGAGATAAGATAATAGAATAAACCAATCCACGTAATCAATCCTCTCACAATTTATTCTACCATATTGTCTTTTTGCTATAGTGCGTAGTAACTAGAGTGAATAAAGACTCTCAATACAAGGCGTTTTTAAACTCATCATATTAGTAATGTCTAATCTCCAAAATAATTCCATAAGGGTCTCGCATCTCTAGTTTTCCACGCCGCTCATGCAAGACCCAATGTTCTAAAAATAGAACTCAAATAAATATAACAACTTTTTAATAAAATGGACTAGTAATACAATATAGTGGATGAAATAACTCTCAAGCAGTTAAAAGAGTCCAATTATTATCATCCTGTAATTACTGACGTTATCCATGATTATAAGATAGTGCTTGAAATGGTCGCAGATGGATTGAATTCGACCGAATTAGGATATAACACAGTTTGGGATGCTGAAATGTGTAAATGGGCTTCCAAATATTTTGTAGAAGGATTAGAATTAGTAAAACAGAGAATCAAAGGAAAGGGCATAAAATGTAGACTAATTACTGAAGTGAATACAGAAAATGAAGGATTTCTTAATACCTTACCTTTCGTAGAAATTAGACATTTAGATGGATTGAGGGGAAATTTTGGGATCCGTGACGAGAAGGGATACATGGCGTTTGTTCTTCATAAAGAGGATGACGAGTCTCTACAGACATACTTTAGTAATTCTAAACTACTAGCAGAAAAACAAATGCAATTGTTTGAAGAATTGTGGAGTATGGCCATACCATTTTCTACAAGAATAAAAGAATTAGAGTATGAAGTTAAAAGAGACACTCAGAAAACCATGTCAGGTTTTGAAAATATTCAAGGAGAGGTAGAATCGTTGCTCATAACATGTAAGAAGGACCTGACTACATTTTCATCCAACAAAATTCTTTGCTATCTCCTAAATAAAGGTAAATTTATTGATTATTTACCAAAGATACTCCAAAAAGAAGCATCAATCAAAATTCTCATGGAGGATGTAGACGAATATTTGACAAGACAAATTGCTTCCATTAATGCGTCAACACAAGTCAATCCAATCCAAATCGGATACACGAATAAGATTGCAGAAATAAATGAAATGGTCATAATATTTGATAGTAAACACGTGCTTCATGTCAACTATGATCCAAACAACAAACTAGTTGCAACATACTCAAATGAGGAACACAAGGTATTGATTCGAGTTAATGTTCGAAAAATATTGGAATGAAGTAAAAAGTCTTTCTAATAATATATCAACTGCGTAAGCATATCCTGTGAACTACATATCGGAATTGAATGGATAGGTCTATGCAATATCTCAACGATGGTGAAACATATAATCGATAATTGCATTTATTTGCAAATGAATACACTAGCTTTATGTCAATTGACAATAAAATTAAAGTACTCCATCTATACAAGGGCAGAAATACCTACTCCAATACGCAAATTATGGTAACGGTCTATCCATCAATGGAATTTGAACAAGATGACGACACTAAGGGGTAAACGAAGTAGACCGTTATCAATTAATGATACATTATATATAATAAGCTTCACTCATATCATCGATACTTAGATCTCAGTTTGTATTTTCAGAAGCTAGAAAATGAGTCGATATTTTGTTTTAGCATATTATATTTTCTTTAATCAGGATGCTTAAATTGAAATAGGTACAGGGTTCTTCATTCAATAACGTAGTGCTTCTATATAATAATCATTGTGGTGAATTTGGTGATATGTAGATGGTACTGGTTTTAGATTCAGAAGCAGAGATATGGTTGTTAAGATTTGGTGTTTCTATCATTAATGATGTAGTGCCGAGCTTGTCTAAATTATTTACCCATATTATGACTGACCCAGGAGCTTGAACAGTATATTTGGATCCTGAAGCTGAACCGTCAGCACACCTCGGGATGGCGTCTACATCTCTATAGATTCCATTGGACTGAACTGTTGACTTGACACATATCTCAAAATCAGATACTTTGAGATACCCGGTGTAAAATCCTATCATTTTTGTGATTACAGTGAGATAGGCCTTTTCAGGAATTGTTGTTGGTATATTTCCCGGATCAACTGGAGTTTGAGGGTTAATGTTTGGTTGATCTGGAATTCCCTCTACCGGAGTATTACCAGCGCCAGGTGTCAATGATTTGGAGCCGTCTTTTGGAAGTAAAGTAATACCAGATTGAATTTGACCTAAGCCGGGGTTCAGAGGTCCAGAAAGATCATTCGCTTTTCCGGGGATGCTCAGCTCTGTTTGACTTTTTGAATCAAGCGGAGCACCCATCCTCTGAGTGGGAGTAAAATTCAATGATTTTGCAGGGTTGTATCCTAATTCTAATGAAGGAATACTTGATTCTGTTTGACTAGGTTGGACAAGTGAGGTGCCTTCAACTTCCTTATTCCCAGAATCTGAAGGCCTGGGCTTGGATACATCATTTGAAAGCAAAGGAATACTTGATTCTGTTTGTGTGGACCCACTTCTAAGTTTACCACCAGGAGTAAAGGATTTCTGAGTAGTAGGGCTTTCACTATTAGAAACTGTAGTACTAGTATCACTATTAATTGATGGACTAACAAAGGCATTTTGGTTTGGACTGTCCTGACTATTTTGCTGTTGTTGCTGTTGTTCAACCTGTTGCTGTTCTTGAGATGGTGATAGCGTTGGGTTCTCCTCCTTAACTGAGAAACCGGTGTTAGTTTGTGATGTTAATGGTTCTATGGGACATCCTTCTGGAATATTATTCTCGTCGTTGCTATCAAAAGATGGACATGGATATTGACATCCATCTTGGCCGAGGTATAGTGGAAGATTAGAGATTTCAGTAATGTTGGGACAATTGGAGTTTTGGTTAGTTGAGGAAACATCATTATCATCATTTCTATTTGAATTACTCTCGGATCCGTCAGAATTTATATCTCCTTGTGATAATTCAGATTCATCACTTACTTCATCGGGACTATCTTCGTTTACAGATGAAGTTTGAGCTTTTTCCTGGTTGTTGTCTTTTTGTTCTGAGGAAGTAGCATATATCCAACTTTGCGTTTGTAATACCAATGGCGAATTAGTAGTTATTAATAGAGCATAAAGAAATGATAAAGACATTAACAAAAGTATGTAGTTAATGTATTTCATAACAAATACCATACAAAGGTGTTTATAAAGAATTTGTTCGAGTGGAAGAAACTTTAGGAGTCAAAGAATTCGTTCTAAACATATCATACATCTAGATAATTCTCTTTGCTCTGGTTACTATCTTGTTCAAAGGTTATTCTAAATAAAGCAAATTGATATGGACAAAGGGCTCAGATTCAAAATAAGAGAAAGAGAAACTATGCGGTAGATAAGAGAAGGGTTATCGATTCATCATCTACATTATTCAACCATTAGTTTGGTTTTCTTCGTCCTCAGATATGGAAGAATCTTGACTTTGAGTGGACATCATGTCATTTAGTATGTTGCCTCTGAGATTTGGTTTGTTATTGTCACTAGTATCATCGGGCAATTGAGTAGTAGGAGTACAATTACCATTCTGGTCTACTGCGGAGTTATCAGGACACTTTTCTGTTGAAGGTGGTGGTGCCTTTCCTGAAGGTGGTGGTGCTACTACACTAGAGTCAGGCTTTCCTTTACTTGTACAATTCTCAAAATCCCCTGTATCTGTATTGACCTCACAGGTCTGACAAGAGTAACTTCCAGTAATTGGATCATTCCAGCAACATTTCGCAGTTAGCTTAGCTGGATTATTTTCACAAATACAAATATAGTCTTGAGCACCACCAAAACAAGGATGTGGCGGTGCTGCTAATATAAGATGTATAGAAATTGGACCATATATCAATCCTACTACTATTCCCATGATTATACTAAGCAAAACCATCCGATTATTGCTTTTCATGACAAATATCCTGCAAAGATGTTATTAAAGATTTAATTAAAAGTATTACCATTAATCGAACTTAATTTTGCAATTCCATCATCAACTCATCCAATACCGGCCTTACCTTCTTGTAATAATCTAGTTAATATCTGGTCTATAGTAATGATTGACAAACACTGAGCTACTTATCCTTCCTTGAAGTAAATCCTTTCTATAAGATCTACAAATCTTTATCTTATGTTAACAAATCATTTGATTAAGATCAATTCGTCGTTTATCCAATTATTTTAATTTTAAACAACCTGGTGATATAATTTATTTAATTTAATTCCAATCTCATCAAACTTCTCCATCGGTGGCCTGTAATAATGCCTTGCGAAGATAGAGCTGCTAATCCTTCCTTGTAATAAATCAATTATTTCTGTCTCAACTCCCTCGTTCCTTAAAAAGGTAGCAAATAAATGCCATAAGAGAAAACACCCTTAGTCTCCGTATTTGATTGACACAATAATTTTAGCTACTAATGAGATCCTTTTGTCAATCCTATGGTTCTCGCTGCCTCATACTTTTTTCTCCGACATTCTAAAACTTTTAGCGGCGTCGAACACCGAATCAAACTCAATATTCCTCTAGATGGATAATCAATCTTCATAGTATTCTACACTATAATGTTTACATTTAGTTATCCAAAAAAGAAACATATGTTCTTCTCTACATTCATCTAGCCACAATTTATCCCTATATTCTGTCCTTGTTCTCTCATTGAGAGGAGGCCAGTGTTTCTCTCCATTAGGAGTTACATTTGTGGCAGGACCATATAATCCACTACCTATATTCATCTTAGTACACCACCAGTTGCCTTGGGACATGAAGTCATCCAACATTATATACTGATTTTCGCTTCTATAACATTTCCGTTTATTAATTCCATGTAGAGATCAGGACACATAATTTCATTGAATTGTTATTCTGGGTGGTTTGTTAGGAGGACCGAGTCTTTAGGCAGATACCTGATTTTGTTTAGATGATGTTCCTGTTCTAATACTATACAATCACCATCTTACAGGTTAAAGTTATATAGTTTGTCTAGTTCGAATAGTTTCATACTTCCTTTTTCCTGTAGTTATGGTATCTTAGATATATCTTGTAATATCATGATTGTTATCAAGGACATCTATATCCAAAAGAACACTAAAGATTTCACTACCCGGCTCAACCTTTGTCGCCCCCCATTCAAGATATTACATCAATCAACTAACATCTTAAGCAACTGTTTTCTATCATCTTTATGAAGGGCGTATAGTAGACCGCGCCACCTTTCGCAGGTTTTATTAAACAACGCTTTGGCTACGGGTTTCTCTCTTTCCAAGGTGGCTACTTTCTGCTTTGTTGAACCTTCGTTTAACTTGCTCTCTTTGTTTAACTTCAAAAGTGCTCTATAGTTATGAAATAAAGCACCCATCATAATAAGCTCTATTGAAATGGGTCTGTTGGCATTAGATAGATATCGAGTATACAGAGTGGGGTTTTCAAATATAGTATCAAACGCTTCGCTCTCATCCTTGGAGGGTAGTCCTTTCCTAAATTTAGACTAATTCAACCGCTCTATATCAATTAACTGTCTAAATGAAGGAATGCTTCAGCCCATTGATAAGCGAATGTAGTTGTATGATATATTATTTACGCAAAGTAAATCTGTGTATCAAATTAGAATGACTAACAGTCTTAAAATCCAAACTAGCAAAAAAGTCCTCACAATGAATCTTTGCTTTAGAAATGTATAAATGTAAAGTTACAATTCCTGTCCAAGTTGGCCCAACGCAAACTTTAAACCTTGAATCTCTCCCTGCATTTCTTCTGTTGTATGACCTAAATTAGCACAAAACCTTTCTAGTTCATTTAACATATCCTGAATCTCTTTCTCTGTTTTCGTATTATGACTACGTTTCTAGTGCATTTAACAATTGGTAAAGGTTTTGCATTGTGTCCTAACAAATATCATTTTTGCCAATAATTACTAGAACATTACTAAATTTCTTTGATGAGGTCCACACAAGTGTTTACTGATTACTTGTATGAGAATGTCAATAACGTATTCAGTAGCTAGAATCCATGACTACAAATGAAAAAGCTTAATTCTGGATCTCTACTAAACCAATAATATGGACTATTACTTGGGTTAGGGAAAAAGGCTAACTGACATTGTGGAAGTTTTACTATCTGAGGATAGGAATATTTCTCCACTGTAATATCAAAATATTACTACCTGTATTTCAAGACCATTCAGTCAAACTAGGTTACACAGAACTAATCTAAACGTTGATTTTGGTTTAACATTTTGATCAGACATCCGATTTAAATTAATCGAAAACATTATCCTTACAAGAAAGCATAGGATCAAACATCATTGAATATATCTAAATTATTCATGATATCTCCCAAATCTCCTTTAAACCTAATTTGATTCACATTCGTTTCACTTGTATGTCTCTTCATAGGCATTATGTCCGATTTGCAAACTTCAAAGAGGGAATTTCTGTAGTCACTTGTCTAAATACTATTGTATTTGTGGTTTGGTCTTTTCAGGAATGGACAAAAGAAAAATATGATCTTTGCATTTTGATTTCATTTTATCAGATTGTCCCTCTTCTAGTCTTTTTGATTCCACCATTGAAGTCCTTTTTATGAGTAACTATACTCGTGGTTACAAACAATATCTAGAACACTTACTACATTCTTGTAACCACATCATTGCAAAATTCATCAGTCATTTCTCTTCTGGACGTATTTCCGGTTCTTGGCGTTTTTTGGTAGTTTAGTTAAAGCTGTTTCAATACAGATTTAGAAAATTGCGAATCGGTTTCATTTTTTGATAGGGAATTTTTGACAGGAATTTGGTATGTTGATTTTTGATTCGCCAATTTGAATAATTACATGCAATATCGTGCCCGTGATCTCGAATCTGTTTATTTCCTTTGCGTCAAAAGTCTGTAATAGAAAACTTATCAATTTGGTTAACTTGGTACTAGTAGATATGAAGTTATTGAACAGATTCTAGGGAAACTGTATTTACATTTTCCATATTATCCAATGATGGTTTTAAGCTAAATTCCATCTTTTCAAGATCCCACTTACTATTAATCCAATGTTTTTATGGATCCATGAAATAACAACCCCTCTAAATTCGATGGAACTGGAGAAAGTGGCATATTTCAAATATAGTAGTTGATTACGGTCTTAAATGATGCAATATTGAAACCTTTTAGAGTATTGTCGAGAAATTTGATTGGATTGTTGATGATTGGTCGAGATACTTGGGTTATGCCATTCCTATCCTTGTTAAAGTATTAATCATAAATAGATTTCAAATAGATATTAGTAAGATTGTGCCTTTGACGACTATCAGTCTGAAACCTTCCTCATGATCGAACATTTTCTATAATTTAACTAATCAAGCGGCAAGGCCTAACTAATTTTTATAAAGTCTTGAACCTTGTTGATATTCTTGAAGAGGGATATCTGGGATTTGATTTACATCCTGCCTCTTCCTTGTATTGGTAATCAATGAATCAAAAAACCGAAAATGTTTATATTGCCATTTAAATATTTATTGATAATTTGAATAAGATTAACTCTTTTCCAAAACAAAGTCTAACGTTTGCTCATTGTTTGGGTGGTGCGTTGGTATTACTTTTAATTAGTATGGGTGTCCCTACCTCAAATGCCCAAAACTCTGAGGAAAATATTCAATCCTCAGTGCAGATATCAAAATCATCCACTAATTCTTATCAAATCGTAAATGAAACCGCATACATAAAACCATTTTTTGATACCTCGTATATAATTAGTGGAAGTAGTAACCTGTTGAATAACTCGGAGAACATTATTAACTCGACAATTATTAATGACTTTCTTTCTTCCCCTACTGCAGGTTATATAATGCAGCAAAATAATTCTTCTAATCCAACCACAAATGCTACAAATGTATTGCCTGCTCTACCATACCCTTTTGTTAACCAAGAAACCATCAGCGCTACGATCCAACAACAACTGTCTGAGGCAATAAACTCTGCTATGGATATTGATAATTTTGAAGTAGATATAGAGTGCACCTTTGGAAACAAGATCCAGGATTGGAATTGTGAGGTGTATAGTCTACCCACCTAATTTTGAATTTACTAAAAAACTTAATTCAAAATCCGATCTCATTCTTAATTTATAATCATTATCTTTTTTTGAAATATGCCTCTCTGAATAGATATCGGTTCATGCAATATATCCCCATCTGATTAGGTTTTTTGGGTAAAAAACTTTCCTTTAGGGTTCTTATCTATGATTTGGTTGAGTTTCTAGAACTATTTATATTGGAACCAGTCATGAAATATGGATATTTGAAGAATACTAAATATACCTGGAAACGGATTTTGCTTTTTTATTCTAGTACTAAGCAAATAAATAATTTATCATCTTTCAGCGGCATTTTCTTATTCTTTTCTGGTATTTAATTTTTAGAATGTATACTTATAGGATAATTTGACTTTGGCTTGATTTTGGAAAGTAAACAAATTGCTAAAACATTTTAATGAGCTAAACCCTATCAAATCAAATTTCAGCGGTATTCCTGCCAATTAAAATACTTTCACAATTCATGATATATATATTAGTGTTTCAAAATTAACTTTAGTTGGGCGGGGGTTGTAGAGCCTGGCCAAATAAATAATAATATTTTGGAGACGCGGGACTTAAGATCTATATAAGGGATCCCGTCTCTTAGGGGTCCGTGGGTTCAAATCCCACCCCCCGCACCTTTCTTGATTATCTTTATTCCAAAATCTAGGCTCGGTTCTGTCTACCAAATTTGTTTTGGCTTATTGAAATTAAGGGATTTGTTTAAATTTATTAATCAATTCGCAGACTATGAAAAGATAAGGCAAATTTCTTGGCTGGTACTGTGTTCTTGTATTTGAAACAAAACCTTTGAGATGAAACTTTGGCATCATTAAAGGTGAGGTTACGAAAATAAATTAACGATATAGATTGTTTTGTTTGTCCATTTGATCTGACTACTAATTTGATGACTTAATTCAGATCCTAAACCGGGACCCTTGTACTGTAATGTATGTGGTACATTTGTCATTTTCTTTTTTTGGATCTATTGTATTCTGCCATTAACTTTACTAAATTGATATGGAACCTGTTATCGTTGGCAAGTTCAGGATGAAACGATGTTCCCAAGATGTTATTTTGTCTAACGGCTACTATCCTTTTATCATATTCTGCAATAATTTCTACGTTATTACCGATCTCAGTGATTGCCGGACCTCTTATAAAAACTCCATTGAATCTTCTTTCACCCAGATAAGGTATATCTAATTCCGACTCAAAGGATTCATGCTGGCGTCCAAAGGCGTTACGTTCTATCGTAACGTCCAGAACCTTTAGTAATGCCTGTTTTGTTTCGCCTATAGTTTTATCATATGCTTTATTTGATAGCATGATGAGTCCCGCACATGTTCCTAAAATTGGTAGGCCCTCTTGGATCTTTTTTCTGATCAACTCTAGTTGACCCCCTTGCAAGAATAATAGCATACCTATAACAGTGCTTTCGCCTCCTGGAATAATTAGACCATCAATTTTGTCTAAATCATGGAAATTTTTCATATAGATTACAGTACCTTCAATTTCAAGTTCCTCAAATGATTCTTTAATTGCGTTTGAATTTTCTTCAATATCACCTTGAATGCTTAGAATACCCACTTTTAGGATAGCGTTCAAACCGAAGGTCCTCTCTCCTGCATTCTAAGATCTAAATTTTTCGTGTCTAATCCGATAAGTGATTTTTTTTCATCTACCATCTTTTGAGCGTCCAAAACCTCTTTTTCATTATCAAAAAATGTAGTGGCCAATACTACTGCTTTTGCCCTTGACGAGGGATCATCTGATTTGAATATCCCCGAACCGACAAAAACACCATCACAACCTAATTTCATCAGGAAAGAGGCATCAGCGGGAGTAGTAATACCACCAGCTGCAAAGTTTACTATGGGAAGCCTCCCCAACCTGCCTACTTCCAATGCTATCTCCATTGAGACCCTGTAATCCCGTGAGAGTTTTATTATTTCTTGATAATCGTTATCCAAATAGGCCGCTCTTAGTATCCTTATTTCCTTATTCAATTTTCTAATATGATTTACCGCTTCAGCAACATTTCCAGTTCCAGGTTCACCTTTTGTTCGTATCATCGAGGCACCTTCTTCTATTCTTCGTAATGCCTCTCCCAAATTCTTTGCACCATTTACAAAAGGTGTGGTAAACTCCCACTTCCAAATGTGATTTTCTTCGTCTGCAGGAGTTAATACTTCACTCTCATCAATCATGTCCACTCCACAAGTTTCGAGCATTTTGGCTTCGGAGTAATGACCAATTCTACACTTTGCCATAATAGGTATTGAAACGGCATTCATTATCTCTTCAATCGTTTTTACTCCAGCTGTTCTTGCTACCCCTCCAGCCTTCCTAACATCATAAGGTAATTTATCTAAAACCATCACAGCCACCGCGCCAGCATCTTCTGCTATTTGAGCTTGTTCAACATTTGTTACATCCATAATAACTCCGTGTTTTTGCATGTGGGCAAAGCCTCTTTTTACTAGAATACTCCCTCTTACAACTTTGTTGTCTCCTTCTGTTGAGACCTTTTGACCCTTCATTTCTCTATTAGCGGGTATTAATGAAATAGCCACATTTTTTTATTAAATAAAACGATATATAGGTATATTTTTTCAATAATGATAAACATTTCAGCTTAAAAAAATTTTGATTTTCGCCGTCTTATCCTCTACTATCAAATAAGACTTTTATGACTAATCTAAATTATGCAGAAAATCATAATTGCAAATTACTAGTCTTAGTTCGTCAAATTCAATAGCAAAATTTAAAAAGGAACCGTCTTTATTACAAATAATGACTTTACCAAAAGGGTATAAACCTAGTGCACAAACTGGATCTGGTAGTAGTAGTAGTGGTAGTAGTAATAGTGGTGGTGGCAGTAGTGGTTCTTCAGGAGCAAGCAGAGACGAAATCGAGCGTATGATCGGCCGTAGAGTCGAAAATATGAGAGGTATTATTGTTTTAGGCTTTATATTATGTTGGGTGGCTACAGCTGGTGGTGTCTATGTTGGTGTTACTGTGTATCCATGGGCATATCCGTTACCAAGTGGCATATATGCTCTATCTGTTTTGACCGTTATTGAAGTTTTGGGGATGATTTGGATGCTGAAAATAGCTGGTGAAAAACCAGTAAGGATGTAATATCCTCCATTTTATCTTTTTAAGTTCAAAAATTTTAGACGTTTTTAATAGGTTTGAATTAGTCATTATCAAATTATTTGATATAGTAATTGTAGATTTTTGAAAAAATATACACAAAATCTTATATACTACCTATAAGAACAGCATAATAATGGTCTGGTTAAGACGTACAACTCACTATTTGTTCATAGTTGTTGTTGCAGTAAATAGTACGTTGCTTACAATCAACGCAGGAGATTACATCTTCTATACTGACTGGGCATGGACATCATTCGTCGTATTCTCGATTTCTCAATCCACAATGCTTGTGGTAGGAGCTATATACTATATGTTGTTTACCGGTGTCCCTGGCACGGCTACGTATTATGCAACTATTATGACAATTTATACATGGGTTGCCAAAGGAGCATGGTTCGCATTGGGATACCCGTACGATTTTGTCGCGGTTCCTGTTTGGATACCCTCTGCTATGTTATTGGATTTGGCGTACTGGGCAACAAGAAGAAACAAACACGCGGCAATATTAATTGGTGGTGTATTGGTAGGAATGTCACTCCCACTGTTTAATATGATCAACTTGTTGCTGGTTGCTGACCCATTAGAAATGGCATTCAAATATCCTAGACCCACATTACCACCATACATGACTCCAATTGAACCACAGGTAGGAAAGTTCTATAACAGTCCTGTCGCGTTGGGAGCAGGAGCTGGAGCGGTACTTTGTGTACCTATAGCAGCTTTGGGTGC
Source organism: Candidatus Nitrosocosmicus sp. R (assembly GCF_054408505.1). Taxonomy (NCBI): domain Archaea; kingdom Thermoproteati; phylum Nitrososphaerota; class Nitrososphaeria; order Nitrososphaerales; family Nitrososphaeraceae; genus Candidatus Nitrosocosmicus; species Candidatus Nitrosocosmicus sp. R. The sequence continues at coordinate 2,033,807 of NZ_CP167090.1, read as the reverse complement.
AAAACTCAACACTTGGACTTATAGATGGATGGCTGCATGGAGTAAGTGGGACTAGATCCCTTTTTTTATTTTACAAATCATAGAGTTTAATTAAGAAATTAAGACTATTTACATAAAAATTAAAAATCTCAAAACTTTAAGCCGAATTTGTGGGGATTATCAATGTATTGATTTTGTTAGGGTATTGATAGAGTTTGATAAAGTCTACCTTTAAATTGACCAAATTTTGTTTTCCATGAAGGGTATCCAGAGTTATATTCTCATTCCTAAGAGTGGATGTTGGAATATTATTCTTTGGCTAATAATTTTGGATCTATCACAAAGGAACTTGCAATTAAAAGATAATTGCTTGTAATCATAAAAAAATGAAAGAACAGATCATCATTTTTAATATTCTAGAAGCACGTACAAACCAGAATTTCATTATAATGAAAGAAGACGGGTATCTTGGACCCGACACCTCATAACTTAGGACTCTATTAGAGCATCCATGGATTAGCATACATTCGTCCAAACACCTGAAGGGACGAAAAACAAACTTCCTTTTAAGGGTTCATTGATATGTTAAGTGTGGAGTCCATCCCCTTTCTCGACCAATTAATCAAAAGCGACACCAAGAGATACCAGTACCGTCATAATTAACCAAAAGTATATCTGTAAATAATGAATTCTATTTATATAACATTAGTATCCATGGTCCTGAAATATGATTGCAAGGAGCAAAAAAACATTGAACCATTAATTAGTTTGTCTTAATCTCTAGAATGTTAGAATCCGTGAAGAAAATTATAAAAACACTGACTAGTGACAGAAATTTACATAATAGTCAAATATGACAAAAAATTACTAACAAAGTACAAAAGTATTGACATATTTCACATCACAAAACCAGTATTCAAATTGAAATAAAAATCAAACAATTATTTCAGGTTTTTGATTACATATCGTGAAGTCGAAGAGGATTACCTATAATGGTGTCAAATAACCAGAGGTTATCTCAACCGCTGGTAGATTTAAGTCGTAATGAATTTCACAGCGGTTGACTACTATTCATTTGGAAAAATATTTCTATCTTTGATGAATACCCAGTTTTTCCAGATTATTGCATCGAGGACAGAATGATCCTTTCACCAGAAGCAAACTTTACTCAAATAGTATAATATAAATTTTTGAAGATAAGCTCGAATTAGGTAAAAAGTTATTTTGTTTTAAGCTCATCAATCAATTTATCTATATTGATATTAGGATTCCCGTTTTCATCTTTTATTGTTTGCAGTGCTGGTGGATATTCCTTGTAATTGTCAATTCTGCTTTGTAATCTTTCTTCATATGTGGGTATATTCTTATTTTCATAAAATACCCCAACAGGAATTCTATTTTCCCATTCTTTTGATTTTTCTATCGCTTTGATTATCTTGCCACATGACTCATCATCATTATCCACTACCCCGTTATACCCTTCTTCCTCTAGCTTGTATATCTTGGGAATTCTTATTGAAGGATTATTCTCATCTAAAGTAAAACTTTGATACCATTCCTTTGTGTTTATATCATTGTATGTAGGACAAGGCTGTAATACGTCAATAAAGGATAAACCACCATGCTCTATTCCCTTCTTAATTACCTCCTTTAGATGTTTTATGTCATACGAATATCCTCTTGCTATATAGGTGAAACCACTGATACAAGCCAATGCTATAGGATTAATACTATCATTCACATTGGGCTGAGGTAAAGATTTTGTCTTCATTCCTAATTTTAGCGTGGGAGATGCTTGACCCTTGGTTAATCCGTAAACTCCGTTATTGTAAATGATATATGTGATATCGATGTTTCGTCTTCCTGAATTTACAAAATGTCCGGAACCTATTCCTAATCCATCTCCATCACCACCTACAGCCAGAATTTTCAAATTCGGGTTGGCCAGTTTGGCTCCTTGAGCGAAGGGTAATACTCTGCCATGTAAGGTGTGTATTCCAAATGTATTGATAAAATGTGGGGTTTTTCCAGAACATCCAATTCCAGAAAAAATTGCAGCTTGATGTGGAGGTATTTCTAATTCATAAAGAGACATTTGTATTGCATTAAGTATACCAAAGTCTCCACAACCTGCACACCAGTCATTATGAACCGGTGTCTTAAAATCGGCTAATTTATACTCCATCTTTTAATACAACTCTCCGTTCAGATTGGTTATTCATTATGTTTATTAAAGAATTGTAAATTTCCGTATGAGACATTGGCCTACCATTATATTTTAGTATATTATGATCCGAATGCAAGTTTGTATTTTGTTTTATTAGAATGTCTAACTGCGACAAATAGTTCATCTCAATAATTGTTATAATTGTTTCAATGTTGGAGGATGCATTGTCAAGAGTTTTAAATTTTTCCATTTTATTATTTATCATGTCTTCCAAAAGTTTTCCTGGAAAAGGATTTAATAATTTGATTTGAAGGTACAAGAATTGAGTTGTATCATCTGATTCAGTTATTTTTTCTAATGAATCTAGAATTGCTCCTTTCGTAGATCCCCAACTAACTATTACCATTAATCTTTTCACATTACTACTTTTATTATTTTCAAATTCGATCGTAATTTGTTCTTCTTTAGGTATTCTATTCTGTATTAATTCTAATTTAGACAATCTCTTTTCCATCATGCTAATCCTAGTCTCTGGGTCTTCGGTTATATGACCCATTTCGTCATGTTCATCGCCTGTATTCCAGAATATACCATTTTCTGTGCCTAACGGTACGCGCATGGTAATCGGATCATCGCTCAATTCGAATCTTTTAAAGTGATCTGAAAAGCCTTGTTGCTTAGTCTCTATTGAATTACCCTCTAATATTTTCCCCCTTTCAATCTTCAGATTTTTATATTCAAATGGGCTACATGTTATGATGCTATTAGAAAGATACTTGTCTAACATGTGGATAACTGGTGTCTGGAAAATATCTGCGTAATTGAATACTCTAATTGTATCGTAAAAGCTTTCTTCGATATCTCCAGAGGAATATACGATCCTTGGAAATTCACCATGTCCTGCACTAATTGCGAATAATAGATCTCCTTGTTCTTGTCTTGTGGGTAGTCCAGTCGACGGTCCTGCTCGCTGATACAAACTAACCAATAAAGGAACTTCATTTATTCCTGCCCATCCTAATGCTTCTGCCATCAAAGAAAATCCAGGACCTGAAGTAGTAGTACAGGCTCGTACACCGGTTAAAGCCGCTCCGATAGCCATAGTTATAGCGGCTATTTCATCTTCCGTTTGAATTACTACTACTGATCCATTATTATTATCGTTTTGATCTAGAATCTGGTTTGATTCTAGATATTCACTGTCATCGGTAGCTGGCGTAATAGGATAGTATGTTTGAAATCTACAGCCGGCCACCATTTTTCCTAGAGGTGAAGTTTGATTCCCTTGTGCAATAATGGAATTACTATTCGCGTCGTCCTGAATTTTTGATACAAATGAAAATTTTTCTGGTATCGCACCGAAGTTCTCCTTAACATAAGAATAAGTGAAATTTGCCGCTTTCACGTTGAGTTCTGCTATCTTTGGTTTGTTAGCAAATGTATCTAGTATCCCTTGTTCCATAAGGGGAATATCAAAATCTAAAACTGCCAGTGAAGCTGCAAGTGACATTACGTTGGTAATTCTTGCTAATTTGCTTAGGGAATGATCTTGAATCGACTCCGAAAACTTGTTTATTAATTTAGTATATGGTAATTTTACCAGTATGACTTTCCTCTCTTTGAGCTCCTCTACTATTCCTGCAAGACTATATTCTTTGCTCTTGCTCTTTAAGATATGTGATATTCTCTTTTCGGATGATTTGTCTAGGGTATGGATATCCTCAATTTTCTTTCCTACAACATCTGGATCATAAATCAATATTCCGCCTTCTAATAAGAATGGGGAGTGTCTTACTATTGTTTCGGCATCAAAAGTTACAAGAATGTCAATATCATCAACAGGAGACCTTACAATTTGATTTGAAAATCTCACAGAGAAGTAGCTATGTTCTCCTTTTATATTCGAGTGGTACTCTCTCTTACCAAATACATTTAAACCCGACATCGCTATCGATTTTAAAAATATGTGGGACGCGGAATCTACTCCACTTCCTTGAGGCCCACCTATAACCCAAGAAATGGACTCTCTAGAAATAACCATTAATTACATTAATATCAGCGCCTGTTCTTATTATAGTTTCAATCAATCATGATTGGGAATCTCACTCAACCGCCAGTCATCGAGTCATGAAGACAACACTCGCATTTATCTCCTCTTCCACAGTAGGGGCATACGCACATGCAAGCCTCAAGAACATTTCCACAAAGATCACACAAAACTGTATCTTCGCTTTCATTTAACTGGAAATCAGTTCCTTGATTCAATAACCTATTTTAATCAGATCATCGTATTAATACTTATACCTTAGTTGGAATGGAATTTGCTCGAGAACTTGTAGTTAAATTTACCAGGGGAATATGATTATGTTAGATTATTCACACTAATTGATTCGAGTGAAAAGATCCATGTCTAGGATGAAGAAATCGATTCTCTTTGTTATAACCTTGAACACAATAAAACTCAGATCGATTCAATCAAATAGATTGTAAAACCATATACTTTCCATTTATTATGCTTTTTCAAACATAAATTTTGCAAAGTCTCAAAAATTAACTAGCTTACTATACCCAGACAAAATCCTAAACAATGGTTGACAGTATCATAATAAAGATAAAACTACTTTAAATGAAATATCCAAATATTGTTCTTCCTTCAGTCATTTATTACCATTAAATCAGGTCCTAAAAGCCATTAAGGGGGTTCATGGCATGATTCACAAAACCTATGTTCATGATATTCTATATTTGTATTTGGAAATCAATCTTTTTTATGATTCTTTTAGTATCCATTCACTAAGATGGATCTTTCATTTACATAATTTTTCATCTTCTAATACGAATTCGGTGATAAGCCTTTGTATGTTATAGAATTTCGACAATGTTTGATTATTGTTGTAAAAAATTGATGTTTAACGAACAGATGATACAGCAAACTTTTTATCTATGTAAGAAGTTGAATCCCTAGATGAATAATAAGAGCGGCAACAAACCCGCTATGGTGTTTCTAATTGTAACCTTTATCGCAGGAGCATCCATATTAGCTAGTATTATTGCACTACTTCCAATGGCTGATGGTCACGGAGTTCAAGCTCAGCTTCAAAGTAGATTCGTTAGAATCAACGATGAAGCTTTTTCAGCGCAATCTCTAAACACTGGTGACACATTGGTAGTTACAGGCGAGCTTCAAAGTTTGGTAAATAGACCAATGAGAGGTTGGATATCACTTTTCAGTGAATCTACTAATGCTGGAAATAGATGGGAATTCATTAGTCGAGACCCACCAGGAAACATCCTTGAAATTCAACCACAAGAAACCGTTCCATACCAAATTGAAGCAAAGGCATTAGAACCAGGGATTTATCACGTTCACACCCAACTCAATCTCGCAAACGTAGGTCCAGGTTTGGGTCCAGGTCAAACTGTTCAGGTAGTTGGTGAACCAATACTTAAACCAATTCCGTGGAACAACATAATATATCAGAGCATAATAATTGCTGCTGGGCTTGGAGTAACATTTGCTACAAGACCGTGGCAAGTAATTTAACCTTTTTTTCCCCCATAATTCCATCATAAATTGTAATTTTATCGTAATAGTCTTGGTTGAAAACTACTAGTAAGAATTTAAAGCTCGTAGCTTATTTAAACAATATTTTATTTTTCAGAAAAAATTATAATACAATTTTTGTCAAAACATTAGATTTTGCATAAGTTATGCTGTTACCTTATGCTTTCTTGATGCTCTTATGAGACGGATTTTATTCAAAATTGTAGTGAAAAAGTTCTTACTTTCCATTTCTATGTATTTAATTTAACACAATTATTTTTAAATCTTTTGTGAAATCTATATCATCAACCACTAGCTATATCCTTGTTCAAAAATTTATACCAAGGGTTGACATGCGATCACTAAGAGAAATCTTTTTTTATTTAATGGTTAAGAAACTGTTATGCAAGAAGTGGTAAGTGAAATCATGTCTAGTCATGTTGTTACAATTAATTCTGATAAATCCGCATTAGATGCCGCTTTGCTGATGAAAGAAAAAAGGATTAGCTCTCTGATAGTTCAGGATAATGATGAACTTCTCGGAATCATTACGGAGCGAGATTTTGTTAAAAGAGTTTGTGCTAATGATAGAGTGTCATCAGAAGTGAAGATATCTGAATTAATGTCCAAGATCCAGACCTATGCAGCACCAGATACTCCTGTGGATGTTGCGGTTCAACGAATGATCAATAATCGAATAAGGCGATTGCCTGTTATAGCCAATGGAAAAGTAATAGGGATCATTACTGTCACTGATTTAGCTAAAGAATTGCGTAGGATCATGCTAACTCAAGGGATAATCGAACTTATTGATTAAATTCTGTTATTTATTATAAGTATAATGCTATCACCTCTTGTTACCCGTAACCCTTAATTTGTTATGTAACTCCTTTGTATGTTGTATGATTAATTTTGATAAAAAGATATTACTTAAAAAATGGATACCGATCATTGTAATTATCTTTGCAGTATCCTCATTACTAGGATTATTATTGGGGATCCCTGGATCTCAGATTCTCTCAGCTGTTGTTGTATCTTTAATTTTAATAACTTCTGCATTCTTGTTTCAAATGGTGGGTCGAAATCGTTTTGACAACCAGAATGACAAAATGGGATTATCAAAATGATTGTAGGGGTTTTTCATATACGGACTGGCTGTCGCATCATTATGGGAAAGCAGCAGGACTCCTGTTGCTAACTATTTGAAATGCTCCTTATTGTTGTACTGTCTAACATTTTGATGATTCTCATTCACTTGGCCTATACTACCGACTTTGATCAAGCTTTTTCCATAAATGGAACTTCGAGTTTGAAAATATTGCAGGACTATGCATTATCCAAGATAAATGCAGATCGATTGAGTGTTGGACTCAGCCCTGTTTCTCTAAGTGATAATAAGGCTGCTCAATATCATGCAGCTGAAATACTACAATCAGAGCTTTTATCTCATTGGAGCAAGAATGGGTTAAAACCCTATATGTTATATTCTTTACATAATGGTACTGGTTACGTACAACAAAACATAGGTCAAATAAGCTATATTAATACCGATGATGTCATGAAAGGAATAACCGCTCATTCTTTTTGTACCAGTGATTTCAGATTATATTGTGAGCCGCTAGATCCTTTTGATGCAATTGATAAGCTAGAAAATTCTATGATCTTCAATGATTTTTTGTGCTGTCACAATGGTCATAAAAACAATATTTTGGATAAACTTCATACAAATGTAAGTATCGGGATAGCATTTAATGAATATTATTTTGTTCTTGTTCAGAATTTTGAAAACAATTATCTGAATTACAATCTCTCAAATGGAGACAATGAGTTTTTATTCGAAGCAAAATTGCTTGATCCGAAAAAAAACCTGCAATTAAGTCATATTTCATTCTATTTTGACAACCCACCTAACCATGGGGAGTACGAGGCGAACAAAAATAAATTAAACTATAGCATGGGTAATTTAGGACTAATCGTAAGTAAACCATTAGAATTTTATGAACAATATGTTCAACCCGAATCTTATCATATAATTGAAGCAGAAAATTGGGATATTCGCAATGAAAGCCTAAATGTCTCATTTAAATTTCCTGATGATTTAAAAATAAATGATAGAATAATCACCATGGTAATTTACGCCAATAACAAGACTGAATACCCTACAATTCCTGACACTGATGATGATGGGGATCTTCAAAGGGAAATAATCCCCCTGGCTTCATACATCATCCCTAACAAAACTGTTCCAGGGTTTGAATAAGTGTAATTTTCTGGCCGGATACGCGACATTTTTACAAACTTCTCTATTTTATTATTGTTACACAGGTACTCCAAGTTTTGAGCCCATACTTGTCTGTCCATATATGTTATTCCGCATCCAATTCTAGGAAATAATTAGAAAAAGTGGTTGGCAAAGGAAAATGTTGGCTCAAAGACTTCAGTCATTCCAAAATAGTATCATTTCTCTTTTTCTCTTACTTTGACACTCTTTGGCTGCCTAGTCATGAACACTTACTGATCTAGTTTTGGCATTTTCACTTTGCTACCGAATATGTTCTTCTCTTTGAGAATGATGATTATCTCATGCATGGTAAACCAAACTAATTATCTGTCTTACTTGTAATCATATTATGTCTATATTTCCATGATATCATTTAAAATTGATTTGAGCGGTTATTTAATTACAATATACTAGTGAAGATAAAATTGATCATATTTGCACAATTAGGTAATCATGCTGTATTATGAAATAAAATAAAAGAATGAACAGGGATATTATTTAATTTTGTTTAGCTCATTTATTTTATCGTTAACAAGATTAAACCCTCTCTGCCAGAAATCTTCTTTAGAAATGTCAATACCTTCATCTAATAGTAAATCTTCTGGTTTTTTCGAGCCTCCAGATGACAAAATCCTAATGTATTTGGGTATGAATCCTTTACCCTCGTTCTTGAATTGTTGATATAACGACATTACTAACAAATTTCCAAATGAATATGCGTAACAATAGAAAGGTGAATGATAAAAATGAGGAATGTACAACCATTCGTATTTAAAATCATCAGATATCTTAATTGAATTTCCAAATTGCTCTTTTAAATTATCTATGTAAATTTCTGATAATTCGTCTATATTTGTAGCACTGTTTTTCCCGATCGTTTCATGAGCTGAAATTTCAAAAATTGTAAAATATGCTTGTCTCATAATCGTCGCATAAAAGTCATCTATTTGTTCTGCTAGCATTATTTTCCTATCTTTTTTCTTAACCTGATCCAAAAGCCGATCGTTAAGTATCATCTCCCCAAATACTGATGCAGTTTCTGCTAGTGGTAATGAAGGGTGCTGTACGCTAATTGGCTTATCCGCTGCAAGAACACTGTGAATTGCATGCCCAAATTCATGTGCCATAGTTGAAATGTCCCTTAAAGTGCCGTCAAAATTCAAGAGTACAAAAGGGTCGACATTAGGACTTATTGTTGAACAGAAAGCTCCCCCTTGTTTATTGTCCTGAAGTTTTGAGTGGATATGTTTTTTAGTAACCAAATCTTGTACTATAGTCTTAAACTCTGGATGAAAATCATCAAAAGCATCCAAGACCATCTTAAGAGCCTCTCCGAAAGTAATTTTCTTCTGATTTTGCGTTTTCAAAGGAGCATAAAGATGATATCTCTCTAGTTTCTTAACCTTCAATATTTTTGCCTTTTCCCTGAAATACTGGTGGAAGACTTTAGAGTTAGATCTGCATACATTAAGAAGCGCCCTGATTGTCTCATCGCTAATATTATTTGATAGGTTTCTTACAGAAATAGGTGTCGAAAAGCCTCGAAGTAAGACGTATTCATTATTCCAGTTTAAAATCCGGTTGATATAAATCTCGCCCAAGACTCCGCTATTTTTCTTATACATTGACAACAACGATCTATAGGCAGCAACTCTTTCAGAAGATCTGGAACTTCTCACCAAAGAGACCAGCTTTTCCTTGTTAGTAATAGTTTTTCTTATCTTTCTAGTTCCTCTTTCTTCGATATACTCAAACTCAAAACCATTTGTCATCCTATCATAAATCTTGATTAACGCGCTCATCCCCGTAACATCAAGTATGTTTATTATCTTCTCTTCTGATTCATTCAGAGTATATTTTGACATGGAACGTTCATGAAGTAAATAATCTTTGTAAACATCTGGAGATCCTTTTATTAAACGATCGGCATTTTCCTTGTCTAACGCTTTCTTGAACCATAAATCAAAGAATAGAAGTTTGTTAGATATTTCTGAGGAAAAAATATTTACTTTTGTAACTAATGCGCCTATATCATTCGAAGATGTATCTTCAGCATACTTCAAATGAGCATACCCAGCAACATAACTTAAAGATTCTGCAATTTCTTCGGATTCTTTGATTAATTTCATAAAATCAGTTGTAGTAATATCATGTCCTAAAGATGATTTTTTCTCCTCAAAGTTTGCTACTTTAGCGTTGATATCGCTCAGTGATTTGTCGAACTCATTTTTAATAGGATCCTTCAAGAGTTCTGACAAATCCCATACACCTGTTTTCACTTTCAAACCCTTTGACATGGCTTTACCTTGTATTCGTCGGGTTTATTTGTCTTTAAGAATATAAATAAAGAATCAGGGATATCTGATCGTGCCTGCAACGGATATAATATTTATTGACTATCTAATTTCCAAAAATTTTCTTTTGTAGTAAATCATAGGCGCGTATTGCTTGCTCCCTTTCTAATATCAGAACTATTTCATTACTACCAAAAAAAACGTTATTTAGAGTAATTTTATAATTGTTCAAAACATCAAATATATTAAATAACAATTGTCTTATTCCCGTTATATTATCGGAGAATAGGGTTATTGTAATTCTTGATAACCCTTCAGTTATCTTGCCATTGCATTTTTCTGTTAAGGATGTAATTATTTTTCTTGAACTAAACATATCTTCAGTTACTATCCTTATTTTTTCGGTAGTTCGTATCAAATTGTAATCCATCAGGGTTTCTTGCGTAAATTCATCTAACAAGTCATTTACATTCTTGAACGAGTCTTGATTACCAAGGTCAATATCGATGATGCTTCCAGTGAGTTTCATCCTAGCGTCTTGTGAAGATATATGTGATTTTTGCTCTTGAAATTCGTTTCCATTTAAATGGTTTCCAATTGTCTTATCTTCTGATCTTTGGTTTTCCAAATATCTTGATTTATTTATCAAGTCCGCGAACCTCTTAATAGCCACTACAATTGTGCCTATGTTAACTCGTGTTCCAGTAACTGATTCTACATCGGATTGTATCTTGTTGGCTATTGCTGTGTAATTAGCAATTCCGGATTTCACTGCTTTTAAGTATAAATCATTTGACAAGATAATCTCTTTTACAGCCTGTGGGACCGAGATGTCTCGGACATACATACATGTAATAAATAGTTCCAGAATAAGATAAACTTTACTATATTTTCAAATAATTTATATAATGTACAAATTATTTCATAATGTAATAGGTTTGTGACATGGTTATTTTGATTGTTTATCTTGTCGAAAATTCTATCTGTCTATCTGCGGGGTAAATTGCTACGAAGAGTACCGATGAGATTCCTTTAAAAATAGCAGAAACTGAAATCAAATTTGTGGGCAAAGGCTTGGCCCTAGTGGATCCGAAAATACTTGGTGAGCTCCAACTAAATGTCGGTGATGTATTGAAATTAAGGGGAAAGAAAGGTTTTACATATGTCAAACTGTCTGAAGGGTTAAATTCCGATTACGGCAGGAAGATAATTCGAGTTGATGGTTATACCAGAGGTGTTCTGGAATCTGGAATTGATGATCATATTATGGTTAGCCCTGTTAAAATTGTCAATGAGGCTAAGGAAGTTCAGTTAATCCCATTGGAAGAGCTAGAATATTCAGGGTTCAAGAATTCCCTAGGGAACTTGTTAAATGGACGGGTGATCTCCAAATCGGATACTATCCCTATTAATCTGGTAGGGAAGAAGATCATTTTTTTGGTAAATTTCATGAATCCAAATTCAAGTCCTTTACTAGTAACGAATTTCACAAAATTCTCGATTGGTACTTTTAAGAAGAATAGTTCCTATGCCTTTGAGAGAATTAATTATGAGGATATTGGTGGAATTAGAGATTCGATTCTTAAAATAAGGGAAATGATTGAATTGCCAATTAGACATCCAGAATTATTCGAAAAATTGGGAATCGATGCACCCAAAGGTGTATTGTTATACGGTCCACCAGGCACAGGGAAAACGCTGCTTGCAAAAGCAGTTGCAAATGAAACAAACGCTTCCTTCTTTTCCATAAGTGGGCCTGAGATAATGAGCAAGTTTTATGGTGAGAGTGAGAAAAGACTGCGGGAGACCTTTCAACAAGCAAAAGAGAAATCTCCATCAATACTTTTTATTGATGAACTAGATTCTATCGCACCAAAACGCGAGGATGTATCAGGCGAGGTCGAAAGGCGTATAGTATCTCAGCTTTTAACGTTGATGGATGGGATAAATTCTAGAGGTAAGATCATTGTAATAGGTGCTTCAAATAGACCAAATGCTATAGACCAAGCCCTTAGAAGACCTGGTAGGTTTGATAGAGAAATTGAAATAGGTATTCCTGATGATGATGGGAGATTGGATATATTAAATATTCATACAAAGGGGATGCCCCTTGGTCGGGATGTTGACCTAAAACGGGTATCAAGACTAACCCATGGATTTGTAGGTGCAGATTTGGAAGTTTTAACAAAAGAAGCCGCAATGCGCTCACTAAGACGGTTGATCCCCCAAGTTAATATTGATCAAACACCCTTACCACAAGATTTACTCGATAAAATAACGATCATTGATTCAGATTTTAATAATGCTCTGAAAGATGTCACTCCGTCAGCAATTAGAGAGTTCTCTATCCAAAAGCCTGATGTCAAGTGGAGTGAAATAGGTGGGTTAGATTCTTTGAAAGAAGAGTTAGCAGATTTGATCGACTGGCTATTAAATCACTCTGAAATATATGAAATAGCCGGTATACGACCTCCAAAGGGATTACTATTATACGGAATCCCCGGAACTGGAAAGACTTTGATCGCAAAAGCTGTCGCTTCAAATTCTAACGCAAATTTTATCAGTATAAAGGGTGCCGAATTGTTATCTAAATGGGTCGGAGAATCTGAGAAGGCAATCCAGGAAGTTTTCAGAAAAGCCAGACAGATAGCCCCTTGTATTGTATTCTTTGATGAATTTGATTCTATTGCAATTCAAAGGAAAACGGAGAAAGAGGGGACAGATTCAACTGCTAAAATGATGAGTCAGATTCTAACCGAGATGGACGGAATCGAAAATTTAGATGGTGTATTTGTCATTGGTGCCACCAATAGGATTGATTTGATAGATGAAGCACTTTTGAGACCTGGCCGCTTTGATAGGATTATAGAAATTCCTGTTCCTACAGTCGAATCCAGAAGACAAATAGTTAAAATACATCTTAAAAAAAAGCCTTTGGATGAAAAAACCGTGACTATTGATAGAATATTGAAATTAACTGATGGCTTTACTGGGGCTCAAATTGAAGGCATGATTAATCATGCATCAATTTTGGCTCTAAGGGACTTTCTAAGAAAACATAGAAAGTTCGAGGCAGTTAATGTTAATACTACAAATAGTAAAATAACAAAACAGGAATTAAAGAATTTTAGGATTACTTTTGAATTTTTTAAATTGGCAAAAGAAAAGGTTATGACAAAAACTAAGGGCCGCAACATAATGCGCTAAATCATTATTTCATGTCGTATCCTGATTTCATTAAAAATTAGCCATGAATTGACAATATGAAGGATTTTAATTCAAATGACCATTGCACTGATGGTATAAATGCTTAGAATTGATCCGGCGAATACTAGAATTAGTAGTGGTAATATTTTTATTCTTTAATCCAATCAATAAGATATTATCATTCGACCTTTTTGGCAATCCTTTCTAGGGCTTCATCTGTTCCCTTTAAAATATGTTTTTTGATAAAGAATGTGAACAAACTCATTAATCCTTTCATATGAATATCCCAGTCCACTCTGATTTGGCATTTTTCAGTGTCCATTTTTGTTACATTTATTATCTTTGTTCCTACTATTGGTCCTTCTCTGATTACTATTGTTATTTGTTTTGGAGGTATTAACGTTACCAATTCTAGACATTTTGAATTTCTGAATGCAATAATAGTTTCTCGCTCAGTCGTGTTTCCTTCTCTTTTTATATTTTTCACAGCTTTTATACCGTGCCAAAAATCGGGATCCTTATCAATATCCGAGATAATGCTCCATATCAATTCACCCGATGAATTAATTTTTCTGGTAGTTGATATTAGTGTCATTATTACTAATCATATCTTTGGTATTTTAATTTGTATTGAAATTAGTGTAATTAAATTCTATTTTGGTATTTTCGTCAACAAATGGAGTACTATCAAATCATAAAACTAGATTCTTTAAAAAGTGTATAATTTTACTAGTGAATAGTCCAGTTCATTTTCGGTACAAAATAACCATATCTGACCAATTATCATTAACTTTTAGATTAAGTCGATGCTTTTCTAGCAAGGATCATCTTCAGATCTAGTAACATGATTTTCATTGCGATTCTATTGTTTTCTCATATTAAAGAAACATCGATCACTTGAAATGAAAATATTTTTCTACTTGGGGTTTAGTTTGCTTTTTGCCTACAATGATTTGAACCCCTTTTTAATCAGAAACAATTCGATCATTCCCTTTGTAGGATCGGTGTAAAGTCCGTTCTTGTTTCTGTAATCGATATAATGTATTTTAACCTATTCCAGGCCCTGACTTTTTTGATGTTTCTCCATAGTTATCATTTCTTTTGTTTTTATCGAGCATTTGATTCTCATATTCCAAATCAAATCCATCGGTATTAATTGCAATATTCTCTAGAATGGAAAAAACTTTTAAAACAGATTTTGCAGCTAAAGGTTGTTTTTCATTGGTTTCCACTATCTCCCCAAAAAGGCCTATCGCATTAAACTTCATTTCGCTTGCAATTCCAAGAACTACTCCATTAAACCAGGTAATAACTTCAATTTCTTTATCAAAGATATTAATTCCTAGGGTTTTTAACTTGATAACCATCTCGTTATCTGTTGAGACTGCGTATACCTTTGGTGCTTGAGCTAATTGAGGCTGGTGATATCCTCCCGACGTATAAATAATTCTTGGAACACCAATATTTTTTATTATGTTAAAAGCGGTTAAACACAAGTTAAAGAGGTTAGTAGGATCTTGGGGTTGTTCTTTACCTGTCATGATTATAACTTTATTTTCGTAATTAACGAAAAGGTCGTATGTATCTATTACAGGCTTGACTAACCCATTTTCATTTTTTACCCAAGGTTTTTCAAAGATTCCGATCTCTGCAAATCTTTCCACTTGAAGTTCTTTAATCAAATGTTCTGATACAAGCCCACCAACTTTACCCATATCTGGCAGGGAGGCAAAAAAAATAAAATTGTCTAACTTTATTTCTTTGAGCATCTTGATCGAAATATTCATCATTTTTGTCGATTATACTTCTTTCTTTTATATTAAAATTATTGATAACCTTTGCAAAAATCATGTAATATCCTAAAGGATCTAGCGATCAAAATAGAGTGATCAATCTAAATATTTAGAAAATTTTATCAGCCTTTGTTTTATGAATTCAAGATCAAGATGGTGCTTGTCATTTTGTAGGAGTTGACCTTTTACTCTATCTAACTTGAGCATAGCAAATCTAGGTCAAAAAAATGTTTAGATATAGATTTATATCTTTTTGGACTTTTGTAAAAGGCAGGCGATTATATCTAAAGCTGTTTGATTCGTTTAATCATTTCAATAGTTTTCAAACTATTTTGAACAATTTTCAAATATCTTTTGTATTTTTTTGGGCTGGTCGTGGTATTTTGTTCTCTGTTGAGTTCAACCAAAGTTTGAAGAACCTGATGTTCTACTTGATTCAACACTTCTTGGATATCATCAAAAGTATTCAGAGTCCTTTTATTATTATCGTCGCTCCTCACGTGGCTGAACTCTTTTTTAGTTTCGATATCATTAGGAAGGGTTTCTAGTTGTTCAGTTTTATCCTGTTCTAAATGTTGGCAATTGATACAAATTACTTCATCCTTATACTTTATCTGAAGATTTCCACATTTTTTACAAGGCTCTGATAGTAGAGTACCTCCCCTTAACAGATAATAAGCCCCTTGTTTAATCAAATCATTGTTCATTTTAGTCAAGTAATGGTTCTATCATCAACTTTTCTATCATCAACTTGAATTTTTTCCTGATTATTTAGCTTCTTTAATTCATTCACTAAAAAGTCTTTATACTTATTCTTTTCTTCTTCTGTCATCCTGTCCAGATTTGAACTAAGTGTGGATCCTATTGCTGAAATTCTGTCAATCAAATCCATGGTCATGAATTTTCCCATATTACCAATTCTGAACATTACTTCCAGTTGTTTTTGCATTATGTTATGCGCTGATTTGATATCTGAGGCTATCGAAATGCCTTTCTTAGTTATCCTATATCTACCATTTTCGTGCTCTTCAATTAGTCCTTCCTCCAGTAACCTTCCAAGCAATGGGTAGATAAGGCCCGGTGATGGTTTCCATTTTCCACCTGTCTGAACTATTGCTTTGTCGATGATTTCCTTACCCGTCATTGGTTGTTCAGCTAACAGCTCCAAGATATAATGGCGCGAGAACCCTCTAGGAATAGCACTTCCTACCCGGGACAACCAGTCAGATATCATTTTATAATAAATATATCACTAGCGACTTATTAAAATTTTCCTTTTGAATAATTTAGACAAATATGTTAATTACTTAAAACACATGGATCTGTTTTCTTTCTTTGATAATGCAAATATTAATAATCTATTTTTTAGTGGTTCTCTATAGCTAGTTCTACATCAGCTTGATAGCTTTCCCATTCTTTTTCATCCGATTGCTGAATTATCTTTCTTTTCTGGATGATGTTTTCAACCATTTTAACCTATATAATGTATGAAGATAGATATAAGACTTATTTCTGCTGTTTTCGTTATATTCTGTCCTATTATTACACTTATTCGATCCTTTTTATATAAATTTTACAATTTAGGGATCCCGTTAAGAGTCGTCCTTGTAATTATTATCAGAAAAATTATACTCTTGTCTTGACCCGGCTAGCATAGTTTTTATTTAGGAAAATGGAATGCTCATTTATAAGCAAGTTGTCAGTCGAAGAGTTTAAACATATTCTAAGAATTGCCGGGAAAGATATCGAAGGCAGCAAAAAGTCAGTAGTTGCGTTAAGTGAAGTTAAGGGTGTTGGTTATAATTTGTCTCAGGTAATATTACAGTCTTTGAACATTAATCCATACTTAAGGGTGGGATTTTTGACTGATAAAGAACTTTCTGATATTGAGAATTCTATCAGAAATATAGGAACTATCGGTGTGCCGAGCTGGTATCTTAATAGAAGAAAAGATATGGATTCAGGAGCCGATATTCATTTAATTACATCAGATTTGGATTTTACCAAATCAAATGATATTGACAGAGAAAAGTCTGTAATGAGTTGGAGAGGGTACAGACATATGTTTGGTTTGAGAGTTAGAGGTCAGTGTACCAGAACTACAGGCAGGAAGGCCAGTGCAGTGGGGGTAAAGAAGGCTTCAGGAAAGGCACCAGCTGGGACAACAGGATCTAAATAAATTGAGGTGATTTGAATGGGAGATCCTAGAAAATCAAAAAAGAATTATAATCGACCTCGTAGCATTTGGACAAGCGATCAAATAAGTTCAGAGTTATATGTAGTCGGTTCTTATGGTTTAAGAAATAAGCGTGAGTTATGGAAAGCACAAACAGAAATTGCCCGGATAAGGAATCAAGCACGTGCCCTTTTATCTTTATCGATTGATGTCAGACACGAAAAGGAAACACAGCTATTAAACTATCTTTCCAGGCTTGGTCTTGTTTCTACCGGTTCGTCTCTGGATGACGTTTTGAACTTAAAAATAGAGGATATTTTGGAGAGGCGATTACAAACGATCATTATGAAAAAATCTAATCTAAAATCACCATATCAAGCTCGCCAGCTAGTTGTACATGGTCATGTCAGCTTAGGAAATAGAAAAATAAATCTACCAGGCTATTTGGTAAGGAAAGAGGAAGAACCTCAGATACTTGTGCATTTTACTCCTACGATTGAAACTTCTGAGCCTATAAAAAACAGTTGAAATTTTTAGAGACTCATGTTCTTACAACTTTTTCTATATCGACATAGTCTATCTTGCCATCACTATCCATGTCATAGCCTTGAACCAAAGCTTCCCATTCTTGCTCAGCTCCTGAATAATCTGAAAATGTTTTTTTACTAAAGTTAGTAAATGCAATTACGGCAGATTTAGTTCCAATTGATCTCACCCCAGCGATCAAAATTATTGATTTTTTGTGGTTGAATGGATTTCTAAATTTTGCAATAATCCCCAAATTGTCTTGATGGTAAATTCTCCCAGGTTTGTCCACGAGGCCTGACCAAAAGTTTTCTTCATTAAACTTGATCGGTAAATATCTGTTAAATTCAGAAGAAACTATGTTTGTTCCAGGACCACCGATTATGATCAAGTTATTATCTTCTAGCTCTTTTTCAGCCTTTGCGTCTTCGTCTAACTTTACAACAAACCCTTGAGGCAAATTGCATATATTTCCTAAAAAAAAAGCCAATTGAATTGCATAATGCCCGTCTCTTGCTGATGTCTTAAAGATTCCGTGAGGATTAGGCGATCCCACGATGACTAAGCCGTCGAATTTGTTATTTTCATCGATGAATTCCTTTAAAAACTTTCTAGCAGCCACGAATTCGATAGTTTTTTTCCAATCATTTAGGTTGTAATCAATTGATAATTTTTCGCCCCATTCCATTTCAATACCGAAAGCGGGGCTGGTAGCTGTGTATAGTTTTGCAGTACCGCCCTTTACAAAATATGTTCCTGATTCTCCAATTGCTCCAATTGAAACTAATTTTCTAATATAGTAATAAGCGCTTTGTTCGTAGATCTCTAATTCTTTAGCTATCTGAGCTGTATACCTGGGTCTATCGGAAATCAGCCTCAGTATCTTCCAGGCGATCGGATTTGATAAAACTTGGATTTCTTTTTGTTTTTCAAACACTATGATTTTTTTCTCATAGAGTCTTCCTTCCTTTTCATAGATTATTTTTTTTTCAATCGCCATAATATATGATGTTATAATTTTTTTTTTGCTGGTATATATTTTTTGTTTTATTAAAAAAATAATTATGAACAGCGATGAACAAATTATTTCTGTTGATTATATTTTTTTTTATAACGGAAAGATCTTATTTTTGATAAAGGTTTTAAATAATTTTTTTTAAGAATAGTTGTGTGTTCAATTATTGGGTACAGTGGGAAGTTAGTCTCCGCGGCTCCGTTACTAGTTGAGAGCCTGAAAAAGATGGAGTATAGAGGCTACGACAGCGTAGGAATTGCAACCCTAAATGACGGAAATATTTTGGTGAGTAAGGGCGTAGGAAAAGTAGCAGAAGTTGATAAAGAAATAAATCTCAATAAACTTCCTGGACAAATAGGAATAGGGCATACCCGTTGGGCAACTCATGGTGGTGTAAACGATAAGAATGCTCATCCACATTATTCATGTTCATCCAATATTGCTGTAGTTCATAACGGAATAATTGAAAATTACCAAGAATTGAAATCGGAGCTAACAAGAGATGGTCATGTTTTTAAAAGTCAGACTGACAGTGAGGTCATTGCTCACCTGTTAGAAAAATACTACAAAGAATCTGCCTCTAATGTAAAAGAAACTATGATGAAAACTTGTCGGGTTCTTAAAGGCTCTTTTGCCTTTGTCGCTATTTTCGATAACGGTATTATTACTGGTGCAAGATTTGATGAACCTTTGATAATAGGAATTTCTGAGAGTGCTTTGTTTCTGTCTAGCGATGTATTAGGTTTTCTGAAATACACTGATAAATCTGTTTTCTTAGATAATGGTGATATTGTAGTCATTGATAATAATTCTTATCGTATATTTGATATTAATGAACGAATTGTAAACCGACCTATAACCCAGGTTGCATGGGAACTAGGGTCTACTGAAAAGGGAAAGTATGCACATCACACCATAAAAGAAATTCATGAACAATCATTAACTCTGTTGAAACCATTTCAAGATTTCAATAATTTTAAAAATTTTTGTGAATTCTTGAAAAATTCTTCCAATGTATATATTACTGGTAGCGGAACTAGCTACAACTCTGGTTTGTTGGGAAAGCAACTCCTTTCAAAATTTGCCAAGATAAAAACCGAGGTAATTATGTCAAGCGAATTTCAATATTCTTCGGACTCCTTGGAGGCCAATTCGGCTGTAATAGCCATTTCCCAAAGTGGTGAAACTGCTGATGTATTACATTCAGTAAAAAAAGCTAAGGAAAATGGTGCAAAAATCCTTTCAATAGTGAACGTACCTACTTCGTCTCTGGCAAGAATGAGTGATTCAATTCTTACCCTAAATTGTGGCCCCGAAATAGGAGTTGCTGCCACCAAGAGTTTCATGGGCCAGTTGATGATAATATATAAAATCGTCAATATCTTATCACGGGGTCAAATGCCTTTTGATGAAATTAATCAAAAGGATTTACTAATGATGGTAAGAAAAGTATTGAACTTAGATGATGTTATTCAAAAGCTTGTCTCATCATTGGACACAAATATTAAAGATATATACATTTTGGGCAGGTCCATTCATTATCCTATTGCCTTAGAGGGGTCGTTAAAAATTAAAGAGTTGGCCTATATACATGCAGAAGGTATCGCTGCAGGTGAGTTAAAACATGGACCACTGGCATTGATTGACAAAGAGTCTGTGGTAGTTGTATTAAACCCTACCGATGAAACCTATCAAGACGTTATTTCAAGTTCTAATGAAATAAAATCACGCGGAGCCTATATAATTGGAATTTCAAATAAAAAAAATGAGGTATATGATCAGTTTGTAGAATTACCTGAAGTTGATAGCTATCTTTATCCAATTCTTGAAATTATTCCATTACAACTGATGTCATACTATTTGGCTTTACAGAAACAAGTTGATCCAGATTATCCTAGAAATTTGGCCAAATCCGTGACCGTAAAATAAAATGCTTACTATTATATTGAAATAATTTCCCTTAATTTATTTGAAATAATGACTACGCTAGGCAACAGGATTGAAAATTGTGTATTTCCAGTCGATTACTTTTATGATCTTGATAACTTTACATGGATAAAATCAACTGATGAGCCGGACGATAAAAGGACTGACGTTAGGCATGTCCTTGTAGGCATAACTCCAGTATATTCCTATATAACCGGCAGGGTACTCAAATTTAAAACAAAACCTGTCGGCACAGACATTATTAGAAATAGGAGCTTGGGTACCATTGAGAGTTTAAACCACTTTGGAATAATTCGTTCTCCAGTATCTGGGAGTATTGTGGAAATAAATCAAGAAATCATTAATGATCCTAAGATTGTTAACGACTCCCCATTTGAACGTGGATGGATTGCAAAGATCAGGACTAATGATAATCTAGATAGTCTTGAATCGATAAAAACCATCGAAGAGTGTAAGAATGAGATAGGGGTTCAAATTAAGAAATTCAATGTGAAATGTTTTAAATCATTCCCTGATTTTCACATGTTTGAATTAGGAACTGAATGCTCCGCCACTTTAGCAAAATTAGATGAATTCATGGAGAAAAATATGCGTATTGGACATGTCATAAGACTTGTGTCCGATGATCCTACTGCTGATCTTGAATTATTGCGTTGGGCTGATCAAAACAAACAAGAAATCGTTGAAATTGTACAAGAGAAAAACCCCGTGCAGTCCTCCTTACCAAACTCTAGTAATAATTACTTATACAATATAATTATTAAAAAAATAAAAAATCAAGAATAAAGGAATAATCTATTTTTCAATCGGGTTTCCTATCATATTACCCCATTCTGTCCATGAACCGTCATAGTTCTTAACATCTGGGTACCCTAAAAGATATTTTAGCACAAACCATGTATGTGATGATCTTTCTCCAATTCTGCAGTATGAAATTACTTCCTTTTCTGGAATGATGCCATTTTCCTTGTAAAGTTTCATCAAATCTTCGGGCGATTTGAACGTTCCATCCTCATTAACTGCTTTTCCCCACGGTACATTAATGGCTGCAGGAATGTGGCCTCCCCTTTGGGCGTGTTCAGTTGGGTATTCGGCAGGCGCAGTCACTTCTCCAGTAAACTCGGGTGGAGACCTGACATCAACTAATATGCTTTGGTTGCTTTTGAGTGATTCTGACACATGATTTAGATATGTTCTTATTTTCTCGTCGGGGTTAGATGCTTTGAAATTGCCCGTTTGGTATGTTGGAATTGTTTTATCGATAGATCTGTCCTCTTCAAGCCATTTTTTTCTGCCCCCATTCATTATCCGCACATCCTTATAGCCATAATACTTGAATACCCAAAAAGCAAATGCCGCGAACCAATTATTGAAATCTCCGTAAAGTATGAGAGTCGAATCCTGATTTATTCCTGATTTGTTGAGTAATTCTTCACACGATTCTTTTGAAATGATATTCCTTTTCAATGGGTCATTGATATCTTTCTTCCAGTCAAATAACACTGACCCGGGAATATGTCCTAAATGGTAGTTTGCTTTTGGATCATAGTCTACTTCTGCAATTCTTACATTCGGATCTTTTAGGTGAGCTTCAGTCCAATTTGTGTCAACTAAGACTTCGGGGTGAGCATATCTATTTGACATTTATCAAATAAAATTAAACCATAAACGGGTATTTAAATAGTAAAAAAATCCTATTTCTTACAGGTTATCCGTATTTTTTTCGATATCAAAAACGATTTTTAATGATGTCGCTATAATGAGTTTTGTGACAATATATACAGATTCATTAACCAATCTTTCAAGATATAAGAATGATTTCTACAGGATTGCTGTTTCTTCATCACTGCCCTTTGAACTGCAACATAAAATGGATGCTTGGTTTTATGATTTATCCCCGTCTAAGAGTTTGGCTGATAAGTTTGAACGTGAGGAACTCGATATTAATGAGTATACGGATTCGTATCAAAAAGAAATGAATGCTATTCCAGCTATTTCTAATATAAAATGGATAAAAGATTATTCAAGAAAGAATGATGTTGTGTTACTTTGTTATGAACCAGAAAATATAAACAAATGTCACCGTCATATTTTGAAACAGATCATTGAACGAGCTTAGGTTGATTAAACTAATGTAATCGCGAATAATGGCTAATATGACTTTTGTTAATCAATAATCATCATTGTTGAAAAAATTTCAACAATGTCTATCATGAATCTGTTATTTGTAGATTTTTGATTATATTTTTATGTAACGATAATTAAAATCAATAATGGTTTACAAATATATTGAAATAGTGGGAACATCGCCAGCTGGAATAAATGAAGCTGTCAACAACGCATTTAAGGAAGCGTCTAAAACTGTAAAGAATATTCAATGGGGAGAGATGGGGAGAGTTACCTTTAGGTTAGATGAAAATCAGCAAATTGAATATCAAGTAGAAGTTAGAATAGGATTTAAAATAGAAAGGGTGGACTAGAATAATTTAAAATTTTTTTATCAGGAAGACAGGTCGTAACAAAATCACTGAACCTACCTAGGTTCACTCAGCCTGCTTTCAATGATCTCCAAAAAATTATCTTTATTAATAGGTTTTCTGATAATGCAGTTAAAACTCAAATCTGAATATGACTTTATAATAGATTGGTAATATTCCTCAAATGCGGTAGCTAAACAAATCCTAATCTTACTATCCATTATTCTAATTCTACTAGCCAGTTCAAAACCGTTTATTCTAGGCATTCGTATGTCAGTAATAAGGAGATCATAAATTCCAGGCTCAAATTCCTCTAATAGGGAGTTCGGATCATTGTAAATACTAACTTGGTATCCCTTATCTTCTAAACAAATTTTGAAGAATAATGCTGTTCCTACATCATCATCTATTACTATGATATTATTTCCCATTATAGAATATTTTATTGAATGTCATACCAACTAAAATATTTTTACAATTCTAAACCTCAATATTATCAAATCCATGGTTATATTCTCATTTTCAAAAATGGATCAAGGAAATTCTTCGAAGCCTAGAAAAATAATACCTTTATGAACCATGCGATCCATTTCCTTTCAATCGATCATTCACAAAATCAAACATTGATTTTGTTATTGGTAATTTAGTATGTTTTTCAATCCAATTCCAGTCACCTATAGGATTAATTTCAAGAAAAAGTAATTCTCCATTTTTACTTTGTACAAAATCTATGCTTGAAACTATTAATCCTAATTTTCTATTTAGTTTAACACATAGCTTTTCCATTTTTTTACCGAGATTAATTTCAGAAAATGTCAACTCTTTTTCCTTTATTTTATGTAAATCAGAAAAATGGCGCTTATCCCTAATTGTTGAAATTCTACATGAAAATGTCTTGTCATTTACCACAGTTACCCGGATTTCTGAGTCATTCTCTATTTTCTCTTGAAAAATTACTGGTGCATAAGTTAGCTCATTGAATTTTGGTAAATGACTGATTTCAATATTGTTGGTTAGGAACCTATATGATTTTTGGTAAAGATAAATCTCGTGATGATGAAGTACCTTAACGATTGCAGATTTAGGAAACCTCTTAAAAAACTTTTTAGCTGCCTCCATTTCATTGGTTATTAATGTC
Organism: Candidatus Nitrosocosmicus sp. R; assembly: GCF_054408505.1. Taxonomy (NCBI): domain Archaea; kingdom Thermoproteati; phylum Nitrososphaerota; class Nitrososphaeria; order Nitrososphaerales; family Nitrososphaeraceae; genus Candidatus Nitrosocosmicus; species Candidatus Nitrosocosmicus sp. R. Next base: position 2,009,264 of record NZ_CP167090.1, on the reverse strand, counting down.
TCTGGAATGTTAAAACCGAGCCGTTGTGCCGACAGCAGCTGATTCAACCTATTTTCAGATTCAAAAGTCCTTTGTGGGTTATTTATCCATAAAGTGTCTAGAGCTATTGGTAGACAGTTAAAGGCTTGATACCATTGTTGGGCGAAATACATTTGACATACTCCCACTGAATAATAATTCAAAAATTTTGGATCAAAATATCTAAATAATATTATCTCAATTTCATCAGGATTGAATTTTTTATTTCCCAAATGTAGCACGGAGTCATTGAATTTTCCAATTTTGAATTCAATTTGAAAATTTAAAGGTATATCCTCTTCTGTTATTTTTACATAATCGATTCCATTTTTGAGGAATTGGATGCCAAGCAGATCCGATTCTATGTCTATTTTCTTAGTCAATATCAATACTTTTGGACTAGTTCTTGAGTTTCCCTTTTTGGAAATATTTAGTCGTTCAATCAGGTCTAGAGGATTAGTGTTATTTCTGAGAATTCTTTTATAGTTTATTTTCTCTATAAAATTAAAAACAAAGGGGCGATTGGACACATTTACGTTAATATTAATAATTTAAAAATTTTATCTTCTTTTTTTCTGGTAATAAAGTCAACGAGATAAGTTTATTTATTAATTTGCGTAAATCGTTATTTATATCAACGCTTCCCAATTATGATCCACCAGTAGGTAAATTTGAAAATCTTCCATACACATGTTACTTGTGTGGAAAATTAATCAAGCGTCCTAATGACTTGCATATCGAAAAGGACTCATCGGGAACGCACTTTCATCATAAGAATTGTTTCATATTTCATTGTCGACTAAAAAAAGTTTATGGCAATAATATTGACGAAATGGGGCTAGAACGGATTAAATGGAGTATTCATTCGAGCGATTTACTCCAACGTTCAATTTATGAGATAAGAAAAAATAAATTTGATCCAACAGAGATTAAGGCAGATGAGACTATATTCAAGGAAATCCTTTCAGTTGAGCTGAAAAATTGTCATAAAGACCTCTTGCTATTTTTCTCATCCTCAAGAATCTTCGATTTATTTCACGAAAATATAGAGGCTCTATTTTCTTCTAGGGATTGGAAACGCTCATCAGAGTATTCGATGCGAATCATTATACCAAATAAGAGGAAGAGTATTCGTCTCCTTAAGCAATTTAGAAGCAAACTGGATTTATCGTCGGATATAAACTATCTACCAGAAAGTGAGGATCATTATTTCTTTTCCGTAATGGATAAGTACATATCCGCATTTTCAGAGATAAAATTTGATAAGCAAAAGAATCGACCAATCTATTTCAATGTGCTCACAAAAAAGGAATCATTGGTTTGGTATAATGCAGCTATTTTTGAGTCATTGTGGAAACAGTCGATATTGGAGAAAAAGGTTAAGTCACTCTCAACAAAATTGGCTATCAAGAATACATCAAATAATAATTTTATGAGAATAATGGCACATGAATTGAAAACCCCGATACAACCAATACTTGGATTTTCTGAAATGGTCCAATCAAACTCGCGATTGAACACAGATCAGAAAAACGATCTTCTTAAAATAATTGCAAGGAATGCAAGGAAACTGGATCTTCTTACCAATAATATTCTAGATTATGCCAGAATGGAAAACGATATTTTTACTTTAAGAAGGGATGATTTTGATATTACCAAAGTTGTTACCGAGTTGATATCTGATTATCAGATACAAGCTGCCAGAAAGAATATTAAATTTACTTTCAGTTCTCCTAATGAGCCTTTGGTTATAAATGCGGATAAAATTCGGATAACGGAAGTTTTAGACAATTTATTGAGTAATTCTTTTAAATTTACCGTGAAAGGGGAGGTACAAATATCATTAGAAAGAAATCAAAACCTGCTACACATAGAAGTTAAAGATAGTGGGGTGGGAATCCAGGGGACAAACCTAGAAAATTTATTTACAAAGTTCTTTACCACAGATAAACTTGGGACAGGACTTGGTCTTTATATATCTAAAATAATTATTGAAAAACATTCTGGGAAAATTGGTGCATATAATAATATCGAAAAGGGATCAACATTTTTCATAGAACTGCCAATTCACGGTAATCCTGTTCAAAAAAAATAATAGAACTCGTTTTATAAAGGAAGATTGGTTATTTGTTGAAAACTGATTGTCAATCCAAATGGCTGTATCAATATAGGAATTTGATAAATGGTCCTTCAGTTGGTACTTATTATATCAGCGGAATTTGTACTACAATTTTTCATGATTTTTAGCCTTACTTAACGCATCTTATAAAATAAATCCTACAATGGATAATTTTATGATTATATAGGTACGTCATTTCCTTGAGTTAACATAACATCTGAAAGATTTAAAACTCTTAATACTTGAAGTGGTTAATTTAAGTAAATTGGGGAAGTGTATCTCATTCCATTCCTATAAGGGTGGTACAGGAAAAACAACAATAGCCACCAATTTTTCGTTTTTATTGGCTTCTAAGGGTTATTCTGTTTACTTGTTAGACCTAGATTTTTACGCCCCTAGTCTGTATACCTACTTTGATATCGAACCTAATTTATGGATTAATGATTATTTGATTGATAATGCTAGTATAGATGATATCATGATTGATGCCAAGGCGTATTTGAAACCCGAGTTTAAGGGAGAATTATATTTGGGTTTTTCAAAGGGCGGAAAGGATGATATATATCAATTAGAAGGAAATCTAAACAGTGACAAGGAACAAAAATTGAAGCAATTTAGGAACTTCATCTCAATGAGAGAGGAGATACTCATAGGGAGAGAAGCTGATTTTATTATAATGGATACCAGCCCTGGTATCAGATATTGGTCTATAAATTCCATTGTAGTATCCGACATAGTATTACTAACACTAAAAATGGGCGATTTAGATTTGAAAGGAACCATTAAAATGATAAATGAAATTTATTCTTCCCTGATTGAAAGTGGATCCATTTGCAAATTATTGCTGAATCGAGTATCAGGATATTGCATTCCTTCACATAATAATGATGTTCATGAATTTGAGGCTAATGTGGAATCTCAGTATTTACAAAAAGTTAAAAATATGATCAGCAATACGGTTCCAGAATCTATAAAAGTCGGCACCTTGGCTGAGATTCCTTGCTATTGTGACATACAGTTCAAAGAAAGAGAATACTTGACAGTAAGTGAATTGCCCAATCATCCTTTTTCCATTAAAATAGATGAGCTCGTTGAAAAAATCAAAGATTATGCTTAGCTTTGATTTTTTTTCTGTTTAGTAAAAATCTCAACGACATCGTTCAAGTAGTCCTTCATTTTATCTTCAGAACTGGCTTCCTCCGTATTACTCTTCTCCTGTAATTCATTTGAGAACTTCTTGGTCATGCTTAAGACTCTTAATTTCATGTCATCCAGCATCTGAGACTCGGCCAAATTCCCCATGATTTTTAATTCATTAAATGTAGAATTCTTTATGAATTTCTTTATGCTTATGTCATTTGCTATTGAAGTAATAGAATAGAATATACCTACATAAATCAAGATCGTTGAAAATGGGAGGAAGACTAGATTGGGTACACCAAACGGTGGCATCCCCCCAGAAGCGACAGTCGCATTGGCTGATATAAAGAATGTTATTACACCTAAAGCGGCAATTTTAAGAAATCTTTCAACCTGTATGGATATCTTCAGCAAATTAGCGACTGATAGTAAACCCCATCCAAATAAAATTCCACAAGAGGCTGTTAGGAGAGTTGCGATGAAAAGTTGTATTGCAAATGCTATATTTTCATCAAATCTGAGTTCATTACTTATTGTAAAGAAATCATCGTAAGTATAAACAAATTGAAAATAAAATAAGATTAGTGGCAAAGCAACTAGAGCAAAGAATTTTATCTTTCCCACTTTATTAATATGATGATGTAGTAACAAGATTGTACATATCCAAAATAACACAAAATAAATTACTAGAGAGTAGTTTTGCAGTAAAAGTAAGTTTTCCTTAAGGATACAACTTATAGTGTTTTCTTCGCACTCAAAATCAAATATATTTGGAGTAGACATGTCAAATTCAGAAGGTTTCTCTATTAATAGCACTTCAAATAGGAATAAAGACAATAAACTGTTTATAAAAATGAAGAATAAAGTTAAACCGAACAATATTACAAATCTACTTCTATTTACTCTATACCACGAGAACAATTTCAGACTGGCCAACAAACTGATCAATAAACTAAAACCATAGCTTATCATAACTATCAGGTTTAAATTGACCGTATAATATTTTTGATCACTGAGCAAGTCTACCAACAATATTAATGATAGACCGTACAGAGAAATTTGCATTATTCTGAATACTTTCTTATGTTTTGAGAAAATTGATTTTTTCTTTTCCAGCAATTTAAAGATATTTTCCAAAACAAAATAACTAAAAATTATACTAACTATTAAAATAACAGCAAATAAAACTAAACCTGCCTGATTTTTTACTATATCGCTCATTACATCTAAAGAAGAGCTCAGATAATTGTCACAGAATAGCAAAAAAATGAAAGATATTATTGAAATAGTCACAAAGTTTGGCTTTTTTTCAAATAAATCTTTGACTATAACAGATTTCAATCAATATTAGGAATTAATGACTAATATTTTAACCTTAATTAATCTTTCAGATGTTATGTTAACTCAAGGAAATGACGTACCTATATAATCATAAAATTATCCATTGTAGGATTTATTTTATAAGATGCGTTAAGTAAGGCTAAAAATCATGAAAAATTGTAGTACAAATTCCGCTGATATAATAAGTACCAACTGAAGGACCATTTATCAAATTCCTATATTGATACAGCCATTTGGATTGACAATCAGTTTTCAACAAATAACCAATCTTCCTTTATAAAACGAGTTCTATTATTTTTTTTGAACAGGATTACCGTGAATTGGCAGTTCTAAAGTTGAATTATTATCTTTGTCTCCTATAATGAAACAACCATCCTGGATACGATTAAATCAGGAGTATCTAATGATATCACAAGATTAATCATTGGTATAATTATTTGTTTTAGTTAACATTCTAATACTGAAATATATCAGTACTGGAAGGCTTCATTAATTTTGGTCTTTAATAAATAAACAACACTAAGCATCTTTAAATTAATATATTAAGGATATTAAGGAACCATTTCGACACAAATAACAGGTCCTTTGAAAAAAATACCTGGATGTAAAATGCATTATTTATCTTGGATGAATATACTGCAGGCGCTGTTAACTTAGGCGTTTGGCACCTCCTTGTTGTGTATTTTTACAAATAGATTCAACCAGTTTTTGACATGGTCTAGTTTACACTTCTCTTTACTACATGGAAAGTAATCGTCAAATCCTTCAGTTCGATCCTTGATGTACTGCATAGTTCTTTCAATCAGACTTTTCTCAAACGAAGAATTGATATGGTGTTTTAGTTTTAGGAATCTACAAGCCATTGGGTACCAGGTTCCACCGTCTGTTGATACGACATGTTTTCCGTGAATCTTGATCAGACCTGAAATAAATCTCTCTGCGATAAGCATGTTCCTCTCCTTGGATTTATTAGCTAAGAAAGAGTGCGAGAATTTGCCTATTTTCTGGTTCGATTGCTGCCCATAACCAGGAGTATTCTGAGCCGACTTTTATTAATGTCTCATCAATGAGGTATTCTGATATTTTTGTTCTTCTTGTTGAAACCTTTCGAGGTTTATACCTTTGAATCCAATTCCAAATTGCAACGTGACTTCTATTGATAATATGTAAAAAGGACAATGCCTTGGCAGTATTTCTAAGCGATAAGCCTAGAAAGTACAAATACAGACCATAGTAAATATGCTCTGAAGATGTTTTAGTTCTTTTACTTAACATAACAGAAATAGAGCGTCTTTAAGCTAAAGATTTATCGTTAAGTTAACAGGGCCATACTGCATACTTCAATATTTATTACCTTGCGGGAAAAATATCTTTATTCGAATACCAAATCAATTAATAATGAAAGTATATATCTTTAATACCACTATAATATTATATTTCACAGTAGCAAGTGACGTATAATATTGGGTTGTAATCAATGACTCTTACTTCTTACTCAACTTGATGAACTGAATTCGTCTTACCTTTCTCAAATATAAATAGTAAGGGCGAATCCATTTTTTTGCTAGGAATACTAATGCACAATGGACGCACTTCTAAGAACATTCGGGAACATCTTAAGATAAGTTCCGTTATCATTATCAAACATATGGGATCAACTAATTTTATTCATTAGCAGCGAATGTAACCGACAATCATATGTATTTTACTCCATTCTCAAGGCTACTATCACACAAAAAAACTTCGGAGACGATGGACAAACAAAATTTAGCTTACAATTGGAGAAAGGCAGAAAATATATCGCCATAGATCCTAGAAAATCTCTTGTAGAAGACGAAACAATCTTGATTATCAAAGTATAAGCACTTGGTTTCATCTACAACTAAGTACATATTAATATTACTAATTGCCTTATTGCAGATCAAACACTTGTTATGATGCACCATTTCGTCGTTCATCAGATTGTTACCATTCAACTATAAACTGTCTAACTTCGCTAAAATCGATCTAACGTTATCATTCCATTTTTCCAAATATTATTATCTCCTCTTTAGAGGAAATGGGAAAACACCCATAGTCTCGTTAAAAGAACCTACAAAATCATTAATCATCTTTATTTGATCCGCTGTGAGATTTTCGTTTATTGTATAATCTCCTCTGATCTGATTATCTAATGCAGTTGCTATTTCCCTAATGATACTATTCATACTATGTAATAACTTGCATAACCCTTATGAGTTATGTCATAAGGAACAGGATTCAATATCCTTTCGATTGTATAAAAGTTATTTAATTATTAAAGTTCTACTTTAATATTTCAAATATGTTGCAACACAGGATGTTATTGTAAGTTAACTGTGACTTTAATTCTGGAATTTGAAAATTTAAAGATTAACTGTATAATTGATAAAAAAATGTTGAAAAGATGAAGTTATATTTATGAATAGACAGTGATTATTGCCAACAATTCTCAACTACATAGATTCGTTCCTATTATCTAAGAATTTAAAACGAAATATTTGGTAATGCCAATTTGGTCTCTATTGTCTACTCTATGAATTAGGGTATCATTAATTTATCGGAAATGTTAATTTACCGACATTACCGTTAAACAAATTTTTTGAGTTCTCCATTGTTGGATCGTCATTTGAGAGACAAAAGATCTATCATTAGATCAAATTATTTCGAAGGAGGTATCATATTTTATTTCTAAAATGTTACGACATTCCGCTGAATGTAATTAGGATGATCTGTACTAGGTAACAGAATCTATATATTAGTTTAATATGTTAATCCAATAATTTAAAACCTTCTATTTCTATTAAAATGTTTAAATATTGTTAGAAAATCATAATTAATATTTGTATATTTTTCTATTTTTACTTATTGGAATGATCATATGGCTATCTAGCAATAATTCAAATCCGATGTTGAGGAGTGAGTATACTACTACTCATTAAGAGGGGGTTTAGACATTCTTTCAGTCTATAAACTTCTATTGGCCCATTGATTTCTTGGTAAATGAATTATAAGGTTTATTATGAATTGATATAAGATTTTTAATATCGCGATATTAATTCTATATTGTCTCACAAATAACTATAATGGTTAAATAAATGATAGAGGTAATATGAATTGACATTATTTGGATGGAAATTATAAAATTAACAATATCCCTAGAGATAAGAAAAGGGATAATACAGCTAATTCGAATACCGATAATAACGACGCCGATATCGATAATACTGCCGATGACGGTGGCGAAATTTCTATAAAGGACGACTCTATTGAAAATTCAGATCCTTCTTTACATAATTCTATCGATGACATAACTACTATTATAAACGCCAAGATCAGAAACTCTGATATCTCTACAAAACACAAGGAGTCGATAGAAACTCAATTAGAGGTATTGGCAAATTTAATTAAATCATTACCGTCCAAGAATAACAGTACTTCTACCAAAGATGGTTCTATTCTTTCTAACCATGATGACCAAAAAACCGTCACTTCTTTTGATCAGAACACCGAGATGAACCCACAATATGCAGATGGTTCTATTCTTTCTAACCATGATGACCAAAAAACCGTCACTTCTTTTGATCAGAACACCGAGATGAACCCACAATATGCAGATGGTTCTATTCTTTCTAACCATGATGACCAAAAAACCGTCACTTCTTTTGATCAGAACACCGAGATGAACCCACAATATGCAGATGCCTACAACAACAAAGGCTTGTCTTTGTATTATTTAGGGGATAACCAAGAAGCCATAGCCTGCTACGACAAAGCCATCGAAATAAACCCAGAGTATGATCTTGCATTTTACAACAAGGGCATAGCCTTGTCCGTTACAGGAAATAACCAAGAAGCCATAGCCTGCTACGACAAAGCCATCGAAATAAACCCACAATATGCAGATGCCTACAACAACAAAGGCTTGTCTTTGTATTATTTAGGGGATAACCAAGAAGCCATAGCCTGCTACGACAAAGCCATCGAAATAAACCCAGAGTATGATCTTGCATTTTACAACAAGGGCATAGCCTTGTCCGTTACAGGAAATAACCAAGAAGCCATAGCCTGCTACGACAAAGCCATCGAAATAAACCCACAATATGCAGATGCCTACAACAACAAAGGCTTGTCTTTGTATTATTTAGGGGATAACCAAGAAGCCATAGCCTGCTACGACAAAGCCATCGAAATAAACCCCTACTACGCAGATGCCTACAACAACAAAGGCTTGTCTTTGTACTATATTGGAAGTCAGGATGCCATAGCCTGCTACGACAAAGCCATCGAAATAAACCCCAAGTATGATCTTGCATTTTGCAACAAAGGTTTAGTGTTGGCAGTTACAGGAAATAACCAAGAAGCCATAGCCTGCTACGACAAAGCCATCGAAATAAACCCACAATATGCAGATGCCTACAACAACAAAGGCTTGTCTTTGTATTATTTAGGGGATAACCAAGAAGCCATAGCCTGCTACGACAAAGCCATCGAAATAAACCCCTACTACGCAGATGCATTCTACAATAAAGGAATGGCCCTTTCGGCCACATCTAAATTTGCAGAAGCCATCACATCTTTTGATAAGGCAATCGAAATAAACCCCTACTACGCAGATGCATTCTACAATAAAGGAATGGCCCTTTCGGCCACATCTAAATTTGCAGAAGCCATCACATCTTTTGATAAGGCAATCGAAATAAACCCCTACTACGCAGATGCATTCTACAATAAAGGAATGGCCCTTTCGGCCACATCTAAATTTGCAGAAGCCATCACATCTTTTGATAAGGCAATCGAAATAAACCCCTACTACGCAGATGCATTCTACAATAAAGGAATGGCCCTTTCGGCCACATCTAAATTTGCAGAAGCCATCTTCTCATACGAAAAAACTCTAGAAATTGATTCTGATAACGTAAAAGCACTAAATGGAAAGTCGTGGATACTCGCAAATCAATTTCCTACTCGCATTAACGAAGCATTGGAAACAATAAAGCGAGCATTAGGAATCGATCCAACGGATATAGATATCCTATATACATATGGATTCATTATGGAGCACTTGGGATCTTATAAAGAATCCGTCTCAATTTACAACCACATTTTAAAACAAGATCCCTTGATACCAGAAGTTTGGTATAGATGCTTTGTATCTAAAACAAAATCAAAAGATGACGACTTACCTGACTCTGTGTTTTACTTGAATCAAGCAATTGATCTAAACCCCGAATACGCAGTTATGTCAAAGATCGAAGGACAAAAAAAAATGTCAGGGAATGAGGCACACTATTCTATTCCTATCATGTAATAATTTAGCGAAGGATCTAGATCAGCATGGTGATTTTCACTAGAAACTAATTATATTCATGTCTTTAAATAGACAAGAATTTTGTTTGATTATGCATTCTAAAAGCGAATTATTTCTTATTCAAATTTTAAGATATATTTTTCATTACTATCGATGAATTTATTCAATAAATAAAATAAATTGTTTCCATGAAAAATATTTGCTAATACATTAAGCTAATTTATCTAGTCTTGAATGATGGGTATTTTGTGACATGTTGGTATGATACCAGGTTCCATGTTTCATATTCGAGAGAAAAGAACAAAAATTAATAACATGAAACGTATTTGATATTAATTGAGTATTATTGGATTTTAATAATGAAGATTTCGCAAATAATCACTGCAAACACATAAGGGAGTTGGATCCACTAATCCGGTTTGTAGGCATAGCAAACAGGATGGGTACATTGGTGGGAACTTCCTATCGAGAACATTTGAATGTACTTATGAATGACGATGAGACAAAGCTCTACGCCATGCAGGCAGTATTTCGAGCTGAAATTCGTGAAGATTTTCAGAAAAATTTAGGAGATCTAAATTATTCAGTGGGCAAGTATGACAAACTAATACGTGCTACAATTCCATTAAAGAGTGTTAGTGAAAACAAATATTATATCTTGATCTCATTGGATGTCGAAGCCAATTCAATATTCATTATTGAAAACAAAGTTCTACAGTACATTAAACTACTTACTTAGATGTAATTTAATATGCAGTAAACCGGGCAATAAGGTTGACTGATTTTAAAAGCGGTTTATCCTTCAATAATCAAATAAATCTAACTTAAGTTGCAATTATTCGATTCTTATATACGTAAAATTACCAATTGTTATAAGGGTTGGTGTAGTTATTATAAGCATGAGACAAAAATTTTCAGCGGGAAGTAAATGTGAGTGTTTTTGCCATGGGAAAGAGGGCATTACAGAATATTGTGGTTATTGTTCTTCTTCACATCGTCGAATGAATACAAATCAAAGACCCAGAAGGTAGCTATATTCTTTTGAGAAGATGACTACTTGAAAACTTGTAAACCTGATGACTTATAGATATCCGTTTTATATAATTGAGTGTCTTTTCAAGATAATCAGTTAATTTAATTTATGGATCGAGGAATCAATTAAGAAACTTTTATAAAAGCTCTCTGTTTTTATTAACCTGATACTCAGTCTGAACCATTACACCAATAACTTTTAGATGAGCAGATGCCTGGTTTGATACGTTGTGCTCAGGAAGTTCTTTTTGGAAGGTTTTGGTTAGTTAAGTATTAGGCTGATGTTATTTGACCATTCATATTTCTTTCCAATGCTTTTCTAAATCACCGAGTCTATTCATTGCATCGAGATTATTCTGTAAATCGCAGAATACTGGCTCATTTCGAATTTTTACAAACACTTCAATAACTTGATCATTAGTAACGCCATGTTTGATGTCATAATGGATATTTCTAATTATATTTGATAATTTGCCATATTTTTTGTGTTTCCTTATCTCCCATTTCGATGCATCCTCAGGGAGTCCTTTAACATATTTTATAACGGTTTTTTCCATATTTTCAATATGCCAGCTTTTTAGGGGAAAATTATTTTGGGTCAAAAAATCATCCATTATACTATATATAAAGAGGTATATAATGTTGACAAATTATTTCCGTTTCTCGTCAATAAATTTGGTCACCATTTACTGGTTTATGTGAATTTTTGGCATAATTTCATCTTCAACATGAAGACAAGATTTCTCTATCGAGCACGAGGAGGTTCTATGTGAAACAAATTCATTTTATCAATAAATCCTAATCATCAAAATATATTTACGTCAGGTAAATGGTATTTCTAAATTCACCTTTTCATTCTGGTCTACTAGAGTGGCCTAATTACAATGTTGAAGGAAAAAACATTAGGATTTACTTGTAGTGATCCCTTTACATGCGATTTCATTTGGGTTACTAAACTAATAATCAACATATAATAAATTGGTAACTGCTACTCACCAATAATCTTAACAAGGACCCTTTTCTTTCTATTTCCATCAAATTCTCCATAAAAGATTTGTTCCCAAGGACCAAAGTCTAATTTGCCTTTTGTAATTGCGACAACCACTTCCCTACCCATGATTTGCCGTTTTAGGTGGGCATCAGCATTTTCTTCACCAGTATCATTATGTCTATAATGATTAGTAGGTTCATGCGGTGCTAGTTTTTCTAACCATTCATGGAAATCACGATGTAATCCTGCTTCATCATCGTTGATAAATATGCTAGCTGATATATGCATTGAATTAATTAAACACAAACCTTCTTTGATTCCGCTTAGATCCAAAATCTTTTTCACTTCGGGGGTTATATTGATCAGCTGGAACCTTGATTTGGTATTGAATGTTAGATATTCAGTAGTCGATTTCATTTAATTAGAAACAATTTCTCAATATAATAATCTAATCATTTTGAATTCTGTTCTCAATATACAAAAAGAAATCATGCGCTTAAATCCAGAAAACCCAAAAAAAGTATTGAAAAAAAAGTAAAACCCCTGTGGGGTCTATATTATTTTAGTCAGTGCTGTTTTGGAGAGCAGTTGTAGATGCTAATGGATTTTCGCTTTCAGATGCGCCTAATGGAGCACTATCTCCTCGTTGCAATGGGGATAAACAATCACCATTTTGTTGTGCATTGAGATTAAGATTGTTACCAGTTAAAGCATTAAATTCTGGTGCTATAGATTGTGCGTCAGAACCACTTGCTTGGTCTTGTGATGGGCCCTGTTCTGCTGAACTAGTTGCTTCTTGTCCGAGTGCACTATTACCAGAACAGAATTCTTCTTGAACAACAGTTGCTGATACATTTGGAATATACATTCCAACAATTCCTGCTACGAGTAAGGCTGAAACTATTCCTGTTAATATTTTGTTCATCAGGTTGAAAACTCTTATATCATATTTACCCATTTTTTAACAATGTTTGGATGAATTATCTTAACCTATCATAGATGATAATATTAGTATGGCAATCTATTTTATTTTGTTCTTTAAAACTTATTAGGAATATATTTAATTAATCTTTTACATTGCTTTTTTGTTTTAGATTAGATTTTCATCCTCGCTCTAAAGATCCTATTATTGATATTGGAATACTTAAAAATGTTACCGTTATTATTATAGACACAAATCATATCCTCTAAAGAAGAATAATTCACTCATTTGAATAATTAGAGTTGGATTAAAATCACAAGAATAAAACATCATTGAATTTATAGACTAGTTTGAATCTAAATGCATAATATAATTGGATTCTTAGTTTAACGAATTTTAGAATAATTTAGACTTTTTTATACTATTCCTAAATGAGTAATTTTACCAAAGTATTATACACCAAGTATTTATCACTTTGATGTCTAAGTACATAACCCTCATAAATTACTTGTACTACTATATAACTACCCTGTAAATTGACACTTTTTTGATAGCGACTCTTGCACCAACTGCGCTTAGATAATCATCATGAAAACAAATCCAGATGTGATTGTTATAAAAATCGGCCAATATTAGAATCTTAAAATAATTTCCTATATTTCGTAAAATATCTTACAACAGTTGATATCCTTTAAAATATTCCTTTTTACTACTTGTTCTTGATGATAAACTTGATACATTTTGGCAAGAATAATTACTTACGTGTGACGGGAAAATGATTTGAATTTACATATTAAAGTAAACCACTCTCTTAAATAAGACCATATAATTTATTACCTGAAAAGTGGTTGGTAGGATTGGAATTATGATTGATTTCAAACCTCCAATTTTTCCTTTTACCATAGAAAATCTATCTAAATCTATCAGGACTGGCGAGTTACTTCCTTCGGAATTGACAGGATTATGCCTAGATCGAATTGAAAAATTCAATCATATACTAAATTCATTCATAACTCTTCGGAGTGAAGAAGAAATTTTTGAAATTGCCGAAAAATGTGATAAACGGGCAAAACTAAATGACCTTTTGGATCCTTTGGATGGAATTCCATACTCAATTAAAGATATGATTCACGCAAAGCACCTCAAATTTACTGCAGGGTCAAAATTTTATTCTGATTACGTTTCTAGTACTACAGCGTCAGTTGTAAAAATCTTGAATAAAAAAGGGGCAATTCTTATAGGGACAAATAATCAAAACGAATTTGCATCAGGAATTACTGGCAAAAATTATACCTTCGGAGACTCAAAAAATCCTTTCGATTTATCGAGAATATCTGGAGGTTCTAGTGGCGGTTCTACTGTTGCCGTTGCCTCTGGTATGGTTATATTTTCTTTAGGAACAGATACAGGTGGTTCTGTCAGAGTTCCAGCTTCTCTTTGTGGTTTAGTGGGTATGAAGCCAACCTTTGACTTGATAAGTACTTCTGGCATATTCCCACTTTCACCATCCTTAGATCATATTGGGTGGTTGACAAGGAGTGTGTGGGATGCGAATTTAATTTTTAAAAGTCTCTACGATTCTAAAAACTTCAAAAAGGTAAAAAAAAATACATTGTTAACCCACAAACCTTTGAGAACATCAGAATTAGTAGTAGGAATTCCAAAGAGATATTTTCTAAAAGTAATGGATTCTCGGATTAAGAAAATGTTTATTGATTTCATTCAGAATGTTTCACAAACTCCAATTCTCGTAAAAAATTTTGATATAAAGTATACAAATAATATTTTCTCAAGTTGGAAGACGGTGAGATTGTATGAGGCTTCAATGATTCATGCAGATAAGCTTGAATCAGATGCTGGCCAATTTGGGTCTGATGTGATGAAAATGCTCGTCGAGGGAACTCGTATTAGCATTGATGATTACATTCGTGCCAACAAACAAATAAGAAATATTAAGCATGAATTTATGAACCTTTTTAGTAGTGGAATTCAAGCTATTCTAATACCAACTACTGTTATACTGGCACCAAAGTTACGAAAAGTCAATATAAAAATTGACGGTCTCCAACTGAATGTTCGAAAGGCCTTACTGAGGAATACAGTTTTATTTAATAGTATCGGACTTCCAGCAATTTCAATTCCACTGGGATTTGTTACTGAAAAATCAAATATACTTCCCGTGGGCATACAAATAATTGGTCCCCAGTATGAAGATCGTTTAGTTTTGTTTGTGGCAAAAAAGATAGAGGAACTCGTTGGATCAAATAGCAATTTGGATTCAGTAACTAGGAAAGAGGTTCAATTTTAATTCTCAATTGATTATCAAGAAAAAGAACAAAGTCTGATTTGTTAGTTATTTTTGCATGTGATGATTAAATAGATCTAGATATTGATTATGTTAAATGACGCCTCAAGCTCATTCAACAAATGTATACAGTTGTTTGAATTTATGTTGAAGATAATTTAAGATGAAAATTTAAAGTATAGTAAATTCTTTTAGAATGTGATTGATTTAATGGATAAAAAACTTCTATTAGAAGAAATGAATGCGAATCAGGTTAAGAATGTCGTCAACGACAATTCAATTGCTTTCATTATTCTCGGTTCATGCGAAAATCACGGGAACCATTTACCTTTTGGTTCTGACTCTATATTCCCAATGAATCTTGCGAAAATCATATTAGAAAAAATTGACATCGACAATCCCTCATCAGATCATAAGTATTTCATCTTGCCTGTCGTGCCCTACGGAGTTAGTATACATCACAATGATTTTCAAATGACCATTAGTCTAAAATTTTCAACAATGATTTCTGTAATAGAGGACTTGCTAGATAGTTTGGCAAAAAATGAGATCAAAAAAGTACTTGTAATAAATGGTCATGACGGTAATATTGCACCGATTGAAGTAGCTTCTCGAAATTTAAAAGACAAGTATCCTGATATGGTTATTGCTTGTCTTGAATCATGGTGGGTATTAGTTGGACAAAAAAACACAGATATCTTCAATGTGTGGAAGGGGCTAGGTCACGGTGGGGAAGCAGAAACATCCGCTATGATGGTTACAAGACCTGATTTAGTTGACCTACAGTCGGCACCAGATCAGATTATTCCGAACCTACCTGGCGATGATATTCGACTTTACTGGAGATTTAGTGAGTTGACCGGGACCGGGGCAACTGGTGCTCCCAGAGAGGCATCGGTTCAAAAGGGACAAGAAATTATAGAAATTCTCGAAAGAGTTGTTTTAGATTTCATAAACAAGATGAATGCCCGTAATTGGAAATATGGGGTATCTACAAGTAATTTCGAGTAGATTTTTTATCAATTTCAGGACTTTATCGCCATCATCATTAATTGTTACCCTGATGTCTGTTTGCTGACCATCATTTCATGAGGAATATACATCATTTAATCAAAGGAGTACCCAATTTGTATTTTGATCCGATAGTAAAAGTATGAATGTATTTGTATTGTTTTCCCAATCTTGAAACTTTCTATGATAGTCTCTGTGCCAATTCGGATACTCTTTTTCCTAGTGCTCGTGCTACTTTGGTATCTGCCTCTGTAATTTCTTTATTTGACATAGGTCCTACAATTCTACTGGGGCCATAGGGACTTCCACTCTGAGTTAATTCGGGAACCGCATAAGGGACGCCCACAATTATCATTCCATGATGAAGCATAGGAAACATCATCGAAATAGCAGTCGTCTCTTGACCTCCATGGACTGAAGCCGCTCCAGTAAAGACTGCCCCTAGCTTGTCAATAAGCGATCCCTTCATCCACAATTCGCTAGTTCGATCCCAGAGAGCCTTCATAGGTGCAGCCATATTTCCAAATCTAGTAGGTGACCCAAAAATAATTGCATCATAATTGGGCATTTCCTTTACCAAATCTTCGACTTCACTAGTTGGATATCTATTAGTCAAGTCTTCTACAGTTTTTGACCACTCGGGGTTTTGTGAAATTACTTCAGCCGGAACGTCATCTGCAATTCTTCGAAGTGTTACACTAGTATTTGGAACTTCCTTTGCTCCATATGCAATTTCCTCGGCCATTTCAGCAGTGTTTCCATATCTTGAATAAAAAAGGATGAGAATTTTTGAGAATTTTTCAGACATGATTAATTAGTTTTTTTTAAATTATATAAATTACATATATACATAAAGTTACAATTTGTCATATCCTCGACTTTAACGATTTGTGAAAAAAGGGCAGTGCCTACACTGATCCATGCCTACGCTCAGCTTCATTTGATAGCTTTAAGGAAGTTCATTGCAGGGACGTAGACCATGTCAAGGCTGGATAAAACTTAATAATCGTAATTCCTAATACCGACTAATAATTGGGAATTCTAAGTTTCTTGATAGGTTTAGTGATATCTACTTTTCTGATTTATGTAGTTACAAAGTTGATGGGTGAAAAAGAGGGATTTAAAACAGCCTTCTTTGCTGCTCTTTTAGGTTCAATTATGTTTGGAATTGTTAGTTATGTATTTGGATATGGCTTTCTTGCAGCCGCAATAGGGGGTATTATATGGTTGATATCACTCAAGTGGCTTTATAGCACAGGATGGCTCAAGGCTATATTGATTGCCGTGGTTATTTGGATCGTAGTATCAATAGTTGGCATCTTTTTGCCAACATTTCCAAATCCATTTTAGCTTTTCCAAATGTTTTCGATTCTCAAACATAGAGATTTTTATTTCTATAACTTTATTCAATTTCAGCTGGGATCATTGAAATTTTAGTGGAGACATTAGAACCAAGAAACTTGTCATCATGTTTCCATCTGTTATATTCTATAACTTGTTTTTCTATCTTTAAGCATGTTCTAAGCCTAAAAAAGGGTAATCAACTGTTTTATATAACCACCATACTCCATAATCCTAAGTTTGACTTGAGAATCGACTAATTGATCTTTAGTTATTGGTACTGTCTAATTACTTCAACAAATGAATGCAATCTCAAATATATCTTATTTTAGTTACTAGCTATGGATGATTGACCTGCAATTTGTCTTTATTTATTATCCACAAATAACACTTTTTCTTGATTATTTTGGTACAGTAGCATTTGCAATTACAGGAGCATTCAAAGCAATAGAACAAAAAGCCGACATCGTAGGAGTAATTATCCTTGCTAGTGTTACGGGGCTTTCAGGCGGATTGATACGAGATGTCATTTTTGGACAGTATCCTCCCACTGCCTTATCAAACCCTATGTATCTGATCCTATGCTTCATTACAGGCTTTTCGATATTTTTCCTATATCCTCGATTGAAAAAACATTGGAATATTTTTCTAAAATGTGATGCGATAGGGTTAGGGGTATTTACGGTGATTGGAGCAGGCATTGCATATTCTATCTTTGGTCCAAACTTCCTCTTAGTTTCCATTGGAGGTCTGATTACAGCTACGGGAGGAGGAATTCTAAGAGACGTTCTAGTAAATGAAGTTCCTTTGGTATTTGTTAGAGAACTTTATGCAACAGCTAGTTTCGTAGGAGTAATTATTTTCTTTGTATTGATAATTTTGTCCGATCCAGTTACTGCAGCAATCGTTGGAATTATTTCTGCTACTGGTATTAGGTTATTAGCCATAAAATATGCATGGAATTTACCTAAGGTAAAAACTTGATATTCAAAAACAACGACTTTTTTCGTATTTACTATTTCCGGTTTGCAACAATTTGATCTTGTAAGCAGGAGAGTAATTGGATTCAGCATTGACTCCACGTTTTGATACTTGGCCCATATTTGATGTCCGTCCCTCTACCATGACGAGTTGCACCGAAAACCAAAATTTTATTAACCAGGGCATTAGCAAAGTTTAATTCCAATAATCGTTAAAAGTACGATATAAATTGCTGTACATGAATAGGAGATGCTTGGATATCAATTGATTTCTAATAATGTTCCTTTAAAAAAAAACAATATAACAAAAAGTAATGAAAGACCCTCTAATACTATAGTGACTGTTAATCCTGCAACTGAAGAAATTATTAAAGAATATAGACTAATATCAAAGGATGAAATTACAACTTTAGCTAATAAATCTAAAAAAGCTTTCAAAGAATGGAAAAAGGACTATCGTAAGAGAACGGGCTTTCTATATGCCTTTGCTAATGAATTTAAGAAGGAAAAGGAAAGACTAGCTCGAATAGCCACCTCAGAGATGGGAAAAACCGTTAAAGAAGCCAGATCTGAAATAGACAAGTGTATTTGGGCTGTAGAATATTTTGCAGACAACGGCGGAGTCTTTTTACATGATGAAGTTATTAATACAGACGCCCGGAAATCTATAGTCACATTTGAACCGTTAGGGGTAATCGCAAGTCTGATGCCATGGAATTTTCCCTATTGGCAGGCACTTAGATTCGCTGCACCGTCACTGATAGCAGGTAATACTATTATCTTAAAACCTTCCAGTGTTACTATGCAATGTGGACTGGAAATCGAGCGGATTTTTGAAAAGATTGGCTTACCCGACAATGTTTTTAAGACAGTTATTGCTTCCTCCGTTGAAGCGGAATATTTAATCGACTCTGATGAT
This sequence comes from Candidatus Nitrosocosmicus sp. R, assembly GCF_054408505.1. NCBI lineage: Archaea > Thermoproteati > Nitrososphaerota > Nitrososphaeria > Nitrososphaerales > Nitrososphaeraceae > Candidatus Nitrosocosmicus > Candidatus Nitrosocosmicus sp. R. The sequence continues at coordinate 1,989,816 of NZ_CP167090.1, read as the reverse complement.
GTTAGTGCAGTTACTTTTACTGGTAGTGTACCCGTGGGTGCAAAGGTGGCCAAGCATGCAACCGCACAATTAAAAAAAATAGTATTAGAGTTAGGGGGTAGCGATCCATTCATCGTATGCGAAGATGCAGATATTGATAAAGCGTCAAGTGGTGCTGTAAAAGGACGTTTCATAAACTGTGGACAAAGTTGTATAGCATCTAAACGCTTTATTGTTGTCAAAAACGTAGCTTCTCAATTTATTGAAAAATTTGTTGAAAAGACAGAAAAATTAAAAATTGGAGATCCACTTTCAGAAGAAACTGATATCGGACCCTTGGTAAACTCTTCTGCATTAGAAAATATTGACGAAATGGTAAAGAGATCTTTGAAAGAGGGCGCAGAATTGGTAACAGGCGGGCAGCGATTGGGTAGAAAAAATGAGGGTAATGAAAAAGGATATTTCTACAAACCAACTATTTTGAAAAATGTTACTCCTAATATGGAAGTAGCTCGAGAAGAAACATTTGGTCCGATTGCTCCGGTAATAGTGGTAGAAGATGAACAAGAAGCATTGGAAATAGCAAACGATACAAAATTTGGCCTCGGAGCAAGCATTTGGACTCAAAATTTGGGGAAAGCGGAAAAATACTCAAAATTACTACAGGCTGGAATTGTTACGGTCAATAATGTTGTTGTATCAGATCCTAGAGTTCCATTCGGTGGAATCAAAAATAGTGGATTTGGGAGAGAATTATCAAAGCATGGAATGTTTGAGTTCGTAAACATCAAGTCTATAAGGTTCTATGATCAGCTGATTCACCACCACTATGTTGAATAAAAAAAAGAATAAGAATCAATCTTAAAACGATTCTATTTTTTTGTTATATTGATCGAAGTAACGTAAAGTTGGTTAGTCTGATTGCCATAAAAAGAAAGTAATACATGAAAAATCACTTTTGTAGTCGAAAAATAACCAACCTATCAATCATCCAGCCAGCCTTGTGATTTCGTCTTATTTTAGATTTGCAGCCTGAAATAGTAATGTTAGTAATTAAAATTTAGTAACATTCTTTGATAAATTTCCTAGATGTCCAAAGCCTGGGGATTTTTAAAATTGGTTAAGTGATGTTTTAATATATTGTATCCCATTTTGTTTTATTGAATGATGTTCGCTTTTGCCTGGAAATTTGGGGAACAGATTATGAAAAAATTAAGCAAACATGTATGTTAGCTGAAGAGCTTGGATATTACGGATTTTATTATGGTGAGTCATTAACTGAAATTGACCTTGACTGTTGGACAGTTCTATCCACACTTATCCCAATTACTAATAAAATTAAACTTGGTCCCGTTATCACGTATATGCTTCCAGATTATAGAAGCTTGGTCTTACTTGTAAAACAATCAATTACTTTTCAAGATGTTTCAAAAGGACGCCTTGAATTTAGAACCGGAGCTGGTGCAAGTCTAAAATATTCTCTTCAGTGGTGGTATCCTTATGGAATTGACTACGCAGATGCAATTTATCGTGTGGCTTTGTTTAACGAAGGAGTTCAATTACTATCAAAATTGCTGGGAAACCATGATTTAAAATATAGCCAGTCAGCGAGCACTTTGACAAATTTTGATGGACAATTTTATAAAATACGGGGTGCTTCATTTGTCAAACCTAAAATTAGAATTCCTATAACGATAGCAGCCAAAAAAGATAAAATGATGAAAATTGCTGCAAATTATGCAGATGTATGGGAATGTTCCTATTTGACTCCACATGAATATTTTTCATTAAACAAAAGATTTGAAAGATTATTAAAAACACAAAATAACCAAGAATCTAAAGATCTACAGAATAAAGTGGTCAAGAGGTCGATTGAATTGGATGTTCTTATTGCTAGTACCGAACAAGAACTCGAGTACAAGAAAAAAGTTTTTGCTACGGAGAGGGGGCCGGGTGTTTACAATCAAATACTAAAGAAGGGCCTTGTGGGAAATTCTCCTGAGGTGAGTGCCAGGGTACAAGAATACGTTGATCTAGGTATCAACCAGTTTTTTCTTGCATTTCAAGATCCGTTTGATCTAAAATCCATAGAATTATTAATGGATGCGGTCAAAAGTTGAAATTCTTAATTTTTCTATCCTTCTGAGGATACCATAGAATTAAAATGTCTTAATTCTTCTAACTTTTTTTGAATCTATCGATGTTTATTAACTCATTTTTTTGACATTTTTAGAGTTTTAAGAACATTGAGAAATAAATATGACAAAATCCCCACAGATAATCACTAATGATGATATTTTAGATTAGCAAAGATTTTTTACTTCTTGTACATCGTTTATGAGGTATACAATGAATTTAGAAATTGCAAATAAAAAAAGACATCATTTTTTGTTTGGAAAAACATGCAAAGCATCAATTGTTTTTATGGCCGCGATGATATTTTTTTCTTATCAAGTTTCGTACGCTCAGCTGGACTTGTCTGATAACTTCAGCAGTAGCACCAGCAGTGGTGACAGTGGCAGCAGTAGTAATAAAACAATTACTCCTTCTTTAATGGAGAATGGAAACGTATCAATTGGATCCTTTTCGAGCTTTGTTAATGACATTAATAGCATTTTAGCGTCTAATTCCTCAAAATCTATTTCAAATGGTACCTCAAATCCCCAGACTGATACACCATCATTAAACTTACTAGCTTTGGAAGAAATAACAATTCAAAACACTTCAATGTCGGTACCTGCACCGGTAAGACATCCAGGACAGCCATCACACGAAGTAGTTTTTGCTCTCCCATTAAGAAATGATAGCTATATTTGGTCAGGCACAGTAACATTCACAGCAAGCAAACCGATAGAAGTCGAGGTCCTTCATACTTACGCACCAATGGAAAACCCCTATTCAACTCATGGTGAGCCATATCATGCAGTCTTGCCTGGAAATAAGAGCATTGCAATAACTCATCTTCGACATTTGGTTGATGTGCCGATTGAAATCAATGGAACTGGAATAAGCTCAGGGACACTAAATTTTGCAGGTAACGCATTGGTATTTCACAAGACCAGCGGGGAGCCATTCACAGTAACCTATACCATTGATGCTATTGCAAAGGAATTAACTAAACTTAGAAATAGATAATAATACCTCTGATCTTGTCAACTAGATACTAATGATTAGTTCCTTAGTTCAAGATCCCAAATTAATTGAGTAGGTGGGGGCGGGGCCGGGGGTTGAGACAATTTTTTTTGTTGGTTAAATACAGGCCTAGAGGTCTTTTTCGTCATTTGCTCCGGATTTTCTTTTTGAGATGGGTGGATTAAAAGTCATATTGGTTCCTCGTAGGATAATTGCAAATTGTATATAATTCATAATGAAAAGAAGGGTCTAACTAGACTACTCTAAGATTAAGCATGCTTGATCTCAAATATCCCAGCCGTATAACGTATTATCTATTAATAACTGCAAACTAGATATATCCATTAATCAGACTTCATAGAACATAAGAACAGTCTACTATCTGATTATGATAAATACAATAAATTTATGGAGACTTTGATTTGGTAATAAGGCAGTGATAGACAAAAAAAGAAATATTGATTTGTGTTTAATATATCTAAATCAGGATTAAAAAGTAAGTCTCAAAAAAAGCACCAACCATCTTAATTAGTTCAAAATGAATGATTGTAGAGATGCAAGACGAGTATCTATATTATCAGTTCGGACATAGGTAAATCCCGAACCTTGATAAACTGTTTCTATGAATCCCGATCTATCCCTAATTTCCTCATGATCTTGCAGTTTAGAGGCGTCTTTTAAAGTCCAATACCATACCTCTTTTCCCGCACCGGGATCGATATATGCTTCTATAACACGTTTGTTATCTTCTGTCAAGAAAGTTTTCACTTTAAGAGTAACATTGTTAGTATTTGTGAGATCGTTTAGGAAATAGTCTTTGCTCTTATTGTCGTTTGAGTGAAAAATAAAATCATCTCCTGCTAGATTTTTTACATCATTCATTGTAAGTTTTAAGTATCTACCATCATCCCGATAATCCATAATATATGGATTACTGCTATTTGAAACGTCAAATACTACTCCTATTCCTCTCCGTTCGATATCGGGTGCATCAGATGCATGAAAACCGGTATTAAACATGATCTCAATATAAGTTTCATTATCAAATTTATCCTTTGGTTCCTTAAAATAACCCAATATATTTCCCTTCCAAACTATCATTTGATTCTTTGCAGCATTCATATCTAAACTTCCGTTGATGTTTTCTCTTTCAATTTCAATCCTGGGTGAATTTATGTGTTTGTTGTGTCCTTGAGTGTGCTTTCCAAGATCCAAATTAACTTTTATTTTCTTGTCAGAATTAAGCGGATCAACTAATTCGTACGAATATTGTTTGTTGAATTTTGTATCCGCTATCAATAAGCCTTTTTTGTCAAAAATTTCATTATCTGGTATTTCTTCTTCTACTTGCTCTTCGTCCTCTTTATTATTGTCCTCATCCTCCTTAACGTTAGTTTGTTTTAAATCTTCTTTTGTGTAGCACATTATTTCCGATGAACTGTTTGCTTCTGTGGAGCAATCATATGGATACATTATTTTTAGAAATGGACAAATATTGGTGATCGTCTTAGAATCCTCGATAGGTTCAGGTTCGGTGATATTTCCTATCCCACTTTCATTATGGGGGACGGATATTGTGGCATTTATAGAAGATTCAAAGGTATTATCTTGTACAGGATTATTGTAAAATTCTGGACAATTCTTGGTATCGGTTGTATTGAGTAAAACATAGTTTTTCCCTTGAACATGACCTATTGTTTGAGCCATGGCAATAATTTCAATGTTAGAATCGGGACCTGCAATCAAAATATTGATATTCGCATAAAAGATGATAAAAGAAAAGACAATAAATGTGAAAAACAAGATAAAAAAACCGTTGGAAAAAGTATGTCTAGTTACCAATTTTTTAGATACTATAAATCTTGTATTATATAAACGAATAAAAGCCGTTTGCGATAAGCTTTATATTTAATAACGTTTACAATGGTTTGATTATTGATTGAATTGATCTTTTTTTGTTAAATATCATATTTTATTATTAATAATTTGATAATTTTACTAATAGATCATATTAGTACAATTTGTAAAGTCTTAATAAGCTAACAAGTTTGATACGTTCTAATTAGACACATTGTTACTACGATCTTTTGCACTCATATTTTTTATACCCGAGTTAAATACTGATACTCCCAATCAAAATTAAAAATATTCTTGATAATTTTTATTATTCTAAAGTCTAGACAAGATTACTGATACTTATATACGACCAATCTTGCAAAACCATAGTAACTGACTTTAATGATATTATGTTGTATCTTTTCTATAAATTATGAAAAATTTTAGTTTAATTAATAAAATAACTTAAATTCAAAGTCATAGTTAAATGCCTTTTGTTTTTTAGAGAATTTAAGCCTTTATGAAATCAGATCAATTCAAATTTGTCATTATTTCGTCTCCCTGGGACTATAAAAAGCATCCAAAGCAAGTGAATAAATCTAATAGGTGGTGGTCCACTAGACTATTCATATGAATGACCAAGCCGAAAATTCGAACAAATCTGATAATTTTGAAGAGATAACTCTGGCAAATGGGTGCTTTTGGTGCACAGAGGCCATTTTTAAGCGAGTTCGAGGAATTCTCTCAGTCTTACCTGGCTATTCAGGCGGGTTTCTAGCTGATCCGTCATATGACCAAGTTTGTACAGGCGAAACTGGTCACGCTGAAGCTATCCAAATCCGATTTGATCCAAAAATCATTCCACTAGAAAAACTTTTTGAAATATTTTGGTATACCCACGATCCAACTACACTTAATAGACAGGGCAATGATGTAGGAACGCAATATCGATCTGCCATTTTTTATCAAACACCAAAACAAAAGGATACAGCAACTAAAGTAAAAGAAGATATTGAGAAAAAGAAAGTATACTCTAATCCTATAGTCACTGAAATCACTCCTTTTAAAAATTTTTATCCTGCTGAGAAATATCACGTGAATTACTACGATAACAACAAGGATGTACCCTATTGTAGTTATGTGATTGATCCAAAAGTAGGAAAATTATTATCAAAATTTCAGGACCGTGTAAAGGATGAATACTTGTAGTTATACAAGTTACTCATGTTATTAATACATGTTATTGAAATCTTTTGAACTAACTATGCTTTTTTGAGAACGTAACCTTAAAATCAATAGCATCAGCAATTTATCAATTTAGATTTTCTTATCTAGATAAAACTCTCCATAATAGATGTTCCCTAGGGCTAATATGTCTAATAGTTTCACCTGAAGAAATATGATGATTATATTGTCTATTTTTGGCCAAACTATATATCTTACTGCAAGTCTCCAGGGAAGTACAAGCACATTTATTATCTAAATACATTTATGAATTTAAATTCCATAGGAATAAACAATAAGCATGGAAGGCGTTCACGGAGAATACCATGATGATGCGACTCAAATTCAGAAAATAATTGAAAAATCCGAAAATTTCGTATTTTTTACAGGAGCTGGGATTTCAAGAGAAAGTGGAATTCCTACATTTAGGGATAAGGATGGGCTGTGGAAAAAGTATGACCCAGCAAAACTTGCTTCACACTCTGCTTTTATTTCAAATCCAAAATTGGTTTGGGATTTCTTTTACTCACGACAAAGACTTGTATGCCAAGCTGAATGTAATGATGCTCATACAGCCATCGGAAGATTTGAAAACACAAGGCCCAAAAGGAGTCATGTTATTACCCAAAATATTGATAGACTACATCAACGAGGCGGTTCCCAAAATGTTATAGAGCTGCATGGAAACATATTTGGAATGTTTTGTATAGTCTGTGGGAAAAGAGAACAGTATGATTATTTTAATTTTTTTGATAACTTTAATGAAGAAAAAATCCCAATTTGTCTAGTTTGTAATAATATATTAAAGCCAGATGTGGTACTTTTTGAGGAGCAATTACCTCAAGATGCTTGGAATCAAGCTGTTCAATTATCATCTGAATGTGACATAATGTTTGTTGTTGGAACATCATTAAACGTTTCTCCGGCTAATACTTTACCATATCATGCTGTTAAAAACCACGCAGTGTTGGTAGAAATAAATCCCCATGTTACTGAAATGACTTCACTGATGGATTTTTCAATAAGAGAAAGTGCATCAAAGGTCTTACCAAGAATACTAGATGTCGATTAGCATTTAATCAACATCAAGAGGAGAGCAGGTTGAGTTTGATGATTTGAAATTTCTTTACTAGTTCCTCTACTGGAGAAGAAGCGACCATCTTTTTCTTGGATGCAAGTTAGAATCTTTTTTTACCTGTCTAAATTCAGAAATTAAAAATAAAATTGGCATAAGCAGCTTTGCAAATATTTATTATGGTTTAAATATTATTAATTTAAAAATTTATAATATTTGAAATGTCTTTCTTTAAAACAGCCTTATGCTGATTTGCTAGCAACTGGAAGAAAGACTATAGAAATCAGAAAATGGAATACCAACTTTCGAGGTCCATTCTTGATACACACCTCAAAAAATGTTAACAAAGATGCTTGCTTGACTTTAGGATATGATGAAAGCAAGATAGTTAAGGGTGCGATTATAGGAAAGGCATCTGTGTATGATGTTATAAAGTATACAACTATTGATGTTTTTTTAGACGATCGCCAAAAGCATTTCTCAATTGAGGATATAAAATCAAATCATTCGTTTAAGAGATATGGATTCTTAGTAAAGGATACTTCAAAATTTAAGGAAGAAATTCCTTATTTAGGGAAATTAGGCTTTTTTGATGTATCTGATTTGAGGATGAGATAGAAAAGTGTTTTTACTCGATATATGATTATTTTGTATGAGCCAGTAAACCTAATTGTTACATTACCTTCTGTGGGATATGAATAATAATAGAGAAAAAAAAGAGCAAGAAAAGGTAAAGTAAAATGAGGAAGAGTTTAATGATCTTTTTTAAGAGAGGTTGTTATCTGAAAGATTAGTAACTGTAATGGTGATGGCTAAAGGGACGGTGATGGCAAAGATAGAATAAAAGGAAGAGGACAAGGAGAGGAGGAGAGGGGGAGAGGAGGATTGATCAAACTCTTTCTTTACCTTGATCTTAGGATGTTAAGGGCAGAACCAGCACGAAACCACTTTAGTTGAGCATCATTGTATGAGTGTATTAACGGTATTTGTTCTTCAGTACCATCATTATGGTACAAGATAGAAGTTACCACTCCTTTAGGTCTAAGATCTCGCAAATTAATTATGCTTATTCTATCGTCCTCTCTTATTTTCTCATAGTCAGATGATTCTACAAATGTTAATGCAAGAATCCCTTGTTTCTTTAGATTTGTTTCATGTATTCTGGCAAAACTTTTTGCAATTACTGCAGCACATCCTAAATACCTTGGAGTCATTGCCGCATGTTCACGGCTGCTACCTTCGCCATAATTCTTATCCCCAATGATTATCCATTTTAACCCATTCTGCTTGTACTCTCTTGCAATATGGGAAAAGGTTTCAATGTTCTTATTTAAAAGATTGAGTCCTTTACCTACTTCTCCGCCTCTAAATGCATTTACTGCGCCCAGTAACAAATTGTCGCTTAATCTATCTAGGTGGCCTCTATACATCAACCAGGGACCAGCAGGAGAAATATGATCTGTTGTACATTTTCCCTTTACCTTGCTCAATACCGGTAATTTGATAAAATCGGTTCCATTCCATTCTAAAAAGGGCTCTAATGCTTGGAGTCTTTGACTATTTTTGTCTATTACCACTGCCACACTTTCAGGGTCTATAGCAGGAGGGACATAGATATCGACCGTGTCTTTAAAGCCATCTTTTGGGACTTCTGGGGCTACTTTAGGGGGGTTTAGTTTGAATTTTGTTCCGTCGCTTGCTTCTAATTCGTCCTTTAATGGGTTAAAGGAGAGTCGACCGCCCAGGGCGAGGGCGATTACAAGTTCTGGACTACCGATAAAGTTCATGGTTTCCCTTCTACCATCGTTTCTCCCAGGAAAGTTCCTGTTATAGGATGTGACTATTGTATTTGGTTCTCCTTTTTTTATTTCAGGCCTGCTCCATTGCCCAATGCAGGGTCCGCATGCATTTGCTAATACGTTTGCTCCAATATCTCTTAATAATTGGATCTGACCGTCTCTTTCTATCGTTTCTCTTATCATTTCTGAGCCCGGTGTAACTTGAAGAGGTGTTTTTGTCCTAATTCCTTTTTCTATTGCCTGCTTTGCTATATCAGCTGCACGGGACATATCCTCGTAAGATGAATTCGTACAGCTTCCTATCAAGGAAACAGAAATAGTATCTAGGTAGTTGTTTTTTTGAATGTCTTCAGCCATTCTTGAAATGGGTCTGGCCAGATCCGGGGTATGTGGACCAACAATGTAAGGTTCTAGTTCATCTAGGTTTATTTCAATGAGCTGATCGAAATACTTGGAAGCGTTTTCTCGATTGTGGCTTATTTCTTTTTCAATGACTGGGTCTAGGGTCAGCAATTCTTTGTTCTTATTAGCAATATCTGCTAGGTCATTTCGACCAGTAGAAATCAAATAGGATTCCATTTTGGCATCGTATGAAAAAACAGAGCAGGTAGCACCTATCTCTGCTCCCATATTTGTAATGGTGGCTTTTCCTGTACAGCTAACATTTCTTGCCCCTGGTCCAAAGTATTCTATTATTGCATTAGTCCCGCCAGAAACGGTTAGCTTTGAGGCAACAAATAGGATGATATCTTTAGGAGATGCCCAACCGCTTAGTTTTCCTGTTAAATATACGCCGATCCTTTTTGGATACAAAACTTCCCAGGGCAGCCCTGCCATGACTTCAGCTGCGTCTAGTCCGCCTACACCTATTGCTAGCATTCCGAGTCCTCCTGCATTTGGGGTATGAGAATCTGTTCCAATCATCAATCCACCTGGAAATGCATAGTTTTCTAGGACAACTTGATGTATTATTCCAGCACCAGGTTTCCAAAATCCTATTCCATACTTTCGGGAAGAAGATTCTAGAAATTGATACACTTCATTATTTTCGTAAATTGCAGCTTTGGTGTCTGAATCGCTGCCCACTCTTGCTTGGATCAAATGGTCGCAATGAACTGTGGTTGGAGCCAAAACCTGTTTTATACCTGCCTGCATAAATTGAAGAATAGTTGTTTGTCCTGTAACGTCTTGAAGGGCAACTCTGTCTGGGTTTAACAAGATATATCCATTTCCTGGGGTTAAACCATTAAAGGTCATAAAATCAGTTGATTCATCAAGGTGGCCTATTAGAATTTTTTCTTCAAGGGTAAGGGGTTTATTTGAAACTTGTTTAAATTTTAGAATATTTTTTTGTAACTTTTCATATACTTTGGAAACCAAGTCTGTCTTGGTTGTTTTTCCTTTCAATTTCAAAGAATTTTGACTTGACATACAGAAGACACGTACTTTAAAGTGAACTTGCCAATATTTATCACTAATGCATTAGTCTGTAATTTTAAGAGGTCAAAATTGAATGCTCGAATTCGGAGCAGAGGCATCAGGGTTTTTTTTGGGATGTAGTATCTCCTTATCTTATTGTCTATTTTCTATTTCGCTCATCGGTATGAAGATAATCACAGATGATTATTTCCTAATCATGTCTTTTATTTCAGTTCAGATGGGGTGACAGTAAAAAAATAAGCAAATAATTAAAATAAGTTATAGTTTAAACAAAAAGCCTGATGTTCTCAAAGATCTTGGTTGCATTTGATGGGTCAAAACCTTCATTGGATGCCGTAGAAAGTGCTATTGAAATCGGCAATATATATAATTCTTCATTAATCATTTTGCACATTTTAGGCGGTTACAAATATCCTTACTTACTTTCAAGTGTTGTATTAGCCCCGACATATGGTTCTGACAAGTTAGAAAAAGAACGTCAGAAATTTGAGGATTTGATGAATTCACTTAAAGAAAAGTACAATGCAGGAAAGAGGAAGACACTGACCACAGGAAATGATAAAGTGATTTCAGAAGGAACCAGTACTTTTACTAATGATACCGGCACAGCTGGTTCTACTTCTACTGATCCAACTTGTTCAACCTTTGAAACTGCAATTATTGAAGCTGAAACTTCAGCTGCCTCAACAATAGTTGATTACGCCGAATCCAAAAATGTCGACTTGCTAGTAATCGGAAGTAAGGGCCGTACTGGTTTGAAAAAAATGCTAGTAGGAAGTACTGCTTCAGAAGTGGTGAAATATGCACACTGCCCTGTCCTTGTGGTAAGATAGATTCGAGCCGGAAAAAATATTAAAAAGAGTAGAACGAATCCGCTATTTTGCGAGTTAATTTACTATTGAAACGCCCTTAGTCGACACCGACAAAACTGCCCTATGTCCAAGCTGAATGGGTATCCTGTATTCATATGGGGCCAATCAGATTTGTTTTCAAGTAGTATTTTTCTTGTTGCTATTGCTTGGGATTTTCAAAAGACATTGTGAATTAATACAAAACTCCCATTGGTATCTTTTTCCTTGATTATAACCACTAGCGGTGATGATAGGCCAACTACATTTTTCACATTTTTTGCCAGTACTTTTTATTGTACCTTTTTGAGGTAATGGGGATGTAGCCAAGCATTTTGTTGATGAATAGTTTGTACAGCCTGCAAATCTTTTTTTTGATTTTAACGCCTTTTTGATCATTAAATTTCCACTCTTGCAAACAGGGCAAGTGCCTAACGTAGCTAGGGCAGTAGGTTTTCGCGATGGGCTTGTTGTTCTATTTGATTCAAAGGCTAAAGATATTTCTTGGCCAATTTTACTTTCATTGAAATTAAAAGATTGTATTGCATCTTTAATTTGATTTCTTGCCTTTTCGACCACTTGTACACTTGTAGTATTGCCTGATTCAATTTGTTCTAACTGTGTTTCCATGTCTCGTGTTAGACTCGTTGAAACAATGTTAGGTATGTATTTCTTCATAGAACTTATTATTGCTATTCCAATTTCTGTAGGTCTTAATCCTGATTTTTGGATACCTGCATATTCAAGTTTGTTTGTTTCTTCCTTTTTATTATTGGAAATAGGAACGCCTTTCGATACTTTTGAAGCATAGGTAACGGATTGCTTGGTAGCAGTAGCGGCAGCAGCAGAGGGTACAAAATTCGTAATATAGTTTCTCTTAAACAACGTACTGATTATTTCAGATCTGGTGGCTTTGGTACCTATTTTTTCCCTTTCCATTTTTTGTAACAATGTTGATTGATTGTATCTGGGAGGAGGTTGGGTAAATTTTTCTAACAGATCTATTTTTACATTTTTCAAAATATCGTTTGTTTTCAGAAACGATAGTGAGTCCAAATTTACAAAGCTTGATAAATCAAAATAGGGTCTATAGTATTGAATCCATCCTTCAAATACAATTTTTTTCTCCTCTGCCTTAAAAGTATATTTTTCTTTGACTGTTATTGTGATAGTAGTTTGACTAGAAGAGGCCTCCTTTCCAAATGAAGAGAAAAATCTCCTGATTATCAGATCTAACAGCTTTAATTCTGTATCTTGAAGATTTTGTTTTGGTTTTTGGCCTGTTGGATATATAGCGGGGTGTGCAGGATCAGTCTCTTTTCCTTCATTTGGTTTAAGGGCCTTGTTGGCTAACAATTTAAAAGAGATCTCAGAATAAGAAAGAATTGATTTAGTTTTGTTACCATATGAATTATTTTGATGCAAATTATTATCTTGTTTTGAAACTGCTTTGATGATTTTTTCATAATTAATTGAAGGAGGCAACTTTTGGCTTGATGTTCTTGGATATGAAATAAGGGCAGCCAGGTATAATTTTTCAGCGATTGAAAGTGTGAAGCTTGGGGTAAACCTAAAAAGTCTATAGGCTTCTTTTTGAAGGTCTCCAAGGTTAAAAGGAATTGGAGGCTTTATTGATGTTTTTTGAATATTAATGTCTGTTACTTTACCGAGTTGATTCTTGCAAGAGTTGATAATGTTTTCGGCAGTTGACTTTGAATCGATTTTTTGAGGATAATAATATGTTTTGATGATCTGATTACTCTTTACAAAATCCGCTGTAACATTCCAATAGGGTTCAAATATGTGATTTTCAATTTCCTTTTCCCTTTCGACAACAAATGCGAGTGTGGGACCCTGGACTCTGCCTATCGATAATTGTACATAACCATCCTTCTTTTCTTCTGATGAATCTTTCTTACTAACGGAATTGGTAAGGGCTCTTGAAAGATTTATTCCATAAATGAAATCTATCATATGTCGGGATGTCCCTGCATCCTTTAGCTTTTCATTGGGAGGTAACAAATTGTTAAATGATTGTATTATTTCTTCATCTGTAAGTGATGAAAATTTGGCTCGCTTTGAAATAGAGTATTTGTTGTTACACGCGTGCTCTAGTATGTTGTACCCAATGACTTCTCCTTCTTGGTCATAATCGCAGGCATGGATAAAGCCTGCAGCATTTTTAGATATTTGAGAAATTTCCCTTAATATTTTGTCAATCTTGAAAGCCAAAAATTTTGAACCTGACCCTTTACTTTTTAGCGTGGATAATGGTAACCATGTTGGATCAAGAACTGGGAATACTTTTCCAGGTCCCTTATTAGAATCCGACAGCCCGTATAGATGTCCTAATGCATGACAGATAGTATAGTTTTGACCATTCATCCCCCTAATAGTGGTAAATAATGTGGAAGATGTAGGTGAAGACGTAGGTGAAGGTGAAGGTGGTAATCTATTTTTTTGTTCTTGGTCTAAAGATTTGTCTGAATAATTATTGTGATGATGATAATCTGTACTGAGTGCTTGTGCAATTCGTTTTGCAACAGAAGGTTTTTCACATATTACAACTATGGATTTATTTGCGATAGGAAAAGCACCAACCTGTGTAAATTATTAGGTTTCATTTCTTTTATAAATACCGGTTATTAGTTTATTGATGAATAAAATTACTAATTTATTAATAAAGATAGGTGATAACCCTTCCTTAACTCATCAAGAAAGTTTTCTATCTCCATTTCCAGAATTTGGTAAGACCATTTCCCTCTGGGTCTACTGTTTTCTTGTAAATGCCAAATAGATTATCAAATTGTCCATTGAGTGAGTCTGTTGAATTCGAGGATAAGCTTGTAGAATTTGCGGAATTAGTTTTGAAAGGCAATTGGAAGACCATTATACCACTATCTGAGAAACTGCCATCAGGATTGTAGTTACCTATTGATTCTGATCTGTAAGTTATGACTTGACCTGATGCTGTCAATATTATCGCTTGACCTTTAGAGGAAACCGTCCCATCATTATTCATCTTATCTATTATTGTACCTATAGTTTGGGTTGGTGCTCCACCAATAGTACTGTTACCAGTATAAGTAACTTCAACGGTTGGAATGGGATCAATACTTGATACTTTAATGTTTGTTGATTTAGTATTTTCAGTATAAAATGGACTACCATGTACATCGTAGTCATCCATGGTTGATAGATTTGAGCTAGAACTGTTTGCTTCTAAGGAACCAGTTTGACCAAAGGTGGATGATACGGCTGAAACTGACTCTATTATCATAAAAGAAGCCAAAGAAATACTACTAATAACAAGAAACAAAGCTATTCTTCTTAATGAATCACTTAACATTGTACATTTAGCTTCTGATTCAATCATTATAGGAAAATAATATTAGGAAAATATAAAGATTTAAGGAACTTCTTTTTTACATAATCACGTCTATACCACATTGCTTGCCCTAATTATTGACCTAGGTCCTATTTTAAGTAAATATATTACGAATCCTTACCAGACGTTGACATGTTCATGAAATGGATTTTGATTCAGAATTAATTAACAAGGGTTTGCTTGCCCATGTATGTATCCATTCTCTCACGATATTTGCACTGTGTTCAGCCTTTCTTCTGACAAATCCATCTAAATCATTTTTTGCGACATCTATAAGTACTTCAATAGTTTCATACGTTCTCTTATCCGGTATAGTGTGAAATTTACCGTCTTTATTTGCCAGTGCAGAACATGCATTTATCTTTATCTTTCGTCTGTCATCTCTTAACAAATCCTTAAGTCTGTTAAAGACCGCCTGGTTCATAGCACTGGTGTCGGCGTTTGCTGTGTCTTTATTGTTGATTAAAAACTTGGCCAAATTTGATGTCGCTTTTGCTCTAATAAAGTAGTCCTTTGATTCGAGTGTATTCTCTAGAAAAAAATGTGCTACCTCAATGTTTATCTTGTAATCTCTATCCGTTGCTAACTCTCTTAGTCCTTCCAGAGCCCCAGTGGCTAAAACGCTTTGAAAGGTATCTGTTCCTTCAACCAGGTTTTTTAAAAGGGAAATTACTTGGACTTTATTCTCTATCGACTCTAAGTCCTTGCTGCTTTTTCCTAGTGCCGTTGCGGCGGAGGATTTTACAAAATTACTTTCGTCATCGGATTTGTGAATTAGATCTTTAAGCAGACTAATTGATTCAACTCTTTCAAATGTCCCAATATTTCTTATAATTGCTTTTTTGGTCTCTGATCGTAAAGCATCAAAGGTTGATTTATTATTTAATATTGAAACTAAACACTGATATGAATTATCAGACTTTTCATAATCATTTTTATCATAAAAAGAACCAATTGTATTAGTAGCCTCAATGGCTACTCCGTAAAATTTGTCCTGAATAATAGTATCGTATAATGCTCTAATTCCATCTTCTGAATATTGATTCTTAAGTAATCTTATGGCGTTAATTCTTTCTATAATGGTTTCTCCATATTTTATCTGATTATAAAGCAGTTTTTTTAATTGAAAGTCTCTGGTTTCATTTACTACTTTAATGGAACTTATTTCTTTTAGAATCTTAAACTCTGGATCAATGGATATGGATTCGATATTTGAATTATTGTCTAACTCAACAAACAACTCTGAATCATTATTATCCACATTCATTATATGCGCCAGGTGGCTTTTTTGTCCCGATTTATCTACGATATTTATTTTAAATTCCAATTGAAATTGATAATATCTAGAGATACCTTCATCGCTTTCATAATTGTTTTTCTGTAGAGTTTTGATTTTTAACTTTTGAGAATTTATACTATCTTTCTCTATTAAATTATTACGCGTCAGGGTGTACTCAATTTCCAATTTAGGATGACCTTCTCTGTAAATCCATTGATCAAAAAATGATGCCATTTCTCTACCTGAGACTTCCTCAAGTACTTTGAGTAGGTCAAGTGAATCAGCCGATCTATTCTTGTATTTTTCCAAATAGACTTTAAGTGATTTTCTAAAATTCTGCTCTCCTATATGATTTCGAATCATATGGAGGATAAAACCTGATTTTTCATATGAATGGGCATCAAACAAATCGTCTACATGTTTATATATATTAGTAACAATTGGTCTGTCATAGAGTTTATTTGATTCATCAAAATAAATATCTGTAGCTTCTATCAAGTTATAGTGGAATTCATCTATTCCCCGAGAATTTTCCCAATACAAAGATTCACAATAAGTAGCAAATCCTTCATTTAACCAGATATGAGGCCAATCCTTGCAAGTAACCATATCTCCAAACCATTGATGTGCAAGCTCGTGAACCACCAAGAAGATATCATTTCTATAGTCTCTAGAAGCTGTCTTATCATGCAAAACTCTTCTAGTCAAGGTAGTGCAGGTGGCATTTTCCATACCTCCAAACTCAAAATTATCAACCGCTGTCTGTGAGTATTTTTGAAAAGGGTAATTAGTTTCGAAATATTCTTCAAAGAATTTTAACATTTGCGGAGTCTCAGAAAAAGTTAACATGGCATCTTCTTCCTTGATTTCCTCTGGCCAGTAATAGTAGAGGGAAACGTCTCTATATTTTGATTCATATTGTGAAAACGTGCCTACCACAACCGAAACAAGATAAGAAGGAAGGGGTTTCTTTTCAACATACTTCCAAATTACATATTCATCTTTCATAACTTTTGATTCTAATTGTCCATTTGAAATTACCATATACCCTTGTGGTGCGGAAATTTCGATCTCCAAAGTAAATTTGACTTGAGGTGTATCAATAGACGGAAACCAGTAGCGTGATTCAACTGCTTCGCCTTGTGTCCAAGCTTGGTACGATGGAGCTTGTTTATCTTGATTACCCTTCGTAATAAAGTGAAACCCAGTTTTTGGAGGACCAAATTCTTCTTTGCCTTCAATAGTGGTATAGCCGGCAGAATATGAAATATCTATAATGATGATACTTCCGGCTCTAAATTGTTCTAAAAATTCTATAACAACTTGTTTGTTATCAACACATCTAAATTTTGAAATATTGATAGACTGTGAATTTACCTTTGTAACTTTTAAATCAGAAATATCTAACACGATTTCTGATAAATCATTAAAAGCTCTTATCGTTATTTGCTGTTCGCAATCAATAATAACATTGTTCACAAGATCTGGCTTTATCTTTAATGACATATGCTCAATGGTGTAGGACAGGAAGGGAATAGCGTGGATTTTACTCCCAGGAAATGCAAACCTTTTTTTTTCTGACTCTTTTTTTTCCCTTTCAACAGAATTTTTATTAAATTGTATCATATCTTATTTCTTTTGTCATTTACCAGTAAGCGCTTATTCAAACATAAGTCTATTGAAATTAGAACGAACTAAGATTTTGAAAATGTGGTCGTTTAGTGTTTGTTTGGGGGGCTGACCTTTCTAGTTTACTTTTCAACCCTTTGCTTGTCGGTGACCTCCATTCATCTAAACCCTTGCACATATCAACAACTCTTAGATGATTCATAATGGAAAGGCTTTGCATAGGAGCACTTGATTTTTAAATGATTGTTTGGTGATTAACTAGTGCTAAACATTTTTGATTTAGCAAATAATGGCCTTCCTTATCCACTCACAAAGGACATTCTTATTTTGTATAAGCAAGTGAGCAAGCAATATTTGGATAAGGCTCTACTTGAATCCATCAGGATGTTAGTGCCAGTCAAGATTAGAACCGAATTTGATATGGCAGTCGATGGAAACGTAAACTTGATGATACCTATGGCATTGCTGCTTAATTGGTTTAAACAGGATTTTATGAAATGGATGGACAAGAGTCCACTATGTCCATCATGCAACTTATCATTGAATCTCAGATATGTAAAAAACAATTCCTGGATAGTAAGAGGTGTAGAATATCATGAATGCCCTAAATGTTCATTTACAGTGGTATTCCCTCGATATGGCGAAATAGAAAATATAGCTTTTAATCGAGTCGGTAGATGCAGTGAATGGACGTTTCTATTTGGGGCTATACTTAGTTCTTTGTCGGTACAATCTAGAATAGTTCATGATTTTCTCGATCACTGTTGGAACGAAGCTTTTATTGAAGGTAAATGGATTCATGTGGATTCAACTCTTGAATATCCCATTTCAATAAACCATCCTAATTATTATGAAAAAAATTGGAATAAAAAATATCAATACGTGCTAGCGTTTTCAAATGCTGAGATAACAGACGTTACAAAAAATTATTCTTTTAATTGGAAAACTATCTTTGAACAAAGAAAAAAGCGAAAGAATAGTGATATGTCTAGAATCTTGAATTGTTATAAAAAAATATGATTTTTAATTACTTATCCATTCTTTTATCATGGAACATGGTTCAAATTCATAGGGATAGTCTTTCTTAATGATGATCCTTCATTTTTATATTTTTCAAAGTCTGAGAAATTATTCTGATTTTATGCTCTCAAGCACATCAACATTATGTTCGGTTCATCGGATTGATTCTCAAAATCATTTAATCATTTTTTCTAAAATTATCATCAAAGACTTATCTCTGGACCTACTTGAGGGTTTCACTCACCATTCAAAAGCAATCTTTTTCCTAAGTTGTAAAATCTGTTTATTTTTATAGTCGATACCTCCAAACCATTGAATCTATTTACCAAATTTCGGATTAACTCATCTTCATTGGTCATAGCTACATAACTGATCAATTAAGAATTGATGACACGTAGAAGATAATTAATTTTTCAATTTTGTTGTATTTTCAATTAATCTACTAAAATAGGTAGTATGGGGATTCTGAGATTATTACAATTCACAAATTTTATAAGGTTCTTTTCCCTTATTTTTGCTTTTTTCTATTTGCATTAAGAAATTCTTCTAGTCTTTCTAGCGTTTCGGAATGTAGGTGATGCTCTATGCCCTCGGCATCTGAGTTTGCAATATCCTCTCTCACACCTATGAAAGTAAAAAACTCTGTCAATAATTCATGCTTTCTTCTAATATTTTGAGCGACATTTGTCCCTTGTTGGGTTAATCGAACACCTCTGTATTTTTCATATTCTAAATATCCTGTGGTATCTAGTCTTCTCATCATCTTGGTAACACTAGGGGCCGAGACATTCAAACATTCGGTAATATCAACACTGGTAGCATATCCTTTTTGTTGGACTAGTTCGTAAATAATCTCAAGATAGTCTTCCATCCTATCTGTACGTTCCTTTCTCTGTGAACTATTGACCTTTTTAATGGAGTCGATTATTGTGTTTTCCCCAAAAGATGAAGTATTATTTGACACTCTAGTTCACCTAGTTATTTATATAGAAACCAAGGTTTGATAAAAAACTTTGCAAGGCCATCACACTACACCAACAATCCTGTTATGTACATTATTAGCAATCCTATGATAAAGCCTGCTATTATTGCCGCGCTAGGACTTTTCTCCTGGGAAGCTAGTATTTTCATTCCGGATCTAGCAGTTTTTTCTCCAAAATCCCCACTTTTGGCGTTGTCAGTCTTACTACTCTGCCTTAATGATTTACTCATCCAGACTGCGAGGGCATAAACAACCTGAAATATTGCACCTGCTCCAACCGACAAAAATATGATTGAAGCTAATGGGGAATATACAAATCCGCCAATCCATGTACCTAAAATAGTAGGAACTCCTGCAATAAGTCCCATTGCAATTAATCGTCTTATCATTAACTTCCCTGTTTTTGCAAGGGGTGCAACGATAGCCAGTCCTTCTGTTGTATTATGTATTGTAAAGCCGATGATCAAAAAGGTGCTAAGTGCAATTTCACCCAGTAAAACTGCTGCCCCTATTGCCAAGCCCTCTCCGAAATTATGTAGACCAATTCCTATTGCAACCATTAGAGATAGAGTAAGTGGCTTGATGATTTCACGCTTATCAATCAATCGGGTCAGTTTTTCTTCTTCTTCTCTTTTCTTCTTCTTCTCCTTATCCTCTTGTTCTTTTTGTGCTAGACCTACTGTATCATTTGAAAGCCGATTTGTCAGGGATATTGAAGAAACTGTTGTTTTAGACAGAGGTTTGACTGGGGATTTTAGAGAATTATTTTGAGCGCTCAAATGATTTGTTTCATTTTGCACTTTCTCCTCTTTTTCATATTCATAAGATAACTTTGACTCTGCTCTCTTGCCGAAATATTCTGAGAGATAAAATAGTCCGAGGAAAGTCGCTATGATTATGACTGGTATTAAAAGTTGGCCATTAAATGTTGCAGCTAAATTATTCGCAGCTATTTCGTTACTTTCTAAAAATGCATCAATACCCAAGAATACCAGCAAACCTGCGGTCAAACTCAGAAAGAAATTATATTGATTTCTTGTTATTTTCCTCAGAAACGGATACCATGCAAGTCCAATTAGTACTGGTATCACACCTACGAATATTCCCAACATCGCAAATACTGAGAACTGATTGATGTTTGGAATTGGAGCAGGAGCAGCAGCCTCGATGAGCTTGCTGAATCTTGTCCCGTCCGAAGTAGTTATGCCTACTTCATAAGGTTCTGCTGTGTTCCAAAAAAAAGGTATTATGACTTTAGCTTCTGAAAGCCTTGGCAATACCTGAGAGGGTTCAATCGCAGCAGATTGTATCCTATCATTAATGTCTGCTTGAGAAATCGTAACTTGCTCGGGACCCGTATTGCGGATAAAAGCCACCACTTGATTCTGATGAAATTCTACTTTTTCTATAGTTACTTCTGGTAGGGGAACACCAGTGTTTATCAAGTTTTGACCATATGGACTAGAAAGAAAATAAATCATACCTGCTAGGATGATCAGCGGTGTAACGGCCAGAACTAATGAACCAATTTTTCTTCTTTTTCCTTTGGATGCTTTTGTGTTTGCATTATCTATGTTGATACCAATAGTGGTTGGCTCTTCTGCATCTATAATATCTGGTTTACCTTGACTTTGTCCTTTGATACTGTCAATAGTGTTGGTGGATGTTTTATTTTCCTCGTTCATCCCTAATTCTTCATCCTTTGCTGCTTTTTCTAATTTCTTATCTTTCATTATCTAGTTGCTCCTTGGCCTGGCTGGAGTTTGCACCGTACTGATAGAATGAAATTACATCATCTGGATTGTTAGTATGTTGTTGGTTGCTATGGAGTGAGTTGTTATTAAGCTCATAGGAAGTGTGGTTATATACCATATTGTTATTTTCTAAATCCGTATTCTTTACACCATTCTGACTAGAATCTGATACGAGATAGGACTTATTGTTGGGAATAGATGCATTATTGGGGTTATCTGCAATATAGCTCCTCAGATCAGTGTCATTTTTATCGTCTTGGCTGTTATCTATCACTTTGAACAGACCCATCCAACCCTTTTCTGCAAATTCTGTTTTATGAGCGTGGAACATGTAATTTCCTGGGTATTTATACTTGAATTCTAAGATACCTCTTTCTCCTTGACTCATAGTTACGATGTCATTTAGCTCCGTAGGAGTTTGACTGGTTCCACTTGGATAATAGTTAAACATGTTAGCGTGCAAATGAAAGTTGTTTATTTGATCAAACTCTAGCATATTGACTAGATAAATTCTTGTTAGCTCATCCTTTTTGATCTCTATTGGATCGTGCATATAGAAATATGGAATTCCATTTACAGTGTAAAAGTTATTTTCCGTGTCAAAGTCGGTATCATACCCATTCATAACCATGACCATTTCATCTGCCTGAGGTCTTGGAGTCTTTGGATCAATAATCATCACACCATATAGTCCGTGTGTTATATGTTCTTCCAGAGGTGTCATGTGACAATGGTATGGATAAACGCCAAATGGTTCAGCCGTAAATTCATACGTGAACTTGCCCTTTGGGCCAATCATGTCAAAAACCCCGTCCATCTCTGCTGGATGAATTCCGTGGGTGTGCAGTGAATGAGGTTTTGAACCGTTATTTATGAAATTGATCTTTAAGTGATCACCTTCCGTAGCTCGAATTGTCGGGCCAGGTATTGTGCCATTGTACGTCCATACATTGTAAAAAACCCCTGGTGACACTTCTTTTATTTCCGAATCCGAAGCAATTAGTGTGTATTCCCTTAGTGTGGTTCCATTTGGATATTTCGATACGTGTCCATAATTGAAATCACGTAAATATTGATTCGGATCTACTACTGCATTTTTTGAGTTGCCAGGAATAGAAATTGGATCTAGTATGTCTCCAGTTGATCTGAACACAGGATAGCCTGGAGTATGAGTTCCGATCATTTTCCTGTCGTCGGCCGAGTTTTGAGCATGGGTATCAAAAGATGGATTTAATGGGTTAAGCAGGTAGGTAGACATAATCAAAGCTACCGTAATTACAAATACAATTGAAAAAAGGGGCAATGCCAGTCGCCTAAAATTTTGCATAATCTATATTACTTAACCAGGTTAATAAATGTTAACCTTGGTTAAGTTTTTCATATTTGGGTTCTATGCTCTGCGAACCATACCGTCGATAGGTTATTCTACGTCCGTTTAAAAATCAAATGAAAATTTCAGTCGTCAGTTGCTGGAAATCGGCATATTCTACCTTGATCTAACAAGTCTAATCTTTTTACCCCGAAAGTTGGAGAGGGATCTGAAGGCTGATACAAAACAATACATGAAAAGTATCTAATACTCAATCAATATGTTTGTCTGCAGGACCACTAATTACTGAAAACGAGTGTCATGTTTTCCCATAAGACAAAAAAATTGTTAGTTTTAGATTAATTCAGACAGGTTGAATTTCTCTGATACTAAGATTCTTAAAATCAAAAGCAACGTTGTCTGCTCTGAAACTTGCTATTGGTCCTGAATTAGTTAGGATGTAGTCCTTGGGTTTATTGCAATTTGCACTGCTAAATTCTTTATCTGAACTATTGGCAAACCAGCCACCATCATCAGTAATCTCGTTAACCTTCTTCCATACATTATCATTATTATCATCAATAAAAGATTCCATTTTGACACTACTATCATTATCCTGGTTGTAAATTATTATCTTCCATCCGATCCATCTATCTAACAGAGGATTCTCAGTTGCCTTAGCGGAACCTCTAGAATCGGTGTATCCGCCGGTATGCCAGATTTCTTTCTTCCAAGCTGCCTCCATGTTTACAACGTCAATTCCTCCGTTTAATGCGGTTCCCTCACAAGGATTTTCATTATTATGTGAGCCCCCCCGTGCACGCCATGTAAAGTCGGGAGACAAAGACTCCGAGTCCCCATTATCGGTTCCTCCTTCATTTTCTTGATTGGTGTCATAAACTGACTTTATCTTGACATAACCCGTCATCTCAATATTTTTCCATGGTTGTGCATTAGCTGGAGTATTTACATTCATTCTTATCTGAGTATCATTGATTGACCAGGATAAGCCGTCTTCTGAATTCTTAACTATGGGAACATCAGATGTAATTGAGAAGGACTCGTCACTAAGTGGATCTTGCATGTCAATAAACCACTCTCTTCCTTCTTTTGCTGTGGGATAGATCTCCTCAACTCCAAAAATATCTTTGCCCTCAGGAGTGATTACTTTTTGAGGCTCTGGTTGCTTCTCTCTCAATACAACTATCTCATAGTAATAGTAATATATTAGAATAATCGTAATGATTGTCAAACCTACTATAGCTAGGTGAGGTTTTTTTATAATCAACCTATAATTTGTTATTTTGAACCATTTTTAAACTTTGGTACTTTATATTTATTTGGCAGTAAAGGTCTAATTTGGAGCCAAAGTTTGAATGGTTCTCATCTTTTTTCTCTTGGCTCTAGATAAAAAACCTTTGGTTATCTATTAATTCTTAACCTAGTAGGTAAAGTAAATACATTAAGAACCTAATTTAATTATTAAACCAAATTGTATATTAATTAGGAATGCTCTATTCAATTATCCTATGAAATCTAATGAGGAATTATAATGAAATGAAATCTGAAACCTTTTCACAATCTGATCCAAAAAGAAAAATACTGTATTATCTTAAAGTCATGAAGCAAGCAGGATTAAAGGACTTGTCAAAAGTTATGAAGATTTCTAGAATGGCTGTACACAAGCATTTGAGTGACTTACAAGATAGAGGGTTGGTTGAAAGCGTGGAAATTCGAAAAGGCGTGGGGAGACCTACAATGCAATATTCATTAACAAGTACTGGTAAAACTGCATTTCCAAAATCTTACGGTGAAATAGCAACACATGCTTTGGACTATGTAGAAAAAAAAATGGGTAAGGATGCAGTAGAGTCGGTATTGCGGGAGCGTCAAAAGGAGTTATTAGAAAAATATAGTATTCGTATGAAAGATATGAAATTCAATGAAAAAGTTAAAGAATTAGCAAGGATTAGGGATGAAGAAGGTTATATCGCCGAATCCAAAAAAGACAGAAAACGCAATTCTCATACTCTACTGGAGTACAATTGTCCAATAATAATGATAGCAGAAAAGCATTGGGAGGCTTGCTCCATTGAAACGGAATTATTCGAACATGTACTGGATGCTAAAGTAGAAGTCACTCATAGAGCAGCCAAAGGAGATTCAATTTGTAAGTTCTTGATTAAAGAAAAGAGCCAGTATCTCTAGTTTTTGTTTTAGTTACCCATATAACATCTGTGAATTTAATATATATAATTTGTAAACTATTATATTTATAAATTACCATAACGAATATTATGTGTGAATAAAATAAATAATCCTTTTTTGATAAATATAGGTGGTAGTTACTAGAGATGAGCTTAAGGGTTCTAGGTGTCGGATCTAGTATGAGGCGAGATTCTTTTAGCACTGAAACTTTGAAGATTATATTAAACAAAGTTAACAAAAATGGCGCAGATTCTAGATTATTGAATCTCTATTCAAATCCTTTGCCCATGTATACTGCAGAATACAATGAAAAATTAGGTGGCATTAAACAAGCCGTTGAATTGGTTAACTGGGCTGATGCTATTGTTCTTGCAACACCAGACTACCATGGTTCAATGGCAGGATCATTGAAAAACTTTTTGGATTACTTTTGGGCAGAGTTTGCCGGAAAGACATTTGGGTACCTTTGCTCCTCGCATGAAAAAGGATTGACTGTAATGGATCAGATGAGAACTGCTATAAGGCAATGCTACGGTTGGAGTTTACCATATGGGATATCTATAAACTCAAATCAGGATTTTAATGCGGACCGCGAGATCATAAACGCTCAATTGCTCAGTAGACTTGAAAGTTTTGCAAGAGACTTGGTGGTATATGGTGGTTTGATTAGCAATCAATTTAACAAGGATTTGAATTCAACAATACAAAATTCTTATGCAGTACATTACAGAAAGTAAAAACAGATTTTTGGTCCCACACAATCAAGAACAAAGATATTTTGAATTTACATCCTAATAACAGGCTAAGATGATCAATAACCAAATTTCTTGAAATCCATTTTACAAAAAGGACACAATGTGAGTAGTTTTGGTACATGGGATTTAACTCCGTTAAAACTCGAACAACACTTGTAACCCTTTCCTAAGATATTTTAAAAAAAAGGTAATAGCAAGAATTTATTTTGCCTTGAAAGTTTTTTTTAATAGTAGGATCCCCACATAGTAAGGAATATTGAAAAATGCAGCTAACGCAGCGACCTCAGTTCCAAAGAATTGTTGAGCAAACACCACTATCAAAATATTGTTAATGTATATCATTGAAATCATTGTTGATATTCTATCATCCTTTGATAGGCGCATCAGCCTCGAGATGCTATAACCTGTCAATCCGTAATAACCAAATAATATAAACGCTAAGATGATATTTTCTACAGTTACGAGGGAATTGGAAAAAAAGAAATAAGAATATTTGGCAAAAACCCCTAGATTGATTAGAAAAATGAAAACAAGTGAGAGGTTTAGTGATTGTTTATTGATTAGGTCCGTGAGTTTAGGGGAAATCTTTTTTAAAAGCTGACTAGCTATCAAAGGCAGCATTAAAGCTACTAATAGAAGTACTATCATGTCGAAAATAGGAATTGCAAAGTTGCTACTAAAAAATAGAAATATTAAAATAGGTAACAAAAATGGAACAGTTAATGAAGTCGCTATTATTAATCCTACCACTATTGGTAATCTGCCTCCAACAAAGTTTACAACAAAGGGTGATCCTAGTCCTGTTGATATGCCCGATAATAAAAACACTGACAACATTAAGTTTGAATTTATTGGAACAATGGTAAGTGAAAACAGGTTCATTATTGCGTATAAACCGACCGGCAATAACACTAGTTTCACTATTGTGAGTATTATCAGATTCTTCGGATGGGAAAACACTGTATAAAGTTCTGACAGATTTATATTGATTAGATTAAACAAAAGTAAGAGTCCAAGCCACAATAACAAGTAAGGTTCCACCAGGATTCCTATATTTGGGAATAATAAACCTAATATTGTCGAAAATAGCACAGATAAACCTAGGTAATAAAAAGTGCGACTAGAATTCGTCATGTGCATTTGTCATATCACGCCATTATCATCAAATAGGTTTATTGAATAAAAAAGTTAGACATTGTAACACCCTGGAGTAATTCTACATCCCTTTCAAGAGTATTTTTGTTATATTCGTCTTCTTTCCTTTCTAAGATTTCAATTTTTGAAATAAACATCAATTTTTGTATCTTGACAATAAAATATTTTTGCTGGTTCATGGAATTTGTCCCAAAAAGATTCCTTTTAAATAGAGAACCAAATTCATTTTCTAATAACCCTATGTTACCACTATAGTAACTTTAAATGCCCAGTCAATTTATCCAATTTTGTTGAATAATCTGGACCAAACCCGCAACATGTCAAGGTGTTAGGTTCTATCTGAGTTTTTCCAGCATCTCTGATCACTGTAGTAATGATACCATATGCTTGAGCCTTTTTTATTATGTCAATTAGTTCTCTTTCCGATTGGATCTTTAATACTGCTTTTTTTTGACCCCCGTAATTAAACCAATTAGCTACATGGTCTGGGTTTTGCCACACTACAGAACTACATGCATGTCCTACTTGGCCAGCAATTTTTCCGACACCCATTCCAAGATCTTTTCTTACTACTACTACGTATTTTATGTCGTCACTGCTGTTCAATAATCTAAAAATGAGAATGAATTATATAAATTAAGCAAGATGGTAAATTGGATATTCTTGAAAATTTGCTAATTCTATCAATCTTATCCAAAAAATCTACGTTTCTCTGCAATATTTCTAATAAATTGATGCATTTGCTGCTCTCCTGTTTAGCTACCATGATACCTATAAAACAATGCATCAGGTTGCAATTGACAATTTTATTAACAAGAGCATAAGCTTTGAAGAATAGCTACAATTTTATGGATTGATACCATCTTCCTAAAAGTGGTACTGCCATAAAGATTCACTATTGTTACCTCTGTTATATATCAACTATGGTGATATATTTAGCTGTAGAAAAAAAACCAATTCATATCTTAATTAGTCGTCTTTATTTCCATCTGATGTCTATTTCTTTTTCATTATGAAGCTTATCTTACCGTTCGATTCCAATCGGGCGTACTTAATTTCACTTGCATCCTCTAAACCGTTTAATCTCATTTCGGCCTCAAATTCTGCTTTATCCATTTTGGCTTTCTTTAGACCGGCATTGACAATTGATCCATGTTCTACTAACAAGATTGGTTTAGGTTCTATGGATTCTCTAAATCGCCTACTCTTTAAAGTCATATAGTCAATTACTTTAAAGAATATAACTGCAATTATGACGGCAGCCATAGCCTGTGGGATAGATATTTCTTTATAAATCATAGGATCGCCAATCGCTGATCCCAATCCAACTACGATTAATAATCCAAAAGGAGATAACTGGCCGATCCCTTTTCCGCCAAGCCATTTTACTATAACAAAAACCAAAGTGGCGATTATTGCAGTTCTTATGATTACAGATAAAATAGAAGATGGGTCTGGAATTAAAGCGTCATATATTACTTTGTAAGGTGAGGTACTAGAGTCCGCACTCTGTCCACTACCGTCAGTCCCAGATTCCTGTGACTCAGATGACGTTGCGGATGACACGTTATTTAGCATTAGTTGTTCTGAAATACTATTATCGTTTGTACTAATGTTACTACTGTTTTCTTCCACATGCAGGAAGCTTGAACTGTCTAGAGTTTTTGTCTTATAGGAGGGAGAATCTTGTTCTAATACTGTGTTTAGTGTGACTGAAATACTATTAATCTGATAAACAAGAATTCCAAAAATTACTATCATTATTGCTAGCGGTATGACTGTTATTACTATCCATATTCTTGAATTATTTGTCAATCTATCATGTGGGTATGCTATCATATATGTTAATGTTAGTAACTACAATCAAATAGGAAAATTTCCAGGTGCTAAAATTTAATTATATCTTTAAAAAAATCTGACAGCGAAATTTCAACGTTTCTGCTTTGGTAAATTCTTTTACATGCAAAACTGGTACAATCGAATTAGTCGGGTGTCCGTATATGTGTAATCAATTTCATTTGTTAACATAAAATACATGTCTTTAGATATTTTACTAATATACAATTTGGTTGGGTGTCATCGTCTAATTGTCTTTTATTGTGAACCTTTATCGATGTAAAGTCAGAAAAATCTTGCAAGTTAGTTTATTTTCATGACATTTTCGATATTTGCAAAAAGAGGATAATTAAGATATATTATTTGTAAAGACAACTGGATAGGGATACAAATTGATACTTGGTTTCTTATAACCTTTGTAGATTAAGATATCATAGATGCAAGATACCAAACCCATCGGAATTACCTTCGTATCTGAAAATTTTTCAAATTCCATAGATTCCTTTTGGATCATAGTCAAACCCGAAATCCTGATAAATCCTTTTGACTTTATTAGTGTGGATAATGTTCAAAGCACCAAAACTATTGGAATGGTTAAAGAACTCAAGAGGATCTATATAGATAGGGAAACTATTTCTAAAAATCAATATTCATCTCAGTTTGATCCACTTTTAAATACTGAGGAGAAGGTGGGTGATGGCATGACAGTGGCAAAGGTTGATGTGATTGCCAATCGTCAATTTCACACGATTCAAGAGGACTTTTCTTCAAATACTTCAAGTCTCAATAAAATATCACTAAAACCAAAAAATTGGAGCATTAACATGCCCGTTCAAGAAGGAAAACTTGTTACTTTTGCAACTGCCGAAGAAGTCATTTCATCTCTTGGAATTCCAGATATGGAACATCCTATTCCTGCAGGAGTAATTTCGATGACTAACAATGCTAAAATACCCATAGATCTAGATGTAACGTACATTTTTGGGCCTGATACTACTCATGTTAACGCCACAGGAATCTCAGGGAACATGAAGACTGGCTACCTCCTATTTTTGTTACAGGTCCTTCACCAAAAACTATCGGAAGAAGGTATTTCTATAATTTTATTTAATACCAAAGAAAAAGAATCTTTTATACATAGATAAAGAAAGAGATGGAGCCTATACTATTGAGGATAAAAATGAACTGGATATACTGGGTTTGAATTTAACACCGTTTAACAATGTAAAATATTTTCTCCCAAGGGGAAAAGATGGTAAACCAAATTCTGCATATATTCCTGAGAAAAACTATTTCACATATTCTTTTGAATTATCAGATGTTTATGATTGCTTGGAATTGTTATTTTCCTCTGAAACAACTCTAGATCCTCAACACAATATTTCCTCAATCCTAAATTACATTTATGAATTATGGCCCAACTTGAGCCAAGAGGGTGATGATAAGGCAAGTCCTCACAAGCTTGCAACCTGGACGGACCTGATTAATTTTAGTGAATTTCCTGGAGAAATCGTTACTCATAAAAACACATTGTTAAAGTTTCAGGGGATGATGCAAAAATATAGAAAACCATCAACTCTATTTGTAGATAAAAAGGTAACAAGCAGATATCTTGGTAATGAAATTAAAAAAATGAAGAAAAATGAAGTGTTTGTGATAGATATAGCTATGCTGCCTACATTAGACGAACAAGCATTTGTAGTTGGAGATGTAATGAAAACGATAAACGAGATGTACTCCCTTGGCCATGTAAATACTCCTGCTGACGATTATGAGGGTAAAAGTGATGATGGTGTTGTTGAAACTGATGATGAAAAACAGAGGACAAAAACAGAGTTGACCAAAAAACCAAAATACATTGTAATCTTTATCGACGAAATTAATAGATTTTTACCACGGGGGGAATCGGGTAATACGGGTCTCGGAATATCAATGTCTAATTCTTCGGCTGTTGCCGAAGAATTATTAAAAACCTTAATCACAGGCAAGTCCAGACATTGCATACTTTTCTCCGCTCAACAATTCAAGAGTCAAATTGATCAGAGCATTAACGAAAATACTGGTTTACATGTTATCACCAAGTTGGGTTTGTCCGAACTTGCTTCAAATTCTTATTCAATGGTAGACGATGCTACCAAATCAGTTATTAGCAAATTACACAAAGGTGAGTTTATTTTGGTACATCCTGCCTTTAGACATCCTATCAAAATTGCTATACCAAAACCTACATTCAAAAAACCATGACATTGACTTGACTAGAATGCATCGGCTGAATTTGTAGTATTATGTGTATGGGGATGAGTCAATCAATTTGAAGAATTTAATTCAGATCGCTTTCATTGTGAAAGTATTTAATGTTTGCTTTTAAATTATTAATTAAGATAATACTATATGAGATTTGTTCAAATATCTGACTTACATATTGGTGGTTTATTTAAAAAAAATGTTTTTGATACTTTAGTAAATGAGGTAAATAATGAATTAAGACCTGATGTCATTATTATTTCAGGAGATTTAACTGATGACGGACTATTTTTTCAGTTCGAACAGGCACAGCACGAAATAAAAAAATTCTCATGCAAGAATCTAATAATTTTTCCAGGAAACCATGATTATAGGCACACTGGCTATCTTTTATTTAGACAATTCTTTCCAGTTTCTGCGCCAAGTGGTTCGAGGGTTTACAAGTATAATAATCCAAAGAACAAGAACCAAACAGTAATAGTTACTACAGTTGGAACTGCAAGAGCAGATAGAGATGAGGGTGAAGTTGGATATAGACAAAATCTATGGTTAAACAAGATTCTAAAAAAATATCATATTCCGAGACCTTCTACTAATCCGAAACAACAAACACAAAAACCTCAAGATAAGTATAAGACAATAATAAAGATTGTTGCTATGCACCATCACTTGATTTCCATACCAGATACCGGCTATACAAACGTAGTAGGAATATCCGATGCAGGCGATGTTTTAAGGACCTGTCTAGCTAATGATGTTGATATTGTTATCTGCGGTCACAAACACAGACCTTGGATTTGGAATCTAGGTACAATGAAGATAGCCTATGCCGGTACAGCCTGCTCATGGAGATATAGAGGGATTTTTGAGGATACATATAACATTATAGATGTAGGGGAGGATGGCAAAATCGATATAGATATCAAGATAGTTGGGGGAAAAAGAATGCCATTGTCTGAGGTAGTTAATCAATATAATCCGGAGGATAGGGTGACACGGATTGCCGATATGATGTCACCAGATTAAATAACAGTTAAATTACTATCGAGATTTCCTAGCAACATACAGACTTGTTATTACATTATATGAGGTGTTATGATCCTAAAATAGGGCATACAAATAATGAAAATTCAAAGTTTGTAAAACCTATTGTTGGCTTTAAGTCTCAATATATTATTCTCCAGATATCTGTTTGAGTGAATTATTAAGAATTATTTTTTTTACCAAAATGTTGACGGAATTTTCATTTTTTTGAAACATTAAAAATGTACAAGACTACTAGTTGTTCCTTGTTTCCATGGAAATAATGCTTTGTTTTTGATGGAACAAAAATACAAGAACCTTTTCTTATTTCATGATTGTTTTCTACCATGTTGATATATCCTTTTCCTTCCATAACAATATAGAGTTCATCTTCGGGATGAGGTCCCTGTGTGTCCTTTTGGCCTGGATTGAGCCTAAGCACCCCGACTTCAAAACTATTATTGTACAAGAAATCTAAGAAATAAGTTGAATTGTCTTTCTTATCCAGATTTAACAATACAGACTCAAGGTCATAAATATTACTCATGTCTTCTTACAATATATCATAAATTAGTATGTTCTCTTGGTGCTATGTTGGACCTAATGATGTACGTTTGATGAATGTACAACTTAATTCGTAAATAAGACTTGGAGAATGTACGATTTGGTTCATTCCCTACATGAAATTTATTCGAAACATAACAATGATTTTAACTACATTATAGCATCTAGATTATGATTTGAATTACCTGAAATATTAAAAAATACATGTGTTAAGACAACGGCCGCGAAATGTTCCAAATCATTTTGTTTCAGTTTAATACTGGAACTGTATATGTACTATTATGAGCGTCTTGTTTCAGGATCGCGAGCAGGCAGGACATGAGCTAGCAAAAGAATTGGCAGTCATTCTGAAAAAAAATCAAATAGATTTATCTAATGCTGTAAATGAGTTAATTGTTTTAGCGATACCACGAGGCGGTATCATATTAGGTAATATAATAGCAAACAATTTCCATTGTAATTTGGATGTAATCGTTTCTAGAAAGATAAGGGCTGAATTCAATGAAGAATTCGCAATGGGCGCAATGATGCCAGACGGAAGCTACTTTTTGAATGAGGGAATTACACGCCTTTTCAATATTTCCCAAGCTTATTTAAGAAAGGAAATAGATTTCCAAAAAATGGAAATCAGGAGAAGGCTGATAGAATTTAGAGGCGATATTTCCTATCATGATAAATTTGAGGGGAAAGTTATTGTCCTTGTTGATGATGGAATAGCTACAGGATCTACCATAATCGCCTCAGCAGAATGGGTAAAGAATAATTGTCATTGCAAACAACTTGTTGTTGCAGTACCTGTAGCACCCGCCAGAGATGAAACTGTGAATAAGCTTGCTAAAATAGCTGACCATGTTGTAATTCTGCATATGGAAGAGACTTTTTCTGCCGTCGGTCAATTTTACAGAGACTTTGATCAAGTAAGTGACGAAACTGTAAAGAAAATCCTGATGAAATATCATTAGTTTATTTTGGATAATAACTTTTTATAAAGAATTAACAGTTAATATTGTAAAATGTATATGACTTCATTATCAATCTTAATAAATACTATTGAGACCATATTTGGGCTATTAAAAAATAAATAACCGGATCGAATTCGGATGATTAAATCTGCTTTGCCTTTACTACTGGCGGGACCCATTATACGTCGAGTTGACAAAACACAAGTGTGTATCTGGATAGCAACGAGCAAAGCCGTAAATGCAAAAGTAGAAATATTCAATTTCTATAGGTCAAAAAGTAACTTTTTTCTAAGCAAAACAGTTAATGAACATACTGATAAAGAACTCGTACCACTCTTCTCTCGAGCTAATATGCATATTATAGGTAGTGGTAAATGTACTTCACTGAAACTGGGAGATAACCTATATGTGAGCCTTATAATTGCTAGACCATTTCCTTATAATGAATATAATATAGATAATAAAACAAACATATTGTGCACTTTTCCCACAGACGAGATCCTAGCATATGATGTTGAGCTTTTTTTATCTAGCGAGAGTAAAGAACAAGGACTGCGCCTAAAGGATCTGGGATTGTTATCGGGGGAAAGTACTATACTTTATGATAGTCCTAATCCAGAAGAACTGAACAATCACGACGTAAATCAAGACTTACTATTACCTTCTTTGTTCTCCTTACCAACACTCTATATCCCTGATGGGAAAAATAGTTCTCACCTAAATATTCTCTATGGTTCATGTAGAAAACTGCACGGTGATGATGGGGATAGTTTGATTATAGGTGATAAACTTCTTGCCTCTTCCATCTCTGATCTAAAAAAAAGACCGAGCTCACTCTTTCTAATAGGCGATCAAATTTACGCAGATGACGTAGCTGGACCTCTAATAGGATATCTAGGAAGATTATCAAACGAGCTTCTTGGATGGCGAGAAATAATTGATGGAGTAGACAAAAGTCCAGAAGACATACCAATTGGTGGCCGCAAGGAAATCGTAAGTTCCAAAGCCCAATTTACTTCGGAAGTATCTGAGAATCACTTACTAGGATTTGGTGAATTCGCTGCAATGTATTTAGTTTCATGGAATCCATTAATATGGCCCAAAGAATTTAATTCCAATCTAGGAAAATTACATCATACTACCGAATCTAAACAAAAGTATGAAACAGAATTGAAGGATCTTGAAGAAAGTCGCAAAGATCTTAGAAAAATTAGAAGACTTCTTGCTAACGTGCCTACTTATATGATCTGTGATGATCATGAAATAACTGACGATTGGAACATAGATCGGAAATGGAGCGACTCTGTGAGAAACAGTAGGAGCGGATCTCAAATAATTGCCAATGGTCTTGTAGCTTATTGGGCTTTTCAAGCTTGGGGGAACGATCCAAATTCGTTTGATGATGACTTTGTTGATACAATCAAAATGTACCTTGATCTAAAAAAACAAAAAAGTTTGTTCCCTTATGACACGGCTTCAAAAAATTCTATTTTGTATGGCGATCGTGTAGCCAATGAAATCAATAAAACACGAATAGTGGAAGATAGGATTTGGGATATTAAAAAGTGGACATACGTTGCTCCTACATACCCGCTTTCCATATTTCTAGATTGCAGAACACAGAGAGAATTTGTAAATCCCGATGGTCCTCCAATATTATTAAATGATGAGGTCTTAGAATACATCAAATCTGAAGTTTATAACTCTGGATATAAACGAGGTGACCCCCTAGTGATTGTATCCCCGACACCAGTTTTTGGTTTTGAACATGCCGAAAGCGTACAGCGATTTCTGACCTCCATTTCAGGAACTTATAAGTGGGACCTTGAAACATGGAGAGCTAATGAAGCGGGATTCATAAAATTCTTGGCTTTTGTGTCTACTACGTTTAGCCCTGATTATTGCGTTATTTTATCAGGAGATGTTCATTATGCTTTTACGATGAAAGCAAGATTTGATCTATCCACGGCAGGAAATCATACAAATCAATTTGCTTTTGATTTGGGAAATAATGTCCCGATATTGTCTTCTTTATCATTTGCTCAATTGACTGCTAGTCCTTTGCGAAGTAACAGCTTGAAAAAGAGAAAGTTAGCAATAATGATTCTAAATTTGGTACATAAAATCATCATAACTAGAAAAGTGTCATCACGCATAGGCTTTCTTGACGCATCTTATGACCCTGGTTACAATAGTCATAGAATATCAAAAGAATTAAAGGAAGATAACAGATCCAATAAAGAAAATCCAGATTATTCAAAACATGGAAAAGATGTGTCATTTCCTATTAAGATTAAGACTATCTATAAAAGTTTGATTAATCGTTATTTTATTGATAAGGAGGCGAGGGCTGCTGAGCGATTTCCAAATTGGAGGGAGTCTAGAATGCTTGTGACACCAACAGGTCATGGTACTGCTCCCGTGTTAGCAAATAATAACATAGGTTCGGTTTCATTAAATTTAAAATCACGTACTGTAGAGCACACCCTATTTTTTCTTGAAAGTAATAAGGTACAATCTAGCAAGGCCATAATTGAATTTGAAGATAGATAAAAAGACACTGGACTGACCTTCTTCTTCTTTCTAAAATCTAAAAATATTTAAAAGATTAAGAAGGTAAATGAAGGGATAATTAAACTAATTGTTATTAAATGACGTGTAATTATGATGCGATAATCCATTACTATGACAATATTTTTAAAAAGAATTACTTGAAGATTACCTGGAGACTTTGCTCATGCTAGCAAAAAGATAGGAAAATCTCTTGTTACCACTCTTACGAACCTGATTTAGATATTGAATAAATATTCGTCAGAGATTTTACTGATATTCACTCCTTTTTTCTAACTTTTCTTCCGTTTTCCTTTCGCCTTGATCTATTAATTCCCTAATTGTTCTGTTAGAAAAATCACTATTCTTCAAGATTGATGGAGATTCGATTTCACTTCTAATTATTCTCGTAACAGATTTAATTTCTGCCCCATAATTTTCAATCAAGTCTTTATATTCATTTTGGATATCATTTCTTTCCTGCATGCTCAACATGGTCCTATCTACTTGTTTCTCAAATATTTCGTATAGTCTCTCTATTAATTTTATGTGCCTAGTAACTAATCTTGCATTTTTAATACTTTCAATATCTTTATCACAAAATAAAATGTCCTTATATCTGTTTACAACTTCTACAAAATTGGAAGGAAGTCTGTCGATTCTTTGGGGATAGTTTTCAACTATGAAAATGTTTTTATCATTACGTGGTGACACATACAGTACTTCTCTTATTGGAGTATTGCTAAGCAAGCTTCCATCCCATGCTTTAGTGTCGTCTCCCAAATCGACCCAAGGAAATCCATATATTGGATATCCCGAACTTGCTAGAATATGTTCTGGTCTTATTTTCATCAGTGTATTGTCAAAAATGAGTGGCTTGGCCGTCATAACATCCACTGCTGTCATAATTAACCTCAAAACGGAAGGCAACTCTTCTTTGGTTGCAGCAAGATTTAATTTATCATAGTCTATGTATTTTTCTAGAGTTCCTACTAAAGGGGAGTGGTCATAAATAAATGTCCAATTTCTAGGATCAAAATACTGCTCTTCGAGTCTACCCATGATACCATGAAAGTTCTTACTGGTATTCCACCACTGCCATCTTGGTATAAACATTTTGGGAACTCCAAAAAAAGCTGCATTTACAGAAGCGGATGAAATGGTCTTAGGAACATATGTTCTTGTTCTACTGTCCCATCCATAAGCCCATAAATCTGGTATAATTTCAAGGCTGCTCTCACCAATTTCCAACCAAAAGTCTTCAAGGTCTTTTTCTGGGTGCCCGGATTTACTTCCAACTATTATGGCTGCATTTACTGCACCTATGGAAGTGCCTGCAACTATATCTATATGCACCTTTTGTTTTACTAATGCTTTGAATACACCACAAGCGAAAGCACCTAGTGAGCCACCCCCTTGCATGACAAGAACATTCTCTATATTTCTAGATTTCTTGTGTCTTGTAGTACTGGCCTCTTTTATGGTATAACTCATCTATGTAACCTAATTTACAAGAAAGCTTATTTAGATGAGCCATAAAAGATTTAAATTTATCAGAAAAATTGACCAGAGGCCTTATGCTTCTCTAATTCGGACTTATATTTCTCAGATATGGGCATCAAAAATTCAAACCTTGACAATTGATTCTTATTTCTTTAGACAACTGAAGGAAAAATCATCTGATGATCTCACATTGTAAACTAATTTCTGTTAGACCTATTCAAATTAATTTGGTGATTAACTGCCTAGTAGAGCGTGATTATAGGGGCAGCAGCATACTGCACCATACTTAACCAATTATGAATTCTGAAGAATCTATTTTTACTCTTGGAAATTCTGGTTTCATACTTTCCAATTTTTTTAAAATAATATAAGATATTGCCCAATTTCGAAAATGTTTTACGTTTGCAGGTATGATATACCAGGGTGCCCATTTCCTGTTGCATAAACTTATTACTTTTTCGTAGGCATCCACGTATTTAGCCCAATTACGATGACTTACTAAATCACTTTCTTTTATTTTCCACCGTTTTGTAGGGTCCTGTATTCGTTCTTGGAGTCTCTTTTTCTGTTCATCTTTGCTAATATTTAAGAAGAACTTTATTATGGTAACATTGTTTTCTGACAAATATCTCTCAAAATCATTGATTTGGTTGTACCTAAGATTCAATTGATCCTTAGAAATTAGATTGTTTACGGTAGGTTCTATAATGTCCTCATAATGAGAACGATTAAAAATTGCTATTTGACCTTTTGAAGGGACTTCAATATGAATTCGCCAAAGATAGTCATGAGATAATTCTGTTTCATTAGGAACCTTAAATGACTTTACATAACAGTTTTGGGGATTTAATGCTTCCATGACTTGACGAATTGTTCCATCTTTTCCTGAGGCGTCAGCTCCCTGTAGGATAATTAATAAGGATTTAATATTGGCTGCGAATAGCCTGTATTGTAATTCTGATATCCTTTTAGAAAATTGTTCCATTTCTGTCAACATCTCGATTTTAGTTTTACTACCGCTATATTGTGGATCCCAATCCTTTAATTTTATCTGATTTGCAGCGGATTTGGTTGGCTTTACTAAAAATTTTCTAAGAGGATCCATGACTGATCCTGATAAACTGATACTGGATTTAAATCTGTATCTGCCATGCATTTTATAAAGCATTCAGAAGAATTGGCTACTTGGAAAGTATCTTGCTAAAAAGTGCAGAAAAAGATAATGTTATCTTTTATCTTTTTAAAATTTGAACTTGATCTCTATTAAAAAAAATATATAATTAACTACCACTAACGAATATTGTAAATCTAAAAAATATTCCCAATGAAAATAGTTTTGTTAATTGTTCTCCTACTGAACTAGTCCATTAATATTTTTTTAAAGTATTAGAGGTCTAATCTTAAGGTCATGAAGGTGTTGAATACTTAGCGAATTTGCAACGAAATCTACAACCGTATCATTTATGACAAAACAATGCCTAAAGCAATGATTAAACTAGTAAATGAAAGCAAAAATTTAGATAATATAAAATATTGATTATTATTGATGCGAATTTCACAAGAAATGACAAAAGCAATTAATGAACAAATTTCTTATGAAGCCTCGTCCGCGAATGCATACATTGCAATCGGATCATGGTGCGAGAGAACTGGATATGACGGTAGTGCAGCTTTCTTCTTTGAACAAGCTAGCGAAGAAAACCAACATATGCTGAGGTTCATTCATTATCTTAACGGTGCTGGTGCAGAAGCGATTGTTCCTGCTATAGATAAGCCTCAAAATAGCTTTGAATCACTTAAATCTGCATTTCAATTTGGTCTACAAGGTGAGCAAACCGTATCCAAATCCATTTATGAGTTGGTGGATATGGCTGGAAAGGAAAAAGATTATTCTACCTACTCCTTTTTGCAGTGGTTTGTAACCGAACAAATAGAGGAAGAAACATTATTTCAAACAATTCTCCAAAAATTTGATTTACTCGGTGGCGACAAATTGGCTATTTATCAGATCGATCAGTCTCTTTCTTCTATCAGATCCCAGATCGTGAGCAAGCAAGCAAAGCAGGGATAACCTTATAGATACAAAAATTCCAATTCATCTTTTTTAGTAATTCTCAGCTGGAAGTATTTCATTAACAAAAAATTTTGAACTCTAGATCTTTATTTTAGCCTCTTTTCTAGTAATCTTGTCTTACGTAATTTATGAATGGTGTGTATTTTAATTGCTCTTCACTAACTCAATAAACAGATAGATTTCAAGGGTACAATAAACCATTTTAGACAATGAGTAGTGAATTCGTTGCGATTACCATTGATTACTTTTTTTAGATTTGATACATTAGACCTACTCCGATAGCATCCAAATGAATCTGCTCAACCAACCTTGAATAATACTTGGACAATGAATCATCCAATTATAATTGACCTATGAAATGAGTGACTCGGAGTGACTCATTTAGGTCACAGATTGTTATTAAAAATTTATGCCTCGAAATTACATTTGTGTCATCTGTAAGAAAAAATTTGGTAGAAAATGGAATGCGAATCGGCATAATAATACAGTTCATTCTGGAATGTCCAATGTATTCAATAATGAAACTGCAATGGTAGCGGATAACAAGAAACTTCATTCAAATTATGAAATAGATGGGGTTGATCAGGATGATCTAGATGAGCAAATTATTATGGATCTTTTTGGGAAAATATTAAAAAATTTTGAAGAACTTGAAAATGTATTATCGTATAAAACTGAGAACGAAAAAAATAGATTTTTGTCTGATTTGCTATTTGCAGTCCGTAACACGCAATCCAGTCCAATCTCTGAATGACACACTAACTTTTGATTGCTCACTGAGAGCCAAATCTAATTTTGTTAATTATGTTTCAAAAAACATGAAAATTCCTCCAATTATGGCCGCGTCTTCGTTAAAAAATTTAGTAAAAAACAACCACTGGATTAAAAAAAGAAACCAAATTTAGACAAAACCCATTACCTGCTGGAGAATAATCAACTTTATGAGTATAGGTCTTTGCACTCAGATTTCTCCAGAAGAACGGTTATCAATACCCGGTTAATCTTCTACTTTCTCTATTATACCAACCACTGTATTTTGGACAAGGATGGGAGATACTCCGTTAAAGAGTTTTTTTGTAAAATATATTCTGATTCTTACTTTAAAGCATCCTAGATAACTAGAAACAGGAAATCATTAAATCTGGTTAATTTGTTATACTCCTCCCGTGCTCTTACTTCGATAAAGTTATGTATTTGATGCTGGGCATTACGAGTCCCAGTTTTTATGGTTTTCGATACAAGTTAATGGTTGATGTTGCAAAAAATTTGGAAGGATTTTTACCCTTTGTCAATATCTGAATAATAATTTAAAGTTAGATAGTTAAAAATATGTAACATACACTAGAAGCTCTTAAACGATATGCATCTGTGCAAATATCATGAGTCTCAACATTGCGGTAATTATTAAATTAGAGCCGGATTTTTCTGACGGAAATGTAAGTTATAATCCGGATGGGACATTAAACCGAGCAGAAACTAAAACCATATTGGGACATCATAGTGCAATTGCATCGCAAGCTGCCTTTTATGCTAAAGTAAAGTATGGTGCGCGTATATCTGTTGGGACTATGGGTCCGC
Organism: Candidatus Nitrosocosmicus sp. R; assembly: GCF_054408505.1. Classification (NCBI taxonomy): domain Archaea; kingdom Thermoproteati; phylum Nitrososphaerota; class Nitrososphaeria; order Nitrososphaerales; family Nitrososphaeraceae; genus Candidatus Nitrosocosmicus; species Candidatus Nitrosocosmicus sp. R. The sequence continues at coordinate 1,948,670 of NZ_CP167090.1, read as the reverse complement.
CAATGGCCGAATTGGCTCTTGATCAATCACTGTTATTATCTGACGCTGAAGAATTGCATCTATACAGCGACAGATCGTTTGCAGGTGCAGATACTCTGTCTACTGCAGAGGTTCTAAAAACAGGGATATCTGAGATGAATGATGGAAAATCAATGGATATTGTATTTTCTGGCTTTAGGGCATCAGATGGTGAAACAGGTCAGACTGGTCCTCAAACCGCCTGGAAATTGGGTTTTACTTTCTTAGGTAATGTTATTAGATACGAAATAGATATTGAGAAACGAATCGTAACTGCTGTCCGCCTTGTTTCATACGGAAATTATAACCTAATAGAACAGGTGCAGGCACCTCTGCCTGTTTTTATTGCTATAGATCCATCTTACAAATCTCCATTTATGACAGTTTCTCAAAGATTGAGCGCATCGAAATATCAAAAGGAAGCCACGATAAGATCGAGTAATTATAAATCAATTTTGAAAGTATTTAATGCTAAAGAACTGGGAGTTGATCCAAAATTAGTAGGATTGCCTGGTTCACCTACAATTGTATATAAAGTGGAAAAAATTCCAAAAATAAAATCAAATAGGAGTGCACAGACCATTGAGAATATTGATACTGGTGAAATCTCTAACATTCTTGAGAAAATCCATGAAACAATTACGTAAACAATGTGAGTGTGTGAATGAGTGAATGAGCGTGAAAGAAATGAATGAAAATATGAACAAGACGATAGATCAAACTACTGCTTTGACGAAAGAGAAAGAGAAGGAGGTTGAGATTAAAGAGGTTTACAACATCTATAAAATTAATGAGACAAGTAAATACAGAAACTTGTATGTTATTATAGAACAAGTTGATGGTAAAATTATTCCTGTTGGTCTTGAAATGTTATCAGAAGCAAGGAGGCTTATCGATGATTTTAATAAAAAATATTCACTAAATGAAAAGGTAATTGCAGTAATTCTAGGCAATAATATTAAACATTTATGCAAAGAACTGATTTATTTTGGTGCAGACGCTGTAATTTTTGCAGACGATCCAAAACTAAATTATCATATAAATAAAATCTATACGAAAATAATTGTTCAAATAGCAACCAATGCAAAGTATATTGAAAAGATATCACCAGAATATTCTAAAGCGTTTAAACGACCTAGATACATGTTCTTTGCTGCCGATAGTACAGGACGACACTTGTCATCCACAGTTTTGGCAGAACTAGAATCTGGATTGGCCTCTGATATTAATAAACTGGTGATAGAAGATATCGACTTTAGACATGAACATAAAACAAAGGGACAAATGTTAACATTTGAAAAAACCTTAATGATGTATAGACCCGATTTCTCCGGATTTCTTTGGACTACTATTCTTTGTCTAGATAACAAAAATCCCGAAATAAAGAGGGATTATCATCCTCAAGCATGTAGTATTATTCCTGGTGTATTTGAACCATTAGAAAGAGATGTGTCTAGGACTGGGATAATTGAAGAATGTATTCCAGAGTTTGATACAAAAAATCTTGAGATTAAAGTTCTAAGTAGAAATATTCTTAAAGACACAATCGATTTTGGCAGCTATAAAACAATAATCAGTTTTGGTAGGGGTATAAAAGAGGCTCCAGAAGAGAACATAAAGTTAATAGAAAAACTTGCAAAACTTTTAAACGCTGAAATTGGTATATCACTTCCCATTTCAAAGAAGCCATTCAAATTAAGTGACAAAATGAATTCGCTCTATATTACTCCAGAAAGAGTAATAGGAACAAGTGGTCAAAAAGTCGAACCCACTATTTATATCGCATTGGGTATTAGCGGGGCCACTCAACATCTAGCAGGAATGAAAAATTCAGGATTTATTATAGCAGTAAACCCTGATGAAAATGCTCCAATAAAAAATGAATGCGATGTTTTCATTAAGGGAAGAATAGAGGATGTTTTACCAATAATGATAGAAGAGCTTGAGCGAGAAAAAATGACACAAACAAAAGAAGAAGAAGGTAGTGCCGTAGTTGGAACAGTTTGATGTTGTAATAATTGGCGGCGGTTCTGCAGGTCTAGCTGCATTAAAGCAATTATCCTCTCAGGGAATTCAGGCAGTATTGATAGAAGCAGGATCTCCTGTAGGTTCAAAGAACGTCTCAGGTGGCATACTGTATTCAAAAAATCCTCAAACTGGTAAGGTATATAATGTTGATGATATATTTGAAAATTTCCTACAGGAAAAACCATGGGAAAGACAAATTACAAAATATATCCTAAATTGTGTATCTAAAGACAAAGTCCTGTCAATCGATTTGACAGATTCCCATGATTATCAATCTAATTTTGGTTGTTCTGTGTTATTAAATAAATTAAACTCTTGGTTTGCCAAACAATCTTTAGAGTCTGCAGAAATAAATGGCGGAGGCATCGTAAGTGGAGTTCATGTTAGAAATATCAGATGGGATGATGAAAAAGGCAAAACAATTATCGAAACAGACGAGTTAGATGATTTTGAAGCCAAAGCTGTTATTGCTTCTGACGGAGTAAATTCAGAGATTGCAGAAATTACAGGAGCACGACAAAAATTTTCACCCCCAGAGTTATATCAAGGGGTAAAGGTTGTTATCAAATTACCAGAAGAAATAATAGAAGAAAGATTTAATCTAAATCCTGGGGAAGGAACAGCCCATATTTTTGCTGGCGACGTAACTCTCGACCACATTGGGGGAGGTTTTTTATATACCAATCTTGATTCTCTATCTGCGGGAGTTGTATATCATTATGACTCTTTGATTTCAAATCCAACAGGACCAAACAATCTTGTAAACGCGTTGTTAAATAATCCATTTGTCAAAGAGTATATCAAAGATGAAGTAGCCTTAGAACCCTATCCAGACAAAACCTTGTCTAAGATGGAACAATTACGCATTAAATTTGCAGTCAATAAACAGATAAAAAAATGGGAGAAATTGAGATTTGATTATTATTCGCATGAGGGCAAAAAGAGATTTCTTGAAGATAAAGAATTCAATTCTATCGAGGAGGCAAAGTCAAAAATGGATGCTATTCACAAGGAATTACTTGAAAAATATAATACTAGATTTGAAACAGATTATGTAGAATTAGAGTATAGTACGAAATTGATTCCAGACGGAAAACGCTGTAGAATGAAAAAGCCCTTTTTCAAAAACATATTATTCATAGGTGATGCTGCAGGAAGAGGATTATTCATTGGACCACGAATCGAGGGATTAAATGTAGGAATTGATGATGCAGCAAGAGCATCTAACGCGATAAAACAAGCGTTAGAAAAAAATAATCTTGATATTTCATCAAACTATTTGGGTGAGCTTTATTCACAGTCAGTCCAACAAAGTCCTTATACAAGGGATATGGAAAGGATAGACAAATATTATATTAAAACAATAATCGATGCTGCAGGCAAGCAAATTCCACACCAACAGATAGGCAAGTATGGATTTCTTTTTAAGTTGTTTCTAAATGATAAATTAAGAAACGTGTCTATTGACGTTGTCAACAAAATAGGGTACAATAATATGTTATCATTGATAGAATCAAAGGAGACATACATAAATACTCCAATAAATCTCGCAGAAAAACTCGGTACCAAAACCATCTCTGAATATTCAATATCTATTCCAGAATTATCTCAACGGATATCAAGTTTAAGTTACAATGATGATCCACAAAGTCATATCAAAATAACAAACTCAAAAAGCGAATTTATGAAAAAAATGGTTACACTTTGTCCAACTAAATGTTACAGTCTTGAAGGAGAGGATGTAGTTTTGCAACATGAGGGTTGCATAGAATGCGGAACATGTTCCCCAGAAACAGAATGGAGACATCCCAGAGGTGAAAAAGGAATACAATACAGGTATGGATAAATTCATCTCTCGGCCTTATTACGCCTTAAACTAATTTCATCTTCTGACCTGGTATATTTTATTTTAACTTTTAAAACTCTAATTCCACTATTAAAGAAGGTTAACATTTTTCTATTTTCCTATGTTTTTGTAGCTTTGTAAATATGATATTTATTTTAGTAACTTTGAAATGATTTGACCGTGAAGGAATTAATCAACAAAGAGAATCGAGCATAAAGGTTAACAAGGAAAGAAAAGCTATTTTTTGCTGGGAAAATGAGGTCTATCATGTGTAATATTTTAAGACATATTTTGACTTATTATTTAACAAATGATAAATAAATCTGTTAGCTATATATCAATTGTAAACAAAAATGGCAGACAAGTTTATCTTTTTTAATGTTGTCATATATCAATGCAAGTAGAAAAAACCTTTAGAAATTCTGAAATGGATGTGATAAATGAATTAAAAAGATCTGGGATAAAATGGGTACGACTAAATTTTTGCGACCCTTTTGGATTTCTTCATCAAATATCTGTAAACAGTACCTGAAATTACAGAGGATGCATTTAAGCAGGGATTGCCTAGACTGGATGGTAGTTCCATAAAAGGATTCAAAGAGATATATGAATCAGACATGCTACTCAAACCAGACCCTTCCACTTTTGCAATCTTGCCAGAATATTTTGACAAGAATAATCATAATAGGAAAAATTATGCCTATCCTTCCATGGCTGCGCGTATGTTTGTTGATATTTATGACGGATATGGAGGGAGAAGGTATTCCAGAGATTGTAGATACATAGCACAAAAATCAGAAGAATTCTTAAAGAACAAAGGTTTTGAAAAAAGTTATTGGGGACCTGAATTAGAATTTTTTGTATTCAATAAAATATCACTTCTTCCAAGTCCTATGTCTTCGGTAAATTGTTCTGGTGGATCAGGATATTCAATAGAGTCTGGAGAGGCACCATGGAATTCTTCAGGCGGTAATGATTATACGATTCCATTTAAAGGAGGATATTTTCCAGCACCTCCAGCCGACAGTTTAACGGATTTAAGAGACGAAGTATCAGAAACACTGCAAGAATTTTTTGGAATACAAGTTGATGCACATCATCATGAGGTTGCAACCGCCGGACAGTGTGAAATTCAAATGGTGTATGACGATCTTACTAGAATGGCAGATAATGTAGTTACCTATAAGAAGACCGTAAAAGAAGTCGCTGCTAAACGTGAAATGATTGCAAACTTTATGCCCAAACCAGTCGCCCTTGACAATGGTTCAGGTATGCACGTAAGCCAGAGTTTATGGACAAAAAAGAAATACGGGCATGACGCAAACATGTTCTTTGATCCTTCTGACGATTACGCGGAACTAAGTCAAACAGCACATTACTATATTGGAGGCATAATAGATCACGCTAAAGCACTATGTGCTTTAACAAATCCAACTACTAACTCATATCGAAGATTAGTCCCTGGCTTTGAGGCTCCAATTAACGTAGCGTGGAGTAAAATGAATAGGTCAGCTAGCATCAGAATACCGTCTCATTATAAAAATATGGAGAAGCAAAAAAGAATAGAATATAGGACACCTGATCCGAGTTCAAACATTTATCTTGTGGAGTCGGCTTTATTACTAGCAGGACTTGACGGTATCAACAAAAAAATATCTCCTCCAGACCACGTGGATAAAGATATCTACAAACTTACAGAGCAAGAAAAGAGAGAATATGGGATTAGAAAATTGCCTACCTCTTTGTTAGAAGCTATAGAGTCCCTAGAATCTGATGCTGATTTTTTGAACCCTGTATTTGCAGCCGACTTTATTGAGATGTATTGTCAGATTAAAAAGGATGAACATGCAGCAGTAGCCGCAATACCTTCGCCTAGAGAATTCTATATGTATGGGAATGTTTAGGTAAAATATGTCGTATCCTAAAGATATATTAGAAATCAAAAGAAATCTTCTAAAAGAGGTTACTTCTACCTCCGTAGTTGCTAAGAATGATAATTTAAATTTCTTATATTACGATCAATCAAGAATTATTCTAGATGCAAGAAAAGCATTTGACGGTCTTATTCCTTATTCAGGGCTAGGTGCTAATTCCACAAATGACTATTTTTCTTCCATCGATCTCATTGGTGGATCTATTAAAACAGACGTTGATTATAGTAATGTCGATCTATCCTTAACTATTGGAGGCCTTTATTCAAACAGAAAAATAACCACGGACATTCCGTTTTTTGTCTCTGGTATGAGCTATGGGTCATTAAAACTTCCTGCAAAAATAGCATTGCACCTAGCATTAAATCAGCTTGCTGATGACGGAATAAGAGTTATAATGAATACTGGGGAAGGAGGAGCACTACCTTGGGAAGTTCATGATTTTAACAATGGTGATCCCAATATAACGGAATATGTATCTAGGCTACTTAAGGAACACAATTTAGACAGTATAGATAGAGAACAGCTTTTTCGCAGAAAGTATCCATTAGTGGTTCAATATGCATCAGGAAGATTTTGGAAAGATCCTGACTACTTGCTCAATGCAGATGCAATAGAGATCAAGATAGGACAAGGTGCAAAAATAGGACATGGTGGATTGTTACCAGGCTCGAAAGTGACAGAATTAGTGGCAGAAAACCGTGGTATACCTGCCTATAAGTCGGCTCATTCCCCATCAAGACACCTTGATATCTTGGGACCTGAAGATCTGGTTGCAAAAATTCTTGAGTTAAGAGAGCTTACTAACTGGAATGTTCCTATTATTGTAAAAGTGGGGGCATCAAGGGTTCATGACGATATTGCCATAATACTCAAATCTTGTTCTGATGCAGCTGCTATTGATGGTTACGTAGGAGGTACTGGGGCTGCTCCTTGGGAGATTCGAGAAAGTATAGGTGTAAACACAATACCCGCAATAAGGTTGGCTAAAGATGCAATAGACAATTATTATTCAGAGAGGGATATGGGAGAGTTTAAACTAATTGCTCATGGTGGCATTTGGGATTCAAAACGAATCGCAAAATGTATCGCTCTTGGGTCAAATGGTGTAGGTATAGGTACAGGGTTTCTCATATCGATGGGATGTACATTGGTTCAGGATTGTTATACCAATTCTTGCCCTGCAGGATTAACTGGGTCGTATGAAAAATTAAACATACAATCCAGTGTAAAGAGAATAGTCAATTATATTAAGGGAACAAGGATCGAATTGCAAAATATCGTAGGTTCTTTAGGAAAGAATAGAATACGGGATCTCAACAAAGAGGATCTTTTTGCCACAGATGAGATATCCAACTTGGTATCAGGATTGTCTACAAACGATACGAATTACCATAACAAGATAAAGAGTAAGAATGTACAGACACTAGGATGTATCGGAGATTAATAAAAATGAATATCAAAGAAAAATTTATAATACGATCTTCTATCTTGGAATTAGCAGAAACAGGCCTTCCTCGCAATGTTTCCATAGATGATAAAATAAGACTTGAACAAAAAAATGGTGATGAGCCAAAAACTGAAGACTTGTGGAATTGTATTACTGCATTAGGTGCACAACTATCGCGACCCCCATACGATCCATATCGAGAAATAATCAATCTTGATATATCCATAGGTCGAAGACAATGTCCCAACAAAGTTATTCTATCAATGCCTTTGATAATTTATGATAATGACATGCAAATGGATGAAACGACGTTAGAGTCACTCCACGTTGCGTTAAATAAACTAAAGAACTTTAACACAAACTTGGGGCTTATTTCAGAAAATAGAATAAAAAATAGAAATTACCCACATTTTAGAAGATTAAATGAAAGAACTGCAGTATTAGAGGAAGAAGAAGAAGACGATTATGGCACCGATGGCCTTGTATTACAATGCAACGATGAAAAGTCCCTACAATTTCTGACTGATATAAGAAAAAAATTTAATGGACCAATCCTTGTTGAGGTGGATAATTCTTTTGAAAAATTTCTTGGACCATTGTTAGACGCAGGAGCTGATGGGATTATTGCAAATACTATCAAAATAACAAATAAATCAAAATACAAAGAAATGCATGCAATAAAAGTTATACACGATATAAGATGCGCGATAGACCAGTACTATGCCGGAAAGGAAAATGATGGGACAGTACTAATAGTTGCTGGAGACGTTAATAATACTGGAAGGATTGTAAGAGCTGCTGCATTAGGTGCAGATATCATTGGATACTCCACAAGCTTATTAATTGCTAATGCTGCTCATCACTATGAGGTTCAATCCAACCTGGATACAGTATCCGATAGGATATACAAACACGTGTTGGCTACTAAGGGAGAACTTAAAGGAGTACCTGCCGCATTAGGTTATAGTAATTTCTATAATCTTTCATCCTCAGATTTGCGTACATCAAGTATTGAGGCAAGTATACAGGCAGATATTGCAATAGAAGGAACAAACAAAACTTATCGTCAAATAATTGAGGATTTTATATATAAGTATACGACAGAAGAACAACTAGATCTGAATAAATCTCAAAAACAGGAACTAGTTGAATATCTGTTGATAAATAGGTAATGGAGGGGTGGAAGAAACATGTGTGGAATTTGTGGGATCATTTTAAAAGAACATACCGATTCAAATTTCTTAGTAGGCGCATTGCTTTACAAGATGATGGAAAGCCAGCAAGTAAGAGCACAAGATAGTGCCGGAATAGCCATTTATAATAATGACGAGAATTGTCAAAGCAATTCGTTTTCTAATCTTGCCTATCTTATGAAGTGTGAAAATGATTACGAACTAAGGGAAGAAAGGACTACTACAGGATTTAAATATTCAAAAGAATCCGACCAACTAGTTTCCAGGTTAAGGAAAGACGAAAACGTTTCAATTATGGGTTACACTAAAGAAATGAAGTTGATAAAGAATGTGGGTCTAGTGAGAGACCTTGATAAAAAATACAATATAAGATCAATGAAAGGGACTCACGGGATTGGACATTTGAGAATAGCGACAAGCAGTAACGTCGATCCAAGCAATGCTCATCCATTTAGTACTACTGTTATGCCAGATATTGCAGTAGTACATAACGGAGAAATAGCAAATTATTCCAAATTAAGAAATATGCTAGAAATTAAAGGGTACCCCTTCTATTCTAGCTGTGATTCAGAGGTAATAGCAATATTTCTTGTTGATCAGCTATTACAGCATGGCGACCTAAAAAGGGCACATGATGAATTTATCCAAAAAGCTGATGGACCTTTTACATATATTGCTTCTACTAATCGTACATTGTCATTAGTAAGGGATAGATTTGGAACAAGAAAGGGTATTGTGGGGTATAATCCTGGGTCAGATGGGATTCCTGCATTTTGGGCAATGGCGACGGATCTATCTGCATTGGATATCATCGGGGCGAATAAAGATGTGAAAGCAGCGTCACCAGGCAAGTCGCTGATTTTTGCCATAGAATAAATAAATTAATAAGGCATGAATCAACGACCAAAGATTAATGTGTTACATGTTAGATATAGATGAACTTGGGTTAATAGTAAAAGAAATAGGTTCAAAAATATCTAATCCGGATACGCAATTTGAAAGGGTTAACACTATATTTGAGCAACATTATGGGATAAACCTCCCAGATGGTATAAAACGTGCATCGATTGAAAAATTTGGAGATATTGTAAGCTCCCCACTGATAATGGAACGAGCAATAAATTTAATCATAAGTAAAAAGGTGATCGAGGGCGAAACTAAGCTCATAATAAAAAACCCACGGTCCCTATACAGAATAGGAATACTCAGTTTTGACAAGACAATAAAACTCGATCTAGTGGTAGATGGTAACGTAGGTAATTTTTTTGGAGCATTTTGCAATTTTGATGGCACATGGACAGTAAAAGGGAACAGCGAGAATGGGTTGGCAGATAAAGGTTATAAAGGCAAAATAATTGTAGAGGGTTTTGCCACGGAATTGGCATGTCAAAATAATCAAGCAACTGAATTTAGTACCGGTGTGGACGTCTTGATCAAAAAAGGATGTATGGAAAGGGCGATGGGACAGGCAAGGGGTGGAAGACTGGTAACTTTTGGCGCAGGATATAATTCGGGGTTGTATATGTCAGGTGGTATATTGCTTAATTTGGGATTGCCAGGTGAATTATTTGGTCCAGGGATGGTTGGAGGCGTAATTTATTCTCCAAACGGAACTACTGCAGCCGAAGGTGCACAAATTGATAGATTGTCAACAGAAGATTACTCAATAATAAGAGAAACACTGCTGGTATTTGAAAAAGAACTGTGTATTGAACAATTAAATGATTTTTCAATAGAAAACCCCATAATATCCCTAACGAATAAATCAATGGATGATAATCAAAAATACGATATGCGTGACTTTATCAAAATAGTGCCTGATTTAAGATCACAATAACCTGAAATCTTCTTTCGCAGTAATTAAGACAATGTGGGTATTAGTTCTATCGATATATGGAAGTGATAAATCATGCTTGACAAAATTACTTAACTCCGAACGATTCTTAAACTTTGCAATGATTATTAAATCAGTCAAGCCTGTAATATCATAAACTGCACAAACATTAGAAAATTTTGAAATATGTCTTTGTACCTCAATTATTTTATTCTTAATGGCAGTAACTTCAATTACTGCTGTCAAATCAAACCCAATTTTTGCATAATCTACCATTGCCGAATATGACTTTATTACCTCATCTCTTTCGAGTCTTGATATTCGATTAAGTACGGTAGGTGGAGAAATTCCCAATTCAAATGCTATTTTTCTATACGAACTCCTAGCATCTGTTAACAGTCTTCTTAATATTTTTGAATCTATTTCATCCATTGATAATTTCTCTATTATTGACTTTATAAATATAAAATGAATTTAACTTATTTTTGATAGATTTAAAATAGTATTATCATAATACTTTTATTGTAAAAGATTTTCTAGCCTAATATTTCAGATTGTAAAAAGGTGGGCATGTATGTCCAGTTCAATTATGCTTATTTTCCTATCCAGAAAATAAATTATAGATTGTCTTTCTTTTATCTTTAATGGCTAAATATTAGTTTAAAATTTATACAACTCGTGATTAATAGGGCATTTTCTACTCTGGTAATTTATTGGAATAGTCAACAAAGTATTAGATAAAAGCTTGGTAACAAAGTTACATTGAAATTTAGAAATTATTTAACTAACTAATAGCATCTATAAATTATTTCTGCAGTCATAAATAGAATTGTCTACTGACTATGATGATCAATATTGGGAATAATTTTAATTCTGGTTCAAATAATTGTTATGTCTTTTGCTATTTGTACAATTATAAATAATAATGCTTTTAGCTTTTCCATTCCTGAGGAGATGGATTATTCCGTTCCATTTGATTTTCTTTCCTCTGCCGAGGGTGATAGTTTAGCCCCTAATTCACTCAATGATGATAATAGTACTAGTCCAAAAATGGATGATGCAAATTTTCCAGGCAGAGTCAACTCTGATATTTTTCTTCAAAGTGAGAAAGAGCATCTTAAAAACAATGATCATATTGATTACAATTATGATAAAGATTTGAAGATTGATAATGTTATGAGCAAGTTGAGAGAACCTGAATCAAATAATGCTAAAAATGAATCAAATTCACAATTAGATTTCTACAAAAATAAGTATCAGGAAAAAAATGATGAATTCAAAAGTGAAAACATAGAAAAAAAATCTAACATACCAATTAGTGATGGAAAAATTGCAGTAATCAATTTCGATGATAGTTGGAAAAGCCAATATGAAAATGCAAAAGCTATACTTGATGAATATCAGTTCAAGTCTACGTTTTACGTTGTATGTGATTACATAGATGGAAAAAATAGATTGACTTGGAAGCAAATACAAACTTTACAAGAAGAAGGAAACGAGATAGGGTCTCACAGTATGAATCATGTAAATTTAGACCAAATTACACGGGATTCTAAATATAATGAAATCGTTGAGTCAAAGAAATGCCTTGAAGATCGAGGCCTTAATATTAACAGTTTTTCGTATCCTTTCAATTCAGGTGATGATGACCAGGAATCTTTGGACTTGGTATCAAATACTTATGATTTTGCTAGGACTGCAGGTGGCGATAGTCAAACAGGTAGCGACCGTGTTAGAAGTCTTAAGGGCTATGAAAAATATACTATCGTGGGTTGGAGCCATGACGCCGAAAGAAAAGAGAATAATTATTCTGATTTACAAATGCTAGATGCGTTCAAAGCATATGTAGATCAATATAGTGAAAAAAGTCACAGTGTTGATAACATACCCATAATAATTTATCATAATATTGATGATGATAGAGGCGAGTATAGCACGAGTATTGATTTATTTAGGTCTGAAATGAGATATCTTTACGATAGTGGTTTCAAAACAGTTACAATGAATGAAGTATTTGGATGAAGCATTTGATAATAGAAGAATGAAATTAATTTTTCTTGCTGTCATTCTTTCAAGTATGAGAAAGATAACAAGGGTATCAAAGTGACACATTGGATCAGCAGTTTGGAAGAAAAAGATAAACAATTGATCAATTTAAGCATGGAAAAAATCGAGAATTAATACCGTGTTCAGTAGCTAAAGTGCTGGGCTGATATTTTTTAAACATCTCTTTTTGTTCAAAATATTTTGTTAATCAAGAAATGTGTAATGGGGGTTTGAATAGCGATCAGGTTGCAGCTTTTTCTGTTGTACTAAAACCTTTTGATTGTCGAATGGTTCTGAAAATAGCATGAATTCATTTACACCAATATGAAATCATAATTAATTTATTCTGATAATAACACTACACTCTCTGAGAATGTCAGATCGATCCTTAAATAACAAGAGCATTGCCGATGAGCGCAGTGTACTTAATCTAGATAGAGTAGTATTCATAGGAAGATCTTTATCAGAATACATGTGGATGTTTAATCTTGATTTGACCAATTTTAAAGATCTTAAAATACTTGATTGTCCCTCTGGTGCATCATCGTTTGTTGCAGAAGCTTCAGGTGAATATAATGTTAAAAAGGTTATTGGATGCGATTTAATGTATGATAATGATCCATCAATCATAGAAAAAAGAGGAAAAGACGATCTTGAATATATGATTGATAGTCTATCTAAAGTTCCCGACTTTTACGACTGGAAAATTTATTCAAATATTGAAGAGCTTCGAAAGGCAAGAGCCTCATCACTGAAGAAATTCATTTCAGATTATTCAACAAAGGGGATGGTAAATAATCCGCCTAAAAAATATGAAAGATATGTAAAAGCGATACTACCAAATCTACCTTTTAATGATAAAAGTTTTGATTCAGTACTAAGCTCTAATTTCCTTTTTTACTATCACAATATGTTTGATTATACTTTTCATCATGATTCAATTTTAGAAATGCTGCGAGTTACTTCAAAGGAAGTAAGAATTTTTCCTATTCAAAAACCAGACGCGAAAATTCCTGAATATTTTGAAACATTGATGGAGAGCTTAAATAAACATATGAATAAAAAAATTTCATTTAGAATCGAAAAAGTAAAGTATGATTTTCGCAATGGAGTCAATAAGATGTTAGTACTAAATCGGGATGAATAATGGGATAACAGAGAGTATGATTGCATTATTAAATCTCTAATCTAAATTCTGTTGTTAATAACTGTACATTATTATCTTGTTTGTTGTCCCACGTCATTTGTTTTTTAATTTTGGTTTGCTACGAGGATTAAAAAAGTTCAATTTAGAAAATTAGTCTCTAAAATTATGCAGTCATCTTTGAATAAAAAAAATAATTAGGAATAAGTTAAATATTAAATATAAATGTATTTAGAATACAATTAAATGAAAAAACGTATAAAACGGGATCTCAGGTTAGTGGTACCCTAAAAATACTAGGTGGTGGTATATTTAACAAATTTTTCTTGCTCAAAATTTTTTGATGACCAAGTAGGATATAATTAAGATGTGAACAAGGATATATGGCATTTTTCTGTAAATCTAATATTTATTGACCTTTTATGAATAATCTCCTTATTGTGATGATGTCCATAGCCATTCTAAAAACTATTGGTATCAAAGTTGCTGTCTCAGTATAACCGTCTAATAGCATCACGGCAAGTTTATCTTAAAAATAATAAAATTCAATCACTATAATTGTAATTTGTTTTTTTTATTTCCTTGTACTTAATCTGAAGTTAGCCATATCTAAAATATACTCGTTTTCTATTTAATCTCTTGTCATATTAGGCAGTACAGTATTTATTGTAATAATCCAATGTAGTTATATTATCAATTAACATTGTTCCCGTCAAGCCTATATAAAACATTATACTACTATTATTGTATAGTAAATGACAAAAGATAAAATATCGTTTTTTACAAATTCTTTAAGACTTTTTACCGGTAGGTCATTAATACCTGATCAAAAAAATATACGAATTCTGGTCCCAATTTTATTATTTATTTCATCAGTTTTTTTCTTCGGCTTTTTGCATAGCATTAGTACTGCAGACGCAACCTCTACCTTAGACCAATCGATCCAACAGTTTCAAAAAAACTTACAATCGTCAATTACCAAAGAGATACAAACAATCGCTAATAATACCAATAATATTAATTGCAGCAATAGTATTTCAATCCAAACTCAAACGAATAATAATGGTCAGACTAGTAGTACTACTAAAAACGACTGTAATAACAAATCAATTATCTCTTCCTCATCCATGAATCCCTTTATCAATAAGAACCTGTCAGGTGCAATAGTAAGCACCGAGTATGACCTACAAACTGGAAATATAATTAGCAGCATTTTTGGAAACTGGTCACTAAAAACTAATAGTGAAAACCAAATTGACTTTAAAACCACATTCACAAAACAACCTGTCAATTTATCTCCTAGCCAAACAGAATCATCATCAGCTTCTAAGCAGTCTGATGAAACAGAGTACAATCTTTCAAATTTTAGAGTTACTACTGTAAATCAACAAGACTCTGATATAACATACAAGGGTACTATAAATACAATCGAGAAGAATCTCGCTTCTGGTGTCAGTGGCTCAACCACAACTAACACGTTTGAAGATGCCAAAGTATCTATATCTATTTTGGATGGTCGGATTTTGGTGATCAACTTTGATAAACAAAGCAATTTATTCAATGAATTTACAGACATTCCTTTAGTGGGTTTGGTAACAAGATAAAAAATTCCTTATTTTTGTTATGACGATAACTATGATGTATGATTCAACTACAATAATTGTCTATGTTAATAATTTAATCATCACTTTGTTTGTTTAATAATATGCCTTCCTATGTTTTTTCGAAATATACTTCTGTCTTTAGGCCTTCGGAGTCCCCTTATTGAACTTCATCTTTGACACATTAAAAAGATAATGTTCCGCTATCGATGCTCGAAAATATTTTCTTTAGATTTCCACCCGTACTTCCGTCGTATCCACAGAAAAGGAGTAATTGTGGTTTATTAAAGCCTATATCAATTCAAACTAGTCAAGGAACCACTCCAAACTCTATATAATATGGTATTATGTGATGAGTGTCCACTCCGCCTTCTAGCACAAAACCTGTCCCAGACCAAACATCACTGCTTTCTGATTGAGGTATCACTCGGTAAAAATCACCCCATTCGTTAACATATGGAAAGTTTGTACCATTCACAGCTGACTTCAAACTCCAGGTAACACTGCCATTATTGGACATATATCCGATTCCAACGAGATTATTAGGATATGATGTTTCGTTGTTTTCAACGTAACTGTAAGCACCTACTATTCCGATCGTATTATTTTTGGGATAAACGTTACCATATAATATATGTAGATTTGGATTTGTAATATACACGGGTCCGAGATAATTCAAATTACTAATATCAAAAACTGCACCTTCAATGTGAGATGTCTTAAACCCATTTCCCTGAGGAACGTTCCAAAGAAAACCAATAGTAGCATTATTTATCCAACCTGTAGTGATACGACTGTCAGAGGATTTACACCAATCATGACGTATATCCACAGAACATTGGAATTCGTCTGAATTATTCCAATCCTGTACAAGTCTATCCACCCAACTAATAATATTCGAGTTATCATTCCATTCATAGATCCTTATCTTATCGCTCAGTGGATCAGTATAGTGGGTACCCCAATACATAGCATTTTTGGCTCCATTCACAAAAGTAAATACTCTATTTTGAGAATCTGAGGATAAATAGTGCATTGGAATCGACGAAGAGGCAGAGCTTAATAAGTCTCTGTCAATACGTATAATTAAAGGACCATCAAAGGTAGCTCCTTCTGCGGTAAAGTTACTGAATCTATTTACACTAATATACAGGAATTTGTCACTAAATGATATTTGAGGATAATCAAACAAATTTTCTGTCCAATTTGAATTCAACATTTCAGCAGAAAGATCATACATTAACCAGTTATTGGAATCTCTAGAAATGCCGATTGAAATATTATTTGCATAACGTCCGTTCTCAGTTTCAGTCGGTAGATTCATCATACTCCATATAAAATTCCCGTTACGACTGTCATAAAGAAGGTCCATATCTCCTCCTATGGAATTACATTTTTGTCTTAGATCTATATATTGCCAGTTTTGAATATCGTTGGTTGCCCTAACCATATAACATGTTCCAACTAATAGAGTAGTGTTACTACTTTTAGCCAATGATGGCTCATTTCGATAATAAAGCTGATCAGGGGGTATTATATTGTTTAGACCTATTTTATTGACAATAGAGAGATTATTGTTTAATCCCAGTTCTACTGTTGATGTTACTTCCGCTAGATTTGAATTATTTTGTAGCGCAGATAAATTGCTATTATTGGGACCAATCTTGGTCAACGGTGTTGTGGAATACAATTCTACAGGAATATTTGAATTGGTTGACGTTTGAATGGATTCTTCTGTAATGTTCTCTTCCAACTCATTAAACTTCTCTTTATCAGGGCTTTCTCCTGTAAATGACGAAATATTATTCATAGTTGAATTAATTGGACCCAAAATAATTGAATAAGGTTGCAGATTAGAGTCAGATAAATTGGAGGAAACGGTGTAAATGAAACGATTATCTTTTTGATTATCAGTGGAAGCATTTGAATAATTAAATTCTAAAAAGATTCCAAACATAGTTATCAATAGAAATAACAGTACAACTAATATGTTCATCATTATATTTCAAAAAAAGAGTATTTGGATTAACATTTGCCACAATAAATCTTGACCGCATCATCACCTGGGATAACATAATATACGATATATTTGCCTGTTAATTCATCTACCAACAAACTTGATGAGTTGATAGTGGTATTACTATTGCTTATTTGAATAGCTGGATCATATGTTTGACCACCGTCAGAACTTTCTTGGAGAAATACCCCAAATACATTCGGGCTTACTTCCTTTTCATATTTTAGGTATGTATTTTCATGACTTGAGTCGATTTCTAAACTGCGGATAAGCGAAGTCGAATTAGTAATATCTTCTAGTGCCTTACCAAAGGATTGGCCTCCATCCAAGCTAGCAGCAACCCCCAACTGTGAAGAAGAGCTATTGGACAAACTATCATGTTGTAACCATGCACAATTCAAATACCATCCAGTGCTAGTGGTACAATCTAAATCTGTGATAGTATCATTTGTTTTGATAAGAGTATTTGTACAATGGTTTGTCAAATAATTGCTCTGATTGATTGAATCACTAACACAGTTTGTCATATTATTTGACATCGACATTTGCGCTCCACTTAATGGGAAACTATTTGTTCCATAGAGACCGATTATACCTAATATGAGTATTAGGAGGGTATAAGAGTAAAATGTTCTCATGGTATCTGATAAATCCATACAAATATATAAGACTTTATGATATTAATATTTAATGGATGATGTATACAATATATGGCAATATTGTCCATTTATTAGCATTTAGAACCACTTTTTAGAATTAGTATTCTGTTGTATACCATTTCTTATTAAACAAAAAATGAACATAATAAAAAGTGAAACTGATTTTCACTTCATGCATAGTAGCATTCTCTGCTACCTAATGATTTGGATCCAAACTACTAAGGGCGAAGTAACCAATGGAAAAAGATCTACAAATTGAAATATCGATCTCTGCATATTTAGATATCTAATTCTCTTTGGGAAGTTCTGTTACGTTATGGCCAAATCAACTTCTTAATATGATAGTTAACAAATAGATTCATCCAATTTATCATATGATTTACTTCAATTTTACTTTCGAAAAGGAAAGTAGTCATCAAAACTTTCGGTTTTGTCTTTGATGTATCGCATTTTCCTTTCAATAAAACTCTATTCATATGGAGAATGCAAATGATGCATTAGCTTTAGGAAGTGATAAATCTGCGGATATCCACGTACTCCCCTCTGTAGATCCTATATGTTTTCGAGATCTTGATGACTTTTCTTGACAAATCAAGCTGGCGCATTCGATGTGTTCCTAAAAATAAACATAGAAAGTACAAGTAAAAACCATAGCCAATGTACTTTAAAAGTGTTCTTTTTCTTTTAACATGTATAACAAAGAGAGATAGATCATCTTCAAGCTATAGGATTTTCTTTAAGTTAACAGATCCGATCCGCGAATTAATGTTGATTATTATATATAGTGCAAGGATCTCTCTTTTCTCGTTCAAATGCAAACCACAGCCACATTGACCCTACTTAATACAATTCCAATCAGCTATGTATTCCAAAGTACTTATTTTCTTAGATGACCTCATCTCGGGATGATATTTTTGAATCCTATTCCAGATTGTGACTTGATTTCTCTTGAAAAAACAGACAAGTCTTTCAAATGTTCTCCTAAGATATAGGCTTAAAAAGTACAAATACAAACCCACATAGACGTATTCCTTAGATGTCTTATTACTATAATGCATATAGAATAAGACCTATTCTTCAAGCTATAAGATTTCGTTAAATGACCCGAGCGAACCATTTGAGACCTTAAGGATTTGAACCAACCTGCAAGGTTTTTGAACCAATACAATGCATTAAATAAAGAGATTAATCTATTTCTCTGATTTTTGCTTTGATATAAGGATTTCCTCCATAATTTCATTCATATAGTCCTTGATTTCATTTTCTGAAATAGATGGGTAAATATTATCTAATTTAGACATTTCATCTGATTTCTTCTTAGTGATGTTAAAGATATTTGTCTCCATTTCTTCACGATTTTGTGCCATGCTAATACTAGATAAGAATCTGGCTTCATGTAGGACTGATTTTCTTATCATATTTCTTAGATGAACGTCTCTAGAAATAGACACCGCAGAATTATAAAGCCCTGTAAAGATCATAAATGCCGCCATACCAACAAATGAGACATTCGCCAACCCAAACGGGGGATAACCTGTCTGAATCACTGTTGCAAATGCCGCAATAAAATAAAAAATAAAACCATATCCAGCAATAATTAGGGAGGACCTGGCAATTTTGTTATCCTTTATCGAGCGCGCCACTGAATAAAATCCTATCCCAATAAAGATGCCAATAACTGCAGCCGAATAATCATACGATAACCAAAATGATAAATCTCCAAGTGGGGTTGCTTGAGTTACGGGGTTATTTGGAATAGCTGAATCGAATAATATTGCATAAAAGTACGTAAACAAAAATATAGGCAAGATTACTAATATCCAAAACCTTGTTCTTCCAATTCTCTTTGAATGATGTATTAGCAAAAGGACCGTAGCCGCCCAAGTCATTATGAAATATCCTGCCATCGAATATAGTTGTATAAGTGAAATAAAATACATGGGTGAACCATCTGGAAAATGAGTCTCAAAAAGGACTACGATGTCAGGGGTTATAATGCTGATTTCTCTTTCGTACACTATAACGTATTCAAAGTATATCAATGAAACTGCAGCGTTAATTCCTATCAATGAAACTGCTATTCCAAATAGAAGAGTGACTATACTTCTACTAACCGTAAACCATTTAAGCAATTTGCTAGCCAGAATACCCATAAGAACAGTAGCAGTTCCGTAACTAATTGCGATCGAGATCATAAGCTCATATTTGTGATAACTTAGTGTGAGCAGGATCTGAAAGATGATTACAAACATTACTGCTGCCAAAATAATTTGTTCGAACTGAACTAAATTATGAATTGAAAATCTTCCGAGTTTCATGGGACCGAGATCCTTTGGAAGGTACTTGTGGTTAAGTATAAAGAATGGACATATGATAAAAGCTATTCCAATAGCAATAAAGAGTGCTATTCCATATATAGAAATGGAAAAACTGAATATTATATCAGAAAGAACGTGTATAGAGGTATCTGCAACTAAAGCCATATAGAAAACTATTAACATAATGTATATTGTTTTTTTATTTTGAAAATGAGGCCTTTTGAATATGTTCAGCATTATTTGAATAGTATAAACAAACAGTATGACTTATCATTTTCTCTTGAATTTACCATCTTCGAATCTCAAAATGCGGTAATTTGACGTATGGGCTTATTATCTACTCTGTTAAAATATACTAAATTGAAATATACTGATGGTAATAATTTCGAGGGAAATACAGCGCTTTTGACGGACTTTTATGAAATAACTATGGCTGCTGGGTATTATTTCAGTCAATATCACAAAGATTGGGAAACAAAGGGTATCTTTGAATTATTTGTGAGGAGATTACCTAAAAATAGGTCATATTTAGTAACTGCAGGGTTACAACAATCAGTAGAATATATTTTGAATTTCAGGTTTAACAAACATGAAATAGAATATTTAAGGTCACTAGATGTATTTAGAGGAATAAGACAAGATTTCTTTGATTATCTGCTGAAAATGAGGTTTACTGGAGACCTATGGGCAGTGCCAGAAGGGACTGTTTTATTTCCTACTGAACCAATACTTAGAATCGAAGCTCCAATCATTGAAGCTCAGTTATTGGAAACTTACCTTTTATCAACAATCAATTTTCAAACTCTCATCGCTACAAAAGCTTCTAGAATTTGTAATATTGCTAATAACAAACCGATAATTGAATTTGGTTCAAGAAGGGCACATGGACCAGAAGCTGCTTTTTTAGCGGCCAGGGCTGCTTATGTAGGAGGATGTGCAGGTACATCAAATACTTTGGCCGGCATGCAATTCGGTATCCCTGTTTATGGAACTATGGCACATTCATTTATAATGAGTTTTGATAGTGAAATAATTGCGTTTAAAGAGTTCCAAAAATTATTTCCTGATGGTTACCTTCTAGTGGACACTTACGATACATTAAACGCTATAAAAATGATGATCAAAGAAGGAATATTACCAAAAGGAGTCAGGCTGGATAGCGGAGACTTGTTGTATTTAAGTAAAAAGATAAGGGAAATGTTTGACGAAGCTGGCAACCGTGATCGTGATTATTTTAGTACAAAAATAATGGTAAGCGGTGACTTGGATGAAAATATTATAAAAGAATTACTCAAAAATAAGGCTCCAATAGATAGTTTCGCTGTTGGTACGGAGCTTAGTACATCACGAGACGATCCGGTACTAAATGGCGTATATAAAATGGTAGCTACAATAATACAAAGAGAGGACAAATCAGATCGAAGTAATAAAGAAACTAAACTTTTCAATAATATTGAGAATACTGACGGAAAAGCAAGTACACAAAAATCAATTATATATAAAGTAAAAACAAGTCCTGGTAAACATACATACCCAGGTCCCAAACAAATTCACCGAATACTTGATGATAAAAGGATATTGATTCAGGACATAATTTCACTTGCCGACGAGCTCATTGAAGGCTCTCTACCGCTTTTGGAAAAGATTATTGAAAATGGCTCTATTGTAAAGTCGTTACCTTCACTAGATGCAACACAACTATATCATACCCAACAAGTTCAAATGATTCCGTTTCTAACGAATGTGGATCAAGTTCAGAGTTTTCCTGTAAGTTACAGTAAAAAATTGTTAAAGCTGACAGATGAATTAGGAGTATAAAGTTAATGTAAGAATCATCAACGATTGCATATTGTTCTAATTATGACTATGTTCCATATCTCCCATATGGTTCTTTAATCATTTATAATTTTTTAATTTATATTTTGTACCTGCTGGTCCGATAAGGGAAGGTTTGGGCCGCTTTCTGAAAAGGTTAATGTAAAATCTTTTAGATGTTAAAGTAAAGATCATACTTCCCTCTATCGTTAATTTTTCAGATAGATAAATCCATAGAATGTTACTATCTCCGATTTATATAATTCATTGATGCAATAATCAAATTGTAAGTTATCATTAAGATCTTTTGGAATCAGGTCTAACTAAAAGCATCAAAATACCATACGGTATAATATTAGAAAGGAAAATATCAAGTACTAAAGTATTAGCTTAGTGTGAGAAAAACCTGGCAAGATATGCAATTTTAGTATTGGACATGTTAAATGATTTTATTAAAGGTAGTTTAAAATGCGAGCGGGCGTTAGAGATTATTCCAAATATCCGCACTTTATTGGATTTCGCTAGGGGTGCTCAAATTCCTATCTTTTATTGTGTAGATGAACATCTTCCCACTGATAGATATGAATTAGACCTATGGGGACCGCATGCAATGAAAGGTACCATTGGACAGCAAATTATTGATGAGTTGAAACCTCTAAAGGGTGATAGCGTTATTACGAAAAGAACCTATAGCGCGTTTGATAGAACTAAGTTAGACAGTGCTTTAACCAGGGCGTATGATGGAAAAGGCGTCGACACAATAATTATTACTGGAGTACATACACATATTTGCGGAAAACATACATCATACGATGCTTTTACAAGGGGATTGAAAATAGTAATAGCAGAGGATGGAGTGCAAGCCTTTTCAGAAGAAGAACACCTATCTGGCCTTGAATATATTAGAAAAATTTATGGTGCAGATATAGAGAAAATAGACAAAATTATTGACCTTCTTCTTGTTAATACACGATGACTAAAACCAGTCTAAAAAAGAGAATACCTATACCAAGTTTTCAATTAGTATCAGATTACAATTATTCAAACCTCTGCTATTACATAAAGACGTCAATCAAAAAATATGTTTAAGTGTTTAATATTACATCAAAAAATTTTTGAAATACATTATCCAATCTAAGATTGCTTTCATATATTTTAATTAATCAATTTTTAACAATGTGTGAAATTCACTATTTATCAGATATTTTTTAAGCTTTGAGTATTTTTTGAATCATTTCCAACTGCAAGTCTTAGGATAGAAGATCTGATAGTGATTGATTCATTAGACTAATTCAATACTGTGGAAATGGTACCAAAGAAGTCGCGAGGATTGCTTTCAGGCTTTGTTCGAAGTGGATATTCATTTGGATTTGTGCTTCCCCCCGTCATGTACCTTTTAGTGCTCAATATCTTTCCAATCAACAAATTTGTTGATTCTGTAGTCTTTGCAACATACTCTAACAGCAGGGCTACTGTATTATCTTATGTATCCATATTTGAGAGCTTTTGGAAGCGATCAGAACTAGTAAAGAAATTAAAAGAGCAGAAGAACTTGAGAAAGATTTTGTACATATTGCAGCCCACGCGCTAAAAAATCCAATACAGCCAATACTCGCATTAACAGAGATTTTAGCACAGAAGAAGCCAGACGAAAATGAATTTCAAAACATATTAAAAATCATCGATAGAAATACAAAGAAGTTAATTCAATTAACAAATGATATTTTAGATTACAAAAATAGAAACTAATAAGTTAACTTTAGATAAAGAATCGTTTAACTTAAATGATTTAATATCCGACATAGTTGAAGATTATAAAGATCAAATTAAAATTAAACATATAAAATTAAAACACGAATTTTTTTATTTTGATAAAAGTAATAATGGTGAGGAGCAGGATAAGAAAAAAGAAATTGAAGAAAAACAACTAGAATGCAAAAACAAAATAAGGCCGCTATACATACCTGCTGACAAAACCCGCATAACTCAAGTAATTTCCAATTTATTAAATAATGCTATTAGATTTACTGAAGAAGGTATCATAAAGATCCTTATTGAAAAAAAATCTGATGAACAAAAAGTAGTAATTAGTATTAAGGATACTGGTAGTGGCATAGACTCATCTATTGCCAATCACTTATTTTCAAAATTCATCACCAAATCAAAAGGAGGAACAGGCTTGGGATTGTATATTTCAAAGAATATTATTGAAGCTCATGGTGGAAAAATATGGACTAAAAACAATAAGGATGGAAAAGGTTCAACCTTTTCCTTTAATCTTCCATTACTCTTAAAATAAAATATACATTAAAAAAGGTGCTTAAAGTGGTTAGACAATTATAGACCCGTATACTATGCGGGTTCGGTGGTATGTGAAACAAATTTGGTCCATTTTTATTACTCAACATTGCTAACGTAGAGATCCTATTCGATTGAAACCATGAGGGTATCCACATGTTTTAGCATAGAAAAACTTCAGTAGTCATAGGTTGTATGATCTTTTATTACAGAAACTAGTCTAATCTAGTTTAGGGTTTAAATAGGATTCTACAGGGAAAAAGATATTTAAAAAATATAAACATCAGAAATAGACCAGCTCTTTACTCATTTCATTTACCTAAAACATTTGTTTTAGGTTGTAGTTCGTAAAAAGATGTTATTGCAAATAGAATTGTAAAAGAATGAGTCTTTGTATCTTGTTCATTTAAAGTCTGAATACAAGTTTTTGCACAGCTCCCACGCAAAATAAATCAAGTTAGCTTATTGGACCTTGCAACAAAAATTATTTCTGGATTTTGTCCATACATACAGTATCATAAAAAGAGTAATCATTTACAAACGGTCATCAATCCTAACTCAAAAGGAGATTTATCCTGTTTACGATTTACAGACCACGAGTATTCAATTTAAAATACCGGTAGTTCCTCTACTTAGAGCATCGTAATTGTCATTGAGTTTTTGCGGTGTCACGTATCTAGAATACCATTTCGCTTTCATCGATGAATTTAATGCATCTGCTGTTAATGCTCCCATTATTCCATCATGAGACAGAGGTTTAGTTGTCAAGTCCTTTCCATACTGTGGGTGTTTCTGAAATGCTACTACGGCATTTTTGGTATCATCACCAAAAAAACCATCTGTGCCTTTTGGACCTACGGAAAAGCCTCTATCAACTAACATTTGTTGCATATGTTTAACGAGATCTTTTCTGCTATCGCCCTTGGTTAGTGGGCCACTTCCACCTTGTCCAACATTTCTTAGACTCCACGCATCAAGTGGTCCAGGATTTTGTGGATATGGTGGCAGAGCAGCTTTAGTGGAACCAGATATTTCAAAATGTATTGCGTCAACAGGTAAATAAGGTGAAGAGCCAACGCTCCAGTCAATTCCCCAAGCTAAGCCTAATTTTTGTGCAATATTCTTTATGGTCTGATATTCAGGAAATTGTTTGGGTCGACTGTCTGAATTAACGGCTACTCTTCTCGCGTCAGAATATGCTTTGTCGGGTCCCAACAGATCACGAAATATGTTCATATCTATTGCTAGAGAAGGATCAAACGTATGTGCACTATGAGGCCACCTACATCCACATGGACAATCATCTTCTACTGCGGCTACAGGATTTTGTTTTAAGTCATTATCAATTACTACTTGTTGCGCCTCTCTTATACCTTCACGATCATCAGTTATTTTTTTCAATTCCTTGAAGAGATCCAGTGCATTTCTCTGAATCTCTGAAGCTTTTTCCTGTGTGTTTGCAGCAGCCCTTACATTTGTCTGTATCTGACTATTACTCCATGTGATCATCCTAGCATAGTGCCATTCCTTTTGTATATCCTGACAACGATGGCACCTAGTTACTTTTATGTAAAGATTATTTTTCTTAAGTTCGGTGTTAAAATCAATAATTTTTTGCATCAATTTAGCATCAAGTTGATTGCATGTTTGATTCTTGTCATCACCCACCTCTTTTTTAAATCGTTCTAATAGATCAGGAGAAGGAGATTCACGCTCTGACTGATCTTTTTCATCTGTGGTGCGCATATAGGCTTTTTATACTCGAAAAGTAATTAAGGCTTACTCGATATGATATAGAAGAAATATAACATCATCACTAGATATTTGGATATTGGTTATTGCATAAACCCAAGTAATGAATTGATGTATTTCTTAAACGATGATTCAGATACAATCTCGGTGATTTGATTAATGCCGCATCCATTTAAAGTCATTATAGAGTTAGGAAAGTAAAGTTACCTCGAGAGTTTTAATCAAATAACGCGAACAATATGAGACAAAAAAATCACTTATCCTGGTAAAGAAGGATTCTACTTCATAAATTATTAAAATACAAACAAATGAATATAAATGTCGGTATTGTTTTATATTAACGTTACTAAAACTAGTATTGGGTTCGGTGGAATTCAAGACAGATTTGACTTAATAAACCCACTCAGCAAAATAGCGGCTCTGTTAACTTAACCACCATCTGCTATCAAAAAGGAAGTAAACCGTGTCCTGTCCATTTCCATAGGCAAGCATATTACAAATAACTTCAGCCAGTTCCAAACATGTTGTCTGTCACAACCTGATTTCCTGCAAGGAAATCGGTCATCAAAGTATTCTGTTCTATCCTTAATGTGCTGGATGAACCTCTCCATCAGATTCTTAAGTTCAGTATCATATACATGATGAGACCGTCTCAACCATTTGCAAGTATCATTCTATCACAAGGCACCGTCTGTAAATATGGATTTCCTACCGTACCTATTATGAAGTTGTTTAAAGAACTGGTAACAGACAAATATCGTTTTCTCGCGAGAAAGATGCATCATCAGACATACGTCTAGGTTGGGCTCATAGGCTATCCACAACCGATAGCCATGACCATCTATCTGAAGAAGCATTTCATCAACAAATATCTCCTTGACTAAACGCTTGTCCATCTTGAACACCCTGTCTGCACAATCTGAATATTTCTGAACCCATTTCCAGATAGCTTAATGAGTCCTTGTAATTACAGTAGACAAACATCTCGCTTCCAACCTCAAGCTTCTAGAACTAAAATATAGGTACAATCCATAGCGGATGGTGGATGGGTAGGTCCTATTGCGTTTCATACTACAATTAAATGCTAGGATACGCCTAGCTATGGTTCTTGTCGTAAGTTAACAGAACCTGTTCGAGACCCTCGTATTTTTATAATACGAAGTTTCATTGATGCAAATATATGTCAAGTAATGAAGACCCTAATGTGCCCAATAGTAGGATGGGCATTCCATCAGTAGAGAAGGATAAAACTACCACAGGAACGAAAAAAGGCTTTGATACTCCAGTAAAGAACCGTACATTGAACGAAGAATTACTGAATGATGACAGGCGATCGATTGCCCCGCGACCGTCAAAAGACACGGAAGGTTATTGGAAAAAGATGGATAAACACTTTGAAGATATCTTGAATGATTCCAAGAAAGCCTTCAAGATGAAGACAATTATAAATATAATGCTGGTAATTATAGGTGCGATCCTAATTGCGAACGCAATTACCTATGCTTGGATAAAGGGAACATCAGACGGTTGGAGTTTATTCAGTGGTGGGATTGGTATGGGCGTTCTGATTTCAATGTTCTTCTATAAATCCCAGGATGCCATCAGTAAGGCAGTTGCAAATTTATCGGTAGTTGACATGGTATTCAAATCTCACTATCGCGCTTTTGAGTCTATAACCGATTATGACTATAAGGCTGATAACTCATTACCTCATAGGGAAATTGGAGATCTAAAAGAGATGCTGGAGTTACTAGAAAAAAACACAAGGGCACACGTTGAACTGATTCAACAAGTACAATTAATAGAAGCAACCAATTCACAGGACACGGATTCCCAAAAGGGCAGTTAAGGAAACAACGCGTCTAAAGCTGAAGTAACAAATGTCAATTATCGTTCTCGTACGGGAAGGTAGTTCTAAAACCGTTTTGGCTAATTCATTATCTTAACATAAAATTAATTTTTCCTATAATAGCTGTTGTAAAAGGGTTTAGGGGAAGCCAATAGTTGATTCGATCGATGTTTTCAGTATAATTTTACGGCGCCAAACAATTCACTATGGTATTACAAATTTAATTTTGATTGAGTATTAATGATAGATGCAGAAGAATTCTTTAGATACTTATATAGTTATGTCTTGTTCTTTGCCCAAACTCTTTTTTAGATAACGTATGTCAAATACTTGATAAAAAAATAAATGGATAAATAATTTCTCCCACAAACTCCTAAATCTGCGTTTCCAACTTTAGTAAGCGTTGATTTGGATTCAACATTATAATTGTTCCACCATTTAGTCCCAACATTTAGTACTGTAGTCAACAGTTTTTTAGGATCGTTCCTAATATCCATGGACTACGGGAGGCATTACTGAAAGAGTACATGAAAATCACGTTCTTTTCGCAGGATGTAGGAACGATCAACCCAGTGCTGGTGCCCACATTGGTGACTTTTAAAATGGCGCTTTAGATATAGAATGAACGTCATGATGCTTGGAAAGATAGTTTCTTTGTTTATCCTCTTTATACAGGTACGAGACATATTACTGGCAGTGATGCAACTCGATTCAAATTAAAATATAACATATGAAACATACAATGATTTATTAAAATAGATTTAACTTTTCAAAAAGTATTTGACAATTAAAATAATAATATAATTGAATCCTTAGACAATAATTGACTAGGGTAAATCCTAATTTAGTAATATTAAAGGATTGTATTAATGATACAATATTTTGGGATATTGGATATAAACTTAAATAGATGGATAACGATGAGAAGATCACATGTCAAAAGGAACAGATGTTTCACCAGATCAAGAACGTTTACTGAAAGAGGGATGGGAATACGTAAAACAACATTCAGACCTGATTGATAAGCTCGTGGCTTGTTTCAAGGGTTCGGATTCACGCGAGATTTCACCGGAGCAAGACCAAGAAGTTCGTGCTATCTTAGAACAGGTTAAGAACGACGCCACGCAAGGATCTAGGGACCTAACGTCAGCAAATGTTTCTTCTGAAGATCAAGAACGCGTCGCCGCCGCCGCCATCATTGCAGGTGCGCATACAGCCTATAAAGTTTATCAGAATCCCACAGTCAAAAAGACAGTCAAAAAAGTTTGGAATGAGGTTTCGAGTTGGTTCTAAAAATAGATCAGATGAAATAATAATATGAATAATAGAAAGGCCCTGACTATAGGAATTAACCAATACCAATTTTTTCCCCACTACGCTTTACGTGGGTGTGTTAATGATGCAAAAAATATGTCTTCGGTATTAAAAGAGTACTTGAATTTCAAAGATTCTGATATAACAGTACTGCAGGATTCAGAGGCAACCAAGGAAAATATTTATAAAAACATAGATTCGCTAATTAAAAAATCACAAGATGGTGAATGCGATTATATTGTCATACATTTAGCTGCTCACGGTACACAGATACCTGATATAACACAGGATGAAACTGAAGACCTAAAAGATGAGGTTTTTACAACATATAATCTAAATGTAGAGGAAGGAAATTGGTCATTGGGTACTGTAATAGATGACGATGACTTCGGTAAAAAACTTTCGGCCATACCGGAGAAATGCCTGTGTGAGGTATACTTAGACACCTGTCATAGTGGTACTGGGCTGAGGTTCTTAAGTCTAGATCAAATTCCTAGATATATACCTCCTCCAACCGAAATCAATAGGGAACTATCTACTCGCCAAGTTGAAAATCACGGATTAGCAGACACTTTAAAAGAAGAGGGAATGCCCCCTAACGTAGTATTAATGACAGGATGTCAATCTGATCAAACAAGTGCTGATGCCAAAATTGAAAATGATTATCATGGCGCATTTACATGGAATCTATGTAATGAATTACGCAAATCAAGTAACCGACTATCTAGATATGAATTAATGAAGAATATTAGAAATGCAATGAGAGAGAGATTTCGTCAACTACCTCAACTGGAAGGAGTATCAGGTATTAAGGACGCGCCTTTAGGTCAACTAAAATAAATTTATTTATTTTATATATCGAAAACCTGAAGATAGTAACAAGACCGCATATTTTTTTCCGGTCCCAATTATAGAATAGAATTGTATATCTTCAACACAGTAAAAAAGATATTTCTTAAACAAGGTATCATTTACCTTATTCAAGTAGTACTTGAGGAGACTTTTTTTCTAAATTTTGAGCTTTATTAGTAAAGAATCAGAGTTGTGTAACAAAGAAAATTTTAGATGTTTGAGTTAGATATCTTTGCTTCATTTCATCTGTTGCTTTGTGTGTCTTCCGGAAATACCCATATATTATTTGAATAAATTGCCTCTGCCACTTGAAAAGTAGAACAAGACAGTAAATTTTATCTAACTTTAGTATGTGCTATAATATTGCAATAGGTGCCCACTATTAACACTGTGAGAATAT
This sequence comes from Candidatus Nitrosocosmicus sp. R, assembly GCF_054408505.1. NCBI lineage: Archaea > Thermoproteati > Nitrososphaerota > Nitrososphaeria > Nitrososphaerales > Nitrososphaeraceae > Candidatus Nitrosocosmicus > Candidatus Nitrosocosmicus sp. R. The sequence goes on along the minus strand of NZ_CP167090.1, from coordinate 1,918,305 downwards.
TTGATCTCTAAATATTATATTGTGATGTTTAAGAGTATTCTTGAATAATAGTGGAAATATCTTAATAAGATACACAAAAACAATATATATTTTTAAAATAGTTCTGCACTAAGAATCATATAATGAATAACTCAGATAACTCTGATAAAAAGAAATTAATAATAGATGAAGAAAATCGTGTCCAAGTAGCTGTCGAATTTACTAAACCGAAAACTACGGACTCGCGTGATCTGACACTAACAAGAGACCTAATGCAACAAGGCTTTGAATTAGATACTGAATATGGAGCTATTCCTATAACTCCAATTCCAGAACTGGCCCGTAGCTTAGATTCAAGGGGGATGGATGTTGTAATTGTGAGGGGAAAGATCGATAGAAATAAGATAAAGGATCTTGAAGCTCAACCCAATGTGGTCAAGGTTTGGGAGGACACTGCTGGAATCAGGCCCTTTAAGAATAAAGATGACCATTTCATTCAAATGAGTTCAGTTGCTAGGGGTTCTTGTCCTATACCGCCATGTGATTGTGATCCCGGCACTCCGAAGGGAACTATTAACGACGTAGCGAACTATCTTGGTATACATGCAATTCATGCAGATGGAATTAAAGGACAAAATATTGTCGTTGCCATTCATGATGGGGGGACTACTGCGGAAGGTAAATCTATAAGATCCCAAGATACGATTCATACAAGTTGGCCCGGAAAGCTTATACCGAATGTAATCGATGGATCCGTGTCTGATTGGGGTACTACTGGTGTGGATTGGGACTGGCACGGGAATATGTGCGCGACTGATGTTCTGGGAATTGCTCCTGACGCAAAGCTTTATGACCTTAGGATAACCGGAGACACATTAACAAGTGCATATAGAAATTTCGATTGGGCCATAAATAGACATAAGGTAGATGGAACACCACACATCATTACCAATAGTTGGGGCTATTACCAGAGAGAATGGGATCCAAACTATACTATAAACCCTGATCATTTTCTAACTAGGAAAGTGATAGAAGCTATTAATGAAGGAATAATTGTTCTTTTTGCTGCTGGAAATTGTGGGGGTAATCCGTGTGCAGATGACAGATGCGGATCTGATACTGGTCAAGGAAGGAGCATTTGGGGTGCAAACGGACATAAACAAGTGATTACTGTCGCGGCGGTTAACAAGAATGAACAATATGTTGGTTACAGCAGTTGTGGACCAGCTGCGCTGGATCCAAATAAACCAGACTTTGCTTCTATCACCCATTTCACAGGTTTTTTCAATAGTGATAGTGGAACCTCCGCGGCAACTCCAATTGCTGCAGGTGTTATTGCATTACTGAAACAGAAATCCCAATCAGTTACTCAGGATGAAGTCAAGAATGTTCTGATGACTACTGCTAAAAATAAAGGTGGATCTGATTTGAAGATTTTTTTGGGTGCGGGTATAATTCAGGCAAAAGCAGCATATGATAAGTTATCGAGACAGACCGCTGTTATTACTCCCTTACCTCCAGATGAGATGAGGAATCGTTCTGAGGGTGGAAATGGTCCATTAGTTTTAAATGATCCTAGATCTATGTTGGTTAAAAATCTTCAAATCATTCTAAAAAAACTTGGACATGAGCTTGGAAATTCTGGCCCTAATCATGATGGGATAGATGGGAAATATGGTAATAAAACACATACTGCAGTTTTAGAATTTCAAGCGACACATAATGACATACATGGTAATAAACTTCAAGCTGATGGTAAAGTCGGAAAGCTTACAGCTGAAGCTCTAAATAAGTCAGTACGTATCTAAGGCTAAAGGGCCTTTCACTATTGCCCTACATAATTTAATTTTATCTGCGGTTTTGCTTAATAGTAAAAATATTCGTATGTACTTTAGTCATTTACTGTCTTCTTTTGATTCTCTTTTTTCTTCTCGTTGATTCATTGCTTTTTTCTTCCAAATGGTGAACGCCAGATACCAAAACTAGGTAAGCGTAACCTAATATTATTCTCAATCTTGCAGCCTTGGAAACAACTTTGTTAGTGTCGTTTAGCCGTACTTTATCATCCTTTCCTCCATCACAGTATGTCTCGTCACGTGAGCAGTCAGACTCGCAACCGCCGGAATCGTGAATAATATTATTTCCATTGTAGTCATATAGATCATCCCCTCCCGCCTTGATATATATAATATCCCGGTTATCTCCACCCTATATTCAGTCATTTCCTTCCATGCCAGCCAATGTATCGGGGGCATGTTACGTTGTCGTTTCCAGATGCAGTATCGATAAAATCAGGTCCATCATCACCCTAGTAAAATATAAGTGATTAAAGTTCAACATTAGATGATTAAAAATAAATGATATGACTACCAAGTAAAGTATAAACTAGTGGGTAAGAATATCATAACAGTGATAAAAAGTCAAAATTATATGGAGACATCTATAGCTTTAAACTAAATTTTCTTCTGAGGCTATTGACATCAAAGAAAACTAAACAACTTCGACATCTGTGTATAACAATAAATTATCTGAAAAATGTGCATTAATATTAGTACTGTTACTGCATGTTCCAAGGAACAATATCAGGATTCATAAAATCATACTTCTGTAATTGATTTTGTATATGTAAAATTATTAGGCTTACATTCAGTAGCAATAAGCTCAGAGATATACTATGAAACCATATGAATAATGAGACAAAACTGATCTCATATCATGATTGTTGATGACAAAATTTTGCAAAGAAATAAATTTAATCCTTCGACTTCCTTATCTTTTGCTATTAATCTCCGGTCAACTGAATTTTCGTTGTTATTCTTTTCTTCTAATTCTTCAATCATACTCTTTAACTTAGTTTCCTTACTAATACTCAATAGTTTTATATCTGTAATATATACTAGTAACCTTTCATCTTTATATGCTTTGTAATATACCGAGTATAAGTCAGTTTTGTGTCCGACAATCATTTTTTTGATAGTCTTGTCTACTTTAGCCCTCTGAAGTTGAGTGATTGCAAAAATTCGGAAAGAATGACATGGATATAATTCATTTTTATGAGATACAATGTATTCAAGAGTTTTGAGACGATTTCCAAGGGCTTCTCAAATTCATTTTCTTTAATCGATTAACAATATAGCCTCTAATTCCTTGGGCTGTCACCGGTTTTTTGAAAATAGTTGAGGAGAAGGGCCCCCTACATGTGTCAAACTGTTTTGTTATGAAATAGGCTTCAGGTGGATCCCAATCTCCTGTTTTAGAAACCTTGCATAGGTTGTTTTGTAGATGCTATTTACTAAAAAATATGCTAGCTCAATACATTGGCAGATATTGGCATTAGCTCTGTTATGTCTACCAATTGTGTAAACAAAAAAGTACTGACGCACATACTTCAACAAATTACTTATATAAAACATCACTGGCACAAAAATGAGAAAAATGAGTCAGACTACTATTAATGGGAAGGGAACAGGATGGATTCCTGATTATCCCAGCATAAGAGATTATACGTTAAGTGCTGAAGAGGTCAAGCCACTATTTTCAGAGGTAGGCGTAGATACTACCCAATCAACAGCAAAGAGCAAAAAGCTTTCTCTCCCTACAAGAGTAGACCAAATAAGACAGTATTGTTCTCAAGTTGAGGATCAAGGGATCCTGGGTTCATGTACTGCACAAGCGGGAGTAGGAATGGTAGAGTATTTTGAAAGAAAGGCATTTGGAAAGCACATAGATGCTTCTAGTTTATTTCTTTATAAAGTAACGAGGAATCTTTTGCGGCTTCGAGGAGACACAGGAGCATACTTAAGAAGTACAATGGGGGCTATGAGATTATTTGGCGTCCCGCCAGAGGAGTATTGGAAATACGATATATCTAAATTTGATAGAGAACCACCTGCATTTTGCTATGCTTTTGCTAGAAACTATCAGGCGATCAATTATGTCCGCCTTGACATACCAAATATCACCAAGGAAAATCTTCTATATACAATAAAGGACAATCTGTCAAAAGGAATTCCTTCTATGTTTGGTTTCACTGTTCATGAATCAGTTGAGCAGGCTTCTGCTGCTAATTCTTTAGCAAAAGGCAATATTCCATTTCCCTGCATCACAGAAAGAGTTCTTGGAGGACATGCAGTAATGGCGGTAGGATACGATGATGACCTAAAAATAGAAAACAATGGTTGCGGTGAAGAGACTACAGGAGCTATTCTTATACGTAATTCTTGGGGTACAAACTGGGGCAATCAAGGCTATGGCTATTTGCCCTACAAGTATGTGCTACGGGATCTTGCAGTAGATTGGTGGATAATAATCAAAACCGATTGGGTGGATACCGGTAACTTTGGTTGTTAGTGACAGGTGCTAGAAGGCAGTTGCATTATTACTCATCTTCTTTTATTTTGCAATAGATAGTATTTAGCGGCCTAAAAGAGAAAAAGAAGAAGAGATATGGCTCATATAACATTAACAAGAAATTCGTTTAATTTAGCTGCTTTTTTCTCCCAAGCCTTTTTGTAGGCTATTATGGGCGCTTATAGTTCTATTTTTATGAATGGATAAGAAAGTACAAAGTATACACAGCTATTGGTAGTTGGACCCCACAAATAAGTGAAAAAGAAGAATTAGCTAGTAGTGTTATATCTCTTGTCTGAAACCAACTACAACAACATCGTGGAATCAAGGCCCAACCTTTTATCTTATTGTCTCACACTTTTTTTTACAGCTTTTCCTCTAAAATATTTGATTAGAGGACCAATATTGGGTGGAATTGTCAAATTTGTAGTTTTGATGGAATGTTTTTTGTTATCATTTGTTTCAAATATTATCTTATATTCCAAATAATCGGCCCCACGTAATGGAGAAGAATCAGCAGCTTTTGAATTATTGCAAAGAGTGGAATAACATGTTTCATGATTCGTTATTGGACAATGAATAAGATCATATAAAATTCATTGGAGGATTGTTAAGTTATTATTTTTTCATTTGTTATAGCGGATAAAAAAGAATATTGCAAGATACCTTATAATAATGTATGAAGCATTCTAAAGTGAAAAGATTAATCACTCACATATAGTTAGCATGTGCTTCAAAAGCCACAATGCAATTGAAACTTTCGTTTGTTTCATTTGGTATCAGCGCTTTGCTTATGCTCAGCTTTCTGTCAATGACAAACATATATACAGACCATCGTTATCAGCGTGTCTATTATTGCCGTTGAAAATTAAATCTGGAACCATGATATCTGAGGCTAGGCGGTGTAGTCTATGCAGCGGATTTAGCATCTTTTTTAGTAAGATTGCTTTCATCTATTTTAATTGATCAACTTTTAACAATGTATGAAATTCACTAATTATCAGATATTTTTTAAGCTTTGAGTATTTTTTGAATCATTTCCAACTGCAAGTCTTAGGATAGAAGGACTGATAGTAATCAATTCATTAGACTAATTCAATTGTATGGAAATGTTACCAAACAAGTCGTGAGGATTGCTTTCAGGCTTTGTTCAAAGTGGATATTCATTTGGATTTGTGCTTGCCTCCGTCATGTACCTTTTAGTGCTTAATTTCTTTCCAAACGACAAATTTGTTGAAATAGGATGGCAAATTCTGTTTTTCACATGATTAATTCTTGGATTAGCGGCATTAATAAATAGATTAAATATAGTTGAATCAAAAGTATAGTTAGAATCCAAGGAACAAAGAAAGGAGATACACAAAACACCATTGAAAAATATTTTATCTGATGTGGTCCAACGAAAATGGATTTTTTTCGCATTAATAATTAAGACCTGTCTCATGTGTTCTTATTATACATCCATAGGTTTCATGCCTGTATTTTTAGAATACTGTGGAAATTAACAAAAATGATGTCGCAATAATAATGATTGAGTAACGGTTGCAGCACTATTAGGCACCATATTTACAGGACCCGTTAGTCAACTTATAGGAAGGATGAAAATAATAACAATTTTGCGATTGCATCTATAATACTATCCGTACCATTACTTTGAGGTTTGTTTATTTCTACAAATATCCCACAAAAAAATATTTTTTGCATTCACATTGATATTCTTGTCCGTAACAGCATTTGGTCCTATGCCTGTGTTCTTATCAGAAAGATTTCCGACAGAAATAAGAAATACTACCTCGGGTCTTGTTTACAATGAATGCTTGATAATTGGTTCATGGTCTCCGATTATTGCGAAGTCCTTTGTCTAACAAAAAATCTGTTTCACCAAACCTTATTCCATTGGTACTTGCCTTGAATATTTCAATAGGTGCAATAATCCTTATGATAGGTTCTAGATTGAATCCAGATACTCGGGATGTGAATCTAAATTAACCTTAATTGACCATAGTGAGTTTGAGACTATTATTACTTTCAAAAGGAAAGGTTTTGCAGAAGGGTTAACTCAGTCAATATAGCCCTGCTGGAGGAGAAGAGGAGAGGAATAACTGGGATAATTAAATATGCGGGCTTATATTTTTAAGCTATCAATACAATAAATAGGCGTGCTGCATACTTTCAGGTTTACTTACAAAATGCCTCAAGTATGTTGGACAGGAAAGTATTTGCATTAACAAAAATGTTTTGTATGCTGGGGTCAACAGAATCTTGTAGACACTCATTCTTCCACCAATTATTGATAAATCAAATATGATCTTCATGTATAATCTTATAACATATCCCAATTTCTTTCAAGGGAATGGCAAAAATTACTATTGTCGTGGAACTAGTTTTTATAAATAAACAAATACCAGAATCCGCTTTAAAAGAAAGTTTTCAATCAAACTATATTATGACGCTAAGAACAATAACTTTTTTATTTTACTAAAATAAATTATACTGGTTTATGATTTGTGGTTTTACGATTATTCCATCAGTAATCTAATGCATCACAATGAATAATAACGTCAAACAAAAACTATATTATATGACAAAACTCAATTCGAATCAGAACTCATCTACTCCTAATACTATTAATACAGCTATACGCATTCCTACTGATGTATACGAAAAGATCAATAATCAGGCAATTCAAGAGGATAAAACTATTTCAAGTATAATAAATCATGTATTAAAAAAATATGTTAGTTGGGATCAGTTTGTAAGCGATGTGGGATTTGTCTTTTTACAGAAACCATTTGTACAACGTATTTTTGAAAATATTTCAGAAGAAGATTTAGTAAAAGCGGCCAGAACCGTATGTTATACTGGTATGCGGGATGCTATTTCATTTATTCACGGAAAAAATGATGTTGATACTATTATAGATGTAATAAAACTTTGGCTTTCTGCCTCTAAATTTACAAACACAGTAATCAAATCTGAAAATACTGTCGAACTAAGAATACAGCATAATTTAAGCCAAAAATGTTCTTTATATATGGGTACTCTAATTTCTATGCTATTTGCAGATTTGAACATGAAACCTGAAAAATCATTGCTAAAAGATCATTCTTTAATTTTGACTTTTAAAATACCATCATCAAGAAAATAGACTATCTTATATAACATGAGGCATTCCTAATTATTTTAATTGAATAACATATATAATTAAACATAAGACCTATAAAGTCTTATTTCGCTAATCAAACTTGCATAGTAGAATAAAGGCGATATTGTATCTAAATAGTGTTTTATTATATGATTTTGAGAGTCTATCTAAATACCTGGTTCTCTCTAATCGGAAGAGAATGATAGTAATTGTGTATATGAAAATTTTTATTTTCTACAAGGAGCAAAAATATCTATGGATGTTATTTGATGATCATTCAAAGGAATGGAAATCTAGGTCTACCAAAAACGTTAGATAGTGAAAAAATACTCCTAGCGTAAAATGGGTTTGATAATTATTTCAAAAACTCAAACCGGTCTATGAGATTCTATTGCAGGTTGCTCATTCTTAAATGTAATAACAATCTGATCTCCTGCTTCATATTGACAATTGTTTATTTGCCGTGGGACTTTATCAGATGCCTCTACTATACACACTCCATTTTGTTTTAGTAATACCGTAACTTCTTCTTCTGTACCGGGAGATAATACTTGGAATATTTGAAACCCTGAAATGAACATTACCGCTAACACTCCTATCGGAATGAGCATAAGTGCTATAAAAGTTGGAGACAATTTTGATCAGATGTATCAACGATAATCCTTTATATTATTGTTATGCATGTATCACATTGCATTGCATTGCAATTAGGTTGATCAATATAATATAAAGGGAGTATGGGAAGTTGATAACCTGGCAGAAAGCAATACTATTACTTCGGGTTGGAGAAATTATGCACAAGCTTAGTGGATGATAACATGACATGTGATGAACAATATAATATACAAAATTATAATTAAATATCTTTTAGAAATCCAATTTTTTTAATAAATATAATGTAAATTACGCCCGCGAGATCATAATACAAAAGACATAAACACGGGATCTAGTAGTTTAGATTACAAATAAAATGTCTTTAAGAAAAGACCATAGATGGAAATCAAGGAAAACAATTTCTTTTATAGTCTCAATCTTACTAATAGCTGGTACTACTACTAATATCTTTTTTATTACTAATAACGGTAATATTGCATTAGCCCAAGCCCAGTCTCAATCTATTTCACCAGACACATCATCATCTAAACCTATTATAGAGAATGACAATATGACAGATAGCATTTCTTATTCAGTGAATCAGACCCAAAAAGAATTACAACAACAACCTTCACCGCCAAAAATCCACGAGTATACCCTAATTGCAGAAAATACTACCTTAGAAATAGCGCCGGGACTCCGTGTGGATGCATGGACTTACAATGGCACTATTCCGGGCCCTACTTTAACAGCTACAGAGGGAGATAGAGTAATAGTTCATTTTATTAATAAGACGCCATTACCACATACAGTTCATTTACATGGAGACCATCCTAGTGAACAAGATGGTGTTTTTGAAATAATAGGAACAAATGGAACATACACTTATGATTTTATTGCGCAACCGGCTGGTGCCCTAGCATACCACTGCCATGTTCCTCCAGTAATGCAACATGTGAGAATGGGTTTGTATGGTGCATTCATAGTTTACCCAAAGGATCCATTACCACCTGCTAGAGAATATGTTTTTGTTGCAGGAGAATATGATACTCAAAATCAACTTATTCCGTTACCCGAGTACTACTTTTACAATGGTTATGCAGAACAATATGAATTGAATCCTCTTCCAGCAATGACTAATGAGACAGTACGAATTTACCTTGCTAATATGGGAATGTCTCCAGCCTATGGTATGCATATTCACGGAACTCTGTTTAAAGCATGGCCTTCAGGTATTCTAGAAAATTCACCCCTAAAGGTTCAATCTTGGGAATTAGCCTCAGGAAATACAGCCATTTTAGAAGCAAAATGGCCGTGGCCTGGTAAATTCACATTTCATTTCCATGGAATACCGGAAGAGCGCGGAGCGATGGGATACTTTAATGTGACTGACCCTCCTGCCAACGCTATTGATGGAAAGAGCATAGCTATTACTAAATCGGTAAACATGAATGACTGGCAGATGAACTTGACAAAGACCTTACAAAAAGCTGATCCAAATGGAAATATAACTTCTACAGAAATGGTCGAGTCATCTCCTCCCAGTATGCATGGCAATAATCATAATGAAACGAAAGAAAAAGAAATGAAAAAACCTACCACGCAGGAACGGGAACAAGAATCATCTTTATCTAACATATCTTCATCCAATGATAACAATTCAATCCAAGTTTCAATAGTAAAAGGGGCAACTACCCTTGGCGATAAATCATATGTACCAAATCCAATTACAATCAACGTAGGAGACACAATAACATGGACTAATAACGATAATACTATACACACAGTTACATCTGGAATACCAAACACTCCAACTGTAGGTCAAATATTTGACTCTGGGTTAACATCTCTTATTTCACCATCTAAAACTTTTTCACACAAATTCATTAATGCAGGTGAATTTTCGTACTTTTGTAGATTGCATCCAATGATGGTAGGAACAATAAATGTTATTCCTTAGTCTTTTAAAATATAATGAATATAGGATGAATAGTTTACCAAATAGTCATTTAAACATCTTCGGTTTGGAAATAACCAATCTATTCTTTTTTATTTAGCATTCACTATTGAAGAAAACTAATCGTATTCTGTATATCCTAATCATGGAAAGATTATAAATTTCATAATGCGTGACAATTTACAATGATTTAACCTTGCTGGGTAAATGAATTATTAAAAAGGTTATAAATATCAAAACTCAACAGAAATCAATGAATTTTAATAAATATTTAAAAATTCGATTCATTGGCACAATATTAGTTGCGTCTGCACTCATTATTATTACTTCGATATCATCAAGTTCAACAGTGACAATAATACCTAATTCTTATGGCCAAATGGGAAGTATGGCTACCCTACAAAATACTCCAGGTACGTACGCTGTGAGCATAGTTCCCGGAGCTGCCCAGCGAGACAGTCCATACCATTACTACCCACCCGCAATTAATGTTCCTGTTGGAACAACTGTAGTATGGTTTAACAATGATTTTGGTCAACCCCATACAGTGACTAGCGGTGTGCCAAATTCTTCTCATACTGGTGATGTTTTTAATTCAGGAATAATGCCAGCAACTGCAAATGCATTCTTTCAATACACCTTTGACAAGTCCGGAAATTATGTTTATCATTGCATTATTCATCCCTGGAGACAAGCAATAGTATCAGTAAGTGATTCTTTTGAAAAAGGTCAAAACCTCCAAATGTCTTCCGGAGTTGGTTCGGTATTTAACCTTACAAAAGACTACAGAGCCCTTCTTGACTTCAAACCGTTGACAGTGACACTCGATAGGACTACGCCTATAGTATTCAATATTACATTATTAGAGAACAACAATAATACCCTATTTACAGAAACCTTTGTTACTTCTGGTGAATCATTACCTTTGGAGTTAATAAAGAACAATGGTAACGAAACAAACGTATATGGCCCGGATTTTAGCAGCACTGGAGCATATCATATCGATGTACCATTCTTAGACGGCAATAAAAACTACACAATAAGAGCTGAAGTAACCTCCATTAATTCTGTGCCTCCTCAAAACCCCATAGTGGAAGAGTTTGTATTGCATACGGTTGTATAAGAGAAGATAGTGTAAGGCGGCATCCTCTCTCTTTTTCTTTAAATTGGTATAAAGCCATAGAGTTAAACCACAGAAAATTATGAACTGGTACGCAAGTTAGTTTCCTCTTAACTATCGCGAGTACATTTCAATCATTATCTTGAAATTTAATGCCAAAAACCTATCGTTTCTCTGAGCCAAAAACATGAAGATATCTAATAATGAAATTTATGACGGCATATGACAATACTGAAGCAATTATAGAAGAGATGGTTGTCGATTCTACTGGTGAATATTCTAATTCTAGGAGCTGAACCATGAGAATGAAACTCGTCAAGTTATTTACGATATCAAACACAGAACTAGCGAATAGCATTTTGATCAGAATCTGCTTTAATTTTTGAAAATTTAATTTTCCAGTTAATCTTTCTGTATATCTTTGTTTGTTATCAAGGTGAAAGAGAACCGCAAAAATTGTCTTGTATGTTAGATAACCCATTATTACTGTCAATGCTGAGTTTAGCACAATATCGACGGAATATTCGGCTGAAATTTGTGCAACGACTAAACTAACTAGGAAGCCCAAAATCCCTGAAATTATTAAGTTCTTATTTAAGGAAAGGGTATTATAATATTTCAAATAAACATTTTTGAGGAACTTGTAAATTTTATAAACTCTCCATTCCACTTATTATCAAGAATATGTAAAATAATATAAAAGTACATGGAATAATTAATGAATTCAAGATACCTTTATCGGACCCATTTTAAACCATATTACGGAAATGTGACATGTTTTTTGTAGGACCGTGACTCTAGTATTATGTGTTGGGTTTTGACTCATAGATCGGGTTATCACGGGTGATTGTGTGGCATCTAAGAGCAAGAAATAAAGTGATGATCATTTTTTTATTGTTTTGCCACTCTTCTCAGCAATCACATCATATAATTTCAAATCTCTATTTTCTGAGTTCTTCATTCTCTGTTTAGGTTTGCAATTCTAATAGCTCAGGGGAATAGGTATCTGTTCAATAGCTGTTGCGTACTCGTCAATACAATTTTCATCTAAATCGTCATTTTGATTGGAATGATTTATGATGGAATTATTGATAGTACTCTTTTATTGAAAATTCAATTATAGTCGGATTTTGTCATTCTTTTTCTATTCATTATCTATCATTTATTAACTTTGAGTGTAATTCTTATCAGATCAGAGTATTTTCATAATTTAATATAACCTATCTATCTCATGAAAGAAATTGATAGAGAAAAGTAAAAAAACAAAATGATAGGAATAGATTCAAAAAGCAAATTTATTTCTTATAAGCACAGGATTCCAAATCATCCCAGCCAGAAGGTTGAAGTTAAATGACTTACTCTTCGGGGTATGATGGAGGTGATGACTGCTACTTAATTAACAATTTAGATGATTATATTTTTGAACAAAGTGTCAAATTAAACAAGAATCGGGACCATGTGATGAATAGTGGTTATCCTTGTCTTAGAGATTATGGATTCTTGAATAGAGGGTCATTTTTCAAGCAAGACATGTCATTGTTATATTGCTATTTCAATGTGGAGATTTGTTAATAAATTCAAAAGTTGTTTTTTTAAATCTGTCTTAAAAAATCTAACTATGAAGGTTAGGAAAGGTCGTCTATCTATTTCATTGGACTTAACACGATATAGGGTCCTTCTCACTCAGATGTTTCTTACTATATGACTATAATAGGTCAATATTTTTAGAATCAAGATTCCCTAAATTTTGTAGTGGTCCAAAAACATTCTGCTATAAATCCAATATTTCAAAATTATGATGTATACTTGTTTGACTAAGACAAATCATTTTATGAACTATAAGTACTGGGCAATTCGCCATTTCGGAAACTTTTCTAGTAACACTGTCCAATGCTTTTAATTTTGAAATACCTCTTAACCTGTTATTGCTACTCATTACAATCCTGTCTACTTTCTTGTAATTTGCACTCGAATTTTTACCGTAGCTATTCCAGTTGAGCACATGTTTTCAGATACTATGATTTGAGCACTTAACCTCTCAATGTGTTTTTGTGCCCTTTTAGGACATACATTTTCCACTGTTGTTATCAATTTTGTTTTTTCAATCATTCTGTATTGTTTCTAAATATCAAAGTATGGATCTTCACTAACCTCAATAACATGAATCGATATGATTTGAGCATTACATGGTCCAGCGATTACATAGGCTGTTACAAGTACCATATTTGAAACCTCTGTACCATGGTCTGGTATTAAGATCTTCTTTATCATTGCTTCGATCTGAATTTTTAGTATAATGATTTAATAAATAAACATAATATTTAAAATCCAAAATGGCTTCAAACAACACGGCAACCTTGGTTATTGCTTCCAAGAACTTGATTTGCTTCCCATATACGAAATTAAACTAGTAACCAAAGTAAAGCTACGAAAATATTCAATACTTATACAATTAATTTCATATAAAAGCTAATGAAAAAAAGACATTGAGGTGCCATAAACAATCACACTTTACGAATTGATCATATCTTTCATTCAATCAATTTCAAAATAAATATTTGGATTATTTGTATTCCACTCGTACTCCTCTTGAATATTTCAATAGGTGCAGTGATCTTTATAATAGGATCTAGACTAGATCCAGATACTCTGGATGTGAATCTAAATTAACCTTAATTGACCATAGTGATTTTGAGGGATATTAGTACTTTCAAAAGGAAAGGTTTTGCAGAAGGGTTAACTCAGTCAATAAAATCCTACTGGCTGGTGAAAGGAAGACAATTACTGCAATAAATAGATGCCCCAGCCTATTTTTTTACTATCATACGGAGCATTTTAGCTTTGAACCTAATAGTCGATATCCAATACTGTGGGATAGTACAAGAAATTGGAATCGCCAGGGTTTCAAATTCTATATATAATCCGAATACAAGACTCAAACTAATCAACAAGAAAGCCTATGTAAACAATATCAGAATCCTTTGTTTTTAAATAATTGTTAAATTATCATATTTCATCTGATTTTGCTCTCCCTATGATGCTTTTGCAATAACAATTAGAATAATACTAGAACGATAACGAAAACTCTTTTTATTAAATTGTATAATTTGGATTATGAATTTTTCTGATTTAGAAGCCAAGAGGATAACTCATCTTCTAGGTGGTGGAAAAGAGAAACTAGAAGAACAGAGAAAAAAGGGTCAATTGACAGCGACTGAAAGAATCAATGCCTTATTTGATACAGGCAGTTTTGAGGAAATAGATCCTTTTGTAATTCACAATTGTCATGATTTTGGAATGGAAAATAAAAAAATTCTAGGTGACGGTGTCATAACAGGTTATGGAAGAATAGATTCTCGTTTAGTCTATTCATTTTGTCATGACTTTACAGTCTTAGGGGGTTCACTCGGTCTCAGTTTTGCATCAAAGATATGTAAGGTAATGGATCATGCATTAAAACAAGGGGTTCCAATAATAGGTATAAACGATTCTGGAGGTGCAAGGATCCAAGAAGGGGTCGAAAGCCTAGGTGGTTACGCAGATATATTCCACAGAAATGTTAGAGTCTCTGGCATAATTCCTCAAATATCTTTGATAATGGGCCCTTGTGCAGGAGGTGCAGTTTATTCTCCCGCTTTGACTGATTTTATAATAATGACAAAATCAGCATACATGTTTGTTACTGGTCCAGATGTTGTGAGACAAGTCTCCAATGAAAATGTTACATCTACAGATCTAGGGGGTGCATACATACATAATGAAAAAAGTGGTGTGGCTCATTTTGTGGCAGATGATGAATATGATTGCTTTGAAATATTGAAAAAATTGCTTTCATTTATTCCGTCCAACAATCTGGAATCATCACCAAGGGTCAAATCAATGGATAGTTCCAATCTTCTGGATGAAGGCCTTGATTCAATTCTTCCTTCCGACTCATATATGTCATATAGTATGGAAAATGTAATTAGAAAAGTAGTTGATAAAGGAGACTTTTTCGAAGTCCAAAAATTCTGGGCTAGAAATATCATAATTGGTTTTGCTAGGTTGGATGGTAACGCTGTCGGTATAGTTGCCAATAACCCGGAAATTTTAGCCGGAGTTTTAGATATAGATTCTTGCAACAAGGCAGCAAGATTTGTAAGATTTTGTGACTGCTTCAACATTCCTATAATAACTTTCGTTGATGTTCCTGGATTTCTTCCTGGTACAGATCAGGAATGGAGGGGAATAATAAGACATGGTGCAAAGCTTTTATTCGCATTCTCGGAAGCTACTGTACCTAGACTTTCAGTAATCACAAGAAAGGCTTATGGTGGAGCATATGATGTAATGAATAGTAAACATATAGGAGGAGATTATAATTTCGCCTGGCCAAAAGCTGAGATCGCTGTTATGGGTGCTGAAAGTGCATGTAATATTATATTTAGAAAAGAATTATCTATTTCTGAAAATAAAGGAAAAAGGAGATCTGAGTTAGTATCAGATTATGAAAAAAAATTTTCAAATCCATATATTGCAGCTTCTAAAGGTTATATTGACAATGTAATAATGCCAAGAGAGACTCGGCAGAAACTGATTTCTGCTCTAAATGCCATCAATAGGAAAAGAGAAGATTTACCAAAAAGAAAGCATGGAAACATGCCTATATAAAACCATAATTTAATATGCTTGATCAATTTATTAGTACAAAATGGTTTTGTAACTAAGCCATTATGTAATATGCTGGTGAATACCAAAATTTTTTGGTATAGAATAATATTAATTTTACTTTGTGACTTAGTTTCAAAATGGAGAGAATACTTTTAGCTAATAGAGGAGAAATTGTGATAAGAGTGGCCAAGACATGTCGTAAACTAGGCTATTCTCCATGTGGAATATATTCTGATGCTGACAAGGATAGCTTGCATATAAAACATTGTGACAGTGTAGAAAATATCGGGGGAAATTTACCCAATGAGAGTTATTTGAATATGATAAAGGTAATTGATGCAGCAAGAAAAATGGATTGTACATTCGTACATCCAGGATATGGTTTTCTTGCTGAAAAATCAGAATTTGCTAATTTGTGTAACAAAGAAGGATTGGTCTTTATTGGACCTTCTTCTGATGTATTAAAAATTTCGGGAGATAAAGTGCTAGCTAAAGAGATATTATCAAACGTTGCTACTACTATAAAGGGTAAAGAAGTATCTGATATAGATGAGGCATTGGAATTTGCAGAAAAATTAGGATATCCGGTAATTATAAAAGCTGCAAGAGGAGGAGGTGGGAGGGGACTTCAAATTATAGATTCTCCTCAACAATTGACAAAATTATTAAAGTTCTCTATAAGGGAAGCGTTATTAAGCTTTGGTTCAGGTAGAGTATATCTTGAAAAATATGTACAAAATCCAAGACATATAGAAGTACAGATAATTGGTGATCATTCGAGAGTAATCCATCTAGGAGAAAGAGAATGTACTATTCAGAGGAGGCATCAAAAATTGATCGAAGAAACACCCTCGCCATCATTAGATGACGTTTCTAGGGAGAGTTTGGTAAAAACTGCGGTTGAAATTATGGAAAAAATTCGATATGATAACGCCGGGACGGTCGAATTTCTATTAAAGAATGGTTCATTTTATTTTATGGAGATAAATTCAAGGATACAAGTAGAACATCCTATAACAGAAGCCGTTACTGGAATTGATATAGTAGAACAACAACTTAACATATCATGTAGGGGTGGGATGACACTTGAACAAAATGATATAAAAGCCAGTGGACATGCCATTGAGTGCAGAATAAATGCTGAACATCCTATTGCCTTTACACCATATCCTGGTTTGGTAAAGAATTATACCCCTCCTATTGATTCACAAAATATTAGGATAGATAGTTCATTGTATACAGGATATAGCATCCCTCCATTTTATGACTCGTTAATTGCCAAAGTAATAGTCAGGGCAGAAAATAGAAAAGAGGCAATTGAAAAAATGAAAAATGCTCTCTTATCTTTAAGAATTTCTGGTATTCCATCAACTATACCTTTTCATTTATCTGCTTTAAATGATGATCGATTTCTATCCGGAAATTACGATACTGCTTTTGTTGAAAAAATGGAATCATATTCAGAAAAGGATGGGGAAATTGCAGCAATAGTATTTGAAAATATGTTGAAAAGACGAGGATCATCAGGCGAGTCCTTTAAAGAAGACGAAACAAAACAAGAAAATGAGCAGAGACAACCCTGGATTTTAAGCAGATATGAAGAATTTCTTAAGTTACAAGGGAATTATAATTTAGAAAATTCTATGAGGTGGGTCAAATGAAGTTAGAGGTTAACGGAACAACTTATGAAGTAAAAATGCAGGGGGATAAAATTCTTATAAATGAAAAAACTATAGATTTGACCAAAATAAAAGAAAATGAATTTGTTATAGATTCAAAGAAGTTTTATCTTGATTTTTATGAAAGAACAGGAATAGGAAATGAGGGTAAACAACAATCTTTCTTAATCATAAATGGCATGACATACACGTTATCTAAAATAAATATTGACCAAGAAACCATTCAGGAATTGCGTGCACCCATGAGTGGATATATAATTGATATTTATGTGCAACTTGGATCATATGTTAAAACGGGTGAATCTCTTTTAGTTCTTGAAGCAATGAAAATGCACAATGAAATCAAATCTCCAAGAGATGGAAAGATAATAGACATATTGTTCAACAAACAGCAACCTGTAAAAGCGGGAGAAATAATACTAATATTTGATTAGTACTTGCTATCGGAAATGTAATATTTAGATGACCCTAATATACTATAAAGTTTCTTCATATGTGAATTTCAAATAAAAACAAAAAAGTTATGTCTGTTTTATAATTCGGTCATCCTAACTTTACAAGAATATAATTCAACAAATTAGTTGTTATTTGATTTTATGATTAGAGCTATAATCTGATGGCGTTTATTGGGATTTCTGATTTTTCTTAATCAATAATAATGAAAAATCTCAGGTAATAGCACGCGATAATCATATCTTCTAACATCACCTGATTTTGTAATTATCCAATATTCATTATCTTATGATAGTTTACCAGTCGTAATACCATATCTGAAACCCCATCATACTTGATCTGTTTCTGAAGTTACCATTCCTTATCCTATATTTCTTCAATCGGCATATCAGATATTTCAGATAACGTATCTATGATTGATGGAGATGATGATGTAACAGATACCGTCATAGTTGTTACTGTTCCGATGGAAACTACATACAACTATTATAATGGACCTGTGTATGTTACATATATTAATTCAAGGACTGTCTACGGGATTGGTGAAACAACCCTACCATTACAAGGGATCATAATCTCCGTAATTAGTATGAAAAACAGATTCAGCAAGATGTTGGAGGGGTTGCTAATTGTAATCAGACATTTCGTACTCTTGTGAATACCTATTCCAAAGTCAATCAACCAACAGAACAGCAATGTCGTTTCATGATTTATGTTTTCTTAATAAAATACAGAAGATATAAGATATCTCAATTTAATATTTTTTCAAAGGTACGAGAGTTTACTTTTTAATAAATTGCTAATAAATTATTAGGTGAGCCCCGTGAGGTTTGTATCCATGAGGGATAGTGGATCTGTTAACTTAGTAATTTTTTGTTTAGACGAATTAAAGTCTAGTTGCACTTCATAAGGTAAAAAAAACAACTGTTCAGTGTTGTTTAGCAGTAGATTATGTCATCGAAAATCTTTAATATCTTTTACCATCTAATCGGATAGTATATAATTATATATTGGGTTGTTTTCACGATATTGTGGATACGCCCAGAAATTGGCAAAACGCCAAAGAAAAAATAGAGTCTGTCTTATTAACTATTAAAACGGATCCATTAATTGATAATTTAGTTAAAACGTCCTTATCGTCTATTCCTGGGATAGGACTTTTCTTATCCGTAATTTATGACAATTCTATAATTCCACCAAATGAAAAATCCAAACAAGTTATACTACTTTTGGATGACTTACAAAGACTATCAGAAAGAGAATTTGAAAATTTATATGACATGATAATAAAAAATGAAATGCAACTCATAGAAAATACTATGTCGCTTGAAAGCTTGATTCAAAAAATAGACATTTTTAAAGGATATTTTTTGATTATAAAAAAGAATCAATTGGAGGAAATAATGCTCAGTTCTCAAACTCTTGAAAAAATAAAAGATCTAGAAAAGAGTATAGCAGAAAGATTTGATAACACTTTGCGAGATATTAGAATTGTAACACTTTCAATTGAAAGATATAATTATCTTATTCCCTCGGAACGTCTGCTGTTCTATTTATCGTTAATGGAAAATCTTCATATGTCAAAGGTTGTATATACTTCACATTTAGTAATAAGAAATGAGCTCTATGGGCTATTGCTAAAGAAGTATCGACAGGCAATAAATGATTATCATGAAAAAAACAGCGGGCGCGAGGTTGGATATGATGAAATCAAAGCAAATCGATTACAATTCAAATCTATAGCGTTACCAACTACTCCGTACACTAAATTATGGAACTAATAAAAATCCTGTGCTAATTGTCTGAAATAGGTTCTTTATTATCCCCATATTTTCCTGTAGCCTCATTTACTTTAATTCGATACACCACAATATCAAAAATTTCCTTATTATTACTATGTAAAAATGGCGATAAAAATGAGTGCTGAAAAGCAAAATTTTTGATACCTAGATTATCAGGACCATAGGTTTCAGTCGGAGAGGATTTTCTATCTAAATTAGACATAATTGATTTCATCAGAATTTCCAATCCTTTATTAGCTTCATCCCCTTTCAGTTCCTCAAATGTTCCATACGCAATCACACTTTTCCAATTATTCATGTCTTTCATCCAATCAATTTCAAAACAGACATTTGGATTATTTCGTATCATTTGAATTTTCAATCCATCCTTTGTATGCCCATAAATGTATCCATTATCATAAGCATAAGTGATAGGAACAACATAGACTTTGTTACCATCGAAACATCCTACTCTGCCTATTAATTCTGACTTTAAAAGATCATCAATTTGACTCTTATCCAAATCGCCCCACATGATTAGAGTATTACATATTCTATGATTAAAAACATATACTAATAATAGATTTTGACAGCTCTGCGAAGTTAAGATATCAACACCAACATCTTATGGTGTCGCATCTCTAAGTAATTTTGATTTATTGTCATATTTTCATAGTATTTTCAAATTCTTTGAAATAGGAATTTGTGGATATCTTAGGATGGTTAGAGGTGCAACTCAGATTTGAATTTTCAACTATCCTCCTACTCAATCGGCAATAAAATATTAAATAATAAAGTCTAATTATGCTAATCCGACAATTCATCATCCATAGATGATGCTTATCAGGAAAGGTCCTAGTATTATTAATACCGTAAGCCTCAATAAATCAGATACCATACCCGTTTTGAACATATTTAGAATTGTGCAATATGCGTCCAAATGGAACTAAAAAATTGAAACTTATTGTATTTTTTCTAAGAAAAAACTCCTAAGCAAACTAACTCATTACCATTTACTTCGGTTTTTTATTCTTCTTTGTTTTCATTTAAGAATACAATATAGGGCAAATCTTTAAATAATTTCTTTATGGGTTCAATATTTCTTCGCTTATTCTTATCCTTTATGAAATTTATATCTTCAGAAATTATGAAATAGATATATTTCTTTTAGATGTCAAATCTAAAAATGCGTCTAGTAGGGCAGAAAAATTACCTATGATCCGAAGAGATACGAAGATTAGAAATGGTCGGATGATTCAAACCTCATGTTAAAAGAGGAATAGCTAAGCCATCGAAATACATGAAAAATTAATTATTGACTATTGGCTTTCAGTTCAATTTCATTCTTGAATAACTCTACATGATCTCGCACGAAGATCTCAAATGAGATTGGTTTTCGACCTAAAATCGATTCGACTACTTTTGAGATCTGTCTCATTCGTCCCTCTCTTATAACTTTGTAAAAATCAAGTAAATAAGCTGCCAATTCTAATTGTAACCCCGCCTTTATTAGTTCTGCCTTTGCTGTTTGTTCTGAAATATTGACATACTTTATTGGTTCGCTCAGTATTGTTTTGAGAATATCAGATACTTCGCTACAATTTAACCGTTGTCCACCCGTTATGTTATAAACTATCCCATAGTGTTTGTTAGATTTATCATGAAGGATTGTAGCCGCAACCTCCGCTACATCCCTCAGGTCCACAAAGCTGGCTCTTGCATTTTCTAAAGGAAGATAAAAAATTTTTTCATTTACCGTATATTTATAAGGTAATTCTATGAAATTCTGCATAAAATAATTAGATCGCAAAAATGTATAGTGAAAACCAGAGTCTTTGATTATCTTTTCAACTTTTTTGTGTATCATTCCTCGATAGGTAGACGGATTTAATTCTATTCCCATATCTGATAATTTTAAAATGTGTTTTACTGACTTTGTTTTTTGTGCTTCTGCTACAATTTTTTTAGTTGCATCTAGGGCGTTAAAATATGGTAATATCAAGAAAATTTTTTCGATACCCTCCAGTTTATGTTGGGTAATGGATTCCAGATTATTGTAATCCATGTCAACAAAATTGATTAAACCTTGATTAGTGAAAGTCTCAACTTTTTGACTTGCTGAAGGGAAAAAACAATTAGTTGATCTGAGGGATATATAGAATTTTTTACCATACAAAGATAGAATTTTAACAACTTTTTTTCCTACTCTTCCATTCGGGTTGGTAACTAAAATGGAAGTCATTTTGATAAGATTTACAAATTAAGAAATCGGCTTATATTGCGACGTTCAAGACTCCAGGAGAGGATGAGATTAGGTGCCATTTCAAGTCAAGTTTGTCACTTTAGTTTCAATTTACATTTCAATTGCATCATATGCTATTTTGACATACACAAACCTAATTTTGTCTATCACTTCAGGAATATTACAATAGAAAATTAGGTCGCCTCTAAACTGTACAATCATATATATTGCAATGCCTTGTTCTTTATATATATTTTTGTTATACACTGCATAACAGCAGTAGACAAAATTATATAATGGCGACAGGTTAGTAGTTCTGTTGGATCAGCGTGTAATGATCAGATCAATAAGCATAGGGTCACCTAGAAAGTATTAACTGACATTATCAAGTAATCCAAACCTTTGTTTTCACCTAAATAAAAAAATAGGCTTCACTATAAAAAAGTCAAAGGAGCTTTTTGTCACCTCG
Organism: Candidatus Nitrosocosmicus sp. R; assembly: GCF_054408505.1. NCBI lineage: Archaea > Thermoproteati > Nitrososphaerota > Nitrososphaeria > Nitrososphaerales > Nitrososphaeraceae > Candidatus Nitrosocosmicus > Candidatus Nitrosocosmicus sp. R. The sequence goes on along the minus strand of NZ_CP167090.1, from coordinate 1,895,886 downwards.
TCATTTATCATATTTTCCATTTGTGTTTTTGCTATGGTGATTTGTTTTCTGTATCTTGATGCAGCTTTATATCCTATAGTAGTATTAGCACAAGAATCAAATCAAACCAGAATGAATGAGAATATATTTAAGAATAATACAGACATTGATCAGTCGTCTAGAGAAAAATGTTATCGAATGAACCATGTAGTACACACGGGATAAGACGAAAAGTTTTGAAGACAATTTTTCATGTCGAAAACGGAACTACAATCTCGACCATATCAAACAATGGATTAAGGCGTATGCGTGTCATTATAACAAAAACTTCAGAGCTTAAAATTACAAAGCCGATCAAAATAATTAATTGCTTATAATTTGTTTAATTCGAAATATATCAGCTCAGCGATACTTATTCAAACCACCATTTGCTCTGTAATATATTTATTTTTTATTTTACTGTATGATATACTACCTAACTCTATCAGACAAAACAAATAATATTTTAACAGAAATCTGGATATTTTGTGCCCCAAATGAGGTACTATTGGGCTTAAAGTAGCACCAGTAGCGCATATCATCAGTAGTGGTTCAACAATATCACATCTAAGATCTCTTTTTACTTTGTATTTTGTAAAATGTATTTTTATTTACCTCTTTATAAATTCCCTAAGTAAGTAATGATTTGTCCATGTTACAGTATTTCAGATAATCGTAGTATCACCTTTATTTCATGGTAGAATATATAATTGGATTAATGTTGCTACGAAATTGATCATACAACGAGATTCAAGCATAATATGAAGTCTATTTTTAGCCACCATATGAAAAGAGAAAGAATAAAAGGTTTTAATTTCACATAGTAGTTTATTAGCATTGATATCTATTCAGTAAGTATGAAGTGTCATATTTGTAATATGCCAATTGTAGTTGTACCCTTAAAGACAGTTACACTTGATAAACAGAAGGAGGTTTACTATGATTTAATTTTAGACATATGTGATTATTGTAATGGACCTGTTATAGGAGTTCGTAAACGCAATAGACAAGATCCTACGTCACTTCACAATAATGACAATGAACATAAGGGATTAGAAGATAAAATGGACTTTTATACAAAGAGTAATGATAATAATGATGGGCTTTACTAAATCCCTATCTTGATAATTTTGCATCTATATTTAGAATTAATTTGTTTATGTTCAGAGATGACTGCACTCAGGGATCCTCTACAAATCCATCTGATTTGATTCTTTGAACAGCAATTGTCCTGTATTCGTATTAAAGTACAATATAGCAAGACCGATATTTGAAAACACAAATGATCAAGAATGATTGGCTTATTGTCTTGTAAATCAACTTTTTTGCCACGCTATTACGACAATGATGATGATTTACAAGATGTGTTACAAACTTGAGTTAGATACAAAATTATTCAATTACTCCACCAATAATATTATTCATAGATGATCAAATTACAATCTATATAATTATAATTGATCATAATAAATATTAATGATCATTAGCATTCTATTGCCACAAAGAACTTATTTTCCTCAGATGACGACTTGCAATAATTGAATAAATCATAATAAATTGAGAATGTAAAAAACATGCTTAAGTAAGTAGTCTATTACCACAGAAGGGACAGAAATTGAAGGTATAATCATCAATGCGTTTTGGGTAACCTGCTTCATCCATACAAAATATCTCAACTTTGTTTTTTTCCACTACATTAAGCCCAAATCCTCTCTGCCAAGAATCATCCTCCAATTCGTGTAATTCTCTACAACAATACTTTTTCATGCTAATGACGTATTATATATCTGGTCAGTTTGTAAAAAAGTACTTTATTATTCCCCACTGTTGGATGATACACTTTACCATGTGAACAATCTGACTGTTTTAACTTTGGATTACAGTATCTACTGAAATAGATATCGAAATACAAAGACGACAAGTTCCATGCCTACCTTAAGTAAAAGGTCCAACCAACGAGATGTCATGAATACATCAGATTGACTAAACTATACGCCAGCCATGAAATTTGCCTAGTGTTGATAAACATAGTAAGGACACGGGGCGCTTAAATTTTCTTGAATGGTTAATAAGAAACTATAATTGTAATTGGTTAGATGACTTTTGTTGACAAAAGAAGGAAGGGATTATCTGAGAAAATGATAAAGAAAGTTACTTATATAAATGACACCGTGAGCGGCACATGATATCTTAACTTCGCAGAGCTGTCAAAATCTATTATTAGTATATGTTTTTAATCATAGAATATGTAATACTCTAATCATGTGGGGCGATTTGGATAAGAGTCAAATTGATGATCTTTTAAAGTCAGAATTAATAGGCAGAGTAGGATGTTTCGATGGTAACAAAGTCTATGTTGTTCCTATCACTTATGCTTATGATAATGGATACATTTATGGGCATACTATACTAACTTTACTAAGTGTCGGATTGATGTTCTTAATTAATATATCGGCTTCGGTTAATCGATATGATCAGTTTATTAAAATCCAATCGGCAACCTCTGGCCACAATTGACTATGAGCAGATCCGCTTACACATAATCCAACATGACCACCCTTAAATTTAATCATTTTTTTTGTGTTACTGGAGACACAATTCTCGACTTCCATTGTTGACTCTGGAGACACAAGATCATCATTTTCAGCTACAATTGTTTGGATTGGGACATTTATTTTCTTGAGGTTAATAATTTCATTATTTACTCGCATGTTATTTTTCACAAGTGAGTTATTCTTGTAGCACTCATTTATGATATCCTTAAAGAGTTTTCCTGGAATGTTTGGCGTGTTATAAAGCCATTCTTCAACGGATCTGAATATATCCATGAATTCTTTATCGTTGTATTTTTTAGCCATTGTAAGATATTTATCTATCGTATATCTCATAGGATTACGCATCATGAATCCTATATCTAGAACTTGCCCATTTAGATCACCAAACTCATCAATTATTTTGTCCGCATTAAGGTTCTTGGCCCATGTTGAGAGAATAGTTTGATCTTTGCTCGAATCAACAGGGACCGCTAGAAGAGTTAAATTTCTTATATTATTATTATACAAAGAAGCATAACATAATGATATGATTCCTCCCCAACAATATCCCAGGATTGATATTTTCTGCTCAGGATAGGTAGAATTTTGATTAACTCTGTTACTGTTACTGCTAGTATCTGAACCAGACTTATCGATCAAATCATTTTTTTTCGTATTTTTTATTTCTAAGTTCATTTGATCCGTATTCTTGTCCTTTATTTCTTCTTGCATATCTACAGAGATGAATGTAGAGGATTGTTTTTGAATGAATTGTACCGCGTCTCTTACATACGTTACGTAATCATATAATGAAAGCCTATCATATATTGAGGTGGGATATCCCCAATCAAGCAGGTAGACGTCTATTCCTTTGGATAAAAGCGATTTAGCAACACTTCTATTAGGATTAATATCCATAATGTGAAATTGATTTATTGGAGCATAAATTATTAAAAGCGGATTTTTGCCATTGTTAGCAGTAGACTTATCATCGGTTATAAAGCGGATTAGTCTTACATTGTCTTTTTTATATAATATTTTAAACTCTGAGATTGCCTTTTCTTTTCTACTAGTATAATATGAGTTCCAATTGTTTGTAATGGATTCATAAATATCTTCAAACTGCTGGATAGGATATCCCTGAGCTTTCCATAACCGATGTAATTCCAGATGGGAGTTTACATACTTTGATAATGAAGATGAAAATTCTTCTGATTTTAACAAATCATTTAACTTTGTATCGGTGTTTTTCAACCATTCACAGTATGATTCTTCTGTTGGTAACAAATATCTTAGATTATTAAAAACTCTAAAATTTTTGTATTCGGTAGCCTGTTTCTGGTAATCTGCTAAAACATTGAAATAACTCTCGATGTATGCTTGATTATATTTTGACAGTATTTTGGTACCTGATGTATATGCATCAAAGGCGTTTGTTAGTGTATCAAAGTATGTAAAAAAAGGATTCATTACCTAAATTACATTGCATTGAAAACCATTTAAAGATTAATGAATTATAGGGGTTGACTTTTTATAAATCATTTCAATAGAGTTATTTCATTAATTCTCTTCAATTAATCACTATTTATTCAATGAAAGTATTAAAAAACCAAAAATGTGAAATTTCATCTTTCATTTGCTTCTCTGGGATTGGAAGGTTGCTTGCTATGACAGTAGAGAGCAAGTCTTTGTTTTCAACTAAAGCTCTAAAGATATCTTTATCAGTTAAAATTCCGGCCAATTTATCCTTCTCTAAAATGATAACTCTCCTTATTTTTCTTTCATACATCAATTTCATAGCATCTGAAACGGTCGCCTTCGATGAAAGCGTAATTAAGGGATGGCTCATATGTTCTCTTACAGGGACTACCATCTGATGTGGTTGTAACATACCAATTGTTCTAATGATATCTCTTTCGGTAATAATTCCTAGAGGCTTTCGGGTTTCTAGATTGTCTACAATGACCACACAGCCAATATTGTTATTAGACATTATTCTCGATACGCCGATTAAATTCATATTCTGTTCAGCAACTATAATATTTCTATTCATTAAATTTGTGATTCCGATAGAGTCGAGACTCATACAATCCTGAAAAGATTGGTCTATATAAAATTGCTGGCCTAACTTGACTTATTTAATTATTATTTGACACCATCATAATGGGTTCGTTAGCAACGAGTCAACTTGATAATACTGACTTTTATTTTAACAAGATTTTTCTATACTGAATATAAAAGGATATGAATGGATGGATATATTAGATCAGCTAGAATTCACGAGTATAAGAAACATTTAGAATTGGATAATATTTCCAAACCCGTCATAAGAGGTGACGAGGAAGTGCTCGTAAAGGTAGGAGCTTCAGGATTATGTCATAGCGACCTTCATCTTATTAGTGGCGAATGGAAAGATATTATCCCATTAAATCTACCAAAGACACCAGGACACGAGATAGCGGGATGGATTGAAGATGTTGGTAAATCAGTACCGGAAAATATCATGAAACCTGGTGACTTAGTTGCAGTTTTTGGCGGCTGGGGTTGTGGTTGGTGTATACATTGTAAGTCAGGAGATGAACAACTTTGTGCTTTTGCTAAATGGCCCGGGTTATCGTCTTTTGACGGGGGATTTTCTGAATATGTCCTAGTTCCTTCATACAGATTTTTAGTGAATGTTCGTGCTTCGGGAACTAAACCTGAGAATTTAGCACCATTGACTGATGCAGGTCTGACACCCTACAGAGCAATCAAAAAGGTGAAGAACATGCTTGGACCAGGAAAAAACATTGGGATAGTTGGAATAGGTGGTTTAGGCTCATATGCCGTACAATATGCAAAAATCTTGGGAGGTGGGTCTAAAGTATTTGCCATGGATAGATCTGACAGTAAGTTAGAATTAGCAAGCAAATGCGGCGCGGATCATTTAGTCAATCTACATTCCACTGATAATTTGGTTGACAGAATTAAGGCCGAAACAAGAAGCAAGATGCTAGACGTCATCATTGATTGCGTAGGGACCGACAAGACGTTTTATGACTCTATCAGTGTATTAGCAAAAGGAGGTTCGGTAGTAATAGTGGGTCTGTTTGGAACAGCAGCTAAAATTCCAATAGCAATGACTGTATTAAATGAATTTAAAATATCTGGATCCTTGTGGGGCAATTATAATGAACTAAGAGAGGTAATCGAATTATTAACTGAGGGTAGAATTATGAATAATATAACCAAATTTAAACTGGATGATGTTAATGAAGCGATAGAATTATTGAAAGAGGGCCAGATAATTGGAAGAGGGGTATTAATTCCCTGAATCAAATATTTATCATATGAGATGGTTATTGAGCCAATTAATTTGACGCAACTAATTGGAGATTATAGACTAAACATCAATATCTATCAACAAGGATATACCATATGATAGGTAATTTGACTTGATGAAAGTCTTAGTTCCTATCGATGGATCGGATCCTTCCTTAAAGGCTTTGGAATATGCAATTTATCTACTCAAACTTACAAATCCTAATGCCGATCAATCAAAAAATAAGCGTAGTGGTGAACTGATACTGATAAACGTACTTCCTCATTTTCATATGCCGCTAGTATTTGAAAAACCTATGAAATCTATTAAAACTAATCAGGTTGTTTCTTTGTCTCAATTCATCGAAGAAATGAATCAGATGATGGAGACTGAATGGATAAATAAATTATCAAAGATCAAGGCTAGATATGCAGAATCAGAATCAGATATTTCAATAAGAACTACGGTGCTTAAAGGCAGTCATTCTGGTAGGGCAATTGCTGAGAGCATCATAAAATTCTCAACAGAAGAACAAATAGATCTTATAGTTGTAGGGAATGTTGGATTAGGAGGTATTTCAAAAATAAAGACCCTTGGTAGTGTATCAAGAAACCTGATAGAAATATCAAATCGTCCTGTATTAGTAGTACATTAAAGAAGAGGATAATTATATACTGAAAAATCTACCAGTCGGTTCGTAGATCCCTTTTTACTTAACAAACAAAAGTTACTGATTGTTTTTGAGCGATAGACAAATAAAAAGATAAAAATAATTACCTGAAATAAGCGTGTTATCCTGTTTATTCGATGAGAAACCACTTGAATGTATCTTAATTGCTATTTTTGTACAAATATTTGCTGTTTATTATATATACAAGCTTAACAAGGTTCCTACCATATAAGAAACGAGTGCGGCTATACCACCTATTACTAATGTAATAAAGCCCGACCTTACAGCCGATTTGTTAACAACTCTTCCCGTGATAAAGCCAATACAAAAAAAAGCTAATGCTGTAAAAATAATCGAATAAATAAAAGTATCATTGGTGGTAAAACCTGCAGGGTTGTTTATGACAAAGAGAAAGATAAAGGGAAGAAGCGGGATTACACCAACCATATTGAAAGCAATAAATGTCGTAATTGCTTTGAATATTGGATTCTCGTCGCCTACATTCGACATCCCGATTTTCTCTTTCATCAGAACATCCACCCAAATCTTTCTATTAGAAACTATAATCTTGGTCAGGTTTTCTAATAATTCATCTTTAAAACCCTTTTCTGTATAAATATTTTTTATTTCAGATATTTTGTATTCGGGTTGGTCTTGAACTTCTTTATTTTGTCTATTTCGCTCTCTTTCTATATACTCTATTCTTGATCTTGTGGATAAATAATTACCCACTGCCATTGCAAACCCATCAGCAAAAAGGTTTGCAAATCCTAAAATTATAACAATGGAAGGAGACAATGATGCTCCCACTACACCTGCAACTATTGCAAATGTGGTAACAGCTCCATCCGTTGCACCATAAACAAAATCTTCTATCGTCCACTTCAAGATTATGCATATATCTTCTCTAGGTTATATATAACATAATTTGGATTGTGCATACAAAAATTTTCATTATGTTACTTTCAGAATAATTTTCGATAATAAAATTTCTATTAAAGGGTTAACGACCATCGAAACAAGTGCATACTAAATTCACCACGAGTTAAGATATTCTTAATCCAATATCATCTGGATAGCTAGTATCGAAGCAAGCTTCTAAGAACAAGGATATAAACATGCATATTAATTCATAATATATGAGACTCTTAGCATTGGTTGACGGTTCTGAACATTCACTCAAAGCATTAGATTATTCGATAAACCTATTGAGCGGATTTGATGTGAGTAAAAATACATCTAAGAATAACGTTAAAAATAATCATGAGTTAATAATTCTGAATGTGTTACCAACTATACATACATCAGCTGGAATCACGACCCCGAGCAAACCAACTAAAGATGTTAAAAGTGAGTCATTGGATCAATATACTAAGCAAATTAATACAGTAATAGAATCAGAATGGATTAAGAATCTTGAAGAGCTCAAAACAAAGTATGAGAAATTTGGAGTGCGTATAAGTACGAAAATTCTCAAAGGAAGCCATTCCAATCGTTATGTTGCATACAGTATTATCAGATTTGTAAAGGACCAAAAGGTAGAGCTTATTGTTCTAGGAAGTGTCGGTTTAGGAGGGATCTCAAAAAATAAAGCACTTGGTAGCGTTACTAGAAATATTGCTGAAATCTCTACCTGTCCAGTTTTAATCGTGCCTTGATATAAATAATAATCACTCTGGTTTTTAAGAATCTTACATATTTTTACAAAATTTCTAAATCTTTTTTTATGTTCATTGCTGAATTATTGAAAAGTCTTTTATCCATTTCTTTTAGTTCTGGAGCCATTTGTGGTTTAAAATCCATTTTTTTTAAAATATCTTTGTCAATGTCAATACCCGGTGCAGTCTCCACCAAAACTAATTCAGTTCCATTGAGCTTGAATACTGCTCTTTCTGTAACATATATAATCTCTTGTCCATATTTAGATGCTTGATAGGAACTAAACGAAATTTTATAAACATCTTGAACAAACTTTGTAATTGGTCCGTCTTGTAGTATTTTAATTCCGTTCTCTTTTATATCAATATTGTTTTTTCCTCCTCTAAAAGATCCTGCAAAGTAAATTTTGGATACTCCTCCTGCAATAACAGGGAATCCACCGGTTCCAAATAATCGGTTAGGAAGCATCGAGGGATTTACGTTTCCAAATCTATCAATTTGTAAAAAGCCTAGAGATGCTGCATCAATGATTCCACCCTCAAAGTTAGAAAACATGTCGGGCATGGTGGAGAGGGCAAATGCCCCCATGGCTAATCCAAAGTCATTTCCTGATAAGGCTACTCCACCCCATGGTCCAGATTCAATAACCGTTATTATATAATTCATAATGTTTTCTTCGGCAGCAACTGATGAAATTAATGCAGGGATCCCAATTCCTAAATTCACCAATACAGGAGCCTGTTTTTTCGTGAAGAGATTTATGAATTCGAGCGCCACTCTTCTAGCGATTACCCTTTCATATTCCTTGGGTTCCTCTAGAGGAATACTAGCAGTTAAATTATTATACATAGGAGAAATAATTTGATTGGATAGTCTTGGATCGTATGGAATAGATCCTGTTTGCCAGTGGTATTCTATTGGAGAAATTATAATGTGATCAACAAGTGGAAAAGGTACATCCACATGTCTTGGATTTATCGTCCCTGCTTTTGTTATCCAGCGTACTTGTGAGATTACTTTTCCTTGATTGGGTCTTGCTTTGGTAGCCTGAGCAATACTGAGAACTGTTCCCCTGATCCCTTCCTCTTGAGTTGACAAATTACCCATTTCATCAGCAAGGGAAGTTCTTATTAAAGCACAATTGGGTTTTGGTGCTTTATATAAAAGATAGTCTTCGTCGTCAATACTTAATAATTCAATCTTGCATGATAGATTACATTTGCCCAATTCGTTAAGGGCGGCATCATCATTTCTTGGATCTAAAAATGTATTCAAACCTATTTTAGTTAATAGTCCTGGTCTTCCAGAGGCTATCTCTCTAAACCAATAGGCCGTGATTCCAATTGGCCAACCATAACACTCAATCCTGTTGTCTATAACTATCTTCTGCAGCCAAGGAGAAAATCCTAAAAAAGGCATCAAAGAACCCCTTAGGAAATCCTGTTTAGGATTTTTGTACAAATTTTCTGCAACATAGTCTAAAGCTTTGCCTGGAACTGCTGGCAAAGCGTCCGATATTATAAATATATTTTTGGGATGACCCTCTTTTTGATATCTATTGTATAGTCCATTGATCAAAAATTCGGGGGTAGTTGCCATGTTAAAGCCTGAAATTGCTACCGTGTCATTGTCCTTCACACATTCTAAAATCGAAACATCGTCAGCTTTTGGAAACATGTACCTACCAGTGGTATATGGTATTTCATAAATATTATCATGAATATCCAACTTCTAAAATGAAACCAAATATTAGTTTATTTTGTTGTCGAATAAAAATTAATTACTAGTGATATAATAATATCTACAAAATAATTCTATTTGGATAAAATTCTTATTTCAAATATTTAATTCACTTGATTTTTACATAACTTGAGATGATATGCAGTTATTACCTTTTCAGTCATCCATGGATATAAAGTAAAATGAAATTCACGCCTCTTTTCTGTTTAAATTTGTATTTAAGTAGCTGTTATCTCCATTAATTATTCTAGAATCAAATTCTCTTCTGGGACTAATCTTGATGCTAACAGATGTTACTGTGTGAGGGATATGGTTGTCTTTATTAATCTATGTTGCTTCGGTTCCCAAAATTATTTGAATCTAAGAAGGATCATAAAATATCTTACTTTCCAGATCTGATAATCCTGAAGCTATGGAAATTGGATTAGAGTTGTCTTCCAACAATCAATAGAAAATAGATATTTGTCAAAGAAGTAATAAATCCAGTCAATTAGTTGTTACCTCGATTCATAACTTTTAACAGCATAATTAGTATCCGGATTATTAGACAGTTTCTTCATTTGGATATCGTAATTTTTTGTCATTTATAGCGAGCAATTAAACTTATCCAACCAGAATGCGAATTAATACAACTACAAATCCATTAAATCTAGATATAAAAATAATTTTCTAGATACTCTATTAAATTATTATTATGGCGGAAATCTTTAGAGGATAATCACTTTATCACTTTATCTTTATGAAAATGTGATTTCCCTTTTTATTTTGGCTGTTTTTATTTTAATCCTATATGTATCCCACTAAGGACAGAAGACATGATCCCTTGTCTAAACGTTCCGAATGGCAGAGAACATTTTTACAAGTTATCGAGAAAGGGTAATTCACCCAACAAATTCCACAAACAAGTTTCTTGGAGTAGAGAGATAGTTAGGATGCTTTTGGCCAGAGGTCATACTCAATGGATGACATCTATTAATCTATAGATAAGTTGGTCAACCATTTCAAGAGATATATTTATCATAAGAAACAAACAAGTCAACAAAGTTGATTTAACTGTTGAGCCTTGACAAGGATTTTCCTTTATTAAAAATGAGTATGAATGAACAAACCATAAAACTATGGGATATCTTTGATCGTCCAAAGTGTTCTACAGACCAAAAAATACGAATAACTGAAGTATTATTTAAGATTGTAATTACTTAGAAAATATTTTATTCAAAAAAATACAAGTTTCAATTTTTTAGTTCATGTTGGATTCATATTGCACATAATCAGCCATATTACGATAAATGTTCTCATATATCTGATTTGTTTTCTGTAAAGAGATTGATAACTAAAGAATAAGTTGCTAGGAATAGGTTCCACTTAGTCTAGTCAATGGAAAAACCTGCAGACTTTGTTTAAATCTTGTAGAAAAAAGAAATTTTATTGGATGAGGAGTAACACATATCAATTAAAATCCATATTCAGTACCCGAGAAGGATCAAACATTTACGGCGTAATGACTAATTCTCCTTTGAGGTTAGGGTCATTTTTTGAATAGAAAGAATAATTACCAGGAGAAATGTTTGTAGCCAGATATTCTGAAAAACTTCCTGGAGTTATATCTACTGTAAATATTTTTCCATCCATAGAATCTCCAGTGCCATTTCCATTGGTGAAAGTATGTGTTTTTGACAAATTATTCAAAACTAATAATTCTTCACCTTGTCTTATGGTAGTTTTTATGGGGTTAAATACTGGATTCCCTTGGTCATCTGCAGTTATCATTATTACTGCAGATATGGGTGTTGAATCTGATTCTGAATGGCTGCCTTGAGCATAAACCTGAACAGTGGCATATGATGTAACAGCTATGATGGATGATAAGATAATAATTGAAAACAATATCGGTCTTGGTTTTTGTTCCATAAAAATAATATATTAATTCTTGTATAAAAATCTACAAGAAAGTTGAATGAACGGGTTGAATTTACGTAATAATTGTTAGCAAAATCGTTTAACTCTAAATAATTTAGTTTCAATTACATGTTAAAAAAATAAAATCTTTTTGAAATGTTAATATCTTTAATAAAATTTCACAGCAGTGTTCTATCAAAATAAATATCTGGAGGAATCTAACTATAAGGCAAACCTGCTGAGATTACACTTAATGATGAAAGTGTTTCATTTAGGTCTTTTCCATTTGCGGTGGTCCATACGATCAAAGTTTGCGTATCTCCAGTACCTTTTTGTCCCCCTCTCAAATCTTTAAAGTCGTATGTATTATCTACGGTAATTCCAGAATCAGTAATCCGCTGAATATAACTGTCTATATCTTGTGTTGGTACCATTAAGACTCCTACCGTGTCAATATTAGTAGAGTTTGAGTTTGTGAAAGAGCTAGAAGGTGTTACTGGAGATTGGATATTCCCTACCCTAATAGAACCAGTCATGGTTACACCTGGGTCACCTTCTGCTTCATAATTGAATGCTCCTGGATTGCTGAAAGTATATGACCCTGATGGTTGACTATCTGTAATAGCCCTGTATTAAACACTGAATTGCCATCACTACCCTTTACATCTATAGTACGCTCGTGACCAACATCTCCATTAAACCAAAGTAGGGTAGTACCTACGTTGACTGCAGCATTCTCAGGCACAAAGTGTTGGTCTAAGAAACGGGCTTCATTTTCTTCACCTTCGCCGTGATGACCTTCATTTGGAATAAGTATAACGAAATTTTGAATATTGTTACCTAACGTCATTGTTTTAGTGTCAAAAATGCTTTCTGCATTGATATTTGGCTGCAAATTAGCAATACCGGAACTACTAATATTTAAAGAACCTTGTTGTGCAAATGCATTATTAGGTGCAATGAAAGTAATGGAAGTTAATAATGCTAAAGCACTTAGAACACTCAAAAATACATGAATATTTATTTTCATATTTTTGATAACCCGCTAAAGCTAAGGAGAAGCCGACCTATAATAAAATCTTTGACTATTATTAATCGGTAGGAACTATAGATAAATTTATAAAATATCATTTTATCGCGAGAAATTAATGAGATGTCAGGATAGCTGTCCCTACATTACAAGAAAGATGATTCGTTGAACCTACCATTTCAATTGCAATGGGGAGATTATAGAGTAAGCATAAGTATCTGGCACAATCCTTAAGTTTAATGAGATGATCAATTATACGCATCATTTAGGCTTGATGTTTGCATCCAGAAAAGCTCAACCAGTTTCTCTGGATGTAAAAATCATATTTTTTATTATCCTATCACTGGCTCAGTACATATATGGTCCAAATATTTATGTAAAGAAGAATTAGAATTCATTACGGCTGTTACTAATCGAACAATCGAGATTTTTCTACGAAACCGATAGGAAAAACATCCACTAATTTTACTATATGGCAGGTTTGTAATCATTAAAGTATTACTAATATACAGTATCAAAATCCATATAATTTAGAGATGAAGAATAAACCGTATAACATTTTTTTAATATAACATTTAAATCATAATCGCATTTCCATTTATCAAGTAAAGCCATGGAAATAATGAATCTAGTTATATTGATTCATGTAATACTAGGGTTCATACTCGTTTATTTTGCCATTCGAGCTTATAGAAGGAGCAGATATGTCCCGATGATCTACCTTGCAGCAGGTTTCTTACTAATAACAATAGGAGATACAATAATTGGTGACTCATTAGCTTTGTCGGATGAGAAAAGTAAGGAGCTGATTGAAGAAGTAGTAGAAATATTTGGGTTCGTATTAGTAATAATTGCCGTGTTGAAGAGTTGAGCGCTCCAACACCAGAAGATATCCTAACCTTTTTGACTGATAACACTAGTTTAATTATTTTGAAACTACTTGACGGAAAAGAATACAGTACTCAACAAATAGCATCCAATTTAGATATACCTATATCTTCGACATATAGAAAAGTTAGCAAATTAGAGCAATTAAAGATTATAAAAAAAACAAAAATTATTCGTAAAATGGATGGAACTGATGAATCCTTCTATACATCTTGGATTGACGAGATTCAAATAACCTTCAAAAACAATAGAATTACTTGCAAGATCAAAAATAAAGAGCACCAAGATAAAATAGTTCGATTATGGCAGGGATTCAAACACAATTAATACTTGTTCATTTACTTCTAATTATTCTTCCTGACCATTCTAAATAGATGGGAATGATAATTAGTTTATTATTCCTAATAATCAGATTGTCTCTAAATGACTATCATATCACAAAGCTATGGGAAAGTTATCTTATTTTCCCTTCTAAGTTTAGTGCCCCTGCTCTTAATTTCAAATAGCGTCTTATCATTTGGACAAAGTAATGCTACTAATAGCATTGCCATAACGTCTTCGAATCAAACAAATACCACTTCTGCTGACAACCCAAATAATGAAATCATAAAATCGATTGATACAGGTATTTTAATGATAAAAACCGGGGACAATGATGGTGCAAAGAAATCGCTATACCAATCTGAAGCAAGCTTAGAGGACCAGCCAAATCAAAGCGGTGCTGAAAAACATATTGAAGCTTCACTAAAGGCACTAAAAGATGGGGACACTAACGGAGCGTTGACACACGCTGAAGAGGCAAAGAAAGGCCTAGCATAATCTTATTTTTTGCGTCATACTAAAAACATTATACAAATGGTGATATAAATGACTGAAAAATTATTGATAATTTACGCTTTATGTGGTATTATGGCAATTACAGGAATACTCTACTTCTTAGTTGCATATGCGGAATACACTGATTGGATGGAATTACTAAACTTTGGTATTCATGATGAAACAACGGAAAAGCAGGTTGAAATTACACTATTTATTGTATCCGGTTTAATTTATTTCGGCCTTGTATTATGGTTGTTAAAAACAAGGTTTATCAAAAGACTCCCTTATATTGTGATCATCCTAGTTTCAATAGCTCTAATCTCTACATATATCGCTTCAAGGACCGTAGGAGTCCCAATTGTGGGTGTAGAATTATACGTAGGAAAACTAGACTTAATTTCAAAAATTATGCAAATATCAGTGATTGCATTATCGATTGTGGCAATGTATAGGATTAATCGCTTGGTGTATAGTTTTACCAAATAAGCATTAAGAATCTAAATCTCTATTGATTTAGAAACATAAGAAAATTACTCACAAACTAAACACCATTACAATTTATTGAGATTACTAAAATGAATTTAATTAAGATTACAGTACAAGAATTCCAGGACCTTGGTAATTTTTAGATTCCAAATTTTTAAGAAAATCTCTGTGGTAAGAGGGTTCTCTTATTACATAGTAACTTATACTAAAGGTATTAACAATAAATTTATTGCAATATCAGTGACATAATACACACAAGATTACAAAATGATATCTTATTGCTATGTGTAAATTTATTATGACTAACTCATTGAGATACCAAAAATAGTACAGACAATACCATACCACTTCTATAGGCATGGAAGTTAAACTATATACTATTTTTAGTCTTACACCTGATGATAAGATTTGAAAATAAAGCTATATTTCACAGAGAAATAGCGATATTATCGCCTGTTTGTAGTTTTGTTTTAATAGCCTCCGCAATCTCTATCATCATTTTATCATATGGTAGATTCGTGTCTTTAACAGCTAAAATAAAACTCTTAATATGATTGATGACATTGTCTATTCCTTCGGACTTGTCTATCCTTATGGTCGTAATAATATCATCATCAACCAAGGTTTTCAATGCATCTTTTACTCCTTGTTTTATCAATCCATCTATTGTTTTTTTAGAGGAATCGCACCATTTATTTGAAATATCATCAGGATCTCCACTTCTTTCAATGCGTATTAGTTTTGTAATATCAAACCGGTCCTCCAGTAAACTTCTGTATTTTCTTGGTTCTCCACGACGATGTGCACTTTTTCTTTTTTATCTAAAATAGCATTTATTTTATCGTCTGATATGCTGTTCTCTTTTGCCAATTTCAACAACTCATTTACTAAGTTATAGTAATCTGACACCATATTGGCAACCTTTTCGTCATAAGGGGTTTTGTCCTGGTATGTTAATCCATTCCTCCTATTGACTGTAGAATCATAGTCTGGTGTTATTGGATAGTTCTTGTTTTCCATGGAAGGCCACACGTCCACAACATATACTTCCAGATCAGGAATTTTTTCTACTTTTTTTCTTTGACCCAATAACTCCAATATTCCTGGTGTGACTGTATAAGCTCCCTTAGAGGGGTGTTGCTTGATATTCCACCCTCCCAAAATCTTTTATAGTTATTGTCAACAGTTCCTTGTTGTTTTAACTCCTCCAGTTTTGTGTCTCTATCTCTATCACTAAAATTTTTATCATAGTCATATGTTTTTGGCACATATGTATAATCATAGTGTATTGGGACGGACGCACTAGCCATAATATGTTCGACCATTAGCCCTTCATCGTAGAGGATTTTTATTTTTCCTTCTTTTGATTGTGGTTGCTGTTCCTGGCTGTTGTCATCCTGTGTGTATTCAGTTGATCTAGAACCATCTTCCTTGGAGTAACTATCAAAAACTACCGTTTCTCCTTCCTCTACATCAACACTTACTGATAGCAGTCGGGGCTGTTTTAACTCCTGCTTATTTGCATCATAATAATTGGTAGCTATTGGAAAAGTAGCACTTTTCATTATGCTCTCCCTTAGTGGTTTATTGTCATATACATACCACACATTACTTGGAGCGCCGAAACTATCAAGAAAACGATCGTCATAGATTTTTTGTGGTTTCGAAAACATGCCGGGGGCACCATGCAGTATAAAATCTTTTGATGAGTAATATCTGCGAGCAGCTTCTCCTGTTGCGGATTTTGGGTCATTATTATTTTGGTTATCCCATGTGTTAATCCAAGAGCTCTCGCTCCATGGTAATGCCCAGTAGTTCCAGAATGGCCAATAGTAGTAAAGGTCAGGGGTATATGCCAGATCGTCCCAGAATTTCAAAAGATTTGATGATGCACCATCCCAGGTATTATTTTGTTGAACGAAACTCACCAGTATGGCCCCATTGATTGCGCCTATAGATGTTCCTGCAATAACATCAAATATGTTTTCATTCTTCTTGTCTTTGATATCTTTTTGTATCCAATGGTATAACACATTAAAAACTCCTGCCTCATATGCGCCTATAGATCCACCACCTTGTAATACTAAAGGCCTTTGAGTCGTACTGTTTTTTTTAGAATCCATCTTTCAATTTACTCGACTACATACAATATCAGTAAATATAAGGTTTTGCTAGATTTTGTAAATAAACCGCATAGAATACGCAATAGAATTTTAATTGCAGAGGTGAATCATTAATTAGGATCTTTTTTTGTGACACAAGTTAAATGAGATGTTTGAGTATTGATGTGGCTTCAAGACAAAAAATTACTTAAACAAAATAAAATTATTATTTTTTATTCCTTACTTCAATGTAATTATCGTCTACTATATACAATTTCCCGTGTGCTGTCTGTCCTGCAGAGAGATTACGTCTTCCTATTATATATAAAATTATGGTACCATAGTTACTATAAAAAAGAATAAGCTTTGCTTCAGATGCCTAACAAACCTGAGAATAATACACGGGAATTCGCATAAGTGACTCAAAAGTGGACTGGGCGGGATTTGAACCCGCGATCTCTCGATTGCGAATCGAACGTTCGTACCACGCTGAACCACCAGCCCTTTAATACCTTTTATGGGTTACCAGTGGTTATTTTACTTCCGCACCTATTACAGTAGATTGCCGTTTGAGAATTTATATTATTGCATTTAAAACAAGGAGATCCATGCATTTGACCGCTATTACTGTTTTTGAGTTCCCCATGAAGATTCGATATGAGGTTTAAAAGTGTCACAATTTCCTCACTTTGTAAGACTTCCAGTCTGTCAATTTTGTCTTTGATCAGTACTTTAATGTTATTTTCTTCTCTTCTGCGTTGATTTCTTAATTTTGACTCTAAAAATTGTGCTCCTATAGTTGAAATTAATATGCCTAAAATTGCAATACCAATTACCATTATTATTGAGGCAATTATTCTCCCTTCAACTGTGATCGGGTATACATCACCATATCCAACTGTAGTAACTGTAACCACCGCCCACCAAAAAGCATCTTCAAGGGTTGTTATCCTTGAATCTGGGACGTTATGCTCTACAACATACATGGTAAATGCACCAGCCGTAACCGTAATCACGGATAGAAAAACAACATATAGAAGCCTATTTTTGATTTCATCCATCATGATCAAAGTTCTAGATAAGACATGCAAGAACCTGAAAAGCTGTATAAGCCTCAAGCTCTTTAAACCAGCTCCATATACAGTGTTATCTTGCAACAAGGTTAGAGCGTACAAGGGTATTAAGGCAGGAATTTCATACAAATGAGTTAAAAAATATTTGGATGGATGTTTAGACTTTTTTATTCTTATAGCGAAGTCAATTGACAAAATTATGGATACAATGAAATCAAATACAAATAAAGCAGTTAATGCTTTACCTAAAGGATCATAATAATATTGAAACAAAATCAAGAATACAGAAAAACCAGTTAAAGAAATAATAAAAAACTCATAATTAGTATTTCTTTTCATCTTTAGATTATGGAATACAAATTCATTTCAGTTTTTAGATACTATGGTATGAACAATTTATGGTAGTAAATTTTATGTGTTATTGACATTTGTTTATTCATATATAAAATATTTCAATTTTTGATATCGCTTTTCAAGTCTTCATCTCACTGTTTATACTAATAAGGGGAGTGTCTAAAACAAAATACGCAAGAAGACCTTCGACCTTACTTCTTGACTCTATTAAGATTAGGTAGGATGATAGCTAGCTTGCTGGCCGGATTGATTAAAATATCCTTTGAAAAGATTAAACCTAGATGAGTGATTTCGTTACACTGGATTTTAAGGTAATAAAGGAATTTTGGGATTCATACCTATTAAGCGATGATACAAAGCTCAAAAGTAGGGTAGTGTTAACCGGGGTAAAAAAATCAAAGATGGATAAATCAAAAGAATATGAATTTAATTTTCAGTCAATCCAATCCTTCATTTTTTCAGATAAATCAACAGGGCCCACACATAAGAAAATGTATACAAAGGAGGAGATGGAGTCTTCCTATAAAAAGGAGATAACCTTTTCTACAACCTCTGAAAAATGGAATGAATATCTGCTCGATGATAATACCCGAGTAAGATTGAAAAATACTATTGCCGGCATTTCCAAGTCGGACATCTATTTACAAAATGGAGATCCAAGCTACAATGTAAAGATTAGGGTATTGTCCAAAGTTAAAAGACCAACTCAATGATGATATATCCAGTACCCCAATTGAATTCTGTAACTTGGCATTATTATCATCACATTATATCAGTAGAATTTTAGAAATTTTCTAAAAATGGAAACATTTTAGATATTTATACCATAAATTTATTATGGCGCTATTTATGATATATTCAACTAATTGATTGTAATATATTACTAAATTGGGTGGTTAAAGAATTTTGCCCATGGGTTACTTACAAATATAAAGAATATTAAATATAAAGACAATAATAGTAGCATTTCACAACCTAATGGTCTATGTCATGGAAGTGATCCATCAATCTCAATTCCAATACTTCTAAAGTTGAGTCAATTGAGCAAACAGATACCGAATCTCCGATGCAAAATGGCGGAGTCTAGCGGTCCTGAACAAGTAGGTTCTGATAGTGATTCTTCAGACGAGCAGAAGAGTATAGAAGGTGGAATTAATGACCCTGGGTCAGGTAACAACATAGCATTACAATACCAGGATGATAGTGGAAGTATTACAGCAGGTCAAGGGACCGAATCAGGTGGTGATTCCTCTGACATCACTGGCTCCGGAACAACAGGCTCAGGCGAAACCGTTAACCAATCAATCAGAAATCTGATAAATGGTACTACTGTAGAGTCTCAAACAAACAGCAGTAGCAACCTTTGAGTTGTATTAAGACCTCATAGATCTTTATTGTGCTGGTTACCAACCCATAAATATTCATTGTTTAATTGCAAAATAACAAAGGAAGTACATCTTTTCTTAATTTCAAGAAGTTTTCTTAACATATTTCAAAAAAATTTATTCGAGAGACTAGCGACTTTATTGTAAAAATGGAAATAAAATCAATAAAAATTTTGATTGATATCTATCGTGGGATTTCGACTGCGCACTGATTCAAATTTAAAGTGGTAAATCTCAACAACAAAAACAAAATATCCAGATATCTTTTAACAATATTTCTAATATTACAAATAACTAATCATTGACTGTACTTTTATTAGTGGTGGTATCGCCGTCCTCAATGGACAGCATCCCAGATCATAGTTTAAACAACCTTTGTGAATTTTTGAACATGATCAAATCTCGTTCCTGTTGATTAAGGTCTAATTTTGATACAAAATTTAAATAAGATTTCATACTAGAGATGGGCCAATCAGTTCCATATAGCAGATATTTTGGCTCTCCAGCATAGTTGAGAAAATCAGTAATCTTGCCTACTAGGTATTTCTCATAAAACTCCGTAAAGTCCCCCAAAACCAATCCAGATATATCCGCATAAACATTTTTGTTTTTATAAATTATTTCTTGACAGTCTAAAAACCACGGATTTCCCAAGTGACAAATAATGATCTTTAATTCCGGGTTATCAACTGCAACATCATCAACATTTATCGGATGAGCAAATCTGACTTTCCCTTTGGGTGTATATGTATCTCCGGTATGTATCATTAAAGGTACATCATACTCTATGCATAAATCAATAACTTTCTGATACTTTGGATCGTACGGATAGTAATGTTCGTATCCTGGATAAATTTTCAAACCTTTTATTTTACCATTTTTAAGATACTCTTCATATTCTTTAATACTACTTTCATCATGATTGCTAATTGAGTATCCCGCTACCACTTTTATTTTTTCATGTTTTTCGACGGAAGATAATATTTCTCCTGTAGAGGGTCTTTCTTCATTGATTGTATACGATGAAATAATTATAGCCTGGTCTACCTTGTTTGACTGCATTGTGTTTGAGAGTGATTCTATTCTCTCTTTGAGTGGTAAATTTTTTAAACTTTCGTAGCCATTTACGTGTACATGGCAATCTATGATGGTTTGAGTCACTTTTTATAATAAGGATTTATCCATTCAATAAATGTTGCATAGTTTAGGGATCTAGAATCCTTGATATAATTTGAAAGTATTTTTATGAATTTAAAATCATTTTTCAATTGAAAGGTCAACACCTGATCGGAAATCTGTCCATTTATAACATGTTGAACATATTCTTCTGGGGAGAATTTTTCCGCATAATTACAATAGTTTATCAACCTACCGCCTGCTATGATTCGCCTTAAATTGTATTTTATGACCAGATCCTTTCTTGCATTGTACAGTAAAGTTGCTATTCCCAATCGACGAAAATCCGGATGAACAGAAATGTCTGCACCATACAATGAATCGCCACTTGGGTCATGAGTGGTAAATAGACTATTGCCTGTCACCTGACTAAATGTATGAACTTCGTAATCGGATGGTAACTTTACTATTAAACTACTAGATGAACCTATAATTTTGTTCTTAATTTCAACACAAAATTGACCTTCTGGAAATATTTCCACGTGACTTTGAAGATGCCTTTTTCCCCAAACACTACCTTCTTCTAACATGGATGGAAAAGATTCCTTTTGCAATTCAATTATTTTGGGAATATCTTGAAAAGTCACATTCTTTATAACGATATCTTGGTCCGGTATATTGGAATATTGCATGCCCTCTATACAATATATACTCGTATCTCATGTCATATTAAGATTGGTAAAAGCTATTGCGATAGAGAAAAAAAATAAGTAAATTAATATCTTCGTAGAATTGAGGATTAAATCTGAATTATTTTCTAGCGACTGGCTATAGTAAATAGAGAAATCTTTAAACCCTAATAAATTATGAAAAGTTTTATTAAATAATAATCTGTAATTATGAATTATTGAAAGATGGTCTCTATTTTGATGAAGAATCTGAACTCATGCAAAATGAAATTCCTCAAAGTAATTCGTGCGTGATCAAAATATCTTTTTGTTTGGATTTTGACATCGGCCAAAGTTATGTAACTTCAAAAATAGAAGACAGGGATGGCAATATTAGAAAACTAAATATCCAACCCGGTATTCGGGGTATTAAACTGCAAGGTGACCTTATCAGAGTCAAAAACAAGGATGCAAAGCTACCCACCCATGCTTATGTCCGAACCATACTAAAAGAAGGGAAAACCTTGGTGAGGAAATTACCTATTATAGGAACAAGCGATTGGCTATTAATATTTGAGGAGGATCTTTTTGTTTTGGCAGTCAAGGATCAATATGACGAAATAGAAATTCTAGGATAATCCCTAAGAAAGATTGGCAAATTTGATATGATTTGAGTAGTGGGGTAGTTATTGTTCTTAGTAACCTCTTAACTGTCTTCCAGTATTCTCTTTGTTTTTTTCCATGTATTTTGATATCAGTGTTTGTGGTTCAAAGCCGGCCTCAATTGATAGTTGTATTA
This sequence comes from Candidatus Nitrosocosmicus sp. R, assembly GCF_054408505.1. Taxonomy (NCBI): domain Archaea; kingdom Thermoproteati; phylum Nitrososphaerota; class Nitrososphaeria; order Nitrososphaerales; family Nitrososphaeraceae; genus Candidatus Nitrosocosmicus; species Candidatus Nitrosocosmicus sp. R. Next base: position 1,873,345 of record NZ_CP167090.1, on the reverse strand, counting down.
AAAAATGCCACAAATCTATGATTTCCTCTTGAAGTTTTTCTTTATCTACTGTTTTATCTTCCTTCCACCATTTCCAATTAGTTTCCCTCTGAAGTTCTATGGCTTCGTGCACCAAGGCAGACGAAATCATAAATATTTTGTATCCTGAAAATGGTTCTTTCATCTCGTACAATTTCTTCATTTTATTTTCAGGGTTATTATCTAAAGGAATATTTTCAGAACTTTTAATTTTTGTACTGTTATAATCTTGAGTTATCAAGGAGTTTTGCATCTCAAAAAGATACTCTAATTTGTCTTTGATTTCACGGTTCTTATCTGGTCCATCATCTAAGTGGTTCATATTGGTAAGTATAAAGCAAAGTGAAGTAAAGATATTACTGTTGTTTTTTTTCTTAATGTCCACAAGTTGTAGTCAATGATTTTTGCTTAGTATCTTTTTGTATCGTATCCTTCCTGGAAAAGAGGTTAGGAATGGTTTTAGCGCTAGATAATAATAATGTTTTTTATAACTCGTCTATAATTGATATGTAGTTATCAATGCTTCTATCAAGTAAAGTTTTGTTATATTGACCAACAAGTTCCTTAACCAGTCCTTTATTAAGAAGATAAAATAATGAAACCTCTTTACCTCTTTTTCTTCCAACTATATTTGAATCAACTAACCTTTTAAGATTCCATGAAGTAGTAGACGGTGCTTTATTGATATGCTTTACAATCTCATTAAAGGGTACGTCTTCGGTATCATTTAACATCATGATTATACCTTTAGTGGTTTTTATTTTCAGGTAATTTAGTATGAGAGTTTCATCCGACGGTGTCGAGGCCGGAAAGTATCTGGTAATATTGCTATTTTCTGTTCGGCCGATTTTGATTATTGACCTTTTTTCAAGTATTGATAGGTGATGAGATAAGGTGCCATTATTAAGATTTGTTATTCTAAGAATATCTCTGTACCTAATCCCTGGAAAGGAGTTGATAATTTTGAGTATTGTACTTCTGTTATTTCCAATTGACTCTGTTTGGTTCTCATTAATTATCGTGCTCGGATTCATTTTCTTTCCAACCTCAATACCCCTGCAGCAAACAATACTAACATCAATAATAACAATACATGTTGAAATTCTACCTCTATTAAAGGTATGTAGAATGTTCCCAAAACACGACTTGACTGTAATAAATACAGAAATTCTATAATTAACAAAAATCCAAAACTAAGGCCTGTCAAGAGTATTTTTTTACTTTTTGTCTTCTTGAAGGAGACAAACGAAATCGTAGTTAGGAAAAGGGCCACGTCAAAACTAATTATGTGAATGAGGATGTGATAAATCATGGAAGGGTGATAAAGGTGCGGAATAACAAAGGGGTATATGGCTACACTTGCAACCACTATTGACAAAAATAAAAATAAACTAATCTTGTTGCTTAAAAAATGTGCAAGAGTTTCTTTAAAATCTTTGTCTCTTTTAAGCAATTTATAAGATTATACTCAAATGTGCCTTAAAAGGCCATTGGTACAAAGATAAAACAACAAAACCAAAGGTTCTTTCCTATCTATTGATTTGCGAATTTCTTACCAAGCAAAATAGATATTAAGCAAAAAAGTTTTTGTAATTGTTTTTTGGTCATGCCTTGGCTTCTTAATTTATTGCATTTTCTCTGTAAAATTGATAGAAGTTAAAACAAAGACAAGGTTCCTTATGTTTTACCTTATCATATCTATCTAACTATGTTTTACTTTAGTTGCATGAATCTACTCCTTTCCGATGATCTTTTCCTTCATCCTTTTGAATTCTTCCTCTGAGATTACACCCCTATCCTTCAAGTCCGCAATCTTCTTTAGTTCATCAGCGTGAGATATTTGACTCTGACTCTGGTGTTGGGGAATTTGGCTTACATTGTTAGTACGAGTTGAGGGGTAAGTGGGGGACCTTATTTGTGTAATTCCGTTACGTATCACCTCTATCAAATCTTCTGCCTTTTTCTTGGGAATAGCATCGATAACCCCATTTTCTCCATGTTCATCTGTTTCTAATCTCTTTATCCATGGCATCCTCCCAGGAATATTGGGGTTAAACAATCCTGGAGCATTAAAGATTACCGAAGCCGAAAGCAGGCCTTTTTCTATTTTGGCGTTTGTAATAACATTGTAAGGAATATCAATTATGTCTTGTTTTAGTCCAAGCATACTTGGATCTCTCAAAATGATTCTTCTATCAGTTGCATAAACCACATTGGGTGAAAGTTGAGACCCACCAGGCTTAAATCTTGATTGTCTGGCAACTACCAATACCTTTTCATCCGGATTTAACATCTCTGCAATTTTTTTTATTTCATCTATCTCATCTTCATCAGTTATATCTGTATTAAAATGATTTTTCTTAACTGACACAGTTATCTCTCATCCTCCTGATTTCCAATCTTCATCCTTCTTTTTATTTATCTGCATATTTTAAATAGTTGTAATTTCTTATTATTGTTTCCTACGGAAAAATATTTTATATGTGTTAATTCAATACCCTTTGATGAACAAGAGTAAAAATGTAATTATTTTTTCATCATCTCTTTTAGTTTTGACATTTGCGATTTCATTATTTGGCACTATGTTCAATACGAATATGCTGAACGGTAATAATGGTAATAACTCGAATTTGGTTTTTGCACAAGAATCTATAGCAGCATTAGCAAATTCCGTTTCTGACAACAACAATAGCATAATTTTCAATAACTATGAAAATAGTGAGGTTGGCGTTTCTTTAAAATACCCTTCTAGCTTCTTAATTGACGAAAGTAATTCTAATGATACCGTAAAACAGATAAGCTTTTTCCCAGCTTATGTTGATGATTCAGGATTATCTCCAGAGACATTTATTTCATGGTTTAATGTTTACGTTCAAACCTTTTATCCTCCTATTTTTTATTCTCCTGATAATATAAGTGCCTATTTGGAAGATTGTACCGATGCTGTACAAGGAGAAGATCAAGATATTACTATAGTCGAAGCTTCAACTGATTCATTGTTAGCAGGTCATCCAGCTTATAAATTGGTAACAAGAAGTTATTCTGGTAATGAAACAATTGACAATGTTGAATATGGGATGATAGTTGACAATAAACTATATTCAATAAGCTACGAGGTAAATACTTCTGACTATGAGAATTCTCTCCCAATAACTAACAAAATGATTTATTCTTTCAAGATTGATGCAGACAATCTTATAGACTCTCTAAAAGTACTTACCAATTCGACAGGACTAGCAATGCTCAAAGATAAAGTACCTGTGTTGCAAGGGTTATTGTCTACTTTGAATTTAAGCAATTTTACAGATAATTCTTCAGGGTTGTTTAATAAGTCAGAGCTAAATAACTCACCTGAAAATATGCTAGAAAATCTCTTAAATTCCTCTTCTGGAAATATTTTAAACATGTCTTCCATAATGAAATCAATCCCGCCTATTAATCTACAAACCATTTGCAGCATCCAACTTCTATCAGATCTCTGTAGTGGAGGATCTTTTTCTCATCCCTCTTTTGACATGGGTAATTCTCTACCAAATAATGAGAGTTCAATTTCTGACCTTGCCAAAATGCTTAATTTCTCAAAGAATTCAAATAGTGAATTTAACCTCTCAAAATTTAAGGAGTTGTTGGGTCCATTTGCGATGCTATCCTCTCTTTCTCCTTCTCAGTCAAATTCGCCGTTCTCTTCTCTAGAGTCACCATCCTCCCTCTCTTCCTCATTTAGCAACTTGCCATTATCCTCTTTTTTTCCATCCAATGAATCTGGTACCTCCTTTTTAAACCAAGTGTTTTTAAACGAAAGTAACAATGGCACCGCATCTAACGATACCACAATTTTTAACCCTTTTGAAGCCTTATTTGGTGGTGTTGTTAGTAGTAGTAATAGTAGCGGTGAGGAAAATGACACCGATTTTGGTTTTTATAATAACGGTTCATTTGGAAATGACTCCTCAAGCTCTTTTATGATGCCTGATTTACAAAAGAACGAAACAGTTGATATTTTAAAAATGTTGGAACTTTTGCAGGGTGGCGGTAATTAACAAAAGACAGTTAAAAAATACCATATAGGGGATTATTTTTTTGATTTTGCTTTACTACTCTGGTTGTAGAGAACTAAGTAAACAATCCTATCTATTTTCTTATCATTTTCTTTTTGTTTGATAAATAGTCATTAATAAGAACTCTGTCAATTTCTTTAGGATTAATATATATCGATTTACCGTCAACTGATTTAGCCAATTCGTTTACAAAGTCAAGTAGGGTATCCTCCTCGCTAACCATTATTGTATCAAGATCTATACCATCTTTTTTTAGTTTCTTTGCTTCTTTAATTGTCTGTTCTCCGATATACTGGTCAATCTGCCTATACCTATAGCACAGGTAGACTGTTTGTTTATCATGAATATCAAATTTTATTCTATTATTCTCTGAATTCTGAGAGCCTATTCTATCCTTATCAGGAATATAAAAATGTGAATATGGTCTTTGTTTCATTATCTTATCCTTCTCGTTCTTGCTATCTATAAAACATGCACTGGGATGGCCGTCTGTTATCATTACAATCCTTTTGTTTTTAGCGCCATCTTTCTTCAAAATCCTTTTTGCATATCTATATGCTGCTTGATAGTTGGTATAGTGTAGAAAATCTGCATTAGGTTCAAATGTTTTTAAAAAAGGAATATCCATCGGATCAATTCGTGAGGCTATGGACCCAAAACCGATCGTATGGATAGAATCTAGAGGGAAAAATTTCTTGTTTAATATAAACAAACTCCACAATGCACGCTTTGAAGCTTCTATCCTACTAAGATCATTGTACATCGATGAATATTTCATTGTTGAGCTCAAGTCAATACAATAAACAGTAGCTACTTGAATTTCTTCTAGATTATCATAAATCTCTATATCTTCATATGAGATGTCCAATGGAAACTCAATTCTGTTATGAAGGTCATCATTAATCTGGCGATGATCCTCGTAGTATCTTTCTACAAAATTCCTTATTGTCGAGTTGATATTGATGTTGGATATATCATTTCCGTACTCATACTTTTTGGATGTTTCCTGGACCATGCTTCCATAACCTGCAAATTTTGTTTCGTGCATCCCTATTTTGTCTGTCTTTAAAGACTTTATGATCTCCGTAAGTATCTGTTGACCTATTTTTAGAAACCCTTTCTTGTTTAACCATTTATCTGAATCAACTAGATAACCTTTCTTAATCAATTCAGTAACAATTGGAAGATTGTTATCTGAAAATGTATGCTCATTAAAATTAAAATTTAATCTATAGTTTCTCTGACTGATGGTGGTGACTGATCCAGTTGATTCATCCTGTTTTCTTAAATAATGTGCTCTATCCCGCTCCCTGCTATCGTATTCTTGACTTGTTGAATTGGGGTTATTAGACCTAGATAAATGGTCTTGAACCTTTGCATTTTCATCAGCAATCTTTCTCTTTTGTAGTTCAACAAAATAATCTTGAAGATATGATTCCAGTTCTTGAAGAGAGGGAGGACTATCTTTAATGGCTTTGTTGCCTATCGCTTTTAATATATCTGGAAAAAACTGCCTCAACAAGTTGTTTCTGGCTCGAATTCTTTCCTGGTCAGAAGAGGATTGCTGTTGTTCTTGTTGGGAATTATGATTCTGGCGGTTTCCTAAATTTTTTTTTGCTCTGTTATTGTCCTCATCATCCCCGTCGTCATAATTTACAAAGGGCCTTGAAAAATAGATAATTCTTTTCTCATGCACGACTGCATTGTTTTGACCCATTTGATCTTTGTATCTATTACTTTGGTCACTAACCTTTGTATTGTTGTTACTATTATCAGTACGAATTCTGTTACTATTGAGCTTGTCTTCTGATCCTTTCAATTTGTTTATTCTCTAGTCTCGAACTTATCTTCCCTCTTATCCAGAATTGGTGGGGAACTAAACCTTAAATATTCAAAGAGTAACTCCGATGATGCTGCTAAAAGTTCTTCGTTATTGTTTTCCGTGTCATTCCATGCATCTCCAAACTGGATATATTGAAGATTCTTGCTAATCTCGTTTTGACGGGCCTTTTGAACAAAGTGATCTTGTTCTTGTCTTATTTTAGCAATTACGCCTTTTAATGTCTTAAATATCACTGGAAGATGTCTCAACTGATCCCTATATAAGTACGAAGTAGTCATTTTTTCTTTTTCCAAATTCGTTCCTTTTTCCCCATATACAAATTGGGCTGCTGTTGCGTGTTGATATTGATTTTGAACTACAATAAATGATTTGTTTCTAAACTCATTCTTAATGGATACTAGTTCTTGGGGGTTGAAAAATTCATTAAAAAAATGCAAACATATCTCTTGAATGACTTCATTGATTACATTATTTAGAAATAGTGTCTTATTTTCTGTCGTATCTTCTATTTCATCTAGTTCAAACTTTGAAGATTGGAATATACATTGCAGATCTGAGAATCTTGGTATTGTTTTGACGTTATTTACCAGAGACCTAGCCCTCTCTACCTCACCGATGACTGCTTCAAGGGAATGAATGGTTGACCGTACACTCACTCCTCTGTCGCTATTGATATCGGGATGGTTTCTAATCTTTTGGAAAATCCTGGTGATTGTTTTTAGCATGAAGATTGGCAAAAATGTTTGATCTCTATTTAACATGTCCATTTCCTGTACCAAAATTAAGGTTTCATCATCAATTGAATTGGGATAGTGTGTCTCGATATGGCTCTTTAAACGATCTGCTAATGGTTCTATTATCTTTCCAGAATGCGTATAATCTATGGGATTTGCAGTAGCAATGATTTTTACATCCGGCTTGAAAAATACTGGGTAAGCGCCTGTGGTAAATCTTCCCTCCTGTAGCACGCTAAGCAACGTTACTTGTTTCCGGGGATCTAGAACTGGTAACTCGTCAAGACATAAAATCCCATATCTGGCTTGAAGTAAATATCCAGGAGAATATGAATCTATATCAAAAACTTCAATACCTTTTTTTATGATTTTAACAACATCAATCTGACCCACTAGATCCTTAACAGAGATGTCTGGGGTTGCCAGTATGTATCTGTACCTTTGTTTACCGTCTAACCATTTTATTTTGGTGTCTAAACCATTATTCTTGATTATTTCCTCGCAGTCCTTTGAAACATAAAATTCTGGAAGCATCTTATCAACTGCATTTCCGTTTAACAAATCGACAAGATGGGTATAGGGCATTTCGGTTGGAATATCATTTGTTAAAGTTCCTTCCACTATGGGAATAGGTGACAAAAGGTTCTCTGAAATTAGTTCAGCAAGTTTGGTTTTTCCTTGGCCAATGTGGCCTACAAGCAAAATGTCATGTCCCGCCAAGAGTGCTCTCTTTATGGCTGGGATAACTGTATTATCAAACCCAATAATCCCTACGAATGGATTTTCATTATTCTTGATTTTAGCAATGAGGTTCTGTCTTAATTGATTCTTAACTGGTTGATACTTGTAATTGATTTCTAAAAAATCTCTTAGCGTCTTTATATCCTTGTAGTTATGTGGCACTCCGAAAAAAGTGGCCTGCTTAAACGTGGGTGATGTAGCATAAGAGGTTTTAACCAATTTTAGAATAGAATCTGCGCGAGACAATCTTTGTGTGAAATTAGTTCCCATTTATTTAAAAATCTATGCAAATAGCTGAAATTCTTAAATTTCAAATCGGTTAGTTAATGGGGCCATTTTTCTTCCAAGACCAAATTTTTTTGTATCTTATATACCAAAGTACAAGTATTATGAAACCTATTATGATTCCAAATAGGGAGTATACGTACAAATTTGTCACTAAAAAGCAATATTTTCGGAGTTCATAGGACTGCTGCATCAACGCCTCTTGAGACTGGCTATTGGCATCCTTTTGCTGCAGCTGCTCATCTCCTCGTTGCTGTTGCTGCTTCACCTCTGCTCCTTGATTTATGAAATTACTATTATTACCAACTTCTTTATTTTCGTTAGAACTATTGCTAAATATGGGTGAAGAATTGATTTGAACAATACAATTACTTCCTTCAATGTTTAGTATTATTGCAAAAACTGAAAATATACAAATTAATAGTGTAGAAATTTTTAGATAGTTGTCTTTCTTGATAAGGTAGTACGCCCTCCAAACCAATGATTTTTTTAAAATCTTATCCTATAAAAATCAAAATGTCATAACATAAGGCCCTGTTAACTTAACGATAAATCTTTAGCTTAAAGACGCTCTATTTCTGTTATGTTAAGTAAAAGAAAGAGAACATCTTCAGAGCATATTTACTATGGTCTGTATTTGTACTTTCTAGGCTTATCGCTTAGAAATACTGCCAAGGCATTGTCCTTTTTACATATTATCAATAGAAGTCACGTTGCAATTTGGAATTGGATTCAAAGGTATAAACCTCGAAAGGTTTCAACAAGAAGAACAAAAATATCAGAATACCTCATTGATGAGACATTAATAAAAGTCGGCTCAGAATACTCCTGGTTATGGGCAGCAATCGAACCAGAAAATAGGCAAATTCTCGCACTCTTTCTTAGCTAATAAATCCAAGGAGAGGAACATGCTTATCGCAGAGAGATTTATTTCAGGTCTGATCAAGATTCACGGAAAACATGTCGTATCAACAGACGGTGGAACCTGGTACCCAATGGCTTGTAGATTCCTAAAACTAAAACACCATATCAATTCTTCGTTTGAGAAAAGTCTGATTGAAAGAACTATGCAGTACATCAAGGATCGAACTGAAGGATTTGACGATTACTTTCCATGTAGTAAAGAGAAGTGTAAACTAGACCATGTCAAAAACTGGTTGAATCTATTTGTAAAAATACACAACAAGGAGGTGCCAAACGCCTAAGTTAACAGCGCCTAACATAACTAACGAGTATCTAATAATCCAAAATTTTTTGCTCCTAATATCTTTGATAAAAGATCAGCAATGGTCATGAAAGGATAATAATCTCAGTTGACCTCCTACTATATGGTTTTGAATTGTCTTTCTAATGATTTGAAACAGTCATATGTCAATGAGGGGGAGGGAGGAATATGGCTGCAGTGCGAGTCCATAAATTGCTATTAATAGAAATTTTTACTGGTATGATGTCTTTGCATTGATTGGAGGAATGTAAATAATATCATTATTTCTACAACAATGTATCAGGAATTAAGGAATACCTTCGCCACGGTTGTGTTAGGCGTACTTGATATATCCACCTTAACTTTACCCAAATTTTCGAATATAAGTATGAGGAATTCCTTGATAAAAAGAGACCACATTTCTCCTAATTTATGCTGTATAACGTAAACGTGTTTTCCATCTTCTTCGATTCTGTGATCTGAATTTATTCCTATTACCTTCATATACTGTTCGAGTACCTCTAAGACCGAAAAGAGATTATAATTTTTCTTTATGAGGAGCACAGAATCCTTTAAAAAGTTGAAGGCTATTTGTGAAAGTTCTTTTACTAATGACTCCTTAAATTTTAAGATATCTTCAATTCCATTTTCAGAACCTGTTCTGATTACATGATCCATCACACTTGACAGTATTATCTTGGGTATTGGAATCATTCCAATTTTATTCTCGTATCTCTCCCAGTTGGAGTATCTCCGTAGAATCTGATTAATAAGTACATTCAAAGATGTTTCCCTGTAATCAGCTTCAAATTGTAATTCTTCTATAACTGAGCTTTCGAGCCTAAATGTGATGCTTCTCGTCTTGCTTGGTTTATTCTCATACGCTTCGTTCTCTTTCAATTCTATTGTAAATCCTTATATGATAAATGTAAAATTGTTATTATGTCTTTTATCATGGTCCCTAGACAGAATTAGCCAGCGGTGTTATCATCTTCAGCCTGACGAACAAATACCGTTTTATGAGCATCAATTAAAAAGACTAATTATTCTTCTATTAATTATGAAAAATTCTGATTATTGACTTAATTGTTTCAGCTCGTCTTAAAATATCAATTTATTGAATTCCTTGATTATTATAAAGCTTTTCAATGCAAATCGGTAATTCCTGATCGCAAAAACTAACGATGTACTTTTTCTTTATCATGGTTATGAATCTGATTAAATTCTATGTTACTTTCAAATAAAGTAAATAAAAGTTTTAAAAAACTACTTGCGTGAAAGCCACTATGCAGACAAGTTACGTCTTGTCCCTTTTTCCTTCTTCCTTTGTCCTCAAAATGTCATTCCAAAAAAAGTAAAGCTAAGAATGAAATGATTAGTGAGAATGGCTTTTTATGTGGATGTGCATTGATGATTCTGCAAATGTCTTGAGGTTGCTTTCATTACTAAAAAAGTCTTCTGAAATCCCATGAAAAAAAAGTTTCCGATAAAGACAAGCCACTTTATTAGAAAGCAAACTCACCGCATCTAGATCATGTGAAGACCAAATAATGGTAATTTTTCTTTCCTTGTTCAGTTTTGTCAAAAGTTTGTAAAATAATTTCAATACAGCTGCATCTATAGCTGTATCGGGTTCGTCTAATATTAGTAATTCTGGATCGTGGATAAGTGCTTTAGTTATCATGACCCTTTGTTGTTGTCCCCCCGACAGATCGCCTATTCTTTTATTAAGATATTCCGTTATACCTGTCAATTCTATCAATTCTTTAACTTTTTTTTCATCAAAAGAATTCCCCCCGACAGAACCTAATTGTATTATTTCGTTTACTGTAGCAGGAAACCTGGGATCAAAACTGTTTGACTGAGGGATGTATCCAATCTTTTTATAAATCTCTTTTGCATGATTTCTTATATCTTTATCAAATAATCTTATATTGCCAGTATACTCTTTGTTCAACCCTAACAGACATTTAAATAGAGTAGTTTTACCTGCTCCATTTGGTCCAATAATACCTAAGAAATCTCCTCTATCTATTTCAAAGGATATATTATCTAAAATAACTTCGGAGCCGTTTCTGTAACTGACATTGTTTATTTTGACAAGAGGGGTTGAAGCCACTTTTTGCACAGACATATATCCATTGTAAATGAAAGAAATGAAGGTTTATAAATCTAAATCTAAACCTAAACTACCTTCCATCTAACGTATGCACTTCACATACAGAAAATCCATCCTTAAATTATTTAATTTTGATCAGGTCGTTCCCAAACAAGATGATTAGTATGTAAGCTCAAAGTTAAAGTAGTTATTTATCTATTATATCATAATCCAGGGATGTTAAAATTAGGTAAATCTGGGAGTTTAAATTCTGGAAGTGGTGGTAGTTTGAAATTTGGGAACGGGGTATAGGGTTGGGGGTTGTCATAATTGGGTTCCGATTGTGATTGAATCTCTTGCAAAGGCAAATTCGGTCTGGCCTCTAAAGTCGCGACAAGGTTTATTGTTTGTCCATTACGGTTAACGGTCAAATCCACTTTGTCTCCTACCTTCTTGTTAATGTCTAAATAGGAAATTATATCGTCAATTCTTGAAACAGGATTACTGTCTATTGCAATTATAATATCCTTATCTAGTATTTGTTGTTCACCAAATCTGTTTCCTTGAATTAACATTCCTTTCAAACCTGCTTTGTCCGCAGGTCCATCTTGCACAACATCCTCAATTAATACACCTTTGTAATTAAGAGGTAATCCAAACATTTCAGCTAAAGTGGGTGATAACTTTGATCCTGATATGCCTAACCAGGGATGCTGGTAAGTACCTGTTTTTATTAAAGGAGGTATTATTCTAATGATATCGTTTGAAGGAATTGCAAATCCCACTCCCGTGTAAGTTCCTGTATTTGAAAATATCGCAGTATTCATGCCTACAACTTTACCATCAAGGTCTATCAGGGGTCCTCCTGAATTGCCGGGATTAATAGCAGCATCTGTCTGAATTACATTGGGAATTGAGTAACCCAAGTCTGAGTTTGGCAATAATCTACCGATTTGACTAACAATACCAAATGTTAGAGTATTATCGAGCCCATATGGGTTACCAATAGCCAACACCGGATCGCCAACTTTTAAGGAAGAAGAGTTTGATAACGTTACTGGAATCAATTTTTCGTCCACCGGATTATCCAGTTTCAATATAGATATATCTCCATAAGGATCTACACCAACCACTTTAGCAGTATAGCTGTTACCATCGTTGAAAGTAACAATTATGTTAGTTGCCGAGCTTACAACATGATAGTTTGTTATTATGGTGCCCGATTTGTCGTAAACAAATCCGGAACCAAACTTCATTGCGTATGGACTATTACCCGTCGAATCGTAAGATCTATTAGAAGGATCTATAGGTTGATATTCTGTACTTATTTGAACCACAGAATCTTTTACTTTATTGAATATATCATTTAACAATGAGTTATTCCCATTGCCAAACAAACCTAGATGTTGTTCTAAGCTTTGACTTTGACCAAATGCTTGAGGAGAATGAATAACTGCCAAACTTGTAAAAACTATCATAATCAACCAGAAATATTTCATTTTGGACAAAAAAATCAATATGAGACTATAATCATGATTATATTTATATTCTATACCTCATGCGTGTTTCATTTCTAGAAGATTAGGTTGAAAATTTGATTTAATTCGTTATATTATGAATTCACAATATCTATTTGATTTTAAAATATTCTATCAACCAAAAGGGATCTCGTGCGATAACTTGATGATCTCACCTTATCTTAATCATGACAAATAACGAAGTACAAGACCTGCATTGATCAGTCGAAATTTAATATTAAAGGATTTATTAATTTGTAAAAGGTTTTCACACAAAAGGTCTCCTATCTTTTCAAAAATTCTTTATGATGATGAAAACAATTACCTTATTTCCATAGTCAAATATTTCTGATTCTCAAATTGTGAAGATATTTCTCCGGTTTACTTATTACAGTGTGACTTGAAAAAACTGAAAATAGTTGTTATATTTTGATATTCGAGTAAACCAGTCATAAAATCAACACAACTAATGGTATTTGAGTCTCTTGGTTAAAGTTTGAGTGGCATTTGAATTACTGAACATACTTTGTTCTTGAGGATTCATTTGGAGTATTTTGTAGAATGGGTTAAATAATTTATTTCTAACTTTTTGTAGGATGAAATATCTCTGGATAAATTCGTTAGTATTTTCAGCTCTTATGATTACCATTTCAAGTATCCTAGGAACCCCGCTGCATACAGAGAAGGCGTACTCTCAGGCCGTGGACTTGATAGAAATTAATAGTGGAAACCAAACCTTAGATAGCGGATTACCACAATTTTATGACTGCATTGATGAAAAAATAGATTCAAGCAAAGGGGATGACGAAGATTCATACTTTGAAAAGGAACCAACCAAACATGAAGTAAAAAGTTGTTATGATGAAATTCTTTTGGGAAGCGCACCACTGGATGATAATAGTGATGAAGATATCAAATTCGGAGGCGAATAATCTGCAATGATCATGAACCAAAATTTAAAAACTGCATTAAAAATATCATGTATTGTTTTCTCGGTATTGATATTGGCACAATTAATGGTCGTTGAACCAGCTGACGCTTTAACTAGGTATTTTAATTGTGTTACAAGAGCTGCCAACCATAATGGATCTTTCTCGGTCGATAATGCAGAAGCATGTTATAATAAAGTTTTCAAAGGCGCACTAGATAACGATGATTTCGGTAAACCAATAAGATAGCAAACAAGAAAAAGATAAAAGGTATTTGGATGATATGTTGCGTTTTTTAAGCTATCCATCTAATCCAGTACATTTCCAATCTTTTACTTTAATCAATTGGCATAAAATGAGAATGGCAAATATTGCAATAATGGCGTAAACATTTCTCTTTTTTAGTAGATGATTGTGATTTTCTGGTGCAAAATTTTTTAGTATATCAAAAGATAATCAGCTACTCTGAATCAGCCAAACAACCAACCGTAATTAGAAAGACAACTACCCAGGTCATTTTTGCAAATATTTTTTACCATACATCTACAAAATTACAATATGAAAGACTTTAACCAGGCCGAACTTGACTCTGCCACGAGTGGTGAAAATTCCTTAATTTTGTTTTATGCTGATTGGTGCTATTATTGTAAAAGTTTCATACCTATATTTGAAAATTCAGTTAAAACCTTGAGCGATAATAATATTCTTTTTGGTACTGTAAAAATAAACGAGGATGAAAACCCATTGTGGGATAAATATGGTATCAACGCAGTACCGACCTTAATCGCTTTCTCTAAAAATACAATAAAGGATCGTAGAGATGCCAAAATGGGAATAGGGCTTACGAAGAGAGATATGGAATCGATTTTGTCTAGTATTGGAACACAAATGTAAAATCGTTTTCTATACGAAGCTACCTTTTTATTTATTTGACATTTGAAAACTATTATACGGAGATGTTTGAAATGGAGTGGTGGGCATGCCAAGGATGAAGAGTTTGATGATAATATGTACAAGATAAATAGGTATTTGAAATTAAAGGAAAAACTTAAAGAATTACGTATATAGCCTTAACTGGCATCGCAGAAGCAGGATCTGGACATCCTGGAGCATCTTTTTCAGCTGCAGAGATTATGGGCTGTCTTTATTTTCAGATAATGAATAATGATATTAAACATCCCTCTAATCCTAATCGAGACTATTTCATCAATTCAAAGGCTCATTCGGCACCTGGATATTATGCTACTTTATCCCTAGCTGGATCTTTCCCAAAGGAAGAAATCAAGACTTTACGAAAATTGAATTCACGTTTACAAGGCCATCCTGTAAGATATAGCGAAATGCAAAAGCATCACAGTGTGCCGGGAATTGAATATTCTGGGGGGTCTGAAGGTATAGGTCTTTCTGTCTCAATTGGTATATGCCTATCTAATAAGCTTGACAAGCGAGACAATATGGTGTACTGTCTCCTGGGTGATGGCGAGACTAACGAAGGTCAGATATGGGAAGCGTCAATGGCTGCTGCTAAATTCAAACTTAATAACCTTATTGCCATATTGGATAGAAATAAGATTCAGCAAGATGGATTTACCGAAGAGATTATGCCAATTGACCCTATCAAAGAAAAATGGCTTTCCTTTAACTGGGAAGTGGTTGAAATTAATGGTCATAAGATTGAACAGCTGATTCCTGAGCTTTTAAAAAGGCCTGTCGATAAGCCCAAAATAATAATAGCAAATACGGTGAAAGGGAACGGGATAAAACATATGGCTAACAATCCTCAGTGGCATGGGAAGGCCCCTTCAAAGAAACACTTACCGTTGTTAATAAGGGAACTGGAAGGGGATTATATGATTTCTCCTTCTATTATAGCAGGAGCTGACGGAACCAGTGAGGAAAGTTTGAAACAGAAAATTGCAACAGCCGAGCGATATGGTGCAGATATGATACATTTAGATGTGATGGATGGAATATTTGTGCCAAACTCGACCTTCTTCTTTGATACTATCAAGAAATTACGTGATGGGACCAGATTGCCATTTGATGCTCATCTGATGATCGAAAAACCTGATTTAGTCTTGGATCGGTATATCGATGCCGGATGTGATGTTATAACTGTTCATGCAGAGGCTTGTAGTAACGAACAAGAATTTGAGAGGATCATTTCTAAACTAGTATCAAGTGGTGTTAGCCCTGGCCTAGCCATAAATCCTGGCACCGAAATTCCCGAATGGATTTTCTCCTACCTTGATAATCTTGATGTAATTATAATAATGTCTGTAAATCCTGGTTTTGCTGGTCAAAAATTCATTCCGGAAGTTTTACCTAAAATGAAAAAGGCTATCCCTTTACTAAGGGAGCGGGGATTTAAGGGCTATTTTGAGGCCGATGGTGGAATAGATTTGTCGACGATAACTGAGTGCTTTGATGCTGGTTGTAGAATATTTGTAATGGGAAATGCAATATTTGGTTACAGCGATGTTGACAAGAGAATTAGGGAAACTAGGTTTTTACTCGATTCCTACCTGGAAAAGAATTTGCTCGATCATTCCCGGGCATTAAATCTTGAAGAAGATTGGATTAAGGGTCGTAGGAACATAATAGAACAATTTAATTTATCGAAATAATTGAACACTAATGACGAGGGTTCAAAAATGTTTGATATTGAAAGAAAAGATATAATGTATAATGGTGAACTATGAATTGACCCATTTGACTACTAGTGATATTAAATTTTCTGATATGCGATCCGCATACGGAGATAGCCTTGTAAATTTAGGTAAAAAGTATCCTAACATAGTATGCATAGGGGGTGATACTACTGATTCACTTAAAACAAAAAAATTCGGTGAAAAATTTCCTGATAGACTCTTCAATGTTGGAATAGCCGAAGCTAATTTAGTTTCTATCGCAGCTGGCCTTTCTATAGCGGGTAAAGTATCTTTCGCGAGTACTTATGCTGCTTTTATTCCAGGCAGGTGTTTAGATCAAATTAGAAATGCGATTTGCTATCCCAACCTGGATGTGAAAATCGTAGTATCTCATGCAGGATTATCTGTGGGACCTGATGGCGCGTCTCACCAACAAATAGAGGATATCTCTATTATGAGATCTTTACCAAATATGCGGGTCTTGGTACCTGCCGATGCGATTTCAGTCAAAAAACTTTTGGAAAAAATAGTGAATATACCGGGTCCATTTTATGTAAGGTTAGCTAGGCCTTCAACTGAGGAAATTTATTCTGAAGAATCCAACTTTGAAATTGGAAAGGGAACCATAATAAAAGATGGCAATGATATCAGTTTATTTTCCTGTGGAACTATGGTCTCAGCATCACTGAGGGCAAGCGAAATCTTGAAAAAGGATCATAATATTTCTTGTAGGGTTGTAGATATGTTACTCTATCAAGCCGATAGACTCTGAATTGATTTATAAATGTACGAAGGAAACGGGCTCATTGGCTTCCATAGAAGAACATAATATAGTAGGGGGACTGGGTTCTGCAATTTCAGAAGTGACCTCTGAAATATGCCCTACTTTTGTAAGAAAAATTGGCATTAGAGACAGGTATGGTGAATCCGCAAGAGATGAGGAAATCGATTCACTTTTAGATAAATATGGCTTATCTCCAAGGGAAATAGTAAAGAATGTGGTTGCTCTAAAAAAGGGTGAAACAAAATGAAAATCTTCCTTGACACTGCCAATGTTGAATCTATAGAAAAATACAATGAATTAGGGGTAGTAGATGGTATCACTACTAACCCAACATTGCTTTCAAAAGAAAAAGGCAACCCGATTAAGACCATGAAAAAAATCGTAGAAATTATGAAGGGGCCCGTTAGTCTTGAGGTAGTTGCTATTGACTTTGTTAAGATGATGGAAGAGTCGTTGAAATTAGCAAAGTATGGGGAAAATGTAGTCGTAAAAATTCCTATGACCATGGATGGTCTAAAAGTTGTGCATGCGCTCACCAAAAAAGGCATAAAAACTAATGTGACGCTAATTTTTTCTGCAAATCAAGCGTTATTGGCTGCAAAAGCCGGAGCTACTTATGTAAGTCCATTTATTGGTCGATTAGATGACATTGGATCCGAGGGTCTGAATCTGATAAGTGAAATTGTTCAAATATTTGCCAGCTACGATATCTCGACCCAGCTATTGGTGGCTAGCGTCCGTCATCCATTACACGTGATCGAAGCGGCAAAAATGGGGGCAGACGTCGTTACACTTCCGCCAGACATCTTAGACAAGATGATACGTCATCCATTGACAGATAAAGGTCTAGATTCATTCCTGTCGGATTGGAAAAAACTAGAAAAAGAAAACCCTGATCTTGCATTCTAATTTGTTAACTGTTATTTTGGTGCACTAACGTGGGATTGCATCATTCTGTAGTTAAAAGTCCTAATACTTTTTTTGGTAAATCCTGCAACCTCTTTTTTGATAAAGTTAGAATTCTTTGATAGTTAAGGTATTTCAAATTATGTCCAATTCCTATCGCATCTCCTAAATCCGAGCCCAGACCGATGGCAATCATTTCCACACCGCTTCTTTTGTATGACAAAACTATCGAACGTACCGCATCCATATCAGCGGGTTCGCCGTCTGTAAGGGTTACGAAAATATCTGGTTTGAAGGCGCTGATGCTTGGCTCAAGTATCTTGTAGATTTCTGCCAAAGGTGTTCCTCCTATTGGTTTTACTTGCATTAGTCTTCTTGCATATATGGATCCCCATCTTGCCGTTGGGGGTTTAATGACCCAACATTTAACCATTCTAGATTCAGTATTAAAAGCATATATGGAAAACTTAATTCCTAGATATTCTAATCCTTCACACAACGCTACTGTGGCTTTTTTGTACTCTATTTCATTGTCCTCGATACTGCTTGAAAGATCCAAAAGCACTGATATCTTTACATTTATTGCAATTTTCTTATCACTGATAAAAATTTTTGACTGCTTTTCAATGTAATTTTCAATTTCTATTTCGTCTCCACTAAAATCATATTTTTCTTTCCATCCGCTTCTCCATTCCTTGAGAGCCGTTTTCACCTTATTAATTAGATCAAAATCGTAAATGGCGGTTTCATCAACCCCCAAGTTGTCTGGTATTGCAATGGAAAGGTTTTCAGTTGATTCAAAACCTTTATTATCATTTTTTTTGCTCTCATTAACTATTATTCTAAACTCTTCATTGATATCATCGCCTTGGACAATTTCTTTTTTTAGTTTCTCTATTTCTAACTCTTTAGTTTTTAACCTCACAAGCTTTTCAATTTGTGATAAAACTTCCTCCTGCTTCATAGAAAGCCCCACTTTGCTCTTTGGCATAACAATCGGGATGGGTGGAACTGACATTAGTGAATCAACCTGAAGTATCTTAATTATCTGTCTTGTTTCATATTCTAGCCACTTTTGATCCTTTATCGGGTCAAAAGTTTTATTATTAATCTTGAATTTCTTGATATAGTCTCTTAGAATGTCGTGTGCATAGTTTGATGCACTTATTACCCTTTCGTTTTCGCCACCGTATAGTTCACCCTTTATATAGCCTGTTAGAAAGAACTGAGAAAATGCTTCTAACACTTTATTCTTCCCATGAAGTGAATTTAGTAGTGGTTTGTTGTGCCAAGACAATCCCTCGTAATATATAATTTCTTTTATCATGCCTTTCCATTCTTCCAATCCCAATATTTCTATCCGTTTTGTCTCTAAAATGTTAAACACAAATCCAAAGACGACGTCGGTATCAAAAATCTTAAATGAATACTTTAATCTGACTGATTCATACCATAGTAATGTGCGCCATTGCCTATACTTTTGAAAAATGTTACCATAGAAATAATCTAATCCCGGAAGGACAATTCTATTTTTGTCCAGATTAGTTGAGATTTTACCTTCTCTTGAAATATGAATGGTTGATTCATTACTGTCTGACCATCGTCTAGATAAGAATGTGGCAATCTCAAGCAATACATCATTTCTAATGTGGATATTTTCAAGATCGAGGTCATCAAATCTTAAAAACGATTCGGACCTTTTCTTGTAATGCTTGTTCTTTATTTCATCATCATGAGTTTCATCACGTTTTGGATCATTGTCCTTGCCATTGTCTTTTATATTCCAAAAAATAGACATACTCTGCCAACATGAACTAAATGAATATGGATGCTATTATATCCATTACTTTTCGGTACTCAATTTCGCCCCATTGATGATAAACGTTTGCAAATACAAATTCAGCTGCTTCTTTTGCATTTGTGTTGTTCGTTACCAATTTCGAATATGCGATCGTTTCCCTCAAACTAGGGCTATAAAAAATTTCTTCAAGAGAAGCTGCCTTCCGTAGATTGTGAGCTAATTTTATAGCACTTTTAATATTATCTTCATCGTTCTGATTATCTACTTTAACATGCTTTTTGATAATATCCATTTCAGTATCTTCAGGAGGATAGTCTAGCATTATTCTAATTGGGAATCTGCTTAGAATCTGTGGTGGGAGCTCTTTTGTTCCAACGTGCGACAATGGGTTGATGGTTCCAATTACAAACCAGTTGTCCGTTGCCTTTATAGTCTGTCCATGAAATTCTTTCAAAACAATCTGCCTTCTATCATCCAAAGCTTCATCAAGTCGAAGGAGCACATCCGGTTCGGCCGCATTAAGCTCATCTAGGTATAACAAATTTCCTTGTGTCATCGAGTGAACCAGAACTCCATTTACAAAATTTATCTGACCGTTATCAATAGTGTGAGTTCCAATTAAGTGTGATTCTCTGGTCCTGAGGCTAAAATTTACGGATGATAGTTCCTTATTTACCTGCTTAGCGAATTTTCTAACGAGTGTGGTTTTGCCAGTCCCTTTTGGACCAATTATTAGGACAAAAATACCAAGTTTAAAAGCCTTATCTAATATTTCAAAAGCATTATTCCAATCAATATACTCTATATTCGCATCGTTGGCCGCAGACATCAATTTAGGTTTCCTCGCTCATCTATCTAATTAAAATATATCGTAGACATGCATGTAGTGTCCAAATGATATATGCACCAAGAAATTACAAAAATGGATTGTGATGCTGTATCATGATTAATGTTGCACAGGTTAATAGGTTAACGACTCGGGGTGCACAAAAAGAATTTAGATCAACTTTACCCTCTTAATAAATAAGAATATTACAGTCTTAGTCTTCCATCAGAATTTATTATAGAAAAGAACTCTTGCTTTGTATTGTGATTTTCCTTAAAAATTCCATCAACTGCAGAGGTTGTAAATTCTGCTGAACTCGATTGAGTACCCCTTGCAAAAACGCAAGTATGAATAGCCTTTATAACCACGCCTACACCTTTAGGTTCAAGTCTATTTTTGATTTCCTCAAGAATTTGGTACGTGAGTCTCTCTTGAAGCTGAGGTCTAGAGGAAACTTTGTCCACTAGTCGCTGGAACTTTGAGAGGCCGAATATTTTGTTATTTGGAATATATCCGATGGCAACTTCACCAAAAAAAGGAAGCAAATGATGTTCACAAAATGAAAATAATCTTAAATGATTACCTATTATCATATCATCATGATCTGCCTTAAAGGCTGTAAATTTCTCATATGATCTCTTTTTGAACAATTCTTCACCAAATGCCCGTAGCCTCCTACTTGTTTCCTTGTTGTAACTGCCATTCTCACCACCAATCAGTCTATAATAACCATTAACAGTGCTATCAAATTCATCTCTGTTTTCGCTAAGAAAAACCTCGTTTATACCCTTTCCTTTTAAACCTAAACTTTCTTTTTCTATCATTTTGATCTGTATTATTAGTTGATGATATAGTTCACTTGCAAATAAAAATACTTTTGTTATTTTACGATATATAGTTGATATTTATTCCAAAAAAAAGCCCCACAAAACTATTGACCTCTTTTTTTCTAACTCAAAATAAGATTTCATAACAGCAATCAATGTTTTCAAGTGATTTAATGGATTGTTCGAACCAACAGAAATTCTCTTAAGATCAAAACCTTTCGAACTAATCATTTCCATTGTAGTGTTTGAAATGATTATCTGATCACCTTTGGCAAATTCCTGTAGCCCGCTAGCCATATTAACATTGGTGCCCATGGTTGTAAATTGATCAGACACGGCCTATTTGAACCTGGCCAGTATTGATGCCACACTTTATGTTAAAATCTAGGCATCCTCCATCTATTTTCCAATCTGATATCACCTTATTTTTTAAGTTCTGAATCTATTCTTAGTTCAATTGCAGCATTTATGGATTCTAATGCTCCGTAATCCTCTCATTAGTTCTTTCTGCTGGATTTTTCTCAAAGAACCCGAACCATGACATGATGCCATCCCCGAAAGTTTTGTCCAATACTCCATTATTATGCGCAATTATGCTGCTAGAAATTCTAAATATTCTCTAAAAATTCTAGTATAATATATTCGCAATCCATCAAATAAAACAACTATGTTAGCTTTGAAAACCCGCTGATACCCCAAAAAACAATAGTTATTGTCTTTTTACAAATGTCTGATGTTTGAATGCTGTTGCTATTGCTGCTACTACCCAATGCCCTTTGATGTTGGATCCTGAATTGGTAGTACATTCTTGCTATCTTTTCATAATTTTCATATCTTAGTATATCAATATTGGATTGTATTGACAATTTATAACAAGTTAGCTATTTATGCTTTTCTAAAAGAATTGAAGATTTTAAATATTGGTATATTATAGTAATTGTATTTAACATTTAAGAAAAGTCTTCAATTTAATATTTTTTTGTTTTAAGGTAGATTGATAGCTTAGGTTAAATTGAATTTGCAAGTTCTCCAAACTATTGATCTTTCATTTGGATTGTAGGAATATTGGCGACTTAGAAAAATGCTCTGAGATAATTGACAATGGAGGTGTGATCGTTTATCCTACTGACACTGTTTTTGGCATAGGTTGCGACCCCACAAATGAAAAATCGGTTTTACGTTTATTTGCTATCAAAGAAAGACCATTGGATAAGTCCCTACCAGTATTGACAAGTGACTGGAGAATAGTCTCAAGAATTTCACATATTACTCCACATGCCAATATACTCCAAAATTTATTCTGGCCCGGAAAACTGACTCTAATTCTAAAATTGAAAGCAAACCATGGATTGTCTAAATATGTGATTAACAATGTTAATAATACTATTGGATTACGCATTCCTGGTAATTCATGCATATTAAATTTGATAAATATGACTAGATCTAAATTATTAGTGGGAACAAGCGCTAATTTGTCAAAAAAGATTCCCTCAACGAGATTAGAAGACATTGATGAGACTATTTTGAGTAAATGCGATGCTGTGGTAACTAATGAATTATTATCAGACAGCAATAGCGGATCAACTATAGTGGATGTTTCTGGATCGGGATTTCCTCGCATAATTAGAGAAGGTGCCATTCCAAAGGAAGAAATCCTAGCGGCGCTTAGTAGTCCATAGCGGAGCAGAACTATGATATTCAATTTTCTTGCTACAACGTATAGATACAAGGAGGAAGACCTGATGGATGAACTAGAAGGACTGTTTTACGACTTTGGCGAGACTAGTGTGGAAGTGAATGAAACTAATATCTCAGGACTTATTGTAGGAAAATCTTCAAAGGATTCAGAACTTTTCGTACCATATTTGAGGGAAAAGCTGCAGAATTCACCATGGGAGATCCGAAATCTGCTTAGATATGTTCCAATACAGAGGGTGGTGCTAAGCGAGGTTGCAGAAATTAGAGATTGCTTGCTTGATTTGGCTAGAGAGAAAATTGCTAACAAGGGACCAGTTAAAATTCTAGTTGAAAAAAGGCATACCAAATTAAGTAAGAAAGACATTATTGATTCAGTTGGACCTCATTTGAATTATCCCATCAATTTGACCAATCCTACTTGGATTCTGCTAGTAGAGATTATTGGAAAATATTCAGGAATATCGGTTATCAGTTCCAACATGATGTTTAGTTCAATGACAGAAAAAAGGGTTTCAGAATAGAATTAAATTATGGTAACAATAACCCGGCTAATTTCTAATCTAATCCCACTCAATTTAGGGATATGGCTGCTTTCTCAATAAGAAATTTTAAATATTTTTCCTCATTATTTAATAACAAATAGGAATTAACTTTGAATTTGTCTTTAAAGAAGTGATTGAAAATGTAATCCTTCTTGGTGATATCAGTGTGTATCAAATTACTATCTTCGATGCCATAAGACATGAGAGCATCGAGAGTGTAACTCAATTTGGTGCCAAGCTTAGAAATCAATACCACAACAAAAGTCTTATTTTTATTATCTCCAAAGTTTGATTTTAGAGCATCTTTTATTTGATTTGTGTAGCAGATTCTAAGTAAAAATTCAATTTCGACGCTTTTTATGTTTGATTTGATTTTTCTTTTTTCCTCTTCATTAATGATCTTTAAGATTCCAAGTAGGTGGTCAAACCCATAAACTAGTTTTGAATTAACAAATATTATATTGATAGTTTTATCCTCTGACTTTATCTTGTTATAGATATTTCTTACGTCTGTATCAAAGAAGGAAATTCCGGCGATAATTGCATTTAATGCGTCCATTTTAATGAGTCTTTCATTGTACAACACATCCACTATAAGACTATTGATGACATCTTGACTAATATCTTTATGACCGCAATTGATACAAAAATTCAATATCTGGTTTCCTTATACTTTTTACATTGAAGAATATTGGATTGGGGAATTCATATTGGAATGAAGTAATAAAAGTACTTCAGAATATCATTCCTGTTTATGATAAGGTAAATAGTGCTATTTCATTGGGAAAAGATAATCAGTTTCGAAAAGAAGGGATAAGAAAAAGTGTTTTCCCTGGGAATCATATCCTCGACGCAGGCTCCGGATATGGCAACATGTCAAAACTGGTACTGGATATCGTTTCTGAAGATGTTACCATAAATTTTTATGATCCTATTCCTGAAATGTTGGCTGAAATCAAGAATAAGTTCAAGAAGTATGATAATACCTATTTTTTATGTAGTGGTATTTTTGAAAAGATTCCATACAAGTCTAATTCATTTGATGCGGTCCTATGTGGTTATTCGATAAGAGATTCGATCGCGCTAAATGAGTCGTTTGTAGAAATTCACAGGGTTTTAAAAAAAAATGGCAGACTATTAATTGTTGATCTCGGAAAACCTGATAATTTTCTGGCCCGTTTCCTTGTATCCTTTTATCTAAAGTATTTCCTTGTTATCATGGCTTTTTTAGCCGCTGGGAGGCAAGGATTACCCTTCCGTACTTTATATGGTACATTTCTTAGATGGCCAAGAAACAAAGATCTAAATGAGTTGTTATTAAATACATTTTCCAAGGTAGAGTTTAACAAAAAGCTAATGGGAGGGGCCATAATTGTAATTGCTTATAAATAATCATTTCATAACAATGATTTATCACCATTATGTCTTTACACATATATGATTATTGTTTCAATGAGATGGTGAATTACATTCTAAAAATTCAAATCTCAAAACTCAAAACTTAAAGTAAGAAAAATTATAAACCGAATAGAATAATGAACTCTTATTGACAGATCAAAACAAAATCAAATCGATATTTGAGGATTCTTTTAAAAATAAAACCAAAGTCATTACCGAAGAAATTGCTAAAGGCATTCTTTCTGAATATGACATTAGCGTCCCCGGGTTTGCTCTGGTTAAAGACATAGACTCCGCAGTCACAGAAGCAAGAAAATTGGGTTTTCCATTGGTAGCGAAAATAGTTTCCCCACAGATTTTGCATAAAACTGACGTGGGAGGAGTCAAAATTGATCTTAAAGATGAAGAATCTGTTAAATCTGCATTTAACGATATGTATGAAAGATTATCGAAGGATTATGATGTAAAAGGTGTCCTACTTGAGAAGATGGTCCCCAAGGGGGTTGAGATGATTGTTGGTTTGCAAAATGATCCCCAGTTTGGCCCGGTTATGATGGTAGGACTTGGAGGAATTTTCACAGAATTATTCAAAGATGTGTCGTTTAGGGTTCTTCCTCTAACCAAGGAAGATGCAACGGACATGATTGAAGAACTCCAAGGTAAAATGTTGTTAAAAGGATACCGTGGTTCAGAACCGATAAATATGGAAGTATTAACTAATGCCTTACTAAATATAGGAAAATTGGGGTATGATATTTCACCTTATTATGAAAGCATAGATTTCAATCCTGTAATTGTATATCCGGACAGTTATTTTGTTGCTGACGCAAAAATCATTTTATCAGAACAACCCAAATATAATGTTGTTTCTAAAGTTGAACCCAACTCCACTAACATGGATTTGTTTTTTAATGCCAAATCTATCGCATTAATCGGTGCCTCCCCTGAAATTGGAAAGATAGGAAACTCTGTGTTAGAAACTTTAGTAAAGCATGACTATAAAGGAAACGTGTATCCTGTAAATGCAAAAGGCTATCCCGAAATAATGGGTATACCAGCCTACAAAAGTCTAGGCGATATTAAAGACCCCATTGACGTGGTGATTGTTACTGTAGATTTGAAATTTGTTCCCGATTTGTTAAAGATTTGTGGCGATAAATCCATTCACAATGTTGTAATCATTTCTGGAGGCGGGAAAGAGTTAGGGGGAGAAAGAGCAATTATTGAACAACAAGTTAAGGAATTGTCATCTCAGCTAAATATTAGGATTATTGGACCAAACTGCATTGGAATGTTCAACGGAGAGAATAGGTTGGATTGTGCCTTCCAAGGACATGACCGTATGCTTAGACCAAAAAATGGTAATGTGTCCTTTTTGTCTCAAAGTGGAACTATAGGCATCGCATTTATGGAACATTCATTTGCCTTTGGGATGAGCAAAATGGTTTCATATGGAAACCGATCTGATGTAGATGAAGCAGATATGATCTGGTATCTGGCTGAGGACCCGCAAACCAAGGTTATAGGATTATATGTTGAGGGCTTGGGAGATGGTCGAAAGTTTGTTAACACTGCCAAAAAAGTAATTACTGAACGAAAAAAACCAATTGTAGTATTCAAAAATGGGCGAACTTCAAGAGGTGCTAAACAAGCTGCTTCTCACACTGGCTCTTTAGGGGGAACATATAGCGTTGTGAAAGGTGCATTTTCTCAAAATGGAATAATTTCAGTTGACAGCTACGATGAACTGACTGCATCTCTTAAAGCCCTATCATGGCAGCCGGTGCCAGAGGGAAACCGAGTTGCAATGGTCACGAATGGTGCCGGGCCGATAATTGCGGCCATTGATCAATTTGAGAGACTGGGATTACAGGTAGCAAACCTCAGTGAGGAGAGCATGAAATCATTCAAGTCTCACTATCCAGCAACTTATGTACTTGGTAATCCGTGTGATGTCACAGGATCAGCAAATGCAGACGATTATAAATTTGCGATCCAGACATTTATGGATGATCCAAATGTCGATATTGTAATGCCTTGGTTCGTCTTTCAAGATGACCCGCTTGAGGAGAAAATAGTGGATATTTTGGCCGAATTCAATAGGCAAGGGAAAAAACCCATCCTTGTTGGCGCATTGGGTGGTCCATTTACTCAAAAAATGGCTAACAAGTTAGAGGAGAATAATGTGCCGGTATATCAATCGGTAAATACATGGAGTATAGCAGCTAGTTCGTTAGCCAAATGGTCTGCACTATCCAAGCCTCATCAATAGACCCTTTTTTACAAAATCATCTCTTTTTTTTGGTTTATTTATAGGAAAACATTATTAAATTTGTATTGCATATTGTATTACATCATGGCAAGTGTACAACAACCTAAAATTATTGATGTTACAGCAAAGGCTGCAGAAAAGGTTACAGAATTTATGAAACAAGAAGGAAAAGATAATCTCTATTTGAGAGTATATGTCACTGGCGGTGGATGTTCTGGATTATCATATGGAATGGGGTTTGAAGAAAATCCAGACGAAGATGATGTAATATTGGAACAAAACAAAGTTAAAATTTTAGTAGATAATTACAGTCAAAAATATTTGAAAGGAGCAGTAGTCGATTACATTGAAAGTTTGATGGGATCTGGATTTAAGATAACTAATCCAAACGTTACAAAGAGCTGCTCATGTGGTCATTCATTTTCTACTGAGTAATTTTTTATTTCTTTTAAAATCCAATTTTATTTCGTTTTCTTCTTCATGGTATATTGATATATTTCGGGGCTAAACTTTAAATTTATGATTTATGGTGTGGAGAAAATAAATCAGAATGATGATATACCTGCTTTTTCTGATCTGTTTTTGTAAGATTTATACTATCAGGTCAAATGAGTATTGGTTAGGGCCATATTCCTCTTAGCTTTATGGCTTCAGCGACCCTATTGACTGCCAAGGCTATACTTGCTGTACGCATGTTTGTATTATATTTTTGATGTGCATCATATACCTCGGCGAACGCCTTTGTCATTATTACATCTAATCTTTCGTTTACTTCAGCTTCAGACCAATATTCTCTCCTTAGATTTTGGAGCCATTCAAAATACGATACTGTTACTCCTCCACTATTAGCCAATACATCTGGGATAACCAAAATATTGTTTTGATAAAAAATTTGGTCGGCTTCTGGAGTAGTGGGACCATTTGCCGCTTCAGCAACAATTTTGGTCTTAATTCTAGAGGCGTTATCCTTGGTAATCTGATTCTCCAAAGCAGCTGGGATCAAAATCGTACATTCTGTAGTCAATAATTCATCATTATTTATTTCAGTTGCGCCAGGAAAGCCACGGATTGATTTATTTTCTAGTTTAAATTTGATTAATTCATTTACTTTAAATCCATTCTTGTTAATGATTGCTCCTTGTGTATCTGAAACAGCAATAATTTTTGCACCCTGTTCTTCAACTAATTGAGCTGCATATTGCCCTGCGTTACCAAATCCTTGCACGACTACTACTGCCTCATTCATATTGATATTTTGTTTTTTGGCAGCCTCTCTTACCGTAAAAGACAGTCCTCTTCCAGTAGCTTCTGTTCTACCCAATGACCCGCCTATCGGTAGGGGTTTCCCAGTAATTAGACCCGGTTCTCCGCGATTGCCCTTGAGGGCAGAATAAGTATCCATTATCCATGCCATTTCTTGACCGCCAGTGTATACGTCTGGGGCCGGGATGTCAGTATAGGGTCCAATAATATCGGAAATAGCATAGGCATATCTTCGTGTCATCCTTTCTAACTCTGACTTTGACATATTCTTGGGATTGCAAATTATGCCTCCCTTACCCCCACCTAGGGGTATCCCTACCACGGCACATTTCCAAGTCATCCACATAGAAAGTGCCATTACTTCTTCAATGGTTACTTGAGGATGATATCTAATTCCACCTTTAAATGGCCCCCTTGCATCATTGTGCTGAGAACGGAACCCTGTAAAGACCTCTATTCTCCCGTCATCCATTTTAACAGGTAGGGATACTGTTAGAACTCTCTTTGGCTTCGCAAGTATTTTGTGAATACCTTCATCTAAATTGATAATTTTTGCAGTTTCTTGAAGCTGTTTCAACGCCATTTGATAGGGATTATTAGTCGATCCAAACTCGTTAGCATTATTTGTCATTATAGTAGAGGGAAAAATTTTGATATATTTAAATTTAATCAAAAAGCCACTACCAAAAATTGATATTTTAGAGATGGATGGATTTAATCGGACAATATCAGAAATTGATTGAATATTTTATAGCTTTTATGCATACCAATGCTCTATTTCTCAGAACAAATAGAGCAAATTAAAGGCGGGTTCTTGTACCATGATTTAATTTTTATGCTACGATATTTTTTATCAATCTCTTCAATGTTGTACTCTTCGTTTGACCCTATCAACGTAACTTTTATATAAAAATAACAGAAAAACAGACGCCTCATCTTTTAGATAATTCGAACCTATCCTAATAGATAAGATACAATAACGGTTCATTATTTCGCCTATTTTGATCCTTTTCTCTTCTGCAAAATACAAATCACAAAAACAGGGTAAAAGTAGCCATAATACTAAAATGATTTGATATCTAAATCTTGACTACCTTTCGCCACATGCAGCCTTTTATACACAGGCAGAACAATATTATAACTTGCCTATCTCAAGTCGGATTGCCTCTATTGGATTTGCTAAATACTACTTGATTAAAATAACAATTGCATATGCTCGTATTAGTATCTTTTAAGAGATTAATTAGTCCCAGTTAAAATGAAATAAGGGAAAACCAAATGATTCGTTTAAGGATAGTTGTGCTCAGATCTTATGAGATGTTTCCTATCGAAAGGAATCGTATGCTATTTAGCATTAGGCATCCAGGGTACCCGTGAATCCAAAATAACTAAAAAGACCAAAGGAAAAAGGATGCAATCTGCTCATTCTAAAACTGAAAGATAATAACCTATCTTAAATCATATCATATCAAATCACTTACTACCAACTTGAGCTGACTTATAGTCAGGTTTAGGATCGGAAAGGAACATCAAAGCAGAAAATCTTGTAATTTTTTAATTTACTTTTATGAAGTAACACCAATTCTACATCTTTAATTTTGTCAGAATGTATATAAATAGTATTCTTAATATTCTACTATCTGCTTGGTAAATATTGAATTTCTAAAACGCTTTTCCACAGATTTTACCGAGAATCTAGATAGTTTTGAATATGTTCCAATTGTATCAAAGAGGCTGTTAGATCATTATACCCGATGTTATTTTACTCATACTTTCAGTTATAGGATCTTGTTACCAAGGACAATTGACTCTCCAAAAAATAATGATATTTCAAGGAAATTGGGATTGCAACTTCAAAACGAGTTGTTATCTGGAATCCGCTCTTTAAAATTAAGGCCAAATATCAAGGACTACCGATATGTTCATGATGATTCACACTTTGGCTGGCTATTACTAGATCCGGCGTTAACAAACAGGTTCAACTAAAACTATACTATCGTTTTATGTTTTTTAGAATTTGAAATGGAATTCGCATGACAGAAGGTTCTGTTCGTACTACTAGTATTATCCTCCCTGGTTTGAATCTACAATATTAATTCTCTGTTGCTCATTAGCTTTTAGGACCTTCACTAATACTGCAACTATTACCAAACCAAAAAAATACCCGCCAATCAAATCCATAAAGTGATGTTGAGAAAGATACAGTTTGGTGAAGCCTATTAACGTCGGGAAAAATATTAAAAATGCTATAGCGAATCTGGGTGAATATTTATAGGACAATCCAGCCACGATAAAACTGAAAGCAGCTGCTGAGGCTATATGATTTGAGGGGTATGAAAAATCTTGGGCAAAGGGCATAAAACTATCCCTTTCAAGCGTGAATTTATCTGGTAGTATTACTAGTGGTTTAAAATCGATACTTGGATGCTCGATTGCAAACAAGGGTTTACAATAGGTTACTAAAATGGTAACAGAAACTAAAGTAATCAATAAAATCATCCCTATTCTTCTAGTTCTCTTAATTATTGTAAGAATAAAACCAACAATTATTAAATTAATAGTATCTGATGTGGTAGTGATAATAATGAATAGTTCGTCCAATGTTTGGCTCCTTATTTGATTGATAAATTTTGTTATGATTTCATCTAAATTACCTAATACTCCTGTTACTGCAAGAACGCTTGCAATAACAAAAATAGAAAAAAATACAAAAATAAAAGATCCTTTGATATTCCAATAAGGATTTGTCGGTTTTATTTGGATGTTATTATTCACCATACATTAGTAGAAATTGGTTCGTTACTGTTTTAGGAGAATCAAATCCACGATCATTTGCTATTTGTTAAAAGACTTTGGATTCATCCTTCATTTGAGCAGCAGATGTTGGATCCTTATCGACATAATATTTTACCATTCCCAGTTTTAACACTTTTAAGGAAAGTAAAGCGCACTTTATTCTAGCTGGGCCCAAATTTGTCAGCCCAATATTTTCGAGCACATCGTCTTTTGTGATATCTTTAATTGTTGTAAGCGGCTTATTCGACACCATTTCAGTCAACATCGAGGCACTAGCCTGGCTAATAGCACATCCTCTCCCATCAAACTTGATGTCTTTAATTATATCACCTTCAACTTTCAGATCAATTGAAATTTCATCTCCACAGAGTGGATTGCTATCATTTATTCTTATATCCGGTTCCTCGATCTTTCCTTTATTTCGCGGATTTCTATAGTGGTCAAGTATCATTTCCCTGTAAATATCTTCACTCATATTTTGAATATTCTCCTAGCATGATTTAAAGCATCTATTAATATATCAATTTCCTCCTTAGTATTATAAATATATAGGCTAGCTCTGGAAGAAGCTACGATATCAAGCTTTTCCATCAACACTTGGGCACAATGATGTCCAGACCTAATTGCTACCCCGAAATCATTTAATATTGTGGCGCAATCATGGGGGTGAATTCCTTCGATATTAAAAGAGACCAGGCCCCCTCTATCTTTAGCAATTTTGGGACCGTATACTTTTATATTTTTTATTTCTTGGATGCGGTTTAAAAGATAGGTGGTCATTTCTAATTCATGATCCCGAACATTATCCATCCCTATCTTATTGAGATACTTTATTGCAGAGCTAAAGCCAATTACATCAGCAATATTTGGGGTTCCACCTTCAAATTTGTAGGGGAGATCATTAAATACCGTGTTTTCTTTATGTACCTCTTTGATCATATCGCCACCAGAAATAAATGGCTTCATTTGCTCTAATATTGCTTTTTTGACATACAAGACTCCTACTCCTGTAGGGCCGAGCATTTTGTGGGCTGAAAATGCTAGAAAATCACAATTTGTTTGTTGAACATCTGTTTTCATATGTGGAACTGACTGAGCACCATCCAAAACGACAGGGATGTTTTTTTCATGTGCAATTTTGATAATTTCCCTAGCAGGAAATATAGTCCCTAATACGTTTGACATTTCACTAAGGGAAACCAACTTGATTTTTCCATCACCTTTCCTTGACAAAAGTTCCTCGTAGGCCTCTAGGTCTAAGTATCCATCCTCATTTACCTCCAAGTATTTGATTCTTGCTCCTTTACTTTTACAAAGAATCTGCCAAGGAACGATATTACTATGGTGCTCATATTCGGTCAATAGTATCGTATTTCCCTTCTTAATGTTGGCATTTCCCCATGAATAAGCCACTAAATTGATTGACTCGGTAGTGTTTCGAGTAAAAATAATTTCTTCTTCGTATTTTGCATTTATGAATTTTCTAACGTTCTCCCTTGTTCCTTCATATTCGGCTGTAGCTTCTTCAGCAATTTGATAAACTGCCCTATGAATATTCGAATTATACTCTGAATAATATTTACAAATTGCATCTATTACTTCATTTGGTTTTTGAGTGGTTGCAGCATTATCAAGATATACCAATTTTTTTCCATCGTTTAGTCGTCTATTTAAAATTGGAAAATCCTGTCTAATCTTACGAACGTCTAGAAGTGCTTGCATTAATGTTTATTATTCTGTATTTTAAGATATAAACTTAATATCTATAAAAATACCCATTGGACAATTAGAGTCAAATCGTCTAAATAATATAGATCAACTGTCATTTTTATAAAGCCAACACTTTACCATATTATTACCAACTTGTATGTCAGGGGGATCGTTTTTGCAATCTCCAAATGCACGAGGACATCTATCTAGAAACCGACAACCTTCTCCTATTTCTATCAAATTAGGGGGGTCTCCACTAATGAATTTGATGGATTTCTCTGAGGATCTTATGTGAGGTATTGATTGAATGAGGGCTTGGGTGTATGGGTGCAAAGGTTTATCAAACACTG
Source organism: Candidatus Nitrosocosmicus sp. R (assembly GCF_054408505.1). Lineage (NCBI taxonomy): Archaea > Thermoproteati > Nitrososphaerota > Nitrososphaeria > Nitrososphaerales > Nitrososphaeraceae > Candidatus Nitrosocosmicus > Candidatus Nitrosocosmicus sp. R. The sequence continues at coordinate 1,840,094 of NZ_CP167090.1, read as the reverse complement.
TTCTTATATCAGATATTTCCACAGCTTGACCTGCGTACATTATGATTACTCTATCTACTAGATTTGGAATCAGTGACATGTCATGAGTAATCACTATTATTTTCATCTTTTTTTCCTCTATTAATTTTCGTAGTAATTGTAAAACCTGAGACTGAATCACTACATCTAATGCTGTAGTTGGTTCGTCTGCGATTAGAATTCTTGGCCCAAGCAATAATGCATTGGCTATTACTATTCGTTGCTTCATTCCACCACTCAATTCATGTGGGTATTTCTTACAAACGAGGTCGGGATTTAGTCCTACATCAGTAAGAGCAGACCTTAAAATCGAATTACAATCTTTATTAGATATATTTTTCCTGTGTGATGTCAAAATTTCTTTCATCTGATCTTGTATAGTAAACACTGGATCAAGACTATTCATTGAACCCTGAAACACCATTGATATTTTCTTCCACCTGTATTTCTCATTAAATTCCCTTTCTGAGATATTCAAAATATCTTGGTCCTCAAAAATGAAACTTCCGGATACAACGGACCCATTTTCTGCCAGTGATCTCATGAGTCCATAGCCAAGTGAACTCTTTCCTGATCCGGATTCCCCTATTATACCGATACCTTGGTCATCATTCATCTTGAACGAAATTTTATCAACGGCCCTTAAAATTCCTGATTTTGTTTCATATTCGATAGAAAGATCATTGACTTCAATCGAACAGTTTCCTCTTTTACCAGGATTGTTTGTATAAAATCTGTTTCCCTCATTCATTTCAAATTACTTCTCTTCTAATTATGCAGAATTAGGCATTTGTTTATTCATCATAAGTTCACTTTCCCTTTTGCTTTATAAAATTTTTTTGCAAAGACCTGTCATCAATTTTAGTGTGCTAAACAATTTTATTTGTGATTGGGTCATTTTATTTTGATTTCTGAATTCATGACTGAATTACTTATAACCTGTGTAAAAAAAAATACACATGGGGTTATATTTCAAGTGGGAATTAATGGAGATATTTTTGATGTTAAAACTATCGCTGAAAAAATATGGTCAAGAGAGAACACTTATTTTACAATAGCAAATGGGATTAGGGTAAGGGTATTTGCACTTAGACATCCATCTACCAATGAACCTTATCTTACTACCACCACTAACTTGAAATTGCCCAATAATCTCAAATATTTGCCAAAATGCCAATGAATCTTTATATCGTCTTCTACTTTAAGACATTTGATCCATCATAAAGCATGGCTCAAGTTTAAATATATATTTTACATAGATTTTCTATATACGTAAAAAAAATAAAAATTAATGATTCAAAGTATTTATGATACGAATGGATAGTCTAAAAAAAATCAAAGATATTTAAGTGATTTCTATTATTAGGTTTAAAGTGGTAATGAAAACCCCTATTTGTACTTTTGATGCTAAAACAGGTATTTTGTGTAACTTATGTGAAAGCAAACTCGAGTCGGGCCAGATCACACAATCAGACGTTGAGAGCTCTATAGTTCTAACAAGACTAGCTCAAAAAAATTCTACCATAAATAAAATGACATTAGTATCGGCAAAAGAAATTAAAAATGAACATATATTAATGCTCAAGAGTTCTGATATCAGGTTAATCCGTTCAAACAATGAACTAAGTGATATCATAAATAAAGCATTTCAGAAAGACATTTGGATAATTGAATCTGATTCTAATGATCGAAGATTTTTAGACAACCTATTTCATCCAATCAAGTTAGAAAGTGTAAATTTTGTCTGGTTACCCGACGGGAGTAAGTTAACAAGGGTTGTACTGGCAAAGAATTCCGAGGGAATTGATGAAAAAAGGTTAGAAACTATAAAAATGATATCTATGGCAGTTAGGCAAATCGATCTCATAACTGAGTTAGATTGAAAACTTTATTTGGATTTCAATGCTGAACATGTAGTTTATTAAAAGGAGTTGATTGATTTCATTAGATATGGCTCACTCAGCTCAGAATGAATCAAACAGGAATACGAGAACTCACTTCACTTCTGAATTGCAAGGGTTACAGACAGGTTCAGAAGTTAAAGTCGCAGGGTGGATTGAGGATTTCAGGGACATAGGTAAACTTGGATTCATCTTACTTAGAGATGTAACCGGTTTGGTTCAAACTGTTTTGGTCGGAGAGAATTTGCAAAAAGCTAAATCAATTCCTAGACAGAGTAATATTTTGATAACAGGAATAGTAAAAGGTACTAAATCTAAGAATTTTCCTTTCGAGATCAAAGTCAAGGAAATTTTTGTTTTCTCACCCGCTACCCTATCTCTCCCTGTTGATCCAACAGGCAGGGTTGAATCTAATTTGGATACCAGGCTGGATAGTAGAGCTCTGGATCTGCGAAACCCCAAAATTTCTAATATCTTTCTCATTCGTTCCAATATTTTGAGGGTAATTCGAGATTTTTTCTCTGAAAACAAGTTCATAGAAGTGAATACCCCGAAAATCATAGGAAGTGCAAGTGAAGGAGGATCAAACCTTTTTTCATTTGATTATTTCAAACGGAAAGGGTTTTTAGCTCAAAGCCCTCAGTTATATAAAGAACAACTAGTCTTGGCTTTGGATCGTGTGTTTGAAATTGCACCATTTTTTAGAGCTGAAAATTCTCATACTCTTCGACATCTTAATGAATTTTTGAGTGTTGATCTAGAAGCAGCTTACCTTGATTATTATGACGTAATGAATTTAGTGGAAGAATTGATCAAGAAAATACTCATGCATTTGAGAGATTCCCATTGTATCGACAGTGAGAATCCGTTCATAAAAGAAAACACATTAGACCATGTGATTTCAAATCCATTTCCGAAGATAAGTTACGATAAGTGCTTGGAAGAATTAATTAGTCTCGGAGAAAAAGTTACCTTTGGAGATGATCTATCCGATTCATCTTTAAGAAAATTAGGAGAAAAATTTGACAAGTTTTATTTCATAGTTGATTGGCCACTTAACCTCAAGCCTTTTTACATACACGAGAAGGAATCCAGTCCTACCCTGTCAAAATCATTTGATTTGCAGTTTGGCCATCTTGAACTGGTATCTGGAGGGACTAGGCAACACGATGTGTCAAAACTGAAAAGTAGACTGGCAGAACAGGGATTATCGCCCGAAAACTTTAAAGATCATTTGAGAGTCTTTGAGTGGGGGATGCCACCACACTCAGGCTGTGGGCTGGGATTTGACAGATTAATGATGGTATTGTTAGGTCTTAATAATATTAGAGAGGCAGTATTGTATCCTAGAGATACTTCCAGAATTAGTCCTTGACAATAACCACCTTGATTTCTTCGATACCCTCAATCTTTCCTTTCGATGAATCACTGAATATAAAACATCTCATCTCATCAGTTATTGTGGATTTGATTAACCATGGTATTGGATTAATCTCCATGAAAGTTTTGTCGGTTTCTGATGGAAAGGGGTTGGAGGGATGTGAATGAAATATGCCAACGACTGAAGTATTCAATAATTCTGCGTATTCATAAATTTTCAATAATTCATTTTCATCCATAGTAAATCTGACCTCCGATGAACCTCTATTATTCATGGGAATTACCTCCCTGATCTCATAGACGTTATCTTTCTTCCTGCCCAATAGTAGCGCGCACGACTCTTGTGGATTACTCATAGTTGTAGTCTTATCTAATTTTGACAGTTGACTAACCTTGAGCTCTATTGTTAGTTGATTCATTAGCCGTCAGACCTTCCTCTTAAAATGGAAACCTGTTTTTACGAATTAAAATAAAGAAACTATTAATTATACCATACTCACCTTTTAATATATTTATGACAGACTGGGACTTGCTCATGCCGGGCGTTGGTTTAACAGCTGTTGGTGCTGCTGGAGTAGCCGTAGCTCTTTCTGGAATTGCTAAAACATTTATGGATGGGATGCAATCCGTATCAATCTTATGTATGTTCTTTGGATTAATATTCTTGTCTGCCGGGCTCTTTAAAGATGGTTTTCCTACCTCAAAAAAATCCAAAACTGCGGTGGGTATAATATTGATCCTATTTATAACTGTTGGAATCATCGGGGCTGTGCAAATAAGCACCAAGGTTCCCTCAATATATTCTTATATCGCCATTATTGTTACTATAAGTATTCCTTCATTAATAATAATAATCGCTTCATACAGGAATAATGCTCATTTAATGAAAATATCCATAGCATGTGTAGTGGTTATGATTATCGGATCTGGTTTGATAGTATCTACTGCATGGATGGCTTCACCTGCGACTGCGACTTCAGAAGATGAAAAAACGGGTGGTGAATCTCAAAATTCAACAATCCCCAAAGTTGTTAATACTACTATTGTTCCTGCTACCATCCCTGCCGGTGCCTCGGGTCAGGGAAATCCCTCTTATGAACCCGCAATAATCGAAGCCAAAAAGGGTGAAGCTATAGAATGGACTAATTTAGACAATGTTCCGCATACGGTGACTAGTTTCGCTGATGATGGCAAATCCTTTGATTCATCATTGATAATGACGGAAAAGAAATACGTTCTCGATACAACCAGTCTTACCGAATCAAAGTATGAATACTTTTGTACTCTTCACCCTTTCATGAAAGGCTCATTTGCATTGAGTTAGTCGTATTACATACCATGGGATGATAAAATCTCTTAAAAAAGTTGTAAGAATGAAATTATGACCATGGGATGATAAAATCTCTTAAAAAAGTTGTAAGAATGAAATTATGATTTTGAAAATATTTTTTTGATCGATGAGAACATATTTCCGTTATTATTTGGACTGTTACCCTCATAACATTCAGGACAAACAGCCCGCAAGTTTTCTGGTCTGTTATCCTTTTTTGACCCATTTAGATAAATAAAATGTGGTTGATTTGTTCCAGATAATTTCTTTGAACATTCCTGACACCTATTTTTTGATCTTTCAAGTACGATTTGTTTTATAGCAAGGGTTAATTCTTTGTACTTGTCTCTTTTCTTACTATTACTTCCTGATGCATTTCCAAAGAAAGACAATATACTTATCTTCTTTAGTTATCTTACATAAATTCTTTCTTTAGTATCCTAGCTTATATGGAGTCTAGTTCAAATGGATCAATCCGTGAATAATTTTAAAAGTAATGAGGATATTGACGAAAGGATAATACATTGTGCTTTATGCGGTCGAGAAATAAAACTCAATTTGGCTTGGCCTCATGTGGATGGTGACTCTAATCTGGGAGTAAAAAAAATCGATTATTTTTGCAGTGAGGAGCATAAAGCAGAGTTCTTTGGATCATAGGTATACTATAACAGGTATTTTACTGATCTTTGGATAAAGACTATTCATATTCCACTATTATTTTTATTTGGCTCCGAGGGATAACATTTTTTAATCATCCATATCATTAAAATTTTTCTTCATTGCCAATTTCTTTTCAATTTATTTCTAATTAAAGTTATATGTTTACATTTGGGTGATTCTATGCAAACTTTTCAACCAATTCAATGTGGCATTCATGACCTCTGTGATCCCTGTCAATCATTTTAGCTTCTTCCTCAGTTATGGGAAATCTCTCATCATTCAAATGTTTTGAATCCTTCTCTAGTAATACAATCTTGCATTGGTCACAAATCAATTGTTGTACCATCATAATATTATTGGATTTCCATAATTTTTTAAACCTTTGGATGAATTGTGCATATTTATTAGTTTTTTAGTTGTAATTATGTTCAAATTAAATTATCTAAGAATTGTCACTAACACCGATGATATTGAACTCTAATCCTATGAGTCATACTTGAAAATAAGGTTGGTAAGTTCCGACCATCAACTAGTATTTGCAATGAAATATGTATACTTTGACACAAAAATAGTACTCATTTTGTTGTAAATAGCTCGTGAACACGTTTGAATTGGTTGTCATAAAGATTGAACCCATAAAAAAGGACCTATAAAGATTTTACTGGGGATTGGAAGAGGATGAAAATCTAACTAGGGTTAAGGGTGCTGTATTCAAACATCACTTAACAATTAAAAAGGACACCTTCAAAAGGGGTATAAATTTCCAATATGAGAACTAAAAACATCATATAGCATATGCTATTAAAACCAAAATATAATTCGAATTTAACTTAATAAGGATTTAGCAATTCAAATGGCCCTTCATACTGGATCAAGCACAACGATTTTTCCTCGCATACGAAAATGTTTGAAACTGATTCATTTACGCAGTTTGCACCATCTCTACATTGATTCACTTGATTATTCAACTGTTCGAGTGATTGATTATCGCACTTTGCATCATCCCTACATTGATTATTTTGGTAATTATCTTGAACAAGATCTCTGTTTTGTTCATCTGATCTCTCCCCAGTTTTAACTTGTGTATCTTTATTATCTGCAAAAGCATAATTGGTATTTATAATCGAAAATAACGTAATCATAGAAATCACAGAAATTATCATAATATTCTTCATTATCAATGTTTAATGGATTTTTGAATTTATTTAAAATTCTTAAGATCAAGCTGTACTATTAAAACAAAATTTTTATCAGAAATATATTTCTACCATAATGATAAAATTGAAATGTCAATTAGATTATAGTTCACGTTTAATTTATACGATTCTGAATCTATATTTAGCCTTGTTCTAATAGGTGCTTATCGTGCAAGGATGATTGCATAGAGTTTATCACTTAAATGTAGCATGAAATACCTATCGCTCTTACAAGATTGAATTTGAATACACGGTGAGAAGGCAAATAAGATTACAATACCTCTATAATCTGCTTTTGGATTTTTAATTATTCCAATATCTGAATCAAGATTGTATGTGGCTATATAGCAATTCTAGTTCAAATGGTCTTTTAGTATAATTTGGCTCTAACAATCGCTTACATAAATAAATTAAATTAACTGTTATTTATTATAATTAATACAATGCAAGGAAGGAATCCTATCAACAATGCCTCCAGCTAAAAAGGTCTGTATAGTATGTGAAAAGAACATCGATGTGACCAGGGGTCAGGAAATAAAAAGATGTTATTACTGTAATAATGCAATATGTAATAAACACTTTAGTTTTTGCAGGTTGTGTACAAAAATGATTTGCGACAATGAACTTAGAAAATGTGATTATTGCCCATATGATCAATGTAAGAACTGTACCATAAAATATAAGAACAATAAGTCAAATTCTATTTCATTATGTTGTTTAGAATGCTCAACAGATGAAAAAAATAAGGGTTGATCCAATTAATTTTCTATTGGCATGAATGCGATTATCGATCCACCTATCTCATTATCATCATCTTCGTTTGGATACAAATTGACTTTGTCAGTAGGTACAAAAAGCATTCCGTCCCCAATAGATGCTCCTACAGGAGATATTGAACCCCGAACATCATATTCCCAAAGTTTTTCTCCAGTGTTACTGTCTAGTGCCAAGATGATTCCGGTCCTATAGTTTTCACCAAACTTGATGTAACCCGTGTAAACAACCCCATTTGAAACCATGGGAGATACTCTAGGAGGGTAATCTGTGTCAATCTTCCATTTTACATTACCTGATTTTTTGTCTAATGCATATATACTACCATTTACCAATCCCTGCTCGATCGAATTCTCGGGATCCTCTTTATGTCCGCTTAATCCGTCAGTAAAAAAATTTAGTCCTCTATTAGTTGCGGTTATGTATAAGGTGTCCTCGTCCACTGCGTGGTAGTTATATATTCCGTATGACCAAATCATTCCGCTCCCAGATGGTGATGGTAGGCTGTCAGTGTTAACTTGTCTACCCAAACTTGTCCACCATAATTCTTTCCCATTTAATGCATCCATTGCAATTACATTGCCCATTTTGTCATGCCCTATCACTATTTTTTTTGTTGACCCATTTTCAAATTTTACATTACTTACACTACTTCCCCAAGAAGTATCCCAATCATGAGTGTCTGGAACTTTTACATTCAAGACTGTCCCATGGGCAATAAATGGAGTTGCCCAGATAATCTTGCCCTCTCTAATATCTACCGCTACCATGTGATTAGAATAAAGATTAGGTGATTGCCTTGTTGATGCGTTGAAATTAGGGGAAGCACTGCCCAAGGGGATATATGCAATTCCTGTATCAGCGTCGATTGATCCGCCAGACCAAGCTGTTGCTCCGCCGTTAGGTGGATTTTTACCGTTCTCAACCCATGCTCCAGTCGTTGTGTCAATATTCCATAGAATGCTCCCATCTGTTTTGTTTAGTGCCGTTATGTTGCCCTTTACAAATCCCTTTCCAGGGGGTAATCCACTACCGCCAGAACCTGCGATTACGTAATCTTTCCAAATCAAGGGGGGTGAATTTATTGCATATCCTAAACCGGTATCTCCTAATTTTGGAGACTCCCACAATATATCTCCATTCTTAGAGTCCACTGAAATAATTTTAGCTTTAGTTCCCACGGTCGCATAAATTATTCCATCAGAAAAATACAGACCCATAGTTGGGCCTCCGTCTATATCAAGCCTCCATTTAATGTTGCCAGTTAGAGTATCAAAAGAAATGATGTTTCCTATATAGTCCTGAAAATAACCACTACCGTTTACTATTATGGGTGGGTCCTGAATTTCAAAGGTGTTATTCAAACGCCACTGAACTTTTAAATCTCCCACATTAGATTTGTCGATCTGAGTTTGATTACTGTTCCTTGAACCATAAATATCATGGTTGACAAACACCCAGTTATCTTTATTTCTATCTTCCAATCCCGTTTCAAAATGGTTTTTCAGATCCACCACCTTTTGGTCGTTCACCCGATAAGATATATCAAACCCGTCTCTTGAAATTCGATCGGGATCTTCTATGCTACTGGCTAAAACGTGGTTAATAGTACTTGAAGTTTGAAAGATACTTAGTAATGAAATTATAACGATACTATAGAGTGTAATAGTCTTTACAAAAATTGAAATCGACATTATTATTATTTGAATTACTCCAAACTAAAATCTTTTCATAGAATGTTATTAATCAGGATGTATTTAACAAAGGGATAATGATCTAACGAATCTTTTAATCGATAAATTGCAAATGAGGATTCTGACGCACAATAGACAGCGGCACAGGCGACGACACCAATACAGGTGGAGATGGAACGGACATAATAACAAGCGGCGACGGGAATGATTATAATGAGGCTGAGGCAGGGGATGACACAATAAACAGCGGCACAGGCTACGACACCAACACAGGTGGAGATGGAGCGTATAGAGTAGATGGTGGAAATGAAAAAAACACAATGACAGGTTTCCAGCCAGGTCAAGACAAAATTAAGAGCTTAAAACCAACAGTAGATACAAGCAGTGTAGTCAAAAACCAAAAGGGTGGAAAATAGCCAATCCATCTTTAATTTTTTTATTTGCCTTTGATATTTTTATTTAAATCTATATTTGCGTATTGTTCATTTTCGGAAAGACGATAATGCCCACCCAGTCTGGCTTTCATCCATGACGCTTGTTACGACTAATATCAACCAAATCCTGGCCGTATGTCTACGTGACAGGTTAAAAGTATAAGGCACGAATCGAATCGGATATGTGGTAAAATGACATGAAACTTCATTCTTTGTAGTGTAGGGAATCAGGACGAAGGATATTTAATATCTTCTAAAAGAGGTAAATCAAATTTCCTTTTATAACAGGCCGAAATCGGTTAAGACAAATTATAAATGGGCACCCTCATGAAATTGTGATGGGCGGAAGAATCACTGTGCAAATTCACATACTATAATATCTAAAAAAAATACCATCTCTTGGATAAATTTCAATCCTTTTTAAAATTTTCCTTATTCCATCCCCTCTTCATTTATAAATTTAATAGTATTTTTGTTGCTACAATTATTATATTAAAATATTTTAGATAAATATTCGATAATCCTTTTAGCAAACAATATCATGAAAATGCATTCGTAAATGAGTTGTAATGGCATATGTGTAAGATACAAAGCAAAAAGAAGCTTTAATGAATCCTTAAGATATGAACACGATAAACAGAAAAGATGTACTATATGCGAGATCTTTATTTCATGGGATAAAAGTACCTGCCCTTGCTGCAATTACAAATTAAGATTAAGATCGTTTAGAGGAAATGGCGTCAAACAAAATTACAAAGAATCAGTCATTAAGCGTTACTGAACAGCATTGTTAATATTATAGATATTCAAGTTTGACCCGGGCCGGAGGTCTGTATTTATGTCTAAATATTGACTAATTATGTCAATGTCGTTAAAATCAGTATTTAAAATAGAATTTGATGTAGAAAAAGGATCGATGCTTGATTTTGTTGGTTCAATGGTCATAATATATAACACATAAAAAATGGAATCCAATTTAAAGACCTATAGAGACGTGGACCGGGTGGGATTTGAACCCACGACCACCTACGTATCCTCTGCTGATTGCATGCAAGGCAGGTATTCTACCAGACTAAACTACCGGCCCATTTAGGCTGTTTCACTCAAACATATTTTCTCGTACTATTTTATTGTTTTTAATATTGTCTTTATAACCCCTTTTTGAAAGACAAATATATTATATAGTTTACCTTCCTACTTTATTCATGACCAAACAATATGCCAATCAAGATGTCCTTTGCGAGACCGATTGGGTTAACAATAATCTGAATAATGATAAGATAAAAATTTTAGAAGTTGATTACGACGTGGAAAATGCCTACAAAGAGGGCCACTTGCCAAATTCTTACATGGTGTGGTGGAAAAGGGATATTAATGATTCATCAACTCGAGATATTATTAATAAGCTCCAATTCGAGGATTTAATGTCACGTCTAGGAGTAAGGCCGGATGATGAATTAATCCTATACGGAGATTTTAACAACTGGTTCGCTGCATTTGCATTCTGGGTGTTTAAGTATTTTGGTCATAAAAAAATTAGAATAATGAATGGAGGAAGAAAAAAATGGGAAAATGAAAATCGACCTTATACTAAGGATGAACCCACTCCAAATCCTTCCAATTATGTAGCAGCTCCTCCTGATGAAGGCGTACGGGCTTATTTAGATGATGTAAAGCGTTCATTTAGAAAAGCGGAGGTTGGATTAGTCGACGTTAGGTCTGTAAAAGAATTTAGCGGGGAGATAACATCCCCCCCAGAATATCCAATGGAGCATGCTCAGAGAGGTGGACATATCCCAGGCGCTAAAAATATACCGTGGCTTCAGGCTATTAACGATGATGGGACATTTAAATCCGCAGAAGATTTGGAGAGTCTATACACCAAGCAAGGTATTACACCTGATAAACACATAATTTGCTACTGCAGGATTGGAGAACGATCATCGCATACATGGTTTGTACTGAAATATTTATTGGGGTATCCTTCAGTCAGAAACTATGATGGTTCTTGGACGGAATGGGGAAATATAATCGGAAATCCAATTGAAAAATAAATGGGCTAAATATTTCATGTCTGGAGAAAATACTATTTCGAAACCTGAACCTGAATTGATTAAGAAAGGGAAGTTCTATTTTATTTTTGAAGATTCTCAATTTCTCACATTGATAGACAAGACCAAGCGTGGTTTAGAAGTTAAAGATACAATAATTGATGAAAAAAGTAAAGTGATCTCTGAAAGAGGTATGATTTATGATATGGAAGGGACTGGGCACAAGGTTGTAAAGCGCTGGTTTTATCCTAAATCTGAATATGATTTAGAGTTCGTTACTACCATTGGGGAAACGATGGAAAAAAAATATAATGAAATAAGAGAAATGACATGTCCGGACGAACTGTAGACTAGTTTATTTGAGTATACATAAGTTTTAATAACCTCAATTAAAAGTATTTATATTCAATGTCTCTCTTGCTATCAGATAAAGTTTGGGTAATGCTTTCTGAAGTTGCAAAACGAGGTATTTATCCAACTCATAGTGCTAAACTCGGAATATATAGATTGCCTGTAGACATAGTTGGACAGTCTGAGGTTAATGGAATTATGAGTGAACTCAAGCCTCATGGATATGTTCTCGATACTTATGCTGACAGAATTTTTGTCACTTTTAAATGGATTGAAAAAGGTTTTGATATATACACAAATTCAGAACAATCTGCAGAACTAAACGTAACAGTTGAAATAGTCATAGGGGAGGTGGTGGACATAATTTATCAGATAAAGCCTCTAGAGACATTTGGTGACTTTTATTGGATTCGAAATTATAGACAAAAGGCTGATCATAATGCTAAAATAATTATAGATAATATAATTCGAAATACCAAGATAGGACAAAAACTAATTACTTACTACCAGAAAATCCAGAAATTGAGCCAAGGCGAATCAATTAAAAAATTAGAATCTATCACTCCTTTAGCAAACGCTTTAAAGAATCTTAAGGAAGAGAAGAAATCATTAGTAAACCCATCTGTAACAACGACAACGGGAAAACCCTCAGGCGGGAATCTAATTGAAAATCAAGCAGTTGCTGTACCATCTCCTATGCCCGCATCTAAAGCAACAAAACTTTCCGAAAATACCACAATTCAACTTACAGGCACTGGAACAGACTACCAGACAGCAGAAGGACCCATAGATACTGGCTTTAAATCAAAGAGACAGCCAGCAGGAAAGTTTCAAGGAATCCAAGTATGGGGTCCATACGATGCACCTGGACAACTCGGGATTTGGGGCACGGATGTGTGCGTTGATTTTGACATTTGTATTTCAGATGGTGCCTGTATTGATGCATGCCCAGTGAATGTTTATGAATGGCTAGATACGCCAGGACATCCGGCTTCCGAGAGGAAACCATTTATGATTAGAGAAAAGGATTGTATTTTTTGTTTGGCATGCGAAAATGTCTGTCCTCCACAAGCTATAAAAATATTTGTGAAGTAAATCGAAATTTGTGGTAGTTATGTCTATATCAAATTTGGTAGGTAATTTTACTAGGTAAGTTAGTTGACATTATTCAAACAAAAGTTTTCAATTAATAAACCAATCAGATTGGGTATTGTTGGGGGGGGACAACTTGGAAAGATGATGGCTTTTGAGGCAAAACGCATGTTTATGAAGGTAATAATATTAGATCCCAACAAGGATTGTCCTGCTTCAAGTCTAGCAGATAAACTAATCATTGGTGACTTCTCTGACGAACAAAAAATATATGATTTATCAAAGGAGGTCGATATTATCACTTTTGAAATCGAATTAGCAAATGCCACTGCCCTTAATAATCTTGAAGAATCAGGATTCGTGGTACATCCCTCACCAAAAACCCTCTCCATCATTCAAAATAAGTACCGTCAAAAAAAATTTTTGAGAGAAAACATGATTACAGTCCCCGACTTTGAACTAGTTTCTAGCAAAGAACAATTGATGGACTATTGTTCTAATTCGGGGTTTCCTGTATTATTAAAAGCATGTGAAGATTCATACGACGGTCGAGGAAATTACTTGATTAGATCTGAAATTGAAATAGACAAAGCCTTTGCCTACTTTTCAGGCCGTCAAATAATGGTAGAAAAGTTTGTGAATTTTAAAAAAGAAATTTCCATTATGGTCGCCAGAAATTCATCGGGCACTATTTCATACTTTCCCATAGCAGAAAATATTCATGAGGATCATATTTTGAAAACTTCTATAATTCCAGCCAGAATCAGTAAAGAGACTGAAGGAAAAGCGATAGATTTGGCAATAATGACTATGAAATCTCTAAAGGGTTCTGGCATTTTTGGAATAGAAATGTTCGTTGATGAGGATGACAATGTATTGATAAACGAAATAGCTCCAAGACCTCATAATTCCGGCCATTATTCTATTGAAGCTTGTTCAATTTCTCAATTTGAACAACATATTAGGGCAATCCTCAATTATCCGCTTCTCCAGCCCATATTACTATCAAATGCTGTGATGATTAATATTCTTGGGCCGAACAATTATACTGGTCCCTATGAAATTACGGGGATTGATGAATTGTTTGGTATTCCGGGAGTTAAAATTCATATATATGGTAAACTGGAAACGAAACCACGTAGAAAACTCGGTCATGTAACTATCGTATCGAATAACTCGGATCCCATCTTAACTAAATACAACATAGAAGATCTTCTCAAAGTCCAAGAACCATCGTCATAGATCTAAAAATTCAAATTCTACTAGTTTGAAGATCATGTATATTCTTTGGCGAAATCTAAACCAATTAATAATAATAGCAAGAAAAAGTCGGAGGGCCAACCGGAGCTCAGTGAACCAGCGGGTTTGAAAAAAACCGTCTCACCGATAGTTGGTATAATTATGGGTAGTGATTCAGATTTGCCAATAATGAAGGAGGCCGCTAGAGTACTGAATGAGTTTGAAATCTCATACGAAGTAAAGATAGTCTCTGCACATAGAACGCCAATTGAATTGGCTGAATATTCTCAAACTGCCCAAACACGTGGTATCAAGGTCATAATTAGTGGTGCAGGGGGATCTGCACACCTACCAGGCATGGTTGCCTCAATGACGCCTATACCCGTGATCGGAGTACCTCTCAACAGTTCGACCAATCCTCTTAATGGTATCGATTCGCTCTATTCCATAATCCAAATGCCTCCCGGTGTGCCTGTTGCGACAGTAGCAATTAATGGAGCAAAGAATGCTGGTCTTTTAGCATGTTCGATCCTCTCAATTTCTCGACCATATTTACTTAAGAAGTTGAATCAATTCAAGGAGAAAATGAGAGAAGAGGTCAAATTAAAGAATACAAAATTGGAACAAGTCGGTTTAGATAAATACCTAAAGGGGCTTCAAAAGGCGCAAACTAGAAGATAAATGATTATAAGTGATTTTTTTTTATCATACATGAAAGTTGGATGTAAAAGTTGCGATAATAGGTTGCGGAGCAATCGGGCGTGAAATAGCACTTAGAATTGACGCTAAGAAAATCCCAAACTGTAAATTATCTATCTTATTCGATATAGACCCCCTAAAGCTAGCGTCATTACATAAGGATTTACAGACCAAACCGTCTAGTATATTTGATGATTTTAATGAACTTGTTGCATCAAATGACTATCACAATGTCAATCTGGTCATTGAGGCCGCGTCTGTCAAAGCGGCTCAAACGTATATGGCTACCATATTGAAACAAGGAAAGGACATTATGATAATGAGTATTGGAGCCTTTTCTGATCCTGCATTTTATAAAACCATTATTCAGTTAATGTCCGATAATGATAACAATGTTTTTCTTCCGTCAGGGGCGATTGGTGGGGCTGATATTATTCGTAGTGTGAAAAACTACATAGATGAAGTTACCATCGTAACCACAAAAAGCAACAAATCGTTAAAAGGTGCTCCATATTTTTACAATAACGATATCGATATCGATATCATCAAAGAAAAGAAAGTTATTTTTGATGGTAACGCCGTAGATGCGATCAAGGAATTTCCATCAAATGTTAACATATCCGCATTGGTTAGTTTAGCAGGAATAGGGTTTGAAAAAACTAGGGTCAAAATAGTAGTAGATCCGAAAATAATAAACAATCAGCACGAGATTCAGGTCAAGTGGAAATTTGGAAGTTTCCAAATCAAGGTTGATAACATGCCCAGCCCTGACAACCCTAAAACTAGTTATTTGGCCATCTTATCAGCAATCGAATGTCTACGGGGTATTTGTGCAAAGAACCTAAAGATAGGTTCTTAGTGATCTAACTGTTTTTATTTTGTTATTAAGAGCGTAGTATAACCACGACTTTCTTTAACAACCTCATTTTCTAGTTCCTCAAATTTGATGGTTATTGAAATAACTTCTTCATGATCGAATTGATTTGGGTTAATTACAATAAATTCATCGAGCAGATCCGATGAATCAAAACTAGTCTTGCTGTATTTCACATCTGTTTTACTACTAGATGATAATAAAAAAATATTATCCTTGTCATAATTACAAACTCTAACCTGTCTTTGTTGACGCGGAAAAGACCTCAGATTAAGTTTTATTGACTTCTTCTCATGAATTATATATCTTTTTTGATTACTACTAGATACATCTATCTGGAATGGATATCCTGCAGTAGTTTCAGCCATCTTGTTGATCCCGTCATTCATGATTATGTCAATCTTTTTTATCGTGTTCCCAAACTTGAATATCCAATCGTTTGTTTTTGTTACGATATCTTCAATCTCCTTATTTCTTTGATCCCGCTCATCTTTTGGAAGCTGATATCTTTCTACCCAATCCCGATAATCTTTACTTATATCTTGAATGAACTCAGTGCATGTATTTTGGTAATCTTCTATACTAGTGGCTCGTTCAGAATCTCTGTCGGACGCTAACATTATAAGGTATAACTTAATCAATTAACTTATTTATTAAACTTTAATTTCAACATACTTGTGGAGGAATTTACTAACCTTTTACGTGAATTAAAGAATAATATCGACGCTAACAGGGGTTTTTTTCAGAAAAATGTTATTCACAACCCTACCCTTGCATACTATAAGTTAAACGAATTATCCAAATTCGTCGGGTTAAGATATGGACTAGTCATGGAAATTCACTTTCCAGATCGTAAGAAAATAGGTGACTTTCAAAGTTATGGGACTGAAAACATGAGTTTCATATTTGATAAATTTCGAAAAACTTTTCCTATTGGGCGAGATCAGATAAAACTTCAGGCAACTAAGGGATTAGCAGGCAATATCCAAATAATTGATGCTTATATGTATGAGGGAAAAGAAGGACTGAAAATAAATTTTAAAAATTCCGAATCAAATAATTCGCGCATAGATCTATTACCGGGTTCTTTTCATCTTTGGACCAAAATAGACAATGATATTCAGAGATTTGGTAATTGGTTATTATCTAACGTTTATTACGAGAGAGTCAAAAATAAAGGCGGAAAATTATCTAGCTAAAAAATTTAGTTTATTGAGCTACGAGGCCAAAAGTAGCAGACTCAACAAACATTCCCAGATCCTCCCCATTTGCAGTTTCCACTACGATCTGGAGGTACTTCTCTCCTGGTGTGTCAAATTTATATGTAAATTGACCTGTCCCCTCATTTGCTCTTTGATTCTTGAATTCGTCTACAACCGTCTTATTCTCATCCAATACTTTATAGCCGTATGTTACTCTTTGGACGATATTGTTCTTATCATCGGTAAATATTACACCAAAATCCGTGTTATTACCTGCTTTTATTTCAACTGGTTCCCATAATAGCTGTACATTATAGGTTCCTCTGGGTGTCTGAAGAGTCAATGGTGGTACAGGAATTTCAATTTGGCTTTCTGGGGCAGGTGGTTGGCCTTTTCCAGTCGCTTTCAATTCATAGGCATATTGTATTGGTGGTTTCCCGGTTGTAACATCTGCAAATGTATCCGCTTTTATCGGATAAGGCATGTCTTTATTTGGATAAATATGATTATCAACACCCTTGTGGTAAGATATGTCAGTCGTATCAAATGCCCCTGCTGGGGTTGTAATTTTTGCACCACCTGATGGCTTTATCTCTGACCCACCTATTGCAGCTATTTTACCCCAAGATGGCGAGCTCAATGACTGCCCCGGCTTTGGTACAAACGCTGATAG
The DNA here is from genome assembly GCF_054408505.1 of Candidatus Nitrosocosmicus sp. R. Classification (NCBI taxonomy): domain Archaea; kingdom Thermoproteati; phylum Nitrososphaerota; class Nitrososphaeria; order Nitrososphaerales; family Nitrososphaeraceae; genus Candidatus Nitrosocosmicus; species Candidatus Nitrosocosmicus sp. R. The sequence continues at coordinate 1,822,526 of NZ_CP167090.1, read as the reverse complement.
CCATGTTAATGTTGTTGCATAAGCACTACGATATGGGATCATATCATCAGGAATAGGTGAAGATCCTAATGCAGTAAGATCCAAATCACTGAGGTACATTGTACCATTGATTACTTTACCTTGATCAACTACAAAAGTTGGTGCTACCCAATATTTTCCTGTTTCATTATATTCTTTGAAATAAATAGTAATTGTAAAAGGCTGTCCTTGATTAGTATCCGTATTTTTAATTTCATAAGTATAATAAGTATCTGGCTTTACACCTTTGCCTACATACCAGTTTTCTGATTGAGCAAAAGCCATACCAACTAGTTGATTAACTTGGAAAGCTGATGCCCCTAGCATACCTATTAGAAAAAATACTGTTATTTTATCTACCGTTTTTTTCCTATTCATTTGTATCATATAATTATGGCTATTTGCTCTTTAAATGTTTACTACATCTTCAGTATCCAATAGATAAAGTAAGAAGAGATAAATTAGCAAATCAAATGTATAAACCTATAAATGTGTAATTGTGCAAAAATTCACTTTTATGATGTGGATTTTAAATTATACGGTATGAAGGTCGTCCCTTCTTGCAAAAATTGCGGCGACCCTCTGAGTGAAGAACAAGCCTCAAAGTTTACAAAAGACTTGATGAAATATTGGGGATTCCAGGAAGAGAAATGAAGATAAATCATTCTCTTAAAGGCATTAAATTACGTCATCTTTATTAATATCCTAAATAAAAAAAAAGCAGTGGTATAATGTGACCAAGATGTTTAATGTGAATATAGAAGCAGAGGGATTTGACAAAAACGAAGTACAAGAATGGGTTAATGAAATGGGAAATGTTTATGCAGATATGGAGGTTTCAGATGTAAACGTTTCAGGAAATAAAATTAGTTTTAAAGCAGGGTTTTCTGGAATGGATGACACGACAGAGGATGACATTAGAATGAAACTAGATGAATACATGACGATGCATGAGCTATTTCAACCAAAGAATATAACAGTGACGAGTTAGACTATCAACTCCATTTTTTATTTAGTTATAAATATCTATTGAAGCTTATATAAGTTTATAAGTTAGATCGCCGACATTGATATGGTTTTCAAGTATGACTTGTAAAGGTATTTGTATTAGACATAAAGCTCAAAAGCCGGTGGGATCGGGCCGTTACGCAAGCGGTCAAAAGCGATGTCAAATTTGTGAAATTTTCATAAAATGGGATGGTTTATGGTGTCCATGCTGTGGATATAGGCTAAGAACTAAACCAAGAAACTTAAAATATAAAGCAAAATTGAGGGCAAGAAACAAAACAGTTGAACCACTAGAACAAGCGATAGTGATTCAATAATTACTTTAGATTAGATTTTTATTAATTTCTAATAGTAAGTTTACTTCCTTTAACATCGTTATTTTTTCTTTAGTTTGGATGTCAGTAATATGATTTAATAGCTTATTGAATTTTTGGATGAATTGACTGTCATATACGCGATCTAGAATAAAATTACAAATTAGTAAAACGCCATCCACGTACATTGATTTTTGCTTAAAAAAATCTAACTTATTAAACAGTATACTATTCATTGAGATGTCTTCACATCTAATCAGAAACCTTAACGATTTTTCACTTCTGGTCAAAGATGATATGTTTGCTCGATTAGTTCCAATATATTCTAATAGAAGATCGACCTGTTCCCTGGTTTTCAAATTCTCGTTTTGCTTAATAAGGTTTATCTGATATTTAAGATGAGATGGTCTATCTTCTGAATTCAGGTAAAACTGAATAAGTATCTTTAGGGTTTTAAGTGAAACCATTTTTAATTGGAATGAAATGAATCTTTCATCTACGATTTCCCTAGAAAGTAAGTTATGCAAATTTGTGACTTCGCAAATATTATTGATAATATTAGTTTTCATCTTGAAGTTGAACGATTTATGATAGTTATCACATTTCTTTATAAAGTAGTCAACAATATTGGATTTCAAAGCTTGACCTGGAAACCTAACAAACTTGGAATAATTGATATTGTCATTTTTGATAAATTCTTGCACAGATAAAATTAAAACCTCATAAACCATATTATTATTGTATAACAACTTAGATTTCTGCTTAGATGCCAAATCGTGATGAAATTGTGTATTATTATCATACAATGATATAAGATCATATTCGCAACATTCATGGGGGATTATTCCATTATCGGCATGACACCCTATTAAGATAGAATCCAATTCAGGAAATTTTGATCCCAACAAATAAAAAATATGTTCATTATGCATAAATGCTCAAATTAAATATAATGGTCTGATATTAAAGTCAATTTACTTCAAGCAGAAAATAGACCACAAACAGCTTTCAATTTATCTCTTTGATTATTAGGCGTATCAATATCCTTCGGGAAAGTAGAAGACCTGCAAATTAGTAAATGTCTAAATTAGAATCAATGATACTCATTTCTAGTATGATAGTAGGGGTTTTTATTCACCTGAATTGCTACTCTGGTTTTTAATATCCCTTTCAGATAATTTATTTTTTACTTAGATTTGGCATTGATTTATTCAAGGTCCATTTCTATTTTTTCTCTCAATTTAATTCAAGATCGACATGGTATTTTATTATGATATCCTAGTCATTGAAAAAATATCATATTGAAGAAGATTTTCTCAATGAGAACAAGATGATCTCACGAAAAATATTGAGAACCGCAACTCGATATTATTTTCAAAATATTCGGATGGAGAAGAAAAGAATATTGGGTATGATAAGCCATCATCCACTTGAAGGCTCCTTTTGTTGGTATTAAATATCAACATTACAACTTTACTGACTTTATTCTATCACATCGTTTACTATCACTTAAATACCTGCTTATCAAAAAACAATGAAAATGAGTGTTCAAAAACTAGCATAGTTTAATATGTAAAAAACCAAAAATAAAGAACGTGTTCTCCTCCAAATGATTTTGGTTTTCTCTTTTTCTTGTCTGTTCTTTAAACTAATAATCTGGTCTATCGTCTCTTTCGAATACGGGACCTATAGAAGCCCCTCTGCCTGCTCCTGTAAATGTTCCCCTTATCTTCTCAACATTCAAACTATTCGAAATAAATTCAAGCATCTGTAAGTTGAATCGATGTGCTACTACTATGTGTGTTCCATGATCGTAAAATGCAGGCATTACTCCCAAACCTACTTCAATAATGGACCTTATTTCATCGGTATTTGGTTTTTCTTTAAGAAATATTTCAATCGTATACATTGGTGAGTCATCCCTCTTCAATCGATGTAGCATATCAATAACCAATCTCTGGTCTACCTTGGGTAGTCCTTCTCCCATTGAATTTTCAAATTCATCAAATTTCTTTACGATTGTGTCAATGCCGCTCATCCCTTTTTAAATACATAATTTGTATAATAATTTATCGAATCATAGATATCAATCAATGAGAAAAAGTACAATTTATAAATTTTTAAGGATATCAAACATTATCATATTATATGGTGTGAATCCATCAAACTTGATCGGTAGAACTATCCAGCTGTTATTGATTCTATATAGTAAGGTTTCAGAGTTGGAACTATTGGAATCTTTAGTATTTTGATTTTCATAAATGTCTCTAGACCACAAAATCGTATTCATATAAAGCTAATTGAGCGATATCACCATAACAACTATTTTCACTTTTAGATTTAGTTCATATGACCACTTTTGTACTTTGACAATTCTTCTATTACCGGGTTTATCCACCATAATTCACATTCTGATTTAGTTGTTCTCCTTGGTCTCTGTTCTAGAAAGTACTTATGGTAAGGAACATAATTATGATTCCCATAATAATCTTTTAACATTCGATCTTATGTATTATAATAAACCTCTTGTATTTGGAAAATCATACGGAAGTTGGACCGCTGAAATGTGGAAGTGGGCATATCCAATCCCTATTAGTGAAAACCCAGCGTCACATGAATATGGAATCAATTGCAACAATAGTTAATTTGGACCAGTCTGGTTTTTATCTGGAACTTTTAACCCTTCGACAAATAGATCGTGCATAATACCTGACAATGTTGGACTTCTGTTTCCTATACTTAATTCTGAATGTTCTTACATCGAATATCCATTGATAAAAAGCAAGGATGGTTTAATGAAATGTGCGAAACCCATTCATAATCATTTTGATTTCTTGAATGCAGCATTAGATGATCAGCCTCTGTTGAAATTAGATGAATACCGAATTCAATCTCCTCCGTTCAATTTTTCACTGCCTGAAAATAACATCTTGAATTTGATGAAAGGTGAAACAACTACTGCCATTTCTGATGGTAATTGGGTTTTTCTGAAACCATTGACAATCGGAATACACACCATCACCCTCGAAGGCGGTTTTTCAAACCGCTCTAAAGAACATGATAACGTTACTAATATGAGTATACCACTTGGACTTCCAATCGGATGGGGTTATGAAACTCGCTATGACTTGTTGATACTTCCTTCTCATCTATCTATCTATCCCTGATAAAAGTTTCTTTTACGCGAGCGAAGAAGCAATAAACACAAGTATTAGCGCAGGGGAAATTTTAGAACAAAATCTAGTACGAAAATAATAATTCGACAAATAAGTATTAGGCAGTTAAAAATGATACTATCAAAGACTATCTAACAAAGTCTAAGGGGTGGAATATATTTGTTGATACTACTGGAAAAACCCAAAGCTTACCAAAAGTTTATTCATTTGACAACTTCCCTATCAGTCAATTTTTCATATTTATTTAACGAATTGGTTCAAATGTTAAATCATCACCCAATTATTAATATTGATTGGGACAAAGTTACCATAGAATTGAACACGTGAGCTTTAAACAATCCAATTTCTAATTTTGATTTAAGGGTTGCAATACTCTTAGATCAACTATATGTATTATTTGTCGAAGACGATTTGTAGGTTAAAATATGCAAAAGATAAAAACCGCCAGCAGTATATCATTTGACCCAACTATTCGATAATTACGTCGTATATTTTTTAAAAGGTGTTAGATAAATAAAGAAGAAATTTATAAACTAAATCAAGATTTAAGATTTAAAAAAAAAGGTGGTTTTATTTACCTAGACAGAGGCCAACTGGGACGGATGAATTGCAGTTGTTGTCGTTGAATAGGTTGTTGTTCACATTCAATGGGAGGCCGTTTGCATTATTGATGTCTACTCCTTTATTGTCCAAGATGTTATTTGAATTTACTATGTTATCGCTACTTTGTCCGTCGAAGAATAATCCACTTACTGAACCCTGGATTGTGTTAAATGAAACCTCGTTTGCTGCAGAGTTTACGAATGTTGCTCCAGCAAGGTCATTTGACTTGAACAGGTTTGTAATCAAACGTGTATCCGTTGAGGTATGAGATGCTACACCGATGTTGTTACTAAAGAACAGGTTGTCTTCTATTGTAGTTCTTGCTGCGCCCGTGTTAAATGATCCTATTTGATTTTCGGTAAATGTTACAGCAGATATTTTGTCGTCCTGTCCGCCTGTATTTAGTACGCCTGCTTGGAAGTTTTCGACTATGCCTGGGCCAACGATGTTAACATTGTCTTGGTCGCTCAACATGAATCCGACTTTGGAGGTTGATACACCAGGGCCAGTAACCGTGTGACCATTTAAGTCAACTGTGATTCCGTCTGCTCCAATGATTATACCATCGGTCTTACAATCAAGATTGGAAGTCAATTTGACGCTTTGTTTGATTACTTCTCCGCAAGATACAGAAGCGCTTACTGGCTCTGCAGTAGCTTGGGCAGCAGGTGGCGATTCACTTTCTGGAGTTACTGTTGGTTTCTTTGCTGATTCTTCCTCGTCATTTCCATTTTGGTTAGCTTGCACACTTATGTTGTTGCAGCTTCCTGCTGTACTTCCTTCAGATAAGCATTCAGAGCTTTGAGAACTGGAGCTTGATTGACTTACTCCGCTTTCTGAGTCATTATTCCCATCTTGACTATTTTGAGCTGCAGCTTGGTTTCCTCCGCCGCTACTTCCATCCCTTTGTGCAAAGGAAATAGCCGTTGACGATGAAACGGTGAAGCTAAAAACTAGTAAAGATGCTAGTATTGCAATTGATAAGATTTTCTTGTGTTGTATTGCCATTTACATTATGTATATTTTAAAAAAATATATCGATTTTCCGTAATTTTCTAATAAGAAAGGACATTGGCTTTGTAATTGATGATTGTTATGTTTATTTCGTAATAAATACAAGCATGAAAAAACATCAAAATTCCTTCATAGAAGGGTACCTAGGTTTGCCTTGGCTATAATGAATCAATGAATTTAACGAATTCAGGCGAATGGACTGACTTAGTTTTTTCCCACACATTCAAGAATTTAGGAATTGATTTCATGGCTTTCGCAGACGACATCCACCTCAGCCAAAGTTGATCATCGATAACATGTGTCTTGTGAAGTCTATAAATGAATTCATACAAGTCTATGAAGGCTCTAAGCATGTAGAATTGGTCAGGACTATCTACAAGAGCAAATCTGTCTGCATAGAATGGACTTTCTCTTGCCATTTTGATAAAAGGCTCTGAAGTCTCTAGTTTCAATCTTGCCTCTATCATTCTTGCATATATTTGATATTCGCTCTGTAATCTCAAATTTTTTCTATTTCCAACTAAGGTGAGGATTGCTAGAAACAGAAGTCCCGACGTTATTATCGGGAGGTATTCTAATAGACTTATCATCCATTTACTTTTGCCCATATTATTTATTAAATTAATTAAAAAATTGCAATTCACTACACAGCTATGTTAATAAATTATCAAAAATTAAAGAACTGTAGTATGAAAAATAAATCATCGAAAATGGTATTTTTATTCGCACTCTTGATCTTTGCAGTCATGGGAAGTTCATTGAATGGATTCAATTATGGACAAGCTAATGCTCAGGGAATAAGTGACACCAATAGTACAGGTGACACCAATAATACAAGTGGCTTTTACTCAAATAAGGATTTATTCGTGACAGCAGAACCTAGTGGCTTTGGAATTTATGAGGAAAAGAATTCTACTTCTTATTCTCCTGGAGAATCAATAATTTTATATATTGAACCAGTTGGTTTTGAATATAATAATATTACGGATGAAGATGGAACTCCGCTTTTCTCCATCGACTTTGGTGCTAGTTTTCTCATAACAAGTTCTAATGGTACGATTCTAGGTGGCCAGGAGAACGTGCCAATCGGAAATATAGTATCACATAATCAGAATAAGGAGGTTTTCATACCATTTACTGTGACACAATCGGTACCGTTCCCCACTGGAGATTATATAATAATTTATAAGATAACGGACGAGAATTCTGGCAAGTCTTTTGATCTTAATAAGAATATAACTATTACATAATCTTCTTTTTTTTCATATCAAAATCAATCAGAGATGATAATCATCGACGATAAGCTTGACAACATTGACAAAACATCAGAAATTTAGTTAATTAATTAAACATTCATCTAATAATTTAATAATATTCCATCAATTTCTAGTATTATTTATAAATATTTTAGTTCACATCTTATATATTTAATCAACGAAGATATGGTGATAGTAAAATGGCACAAATGCCTGCATTAATTCCAAAGGAAGTAGAAATCCAGAGGCTAAAAAAGATCTATATAATGGTCATTATGCTAGGGTCTATTGCTGCATCAGTAGAAGTAGACAACTTTGTTGATGGATCATTGCACCAAACAGCCATCAGAGACAGTGCATTTACACCAGCTCATTGGTGGTTATACAGTCACTTTATTGCACTCCCACTAGGTTGGGGATTTGTTGCGATGTATGACAGGAGAGTACCAGCATTAAGAGGACCAAACAATTCAATGAATACGGGTCTAAAGATAACCATTATCGGTTATTTAGCTACCATGTTCACAATTGGTATCAATGAAATGTGGCACTTTTGGTTTGTTGAAGAAATATTTTCAGTACCTAACCACTGGATGTTTAACATGGGTGTAGTAGTAGCTTTCATGGGTGCTTTGGCCTATGTAGTTAGGGTATACGCACGTTTGGTAGAACTTGGCGCTGAAACTCCTGCAAGGAACCCCTATGTAGCAGAAATGTACAAACTAGCATTAGAAGGAAAACTCTACAGCAGATCAGTTCCATAATCTTTTTTTTGTTTTTGTTCTAGTTTTGCTTTGTTTTTGTTTTAGTTAGTTAATTTTGTTTTTAATTAAACGCTGCTGAATTGTAATCCTTTGACCCATTCTAAATTGATTCTATAGTATGCATAGAAGTTAATGATTGGATATATCTATTATGTGCAGGTTTTTGCCATCTTTCGTAGTTGGATAATTTCAAGTAAATTCATAGCTTCAAATAATTTTTCCCAGTATGTCAATTTTTTATTGTTTATTGAATGCAAACTTGTTGGAAGGCAAATCTACGAATTCCCTGAGCAACTCTTCAAGGTCCAATAGGATTCAAGAAAATGATTTCAACTAGTTAGGAATTTTAAAGAACTTGATTTTTCCCAATAAAGTTTAGAAGAGCTTGGGGAAATGTGTAAGTAGCTGTCAGTATAAACATATTGACATTCTAACTATCTGATCTCATTTTAGAAATGAAAGCTTTGACAATAATTCGGTTAATTGTTCAGTTTTCCAAGATCTTAAACAAGATGAGTCCCTTCCACATATCCTTATTTTTTTGGTAATGTATGGTTTTCTTAGATAAATGAACCTTCCATATTCAATATCTGATTCAATTCTAATTTCTAATTTTTTTTGTATATTTGACTTTGCTGAATATTTTGTTAATGGTAAGATTCCATCCCATTTAATGTAGTATATTCCTCCATCTAATCTTCTAAGGAGCAGGTTACATTCGTCTATTTTCTCTAAACGGAACCTATTTTCATCTTCTTCCATAAGTGTACTTGTGGTTGATGTAGATGACAAGGTAATCCCCATAACTCACTATGTGAAAATATGTGTATAATTAGGTTTAATACAATGCTCTACTATGATTGATAGTTAATTTTTTTCTAGAATAATTATCTGGTTTTTGTGTAGTAGTTTTGTGATGTGATATGATGGGAATTTAGCATCGATTTGCTAAAACAATATGGTCAATTAGATCGGTATTATTGTTTTGATTGTAAAAAGGTTAATTTTCTTTCTTCACCAACTAAAATAAAATTTTTTCCAAACAAACAACGAATCTAACTAACACTCAACAATTCTTTAGTAGAAGGTAGCTTTAAAGCCTTTGCGCATGCACAAATATTTACCATCTGAAATTCATTCTCTGAATTTAGGAAATGAATTTGAAAGAAGCAAATCAATGGATTCAGTTGGTTCTAAAATCTATCTAGAACATCACATTCCCTCATTTATCATCTCGAAAATCAAACAGCAGTATTACTCAGCATTCATTTCTGAACACTCAATCGCTATATTCCCTCATACTTAAAAGCACCATCTGTATTTAACCAGCCGTTTTAGTTTTGACCTCATCAAAAGTTACTTCATTTACACATCTTATCAGATGTTAAATTCGTTTACTATAGGGAAATATTTACTCTAACTAGAAATAGTAATAGTAACTGTTTTACTCATTATCCAGAAAACATCAACGTGCCGGTCAAAAGTGATAAGAAGGTTTAAGACAAACATCCATCCTATATATACAAGTAGCAAATGACAAAAACTAATAACTCAATAATAGACAAGATAATGAACATATTTAAACAACCCAAAAAGAAACAGACAACAAATAGTACCAATTAATTTTCTATTTGTAAGAAATTATTTAGCTGCGTACTAATGATACGCTAAGTTCAATTCGATAAATTTGTACATCTGTATTCTTAATTGTTTCTATGGTACATCATTATCATCCCAAATTAGTTGTTAGTTGAATGATACTACTAGTCTAATTTTCAGTCAAATAAAGCATAAAGTGAATCCACGGGATTATTGTTTATTGGGACCCAATTCCCTCAATTATGGTGGCCCAAAAATCAAAAAGATCACCTCCGTTTAATTCCTTATTCCATTATCATTGATTTTTATGAAAACTTATCTGACAGAATTAGTGCAATTAGATTTGCATTATTTTTATTGCATTCACCTTTGCAAATATTTGATAAGGATTTTGAGATACCTAGTTGATCTAAATATCATAAAAGAACAAGCTGTCTCTCCAATAATAAATTAAATTTAGGTACTTGATGCAATGATTCCCTAATTGTCAATTGAGAAAAAAATGCTATTACACTTGAAGATGTTGTGTTTATACAAAAATAATAAATTAAATCATATTTAAAATATGTATAGAAATTAATACACTTTCTTAACTATAATATTTATGATAAATGAAGATTATCTTAATGGTTTTTTGCGCTATTCTAGAATGGTTGAAAATGCGTTTGATTTTTACAGGAATAAACTTTATAGTCAAATAAAACTAGAACAACAAAATAATAATAATACTGTAGTGATAGCCCAAACCAATCTCATATTACATTCGTTGGACATAAATGAGAAGAATATTTTAAATAATATTGGGATCCTTTTCGATCAATCTAAAAACAAAGGAGATCCTCATTATTTGAATATTGCATTATTGAGGAGTGTTCTTAATATATATGGGAAAGATTTAGATCGAGGGATCGTTCTCTTGGAGAATGAATATGAATACTATCTCAAGGAACATGATATTCTTAAGGAAGAGGCGGAATTGGTGTATGAAATTGTTGAAATTATTAAACGGCTGAAACGATGATATTGGATTAATCTCTCTCTGGTTTTGCAATTATCTAGCGTGTTTTAAGAAACCTTAATGAAATCAAATTTGAATAGTCACGGTGTTTGACTTAGTCAATTGGTGATTTCTCGTAGAAGGCTCTATTCAATTATATTTAAAAAAAGAGCATTCTAGTTCAACAACTATACTAATTAGTTACAAAATAAATCTAGCATTAATGGATGATGTCTACTTTTTATCCCTTTGGACAAATAATCAAAATCCACTAGACGCCTGGATTAAATTACTATGGTTAACTAAGACGCACTTGCCCTCTAGCCTATCATGAATCTTCATTAGATTTGATGAATCTAGTAGCGAAGTGATATAGGGGCATATTGAATAAACCAAGGGAGCATCATGATTAATGAAAAACTCAGTAAGATCATAAATCAATACTCTCAGCGTTTACCGAGAATTACTAGTCCTTCAGATTAATCAAAAGAATTATCTATATAATAATTACTCTTGTGTTAATCCTAATCGATACTAAATTAATTCTTCATTCAAATCAATATTTGCAAATAATCTAATTATTGAGAAAATTTGATCGAGTCAATAAGGTTGTCCTCCAAATACCTATGATTGTTATAAAATCCACTAATACCTTCATCTCCGGTAAAATTTAGTCTGATTATAAAAGTTTGGTCAGAATGATTGGTTTCAATAATTTTGTCAATCTCGTTGATGTCTGTTAAGCCGATGGGCCTGCTGATGGCCACTGATCCTGCTGCTTCACCATCAATTGTTGTTCTATTAAATGAAATATCTTCAAGAATTATAGCTTTGGAATCCTTTAACAAGTTCGATCTTGCTAATTCCATATTCTCATAAGTTATAGGTATTGCTTTGTCGATGCATGAAACCATTAAGGTCATGTTCAATGAATCAGGATCTGTGTGTGTTTCGAAACTTTGGATTTTAAAACTATTGTTAGACTTGTCATTATCTAATACAATGTCTGACGCATAAGGATGTTTTAGTGATATTCCACAGTTGTTATTTTCATATATCTCCCATGTTGGTTGCGCCATTGAGCTAGGTACAACAACAATCATTGCGAAAACTGCCAAAAATGTTACTAAGATAAAAATTTTAATCAATATTCCAACTAACTGTTCTAGCATATAAATACATTATAAATTTTTATCAAAAATCATTTGAATAATTGCAATTTTTTTCTTAGGACAACTAGAGGTTTGCAATGAACCAATATTTAAGAGATCTAACTAATCTGATATTCGAGTTTATCACAATATTTCTTGAAGTATCTTGCAAAATGTCATTATTAGCAGCAAATAAATTTTTATTTCTGTCAATACCATATGCCCCTGAAAGTTCAATTTTTTTCAAAATTTGATTTTGTTTTTTCAATGTACCAAAATAATTTCTGTAAGTTAGTACTTTACATTCAAATTCCAGTTAGTAATCATATTGTATAGGATAGAAATTACCTATCTTGAGAACTAGGATATTTGAAATGATAAAGAGATCTTTGACTTTTATGCTCTCCACACCTAATCGAGAGCATAAAAAAAACTCCATATATCTTAAACCATCTTCATTTTTGGATGTTTGTTTTCATATTAATTTCAACGATATGACCTTTACATGTTGAATAACTTTTTACCTTCGAATTCTAGATTGCTGTGCAGCGTTGGTCTTTCCTAAAATTACTTATTACATTATAAAACCATAATCCGAGGATTTTTTGTACATCTTGAATATAGGTAAGAACATTGAAACACGAACTTAGTGATATTACGTTTAACTCCTTCTCCATACGAATTCTAGAGTAAGTCGTAATTATGTTACTAAATTTTTATGTGAGCATAATACTAGATTCTAATTACATTGAAATTAAACAGTAATAAGAATCTAAGCTATGATATAATCAATTTCAATTACATATTCTGACTATAATGAGCAACATAACAAAAACTCACAAAGTAGGAATATTTGCAATATTCATTGCAGCAGCCCTAATTGGTTCAGTAGTAGCCTTTGGTGATAACATGGCATATGCAGGTGGAAAGAAGAAACACAATGATTCAGAACAGGAAATCGAGCAGGGACAAACAAATAAACAAAATGCACAATGTGTTACTGGTACAATATCATTATTAGATTGTAACAACGTAGGTCTAGGTCTTCAATTCCAAGACGGTAACATAGCCGCAGGACAACAATAAATCCTCTTTATTTTTTACTTATTGTCTTTAAAAAATTTTTCAATATATTCTTGGTTGTATTTGTCTATTGACAAGACGATCACTTGTCCAATTATTATCTGAAGTTAAAGGGTTAGAGTTATTTTTTTCATGTAAGGAAGGAGATTGGAAATTAAATATTTTTCGATATCGGTAAAAAGAGAATGTCGGAAATTAGTACTAACAGTCGTGGCTTTCAAATCTGCAATAACCAAAGTATTTGCTCCACAACGCGTAAGCTATCAGCCTTACCATCACTAGCAAGTCCTGGGTCCTTTCTATCCCACTTTGAGAAGAAAATCGATAGGATTCTTTGAGGCAATAAACCTGGTTCTGATTATTCTTTAAGAAAATTTACCCTTAGTAACTATTCCAAAAAATACTAAATCTTTCAAATCAAATTTTTTCAATTTGATTCATCAATACGAGATCCACGACGTGTTGACTATCTCAAATTTTAACATTTGCATGAAATCTTAAAATGTCATGACTTGATATATTATGAGGGAATTTAATGACAATACCAGATGTCAAAACGGCTACCGAATTCGAGCAAAAAGCTGTCATTGATGCGTTAAAATTGGCCTTTGTAGCTGATCCTGCCACACGTTGGGTATGGCCAGATTCACAGAAATACCTTTTACAATTTTCCAAATTTGCCCAGGCCTTTGGAGGAAAAGCATTTGAACACAAGTCTGCCCACTATATTGGAAATTATTATGGTGCAGCCCTTTGGTTACCTCCAAATGTTGATCCTGATGTTGATACCATACTTGCACTACTCCAAGAAACTACATCCGAAGAATCTCAAAGTGTCGTCCCAGAAGTGTTTGAGAAAATGGGTGGATATCATCCAAATGAACCCCACTGGTACTTACCACTTCTAGGAGTGGACCCTCATCACCATGGTAAAGGTCTAGGTTCCTTACTCATGAAACATGCACTAACCGTATGTGATAAAGATAATTCATTGGCATATCTCGAATCATCGAATCCAAGAAATGTTCCCTTCTACAAACGACACGGCTTTGAATTGCTTGGTACCATTAAAGTAAAAGAATTTCCTCCCATCTTTCCAATGCTTCGAAAGCCTCGGTAATTAGTGAGAATAATTCCAATCAATGTTGTAATCTGGCATAATATTTAGTGATGTTTGCAAACTCTAAACCTGATTAGTAGAAGCGGCTGCAGATTTTCGCCCGCCAACTACTCTCATCTCTTTCCTCAGTATGGTTAACATGACTTTCTATTTTGCAGTCTGAGTAAATTGTATCAAATTCTTTTAAAGCATTAGACCAGTTTTGAGAAAGTTCATTGAAAGAGTGTGTAAAGATATCTATTGGATCATTTGATTCATCTGGAAGATTTCTTAACTGTTCAAGAATTTCCTCCCTTTCTTCGAGAGTCATATCCTCGAAATCTTTCATGCTGTCCATATTCTTTTTAATGCTAATAGTATCATGGTTAATTTGACCAACACTTTTTGTCAATTCCAATTGTCCATTACATTGTTGCACGCTTACCACTTGTTTAGATGATATTCTATTTTGAATAACAAATTAGACAAAGGTTCATTTTTTGGTGACCTATTATTGTTCGATAGGGTCTACTTCTGCATGGAAAGAATCAAATCTCTCATGCAGAATCTTTTTCTAACAGCTAATCTGCAAACCGCAACAAAAAAGCTCTAAGGATTTGGGTCCTAGTCCTACTAAATCTAAAATTTAGGTGTCAAAAGTGCAATCAATCTTTTGGAACCTTTCATCATATAAAAAGTGATAAGTTAAATCAATTTTTCTTAATATGTATATTCGGAGGTTGATTCTCAGGTGTCGATAAAAGTCATTGTCCCTTCAAGATTGTGCTCTATTACTCCGTAATAGTAATAGTATAAATTGTCCCCGGATAATGATGTATGCAATATCCAACAGCAATTATTTATTAATAGGCTAGATTATTTTCTGCAGAGAATTTATGCCTTACAAGTAGGACAAACAAAACGATGTAATTTCTTATCATAAAATGATTTCTCTACATCATAGTCCGTTCTGCATTTGGTACACATCATCTAATACTATCAATAGAAACAATTATCAGAATATAAATGTTTATGGAGAATGTAGTTGAATGACCAATAAGTCCAATTTAAGTAATTACCAACTCTACAACTAAATTTCACAAAACCTGTTTTGGAATCTCGAGATACATATTTCATTTCAAGTAGATAATATGATTCATATTCTATGAAACGGTTTAATTATTTTTGACATCGGTATGATATTGATTTGAAAGTTCAAATCCATGAAAAATCTCAAAAGGGGTTGTAATTCTTTTATCTTTTAATATCTGATTCAGAGCGTGTGGAAATAGGCTACAAATTTGTCTATAAGCTCCGATGGTTAGTTGCCGAGTTGAATGAAAAAAGTATTGGAAAATATATGCAAGTCACAGAGATTTACAAAGTATTAAAACAGAGAATGTTGTTGTACGAGAAGACTGAAAGTACACCTTAAAAGTTCTTTAACTGGCAGAATTATGATTTTATCGAATAAAAAACACATTATCTGAGTGTTCGATTTTTGTAGGATAATAGAAAGCGGAGTCATGAGTGGAGTTAAAGATTTTCAAATTTTAGCATTCTACTCGGGAACAGATGAACCAATTAGCTTCTCCAAGCGGGTTCACAACTTTCATTACGTGAGATTTAACATCGAGCGATAGTTTTGTTATCAAAGAAGCATCATTACTTTCAAGTATATGGTAAAATCGTCTAGCATAGCTGATCTTATCTCTAATGCTAGATTGACTATGCCTTTCATTGATTAGATAGGTCTTAAAATCATTCCAAAAATCGTCCCTGGCTGACCTTACTGAATATGGTAAGATTTGATTATGATTTTCTGATTTACGAGTATTGTTGTTATCTAAGAACTCGATTCTTTCATTTTTATGACCCTTATTTGATAATTTGTAGCATAGACAGTCCTGATTATTAAAAGAATTCAAACAGAGGATGCTCCGGCCGGGATTTGAACCCGGGATCGTCGCCTTGAGAGGACAAATTAACGATTATAGTAACTCTAACGACGAAAAACATATAGATTATGATAAATTCTTGCAATACATGGAATCAATTGGTCTGAACCGTGTGACAATGAAAACTAGGATGGCATACGCAAGAAGGTATGATCATTTGTTGGTAACAGGAGATTTCTCAGAGATAATGGAGTTTTCTAATGACAAGAAGAAGCATATAATGAAATCATTGGCATTGTTGTCGAAATATTTGGGTTGTTACGATAGGTGGCAAGATTACAAGAATAGGTATCAGTTGAAATGGACCGTAAGCAGAGACTCGCTCACGAGTTTTCAGAACTTGACGAATCTAGACAACGAATTCAGTAGTATGGCCGACTGGGTTAAAAAGTCAATTGAAAAATATCCGCGATTCTCAAATATCATAAAATTTGGGGTTTTGACAGGTTTGCGGCCGGCCGAAACTTTGGAATCATTCAATTTACTTCTAATTAGGGAACCACAGAAAGAATATCTCTCTAAGGACAGAAAAGTTTTAGAACATTTTCGATTTCCGTCCATATTTTTGAGAAGAACCAAAAAGGCATTTATCTCGATTATGAATGAGGATATATTGAATCTTGTCAAAGAACATGGAGATGAAGTTTTGAATTATGACAAAATTAGATTAACTTTTGAACGAAACCATCAAAAATTTTACATGTCCTATTGTAGAAAGATCTTTGCTACCTTCTTAAGGAATGAAGGAGTAGAGACAGAGTTGATAGATCTGTTACAAGGTAGAATAGCTAATTCGATATTTGTAAGACACTACTACCGACCAGACATGTCTAAATTTGATCAGATCAGAGAAAAGTTAACTAGCTTGCATGATTTGATTGTTAATTGACACTTACTCGAATGACGCTATTTTTTAATCCTTTGCTGTTATTCCCTTTGTCATCGGGTGCCATTCACCTAGACATACCTTCAATTACAATTAGAAATACCTGGCCGATTCGGAACTGTAGGATACAGTATTATATGTAATAGGACGTCATTATTAATCTAAGATCTTGCTGGTCTCTAGATTAAAGATATTTATCTGAGTTAAGACATTGGTATCAGTCGAGCGATCTACTCAACGTAGTATTATCCCAGGTTTCATAATCTTCCAGGCAAAAAAGGGGAACACTTTGTCATTTTTCTTGTGAAATATTTTAGGGCGGTAAGATGAGGATAAATGAAGTTAATGATTTCATCATAATTCATTCAATATGAGATGATCACATTATGGATATTTCGAATAAGTCTAATCTTTTGAGTGACGACTTGGCTAATATTTATGTAGGACAAAAAACTATTCTATTTTACTCTAAAGTTTTTGCAGATTTTTTCAAAACAACTTTTTTATGTGTAATAGTCCTTGATGTTTCAATGATACACAAATTATTGGCAATAATTGCCATAACATCACTATTAACCCTCTCTGTAATGTCCATGGGAACTTCACTAAATGAATCGGCTTTCGCCAAAAAATGTACTACAGTTGATTATGAATATGCCAGCCAAGAAGTATGTTCTAACCAAGGTAAAACTCCATCCGTAGAGAGTGAAATTTGTTATGATGACTTTGGATGCTACTCTGATTCTAATCCTACTACCCATAAAAATGCAGCACAATACGCGGTAGATAACCAACAATATTGTAAGCAGGTACTTCAAAAGCAAGGCATTGATTGTAGCACCAGTAACGGAAGGTAAACTACACCCAATTTTTTTTGAATTCGAGTATATAGGAATTTCCAAGGATTTACTGTTTTTAGATACCTTAACTAAAAAAGTATTCTACTAAATCAGAAAGAATAGCTGATATTGTCGTGCTAATTATAATATTGGATCCTTTGATTTATCTGGAAGATTTGTTATCTGTTTAAGTAATTCCTCTTTTCCTTGGAGAGTCATATCCTTGAAATCTTTCTTGATGTACTGATTCTATCTAAACCTAAAAATATTGTAGTTAACTTGACCTTAGCCTTTTGTCAATTCCATTCAGCTATCATCAGGTTCAACAGCTACTGCTTATTTCGAGAATGTCAAACAGTGAATATCGCTATGCATCTTGGGTCAGTGTTTAGTGGCCGGCCGGCCATTGTCTAACAGACTTGCTTAGGAGATGAATTGCTAGGGGGGTGTTTTTTCTTACAGCTAGTATGTCGATATCTATGCCGTGCTGTAAGAAATTTACCCCCTTAGCGGTCGATCTAATTTGAGAAATGCCATGAATTTTTTTTACAAAAGAGGTGGGGCGCCAACAATGTAAAAGGACTCTCCACTATCTTTTAAGACGATTAAGTGTACCTAACATTATATGACCAACTTTTATAGTGGCTATGAACGAATGAATGAGGTCTATGGACTTGTAGAATCGTCAGGATTACCCGTAATCAGTCGCCCCAATCAAACCAAAAAAATACTTAAACAACAAACCGTTGGACAAATCATGGCAGAGAATCAAAAGAATATAGATGAATGGAGAAAATCAGAGTGATTCATACTTGATGTCATATTGATATAATATTACAAATTCTCCTCTGTTTATCCCTCAACTTCTAAACCCTGTAAATGGCTTTAAATACCATTATAAACCATCAAGTGTTCTTAATGTTTCAAGGTGTTGGAATCTAATTTATTCTATCCAGGGGGTTATCTAATGGTACTACCCTCATGACCCCGGGCCCCCAACCTGTAAAACTAAAGAAGTCCCTTTAGATTATACGATGAATACTAGTGTTATGTGAGGCGAGAACACTTTAGGGCTATTGAAATGTTCGTGAATCATATTGACTCCTACATGAAGTCTCAGGACTTCAAAGACCCGGTTTTTGACATTTGCTATTTGGGTTTTTTGATTCATTATATTCTTTTCCCCTTTTTAGCTATAATCTAATACTTGGACAAAATATAATTAGCTAAAATTATCCTATTAAACTTTTACAAATTCTTTCGAAAAAACATTTTTAACGAATATTTTTTATGATCATTCAATGAAAAACATATTATTGGCAATTATTGCCATTAGTGCAATACTAGTAGTATCTGTAACAACAACTAGCATGATGAGTCTGTCAAACGCACCGGCATACGCAAAGAAATGTACATCTTTTGACTATGGTGATGGTTATACTTCAGAAAATTGTTCCACACAAGGAAAAAATCCTTCAACAAGCTATGAGAATTGCTATGGTGAGTATGGATGTGATGGTCCTTATTCTAGTCCTAATACACATAGAGAGACAGCACAAATCGGTGTTTACAATCAACAATTATGTAAACAAGTCGCTCCAGACTTTGGTATAGACTGTGAAACAACTAACGGTAAGTAGGAAAGTCTATACTACTTTTTTTAAGACCATTGTTTAGACAAATCTATTAAGATACCGAGTCTAATCTTTCAATCACAGTTTAGCGAGGATTTGCTAATTTTTATAAAATTGTAAAAATATTCAATACTTTTTATAGTATTTTCAATTTTATATTGTTTTCAAAACGTCTTGGATCTTTTGGAATAAAATTTGAGTAAGTTTGTGAGCCGATTGCTTGATATCTTTCCTCGAAAAGTGTTTGAAAGCCGTAAATAGTCGAGATCCTATCCTCTTTAAACCCATAAAAGCATTAAAACTCAATGAGAAGTTTAAGGTGATTGTTGGAGTTTCGAACAGTTTATAGAATTCTGATATATTTCCCTGATTAGTAATTGTAGTTTGAATATTAGGATAATCAAATGAAAATTTGTATTCAGGATTGTAAAATGTTTTCCAGTTTTGAGCATATGTTTTGGTGAGTCGCTACCCCCACAACCATAACAACCGTCATTACCAAACCAAGGAGCTTATAGAGCAACATACTTCTGTTAGATAACCCTACTATTTAGCTTACAGAGACTATTCTCAGAATCAAGAAATTTTTTCATACAAAAAAAGGGATTAATGCTTTTTCTAATTATCATAAAAGTTTTGGCGACGGCTTATCTTTGATATTGCTATTTAACATCTAAATGTTCATGACAGAAATATCAACATTGAGTTTGAGGTGCGGCCGCTCCATATAACCTAACAAGTGAAAGTTTCAGATTTGTTATCGAGTATTGACAAATGTTGTATTATATATTCAAAACTCAATATCTTATATATTATGCTGACAATGTGTTCGGAATATGGAAAACAAGAAACAACTTATGATAACAGCAGTAGTTGTAATAGCCAGTGTAGCGGTGGGACTGGTGGCAATACCGGGCTTAAGCCAAAAAGTATTTGCAGACCGTGACTTGAAGTCTAAAAGGTATGTGAGTGAGGATGGAAGTGGCGACAGAACTATAGCATGTACAAAAGAAACTGGAGGGTGTAAAAATCTTAAGGAAGGTACTGGAGATAACATAAACCAGTTAGCAAAGGAATTCTGCGAGAGTGACTCAGGACAAAAGTGTAAACAATCAAAGCAATAACTTTGATACCATTTATCTCGACGGGTCTAAATCACCACGACACGTTACAACCTGAAATACCACTACCTTACTGATTCACTATCTTTGTCAGCTAGAAAACTTTATGTTTGTTCTCGAACTAATATATATAGATCTGGGCTCAACAAGACCTAAATCGTAGAACGGTCCCCCGCAATATGTAAGGTAATCTTTTTCTGAATAATCTGTTTGAAATCCTAATTGAGGGTTAGTATATCTAGTCCATTGTTCTGATTCTGTTGTGTTTAATTTGGAGGGGGTTGCCCCCCTTTTTCCAAAAGATCTGAGCAAGGACTCTATATTTGCGTCATTTGTATTTTATTGATTAAACAGGTTAACAAAAGTGCTTTGCTCTTCAAACCTGATTGTCCCAATAGAATGAAACATTCTCTTAATGAGGCTAAGAACAGAATTATGAAGACATCTAGAAAGGGTGGTAGAAAAAGATGTCCTATCTCTCTTCCCCATTCTAGGAGTTATCTGAAACTTGTCTTTGATGGACGAGTTTGCAAATTTGTATGTATAAGATAGTATTTAATGATAATAGATGTGGTTTGGTATCATTAGACAAGAACGATTGTAGTAGTTAAGTAGATGTAGTAAAAGTACCTTAGAATAACAAATAGGGCATTGTAGTCTCGTCAGATAAAGCCGTACTATTCAAATGTGAGCAGTGAGCATTTAAAAAAGTTTTTTTCTAATCTTTGCGGTCCACCTAGATTCATATTTTTCGAGGGGATTGGTATTCTCATCTTTCAGATAGTCTGGGTAAAGAGCCTCAAACTCTTTTAACGAATCAGACCAGGTCTTTGAGATTTCACTAAATGATTGATTGAATAGATCGAAAGAGTCACCGCCGTCCTCTTTTTTATGCTCAGGAAAATTTCTTATCTGTTCAAGTATTTCCTCTTTTTCTTCGAGAGTCATATCCTTGAAATCTTTCATGATATGCAGATTCTTTTGGATGCTAAAAATATCATAGTTAATTTGACTATCACTTTTTGTCAATTTCAATTGGCTATAATTCTGTTCATCATTAACGATTTTTCCGATGACCTCGAACATTCAATACCTCTATAGATCTTGGACGAATGTTTAGTGGCCGCCAATGATTAGTAGACTCAGAATATTGGATACTTGAGTGTGCAGTAGAAACAAGATGGAAAAGTATTGTAAGAAAAATACCCCTTAAAGGCAAATTTTGAAACCCTATAAATGGTTATAAATGCCATTAAAACCATTAAGTGTTCTTAATGTTTCAAGGTGTAAGAAGCTAGTATATGCTATTTCATTGATTTGTCCAATGGTTATAACTTAATGATCTTCAGGACCCCAATACTATAAAACTCAAAAAACCATTCAGACTAAACGAAGAATGCTTGTGGTATGTTAGAGAACAGCGTTTCAGAGCCATAGAAATATTCATGGATCATATTGATTTTGGTATGAAGCCAAGGGATATTGAAGACCCTGAAACTGGGAAGCGTGAGATTTACGTAGAAGACAAGAATAACTTGAGAAAGATGTACAAGCTTAAACATATGGCTGAGAAACAAACACATCAACAGAAGCAACAACAAATATTCAAACCTAACTCAGACAACTGGAACTTTGGATCACCTCCACCTAGTCTGTTGAAGAAGAAACAAAGCTAAGGATTTTTATACAAAAATCTAATCAAAAAACTTTATAGAGTCTACAACTTTCTTAATCCCTTTTGTTTGCATATCTCTGTCAAGACCACTGATTATGAAATAGTATGTATTTCCATTATGTTTGAAGCTCAGTGTAGTCATCATGTTTGCAGTTCCATTTACTAATACAGAATAAGCATATCCCGGTACCTCATCTTGAATTACTGAAAATACCCCTCCGTGTAGTAAAAGGTGATGGGGAGGTTTGTTTTGAAGGGCTACTACCAGTGCTTCTTGTGGGTCTATTTGAGGTGTTGATTTAGTTGCCGCCACTACAAAACCCACATATTTAGGCGAATAGAATGTTTTTTTAAACTCAAAACTAGGATTGTTAGTGGTATCAGTTACATTGGTTTTACCATTAAAGTTTGGATAATCTACTGAGAATTTGTATTCGGGATTATAATATGTCTTCCAGTCTTGGTTTGATGTTTGTTGTGCCATAATGATATTCAGTTGGGGGCCCAAGCCTTCAGCCGCCCCAACCACTACTACCATCATTACGATTGCGACCACCGCTATTAACCCAATAATCTTCAACATCATTCTATTACATCATACCGTAACATTAATCTAATATTTAGCTTTTATAGAATATTTAGGAATTTTTCGTTAAGAAAATTGGTATAAATTACCATTATCAAATTTCAAAAAATTTTGGCGACGGCACGAGCAAATCCACTAGGAATTAGGATCAAATTTTCTTTATAGCTTAAATTTGATATCATTGAAATGCATCTCATTAATCGTAAATAGCCACATCTTCAGTATCGGATGACAAAATCTACTTATGATTTAACTAGTGCACAATTTATTAGAATTCTTTTCAAATTCAAATATATTCTGACTGTTTAATCTGTCTCTGAAATTCATTACAACTATTCTGATATCATTCGTGTTGTTATTAGGAATTGTGTACGTTATACAAATTCAATCTGTGCTAGCACAGACATTTAGAGGTATTGATATTGGTTCTATTCCCGGGATTGATATAATTAAAGGACCTAAAGGGGACAAGGGAGACAAAGGCGATACCGGTGCTATGGGTCCACAAGGAGAAACTGGCCCTCAAGGTCTACAGGGTGTTAAAGGTGATATTGGATCTGCTGGTCCGAAGGGAGAAAGAGGAGAACAAGGTCCACAGGGTGCATTGGGTCCAATGGGACCACAAGGACCTCAAGGTGAACCAGGCCCCGAGGGACCACCAGGACGTCCGGGACAGATCAATCAAATAGTGATAACGTTACAAGATGGAGAAAATGGCTGGAATCCACCTGGAAATGATTTTCGTCTTGATGTATCAGGCATATTGAATCCTTTCGATGAGTCAGGTGATAAATATAGAGATGATATTTCAATTCAAGCGACATTTAATGTGAATCTCGAATCCGGTGTCAGTGATGCCGGTGATTGCGAATTTTACGGGTTTGATTTTAGCAATATTAAACTTTCTTGCGGTTCTACACAAAATCGTGTTTCTGAGGGATCTCCACTTACTTTGGTGGTCAGCTCGCCTAATCCGCTAACACCCTAATCCTGGTCAGCCTCCTTTAGGTGGGGAGTCCCTAATCGTAGTACTAAACCTATATTTCTACTAATCATCAAGAAGCCAGATAATTTAATAATGGAGCTTCATCTATGCTGTCTCTTCATGTCTTCTAATCATCTATTTTTTGACAGTAGTTTATGAACCGTCCAAACAACTGTCAAATTTGAAATTGTTATATTTCCGCCTTTTTTGTGCTTAAATTGTTACCACATGTTTCTTCGATTTGACAGTTTGACAGTTTGACAGTTCTTTTCTAAATGAGTGGAAAAACGAATCGATACAATATGATCTAGTCAGTCCATGAACAATTTGCAAGTTTAGGTTGAAAATTAAACTTCTCTTGCTTCTGAAACATACATCTCTTTGTACTCTCTCATGACTCGAGACAACCAATATCCAGCTAGTATCCAATCATTTACATCCAAATAGTGTCCTATATTCTCCAAAGTAGTCTTGAAATCCTTGCCATCGACTCTTATGGTTTCCAGTGCGGTTAAATATTTGAAAACAGTTACCGCCTTATCCTTTAATTTTCCCATCCTCAAACATATCATCAATATCACCGCACCGATTGTCAAAATAGAAAAAATGATGATTATCATTTTAGTTAATTCAGTATCGATGAAAACCTTTGCAAATATGCTTAAAAAACCTGGAAGAAAAACAATAGCTATGATGAACACAAAAACTACAACTGCGAAATATATTTTAATCCTGTAATTCTGTCTATCTCCGCAGATATCCATTTTGACTTGACAGCTCGTTGTCTCAAACTTTCCAATGTCTTAAATATCCTTTCTAGCTCATCCGCGCCTATTTTCTGCAATTCATTCCCTAAAATATCGGTACCAATCTCTGACTGATTAAGAATATCCCAGTCTATTTCATATTCTCTTACGAGTCTAGGAGGATACCCAATTGCGAATAGGTATATTGGGTAAAAGATTGACTGTATACTCTTTCCAAATATTTTTAGTCTTATAAGACCGTGTATGATATCGTCCTCACCATAAATTGGACCATACTGTGGAGGAACAGAAGGTTTGATTTTCCATTTAATTATCAATTTTCCCCCACTTAAGAATCGTTCTTTTCCTAAGTAGATTCTTTGTAAAGCACCAAGTGGATCGCATATTGACAGTGTTGTAGCGACAAATCCCATAAGGACTAGAAGGGGGGCGATTTCTCCTAAATTTGGTTCGATAAGATTGATACCATGACCAAAGATAAGCGCAAGTAATGTAATTAATGAATATGAAAAGGGGAATTCAGTAAGTTTCAGTAAATTCTGTGTGAATTCTCCCATTCTTTTATTTTGGAGTACAAGTTCAAAAATATTGCGAGGGTTAGCCTTGATACTTTATCTATTCAATGTTTAGGGTTAGACTTAATAATTCATATGAACTCTCAAAACTTGGCCGTCTATCTACAACTACTGTCAATACTGTCAAACTGTCAATTGATATTACTAATGGAAACGAAAGGAGCACAAAATAGGCCTAAAAATATAGTATTCTGATTTGACAGTACTTTGACAGTTCTAAAACAATTGTCAAAAAGCTATTGAATATGAATCAAAGATAAGGTCACAAACATACATGATCCTTCATTAGGTGAATGTCACCTTCTAGTGATCATTTGTCACATTCAAAGTTATCCGAGAATCTTTTCCTGTGTATATTAGGATTAAATTCTTTATTCTCTTCCACTAGGTTAGTTCTTCTATTTCGCAATTTTTCAATTCGTATAATCCTATTTCCCTCTTTGTTCCTTTCTCCTGTGATGACATCAATTCCTTTTTCCTTTAGATTGGGTATAACCTCATTAATCTTTGATGTTAGTTTGTTCGATCCTTTGGGCCATAGATTGCTTCTTCTTAGTTCTGGTTTTATCTGATCAATGATATCTGTCAATACATTGTGTAGTTTGGTAGGGGTTCCCTCCCAAACGAAACCCTTGTCTCTTTCGTTAATAAAAAGTAGTATTGATTCAGCAACAGGCGATGCTTCAATGACTTCATCATTTTGATCCAATCTGTTTTCTTCATAGGCATCTATGAACTCGTTTTCATCATTCCCTACACATCTTGATAATATCTCGCCCCATTCTGCAAAATCAGCCATTCTTGGAAATCCGTTCTTGAGGATCTTTTCCTCTTTGTGTTCCTCTTTGTACTTTAGGGCTTTTACCAGGGTATCAAAGATATATCCTAATACGAATGGTCGTAATCTCTCAAACTCATTCTTGATATCTTCTTCCTTTCTCCTTGCATTCTCTTCAATTCTTTTAAACTTGATAACTAAAGATCTGTCTAGAAAATCAGGTCTTGTTGTAGCCAGATTAATACCATTGATTCCGATACATCTTTTAAATTTGTACAAAAAGTCTTCATCGTTAGTATAGTGTGCTCTCTTGCTAAAGCCCGATCCTGTGACTGCTCTACAAATCAGATCAGACATTTCATCTGATATGTGAGATACGTTATCAAAAAATACCACATGCTGATGTTCTAATGTTTGAATCACATCATTGATTTGTTTACTAAAAGAGAAATCATCAACATTGCAAGGGTCTGCGATGTTTTTTATCATTCTAAAGGCTGTTGTTTTGGCCCCGCCCCCATTACCCTTTACAACAAGAATAACTTTGGGTATCTCTGGAATGAACAGAATGATAAGATATACGGTGAGAAGGATTTTGTCCCTTTCAGATTGAAGATTAAACAATTTAAAGAATTGATCAAAACCTTTTTTGTTATCTTGCAATGATGAGGAGGGTGTAACTTGCGGGCTGCAATTACCTTCATACCTTTTAAAGAGCGGTAAATTGTTGTTCTTGATTACTTCCCATCCTTTGGATGATATTTTGACAATTTCCCACTCTGAGTTTGTAAGGTCGTAATAGAAAACATTCGGTTCTTCTTTTCTGGCTGCTACTCTTAAGCTTAGCTCGATCTTCTTTAACTCATCAGTAAACATCAATTCTGATTCTAAAAGTTTCAGAATTGCATCTAGTTTGTCATCACTTATAGTTTTCCTTTCTTTTTCAAAGTATTCTTTTCTAACAATCCCTGTGAATCTGTTGCTGTTTAGAGGAATGCATTCGATATGGTTATTCACCTTAATTGTTATGTGATATTGACTAAACTGATCTTTGAATACTTCAATCCATCTTTTCTTAATGGAATCTAGTAGAACAGGAATATTCACGATAGATTTTTCAGTTGGTTTTTCTCCATCTTCTGCAGTTGATATGCTAGTATCATCTGACGTTTTTTGGAAAATGTATTTCTTAGCACAATCCCATTGTTTCTCAAATTCTTTATCGTCAAGTGGAGGCTTACAATGTTCTTCATTCCATTCTATCGTTAAACACTTAATCATCTCTTCAGAGTAAATGTTTCTAAGCTTGCCGATTAGTGATTCCATGACCCTCATTAATACTAAATGTCTATTGTTTCCTTCACGTACTTCAAAATCTGGTTTGAATAGTTCTTCGATTGCGATTTTGTTATCACTAGGTAGCGCTATACCAAAATCTTCATAAATCTCGTCAATCGAATATTCGAGATTCACTGAGTGTTCTTTGTTTAATACGGTTGGAGTTGAGGTTCCTATAATTTGATAGGGGGCACCATTTTTGTGTACCGAGGGAGAACAAAAAATGATCCCATGCTTTCCTTCTGACTTTACTTCTATTGCTGGTATATCTGTCTTGCCAAAGTTGTTGGGGCCGCCAATTCCTGATTTCTTTGAGAGTGGTTTTTCCACTATAAAGTATATGTGGGATTTATCTTTGGCATCAAGATGCTGTTCCACAATTGTCTTTTCTGCAATCATTTCTAATGTATCCACTTTACCAAATTTGGATAGGAATTCTTTAATCCCTAAGGCATTGTCAATATCAATACATGTTAGAAATTTTCCTTTGTATTCGCCACGCCAGATCATCCCCGCAATTATAGCACAGCCATCATTGAAATCTCCAGATTTCTTCCAATCTTCATAAACTTCATCTGGAATTGGTTTGTCTTGCCATTCTGTCCATTTCACCTTAGGTATTTTGTTCGTAGAGACGGCTGGGATAATGTTCACTCCAATGGTGTAAAACCAAAAGTCGATATCTTTTGTAGAGGATATCAATTAAAATCCTCCTCGTAAGAAATACATTCGTTTTCAAAAATCTTCGTTTGTACTTGCTCAAAATCTAGTCCGTACTTGATACACAATTTCCTAAGTATTGGGATGAGAACTTTTTCTTCAAATTCACTTTTACAACTACAATCAAAAAATTTCAAAAATGTTTTTGGTATCTGAAATACATGTATGTAGTCCTCATTTTCTAGAATGTGTTTAAATTTGTCGGTGCAATATTCAGTTAATGAATCCTTATCCCCCGGCTCTAGTCTGTCCTTTCCAACATTGTAATCAATTGTATCCTTCCTGAATGAGCCGTGGTAATTCTTATAGCTTAGATTGTTGTTGAATTGGTTATAGTTATACATTTCATCTACTTTTTTTTGGATTTTTCTGATTCTGATCTCATCTCCAATTTGGGAGATCATGACATAGCTACCCTTTTGGATTCCTAGGTCGAGAGTCATGATTTTGGGTAAGATTACGGATACTGATGAGGGGCCCTGTTTTTGCGTCTTGCTGTATCTTGTTCTGCTGTTTGAAGAATTGTTCGAATAATTCATTTAATATATTTATTCCAATTAATGAGTAGAAGAGAACTATTGAACCCCCGTACCGATGAACCCCCGTACCAATCCGACATTATCAAAGTTTTGGAGGGTCATAGAGGGTTAGGAAATTATCAAGAAACTCTATCTTTTTTGACCCAATGGAAGATAATTCGAGAACTATCAGTCAAGCCACTTACATACAATCAAATTCATAAAAAAACAAGTATACATCGAAACGAACTAAGAAAAATTCTTGATCTGTTTGTCAAAAAAGGATGTCTCTTTAAGCATAAATTGGCAACAGGTATTCTGGAAAAACAAAGAGGTAGACCAGAATATTATATTCTAAATTTTGATCATTCACAAATCCACGATACCTTGATAGGTAAAATCCCAAACTACGTTAGACTGGAGTACCAAAAAGCGAAGCAAGCTTCAACTTCTGTGAGAGAAATGAAAAAATATTGGGCAATTTTAAATGGTAGCATTGACTATTTTACATTTGTATTTTTATCCCAGGATCCAAAATTGTATAGATATGAGGATGAAGTAAAAAAAGATTCATCGTACGAAGAGCCACAATTTTCAAAAAAAACACGCCTATTCTATGACATCTATCAAGACAAACGAATACAAGAAAATCTTAAAGAATTAAAGGAATTGGAAGACTCCATTTTTTCCATACAACTAGAAGAAAAAAGGTTGAAAGTGAAAAACTACCTAGATATAGAAAAATCATGTGTAAATATTACTTCGTTTCTTGTAGAGCAAAATGGGTTGACGGCATGGGATGGCTTTATCATGTGTACTTTTTCTTTTGATGAGTCCAAAGAAATCTATTTCCGAATATGGAAAATATTTAAGAAGAATTTTCCGGACTATTTTTCACAATCGAATGGATCAGATTGATGCTATTGAAATTCACTAATGTCAACAACCATTTTTGAATCCGTCCTCCGTTGCTCGCTGCTAAATATTCCATCGCTTTGAAAAAATTTTGTGACATCTAAACGAAACTGTTTCATATATTAAAGATTCAGTTAGTTGAAGGATGTAAAAAATCAGTATTATAATTTCTCAAAGTTTTGGCGACGGCACGTCTTTGGTATTCCTTGATGCAAGACCTATAATCACAATCAAAAAATGAATCTATTGAGTTCAAGAAATGGCGGCCCCCTCACCCATGAAAATCTCAGATATGTGAGGGTATTGACTAGTCATGGGGTTCATATTCAATAGTCATAAAACTTTATGTTTGATATTGTTCTCTCTAGGATAAGATATGTCTTTCAAGCAAAAACTGCTAAACGTATTATTAGTGCACCCAAAGCTAGCTGTATTCGCTATAGGGTTAGCGATAACAATGGCTGTTGGAACAGCAATAGGAACGTTGGATCATAACCATTTGGCATCAGCAATCTCTCAATCCAGTACCGTAACCGGCGGGTTTAACTAATTGCTGATAAATTCTCTTTTTTTTGGCCAACCCAATTTCAACGGCACTCTTCAACGCTAATCAATTTCAACAGTATTCTTTAGAATAAAAAAACAAATCCAGAAAATCATTTCGTAAGCCTTAAACAATTTCTATTATGGTCAATCGATAAAGTCTAACAGATTAACATCCGTTATAGCACTTTTCCCCGAGGACTTTTTAATTCTGTTCATCAGGTTTTGATTCTGCAAGACTAAACTAAAAAAGAAAAGTACAGAAATAGATGATTCTGAGTCGATTAACATCCTAGCCATTGCCCCATTATCCAAACTATTACAACAATCAGCTACCATCTTTAGTAACTGTTCTCTATCGTCTTTATGAAGGGCGTATAGCAGACCGCGCCACCTTTCGCAAGTTTTGTCAAACAATGTTTTTGCTAAGGGTTTCTCTTTATCCAATACAACCAATTTCTGATTTATGGATTCTTCAGTGACATTAACCTCCTCTTTACAGAACTTCAAAAGTGTCTTATAATTATGGAACAAAGCACCCATCATAATAGGCTCTATTGGTATTGGTCTGTTGGCATTAGACAGATATTGAGTATATAACTTGGCGTTTTCAAATATGGTGTTAAATGCTTCTTTCTCATTCTTGGATGGTAGTTCTTTCTTAAATTCAGACCAGTTCAGTCGTTCTATTTCAATCAAATGTCTAAATGAAGGAATACTTCGACCCATATGACTTGAATATGTAATTGTAAATATTTATGCTTTACGCAGTGTAACTATGCGTATACTATTACAAGCAAAGCTTTGCCATGAACCCGGCCCGCCATACTTCTAACCTATGAGGATTTAAAGATGGTTTCCAATTATCTACAAATATTGTTCTGTCTTCAAAACTTAAAACCTTAAATTATACCAATAGTGATTTTGAAATATGCAACACAAGCAATACTTGTCAGCGGTAGTAGTCGTCATCGCTATTGTGACAGTAGGACTAGTCGCAATGCCATCTATAAGCGAACAAGCTTATGCCGGTAATTCTATATCTGAATCAAAGAACAAAGGACAACAAGGTGAAGAAAGTTCTGACGGCAAGCGCCAGGGACATGGTGGAACTAACTGTCCAAAATGCGGAGGGAGCGACGACGGAACCGGAGTCTAATATCAATACTAGACCAACTTTTTTTATATGGTAACAGATATCTTGATCAGTTAAACCAACCCTCCACTGGTATTTTTCTCTAATCACAGCCTGCGTGGAATATACATTTGTTATAAAAATGCACAAGTGAAGGAGCTCACTTCTAGATCTTCTATAGACTAATATTTCATGTTATCAAAGACTGCTTAATCACAAGCTGGAAGTTTTGCAAAAAGAATTCTAAATGCTATCAAATCTAATTATTAGAGATGTCACGATCATATGTTTGAATAGCATACAAAAAGGGGGCTTCCCCAAGTCAAAACGACAATATTTCCTCTTCATTGTCATAAAAGCACTAACTAGACTAGTTCACTAAATAACATTTGATCTAATAGAATGAAAACGACACTACAAGGACTAATATCGACGTAATTGAAGGCTCCGGTGATATAGTAGTAATGAAAGCCACACAATCCAGGTAAGCATTTCGCCCTCTCAAATGACGACACCATTACTATCTCCATTGGATACATCCAAAAAAGCTTTAAATCCAATTGCCTCAAATATTCTTGTTCTATGACCACATGTACCATCTGTAACAGAGGCCTAAATTCTACATATGTCAGAATTGGAAGTCTCGGATCATTCAAAAAGATTGGTTATTCATGCTTAAGCTGCGATATACACTACGACAAAAAACTGTATACGTTAAATGAAAAACTGTATACAGATTCTCATAAAACAGAGATCATGAAAAGAACCTCAAATTGGCCTTCTTTTTCCAAACAGAGGATGCTCCGGCCGGGATTTGAACCCGGGATCGTCGCCTTGAGAGGGCGAAATGCTTAGCCGGACTGTGTGGCTACTTTGGTTAATAACCTCTACACCACCGGAGCCTACTGCGTTTTTTATTAAACTTGAGGGGTTATTAATATAATACTTTGTTCGTTGATCATTTGCTTCGTCATCATTAACCTTTGAATGGTAATTATTACCTCTACAAGGGCTATTAAAATTCCTTTCTTGTATATGTATTTCATTAGTTTCAGAAGATTCAACTGCTTTACCCCTGCTACTAAATTTGGTAGCTCCTGTTTTCGGATCTTTGGCATTACTAAATTCAGTAGCATCCGATTTTAATTTAGTATCTGACACATAGTTATTCTGAATTTAGAAAACTTCATTAAACGCTAAGTGATTAATTGGAAAAAGCTTTGATATAAAAGGTAGTTCTTTTTGCAAAATCTTAATCTTCTTTCTTATGATACATCGGATTTTTCGTTCATAGGAGCCTGTCAGTTTCTTTTCCCCTTGTAGATACGAAAGCTCAGATCTGGATAACATTATATCATTAGTTTCAGATCTAGAACAATTAAGTTTTTTTGGTTTCTCAACTTATTGTAGAACTAATTTATTATTAATCATTGGAGAAGATTTTGTTTCGGCCGCTCAATGGTTTATTCCAAAGGAGAATAAATTGGATTAGATAATGATGATAGATGGCCTGAGCATCAGATTATACTTCAGTCGAAATCAATGTCAAATTCTATGGAATTATTTTCAGCAAATTGTATTGGATCATCGCCATTATTCCATAATACTATTCCGTTTACATTGTCGATTGTTCTAGGTTCGCCGGTTTCTAAATCTAATCCTTCCTGGGTTCCAGAAATATTTGCTTGATATAGTGAATTATCTGAAGAACCCTCGTCATCCGCAGACTCTAATTCAACCTCGACGGCGTCAGATTCACCATCCTCAAAGGTTGTAGCCACTAGTTTGAGATCATCATCTCCAACCAGGTTTAACTTCAATGAGGCCTGATCTAATTTGCAATCCTCAAAATATGCAATTATCTTTACGCGTTCAGAATCTAGTTGGCCAGGGAATAAGTCTATGCTATCCGAGATATCATCGCAAGTATCTTGTGAGGCTCTGATCACATCTGAATCGCCGTTATTTCCATTATCGTCATCACTACCTGTTTCACATCCAATACCATCATTATCATTTCCATCAAAGCCGTGCGGGTCAGGCCCATTTACCTTGAAGTTGTGATAAGGAATCTCGTCATCCTCAAGGTCTCCACCTTGGTCACAGTCGAGATCAGGCGGCGGGTAGGGAATGCAATTATTTGGATATGACGGGTCGCATTGTTGTTGCCCACAATCTGGATCTTCAGAATCAGTTAAACCATCACTATCGTCATCTCTATTATTATCGCATTCATCAGGTGTTTCTACACAATCATCCAGACCTGGATTTTGTTTGCATATATCGTCCTTGTAACCACAGGTTTTCTGGTCAGGTCTAAAGATCATGCCTGCTGGACAACCGTCGGAATTTGGAATACAACGCCCAGTTTCATCATCATCAACTGAATGATATCCATCCGGACAGCCGTCACGATGATCTGGAACACATTGTTCATCCTCATTTTGAAAGAAGCCATCAGGACATTCACCATCAACAGAAGCACATTTTGGTAAATCGGGATTAAACAAGCAATCGCCATCCGGTCCTTCTTCATTCTCCTCAGGAGTAGGAGTAGTTACATTTCCATTACTATTTCCATCATCGCTTTCACAACCTATTCCATCGTTGTCTTCATCAAACCCATTTGGATCTCCAGATGATACTATGAAGTCCCTATCAGATATATCGTCACAGTCCAGTTCTTGATCTCCATTATTATCATTCGGGGAAGAGGACGAAGAATTGTCATCGTTATCGGTTAGAGTAGCGGGATTTTGTAATGTAGGTGGGATTGTAGTTATTGGAGATGGTAATAAAGATGGATCAGTAGCCGCCGAGGCTGTAGAGTCTGAGCTGGTTGGTGGTGGTGCAGAGTTTGTGGCGTCGGTAGAGACTGGATTATCACTTTCAGAACTGCTATCACTTTCAGAACTGCTATCACTTTCAGAACTGCTATCACTTTCAGAACTGCTATCACTTTCAGAACTGCTATCACTTTCACTACTGCTATCACTTTCACTACTGTCCTCCCCATTTTGAGCAAATGCCTGTTGTAATCTTAATTGTGAAGAGGGACTTGGGAGAGAATACATTAAACTAGATAATGAGGGTGAACTAAACATGGAAACAGATACGATAAGTATCAAGGATAGTAACATTAACCATTTAGCAGATAATTTTCGATTTGAATTATCACTATGCATATTTCTGTTACAATCGTAATCTCATTTCTGTATAATATCTATTTGATAAATTTGTTATAGATCAAATTTATATAAGAATTAAATATTGCGTTCTGGTTTGTATCTGATTAACGAATTTAATTGGAATATATTGAATATGTGTCCTGATTGTTACCATGTCCATATATTACTAGTCTACTCTGAATTCCATAATGCTGAACTATTTGATGATTTAATAAAACATGAATAAATTTGGCCGCTGCAAAAGCCATAGTCATAGGGGGATAATTACTGCATTCATTGTGGTAATAATCTAAGGTTGTAACCTGTAGATCATATGTCATTCAACCAAATTTTCGCTGTGATGAGGCACCTCATTAGACATGATGACATATTTGCATTTGGATTTTTTACGAGGTCCGAGTCAATAACATCGAGTTTACCTGAACTTGCGGAAGGGTCATCAAGATGGGGTGACTATTTATTTTATATCGAGTGCAGGGGTTATTAGCCAAATTATCAATAACTTACCCAATACTTGACTGATTCTAAGGTTATTGGACAACTAACCATGGATGAGTGTGTTAATCTTGACAAGTATTGACCATTCTATTCTCTTTTGATATTAAATAAATTGAAGATTAAGTAACGTTTGACTTCTTATCAGAAAGTTTTATCGTTTCATTAGTTCTGCTAATCAGGGTTAATCATGTTTTGATTCAAGGATGTATGTTGTCTTTTCGGCCCCATCAAGCTCCAAAGCGAGAGTATTACTAACAACGATCGAATTCCAAAGCAGTAATTTTTGCGAAACAACTGACATTTATTTCGATCTTGGTAATAATTGCACTTTAAAGAGGTCTTCATAAACGAATTAGTCTACTAAGTGTTGCAAGTTCAGATATAGGTGACATTATAGCTTACAGATATGGGTTACACTTTTGTGGTTGTGTCAGGAAGTGAACCCATATAGAAATCGAAAGAAGCAGGTTTAATCTAATGCATGAAAAGGAATGGACTGGTGATACTGCATCTAATATTTGCAAAAGATACGGTATATCCAGAAAGAGTTACTAAAAGTGGAAGAGCAGGTACAGTCAGAAGGGGATAGATGGACTATCAGATCTCTGTGAAAGACCCCACAATATCAAGTACAAGAAGATCACATCTAAAGTAGAAGAAACAATACTTGATTTTAGGATAACCAAGAAATTTGGTTGCTATAAGATCAGGTTTAGACTAAAAAGAACTATTGGATTGTCATGAATCACAAGAACCGTATACAAGGTACTAAAGAAACATGGTCTTAACATCCCCAAGTGACAATTTAATAGAAGAAAGTATAAGCGGTTTGCCATAAAACATCCTAATGATATGGTGCAGACGGACATTCTGGGACCATTCTATCTTAACAATTCTGGTGCAAAGAAGTATTTATCAGTTGCTTAGATGATTGTTCCAGGATAGCTGCAAGCAGATGGTCTGAAAGAAAAAGATCGATTGACGTAATCGATGTACTAGAGGATTGGATAATGGTCAATGGTAAACCCAAGACTGTGATGCATGATAACGGAAAGCAGTTTATATTTAAAAGATTCAAACATTTTCTTGTACACAGTATTATTAAGGATAAACCAATACCTAAATTTTATCCACAGATGCAAGGAAAGATAGAAGCATATAACAAAATAGTAAGGAATGAGTTTCTAAAGATGGAAGATATCCCAAATTTAGAATAAGGTTAACTAAGGTATGACATGTTTGTGAAATCATATAACGATTCAAGAGAACACGTTGGAATTAATGGTCTCACTTCATCAGAGAAGTTTCTACAAAGGTTAATTATATCCGCGATACATACGAAAACTAAGCAACATGATGTAACCCGTGTAAGTAACTAAAAGTGTAACCTATCTTTGTAAGTACAACAATTAAGATACGTCCTCATCTTCGTATAGCCATTCTGGGACAGATGTATTATAGTTATTGTTTGAGAACACATTGTCGTTTATGTTGGTTGGTAGGCCGTTACCGTTACTCACCAAATTGATGAAATATCACTATTTGTCATTTGCTGTGATTTATAAAATTTCAATTGGAAATTCAACTTTTTTGAAATTTGTTGAAATTTTTTTTAATAACTTTAATTCTTTAATAATAAACGATTCTTAATTAATTATATTCAATAACGTTTTTATATTTCTCCTTATTATGATATTTTGATGTTGATACATTGATTGGCAATCATTGCCATAATCTCAACCGTGAGCACGGTAAGCGCTATAATAATTCAAGAAGTAAGCGCCGAACCAAAAGACTACAATTATAATTCTCATAGTAAATACACATACGATCCTGAAACCGGCGAATATGATTCTAAAGGTGGATCTAATGAGAATGGCCCATCTGGACATACAAACTGCAAGTGGTCATATGATTCTGACGGAAATTATGAATCTAGATGCAAGTAACTAGCGCATAGCTGACGTATAAATTCATTTTTTTTTATCATAGATAGTATCAACAAATTTTTAAATGATACTTTGTATTACCAGAATAATTCTTAGTTTACATTATTAGATTGACGTTTAATGTTGATTTGTTTCGGCCGCTGTAGAGCTATATTGTTTTATAGTATTCTAATACCAGTGGTCTATAGCATCGACATCTCCGGATTTGTTCTAAAGTAGGATATTAGTGCTGTAGTGCAAGAGTGATTCAAGGCTATATCATAAAGTATTTATTACTGTAAATATTAATCTCGTTAATGCAAATTAAAACCAAATTCCTACCGGTAATAGCAATAATGACCGTACTCTATTGTTAATTTTCTTTCGCAAAGGGGTCCAGAATGATCCGTTCAACCAACAACCGAGAGATTATCTTATCCAATATTTCTAGAACTTCAGGTAATATTGTCAATATCAATAGGTCTAGGGAATCACCATAATTTGGTGGATTACCTTTCTCAAATTTGTATGATTTTCCACCGCAATCGACAGTATCCTCGTCTTGATTATATACCCCATTATTGAGGATAGTATTTCGGGCATTACGGAACAATTCAATACAACCACTCTTGGAATTTAAATTCAAGAAATCTAATATTCCCTCTATAAGTTTACTAAAGTTACCCTCCTTTGTTTCTCCCTTTTCAGATGGATTTAGTAAATAGTTATAAAAAACTCTAATACGACTATCCAAAATTGAGAAAGATGATGCATATAATCCTACGATCATAGTCTTAATAAAATCATTGGATATTGTTTGACGGCGTAAAAATCTCATTGTTGCTTTATCATAAACGTTGCTACCGTCATACTGATCCAGATATGAAAAGTAAATGTCGTAGTTAGGATTCCACCATTCGTCCTTCTCCAAATATTGATCTCTGAATATGACAGATAGCTTTGCAAAACGAATAACAGAAGAAAGCGTATTGTAGGTAGTATATCGCATATCTCTTTTCCAATCAAAATTATTATTTGAAATATTCATTGCCGTTTCAGCGGCCCTATTAAATAGCTTAATCTCTAGCGTATGTAAATCAAATATCTTATCACCCATTTTTAAACAATAATAGGTCAATGTAATTAACAATAACTCTATAATTTCCAGCAACTAATCGTTGATATTGATTTATAATCAACTTAATTATGTTTGTTCTTAGATTAATTAGTCATAAGACAATATTCAAAAGAATAGTTTACTCATATAATATCTAATTAACTTAAAATAGAGATTCTACGAACTATTGATTAATTCTTTTTCAAGCTGGAGAAAACCGGCTTCGGATTCAAGGACATATAGGATCCCAAATAATACATCGAATTATTGTGTTACTTCAGCAAGGTTCTTGCTATAGTTTATTATCTTTTCTATGTAGTGGCCAAATCAAATAATTACAATCAAACTATAGTAACAATAATCAATCAATTGGTGTAATGTCCAATTTGATCTTAATATCGTCGTCAAATGTTGGATATGAGCAATTTACCTCAGAAATATACGATTCATATAATGGATTTATTAATACTAATCAAGTATTAATCACAGCCACAAATAACGATCACCACTGAATCCAAAATATTTAATTATTTGAATTAAACGGTTGAATGTTATACAGGCGAAGTAATTACATGGAACTAACTAAAGAAATCAAAGATGCTAAAGACAAGTACGGTCATCCGGTAGTCTTTACATATTGTCGCAATTGCAATACCTTTATACATTTTGCAAATAGAGATATCGGTTACGATATTCAATGTCAGAATTGCAGAACCGACAAGTATTTGAAGTAATGATTAAAAATTCTGTACTACTCAGTACAAATTCTTGCTAATATTCTAGTTAATTTCGACTTTACTTTCGGAAGAATAACCGCCGCTTTCTACTAGCTTCCTGCGTTTTCTCCTTTATATCGGCATTTTCTTCAGCCTCTTTCAAATTATCTATCAGACTTTTGTCTGCCGCAGAGTTATTGCTTGTCCTCTTCCAGAACTTTCCTATATTTCTAAATAGCACCGAGTCTTTCATTTAATGATCCACGTATAATATAAGCAAATTTGCTTATAAAAGAATACGACTTATGCCACTAAGTGTAAAAATTGGTGAAACTTTCTCCAATCAAAAAATTCAGTTCATTGAATTATCTATATTCAAGGTTTTCGACGGTTCTTTCAGAACGGTGTAATCAATCTGTTTACCCCTAATACTATAGTGGTTTTCAATATATGAATGCTTATTGGAGTTTGTATAATTGTCTTAATATCATGATATATTCTTCTTTCGGACGCTAAAAACAGACAAACACCATGATAAGAATCTTTTCTGGATTATCCTAACGATTAAAAGTAATATATCGTTAAGTTCAACTTTTCCTTTGGAGCGGCCGAACGAAAATAATCAATCACAAAATCTAATATATTCCAGATTTCAGTTCATAAATATTAATGGTAGATGTTGAAGTCTAAGTTCATAATCTATGCAAAAACCGCAATGGTAAAGAGACCTAGAATGCGATCATGAACAAGAGTATTTCTTGTATGAAAAGGTTACGCAACGTCCTACTTATTCTTTGATAAGATGTATATGGACCTATTGAATCGTCCGATAAGAAAAAAGAAACGCAAATGTTGATACCACATTGGAACTCTATGAGATAATACTATAACGTAATATACTTATCAGTATTGCAATACCTAAATTTAATTTCAGACTCTACGGGTTCATCTTCAAAATGAATAAAATGATAGCATTTCATACATTGTAAAATCAATAAGTTGGTCGTTACGGTCTCTTTTGGTCTTAATTTCTTTAGTTAACTTCATTGTTTGTCATAATCAATAATATTGATATTACAGGATTTGGATTGGTAGAGATAAATATAAAAAAAACAATCTGAATTACCACCCACATTACCAACAAATCCTCCAACAGACACGTTTAGATAACCAGGTGCTTGAAGCAAATGAAGAGTGCTTGTGTCCTCGTTAGTCTGAATGCAGTATGGATTGGCTTTATAATTAGTATAGTGCGGGGGGACAGATGTAGCAATACAATAATACATAGGATTGGTTGAGGTAGTGGTGAAATAAACAGCCAGATGCGCCCATCTATCTCCTATGTTAGTCGGTATATTGCCTGGTTCTATCGGCGTTTGAGGATCGGTATCATTCTTAGGTATTATTGAAGAGCCCTTGCTTTCAGCATTTCCAGCACCAGGAGTATAAGGAACGGCCGGGTCGTTTGATGAAGGAGGAATACTTAGCTCTGTTTGTCCAGATCCCGGCTTATACTTGCCTGCAGGACTAAACGATGTGGGATAAGAACGATCTAGTGAAATCAGCACAAATGGTGAATTCATTGTTGTCACCAGATAAAATAGGAATGTAACTGTCAAAACATACAGTGCGTCATTAATAATGCGCTTCATAACAAATACCACGCAAAGATGTTTATAAAGAATTTGTTTATCTGAATGGAACTTTTAGAATCAAGAAAGTAATTCTTTCTGTAATTCATCCGACACCGGCCTTATCATCTTAGTAATAATTTCATTTATGTCTGGTGTGTAATAATGGTAAACAAAAACAGAACTACTAATCCTTCCTTGAAGTAAATCAATAATTTAAGACTCTATTCTTTTGTTACTTAGATAAGTTACGAAACCATTACAACAATAACACCTGTTTATCTTAATTTCATAAGGTCAGGGATCAAGACCGCTCAAGTAATACTAATGCTGATTATTTCTCCTCAGAGGTTCAATCTTTAAACGACCGCTCCTTGTTTGCCTCTGTCCTCGGTTTAAAATCGAAAAATTCCACAAAACATGATTTGGATTCTTTAGGATAAATATAAAAGTCACAACTGCTTCTAACTAGATCAAAATTAGTGTCAACTTTTATTCCTACTAAGCCTGGGGCTTGTACGGTATAGAACAAGTCCCAGGCAAGTGCAACATTTTGACAATATGGGTTAGCTTTTATCTCATTTGGATTAGAGGTATGAACACACACTACAGCGAAATGTGGAGTTTTATAATCCGTGGTAAAATTGGAACTAACAGTCAGATGGGCCCAACTACCTTCTGTTTTGGTTGGTATATTATTTGGGTCTATAGGTGTTTGAGGATTTGTATTTGGTTGATTTGGAATTCCCTCCACACCTGTATTTCCACCACCAGGAGTGAAGGGCTTGGATACATCATTTGAAAGCAAAGGTATGTTTGATTCTGTTTGTGTGGACCCACTTCTAAGTTTACCCAAAGGAGTAAATGATTTCTGAGTAGTTGTTGGTGCTTCATTATCAGAAACAGCAGTGCTAGTATCACTGTTAATTGCAGGATTAACAAAGGCATTTTGGTTTGGACTGTCCTGACTATTTTGGTGTTCAATCTGTTGTTGTTCTTGAGATGGCGTTTGTGTTGGGTTCTCTTCCTTAACAGAGAACCCAGTGTTAGTTTGTGATGTTGCTGGTTCTATGGGACATCCTTCTGGAATATTATTCTCGTCGTTGCTATCAAAAGATGGACATGGAAATTGACATCCATCCAGGCCAATGTATAGGGGAAGATTAGAGATTTTAGTAATGTTGGGACAATTGGAGTTTTGGTTAGTTGAGGAAACATCATTATCCTTTACATCACTTTCAGACCACTCAGAATTTGTATCTCCTTGTGATGATTCTGATTCACTGTTTGTTTCATCTGGACCATCTTCATTTTCAGATGAAGTTTGCGTTTCTTCCTGGTTATTGCCTTCTTGTTGAGAGGAAGTAGCATATATCCAACTATGTGTTTGTAATGCCAATGGTGAATTAGTACTTATTAATAGAGCGTAAAGAAATGATAAAGACATTAACAAAAGTATGAAGTTAATATATTTCATGACAAATACCATGCAAAGTTGTAATTAAAGATTCTGATATGGTGGTCACTGATGATATATAATCCATTATTGTCTTCATCAACTCATCTAGCACCGGGCTTATCTTTTTTGTTAAAACATCCCAAACGAGATCAATATTGGTATCTTGAATCTCGGAATATATGGTTTACCCCTTCAGAATAACACCCTTAAGGTCTGATAATATTACTCCTATTCGTTGATATTCAACATTCGGCCTGTAATAGTGTCTCAAGAAAACAGATTGGGGTATACGACCTTGTAGGAGATCGATTATTTCTGGCTCTATTCCTTTATTTCTGAGATACGTTGCAAATATCTTTCGGCAATAATTCATGTTTAGTGGAATCTTTCTCTTTGTAAAAAAAGATCTGAAATTGTTAAGATTGACGGTTGGACATGACATTGCAAGATCGATTATGTCTTTATTTATGATACTTATGTAAGCCTTCTTTGTAGTTCTGATAAAAATGTCAGGAAATTCGTAATGTTTAATCATGGTTGGATCGGCGGAAACATATCTATCCCTCAATTTGTCATCTTTGAGTATCTTTATACTTCAATCGATTCAGCGACCCTCAATCCTGTAAGTAGACTGTATAATATCAAATTTCTATACCCTGATGGAATTATCTCATTATGAAGGGTAGTTCTTATTGATTTAATCAAAGAATCGAGATCGTCGCTGGAACTTGTAATTTTCTTAAATACCTCTAACCATTGAACCCGGATGACCACTTTAGGTTGTATCTTCCTACAATTTCCTTCCATTTATCATATATTCCCAAATACTTAGATAAAGCTGCCAAAGCTTTCATGACGTGATTTCTGATGTCCTTAGATAGGTCATGCAATTCACTAAAGTTTCTACTTATTAGTAAATTATAATACCGCTTGGCATATGATATTCGGCTGCTAATCGTCTTATGGCCATTGAATCCACTCAGATATTTCCCAAATAAAATCCAAAAACCCTGATATTCTATGATTGATCTTACACGATTCGCATCATAGTCATTATCTGGTGCCAAGACAGTTCTGTCCAAATATCCGAAATCAGTAGGATTTGAACCCGGGATCGTTGTTTCTTGAGAGTTTCCTCGCGAGAAAGAACCTTGAGAGGGCGAAATACTTAGCCGGACTGTGTGGCTACTTTTGTTAATAACCTCTACACCACCGGAGCGTACTGCGTTTTTTATTAAACTTGAGGGGTTATTAATATAATACTTTGGAAGCCTTTGCTGAATACACAGCGGGAACGTCTTGTGGGGTGAAAATTACCTTCATCGGTAGCGATATTTCCATGAATCTAAAAGTGAATTTAGTTTCTCAATATCGCCAAAGGAGAATTTATTTTCGAGAAATATTGGAGCAAGGTTAGTCTTACAGGTATTAAGTATTCAGGATTATTTAGTACAT
Source organism: Candidatus Nitrosocosmicus sp. R (assembly GCF_054408505.1). Lineage (NCBI taxonomy): Archaea > Thermoproteati > Nitrososphaerota > Nitrososphaeria > Nitrososphaerales > Nitrososphaeraceae > Candidatus Nitrosocosmicus > Candidatus Nitrosocosmicus sp. R. Next base: position 1,779,479 of record NZ_CP167090.1, on the reverse strand, counting down.
TATTCGTTAGATGACGTTGAGAAATTCTTGTCAATCAAATAAATGATTATTGAGATTCTCTGATAATCTAAATATTAGATAAAATATCTATCTCTTTTAGTAAATCTAGAAAAAAAGGATGGAGGAAAATGAGGGTAATAAAAATATCTATTTTATTGTTAAACATGATTGAATGACTGATGACAAAGCGGATGCTATTAGTTTGTTATAGACAAGAGAATTTACAATATTTAGATCTAAGGTTGATGCAATACGGATAAGGGGTGATAAACCATTACAAATAAGAAATCCAAACAGACGAAATTATGGAGTTGGCTAAATAAATACAATTTGTTCTTTAAATTGATTATCTAATCTAACAACAATTTTAACAAAGCAAGGAGATATAAATAAAAAAGATTCTTTGTGTTTTCGATCAAATTCAAAAATTAAATAGCTTATTTATTACCATCAGGGTAAATAATCATTATAGTCATAATTTGTCATCTTCATCATCATTATTATCCGATAGACTGGTTGAATTACCTACCCTTCTTGCTTAGTGTAAGTAATATAATTGCTATATATTTCCATTATTTTGCAAAAACATTAATAGTTTGGTTTATTTATAATATATATTGCCCAATTATACTCCTAGAACATCATATAATCGAGTAGGTGGTCGTAGCATAGCGATCATTGACGATGAAAAAGATTTGCTTTTTGTTTATAAAAAGGCATTAGAGTTACAAAAGCTCAAAGTAGTTACATTTGATGACTCTGCAGTAGCTCTAAATGAACTGAAAGAGCATTACAAAAAGTATTGTATGGTCCTTGTAGATATCCGTATGCCCAAAGTTAATGGCTATCAATTAATAAATGAAATCAAATGCATTGATCCATTGATCAAGACAATTTTGATGTCTGCTTATGACGTTTCTGAACTCGAGGTATCTGATAACTTGAACACCGGAGTCAAAATCGATGATATTATGCATAAGCCATTTTCATTGATTAAACTAATTAATAACGTTAACAAACTTTTAGAAAAGTATTAAAAAAACCATGGATATGGATAAAATACCTATTGTATTGTCGACAAATACTTGAATAAAAATTTTGAATGGTAATTATTCCTTAACCGGACTATTCCAACTTGGATTTATCATTTTTGTAATCATTTCGTTATTTCTGATCTATGGCAAGTAGATTATATCTTACTTCTGGATTTATTTTTAAATTTTCTATTATTTGAAAAGGCTTAAATCAACAATAGTCATTATATTTTTAATTCATTTCTAAGTTTTATAACAATAAGAAGATTAAGTTTAACGGTGTTTTTTTTATCATTATGACATTATCATTTGAATTAGTTTCAGTTAACCTTCAATTATCATCCTACGCACAAAATGGCGCTTTATCCCAAAGAGGTAATGGAAGTGGAGTAGAATAGAATACATAACAATCACAATCGGCATACAAAATGGACAGGTTATTTCTAGAGATGGTAGTTTATTATCTGGAAATAGTGCACTCCTTCCGGACCAAGAAAATTCCAATGAACGGTCTGTATTGAATAACCCTGTGAATCAATTTTGCCAGTTGGGTCAGCGACATCAAGTGAGTTAAGGTTAAAAATGTTCATCGATCATTCTGTTTGTAGGCCTTATCCTATTCAGAATGATAACATAGGTAACATTCGTATCACCACATGTCTTTTACTGAAGAAATTACTATCGATACTGTAGTAATTGATGAAGGTATTGAGAGTGCACCTTCTAAATCATTCATGAGAATTAGTAATTTCTCTGATTGTTTAGATTGTGCTATAACTGTAACAGGTAGGATTTCATATGGGCTCGTGATTGATCATGAAAGTATCGCCTCATCTGTTTGTACCGTTCGCATGCCTGAATCCAGTACACTCCTACTGTCGAACATCTTGCACTTAATTTAAAATAATCCAAACTTCGAGTTAACGTTTAAGGATTCGGCGATTTAAGTATCATCTATTTCATTTCATGAGTTGCAATATAGATACATTGTGATGTAAATGCCCATATCACTAATATCAATACTAAACCTCCTGAGGAAATTACATCAATGAATACTATACTATATGAATTGGACTATTTTGTCCGGCATTTTCCCATCTAAAAGATAGAAGTTTTAAATCGAATGTAATTTTGGATTATGTTTTGAATCGATAAGAATTTTATAAATTATGTATGGAATCTTATTCATGACCAATGACTAAGATTACATTTCAAAAAATAATTGTAATTATCTGATCTATTAGCTGAATAGCTATTTCTTGTTCAAGGTCTATTCCTAATTAATCGATATCTTGTTTATTCTTGTTAAATCTTGATTCAAGGGCTGATCCATTGAATTAGTGGTAACATTAGCTATTTTATCTACAATGTCCATACCCTCTGTAACCTTTCCGAATACTGTGTATTGGCCGTCTAAAAATTTTGAATTATTCAACACAATAAAAAACTGAGATCCTGCGCTGTTCGGATCAAGCATGCGAGCCATGGATAATATCCCCCTTTCATGAGGTATGGTATTAAATTCTTGATTTATAGTGTACCCTGGACCACCAGTCCCCCAAGTATCTCGACTAATGCTACTATTCTTTGTGTTTGGATCACCTGCCTGTATTACAAATCCTGGTACTATTCTATGAAATACTACTCCATTGTAAAAACCGTCGTTAGCGAGATCTTTAAAATTCTTAACGTGGTTAGGAGCTACCTCAGGATAAAACTCGATTTTTATTGGACCTTGAGTAGTTTCAATAGTTGCTGTGTTATTTTCTAAGGTTTGGTTATTAATCGTAGTAATAGTATTATTTAGCAGAGAGCTTTGATTCGCATGAACAATAGATGTCGAACTAATATTATCCTGATTGATATTCCAACTAATTGAGTTTAATAAATGATTGAATATTGCATTCGTTTTATTGTATTGATCAGTATTGGTAACAAACACGAACCTATAAATATTATCGTTATGAGAAAGGAACGTATTGTTAGATACAAAAAGGGATTTTTCTAGACCATTATCGATCAATGATATTAAGTAGGACAAACCGATATCATCATGAATACTCATTGGTGTAATATCTTCCACTAACATTAGATACGAATCGTTTAGATTCATGTTAAGATGAGATTCTTTTGCCTGTAGAACAACATTTGAAAAATCAGTAGAATTTTGGCCATAAATACTAGGGCTAATACTGAATCCATCTTTCTCAATACTGCCTATTTTTAAATCCTTATCGGGATCAAATCGAGATTCTTTCCCCTCTTTTTGCAGATGAACGTCGATGGGATATTCCAAAGACAAACCTAGTTTGTTACTTGTATAATTTGTCCAATCCTTGTTTTTAATATCCGCTTGCTCAATTTTGTCTTGGGCCAACTTTAATTGATCTTCTAATAGTATTAAGTCGTTTAAGTTGGATGAATTCATTGACGGTTGGTTACCCATTTGCATTCCATTTGACTCGTTTGAACCATTTGGGTTTAACATGAATGAAAAATTTGAAGAAGCATCCGGTAGGAAACTGGTATCATTTATGGAAAGTTGACTATTACTTTCCTGTAGCGGATAAGCGGACCCATAGCCTAATACGACCCCAATAAATATTGGTATCAAGATACTTAGTGACATGTAAATTTCTTATTTGACGTGAAATATAAAGTGATTCAAAAGTCAATTAGGTAATATGTGAATATTCTTGATTTCGATCCCCTTTTTTTATGACAGGAGTGGGCTAAGAATTGAGAGGTCAGATTTAAATTTTTTGTTTATCGGCTCACTTTTAATCAGTGACATAAATAAGCAATGGAATTCCAGCAATAATATTTCTTTTTATTCCTTTAGGACTAATTCATAAAAATTTTTGGATATGACAAGGGCGTTATATGAATAATAGAATTAAATTTTGAAACAAATTTGTTCTTTAAATTATGATAACACATCACTATTAGGACTTTAATAACTTTGGATTTGCCGTTCTACTGATCTTTGGTTATTATATATTACACGCAATGAGATGTGAATGCAATTCACATCGTTTATTGTTAGAATAATCATGTTTCACTCTTATCATTATCAATTATACCATTGGATCATATTTTTATTATTGATATGTTGCATCCTCTAATAGATGAAGGCTTCTGATCTATTTGTAAAGTGCCTTGAGGCCGAAAATGTCAAATATATTTTTGGAATCCCTGGTGAGGAAACAAATGATCTTATGATATCAATCTCAGAATCACAAACTATAAAATTTATTTTGGTGAGACACGAACAGGCGGCGGCATTTATGGCAGATGTTTATGGTAGATTAACCAACAAGGTTGGTGTTTGTCTCGCAACACTTGGTCCAGGCGCCACTAATCTTACTACGGGTGTAGCAAGTGCTAATATGGACCGATCACCGCTCCTTGCGATTACCGGTCAAACTGAAATTACCAAGATGCATAAAGAATCTCATCAGAATATGGACCCTGTAACTATGTTTACTCCCATTACCAAATGGACGTGGTCTATAAGAGATGCTGACGGGATACCTGAAATTCTAAGAAGAGCATTCAAGATTGCAAATGAAGAAAAAAAAGGGGCAACTCATCTGGATTTGCCTGTTGACGTGGCAAAAATGGAATCAGCGTTGAAACCTCTTAGTAGTAAAAATGGCATTCATTCATGTCCGACACCATCAAGGTTGCACGATGCAACTGAAATGATATTGATGTCAATTGCACCTGTTATTCTAGTTGGGAATGGTTGTATTCGAAATGACGCTTCAAATATTATTAGAAGTTTTGCAGAATTGACCGGATTTTATTCGATGAACACATTTATGGGAAAAGGAGTGATCTCTGATAATTCTCCAACTCATATGGGCACTATTGGCATAAAGGAATCCGACTATGCTTTACACGCTTTGAAATTAGCTGATGTTGTAATTTCTATCGGATATGATTTGGTTGAATACAGCCCTAAAAATTGGAATGGATTTAATCTCAAAAAAATAATTCATATTGATTCTACATCTGCAGAAGTTGACAACTTTTATAATCCTGATATAGAAATTTCTGGTGACTTGAAATTAACTATAAATTTACTTATAAATTCTGTAAAGATATACCAGAACGAAATTCAAATGGATTCTATTAATAAACAAAAAGTAAGTCTAGCGAGGTCAAGATTAAAAAAAATTAAAGAAGAGGTGGATTGGCGTATTGAGCAGTTTATTGATGACGAATCTTATCCGATCAAACCTGAAAAATTAATTCATGATGTTAGAAGTGTTCTTTCTTCAGATGATATATTGATTTCTGATGTTGGAGCTCATAAACTTTGGATAGCAAAAATCTTCAAGACATTTAGTCCCAATACCTGCATAATAAGTAATGGATTTTGTTCGATGGGATTTGCGCTTCCCGGATCAATTGGTGCTCAACTAGCGTGCCCCACTCGGAAGGTGGTGGCGATGTGTGGGGATGGTGGTTTCCTAATGAATGTTCAAGAACTAGAAACAGCAGTACGATTACAACTTCCAATCATTATTGTCGTATGGGTTGACTCGGATTTAGGTGTGATATCTACAAAACAAAGATTGGAATTCGGTAGGAGTGTTTTCACTAATTTCAACAATCCTGATTTTGTCAAGCTTGCAGAGAGCTTTGGGGCAAAGGGGTATAGGGTAACCAGTACTTGTGAATTTTCTTCCATTTTAAGAGAGGCAATAAAGTCTATAGATACTCCTGTAGTTATAGCAATTGATATCGATGCTGATCGCAACGAGTTACTATTCAAACATGATCTATTTCGTGAATAAATATTCCTTGGTAATACTACGTTCTTTATACAATAACATAAAATAGATGAAAATAAAATACATGATAGATTGATACCTTTTCCAGTGAAAGAGGTGATACTTGATTTGAATGGCTTGATTCCGATCGATTCAATCCGATCTTATTATATCGACTTGATTACTTTCGGAATTGCTATACTAGCTGCTTCAGTTATCATCATTTCGGTTATTATGGCGGTAATTTCCTTTCTCAAGATCCTTAAGAATCCAATTAAGGATCAAACAATGGAAAAGGAATCAATCAGATTACGATTAGCCCGAGGCATCTTGCTAGCGTTAGATTTTGAAATAGGAAGTGATATAATTAAGACGATGCAGATTCCAGGAATAAAAAAACTACTGATTTTGGGGGTAATCGTTACTATTCGAATAGTATTAAGTTGGTCACTATCCAAAGGAAATAGAAAGGCACAACAAGATGACCTAATGTTAAGTACGTTAGTAGATATTAAAAAAATATTCTCATTTGTCGTATGAATCTGACAGGATGGTAGAATGCTTACATTAGATACTTTTTTTCTTTTTTTGATATACGCCATCGATATAGCCGCAATTAGTATCATATTGATTACTATGGGACAATTATTAATGTTACTACTGAATAGAGTCTTAGACGTTGATTCAAAAAAATTCCCAACTAGTATGGGAGTTTTTCATGCTATTATGAAGCGATTTAAAGTTATATCAGATAATGGTACTAATGAACTAAAAGTCTCTTCAATTTCATTATTAGCCAATGGATTATTATTTGCACTAGAATTTGAATGTGCCAATGCAGTTTTAAGACTCATTTTAGTAATTTCGAGTCTATATGAAGATGGCCCGGGCCCAGAAATCTACAATACTATAATATTTTTCGCAGGAATTTTTGGTCTTCGGATGATAACATCATTTACTCTAAGGAAGAATGATCTAAAGTAAAAACTGTTTTAGATTATTTGCCCTTGTTTATCCATTGTTTTATTAGACATATAGTCAGTTTTTTTAGACGTGAAATTTTGATTCTCTTCAAGTCTTATTAAAACAAAATCACAAATGATAATAGGTCAACTTGATTATCTATGACTTGGGGTTCGCATCATGTATGAAGTTCTTACTCCAATTATGGGGATAGAATCAGATTCACCTCTAGAATTACTGCTCATAACGAATAAACTAGGCAGAATTGTCATTTTCAGATCTAGATGAAAAATTTTGGATCAGGAGATTTTGATTTTGTAAGGAGCGTACAAGACCGTGTGTCACATAGTCTAGAAAATAAAGAATTGCTTATTGATCTGTCTACTGATTCGTGTAGGAAGTACTTAGAAAGGAAGGTCAATACCAAAACAAATGTTGTGGTTATGTATGTGGATATTGCAGGCTCTACTCAAATGTCTCATGACCTTTCATCACTAGATTTGGCCCTGATTATCCAAATCTTTTCCCAAGAGGTAAGCCTATCTATTGAAAAATTCGGGGGGTATGTGCTAAAATTCGTGGGAGATGCTGTAATCGGTCTATTCCCATCAGACTACGATCAAAAAAAGGCAATAGTAAATTCTTTGGATTGTGCACGCCATATACAGAATGTAATGAGAAACGGGATCAACCCCGTATTTAAGAAACATTCAATCCCTGAGATTGCTGTGAAGATTGGTATAGAGTATGGAAATTCGCTTGTTTTACTGTATGGAAAAAATATTGCTCATGCTCATATAGATTTGATAGGGTTTAGTATCAGTATAGCTGCTAAAATCACATCATTATCTTATCCTGGGGAAGTAATTGTAGGTGAAAACATTTATCATAATCTTGATCTCAACCAAAAGAAATACTTTATAGCTCTATATGATGATCGAAATTCAAAGTGGGATACTGCTATGAAGTACAATAATAACCTGAATTATAGGATTTATAAATATGTAAAAGAGGATAGTCAAATCTAATAGTTCAGACTTGCACTATGCTATTTCACAAATATTTTTATAGCTTGTGGAGGACAGACATTTTCGCATGCCAAACAAAAAATACAATCCTTTTCTCTAATCATAAATGGTTTCCTCTCGGAAGCCGGATGTCCTGGCGTATCTAGCCATTCATAAACATTCACTGGGCATGCATCAATACAGGCACCATCTGAAATACAAATGTCAAAATCAACGCACACATCCGTGCCCCAAATCCCGAGTTGTCCAGGTGCATCGTATGGACCCCATACTTGGATTCCTTGAAACTTTCCTGCTGGCTGTCTCTTTGATTTAAAGCCAGTATCTATGGGTCCTTCTGCTGTCTGGTAGTCTGTTCCAGTTCCAGTGAGCGGAAGTGATGAACCGCCGCCACTTTGGTTCATACTAGGTGCGATAACTTGTTGTGGTATGGAAGCAGGACTAGGTGGAGCGCCACTGACTATTTGAGTAGCCTGAACTGGGATGTTTGAATTCCTTGTTCCGGATGCCTTCTTTAGTTTCTCAGCTTCTGCATTCGCAAGAATTTTTTGTCTTTTTATGGGGCATAATTGTGAGTGAACCTCTATTATGCTCTGCAGTGTAGTTGGATTTAAATGAATTAATAGAGAACCACAATCTTCACAGATATATTCTGCAACTGTAGATGACAATAATTATTTATCCTCAATTAGGTATTTATAAATTTGTCAAACCATGAGTTTAATTGTGAATAAATAATTTTATATTATTTTTAGAATTGACATCTATATTGAAAAAATATGATTGTGTGGCCATGGGCGGTACGTTTGATATTATACACACTGGTCATATTGAACTTTTAAAAAAGTCGTTTGAGAAGGGAAAATTCGTTATAATAGGCTTATCATCAGATACTTTAGTAAAAGAAAAATTAAAGAAAAATATAAATAATTCATTTGAAGTTCGAAAACGCCATTTAGTCAATATCATCGATAGTGAAGTTGGATCCACTCAGTACGAAATTACAAAGCTTGAGGATGTTTTTGGACCATTAATGTTCTCTGAAAAAGTTGATTGTATGGTAGCTAGTAGCGAAACAAGTTACAAGGGCAGAAAAGTTAATGAAATCAGAACAAGAATGGGTCTCCCAACAATTGATATAATTTCAGTTGAATTGAAATTAGCCAAAGATGGGTTACCGATTTCTTCCAGTCGTATAAGAGCCAATGAGATAGATAATAAGGGCAATATAGTAAAGAATAAAAAATAATCTTATTTTATCAAATAAATTTAATACCCAATAATAAATTTTTTAGGTTGAAATTAACATTATAAGATGAAGAATGGAATTGACGATTTAATACTCGATTATTGTAATGACATTACAAATCTTAGTGGCGGGTTGGACCCCGAGGTTCTTGCGTATTGGTACAAGCGCGTTGAGGACAAGGCTAAGGAAGTTTGTGACAGGGAGTTAGGTGAAAAAATCGTATTTACACAGAATCGGATCCTATGGATGAAATTTGAAATTAAATTATCAAAACGTGCGGTTCCTTTGGTTCTTGAAACTATAAGAGATTTTATTCCATTGATGCCATACTCGACGACATTATATTTTGAGAAAGTCTACCAACTAATTCTGGATGAATTTAATAGGGATTATGTGTAAAAAAATTTTCAATAATTTGGACTATTAAGTTACAGGTTCACTTAATCTTATGAAAGCTACATCCCCTACATATTTTGTATCAGTGACTTGCCCCTTTCGTGACAAAAGTTCCTTGAAGAATCGTTCTAACTTGTATGAATTTATTTCATCCTTAAACATAATGCTGTGATGAGAACCATCTTTTAGCTTGACGACAACCTCATTATCGATTATTCTTACGATATTGCTGACAAAAAGTGTATTATCCTTTTGCAGAGCAAAAATACTTGTTAATTTTTCCGCCTCGTAGCTATCTTGACAAATAAATTTAAAATTCAACTTGAATTCAAAGATTTTGGTTAATTAAAACCAATATTGTCATCTTCAAAAAACTCTTTTCCGTCAATCATGAAATCCTTAATCAAATTTTGTGCCTTTTCTCTCTTTGTTTGTATATCTTTAATAAATGGTTTTACTTTTTTTATCATGTCGCCTTTACATTCTCCACAGAGCAAATTGCCACTCGTACAGTCATTGTATCTCTCCTGAGATTCCTTTTCGGAATCAAAGAGATAATTCAGATACCAATACACTGGACAAATATTAGCATTTCCTCCTAATTTGCGTTGGAGAGCTACTGTTGGTTGACCCCCAGTAAAGGTATTTTTGATTTTCGTCTCCAGGATCTCTGGATCGTCGACGGTAAATAATGCAGTTTCTGGCTTTGAGGATGACATTTTCCCTACACTAGTAAGTCCTGGAATAAATTTACTATGGATCTGGGCTGGTTTGGGATAACCCAATTTTTCCGCTATGTCTCGGGTCACCCTCCAATAAGGATCTTGATCAATAGCGGCTGGTATCAGCACAGGTGTAGGTTTATTCTCGATTATTGATGGAAGAAAGCACGGCGCCCCCTGAACAGGAGGGAAGCCTATCATCCCAATGTTAGAAGAATTAGAAAATCCAAATACGGCTTTTGCTGTGGAGTAAGTGATCTTCTTCGCAATTTCAATAGATATAGGATACAAATATTTAATATGTTTGGTATCAACAATGATTTTGGTTCTTTTTGGATCAAAACCTATCGAAATGATATCTAATATGTTTTCATATGTATATTTTTGAATGGCTTCCAGATCCAAATTACCGTTAAATAGAAACTTTTCATCGTCTGTCAATTGGAATATTAGGTTTACATCGAATTTTTCTTGTAAATATTTTGTGAATAACCATGGCATCAAATGTCCCAGGTGAACCAAGCCGGAGGGACCTCTCCCTGTATAAAGATAAAACTTGTTGCCTCTCTTATATTCATCTAGAACCACATCTAGATCCCTGTGGGAAAAAAAATATCTATTTTTGAGAAATGGATGTATTTCTCCTGTAAAATACTTAATTTTTTCAAATAAAGTATCATCTATGGCATGGGTACCGAATCTTTCGATCAACTTAGAGTAGTCAATATCTCCCTCTACTTCCCAGGGGGTAACGACAAAATCTTTGATTCCAATTGAATATGATTCTGAATCATTTTCAATATTTATGTCACTCGAATCTAACGTCATATTGCTTTTCTCAAATGAAACGCTTTCCTTTTCACTTGACATCCTTAAATTATTCTTTAAATAACCAAAGTTTAAACGTTTAAAAATACTTGCACAAGTTTTCTACTTATATAATGGATAAGGATGAAGCAGCAAGCAGGGATATATCTAAGTTTGAAGGTAACTCAAAAATATCGATTTCATCATTGCATCCCATTGAGAAGAAGCTTCTGAGCGTACTGAGATTGGTAGAGGCTGAATGGGTGACCGAGTCTGATCTAATAAAAAGTTCAGAATTGTCAGTAGACCAAGTGCGAAGAGGGGTTGAATGGTTAAGGTATAAAAACCTCATTCAAATCAGTGAGGATACAGACATCAAAGTCTTTTTACATCCTGATATGTCTGATAATGAGCACCTTGTTCTCCCTGAAAGGAAACTTGTCAATATTGTAAAGAAGGGGGTAAACAAATTGTCAGAAATCATAAACGGCGAAGAGTTTAGAGGAAACGAAAAGGAAGTTTTTGGAGCGATTCGGTTCTGCAAGAAAAATAACTGGATTAATATACTTGATGATAAGGTAATTCTTCTCCAAGATTCGCATAAATCATCGAGTGAGGAGGACTTCATGGACAAATTAAAAAATACAAAGACAGCGTTAGAATCGCTATTTGAGAACGAAGATAAAAAAGCATACGAATCATTAAAAAAACGACATAATATCTTAATTACAGAGAAATTGGTAGCCAAAAAATACAAAATTACGCAAACTAGTATACCTCTTGTTGATTCATTGTTATTAACCTGCGATAATGTTGTTAGAAAAATGACTCATGATGTTTTAATATCTGGCAAATGGAGAGATCTAATTTTTGAACAGATTGATGTAGAAGCCCCATTGCCATTGCTCAATTATGGTAAAAAGAACCCTTTGATCGATTTTATAGATGAAGTCAAGGAAATATTGGTCGGTATGGGTTTTAGTGAGATTGATGGTAACCTTACTCAGTCATGTTTTTGGAATTTTGATGCATTATTTATTCCACAAGATCATCCAGCTAGGGAGATGCAAGATACGTTCTACCTGAAATCCCAAACGGATCTCTATTCTCCTTTGCCAAAAAATACTTCCTTACTGCAGCATGTATCCAAAATCCATAGGGAAAATTGGCAGTATGATTGGAATATTGAAGAATCTAAACCATACGTTTTGCGGACTCACACCACTCCTGTTACACTCCAATACTTGTCAGAAGGTAAACCGGAGAGAGATAAAGTTTTTCTTATAGGTCGCGTCTTTAGGAACGAAAAGGTGACATTTAAGCACCTTGTTGAATTTCATCAAGTTGAAGGGATTTATGTAAATGAAGATGCCAATCTAAGACAGCTAATCGGAATTCAATCCGAATTTTATTCTAAACTTGGGATAAAAAAGAATCAAGTTCTGGCCTACCTTTTTCCCTTATACCGAACCTTCTCTTCAATCAATGGTATATAATGAGAAATTTGATAAATGGATAGAATTGTTTGGCATGGGAATTTTTAGACCTGAGGTAACTAAACCATTGGGAATAAAAAATCCTGTATTGGCATGGGGAGGAGGCTTTGAAAGATTGGCCATGTTACGCTTTAATCTTGATGATATACGTGAATTATATTCAAATAATTTAGCCTGGCTAAAGAGTGTCCCTAAATGCCTGTAGTAAGCCTTAGACCATCTTTGCTCTCAAGAATCTTTCCTGGAAGGGCTTTAGATCAAATTATTGAAAAATTACCATACTTGGGTCTCGATATAGAAGGATTTGACAAGAATAATGATAAAATTAAGATAGAGTTTAATCCCAATCGACCAGATTTTTCTTCTGAGAACGGAATCGTAAGAGCTCTAAAAGGTATATTGAATGTAGAATTAGGATGTCCTGATATACAAGATCTTCAGCCGTCCTCAAGTTTAATCCGAGTAGATGAACATTTGAAAGATGTAAGACCCATTATTTATGGTTTAATTGCCAAACGGGATTTTCCTATTAATGACAAAGAATTAACACAATTGATATCCATGCAAGAAGATTTGCATAATGGAATAGGTAGAAAGAGAAAAAAGTCTTCAATCGGCTTACATAATTATGATGCATTGACATTTCCGCTTTCATACAAAGGGGTTTCCAGACGAATCAAATTTGTGCCATTAGATGGAAATAAAGAATACAGCCTTGACAATATCCTTACAGGTTTTGATGTTGGAAAAAAGTATGGTCACATTTTGGAAAAGTTTGATATAGTTCCTATTTTAATCGACTCAAAGGATAACGTTATTTCATTTCCACCTATTATAAATGGAAACACAACAAAAGTTGATCTGTTAACTAGTAATCTATTTATAGAAGTTACTTCAGTGAATTCTAAGTCTGCTAAGGATATACTTTCAATCCTGTCGTTTGAATTGAGCGATATGGGATTTGATTTGTATTCTTTGATGGTTGATTCTCCTTTTTATGGAGAAATTGTTACTCCAATATTGGAACCACATCGAATACATTTGGATTTTGACTATATCAATAAGATATTAGGACTCAAACTAACCCATGACGAAATCTTGGTATGTCTTCAGAGAAGTAGATGTGAAGGTATAGACAAAGGTAATGGGAAACTAGAATGTACAATACCTAGTTATAGAATAGATTTGTTTGATAAAGTAGATGTATCCGAGGAGGTAGCTATTGGTTATGGAATCTTCAATTTAGGACCATTATACCCTGTTACTTATTTTCCTGGCCGAAAGAATAGTCAATCTATTATTTTTGATAAAGTGCGTGATATATTAATTGGCCTCGGATTTATGGAAATTATCAATTCTAATGTAATATCAAAAAACTTGGTCAAAGATGTTTTTTTGGAAGATGCTCACTTAGATAAAAATTTAGTTTCTTTGGGTGATTCAAAAAATACCGAATTTGAGTTATTGAGGAACAGTCTAATTCCCTCTTTAATAAACACCTTTTCTAACAATATTCATGAAAAATATCCTCAAAAATTATTTGAGATAGGTAAGACATTCTCAACGACAAATAATGAAATCAGAGAAAATTGGTCACTCTGTGTTTCAATAGCTCACAATACGACAGACTATACAGAAATTAAATCCAATTTGGAATCTTTCATGAGATATTGTTTTAATGCGTTTGTTACTACACCAAGATATGACATTGCTTATTTTCTTCCAGGCCATTCTGCAAAAATCTTCCTGGTAGATGATGTAATTGGAGAGATCGGTGAAATTCATCCTCAAGTTTTGGATAATCTTAACTTGCGTACGTTAATAACTATTTTCGAATTCAACTTATCAGCAGTAATTAAAATCCTGAAACTTGATAAGGTTCTCATCGTATAAGGATTTGTGGTCTTGTTTAGATGGAACCTAGTAATACAGGATTTCTTTTTTTATATATATGTCATTGACAATGCTCATTTTTGATTTCCAGGGTGTCTCGGCAGCCTTATGAATCTCATGTAAAGCACGATCATTTGTTGCTAAAGGGGTATTTATTTAGTTACTGTGATTCTCGGCGCTGTTAACTTAGGCGTCTGGCACCTCCTTGTTGTGTATTTTTACAAATAGATTCAACCAGTTTTTGACATCTAGTTTACACTTCTCTTTACTACATGGAAAGTAATCGTCAAATCCTTCAGTTCGATCCTTGATGTACTACATAGTTCTTTCAATCAGGCTTATCTCTAATGAGGAATTGATATGGTGTTTTAGTTTTAGGAATCTACAAGCCATTGGGTACCAGGTTCCACCGTCTGTTGATACGACATGTTTTCCGTGAATCTTGATCAGACCTGAAATAAATCTCTCTGCGATAAGCATGTTCCTCTCCTTGGATTTATTAGCTAAGAAAGAGTGCGAGAATTTGCCTATTTTCTGGTTCGATTGCTGCCCATAACCAGGAGTATTCTGAGCCGACTTTTATTAATGTCTCATCAATGAGGTATTCTGATATTTTTGTTCTTCTTGTTGAAACCTTTCGAGGTTTATACCTTTGAATCCAATTCCAAATTGCAACGTGACTTCTATTGATAATATGTAAAAAGGACAATGCCTTGGCAGTATTTCTAAGCGATAAGCCTAGAAAGTACAAATACAGACCATAGTAAATATGCTCTGAAGATGTTTTATTTCTTGTACTTAACATAACAGAAATAGAGCGTCTTTAAGCTAAAGATTTATCGTTAAGTTAACAGGGCCTGATTCTCTTAGTTAAATGATATATAGCAGTTTAATTTTATAATCAATAATCCCCGTCAGAGAGTGCGCAATGAGTTATACACGTAGTGTAAGGCTAACTATGATTTTGCTGTGGGTCAGTGGCGGGGTACAATGGAATAATATACTGTGATTTCTATCTGTTCAAACCTTCGAGGTGTCCTTCTTGTTCTAACTTGTCTGCGTGAGCGCTGATGTATCTCCAAATAATGTCTGCTTTATCTGATTGAAAATCCCATGGTGCAATTAATACCAAGTCATTATCACGTATCCACATTCTCCTTTTTATCTTCCCTCTAATCCTACATGTCCTAACTTTTCCGTCATTACTCTTTACAATGATATTATCCCCGCCTACTAATTTAATGACTCTTCCAAATAACTCTCCTTCCTGGGGCATGACCAGTTCCTTCAAGTGAGCTTCGTTTAAAACTTTACGTTTGCCTATTTCTAATCAATGGTTAGTGCCCCAAGATTAAATAAAAACTTTTATTTTTGGATGCTCATTTGGGATTCAAAATTTGAAAAGTGATTTCGACATGTCAATCCCTTAGATTTTTATGGCAGATCTGGAATGACCTTTTATAATTTTAGAAAATCGTAATTTCATTAAAGCTAGAAGCCATACAAAGTTACATTTGTCATAAACATAATTTTAAGAATTAAGATAATTTCCCTGATCGTTAAATTTTTAAATAATGTAGTCAATTATTATATCGATAAATGTCAGAAGAATATTCTAAATCAAATTTAAAAAAAAATTAACTCCTGAGGAATTTGAAGTATGTGTAAATCGTGGGACTGAGCCACCATTTTCAGGAAATCTTTTGCACAATAAAGAAAATGGTGTATATATGTGCAAGTGCTGTGGCTCTGTTTTATTTGATTCTGATAGTAAGTATGATTCAAAGTCAGGTTGGCCAAGCTTTTGGGCTCCGTCTAGTAATCAGAAAATTCAAGAAAAAATGGACTATGATTACGGTATGATTAGAAAGGAAGTAGTTTGTTCAAAATGTGGATGCCATTTAGGTCATCTATTCTATGATGGTCCCAATCCAACTGGATTGAGATATTGCATTAATTCCTTGTCGTTAGATTTTAAAAAGAAAAACACTCCTTCCTGATAGGACTGAGTAGTCTTTAGATGAAATGTGAATCAAAAGTAAAATATATAAAATAATCCATCAAGTAACTTTATTGACAAAATTCACGGTCAGTTCAATTTTTAATAGCATAATGACAATATTCCTATTTTTGCTGATAATTCCATTATCTAATATTATCCCCTACTCTAACAATGAGATAATTAATCTTGTGTTCTCCAAAGTAGTTAATCAATCTGATGACTCAGCATTTTCTCAGTTGTATAACCTTAGCAACAATAAGAATGATTCCGTATATGGGCAGATCCAAAGCATTGATAAGAATAACCTGTCTCTTGTTTGGCAAGATTCAAACTTTAAGATTCGAGCTTCATATCTAGAAGATAGAAATTATGATATATTTTTTAAAAACGTCAATTTAGACAATGTTTCGAACAATGAAACCCTTAACATCAGCAATAATTCCGGGTTCTCAGAACATCCACATATCGCTTCATCAGGAAATAATATCTATTTGGCTTGGGTTGACAACTCTAATGGTCATAAACAAGTATTCCTACGCTCTAGTGAAAACGGAGGTGAAACATTTGGAAAAAGTCTTATATTAAGTAACGATAATGTCAATGCATCTAACGCTGATATTTATTCAAATGATAAACATGTCTTCGTTGTATGGCAACAATCTAATTCTACTCATTCTTCGGTTGCTTTGCGGGTTAGTGATGATATGGGTAAGTCCTTTGGCAGCGAAACCTTGCTTTCAGGTTATAGCAGCGATTCCTATCCAAAAGTGTTTGCAGATGAGAATAATGTGTATATTACCTGGAATGTAGACGCCGATAACCGGTTCCATCCTAGTGTCGTTCAAGAGCAACAGGAGTTGCCGGATCATAAGCCTGGAATATATTTCATTAAGAGCGAAGACCTTGGAAAAAGTTTTAGCAGCCCAGTTAGATTCGATCATGATGACAGCTTTGGCAGCGGTAAGTCACAAGTTTCCGCTTTTGATAAATATGTATACATAACATGGGTACAGAAGGATTCTGTAAATAAATTAGGAAATCTTTTTACTGCAAAAAGTACGGATGGTGGTCAGAATTTTACAATCGATCAAATTCCTATATCTGCAAATCAAATTCTTGATGCAGCTAATTTAGATACATTCGCTTATCAAGATAAATTGTTCACATCATTTGAGGGTAGTCTTGTTGAACCTGGATCTAATACTAATGGCGATTCTGAACCGACATTTAATAAGGAAATTTTTCTGTTTATGAGAAGCTTTAACCAAACTGACGATTACACATTCTACAATTTGAGTTCAAACCCTGGTATTTCAGAATGTCCTTCTATTACAATTGATGTATTGGACAATATCGTCTTTGTATCTTGGGAGGATTATACTCCAGGTAATCATGAAATCTTTCTGAGGTCAGTTCAATATTGAATAGTTTTCTCCCAACCTAAACTGATGGGTTTACTCTGGAGTTAGGAGCTATAAATTCCGAGGTGAACTTTGTTTGAACCTGGATTAGATGTTTCAAATCCATGAAAGTGTATACGGTCAATGGAGTTGTTACAATTTTTGCAAATCCAAGAAGAAGTCTCTAAGCAATCATTACATCTACACATTGCAGTCAGGATCAGACCACACCTTCTGCAAGAATCTTCATTGAACATTAATTATCTACTTTTAATTGTGTTTTTAGGCTATATAAATATTGCAACATTAACTATAATAATTTTAATAATTTGACATGTAATTTAAATATTTCACAAGTAATAAACTATAGTTCAAAACTTCTTATATTTTGTTATTTAACAATTTTCTATCTCATAGAGATCTAAATTGATAACCGGGGTTTGACAAACTTTGTGATGATTTTCGGTGCAAGTCTCTTTCAATCTATTATCTGCTTATTTTCTCCGCGACTAATTTAAAGCAAATACATCTCATCGTAAAAATGCTAATATTAAACGATAATATTTTCCTCTGTTTTTTGGGCAATTTAGTAACAAAAAATGTCACAAAACTCGGAAGTCCGGTTTATTCTCTTCATTTTAATTGAAATGATTTCAATGTAATAGGGGGACTATCATATTCATCATCGTCTTGTAACGTCTGTATTTAGCATTTTATTAGTATGTTCTATAAGTCTATCCCCATGATAAAATTTGGTAAATTAGCTACTCGGTAATCATGGCTGCGTGATATGGTTTTTTGCACTTTGGGCACATGGCATGATCACACACACATTCGATGCAGTAATCACTGCTTTCCTCAAATTCCGTTTTATTTCCTTTATAAAAACAAATTTCGCAAACTACTTTTTCCATATAAGTCAAAGGTATATGGATATAATACTTTATTTAATAGTTTATTGAAACACCTTCTACTTTAAGGTGAAACAATTTTGATAGATTCATCCCTAATTCTGTCAATTTCAGAGTGAGAAGAAGCTGATATACATAATATCTCATCTTTATAGGGAATGGTTATCATGGTGATTTTCTTTTGTTTAATCAATAGGTAGTCTACTGGGCCGAATTTTTCTGAGAATGATTGAAAAAAGGTGATATTTGAGATAGACTGAAGATACATATCCTGTTCTTCATTCTGATCAAGTAATGGCTCAATTCCCTTTCGGAATCCGCCTTCTATAACTTCGCCTTCCCTATTTACGATTCCAACAAACCTTACGTTTTTATCAACTGCAAATATCTGATTGCAAATGTCCTGTGTGGATTGGTCTGAATCATTTTTCCTTGCCATCTCTGTATCTATCATTTTTAAAGAGAGAATTATATGTTTAGATCATGACTCAGGTAACTTGTTTCTTGGATTTCTTGTTGTCAAAAAATGTCATCTTTGAAGTCTTGTAATAAATTACTTCACCCCTTCGCTCTACAACCGCAATAACAACAGACTTGCCCATGTTTTCTACTTCTTCAATAACTTCGGCAAATTCCGAAGCTTTTATGTTAGTCCCTTCATTTAATCCTATAGAAACATATTTGGAGGTTTTCTTATTGTATTCTCCTCTCTCGTAGATTCTAAAATCTGTTCCAAACCCAAATCCTTCTTTGATAACATATCCTTTGCTTCTCAAATCTCTAAAAATCAAATACTTTGTCAAGATCTTTTTGTCTTTTTTTATCATCGTCTTCAAAAAAGTAGAAAAATCATACTCTGTATTATTTTTGTAAATTTTGATTTTATTATTTTGAAGTAAATATAGACTCTCTAGGCTATTTAACAAGTATTCTTTGTTAAAGACCTCTCCAAATCCCTTGTTCCTCAGTTGATCTTGCTGTTTTGGCTCAGGAACAACTATTTTTCCTTCTTTCATATGATGAAACGCCTCTATCAGGAAGTTCGAATCAATGTTTTCCTCATTACTGGTTTTCTCATTGAAAGTTTCTGTGGTAAGTGACGCCGAATCTAAATCTATAGGTCCACCGACTTGAGAGGAATCGGTAAAGCCATTGCGAGCATTATTTTCTGAGGACATAACAAATAAATCACAGCCAACAGCCTCATTTATTTATTAAAGAGAGGAATATTTGTGAAAGGTGTCAATTATAGAGAAATTCGTGGTATGCCATATGTAAGGCGTGAGTATATTAAGGGTAAACCTCAAATTAAAATTGCTCGATTTGCATCTGGACAAGCAAAAGGTAATTATGATTATTTAGTCGAATTAACGGTTACAGAACGAATTCAAATTCGTCATAACTCTCTTGAAGCTGCAAGGCTAGCAGGTAATAAAACGATGGCTCAAGCAGGTGACATGAGCTTTTTTTCGAGACTACGCGTATATCCGCATGTAATTTTAAGAGAAAATAAAATGATTGCTACAGCAGGTGCTGATCGTCTCCAAGAGGGAATGAGACGAGCATTCGGTAAAGCCACAGGCTTAGCCGCCCGGGTTGAACGAGGAAGGACCATATATGAAGCACATGTTACGAAAGAAAACTTAGAATTAGCCAAAAAGGCTTTCAAAGTAGCTTCTAGTAAGGTGGGATGTCCGACTATTACTAAAATAACTCCTATTAAGAAGGATCAAACCTAAATCAGATGACGACTGAGCGCATTTGCTAACTCAAGTTTTATAGATAGAATCTGGTAAATCCAGCATGGTACTAACAAAAACAGGATACAACATTATCTAATTACCATATTTATAGTCTGTATTTTTATCATTCAACAATATTTTTGATTCGCCATTACTAAAAGACTTATAAAATAGACCATATGACTCTGATGGTCCATATCTATCTAAATTTTGCCAAATAAATGATCATTGAAATGGAAACTCATTATTATTGAGATATTTTATATAATTTTTAGTAAAATTTGGATGAAAAGATATAAAATATTATCATTAATATATTCTATTTAGAAATTGCTGTACCATTACTGATATACTAAAGATCGAAAGTTGTGCTAAACATATTTGATGTTCGTTTAAGCCTTACATCCCATATGCTGAACGAATAGATGAACTATTGTTATATAAGCAGATTTGTCTAATATACAGATGTATTTTGGGTAATTATGACAGTACTGGTGTCACTTGGTGTCGTTATTATAAATAGGTAGAATAAAAAACTAATAGACTGACTATATTTATTATATCCTTAACGTGCTTATATGAAGGGGTTTCCTTCCCCCATTGTTATATAGCTAAATATTTGATCCACTAGTGCCTATTATGCATATTTCGTCGGGCCTTTACGAACTAAATAATTTGATATAATGATAGCAATTTTGTCCGTTAAAACCTTTTTGACTGTGTCCTTTTTTCATAATAACTGGCGTTGCCTTTGAGACGCGGGTCACTTTAGGTAAATAATCTCCTTTTTATGATTATATCGAAAGGGATTCAGCCGGTTCTCTACAATTATGAGTTCCTTCAAAGACCATTAATATTCTATATCATGTTTTCCGTACCGGGATTTCAGGACAATGATGACAGGTTTTTCTGAACTTAGGTACTAGTATTATCGGTTAAATAATACACCACATAGTTACTTGTGTGTTAGGAACGAAGAGGGTTGAGGATTTTAATACATCTTTATGAAAAATGACTTACAGACATTACCGGCAAAATAAAAGTAATCGCCGGGTAACTTGTTTTATTTTGAAGGAATTGATGATATTTTGAACCTATCCATTCACATATTTACCACATAATAAAATTTCACAACAAATATTTTATAACCAATAATTTTTATCTCTTTTATGGGACAGATAAAATTCATTACAGATTTTGATGATCAGTTTTATCTTAACAAGAAAATATTTGTTCGTGTTGATTTTAATGTAAAGGTTAAAGATAATGCTGTTAGTGAAGATTATCGAATAAGATCTGCAATTCCAACTATAGAATATTTGGTAAGACGGGGTGCCAAAGTTATTCTTGCATCCCATCTAGACAGACCTTCTGGCAAGGACTTGAGATATTCTTTACGACCTGTATCAATAAAACTGGGTGAGATGTTATCTTCCTTTAATGCTGGAGTTACTTTTTCAGATGATTGTATAGGTCGGGATACTATTGACACTATAAACGATATGAAAAATGGCGATGTATTGTTACTTGAAAATTTGAGATTCTACCCCGAAGAAGAAAAGAATGATCCTGCATTTTCTGAAAAACTTGCTAATTACGCTGACATTTATGTAAACGATGCGTTTAGTACATCCCATAGGAAACACTCTTCTACTTATGGAACTGCCCAGTATTTCGACACTAGAATAGCTGGTTTTAACCTTACCCAAGAATTACAATACTTATCACTATTGAGAGAAAATCCTTCAGTCCCCTTCACGTTGGTAATCGGCGGTGTGAAAATCAAGGATAAAATTGGAGCTTTGAACCATCTTTTACCCAAAGCAAATAAAGTACTCATAGGAGGTGCTGCCTCATACACCTTCCTTAAAGCAAAAGGTTATTCTGTTGGGGATTCTCTCATTGAAGAGGACTACTTACCATGGGCTACTAAGGCTTTAGGAGATTATAGCGATAAGATAATTCTGCCGATAGACCATAAGGTGGCTTCTTCTGATGATAGTAGCCAATACTATATTGTTGAAGCGGATATTCCAAAAAACATGAAAGGATTTGATATTGGAGACAAGACAATTCAAAAGTTTAGTTTTGAAATTCATAATAATGGCTTGGGCACAATTTTTTGGAATGGCCCAATGGGGTACTTTGAAAAAGAAATATTTTCTAACGGAACTAAGAGTGTTGCTGTAAGTATGGCATTGGCATATTGGAGGGGGGTAAAGACCCTGATTGGGGGAGGAGATACCCTGGAGGCCATGAAGATATCTGGGGTTTCTGAAAAGGAAGTAACCCATGTTTCTACAGGAGGGGGTGCGACGCTTAGATTTTTAGCTGGAGATGAAATGCCTGGAATAGACATTCTACGCAATTGATAAAATATGACGAGTCTGATAGATTTGGATCGACGGGAAACCATTACAATATTATTTCAGATTGCATTCGATCAAGTTAAACCGAGTATAGATTTTTTTCTTGGGTGTAAGCAGTGATCAACAAATCAAATAACTGAACTGCAATCAATTAATCGATAAGTTATTTCTATCCTGATTGATCTATTTTTGTCATACATTCTATACATGATCTATTAGCTTCTACTAACTTAATGTGTCTTCAAGTCGCATAATAATGATAAGATTCTGAAAGTTTTCCTTTTCCGTTTTTTATAGATCAGCTGCTATTCTGTTGATTATTGAATTTACATTACAACTTGTACTTTAAGATCGATTAATCATCTTTTTGTGATATTAATGCTCTATAGAATAAATAATTGTCCAATTAATATTATTCATTAATTTTGACTTCAGCATTAAAAGCAGACCATTATGATGCCATAGTCGGGGGTGGGAGTGTTTCTGGACTTTTGGCGGCTCGTGAAATGTCGTCTAGAGGTCTTAAAGTTCTAGTTCTAGAAGAAGATCACGAAATTGGAACCCCAGAACATTGCGGAGGGGTTGTCAGCCAAAAAGCACTTGAAAGTCTCGGGATAATCCCTAGATTAAAAACCGTAGATAACGAAATAAAGAGCGCCGTAATTCGGACCCGAAATAGCTCTTTTGGCATAAATTCTGAAAATCAAAGGGTTATAGTGATAGATAGGAGATCTTTCGATAAGGAAATAGCACTTCAAGCTCAGAAAAATGGTGCTGAGATTAACACTAGGAGTTCTATTATTTCCGTTAGTTTCGAAGAGAATCAATTCGAAGTTAAGATCCAAGGGGGAAAAGTATTTGGTAGCAATTTTTTTGTTGATGCGCGTGGAGTCGGGACACTAGTAAATAAAGGCAGGAGGAACATAATCCCATCGGGACAGTTTGAAGTGTATGCCCCGTGGATAATGAAAGATACCATAGAAGTTATTTTTGATTCTGATCTTTATCCAGGCTTTTTTGCCTGGATTATCCCAACTGGCGAAGGAAAGGGCAAAGTAGGTGTGGCAGGTAAGAACATAAATCCAAATTTATCCATAGAACGATTCCTGGAAATCCGAGGCAAACCATATTCGATCGTCAGAAAGATATATGCTCCCATTTGGATTAGTGGATATGTCAAGCCGTTTTATAACGGTAAGACCGTTATTGTAGGGGATGCTGCAGGACAGACCAAACCTACGACTGCAGGAGGAATTTATACAGGGGGAATGGGGGGAATTTATGCTGGCCGTGCCATATCCAAATCTATATTGAATGATGGTGATTCTTCGTTTTTAGACCAGTATGAGAATGATTGGTTGACCAGATTTGGAAGTGAGTTTGATAAGTTACTCTTATTTAGGCGAATACTTGAACGGCTAGATAATAGAGCGTTGGACAAAATATTTTCTGATATATCAAAAAACACCCTGGAAAAGATCTCTTCTACAGGGGATTTTGATTTTCATTCATTTGCTCTCAAACGCTTCATGAATACTCGTATGACTATAAACTTGATGCGTACTCTCATGGGTAATGAATATCGTAAAATAGTTCAGGATCTAAGCAAGATATAAATGCGGTTTGCAGACCTTTAGATAACATGTCAAAGCAGTTACAATTACCTGTTTGTACCTCTTGTAACAGACCTATCATGCCTAACGATGCATGTGTAAGATTTTATTGTCCAAATTGCGGGTATGTTATTATCTGGAGATGTCAGAGCTGTAGAGAATTTGCCAGGCCCTATAAATGTGTAGGGTGTGGATTCGAGGGACCATAATTAAAATGGCTAGACTTGTTGCACGGATCAAAATTCTACCAGCAGATTCAGAAACTGATATGGATTCATTGGCTAATGTTCTGAAATCAAAAGTTCCTGAGGGCATGGAATTGAAGGCGCATGCCAAAGAGCCAATAGCATTTGGCTTAAATGCTCTAGTGGGTGATTTCTTATTAGATGATGCTGAAGGAGAAATGGAAAAACTCGAAGAGTCCATAAAAAAAATAGACGGGGCTGGAGAAATCCAAGTCATGAATATCAGCAGACAATCTGTAAAGATGAAATAATATCTAATAATTAGCATCTGGATTCATTTGAAAAGAAAAGATAAATCTCTCACTGGTTCCCACAAAGCAACAACTATTAAGATGAAAGTTGCCGAGTGTAGAATCAAGGATGTAGGAAAGAAAAAAGCGATTCTCGACCGCATTTCAATGGAGAAATTAGGGGTTTCTGACGGTGATATAATAGAAATTGCTGGGAAGAAAATAACAACCGTTTCTGTTTTTGGTTTTGAGGATAAGGCTAAAAAAAACAGTTGTATTCATATTGATGGTCAGACTCGACAAAATGCAGGTATTAGCCTTAATGACTACGTGTTGGTCAAAAAGGCTGAACCTAAACCTGCTGAAAGAGTAGTATTGTCGTGCAATACTTCAAAGAATTTTTCAGATGAATTTAACTTGTATTTAAATAACCGATTTGAAGGATATCCTGTGACCAAAGGTGAACAATTCACCCTAAATTTTTTGGGGACCTCGTTGGAGTTTAAAGTCTATAGCACTCTCCCTAGAGAAGTGGTAAAAATTACCAAGTTTACCAAAATAGTGATCAGAACGGGTTTAGAAAAACTCTATCATGACAGTTACCACGTTACATATGAGCAAATTGGTGGCTTGAAAAATCAAATCACCCGTTTGAGGGAAATAGTAGAGCTACCACTCAGACATCCTGAAGTATTTTCAAAAATAGGGATAGAGCCACATAAGGGTATTCTCCTTTTTGGTCCTCCGGGATGTGGAAAGACCCTCATTGCCAAAGCATTAGCAGCTGAGTCAAAAGCAAATTTTTATATCATTAATGGTCCTGAAATTGTGAACAAGTATTATGGTGAAACAGAAAGCAAACTAAGAGAGATATTTCAAAAAGCCAAAGAATCAGCTCCTAGTATTATATTCATTGATGAAATTGATGCCATCGCACCTAAAAGAGAAGATACGTTTGGTGATGTAGAAAAAAGAGTAGTAGCACAATTATTAGCTTTAATGGATGGAATGTCTGATCGAGGAAATGTCGTTGTTTTGGGTGCTACAAACAGACCAGATAGTCTGGATCCAGCTTTGAGAAGACCTGGCCGATTTGATCGTGAAATAGAAATAGGAATTCATAATGTGGATGGTAGATTTGAAATTTTAAAAATCCATACTCATGAAATGCCGCTTGATTCAGACATTCAATTAAGAGATTTGGCAAAATTATTGAATGGATATACTGGTGCAGACATCAAGGCTCTCTCCAGAGAAGCTGCAATGAAATCTATAAGAAGAACTCTAACTGATTTTGATTTAGAAAACCAAAATCAAGTGCCTACAGAAATTTTGAATAGTATAAGAATTAATCAACAGGATTTTATTAACGCTATGAAGGAAATTATACCAACAGCGCTAAGGGAATTTTATGTTGAACCAACGAATATAACCTGGGATGAAGTCGGGGGTCTAGTTAAGGAAAAAAGCCTGCTTAGGGAAAACCTGTTGTCTCCTATCATATCTCCTGAAAAATTTTTGAAAATGGGAATAAAGCCAGCAAAAGGGGCATTAATATTTGGTCCATCTGGATGTGGTAAGACCCTACTAGCTAAATCCTTTGCAAATGAAGGTTCCATGAATATCATTTTTGTTCGGGGGCCAGAAGTGTTATCAAAATGGGTAGGAGAATCGGAAAAGGCCATAAGAGAAATATTTAGGAAAGCTCGATCCTCATCCCCTTGCATAGTTGTTTTCGATGAATTGGATTCTCTTGGTCGACCACGTACCTCTGATGATGTTTCTGGAAATGAAAGAGTTTTATCACAAATCTTGTCTGAAATGGATGATTCTGGTAATTTTGGGGTTATAGTAATCGGGATAACTAGCAGACCCGATCTCCTGGATACTTCGTTACTGAGACCAGGAAGGTTTGATCTCATAATATTTGTCAATCCGCCTGATGAGATTTCTCGGAACGATATTTTATTAAAAATTACATCTGCCATGCCTATATCTTCTGATGTAGATTTGAACAAGATATCGTCGCTAACCAAAGGATTTAGTGGAGCAGATTTAGTGGCCCTTTGTAGATTTGCAGCAATCAATGCAATTCACAAGAATTCGGATATGATCTTTAATGTCGATTTCGAGGAGGCACTTAACACTGTCAAACCATCAATTACAAATGATATACATAACTGGTATTCATCAATAGAAAAAAAATTGACAACCGCGATTCCAAAATTTCAAGACAAGATCTTTTATGGTTAATTACATAGTAAAAAATATTTTTTATTTCTAAACCTATAATATGCTCCATGTTAGAATTGATAATGTGAATTATCCTATAAGAAATATTATATTTGAAAAGATTAAACAGCTAGGTACCACTACCGATCAGGATTTACTTAATTCTATGTCTAAAGATGGTGTTAGTATATTAGAAGACGAATTTAACAAAGTATTGTTGGACCTGGAGATTTACGGTCTCATTAGGGTAAGTTGGTTGACAAAAGATAAGAAAAGAATTGAATTAACAAAATAAAAAAATAGTTGAGCTCCCCTCTT
The DNA here is from genome assembly GCF_054408505.1 of Candidatus Nitrosocosmicus sp. R. NCBI lineage: Archaea > Thermoproteati > Nitrososphaerota > Nitrososphaeria > Nitrososphaerales > Nitrososphaeraceae > Candidatus Nitrosocosmicus > Candidatus Nitrosocosmicus sp. R. Next base: position 1,752,048 of record NZ_CP167090.1, on the reverse strand, counting down.
TGCATCCAAATCTTACTAAAATCTAAAGTACCATAACGAATCAAGGGCAATTGCAACAAAAATTATTACTAGATAAGGTGCTGTTACCTTGTATGCTTTCCATGCTAGTTCTGGAGTTGGATTCTTTAAAAGTTTGTAATGGTAGAAGGTCATTAGCGATCCAGACACCGCTGCTACACCTAAATATAAAACTCCTAATCCAAAAAAATACAATGAAAGTGAATAGGGAATTAATATCAAAGAATTTATAAAAATATATTTAGCCGTTACTTGATTACCATAAATAACCGGTAGCATGGGGACTTTAGCTTTTGAATATTCTTCTCTTTGTTTAATGGCCAAGCACCAGAAATGAGGTGGTGTCCACATAAACACAATCCATCCTACCAAAAATCCTAAAACATCTATACTACTTGTGGTTGTTGCCCAACCTGCCATAGCAGCTGCACTTCCTGCAAATCCTCCAATTACGATATTCCAAACACTCCTTCTCTTAAGAAGTATTGTGTAAATAACTACGTAGAAAAAAATTCCCAACCCTATCATAAAAGTTGCCATCGGATTTAATGTGAACCATGCGAGGATAACCGATATAACACACAAGGCCAGGCCATATATCAACACGTTATTTGCCCTCAATCTGCCTGATGGAATAGGTCTTTTGGATGTTCTTCCCATCAAATTGTCAATATTCTTATCATAAAATTGATTAATTGCACTTGCTCCCATTGAAGAAAGGGATCCACTAATTATTAGAAACAATAATTTCCATCCAGATATATCCCAAGCCGAGTTTGGTGTACCGTCAAATCTAGTCGCTGCAAGCATAGAGGTGACCGCTGTAATGACAAGTACAATTACAATTCGCGGCTTTGAAACCTCGATATAATCTTTAATCGCAGAAGATTCTACTCGACCACTCAATGACACAAGTTTTCAATATTAAACACTCTAATCCTGAATTTAACTCCTTCGATGTACAAATAATTTAAATAAACGCCATAATCATCGCATATCTCTTTTTTTATCTATTTCTTGAATTTTTTCCTTAAGGTCTTCTAGTTGACCGGTAGACCATTTTACAAATCCTTCAATTAATTCTTGTGGCATGTTATTTCTTTGTGATACAATTATGAAACCTGCGAATATTTTTTCGTATGTTTTACAACAAACAACCATATTTGTTATTGCATCATTAATAAAATCATTTTTATTGTTCTTTATGTAATTCTCCTTAAATTCATCTAGCAATCTATTAGTTCTTTTAGTTATTTCATCTATACCGACGGTATCTTCATATCTTTTATCATTATTGAACAACTTAACTGTAGAACTATTGTCAAAAGAATATTTATTAATGTATATAATAAATCCGGTATCAAACGGTCCAAATATTTGTAATTTAGGTCAGATACCCTAGTGCTATCATCATTATTTTATCAGACAAATGTATCATCATTCCCATAGATCTCACTCAGATGTATTAATTCTTATATTTGTTTATTTTTTTTTACAGCATAATTATTTTTTATTGACTATCTTTTTTTTATCTTGTTTTTTTATTTTGCTAGTATGTCCGATTTAGATATGATCTATAATGATATTAATTCCTTTGGTTCTGCAGGAGTAAAGAAATCTGAATTAAAGAAAAAATATCCTGAGGATAATTTTGAGGATACCTTGAATGAACTAACGGCACAGGATAAAATATGCATATCTAAAAAAGGAACGTATGTTTATTGCTGGGGAAAGGATTATTACCTAGATCATTTACTCTCATCAGATATAAAATTCAAATATCTATACGATTCTATTTTAGGTATTCAAAAGAAATTAAACAACTACTCTGATAGCATATTTAAATATGTAGAAAAAATTGATGGCGAATTAGTAGAAGTTAAGAATTCCTTTAACAGAATCGAAGATAAAATAAATAATATAAAAGTTGATCCCACTAACATTGATTATGATAATAATCAAATATCTATTGATACATTTAAAGAACACTTTGACACAGTAATAGGAAATCGTTCAACTTCAATTGGTTGGGTGGAACTCTCTTCGGTTAAAGACGAGTTGTGTGAATCCTGCGATCTTTCCAATAATGAATTTTACAGCCTTGTAAGTGAACTGATTGAATTGTATCCAGAAAAATATGAGTTATCGTCTGGAGGCTATGAGGGAGTTGTGTTAAGAGGAATAGTACATGGATTTGTGAGATGTATTTGATGGCACCATACAATCTAACCGTCAATCCTTTTCCTAGCAGTCCAACACCCACATTATCCAGTGCCAATATTCTTGGGGGGAAAAGGCACATTGCAGCGTTAAATTCAATTAAGGATTGCTTGCACGAATTGAACCTGAAATTAAATAGTACGGAGCCTCTAAATGAAGATCTTTTCAAGATAATCTCTGTAATCCAAGATGTGGGATCAGGTAAAACACATTTAACGTTGCATATGAGGACTTTGTCAGAAGTCAATGATAAATCAATTATTTCATACGTCGACCTAACTCAAGTTCAACCCAGGGAAATCGATAATTTCTTTCATTCTATTGTAAGCGGATTTGGAAAAGAATACTATGACTCCATAAAGGTAAAGCTAATTGATTACCTGAAAGATAGTTATGTACAGAATCCAAAGTTAGTAAAGAAGATAGTAAAATACGGGTTTTTTGATTCACTCAATGGGAATTCAATTTCTGACAAGATAGAACAAATGGGTGAAAGAAAAATGAGAATATCTTACGAACATTTATTTGAATTAATGTCAAATGATTTTACTAAAATAGAGACACATATAATTACTGAAATTATCAAGACAGGCACATTAAACTATTCCGATTTAAAAACATTTGAAAATCTTACAATGGTCTTAACCAACTTGGCCATGATCAACTATAAATTGTTTAAAAAAATTACTATTTTTCAGATCGATGAGTTTGACACCAACTTAAATTCATTGGATTATTTGAAGGGATTAATTAATTCTCACGTCCCGTATGCCTTGTTTATGATAGTAACTACCCCTTCCTTGTACGCTGATATTTCCAAGATCAATCCATCACTTTTCGATCGTCTAGAAAAAGCAAATTATAAAATTGATTTGGCAGGATCCAATTCTTTCGATGAAATAAATAGCATTGTTCTTCAATATGTGTTGCATTTTAACAATGAACTTTCATCCTCAGAAAGGAAAGATATCTCATCAAAAATAAAAATAATTTATGATGAATTTCCAGACTTTCGGAATATAAGATCTATCTTAAATGTCTTATATCATGCATTCGAAATGTCTTTGAAGAAGAATTCTTCAAATATAGACGAACAATCAATAGAGGAAACGATCAAAAACGTCTATCCCGGGTTGCGTTTGAGAGGAAGCATTATGGGAATACCGATCTCAGATTTTATTAAAATGAGAAAAATATCAGTTGATAAGGATATTGTAGAATCGAATGTAAAAGAGGCTGTCAGAAATTTGATAAGTTATTTTGATGAATTGGGAACTGTAAAAAAATATGATGAACAGATCGATACCGATTATTTAGATGCAATATATAACGATCAAATGGGAAAAAAGGTGGGTATATCGATCGCAGTCGATTCTGATAAGAACAAGAACTTTGACAAGATTGTTAAAAGCACTAAAAAGAACTCAGTAGTTGATAAATTGGTAATATTGACTACTAATATTACAAACGTAAAAAAAAATGGCACTACCCTGGTAACCATTGACAAATGGAAACTGGCTGATTTGCTCTATTTTAGCAAGAAATACGATAGTGACGAAATCAAATCAGAGGATCCACAAAAGGCGATACTTCTCGCAAAATCTATCCAAATCTGCTGACCCGCGACCTCTAGTCTTATGCTTGCAACCATGATCTAATTTATATTTTATTAATTTTCAAGTTGTTGTGTAGACTTGAATAAAAACTTGAATTCCCTTGAAGATTTCCTAGCCAATGTTCATAAATTAGGTTTTTCTGTGATTGACTATAATGGAATTAAAGTGCCCTGCTTACTCATCGAAAATGTTCAATTCGAAAATATTATGAATAAATCTTATGGCAAGCCTAACTTGATCGATACTAACTTAAATATTTATGATGATGGACACCATGTCTTTGTAAATTTGAATATAAATTTTCTTAATGCCGATCTTGAATTTGATTTCTTATTATTCGCTAATGAAAGTATCGATTTTTTTAGATTTCTTTCAACTGCTGGAATGTTAGGAATTGCACCACATGAATCAAAAAGCAGTAATATTTTTTTTGTTCAATTACCCAAGAAAGACCAAGCTGAAAAAGCATTTGAGCTTATTAAATCCAAACTCAATTAAGGTAAGAAATGTTTTTCATATTTTGACCTTTTGAATCCGGATATAGTTATCTGTATTTTCCATATATTTATTTTAAATAACCGATTGGTTTTTCAATTATTGTTCTAATTTGAAGCATAGAAACAGGAAACCTCATGGTCCTAAAACTAATTATCGCAAGCTACTAATTATGGCAGTTCTATTTGGAGCACTTTTAATTGGAGGCTCAATTACAGCATTTTCTAATTTTGGAGGCAAAAATAAGTCATCCTCCTCTAATCCCGCTGATACCCAGCAACTGATTTCCAATCTGACTACTCCCGTGATTCCAGGCGCCGAAGCCATTGGTGATAATAATGCCACATTAAATATTATAGAGTTTGGTGACTATCAATGTCCATTTTGCGCTAGATTCAATCAAGAAACTAAGGATGAGCTTGTTTCAAAATACGTCGATACAGGGATAGTGAGATTTGGTTTTAAGGATCTGGTCATCAACGACCTACCCAAGGATAAATTATCTACACTTGGTGCAGAGGCCTCTTATTGTGCAGCCGAGCAGAATAAATATTGGGATTATCATGACGAGGTTTATAGAAATTCAAGAGGTGAAAACACTGGTTGGATTAGTACTGATAGCCTTATAGGATTTGCCAAAAATGTAAACATGCCAAACATTTCGCAGTTCACAGATTGCTTGAATTCACATAAATTCAATCAGCTTGTGGTACAAAATGATATATTCGCTAAAGGTCTCGGCCTTGCAAGTACCCCTACCTTCCTTATTCTTAAGGATAATTCAACAAAAATAGCGGCCTTAGAGGGTGCTCAACCGATAAAGGTCTTCGATGACGTAATTGCTCAATTTTTGAATAATACCCTCTAACTTTTTTGATTTATTTTGATGAGTTTTCCTTGCCTACACCTTTGGTCATATTATGGATTATGATAATGATGGATATTTATTTATAATCTCAATTACCATATCTAGTTCTAGAAATTTCTTTGCTACTAATTAATAATAATGTCTTATTTATCCAAGGTCGGGTAAAAAAATAATCATGGTAAAAAAATAAAACGAAAAATCAAAATGATATTATCAAAGTTATTATCTATGAAGCAACATTGAAAAAGACTATGACTCCTTATAGACCACTACTACTAAATCTGATTCATTCATAAAAGTAACAAACCTCCCTGTTCAAGGCCTGATTTTGACAAGATATTACCTTTTCAAATATGTTCACTTAACGTATTCTAATTTGGCAAATGAGATAGGCTTTCATAAATTCCTTGGCTCCGATTTCTATTAAATCATCAATCTATTCTAGTTTGAAGCCTGATGCTCTAAAAATGATTAGATTCTGATTTTCAATTCGTTCTCTTCAGAGTTCATCGAGTAAATCTATGCCATTGTGTCCTGCATTGACTACGTCGAGTAATAAAAAGTCAAATTTTTTATTTTAATTTTTAAAATGCCATACAAACCTTGATTCACTGTTTTATATCTAATATATTCCAACTCTAAAAAAATCATTCACAGTCCATGTTGTACTTTCATTGTCATTAATTGTCACTACTTCATGGTCAACATGGAATATTTCATATTATTCATTTTAACACTTTCTCGGTGTCATAATGAATCAAGGGAAAACTTGAAAGAGACGCCATTCCGATATGAAGAATCGATCCAAATTTTGCCTCCGTGAGAATCTATTATACCTTTACATATTGCTAATCCTAATCCGATTCCACCAAAATTTCTCGCAAGGCCCGCATCTATTTGGTAAAATTTCTTAAATAGTAATTCCATATTTTCTGGTTGTATCGCAATTCCATTATCTTCAACGGTAAATATGACTGATTTGTGTTCTTTATTGACAATATCATTAAATCTCATTTTACTATAAGTTAGATCTTCATCGACTCGAATGGTGATTTTCCCACCTTGCTCAGGGACGTGCTCAACTGCATTATTTACCAAGTTGAACAAAACTTGGCTAATTCTTACTGGGTCGCATAATACACTTCCACTGACATTAACTATTGAAATAAAGCTGATATTTTTGGCCTTCATTAGGGGGGATAGTCCTAACATGTTTTTCTCTACTAATTCTATAATATTGGTCATCTCCTTGTTGATGGATAAATTATTCAATTCTAACCTATACAAAGTAAAAATGTCATCTATGATGGTCTCTATCTTCGAGATATTCCTATGCATAATGGTGAGTGTCTTCCTTTGAAATTCGTTTAGATTTTCTGATTTATTTCCTTTATGCATCATTTCGATATTCAGCTTCATGGGGGCCATGTGAGTCTTTAGTTCGTGACTTAACGTTGAAAGAAATTCTTCCTGGACTCTATTTGATACCCTCAATTCATTATTAATTGAATTAACTTGGAACTCTTTGGTTCTCAACTCTTCATTCGCCCGTTCAAGGTCCTTTGTCCTTTCTCTAACCTTACGAATCAAATTCTTTTTAGAATTCTCGATATTTCTTCTCATTGCCTCAAGGCTGATAGAAAGATCTTTTACCTCATTTGATCCTTCAACCATTATTTCCTTGCCAAAATTGCCTTTACTTAATTCTAACGCTGAGTTCTTCAAGTGAGTAATTGGAGATGTAATTTTCTTTACAGCAATGACAGTAACTACTATTGCGACTAATAAAATCAACGTTGAAGAAATCAAGAAACCGTTTACTGTTTTGTTATAATCACTCATAACTGAAGATAAATTTCCCTCAAGTAAGAGTGTCCAATTCCCATCAGATCGATAACCATTCGCACTTTCAGTTTCAGGAACCTCAATCAGAATAGAATCCTGAGATTTTCTTTTTTCATATTCTGTGATTGGAGTTCCTAGAAGAGGGAAGTTCAAATTCTGTTTACCATTCATATCATGGGACTCATTTTGCTGGCTTGCTGTGTATATCGTTGAGCCGTCACTATGAATTAGTCTGGTGGTAAAGTTCAGCAAACTATTTTCAATATCTTTGTAAAAGAGTGTGTTATTGAACACCTTGTCTATAAAACTTATTGAAACCTCAAGATCCATTATACTTTTTATAACTTTATTAGAATCATAGATGGGAGCCGAAAAATGAAATCCTGATTGATTGAATGCGATTTCATTCGGATTCTTATCAAAATAAGTTCCTCCTGTTAATGCTTGCCTGAAAAATTCTTCTTGCAAAGCATTTCCATCAGGAGATCCGTTTGATGTATCAATGATAGCTGTGCCATTTCTATCATAAACAGATACAGCTAGATATTCTGAGTTACTAAAATTAATGTATCTTTGAAGTAATCTAATTTGGTCGTTTATGGGAGTAGTAGAATTAGCTAATATAGGGTGGGTTGACAAACTCCTAAGATCTCTTGCAATTTCATTTACCTCAACAGAGAGCTCGTTCATTAGCTGGATACCAGACAATTCATAAATATCATAAAACTTTGCTCGAACTCCTGAAATATTTTGGAGTGAAAGGATGGATGTAATAACTATTGAACCTATGATTAATGGAATGATTAAAATCAAAATATTAGTTGCTACTTTCGTGATAACTCAAATCGAGATAACACTAGAAATATTAAATAGATTTCTATACGCACATTTATTCGATTATTACTGTCTGATAAAAAGTAATATGTAACTTAGTCTTTATCTGATTTCTGACTTTCCATTTCATCTTTAGTTTATCTTTGAATTCTCTAATTTTGGTAATTGTTACCTTAGGGGCAATTTCCTTTTTATTTTATTTCGAAGAATCTTATCTTGGTTATTATAATATTCCAAATGTAATATCTTGTGGAACTGTTGTTTATTTGATTTTCTTCCTGATTCTTAGAACCGGAAAATCAATACTCCAAATGGATAGTGTGCAATTGTTTCTGTTGTTATCATTTGTATGTTGGTTTTTAGCGGAAGCAATCTTTGGATACTATAGTGGAGTTCTAAATACCGATCCTTACCCTTCTATAGCCGATATCTTTTATCTTACAGGGTATATTTTTTTTGTATTGTTATTGTGGAGACTAAATAAAACCTACAAAATTGAGCTAAGTATCTTTATTAGCTTACTAGTCACCTTTTTCCTTATTTCTTTTTATGTATTATATATTTCTGTTTTCATTTTTGATGTGTATTCCCTTAGTGGGAATTTTATTGACTTGATGCTTGTTTTTGCATACCCCATATTTGATTTGTTTATTATCATAAGCGGTGTATTATACTACTTTAGAGAAAAGGAGATTTCATTGAATAAGGGATATCTCTCCTGGTTACTCTTTTCAGCGTGCGGGTTTTTCTTTCTCCTAGCAAATGTAATTTTTGGATTTGATGATTTATTTGGGTTTAGCCAAGATAACCATTTATTTGATCTTTTCTTCAATATCGGTTATCTAATGCTTGGAATTGCCGTATTGACACGAATTTATTATTTAAATATTCATAGCAGAAATGATTGACCAGCTGAATAACTATCTATTATTCCGAATTGTGCAAATCATAAACCATAATAACATTGAAAATATATAGATAAGCTTAATCACTTGGACTAAAATTGGCAATTAGATCCTCGTATTAGAATCAGCTCATATCAGTATATATCACTCCAATAAGACGCTAAGTGTATTTGATTCAGATAGTCGAGCCATTATTGAGGATAAATGATAGCTCAAATCATAATCTTATTTCTTATTTTGATGTACAAAGACCAATTAGGAGCTTAATTCAGATATCACTCTACAATTCAAAATTAGATTTCATAGAATACATTTTCACTGGAAGCACCTACTCAAATAATAATCAAAATATTGAATTCGGGAATGGGAATGATGATATACTCTGAGAAAACATCCTTAATTTCATTTCTTTACATGTCAAAAGGATCTCAACTAATGTGATTATCAATATACTACTTACTTTTAAAATTATGACACTTAGTTATATTGTGTTTCTATTTGATTGCAATCCAGATAGTGTCAATAAAATCCTAGAATTAACTTAATCAATTTGGGCTATTTTTTGAGAAACTAATTTTAAAACATTTTAGTCAAAAGACAGTTGTTAGGAAATGTCGTCAAATAAAATATTGACCTAGGAATAATAAGGAGATAGCGTTATTAGAAAATGCAAAGCGCGCTGCTTGTTTTTTTTGAATTGGATAATTTTGAAATCAATTGCTTGTCCACATAATATTTCTTGTTCAAAACCATTGAACAACCGCATATTCTTTGCTAACAAGAATAAGAGAGGTACGTATCGTCCTTTAAGGTTGGTACCGTGGAACTAATTATTGCTAGGGGAACAGTCAAATAAATTAATAATTACATTTGTAATTGACGTCATTTGGAAATAAAAGTCTATGAATGTTCTTTTTCCGGAATATTAGATATATGTTTATATAAACATACGAATAGTAGAAAACTGATGGATACTAAACTAAGTTCATTAGTAATTGCATTAGCACTAGCATCAGTGGCACTAACTCCATTGATAATGAATCAAAATGCACATGCCGCTACATCTTATTGTTCAGACCAGACAAGTAAACCCCACGCATGGGTCACAGGCTGTAAAGATGGATGGTATGATCATGACCATTGCTTATCATACTCACCAGGATCAGGTGACTATGCTAAAGGATATAAAGTAGGCTGGTCAAAGGGTAGCTGCTAATCACAGATCATCATAATCTTTTTTTTAGTTTTTAAATTATATGATAGACAAGTTTTAAATCGTACTTTTGAAGTTTCTCTGGATACGGATTTAAGAACAGTGTAATATGATTATACTTTGGCCGACCTCTATCTCGGTCAGAGGAGTGAAGATGGTTCGCGAGGTATGGTACCTCTTTTCAGAAAGTAATCCTATTATTTCTACTGATCTCCTTTTTTTTAAACCATTAATAATATCGACATAGCTTTATGTTTTTGTAGTCTAAAGAGAAAGATTATGAATCCATAGGTCTCCATATCATTCTCCCGTTCATGTTCGGTTTGTGATTCCATAATTTTTGGGAAGATCAATATCCATCGAATGTTGTTAATGGAGCCTGAGGATCACAAGAAGTTCTTCTTTTATACCGAGCCTCCAATGACTTACTAATCGATATTCGGTAGATCTTCTTTTCACTATGATTGTTGTATTTGACTAATCAACAATATCAAATCTTTACATCTGCGTTCTCCATGGATTCGTATTTGTTTTATTAAGGACAATATTGAAAATCTAAATGGCATTTTAGTTAAATTTTTTATCCATAATAGATAGAACCACAAGGATGTTATGTTATATTCTCAATGGGCCGAAAGGGATTTGAACCCTCGGCCTTTCGATTATCAGTCGAACGCTCCACCAAGCTGAGCTATCGGCCCTGTTTTTCTATTTTCTAAAGGCTTTATTTTTGTAATATAAATGTAATTTATTGTGTTCCATAGCCCCAATTTTGGTAAAAATACAATCATATCAACAGAGAATAATCTCTGACGCCCAATTTCTTCTAAAAATTATCTATAACTCTGCACTACAAAATATTGAAAATATGAACCAATGTCAACCATAGCTAGCTGTTTCAAAGTTGAATGTATTATTTTTCTGTTCGGATTTAGTTTATGATTCCAGGTATAGTATTCTAGCAATTTGTTTCAATTTTAAGTAAAAATTCAGTCAAAAATCCCAAAACCAATCTGACTTCTTAACTACAAAGAGTAAAAAAATATACCCCCATGTCTTATCATTAATTGTTTGAGTAATCGAATCCGATGTATTGCCATTTTTACCAAAAGAAATAATGAAGAATCTAGAAGAGTTTCTTATTTGTTAAGAGAAAAGTTGGCCGAACAAGGGATTAGTGTTATAGACTTTAAAAAGGATTATGATTTACATAGCCCGGAATTGGATATTGAGGTTGATTTGGCCATTGCAATCGGTGGTGATGGAACTACTATCAAAACATTTAGAACGTTACCTCCAGATATACCAGTACTTTGTATTAATGCAGGTGGCACGCGTGGTATTTTGTCAGAGGTCTCAAAAGATTCAGTTGATTCAATAGTGGACCCACTCCTAGAAGGACATTATTTTCTCGATAGACGAATAAGAATAGTCGCACAGATTGATGATGAGGTTATGGCCCCTGTTTTGAATGATTACGTCATAATGCGTTCAGATCTTACCAAAACACCTTTGTTTTACCTCTCTATCAACGATGACGGATATAGTCAAAAGATGGATGGAATGATAGTTTCAACTCCTACTGGATCCACTGGACATTCCCTATCCAATGGTGGACCTATACTTCAAGAACATTTGGAATGTATGCTGATTACTCCAATAGGATCCGTTAATAGGCTACCTTCCTTTGTGTTACCTTTAATGGCAATTACTATTAGCGCAAATCATGACCTTAAATTGATTATGGATGGACAGCTTGTAAAGGAAATCCAGGAGAATCAGCCAATAAAAATTTCAAAATACCGATACGATGCAGTGTTTCTCAGATTTAATAAAAATGATACCCGACAGATGAACAAACTTGGATTCTAGAAAAAAATTTGTAACTGATTCCAATATCTTTTATGGGGGAATACCATTTCAGACCACCTCAGATTATATTTATTATATAACACCTAATATTGAGGAGGAAATAAATCACATCAAGAGACGGATTGATGGGTTAAATTTATTGATAACTGCAGGAAAGGTAATAATTCAAGAACCAGACATCAAGTTCCATTCAATGGTCAGACAAAAATGTGTAGATTTAGGTCAAATGGAATTGTCAAAAGCTGATCATTCGGTAATTGCACTTAGTTTACAGCTACATTTACCGATTTTATCTACCGATTATGCTCTGGCCAATGCTGCAAAATATTTTTCTATAAATATACTAACCCCAGGGAAAAAAAATTTTGTGACAAAAAAAACCATTAAGTATTGTAGTATATGTAAGACTTTATTTGATTTAAGATCAAGTTTTTGTGACAAGTGTGGTAACAGTTTAGTTCTTAAAAAAGAAAGGATTAACTAGTATGATATTATGTTGAGAACTAATTTATTTTTGATTCATTAGCCAAGTTTAAAATTATTGTTTAATTATGAATTTTTAAAATGCCTTTCCTCTCCACAGATACTGTTCCGGTTATTGTTGATTGACTAATTAATCCCATTAGCTTTGAAAATAGACAGTTAAGTTCTTAAGTAATTAATGTAATTGGGGTATATGAAAAATAATTTAGATTTCATACGTAGCAGAATGACAAATATGGTTAATTATTTTTTTAGAGATGTATTGTAGATCCATCTGCAAAAAGTATAAAGCGTATAAAACAAACGACTCTTTTAGTTATTACAGCCAAGGCTACAAATTATGCAAAGAATGTGAATTGTTTCTTGAATGGCAGGGGGTTAAATGTCCATGTTGTAATACTATTTTGAGAAGTAGGCCACATAATTCGTTTTCTAAACAGCGGTTGCGGTTGGGTCAAAGTTAAAAATTAAAAGAAATAGATATGCCAGTTGATAAAATCATGTATTGAAATAATGACTTTGTTGTGGAGTTAAACTGTCTATCTTCAAACCAAATGAATCCAATGCAGTCAATAGTATCTTTCTTTCAATTTTTTTTGGTGTCTTATAGATTTGGTTATCTAACTTCTCATGAAATTGCGAAAGATAAACAATAGACAAAAATTGATTAGAGAAGGAAATACTCATTACCTCTGGTGAGTTACCTTCTGCACCAACCAAGTTAATAACCCTTCCTTTTGCTAGTAGGTAAATTTTTTTTCTACATTCTCCCACTCTATAGCAATCTACATTCATCCTTGGAGAAAAATGATTCTGGTCTAATGAATTCAAATAATTTATGTCAATTTCTACGTCAAAATGGCCAGCATTGCATAATATCGCACCTTCCTTAATTTTTTCAATTTGACCTTGCCCTATAACATTTACTTGACCAGTACACGTTATGAAAATATCTGCCTTTGATATTACTTCATCCAATAGCTTTACTTCAAAGCCATCAAAAAATGCCTCCAATGCTCTAAGAGGGTTAACCTCTGTAATTGTAACTTTGGCTCCCATACCATTAGCGCATCTTGCTACTCCCTTTCCAACCCAGCCATAGCCGCAAACTACGATCCTCTTACTAGATAACAAAATCCCGGTGGTTTTTACTATCCCTTCTATTGTACTTTGACCTGTTCCATATTTATTATCAAACAGGGATTTTGCTCTTGAGCGATTAACGGCGATGATCGGGTATTTCAACAAACCTTCTTTACACCAAGCCAAAAGTCTGTTTACTCCGGAAGTAGTTTCTTCAGTTCCACCCTTAATGTTGTACTTTCTAGATAGTGCTCTCTTGTGAAGCTCCCCACCGTCATCTGTAATGATATGAGGTTTGGTATCTAGTACGCTTTCCATATTACTGTAAAAATCTAGGAGGATCCCATCCTCTTTAGAAAAAATCCTGATTTCATTCTTAATCAAGAAAGATTTGACAGGTTCCTGAATTGAGAGTGGATTGGCTGGGCACAAATTAACCTCGGCACCAGCATCTTTTAGGGCCATCAGCAATACTGATGTTTCTTTTGTTATATGTAGACAAATACCAAGGTTAAAATTTTCTAAGCACCTTTTAGAGACGTATTTATGAGTTAATCGATTTAGAATAGGCATATTCCTCTTTGCCCACATGTATTCTGATTTGCCTAACTCATACTTTTCTTTGACTTCAGACCTAATTGCCATACAAATTTCACACCACTCTAAATGATGTCTGCTGGCTTTATTTGCATCCTTTTACTTGTAATCACTTAATACGTCAGAATATCTTGCATCTTTGTATGCAACGTATTTAACATACTCTCCATAGGTCTTATCAAAACCGCATTTATCACACTTGACTAAAGAAAAATCATCGCTGAGAAAAGCCGCTTCTTTACAATCAGGACATCTAATTTTCACTTAGATCGCTTTTAGTTGTTTTATTATCGGTTGTCTTACTTTTCTAAATACCCTGAACCCGCAAATACATTTTATTTCTGGTAAGTATGACAACTCTTCTGCTGTTACGTTAGTGCCACACGACATACATTCATAGGTTACCGCACCCATAACTTCGTTACTCATACATAATATCTATTCGAACAGCTATATAATTATTATCCAATCAATATACATCAATTAAAATAACAACCTGTCTTTTCTCATTAATTTAACAAAAATTGCGGTCAATTTTGCTGAGGATATTTGAGTTTAATTACTCTGCAAATCCAGTACATGCACAATAGCCAAATTCGTCAATCCGTTTATTGCACCGAGGACATTTTTCAAAGTAGTTGACCTCCCACATATGCTTGCCGTACAATTGATAATGTGTATCGATTTCTATGGGAACAGTGAATTTCTGATCTGTGTTCTCTGTTTGGGTATCTTTAATTGAACCCTTTTCCTTTTTATTCAATAGTCCAATTATTATAGAAGGTAATCCTATATTTCTATTTAATTGTCATTAAAACTAGTTATTATGAGGATTCTCTAATATTTATCGAACATGAAAGACTACTCTTTAGTTGACGATAACCTTATTAGAAAAATTGTCAAACCCCGAAATATCCTTTCAAGAAAAGGTGAAAACGGGATATCTCTGGTGGTTGGGGGAAGCAGAATCTATCATGGGGCACCTTTGTTATCCTCTCTAGCAGCCTTAAGAAGTGGGACTGACTTGGTCTATACCGCTATTCCAAAGATCAACTTAATTTCTTCCCGAATCTTTTCTCCAGATCTGATAATCTTGCCATTTCCAGATGATAAATTAACTACTGGGTCTGTTAGAAGACTGTTAAACACCCTACCGAAAAGAATTGATGCAGCGGCGATTGGAATGGGATTGAATGTATCAAAATCACAACCATTGATTTTACTTGTACAAAAGCTATTAGAGGGCGATTCTAATCTAGTAATAGATGCTGGGGCTCTGCTTCCAGATATACTGCCTAGTATATGCAAGAATGAAACTATAGTTACCCCTCATGCTGGAGAATTCAAAAGACTATTTGGTGATAGCCCTACTGGTAAGTTATCTGAGCAGGTCGAATTGGTGTATCGAAAAGCAAAAGAATTTGGCTTGATAATTGTTTTAAAGGGATATCAGAATATAATATCTGACGGGGAGAGCACTTTTGTTATCGAAAGAACAACCCCATCAATGACCGTTGGAGGGACAGGGGATATACTTTCCGGCCTCATTACTGGATTCAGAACCAAATATGGATCAGTAGATTCCTGTTTGCTTGGTTTATTTTTTAACGGGAAAGCAGGATTAAGGCTATCAAAAAAGATCGGCTTTCATATGCTCGCTTCTGACCTTTTGACTGAATTACCATACATCATGAAGGAATATGATATTATTGGGTGATTATCTAATTTATCCAGTTAAATGACCAATTACAAATTAATAGGTTCTATATTTTTGCTTTTCAAAGATTCTGTTTCCATCTTCACCCATGTGTCGTTAAATTGACTAGCTAAGGTGGGAACAAAAATCTCATGAGAATCAAAATATGCTGATTTTGTACCGTCATTATTGATTATTATCATACTATTATTATCAAAGATAAACATATTTGTACTAATTTTAGCACTTTTTTTTTCAATCGCGTTAGGCAAAATTATTGAATCAGCTGGGCACATAAAGTCAAATAGGATTCTTACTTTCACTCCTCTATATATGGCCTTCAATATTTCTTCTTTTGAGGCGTTTAAAATCACATTACCCCAATGATTTAGGGAGATGTCAATTGATTCATTTGTATTTTTTAGCAATTCAATAATCTTACTGTCTGTGGAAAATTGATTTAAGACGAGGTATCTTTTCTCCTCAATTCCCTTATTTTTCAAACCCTTTTCATTAATATGTTGAAGTATTTCTATTATTTTTTTTAAACTTTTGATCCTGTTCTCGTATTTACTTAATATGTTGTCAAAAGAATCCTTAGGAGAAAGAGCTCTAAACATTAATGGTTTTTGGTAATTTATAAAAACCAAGTTCTTTTTTTCCAGCTTTTTTAGAATAAAGTAGATTTTTGTTCTAGGCAAATTTGAGTGAAATGCTATTTCAGTTGCTGATATCATCCCCTTTCCAAGCAGACTATAATAAGCTGATGCCTCATATTTTGACAATCCCAACTCTTCTAGACCACCAAGAATTTCGTTATTTACATTTCCATCAGTTGACATCATGATTAGTATCGTATCACAAGGGATAGTAAGAACATGTGTCAAAATATTTATATTAATAATTAAAAAAAAGACAACTACAATTCCCTTTTGATTTACACAAAAAAGGTTTATTTTTTTTTATTCTTTTGATTAAAACTATTTACTTCATATCCTATCAAACAAATAGGAAATATAACTTGAGAACATAATACTATGACACTTGCACCACAGGAATTAGAGAATACTGCAAGCAAATATGCCGCCGAAGCGATCAAACTCGATTCTCAAGGATCACATTCATCAGCAATAAACTCCTACCAGAGGGCTAGTGAAGCATTAATAAAGTTAGTCCAAATTTATCCGGAATATAAATTAAATAGAGTTTATCTAGAGAGGGCGGGTGCTTATCAGAACAGAATAAAATCTATACAAATGGCAAACGGCATATTAGAGGATGATAGGCAGTCTTCCGTTGAACCTGAATCTAAGAGAACTGGTATGATTGATAATCAATTACCAAAAATTAACTCAAGAAATAATCACGTTATTCCTCCTAATAAAACAAATTTGCACAACGATATTCATCATGGACGGCAGAACTCACAATCTCCAGATTCAAACAAGATACAAGAGTTGAGTTCAGAGTTAGAAAACCTGATACTAAAGGAAAAGCCTTTGGTGAGTTGGAAAGAGGTAGTGGGCCTTGAAGATGCCAAAAGAGCTATTCGTGAATCTATTGTATACCCAACTAGACGTGCTGATTTATTCCCGCTGGGTTGGCCGAGAGGAATCCTGCTTTTTGGACCTCCTGGTTGCGGAAAAACCTTACTTGCCGCCGCTGCAGCCGCCGAGATACACGGGTATTTCATAAATATTGATGCAGCCTCTATGATGAGCAAATGGTTAGGAGAAGCAGAGAAAAATATTTCAAAACTATTTACTTTTGCGAGGGCTTTGCACCAGAAAGAAAAAATCCCAATATTGTTATTTATCGATGAAATAGATTCCCTATTAGGGACCAGGAATGGAGAGGTTGGAGGAGAAGTCAGAGTAAAGAATCAATTTTTGACCGAAATGGATGGAATTAATGGAAAATCTAAAGAATCATTCCTTTATGTAATAGGTGCAACCAATAAACCTTGGAGTCTTGAATCTGGATTTTTGAGGAGGTTTCAAAAGAGGATCTATGTAACCCTTCCTGATATGGCTTCCAGACGCAACCTTTTCAAACAGTATGTTTCAAAATTAACTAAAGACCCATTACTAAAAATAGACGAATTGGCGAGACTTTCGGAAGCTTATAGTGCTAGTGATATCAAAGACATTTGTCAGTCTGCACAACTAAGGGTTGTGAATGAACTTTTTGAAAAAGGTGAACCATTAGTTGAAGATGATCTACCTAGAGAATTGAATTTGGCAGATTTCAAAGAAATGTTTAAAGTAAGAAAGCCTAGCGTGAGTTCAGATATGATAAGAGCTTATATGCGTTGGAGTGAACAATTTAAAGCCCTATGATTCCTTCTTAAACCTCTCCATCCCCTCATTAATTATCCGCTCTGCTACCTTGCTATTCTCCCAACCTGTGACTTTTACAAACTTGCCTTTTTCTAATTCCTTATAGTGTTCAAAAAAGTGCTTTATTTTATCTAAAGTTCGACCATCCAATTGATTTATTTCATTGAACCTAGAGTAATCAAAATCAATTTTTTCATGTGGTACGGCTATAATTTTAGAGTCCTTCCCCTCTTCGTCTTCCATAATTAAGACACCAATTGGCTTTGACTTGATCACTGAAAGTGGAGAAAATTGATCGTTACTCAGTATCAGGATATCTATTGGGTCCCCGTCTTCTTCCTTAGTTTGAGGAACAAATCCATAATTAAATGGATATACCATGGAGGTGTGAAGTTTTCTGTCTACAAATAGAATCCCAGTCTCTTCATCCAATTCATACTTAATATTACTATTTTTAGGAATTTCAACTACTACATAAATATCACTGGGTGGATTCTTTCCTGCTCCGATTTGATTAAACTTATTCATAACAATTGATTTTTACAATTTTAATATAATTCTATTTGTGGGAGGTATCCATATACATCTGCTCCTATACGAGAGAAACTTTTCTACAATTTTCTATAATTCCTGAGTTTCAGTAGGATATACAAAGGTCATGCACACAGGGTATTTGAGTTTAATCACAACATTAAACCACCTCATTAACTGCTGCTGATTTCGAATTATATTTTTGTAACTTGAAACAGACTTCAAGTTCCAAAAATTTAAGAATGGATGGACATTTGATTTTCAATATAATATGAAATTGGGGGATAAATTTGAGCTAAAGACGTTTGAAAATCATGTTAGAGCATATTATGATGATCCCACAATAAAAAGGACCATTAGGGAATATCTTGGAGATACTAAAAATTTTAGAACGACAATAGGCTACGTCGAGGGGCCACCTACTATGAATGGGGAGCCACACCTGGGGCATATTAGAGGTAGAATAATTAAAGATCTATGGTTCAGAAAATCTACAATAGAAAAAAAGAAGATGGAGTTTCAACCGGGATGGGATTCTCAAGGTTTACCGGTCGAACTTCAAGCAGAAAAGATTCTAGGTTTAACCGGTAATAAATCTGATAATCTTCGAAAAGTTGGAATCAATAAGATTGTCGAAACTTGTAAAAAATTAATTCTTGAATATAACAAAAAATGGGTACAAGTGGATAATTTGATCGGAATGTCATTTGATTATGATAAGGGTTATTGGACTTATACTGATCAATATATTGAAAGAGAATGGAAATACATTGGCAAGGCATTCGAGGAGGGGATATTGAAGGAATGGTTTAGAGTTGTAGCATATTGTCCTTCTTGTCAGACATCGTTAAGTAATGCTGAAATCAATCAAAGTTATGAGCAGGTAGAAGATCCTTCATTCTATTATAAGGTAAAACTAAAAGGATCAGAAACTTTCCTAGTCGTATGGACTACAATGCCTTTTACTCTAGTTACCGACGAATTGGTGGGTGTAAACCCTGAGGCTCGATATCTAACCTTAAAGGTCGATTTTAAAGGCAATAATGAAAAATGGATTGTTTCCGAAAATAGAGTTAAGGAATTGATGGCCGACCTTAAGATTGAAAAGTATGATGTGGTTGATACTTTTTTGGGCATAAAATTAGAAGGCCAGTATTACATTCATCCAATCATAGAAAACATACCCGGTTTGAATGATCTCGCATCCCAAGGAAAAATCCATTTTGTGGTCGCAGAAAATTTTGTGGATGTTACTAATGGTAGCGGAATAGTCCACTTATCACCGGCAAATGGAGAAGAGGATTTTGAAATTGCAACTAGACGAAAAATACCAATCTTTGTACCCATTGATGATAAGGTATTCTTTACCAAAGATGCTGGCAAATATAAAAATCAATTCGTCAGAGATGTGGATCCAATTGTCGTTAATGATATGCAATTGACAAATTCAGTAGTAAAGATCAGCAAACTGACTCATAAATATCCTACATGTTGGCGTTCTCATCACAAAATAGTTTGGTTGGCAAGGAAGGAGTATTTCTACATGATTGATATTTTAGGAGACCAGCCCATTGCCGCTGCCTCAAAAGTAAATTATTTTTACGAGCAACCAAAAAATAGGTTTCTCGAGATCATTAGGGAAAAGGTTCCTTGGTGCATATCGAGGGAACGGGTATGGGGTACACCGCTTCCAATTTGGAAATGTACTAAATGTTCTTTTAAGGAAGGGTTATTTTCCAGAAAATCAATTGTTGCGAGAGCCTCATATTTGCCGGATGGAGAAAACTTTGAATTGCACAGGCCCTGGATAGATGAAGTTTTAATTAATTGTCCCAAATGTCAAAATAAAATGAAAAGAGAATTATTTGTTTTGGATACATGGCATAACAGCGGAAGTGCCCCGTACTCATCACTTTCTGATGCAGAATACGTTACACTGATTCCAGCTGAATTTTTGACAGAGGGGATTGACCAAACACGAGGTTGGGCATACACTTTGTTGATGTTAAATGTTATCTTCAAAAAAAGCCCTCAAGCTCCATTTCAATCATTCTTGTTCACAGGTCATGTTTTGGATGATAAAGGAAATAAGATGAGCAAGAGTTTGGGAAATGTCGTTGATGCAAAATCCCTCTTAATTGACAATCCTGTGGACCTGGTGAGATTATACTTTATTTGGAAATCTTCTCCAATAGAGCCTTTGAATTTTGACATTAAAGAAATGTCCTCTAGACCTCATCAGGTTTTAAGCACACTTTTTTTCTTGCATATCTATTATCAACAAAATGCTGTCTATGATCGATTCAAATTCGAAGATTGGTACTCAAAGTCGGGCTGGAAGGCTAACGACCTTTCCCTGAGGAGTCAGGATATTTGGATCTTAACAAAGCTAAAAGGCCTAATCGACGAATCCTCTCAACTGTTAAGGAACTGCAGATTTCATGAAGCTTCTCATGCGATTGAAGACTTTATAATAAATTCATTGAGTCAAACCTATGTCCCTCTGATAAGATATGATCTTTGGAGCGATGATCTGGATAACCAGAATAGACGATTTACAGTATATAGGATTCTATCTCGCTGTCTATTGACTATTGATATAATACTTCATCCCATATGTCCATTTTTTACCGAATACCTTTACCAATCATGTTTTAAGCAGTTTGATTCAATTCTGATGGAAAATCTCCCTGAGGGTGAAGAATTAGCCCTGATAGCTAATAAAGAAGTTGAAACGGCATTTGATACGATCAAGGGGATATCATCATTATCATTTTCATTAAGAAACCGACACAAGTTGAAAAGGAGGTGGCCACTGGAATCCGCATTGATTTACGTTGATGAGATTGAATTTCTAAATGTGGGAGGGATAAAAGAATTGTTAAAAGAACAGATGAACATTGAAAATATTGAGGTTAAAGAGATTAAAGCAAATACTATTGTTGAAAAAATAGCAAGTTTAATGAACTTTAAAGCTCCAATAATACCATCAATTACCATAAATAGAAAAAGTGTTGCCAAGATCGTTAAAGGTGATATCGGCTTATTAATTGACAAATTTGAAAGTGAAGATAAGATTCAGATCCTCAAACAGCTCCAAGTGGAGGGGTTTTATCATTTCGATTATTTGCCAAGTAAATCTATAGATTTGACTATTACCGACATGGATTTTGCGTTTGTCCCAACTAGAGGTTATGTGGTAGGAGAAAAAGAAAACGTGATTCTCCTGTTAAATACTTCTAGAAACGAGGAATTAATAATAAAAGGTTTAGTTAAGGATTTGGCTCGAAACATTCAGCAACTTCGAAAAGAATTAGGATATTCTCCTACCCAAATATTGGATACAGCGTATATTTCCAATTTTTCTTCTGATGAAATTACGAAATTACAAGATTTCGAAATAGACCTGCAGAATTTGGTACGTGTAAACAAAATAGAATTTTCAGAGAAAACCGATGAAGATAAAGGATCTAAAAAGATTGAATTGGACGGGAGAGAAATTTCAATTTACATACTTTAGTTTCATTGTAGCGAAACTTACTATAACAAACTCTTGCACTATTGTTAGAATATGAAGTTAAATAATGTGCATCACTTCTTTTCAAAATAGAAATTATTCTATCTTATCGTATTCTAATATATTAAACATTTTTTTAGCAAAGTGTGAACAAAATAAATTATCAAAGAATTTTGTACTATACGATTTCTGAAGTATCTAGGAGCAATCAAAATAGCCAAAGCAGTACTTTTCGAGAGCAAACCATCTCCTAGAGGTTATCGAGTGGGCGGCGGCGGTAATCTTGATTCATTGATTTTTATATTTGTAACGCAAGTTTTTTTTGTACTAATTGAAAAATAATTGGCAATGATGTGTAAAGATTATTAGTTAAAAGTCAAATGTAATGATCTTTAATGTAGATAAATTCTTTTAATGAACGAGATTGCTTGAAAAAAGTGCGGAGACTACAAGTAAGTAAACAAATGTCCTTTGAAGATTGCCTAATTGACAATTTCAAAGAGAAGTTGATGGACCTTTCTCAGACCGTTGCTGAAACAGGCAAGCCCGTAATACTTTACACTACACTACTTGATGAGGTAAGTGATTATGGGGAACAAGAACTTGCAATCGTAAATGAAGATTTCGTCGTGATTCAAGTTATAACATTTGGAGGCTATGTTCCGATTGCAATCCAGCACCAGCGAGTATTTACGTTCGATGAATTCTCTACTTGGATCTATAAGAGAAGTAATAATCTATTTGTCCAATGTTTTGGGACACTTGATGATTCTTTGATTTCAATCCGCTAGTCCTATTATTGTTATTAGAAGATTCTGATTCATTGCCATCTATAAGTTGTTAATGCGAACATAATTTCAATGGGAATTATCTACGAATTTCAAAGCCCAAAAAAAAGCGCTGTTTATTTTTAAATAACACGATATCAATTACTATCTAGAAACATGATAGAGGTTTATGAGGAGAATCGACCCTGGGGGAAATTTGAAAAATTTGTTGAAAATGAAAAATGCACTGTAAAGTTATTACATTTGAATCCGCATTCTCAAACCAGCTTGCAGTATCATCATAAAAGAGAAGAATGGTGGAAAGTTCTGAAGGGCTCTATTTCTGTGGAACTCGATGGTGATAAAAGTATACTAAATGAAAACGACGTAATTTTTATAAGCAGGGGTTCAAAGCACAGGGTTAAAAATTTGCAATACTCGTCTACGATTTTGGAAATCTCAATGGGCGAATTTGATGAATCCGACATAGTACGGTTAGAGGATGCTTATAACAGAAAATAAAGCCACCCTATAAATAATCACTAACTTTTAGTCATATTAGTTTTGAGCGATATTGGCTTCCTGAACTCATAAAAGTATGTTATTAAGATGATCAAGAACCATACTAAATCGGCATGTTGGTTATTAATCGGATGATTAATGCAGCATCATGGATCCCGGGATAAAACCTGACGGTTTTTATTGTTTTAGCTGTTCACTGATCTGTTCTATAATCATACAAATATGATTTCAAAACGTTATTAAAAATAAGATAGCGAAATACAAATAAACCCCTGAATGATTTTTATCTTTTATGAGCGCAAGTAAAAAACCACATATGAATTTGGTGGTTACAGGACATGTCGATAATGGTAAATCAACTACTGTTGGTCATTTAATGGTCGATTTAGGTGTTATAGATCAAAGAACTATTGATTCTTTTGCAAAGGAGTCAGAAGCAACTGGGAAGGGTGATACCTTCAAGTATGCTTGGGTATTGGACAGCATAAAAGATGAGCGAGAAAGGGGCATCACCATTGATTTGGCATTTCAAAAATTTGAAACCCCTAAATTCTTCTATACGCTAATAGATGCACCAGGACATAGAGATTTTATCAAAAATATGATTACTGGAGCTTCTGAAGCTGATGCATCAATTCTAGTTGTTTCAGTAAAACCAGGAGAAACTGAGGCAGCCACTGAACCAGGTGGTCAAGCAAGAGAACATGCCTTCTTATCTAGGACACTAGGTGTAGGTCAAATCGTAGTTGCCCTAAATAAGATGGATGATGTTAATTATGCAGAAGCCCGATTTAATGAAGTAAAAGAAATTGTTGAGAAAATGTTAAAAATGGTGGGTTATAACACATCAAAAGTAAGCTTCATTCCTGTTTCTGCCTGGAAAGGTGACAATCTTGTAAAAAAATCTGAAAATATGGCCTGGTACAAGGGATCAACACTAGCAGAGGCATTAGATTCTTTTACTCCTCCTGAAAAACCTATCAATAAACCATTGCGTATTCCAGTTCAAGATGTATATACTATAACTGGTGTCGGTACAGTACCTGTTGGACGAGTCGAGACAGGTAAAATGAAAACAAACGAGAAGGTTATTGTAATGCCATCAGGCGTGCCTGGTGAGATAAAGTCTATAGAAACTCATCATACACAGATGGATTATGCCGAAGCTGGAGATAATATTGGATTTAATCTCAGAGGTGTGGACAAAAAGGCCATACATAGAGGTGACATAATTGGGAATATTGATAGCCCACCCAGTGTAGCTAAAGAGTTTGAAGCACAAATTATTGTAATTCATCACCCTACGGCTATGGCACCCGGATATACTCCTGTATTACATGCCCACACAGCTCAGGTTGCAGCTACAATATCAGAATTTGTAGCCAAGATTGATCCTAAAACAGGTGGAATTGTAGAAGAAAAACCAAAGTTTTTGAAAACAGGTGATGCTGCAATAGTAAAAATTAGGCCCGTAAGACCGTTAGCAATAGAGACTTTTAAAGAATTCCCTGAAATTGGGAGGTTTGCGTTAAGAGACATGGGAACAACTATCGCAGCAGGAATCGTAAAAAACATTACTGAAAAACACGATCCAAACAAGAAATAAGTGACGATAGATGCCTCAAGAAGCTAGAATCAAACTCACAAGCACAAACTTATTGACATTGGAAAATGTCTGTACCGAAATCAAGGATATTGGAGAAAAAAACGGAATACGTCTTAAGGGACCCCACCCACTACCGACAAAAAAGATGCGGGTCGTTACACGCAAGTCTCCATGTGGACAAGGGACTAATACATGGGATAAATATGAATTAAGGGTTCATAGACGTGTAATTGACCTGGGGGCTGATGACAGATCGATCAGGCAATTAATGCGTCTCAAAATCCCAGAAGATGTTTATATTGAGGTATCTTTAACTCAATAATTCTTTTATTCTATTTTCTTTTTTTTAACCATGTTTCAGTAGCATTTTCAAGCTCTTTTAAAACTTCATCAATTTGACCGGGATCAGATTTCATCTTACCACCTGCCGCGTATTCGTGGCCTCCACCTTCAATGAGTTCATCTGCAATCTTGTGGCATTCGATTATGGGATTGTTTCTTCGAATACTAACTTTAGCCTCTTTATTAAAGAAGAATGCCACGTCCGCTTTAGTTTTTTGGAATATTTCTTCTGAAAACAAGCTAGTTTGTATATAAGAAGAAACCGGGACAACTGCCAAATTGAGTCCACCTGATAACTTTTGAATTCTAACCATTTTTAGAGAACTTGATTTTGCTTCGTTCCGAAGGTTGACATATGTATTATAATCTGCCTGCATCTCAGTATCCCACAATATCCCGTCAGAAATTCTCTTAGCCAGTACAGTAAGCTTTGAATAGAAATTTGAAAGAGTCCTATAATAAACTATCAACTCGGGTAAGGGAGGAATATCTTGATCTTTTAGAAGATAATCTGAGGTGTGGGCTATGCTTGCCAATTGCTTCGCTCTATCATTCCCATAGAGAAGGTGTTCGTACATCAATTCCGAAGCGCACTTGTTTCCTCCTCTGTCAAGTACCAATTGAAGGGCTTTATTCTTGTCAAATAGGTTCAATGCGCACTCTGACCAAGGATGATGATCGATCCAAAGAACCGACCATGAATTTGACATAAGAAAACTAAATGTGTCCGAAATAGGGGAGATCGATTCATCGTTAAGGCCTAAATCAGTGAAAATGACTAAACCCTTTCCCTGGCTTGAGACTACTTCTTTATAAATTAAATCTGAAATCCGCAAAAAGTTATCCTTGCCATAAGAGGAAAAAACTAATTTGGACTGTGGGTATCTCATCAATGCTATTGACGCAGAAAATACCCCGTCAACATCAGATTCATGAGTAACTATTATCGAGTTCAATCTGTTGCCAATTTGTAAAATTGTTGAATCATATCTTTGGGAAGTGCAAAAAAAGATCTATTATCTCAAATCCCATAATGTCTCCTCCGTTCTATAACTTTCAGGATCTATTCTAAACCCTTTTGAAACTTCATATGGGGTTTCAACAAGTTTAAGGTGATACTCCTTTTTCATTCTTTTAAATTGCTTCTCAAGCCACAACACGAACTGTTGTTCTAAAATGTTTCCCTCTTCTTTAAGCATCTTTGGATGTACTTGAGATAATGTTGTTATAAACTCCATTTCAAAATATAAATTAAAAAAATCCCAACCCATGGTCTTTCCAACGGAAGAGCATTCAAATTTTGATTGATAATGACAGGCCCACTCTAATTCACCCACTAATTCTAAAATGGATTCTCTTTCTTTTCTGAAGTTGAGACATGATCCCGAAATTAGTACCATTGGCGGTTTTTCAGCATATTTTTTATGCATATCAGTACAAGACCTATTTACTATTTAAAATTTAAAGGATTCCAAAAGATTTAGATCTAGTTTAAGATCAAGAGGTGGTTATATACCTTATCATTTGAAAGTTGATACACTAATATTAGTTAATTTTTGACTTTATTTGGGGGAAATTGGAAGTACCTATTTCTGAATATGTGACCTACTTTAATTATGAGGGAGAAAATGCCGATTTCTTGGTGAGGGAAATAAAGAAAGGAGTTTTTAAAGTTCTAATTCGAGAATATAATGACAATCATGAGTCTGAATTCATAGAAAAGGAATTTTTTGTAAAGAAAGATACCCTTGATGCACTTTTTGAAGAGTACAATGTTATGAAAAAACCTACTGGTACAGAAAAAATATTAGAACCTACACACGAGATTGAACTATAGCAATAGTACGTTTTCCAATTCCAAACCAATCAATGTAGTATATTTGATTTTGAACCAATTAATTGCGATTCACAAGACTGATCTTGCGATTTGTGATTTTATATATGCTCCTGAACTTATTAATTCATGTTTGTCGGGCCAGGATGACAATATGAGCCACCATATAATTAATATAACCTAGATTTTTATAAAAAGTCACGAATGCGACGGTCGTCCAGTTTGGTCTAGGACATCAGATTGCCAATCTGGTAACCCGGGTTCAAATCCCGGCCGTCGCATTGATTACAAACAGTAGCTTATTAGAAGTTCTAAATCCTTTAGTAGTTTATAGAATTATTAATCGATGAGAGCAATATACTATTCAGCATGCTACCTAGACTTGATTATATCAAACAAGCCAGACTAAAATTAGGAGTTACCCAGAAGAAATTAGCGATTTTATGCGGGATCAGTACGTCTATGGTTAATCAAATCGAGTCAGGTAGATGTAAACCTAGTTATGATACTGCCAAGAGAATATTTGAAATTTTGCTCTCGATGGAGAGTAATGCGTCTATCAAAGCTGGTGATATATGTAATAAAGATCTCATAACTATTCAAAGCGAGGAATCATTGAGTACAGCGATTTTAAAAATGCGTGATCACAGCATCAGTCAAATGCCCGTCTTCAATGGAACGAAAGTGGTTGGCATATTAACCGAGGATGATCTGGCCAAAATAATGATAGAAAATAGTGATAAAGACATACACTTGGTAAAAATTGGCTCAGTTATGGAACCACCACCCCCCCTTGTAGATGAATCTACCCCTGCAAAAGCACTAGTTTCATTAGTAAGATTTGCTAAATGTGTATTAGTTAGTGAGAAAGGTAATGTAATAGGAATAATCACATTAACTGATACACTAAAGATTGTAGAACTAACTTAATCCTACTCTACAACTTTTCAAGACCCACACAGCAATCAGCACACTTTAGACAATCGTTGCAAATACTTACTTGTGATTCCTTGGGAAGGATGATCGCACAAAGAGCACATTTCTTATCGCTCAACAAATATAGATAGTGTAATTACTTTATTAATCTTATTTTCAAATTTTCAAACATACCAAAAATTAATTAATTTAGGCGTTGTACTCTCTTTTGAGTCAAGGTGGATATCATTAATATTATTACATCTCTTGTTTCCTCTTATGGATATCTAGGAATATTCATAGCCGCATTTGCCGAAACTATCTTTCCACCTATTCCGAGTGAGTTGATATTCCCTCTTGCAGGATTCGTAGGATTCAACTCTAATTTTACTTATATTGAGACATTCTTTATGGCTGCATCGGGATCAGTTGGCGCGACCATTGGAGCCATTGTCATTTATTTAATCTCTCTCAAAATAGGCAGAATTGCCATAATCAAAATTGGAAAGTATGCTTTTGTAAGTGAGAAAAAGATAGAATCTGCAGAAAAATGGTTTGAAAAATATGGTGTTTATGCCGTATTCCTAGGAAGAATGGTTCCAGGTGTCAGAGAATTAATTAGTGTCCCAGCTGGCATAGCCCGAATGCCTTTCGCAAAATTCGTAACTTTTACTTTTTTAGGATCTCTTATATGGAGCCTAATTTTGGTTTTTTCAGGTTACTTTCTGGGAAATTCCTGGGATAGCTTATCAGAAACACTTTCAAAGTACTTTCCAATCATCTCTGTTATTACATTGTTATCAATAGGTATAGTCATTTATTTTTATGTGCTATATGACAAAAAGAGGAATAAGATAACAAACTTGGATCCGGATTAACTCTTTTTTACTCGCAAGAATTACTTGAATCTTATCAAGGGAAAATAAATCGCCGTTCTCACAGTCGGGCCGGGCTAACTTTACCCACATAAGGAGTTTTTGTGGGATCAATCTTTGAGTAGCGGATTTACTGGGGATATTCAGTATTCGAAAAATGTATTAATATTACGACAAAGAACTTGTCATATGGAGAAGAAAATATTTGCTGATGTGAGTGAAAAGGAGATCACTCGTTCCATAGCTTCTATGTTTTTTGAAACTATTCAAGAATACAGCGATTCTGATGTTATAATCTTGGGTGCAGGACCTGCAGGGCTATCAGCTGGAAGAGAAATAGCAAAAAGCGGAGCTAGAACATTGATAATCGAACAGAATAACTATCTTGGGGGCGGCTATTGGGTTGGTGGATATATGATGAACCCAGTCACAGTGAGAGCCCCAGCCCAAAAAGTTTGGGATGAATTAGGAGTTCCATATAGGAAAATCAATGATAATTTATATGCCGCTTGGGGTCCAGATGCCTGCTCAAAGTTAATATCAGCAGCGTGCGATTCTGGAGTTAGATTTTTACAATTAACCAAATTTGATGATCTTGTTTTGAAAAATAAAAAGGTATGTGGGGTGGTCATAAACTGGATGCCAGTATCCGCACTGCCTAGAAATATTACTTGTGTTGACCCGGTGGCCTTTGAAAGTAAGATAGTAATAGACGCTACCGGTCACGATTCTGTGGCAGTCAAACGATTAATGCAAAGAGGTTTGGTTGATTGGAAAGGTATGAATCCAATGTGGGTAGAAGGTGGTGAAGACGGAGTTGTGCATTCAACAGGGGAGGTCTTTCCTGGATTAATTGCAGCCGGAATGTCTGTGACTGAAACATACGGGTTACCGCGAATGGGCCCTACATTTGGTTCGATGCTTTTATCAGGTCGAAAAGCAGGAGAACTAGCTGTAGCAAAATTGAAAAATGTAACTGACTCGCCCAAAATAAAGGTCAAACTCAAGTAAGCAAATACTATGTTTACTTTATTATTTTGAATCTCAATTTTTAATCTTGTACTGATTTATCTATATAATAAGACTAAAATTATATCAATTTCATATTTAGATGGATATATTGACGGCTAAGATAATAGATGGATTAGCGGTTTCAAATCACATAAAAAATAATCTTAAAAATGAAATTTCTGGGCTAGTAACTAAAGGTCTGATACCCTGTCTGGCTACAATCCTTGTTGGATCCGATCCGCCATCATTGGTTTATGTTAACAACAAACAAAAAGCTGCCAACTCAATAGGGATCCGAACTTTCGATTATCGATTTGATGGTGATATCTCACAGACGGAATTGATTAGATTAATTGAAAAGCTTAACCTTGATTCTACTGTTCACGGAATATTGATACAATTGCCATTACCGGATCATATGGATCAATATCAGGTAATTAACATGGTGGATCCCAAGAAAGATGTTGATGGATTAACATTTGTCAATTCAGGTTTGTTACTTAACAATAAAACGAATCTAATACCATGTACCCCCCTTGGAGTAATGGAACTATTCCGGTTTTATGAAATTCAATTGGATGGGGCAAATGCATTGATTATTAACCGGAGTAATTTGGTGGGGAAGCCTCTGGCATCATTGTTATTGAGGAAAAATTCAACCGTTACTATTTCTCACTCTCACACCAAAAATCTTGACCTTTTCTCCCAAAATGCAGACATAATTATTACCGCTGTGGGGAATAGGGAATCTTTTGTATTAACACATGATATGATAAAATACGGTGCAACAATAATTGATGTCGGAACAAATAGAATAGATGGCAAACTTTGTGGAGATGTGGATTTTGAAAAGGTAAAAGAAAAGGCCGGCTACATTACTCCGGTTCCTGGGGGAGTTGGCCCAATGACCATTTGCATGCTTCTGCGTAATACTGTCATGGCTTCAAAGGCGTACGCAAAGTAAAAGATGGTACCTTCTAAAGAAATCTTAAGAAAGAAATTCCTCCTGGTACGAAAAAACTTGTCATCTTTTGATTGTTTTATAAAAAGTATGTCTGCTCAACAAAGATTCCTTGGTTCAAGATTCTTTTCAGAAAGCAAAGTTATTGGCCTGTATTATCCTATCTTAAATGAAGTCCAAACCTTCCAAATAATATCTCAAGCTATTTTAAATTCAAAGACAGTATGTCTGCCTACAATCGTAAATGATCAAATTATTTTTTTTAAATACGAACCAACGAAAAGGCTTCGGATTGGCAAATATGGCATAATGGAACCTGAGGCAACCAGTGAAAATATGAATCATTTTCTCGATATTGTTATAACGCCAGGTGTTGTGTTTGACATAACAGGTAACAGAATTGGATATGGTAAAGGCTATTATGACAAATTCTTTAATTCTAACGCTCATCAAAACATAACTTTAGTGGGTCTCGGATATGATTTCCAATTAATATTAGAAAAAATAACTTGTAATGCTCAAGATGTCAAAATGAATATACTAATTTCAGACGAGAGGATGATACTTTTAGGTTAAGTCATCTATTCGACTTCTAAACCTTTTCTTCCAATATCAGTTCTATAATGCTGTTGATTATCTCCCCAAGATATTTCTCGCACTTTTTCATATGATTTCTCCATTGCCTCATTAATTGACTTACCCAATGACGTTATGCCCAATACTCGCCCTCCGGAGGTGACAAGTTCATTGGCTTGGTTTAGTTTTGTTCCAGAATGAAATATCATAATTTCGGGGTCAGATGATTCTGTTCAAACCTCCTATTGGATATCCGGTTTCGTACTTGTCAGGTGGTTTGCTCACCCCTTTTATTGAGTATCCGGTTTCGTACTTGTCAGGATATCCCTTGGATGTCATTACGACACAAGTAGAAAACATATCCTTCCACACAAGAGGTTGCATTGAATCTAATGATTTATTTTCTGCTGCTTTTATGTATTCAAACAAGTCAGATTGCATTCTCATCATTAGAGGTTGACACTCGGGGTCTCCCATCCTTGCGTTAAATTCCAAAACAAAGGGTCTGCCGGTGTTTTTTTCAATCATTATCCCCGCATAAAGAAAACCACGGAATGGATTTCCCTCCGCTTGCATTCCATCAATAACAGGCTTGAACACCTTATCTGAAATATAACTTAAGTCGTTTTCGCTTATTTCAGGAACAGGTGAGTAACTACCCATACCTCCCGTATTTGGGCCTCGATCGTCGTCAAAAACTCTCTTATGATCTCTGCAGGTATCCATAATCATGAAAGATTCCCCGTCACAGATGGCCATAAGGGAAACTTCTTCTCCTATGATTTTCTTCTCCACAATGATTTTTTCGGATGCCGGACCAAATATTTTCTTGTTCAACAACTGATCGATTGCATCCAAGGCTTCCGTTTTGTTGTCACTCACAAAAACTCCTTTACCTGCTGCCAGTCCATCAGCTTTTATAACAGCGCCAAAATTGATTCTCTCGATGTAATCTACAGCTTTTTCAGCATCAGTAAATACTTTGAATTCGCTAGTTGGAATAGAATGCTTACTCATGAACTGCTTTGAAAATTCTTTACTGGTTTCAAGTCTGGCGGCGCTTTTTGTGGGGCCAAAAATGGGTAAATCGTAAGAATTAAACGTGTCGACTATGCCCAAAGCTAATGGTATTTCTGGACCAACAACCGTAAATAATTCATTTTCTTTTGCATATTTTGCTAATTTGTTTATTTCAGTAGGTAATATCTGAATATTCTGAGGAGTCCCACCATTGCCATTTGCATATATTACTTTTTTTACATTTTTATTTTGAGAAATCTTCCAACCCAAAGCATGTTCTCTACCACCTGAGCCTACGATTAGTACATTCTCGTACTCATGCATGATCGATAGAATTCTTATCTAATATATATTTGAAATTAAGATATCATTGCTTACGATTTAGAAATAATATGAAGAATGATTCTTTTAACTAATTGATAATAATGTTCGTCTTCATAAATGGAGATTGTATAATTTGATTTTTCAATGTAATTAACTACGTCAGATAGGTGATAGCATTTTCTCCTATTGTAGTTATAATAAAACCCCTTACAGGAGCAAAATGTTAGTGCATGGTCCAGATAGTAACTTGAATTGTTTTTTCTGCTTTGTATTTCCCACATGAAATTTCCAGAGGGTAAAAACAAGTGTTTTGTGAGCAGTATTCTTTCGGTTGGTAATGATTTATCAGAAGAATCATCGATGTTAATGAGATGATTATCCACCAATCATTAATTATTTCTACGGATTATAATCTTATAGCAAACTGAATTCATGTTGGAGACAATTTTTTGATATTTGTTCAGTTAATTGAATATAATGGTGATCTACTGGGCTTTGACATGACTAACTCATAATACTTTCTAGGGATTCATGGATCAATTCGACTATGTGAATACAGATACAAAACGGGGATTAAGAATAGAAATACACTTAGCATCTGGGAAACTGAATTTACTATCTTGGAAATAGCAAATTAGTGGAAAATATTTATTTCGAGTCAAAAAATCCAATATCGATTGTGTTATGTAATTTGAGTGCCAGGAATTGTATCCTCAACGACTGTTAATAGAATTGGTTTCCCATTTTCACTTGAAGCAGCCAGTATCATGCCATCTGAAACCTGATCTCCAAACTTTCTGGGTTCAAGATTGGTGCAAACTATGACATTTTTGTTTACTATATCTTCTGGCTGGTAGTGCTTGGCCAATCCAGACATAATCTCCCTTTCCTCACCACCCAAATCGACGGTTAATCTCAATATTTTCTTATATCCTGGCAAATTTTCAGCACTTAGAATTTTACCAACCTTAAGCTCAACTTTGCTGAATTCCTCAAATGTTATCTTATTTTCAGTTTCTTTATTCTCCGTTTCGCTCATGTTGTATCAACGAGTCAAAAAAATATATAGAATATTATTTAATTCCAAAAAGTTCCTTAAATGGGTTAATTAGGGGATCTAAGAAGAAGGGTGGAGCGGTTTGATTTTCAGAGATCGGGGTAGAATTAGGCTGAACCTGATTTCCATTTGATGTGTTATCTTGTTGATTTACATTTGCACCTGTTGTATCAATGGTTTCATTTGCACCTGTTGTATCAATGGTTTCATTTGCACCTGTTGTATCAATGGTTTCATTTGCACCTGTTGTATCAATGGTTTCATTTGCACCTGTTGTATCAATGGTTTCATTTGCACCTGTTGTATCAATGGTTTCATTTGCACCTGTTGTATCAATGGTTTCATTTGCACCTGTTGTATCAATGGTTTCATTTGCACCTGTTGTATCAATGGTTTCATTTGCACCTGTTGTATCAATGGTTTCATTTGCACCTGTTGTATCAATGGTTTCATTTGCACCTGTTGTATCAATGGTTTCATTTGCACCTGTTGTATCAATGGTTTCATTTGCACCTGTTGTATCAATGGTTTCATTTGCACCTGTTGTATCAATGGTTTCATTTGCACCTGTTGTATCAATGGTTTCATTTGCACCTGTTGTATCAATGGTTTCATCAACAGGGGCACTTTGAGACATATTACTGCCGTCAATAGACATTGTTACATTATTGAGTGGAACTGTATTTGCTAACTCACTTTGATTAGATGAACTACTACCGGGAGTGGTAGTACCATTATTATCTTGAATTGTCATTGACTTGTTTTCATATGCGGTTTCCAATGGGATCTGAGCGTCCGGTGTAATTACTGTCGCATTTTCAGGGACTACTAATTGACTATCCTCCGTAGCGTTTGATGAGACCAGTTGGGTTTCATTAGCGGCCAATAAATCTTGATTAACTGAGTCTTGAGAATCTACAGCCAAATTACCTGGCAAATCTGGGGTCATTATCAATGAAATATTTGATGTGACATCTGGCAAAAGCTCTGATGAATCAGCTGGTGTTTGAGCTTCAGTCTCTGCCGGTGTTTGAGCTTCAGTCTCAGGTGTAACCGTAGGAGTAGCTGCTGTGTCATTAACATTTGTACTCAATTCCACCGGATTGGAACAATATTGCACAAACTCGCAAACGAGTATTGATTGTGCTGGACTTTGTGTTACTCCAGAAGCTGAGCCTGGTTCTGTTTGAGCAAATGAAATTGATGCACTGTAACTTTGGGATAGTAAGAATGTGGAAATTACAAGGAAAAATAAACTAAATGTATGTTTATCGATCTTAATTTTTCTAAACATTATCTAAGCTTATAAAAAGTTTTACTTAAAAATGTTTACTAATTACCCGATAGTATTGTGTTATATTTATATGTCAAATTGAAAGTTGATTCAATGGTGGAAATCTCCGTAATAATTAACTTATTCTTGGTCGTAATTATACTAGGCTCATCAGGAATATGGATTTATCTTTTTTCTGTGCTGAAAAGATCATTTGAATTATCCCCAAAGATCTATTCGGATGATACTTTAGATTTAGAGGGGGAATTAATCAGTGTGATTATACCTGCTAGAAACGAAGAAAAGTATATTAAAAAATGTATTCAAAGTCTTCTGGATCAAAACATTAAAAACTATGAGTTATTGCTTGTTGATGATAACTCAACCGATTCTACATTTGATTTGATGGAGAATTTTAGGATAGACCCAAGAGTAAGAATATTAAAAGCAGGTGAAAAGCCCTCAGGTTGGGTTGGAAAAAACTGGCCATGTTACGTCGGATATCAAAATTCAAAAGGTAAATATCTTATTTTTACCGACGCTGATACCATTCATTCAAAAAGAAGTATTAGGGATTCATTATGTACGCTGATTAAGGAAAAATTGGATGTTATGACCGCAGTTCCAAACTTGAAATACCCAAATTTGATTGTAAAAATGGTATTGCCCGTGCTATCAGTTTTTATGTTTTCTAGATACTCTCCTATTAGAGTAAATGATCCTAATGTCAGTATTGGATATCTGTTTGGGAGCTTTTTCATAATAACTCGAGAATGCTATGAAAGCGTTGGTACCCACGCCATTGTTAAATCAGAAATAGTTGAAGACGGAGCTTTAGGTAAAAAATTGAAGGAAGAAGGTTATAATTTAAAAATGTTCCGTGGTGAAGATTTATTAGAAGCCTACTGGGCACGTGATTTTAACACCCTATGGAATTCTTTGAAAAGATTGATCATTCCTTTATACTTTACTGACCGGTTAAACTCTATCCTAATGACCATCGGGATATTTTTCTTAATGCCTTTTCCATTCCTTGTTCTTATATATTGTTCAGTTGCATACTATGTGCACATCGCAGATCAAGATCTCTCTTATAATATTTTGATGTTATTTACAATTCTGAACATACTAAGCATATATGTGACAAATTTTTATCAATTGAAAAAAGCCAGTACTCATAAGGTAGTTTACTTTTTAGGCACCCCAATTGGCTGTTTTATAGTGTCTCTATCATTTGTTTGGTCTATATTGACCTCAGAAAAACATGCAAGGATAAAGTGGAGAGATAGGGAATATAATTATAGCAAGGGGATTAGTTGCTAAAAAATCATTTACAAAAATTTATAAATGATTTTAATTTTTGGTTTGTGAGGGACAAAAAAATTCCGACTCTTTTAAACAGAATTACAGATTATAAAGCAAGGTTAGTACTTGATGATGGCTCTTTTTTTGAAGGCAAAGGATTTGGCTTTCCAACAAGTGTATCTGGAGAAATAGTGTTCAATACTGGTATGGTCGGTTACACCGAAACACTTACCGACCCATCTTATAGAGGGCAAATATTATGTTTTACGTATCCTTCTATCGGTAATTATGGTGTTCCATCTCAGAAGGATTTAGACGATTATGGCTTACCAAAATATTTTGAATCTGAGAGAATTCAAACAAGAGGTCTGATAGTTAATAATTTATCAAATGTCTCAAGTCACTGGTCCTGTGAGAGAACGCTAGATCAATGGCTATTTGATGAGAAAATTCCAGGGATATGTGACGTGGATACTAGAGAGTTAACAAAAAAGATTAGATCTAATGGTGTCATGAATGCTAAAATTGTAATGGATAAGTCTGAAAACAAGAATGATGAAAGTTTTGATTACAATTCTTATAATTTTATGCCTGAGGTTTCAATTAGTAAGCCTACGTATTATGGAAAAGAGTCATATCCAAAAATCGTATTAATTGATACTGGTACTAAATATAGCATTATTCGAAATCTTTTAAGAATTGGTTTCCAGGTAATAAGGTTGCCTTGGGATTCTTCAATCGATCAGGTAATGGTGCATAAGCCGACCGGTGTGGTTTTGAGCAACGGCCCTGGGGATCCGATTGTTTGTAGGGAGACTATAGAAACCGCTTTTGAGCTAATTGAAAGATCTATCCCTACCCTAGGGATATGTTTAGGTAACCAAATTCTCGCTTTAGCTGGAGGCGCTAAAACACATAAGTTAAAATTTGGACACCGGGGTCAAAATAAAAGCTGTCTGGACTTGGTTTCCGATCATACGATAATAACAAGTCAAAACCATGGATATGGAATCGACTCAGACAGCCTGGACAAGACTGATTTTGAGATATGGTTCAAGAATACAGATGATCAGACGGTCGAAGGCATAAAACACACGGAGAAGCCAGTTATAGCTGTGCAGTTTCATCCTGAAGCCTCACCAGGCCCTGACGACTGCTTGTATGTCTTTGATAAGTTTAAGGATCTAGTAAAGACATACGGAATCGTGGCACCATAGAAAAGATATAAATTTAATTCCTAATGTTCATAGTTTTAGTCAAAATGTCATTTGTGATGAAAAGGAATGCCTCGAAACAGGAATATACGTAAGGTCCTGGTATTAGGTAGCGGAGCAATAAAAATCGGAGAAGCGGGCGAAAGCTAGATCAAATATCTGGCCGCCATTTCGACTACTCTGGTTCTCAATGCTTAAAGGCCTTGAAAGAGGAAGGTATATCTAGTGTCTTAATTAATCCAAATATCGCAACTATTCAAACAGACAGTAAATTTGCAGACAAAGTGTATTTGTTACCAATAAATAGACATTTTGTTGAACGGGTTATTGAAATAGAAAGACCTGATTCCATAATGCTAAGCTTTGGTGGTCAAACTGCATTGAACTGCGGGGTCGACCTATATGAAAGTGAAGTTCTTCGAAAATATGATGTGCGCGTTCTAAATACTTCAGTTGAAGGTATTAAGTTAACTGAAGATAGACAGGAATTTAAGGATGCAATGGTAAAAAGTAACGTTCCTGTTCTTGACAGTACTACTGCTTATTCATATGAGGAAGCCCTGAGGGCATCAAAGGAAATTGGCTTCCCTGTGATAATAAGAGTTGCCTATACTTTAGGCGGTAGAGGAGGCGGTGTAGCATATAATGAGTACCATTTGCAGGAAATAGTTCAACGTGGACTTTCGCTGAGTATGGTTCACCAAGTTCTGATTGAAAAGTACGTTGGAGAATGGAAACAGATTGAATATGAGGTAATGAGGGACTCTGTCGGAAACAACGTGATTATATGTAATATGGAAAATGTATTGGGGATGAAAGTTCATACAGGAGACAATATTGTTGTAGCCCCATCACAAACACTGAATAATCGCGAATATCATATGCTGCGTGACGCCGCCTTAAGAGCTACGACATATTGTAAAATTAACGGGGAATGTAACATCCAATTCGGATTGAATCCTTCTTCAGATGAATATTGTGCGATTGAAATAAATGCCCGCCTATCACGATCATCGGCACTTGCTAGCAAAGCCACTGGTTATCCTTTGGCATATATGGCAGCAAAAATAGGTTTGGGATATACGTTACCTGAGCTCGTCAACACAATCACAAAAGTGACGTCAGCATGTTTCGAACCTGCGTTGGACTATATGGTAGTAAAAATGCCACGATGGGATTTTAGGAAGTTCGAGCTAGTAAAAAGAAAATTGGGAAGTGCTATGAAATCTGTTGGCGAAGTAATGGCTATTGGGAAAAATTTTGAAGAAGTTATACAGAAAGCCATCAGGATGTGTGAAATCGGCAAGGACGGGTTGGTCGCAAACGATGGAGATGAAGGTGAATATACCTCCATGACTAGACAGATTGAAAACTCAAAGGCTAACCATGATGCCTCTATCATAGAAAAAATAGAATATTCATTAATTCACCCAGACGATGAAATAATTTTCAATGTTGTAAGAGCAATAAAGGTTGGAATTAGTATTGATCGGATAAACAAACTCTCATCTATTGATCCTTGGTTTCTCATTAAAATCAAGAATGTAATTGACAAAGAGAATGAATTGAAAAATTCAAAATTTGATTTACATTTAATTGAAGAATCCAAAAAACTGGGATTTTCTGATAAACAAGTCGGTAGATGTTTGAATCTTCAAGAAGATCAAGTTAGGGAGTTTAGAAAAAAATTCGGAATAACGCCAGTAGTAAAGCAAATTGATACCTTGGCTGCTGAATGGCCTGCAAAAACAAATTATTTGTACCTCACATACAACGGAGACTCCGATGATTTGTCATTTGGTAATGCTAAAGAAGACCGGTCTATAATTGTCCTTGGAGCTGGTCCATACAGGATTGGGAGTAGCGTTGAATTTGACTGGGCGACAGTCAACATGGTATTTGGTTTAAGAAAGAATGGGGTAAATAATATATCTATTATAAATTGTAACCCTGAAACGGTTTCCACAGATTATGATGTTCCGGATAGATTATACTTTGAAGAGTTGACTTTGGAAAGGGTTCTAGATATATATGAAAAGGAGAATCCGAAAGGTTTAGTAGCTTGCGTAGGTGGACAAAGTGCAAACAATTTAGTTTCTAAATTGAGTAAATATGATGTCCAAATCCTAGGAACGTCCAGTAAAGACGTAGACAATGCAGAGGATCGTTCTAAATTTAGCCATTTATTAGATGTGTTGGGAATAAAACAGCCTCCTTGGAAAATGTTTACCAATTTGGAAGAATCTAAAAGATTTGCGAATACAGAAGGATATCCTGTCTTAGTAAGACCGTCATATGTTTTAAGTGGTGCGGCGATGAAAGTTATTTGGAGTGAATCTCAACTCGAGCAGTTCATTTTGGAAGCTTCGAGTGTAAGTCCTGATTATCCAATAGTAATAAGCAAATTTTTGGAAGAGGCATCAGAGGTTGAAGTTGATGCCATTGGTGGCACCAATGAAATTGTAATCGGTTCGATTATTGAGCACATTGATAATGCAGGAATCCACTCAGGCGATGCTATGATGTGTATTCCACCTTGGCGACTAAATCGGGAAACAATGGAAACCATAATTGAATATACCGTTAAGATAGGTAAAGCATTGAATGTAAAGGGTCCACTGAACATCCAATATTTGGTAAAGGATAATGAAGTTTATGTGATTGAAGCTAATGTTAGGGCATCTCGTTCAATGCCTTTTGTATCAAAGTTCTATGATTTGAATCTAATCGAGTTGGCTGCAAGATCCATTCTGGGCAATGATTTTCCAGCGATAGATAATGAACATTGGCTCAAGAAATCTGGCTTTGGAATCAAGGTTCCGCAATTTTCTTTTATGCAGTTGGAAGGAGCTGACATTGTATTGGGAGTAGAAATGCAGTCAACCGGGGAGGTTGCCTGTTTTGGGAACTCATTTTATGATGCCCTTTCAAAATCATATCTGGCCGCAGGATATTCTTTACCTACTGAAGGATCAGCATTAATTACAATAGGGGGAACCAAAAACAAAGAAAAATTACTTCCAATCGTTTCACTGATATCTGCGTTAGGTTTCAAAATATTAGCAACTGAACATACTGCAGAATATTTTAAGAAATCTGGTATTAAGAATGTGGAATTAGTATACAAAATTAGCGAACCCGAAAGACATCCAAATATACTGTCCCTCCTTACTGAAAGGAAAATTAATTTTATTGTAAACATACCATCGACATCCACTATTGAAAAATATGTTGGAATGCTTTATGATGAATATCAAATACGACGCAAAGCTGTAGAAATGGGAGTACCGGTTCTTACGACTGTAGAAAGTACAGTTTCATTCGTGAAAACTTTGGAGTGGACTAAGCATAATGAGCCGACGATAAGACCAATGGATAGCT
The DNA here is from genome assembly GCF_054408505.1 of Candidatus Nitrosocosmicus sp. R. Lineage (NCBI taxonomy): Archaea > Thermoproteati > Nitrososphaerota > Nitrososphaeria > Nitrososphaerales > Nitrososphaeraceae > Candidatus Nitrosocosmicus > Candidatus Nitrosocosmicus sp. R. The sequence goes on along the minus strand of NZ_CP167090.1, from coordinate 1,710,933 downwards.
ATTAAAAAAATGATTTTTTACAAGACCTTAGTAAAGTAACCCTGTTAATTCTTCTTCCGAACCAATGATTGATCCATCCATGGTAAACAAAAAAGCTTTTTCTACTGACCAGTTTAGCTTATTTATCATGTTATCTAATAAAGGCAATTTAGATTTTCCACATTTCCCTGATATGTTCCTATTTATCTTACTATAGTAGTCTAAAATGTTGTTGAAATGAGGCATAATAATCAGTTCAATGTTTCTAGTATCTTTTTTGTTGTTACTTCCCAAAAAATGCTTTTTAGTTAATTTGATTTTTACCCAGATTTTGTTACCATTTAAAATACTTCCTTCTTTTTGAATGATCGGATGCAAATGTCCTACGATGATCTTTTCCACATTCATTCCAATTCGGGGTAGGATGTGACCATGTGTAAAAAGTATGTTATTGATTTCCATTCCCTGCGAACGCATTAGATTAACATTTTCTGGTAATAATTGTTTAATATTACCATCATGATTACCAGGAATAAGATAGATATTGAATAATTTACACAATGATTCCAAAAAATAAGGAACGTTATCCCATTCCGTTCTAGTTATAATTCTTATGGATGATTTCAAATCACCAAGGATGATTAATTCCTTAACTCCAGTATCTGAATGAATTTTGCTCAGTAGCTTTATTAATTCATCTATATTTTTTCTAGTGTCAATTAATATACCGTTTCTTCTTATTTTGTCTTCCAATCCAACATGCACATCTGAAATGGCTAAAAAATTCTTGAAACCTGAGGTCTCTATTAGTAATACAGGATGAGGGTAAAGTGGAAAACACTTGCTTTTATTAGTGTTTATATCATCTATCATAGGGGTCTTTATCTGTTAATATCCAAAACCTGAAAAATGCAAGTTTCACTTATATGTATGTGTGATGTACTATATAATGATATTTTTTTGACCCAAAATAGTTTTCCCATGAAGCAATGGCATTTGGAGCATGTTGAAAAAACTATTAAAAAATTTATTACAGGCCTGTCAGAAACTGCTAGCATATGGGAAAAGCGCCAGCACAAAAGGTATGGAACAATAGCAAATTGTTGCAAACAGGTGGATTATGATCTTAAACATGGAGTCACAATAGATGAGGTTATTCAAGTTTTGCAAAAAATTAAACATGATGAGACTTTTGCTCCGGTAATGCAAAGTGAGAACGCGATGCTACGATTTAATGAGATAGAAAAATATGTGCTTTCACTAAAGCAACCTCAAACAGAATAATCTCTTTTATTCTGTTTTATTCTGTTACCATATACGTTATTGTATCTCGTTATAGTAAACAATATCAAGAATTATTTGAATATAGTGTATAATTGTAGATATTAAATCCTTGCGAGCGAGATGTTACTGGAACTGTGAATGAAGCTGTTGACAATGGAGGTATATTGTATGGTTCTGCTTGGGCTTTCCATATACCAATTAGATCATTATTTCTGTCATTTAGGGCTGCAATTATAGTTGTGCTATTCGCTATAGTATTCATGTTATTGGTAATTCTACCACTTATATAGTAAAACCCAGTTGCATCTAGTCTGGAACTTGTAGAATGTATTTCAAGGTCCCTTCCGTTGGTGTTTGTCTCTTCATATGAAAAACCGATTGTATAATTCTTGATTAGATTGTTATGATTCTTATCATATATGAGAACATCAAACGGAGTTTTTTCCGATGGGTATAAAGGATGTACGGCAACTTGATTGCTATAATTACCTAATATGGTATTATTTTCGCCTGAAATAATTGTCTGTACAAAAATGTTATCTAATGTCATATTCAAATCATTTTGAGCTATACCGATTATGTGATGGAATTTGTTTTGATCTTGAGTCAATTGTGATTGTACTAATTTTAAGCCAAACACCGATTCATCATTTACCAGAATAACCCATACATTACAAATGACTAAAACAGAAAGGGTTAAGCATGATACATTTCCTACCAAATAATTCGAGTTGTAAATAGCGACAACAATTTTCATTAATGTTATTAGAAGGAAATGATTAGATTAACCTTTGGTGCAGTCTTAAAATAATATATATTTAACCCTACATAAACAAAAGAAATCCTTGATAATATCAGACGGCTCTTTTGTCTTATTTTTTTTTAACAGTGATAAGAAATGGCTCATACGGATTGAAAATGAAAAGAAATTACATACTCACCTTGGAATTATTGACGCAGGTTCTACGATTGGTTTGGAATATGGTTCGCACATCATGACGAATAAAGATAAAAAAATTTATCTTTTGCCCCCGAATACATATGATTTCGTAATGAAGTCTCAGAGAACCACACAAATAGTATATCCAAAGGACTACGGATATATTGCTGCAAGGACAGGACTGAGAAATGGCTCTAAAGTATTAGAAATTGGCACTGGGAGTGCTGCACTATCTACATTTCTTGCAAGTATTGTTATGCCTGAAGGTCACATTTATACATTTGATGTTAATGAGGATTTTATGTCCATAGCAAAGAAGAATCTGGAAAAATCCGGTATGGAACCTTACGTAACTCAGGCAATATATGACCCCACAAAAATAGATCAAATCCGGGATGTAGATTTGGTCATAATCGATCTTGGTGATCCTTGGAATTACTTGGATGTTGTTTATCCTTCAATGAAGAGCGGTGCCTCAGTGGTTTGTATATGTCCCACAATGAATCAATTGGAAAACTTGGCAACTCATTTCTTTCACGGTGGTTTTATCGATTCGGACTGTGTAGAGACATTTCTCCGAAAAATAGAAGCCAGAGAAGGGAAAACACGTCCATCGATGAGAATGATAGGTCATACGACATACCTAGGTTTTGCAAGAAAAGTTTTAAAATAAAATAAGTTCCATCTTCAAAAGTGAAGAATTTTCATTTTCATGTAACAATCTAAAGAGATTCGATACTATTTAGATCTAAACTCATTATATTATGATTAATTACCTAGAATTCTTGAATAATTGTTAGTGTTCCGGTCGAATATTCTAATCGAGTTTAAGTGAATTCGGGCGGGCTTGATTACTAACGCAACTATTAATTAGTATTGAAATATAAGCAAACTGCTTTTCGATAAATACATAAAAACTGACTCTTGTTATTTACTTTGGTGAGTTTTTAATAACCGAATAATCATGTTACTAAGTCTAAAGTGTTAGTAGGCTTGTTAAGAAAATGAACCAAGATTGGTCAAATCCTGAAGTATTTTTTTGGAATGATGATTACTTTCTATGCCGTCGAGTTCTTTCTTGGCAAGGTGTGAATAATTAAGATATGTGTTCTCCATTATTTCGATAAATATATTGTCCTCGTCATTTTGTTTGACAAGTATATTAAATAATCTTTCTTCATTGTTATAATCAATCAAATCATCATGGATCTGATAAGCAATGCCTAGAAGGCGTCCGAAATTTGCAAGAGCATTGATTTGATCTTCGTTCCCATTTGCCAAAATTGCACCGATTTTAGCTGAAGCCTCAAACAATGATGCCGTTTTATTTTCGATAACAGTGATATATTCCTCTTGAGATATCTTATGGTTCTTAACTAGTCGTAACTCAAGCATTTCACCTTCGCTCATTTTAATTGATGCTGTAGATAGCTCTTGAGTAACGCGATTGTTATTAGTTTTGGCACTTATATTTAATATGATACCTAAAATGAAATCCGCTGTGAGAATACTTGCATTATATCCATATTTTACATGGAAAGAAGGTAGGCCTCTCCTAATATTGTCAGAATCAATAATATCATCATGTATAACTGATTCTGTGTGTAGTAATTCGATTGCTGAAGAAACAGCAAATATATTTTCCCTAGATTTTGAGTTTAGGGAGCTAATATTGTCATTCTTAATAGTTTCGGCTGCTAGATTTAAAATCAAAGGTCTAATTCGTTTACCACCCTGGCATGCATATTTAAGTGGCAGATAAAATTCTGACCAGGAATAAGACTCTATTTCTCTCGATAAGGATTCATTAATTTTATTAATATATTCATTAAACCTTTCAACAAACGGATTTACCTGAAAGTCTCTCTCATTCAATAATTATTCCTAGCCTACATAAGTAATTTACTCTGAACTTATTAATGCTTGTTTTTATCGTAATTTTATTATCCAGGCTCTTAAAAGAATCCGTACTACTTTTATAATTAAATCAAGAATAGTTGGGTTAATTAGATTTTGGAAAAAGGCGTTTCTCTATTTTTATTGAGCTTCCACATCCTACTTCTAAATGATATCGATTAATTTTTTCAATCTAATTTATATCGCATTTATGTGAAAAGGTAATTATTTGGTGAATATTAATTAGCATAATAAATTGGTTTTCCTTTGAAATAGCCTTATTTTTTCATCTACATTCTATTCGTTAGGACTTGATAGTCGAATTAAGTGAGTTCTTTACAAAAGTCTAAACTAATAATATCACAAGGTTACCCTAAGCCACTCTAATATTATACGATATTATTGGGAGATCATTAGAGGTGCAATTATTCAAATGATTAAAAATTTACGTCGCTGCTGAATTCGTTACAACATATTTTGAGTAATCCAATTGGAAGGTGGGATAACTAGGTTATTTGGCATGGTACTTTTAGGCTTTTAGCTAGGCAATTACTGTAATTCTAATTGTTGTGAAATAACATTCTATTCATTCAAGCATGAAAGAAAGTTTCTAAGTTACCGAGTTTCCAGCTTTTTAGTGAATTTGAATTTGAATTTGAATTTGAATTTGATTCTATAGGAATACCGAAATTAGGTGCTGATGCACTTTCTACTTGTTATTTCTCAAATACCAAAAGCTCTCAGAATTTAATAATCTAATATCCATTTCGTGCTGACTGGTGCGAAATTCATAGTTAGTGCGTCACCAATCCAATAACCCTCCAAGCATAAAAAAAATTTAAATCTTTAGTGTAGTTCTATAAAGCAAAAATGAGTTCATTTTATGTACTTGATTCGGATTCAGTTTTAATTAGGCCCACCACGTTAGATGATATTCCGGAAATCGTAAAGTTGCAGGAAGAATCTTTTGCTGATCTAGCAAAGATGGGTAATATTTGGCATCCTGATGAATTAAGGAGCCATCTGAATATATTCCCAGAGGGTCAGATTGTTGCTGAGCTTGAAAATAAGATTGTGGGATCGGCTACCAGTCTAATTGTTCAGTTAAATCCTATCTACGTAGACCACACTTGGAAGAGTATTACGGGGGGTGGAATGCTTACGACCCATTTCCCAACTGGTGATACTCTTTATGGGGCCGATATATCCACTCATCCTCGAGTTAGACATAGAGGAATAGGTCACAAATTGTATCAAGGGAGAAAGGATATTGCAATGAAAATGAATGTGAAAAGGATGATTGGAGGTGGCAGACTATATAACTACTGTGAATATTCTGGAAAATTATCACCACTACAATATGCACGTAGTGTTGTAGACTGTAAATTGCACGACCTTGTGTTGAGTTTCGATCTCATCAATGGATTTAATTTTATCAAGATCCTTTCCAATTATCTTGAGGATGCTCGCTCCTTAAACTATGCCAGCTTTATTGAATGGGTAAATCCTCATTATCTACAGAGCCAATAGAGTCAAGTACAGTCCAGTCCAGTCGTCGCTTGATTCAGTTTTGAATCATTATGTATACACTTCTGGCTTTCTATTTAACTCAATGCCCAGCACTAGAGGTGGACTTTTTCATGTCGAGTTTCATAATTGATTTATTTCATTCTTCATCTTTTGATTTAAACGAATAATCCTTGATGGTAGAGCAGGAATGAATGATTATTTGAATCCAATACTGCTTGGAGCAAGTCTTTTTTCCGTAAGCATTAGTCAAAACCAGAAATAATTTTTAAGTTCTTTGACAAAAAACTAGATAGTTTTTGATTAATAAGGATAATTTATTTATTATTTGGATCCAAACAGCCGTTTTATCATCAGCTGATTTTCAAATTCCTTAGTAAATCGAATTTGGTACTTTGATCATACCGAAATGTGATAAAAAATAACGTATGGTTAATTACCCTTATTTGAAGACCTTCGATTCTTCTTTACATTAATTGAATGTAAATATTTCATAAAATTTCATCTATAGAATTATCTGAAATGATTAATATGATCAATCATAGATGGTATAACATGGATGCTTATGATTGTATAGTAACTAAACTCGAGGTTAGAGAATTTAATGATCAAAATAGTGTCTCATCAGAAATAAGGCTAAAAATTTTAGAATCAGCTAGGCTTACTGGTAGTTCTCTAAATACCCAACCTTGGAGGTTTATAGTCATACAGAATAAAAACAATCTGATGAAATTATCTAATGATAGCACTAGCGGTAAATGGATTTCCGAGGCTAATTTCGCAATAATTATTCTAACTAATCCTTATTTTCGCTTTCATCTAATTGATGCTGGCAAAGTGGTGCAGAATATGCAGCTTGCTGCCTGGAACTACGGTGTCGGTTCCGCTCTATTTACAGGGATAGAAGAAGATCGGATACGAAAGGATTTCGCTATACCCATTGATTATAAACCTGTGATCGTAGTGGGATTTGGATATCCAAAAAAGAAAATCGATGGCAAAAAGAAAAAGAAAAACAGGTTGACAATGCACGAACTGGTTTCGTTCGAAGAATATGGAAAATCCTAGCGCTTAACCAACAAACTAATTTAAGATCAAAACTCGAACGGAATTGAAAGATAATTACAAATTTTGATTTTGAAATCACAACCAGTATGAAATGTAGCGCATAAAATCCTTCGATTTGGATAATTCTTAGTTGATTAGATTTGTAATTTCATTAGTCCACATTCTACCTATTTGATCTCTAATTATTTAAGAACTCTTAATTTTGAGGTTAGAGACTGAATTCCCACAATAAATTTTTAAAGGATAAAGTGGCATCAATAATATGAAATTAAAGACTTTTTGTTCTTTGACTATGATTCCTACTTTAATACTTGTACTATTGCTACTGTCATCATTAGATAATTATTCAATACAAACTGACACATACGGTCAGCCAATTGCTGATGCTTCTCTAAATCAATCGAATACCGATTCTGTTTTAATTAGTGACTCTTCTGCGAACCCCACTACAGCAATTAATGGAACTGTTGTTGAATAGATACAAAAATAGTTAAATTTCATCTTAAGTTCTGTCTTCAGGATTGAAAATGACGGGCAGGGAGTTGAATGGAGTGTATATTTCATTAATCATACTCAATTTTCAATATGATCGGGTGTCGTGGTTCTTTTATGGCAAAAAACAATATTTCTAAGCCGGTCTTCTATGCTGCTTCCTAGAAGATTATATATCTGTTAGATCTCACGAGTGAATGAAAAATATTACCAAAGTGCGTGGATTTATGCCTTTTCCTAAATCATGACAAAAGGGCCTAAGACAATATTCATAAATATATGTTTTGTATATGACATTGATGCTGAATTTGCAAATAGATAAAACTACATTAATTATCTGCCTGCTTTCGGTACCAAATTAATGTAAGACAAATTCAGTTTAATGTAACATAATCTCGATATAGGATACAGGAATAATATCATTAATGAGAATAATTCACATAAAGAAACAAATTAGCATATCCATACTAGTCATCTTTATAGCGATCTCAATATCCATTATTTCTACTAACATATCGTATGCCTATGTGGAATTCGATGTTAGTAGCAGTGATAGTGGTGAAGATCGATCTATAACTAGTTCCCAAAGCTCTATGCAAGGTTCATATTGTTATGCCCCACCAAATGCTACTATCATAGATTCTTGTAATTCTGGGGATCTGTCCTCCAGTGAGAATACTGGTCTTAATCTACATGGACAATAGAGTCCATATCTTTTTCCAAGGGACAAAATTGTAAAGTCGAAATTTGTTTAAAAGTACATCATGACATATGGTTACTAAATGATAGAGGTTTTGCAAATTTTTGGAATACAAAATAACTGCAAACTAGATACAATCTCCAAATTACCTTACAAAAGTTTTGGAGATGAGGCATCTATACTAATCGTTTGAGAGATTCGCAGAAATAAAAAAACGACATAATTCTGATATGCTTGAGAAGTAGATAATACCTACTATAAAAAACGTATTAAAAACAAGACCAAAACCTTGTATCTCATGACTTAACAATTTCTCCCCTATTAAATTGTCAGTTAGTGGGCATATGGGCTATAATTGAGGAATGTCTTTGTACCTTAAAAAATTCATTTAAAATTACTATTAAAGAAACATTTCAAACCAAATTATACTTAAGGATATAATGACTTTTAATATGATATCTGAAAGGGAGTCAAGGATTAGATTAGCTGAAGATTGTAAATACCTTACTTCAAAACTACCTTTCGGAAGTTTCAATTTTGCACAACTTGGGATTCAGTTGTCCATTATAAAGAGAGAAGGATCCGGTAGAAACAATAGGATAGCTAAGGAGATTCAGATCAATAAAGAACCAATGGACAATCATGTTTTACTATCTATGTTTACTACTCCAGAGTTGATTGAACTAAAGGTTACTCTAGCCAGACATATTAGAGTAGAGAAAGAAATGATCTAATTAATCTCTATTAGTTTTTAGACATTTAGTCACTTCCAAGGTTAGGAAGGCTAAGAATTCTTCTCTAGCAACTAATGTAGTTTTGGAGACGATGTAATTAATCCATCTCTTATTAGTCTCTCAAGGAACAAAGTGAAATCGTGACTGCAATGAATTTGCGAAGTGATCAACCCTTTGACCTGTGAAAGTTTCGAAAAATTAGCCATACATGGACAAAAATTGTATTGCTAATCTGAAATCTTGTTTCATAAGGGTTAAAGAAATATTTTAAAGTCTACATGAGAAGGTTCAAATGTTAGCTCAAAATGGAAATTGAAACGAAGAAACAAAGTGTTTGTTATTACTTTTGAGGTAAAGGTGTTACTAATTATATATATGATATTATGACTAGTTACGTAGTGGCGGTCTAACTCATAATGTCAATGTAATATATTTTTCATTCCTCAGCAAACCGAATATCTATTTGAAGATTTACTGCGTATTTAGAGACGTAAGGTCTAATATTGCTATATCTAGATGCCCATCGATTTCTCAATTGATTTAGTTGAAAGTTTGGGCGGTGTTTTAATAATAAGAACTTTACTACCCATCACTGTTAAAACCAACCCCAACAGACAACATTATCGCAACAACAGAACAAATAGAACAAATAGCAGGTCAAACAACAAACGCAATCATAGGTAGATTATCCGCCGTAGGAGCAGCAATTGGGGGGAATCGTGAAGAACCAAATGGATAAAAAGTAAAAACAAAAAAATTGTTAGAGATACCGAACAGAATCCTTGTGAATATGTTGACCTTGTAAACAAAGCCTGGAGCATTCCATCCGTTTCCTAATTAAAAGATATCAAAAATTGTGGCTCTACCGTCATATATCGATCAACCGCTTTCGAAAATCAAGTTGGGTGAAGCACTACCAAAACAAAGTATGGACTGGAAAGAATTCATCAAGACAAGGTTATATACCAACCCTTCCTAGTAGGTTCTAATATAAACAAACAAACAAACAAATACTTTCGCCTCTAATCTCTTCTCTCAGGATAAAAAATATGGCATTTGAAATAACTCTAACTGTAAAGGTTAAAGTAGCAGTAACGAGAAGAAGTGATATTTATTTAGAGTTTGTTGGAACCGGGTCCTCATTTCAGGAAATTAGACAAGGTTGTGAACAATTTGTATCTGAATATGCAGTATTTCACGGTATCAAGGGAGTGCAAAGGGTTGAATTCATGTATGGTGACAAGGACAGCCTGATAGTAAAAACTTTTGAAAATCTAGGCAAATCTCTATAAAAAAATATTTCAAGTTTTAGATTTTTATTTTTCTACATCTAAAACAGATTGGAGTTTTTGTTGTTTTCATGTGCTTAGATTATTGCAGATTATACTTTGGCTGCTAATTCTTCCTTTGCTGCTTTGTTTGTACCGGAAACCAATCAGCTAAGAGCGGGGTTGAATGTAGATTATTTCGCCGTCTGCTAGGAAAGTATCCAAGACTATAGCGTTTGTAGGAACCTGTTTTATGAATTGAGATTAGAAAGGGGAACGTTCCCGAGTTCAAATTGTATTTACTATCCCAAAAATGAGAACGAAAGACCGAAAATGAAATATTAAAAGCCAGAAAATGTTCAAGTTTTATCTTGTTTTTAGATAATTTTAAGGTATGTATGGGTATAGTTTCCATAAAAAAGGGTTTTATTGGTTTTTTTTAACTTAGATTAATTGGGGCCGTTAGTGGATTTAGCTAAGTTAGATGTATATTCTCCGTTATTGGTTGGTCCGGTTGCACATTCGTTAGCTGAACTGGATTGTTTGCAAGATTGCATATAACCTTGGTTACTACTAGATCCATCTTTACTTACTATTTGTCCTACCAGGTTAGCATTATCTGAAACTGCACTTTCAGGTTGTAACAATCCTATTGCAGATACTGACAAAAGACCAGTTGTTACTATAGCCATTATTGTCATTGAAAGAAGTTTATTCATCAAAACAGAGAATTGTCTGCATTATAAGTATATTAAGTCAGCTTACATACATATTCGATTGCAATTGATTCTTCACAGTTGCATATGTTCAATCTCTTTACCAATCGTTCTAGATCGCAATCGTTATCTATTGGTCTTTTTCCTTTGACTGCAACATACCGATTGCTATAATCTCTTTTCAATTCATCATAATTAGAATAAAACCAATCAAAATTATCCTTCAACTTTTCATATTTTGCAAAATCTCGATCGGATTCTGATATGTTAATATTCACTTTACATACCTATTTATCTTCTAGTTCTTTGTTACATAAAACTATTGACATATCTTAGCTATAACAATCCAAAGAGTTGAAATTTGTTCAAATTTTAACAAGTATTTGAACTATTTATGACATATCTGATCATATTAGAATTGATTAAGAAAAGTTTAACCTACCTTCATATCTGAACTAGAAAGGAGTTTAATGAAAGAATCACAAAATTTGCAGATATCTTCTTACGGAGCCAAAAATCCAGGTCACTATTATTAAATAAAGTCAGCCTAGCATTCTAAACCTATAAGTGGGTTTAAATGCCATTATAAACCATGATTAATCTAGGATAGTAGTAGAATCTACTACTGATTTAGAATTTGTTGGAATGCTACAAGATTGTATTATCTATTTTGTCGAAAAGAAGCTTTTGCGGAAGGTGTGATCAACTAGTATGTCACGAGAAAACAACGATAGTTATAAACCTTAATAGTAATATTCGACAGAATGTCGCCGCCATTGTCTATTATGATAGTTGAAGATGAACGAGATCTGTCACATATTTACAAATTGTATTTAACAAGATTCGAAATTGATTCGATCATTTTCGCTAATCCGTTAACAGCTTTGGAGCATTATGAACAAAACCAAGGTAGATATGCACTGGTACTTTTAGATTGGGATTTACCGTTTATGAATGGTCTGGAACTTGCAAAGAGGATTAGAACAATCAATTCCAAGGTTCCTATTCTTATATTATCGGAATATTATATGAAAGACATGCTGCTTGAGGATGAATTCGGAGAGGGCAAAATCAATGAAGTATTGCTAAAGCCAATACGTTTGAGTGATCTGGGGACCCATATAATTAAACTCTGCTCTACCAACAATATCTATCCTGAAGAACATGTTTACCCTACCGGTTGGCCAGAATGAATCTGAAACAAAGTTGTCGGTTACTAACCATGACAACAAGCTAGGGTAAAGAATTTATATTTAATTAGATATTGACAAATCTAAAGGGATCTTGCTCAACGAACAGTTTCTATCAGCCGTCTTAATAATGGTTTGTCAAAGAGGGGTAGAAAGTTTAAAGTATTCATATCAGATCCATTGGGATCGGTGGTAAGAAATGTTGTTCCATTTGGAGAAGTTCTTGCATATATATTCCTCTTTTTTTTGCCAGCCCAATTTCAACAGTATTCTTCAACGCTAGTCAGTTTCAACATTCGTCAAATATTTATCTCTTAATATATTTCTCAAATTGAGGAACTTTTTGGGATAAGAAAAGTGATTTGTATTTGACCGTTAAGTATCAAAAGTTTTGGCGACGGCTATATTACGAGGTTGTAGAATCATGAATTAGTGGGCTTGTTCATATGTGGATGTCTAATAGTAACATAGAAGATACAACGGAAAAGAATGTCTATACCTGAACATGTTACGTCCATAAGGTTAACAAAGTGAATTTTGATATCTTTGCCAGTGTTATATATAAAAAGGATAATGATCTTGGGTGTAATTAAGACAATCAAAAAAATACCGAACTTGAAAGGGTGAGATGGTCAGAACGCATGAATGAATATTCCGTATCTAACAAAAATTCCGCATGAGGAAAGAATGTTAGTATATCTCGTACTCCGTAATTTTAGAAATAGTATTTAATTGTAGATATATTCTATCGCGATAGACTCATCATAGTTTGTAATATTCATTCTATTTACTAATCTATCATGGTCGTTATCCGTATCTACTATCCTTTTATCCTTAATGGCAACGTATTGATTATCATATTTTTCCTTAAGATTGTCGTGTTGTTTATGTACCCATTCAAAGTTGTCTGCCAACCTTTCCAATTTATCTAGATCGGATTTGGCAAAATCATCTAGAGATTGCATTGTAATTTCTATAATGGGTTTTTTACCCTAATAAACATTGGTAAATCCAAAAGCCCTGTCATCCCTTCTTTATATTTATATAAGATGATATACTGGGGTTCGTGTTAAGCGATATAGCTATAGCACATTTTATCTTTTATCAGTCGGTAAGTACCAATTTGTGGCCCGCCATTTTTAATACTCATAAGAATGCTTTAATTGACTCGGAAACTTCTTACAGGGTTTTTCTACCTTTCTCAATAACTATAAGAAAATTGCTCACATAGTGTCTACACTAATTTAAAGCCTGTAAATGGTTATGAAATCCATTATAAACCATGCATTATCTATAGATGTAAAACGATCTAGTTTGCTTGATTGCGATATCTTATTGTTGAGATAAACATTTCAAAAGTTTTGGCGACGGCACGTCTTTACCATAACTTTTAACATTTTCATGTTGACAAATTAGAAATATTGACGTAGAGTTCGAGATGTGGCCGCAACAATGTCATAAACCTTGAACCCTCAGTTAGAGTTAATCGATAAAGTCTAACATATTAACATCAGTTTTGGTGGCTTTCACTGTGGACTTTTTAATTCCGTTTATCAGTTTTGATTCTGCAAGATAAGACAGATAAAGAACAGAACAGAAATGGTAGACTCTGAAACTTTGTCGATTAACATCTGGGTCGCCCCATCGTCCAGACCACAACAACAATCAACTAACATTTTTAACAACTGTTCTCTATCATCTTTATGAAAGGCGTATAGCAGACCGCGCCACCTTTCGCAAGTATTATCAAACAACGCTTTAACTAATGGTTTCTCTCTTTCCAATACAACCAATTTCTGTTCTATGGATTCTTCAGTGACATTATCCTCCTCTTTACACAACTTCAAAAGCGTTTTATAGTTATGGAACAAAGCGCCCCTCATAATAGGCTCTATAGGAATTGGTCTGTTGGCATTAGATAGATATTGTGTATACAACTTAGCGTTTTCGAATATGCTATTAAACGTTTCTTTCTCATCCTTGGATGGTAGCCCTTTCCTAAATTCGGACCAATTCAACCGCTCGAGTTCAATTAAGTGTCTAAACGAAGGAATGCTTCGACCCATTGGATAAGATAAGATAATCATATGATTTAACCATTACGCAGTGTAACTATGCGTAGTGAGGAATTAGGCAATTCACATATTCATATGGTCAAATTACAGAATGCATTAAGTCGTTAACCTAAAAAAAGGAAAAATGTAAATCTCGTTATTTGTAAGAATCTGGTTTATCTATTAATATCTTTAATGCCTGACCCTCACCCTGTATCTCTCATGAAGTATATCCTTTAGTATCGCAAAATATTTCAAGTTCATCGAGTTTTTCTTGTAGTGTCTTTTGTGTCTTCGTAATATCTAATAATGCATATATACATAACAATGATACAAATTCATTTCGTCTTTCTAGTCTTCTAATAACCTGAGTATTCATCTATGGCCTTTTGAGTTAGATTGATAGAGTCAACGTCTTTTGTGTCTACAAAGATGTAACCATTTTTCATCAAGTTATCTCGAACATGCTGTCTCATCTCTGTGGTTGATTCGTATTTGTCATTACTGCCTCCTCGACTTCTACAAGCATTATTATAGATATCAACAAATTTTACTGGCACGTTCAATTCACTACCTGTACTTTCAATTAAAATCTTGACAAATCTGTGGGTCAGACGCTTGATGTCTTCAGAGGTATTTTCCATCTATATACTATTAGAGAAATTTATTTATAAAACACTAGCAACATGTGTCTGTTGGGAAGGATACTATTAAAAATTGATACATCTCTTTCTAACCTCGGACCCCATTTTAATCGAAAAAGTTTATTCATTAGTACTTCGAGAATCTCTGTCATCATGTTATCAAACTCTGAATTCTATATCTTCAAGGTAAAAACAAGTTTCTCAATCCTATGAAAGAAAGTGAAGATGCCTGATCAGAAAGAGGTTAGATTTTGCAAAAGAACTTTCATCCGATGTCTGACTTTTCTCCCTGTTGATGTCTGTCCCCAATTCATCATATTCTACGTGGTGTCGTCCTCTCTATAATGACACCGAAACAAACAGAAACATTCTGCAACATGTTGTTTTGTTACAATATGTCGGCTAGCAGTTCAAAATCCAATGACTCTAGTTCTTGATAGCAAAGTGGCTACAACTGGGGTTTAGCTTGATAGGTCTATTTGGACGGGTGTTTGATGAATCTCCGGTGGTGTAGTAGCAATAAAAGCTGCACAATCCGGTCAAGCATTGCGGCGTTTGAATCGTAATCCCAAATAACAAAATCTTTAAAGATCCAGAAGACGAATTAATTGCCATAGATGACCAGATATACTTTTTGTAATAAAGGCCTCAATTCAACCTATACCCGCTCTGGTAGTCAAGAGCCTTCAAAAAGATAGGATATGTATGCGCAAACTGTAATATCCACTTTGATAAAAAACGTATACTGTAAATGAAAAACTGTATAAAGATTATGTCTCAATGAAAAACTCTTAAATCTCCTCAAAATGGTCTCAGAACTCAAAATCACCGATGCTCCGGCCGGGATTTGAACCCGGGATCTGCGACTCGAAAGGCCGCAATGCTTGACCGGATTGTGCAGCTTTTATTGCTACTACACCACCGGAGCTTCAATTTGAGTATTTTATAGATATTATAAAATCCTTTTTATTTGTAGATTTTACTATCGAGTTTGTTTTCTCTACTATACTTATCGAAAGATTGAGCCCATCGTGAATAATTAATTCTTTCCATGCTGGATTTTACACTGATAAGGAAAATCTAAGTATATGTACTCTCATATCTAAATATTGAGCAAGAGACTAGAACCTCCACAAATAGATTCTGATATTGTCGTGTCAAAATATGATGAAAATAGCATACGCTTCTTGGAAGAAGCATTGAATGATGACAAAAGATATCTTACTATAACCTCTCTGAAAAAAAATAATCGAATTAAGGATAAGTTCGGGTGTCGTGTGTTGTGTCAAGATTGTGAGTTAGCTAAATGTACAGTATTGCAGCCTTTTGGATATAACAAACCCAAAAAAATTCAATGTGTTAAATGTGAATATTTGTATTTTAACCTATAAATTTTTCACGATGGGGGCTTTAAGGTAGTTAATGCAATCAATACTATAGCAATTATTTTTTGTAAGTTCAAAAATTCATCATTGATGTTGGTATTCCACTTAAATACAATAAATGTTTGATTTATAAAATGCCTTTAAGAATTATTTTAGAAGCCGAAGAATACAGGCTATTAAACTTGTTGCAAGTTTAATTGCTACAAATAGATTCTGAAATCACATATGACCGTTTTGATTATTTAGATATTGGGAAATGATGGTTTAGCCTGTAAAATTTATTGTCTCTTTTCAAGTGTGCTTATTTATCATAAATATTCATGTCGGGGGCCATTCAAACTTCCGATCAGTAATTAACAATTCACTTTTTTGTTATTATACCGAGTCACTCAGAGTGACTCAAGTATCCATAACATGATGGTATTATAGAAACCATCGGTTTCAGGTTTAAAATAATAATATCAAGACAACTAAAACTTGGATTAACGTTGTTTTGGTAGATGATCATACATATCATACAACCGATAATCTAGATCCGAATCGACAAAACCCAAAAAGGGAAAAACAGACAAAATATTTAATACATTTGCTCATTCTTAAAACCATTATTGATAAGTTCCAAATCTATGGTTCTTTTATTATTATCGTTAAATACTATTTTATTCATATCTATTTGCTCAATCAACCATCCAAGGAGCATAATGAACGTCATTTCCTAGGAATGAGGAATAAGCTGCTCCATACACTTTTGTAAAGACCATTGCCTATCCTCATTTCTAGTTCAATCAGTACGGTAATCTAACATAGCTTTCTGCTCCATTCCTTTCTAACTTTTATAAGTGAAATTCTATGTCTAGTAATAACTCTAAAGTTGGAGGAAACGTTTCACAATTAGAATCAAACTCAGAATTCCTCAATTGGACAAAATGGCGTTAGTTATCCTTCAGATACTAATACTCAAAGCAAGGGTTCGAGTACAAATACTCCTGTAGCTCCGGAGATGAATATAGAGCAAGGTAATGGAAGCCAAAGAATAATCATTTCTAATTCGAAGTCTAGACGTTTAAGACAAGGAGATCCAACGGTACCCCCTATTCGTATAATACTTGAGAATCCAGTGGGGGTTAACATTAGCATTCCAGCACAAAAGTTAGCGATGGCCTTAGTAAACTCATTGCAGAAGGTAACTATCATCTCATTAAATGTAATACACACGCTAACGAAGGCATAATGTTTATTATGGAAAAATGTCAGAATTAGATTGTATGACTCTTTTAATGGATCAAATTAATGCTGAGATTGAAAAAAGTAGTTTGTTAAAGCATAAGTTTTACCAGATGTGGCAAGAAGGTAAACTTACTCTAGATCATTTAGCTGGATATTCAAAAGAATATTATCAATTGGTGAAAAATGTGCCACATCTTGTTGAGAATACACTCATCAACAACAAGAGTGAAAAGTATGATAATATAATCAGAAGTAATTTGGCTGAAGAAAGAGACCATATTGAACCATGGATTAGATTTGCATCGTCATTAAATGTAAAATCTGAAGATTTAAAAGACTATTCTGGAGAACCATCGACGAGAAAGGCTGTAGACAGCTTATTAACAATCTCTAAAGCCTCTTTTGAAGAAGGAGTTGCAAGTCTATATGCTTTTGAAAAAGAATTACCACAGATTAGCGAAACGAAGAGCAAGGGGCTGAAAGAATTTTATAATAAAGTTGACGATGATTCTCATCGCTATTTTACTATCCATAAAGAAGTTGATATCTATCATGCCAAAGTTTGGGAGAATATACTAAACGAGTGCTCAGAAGATAAACACAAGGAAATACTAAATGCTGTAAAAATATCTTTGACCGCCCAGAATAATTTATTAGATTCGGTTTACAGCAAATATGTGGAACAAAATATTGAGGTTTAGATATTTATAAACAAAACCTTTATACACTCATTTCATTTTTAAACTAAAATGAATGGGCCCATAGCTTAGCCTGGTAGAGCGACCGGCTCATAACCGGTAGGTCAGGGGTTCAAACCCCCTTGGGCCCATGTCAAGTTTGACTATAATTTTGGGTTCAATTATTAAATATAACAGTAGTGAGCCACGATAATAAAATTCGGCTTTTGTCTGTCGGTTTAATAACTACATATTCTTTGAAATGTTTAGCCGTAACGCTTTTTTATAAAAAAATTATTTATTCAATATCTTTTTTATCTGAAAAGTATAGAAAACTAGTATAAATGTCTCATAAAAAACATGAAGAATTACTATATTATCAGATAGTCTATTTTGAAATAAAATTTTAACATTATTTGGTTCTATGACTGCTCTTCTTTTGCTTGACTTTCCATTTTTTGCAATCGCGTATAATAATCAGGAAATTCATTTAGATGTGCTAGTGCAATCTTTCCAGTTGTTGTTTCATCATCATTTGTTACATTCGTTGATAATTCGTGACTTCCGTGTTCTAATTCTACGTCTAACCCCATTCTAAATTGCTCTACGTCAAACCTAGTCCAACCAATACCTAAAGACTCGCCTATTCTTCTGGCATCATCTTTTGTAAAATGCTTTTCTGTCAAGATATTATCTTAATATGATTTGCTTATTAGTATTTTTGTCCCTTTGTATACAATGATAAATAGAAAATACCCTGATGATAAACTCAGAGCATTAATCTCACATTTTAATTCTCCAAGACTTCGAAATGGAGATTTAGAAAAGGAGGATATCTTTGGAGATGCTTATGAATATCTTTTGGAAGAGTTTGCAGACCAAACGAAGAAGAGAGGTGGTGAATTCTTTACTCCTAGAGAGGTAGTAAGATTACTTGTTAACATAACAGAGCCAAAAGAAGGAATGAAGATCTGTGATCCCACATGCGCTGGCGGTGAAGGCGACGGTACCGGCTATTGATATCTATAATTAATGATCATTAAAATGAATAACAAATCATTTACAGTTTTGGCGATAACTATTGTAATTCTAACAACAATAGGTCTTGCAGTTGTTCCATTGCTAAAACAAGTGTCTGCGGACCGTGACTTAAAGTCCAAAACTTATGAAAGTGAGGATGGAAGTGTACAAAGAACTATAGGATGTACAAAAGACACCGGAGGATGTAAAAATTTTAACGAAGGTTTTGGAGACAATATAAACAAGGCAGCAAAGGAATTCTGCGAAAGTGACTCAGGACAAAAGTGTAAACAATCAAAGTAGTACCTTTGATACCATTTATCTCGACGGATCTAAATCACCACGACACTTTCAATCTGAAATACCACTACTTTACTGATCCACTATCTTTACCAGCTAGAAACATTATGTTTGTTCTCAAACTGAAATATAGATCTGGACTGAAGGAAACCTAAATCGCAGAACGGTCCACAGCAATATGTAAGTTAATCTTTTTCTGAATAATCCATTTGAAATTGTAATTGAGGGTTAGTATATGTAGTCCATTGTTCTGATTTTGTTATGTTTAATTTGGGGTCGCCGCCCCTTTTCCATAAGATCAGACAGGGATCCTATATTTGCCTTATTTGAGTCATTAGTGTCACTGATTCATTGGCCGAATAGGGACATTATACTACGAACTATAACTGATAATAGAAACCCTCTACAAAAAAAGTACCATAATAATTTCAAGTATGTTAGGTGAGCTTAACCTGACGACATTTTCGTCCCTCAAGGTCTTGGACTACATGGTATAGGGCCTTGTCATTTTATAGAATTTTCTTCAAAGTTTATTTAACTAGATTACAATTAGAATCGAGAAATTTTTTCTGATGAGTTGATACATTAAGGAAAAAAATTGGTTTGTTGTTAATCTAAATTAACAATCTGAGTCTGAGCTCTTTACCTTAGAGTTAAAGCTATTTCCAGCGTGGGTTTCTTCACATTTCTTGTTATTATCAGATCCTGAACACGATCCCTCGGAATTGTGGCCACCATGGTTTGTACATTCACTTACTGACTTTGCAAAAGATTGTTCAGATACTGACCCACTTACTGCTGCTAGCATAAGGGCAGAAATTGCTATGATACCTATTGTTAATGTTTTTGAATTCATCAATTTCTATAGAAGATTGTAGTATTTAACTTCGATTTTTAAGTTGTATTTTAACTTTGACAATATGAAAAACGTATGATATATTCAAGATTAGTTTGAATAAACAATTTTTATTTGAAGTGATTAATGACAGTATTGTTACTGTTAACAATGTCAAAAATATTGCTAATGATTTTGTGAATAAATTGGCGACGACACATCTTAACTATCACTATTTGAAAGTTAGTCTACTCATAAATCAGATATATTGATGTTAAGTTTGAATTGTGAGGTCGCAACAATATTAATAGAACGGGAACTTTGCGAGTGCTCAATTGATAAAGTGTAATATATCACTATCACTTTTAGAATTTTTCTCAGTATACTTCCCGATTCTGCATATCAATTTTTGATTCTGCAAAATAAGACAAAATTGTTTTAAGGCGGTAAAAACCAATCCGAGGATTGATGTGGTAGTTATTGCTGATTCTCCATATGATATAGACTGCGGAAGAAGATTGCCTGTATTGTTATTCAAAACCTTCTATCTTATTAACTATAATGTTTTTAGCGTATAAGCCTTAATAAAGAATGCATCATTTAGGCTTGGTGTTTACATCTGGAAGAGTTGAAAAATACTTTTCTAGATGTAATAATTGTCAATCTAATGCTTTAAGAATTTCGATAGGATAAATGATTAAAAATAACGAATTATATTATTTCAAATACTTTAGATGCACATACGATGCGTTTATTATTTAATACTTAATATGGTAATTTTACTCCTAGTTGTTACCATTCCTGATATACTAATAAAAATTTTCAGGATGATAATCCTGAGTTAGTTTTAAATCCAACTTGGATGTTAATGTCAAATAAGATAGAGTATAGTTTGTCAACTATACGGCAAATCTGCAGAAAGATCACTTAAGAATGAAAATGTTTGGCTTAAATCCTTGCCAGCTGTGGTCCATACAATTAATGTTTGTGTATCACCTGTACTCTTTTGTCCGCTTCTCAAGTCTTTAAAGTCAAAAGTATTGTCGACTGCAATTCCTGCACTAGTTATTTGTTGAATACAGTCATCTATATCTTGTGTTGGAACCATTAAAATTCCTACGGTGTTAATACTACCTGAACTTGAATTTGAGGTGGATGACCTAGATGATGTTACTGGTGATTGGATATCGCCTACAGTGACCGAACCAGTCATTGTTACGCCTGGGTCGCCTTCTGCTTCATAGTTGAACACACCAGGTTTGCTAAAGGTAAAGGGGGGTTGATGCTTGACTATCAACGATTTCTCCAGTATTAAATAATGATGTGCTTCCGTCTGTATCCTTTACGTCTATAGTGCGTTCGTGACCTGTATCACCACTAAACCATTGAACCGTAGTTCCCGTGTTGACTATAGCACTTTCCGTTACAAAGTATTGATCCAAAAATCTGGATTCGTTATCTTCGCCAGCAGCATGATGACCATCATTTGGAATAAGGATGACAAGATTTTTTATGTTGTTACCCAAAGTCATTGTTTTGGTATTAAAAATGTTTTCAGCATTGATATTTGGCTGTACATCCACGCCAGCAGTATTGTTATCACTAAAAGGATTTGCTTGGGCGAATACTTCACTTGAGGATGTATAATAAATAAGCCCCGATAAGGCTAACATACTAGCAACTGACAGAAGTAGTAAATTACTTGAAATCTCATTTTTATTTATCATCGATAAAAAGAGGATTTAGAAGTTACATAGAAGCTATTATCAATATCGATGACGAGAATCGTATTTTAGCTTATTAAATATAGCCTATTTAAGGTATGTTTCACATTTATGCTCATGAGTGTATCTTCTAATTTTACATCTGCGCAAAAAATACCGCAAGACGCAACTAAACTGAATAAACTAACAAAGGCTCGTTCAGGATATATGGAGTTGATCAATTTTAAAAATTCCGATACACATACGGGCTATTTCTGTTATAACTGCATATATTTTATAAAGCCAAATCATTGTGCGATCGTAACTGACGAAGGACAGGATATTAATGGAAATTTGTCGAACGAAATAGCACCGCATGGTATATGTTCTGTGTGGACACCGAATGAAAAAGAGATTAAATAGAATCCAGATAAAAACATTATTGAAAAAGCAGCCGACGTAGTGGGTAATTGGCAGATAGACATTGATCACTGCACCGCCTTAAGGCGGCGAGTACTATAATCCTTATTCAGAATCACATGGTAACTAAAAATGTCACCAACTATATAAGATCTGTATCCGTATGTTAGTTTTAATGTCGAAATTTTAACAAATATTTGTTTACGATTAATAATGGACTATCCAAACTTATTATTTTGTTGCCATTTCTTATAAAAATGAAATATGGTAGATAAGCTCTATGGACAGAGTAATTATTAGAGTCGTTGTAACTACTATCACAACTAATGGGACCTTTAATTATATCAATGAAAATATGGTCAATTCAAACCAAATAGATATTTAAGAAATATTTAAGAAATATAACACATTTTAATTGAAGTGTGTCTCAAGGCGAATGGTTTACTACTTACCTCCAGTATGAAAATCTAAGGGATTTACTAAATGTAGTACTTTACACGTCGCAGTCTTTTATGGCTATAACACCGATGCTTTATTCTATTAAATATAAAGATAAAGAAATCTTATTTGTCCACACAGGGATGGTTGGAGGAGTCGTTGCTCACTATTTTATCTTGGAAGAAAAACCTTCTACAAAGTTTATTGAATTAAATAAAATGACATCAAATTACAAATTTACAAATGCCATTGGAGACAATAGTCAGTCTATCTATATTCCCATTGTAAATTTAGTTCGTTCTACTTTGGTATTTCCACTAACTGATGTTAACATGTAAATTTGAATCTGCTAATATCAAATTGTTGAAAGGTATTATCTAGATGGAAGCAATCAATGATTACTCTATAAAGACGAAAGTAGGCTTTACTGAATCAGCCTTTAGATACGTAGTATAAAAAAAATGTAAAATCGAATCTAATAGATCTTTTTGACCAGCGGTATTTTCATGTAGCTATAATTTAGCGCCGTCCTTTAGGAACGGCGCATGTCATATTGTGTTGCCAAGAGGATAAATTCAATAATAGAAGAGTCTTCCTATAGGCTATGGCTATAAAGGTTTAGTAATTATTTATAGTGTGTGATGCTAGAATGTTCCTTTAAACCCTGTATTGAGTCAAAAGTTTGTCCGCATGTTTCACAGGAAAAGGTTGCCTTTACATTTGTTGAATTTTTTTCCCTTAACGCAAGAACTCCTGCTATTACATATAATACCAGACTTGGAATGGCAAAAAACTGGATAACCAAAAATAGCAATATTCCACAAGCGATTAAAGTTATACCAACGATTTTTGTGTTTTTTACTTTAAAAGCTGCTATGATTGCACCAATATTTATTGCTATGATTGCAATGGCAATAAGTAGAGCCTCTCCTAAAAATAGGCCTAGAACAGGAATTCCTATGACACTATTGATAAAGAAATACAAGAAAAGTCCGATAAAAGGGATTACTAATCCTAATGCTGCTGTTACTATTGTAAGTTTTTGATATCCTCTCACAATCTTGAGTGTTTACAATACTTTAAAAAGCGTCGTGTATGGGATTTTATCCTTTGAGGCCTTAAGATACTCTTTTAGTAGACGTCAAGACAATACTTTAGTTTATAATTAATGAATATCAATAATTAGTAGTTTTTTGAATCTACTCTTTAATTAATTTAATCCTTCTAGTCGGATTTGTTCATTTAAGGAAATTATTCTATAATTTCTACCATCTAAAGTGCTCTCAAAATGTTTCCAATAAATTTGGCAATAATTTATTCGTATAATTCAGAGATGTTTTCCTAGGAAATTACAGTGAACATACATTATGATAAAGATTACTGTTAGTCAAATACTTAAGTGAACAGAGCCGACTTGTCAATGGTTTTCTTTTAATACACACTAGGTTAAACCCAAAATTATACCACAGGTAAAAATTTTAATAATGGTGTTTCAGATGAAGGTCATAATCTTAAATATACTAAACTAAGGGATCAAATATTTTCTTTTAGTATACGTCATGAATGTGTTTAAATATAAAAAATGGGGTTTGAAACATCATTCATGTAGTTTCCTCTTTTACTATTACTTTACTATTTTACTCTTACCAATTTATATAGTTTATCTGGTAAACTATAGGTAATGAGTAAACTAATACCCAACTTTAATATCAATAAAGCAACAACACCAGAAGAAGTCCTAAATTCAGTCGTTATAGGTATAAACACAGGAAATCTCGAGTCCTTGATGACCCTCTATGAAACAGATGCATGTTTCGCAACCCAACCAGGACAGCTTGCTAAGAACCCAGCATCTATTAGTCAAAGTCTTCGGGGTTTCATTGATCTAAAGGGTAAGTTAGAGCTAAAGGTAAAGAGAGTGCTTCAAGCAAGCGATCTTGCTCTGGTAACAACTGAATGGTCATTTAATGGAACAGGACCTGATGGCAACCCTGTTAACATATCAGCCAAATCTGCCGATGTTTTGCGTCAACAAGCTGATGGAACTTGGCGGTTTGTCATTGATAATCCTTGGGGAACAGACTAAAAGGAGACAAGATCTATACAAACACAAATATTCTTTAGTTTCTTTATTCTCTTAATTCGTAACAGCATTGAATGACCAAGTTTCTGAATAAAGTAGAACTTTTAAAATTCGAATTATTGTTTCTATAGACGGTATTAATATATTTATTAAAATTATATGTCATCTGAAAAGAAGATCTAAGTTTGAAATTACTTATTTGAATTAATCTAATTTAACGACCAACTATTTTCTTTCTATATAGCAATGCTATCGCTGATGTACCAATAAATGTTGCAGTCCAGTATAGCCATAGATCTGTCAATACACCTGATAACACAGCAGGGGCTAGTGAACGAGCAGGATTCATAGATGCACCAGATATAAAAGCCAAAAATAAAATATCTAGTCCAACAATACCTCCAATAGCGATACCGCCGAATCCTTTCAAACCTTTTGTATAAACAACAGTGAGTATTACCGCCATTAAAAGAGCTGATGCTAAAACTTCAATTCCAAATATTAAAGGTAAAGGGTATGAATAATTAGGTGCATTAGCTCCTATGTTTGCCTCTTTGCCTATCATAATACTTACAAAAAGACTTGCTAGAAAAGCACCGATAACTTCAGCCGAGAGATACAAAGCGATGAGCGTTCTTGTGATATGCTTTGTTATCAAAAACCCTACAGATACAGCAGGATTAAAATGTGCCATAGAGATTTTTCCAAAAAGATATACACCTATTACAACGCCCACAAAAGGAGCAAATGCAACAAATGGTAGTCCAAGAATACCATTTAACTTTGCATTAATAACTACCGAACCTGTAGCTAAAACAACAACGACAAACGTTCCCACCAGTTCTGCGATAAACCTTTTTTGATTAGTAGATAGCTTGCTAACTACAGATTCAAAAGTAGATTCCTTTGACATGATTATTTACTAGGAGTTACTTGGATTCACTTAACTGAACGACATAAAGTGCAATTATCTTAAATTGGAATTTTATTGTCTCTGGCAGAGTCAATTATTTCCAATACTCTTTTTTCAATTTCATCTCTTATTTGTCTCACTTTCTCTATCGGCTTGTCTTTTGGATCTTCAATACCCCAGTCTATAACTTTTGGTATAAATAATGCAGGACAGTATTTATCGTCCATACAACCCATATTGATTATGGTTGTTGCATTTCGCATCATATCTTCTGTCAAATCTTTAGGCTTTTGACTGCTGATGTCTATTCCAACCTCTTTCATAACATCTACTGCAATCGGATTAATTTGAGAAGTAGGAACTGTACCTGCACTAATAGTTTCGAATGCTTTTGGAGCATACTTTCTAAAGAAACCCTCCGCCATCTGGCTTCTTCCAGCATTTTGAATGCAAACAAAGAGAACAGTTTTCGTTACATTGTAATGATCTCGTTTACCAAATGAAAATTTCATATTAATCACTTATTCTCTTATTTTTTTACTCTTTTACAGCCTTAATGGAAATACTGGTGATTTGTCTTTTTTCTTGGCCTTCTTCGTCTGTTTCTAGTTCCAGGTATAGTTTTTCATCTAGTAACTCAACATCAGTAAATCCAGCTTTTTTAATACTGTCAATGTAGTTTTCTTTTGTCATGGCACCATCAATACAACTGCACCAACTCTCTGTATTAACAGAATTTAGATCTATTTCCTTAGACGTAATTAGATTCTGATATAACCATTTTCCCTTTTCCTTCTGATTTAAGAATTCGGTAAATTTCTCTAAATGTATTTTCTTTGTTTGTTGTCAGATTAATAACACAGTTGCTAATAACTACGTCAACAGAATTATCTTCAACAGGTATTCTTTGCTCAATATCTCCTTGTCTGAATTCAACATTTGTATACCTATGTTTTTTAGCGTTATCTGTTGCTTTATTGAGCATATTTTCTGTCATATCGATTCCAATGACCTTTCCACTTTCTTTCACCAAATTTGCTGCAAGAAATACGTCGATACCTGCTCCTGAACCTAAATCAACTACTGTATTGCCTTCATGAATATCTGCAAACCTAGTAGGATTTCCACACCCTACTCCTAATGCGGAAGATTCAGGAATTAACTTCAAATTGTCAGAATCATACCCAACAGCCTTAGATGATTGAAATGGTGAGATGAGAACCTCAGGTGACGTATCGCAGCAATCACTAGAGGGCATACAACAAGAATTGGAATTGCCATCAATGGCAATTTTTCCATATTGCTCTTTAATTTTTTCTTTTAAATGCAATTGTTCATCCATACATACAGGTTTACTAGAAAAACTATTTAAGTTGGTAAGAGAAGCTGGGTAAACTAAGTGAAATTACGTAAACTATAAGACAAATATCTAAAAAATAAAAAAGGGTTCCTCTGAATACTCATTTGGTTTGTATAGAAAGTTCATATTCTCACATTTAATTTTTGATAGCCTTTACAGTAATGCTTGTTATATTTCTGGTTTCCTTTTCACTATGTTCATTATAATCCTCGACTACGTTACCTGGTCTTTCTTCTAAGATTTCAATATTGGCAAATCCAGCCTTTCTTATGTTATTCAAGTAGTTCTCTTTTGTTAAAGCGCCATCAACACATCCACACCAATTAACCTCGTTGATTAACGATTTTTCTATCTCTCTTGAAGTAATTACATCAGATATTACTAATCTTCCTATTCCATTTGGCTTTAAGATCCTGTGTATTTCTTTGAATGTGTTAAGTTTGTCTTCTGTCAAGTTAATAACACAATTGCTAATAACAACATCTACAGAACTATCATCTACTGGGATTTTTTGCTCGATATCACCCTTTCTAAACTCTACATTATGATAGCCGTTTATTTCAGCGTTCTTTCTTGCCTTTACTAACATACCGTCTGTCATATCAATTCCGATGACATTACCTTTGTCTTTGACTATGTTTGCAGCTATAAACACATCAATACCTGCCCCAGAACCGAGATCTACCACTACATCTCCTTCTTTAAGATGAGCAAAGGTGGATGGATTACCACAACCTAAACCTAAGATAGATGACTGTGGAATGGAATTCAAATTGTTTAGATTGTACCCAAGTGTTTCAGATGATTCTATTGGTGATACTACTGTCTCACTACTACCGCAACATCCTGCAGAAGAAGAGCAACATGATAGTGAACCATCCGCCAATGCTATTTTTCCATATTGCTCTTTAATCTTGTTTTTTATATTTGATTGTTTACTCATTACCTATAGTTTACCAGGTAAACTATATAAATTGGTAAGAGTAAAATAGTAAAGTAAGTGAAATCACAGAAACCCACAGAAAACAGACCTAATAAAGCAATACTAAAATCATCGAAGCTACCAATACTTGAGGACGATAATAATCCTTGCAATTTCTACGGTTATGATGTTGAAAGTTTAATGAAAGAAACATCTCAATTGAGAAATATAATTACTAAAAGAGGAACGTTAGAAATATTAATGCCGCTTTGTTGTTCTACAAACCCTGTAAGATACTTAACGTTTAGAAAGTCAATGAAAGGTTTCAGCAGTAAGACCCTCACAATACGATTAAAAGAGTTAGAAAAAAGTGGTATCTTAAACAGGCAATCATTTAATGAGATCCCTCCACGAGTTGAATATAGGCTTACTCCAAAGGGTCAAGAACTAGTCGGATCCATTATCAACCTGCTACAATGGATGAGAAAATGGTCAAACAAATAATTAATCAAAACAGAATACTGTGGAATGAGACCTTGCTCCCACTATCAATATCGGTTATTTGAAACAGGTTCTAATATACTAGAACGCTAGAATAATATAAAGATTCTATTACTATTCCAATGGATTTGTTGCACGTAGGTAAAATAGTTGAATCAATTATATTATTAAGTAAAATGATATGACTTTACGCTCATTGAAAAGAAAAATGATTTCCTTATGAAAAGATCGAACTGTTAGTAATAGATATGACATAAGGTTAGATTTCATCGGCTAAATCTCATCCTGAATACTTTTTTGTCTGGAAGTTCGATAGTTATAATTGGCCATAAATAACACAGATTACATTAGAATCCTTAATTTTTGTTTAATTGTAACTCTGTAATCTTATTTTAGGAGAAAAAAGCCCATCTCTAGTTATTAGAAAGTATTTTCTATTTATCATTGTATACAAAGGAATTGTATTAGTTCAGTTGCGGTGCGAAAACGAAAAAGAGTCAATATAATAGATAAATGGTAAATAATCCATTGAAACACAAAAATAACACTTTTTAGGAGAGTTTTCAGATAAAAAACTGAAAATCATTTTTAATGTTTAGGATGTTCTTTATTTCTTAGTTTGAAGATTGTTATGGGTGTTCTTCATTATTTCTTTATTACTGATTTTACTCCTACAATTTCTTCTTCCTCTTTTAAGATCCTTAATCTTGTCCCTTATTCATTTCAGTGAATCATCATTACAGTTGTACCAATATTGAGTTGTTGTTATAGGTGGGGAAGGATTTGGTATACGATAGTGGCACCATTCAAAGCGACCTCTGGACCACCAGTTTGATTTCCCTTACAAATAGGAATTCACCTGCATCGAATAATTCTTAGATATATTACTATTACGCAGTGTAAAGGTAACAATAAAGTCATTGCTATTAGAAAATATATATTAACAATCTCTTAACAAAATACCAAGGAGAATGAATTTGTTTTCCAAAATTAGGCAAGACTAAAATGAATAGAAAGGTTAACAATAATAATTATTTTTTTGCTACGGTCGCAATTATAAGTTTCCTGTTACTTTTTTCAACCATAACAAATCCACTATTTGGATATGACTTGGACGATGTTAAATCATCAATAGCATATGAAGAGGCGATTGATGATTTTGATCTGCCATCAAACACCAAAAACTTTAGTATGGAACTTGACAACGGATTAGTTGCAAACTATTACCTAGCACCTAATCAAACCTATGTCTTTGATGGCGTGTCAGGTGCAATAACAGATCAAAACGGTAATGATGATGGTGGAGATGGTAATAAGATCAAATATTACGTAGATGTTACAGTCACAACAACCTACTCCTATCCACAAGGACAAGATAAACCTCAAGACCCACGAAATGATCCCAAGTATGACTCAATTGACTGGCAGGATGATGACCCAAGTAAGAATTTGTCGGTTGAGGAAATGGACAAAATACTAGATGAAAAGAAACAAAATAACAACGATAGCGATGAAGGCAATTCAGACCAAGACAATAGTAGTAACGAGGATAGTAGTGATGAAGGCAACGGTGGCGGAGATAGTGACAGTGGCGGAGATAGTGACAGTGGCGGAGATAGTGACAGTGGCGGAGATAGTGACAGTGGCGGAGATAGTGACAGTGGCGGAGATAGTGACAGTGGCGGAGATAGTGACAGTAACAATTAGATAAGTTTTTCAAATTATTTCTAACAGCATTTATCAATTTTTCAATGTGTTTTGGTTTTACTAATCTTATCATATACAGTCTCGGTGCTCAAAAAGAGGTCCAAAAATGTGATTTGAATGAAAAATGATATTCAAAATATTTATCCGTAGAATCATCTCGTGATAACTTCGGTGTGTGTGAAACAAATATGACCTATATTCTAACTTACGTAGTAAGCGAATTGCAATCTAGTGTTTCGACCATCATAAAAATCATATAAATTTAAGTTTTGAGATTCTCAGCTCTGAAATATGGTGGATAAAGTGGACGTCACTGTTACAGATTTAGAAAAAAAGCATAAAGGTAAAGCGGGATACGAGAACATGTTTTCTATAGCCAGACATGTCTACATGGATGATGGAAAGATAGATGTGACTGGATTTGCTATCGATAGAGAGAATCTTATGATCACGAGGGCTAAGATCGATGCAATATTAATAGATGATGATAAGCCGAGCAAAAAGAAAAAAATTACAATTTGATAGATGATCTAATATTGCTTAGCATTATACGATTCAGTATAGGAGGACACTGTACGCTGAGACTAACTATCAACTTTAATCCGGTTTCCATTATTTTTATCTATGATAGTGTAGCTTTACTGATAGGAAGCCAGCGATTGATCCAATTGTCAAACATATTATACCAAAAGTAAGGAAATACACTGGATCTCTGGCATAATCTTAGTTCCAATGGCTGCCGTATAAACGCCTGCCAAGTCAAATAATCCCATGAAAATAGCAAAAACGGTTCCCATAAAGATAATCAGATTTTTAGAGTTTGTTCATAAAGAACTAAAGTGGATTGAGTGACATCACAGCATGATTTTGCACTTTATGATTACAAAAATCAATAAATTAATAAGCCAAACATAATCCATATGGGATTGATATATTACAGTTATTGTCAGAAAATTCATTATTATTTGCTTGCGCTGATAGACCATTTCCGTTATTCAGATCCACTCGAATATTTTGTAAGACATTGTTTGAATTGACGATATTTTCAGGGCTTTTGTTGCAGCAACTGCTGCTGCTGAATCAATCCCACAATACGCTTTAGGAGTATTAGAATCAGTGTGTTGGTGGTACCGCATTGTGTTCTTGATTCTGAAAGCCAGGTTTGGTTAGCCCGGCTGTAATATCTCGTGGTGGAGAGAAATCCATCGGTATGCTCTTCAGGATTTACAAATGCTGGTCAAGAAGGGAGATGGGATGAAGCTTAAAGCAAGGTGCATAGGAAGGTTTTAACAGATGATCAATCAAGTCATCTAATACCGCATTGCTAACATGCAAAATTGCCATGGTTACCTAATTTCGTGGATGTTAGCAGATTCGCCGCATCCTATTACATACCATTCTCTAACATGCATTTGGTTCGAACATGCATTTGGTTAGCCCGCCTGAAGTATCCGACCGTTGTCCCGGATTATAAGGTCCTTGTTGATTCTCTGAGTCAATCAACAAAGTAGATTGTCCAAACTCACCTGGTAGATTAATGGATGTCGTTGTCGTTGTCGTTGCATTCTCCGCGGTTATGTCATACTTTACTGTATTTGCTTCTGCATCATACTGTGGATTATAGAGTTCAATTACGCCTAAATCTTGTCTTTGTTCTACTTCATCATCTAAAATCAAGACGGCATTGGGAGGGTCTACGGCAAAGTTGTTTGTCCCTGTACTCCAGTTGCCAATAAAATCAGTTGTGTTAGTAGATGTTACTATTCTGTCAGGTCTATCTGAAAATAATATTGTCTTATCTGAAACATCATTCAATTGAAGTGTAGAAGTTGTAGCATTTACTTCAGATACTGAACCAGACTGTGCACCCTGGATAAACAAGAATTCTGCTCCAGTCTCATTTCCATTTCCCTCTTGGGCAGTCACAAAGTCTGTAGATTGGATAAAAACAAGTATTCCCAAAGTAATCGCTAATACTAAAATCATAAAATGCATTATGATCACGAAGTGCTGCACTCTCCATATATGTTTTGTTTTCTTTACAATGTAAGTCAATGCTCCCCATAATAGTTCGCAATTTCAAAATTGTCTGCATATCTATCGGCTTCTAGAGAGACTTGACTAAGATTATTATTTATTATTGGAACCAGCAATTAAATTTGATTCGTGTTACTGGTAAGATTATCAGATTTTGGACTTTCAGTTGAATACGGAACCATTTAAAGCATAAAAGAAAATCAGGATATGAGAACATGTATTCTGTTGCTAAACATGTCTACATGGATAATGGAAAGATAGATACAACGGGTTTTGCTATTGATAACAATTTTAGGATCTTAAAGGCTAAGATTGATGCTATGTTAATTGATGAGAATAAAAAGGGCATTAACCCAAACAAGAAACCTCATCATACACAACTATCATAATATTATTCTCATAAATTGAGAAATTATTATTAACAATAGCCATTATAATGATAAAACTCAACTAACTGGAATGACCTTTAGTTTCGTAGTATTGGAAAAGTTTTCAAATATATTAATTTACTCAATATATTTATGTCCAATCACAATAATGTATTGATAAACCAAAAGGATATTTCTACGAGGTTATTCACCTTAGATTAAGGGGATTGGTGATTTAATTCAAAATCGACTATAATCTAAAGAGGAAAAGCATTATCGAAAGGACGATGCAGTATATCAAGAATCGAACTGAAGGATTTTATGATTACTTTCCCTGTAGAAAAAATGATTGTAAACTAAGCCATGTTCGGAAATGGCTGAATTTGTTTTTAGATTATCACAATGTTGAGGTGATTAATGATTAAGTTAACAGGGGCCTAACGGAGTAATACCTATGTTTAAACCATATTAATAATATAGTTTAATCGCTTATATGTAAAAGAAAATTTTTAGTCTTTAAGGTTAATTGTAACTATATGAGCTATGAAATAGAAGAAAAAAGTCCGCCAAGACATAAAAAATCTAGAAAATTAGAAAATGTTCTTGTTATGCAAGGAGGCGGCTCCTTAGGGTCTTTTGCCTGTGGTGTCTTTAAGGCTTTAGTAAAACAAAAAGTAAGAGTAGATATAGTTGCTGGTACTTCTATAGGGGCTGTAAATGCTGCAATCATAGCAGGAAGTAAAAGTGACCAACCGGAAAAGGATTTGGAGGAATTTTGGCTTGAATTAAGTGAAAGTACCATCAAGCTTATTCCTGATTTATGGATGTATGAATGGGATTCATACAGTAAAAAGTATTTTATTAAAAAAATATTATCAGCCTCTGTAAATGCTGCAATCTTTGGTATTCCAAAAATGTTTATTCCAAGATGGCAGTGGTGGAATAGTTATGGTCTTTTGGCAAAAACAGATGCAGAGAATTATTTTAATCCCAAAAACTGGACTTTTATATATGATCATTCTCCACTTGAGAAAATCCTTGAAAAATATATCGATTATAAAAAATTAAATCTTGCTGCAAAACAAGAGGAAAATCCTGATGTTATTAGACTTGTTATAACCGCAGTAAATGTTATGACTGGAAAACCCCTTGTTTTTGATAACAAACAAATGGAGATTAAGGCAAAACATATTCTAGCAAGTTCAGGCTATCCAATTTATGGATTTCCTTGGGTAAAAGTGGAAGAAAATGTATTTGGTTGGGATGGCAGTCTACTTAGTAATACCCCGATTCGAGATGTTATATATATATCTCCAAGGAACGACAAGAATATTTTCATTGTTGAAAACTATCCCCAAAACATAGATCGTCTTCCTGCAAATATGGTTGAAGTCATTAATCGATATAAAGATATTTTATTCTGCGATAAAGATATGTATAATATACAATTATCTAAGTTGGTAACTCGACACATAAATCTTATAGAAAAACTATATGATGTATTTGAAAAATACACTGATAAAACCAAAATCGATATAGAGGAGTTAAAAAAAATAAAAGAAGAGTATAATAATCTTATTGAAAGCTATGGGGCAGAGATAAAATCCGTAATAAGGATTACTAGAAGTGAAATAGAATCCCCAACAATGTTTAAAAATGCTGATTTCTCTACCGAAACAATAAAAAAACTAATAGACCAAGGCGAAAGAACCACATTAGAAAAGATGTCACATGTTGAGCCTTTGAAATTTGATTTTAATTTGTAAAGGTATTTGAATTAATTGTTAATAATTGTGCTTCTATAACAATATTCTATTGATGGATATGAATTTCATTTGATTCCAATAGATATTCACTTGGGAATAATCAAAATCCCGACTGAAGAGATTCTAGACGACTTTGCATTGAATAATACTGAATCAGTAATAGTTGGAACAGATAGACAAGAGGTACTAAATAGAATACAAACAGCATTTGCAAGAGAATTTGAGAGATATGGAAAACTCAAAGAATCAGATATTCGACCTATGGATTATGAAACAAAGCAAGCATGGACGAGGATTAGAAAACATATTAAAAATGAGACAAAAATAAATAATTAGTTTCTGTACCGTTTATTTGAACGCTTTCTGCTTATAATCCTGGACCATTAAATCACAAATAATATAGAGTCTTTTGATGAGCTGTTTGACCATGTATTCTTCATTGTCTCACAATGTCCAAGTATAATATCTTCGACTGGATTTTCCTCCAATTCTAGCCAGGAAGGAAGAATTTGTATTGTATCTCATTAGTGTGATTTTAGATGAAAGAGACAATATTTATCTTCGCCATAGTAACTGTGTTAGGAGCAGCGACGTTAACTACAGTGGTTCCATACTCAGGACTAGCATCTGCAGACCCTGACAGAAAGTTCAAAGCTTGGGAAACTGAGGATGGTCAATTTGGAGTATCAGCAGGTTGTGAGAAAGACAATGATGATTGTAAACAATTCAAAGAAGCCCATGGAGGTGACAATGTAAATAAGGTAGCAAAAGAAGGCTGCGAAAGTGGCTCAGACCAAAAGTGTAAACAGCCAAAGCATTAGATAATATACCCGCATTTTTTTATCTTAAATCATTGTAGAGAAGACTTTAATGATTCATGTTCTTTGTCTATTAGAAAACCTTATTCATTCTGGTCAAAGCATATATTCCACTAGATATCATTTCATAGATATGGTAACACTAATTAAATAATATTTTGACAATATTTTCAAAAATTGTTTGAAGTCTATTTGATTAGAAAAATTGGGGGCAAAAATTTTGCGGATAATTAATGACATTAGAATTTGCAGCCCATGTTTGGTATTTTATGATATTATAAATACGAATGCATCAAGTGGTGGAGATAGTGACAGTAACAATTAGATAAGTTTTTCCAATTATTTTCAATAGCACATCAATTTTTCAATATGTTTTTGGGTTCTACAATCTCAGTGGGCGAAAAGAAGTCCAAATTTGTTTTATAAGAATAAAGATATTCATAATATTATCCATAGAATCCTCTCATGATGGCTTCGGTGTGTGAAACAAATATGACCCATATTCTAACTTGAATGACGAGAGAATTGCAATAAGGTATTTCAACAAATAAAGAAATTATATATATTTGAAAATTGAGATTCATTTCTGAAATATGGTAGACAAAATAGAGATTACTGTTACCGATTTAGAAAAAAAGCATAAAGGAAAATCAGGATATGAGAACATGTATTTTGTTGCTAAACTTGTCAATATGGATAATGGAAAAGTAGATACAATTGGTTTTGCAATCGATAAAGAGAATCTCAAAATCTTGAGGGCCAAAATTGATGCGGTATTAATTGATGAGAATATAAAACAACCTAATAGGTTGAAAACCAAAACAGACAAAATTAACATAATATCTTTCTGAAAATGCAAATTAGGAAATCAAGAATGCAATAGTGGTATGGAATTGAGATTATGAATGAAGTACATAGAATTAGGTAATTTTGGGAGCCACTTTCGTATTGGTATTTTGCATAGTTAGGGAAAGAAGGCAAGACTATAATAAGTAATAAGAATAATAGAGATATTGAGTAGAAATGGCAACCTATAATATCCTTGCAAAGTTTACAACGGAATCTGACATAAAAAGGGAAGATGCAGAAAGATTCATGAGTGAAGCATTGAAGAACATTGCAACTGGTGTACAGGTTAGTTTTGTAGATATTAGAAAGTCTGAGGATGAAGAGGAAATAGGCGGTGCATAGTTATTTCTACGAGATGACCAATTTTATTTATCTGACTTTGTAATACTTTGGTATTAAAACATTTGTCATCCTAGAGTAGTTTCACTTTTAGAAAATTATGATTTGTCAGGGCATTCGTGGGTTCAAATAGAGTGATCCGTCCCTGATTTCATAGGAAGTCTAATCCTTCGAAAGAAAGTTTTTCTACTGTTTTGATCAATTTACTCAAATAGAACTTGACTTTGGATATAGGCTGCTCTGGCTGGAGTTATGAAGGTTGGAAAGGTAATTTTTATCCAAAGAAGATGGAAAATAAAGACTATTTGTCTTATTACTCGAAATTCTTCAAATTTGTTGAAGTTGATTCTACATATTATCACACACCTTCAAGATATACGGTTAGAGGTTGGAAGGACAAAACTCCTGAAGACTTCAAATT
The DNA here is from genome assembly GCF_054408505.1 of Candidatus Nitrosocosmicus sp. R. NCBI lineage: Archaea > Thermoproteati > Nitrososphaerota > Nitrososphaeria > Nitrososphaerales > Nitrososphaeraceae > Candidatus Nitrosocosmicus > Candidatus Nitrosocosmicus sp. R. Next base: position 1,674,352 of record NZ_CP167090.1, on the reverse strand, counting down.
TTCATTGAAATTTCCTAAAATAATTACTCACGAGAGAAAATTAGAAGACATCATCAAGCCCTTGTCTGTTTTGTTTTATTCATTAGAGCCCTTAATTGATAAAACTTTAACATTGTTAATACAACTTCCACCTTTTCTTTCAGAAAAGAGAGGCTTTACCTCGGTATTTTTGGTAGGAACGGTACTGACCATCCTTCTTTATGTCATAACAATGGCATCGGGGACATTCCACTCGACCTTTATTCCATCTGACATTTCTAAGCAAATTTGAACACCAACTTTCATCAGGAAGCGAAACAGTTAACGTAAACATCTTAATTGCATGTCATTCAGCTTTAAACCTGGCTGAAACATTCAGAAATATGAACGAAGTTATTTAGCACACAAGAACATTGGGTCATTTTTTTACAACTTTCATAAATAAAGAAAAAGTGTAACATTTATTGGCTATTTAATAATAAAGAATCAATATGGGGTGGATTAAAGTCTGTGACGAGAATTCCTTAAAAAATGGAGATCTTAGGGAGTATGATAATGGGGAAATGAAAATCCTGATAACAAAGATTAAAGACAAAATTTTTGCAACTGATCGAATATGCACTCATGCGTATGCTGATCTTTCAACCGGTTTTTTAAGCGAGGAAGAAAAGACCGTAACTTGTCCACTACACATGTCAGCTTTTAATTTGGAAAATGGAGTACCTCAAAACGGACCAGCAGAATTGCCTTTAAAGACCTATAATACAAAGGTTGAGGATAAATCTGTATACATATTAATTAACTAAATATCATAATGGTAAAATCAAAAAAAGGTGTGAGTATTTATTTTTAATTCTAGTAAATAATATACCCTGAATAATTAATCAGTCATCCAAAATTATACTATACAAGAATAAAAAAATTTATCAATCCTATTGTTTACGATATATTATTTTCAGGTAGTCATAGCAAAACATGGGCTCAGTCACTTTCTAGCTTTGACTAATGGGGTTTGAGTTGTTTAGGTAAAGGGGTTCAATAACCTTCTTAGCAAATACTAATTTAATTAAACTTTTTAAATGAAATAGAAAGGTTTGGTGTACTGATTGAACTAATACAGGCAAGATTTTTAGAAAAACATTTCAAGTTTATTTAATATTATTATTTAGTAAAAAGAATGTAAGATTATTTTTGTTTAATCGTTAAGTATGGGACTAGGCTCATATTTTCCAACTTATTTTATAATTAATATGATCCTGTTAACTCTTTCATTAGTTTTATCTAATTTGATCCAGGCACTATTGTTGAATGGATTCAATAAATCTCTTACGTAATTAGCGTAAAAATTACTATTTACATCTGTTGTGTAAGGATGTCTTGTTTTTGTTATCCTAGCAGATATACAGGAAACCATTGCTAATGCATATGGAGATTTTGTTTATGTTTAATTGATTTTTTGCTATATCATAAACTTGAATGTAGTAGTCAACCCACCTCGTGAATCCGTTGTAGCGATGTTATAGTTTAAACCGTCCGGTAAGTTATTATTTATAACATATTTTCTAGTTTAAACTTCTTTAAGGCAACAGTTTAGGTTATGAAATATCGTTTTCTTACATTAATAGAACTTATTTTGTCGACAAGTAACTAGCGAAAATCACTGGGGACCTTTTAATCTTATTTTTGAACTGATTTCTTTGAGACATTCTTATATAATCTCAGTTCTTTTTGATAAAAGCTGTTGTATCCACTCTCATTTGGCCTATAGATCAAATAGTAATATAGGATTGAAATTGTTCCAACTCTGCCGACAGGTTTGTTCTTTATAAAATCAATCATGAATCTTCCTAACACGAATAATGGATGGTATCGTAAAACTTTCATACTTTGACCCCAGTCTAAAAAATGATGGTCTTTTCCTAATTCCCTTACATGTCTAAATTTAGCATTAGAGACTATTGTGTAATCATATCCGTCTTTTCTTGCTTTATGGAATAAAAATGATTCATATCCAATTTTTTCCCTCATGTAGTAAAATAATTCCGGGTATGATTTGATAATAGTTTGTATTTAGACTTAGATCTCATCCCAATCCCTAATTTTGACTAGATTTATACTCTGAGGGTTTGTTAATAAGATTCTTGTCACCAGAATGACTTGAAGATAAAAATCCTTTTATAAATGTCGAATAGTAATTGATAATTGTGTGTAGACATACACAATCCTTTAATGAAATTAAATTACATGTGGCATTAAACCGGATAATGACCATTATGAAAAGAAACATGATTTTTGTTCTATGTATTATTATGATTTTCTTTTTGTCAAGTTATGGGATTAATTACGCTAGTGCACAACATCACGGCGCACCACCACCTATGGCATCACTAGGCGACAGAAATATTATAATGAATTTTGCCGCGGAACCAAATGTCCAAACCCCCGCTCAGGATATTCAAATGAAAATGAATTTGATCGACGAAAAATCCGGAGAGCCGATTCAACATGTTACTTATAGAATGTCAATAAGCAAAGATCACGATTTGAAAGCATCCGAGTTTTTCCATTCACACCCAGGCCCGTTGACAATTGTAATTAAGAATGTTAATTCGTCTCATGTAACCACAGGTGCGACATTTGACGTGCTTACTAATGCCATGGTTCCTGACCCTTCAGGTATTATAATTATGACTGGCCCCATATTTTCGGAGACAGGAATATACAATATAGATTTTGAAATTACCGGATTGGATAATGATAAGACGGACTTACAATCGATATTGGAATACCATTATGTAAAAAATATAAGTGATACCTTAAAGGGAGAATAGAGTGAATAATTCGATAGAAGAAGAAAGCAATAATAAAAAATGACATACAAAACAGTAAGATTGAAAGTTAGATGGTATGTGTTAGTGATCTGATACTGGGGCCCTGTTAACTTAAGCATTTGAAATAGAGTGAATTTGAGTTGTCATTGAACCAAACAGGACGATATCGACAAGATTCCCCTGTATTTTGAGCACGATTTATGTCCTTTTGTTCTGATATAATTCCTCTTAATCTATATGAAATACTGGGAAGCATTTGAAAAATTACCTTAAATTAACAGGGCTTACTCTGACTAATTAAGATTTATAATCTGATTCGTCACATTTAGATACATTTCCACAGCTAGGACAACTTTCAAGATCGAAAATTTTTTATGAAAATTATGTTCTTCCAATCGGTATATGTTTGAAATATGATCAAAACCACATTGTTTACATTTTATCCTGAGTCATAGTAAAATATAAGACTAGGTGAAATTTTAGTCTTTTTTCATGAGACTTATAGCAAACGTCTTACAAGTTTTTCGGAATGAGAATTTAATTAAATCTTATCCGCAACTCGTTTGACTTATTTATATTTGGAGAGGGACAATTTGCGTCAATTCTTTTGAATCATATGAGCTCTGATAACTAACAATGATGTTACTAACCCTAATATTATTCCAAATACAATATGTGCAATAAAACCAAACCCGTAGATTGGAATGAGATTTTGTTCAACAGTTTGGCGATCTTCGAGACTGCTTTGGGTTGGATTAGATTGGTTCATTATATCGAAGAGATTTGGTAGAACCATACCCATAGTAGTAGGAATAAACAAAACTAAGAAAATGATTATCGAGTAAATGACTCCTTCTGTAATTCCTTTTTTAAAATTTATGATTGCAAATTTCTTCACTGTAGATACTATAATGGCAAATATTACACCTGCAATGGCTCCAGTAAGCAAATGCATTACAATACCCAATGTCAGGTTAAGATAATAATTGTCATTGATATTACTTATTGCCATACCTCTAGCTATGGACAAGTCATCTAGAGGAAGTCCCATCATACTTGTTGTAAGAAAAAGAAATGGATACATGGCTATGCTTGCAATGATTCCTCCTAATACTCCAAACAATACTATTTTGACTGCCTTTTGATTTGTCATAGAAATATCCCTTCACTCTAAATGTGCATAAAGGTATATGAGATAGTTACAAATGAAACGAACAAATAGAGATTATGAAATTTTGTTGTCATTCCACCGAAGGATCGGAGAATCATGAACTAAGATTTATCTTTGACTTCATGTGAGAACTATTTTATCGATAATGCACTAAAATAGAGGGGTGAACCTTATGAATTGCATAAACTCCCAATATTTAGTAGTTTTAGAACTAGTGAGATAAATTTACTATCGTTAAATACTTTATTATACAACTTTTTCATCTAATGGTTCGTTATCTTAAGGAAAAATTAAATCACTCTAAGATTGTATCTACAAAAATAGAAATTATTAAGGGATGTATAATTGCATTTGTTTTGGCTATAACATTAAGTGGTATGGAAATGTTATATCAGAATAACATTCAGGCACAAGTTACAATGTATAAGTGTTCACCTGACATGGGAACAAACGTGTCAATGGTAAATTGTCTGACTAATTCCACATCAGATACTTATAATCATTCAATGGTTGCTGAAATGAGGCAAAACCAAACTGGGGAAATTGCTCGAGAAACAATGAATGGGTCTAGTCAAACAGCAACTCAGGGAATGAAGGATGCAATGAATAAAACTGGTGAAGCACTGTCAAATGTTACTGGTGGCGTGATGGAAGGAATTAAGGACTTGGTTAATGGCTCGAGCTAATAATGGAAATATGACAATGGAATAGCCAATTAACTATCTATTCAATTTTTTTTATTTGCAATTACAGATAGTAGTTTTTAAGTCAATTAAAATACACGAGTTTTCGTATGGCTTCTGTTTCACAAACTTTATTTTCATATGAAGTTGCTTATTGCTAAATACTTATCCTTATTACGAATTAGCAGTTTACGAAATTCTGAATTAGAATATTATATTATATTAACAATTTAAATTGAGAAAAATTCAAAGTTTATCTGTAATCGTCTCCATTCCCAATAATATTCCAGCACCACCCCCTTTTTTTTCGGCTATACGATCTAATACTGTAAAAAGGATTGCACCTATAACAAATGCAAAAACTGTAATTGTAAGACTAACTATCTTCTCAGCTTCTACTACCATTCCAAATATTGCAACAGATATGAGGATGCCTGCTCCAAACGAAGTAAGTGCCAACATATGTCGTTCAGAAAAGTTTATCCTTTTAGATAAATATATGCCAAGGAATGATGAAAAACCTGCAAATCCAGTCAATATTATTGTTCTGAGTATGTCAAGAGTGCTCACATTAGAGAATGCAGCGGCCAATACCGAATACTCATACAAAGTAAACCAAAAATTATCAAAGGAAAAATATAACAGTTTGCAAATTCAAAAGGTTTTTTTTAATATGCAAAAAAATTATATTAATAATTAAAGCATTAATTGGGGTAGAGCAAATAATTTTTTAACACAAAAGTGCTGAGGAAATTATAGTCTCTTTATTTCACTAAAATGATTTATGAGTTGAAGATCGCGATGATTCAACCATCTTATTCTTAATTCCCTTGCTTACGAAATAACAATTAACTTGGTTTGCTGATTTATTTAAAGAAAACTTCATAGTACTATATGGGCAAAAATATTATAAATTTAGAACAAGTTACATATGCAAGTCAACTACCTTTCGTACTTTGAGAGCTTCTTGTGTTCCATATTCTCTTACCAGTTCATTTGGTGCATTCGTTGAAATGTCATTGAATACATTAGACTTGCTATCTATTCCTCTATAGCTATCATCAAAGTCGCTGAACAATTCGTTTCTATCATAGAGGTCTTTATTGTTATCTAGATCAAAAAACTTGCTAAACCCATCATACGGTAAAATTCCTTTATTATTAATTTGTAACATTCTCCTATTATAGTAGTACATATAATGATTTATAAATTAATTCTATTATTAGTAACATACAAAGATCTAATTAATTGTAGCCTATATAGTAGGTAATGAATGATACAATAGATACTTTCGAGTTTAATCCTACGGTAATACAAACCATGTATAAACAACTTTTCATTTACAAATGGATAATCATGTGTATGATTTATCTGACTTAGTTCAATTAGAGAGAGAAATTGTGGTAAAGGAAATTAAGACGCAGATTTTCCTTCGTTGTATGTATTCGAGATGATATATAGATGGATGGTATGTACTGTTATGAAACGAAATAAAAGAAATGATGCAAATAAAAATTCGAGGACTACAACAAGACGACGAAATTAAGAAAACTTGAGAAGTGTCTTCTTTCAAAAATGCTATAGAAGAAATTTCAACGTTTTGTTACCAAATTGTATGCTATATTAGTAAAGGGACCGTATTTTGTAATCACATTCAAAAGGATATCTGAAACTCAAATCATCTTATTGTATCACACTCCAAAAAAATGGACTTTGATTTGTTTTATGATTGATTGATATCTTCCTCCATTATAAATGGGCAATGCCGCAATTGAGTGAAAGACGTTTTTCAAATTCTTAATCAACTCACCCAAAACCGGACTTATCCTTATTGGGATTATTTTGAAAAAGTTTGGTCTAAAATGCTGAATGATTAATACCGCTTAATGGTCTCTTCTCTATACTTTTTCCTCATCTCCCAACCACGAAATGACCTTGTTCTTAATTTAAAATTACAACAGGGACAATAGGCATTGTTGTCCCATTTTATAAATATCTCACAAGTGCTGCATCTTTTCTGTCCTTCCTTATACCTAGATGGCACCTGATGATTCCTTTTTGCTTTATATCTAACGCATATACCATTACAACTCATATCGATTAGAACCAGAATATTACTATGTAGTGGGAATAAATATGTACTTCATTAATCAACTCTTCATCAGTTCGCGCAATATAGGCCTTATACTCTGCAATAATTTCATTTACGTCGGGTCTATAGTAATGATTCACAAATACGGAACCGCTTATCCTTCCCTACAACAAGTCATGGTCTCTAGCTCTATCCATTTATTTCTCGAGTGGTAAAAACTTTGCGACAATAGTACATACTCATCTTCTTTCCGGCTTTATCAAATACCCTTCTGACAGTATAATATTATGATTTTGTTAACTAAACTTGAATTCTTCTAAGTAAAAATTTATTAAATTTACAGTTCCCATGTACCTCATGGATTCGAAGCCCTATGAATTCTTATTGAATAGTACGTTCCCGTGTGATTCTTTTATATCACTTCTTTAAGTATGATTTTCAATATTCTTCTACATATAGAATATTTCACGCAACAATCAAAGGTAAGATATTAGAAAGGCAATAAGGTTTCAATAAAGGTCTTTTTTCTTATTACGGTAGTAACTTGGTATCCTATTTAGTCGTATACCTCAGACCCTCTCATGCTTTTGTATTCCTACCACTGGCAGTAAACTTATGACATGACTGTAGCCTTATTACACCTTATTCGGATTATCACAGATCGACGATCAGTGCGTCCTCCATATGAGGTGGTATTATTTATACAACATAATATTTAATCACTAATCATAATAATTTCATATCTTTCAGTCCATTTTGGTTTATTAGCATGCTACAAACAAAGTAATTCTCTCTATATTTACCCATTATACATAATGTATTACATCATATGAATCCGATAAGAATTAAAGCTATAAACTCTATCCAGCCCTGTATTACTTGGACCATCGTCACCATCCATCATCGCGGTTGAGAGTGACTGCTTCGTCAAGTAGGTGCATCTAATAAAAATGATGATGCATTAACAACCATGATGTCAGAAGAACCCATCAACAAAAAGAATGACTCACAACAAGCAGTAGGCGATGCGGCCGATAATAGTGAAGTTATTTTGGATGAGACAGGCGACACGCTGAAGCCTGGGCCCAGAGGAATAGCAAACAAGAACAAAAAGACATAATTAGACAAGGAAAACCTCGAATCTAATGGCAAGTAATTTTATTTTTTCTACCAAAACGATATGCCAAATAGGGCAACTTTGATTAGTACAGTTATTATGACAAACATAGAGTACTTACATCAGTATGACTGATGAGGACTATAATCAAAATTTTGTCTATCCATGGCGCCAGATATATGCAAATTTGGCACTATTTGGTATAAAAAACCGTTTAATACCAATGTTTATATAGTACGGTAACTAATAGATACTATGTCAAAGAAAATAGAAACTAACCAAAATTATTCAAATAATACCAATCAACAAAACAATAACAATGATTTCCAAGAATCCGTTAATCAGTCATTTGATGAAACTAAAGATAATATCAAAAAATCAATTGATGAATCAAGAAAACAAATTCCACGAATTAATGACAGTGTAAATAGTTATCAAGAGCAATCACTACAAACCGCAAAAGAGATTTCAGAAGAATATCTTGATTCTCAAAAAGAAGTTGTTAATTCACTCCAATCAGCATGGAGACCATATAATGAGATATACACTGGATTAGTTACCAACTATTATTCTCCTGAGGCAGCAGTTAATGCATATACAAGATTCGTTAGTAATGTTGCAGACAATACAGTATCGGCCATTAGACTTTCAAACAACGTTATTTTCTCAACCCTTGATGCATGGAAACCATTACTACAACAAGCAAAAGACGTTTCAAGACACCTATCAAACACAGGAGTAAATACAGCAAGAGTGTTCGAACAAAATTCAAGACAATTAGCAGCAGAAGTTGAAGAGGTAGCTGATTCGAACCACAACGCATCTACTACGACCAAAAACTCCTCAAGTCATTAACATAACAACAAAGGAATATACGCCGCGGTAGCGTTCCTATTTATTCTATCAATTTGAGCTCAGATTTTTATTGTTTTTCATTTTGATGGATAGATAGACAGTAATGAGAATGTTGGAACATGTATGATGGCATTATACGGATTAATCTAATTATAATCTTATTATAGTTTATTAAATCATGATCGATGTAAATAGAGTAATTTTTTTATGAGCAAAAAATGTTACCTGCCTTTTTTGTAATAATAACAAGTAATGCATAAGACACTTTTTTTGTTCCAAACATAATATACCTAATGTTAAATAATATGGTAAATTTACACATACACAATGCACGAGGAAAATAAAAACAAAGACAACAAGTCAATTCCTACTAGTGACATAGAAAGACAAAGGATGATCGACGAAGGAGGAACCCAAAAATACGGTGACAAACACAAAAATAAAAACAAAGACGATAACGTCTTAATTGATGCAGAACATTGACTAATCTATATTCATGAAGTTTGTGAAGAGTTTCCACAGAATAGAATGTAAGGATCATGAATTCTTATAAAAATAATATTGCTTATGAATTATACAAGCTGTGTTCGGTAAAGATGCCTGAAAAGACAACATGGTCAATTGATGAATTATATACTCATGTCTTTACTCATCCCTCAGAAGAAAATTTAATTACTCTTCAAGGGTTTAAGGATGAACTAAAAGGTATGGAGGAAAAAGGAGCAGTTATCTTTGTAGATGGATTTAACTCTATTAATCTAATAGCACCAAAACTTTCAGAGTTATTTGACTCTCGTATTTCCTAACTGTCTTATGTGTTTCATTGAATGAAGATTATCATGTTGGATATTAAATAATAAACGCATCGTATGTGCATCTAAAGTATTTGAAATAATATAATTCGTTATTTTTAATCATTTATCCTATCGAAATTCTTAAAGCATTAGATTGACAATTATTACATCTAGAAAAGTATTTTTCAACTCTTCCAGATGTAAACACCAAGCCTAAATGATGCATTCTTTATTAAGGCTTATACGCTAAAAAACATTATAGTTATAAGATAGAAGGTTTTGAATAACGATACAGGCAATCTTCTTCCGCAGTCTATACCATATGGAGAATCAGCAATAACTACCACATCAATCCTCGGATTGGTTTTTACCGCCTTAAAACAATTTTGTCTTATAAATAAATTACAACATATATAGAATATATTTGGGTAATTACGGATAGTTTTGTGTCTCAAGAGACACTCTTTAATTCCGAAAAGTCAAACATCTAAGTACGCGATGTTAAATAATTACTAACAGTATATAGCCGTCTTAAGTTTAAAAGCTATATATTTCCAAACAGACAAACATTGATAACAAGTAAGAATATCAATCATTATTATCTCAAATAACAACAGCAACATTTTGATCTCTATGCCTTTGGAAAAAATACAAACATATCAGAACATCAGTAGAATTTTGTAAGAACCCAAATCTAAAATAGCGTAGTAGATTACAGTGTTTACTAGTAGTAAGCCCCCTTGCGCCCAGACTGTTACTAAACATCAAATCAAATCAAATATTAGGAACTTGTATGTGTTTAAATTTTATCCTATTGTTTTTTTATATCCCTTTCAATTTCGACAATTGAGCCAATAACGTATTTAGACTTCATCAGCTCCTTTATCGTGTTAGACAATTCCTGCTCCTTTTCATTATCTATTATTCGAGCTGTGGCTTCGAATACATTGTTACTTATCTCAATTAATACCCTAGGATAGTGAATAATGTTTTGAACCCAATGTGCTTTTGTAGAAGTTTCTGAAGTAATATAATAACGACCAATATATTCTACAAACCATATTCTTATTTTGTGGTTTATCCCCGTTTTCCAACCCTTAGTGGTCAATAGTAGATATCGAGATTGATCGCCTTTTCCCATTATATATAATCAGTTCATTTACTATTTGACATTATCTGAAATATACCCAATCGAATGCCTCATCAGTGTTTGTATATTTTAGAAGTTATTCCTTCAATAACATGTTCATTGAATCGGTGTATTCACTTTCTTATGTTGATGTCGTAATGGTTGGTTACTATCCTATCTCAGGAACTACATCCCTCACCTTTAAGCAGAATGATCTTTGAGCGATATCCAGATTCTTTATTCTCCTTATCCTCTATCATCATACAAAATAGTTCTTTCATCACCAGAGAGTAATCTGAGGAAAGTATCCCTCATAATAATGATAATCCTAGTTGGCAAGCTAAAGGTATTATGTTATAGATCTAAACAAGCAGTGTTAGTTTACAGAGGAATATAGCCTATTGGATACATAACTGTCAACCAATATTGGAATATAATTTATAAAGATCTCCAGTCCGGAGATTGATATACTTCCATTTTTCCGCATCAAATCTAACTTCCTTGTAATTCTGTTTCATATCCAAAGGTAAATTATCAAATACATTCTGCCCTATGGTAATGCCATTGGGTAGAGATAGTGAAGTAATCTTGGCAGTCCTATTCATCGTGTATCCAAGTATATCTATCAATGAAGTCGTATCGTGACCATATTGTATAATTAGATCCTCACCTTCGTCTATTCCTATCTTTATTTTAAGTTCTGGCATGTCATTCTGAATTAACACAGGGCTAATACCTTTTTCTACGGCTACGATCATCAAATTCCCTCTTTCTAAAGCTAGCTTTATTGCTGATTTCTTGTTAATGTTTGAGGGAAAAAAAGCGATTACTGCATCCCCGGAATACTTCAGTACATATCCCCCACTAATGTTTATAATATTTGACATTTCATACGAAAAAGATCTTATTATTGTAACCATTGATCGAACCGGCAGACTCATACTCATCTTAGTCGAACCCACTAAATCGGCATACATTATTACTAACGGAACTTTAGTGTTAACAAAGTCAAGTAAGAATTTTTGAGCAGATCTTGAATTGGATTCATATTGATAACGCTTTTTTATGGCTCTTGATAATCTTTCCTGTATTTTATCAGTCAATAGTTGCACATTCTCACCCTCAAAATTCGCCCCATTTACAGAAATATCTACATCATTATGTCCTATCACATCTTGTTAAAGGGTTGATAATGATAAAATGTTTGCTCGGTTAGAGGTTTTTGGTCATTCATCCACAATTAATTATTTATAACGTATCGTGAGATGAAAATAATAAAAATAGAGGAAATACTCGATGAACTCTATCTTTATCATTATTTAATTATATTTACTGTGCAAGAATTCATGTTAATAGGTGTAACATGGTATTGAGTTTAATATGACAAAAAAAGTCCATAAAATAAAAAATCCTCATCCCTTTTAGGGGTTCTGTTAACTAGTTCATAAATTATCTTCCTATGGTAAAAAGTAACAACACATAGATTTATAAAATTTATTTTCAGTTTAAAATTTTCTTTTCGGCGAATAAGATTGTCAGCAAAAATTTACGTTCCATTCTGTATATTTTGCATAGTTTCTTTAAAATATTTTTTTTACTAATGGAAAATTTAGACGTTCACCCAAAAAAGGAATTTATCTGCTTGAGTGTACGATATATTACTTTCCATAAAAACTGGCTCCTTTACATGTATCTTGACAACGCCAGTCAGGAACTTTTCATCAATCGGAATGTTTCTCTCTATGGATCACTAGCAAAAGTATGAAAATTTTCTTAATCTTGTTTCCTTTCTAACACTAGGATATTTTCAATCTATAGATAATATGTTAATTTAGGAGCTGCGTGGTCCTCTTGACTGATATCTCTATTGAATTTAACTGACCATGAATTTAGACTACAAATGATAAATGCTGTCATCTGCTAACGCGACGATTTTATAAACCCCAACTAGCCTTTTTAACAGGTATGATCCTAACATAATCCTCTCCTCTTAATATCTCGGTGATTCCCCTAATTTCAATTCCCCTAGGTACCCATGGATTGATAGACACTAAATCATCCACCACCATTGCGACTTTATTGTTCTTCAGAATATGTCGAAACTTTAAACTAGGCTTAAGATTCCAACCTCCAAAAAACAAATCTGTTCCGTCAAAATTATATGAAACAGGAACTACATGAGGTTGATTTTCAGACGAAACGGTCGCTAGTCTGCCTAACCGATTGTCGAACAAATATTTAGTTTCATTTTCAGAAAACACTAGCGGATTATTATTTTTATTCATGGATCCTTCAATATTCGTATGTTATGCGCTACTTATTATTTTATCAGTTCCTCAATTTACATATTAACATAATATTGCAATAAAGAATACTCCGATATCTATCAATTATATTACACTTTATTCAAAAATTAAATTGTAAATATAAATGCTCCAAAGTGATTGATATAATGGATCAACTTATTTTATATCAAATCCTTCATACGATTAGTATAATCCCATTCAAATATTCTAGTAGGATATATTACTATAGCAACTTCTGTCTTTAGGTGATTCTCTGATAGTAAAAATTTGTACAACGGTGATGACTCTTTGCCCTCAAAATACCTCTGCAATAATATGCGCAGAATTTTTTCTCCTAAAATTTCAACTATAGTAACTTTTCCATATCCTCTGACGCCACGATAGGGAGGAGAATCCCGAGCAATTTCAAAACCACATTTGGAATTTATCTTTAAAGACTTTATAAGTTTTGAAGTCGCTTGCGTAGCACAAAAAAATTTCTCATCCATATAAATATACATTAGTGACACAACCATAGGATAACCCGACTCAGAAATACAAGCTATCCTTATAGGGATATGGACGTCATCTATAAATTTTAACATTTTTTGGCCAATCATCCTTTTAGATATAATATCCCTGTATGGTTTTAATATTTATAGTCATGTTGAAGTAAGGTCTTGAGGGAGATTATTTGTCCTGCGATGATATTCAATCTAGAACTAAATTTCCATGAATCCCTCCCTAGGCAACTCTCAAAGTCCAATACGCCGGATGTACTACAGAAAGATAATTACATTAAGCAAATCGACTATGCTACCTAGTGCTTGTATTACTTTAAATGTATGCTTTGAGTAGCAGGATGAAAGAAGCGATAACCCAAATAACTAAAGATTTTTCTAGACTGTATAACTTTTATAAAAAGGGGAATAGAAATCGATTTAATAAAAAACATACCAAAAAACTGAATAACAGAGAGTTAGCAGGAAGAATGTATTTGCTCCAGAAATAAGTAATTACCTCAAGTGTGACTAGCGAATAAATCATCCGGATCTAAAGTGAACAATAGAGAGAGGAGGATGAAACCAAATAAAAGAATCTTTGGAAGAAAGTACCAAACAAGATCAGAAATGTAATTTGGGTCATTTCTATATGAACTGACTACCGATATCGGCACTAATCCACACGGATTCGAACAAATTTAATATAAAATAATTTTTAGTTACTTAACTGGATTTGTAATATATCTATTATTAAATTCCTTGGACTCACGTCGATATTGGTTCTTTTATTTTGGTCTATAAATAAAAGGTATAAGAAAAAGTGATTGTTTTCGTCTATGCTGGAAATATAGTCTAAATAAACAAAATGCAAATCAATACAAGAAATTAAATATATAGCCTTAATGACCTAACAAATGTGATTAATAATGTCTAATTCTTCTCGTACTACACCGTTTACACAATTGATAGTAGATTTTAAAGGAAAGAAACTTCCATCTGAAGAAATTGAATCGGATTATAATAACACTTTAAACTATCCAAATAATTATTTTGTAGCACCAGAGAACTGGAATGAGTCTTTTTATACAACAACCAGAAAAAGCATGCTTTTACTTAGTCGAGGAATAGAAAACATCGTAAGAATAAAACCCCCCTTTAACAAATTCACATTAATATCTTTATTTCAAAGGAACAGTAATTTCAACGATGTCAAAGAACAATACATCACCATTTCTCCACTGACAAAAAAACTGTATTTGATAGGAAACACCAGCTTGGCAAGCGGTATTAGTTTATCCAATTTGGCAGGCATAATAGATTTTAGTGACTGTGGATTGGAAAATAATTGGATAATAATATCTATAAGTGAAGACGAAGGTTGTGCATTAATTGCTGAAGAAATTACCCCTGCTAAATATAGAGGCTTCTTCACAAATAACCGAAATCTAGTTAACAGATGTCTAGATACATTAAACAATTCTCTACCAGTTTCAGAAAGAATAAAAGTTTAATGCGTAGTTACTAGAGCCGCAATGCTATTTTTAAATTACTGTATAAATTAGTAAAATCAGATTATTTCAATATTGTAGCAAAGAGGATATTGCGATATCGTAATATTATGACTTACACAATCCTGCTTATAACTCGAAAAGTAACTAAATACCGCCATAACATGGCCAAAAATTAAAAAGCATTTTAAACTATGCTAAAATATGTATTTCTCAGTGTTTAAAGCGATACTAACTCACTATAAGAATTTTATTGGGTTATAAAGTCTTGAAGATTTGTTTTCGTTATCTTCAAATTATTTCCTTTCTTCAATATTTTCATAGCAATTAGGGCAAGCGACTTTTTAACACCAAATGTTTTTTCCGGATCAGTAATAGGATCTAATCTAATGGTTATTTGATTTTCTTTTGCCATAATTATTGTGTAAAAAGATATTGGCCTTTGATTTTCAATTACAACTGTGCTCATCAAAACTATGTTTTTATCCTTATTGAGAAAACAATCGGTATATTTGATAATTGTTTTATCATCTATTTTGTGAATTTCTTTCTGAAATTCTTCGTAAATATTTTCAAATTTCAAAGGTCCAGCAATTACTATGTGAGGCACAATAAATCTTGCATTTCTTTTCTATTTATATTTGATTGAAGAGAAGCATATTAGGTACGGCCATACAACTATGTCCAAGAATTTAATTTTTTAGCAATATATAGTTTTTTCAGTAAATTGGCTGCTATTTTAGTACTACATTTGTATTGGTCTTAACATGATCTAGAATATTATCTTTCATGGGTGGATCTAGACTTTTACCCACAATTTTAACAGGAGAATATGCATATATTTTTCCGTCTTTGCTTATGGGAGTTGGTCCATAGAATAAACATAAGGCTTTACCTTCAGGCCAATATGCGACATCCAGTTTACTAACTTCCGTTTTCCCGTTCTCTTCCGCTTCGACATCTATTTCCGTGAGATCCGTATAGAGTTCATTTCCCATCTGTTAATTTTCACTTTGACTGGGAGATGATCAAATATTGCTTGAAAAGTCTTTGGAGAAAGTGAATTGTCTAATTCTACTTTGATATTTTTATTACCAAGGTCAGGAAATACAACGCCAATGATCTTTTTCATATACTAAGTTCACTAACGCTAGAGTTGTATTCAAATATACATTTTATTACTTCTTCTTTTGACGAAAGTGATTTATAAAATACTGAAAATTATTTAAATTGTTAGATCATTTATAATTTATAAATATTAGTGCATATATTTGCGCTGAATTATTATACTATCGTTAAAACTATTAATCATAACAATCTCTGAAGATGTCAATACTTGATTAGTCAAGAATAAATCCATTCGCCTTTGTGTAGAAATTGAAGTTTATTTTTTTGGGATGAATATTAGTCATATAGGTTATCATTCAATAGAAACAATTTAAGATGGTATTTCTTTACAACCAGTAATAAAACAAACTGAGAAAAAAGTGATTATTAATATATCGATTACTAAACACTATGAGTTCATGTCGATAATGGTCCGCCTAGTTGGGTTCCACAAAAAAAGGACAAAAAGTGTTATAATTCCGTTATAGAAATTGAAAAACCAGGAATCGGAGGACAATATCTGTTTGCAAATTTAACGAAATAAAAGATTGATTTTAATTAAGCAAGAAGATTGCAAAGTTTAGTATAGAAGCAAAAATTATCCAGACTAAATAGGGAACTAAAAGTATGGCTGCAAGTTTTGAAATTGATTTTGCATAAATTATTGTAACTGTTACCATTATATCAAGTAGAAGGATATCTAATAATCCTAGTAATGGTGACTTTAATCCGAAAAACAATAATGACCACAAGGCATTTAGAGCAAGTTGAATTCCAAATACTGTAAAGAAGACTTTTCTAATTTTAGGCTTAGATTCACATACCCATACGGTATATAAAGACACTCCCATCAGAAAATATAGAATAATCCAAACTGGGCCAAATACCCAACCTGGTGGAGCAAATGTCGGTTTCGTTAATGTAGAATACCAATCAGGTACTGCTTCAATTGTAAAAAGTGAACCAAAGATGCCTGCAGATTGACAAATAACTATTGAAATGATAAATTTAAGAACTTTCATATATACTGTGTTTTTTACGACTAAAAATATTTTGCTTCTTTGTGGAACTTTTGGTTTTATTTATAAGACTAAATGATCAAAGTGGACACGATGGTAATTGAACCGCTTTTATTTCCTATTTCAAATCCCCTTAGACCAAAACTCAAAATATCTAGATATAGTTCAATGATTTTAAAAAATATAAATAGTCGTTTTCTAGGTCATCTGCACCTTCAAGTATTGTGATCAATGACGAAAGAGAACTTGCATCCCTTTTCAGGGAATTTTTGAGAGAGGAACGCATTTTTATAATGAAAAGCAGGTCTTGGCAACTGGAAGAAATAATATTGTCACAATGTGGATTGGTAATTTGAGTCAAATTTGTTTCACCTACCACCGAATCCGCTACCAATTTAGTAACTATATGATACCTGGTTTTGTGCCAACACAATCAAAACTATTCATAGGTCGAAATGTTTAGTAAACGATGTATACTTAATGTCATTTTCTCTGATATTTAGGAACTTGTAAATCAAAACAAGATAATAAAATTCTGATATGTTCGATAGTCTTCATTTGTGTGATGGAAATACTCATCGCTGGACAGTTTTGCGATTTAGGTTTATATACAAAATTCTCAAGATAGAAATGATAAAACAGGATAAATTTCGATGGAATAATACTATAATGGATTAAATCAATAATTTTCTTCAAAGAGGAAATAAAATGATAGTTAATATTCAGGTAGTGAAGGATTTTGACGCTATGGTCAGGGGAGTAAATTATAGTCTTTTATGAGGCAGATGCTGACTTCACATTTTAATTTTTATAATTGCATATGACTTTCACAATAATAGTACTTTTCAAAAATAGAAATAAAATGACTAAATCAAGATGTAATTGTCACTCAACCTTTATTCTTTATGAACAAAACTATTAAAATTATAATTGTTTTCATGGGAACTGTTTTTTCTCTTTTCATGATATTTTTTGGATCGGCATATGTCTATTCCGCCGTGATTGTAACTAATGATCATGGGAATGATTTGTTCAATTTTATAACTTAAGGTTTTAGGTATCTAGCAATAGCGTCTACCGTTCTCTTCCTATCAATAAAATTATATCTTCACAGATAAAATTCGTAAGATATTTTCTAAAATATTAAGAAAAGATGACCTTAATTTGTCTACATTATGGCAGGGACATCCCACATGATATAAAAATCAAGGTAATTAATTCCTCCTTCGTAAATAATTTAAGATCGACAAACGTATTATTTTATACTTTTATAAAAGAATGTAGGCTTTGGCGCAAGCCAATAAAGGTCTTGAGATAGCATAACAGATCTCAATACCAAGACCCAGTACCTACAAACAGTAAATAGTATCTCCATCCACAATACCCCCAGTAAATGGTAATACTTTTATAAAAGATTGTAGGCTTTGGCGCAAGCCAATAAAGGTCTTGAGATAGCATAACAGATCTCAATACCAAGACCCAGTACCTACAAACAGTAAATTGTGTCTAGAATAAAGAAAAGGGATCAATATATTTTTAAATCAAAATTACCATATGTTAAATTTATTCGTATACAAAATTAAAAAAATAAATACTCGATCTAGTATTGACTGTTTGTTTTCATAGTTGTAGTTGTGGAATTTGAATTACCTGGCCCGCTTGTGGTCGTGGTGGCGGTAGCGGTAGACTGAGAGCCATTATCATTTCCAGAGGGAGAATTGCTGCTACTATTGGCGGCCTTATTTATCGAGTCAAATGTGTTCTCAATATTATTATTTACTGCGTTATTTATGGAATCAGTCAGACTTTGACCGTATGCAACTTGCAAAATAGGTAATAAAAATAGAGGGAATAAGATTAAAACAAATTTCATGATACTTTATACTTATCATACATTAAATAGATTAGTTTTGAAATATTGGTCTTATCTTTCAATATGATTTGCTTTTACCGATATTATTAGATTTATCATAAGAAATAAAATCATATATAACATACGCACAATAAAATATTATGTCTAAGGAATATAGAATTTAGTTTATATAATTTGCATGATTATTTGAAGTGATGAATAATATCTTTAGTGTTAATAAAACAATAGTTACATCAACAGTTCTAGCGATGACGTTCATACTTCTTGTGGGTCCAACCTTGATGACCATGAACGTATTTGCTCAAGGCAATAAGGCTAATCAAGGTATTGGCCAATCTCAAGCCTCAACTCAATTAGGTGTTTGTGTATCTGGCGACGGTACTCTTATTTCGTGCAACAATCTAAATGCTCAAAACCAAGTTAATAGTGGAAATAACGCATTAGCACAAAGCGGTAGCGGCGGTAAAGGTGGCAATCAAGCCAACCAGGGTATAGGCCAATCACAATCCTCCAACCAAAATGCATTATGTGTTTCTGGAACGGGAACCTTTGTTTCATGCAACAATCTAAATGCTCAAAACCAAGTAAATAGCGGAAACAATGCAGCAGCACAACAAGGAGGTAGTGGCGGAAAAGGAAAAGGTGGTAATACCGTTAATCAAGGTATTGGCCAATCACAATCCTCTAACCAAGGTAGCGGCGTTGTATCAGGTGGTAATACTGCTGGCTCAGGTAATAACCTAAACTCACAGAGTCAAACAAACACTGGAAACAATGCAGCAGCACAACAAGGAGGTAGTGGCGGAAAAGGTGGTAATACCGTTAATCAAGGTATTGGCCAATCACAATCCTCTAACCAAGGTAGCGGCGTTGTATCAGGTGGTAATACTGCTGGCTCAGGAAACAATGTAAATGACCAGAGTCAAACAAACACTGGAAACAATGCAGCAGCACAACAAGGAGGTAGTGGCGGAAAAGGTGGTAATACCGTTAATCAAGGTATTGGCCAATCACAATCCTCTAACCAAGGTAGCGGCGTTGTATCAGGTGGTAATACTGCTGGCTCAGGAAACAATGTAAATGACCAGAGTCAAACAAACACTGGAAACAATGCAGCAGCACAACAATAACTTATTTCTTTTTGAAAGATCAACGACGTTTCTTTTATTACTATATTATCTCCTGTGATCATGCTTTTACCCGTTCATTTTTGCATTTCTATTTGTAATAATTGGTTAAATTACAAATTCGCTAAAACTTTAAATGTTGCATTAAATCATTGGATTATAGAATCTCTTTTAAAGAACCGATATCAGCATTAGCCCCCTTGGGCCCATTAACTACATGGGCTCATATACTAGAGTCCGCACCACTACTGAACTACATAATTAAGAGGGCGTAAACTATATTTCATAAAATGGATTCATAAATAAATTAAAGAACCAATCTTGTCCTAAGGCATTAATTCTGGTTACAACCACTTTAACTCAAGATTACTTGTCGAATTAAAAAAATAAAGCCACGTAGAAAGTTACTCATTAACGTGTGCGTATTGTCTTAATGCAGTTTTCATATCTTTTCTAAATTTTCTTACAATGATGTTACCATTTTTTAGTACTTATTCGTTCCAGTTGAGAAAATTTCTTGTTGATAATATTCGTCTAAAAGTTTTATAAATTGTTCTCAAATATCATGATTATTTTTTTCCATCTGGTCTCCATCAGCTCTTGAAATATTCACAAATAAATTGAGGAGGTATAGGTTTATGAAATACTCTTCAGGGATTTGATGCGGAAAGTTGAAGGTCAGGCACTGTTGTAGAATCTACTAGATGTCATTTGTAATAAATGTATTCGTTAGTGTCTAAAACCTTCTTTTAATTTAATTGATATATTTTAACAAGATGCTATCAAAAAATCTATTAAATCTATCATTATTTAATAAGTCGTCGGAGGGATAAATCCCCAATTGTATGACTTTACCTTCTTTATAATTGTGCTCATATGCGGCAATTCTAAAGTCATGGAAATCTTTTGGATTTATAGTCGGAAGAGTTACATTGTAATCAAGTAAAACTTTGACTTTTGGATTAGTGATAAATTGTTCCTCATGTTTTAGATAGCCAAAGGGATTATTTCCAAAAATGATTCCAGAGGACTGATTGGCATAATTGCTGCCAACCCATTCGGATGTTTCATTTATCCACCTCTCTGCAATAATACTTTTTGTGGCTGATTTGCCGTCAAAATCCCAAGAATGTCCCTTAACCAAAACTACCGTATTATCTTTAGGATTATAGTTTACCTCTGCATACAATATATTACTATATGGAAGAATTAGTATGCCCCCATTTGCTACGAATTGTCTCAGGTAATCATACTCTTTTTGGGTTACATATTCTTGATGTCCTAAAATTATTACATCGTATTTGTTAGATGTAATTGTATTGTCATTAAAAATATTTCTATTATGGACATCAAGATCGGATATGATCGTAACATTTGCACTTGGCATTAAATTAGAAATATGATTTTGGAGATAAAGTTCCGTATAATCAGGTATTGAATCTTTGTCAATTTTGCTTTCTAGTAAATTGATGTATTTTGTAGTAGTTTGATAGAACGAGAAATTGTTGTAAAGATTGTAGAAGATATAAAAGGAATTATCGTAAGCAGCGTTTGTAAATGTCGGATCGACAAGTGCAATACGGATGCCATGGGTAGTATTTAGGGAGGTAGAGTTATTTGGATATTCGATATCAATATTGCTCAAAGGAAAATAATTATCTAAATTGTAGGTGAGAGTCGTATTCATTTTAGTGACCACATTTTTGTTATTCACTTCGTTTTTTCCATCATCTATATTTGCATAATCAATGTTTGTGAGATATATTTCGTCATTTATGTCTGAATCCCCATTCCATATGATAAATGCTTCATTACCTAGATCGGAAAATACCACCTGTGGATTTAAGTAATACGTATTATTTTCCATTAATGATGTCTCAATTTCTGTGAAATTATTCAATGGATTGATATTTTTTTTAATAATGATAGAGGATGTATAATTTGAATCTTCATTTGTCCAAGCTATAAGAGCACTGTTATTTAATATATCAAAAGATGGGTTAAAGGAGTTGTTACTATCATTGCTTACGTTTATCTTATAGTTACATTCGTTTATATCTTTAATATTTATGACACAAAAATATATGTCGCTATATCTATTTTGGCTTCTTTCTTCCCAGAGGATGTATAATTTATCGTCTTTGATCTTAATCATTGGATTAACCGACCATCCTGTGTAATTGTTTAAACTTATTGTGTCTTGAAATGTTTGCCCTGAATTATTACTATATTTAAACATAGTATCTGTAAGTATAGGAAAATCATCTTTTACAATAGTACCATTGGTCCATAAAACATATACGTTGTTTCCTGAGGATGCTAATTGCGCATTAAAAGAAATCTTTGCATTATTCGTTAAATTCACTACATTGCCAAATGAGTTTCCCCGGTCAATGCTTTTTGCAAATGAAACATCTCTTGTCTCATTTTCCGTACCTTTATTATAAATGGTTATCCAAATTGCATATATGTTATTACCTTTGGTAGCGATTTTTGGAAAAAATGCAAATGGATTATTTTCACTTAAACTGAGGGCTTTTCCAAACGTGTTGCCTCCATCATCACTCTTTCTTAATACTATGCCTTCAGATGAGTCATGCCATATTATATATACATGAAGGGAATTGCCACCGTTCTCTACTGAATTGCCTTTTGAAACCAATATCTGAGGTGTACCAGATAATCCTGTATTATTACCCAAGTTCATAGTTTTTTCAAATGTCTTTCCACCATCAATACTTCTTTTAAAAAAAATTTGACCATTGTTATCTGGAGACTGTTCCCATATCACAAAAACATAATTATTGATTACTGCAATCTGATGGTCATATGCTCCCCCGGGAATATTACCCAAGTTCATAGTTTTTTCAAATGTCTTTCCACCGTCAATACTTCTTTTAAAATGAACATCTCTGTATCCCGATGAGTCGTCTAACCATATGACAGAAATATTCTTCCCAGCTACAGCAAACTTTGCTAACTCAGAATGGCCATTGTTTGAACTGATATTAATCAGATAATTGATCTGGCTTTCATTTCTATCATTAGCCCCATAATTGGATTTGTTGAATATTAGACCTGATTCAAAAGTATTAGTTTTGTTACCATTGTTAAATATTGCTGTATTTAGTTCAAATGCAAATAATGAATTAGTAAATTCGAACTGAACGTAAATGCTATACATAAAAAACAAAAGAACAATGCTAAGTAGAATTAAAGAAATATTCATTTTTCTAGTTAACTATTTTTTTAGAAACTTTACAAAAGAATGCTAGTTGTACTTGTCTATTCGCTATATTATTATCAATCTTTTTTAAATTTTGCAAATCATTGTATAATTCCCCCAAGGTTACTTAAATATTTATAAATTATTGAGGACAACAAGAAGCAGAACAGGATCTAAGCATAACAATTTCGTGGTCCAGTTTCACAATTTAACTTTCATAGACAACCACTCCATCCGATATCTGATTAGTGGGATTGGGATCATCGTATTCTTTTTGTTTTATTTTTATAAAATTATCCAAGCGAGACTGCTAGTTAAAATAAGGCCGTTATTGCAGGATAGAACTTCAAAAAACTATATAGGTATGAATGCCTCCTGATCACACCCACGACCTACTCCTGAGCCTATCCCTGAACCAAATCTAGCGCCTGAGCCCGTATCAGTAATCATATCTATATTTTTATTGTCGTTCTAACAAACAGAACTTAGTATTATTATTTGATTTAGTATA
The DNA here is from genome assembly GCF_054408505.1 of Candidatus Nitrosocosmicus sp. R. Lineage (NCBI taxonomy): Archaea > Thermoproteati > Nitrososphaerota > Nitrososphaeria > Nitrososphaerales > Nitrososphaeraceae > Candidatus Nitrosocosmicus > Candidatus Nitrosocosmicus sp. R. The sequence goes on along the minus strand of NZ_CP167090.1, from coordinate 1,650,542 downwards.
CTAAAATAATATTTGAAATAAATAAAGAATTAGTCTGATTTACTTGTCATATCGTCTAATTGGTCTAATAAGCTACTAACAATATCTAACTCAGATGTTGCCTCAATTAGTTTTCCATCATTTAGTGCATTTCTTGCATCGTTTACATGTTGTTGTACCTCATCTAAGCATATTGGGGGACAATATGATGCAGTAGCCGGTGTGCTAGAAAAAGCATTTGTTACCATGCTACCGCTCGATAAAACAACAGTGGAAATTATGGCTAAAAAGATTAATGAATTTTTATTCATTGAAATTATATTACATTAGCAAATTTATACCTTGATTAGGAATCTATAATTATAATGCTTGAGTAAATTTTTAAGTGAAATTTATTGAAAAGGTCGATCATATATTTTATACTTCACAAACCTTTCCATTAAAAACCCTAAATCAATAACCATGCAAAATATGACTATATCTTCCTAAAAAAGTAAAAGTTAGCACTATTTTGCTATTTTAGCACTAGTTTATATATTAAATTGCCACTGCTAATGATATGAATAAAAAATTAATAACCATGGGTTAGATATCTGGCACAGTAATGTTAACAAGTATAAATATTATATTACCTGAACTATCGGTAGGTATAGCAAGCATGATGACGGGAGGTACATCGATTGTATTCGCGTTGCAAGTTTTGAAGGAATCCACAAGAAGAAAAATAGCCAAAGTGATCTTAGAAGATCTTAGATAAATGTATTCCAACCAATAGTAGATCTTGCATCAAATCTAACATCAAGAACATTATTAACTTATTTTAGAGGTAGGCTATATTGTAAAAAAAATAAATACTAATTAATAGCATTTAATTATTATCCTTCGGTAGAAAGTGTTATTAATATAGAGATATACAAAATCATTCTCTTATTCTATATCTTTGTTTCCTAAACCTCATAAACTAAGTTTTGGGTATCTCTATGTGGTCAGGCAGCTGCGTTGCAAGTTTTAAGAAATATTGAGAAATTTTATCTTTATCACAATATTACTATTTTTTACAATTTTCCGAAAAATGTTCTATTACTAAGGATATAATCTTGCCTTGACCAGTATTATTGTGTGCCAGTTATTGAATTATTACTTGTATTGATGCTTGGCATGGAACTTATTGAGAAACCACCCGGGTATTCGTATGAGAAATTTTTGAACCCAAGATAATCCGGTGTCAAATTACTAAACATCTTATGAATTTCTTCAGAAATATTTTGACGGGCATACACAGTGCCAAGGCTATCTGATAAGATAGATAAAATCAATATTAGTAAAATTACATGACCTATCATCAACAATAGATGGTCAATATAGGTTAATACATAGCTATGAATTCGCAATGAATATCAGGTTAAGGAAATGATTTGAAAAGACCATATTAGAGATATCATGTTAGGTATTATGCTGCTTATGCGACACCCAATGTTCTAGTAACTCTAAAGAAATCCAGTTCAACGAACAGATTCTATCAGCTGTCTCAATAGATGTCAATCAAATATTGGTAAAAAGTTTAATCCATTTATTTCAGAGGCACTAGCCACTGATCTCTTACTATAGAGGAAATTCGTAAACTCATTGCACTTACTGATCGCCGTATCAAACCTTAGGTTTTTTGATTTTGTCTTCAGCGATTCGTTTAGGTGCACTAGATTATCTCAAGTGGAAAGATGTTATTCTCTATACAATAATGGTGATCTAACTAAAGCTATCGCAGCAAAACAGATAGTATATTCAGGAGAACCCGAACAATATTATCCTTTCACTACGCCAGAAGCATATTCATGTTTATTAAATTGGATGAACTATCGGAAATCTCATGGAAAAATATAATCGAGTACTCGTGGGTTCTGAGAAACATGTGGAAAACACGAAATTTTTGATATAGTGAACCTAAACAAAAATGGCCTCTAATCCAATAAAGTTCAATAGCACAGATGTAAAAAGTTTTTTGTCACATGCATGGTATATTCAAGGTATTTAGGCGGAATTGAAGAATGGTCAGAAGAGACATGATTTTAAACTTGCATACGGATTTCAAAATTTTTTTGAAACTCAAACTCAAAGAGTGATTAATCATAATAATTTGAAAACATTGATGGGTGATTCTGCATCCATGGGTATATCGATATGGGAGAGATAAATCCAACGGTCATGATAAAACGCGACTACGAAAAAATATCTGGGAACTATCGATCCCAGATTATAAAGATCATATACTAAATCGGATAAAATGGAAACCGCCTTCTTCTGTGAGCGTTTTATAGTATGTCAAACATTTAAAGACATGAAAAAAGTTCTTTTCGTTTTACCTTCTCATGATCAACTAGGTAATACCGGACAAAAAACCGGATACTGGCTTGAAGAATTTGCCAGTCCTTATTATGAATTTGTAGATAATGAATATGAAGTTACAATCGCATCCCCAAAGGGTGGAAAACCGCCCGTTGATCCAAAAAGTATGCTGAAAGAAAATCAAACCGAATATACTCATCGACTTCAAAACGACAAATCAGCCATGCAAAAGTTGGAAGATACACTTATCCTAAATCAGGTCTCAACTAGTGATTATGACACATTGTTTTTACCTGGCGGTCATGGACCAATGTGGGATTTATCCCAAGACAAAGATTTAAAAAAAATCGTGGAAGATTTTTACAACAACAAGAAAGTCATTTCCGCTGTTTGTCATGGACCCGCAGGTTTATTGCAAGCAGTAGATAAAAACGGAGATTCTATATTAAAAAACAAAAGAGTAACTGGATTCACTAACAGTGAAGAAGAAACAGTTAAACTCGATAAGACTGTTCCCTTTTCATTAGAAGACCGACTAAAAGAATTGGGCGGCAATTTTGAGAAAACTGATAATTTTAAACCATTTGTTGTAAGTGACGGACAAATTATAACAGGACAAAATCCAGCGTCATCATTTCTAGCAGCGAAAAAGGTAGTAGAAGTTTTGAGGTAGAAAAGTCAGGACAATACTAGTAAATATATTTCCCGATGATATCTATATGAAATCTCACTGACGATTAGCAAATATTCATTGAAAATTTTTGAATTTCAAGCTTTCTCTTGGATGTGGCTGTGTTTGAACGTGTTCATAACAATAATAGAATGAGCACTCGGTACATCTGCGAGCGACTTTTGAATACAATACAGCCGATGACAAGATATTGATTTATTATTAGATCTATATGATGTCATTATGAGTCAGATTTGATATATGGTTTAATATATCATCACAGGTACTTTTCTTCATATCAAACTTATAAAATCAATTGGAATAGATATAAATATTATCTCTAATTTTAATCCATTCGTAGTTTCAAAATAGATTATTAGTATTTTTCGTTATACTATTTTATCAAAAAAGTAAAGTTAATTGTAAATATGGTTATTGCATTATAATGGATAAGGTCATGATGTGCAATGGATATTTCCAACACACAAAGTCATGGATAAGAAACAACCATTCTTTAGGATATGATTCATTAGGGATTCCACTAGAATACAGAATACAGTCGGTCATACTTCAAAGCAACAAACATAGTTTTTGGCTTCTAACAGGGAGGTAATATAAGATTAGAAACCCTACATTCTTTCCTGTTCATATATTAAAAACCATGTTGTAAAGTAATTGTTCCTTCATTATGCTGCTTATTCTTTTAAACTTTTTACGAACTACCAGTATCCTGTGCCATGTTGGTAGATTTGGAGTTTGATTGTGATTCTTCTGATATATTTCCCAGTGTGTTACTCGGTGAATTTTCAGCCCCGACTGTGGTGTTATCTCTTGTTAAGGTCAAATTTTGGTTATCAAGAGAATCAGTAAAAGATAAATGTTTATTATCTGATGATTTGTTATCAAGAAAAACTCCAAGGCCACTGCTAGCAAACACTTGCATTGAAAAGCCTGCTGTAGTTGTCACTATCATAGCCAAGACTAGAATTTTAAGCATGATGTATTTGGTACATCAAATATTAAATAGTTCAATATTTTTAGCCGCATTCTAGGGCATTAGATGTAGGTCCTTGTCACGCTTTACCGCCTTGTGGACCATAGGTTTTATCATGTTCATCCCTTTCTAATTGTGGCCCTATAGATGCTCTTCCACCTCCAGCTCTAGAGCCTCTTATAAATTCAATATCCTCCAAATTACTTAGGTAAGAAAGAGTTTTGAAGTTAACCCTATGTTCTACAGCGGCATGGCCACCATATTTTTCATCTTGATGAAATGCGGGCACAACACCCAAGTCGCGCAAGATCGATTCCCTAAAATTATTTTCATTAAAGCCATCTATCAATTTTATTTGAAGATTGTAACCAGGATATTCATCTTCTTTTAGGTCATCCAGCAATTCAATGATCAATTTCTTGTCTACTTTAGGCAGACAACTTGCCATTGTCTCTTCAAATTCTCGAAATCTACTTACTATATTATCTGTACAATCCATATAATGGAACATAATAATAATAGTTTAAATAATAATGACATTTTCAAAGACGTTGCATAGTAAATCCGAAGCGAAAAAAATTTTTGGAATAGACCATCTTGACTTCATATTAATTAGGTATTTCATTTCAAATCCTCGTTCCATTTTAGATTGCCATAACTTATTTAGAATATAGTTCTAGAAAACTAAGCCTGATTTAAGATTGAAATGTTAACCTCATTTAGAGGCACAGAAATGACTTTGTTTTCTTCCCTTGCATCGAGGTCCAGGTGGTCATGAAGTTTGTTGTAAATCATTGCTGATAAATTGGAGTTACGTACAACTTCAACACTTTTCTGAAATAGCTAAATGGTTAAAGTCCCATTATTTGTAGCTATTTTATCGGCACCGGGTATTTCCGACCATATTGCAGGATCTATTATATTAATAATATTTAGCATCCCTATGAATATCATGAATAATATTATTGATAAGAAACCTATCTTAGAGAATAATATTCCCCTGTTGTCATTATCATTTAGATAATTGAAGCAAGCAAATGAGAATATAATTACAATTGCAACTGCAATGGTTACAAACATAGAACGATTAGGAAATTCAGCTGGAGAAAATGATGAAATTGTAAGTAAAATAAGAAATCCACCAATGATTGTGGCATTGATCATCAGTAAATCTTTTGGATTCATATTCATATTCATATGTCCTCTACAGAGTCTTGTACTATACTAGCCCGAAAACTCGAGATATATTTAATTCCATTTAGTACAATAATAAAATGATAGATCAATTATTTAACTAAAAGGCTCACTTGTATGACAGTCTAACTTCAGAATAGAATTTGACGAACTCAAACCTTGATTATTATCTTTAATTCTATGCAGAAGGTCAGTAGTCTAATGTTTGATTAAAGCTACCAACATATTTCTCAGTATTATTGCTGACTGTTTGATTCACCATAAAAGGATGTTGTACTTGTTGTATTTGAGGCGGGAATGCAGGCAATATATCCATAGGATTCCAATTCAGTATGACCTTTCCATATGACTCTGATAATTTCACCAACCATTCCTTTTGTTGTTGATCATTTAGCAATGGGAATTTTGGATTTGCTCTGTCTGGAGAGAATTCTTCCTTATGATAATGCCAGTTTGGTTTTTCTCTGTCTGGTAATGCTTGATATGTTTTAGAGTCTATCATATATTCTACTCCTATCAACGTTGCATTTGGAGAACTGCTATCATATAGTTGACATACCATCATTATTTTGTCATTAGGTTTACAAAAATGATATACTCTAAGAGTCGGTTCATCAAATACGTGTCGAACCGCATTTAACGGACCTGTTGGTGGACCGCCATAACCATCAACTGGTTTTGTAGCATTAGCAGAAGTAGCATTAGCTTGATTAGCATTCATAGGAGTAGCAGTATTAGTAGTATTGTGAGATTGTCCTTGTGCTTGAACAGTATTGTACTCTTCTATTGATAAAGCGACAACATAGATCCCACTGAATAAAAGTATTGATAATGTAATCGACATTATTTTATTTTTTGATTGTGGTGCATTAGACCACAATATAGAATTATTCATCCAATATATGCTATTTAATATAGGTTAAATAGATAAGGTGGAAAGAATCCAGTAAATATCAAAGTCTAAAATAGTATTTAACGGTGATAATGAAACATGATAAAAGGGAAGAGGCAAACAACAACAACAAGCTCATCATGCGGGTATATGGATTACCTGTTTACCTCAATCTCACAATGGAATCACGCTGCCTGTATTGCAATATACAATGTATACGATGGTTTATAACAATAATAAAGTGAGATAGAGAAACTTTAAGCTATTATTGTTGATACTGATTTGATATCAGGCACTAATTCCGCTAGTTCACCCGTTTGCGTCATCTTGGTATTGAGAGGTTTGATCTTCCAAGATCTCTCTATGTTCGTTAAAAAAATGTACAAGCAAATTTTTAGCGAAATCATCAAGATTCAATTTATCGTCTTGAAAAGAGACTAAGCCGTGTCCTATAATCCAATTCATATCCTCTTTAAAACGTTCAAAACTCAGCATAGGTTCATTCAGTCTTGAGTCATCCAGTATCTTCTGGTATAGTTCCTCCATCGTCCAAAGTGCTTTTTTAGCATCGTACAAACTTTGTAACTGTCCGCATAAAACAAGCATTTCTCTAGTTGGTGTATTGTCCTCAAGACTCATCAAAATATTTTTGTACCATACTTTAAATATTTCCTGTTTTTGAATATCAATTTAGCAAATTTTTGCAACCACTTCTGATTGTATGGTACATCCTGAGAGAGGAACAGGACAAATAAACAGGGCATCTGAAAAAGACTCACTTTATCTAACTGGGAAACAATTAATTTAGTCAATTAAAAGAAGTCAAGTTAATTATAATGGACTCTTTTCGGCTGGGTTTTCTTTGCCTCTGATTAAATTAGGAGTCAAATTATTTAAAGAAGAAATTCAACTATACATAATTCGAGAGGGTTTTAAATGATGCTAACTAGAATATAATATTCAAACGTTTGAATAGATAACTGTAATATGCGATAACCTTCATATTATTCATGCATCGCGTATTACTTTTATCTTAAAAGCAGTATTATATTTCAGGTTTGTAGGAGAATTTCGACTAGCCCTGCAATTGTTAAAACACCGGCAAAAGTCTACAGACCCAAAGTTCGTAAGAAACATAAATAAAGACTTGCCTTTTCCATATGTATATAGCAAAATCAACTATGATCCCAAGACATCAAGCTAATTTTCATTTCTTTTGTTTGTTCCTTTTTAAGGAAAATGGGCCTTATTAAATTTTAATATATTAGACCATTCAACCAGTGAATAAAGATTTAGTAACAGAAGTCAAGACATACAAAGCATATTAATTATATGATTGTAAGTTGTATGTTGCCTAGTAGAAATTTATTTAGTATTTTTACGAGATCATCAACCTTGTCAGAGCTGCCCTTCTAGAGGGCGGCGGAAAACAATCCATGAAATTAAATAGTGAGACTAAAAATTGAATGTATGGTAAGGATTTGTTGGCAGAATAGCAATTGCGTTTTGACAACCATCATTATAAACCCGACATAAACATAATAATTACAAAAATGATAGGACCCCGTATTGGATGTGCTGATTAGAGAGTTAAATGAAAAGTACCATCGATGAATAATCTTTATGACCTGTTTGTTCTTATTACAATTTTGAGGGATCGTCAATTATCGTACAACTTATCGATTAAACATTGTATGTTAATTAATTTCATTGTCGTCTAAAATAGGTCATGTTTTACTGTATCTATAGATTGTTAGCTTTCTAAACTTTACTAATATAACGACTTTATTAATTTAAGAAAGGTGTATTCATAATAACGGTTCTTACCTCTAACAACCTTTTTCGTAAAGTCATGATATTAATATTTGCAGCAGTAGCAATCTTTGCTTGAGAAATTTTTTGTTTATGTTTCCTGCACATGATGTAAAGGATGGCTGCAGCCAAAGAGAGTGAATTCTTACCCGATAATATGCTTTCATTTTGTATAGCTATTAGCATATCAATGGACTCTCTTACTGTTCTCTCATGAATATTAGCCACGTCAGCAATTTTCCGAATAAAAATAGAGGGCTTGAATTGGACGGGAGTTATTTTTAGTTCTCTTGTAATGAGCCTATAACACTTGCCAGCAAAGATCTCATTTGCTTCTACTATTTGTGAAATCTCTGTCAACGTTCGTGGAATACTCGAATTTCTACATACTACATAAACACATGCAACTATCAATTCCTTGATTGACCTTCCTTTTATCAGTCCCTTTGTAAGAGCCTTTTTGTAATACAAAAGTGCGTCCTCTATGCATACTGAGGTCAAGGACAACTTGTCTTTTAACCTGTTCAACAGATCTAAGACTATATTTAGATTTCTATTCTTGTTTGAACAACTTACTATTTTAGTAAGGAATTCAATCTTATTGTGTTGCCTTTTGTTAGAAAATCTCTTTGAGCTTTTAGTATTATAGTCTGCAATAGCAGTTGACATTCCATGGACATTTAGAGTTAGGGACCGTGGATATCCAGTATTAGTATCACTTGTATAATTATAGAAGTCTATATTTAATTCCGTATCATATAGTTTGTCCTGGACAACCATACCACAGAGATTACAGATCTTTTCACCATTCTCATAATCATAAATAACAGAGTGTTGATGTGTTGGAATCTGAGGTTGTGAATCTTTTACATTCTTGGCAACCAAAATATTAGACAATGTCTACCTTTAAGCAATATTCTATAACAAGTGGTTGTTTACAAATTTTATATTTATTTCTTAACTATTACAAAAGGATACAAATAGACACAGGTGCTATTCTAAAGGTCATTGTCTTTTTTGGTACAAGAGTCTACCAATTAGCATCCTCAGATCCTACGTAGCCAAGTATGACATTGTCCAATCTCCATACGACATGGGGCTTGTATCACCCTATTGGGCGGCGCCATAACTCGCACCTGAAGAAGAGGTCTATTTCATTATCTACCTAACAGCAATCATTCTATATCTAATGATATTATCATGGTATTTATAGCAGGTATCGATTTATTTAATTAATTTACGGATAATAATTTACATAAAAGCAGATTATAATAAAATACAAATGTCAGGAAGAGAGATTGTATTTTCTATAATAACCCCAGCCTCCTGTCATTTTATTAACGGATTCACCAAGTGTCTAACTGTCCTTTACTTTTATTTTTGGGGTGGTGATTGTTATTGTTGACTTTATGATCCTCCTCCGGTATGATCCCACTCGATTGTTGCAACTGCTAAGGGGATATTCATGATCAGGATTTTGTCACATTGTCCATACCGATAGTAGTTTGATTAAACGGTACTGTTGTTTTGTTTGCAATAGTAGTAGTGGCGGGGCCCGTGGCCTGTACTACCGTTTTATTTTCTATATTAGACAAGTTTCCAGTTTGAGCTGTTATTGTCTGATTTCCAAGTGGTTGAAGTTGAGATTGGTCGATGGGGTTAGTCGTTTGATTAACCGTTACTGTTGTTTGTTCTGCAGGAATAGTAGTTTGATTAGCAATTGTAGTTTGAGGGTTATCAGTGATTGTTGCCATTGTATCATTTTGAGAATTTGGTGTCGAAGTTTGATTTTGATTTTGAGCATTAACATTATTTATGGAATTCATACTAATTACAGGAACTATTGCCAGTCCGACTGCTATTAGAAAAATCATAAACATGTTTGAAAGATTTTTCATTACTATATTATAAGCAAGATGGTTCATATAGTACCACAATTAGGATTGCTATTACTTTAGAGTCCGACCTAATGTAGCATACTCTGATTGTACTTAAGAGACCGGGCTTTTCATGAATGTAGAGCAGAATCTATAAAAGTAGTGACTAACAACAGTCATTTTCCTTATGAATCAAGATAAATCTAATTTTTGATGGATGTTAAAAAATTATGAGCCTTATATAGTTATATAAACCAAATTAAATATGTCAAATATAGATTTTGCAGAATTAATCGTATCAAAAAAAGGGGTAATTTTATTAGATCGTCAAATTGTAGGAAACATAATTGGTGAAAGAGATGACTATATTATAGTAGAAAAAGATAAAGTAAGTGAAAATGTTTACACAATACCGAAATCCAAGATTGAAGGCTATGACGGCACGCAATTAATGTTGAAAAGTACTGAATCCGAACTTAAAATGTTTGAACAAAAAAGGGAGAACCACGGCGAATCAGTTCTAGACAATATCTCCGATAAGATAGGTGATGTCAAAGACAAGGTAGTAGATACTACTAAAGATGTCAAAGACAAGGTAGTAGATACTACTAAAGATGTCAAAGACAAGGTAGTAGATACTACTAAAGATGTCAAAGACAAGGTAGTAGATACTACTAAAGATGTCACGGATAAGACAAAAGATACAATAGCTTCATCTTCTGTTGGACATGTACAGTCTTCTGGTGGAGATAGAATATACGAAGAAGGCGGACCTGGTACAGATACAAGTAGGGATGATAATCCTTTAGAAGAGTATAGAGATAAAGAACCTATGACTCCTGCTAAAATTAACACCGGTGAGCCAACAGCAGTCAAAAGAGACCCCCATGATCAGAAAATTACTTCAGGCGGACAAACTGGAACAGATACGCCAGAAGCACAAGAGGAGTATCGTAAGAGGGGAATGACAAAGGTAGGTTCAGATAATCATACATACGAAGGTTCATCAGTCAATCAAAGTAGACCGAGTAGTTTCGAAGTAGATAGTGGAAGAAATTCAGACGAAAGTTCAACAAATGTAAAGGCAACCTTTTCCTGTGAAACGTGTGGACAAACATTTGACTCAAGACAAGTTTTAAAGGAACACACTAGTATCAATCACTATAAGTAAATACTAAACACATTGTTATAGCCTATAGGAAGACTCTTCCATAGCGTTAGTAGGAGTAGGAGTATATTGCCTATCCGAGGCGAATAAAGAATGTTAGTCTTGTTTTAATAATGAATCGTTAATGTGAAATTGAGTTACTATTCAATGATATCGACAATAACTTTTGGCGACACTTTACCTCTAAAAACAGAAAGGAATTAAGCAAAGACCATCAGTTATGAACTTACTCCAACCTAATCATAGACAGCATTGGTATCCAGCCAGATCACATTTTCATGTTTTTGATTCTAAAAAGGAAGAATAAGTATTTGAGTGGGGACATTAGACATGCTGGGCACCAACAGTCTTCTATCAATGTAAAATGCTTGTGACAAATTAACAAATGTCATGGAGATGTTATCTCGTTTCTTTTTCATGAAATCGTTTTTCCTTGTTTATCAGTCATAGGGTTCTTATGGAGTTAAATTAAATAAATAACTACATTTTTACAATAATCTTAGACACGGGATACAAAACTCTTCATTTAAGTATAGAGTAATATACATTTTGGTAGGAAAGGATTGCTTAATAACTATCCATTCCTCCAATATTGATTTGATAAGTTCAGTAAAACGTATTTTTGAACAGAAAAACAAGAATTTAAAACAATCGCATATGGATGCTCTTTATCATACCATAATCAACGAGATTATCGTAAAAGTTAGAACAACTCTTAACTTCCATAGAACTCACTAATGCAGATTTTGAACAAAGGTCTCTATATAAAAGCCTTCAAAAGACATGTTCAGGTATTTAGATACAATGCCAAAGCAAATTTATGTTAAGGAGGCACTTTTGCTATACGAGAGATATAATGAATTTCCTTATACATCCTCAAACAGATAAAGAAGATGGAATTAAATATTTACGCTTGGCCCATGATGATATAAATCAGCTAATTGAACTAGTAGAATCGTATCGAGATACAATAAATTCAACACGAGGTATGTATATGGCAAATGTTTCTCTACAGTTAAATGATCCTATGAGAATTTTGACGATTTTTAGTGTAATATTATCGCCCCTGACATTGATGGCAGGTATTTATGGAATGAGTGGATTGGATCTATCACATCTAAGTAACTTCTAGGCTAGCTTTGTCACAGTGATTTTAACTATGGGTGTTATTGCCCTGCAGTTACTGCTATTCTATAATCAAAAAAATGGATATTTATTAAATAAAGGGAAGAGCGAGTATTTTGATAATTACTCCATCCCTTTTCCTGTAATTTCAAATCAATAGAGACCACCATCCCTCGTTCCAAGATATGTATAATCCTGTAGATCCTCTATTACATCACCATCCCTAAGCCATTAAAAAGTTCTTTTTTCTTTTTCACTTATAAAATTGTCTTCAACGCATACTAGCATGTCATGTTGATCCATGCTGAAATTTTAACAAAGTACCTTGGTTCCATTGGTAAAGAGAAGGGTAAATGAACTTTGTTGATTAGGTCTAGGATCAAATCTATGTATTTTTAATCGCATATTTCTAATCTTACCTTCTTTGTTTAATTGTTCTACTGACTTCAAGGCAAAGACAAAATCACTCTCTATCAAATATGAAAGATGAATTTTAAAAATGACGACCTAAGCAATGATTTCATTATGAGACGGCCGATTTGGCCATATCGATACATTGAGTAAGATGTCTTTGTTCTTCTTTTAGGATAGATTTGACTGTTGATAACGCCTTTTTATTATCAAAGTTCCCACAAATAGCTTGTAATACTTCATAATGAGAAACTTCTCCGCCTTCAGCTAAACACAGGAATTCTAATGCTTCTGGTGTATCGGGCTCTTCACCAAGATACGTTTTCATAATTTTAGTTGCTTTCTCCTCTGTTTCTTTGGCACTTTCCTCTACTTTGCGAATGTCCAATTTTACATCCTTGTCTTCAGAAAAAATGGTAACTACTTCTTGAATTTTTTCTTCATGAGTACTTGCCTCTCCCTGGATTTCTTCTGCTTCAGACTTAGAACCAGATTTTAGTAATTTCATCGATATTAGTTCGGTCACTGCTTTTTGAGCTGCTCGTTCTAAACCTAGAACTTCACCTAACTTCTTTTGCAGATTTTCTATGTTTTCTTTTTTGTTTGGCACTGAAATCCTATATGTATAAAAATTTAAATAAGTCAGTAATAGAGATAGTTGTGCCAGAAGATGTTTATATCCCAGGCTGACATGCTAGACCCGAAACCTTAATTCATGGTACAATGTTGTTTTAAGAAAAAATTAAAATGTCGAAAATCAAATAACGAAAATGACAATACAAGATATCAACAACGTTTATCGAAATTTGCCTTTAAAAGCCAATCATGATTTGTTAGTTCGATCTATTACCATTAGGAGTACCCTTTTATCCGTCTATTTATACTATGTTATATAAAAATTCTTATGAGTTCTAATATTGACTGGAATGATGTCATAAAAAAAGAAGCTAGAGGATTAAATGATGAAGATTTTGGTGAAGTTCAAGAAGTTTCAAACGGTTATGTTTTTGTACAAAAAGGTATTATTGATAAAGAGAAGTTTTTCATACCTCAAGACAAGGTTGAAAGTTATGATGGTGAAGTTCTCCGATTTGGTATTTCTTATGATGAAGCTTTAAGCACATATCAAGGAGAATCTTATCCGGCTTCTTACTCCCAATCATCTCAATCCAAGGCTGATCAAGGATCAAGTATTTTAGAAAGTGAGGAGACGACTATACCTTTAACTGAGGAAAAATTAGACGTAGCCAAAAGAGTTGAAGAAAGTCAAACACATATTACAAAAGAACCTGTAACAGAAACAAAAACTATTGAAGTCCCAGTAACGCATGAAGAAGTTTCAATTGAAAGAAGACAACCAACTGGAGATACGTCGACAGCACAAGAACCAATTACTTCAACAGAAAATATACAAATACCATTAAAGAGTGAAGAAGTAGAAGTTTCAAAAACTCCCTATGTAAAAGAGGAAGTAGTGGTAAAGAAAAAACCCGTAACAGAAACCAGAAAATTTACAGAAGAAGTTACGTCTGAAAAGGTTAATGTTTCTGACAGTAATGTATAAAGAAAGAAATCTTTAACCTCTTTTACTTAGCTTTTACATTTATCATATAAGCAGATAATAAAAAATGTCAAAAAGAAAATGGCTTTTAACTTTATTAGCCACAAAAGGGGTCCATATGATGATTAATAGGTTAATGAGACCAAGAAGAAAATGAATGTATAAGTTTACTTAACATGGAATTTTATCTCCTCTTTAAGCCTGCCAAAGTTGAATTTATTCTTTCTTTATTTTACTAATTGTAATACCATATCAAATTTATGATGATAAATTAGGCCATCAAATTTGAACAAAGTAATCAGTGTATAAGTAAAATTAGGAGATTATGTTACATTTAAGTCAAAAGTTGTGGGGGTATTGTATTTCCGCCTATCTTGGAACTTTTACCTTGAACTGACTTAACCTATCGTAGGTTGTATTTAGAACTACCTCTTGTCCATTGTAGGATTGAATTTCGTTTTTTGGTATACTAAATTCATCTTTAGCACCATCAGAAGTTATTATTACATTTTCATCGTTTACTGCTGTTACAATGCCTACTGCTACAGAATCCCCTGTCCGTGCACCCTTTTTCAGAATAGAGTCCCAATCTTGTATGCCCGCCTGAGGCATGGTATACGATGCATCAGTACCAACATTATCTATTTTTCTTTTCTCAATAAGGGGAATATACTTTTGAAGATCGCGCGAAGATTCTGACTGATTGGACGTTTGTGTATCTGGTTGTTCTGTTACAGATGCTGACTTGTACCTTGAATACTCACCCATCTGTGGTGGTTCATCTTTTTTGAAATTGTCTTCAGCTTCTTGTTCGGTTATATTAAACCAAAGAACTTCTCCATCATAACCTGCAACTAATAGTTTAGGTAAATAAAATTTGTTTTTTTTGACTCTCCCCCTTTCTGTTACAACAAATTCCTGTCCGATTTCTTGCACCTCACCCAAATCATCTCCCTTCTCATATCCTCTAGCTTCTTTTTTAATAATGTCTTTCCATTCTATACTATTATCTTTCCAGTTAAAATTACTTGAATTAGTATTATTCACAATCTAATATGTATAATAAAGTATTTAACATTCCATAAGTGGGAGAATCGTATTAAATTTTGGAGTAGACAGCGGAATAAATTAAACTAGTTCAATATAAATGGAACTACCTTATTATAACATCGTTTATCTTTCAGACTTTTAAATGTTAAAACCAAATTATATAGTCTCATTATTCTTGTTTGAATCGTAATTGCAAGTTTATCCTTTATTCTAAAAACCAATTGATACAGTAGTTAACAGATTTTTTTTCTATCCTGTATTTCAAAAATTTCGTATGATTTATGGAAACAGACGAGGAGAAATTAAAGATGAATGTCCTAACTACCTTTAAATGTGAATATCATACGTTATTTGGATCTCGATCAGCTTAGGTGCCAAATACTGATTAAAGAATCTTACTGTCGATCGTTCAAAAGTTATAACGTCGGCTTGAGGCTACTGGCCATCACAGTTTATTCTGGTTTTAATCGCAGGTTCAAAATGAATTATTTTTGAGACTAACAAATTTTTTCTTTTTAATGAAATCCAAATAATAAGGAATGGGATTTGATTCTAAAATAACAAAGTTGACTCATTTACTATGAATTCGAAAGTCTGTTTACCTTGTTGATATCTCATGAGGATTTTAATTTTATATTCCTATCCAGATCAGAACATAACCAATTCTAATTATGTCTTCTAACCAGAGATGAGGAATAGGGAAAAAGTTATGCGATTAACATAAGAACATCATTCCCCATCTCTGAGTAATGCCGATGTCCCTTCGAGTGTCGGAGAGGTAAATATTCAAGTTTAAAATAGTATTTAATGATAATAATAAAACAGTATAAAAGGGAAGAGGCAAACAACAACAACAACAACCTCGTCAAGTTGGTATATGGATTAGTCATTTACCTCAATCCCGTAATGGAATCGCGCTGCTTGTATTGCAATATACAATGTATACGATAGTTTATAACCATAATAAAATGAGGTAGATAAACTGTAAGTAATCATTGTTAATACCTTTCTCTACCTCCTAACTGGTGCAAGTAATAAGTAAATAATAAATGATCAATAAAGTATAAAAATATCTACTATTTTTTTTAGTAACAGATTTAATATCAGACAATAATTCATCGGGTTCGTCCATTGGCCTTATTTTAGTATCAAGAAGTTCAGTCTTCTCGATAATTTTATAGATTGTTAAAAACTATCATGTATATTTATGAATAGAGTCGTTTGGATACAATATTAAAAGCAACACTTCAACGTCAAATTCCTTTTCTTATTGGAGGAACAATAACTGGTCTTATAATGACATATTATTACGGTTTTCTATTTGCTATTGTGGTGAATAGTGTTATCTGGTTTATAATTTCAATGGTTGTCAATAAATACTATTGGCATTATACAGGTTTTAGGGATGAAATGTTTCTTTTTAAAAAATATGTAACAGATAGAAACAAAACTAGAACCAGATAATCAGTTAATTAAAACGGTTTATAGCAATCAACTCGGAAAGTGGTAGAATTTACATTTAACATAGTTTATTGTCGATAGTTAATTAAGTATGCAATGCCTTCACTTTACAATTACATTTCAACCTCAAATGGAAAAAAGATAGAGATGGAACAAAAAAACAAGAATGAACTATGACAATTATCATCAGTTCTGTCCAGGATGTCATAAACTCGTCATAGGTGCTTATGAATATACAGATGCAATTCCAGGACCGCTGGAGAAAGAAGCAATGGAGAAATTAATTCTTTTCATGTTCTAATTTATTATTTATGCGTAAAACTTGCTTTTCAAATTGTAAATATGTGGCACCTGTGGTGACAATGGATCAGTACAGTTTTATGTTTTTGTTATGAAAATAATGCAATTCTGACAATACCGTATATGAATAATCCTAGGAATCCTTAGCAGTTTTATTAAACTTATGAATGTAAACGTTGCTAAGTTTGGTTGTTAAGTTTTGATAAACTAAATAGTTTCAGTTATGGCAAAAGAGTCAGACATTACAAAATCAATTGGAGATCAGGAGGAACAAGATATACATGATACAGACCTTTTATTGGTAAATTTTTTGTCGACTGGCCAAAAGATTTCAAAGATTGATGCCAATTATATAGAGCAACGACGAGAACAAAGTGGCTCCAACCGAGCAAATGAACAAATGTCATGCGACAAATGTAAGTTTAATCTTCCAGCGGAGAAGCTCTGTCATATTGTAGAGGGAAGTATGAATAACGAGGAAAGAATATCTAAATTTTTTTCTCCAAGGGGACACGGAATGTTGCCTGGAGATATTCTCTGGTACTACGTCACCCAGAGAGGTGAAAAATTAGACTATGAAAAAGGACGAGTGATAAATGAAGCCACTGAGGGATTTCAACGCAAAGATTGTGAATATTATCTTAATTCTTATGCACGTTTGTTACTAAAAGGCAGATTGGAACCTGAGATGAGTTATGCTTTAATTGTAAAAATTGGAAATGGAATTAAACTATAGTTTTATTCTTTTTACATGTACTCATTTATAGTAATATTAGAATGATTTGCTTAAGATTTGATTTTCCAATATGATCCTTAAGTTGTTTAAGTACCTTTGATAAATACTTTGATGATTAGTAATTTATGATATGTTTTTATCAGTAAAAAGGATTCCACATCCAATACCACCTGCAGATAAACCTGATCCAAAAGCTGCTCAAGCCTTGCAAGAAGGATTAGGAGGTCAGTTTGGAGAGATGCGTACAATGATGCAATATTTTTTCCAAAACATGAATTTTAGAGGTAACGCCAAACCTTATCAAGATTTACTAAGAAGTATGGCCACTGAAGAGATGGGACATGTTGAACAAATAACAAACACAATAAATATTCTTTTAGAAGGTGCTTCAACTAATTCAAATAATCCAAATGAACTACCTTTATCTATCGCTTTAGAATCTCCTAATATTCATCACTTTTTGGTTGCAGCTCAAAGTGCACGCCCTGTAGATGCAGCAGGAAATCCTTGGTCTGCTTCTTATGTCTACGATAGCGGAAATCTTGTGCTTAACATGTTGTATAATTTGATGCTAGAGGCCACAGGAAGATTACAAAAATGTCGATTGTATGAAATGTGTGATAATAAAGCGTTCAGGTCTACAGTTTCTTACCTAATCGTAAGGGATTTGGTTCATGAAAAGGTTTTTGCTA
This sequence comes from Candidatus Nitrosocosmicus sp. R, assembly GCF_054408505.1. NCBI lineage: Archaea > Thermoproteati > Nitrososphaerota > Nitrososphaeria > Nitrososphaerales > Nitrososphaeraceae > Candidatus Nitrosocosmicus > Candidatus Nitrosocosmicus sp. R. The sequence continues at coordinate 1,632,277 of NZ_CP167090.1, read as the reverse complement.
AAGCATTGGAGACTCTTGGAGTCAATTGGGGGAAATCATTACCCGTTCCAAGAATAGATACATCTAATATGCCAGAAGTAAGAGATCTGGAAAGCAAGAATCTACATAATCAGATGTGGACATTTGCAAATAAGGGGGAAGAGTCGTTGTTAGATAAGATATTCAAAGGTGATTCCCCATTTGATGATGGTGGTACCCTTGAGGTTATTGAAGGATTTCCCGAAGGTGTTGAAATACCCAGTATGCCCGAAGCTCCACAAGAATTTTCACCAGGACTCGATGCTGATCTAAAGAACATGACAAAGAAATTATGAAGAGATTTAGCAAGTAAGAAGAAAGATATTGTTCCTACATTGGTCTGTAACTGGAAATGCAAAGGATCTGATAAAACAAGCCAAAGAGATGATAATGCGCACATCCACTTATCAAAACCTTTCAGAAAATAGCAAAATTCCTACTACATCTACTGGACCATAAATCCACTATTTTTAATTTTTGAAGCACTATTGGGATTCAATTGCAAAAAAAATAGCATGTCTAACCTGATCAATAGTTCTAGCCTAGTCATATAGTAAATTGTAAACCAAATGGCCTTAGTATTACTAATATATGATGATCCCGAGTATCTTCAAATAATCTTATAAACCCTTCAAGAGTATCAGTTATCATATACTTGTCTATAAACTATGTTATACAAAAAATACTGAGTAGTAGTTCTTTTGGATAATTTGTTAAAATCAGTATTAAAGCGTCAAATGCCTTATCTTGTAGGAGGCACAATAACTGGGACGATTATGGCTTATAATTATAGCTTTTTAATCACTATCATAGTCAATAGTATTATTTGGTTTGTTATCTCGACTCTTGTTAACAAATACTATTGGAACTATACCGGATTCAAAGAAGAGATTCAACTTATGTCAAAATATGTTAACCCTATAAGAAAGAAAAAATCTATAAACAATTCTGCTTTCAAATTAGATGATTACAAAGAAGAAGATAATATAGATAGATACTTCTCCACAACTGATGAAGGTAAGGAGAGATCTGATAATTTGGGAAGCCCCACTAAAAATCTGAAACTAGGTATAGATTATTAATGTCAAACTTAAACAAACATTCTATTCCGCAAGTTCAAAGAGCATTAGTTTTGCAAGGAGGTGGAGCATTAGGCGCATACCAGGCTGGGGCTTTTAAATGTCTCCATGAAAAAATCAAAGGAATTCAAGATGTTAGTAATGAAAAAGATGTTCCATTATTTGACATTATTGCAGGAACCTCTATAGGTGCCATCAATGGTGCCATCCTTGTTAGTTATTTTGTTGAAAATAAGACATGGGATGGTGCTTCAGAAAAGCTTGAGACATTTTGGAAGTATTTGTCTACCCCTACACCAAACATAGCTGAGCCGTTAAAACAGTGGAAAAAAGAATATGCAAAAGGAAATCCCTTAGTAGCATCAGAAGAATCTGCACGAAGATATTATTCCGCAAAAGAATTTACTAAATCGGGTGTGGAAAACGTATTCAAGCCCGTACATCCTCCAAAACAAGATAATAAATTTTGTGATTCTCAAAATCAATGGCTTGTATATGATAACCAACCATTAAGAGAGAGTATAGAAAAATTTGCTAAATTTCCTATTGCAACTAGCTTTGATAAAGGCGAACCAAGATTACTTGTTGTGAGTGTTGACGCGGCCGAAGGTACCACAGTTACATTTGATAGCTATGAGAGTGAGCAAGGAAAAAGAGAATCAGAATATGGTGATTCTCATTTAGGGAAGTCCATTATCATTCATTACGATGAAGGTATTGGCATCAAACATCTAATAGCAAGTTCATGCTTACCTGAAACCTATGCTTATGAGGATATAGACGGAAGAAAGTTCTGGGATGGAGGACTCTTAAGTAATACTCCAATTAAAGAGTTGGTAAATGCACATAAAAGATTTTGGGAAAAAAGAATAGGTTCTAAAGATCTTGAAAACTCATTTCGAGTAAGAGTGAAGAGTACAGGTATGGATAATTACAGCAGAAAATCACAAGAGCAACAACAGGTTCAGAGAATTCCAGATTTGGAAATATATATTGTAAATTTGTTGGATCCCAAGCAAAATAGTAGTAATTCTGTTGGAAACAAGGTTCCACAAGATTTTGATGGAGTTAAAGGTAGAATTATTGATATAAAACTTGGTAAAGCATATGATTCAGAAACATATGGCCTCTATGCAGACTACGTTAATTTAATTGAAAAGTTGATTGGCCTTGGAGAGAATGATGAATTACTAAGGGAGAAGATTAACATGATATTAGAAGAATATGCCCAAAGACGATTTATGACCGAGGAAATTAAGAAAAATATCGATATACTAAAGAGTACTTTTAGAATAGTAAAAATAACCCACATACAACGGAAAGATGACAAAAATAGTGTTTCAGGAAAACTTACTGACTTTACATCTGAAACCATAGACAGATTAATACGGGATGGATACCAAGACGCTCTGAGTAAATAACTTTTCTAATAATGCGACGTGCTTCGATATAATTGGTTTTATTTATCAATATGGTCTATAAAATTAGCACGAAAGAATTAAATAAGTAAAAATCAGGTTCAAAGAAATCAATCTTATCAATTTTATCACCTAGTGCTATTGCAATATACCAAAGCCAAAAGCACAATCTGAGCAAACTAAGCATAATAAAATTAGAATTTAAGACAAAAAAAACCTTCTTAATTAATATTCAAACATATTACCAAAGGAAGGACTTATGAAATTAACAAGTGATTGATTCAAACTAATGTCTACATAATCTAAATCACTACTTAACATATACAGATCAGCCGGAAATTAATAATAACAGTTTTTACTTTATTTTCCATGTTATTTGCATTTTCTGAATATCATGACATAACAAACAGGTGGTAAGTATGGGAAATTTCACTCTAGTTAGTAATCGAGAATCCACTTTGAACATTCTGATTTGAGTTATGGATAATTCAGATTATAAAAAAGATTATTTCAACCTCTCTCCACCATCCCTGCCCCCTCCAGAATTCTCCACTTCTAACTCCTTCAAATCATCAACTACCTTAGAATCAGATTTTGTTATAGGTTTTAGGATTTCGTTATTTAACTTGTCATTTTCCAATGAATCACTCGGGTTTGTTTTCCTCACTCGTATATTCTAAATGAGATTTTTACAGATAAACTTTAAAATTTGCTTAATTTAAATTGTTAATATAATATTCTAATTCAGAATTTCGTAAACTGCTAATTCGTAATAAGGATAAGTCTTTAACAATAAGCAACCTCATATGAAAATCCAAGTATGTGAAATGGAAGCCATACGGACGCTCTTGTATTTTAATTGACTTATAAAAACTACTATCCGTAATCACAAATAAAAAATTTTGAATACAGTCTTAAACGTAACTTTAAGACTGATTGATTATTATGGTGTTTGAAATTTCGCAATAAAAATGTGATAGTTATATTGGTTATTCCATTGTTAGATTTCTATTATTAGCTTAAGCCATTAACCAAGTCCTTAATTCCTTCCATCACACCACCAGTAGCATTTGATACTGCTTCGCCAGTTTCATTCATTGCAACTTCCATTCCTTGAGTTGCTGTTTGTCTAGTCCCATTCATTGTATCTTGAGCAACTTGACCGGTTTGGTTTTGCCTCATTTCAGCAACCATTGAATTATTATAAGTATCGGATGTGGAATTTGTAAGACAATTTACCATTGACACATTTATACCCATATCAGGTGTACACTTATACATTGTAACTTGTGCCTGGATGTTATTCGGATATAACATTTCCATACTGCTTAATGTAATAGCCAAAACAAATGCAATAATACATCCCTTAATAATTTCTATTTTTACCGATACAATTTTAGAGTGATTTAATTTTTCCTTAAGATAACGAACCATTAGATGAAAAAGTTGTATAATAAAGTATTTACCGATAGTAAATCTTATCTCACTAGTGCTAAAATAACGAAATAGTGCCAACTTTTTATCTTTTCTCAAAAAATAAAGTCATATCTCATAGGATATTGATATAGGAATTTTTTCAAAAATCTATTCCTGTATTAGGCCAAAGGACGGAGACATTGATAGGATTTTTTATCTTTCTGTTGACAATTTTCAAATAATAAAAAAGGCTTCTATTCGCTTTGGGATTAGCATGGTACTCGGATAATGCGATATGATTATCTGGCCTATATTAGTTATTTATTTAAAGTATCTTTTGCAACATATATGGAATAAACATAACGCTACCTGAAACTAAAAGCAATAATGATTTGACAGTGAAGGAGCTCCTCACAATAAAAACGGGTGAATTACTCGCAAAGACGGATGAATTGAGAGAGATAAATGAGTCTCTTCATCTTTTAAACAATGAAATTAGAAAGAAATCAGAAGAAGTAAGAAATACAAAAAAGGATCTAACTGAAACAGAAAGAAATCTTCTTGTTGCCAATGATAATTTGACAGAAACCAATGAAAAATTCTCATTAACCAATAAACAACTTGCAAAAGTCAATAAAGATCTTGTTGTGGCTAACGAACAGATAAAACAACTTGTATTAAAGCAAAAAGAATTCATGGATATTACAGGTCATGAACTAAGGACACCAGTCCAGGCCTTATCTGGAAATTTTGAATTAATTGAAATGGATATACCGTCACTTCTGCAGAATTCCTTAGAAGGCAAAAATAATATCAATAAAGAATTTGAAAGTTTAATCAAAGATAAGCCTAGGCTAGAACAATTTGCAAATAGGCTCATATCCATCCACAGAAATTCACAGAGACTTGAGAAATTGGTAAATGATGTTTTAGATACATCGCGAATCGAAAGTAATAGATTAGATTTACATAAAGAATTCTTTAATCTAAACGAAAATATACAGAATGTAATTAAAGACGTCCATACTAAAATAAACATTAGTTCGCTTCATACGAACTTGCCTACTCCCATTGACATAGTTTTTGATTCACAAGAGGAGCCTATTACTGTATTTGCAGATAAAATAAGGATTTTTGAAGTTCTCTCAAACCTAATAAATAACGCAATCAAATTTTCAAATGGCGAATCCATCACTATTTCAGCCATAAAGTTTCAAAATAATGGGAATAAAATGAACCATATCAATCACGAAGACTCTCAAATTGGAGAAAGGGAATGCAGGAAGGAAAAAGACGGTGAATTAGTAATAGTATCCATTAAAGATAAAGGAAAAGGTATTGACGAAGAGGTGTTACCACGACTATTCAACAAGTTTGTGACCACATCAGAACAAGGTACGGGTTTAGGGCTTTTCATAGCCAAAAACATTATTGAAGCACATGGGGGCCGAATCTGGGCTCAAAATAACAAGAATGGAAAAGGGGCAACCTTCTCATTTAGTTTACCAATAAACAGGCGACACAGTTATTCAACTAACAACTGATTAAAGTCGATAGAACGCTACTACTCTCATATGGCAACGGACTCGAATAATAAACTACTGCCATTCATCGTTTTTCATCTAGTGTGGGCTGTGGAAGATAGTTGCACCGCCTTAAGGCGGCGAGTACTATGATCCTTATTCAGAATCACATGGTAACTAAAAATGTCACCAACTATATAAGATCTGTATCCGTATGTTAGTTTTAATGTCGAAATTTTAACAAATATTTGTTTACGATTAATAATGGACTATCCAAACTTATTATTTTGTTGCCATTTCTTATAAAAATGAAATATGGTAGATAAGCTCTATGGACAGAGTAATTATTAGAGTCGTTGTAACTACTATCACAACTAATGGGACCTTTAATTATATCAATGAAAATATGGTCAATTCAAACCAAATAGATATTTAAGAAATATTTAAGAAATATAACACATTTTAATTGAAGTGTGTCTCAAGGCGAATGGTTTACTACTTACCTCCAGTATGAAAATCTAAGGGATTTACTAAATGTAGTACTTTACACGTCGCAGTCTTTTATGGCTATAACACCGATGCTTTATTCTATTAAATATAAAGATAAAGAAATCTTATTTGTCCACACAGGGATGGTTGGAGGAGTCGTTGCTCACTATTTTATCTTGGAAGAAAAACCTTCTACAAAGTTTATTGAATTAAATAAAATGACATCAAATTACAAATTTACAAATGCCATTGGAGACAATAGTCAGTCTATCTATATTCCCATTGTAAATTTAGTTCGTTCTACTTTGGTATTTCCACTAACTGATGTTAACATGTAAATTTGAATCTGCTAATATCAAATTGTTGAAAGGTATTATCTAGATGGAAGCAATCAATGATTACTCTATAAAGACGAAAGTAGGCTTTACTGAATCAGCCTTTAGATACGTAGTATAAAAAAAATGTAAAATCGAATCTAATAGATCTTTTTGACGGGCCTTATTTTCATGTAGCTATAATTTAGCGCCGTTCTTAAAGGATGGTGCGGAACGACAATAAATAATAAAGATAAAAAAGGGCAACCAAAAAAGTCTACGATTGATCATTTTCTGTACAATCTGAATTAACGAAATATATAATGTTTACAGAGGAAGAATCAGAAAAACACTTTCAAGTAGGTGCTGTTGCGATAACACATCAAAGAATCCTTGACTGGCTTGATGCGTTATTGAAGAACTATTTTTTAGTTTTTTATTTTGCTTTTCTTTTTAAATCCAAGAAATCTAATTCGATGTAAACTAAATTTACTAAAATTGTTTTGACCAAACATATTGCAACGAGATATTCAGAACTCGATGTATGATAGATTCTATTTTAATATTTTATTAGAAACTAATTTTTCTTTATCACCAATCCTGCAGCTAGAGCTATATCATATACGTCATGATATTTTGTTTTTGGATTCAAATTATTTTGTATGGCCTCCAAGACATCGTTGATTCTATTTCCCATCGCCGGTGATTTATGATTCAAATGATTTTTTATTTCCTCCGTCGTAGCTGGAAATTGAAGTCCCTCTAACAAATTAGCCATTTTGGATAGGATTTCTCTATCTGTGGCTTCGTTATCAGCCGGAGTATTTGTTTTATCACCCTGTCTTAAATGTGTAGAAAACTCTCCCGTTTTGGTCGGATCAGTATAATTTATGTCGTTATTAGATTCTGACATATTGATAATATTCGCTCAAAGTAGTTAAGCATAATAAATTCAAATATTTTACACTTTTCTTAACTCAATTCATTAAGTATCTTCATCTTCAAAAACTAAAGTGAAGAATAAAAATAATAATTGGAGATAGGTTGGAATTTTTCTGTCATAATTTTTTCATCTTATTGAATTTATCCACATTAAATTTTCCTTTTTATCAATATGAAATAAGGGATATTAGAGATTATTGCAGGACATGATGTTTAGTATTCTCAGCCTTGTAAAATCAGTTCCTTTGTTTCCTGGAAATTCGTTGCAGCAGTAATATCTACTACTTTTTTTTCAGGAAAGGAGTTATCGGTATTCTGAATGATATTCGCAGTATGGTCAATACGAATATTTAGTCAATTTAAGAAAACTATGGTCCGAAGCTTTATTTTGTCCTCTGCATAATTCTACAAATTATTAAATAAAATTATGAATCAAGATCTATTCTAGAATCTTGTATGCTTACTCTAATTTTCTATTTCTTAATGTAAAGAAAGAGGGAATAGATTATTAATTAGTCATATTGCCCATTCCAACTGTAGTTTGGTTAAAAGGTATTGTGGTTTTATTGGCGATAGTGGTAATAGCAGGTCCTGTGGGTTGAATTAGAGTTTTATTTTCAAGATTTGATAAATTTCCAGGTTGCTGTGTCAATGTTTGGTTTCCGAGTGGTTGAATTTGAGATTTATCCATAGGCTTTGTTGTTTGATTGACAGTAACTGTGGTTTGTTCAACTGGTATGGTAGTCTGATTTGCTATGGTAGTTTGTGGCTTGTCTGTAATAGTTGCCATTGTCTCATTTTGAGAAGATGCAGTTGTTTGATTTTGATTTTGAGCGTACACTGATCCTGTGTATGCCAATGTAAAAAATAATGTGGCTGTGCATACCAGGATGATAAAGGTGTTTTTCATTAGTACAATTTAGATTCTATACTTTAAATAGATCTTATCAAACTCCCATCCAATAACTTAACTGGCTAACCATATTACAAATCTAATTTAATAACAGATATCCTCCTTTTAGTAATAAAATGAATTGGAAGTTAAGAATGCGGTCAATGATGGAAGAAGGATATACTTGTTATGATGAAGGTAATCATAGGATAAAAGGTATATCTTTTATGCAATTGACTAAAATACGAAATATAGATTAGATAGAAATAACAGGGTTGAATAATAATGGGCAAATTAGTGTTATACGAAATGAAAGTGATGATCTGAAATATGCTGTCACAGTAGATGTTTCGAATTGTTTAATATGTTATTTAACCATCAACAATATATTACTTCTAGTTATTAATGCATAATTAAGAACAATTAATACTTAAATTTATTATTGATTCTTTTGTTCATTTGAAAACTCTTTCGCGGTATCTACAACAGTATCTTTAACTTCTAAAGCTTTTTGTTTAGCCTGTTCCAATATTCCATGTTTCTCATTACCGTAATTTTTAAGATCATTTTGCTTCTTTTGTACCTCATATTGTATGTATTTCATATCTTTGGAGTTAACGAAAACCGGATATCTCTCAAATGTCGCTACCTCATTATTTTCTAGCCTGATCTCAATCTTACCTATTCCCTTTTTTATTTGATCGGTATTTTCTTCTTTAATTTTGATCAATAATTTAGGTGTATATCACAGTTAATAAATATGATAAAAACAAGATGCGATATATAAAAGATGGATGGGTATGTTTTTTTTGGAAATAATATAGATTCTCATTAATATATATTGAGCATCACGATGTGTTGATAAATATGGATTCGTCACTATTATGCTGGAGAATATTGAAATACCCTTTGTCATAAACTAACTTTAAATTCTCATCAAAAATTAATACAAGGTATTTAATATGATACTTCACCTACTAACCACTAAATATGGTAATTAGTAAATACACTATCTTACTTTTATTAAGGATTAAACAAGTGTTGCTTTAGTGTATTCAAGAAAAACAAGTACAAAAATCAACAGAAAATACCCACAAGTATTGTATACCATTATAAATATTAATAATATAAAGTATCTGTGAATAACGAGTCTGTAGTCCCGCATGACAATAAAATTACACCTGTTAATGATAGTCCTCCTTCCCTAGACACTATATCCCAACAGAAAGAACTAATTGTAGAAAAGATTCCAATCTATGAAGAAGAATTTGAAATTACTAAAGAGACTACAAAGACACAATTATATTTAGAAAAAAGGTGGATAAAATCAACAAAAAAGATTGAAGTACCCATCAATTATGAGGAGATGTTTATCAATGGAAAAGAATTTGACTCCTACAGCAATAATGAATTAATTGAGATTTTTTCAAAGGTAAAGGAAAAAATTTCAGAAGTGTTTCATCCTAGCCAAACTGAAGGAGATGAGGATCAACCCAATAAGACAGAGAATAGGGATGATCGCAATTATCCAAATGATTTGGACATAAAGATGCCCAAAAACGAGGAAACAATAAAAGCAAAAATGAGCCAGACCGAGTTAGAATCTGGTCAGAGTGAAAAAAGGCCACCACTACCCAATTCTGAAGCCAATATAAATAATAACGAGATTCAAGTTTCTGTTAATAACAATAATGACTCTCAAGAAGAACAAGTTATTCCTATTTGGGGAGAACAAATAATAATAGATAAAAAAATGGTAAAGCTCGGCGAAATAGTTATTAAAAAATCTCGAATATCCGAAAAGCGCAAAGTAGATGTAGAAGTCAGAAAGGAAAAAATTACTGTCAAATATCCTGATGGGAAGAAGCAAGAAATTACCTAATATTTAGAACATGAATATATAATATGTTATATAAAAAAATTTGTGACTACTAAGGATGAATTATTAAAATCTAAGAATATTAATCTTGACGATATCATAAAGAAAGAAGTCATAGGAATTGATGGGCTTGATTTAGGAAAAGTAATAGAGATAGGGGAGACTTATATTGTCACCCAAAGAGGTTTAATAGATAAGAAAAAATATCATCTCCCAATTTCATCGATAGAAAGTTTTGACGGGGAATTTTTGAATTTGAAGATTAATGAGACTGATTTAAAAAGTTATGAACAAACTGAGGATAATTTATTCGAAGGATATTCTTCTTTTAAATCTTCAGACATGTCACATGAAGTACAGACAACTATTCCATTAATAGACGAGAAATTAGAAGTAACTAAAAAGACTATCGAAGAAAACATGGAAATAACAAAAGAACCCATAAAGGAAACGAAAATTGTGGAGATCGACCTAATACACGATAAAGTTACAATAACTAAAAGACCATTTAAAGAAAATAATAATGCAAAAAAAATCGAATCCCACAGTCATAAATTAGAAAGTAATTCTTCAGATAGCCAGAAAGACAAAAAGAAAGAAGAAGGAGAGGGCTTGAGGAACTATGATGACAAAACTGAAATAATTATGACACTCGAAAGAGAAGAACCCATTATAGTTAAAAGATCCCATGTCAAGGAAGAAGTAATAGTAAAGAAACAAACTTTGTTTGAAACAAAGACAATAACAGAAGAACTAATTCATGAACATATGAAATCTAGTAATATCGAACCTACAAGAGTAAAAGAGAGGAATACATCAAATTAGCCAACAACTGGATGCTACTGCATTTAAATCGTAGTTTGATAAGTCTAATGGTAGAATATAGGCATTGTAGTCCGATATATTTTAGAACATCTTTACATGGCATAATTGATCAGTATTTTTTAATTAGGTCGTTATTTCATACTGCAAAAGATATTATGGTTTTTCTTACATTATTGCATATTTCATTGATATAATACCATAGTCTTCTTCAATTTCCTTATTTCTCAAATACTATTTTAATTCTCATTTTAGAATAGTTTTTTGTCTATTTGCTCCATGTACCTTTCTTGATTGTTAGAAGTATTGTCATTATAGATATTAATTTAAAATCACAATAAATTTAATTATTATCACAATGTCGATTTCCTATGCATTGGGCATAATATTCAGGCTGAATCTGCAAAATTCTTGCTTAATTAGATTAGACTAAAATGATATAACGTCTTCTAATGAAATACAATCTAATATTTTAAACATAAAAAAAGTGAAGACAAATAATTGTCCGTATTTGTCAGAAAACTATATTTCAAAGTATCTAGATGGTTATAAAACACAAGAATATAGATACGCGAAAGAATTTTATCAACCATATATAATTTGTTAAATAAATACATTCAATATGTCGTCTGAAAATGACAATGAAGTTAATTGGAATGAAGTTGTAGGAAAAGAAGCACTCGGGGAGAATGGCTTAGATTTTGGTACGATTAAAGATATATCAGGTGACTATATCGTTACCGAAGTAGGTATGTTTAAGAAGAAAATATACCACCTACCAAAGAGTTCTGTAAAATACTTTAATGGAGTTTTCCTAAACTTCTCGCTAAATGAATCAGACCTTTCAACTTATGAACAAAAAATTGGAGAAGGTGCCTTTAATGATGATTCTCTCTCCGGATCACAGGATATGCCAGCAAAAAAAGAAATGTTAATTCCTTTGATCAGTGAAAACCTAAATGTAACCAAGACCATTATTGAAGATAATATAAGAATTGTAAAAGAACCCATAAAGGAAACGAAAACTGTGAAAATTGAGTTGATGCATGAAAAAGTAACAATTCAAAGAAGAGATGTCAGCATAAATGACGATAGGCTTAACAAAGTAGCAAATATTAATTTAAATAATAGTAAGACCTCTAACCTAGAACCTTACCAGGAATCGGATAACGACGTCTCAATGTTTGCAAAGACTGAATTTTTAATTCCAATCAAAAAAGAAGAACCATTAATTACAAAAAAATCATTTGTTAGAGAGGAACTAGTAATAAACAAAAAACCAATAACTGAAACTAAAACAATAGCAGAAGAAATAACAAAAGAAGAAGTTAAGTACGACAATCAAGTGATAGAAAAAACTAAAGATGGAATACCTCTATAGCATAATTATTATTTTGTATTGTTAAATAGAATCATTTCTTATACACAACCCGGGTTATCAAGTATTTGAATTGTCTCGATTACTAATAGCCAAAAGGACCTTTAACAGGGATCTTTTTTAATTGATGAGGTTTGACATACTTCTCTAATATCGTATTTCCAAACATCGGAAAAAGATAATTGTTTATTTAAAAAATTTTGTTTTCTTTATCATAATATTAGCAGTTGTGGCATATAATATCCAACCTATTACTGTAGTTATTATTGATATCTCTGAGGAGTTAATTTGAGTAAACTCGAAAAAGAGGTATGTAGATACAAACTTTGTAAATAAATATACTATTTCAGATAAACCCAGAGTAGTTACTAACTTTATAGAATCTTGCCTTAATTGTTGTTTATCTTTTGTTCCATCAGATTTTAAATATCTTTGCTTGTTCTCAACATAAAACAAAATAATAAAAATGAGATTAAATATCGCAAAATCAGCAGTCAAAGATATAATCGAAATTAAAAGATTATTACCTGCATAAGTTATTGAGGCATAAGTTACAATTGCAACATCTAAAAGAGCAGTTACGATACTCGCAATCAGAAAATTCTTGTTAAAGTGGATTATATCTCTATATTTACTATAAAAATTATTGATGAGACCGTTGTGGTTCATCATATATAGATAGACAAGAAATTATTTATATATATTCTATCATAATATATTGAAAAAACATTGTTTAACTAACTATTTCTTCACAATATTGTACTGTTTTTCCAAATTAAAGATGAATTCATTGGAATTATTATGGAATTGATCCTATTTTTCATACTATAATGATTACCTTAAGGATGATTATTCAACTTATTTATCGATCTCTAATATTTTGCTGAATTTTAACTTGATTTATTGATAATTACTGCAATGTATTTTGTTTTTATGGACACCCAGCCTAATCTATCATTTAATAATGAAATTATTAGCAATGATGGTTCCAAATTTTATTTAGCCTATACAGTTCCATTCATTTGTAGAATATGAAACATTTCAATTTACAAAAGTTAGTTTATAGCAGTTGTTCTAATAAACGGATTACTTGATTCTTAAATTCAAGGATAAAAATTAAACTTTTATTTCTCTCTAAATTAATCTTTAAAGTTTGATTTATAGTGAGTTGTAATGGTGTATGTGTAAGATAAAAGGCAAAGAGAAATCACAATATTCCTCAATATTTGAAGAATAAAAAATAGAAATCTTATGCCGGTGTAACCCTATAGATAATTCCATTATCATGTGATAAGATATACAATAATCCATCGTCAGGTCCTGTTACTAAATCTGTTATACTTCCAAAACCACTTCCAAAGACAACTGAAGATTGTTCTTCTTCATTGTCTATAACTAAGTCTGGAACAGTGTCAAGTAAAAATCCATTTCTTTCAGGATTCATCTTAAAATAATACAAGTTTCCGTTATTGTTATCACCCACAAATACATTATTGGAATAGGATTCACCCAAATTAGTAGAGTTTAGAATTTCTATGTCAGTGAGGGCTGGTGGAGCTAGCCAAGTTAGAACAGGATCTCTATAATGAGAACCCTCAAAGTTAACTAAATCCTCTTCAGTATTACCAGAAGATGAAATAGGACCCATAATTGTTTGCCAACCGCTGTTGAATCCCGGTTCAACTACATTGATTTCGTCATTTGAAGCGGGTCCATTTTCCGTATTCCATAGAACATTAGTGACAGGATCGAATGCAATTCCAAAGGAATTTCTAACACCATATGCAAAATATTTACTTAGTGGATCAGCAGGGTCCTTGGAAAATGGATTATCTGGTGCTGGTGTTCCGTCAATAGGATTTATTCTGAATAACACACCAGTATCATCAGGAGGCGGGCCATCAGGAAAGTTTTGTAGCATACCATCATGATTCAGATCTCCTATAACTCCATAAAGATAATTATCAGGTCCAATTGTCAATTTTCCACCATCATGATTGGGACCGGGTATTGCTGGGAGATCTAAGATGAGAGTTGGATTTTCTAATGTCTGGCCATTCCAGGTGTATTTGTATACTCTATTTTTTAATTCGCCTTCACCTTCATCTCCTGCAGATTCAGTATAATAAAGAAAAATATCCCTTCCGTTATCATCGGGATCGGAGTCGCCACCAATGCTCATATTCTTCTCTACTGCAATACCAAGTAAACCTCTTTCGCTTTGGGTATCTACAGGGATTTCTAAGACGGGTTGAGATTGCAATTGGCCATTTGAAACTAACCTTACTTGTCCATCTTTTTCTAAAACCATTATATTGTTACTATTTAAAAAGGCCATACTGGTAGGAGAATTTAGACCCTCAACTAATGATTCAACATTTAAACTTGGATCGTTAACGGACTGTGATAATGCAATAGGTAATTGATGATAAAGTAGTGATCCAGTTGCTAGAACTAAAATAAAATACAATATGAAAATCTTATTTGATGTTTTGATGGAGACACACGTCTCATTATCAAAATTTTTTCTAATTATCACCGTAATTATAGTATACGTGATAGATTAAATAAGTCGTAGTCTTACGATAACTGAAAAAATGTTAAAATCCAATCAGAGTCTTGCACTATCATTTTAAATTTGATTCCTCAAGCATTGCTTCGGTGTTCAAACCCCATCCCTTTAATTAGTTAAAAGATATATTTGATGACTCCACGATTACCCGGTTTGGATTTGAGTCCCACACCCGGCATTATATTTTTGGATCTGTATGTTTATTTTATTAACTTAACAAATAACATTAATAATTTGAAAAAGCCAAATCAGCACATTATTCTTCATTTAGTCTTTATAAGGATATTTTACCATACATAGAATATATTTGGGCAATTATGGATAGTTTTGTGTATAGAGACACACTTTGATTCTTCTAACAGCGTTTAATCATTGAAGCAGTCAATATTAACTCACTGCTAACAGTATATAGCCGTCTTAAGCATAAAAGAGTTCTTACTATGAAATTAATACAAATAGTTGAATGATCCTAGTATGCTTAAAAAAAATGGTTAGTCTACTCTTATCTTTGCCAATTAATCCATATATCAGGACAGATTTTTGTGCTTATAACACGTTTATTAAACAATAACATTCCTGGAGATTGCTTTAGCGAAAAACGATCCAAAATCGACTTGTAATATAACTATTATGAAACCCCGAAATAACCAAATTTAGCGGCATTTATCTATATCGGAACAGTTCCCATTTAACTAATGGGTTCGAGGTCCTATCTGTCCGTTTGTTTTGATTTGACTTTGAATTGAAGTTTAAAAGCAGAATGGACAATTTATTGCCAAGATGAAACTTATAAAGCCAAAGATAAAGATAGAGATAGGATCCTCACATTCTCACCATCCGGACAAGTTAACCAAGTGTTTGATATATGTCAGCCCAGACTGGGAATTGAGGTATTGATTGACGAGATTTGAAAGATTCTTTGATTATAATCTTCCCTCTTTACCCATTACGACCACATTAATTGTTTTTGTTAGATTCTCCCCAGGTTCAATAATATCAGGATAAGTACCAAAAGTTAACCAAACATTGTCTTTTTCATCTATTGATAAATCGGTTAGAATAGCATTAACAGGAATAAATTCCGAGGTGAGTATTGATTGAGGAGTGAAGCCAACACAAATAGTGTGACTATCCATCTCTAATTACACGAGGCAGCACATCTGTGTTATTTAGATGATATGTTTTTGCACCATCATTAGTGTCCATTAACAGGGTCATCTAACTCAGAAGTTCAAGATGATTCAGATGGTAAAATGTTATTTTTACAAAAGTTATAAACATCTTTCATGTTAAGAATTCTTAGGAAATCAAAATAAATAGAGAGAAGTCATGAGTGCTTTAAGATAGTATCTACATTTGGTCAATTTCATTATCTTTTTGAATCCGCCTCAAATCTTTTCATGAACTTGTTAATGGCTTCATCCTCTGAAACAGCAAATCTTAAGACTTTGCCATCGTAGCTTTCTACTTTGGATTGTGTGATGCTAAAAATTTCCTTGTTTCCTACACCTCTCTGAGTCAAGATTAAACCGTTAGAAACCTCTTGAACCTCTCCCAAGTCAAAATCGTTATTACCTCTTGCTTCCTTTTTGATGACATCATCCCAGTCGATTTCTTCCTTTGTCATTTTTTCTTTAGAGGGATCCGCCTCAAATCTTTTCATGAACTTGTTAATGGCTTCATCCTCTGAAACAGCAAATCTTAAGACTTTGCCATCGTAGCTTTCTACTTTGGATTGTGTGATGCTAAAAATTTCCTTGTTTCCTACACCTCTCTGAGTCAAGATTAAACCGTTAGAAACCTCTTGAACCTCTCCCAAGTCAAAATCGTTATTACCTCTTGCTTCCTTTTTGATGACATCCGTCCAATCAATATCTGAGCTCATGATATAATTTGTTAAACATATTATAAATATGACAACAAATACCCTCTAGATGAATTAATTATGCAGGGTGCAGCTAATATTAGCAAATTTATTAATTTTCCAATCCCATTATTGTAAATTGGTATTTGTCGAAATTCTTGTATATTGAGACATATCAAAAAAATAATATGGAATATTGAGAGGTTAAGTACAACTTAACTTAACCAGTATTAAGTTTAGTATATTTTATTTTATTTCCACCAGGAGGTTTTTTGCTATTAGTAAATACTAAAAAATTCGAGATTAAATAATCTATACAGTATATTTAAGCTACGTTGATTATATCTTTGTAGTCTAAGGTGAATGAAATGGTTATGAACTTTGAAGAATCTGAATTCCAACAGGACCTTATCCTCATCAAAACCGTTATAATAGAATAAGCAAAACCCAAATCCAATTCCTATCGCGCTATTTCATTCGTTATATAGGCTTTGAACGTTTATGTTGTTACCTATTTAAGGTGTATTACCTGAATTTTCACCAGTTTTGATATCAGGAAGCCTAGGACCATTATCCGTTACACTTAGACTAGCCTGGTTTCCACCACCGCTTTTTGCTGCTGCGTCATTTCCTGTATTGTTCTGCGATTGTGTACTATTGGCAGTATTACCTTGAGCAACATTAATGGTTATTGAAATAGGACCTACTAATAGAATGAATGATACTGCTAGGACTGTTGATGTAACTAATGCTTTATTTACATTGATGACTTTATTCATCAAATTTTGGTATTCATAAAAATATATAAACAGATTTCTATAATAATTAGATATAAAATTATTTACTATGTTAATTCGGACCTGTTAACTTAAGAAAATGATATAGCTTGAAGAAGCACTATTTCTTATATGTTAATCAGAAGAAAGAGAACCGCCTCACAGTACATTGGCTATGGTCTGTATTTGTATTTTCTAGGCTAATCATTAAGGAACGTTGTCAAGGCATTGTCGAATCTACATATAGTCAAAAAAAGTCGTTGCAATCCGGAAATGGATTCAGAAGTTTAGTCCTCAAAGGATACCATCGAAAAGATGAAAAAGATATCAGAATACATTGTAGATGAAACATTGTTAAAGGTTGACTCAGAGTTTATCTGGATTTGGGTATCAAATAATATTAAGACGAGGTTTTGGACTCATAATATATCTATTA
Source organism: Candidatus Nitrosocosmicus sp. R (assembly GCF_054408505.1). NCBI lineage: Archaea > Thermoproteati > Nitrososphaerota > Nitrososphaeria > Nitrososphaerales > Nitrososphaeraceae > Candidatus Nitrosocosmicus > Candidatus Nitrosocosmicus sp. R. The sequence continues at coordinate 1,614,459 of NZ_CP167090.1, read as the reverse complement.
CTTAACCCCTTGGGCCCATTAACTACATGGGCTCATATACTTGAATGTCTTAACTTTAATCGGTTAAAGACAGGCAGAATGAGAAATTATCAAAACTATCTGGAGGTATGGAAAAGTGCCAACCAAACTCAATACCACAGTTTACAAGATAAGGTTGCTTTCAAATAGGGATAATTCTCATATTATTATGGAATTCCATGAATTCATAAAGGAAAATGGAACATCGGAAAGACATATAATTTTCTTTGGCTAAAATCGCAAACTCTTCAAATTTCATAGTTTTGAGCCCTATAATTTCGATTCTTGTGAGCAGAAACATTTCGAGGTGATTGGATATAAATTTATTTCAAGAATTCTGTTTACAGAATCCAATTCCATTTTTTAGCTAAGAAGACATGGCTTCTTTTGACCTTGTTCAAAAAGAACACTACTTTGGAAACCTCTGGTTGACAAAATAAGAATGTACAAGTATAAACTAGATTCTAGGTACAATGAAGATGTTCTGTTTTTTTACCAATCATGATTGAAATAGAGTATCTTCAAACTATAGATCTATCGTTAAATCAACGAAGCCATATAAGCACAATTAAGTTTTTTAGTTTATTAGCTCTGAATAAAGGAAAAAATTGGATGAGATTTCAATACGATCTTGAATCGTAAATACATAATTCTAAAAGTGCATTCTCAAATGCATACAAATTAGTGAATTACGGTCACTAGGCCTTCCGTACCAGTGAGCGTACCCGTTACATAAGTACCATTGTTTGAAGGATTATACGTCAGTGCTAAGGGCACATTATTGACATTTAGTGTTTCTGATACATCATTATTAATACTGTCTATAATAGATACAGAATTTGATACCAGGTTAGCTACGTAAATGTTGTTGTTAGCTGGATTAAATTCCAATGCAACAGGTTCGGTACCAACCACCGTATTGCCCAGTAACGTTTGATTTGATCCTCCAATTACTGAAACAGTTCCGGAACCGTAATTTGCTACATAGATATTTTCGTTAGATGGATTAAATACTATTGCTTGTGGTGACATGCCCACTTCAATATTGTTGATTACAGTATTATTAGTACTTTCAATAATTGAAACTGTTCCTGAATCACGATTAGCTACGTAAATGTTGTTGTTAGCTGGATTAAATTCCAATGCAACAGGTTCGGTACCAACCACCGTATTGCCCAGTAACGTTTGATTTGATCCTCCAATTACTGAAACAGTTCCGGAACCGTAATTTGCTACATAGATATTTTCGTTAGATGGATTAAATTCCAATGCAACAGGATCACGACCAACATCAACTTCCTTTATAACTGCATTAGTATTGCTGTCAATTATTGAAATAGAGTTAGAAATCGTATTTGCTACATAGATATTTTCGTTAGATGGATTAAATTCCAATGCAACAGGATCACGACCAACATCAACTTCCTTTATAACTGCATTAGTATTGCTGTCAATTATTGAAATAGAGTTAGAAATCGTATTTGCTACATAGATATTTTCGTTAGATGGATTAAATACTATTGCTTGTGGTGACATGCCCACTTCAATATTGTTGATTACAGTATTATTAGTACTTTCAATAATTGAAACTGTTCCTGAATCACGATTAGCTACGTAAATGTTGTTGTTAGCTGGATTAAATACTATTGCTTGAGGGAATTTTTCTACCGAAATGGTCGAAATTACACTGTCTCCAAAGACATGGTCCACTCCTTTTGATGAAGTTAGGATAATAAGCGTAAAAATTAATCCTGCAAAAACTATTGAGAACATGTCTTATGTTGTATTATTACACGTGATATATATAACAATTTCACAGAAGTTTCTGGCTCTGGTGAGTTGGCTTAATCCATGAACCAATAAGTTTGTGCTATTTGTGGACTTTTTTGTTTTCTCGATGCGAGAGTCAGCTTACTAAAGTATCTAAAATGGCTCTAGGAGTTCCACTAGAATTGGATAGTAGTAACAGTTCAGACCCTGATTGTGCTAAATTAATTTACTTTTGGAATCAAACCGAAGATTTAGAAGAATAAAAGGTAAAACGTTAGAAAGTTATCTATTATAAGTCTCTGTTTCCCATCTTAAATCTACAAAAGCAATTAACTCTTTTGTTTCATTATTAATAACAGCAATGCCAGTTAATACCCAAGTAAAATTTTAATCTCTCTTTACTATAATTCTATGTATAGATTTGTGTGAGCCGTCGGGTAATATTTTAATATATTTATCAAGAGTTCCAGGCATGATCATAGTTTCTATTAGAAATCAATAAGGTGTTGGTAAAATCTTACTGCTAAATCATAATGCTATATAGAATTATTGCCATTACATTTTTTATCCAAAAATCATTCTTATTGCTGAACAATGACCAGTATAGTAATAGGCTAGATAAGCCTTAATGATAATATATTTCTACAAATCTTTTTCAGATCATTCCATTCCAAATAATCTCAATATTTACCTAATTATTTAATATGATAAACCCATTTTCAAGAACCGGTATAGACATGTCTACCGTTGTGCCCTTGTGAAAAACAATCAAATATTCAAGGAATTTTTTTATTAAAATTTTCACTTTTAATTCAAATTATTTATTATTTTGTTAAATTCATTATTTAAAATTCAAAATATTTTAATATGATGTTATTGTGAAATTTTTAAAGGAAACCAAACTCATTGCCACAATCGTAATTATAACAATACTTGCTGGCTTTATGTCTCTTGTCACACAAATATCCCAAGATGCTTCGGGTAATGCTAGTTTTTGCCCTTACAAAGGTTCAAAACAACAGGGTGCGGCAGTATGTAGCGATGGGGACTGCAAGAGAATATTCACACCGAGCGAAAAAATAAATACAAACAGAAAATGCTAAGTGCTCAATTGAATACAAACTAATATAATGATAGTCATTATATGAACAACCACTTTTTATTGTTAACACATAATAAAATCTGAGATTTTTCTCTACGATTTGGAATTAATTCAATATATTAATTAGTCTACATTATTGAATTGACATTTAGCTAAAATTCAGGTATTTATTTTCATCCAATTTTAATATCCCAATAGAATATTCTAGGTTTAGTATGCGAATAATGTCAAAAGCTCAAATAAGGTTTTTGTTTTTTTAGTATATATAAGATAGATTTTTTCATCTATTGAACCCCTTTACCTACCTAACTCAAATCCCAATGCACCCAAACTAAATTTTCGCTCTATCTCCAGATGTGTTTTGATGAAATACTTATTCCATAGTTTAACTACATAAATTTAACTAATTCGAGACAGAAGATTGTCTTAATTATGTCATTATGACATCTATCTTCTCAAAACCCTATTAATGTATTATTTAAGATATGATTGTACTAAAATCAAAGTTTAAAACATAGTTACTCGATTTCTAATCCAAACGTCCTTCTTTACGTAATTCCGAAAGTATCTTCATTAAAGTGTCATAATCAATGTTAACTTCATTTAGAATAAATGAGTAATCTACTTTTCTGTGTTTTTTGATAAATCTTAGAATAGTCTGCTTTTTCTTTTCATATACTCTATCATTCATTAATAAGTAATATTGAAAGAGTTTAGTAACTTTTTTTGTTTTGATGTGGTATAGACCATTTGACCTTATTACAGGGTGTCTCTAATTTGTCTTCATTACGAATGAAAATACTTATTAATCAAAAAAATTAAGGTAAAATTCCTAATCAGGAAATGATTCAAATTTATTTAGCCTAATATTGTATGCCTTTTGTAAAAGGTTGTAGGATTTGGTGTAAACCAATAAAGGTCTTGAGATAGCATAACACATCTCAATACCAAGACCCAATACCTACAAATAGTAAATTGTGAATAATGACTACTTCTTACGTCTTAATTCTATTAATTGGTAGATCAGTCAACGGTTTGTTAGAATTTTTATTCATTGATAGGCCTTAATTAACGAATATTGATTTCTAGTTGGTTTTGGAAAACGATATGTTCATTGCTAAACCCATTAGACAACCTACTAAATTGACTTTCCCAAAGAAATCGACCAATTGAGAAAAAAAGAAAGCAATAAGCATATACCAGCAGATAGAATATTAATTGATTCGACGATTGACAACCAGTTATTAATGTATGTTTCTAATTAAATTTGAATAAACTAAGATACCAGATTCTTTTTATTAGAAATCCTAAATTACTTGTTCTAATTCTTGATCAATAGTGTTTAATGTCAATTTAATAGTTTCTATCGAAGGAATCATTCAAAATTTATGTTATAATAGTGATTAGAATACATTAATAACGAGATATTGATTGATACCCTTAATAGATTCAATGGGTATATGTAATTATGACAATTGTTAAATATTTAATCGAGGTGGGATGAGTTTAAATTCTCCATATATAGGTTATACAAATAAAGAGACAATTGACAATTTGGTCGTATTTGAAGAACAAAATGGGCGAAATAATATTCCTTTTTCTGAGATTAAAACAACAGGCAGAAATATGTTAAAAAATCTAATAATAAAAAAAATATCGAGGAAATATCTAGCATATAGAAATAGTTTGTCATATATTGATGATAAAATTGATGCACGATATCTCACCACAAACAGTGAACATAGCTTCACGAGCAAGTATCCTGATTCATTGTTTAGCAAAGGAGTTAAAATATTAAATGAAGAGATTGTAGGCTTTATCATGAAGGAAACAAAGGATAAGATCGTTGTATTTGGGAATTACGTACAAAGGTATGATATTCCAAAATCAAAAACATATGAGGTTGGAAGTAATATTTTCCTAAACATGAATATGAAAGAATTTGTAACTTATGAAGTGGATAATTATAATCCCTTACCAGAATAGCAAAATGCTGTATACTAACAATTTTGAAAACCTGGAAAAAATAATGATAATTCAACCATCTTAGCATCTATGATAGGTATTAGCCTTAGCGGAGGAGGAGTAGTTGAATCCTTGTTCTTCAATTTTCAAAATATTATTAGATTATCGCACTGATTGGATCTACAGGTCTAGACAGAAATATCGTATCATTGACATAACCGAGAATCATGGATTCATGCGTTGGAAGGCGATATCATATTTAGTCAATTATTTACACAAGTATTGCCAAAACTGACTTAGAATTTTAATTGTATCTAGTGTATTATCACAAAGATTCACCGGTCTATGGACATTTACAAAATGGCCTTGCTTGGCAAATACAAAATTAGTATCATGGAACTGAGGAACAAACAATACCATAATGAAGAAGAGCGTAAACACAATAGTGGTGGGGGATAAGAAAGGTGTTCTGTTTTATCTGTCTTTTTTCGCTTCCCGCACCGCAACTGAAATAATACAGTTAGTGTGTATAGCATATAATAGAAAGAAATCGATAAATTCTAAATAAGTCGATTAGTATAACAGCCCTAAATCAAATATTTTAATTTAAAGTCTTTTTTAAAATATTTGAAACTGATATACATCTTAAATACTGTTACCATAATTCTTAAAACAAATTTGAACAAAGTAGAAAATTGCTCATTAACCTGTGTATGGCTTAGTGCAGTTTTCATGTCTTATCTATATTTTCTTAGAATAGTGTTACCATATAAAGTATTATAAGTGAACTATCTTATAAATATTACTCATAATACATCGTATTTTTTAACCCATTCAAGAACACCTGTTAATTCTAATCGCATCTTGCTTGTTCTAAGTTGTATCAAGTACTGGCTCATATAAGAATTATTTTTGATTGATATTGGATATTTTCAGAGGGACAGACATGTCCTCACTAAGTTCATCGTAGAAGGGGAAAGTGATTGTACTGGTAAAGACTAAATCTTTAATCGCTCTCAAAATTCCCATTTTTTAAATTACAATTTATTATTTTTACGAATATCGCAAGGTCATATTCTTAAATTCACATTTTATATTGACAAAGGCTTTAGAATGCTGAAAGTCAGGACAGGACTGACCTTTGCTCGGTATCGAGGATGAATTACTCTAGTTGAACTCGAGAGAGTAGAATTCAATCCAATCTTGTTCATATTATAACTCAAGTGAAAACTAGAAATTTTCATTGTTAATCTCCTTATTCCTAAATCCTGCAATATTATCCTATGAAGATGAGAACTTAATAAAATGGGCTTATACTTCAATATAGTGGACCACATAACGTTCCGACAATTGAAAGAGTCAAAGTATCGTTACCCAATACCTCTCCATCATCCATGTAAAGGTGTTTAGCCACAGAGTACTTGTTCTCGTATCCTGCTCTACCTTTATACTTTTTTTCTTATTATGCTGTCAATGCGACGACATTTCAGACTCACTACCACCGGACTCAGATTCGGATGTGCCTTCATCATTTGTAGTGGATTCCCCTGCTGTTGTGTCAGATAAATCTTCGTCTGCCTGTGGCGAGAAATTAGTTTCTTGTTGTGAATCACTTTGTGGTTCTTCGTTTACTATATCTTGTTGACCCGTTGGTTTGCACATTTGGATACACATCTCTGTTCCTGGTGGACACGGAGAAAGACATGGTTCCTTTTTATCACTGCTATCTTGACCTTCACCGGATGTTTCTATCCCGCTTTTAGGTGCTGTTACGGTATCGTTGTTACCATTTAATTTTGGTGACGACGATAATGGTGGAGGAGAATGATAGTCACAAGGTGCTGTAATACATTGAACGGTACCCGATTGATTTGTTGTTGCCTGGCTAGAAGGGAAATCACAAGGTGCTGTAATACATTGAACGGTACCCGATTGATTTGTTGTTGCCTGGCTAGAAGGGAAATCACAAGGTGCTGTAATACATTGAACGGTACCCGATTGATTTGTTGTTGCCTGGCTAGAAGGGAAATCACAAGGTGCTGTAATACATTGAACGGTACCCGATTGATTTGTTGTTGCCTGGCTAGAAGGGAAATCACAAGGTGCTGTAATACATTGAACGGTAACCGATTGATTTGTTGTTGCTTGGACAAGGGCGAATGGCGTCATTATCATAGTAGTTCCTAAAATAGCACCACTAATTATGAGAACGGATAATAATATTAATTCCTGCATTGATATAAAAAAATTATTAAGAAACTATATAAGCATTTTACACTATGAATTTTTTTTGAATCGAGTATGCTCATTTAAAGGTATTTTCAATATTTATTGATGGATGTTCATTAAGACTGCACTTAGTCGACTTAAAAGGACAATATTCATCAGATAAAGAATGATCAGAATAAAACTAAAATAGGAAATTCGAAATCGAATCTACAAACTCTCTTAAGTTATAAATGTGTAAAAAATAAAGAATTTTTGTGAGGATTTGTAATATGATGCGCCTAATGACAATTGGATTTTCTCTTATTTTCCTTCTATCCTTATCGATTATGAATAATGCTTTTGCAAGGCAAGATAATTCATTTAATGTTGCTGCTGTAGGAGATATCAGTTGTAATAAAAATGGAAAACAAACAATTTCATCAATGGCAAATAATCATCCTATTTTAGTTTTATTCTTACGCGATTTATCTTATGATAATAGTTTATCCTTGCTTCTTTGATCAAATCAAGATTTTAAAAAACGATCTCCAACACAAGCGGCGAGGGTATAAAGTGTGATGAAAAAACGTGTGTTTGTACTAGCGATTAGGATTACAAAGATTTTGCGGTACTGTGTAAAAAAATACTATTGAACTTTCTGGTGGAGGTGGAAGTTGTAAGAGAAGTTGATCTAAACTTCTCGTATTCTTACAAAATAATAAAAATGATATTAATTTAGAAATTTGACTGAAATACAATTCGAACCCATGTTAAATCACCTATTTCCTTTGACAAAATTTCTTGCAATTTGAGTATGATATATCAAACGAAGTTCTAATAAGAATCTACCAACCGAGGTTGCAATATTGGTGAGCAATAGAAAAATCACCTTAAGTTAATAGAATCATTTGAACTATGACATAATCTTTATAATTCCGTACTCTTATTTCATTTTAGAATATACTTTAATGAACCCTTATCGGTATCAAGCCCTTGAGCCCATTACTGTTATAAGGATATAATTTCAAAAAACGTTAATAAAGTAATATTCACTAAAAAATTTAATTGAACCCGCTTTACCTATCAAACTCAAACCCCCAAGGGCCTGAACCTTTGAATTACATTACTATTTGCAGGAAGGATGGTTAGCAATTGCGTTTTTATTTCCCCGAATTTCTGATATATACATCAGATTCAGTTGTCGTCCTATATTTGATATTTGCATTTGCATATAGAAATAGACTCCCTATTTTTATAATAAGGCTTTGAATCCCAAACAACGTCCGATCTAATTTTTGAATATTGTTATCAATACAATAGTATATGTACTAATGACATTCAATTAAATATCTCGATTAAGAAAGTGACAAAATATTTTAAAATTAACGAAATCTGTGTCTAGTTTATCAATTTGGGTTATTTCAAGTGAATCTCACAGACATATGTATTCAGACAGAAACAAGGTACTCAGTATCTCTTTCTTCAGATTCTTGCATCATTATTCTAGAATCACTAAGAAGCCCTGTCTTCAGATAATTTTCCTTGGATAAAAGCATCTTTTGCCTTTTTAATTCAGCCTCTTTACAAATAATATTCAATAATTCACATTTTATGCACATAAACACAATATCAAGATTGTAGTATAAAGGTTTTATTATTATTTAGAGAAAATCTATATCTGATCTTAATATTTAATAAAAATTATCACATCAAAGATAATTTTTTGAATCATTTATATAAATTATATTTCTTTTAAGAATTGTGTTTGCTTGATACAATGAATATATTTTTTGTTTTTCTCACTTATTTGAATATTTTTGTATTGTTAAAACAATTGTCGAATAATAATGATTATCGAATCACTCACATATATTAAAGAAGGAATTAAGAAAATAATATTTTGTAATTTCAATAAGCAATGAAAATATGATTTTGCTTATGCTTTTATTAATTTCTTATATTTTTGAATGTCATTACGTAACCGTCGATCCCTCTCTAGGAGTTCGGTTATATTTCCACTTAGAAAAATTTGGAATTTATATAAAAATACTTCAAGATAAAGTAATAAAGTTAAGTCTCTCCATCAGAACAATAAATTTTTTTACTAACTTTGTTTTTGTAGGAATCCCCATCTTAAAGACTTAGCGTCCCAACCCAGGTTGAGGATCAAACTATATTCGCTGTCTATTCATTGAATCAAATTATATAATTTGGTTGGCTATTTGATTATGGTCGGCAAATAGTCATGTCTAGCAAAATAGGGATTCGCTTGTCTTTTCGAAAATTACTACTTGTTTCAATGTCTTACCGATCGCTTATACGATTTTTTTATATTACAATCCCCAAGATAACCTAATGGATTCGAGGCCACCTGTGCTGTGATTATTTGCTTTATTGATTTTTGATCCAATCTAGTCAATGTATTACAACCCTGTTATCGCAGAGAACTTAATCCCAAAGGATGAATCCTTATTATACATAGGGTCAACTTATTCTATAACATCTAACTTTAGTCTCTAATATGTGGTATTTTTTCTACCGAATCTTCTTTTGTAAATGGCTGGATTGCCTAACCCAGAAGTTAAATCATTTCAATAGTATCGCCTTATCATAAGAATTTTACCATTCGGTGCTTCACTTGACCGTTTTACCTGTCCTGAATAGAAATGTGCAAAAATTCCCATGCATTGTGGTCGATGTCATGAGTTACATCTACTAAAATACCAATAATTCATTCGAGGATTCAACGGAGTTGGTTGCGCTAGTGAATTCTGTATAATTCCTTTAATTGTGTCACCGATGCGAATTTGAAATTAAATGCTGATAATTTGCAATGCTTATATGTTTCGCCCTACAAATACGGATATGTTTTATATGGAAAAGATTCTTAAAGGATCTTTCTCCAAAATAGTTGTAAAAATTGGGATATTGTCCCTTGTGCAAATTATATTTATTATCATTATTTTTAGTGTCTTAACATATATCCAGTCACAACAAACATTATTGGGAAATACTATCAATATCGCAGGAAAAAACCGTTTTCTTACATTAAATGTCCTTTATGAGGCAATAGACTATTTGAATATCCGGTCACCAACAAATAATTACAATACTGATATTTCACAAATAAAAAGTGCAGAACAGCAGCTAGAGTCTAATATTATGGTATTAAAAGATGGTGGAAAAATTTCCGGTGTAGATACACAATCACTGCCAACTAGCTTCTTGGACAGTTGGAATATAGTAAATTCGACTTGGAATGACTTTAAAACTCTATTGGTTGACAAGATATATAATGATGCAGTCACACAAAAACAATCTAATTTTGATAATAGTCTAAATTATTCGTTAAGGCAACAACTTGTTCCAATAGCTTTTGGTCTTATTAATTCATCTGATGCTTTGGTTACACAACTAGGCCAACAAGTAAAAAACAATCAGAATAATCTGGTTCTATTACAGATTATCTTTGGTGTGTTAATTATACTAATGATTCTATTTATATTGTTTTTAGTTAGACATTTGCTTAAGCCTATCTCTTCACTAACCAAGGCAACCTCTGAGATCAAAAAAGGAAATTTCAATATATCAGTTGATTATAACGGTAAAGATGAACTTTCGACATTAATTGAATCATTTAACTCAATGGTAGCCACCATAAGAAATGATACTAAAAGGCAAACAGAATTGACAAATCAATTAAAGCAATTAAACGAACGATTAAGATATGAAGATAAAGCCAAAGATGAATTCATGTCCATGATAAGTCACGAGCTTATAAATCCTTTGGTTCCGATCAAATGTTTTTCAGATTTGTTGTTAAAACCCAAAGATCTAGGAGAACTAAATGAAGAACAAAAAGGGGCTGTTGAATGTATTCAAAGAAATGAACAAAAACTAGAATCTCTGGTGAAAGATATATCGGATATATATAAGTTCAGTATGGGTAAAATACATCTATTAAAAAAAGAGATACCCATATTAAATCTTTTTACTAATGTAGTAAATGATTTAAAAATTATATTGGAAGAAAAAGGCGTTACTATAGTAACAGAGGTTAACACAAAAACATCATCCACGATTATTTGTGATGATAGAAGAATAGAGCAGGTATTATCTAATTTAATAAAGAACTCTGTTGACTTTGTTCCCTGCGAAGAAGGAAGAATATTATTAAAAGTAGAAGAGTTAGGAGAAGATAAAAAAGAGGAGTTTGATGCTGCATATATTAACAAAAAGCATCTCTTATTCACTGTAAAAGACAATGGAGAAGGAATACCAGAAGATAAAATTGACAATCTGTTTGAGAAATTCTATCAAGTTGATGTGAAGGCGTCCAGAAAATACGGGGGAACTGGATTGGGTTTGGCAATTTGTAAAGAGATTATTGATGCACATGGAGGAAAAATCTGGGCTCACAATAATAAAGATGGAAAAGGCGCTACATTTTCATTCACCCTTCCTCTACGGTTCCACGAATAATCTAGAGAAATCGGATGTCTTGTTACATATTGATTTAGTCAGAATCAAAATACATGTCGACATGGTGAATACTCCTAAGAATTCAGACGTTGAATTCTTTTTATATTAATTAACTGCAATAAACTCTTTACCAAGTAGATGGCCACCTATTTCCTTCATATTTTACCAATTAAAAGCATAACGCATGCTATCATTAGTATTAGTACTAATAAAATGTCAGCAGAATGGTAATATATGAAATGTGTTTACCCAATGTATTTGAATTTGATAGGTATTGGTTTTTTCATAAAATGTTACGAAATGACCTGACCTCTAGAATAAAATATTTCTTTATCTTCTGCATGACATCACTAGTTTTAGTACCTCTAGTTATACCAGATAGCACCTTTGCTTTAAAAGTTATTTCTCACTCATGTCATATATTTCAATAATATTAAAATTTATACCTTGAAGTGGGTGTACTTTTTATAATATCAATATAATTAATTCATTACAATTATTTAATTAGTTTTTGTCTTATTATTTGAAATCCATTATGACGCTCAATATTTTTGTACTGAAAAGGTCATGGAAGGTCCTTTATAATCTCCCTTCCCTCCTCAGCTGTAAATGCTTTTAGGGTTTTGGTCTTAACATTCCCATATGAACCAACTTTGAGCACCAGAGACATTACTGCCTCATCATTTGGAGCTTCTATAATTATAACATAATCGTATTCTCCAAAAGTAAGGTAGCCTCCAATCAATTTTCCACCTGCTTTTTCGACCGATGCTCTAAATGAGCTATATCGATCATAAGATTCCTTAACCTTGCTAATCCCTTGATGCGTCCAATTTATGAGTAAAATGTAGTGTGACAAATGTAACAGATAGATACTCAAGCTTCTATTTATGTGTCATAATTGTTTAGAGACAAATCTTTGATAATGCGGTATTTGATGATTGTACAGACAATTCAATTAGGATAATATCTATTGGAATTTGTGTTAGATTTAAACCGTACCTATATTGTGATATGGAAAAATTAGTTTAGACCCTTTACTATATTAATCAACTCCTTTAGCCCATAATTGTAAGAACATTAAATCCAATTTATCAAATGTAAATAAACTTGAGAATTATTAAAGTACTCATTGAACCCTTTTACTTACCTTGCTCAAACCTCCTTGGGCCCCTTACTATAGTAGTTCTTTTATTCGGTTCTATGAATAGAGGGTATTAACTAAAGTGTTATTCAAATGTAAAAATGAAGAACCAGTTATTGTTAAAACAAAATTAACAGTATGATTTCTAACATTTGGTAATAAAAATTGATTATAAGTTAACTGTGACCATCAATAACCTATTCAATTGCATATTAAGTAGTATATACTTTGTAAGGCTTCTCATTGTGTTTGTCCATATATTTCCAATCCTTATTTTCCAAAGAAATCTTTTCAAAGTCGGACTGTGATTTAGGGTGTAATAGCGTATAAAAGGTTCCTCCTACAGAAATCCTGTCAGGGCGAGCAAGTGATGTTATTTTGGCTGTAACGTTCATAAGATATCCTATTAAATCTATTTGAGAACTTTTATCTTTTCCATACTGGATCACCACATTTTCTCCTCCGGCCATGCCTATTTTGATCTTTAAATCAGGGTAGCCATGTCTACGAAAAACGGGATTAATATCATTTCTTACTGCTGCTAACATTGAATTAGCGCAACGATAGGTTCGATCACAAATAAGATATTTATTGAATCCTGAAGGGAAAAACGATATGATGGCATCGCCAACATATTTTAAAACAAAGCCGCCATAACTTTCTATTAATGAGGATAACTCGTGAGAAAATGCTTTTACGATAGTAACGAATGTTTCGGTTGGCAATGTCATGCTCATTTGAGTAGACGCTGCTATATCGGCATACATTATGACCAGATCAATTTTGGAATTAACATGTTGAAGTAAAAAACTTTGACCTTTCTCAATGGATGTATTGTATTCGTATCTTTTACTTAAGACATCTTCCAAGCGACCTTGTCTCAAATTACAAAGTGTTTTAAAATCTAAGATACTGTTTTCTTGAATATTAGTCATGTTTTCATTGGCGATTTCGTCTGATCTTTTGTTAATTTTGAATTTTTCAACCGAATTGTCATCCTTGCCATGATTACTATAATTGACTGATTTCAGAGTGTTACATACCCTAATATTATATAATAATATTATCATGGGTTTTGCTTAGTTAAAGGATTTTAGATTTTAGATTATCTTTTTAACTAATTTTTTAGATCCGAAATTTATTTCTGGTCATTTGAATTGATGTACGTAAAATAGGCGATAATCGGTTAGGAATCAAAATCTCCTCGACTTCCATTCAACTGACTGGATTATAATAAGAACTAGATAATACTGAATCTGATAATGACATTAATCGAATCCATCCCACCTGCAAAGACTAACCCTCCTTGGGTTTGTGTAATATATGGGAATTTAAAGTTCTCATTTGGATGTATTGCACTACGCGAGACCTTGAATTATCTTTTCATTGTTTTATGATCACATTTGTTTTGACTTTAATTTGATTTAAGATATCATATTTATTTGAAAAATCATCTATGATTTTACCTACTATATTAACAGGAGAATATGCCAATATTTTCCCATCTTTGCTTATGGGTGTTGGACCGAAGAATAAACATAATGCTTTACCTTCAGGCCAATATGCTACATCCAGTTCATTAACTTCCGTCTTTGCATTTTCTTCTTTAGCATTTATTTCTGTTGGATCGGTATAGAGCTCATCCCCCCACCTGTTAATTTTGACTTTGACTGGTAGATGGTCCAGTATTGCCTGAAAAGTCATTGGAGAAGGTGAACTGTCCAATTCTAGTCTCATATTTTTATTATCAAGGTCGGAGAATACAGCAGTAATGATCTTTTTCATATACTAAATTAACTAACGCTTGAGTTATATTCAAATATCCATCTTTATTAATTCTTCATTTGACGAAAATATTTTTTAAAAAATTAAAAATATTAACTCAGATCATTTTTACTTTGTAAATATTAGTGCCTAAAATGGTGTTTAGATTATCAATACTATCGTTAAAACCATTGTAACCATGACGGTCTCCATAGACAGTACTATATGATTGGTCAAGAAAAACCCCAGTACAATGTTGGTTAGAAATTAATCTTTATTTTTCTAAGATGAATTTTAATTATGTTAGTTATCTTCAATAAGCAGATTTAAAAATTTTTGCGATGTGATTGATGAGTTTAAGATCATATTTCTTTACATCCAGTAATTAAACATTCTAAGAAAAGCGGCTCGTAAAAAGAGCGTTTCGTTTTTTATATTACCTTCAAATAGTCTTTAGTATCTTCTGGAATCCAAAAATTCCCAAGTTTGTTATGAGATTTGTTTGCGATCCAGTTTTATATACAAAATTCTCAAAATACATATGATAAAACAGGAAATATTTCAATGGAATGATACTATAATGGATGAGATCAATAATTTTCTTCAGAGAGGAAATAAAAAGATAATTAATATTCAAGTGGTGAAAGATTTCGATGCTGGAGTCACTGGAGTAAATTATATAGTCTTTTATGATGAGGGTGTTGATTTTACATTTTAATTTTCAATGTTGCATTCAAATTTTACAATGAGAGTAAATTTTTCACAAATAGAAATAAAAAGACTGACATCATTATGTGATTACCAATCGCCATTCTTTAATTCTCTATGAACAAAACTATTAAAATCATAATTGTTTTCATGGGAACTGTTTTTTCTCTTTTCATGATTGTTTTTGGATTGGAATATGTCTATTCCGCAGCAATTGGAACCAATAGTTATTGGGGTAATCTGCTATATTTCCTTGCTGGAGGTCTTCTTTGTCTAGCAATAGGGTCAACCGCTCTCTTCTTATCAGTGAAATTATACCGTACTAGATAAATTGATAACTAATTTTCTAAATGTTTAAAAATAGTGTGGCCTTAATTTGTCCACATTATGGAATGGGCCTCTTAAACGATTTAAAAATTTAGGTAAATAATTCCTTGTCCGAAAATTAAAGTTCATTTCACATATTAAATTTTACTTTTATAAAATATTGTAGGCTTTGGTGCAAGCCAATAAAGGTCATGAGGTAGCAGAACAGATCTCAACACCAAGACTCAAAACCTACATTCTGCTATTTGTTATATATTTGCAATCTTGTTATTTTTTATCTGACACTATTATTTTTCAAAATTGGAGTAAATTTTAATTTCCACTCTATATTACCTCTCTTAACCTCGTAAACAAGTTGGTTGATAGATAATTATATTTAATTTAAAATACTTAATATTTGGTAATCATATTGAGCAATTATGAAAACAAAAATCAAAGATTTCATTGACAAATCACCGGATACATACTTTACCTTTGAAAGTGTTCACTATAATCTGCATCTAAATTCAGGTAGAGAATATCTTTCGTTATATGGTCAAAATGCTTCTAGGCCTGATGTAATTATATCAAAAGATAATCAAGTTGATGATATAGAGATAAAACACGAACCTAATAAAAAACAAATCATCGTATACAGAAAGGGGATTGAATTCATAAATTTTGAGTATCTAAGTCATTTTACTTTTAACTTGGAATTATCCAAAAATTATAGATGAGAAATGATTTTATAGTAAAAACCATTCCTACCGAATATCATGTTGACAAATGGCATGGTTATCTCAATATTTTATTAGTCGGTATTCTTCGATTAGGATTGATTATATAGTATAATAGAGAGATGGATTAGGGAAAAGGATCTCATCTGAGCCACTTAGTCAATTAAGTGAGGAGTAGATTTAAAATATATTCAATATAGTAATGCCGAATTCAAAAAATATGGGTTGGATAAAAAGATAAGAGTGTATTGTGCATAGATTATACAGAGAGAATAATAATACGGAAATGGTAAAGTCTAAGATTGAATATTAGATAGGTCTAATACAGGACATCTAGTATTCTTTATCATGTATGAACTTAAATCCATAATAGGACCAATGTTAAGGAACCGATATTGGAATTAAGCCCCTTAGTAAGATTAATCAATAGAAATTAATTTTGGTTGAATATATCTATAAAGACTTCGGGGAGAAGTCCTGTCTTTCATTGAAAGGCATTAACAGTATCTTCTATTTTCAAAATTTTGCAAACTTTTTTGAAGCAGAATCCAAAATTCTTCCCAAATTTGTACTACATACCTTTCGGCCCGTCACTTTCGCTACCTAATGGAGTAACAACTATAGTTTACAATATCTTACGAGAATTTTACATAGTAAGAGGTATATTTGATGCAGCGTTAACAACTATTATCATCAAAGGGCATAATCTTAAGATATGACAGCGTGGTTTCTTAACGCAGTAGTATGTTGAGAATCTTTTATGTTGTAGATTCCTAATTAAATTTGTATGGTAAGAATGACCCAAAAACTGAGAAACCACTTTGACACAAAAGGTCATCGGATTGACTTTGGTTTTTGCTCTAGGTGTTTCAAATTCTTAAGTTTAGATGATTATAGAATAGGTCAAGAAATAATTTGTAAATATTGTAGCAAGGGAGACAAAGTTCTCTCTTAATCTTTCTACTAATTTTTAGGCCAAAACAAATTGAATGATGACCAGAAAATGACATAATCTCATTCTAGTATGCTGACAAAATTGGTCCTCAATTAAAGTTGAATTTACATCTGTACCACCTTCTGAGCTTTCTGGACAAATTAGTGTCACTGCATTAGGTTCAACAGGAAAACAAGTAGATTCATGAAGTAATTGGTTGTCCTTGAATTTGAGTTGGGAAGGCAGTTTAGCTAATAGTTGTAATAAACAAAATAATCAAATATGAAGATACATAAGTTTTGGGTTTGACATGCTTTAATGATCCGCACCTATTTTATATGATTTGCTATCCGTTTTGAACTTCTCATATGATCACCATATTACATTAAATTAGTAGTTATAAACCAAACAAGATGATTTGGTATTCAACAATAATAATCAGTTTATTTTTTTGGTCCCATTGTTGTAAACTATTTATCATTGTAAATTAGCCAAAATTCTTTAATTTTTACCGAAAAGATCCTTGGAGCTCAGTCTGTACAAATAAAAAACTCTGGTCATGCGTTACCCAAATAATATCTAGAAATACTAAATCGAGTATTACAAACATTTCTTACAACAACAACGCCCACTGGCTGATGAATCAAGGAGCTATCTTTGGTGAATGACATTAAAGCTATTACTAAACAGATGAGGGATTTTGTTCAACCCATTAAAGCCTGAATAATATCTGAAGGGCTACTTATGAAGTTAAATTCTTCTCACAATAAAGTACCATGAGAATATTTGGGATTAGTGGAAATATCAGTCAAAAGAAGGTCAAGAAAATAATGAAAATGGATCGCAATAAACTCTAAGATTCTTTACTAATCTTCTGCCGTCTATTTAACATAAATAGTCAGGGTAGTTAGATAATCGATATATGGTAACATTTGTGATAACGTATCTCATATGCAAAATTATTATATATTATCCTCATTATTGCCCTTTCAGAAACAAAATTCTTATATTTTGGATCTACGTATATGAAATCTATTGGCAGGGAGGATACAGACTATCGAGAAAGGAAATCACATAATTGCAGTCTATCCTAGTAAACAGGATAAATTCAATGAAGCCTTTGTCTTTCTAAAGGATGGTCTTGAAAGAAATGAGGTTGCTGTTATAACAACCACAGATCTCCCAAAATATGAGATCCGTGCAAGGATGGAAAATGATTGGCAATTAAATGTTGATGAACTCGAAACCCGAGGAGATGTTATTATCAGAACCACTGAGGAAACATATTTCCCCGATGGGATACCTAATATTCAGCGAACAATTGCATTATGGTCTACACTAGTTGAAAACTGTCTTAGCAAAGGTAAAAGAGGAATCCGAGTTTTTGGGGATATGAGCGCATTTTTCAGAAGCGGTTTTACAAAGGAATTACTTGAATATGAATCATGCTTGGAACAAAGGTTTAACTTGCCTATTATTGGTATTTGTGCATACGATTCCAAAGATATCGATAATAATTTTAAATTAAACCAGATAAGACAGCTGCAGCAATGCCACGATACTATCTGGATGTAATGTTAATGAATATTTTAATGGTCAACGGATCGGTGATAGAGGGCTGTCACCAGAGTATTGAGCTGGATAGGATCTAAAACTTTAACGTTAGCGTCATATACAATACAATTGTTACTGTGATGCAGGAAAAATCATTCCAAATACAGTACCTTGTTTGTAGTCCTCATACACTCTGTCTCCTACCCAAATTTTGCCTTTATATCTTTCGACAAGTGTTTTTACTATAGATAAACCCAATCCACTCCCCTCAGCCTTAGAATAAAATCTACTGAACAATTCTTGTTTCATTGAGTCGGGTATTCCTTTACCATAATCAGATACAGTTACCATCCAATATTTTACCTCAGCAATAAAATATTCTCTTATTAGAACTTCAATTTTAACCTCTGAAGATTCTGTGTATTTTACACTGTTGGAAAATAAATTAACAAAAATTTCCTCCACCAGATCTTCTGCAATTATAGTTATATTTGTGGTATCTTTAAGTTCATCAACTACATTTAAAGAAAGTCTGATCCTTTTGCCTTGTGGGTTATTATCAGTTAGTGTTTGTTCCAATGTTGTATATGCATTATTGATAGCATTTGGAAGATTCTTTAATACTAATTTTAGATCCTTTTGTGTATATAGCCGTTCTAATCTACGTAAGTTGTCTAAAAGCGATTGACTTTTATCTATTGCTTTTTTTGCAGTTGTAAGAAATGAAAAGATTTCTCCGTTGTTCTGGAATAAGTTGTTTGTGTCATTCCTATTTCTTTCTACAATAAAAGTTACAATCTCCAAGCTATTGCGTATTATCTGATGATAATTTCCTAAATCATGTGAGAGTATATCAAACAAGAGTTCAGAATGCATTTTTTCCTTTATAGTTTTATCATTATTTTCTTTTTCTTCCCAAATGAGATCAAAACAATAAACAGCATTTCTCACTATGGGAATTTCTTTGGAATAGGACCAATTATTGAGGGAAAAAATTGGATTGCTACCCTCAGTATCATGTCGGTACGATTGATTTTTCATATTTACTGAAAAAGATAACATATCCTGCTTGTCTTTTATAAGCAGCAGGGAATTTGACAAGGATTTAGGTAATGATGGTTTTATTGATCTATATCCTATAAATGGGACTAAGTGTTTGGCTAGCCGGGTACTATCTTCGTCAATTGTGCACAGTAGTCTGATAATGATATTCTTGGCCAACTTCTGGGATACTATATTATCAATTATCTTGTAATATGACATGAATTGTAAGGATGCAGGTCCAGGCAACAGTATATCCATTTCGGATTCAACTGATTGTATAAATTTGGATAATTTACCAAGAAATATTTTGTCCATTTTTGATTGATTATGATTATTGTTACATTTTCCTGCGCGTTCATTATGATCATACATTTTTTATTTTACCATTGAATATTGCAAATGTATACCAATATAGTGGATTCTAAAGCTATCATACCTATAAAATTATCTGTGTACAAGCATAACTTGTGGTATATTTTTTGTATTTTCTATCCATCATACAAAACTCAGTTTATTGTTGAAGTAATTATCCCTGGTTAGATTTACGGTGTCTTTATCTTTAGAATAGAGGGTAAATGTCGCCCCATCACGCTGAAACACCTTTTAGTTATCAAGTGAATTCCCAGTAACAGAGTAGTGATTAGAATGCTATTTCCTGATAATGATAGATCGTATTGGACCATAAAATGAAGTCAGTTTTGTTTTGAACCAGAAATAACCGATACCAACGGTTTTGCCTCTTGTTTGAATAGATCTGTTTACTTAAAAATATATTTTGTGACGTAAAAACTTGCAAACATCTCGATTCTATAATTTAATAAACTGCCCTCCGGTTTCTTAAAGTCAAATTGAATATTGCTATACTTTACTATGCATTAAACCCATTGCCCGTATTGTTCAAGCACCATTCCGCCCAACCTAAATGTTGTCATTTACATGTAAATAGTGGTGGATTTACATTATATGGTTAATAAAAAATTCCCAAGGATTATAGAAAATGCTACAGGATATAAACATAAAAAATCAATGAAATATTCAAAAAATGGATGTACTTATGCCATAACAATTAGAAATAGACGTTTAATCTATTATTGACTATTTGTTTTCATTGTTGTAGAAGTGGAATTTGAATTGCCAGGTCCGCTTGTAGTGGTGGTAGTGGTGGTGGTAGACTGTGAGCCATTTTCAGTTCCAGGAGAAGAATTACTGCTGTTTGAGGCCTGATTTATCGAGTCAAACGTATTCTCAATATTATTTTCAACTGCATTATTTATTGAATCTGTAAGACCTTGAGCGTGTGCAACTTGCATGACGGGGAATAGAAACAGCGCTAAAAAGATGAAACTATAGTTCATAGAATCAGTTACATTTTATAGTATAAAAAGATGGGTATAACGAATGATTCTTTTTGATAAACCCTTCTATTTTTTAGTCTTACAATTACTCAGAACTTATTTCATAAAAAATCGAAATCTAGTCCCAAAATTTAGCGCACTTTAATCCTTATCTAAAAGTGATTAATACAATTGAAGATTATGATAAATAAAAATACAAGAACGAACATTAATTAGATTCCATTTAAAAACAATAATTTTAGCAAAATTGATCATTATGAAGAGCAATTATCCCGGCATGATGAAACAGGTATTGTGTCCAATTATTTAACATAAAAGACAGTTTTTGAATTAGGCTTTAATTGATTAATGGAAATAATTGTTTTATCTCGCTCATCATAAACTGTGTTTTCCTTTTCCATATGCAGTCTTTTATTAACTTTAAAGGAGATATCTTCAAGCAATTGATCACTTGATATTATGGTTATCTTTTGACCTGTTATCGCAATATTCATCTGTCTTGTTTTTTTTATTCTTTGATATGAATCAATGAAAGTTGTCCTCCATGAAAAAGGTATTTTATCAAGTAGATCTATAATTTGATTCCATTGTTCATACGGGTATTTCCTCGTAATGCAATCTTAATTCCAATCATAAAAATAACGATGAAAGTGGTTTAGAAAACATAAAGGTGTTCTTTGAATCATGCAAGAGGAGATGGTGTTGGATATTCATCTTACAAAATGTTTGTGAAGTTTCTTCTTCTCTTACTACTTTTTTATTATCATTTGAATTTGGGTTATCTTTAGACTTCTAGGAAAATTTAGTATTATTCCTCGATAATTTTTGATATAATAATAATCGGCATTAGAAATTATAAATGGAATAATGGATCTTACCTCAGTAAATTTTTTTAAGTCTATTTCCCAAATGTTATTTAAAAGAATTGGGAATATATGGTGATCAAAAAATCTGTGGAAGATTGTCCACGGATGGGGAGCATACCTAAATTTGAGATTAAATTTAAATTGCTCGTATAAATGTCATCAAATGGGGGAGCAAATAAAAACTAGATAAACATCAAGGGATTTTTTAATATATTCCTTCCAATATCTACATAGGATTCAACGTCTATTTTATTGTTTTTTATATCATACTCATTAATTAATAACCTGTAATAACGAGTAAATGTGTCATTAATAATTCTGTTTATTTTTTCGTTATTTCCATCTATGGATTTACTAAACTCTCCTGTCCCATCAATTAAACTATGAGACACTCCATGTTGAATTATTTCAATATGATTTCAATATGATTGCAACTGATCCTTTCCTTAAGTAATGAGCATGGTTCTTTATTATTCTCAATAGAATAATATTTTTGAGACTTCATCATATTAGGTGGTACACCAGTATCATTCATAGCTTTTTGATAAGGTATTACAGATAGGCTTACTTTGAATTGATGTCCCTTGCCTTCGAATAAATTAATTAGATCATATAGGGAGAATTTTGAAACACTAGTGCTCAAGTTATAGAAAGAAAAGAAATGTTAAAAGTTGTTTTTGGATACCAGTCATATTCTCGCCCGTCATCATATTAACGTGCCAAACCTGGTCCCTAGTCGGTTACATAAACTGCAAGGAAAATGAAATATTTAAACGGAATCAACGCAACCTTTCAAAATACTAAGGAACAATATATGTCCGTGGTTTTTATTTGTGTTAATTCATGATAAATTTCAAAAATAATATAGTACTAGAAATGACTATAATTAAGTCTCAAACCTTGGTTTCATTCTTCGTCCAATGGTTTTCTTGAATATCTAACCTTAAGAACTAACATACAAATGTTTAATGATACACCAATAGAGTTGCCAATAAGTATCACAATATCTGCTCTACCGAGTCCGTATATGGCCCACAGAGAAAGACCTACGATCAGAACAACAAGAAATCGAATAGAAACGTCCTCGGTGTCCTTAGTTCTTAGTGCCTTTCTGATCTGAGGTAAAGTACTGGCAACCGAAAATGCAGTGGCCAAAAGTCCTATGAATGTTAAAAGAATATCTGTCATCCATCTTACAATGTTTACTATGTCTTTTAATGACTATAATTTTGTAAAAATATCTTGAGACCCCACAGAGATCAACTTTTATTCACTATCTTCTTACTACATTACTACGAGATTCAATATTATACAGTCGATTCTCCAAATACTTTTGATCATGTCCATCTAATAGAAAATATGAATCCATTTGATAAATCTGCAAAACTATTCGAATTACTCGGTAGAAAAATAACCTCTCATTTAGGTAAGGTTAAATATTTATAAAAAAAATTTCAAGATACTTAACATAGAAAAAAAGTGTGTAGAATATCCTTCTGTAAAAACTTAATATATAATAATAATATGAAAGTAAGGTTTAGGATAATTACTTATTAATTTATGAAAATAATTGACATTTGACAAGAAGCACTTCATTTCTATCTGCTTAAACTAGTTAAGGAACATTTATTTTTATTAAGTGTATCTTAAATATGTTAATAAATGACCCAGTGGTAAAATGACTAATGAATAAGAAATTATTTGTCCTATTTTCTACGTTATCAATTCTATCTTTTGGTATCGCATCTATTTCGTTAACAAATCAGATTTTTGCACAATTACTTCCATCTTTGAGTAATGATGGAGTCGGATTAGGGTTAACAGATACGCTTGTAAACAAAACTAACCAGGTCAGAAACAACTCTATTAACCTAATCGATCAGGCTAATAATGCACTCAAAAACTCTCCTTTGAATATAATCGATCAGGCTAATAATGCACTCAAAAACTCTCCTTTGAATATAATCGATCAGGCTAATAATGCACTCAAAAACTCTCCTTTGAATATAATCGATCAGGCTAATAATGCACTCAAAAACTCTCCTTTGAATATAATCGATCAGGCTAATAATGCACTCAAAAATAAAACTAACCAGGCCAGAAACAACTCTATGGAACTAATTGATCAAGCTGCAGTTAAAAAATTGGAGAGCGTATATTCTCTTACCAATACGGTAGGAATGAGTATGGTCAATGGGGTCAAAGTTAATGAAGTAGCCATTGGAGAAAATAATGTAACAGCTACATTGAATTATCAGCCTCATCAAAATGACTCTGAAGATAATTCTTTACCAGTAACTGTTATCGTAACAAAATTGCCTGTTGAAAATCTTACTAAATTGGTAATTTTGGCTACCGAATCTTCAAAAATAGCCTCAACATTAACAGGTGGTTCAGGTTCAATGAATACTTTAATAGAAAAAACCCAGTTAACGCCAGAAACGCTAAATATCGCACTAAACTCACTAGATTTAATAAAGAATTTGCAAACAGGTGTGGCTAGTGCAACTTTAAGCAGTTTGGATTATTCTCAAAAAATATCCGTGCAAACACCAGGCGGTTTGGTATCATCATTCTCAACATCTCCAAATGAATTTGTCACAGTATTGGTTGTACCTTCCATGGGACTTGGGCCTTTTCCCTCGAATTTTCCGTCTATTTTTTCAAAGTAAATCTTTGAAATTTTTTTCACTTTTTTAAGAAATAAGACCAGTATTAATTCTGGATTACGAAAAATATACTATCTGTACTGTATTGATAGCATCATCTTTTAAGAATGTTATCCTGATTGTCGATACTCTATACCGTTCTGTCATGTTTGCTTGCTGAAGTAATGATTATCGAAATTGAAACAATATCTAACTGTCAAGATATATCTACTAGTACTTTACTTGCATCTGTACTCGGCAGTATTAACCGTCTTTCGATTTCATTTCTAAAGGTCTATTTGTAATGAGTAACCCCTTAAGAATATTATGAATAGAAGAACCATTTTAAACAAGAAGTCTATCTAAATATTTAGAAAATCATTCATACTATCAATGTACAAATGTATATTTGCGGGTGTCATTCTCAAATGCAAAAATAGTTGAGTAAAATTAGTTTTTGATTAATATGCGATTATGTCACCATATCTTGTATTCTCTTTTTAACAAGACTAGAATAAAGTTTGACGTAATCAATGTCTTAAAAAATTAAATGAGTACATCTTATCGATATTACTAACCCCTCTTGTTAGTCCATCTCCTCTCTCAGGTTCAAGATGTTTAATAATAAACATAGATTATTTGAAATTTACTCATATTAAAAGTTCAAGATCTGCAAAAAATATATTTTCTTCATACAATATGGACTTAAGAACTAGTGTATGTAGAAATTGTCAATACTTATCGTAAATGGTTTTAAATCGACTTCATATTTATACATGGAAAGCCATTACAATTATTCCAACGTTATTGTAAATAACCTATTGGACTTTCATTACCAATGGAGTTTAATCCTGCAAAGATAGTTGAGTACAATGTTGTAATTGTATTGAAAATAGACCAGATTCATGTAGTCAAGGTTTCGGTGGTGCTTATATAGCTTTGAAGTTGAAAATTTGTACCATATTCCGTAGATTCAAAAATATATTACTAAAAACATAGTTAACCCATTTGGGATTCCAAGATTTTAAGAAGGAAAGTAGCTTCTGTTATTTAATGATTATAATAATTTACTACAATAATATCAATATTTTTGCCAAATCTTGAATAACCAAGATCTTAGTATTTTTGTTAATAGAGGCATTATTATATAAGTCATTAGCAGAACTGTTATAGTAATAGCGATAACAAGTCTTATTGCATAAGGAATTAAAAGTATTTCTGTTAAATTATGAATTTGAGGAACTAAAGTTAACAGCAGAATAGATATATCAGGAATGGTAACAATTGCCATTTTGTATCGTGGTGGAGGGTTTAGTGGAATCAAAGATGAAGATTCTTCGTTCAAAAATGGAGTAAACCAAAACTCTAGGCCTGTCAGTTTTTGTAGATTGTAATCGGGTTCTGCTAATCCCCTACCTTTTTGTAACCATTCATTTCGTACAGATGATTTTTCCCATTTCTCAAGATTATCATACTTATTGAACCTAAATATTATAACGTATTCAGATTTAGATTTACTATTATTAGTTGGTCTAATTATATCAATACCCGTACTTCCATCTTGTCGGGAGACTTCCTTAGAAATTCCTGAAAGCCATTCTTCAAATTCTTTGATTTTATTTTTTTTAGCAATACGTTTAATGATTACAGTAACCGGAAGTGAATGTTTGTCGGTATTGTTATCATCATCGTTCTTTGTCTATTATAGAATTAGAATATTGATAAATATATTTTTTGAATTAATCCCATCATTATTTGAGATATTTTCGCAACGCAAAAATATAGATTATCAGCTTAATGCTTTGGATATTTTGCAATTGATGTGTGAACAGTATAATTAAGAATCATATCATCTTTTTAAGGATCAAGCTACTAACTATAGGAATTCCTTTGACTTTTTAGTACCTTATATCACTAATTGGATCCTACGGGTATGAGGATTTATTATCTGATGTTTGGACTTGTCTGTCTAGAAAGCTCAGCAGTCGCTCTCCCTGTCAGAGAAATTTCATAACAATAGGTAATATTGACAAACCTCTCTTATTGTTCAAGAAAAATATCCTTAATTTGTCATGATCATGAAAGAGATTCATCAATAAAGGGAAAATCTAGGTAAATATTTCCTCTTTAGTAAATAATTTATCATGATTTGATGTATAAATATATTCCTTCTGCAAGAGGATGTAGGCTTTGGCGCAAGCCAATAAAGGTCTTGAGATAGCATAACAGATCTCAATACCAAGATCCAATGCCTGCATATGCTAAATTGTGTTCGCATTCTCTGCTCACAGATTTGTTTTTCAAGGTGGTTTAGCTCAGATTTTACTTTTTTTGATTCGCACGGTGGCAGGTCTTGTATCTCATCTTTAAGAATTTACAACTCATTGCTGCATGTGGTAATAATTTTATATTTATTTAAATAAAACTTATAATTTTTTGATCAAAAAAAGA
The DNA here is from genome assembly GCF_054408505.1 of Candidatus Nitrosocosmicus sp. R. NCBI lineage: Archaea > Thermoproteati > Nitrososphaerota > Nitrososphaeria > Nitrososphaerales > Nitrososphaeraceae > Candidatus Nitrosocosmicus > Candidatus Nitrosocosmicus sp. R. The sequence continues at coordinate 1,587,403 of NZ_CP167090.1, read as the reverse complement.
AAAACAATAATTAAATTAATCAATAATATAAACCTATTAAAGAAAGTTTGATCCTATACTATGTATTAATGAGCATCAAAGACATAGCTGATGAAATAAACGATCACTTTGTGATCTATGGCAAAGATGCTGTTGATGTTGATTATGATGGTGTTGGACTGTGTCCTTTTTGTAATTCTCGTATAGATGAATTTTATTTTTGTGCTTGCGGTGGAAACATGGGTGCTGACTAAATTCTTTCGAATGTAAAATTGGAACAATACGAATAGATTTTATTTTCAGCATATATCAAATTTAATATAATAACATTACAACTCTACTACCACAAGGAACTTAATCTCCTTGAATAAGAACCAGTGTCTAGGCTGAGCAAAATTAAAGATTAGATTCAATTTTGGTTAAAATATTTAAATCAACATCATTTTTAAACATGAAATGTACTTGATTTTTGATTTTTGATTCTCAAAAAAATTAATTATATCGAGTAACAGAAAAAAAATAGAATCCATAAATGATTAACGCAAGTTCCGAGTCAATGTTAATAAGGAATTGAAGAAAAATTATATTAATTGGTGACCATAAAAGATGACGTCGAAATGAAGAAAAAGGCGTTAAAGCGACTCATTGTTAACGAGTGTTTTAAAAAAACAATGTTTGAATTAGAAAAGAAGTGTAAGAGAGAGGAAAACAAGTATTGTCTAAAACAGATTGGGCAATAACAATAATAGGAACTACATCATTGATTGCATTTGTTGGATTCTTTATTATGATAGGAGTCAATAGTGGAGGAATCCGATAGAATGGTTTGATACATTGCAAAAAAATTTTTTCTAATTGTGATTACATCACTTAGACTTTATACCTGGGTGTTCCATTAAAAAATATCCATGATCATTGTCTTAATATAAAAACGTTCGGTTGCGTTCCTATACTTTGGAAATTAAATTATACAAAATTATTGTTGTTTAATCGCTCCATTACTATTTTATCTACTTGCGTTATTTTATATTGATGATGCTCATTCGATTCTTCCTTGATTTAGGAAAACTGAATTAACGAATTTTATTTATTTGTTAATCCCGTTTCTATTGGTTTCATTACTTGGTTCTAAATTACCTTCTCATAGTTAACACCATACCTTTTTCATATGTTTGAATATTTTTGTCAGAATATGTTTATCATGATTTAATATTTTATTATCATCATCAGGACAATACCAATCGATGTATAAACCTGTACAATATATTGTAAATATGTCTGAATTTGATAAAACAAGAAATAGTCAAATAATTAATAATGCCAAACGGTCAGTTGTAAAGAGAATAGTCATTTTAGTCGCTATTTTGGCGGTAACAATGAGCCTAACCATATGGTTGGTTCCAGTCGAATATTTAATTTATTTCCAAAGCCTACAGGTGAGTATTGCGGGATGCCTTGTTATAGAAATAGTAGCCAATTCCGCGTATCGACTGGTGATTACGGCCCAGCATTCTGGTCAGACAGCCAACTCATTGAGGAGCCTCATAAGGATTCTTGGAGCTATCACGGTTGTTGCCATTGTGTTGTCATTTCTTAGCCAAAACGCTGCAGTAGCGGCATCAATCGGCACCCTATCGGCACTTGTAATCGGTTTTGCTTCACAGAATCTTTTAGGAAATATGATAGCAGGTATGTATTTGTCGCTGACGAGGCCATTTAAGATAGACGATGTGATTACCGTATTCGGAAATAGTGGAAAGGTTCGTGACATTGGACTGTTAAACTGTGAGCTATTGATGTCAAATGGCGATATTATGAGAGCACCCAGCTCATCGTTATTGACATCGCCGGTAATAATAAGGAGTGAGAACACTCAAGAGGATTGTAAATAAAGTTGTCATATTTTGGACATAAGGTGACGAGTACGATCGGTATAATGGTCACCAAAACAATCTAAAAAAAACAAATACCACAAGTATTCATCGTCCTTACTACAAGCAGTAGGTTAGTCAACACTGTCTACGCTTCATTGAAATAGTAGAACAAGCTAAATCTAAAACAACCTAGGTTCATCAGTCCATTCATGGGTGTTTCTTAATGTCATATTCGAATTATTGCCGCATTGACATATGCAGTAGCATTGTTTTATACCATCATCGCATTTCAGCTCTCAAATTGGGTAGATCAAGGCCGATTTTAGGTGAGCTCAGGATGGAACAAAGAAATGTCCGAATCGATACCTGACAGAAATACCTTCAGGATTTCTATATGACGATATTAGAAGTTCATGATATGCTCTCATGTTCAATGTCTAGAATGGTTTTATAATTATCAGTGAAAAAATAATTACTGCCAAAAAATTGATCGAATACATTAACTCTAGATAATGCTTAATACAAAGACATATTTCTGAAATGTTCCCAAGCAATTGGAAGGAATTCATACCATTTTCACCAATTTAATAAATTCTATTAATCTGACAGGGCCCTGTCAGGAAGCTTTTCTGATATCAGTAAGAATCCATCTAACTCTTTGGCCTATTTTATTCAAAACCCAAATTGAACCAATACAGGTTTATAGTTGGGAATAAATTTTGTCATATTCTAGGATTAATTAGATGGTACAAGATGTACTAATTTACAAATAAATCCGTATCGAGAACATGTTTCCATTCTGCATTCAAATGAATCTCATAGTCATTAATTTAGATATCTGCAAGAGTATATTAAATCACTCATTTACAAGATGATTCAATTGGGATAAGATTAAAAATCTTTCTTAAACTAGATTAAAAAAATGGAGGAAACTGAGCTTAGAATTGAATCCTGAAATTATATCAAATATGTTCACTCTTACTTTGTCGGTTTAATAAGATTTCTATACTTGTTAAAACCTATTTATTGATCCCCTATATAGGTAATAATTAGTTCCAAACGAACATTCGATGTTTCAGATAATATTCTTTTGTATTCATTTATCGATATATTTCATTTCTCATATTCTCGAGACTTGTGCTATCATACATCTTATCATGTCTTTCAGTCTTTAAAATGGATTTCGAAAAGAATTCATTGGTATTTTTGAATTAGAGTTGATTCTAAAATTACAATAACTTATCACACTACTCATTGTGATTCTTGTATGATTTGTTGTTTGATCAATTTGGTAAATTCTAATTCTGACATTTTTCTTTTTGCTTGGACTATGGCCGCTGCATCATTACCTACCGTAAGTCTTAGTTGCGGATTTTCGGATGTTACTGCATGTAGTATTACTTTTGCCACCTCTTCTGGGGGTGATGATTCTGGATTGTCCATCATAGATTTAAAATAACTTTCTATTCTTTGGGTAAAGGAATGATAAGGCGATTTTTCCTCTGAGGCTTTTTTAGCCAAGACACTAGAATTCATAATGTTGGTTTTTATAAACCCTGGTTCGATTACAATTACCCTAATTCCAAACGGTTCTAATTCATATGACATTGATTCACTGAGGCCTTCTAACGCGAACTTTGTGCTATTATATGCAGATAGGATTGGTACACCTACTAGTCCTCCAACTGAACTTATATTTACTATCGTGCCTCCACCATCCTGATTTCTCATTGTGGGAAGAACGGCCTGTGTTACACGTACGGCCCCAAAAAAATTTGTTTCAAATTGTGCTTTTAACTCTTCAATGGACAATTCCTCTAATGCTCCAAAAAGGCCATATCCTGCATTGTTTACTAATATATCGATTCTCTTGTTGTCTTTAACTATTTTGTCTATCGCATTATTAACTATGACATTATCATTGACATCAAGCTGAATAACCTGTAATGGTAGTTTTTCTTTCTTTGCAATTTCCATGATGGTTTTAGATTTTTCAATATTTCGCATAGATGCATATGTGGAATAGCCATTTCTGGCCAAAATGAGTGCAGTTTGAAATCCTATTCCACTTGAACTTCCTGTCACAATAGCAACTTTCCTCTCGTTTACTTTCATATTTAGGTTAAGAAAACATGTCTATAAATTGGTAGTCTCAAATTTGGTGAAAATATGCTTAAATAATTCCAAAAAGACAATTTTTAAAAATTAATAACTTCCATGTTTTGCAAAAACCCTAGACCTTGGGCATAGATTTTATATTGTCTTTGATTACCCTATTAATTTTTAATCTTCGAATTTACGTTATACAAATAAGGTATGGAAAAAGTCCTGAGCCGCTCTTTCACGTTATTAGGAATAAGTAAAATGAGCTTGCATCCGAAAATATTTGAATTATGTGAATGCGCTTCGGGTTTATTACAATCATCGGTACTAACATACCTTAATTTGTCTTGATTAAGAGAGCCAATAAAGGTCTTGAGATAGCATAACAGATCTCAATACCAAGACCCAATACCTATGTGAAATTGATATTTCGATTGATTTTATACTTAATACTTTTACACATGTTACTTGTATCCTTAGTTAATGCAATCATTAATTGACTTCTTTTTAACATGAATCTATTTATTTACATAAATATTATATAATTTGGTCTGACTGTCGACATTCATTGTCTAATGCAAAGATCGAACAAGTCTAAAAATATGGTAGAGATCATTATTATTATTGTTGCTAATCTTGTGTAGTCATCAACTTCTTTTTACGTCGACGATTATTTACTATCATATTATGATTTTCATTATGGATTTCTTGATTCTCTAATTCTCCTTTCAATTTAACATCATTGCTATTTTTTTGTCTTTTTTTTAAAACTTTGGTAATATCAGTAGATTTTTCGAGATATTGTTGTTCAGAAACTTCCTTCAAAGTATCATTTGAATAAACTGGAGAAGGAGAATTCATCACATAGTGTTTATGCCGCCTTTCTACATCTTTATTGTCTCCTTTAAGGACCTTTTCAATTTCTTTTGCCAAAATCCTCTTGACAAGTTCTTTGAGTCTATCTGTATCTGGACCCGGTGGATAAGTGGCTAATAAATATTCAAATATTTTCATGTACTCAACTACTTTGTTGCGATAGTCCTCCTCAGAGGGTTTGTGATTTCTTGTTATCTTAAACCAAGTAGTTGCACATTGAGCAGGATAGGCTTTTGCAAGTTCTTCTATTACACGCTCCATTTCAAAGTAATCTAGCATAAAGACAAACTCCTATAGAAAAGAATAATTGGAATACTTTCCTTTCTTCTCAATTTACATAATATGTGTTCTTGTACTATTTATCCTCTCATTTTGTGCTCTTAATATATAATACAAACCCCGCTAGAATTTGATAAATTTTACGATGAATTGGAGTCTTGATTAATTCTAAATGTAACAAGAATTCGTAATTCGTTTAACTTTATTGAATTCAATCAATATTCAACAGTGGATATGTGCATACCAAAGGATATCGTGGTTTTGTCTGGGTTCATTGACTTTTTATTGAGGATTGATCTTCGTGAAATGTAGCAATATGTTTACTGTAGCCCACAATAACCAATAATCAAAACCACAATATTTCTAATATGGATATCACAAACATTCTTAGTTCTTAATTCCTTCACAATATTAGGAAATGTCCTTATTACCTAAAATGTAGTGGCTGAAAGTCAGAAAATATTAATTGAATATTGACCATCAATTAATCATTGAATATCGTGTCTTTGATTTAGGTAATAGTTGTAAAAAAGTGTGAAGTATGCTAGCATGAAGCCATTTCAGAATACAAGTACTAAAAACTGAAAGCAATTGCGATGCAGTTTTATAAAAATAAATTCTCAAAATATTTGTGATGAAACAGTAAACATTTCTATTGAACTATACAATAAAGAATGAAACCAATAATTTTCTGCAAAGAGATAACAGAAAAATAATTAATATTCACTTGGTAAAAGATATTGATCCAGGAGCCGCTGGAGTCAATTATATAGTCATTTATGATAAGTATTCTTATATTTTCTGATTTTTATTTAGCATCCACATCCCATAATACCGGTAAATTTTCACAGCAAGTGGTTGATTGGGTAACTCAAATCAATTACATAAGTTTGATTTCAAAAGTGTTATTTTTGTCGTATGGTAATGATATTATCGTATTTTCGATCGGTTGATAAATTCTAGATTCTGTTCCAAAGAACATATGATGGGATAAAGTCTCTTGAATGCATTATTAATATTGCCGACATAATTGAGCCGCCTTATTAAGCTGATTAAGAATATACAAAAAAATAGTCGAAGGTTTATCTACATTTGATATCGAATTTTCTCTGATATTAAAGCTTTACAAAACCATATTATGAAATATTTTGTCGTCTGGTGAGAAATTAAAATTTAAAATGGAATAGGATATCAATATTACGGTATAATCTCCAATTATATAATGAACTAGAATTGTATCTCGAATTTGTTATGTAAAAAATAAATTATTGAAATTATAGAATAGGTTAAATTATTTCTGCATAATAATACTGCATGAATTATGAACCAAAAAATTCATTAATCTTTTCACTACTCTTCATTACTCTTGCCATAATGATGTTAACGACTTTTGTTCAAGGAAAAATATCGTTTGGTCAGGCAGTAGATTTGATACCAATTCGAACTGGAAATGCCACTCTAGACCAGGGCCTTCCAGGATTTTATGATTGCATCGATAAAAAAATAGACGAGAGTAAAGGTGTTGAAGTAGATCCGTATTTTGAAAAAGAACCAACCAAACATGAGGTAACTAGTTGCTACAACGAAGTATTTACTTATAATTCTGATGCACAATCATCAATCGATAATTCTGATGCACAATCTCATGCACAATCATCAATCGATAATTCTGATGCACAATCTCATGCACAATCATCAATCGATAATTCTGATGCACAATCTCATGCACAATCATCAATCGATAATTCTGATGCACAATCTCATGCACAATCATCAATCGATAATTCTGATGCACAATCTCATGAACAATCATCAATCGATAATTCAGAACTTAGTGATATTGAAAAATTTAATTCCCTATTTGGGTTTACGGGTTGAACAAGAGGGGTAGATTATCGATATTACTAATGCATAATTACTGAAAATATCTTGTATAGTATTTTCATTCCAATGTTAACAATGCAGTTCCTCAACCGTCATTTTGAACTTCTTTGATCCTTGATGGTTGAATGTCTCTATTGGAAAGTTCAACGATAAAGTCATCCATGGAGTAATCAACTTTCTTAGGGATTGCAATTTGTATATAGACCATCAATCCTTTTCTTACCTCCTAAATTCTGGATTATTTTATTAGCTTTTGATGATAATTTTTGGTAAACTTTATTCATCAAATCTTAATGCATGGGTATGGTTGCACTCATCACGAGGGACACCCTCGCAGTTCCTTATACTTAATAGCAACACTAGTCTAAAAATTAGGTGCATAGCAAAGCTATTGGTCGATCCCTGGAAAGAGTTCAATTAGAGATTCGAGATACCCCTATGACTCTTTTTTCAAATCAAAAATCTGACTGATAAGAAACCAGATAAATGCAAGTTTATGGAATGGGAGTAATTAGATATTATTATTTTTGAATATCTGGCTAGAAACTAATGATAAGGAATAACACAAATAAAATTGAAGAGAGGAGGTGGTTTATTGTTGGTCTTCTGCGTTGTTGCCGTCATTTAAGTTAAATGACAAAGCAACGTTGTTACATGATGCTAAAGTATTATTATTTGAAAAACATTCTGCACTTTCTCCTGTAGAACTCTCTTGAATGATATCTTGTAATGAGACATTTGATTTTTTTTGGTTGCAAATGCTGCGTTGCTGTCTCCTGCAATTGCGACTACTGAACCAATTAGGGCTGTTGCAACGAATATAATTGCGAATATTCCAAATTTGTGAGTTTTTATTAGACCGTCCATTTTATTGCGATGTATATCTAAAATTATACATATCATAGTTTAGACACTTCAAACTGCAATATTTTAATAATAGAAATGATTGTATTTTTTGACTTACAATATTTCTATAATTGAAATTAGACTAAGCATTGCTGCAGTCTAAATCATGTATTACAAAATCCAATTTTGAAGATCTGTTCGAATTAAATTTGCACTTGGTAAGGACAACCTTGAAAACTTTTAATTGGGAATATATTTCAAAATTCACGAATGAGATACAACATTCATTAAATAAAATACTAGTATTAAATGAAACTACTCTATTTTGATGTAAGTTTAATAAGTTATTCTCATTAGACATAGTAAATGCAAAACAATAGACCTTTAGGTGTTACAATTATTGCTATTCTTGCTATTCTTGGAGGTATTGGTTCCTTAGTAGGCGGTATTGCTCTAGTAGCGTTAATACCATTCCTAGGTGCAGTTCTCATTATAATCGGATTAGCTTATTTTGTTGTTGCTTATGGATTATGGCAAGGGCTAAAATGGGCTTGGATTATCACGTTGATAGTTACTGTAATAGCTTTTATCTCGGGCCTGGGATCAATCATCGTCGGAAATGTAGGAGCAGTTATTCCGGTAATAATCAATGCTATTATCATTTACTATCTATTCAAACCAAATGTGAAGGCGTACTTTGGAAGATAAATACACCTATATTTTTATTGAATCCTTGTCCTTTTTTGTCCCTTCATCGTTTTAGTTATTTCCCCACCTATAAATTATAAATTTTTGATATTTTGAATAAAAACAAACTACCAATAAGATAATTATTTTGTTTATTTTCGCTGTATTCGTACACTATTTATCTTTTCTTATCATTAATCCTCAAAATAAAATAACTAATGTGAATGGCTGAATCATTTAATTGAGGCTGTTTTTGCAATCTTTATTTCAAGATTCTAGCCTCAAAATTCTGAATGTTGGCATATTTACCAGTTGCTAATTATCTGATTCATGGCCTTCCTTTCTAAAGCAAAACAAATCCTTAATTTGTCATAATTAGGTAAGGGATACCAATATAAGCAAATCACGGTAAAAAATCCTCTTAAATAATTAACCGCTGATCGTTTTGTACATCAATTGATTACTCATATAAAAGAGTACATCCTTATTACAAACCGATAGCGGGTTTGAGATATTGTAGAGGATCTCAAACCTATGATCCAATTCCTAAAAATGATAAATTTTGGATCCATTCAAAAACACCGCCTTATTTTGACTGGCCCCTTAAATCCAACTCATCTGACCAACAATGCGTCAGTACTTAAAATACAATGTTGATCAATACTAGTAATTAAGTAGACATAGCGTAATTATAGTATACGCAGCGTAATAGATATAAACATGTTCTAACATTTATTAATATGACGAATGTCTCAGATATGTCTTCTCATTTGTATATTCATCCTAATAGTAAAATAGAATTCTATTCTCGTTTGAGTAAAATTATTTCATTAAACATGGATCAATACTTACCTCACCAAATACAAACTAATTTGATTAAATATATTCAAAATTTTTCTATTAGCCTCATCAGTTTATCGTTGATTTGCTGATAACCATGAATGGTTGGCTATTTGATATTTATCATCTAAAAGATAGAATGATTTTATGGATAAAAGAAAGAAATGGGAATGTAAAAAGACTAGAGTATTTATGGTCTCCTTCAATATATGTAGCGTCAGACCTAAAATCCGAGTTAGTAGACTTGATAAGGAATGGTAAAATTATTTCATCAATCAAGGAATATCAATTTGAATACAAATTTGAGTATCCTTCTTCCACTGCTGTTGATAAGCGTAAAATGGATGTAACTCTGAGATTAACTCTGTCTGATTCACTGCAGATATTAAATTTAGCAAGACAAATTGAAAAACTCTCTAATAGATTTGGACACTATCGACTATACAATGTAGATATATCACCTGAACAGTCTTTCTTATACGAAAAGGATCTCTATCCACTTGGATTATTCAGCCTAGAAAAAACAAGATCCACGGAATCAGTACGAACTAATATGTATCAAATAATTAACGATGAGAACGACGATATTGACTCATTTGATTACATTATTCCAAATTTTAAATTTCTGTCATTTGAATTAATTTCGGAGAGAAAATCAATAGGATATGATTTAGAGGATAGGATTCTAAAGATCAGAATTATCTTTTTTGAAAAGGATAACGTGATCAAGGAAAAATTTTCGATATCTGAAGAAAATGAACTTGAAACAATATTAGAATTCGCTTATGAAATTAATAGAATCGATCCTGATATTATTTTAACTAAAGGTGGAGACCAATTTTTGTTTCCACATTTACTTTATAGAGCCAAGGCCAACAAGGTTGAAAATCAGTTATTGATCAATTTGAATCGCGAATCAAATCTAGAATATTTACTAAAGAAAAACAAGTTGTTTCCAAATAAAAATATTAGATCTAATGACTTGTCCTCAACATCATACCTCTCTTACGGAAAAGTGTATTTCAAACCACGACCGTTTTTTCTATACGGCCGAATTCACATCGATGTTAACAATTCATTTATTTACAGGGACAATGGATTGGAGGGATTAGCAGAATTATCCAGAGTTTGCAGAATTCCATTACAACTAGCATCAAGATCTACTATAGGGAAGTGTCTAAGCAGCTTGTATTTTTATAATGCTCATAAAAAGGATATATTGATACCCTGGAAGCCTATAATGTCGGAAATCTTCAAGTCATTTTCTGATTTATTAAAGGCAGATAAAGGGGGCTTTGTTTTTGAGTCAAAACCTGGAGCATATAACAAAGTAGCAGAATTTGATTTTATATCTCTTTATCCAAATATAATGCTAAGGAAAAATGTTTCTTCAGACACAATCAATTGTGCATGCTGTAGATCAGAAACGGATAACAAAGTGCCAGAACTCGAACATCTTTATCACTTATGCAAAAAAAAGATGGGAATAGTACCTTTATCTCTTAAAACAGTTCTAGATAGACGGTTAGAATACAAAAAGAGAAAAAACCTGTGTATATCTAAGAATGATGAGTATTTAAAAAATTGCTATGACAACAGACAAACTGCTTTAAAATGGATCCTAGTTACTTCCTTTGGATATCTTGGATTTAGTAACTCAAAGTTTGGCAGGATAGATGCTCACATCACTGTATGCGCCTTTGCTAGAGATATATTAATGAAAACGTCTAAAATAGTAGAGAAACACGGATTTGATGTAATTCATGGTATTGTGGATTCTATCTGGATAAGAGAAATAGATAATATGAAATATTCATTATCGGCAGCCGATTCTGCATATCGATATATTAATTTAAAAAAAGACATAGAGGAGCAAACAGGTTTTTCCATATCTTTTGAAGGAGTATACAAATGGATCGTTTTCGATTCATCTAAGATCAATCCTGACTTACCTGCCCTAAATAGATACTTTGGCGTTTTTGAAGATGGGACAATAAAGATGAGGGGGATTGAAACAAGAAGACATGATACTCCTGAGCTCTTTGTCTATTTTCAAGAGGAGTTAATGAAAATAATGTCTGCCCATAGCAACATTCATGAAATCACGAAATGCTTGCCAATTTTAGAGAGCGTATATAAAAAATATATAAATTTAATATGCTCTAAAAAAATTTCATACACCGATCTGATATTTATCAAAAGGATATCAAAAGCAAGTAATGAATATGCAGATAGAAAGACAATTGAAAATTGTGTTTTAAAACGACTTACTAGCAATGGGAAATCCTTGAATGCTGGAGAAGAAATTAAATACATAATTACGAATTTTTATGGTGAGAATTTCTTGGAAAGGGCAGTACCAATTGAACTAATTGATGAAAACAATTTTAGGTACGATACGAAAAGATATTTAGAATTATTAAAAGAAACTTATGACTCCATAACTAAATTTTTCTATTCTCAAAATCCTATATTTGATTAATGGGTTTATAAACTAATTTGATTTATAAAATAGAATTACAAATCTATTACTACTGGAAAGTAAACTTGATTATTAATCAATTTAGTGGAAAATAAAGGACATTTCTATTGGGATATGGTATACACTGGATTACAATAGTTCAATTAATGGGTTATACAAAATAAGAAACTTCGGGTCAAAGCGTTATTTTACCATACATTTGTTGGAGCTTTGATATCGTGGATTCTAATTCTGTGTATCCATAGCCCTGTCCCAACTATCTTAAGATTTCCTATTAGGCATCTTAGATATTCTTGTTCTCTTCAAAAGTATATTATTCCTTGATTGCAAACACGACTTCAAATTGTAGCGAAACAAAAACAGAAGGGGTTATGAAAGCTAACATATTTCAGTTATTTTAGATTTTCATCTTGGCTTTAAAATCTTGTTTAAAGAAATAGGTGGTGATACATTCGATAGGTTCTACTATGAAATCAATTTTTGTTTTAAGTTTTTGAAGACCAAAAAGTTTGTCCAGACCGTTTCCATTTTTTATAATCGTTCAAAATTTTCTTATGATCAAACCCGAAACTTTCTTCTTCTATGGATGCTAGATCTACCCACTTTACTGCAGCTGCATCGTCTCCTGCCATGGGCTCTTTTCTATCGCTCTTATCAGATATTTTTCCAATAAATACTGTAGACATGATGTGACCTCTTGGGTCTCTGGAGGGATCAGAATACACTCCTAATATGTTGTCGATTTCTACATCTAAAGAAGTCTCTTCTTTTACTTCACGTATTGCTGCATCTTCCACCCTTTCGCCTTCATTTACAAATCCACCAGGTAAAACCATCCTTTGTTTAAATGGATCCTTTTTTCTTTTGACTAACAGGATTTTGGAATCTTTTTGAATTATGGTATCTACAGTAGGGGTTGGATTTTTATGCTGTTGTTTTCCTACGTTCACACGGATAACATTACATCCAACGATTTAAAGTGCATGGGTAACAAGAATAGATGAATGTTTCCTTGGTAAAATCTTGATCAACAAAACTTGCTTCTCAAACTATCGACCTATTTAAATTTTCTTTCCTAATTTACGGCGCTGTTAACTTAGGCGTTTGGCACCTCCTTGTTGTGTATTTTTACAAATAGATTCAACCAGTTTTTGACATGATCTAGTTTACACTTCTCTTTACTACATGGAAAGTAATCGTCAAATCCTTCAGTTCGATCCTTGATGTACTGCATAGTTCTTTCAATCAGACTTTTCTCAAACGAAGAATTGATATGGTGTTTTAGTTTTAGGAATCTACAAGCCATTGGGTACCAGGTTCCACCGTCTGTTGATACGACATGTTTTCCGTGAATCTTGATCAGACCTGAAATAAATCTCTCTCTGCGATAAGCATGTTCTTCTCCTTGGATTTATTAGCTAAGAAAGAGTGCGAGAATTTGCCTATTTTCTGGTTCGATTGCTGCCCATAACCAAGAGTATTCTGAGCCGACTTTTATTAATGTCTCATCAATGAGGTATTCTGATATTTTTATTCTTCTTGTTGAAACCTTTCGAGGTTTATACCTTTGAATCCAATTCCAAATTGCAACGTGACTTCTATTGATAATGTGTAAAAAGGACAATGCCTTGGCAGTATTTCTAAGCGATAAGCCAAGAAAGTACAAATACAGACCATAGTAAATATGCTCTGAAGATGTTCTCTTTCTTGTACTTAACATAACAGAAATAGAGCGTCTTTAAGCTAAAGATTTATCGTTAAGTTAACAGAGCCTAATTTACAATTAAATCTTAAGGCCAATAATGAGATAAACTTATGAAAAAATTAACGCTGTAAATAGGATTTGTCAGATAAATTACTCTATTATTGTCTAAAAATTGCAAATAATCCTAAGGATTACTTTGCTAAATGTGATGATTCTATCATATCAGTTTAGAAATTGTAAATTGTATGGCCAAGAAAATGATATTTATGAACCATAAAATTTTCATTATATCCGAAATTTTTTCTATCTTGTATTATCGGTCCTTATGGATAGGTTTAAGCAGTTATCAAGCCGACATCTTAATTGCTAGATCATTAACAAACCCTATCTGAAAACAAACCTTTCAACTCAAGATAATCATAAACATGTTTTGAAAAAGATCAATCTAGACTCTCATACTTTATTGATTTTTATCTCGGAATTCTAATTTTAATGCGGCAGTACGAGTGCGCGATAAACCCTTTTGTTAGCTTTCACGTTGTTATATCTTTTGGTTTATTCGACATTCATTAATACCTTATCTGTAATCCACTCGACATGACGCATTACACTATACCCTTATGAGATCAAAAGTGCAATAATTGAATTTTTGGCAGCATCATTATTAATGATTCAAAAAATAGTTTAATAGTTAAAAGCAATTATATAAATAGAATAGATATTTACATTCATGGCTAAGTTTCAAAATGCTGAGGATACCTACTCGTCAATTAATAAGATTGAGGACAGGATATTAGAAAAATTATTCATACTATCAAATAAACAAACTCCATTGACAAATGATAATGAATTACGTAAAATATTTACAGATAATATGGGTTCTTCAAATTTTGATATCGCCCTTCAAAATCTTATAGTAGGTGGTTTTGTTTCCCGAATAGGGGATAACGAATACCAAATTACAATGAACGGTATTGATGAGCACTCAAGACGAACTAACGCAGATGTACTCTTCTAGTTCAAGATTAATGAGTTAGGCAGCAGTTTGCTGTTTATTAAAATGCCAGGTTCATATATTATTTTACTATTGTGGTTTATTAATTAGGATTATATGGGAGAATCTCAACACACAATGTTACTAAATGTAATATTCATAAAGTAAATTCCATACAATCTGAAAATTTTTTGGTTATTCGATATAAAGTGGTAATTTAGAAACGTTTACTAAATGCAATTTTATTATTATGAGTCTTCTGACCAAGGTGTAAAGCCAATAAAGTTCATGAGATGATATCATATTTTTCGACATCCATCTACAATACATTAAAAATATTAATCGAATATTCATCTAAAATATTTACAACATCCTTGATTAAAGTTTAAACCCAAATTCTTTCTATTAATAGTCCCTCCAAGTTCTAGTATAATGATGATCCTTTTAGATCGCATTAGTGTTCTACAAAAGGCGAATGTCTTCGATGGGATGTGTAATGATAAAATAGAGAAAGTTTCAAAATTTGTCCTCTATTTAGGACCTGGTTCAACTATTTGTATAGTAACATATACCAATAATGTTCTTATTCGTAGTTGATTTTCTTGTTATTTATTCTTTGATAAAGTTGATTAATAAATATCAACAGTTCTTTGTTTGTTTCTTGATGATTTCTTCTCATATAGTGATGGAGTTCTTCTGTTGATGCATGATAGTCAACTCCTATATTCTTTGCTATTTCTAATGATATCAATGACATCAATAATTTTCGGAGGGTAACATCTGGACCATAATTTATCACGTCAGAATGTAATTCAGCGATAGTGTTCTTAAAATTAGAATATATATATTTGTCCTTGGCCTCTCTGGTTTTAATCGCGAATACATTTCCCATCATTCTATTTTTCATGTGAATGTTTTCTACCATTACGATAAATTCATTGTCTAGTTCCGGAAATTTGGCTAAAACTTCTGAAAGCAAATCTGAAGCATCTTGCTCGCTTACATTCATTTTTTCAGCCAATACAAACAAAACATGGCAAGCCGCGCATCCATTTTCTCTTACAACTTGAGGATTACTTTGTACATGCATTATAGCTTTGGAAATTATGTTTAGAGCCATCTCTTCCCTGTTCATACGGATTACATTCTAATTTATGATAGAAAAACAAATAAAAGCTTAGATCAATGTTGGCCAACATCCAAAAATTATGCGGTAGTACCAAAAATCCTAATAAATTCCAGCCTCCTTTATGATTGGAAATTGATACCAACTTTGACCCTCTTTGATCAGAGTGATGGTCAACTCAATCCTAACATCATCAAGTGGCCTTTCAAGCATTTTCTCCATATTTTGCAGCAAAAAAAGGCTTACATTCCTGTGCAATCTTGATCCCTTTATACAAAGGTCCAAAAATTGGAGAAGAATGAATTATTCAGAATTAGGAATGCTTGCTAACCCCGCAAAAGGCTGGTCCTACTGCAACCAATTCAATTAACATGAAAGCAGGATAAATATATTGAGTCATATATAATGCTATTACTCTAATTTCTCCAATTTGCATATCAAACCCACTAATTGTGTGATACATATCATACGTTTTTCTAACCCCAATTGTTTCATAATCAGTATCATTATCCAAAAATTTTTTGTCTCTTGAGTCATAAAAATGAGGTTTAAAACTCATCGTCTTCATCAAAATGCATCTGTATAGCCTAACGAACCCTATCGTAATTTAAGCATCTCATCCAGTTCATATTTTGGTCCCATGTAACATTCTTCGAACATCCTTGCGGATTTAGGATCTTCTCGTAATCTTTCAATACAGTTTCTTCATCCAAATCGTATCCCGGAAACCGCCTTTATGATCAAAGACCGTATTTAATTTACCAAGATTAGTAACCAAAAATTTAATCATCCCACCAAGTAGTTCTATGTTGTCCACTCTACTCATTAGATCCATATATTCCATGCATAATACAGCAAACGCTTTCGTACTAAAACTCATTTAGTCTTCAATGAAAAAGTCTTAATTGATATCATCATTAGTATAAATTTTAATTAAATGATCTTCCATCTTTTCGATCTCTTAATGTCGTGTAATTTCCGCTAGTAGTGGCCGATTCCCAACATTTAAGAAAATTTGAATATTCTACTTCAAAAAGATCATATCCTATTATCTCACTATTTTTTTTGATTTTGGGGGGATCTAAATCTGTAAGCTGTATGTTGGTGGTCCATCGTCGTCAAAACAAAAGGCTCGATGTATAATTCTGTATTTCTGTTAGGTGTATTGGGATCAGAAGAGATGATAAAAACCATCGACTTGTAAATAGGTTGACTTGTTATCCGGAATTCGATAATATCTGAATACTCTTGTCTGAAAGTTTCATTCACATATGAGAATAACTTGGAGCGATGATTCGAAAAAGGATCAAATCCATTAAATTCTTCCTTCAATTTCTTTGAAAGTGACGTCCAAATTTCTTTGATTACTTCATCCTTTGGCATCTCTAAACCTTCGAAATGGGATGAGTCTTTAAAGTCTTGTCCGAGTATACTTAGTTTCTCTATGGAATTCATCTCTTTTGATCTCAAAATGCATTCCATAATTGTGATAACGAACTTGGTTGAAGGTTCACAAATTATTATTATTTCTTTTCTAAGACCGTCATGTAATGATTCCTTTTCTAACTCCTGTATATCTACAATCTCAAAATACTTTAGATCGGTATGCCTATCTTCAACTTTGATCTTGCCAGAGTATAAAAGAAATAGAATCAATCCTACTATAACTGCGCTAGCAATCGCAAGCATCCCAGTAACCCCTTCAAATGCCTGGCCAGGTGACCAAGTCCCAGTCGCCAAATGTATAACCGCATCTATAATATTTTCAATGTATTTTATTATTATTATGGATAGGAGAATTTCAATAAGCCAAAACCATCCTATTTTCGATCGCTTAACACCAACTCTTTTTAGAGACAGTTCTGCGATAATATGTGACAAAAAAGTCCCTACCAATTTCTTAACTATTAAGCAAAGTGGAAATATTCAATTGAATACAAAAATTCAACTTTATCTTAACTTGTATTTAATCGCAGGCCAGCTTGACCACACTTAATCACTCAACTTGGATATGCTCAACAAATGTTTACAATTATCTTTTTGTATTCTTACATTAAATGTTTTTTTAAGATTTATGGGGCACAAGAAATTTTAACTTTGGTAATTACAAACCCATTGTTAGGATGATGATGCAAGTTATTTCATTCCGATAACGACTTTCAAATCCATCTCATGATTTTGTTCATGCGAGATAATTGTTGTTGATATTTCTCATTTAGCGAATTTTCTAGTAGGAACCGTCTTGATATAAATCTGAGCGGTTCGATATAATTATTATTGGAAACGTGATAGTATCTATAATAATTAATCCTCGACAATGAATTAAATCCTTCTTCCAACGTTTTTACTAGATCTTTATCACCTGGAATGCTTTATTTATTAGACCGGCTTTGTGTAATCTAATTTAGTTAATGAGATTTTACTTGGATTTGTCTTTTGTGTCTGGACAGCATCTCAATGAAATCTTTAAGGCTATCAACCTGATCCCACAACGTCCCATTAAATCTCAGGAAGTTAACTCAGAAGCACTTTCACAATATGTAGAGTTTGAATTTTCAGGCTCCATAACTGATTTTGAAGATGCTTTGCACTTATCACTGAAAAGGAATTTTATTGTTGATTATGTGGTAGCACAAGACTCTCAAAAAGAAAACACATTCACTTTGTTAAAATCTGGTGATTTAGGACAATTGGGTATTTATTTTTGCGATTTTTGTGGGGCATTTTTCAATACTGAAGAAGGGAAGTATCTACACGAAAGGGCCCACTATTTTTATTAGCATGATTCAAAGTCAATCAAATGTTGTTACTAGACCAAAGATCAGCGTGTTTTTGGGACCCTTTTGCATTATATGATTCCTAAATTTGGTAATTATAATAATTACTGGGGAAAAAAAGTAAGGCTAACTCAATAAATATAGGTAACGGTTACTAGTTGACAAAAACATCTCCTAATTTGAATAACTGTCTTTAAGAAATGAATTTGCTAGAGATACGGTTTCAGATCAAATCATAATAGCGTGGGCATATACATTTTATCAAATGTCAATCATAATCCTTAGCGAAATGCCGCGATTATACGGATTAGATTACAAAATCCAAATAATTGTTTCAGACTTTCGGATATATTCCTTTCTAATTGTAGGGAAATAGGCTGATTGAAAAAACCTTATCAATATGAAACGAATTAGGATACTATATTGACGGTTCTGATTTAGCCATATTTTCTTGTGGAATTTATCAGCTTAACTATTAACTATATTCTAGAACAATAATATGCTTAAAGGTTTGACTCCTTCTGATGTTCAAGTTGTCCTTTTTTTGATTATCATTTAACATCCCATAGGGAAGAAACAATACCAATAATGATACCCTACAATTATGTCAATAGTAGATGTTTGGTGACTACAAAAAATTTAGCTTGCATATTTGTAATTTGAACTGAAGATTGAATGCCCGCTCAGGGACTGCCAGTGTGAATTAACTATGCAATTGATTAAACGTAGTGGGAATTTGAAGGCTTGGCAAGTTCATTGTGTAGCAAGGTAATTATCATTTGAACAGGATCAAAGCTTGATAAGAAAAATGATTTCAAATTGGCGGTTGAATTACAAACCGCGTCTATTGCCTTGTATT
This sequence comes from Candidatus Nitrosocosmicus sp. R, assembly GCF_054408505.1. Classification (NCBI taxonomy): domain Archaea; kingdom Thermoproteati; phylum Nitrososphaerota; class Nitrososphaeria; order Nitrososphaerales; family Nitrososphaeraceae; genus Candidatus Nitrosocosmicus; species Candidatus Nitrosocosmicus sp. R. The sequence goes on along the minus strand of NZ_CP167090.1, from coordinate 1,568,092 downwards.
AAGGCTGGTCTAATGCGCCTCGTGATTATGTTTATCTAATTCTTCAACGGTATCAAAAGCGGCGCCGCACCTACAGTCGAATTTCTTTTTATTTTCTTCTGACATCAAAATAGAATGTATAACAAAGTATTTAATTATAATAAGAACACTTAAAACTGTCACGATTTAAAATTTTGGTTGCTTCCTTTTAAGATGCGGGATACATGATAATGTTTGATATTCTTTATATTGGTTTTGACGTAAATGGCAGGGATGGGTAAATCCAATGATAAATTAATGATAACCGAAATAGCCCTCTGATTCGGATAAGACTAAAAATGTAACTACATATAAAAACCACCGGCTTAATACCATATCTAGTTCCCTATTTTAGAAATGGAAGCAATGAGATGAATCGTTAGGATGGTTAATATCAAAATCTAACATAGATTCGGAGATGCAATTGGAAAACATCCTGAGTTCCACCTTCCTAACCCCAGGATTTATATAATATTAGACGATTGTCTTGGTAATTTTCTTATGAATTATCTGGTAAGACTTATTTGGTTCATAAAAAATCAAACATTTTTCCAGTCTCAATGTTAATTCGAAAAGGAAACTTGGTTTGATCCACTCCAACTTCCCGCTTTTACTACTGGTCTCTAGTAGAGGACTTGATGCACATCATGAAAGTATGAATTCAATCAGATCTACCTCGATCTGATACCAATAAACAATTAATATTATGAAATAATTCTTATATCCCAAAATGATAATACTATTGCACGATGGATTCTCGTAAATATCATATTTGCAGAGACTGTGGTCACCTGAGGATTTCTCATAAATACATTTCAAAACAATCAAATGATCACCACTGCTACATATGTTCATGCACAGGATTCTTTGGCTACGACAAAGATTAAGTTTTTGTTTATTATTCGTTTTAAAAAGGATACTTTACTTATATACACCTTGGACCAATTAAAGAAGACCACGTCTCCACAATTATTTTGGGATAATCCGAATGAAGTGATACGCGAGTTGTCAAATACTTAAAAATTGATAAATAGACTTGGAATTAGCAATTAAGATTTGTTAGACCACTAGAATGATTAGCTAATTAAGATATAGCATGAGCAACGATCAGATCAACAGATGAAAAAATAAAGAATCATATTACTCATTTACAGGGCCAAATAGCGGGGTACTATTTAGTCAAAATCAAACATGTCACCGAAAAAGCCTTTCTTCTTGTGTTTTCTTCTCTGGTAATAATCATCATCATCATCATGATCTTTACCATGGTGATATTTTTGATAATGGTCGTCTTCATATTGATTCTGCATATTGGCAACTTTTTCCAGCTCTCCTCTATCAAGCCAAACTCCACGACATCGTGGGCAGTGATCAATCTCAACCCCATATTTGTTGCTTAACCTCATTTCCGATTCGCAATTAGGACATCTTAAGCTCATTGCCTTATTATCTAATTAAAACTATTTATAATTATTAGACTTAAAATATTGCCGGATTGAATAGATTGCATCTGTATGAAATATAAGATCACCGAAACCCTCCTGGTTGGGAAATAAGGAATGCCAAATATATTTTACTATTACACAATTTATGGGCATATTTAAATTCAGCATAGAATGTTGTCCATCCTTCTTTTTCTTTTGAATTTTTTTAAGTTTGAATCTTTTAAACGAACTCAATTCAGAATGGATATAATATAAAATCGATTAGGAAATCAACAATATCTGAAGTTACTTTTGTCGGCTGAAGACTTTAATAACCATTTTCACGATAGATTTATGCATTTGTGTAATCAAATATAACAGTCTTATTGACAAAGATCGCTATAATCATCGGATCTATAAGAAGTGATAGACAAGGATTAAAAGTGGCAAGATGGATAGAGAAAAACTTGTCAACAGGAATTACGCTATATTTTTCATCAATCCTCTCCAATTGAAATCACCTATGTTAGTTAGAATATATAAGTAAATGTCTAATCCATCCGAAATGCTCCAATCTTTAAGAAATCAAATTAAGGAGGCAGAGGGATATTTTCCAATTACTCTGGAATACAATAGAATTACGTAAAGTGCTATGAAAAATACACTAGATAGAGATGTTCTCTTAAGAATATCAGTAGAAAAATACCAAAAATTCTTGCAGTATATAGATGAAAAATTCTAATATTATTTGCAATAATATACTTCAATATGAGAACATTATTAAGAATAGTTGCTATATTTTCAATTTTGAGTGTGTCTACATTATTTATGACGCTCAACAATAATGGAGCAGCATATGCTATTTGTAGCGAATTAGATGATCCAAATATTTCATGTCATGAGCAGTATAATAGTCACTCTAATACCGCAACCTCTACCTCTTCCTCAACAACAACTGAGGATGAATCCAATCCTATGCTCTGCACGGACTTGAAGTGTAATTTAGGTGATGAATATCTATTAGATCCAAAAACTGATGTAATGGATGACCCTTTAGATCTCTTGGATTATTAGACTATACTCAGGTAGGTTAAAGAATGTAAGAATACTTAAAAAAATCGTAGGATATTCGAGCGGTAAATAAGGTATTCTATACATACATCATGCCAACTTCTATTTAGTTATTTTTTATATCCTTTTGTTTAAAAAAATTCATTAAAAATAATATCTAATTTTTTTGCTGATTCTAACAAACTTGAAACATTCTGAATGACTTCTTGTTTAGAATCAATTGATTTTGGATCAATCGAGATTATTTTCTCCAATGCGGCTGATTTATCTCTAAAGATGATCGATTGGTGTTGGGCAATTATTATATTATTCATTTTATCATTGAATGTTCGTTTTTCCTTCGGCCCGAGTTTCTCAATAACCGCTAATTGTTGTTCGGATACTTGTAATCTGGTCCGCAGCACGAAACGTGCTTCAATGCCAGAGGAGGAAATTATTTCAAGAATATGTTCATGATCTGACTGTAGATGAGCTTTGGCATAAAATTCTGAAGTAACAACTGTAATCTTTTCTTCGCTGATCACAAAATTAGAGTCTCTCAACCATCGGGTAATATTGTTAAAGATAAATTCCCTATTTTCGTCAGTCATTTTCATAAATATATTTATGGAATTATTTAATCTAATTGTTTTATTAGAATAATCTTGTTGTGATCATAATTAAGATTAGTTGAATGGGTAGTGGAAAACGTATGCTTATTTCTTAATATATTACCTAAATAGCGCGAATTAGTAATTCGGTTTTATGAAAAAATGATCCGTGCTGGGCTTTTGGTTGGTATATCCATGATTTTAGAATAAGTTCATTCAGCTATTTATCAAAGTTATTTGCCATCCCAAATGCACATGGAAGTGATACTCCGTATAGTACGGTTTTCTCAGACGAAATATCTCCACCAGTGGATACCCCAGTAGTAGAAATTGCTGATTCCACGCCTTCTGAAAACAGTGTTTAATGCACTGTTAATGCCATCAGAATAGAGGGATCTACAGCAGGGAACATTTATTATGGTATCAAAGGGGAAAACGGATCAGTTATAGTTACCTATTTAAAGACGACACTTCTCAACACCAAGTATCTGAAGCTGGGCCTCTTACATCTAATAATCTTACAGGTCCACGCATAGACATACAATTCTCAGATTTTATCGAAGTATTTGAGGAAGACAATTCCTGTCCAAATATCCCTACAGGGCAATATCCTAGTGGCGAAATCAGACGACAGGTAATAAACTTATTACAAATGAATACTGAAGAGCGATAATTGGGCCCACTCGTATTTTATTCCAATTCCTTTGATTGGTGCTCTATTTCTTCAGTTCTATATAAAACACTGATACTCAACATTCTATAAACCCAATGATTTGGATAAGGGAATATCAGTCAATATATTCAAAAATAAATTTGATTATATGTTAATTTTTTAATTCAGCGGAAATCAAATCCAAACTTAATGCGATTCAAGTCAAAAATTTCTAGAGAAATCCACATAGTCGAAAAGCTATTTCTTCAACTATTCAAAATGGGTAATTTGGCTTTAGCATTCAGCTTCTAAGATGATTCAAAAGAATAATTCAATATGGGGGAACATAACAGAATTAATCTAAAAGAATCTTCAGGTTTTACATATTTGATATTTCTAGGTGTCCACATAAATCCAAAACTCATTTCCAGTTGAAGGGTGTATCGGATATCGATCAAGTTTGGCAGGAACATATAACTGGTTTTATCATATAGAAAAATCTAATCAAACTTTAATATACATATAAATTACAAAATCAATTATGGTAAAAAGGCTTGGTATTATTTTTGCAGGACTATTGATAGTATTATTATTATCAAACATCAACTATAATGCAAACATCCAAGTATTAGCACAGCAAAATACTTCGGCAAGTACGACAAACTCTTCTGTTCCCACTGTTTCTGACACAGTATCAAATATTACAAAGCTTTCAGGCGGTGTAAAGATAATTTCTCCAGATAAAGGAGATCTAGTCCCATTAAATTCAAACAATTCACTAGTAATCAAAGGAGTTTCAAAGGATAATGTAACATCAGATTGTGATGTTTCTGTCATCATAAATAATGTAAAACCCTATCAGAATGTTAATCCTACAGGTGTTCAAGGAGACAATGATTATTCTAACTGGCAATACACAGTAGCAAGCAATTATACAAACATCAATGAAGGAAACAACAAAATAACATCTAAGATTCTTTGTTTAGATGGTCCACAAACATTACAAGCATTTTACTCTGTAAATATTACAGCTACTAACTTTACACAAGCACAGTTATCTAGCTATAACATGATGTTAGAGTCTTCAAATTCAACGACAAATAGTGGTAATATGAGTCAGGCAGCATCAGGTGGATTACAACCTTTTGCACAAATTCAACAATTCAATCAAGATACAGGAAATGGTCCAATATGTTGTAAGACCACCGCAAGCAGTTCTCCAGGATCAGGAATTGGAGGGTCAACTAGTAGTACCAGTAGCAATGACGACGATGATGACTCAAGCATTAGCAGTACCAGTAGCAATGACGACGATGATGACTCAAGCATTAGCAGTACCAGTAGCAATGACGACGATGATGACTCAAGCATTAGCAGTACCAGTAGCAATGACGACGATGATGACTCAAGCATTAGCAGTACCAGTAGCAATGACGACGATGATGACTCAAGCATTAGCAGTACCAGTAGCAATGACGACGATGATGACTCAAGCATTAGCAGTACCAGTAGCAATGACGACGATGATGACTCAAGCATTAGCAGTACCAGTAGCAATGACGACGATGATGACTCAAGCATTAGCAGTACCAGTAGCAATGACGACGATGATGACTCAAGCATTAGCAGTACCAGTAGCAATGACGACGATGATGACTCAAGCATTAGCAGTACCAGTAGCAATGACGACGATGATGACTCAAGCATTAGCAGTACCAGTAGCAATGACGACGATGATGACTCAAGCATTAGCAGTACCAGTAGCAATGACGACGATGATGACTCAAGCATTAGCAGTACCAGTAGCAATGACGACGATGATGACTCAAGCATTAGCAGTACCAGTAGCAATGACGACGATGATGACTCAAGCATTAGCAGTACCAGTAGCAATGACGACGATGATGATTCTGACTTAGGATTTAATTTTGACAACAACAACAATGACGGTTCAGATGATTCTGACTTAGGATTTAATTTTGACAACAACAACAATGACGGTTCAGATGATTCTGGCTCTGGTGTGGGTGGAATATTAAATGACGTAGAAGATACAATGAGATCTGTAGGAATCGACTTCAGCTTTAGCTGATAATCCTATTATTGATTTGGGTAAACTAATTTCTTTAACCCACCTTTTGCAGAGATACTCAGTTGAATTCCTTCTTATGTGGTAATCAGATTAAAGGAACGGCTACAAACCGCATTAAAAAGACTGAAATTTACCTCAATGCAATTGAAAAACCAACTAAAAGATCCTACTGATGCTTACACGGGAGAGGATATGGATTTTAGATTCATCTCTAATATGTTCCTCGAATGGGTTGAATCAATCTGCCATCCAATCAGTATTCTCAAGATAATTTATTAATTTAACCATTTGTTCTATTCTTATTTTCCCACCTGCTTGATTCATACATGATTTATAATGGATTAGTAATAATTCATCATCGCTCTTTGAAATAATTTTACCTTCTTCAATGCTATCAAAAAATTTGTCTTCCTTTTTGGTATGGTCCTCTATAAAAATGGCATACGCTTTCAAGAATCTTGCAATAGGTTCTAGTAGCGCTTTTGTTTGCTCTTCATTCTGATTAGCTTCTTTAATTTTCGATTTCCAGTTGTTCACTGCCCTCCTGAGCATAATGGCTATTCTTCTTCCAAACTCATGCTCAATCAGAAATTTCCGAATGTCTTTTGAAAATTCGCCTTTTTCTTTAGTCTCGGGAAAGTATGCTTTTTCTTCTTTTCCGTGGTGAAAATGATCAACAAATTCCTCTATTACGACCGAAATAATTTCTATATCTTCTATAGGAACAGGTTGGTTTTTATATAACCTATTTGAACATTTTAAAGCAACTTCTTTAATTCTTCTTATAGTAATATGATCATCCTTAAGATCCTGGGTTGATTTCAATTTCGACAATTAGTTAGTATGATTTTCGTTAAATAAATCCTCCAACTCATTTTCTAAATCTAAAGGATAAAGTTACTTTAATTATTGATTGGGTTGTTAAGTTTAGTGGTTAGAACCACCTTGGTATCTATGCGTTCAAATAGGTTGAGCCACATAATTAAAACAGATTACAATGTGCCTTGATACAGAAACAATAGTCACCAAAACCTTCGATCCTACTCGTGAAATGTTGAATTGTCCTATCAATGAATCTGTACGCATGTATGGAATGATTCTGGTGTTTCGATCTCAAGAATCTATGGGCCAATGGGTACCAGTACAATAATTGATATTAAGTGGATAATTTCTATACCCATTGATTAAACACGACAGAAACCTTTCAGCCACAAACATGTTTCTCTCTTAATATGGAGAGCGAGAATTTCCATGCTTTTTAGTTCAATTGCGACTCATAGGCAGGTTAATGTTGAATCAGCCTGATTAGTCTCATAATCGAGGTATTCTACGATCCCTTTTAGGGATGGATATCTTCTCGGGATATTACAATTGAGTTTGTTTTCATATAGTTATGTGATTTCTCCTTGACATAAATAAGAAATGCCTTTGAAAAACTTTAAGTTGAAAATACAAGAAAATACAAATTTAATCCATAGCCAATATTTGGTGAATGTATTCTGTTTCTTTTATTGTAATGTATTAAAAAGAAGACAGTTTTGATCTATAGATTTATCGGTAGATTAACAACTTTATTAAATAATTAAAGATTCTCAAAATAAAACTTGTTAATGAATGTTGCCCACTCAGTAAAATTCAATTCAATCAATTTTGAAATTTTCTTCATAGAAATTACAAATTGACCGATAGTCGACCTCGTTACACGGATTTTCATGATAATCATGCTTTAATCTCGCCCATTATCGATGAGCCTGGATTGATTCTTGCCCATTAATATAAGGAAATCTGTGATGGCCCTTCACTAAATTAGGAAAAAGGTTACGAGCCTTTTGAAGTTCCCGGGGTTGGAAGAGCCACCCCATTGATAACTTTGGATTCCTCCGAACTTAAGAAGCAAATCACCTTAGCCAAATCCTGGGGTGGTATCCAAGTTGAATAATTGGAATTAGGCATAGATGCCCTGTTTGATTCTGTATCGATTATAGTTGGGAGTACACAATTGATATTTATGTTTAGACCCCTTATCTCCTGCGCCATAGATTCAACTAATCTTATTAATCCTGCTTTCGATGCTGCATAGGCAGAATCATTACCATTTGCTTTTGCTCCTGTTGCAGAAGATACATGAACAATCTTTCCAAACTCTTTCTTTTTCATAGTTGTCAACACGTGTTTACTTATAAGAAATGCAGATTTTAAATTAATAGACATCATTTTATCCCATTCCTCTTCACTTGTTTCAGTTACACTTTTGCCACCAATATACCCTCCAACTATATTTGTTAAAACATGGATTTGTCCAAATTTCTCAAGTATATTCGAGATTAGTATTTTGACCTCATTCTCATGAGTAATATCTACCTTCATGAATTCGACTACTGTATCATGATTATCATTTTGTACACTATTACTTTTTTCAAGAATCTTTTCCCTCAATTCTTGCATTTCGGTTTCAGATCTAAACGTTATAATAAGTGCTCTTGGGGATAATTTCATAAATGCTTCTGATACTTTGGAGCCCAATGCACCTGTACCACCAGTAACCAAGATAACTTGATCAAAAAAAGCACGATCCATAGTTTACATTATACCTAGTTATGAATTTACTTTTCCTTTTCCTACTTCGCTATAAATAATACTAGATTGCACATGTTATTTGGGTATGATTATTATGATCACTTTCTGTCAAAATATCTGAGTAGATAAGCCAGTCATAACATAGAAACATCCCAAAAGAGGCGATCGAGTTTGTTTAAATCCAATGTAGTTCTTTGCCAAATGGATCACTGCATGGACATGTCATTTTTGACCAAGTATGATAAACTGATAGTTGAACTCGGCAGCGGCGATGGAAAATTGTTATATCGATTATCGAACAAAGAAGAAGAAACGACTACTTTTTATCTTGGAATAGAAATAGATGCTTCTCAGTACAGGAAATCTTGTCTTTTACTTCCAAATAGGAAATCTAATTTGTTATTTGTAAATAGTCAGTTTGAGGGGGTGATTGACCAATTGCCGGATTGTTCAGCGGATGAAATTTTGTCTATACTACCGCATCCCAAATATATTGATCGTGAAAATATGAGATTTTGGAAACCAATATACAAAACCATATTACACAAAATTAAGAAAAATGGTCATCTTCTGTTAATAACCGAATTTACAGACGAGTTTTTTTCACCCGTTATTTATGATGAATATATGAATTGGAAAGAGTGGATTGTTGAGACTTTTACCGATTTAGGGTTTTATGTAGGAAATATTATTGAAGGCGTACCTTATAATTATACATCTAAATTTATAGATTTATTTAGTAACGATCAAGAGAGAATCAAAATACTTACTATATACCTGACTAAACATTGAAATTAGCCCCAATAGCTTTTTTCTAACTACAAGAATCAAAATTTAGATTTTAAAATAACAATTTCAAGAAATTGAGGGATTTCTATCATTTTTTGTTTTCACGTAAAGTCCTATTACTAAAAAAGCTATACCTACCACCATAATTATAAGGCCATTGTAGGTCCAATCTTGATTTGAGTACATAAAAGAAGAAGAAGGTCCAATCAAAGAAATACTCTGAAACTGAAATATGATTCCCATAATTATCAATAAGGTTCCGACTATGATTAACCATCTACCTGGTTTGAGAATTAATCTTGTCATTTCTGGTATACCTTAAATTAAGTTAATTATAAACATAGTTTGGTTTAGCGAACAAGAAAAAAATTACCTACTAGTTTGTAATAATCCGACAAAATTTAAAAAATGTGGTTGGCCGAATTTCCATTTTTATTTTTAAACTTGAAAGCAAGATGCATTTGGTTTTATTTCTATTATGAATTCTTGCAGGATATAGAGGTATTATCTTTTTAATTAACCCGTATATTCTATTATCTTCTAATAAAATGTAATTTAGATATTGTCTGCTAGAAGGAACAGAATGAATGTCCTTGTACCATCATGATGTAAAATACCGAATCATGCAATGTTTGTTATTCATTCATTCTTTTCTTGTTTTATAAAACTTTTGCATGGAAAATTGGCAGGCTAGGATATTTTGATTACCGGTTTTCAATTGTTGACTACAGCTTAAAAGTTGAGGCTCACCATATGGTAATTGCCAAAGTAGCATTTGTTCCTTTTTTCGTTATGACGATGAATAGTTCTCATATTTTGTCATTGACGCAATAGGAGATTTAGTTAACAGAACCACATTTCAGGGGGGGGGGATGATGATAGATTCAATCTCTTTAAATATTTGATCTGGTAACAGAACACATTGCCTGATAGTAACAAGGATCTAGTATATAGCACTATTCTTCAGTGGTTGAAGGATTATAATTATACCATAAAGGAGGAAAACACCAGAACTAGTTCATCAGAGTACTATGCCAAGGTATTTCCACCAAACCAGGATATAAAATTTTTTGAAATAGTTTCTGACGTTGATCTTAAGGATGGGTTTTTACTCCGTATGAGCGTAGCATTTAACCCCAAGGATAGAAGCGACTTTGAACATCTAAAAGAGGAGGTTCAAAATAGTCTTTTTATACGATTGCACAAGATACTATCGCCAATCAGATTACTCTGCAAAATTGAAAATTCAGTGATCAGTGTAGAGAAGTACTTGTTTGTTGATGTAAATTCTATAGGATGCAAACAATATTTGTGGGATAGCGTAATTGAAATGTCAAACGCGATGTATCTAATTGAACTTACATTTTATGAATTCATTGGAGATCTATTTCCAAGAAGGGATAAGTAATAATGGGGATCAATTAAATTTACTGTGATTAACAAGTACTACTTTTCAAGATGGTGTGACAATTGACTACTCATAAATCTTGGCTATGGGCTAAAAATCTTTGATTTGCATAGGAGAATGCTGGGTTTTACGGCTAGTATTTAATTTGGGTAGGGTAACAGTCTGATTCGGTGACTCTAGTGATTTGATATGTCAAACGAGGTAACCTTTTTTGGTTACAGTCCTGGTATACAAACCGGTGAAATCAATTTTGTATTTAATTTGGGCGCTACTTAATTCTCATTTTTTTGATTTCGTTTTTAAAGTCTTGCAGGATATAGAGGTATTATCTTTTTAATTAACCCGTATATTCTATTATCTTCTAATAAAATGTAATTTAGATATTGTCTGCTAGAAGGAACAGAATGAATGTCCTTGTACCATCATGATGTAAAATACCGAATCATGCAATGTTTGTTATTCATTCATTCTTTTTTATCGGAACCGAAGTTGTAGGATGTTTATAAATAAATGTCTAAAAATTTCACATCAAATCTCTTATTTCCGATGCATGCAGCCACTGTCCGTACTACATTACAATGTAACACACGACTTATGGTGTATCAAATAAAAAAATGCATCCGTAAATGACTACTGAGTTGGATTTCGTCATCAAATTCCATTGCACAATGTCTACAATGAAATATCCCCATAGATTCGCCGCTTGTCCGTTTCATTACGATTATCGTATTGGTAGAATTTCTATCTCGGGTTACAACATATTCAGCGATTGAATTTCTTAGGATAATGTCTCTAATTTTATGTTTGATATCATTTATATGATCTAAATTATCGTTTAGTTCTACCCCTTTAACTGTGGCTGGGTCATAGGTGGGCCTACCTTGAATGTCTCCTTTCTCAATGTTTTCAGTGTTTATAATAGTGTAGTAACGTGTAAGATTATTATCATTTGGGAAAAACTCTAACTCAAGGGCTCTTAATAAGACGGACCTCGTATTAACATCAATATTTTCCAAGTCTATATAAACAGACAATAGAAGTTATTTGGATGAGCTCTTTTTAACTATTCTTTTCCTACCCTCAAACGAAACCTGGTTCTAACCGAAATATGATGACTATTTGACAGCCCAGATTAATGAATTTGAATCGAATAGGTTTTCAAAATTAAACTTTTCAATCATATGTTTAACTAGTCCTAGTCCATTTTTTGCCCTAATTACCCTTCTTAACAAATCTAAATCTAGTTGAATACCTAAGGGACACGTCTTGTCCTAACATTTTTTCTGGTGTATTATGCTTTCAAATCTGGAATTTATTGCTGGTTTAACTTGTCTTTAATACTGAGGACCCAAACAACATTGTATATAGAGTTTATGCAAAATCACGAAATTGGCTAGCTTTTTTATTTAAAATATCGGATTAAGGCATACCTGTAAGCAAATTTCGCTGGAGAGATGAACGATAAAGGCATTGATTTGTCCAGACCGGATGTCATCGAACCCAACGGAAATACAAGAGGCAGGATAAAATTACTTAAACATAGAGTATAAAATCTGGTTCATACTGTGGTTCGTCCATATTACACCACAGGGATGTACTTTCAAAACAGAGCAGTTTTGACTATTAATCAACTAGACTGCATCTGTTTTGATTTGCTCGGAGCTTTCTTTTTTGTCACCATCAATGCGACTCCTGCGAGGATTATAACCATCGCTATTACAGTAATCAGAGTTAAAGTCTCATGCAAAACTGCCACCCCTAGAAGCACTGCTATCACTGGACTAAAGTAGGCAAATGTATTAGCAAGAGAGGCGGAGGTCACCCTTAGAAGCCAGTAAAAATCGGTAAACCCTACAACCGTAATTATTCCTATCAAGTATATTTGGGCTACTACAGACTGAATAGAAACCTGCATCAAATCCAAATCCCTATACTCGCCAAATATGAAACTCACACCCGTAAGCATCAAGCCTCCAGTAATCATTATCATGCTTGCAGAAGCCAATATACTAACTGGGAGTTGAGCTCTGGTTGAATAGATTGACCCGATAGCCCATGAAATCGAACTAATTATTAGCGCTACAGTTCCAATTGGATTTAGGTCTCCTGAACCAATAGAAGGGCCAACCAGGAGCATCAATCCACCAAAACCAGCGACCAACCCTAGGATAGTTCCTCTTGACATTTTCTTACCGATAGTATCTTTCTTAAACCATCTATAGATCAGATAGCCTATAATCGCTACCCATAAAGGAATGGTAGAGTTTAACAATCCTGTCATCCCTGAGGTTAAGTATTGGGCTCCCCAAGTTAACAACCCTTGTCCCCCCAAGAATAGAGTAACACCTAGAATGAGACTGTCCTTCCATTGCTGGAGTGAAATTCGTTCCCTAGGTACCTGTACTAGTGCTCGAATCTTTTGTCCCGCTTCAGGCATCTCTTGTGAATGCTCGGGGTCGTGATGTTCCCACAATCTATATCTATTGACTTGAAGAAAATAAACTGTGAACAATATCGCACCGGCTATAATAAACCGTAAACCGGCACTCAAAAGAGGTGGAATCGTATCGATAGCCACTTTAATAGCAAGGAAGCTGGAACCATTAATTACCCATAGTGAAATCAAAATTAACCATATCTTGGTCTGGTGATTCAAATTCATTTTCTTCTAATATCAGTTGGATGCTCAAAGTACGGAAATAAAAGTTTATTTAAATATCTGAATAATAATTATGGGTTGAGACTGGTTTGAAATCGGTCTCAACCCTATAAACCTTCAAGACATGCTTAATTTTCTAAAAAAAATAATGAGGGCAAACGCCTCAATTGCCCAGAGATCTCAGGGAAAAGAATCTGAGCATGATAATTGAATGTTATCATAATACTTTTGGCTGAACCTTGATTTAACATGAAATATTAAGGATCAATTTATTCATATCCCTAATGAAAATCAACCCACTTTTTTTAGTGACTGGTTTAACTTTGGTTGCAGCTTTAGTTCCTAATGGAATATATATTCAACACGTAAATGCTCAAAAAGTTGGTGATGTTATTGCTCCAATGCCCAGAAATGACACGATCCCAACATCTGATAAAATTCAGGTATCCATTGTACCTGGAGCGACATTTCTAACCGACACTGCTTATAATCCAAATCCTATAGAGGTGAACGTTGGGCAGACTGTCATATGGATAAATGACGATTTTTCATTTCATACTGTTACTTCAGGGGAAGTGGGAGATACCAACCCAGATCGTATTTTCGATTCAGGGTTGGCAGGTCCAACAGCATTAGCAAGCACTGGTAAGACTTATGAATACACATTTGAATTAGCAGGTGAATATCCATATTTTTGTATCTTACATCCGGGCATGGTGGGAAAAGTGATTGTCATCTAGATAAAATCAATATGCTTTATCTAATTGAATTTCACACTAAAATTATGACTAGTAGGATGGAATTTGTTATTGTATATAGATTTAGTTAGAACCGGATTACGGATTAATCAAGTCTGTAATAGTTGACATTCTTTGACCATTGTTTGTTTAGATGGGTGTATTAACAATATAGATTTGTAACATATCGGAATTTGAAATCTTGTCCTATTCACCTCATTAAAGTCAAAAAATTTTCGACTTAATCAAAGAACTCGAGTGGATAAACTATCAGTAGATCACATTTCGATAATTTTGTTGATTCTACTGATCAATACTTCATTCTCAACTGGCTTTTGAATGAAAAGTTCTGGGTCAAAATCTTGAAATTCATTGCTGCGATATTGTTGATGAAACTGTTCACTAGAAGTCAAAAAGCATACTTTGGTTTTTTTGTCAAACATCCTGATTTGATTATATAACTCAAACCCCGTCATTCCAGGTAACTTTAGATCGATCATTACTAAGTCATAATAGCATGTCTTGTACATTGATAACGCAACGATTGGATCATTGTAAATATCTGCTTCAAATCCTCTTTCTTCAAGTATTATCTTAAAGACAAAAGTGATATCATATTCATCATCGACTATCAATATTTTTCTTCTGGTCATCATAATAGCCCAACTACGATTATTTGTTGTTACCCTGTTCAGAATTCTTAAGGGGTAATACAAATGAAAATGTTGCTCCTTGTCCCACCAGGTTGTTCTCGGCCCATATCCTACCACCATGTGCCTCTATAATGCTCTTTGAAATAAACAACCCAAGGCCGATGCCGTGAAAAGATTTAGTCGCAAACTTTGTAAATAGCTTTGGTAGTATCTCACTATCTATTCCCGTCCCGTTGTCCATTATGCTTACTTCCACCATGGAATCGGATTTGTCATCATTTTGGAGTTTCGTTAGTTTAACCGTAATAGTGATCAAGCCTCCTGGGCTGGGCAAAAATTTTATTGAATTGTTAATCAAATTGGAGACAACTCGGCTAATGCCACCTTTGTCTGCAAAAATTTGTACGTCGTCTACTTCATTATATTTAATTTCAATCTTACTTTTTTCAAAATTTGTTTCATAATTGTGAATATTCTCTAGTATAATATCTCTAATTCTGAATTTTTCCAGATATAAGTTTAAGGAATATCCCTCCATTTTGGTGACATCAAGTATATCCTCAGCAAGTTTTTTCAACCTTCTGGAATTACGACTGACGATTTCAACAAGCTCCTTTTCCCTGGAACTATGTGCGTTATTTCTAAGTATATCTACCGCCCCAAGGATTGGCTGAATTGGTGTCCTTAGTTCATGTGCAGCTGTATTAATAAATTCCTTATGCATTCTCTCGTTTAATTTTAACTGTTTGTATAATTCTGTTTGTTTCCATAAACTTTCAAAAATCGAATAATAGGATAATACCGTTGATTTACTATTAGAATACGTTACTAATCCAATGGCCTCAGATACGGTATTCTTAGAATCATCTTTTAGTTCCACTGCCAGTGAGTATTTCTTATCAATCACTACTATTGATACTTTGGTTTGCATGCTTGGCTCCATTAGTCTAATTTTAATTCTGTCTGAAATACCTTGATCTTCGAACTCGTCTATAGTCTGATAAATCAACTTGTCCTCCGGGACCAAAATTCTTATATTTAAGGATTTAGTTTCCAGTCTTTCCCTTATTATATCAAATGTCCCAGCATACTTTTGACGTCTAAATGCATTCGGAGTTGAAAAAATTCCAACAATATCTTCCTTCGCAGATACGATGAGGCTGTAGAATAAATTCTCGAATGTTTCAGGATTTTGAATTATTTCTATCCCTTCATTATCTACTCCAGCCTCGATATCATTAATCCTATTTTTCATGTCAATTCCATTTTCCCATAATTCATCAAAGATTGAATTAAAATGCTCGATATACGCTGGCTCATTGGTTGTAAGTAGGTTTTGAAGGATTTGCCCGCCTTCTGTTTTTTGTATCGTTGCTATCATTTCTTTTTCTGAAGCGGCAAAGTTGATTGGTGGTAGATTTTTTACATGCTTGATATTTATTCCTAATGCCAAAAACTTGTTTACTACCTCGATATCGTTACTATCTGTAATAGATGTTATAATCTTAATTCCGTTGTGCCCGTGGATTCTTCCACTTCTGCAAATTTGCTGATAAATTTCAAAATAGTTATTGTATGCTAATCTTAATCCAGAAGGTCTAGTACACAGAATAAACTCCATAGAGTCAGATAGGATACTTTTGCTCTTTAAAATAATATCGTCAATATTTTGAATTATTTTAATCTCTTTAAGTACCGTATCCAGATACTCTCTTGTGTCTACTTCCGTGAATGATGGCTGTAATCCAGTGCGATTAGTCAATTCTGCTTTTTCCTTTTCGACTACTGCAAAGACCTTTTTTTCTATTTCTTGTACCATCTGTGCAGAACCTATGCTAACTAGAAGTTTTGACTCTTCAATGGCAGAGTCTCTTATTGATTGTCGTAACTTCATTTCCTGTGAAATTGTGATAGCGGAAGAATAAAGGCCAAGTGTAAATAGATAAGTAGAAAGAAGAACTAATGAATGTGCAGCAACACCGAAGGTTGGTTCTATCGCTGAAGTAGAAAGAGCAATCCCAACTATTGTATTACCAAGACCCGCTAAGATAAGATAATCTCTAACTTTTGATGATTTCAATTTCTTCGCAACGATGAAGAACGCTAGACCAAATAAGATATTTCCAGCTATCGTTCCTACTCTAAATAGTACTCTAAAATAGTATCTATATGCTTCGTCAATCCCAGCTAGACTTTCACCTGAAAAGAAGCCAGGCATCTTACCAATTAAATAGAGTACAAGTGGTAGAGACATTATAATCCAAAGATATATTGGAAATGGGCCAATTTTCTTATAAACACTCCGCAATAGCATTGTAGAGGCTATCCATCTGAAAATAAATCCAATTGGCAGAATTATAGAGTTGAGATAGTTATACAATTCTAGATATGACTCTGGGATTATGAAGAGCGCCGTTTCATCTGTTTTCGTATCGACAAATACAACTTGTCCATCATATTTCTCAGATCCTTTATATTGAAATGATGATCCTATGACTTGATTTTCAGGCACAGGCTCTTCATATATGATTTGGACCATTAGCAATTTTGTACTCGCGTCTTCAAAAATAGAACAAGCTAGAGTCAATGCAGCAAGGGCATAGAACAGGACTATGGGACTTTTATACTTGCTGGCCCTATACCATGAAAAAAATTTAAAAGCTATAACTAACATGATCACCGTGGCAAGCAATGAACTCACTGCGAATATTGACTTTGATAAAATGTATTCTGGATTTCCAAAAAATAACATGATTAACAATGTAATCAAAATTCCGAATTGTACAATAATTACTGTCCAGTGCATTAGGTTGCTTAAAAGTGATTTACTTCTCAATTCTCTGCTTACCCTATGAGCAAAGCTCAGGAGAACAAAAGAACCAATCCCATAAGAAATGACGATAGTCATAATCATCATGATATTACCGGATATGTGGGTATAATCCAATAATTGGCGCGTCATTAACAAAGCAATGATTACTAATACTATTATCGATATTCCCATGGCAATCGGTAGTTGAGTGTTGCCAAGCAGTTCAGGTATTGGATTAGTCCACCTCAGGTTCAATAGTCGTGCTAAGAAGGAGCTCGTATTAGGCCTTTATCATTTTAATTTCTATATATTTAGTCTATACCGAAATGTTGTAAAAAATGCTAATAAACGTGACGATTTTTCCACTTTTTACCATACAACAACATTATTATTCTACGAGAAAAAGTAATGAATTACTACAATCTGGTTATTAGAGTTATGAAAATTGGTATACTGGATTTATCATTAATACAGTTCCAATCGATAGGTAAAAATAATTGGTCAATTAATGACAACTCCATGATAGAATCGGACTCATTTCCCCAGGGTTACCATACGGTAAATCCATATTTGGTAATTGGAAATGTATTAGAATTCATTAAATTTTCAGAATTAGTCTTTGATGCAGTTGTTATCAAACGATTTAAAGAAGAAAAAGGTTTGTACGCTGAAATTAAAATCGGTGATACTTGTATTATGATGGAGGAAGATTATAAAATTAGTCACTCTTGTTCACTTTCATTGTGGGTCTACGTTAGAGATGTCGATGCTACTTACGATAAAGCATTGAAAGCAGGTTGCAAATCAATTCAAGCCCCAACATACGAGTACGCATTGGATAAATTGGCTAAAGTAGTGGATCAGTTTGGAATTATGTGGCTTATTGCAACATTTAATACCAATACCTAAATTATTTTGTTATTATTGATCAATGAAGCCAAGATTTCTCCTTAATAGTATTGATTATCTACAACCTTTACTGCTATTGGAGATGGCCAAATACCTGAGCTGTTTTTCGTGTGACCTATTGATTGAGGTGACAATTTTATATTCAAAACAACCGTAGGATATCAAGAGGTATTATTCAGGTGACTTATTCCAAATTTGATTACCTCGCATGCCTGAAACTTACGTTCTTTTTTTTGGAATAAAACATCTTCTCAGATAAATTTGCTATGCTTTATAGATCAGCGGGGAAAGAAAGCTTATGTAAAAGCTACTCCTCAATTTGAATGTCAAAGTTCCCGTTCCGTCGATACACTACCCTGACTCATTTTTTTTTAGTGGGAAATTCCTTGGGAGTAGTATTGTTGATATTAAATTTTGCACTCTCGAATTAAATATTTCATACTTTGAGCTAAAAACCATCATTTATTTGATTAATTGCAAAAATCATCATGTATAAAAGCAAATTTTATATCATGGATTTCTAATTCTAGAGATGTGGGTAGATCATCGATATTTACATCTGATAGTGAAAAGGATGATCTAAACAATAAGAATGGATTGTCGACAGATAAGTTGCCCGGGCGGCTAACCCTATTTGGATTTGAATTCTATAATAGGATAAAATTATTTCCTTGGTGGCTACAATTTCACAAAGGACAAACCGCCGAATCAAGCCTCAATGATAATATTATAGACTTGGGCAAAACGTTGGGCTTTGAGGATAGATGGATAAAAGATATACTACGTCACACAATATCTGAATTTTCAAAGAAAGGTTTGGGCACTGATTATTATGGTTATCATAATATTCAACACGAACTAGAAGCTGTTTACTTCACGCTTTTATCGATTTCTGGGATTAACAAAATGGAAAATTTCAAAATATCTCAAGAAGAAACTACTTATTTATTTGTAGCTGCGCTGTTTCATGACTATGATCCTCTTAAGGAATTTGATAAACCCAATGAGGATTCTGTCGAATTTTTCATTAGAAACGATCCTAAAATTAAAGAATTTATTGCTAGTGCAAATCTGAATATCGATTTAGTCATGATACTGATTCATAGAACTGCTTATCCGTTCAAAGGGGAGATTGAGCAATATGCGACTAGGAAGATTGATGAATTATTTGATGAAGCTGGAATTTTCCAACACGATATTAAAACAAGGGAGCGTTTTCGAAGTTTAGGATGGTTTCTTTCAGTGTCTGAGCGAATAGCCGGATACGCGTTGGGGAATTATGAACATGCAAGAGATATCGCAAGACGTAATGCTCATGCGTTGGGATGGCATCCTTCTGTGATTAATAAGAACTCTGTGAAATTTTTTGATAACCTTATGGTAGAAGAAAAGGAGATGTTTGATTATATTATGTCAAATATACCTACTGAATTTAGGAAAAATTTCTATGATAACGTAGCGTACTTTAAGGAATCATGGAATAAAGAATTAGGATTAAAAGATTCCAAAAGAGGTACAAGATTGATATTTGTTACCGAAGGCCAAAATGGCAAAGTGAATGAGGATACTATGAAAATCCTTTTAGATATTAACAGTCGGGTTTCCACATTGATGAGGCAAAGTGAAGAATATTTCAGAAAAACAATCGCAGATGAATCTTCTATCTTGGTAACACTAAGGATGAACAACAGGAATGGTGATATAATAGGTTATGCAAAAGGCGGTCCATTGGAAAATTATGAATTGCGCCCAGGTACTGTCGATGTGAATAAGGGGTCAATGAATACCGTTTATCTTGAAGGGGTCAGCATCCTTGAAGGTTATTGGGGGGGAACCGGTGGTCATTACTTAAGGATAAAGTTTTTAGGCGAAGCCATCAAGAATAAGTACAGTTATGTCACTGGTTATGCTCACAGGGATGTAATATTTCAACGAAAAAAGAAAAGCGAAATTATTGAAATTGTACAAAAGTATGATCCTGATAAATTAGATTATTACCGGATAGATCTGAACAATTCAATCTATCAAAGAATAGTTACTGATGCTTATGACATAGTTTGCTAAAAAAGACCTGCGACTCTTGTTAGCACATTCACGAAATACAAAACCATGGGCCGGTGTCTGATATTCTGATATTTATTGGGAAGTCGCGAGTATGCCAAAACCTATTTTTTTCGAAAAATTGGCTGGCGATAAGCGAAATATGTTTGGGAATGAGAATTCAAGACTTTTAGGATTTTTGATTTCAAAGCGAAATATACAAAGAAGATTTTTCAGATTGTATTACAATGGTTAACAAAAATGGAAAGTGATAAAATCACTCGTCCTGTTATTTACAATTGTAAACATTAATTCACCCTTAATTAGCACAGCAATGATATAGTCCTAATATGGCTATTTTTTGCACCGGTATTTCTGTTTATTAAATAAATCTAATTCTTTTATATCGGAATACACTTTTAAACAATCAAAGAGGTTTTGCGATTCTCATGCAATAAAAGCAAGTATTAATCAATATTCATCAAAAGCTTTATAAAAGACTAGTTTGAATGTAATATTGATTATGTCAGAAGGATGTGGTTTAGCAGATCACTGGTATATAATGGGATTATCATTATACAAAAGGAAATCATATGAGGTAGCTATCAAATGCTTTGATAGATCTCTGGCTCTATCTTCATTGAAAAGCTATAATTCATGGTATATGAAAGGAAATTCTTTATATCAGATGAATGAATTCGAGGAAGCTATCAAATGCTTTGATAGATCAGTGTCATTATGATACTTTGTTGACAGGTGTAATTCGATACAAGTAAAATAAAAGGCCTGTAATTGATGATTACTTTTTCCATTCATGTGCTAGATAAATCCAATGAAATCAATGATTATAGGGTTATCCCCAATGGTGGATCATGCTCGCCTTAGATATCCCATCAACAACTAAAATCTTTATTACAAAAAACTTTTGGGTTTGGAATGGTTCTGGATACCAATCAGGACGACTTAATTATTTCAAACATCCGATGATTGGATTTTGTTTAGGATGATCAGGAGTAGAGCAAGACGAGGGTAGATGACTTTATCTTGGGACGATGAGCCTATGTGTTGACCGTCAAATTTGGTCCTTTAATTATTCTTTTATGATATTTATTACTATTAGTCTACCGATACTTTTGAGTGAACCAAATATCCTTTTTAAACCATACAGCACTTTAAGTATTTACTTCTGCCTATGATCTTGTATGACCTTATTTGCTGTGTCCTCTCCTGCTCTTATTAATTCCTTGATGGTATCAGGAGAGAAATCGGCATTTTCAAAGATATGAGGGTACATTTCATCGCGTGAAAAATAATAGATTTCTTTAATTTCCGCCCCATGATCCTCATGGTATTTCTTATATTTACGACGAATTTTGTTTAAAGTATTCTTGTCTAATTGTAATTTGTCTGCATTATTTTCAAAGATTTGATAAAGTTCTTCAATAAAGTCCAAATAACGCGTAATTACCCCGGACATTTTGATATTGTGTTCAGTTTTGTCTGAAAACATAATGTCTCTGGCCCTGTGATGCACTTCGGCTATATTACCAGGCAACGAGTCAACCTCCTTTGGATAATTTTCTACTAGAAATATCTTCTTATCCATGATCGGCGATGCGTCAAGCACTTCTCTAAGTGGAGTGTTACTCAAAAGGCCGCCATCCCAGGCAAAAACACCTTTGTCAACTTCTATCCATGGGAAATTGTAAAGTGGATAAGCAGAGGTAGCCAAGATATGCTTGGGCTCTATTTGTTGCTTGAAACTATCAAATATTAATGCTTTGGAATCGAGAATACTAACAGCGGTCAGTATTAGACGAGGATTGCTATTTTCTCCCGGTCTTAACTTATCATAATCAATATATCGTTCCAAAGTCTTGATCAGTGGTTGATGATCATAGAGATAGGTCCATTTCATTGGTGTAAAGTACTCTGGGTCTGAAATCGCATATTCCGGAAACCACCTAGGTTTGAAAAATTTTTCATTTCCGAACGCTGCAGAGCTGTAGAAAGATTCAAGTTGTTTGATTTTAATCTGTTGATCCTTCTTCATTTCTACATAACTTGCGATCGTGTCATTCTTATGAAGTGGATAGACAAAATTTTTATAAAACTGCTTCATTAGGTTTGAACTTGAAAAACCAAAAAATTTATCTTTATGAACAAAACTTTCAGAAAGTTCGATCCAGAATTCTTCTAATATTTGATCTGTCCTATCTTTATTTCGACTACCTGCTATAATGGCCGCATTAATCCCACCAATTGAAGTCCCCGCAATCAAATCCAAATCAAGATGATGTTTTACTAATGCTTTGTACACTCCACATCCAAAAGCACCAAGTGATCCACCACCTTGAAGTACCAGCACGTTCTCAATAGTTGTTATTTTTTCTCCAGACAAATCCAAGTACAATAGAATCATAATTCTAAAAAGGTTTGACATTTGGATATTATTGTATATGGAAAATCTTCAAAATATTATATGGATATAATTCGACCTTTCATTATACCTTACATGCTTTATGATAAAATATTTAGAAGTGCTAAAATCTAGAAAGAAAGAAAAAGGGTTGGGCCTTGAAGACTCAGAGTAATTAATCTTCCTGGTTTTGCATTCCAGAGCTGATTCTCGTTAGCACAATCACAAATTTCCTCTACTTCTACAGGAGCTGAAAAAGAAAACTAATGATAAAACATAGTTAAGGGCACGATATTTGTATGATTAATTATAGAAGAAACAAAAGCACATCTTCATTCTCATTTTTGAGAATTGAATAATCATATAAATATATTATAAGGAAGGTTCTCATTGTGAATACATATAAAAGCAATAAATTAACACTAGGATTAATTACTGCAGTAGTTACGATCGCGATATTTGGTTCCGCCTTACCAAATCAGGTAATGGGTCAGAACAATGGTACTGAACAACAAAACCAGACGGATTATACTAGTTTTCATTCAAATATTGAACAGATTATAGGCCATATTGAAAAGGCCGAGTTAAATAAATTCCACAATGATACTGAATTAACTTTATCTCATACTCTTCATCCCATCGAAGAAGTATTGTCACTTGTAACTATTCCATTATCTATGGCCGACAGGAATCTAAATGATACCTATTTTAATGATTTGAATCAATTGGCCGGGTTGGCTTCCAATAATGGTACTACATTAGCAGAATTTGAGGACAAGGGCAAGTCTTCAATAGACTTGTCCAATAATGTGGTTACAAAGGTTATACCAGCAGTCGTACTAAATACTGCAGAGCACAAAATTAGCGTTATAAAAGATCTATTAAAAACTGCTGCTTCTGAATACAAAGAGGGAGTCACAGGGGGTAATATTACATTGGAATTGGAATATCAGGATGGTTCAGCATTTGTAGATAGGGCTAGTGCATTGTTCAATAACACTGAAAACATTTCAAATGATACTCATGCAATTACGACGTTGTTGTCTGATTTTGCAAATTTGACAGACTCTTTCCAGAACCTTAGAGACCAATCTATTGTTAACCAAATAATTGAGAGGATAAACAATGATTTGGATACTAGTAACAATTCTACAAGCGCTAATGCCAGCTACAATCCAACATCACAGGACTATATAGACAAAATCAGAGGATTGCTAAATGAAACTGTCTCTGCATATGAGTCTAATGATAAAATTAAAGCCAAAGAATTGGCCACCGCTGCATACTTGGATAACTTTGAGTATTTAGAAGCACCAATTGGCAAAGCACTAGCCGATAAGGGCGAGGCTTTACTGAGGGAGAAGCTTCGTGAACAGATCGACGAAAATGCATCCATAGATGAGATAAAGCAAAATATCGCTGATATCAACAAGCTACTTGACGATTCGGCTACATACTTAGAGTCAAATCCACAATAATTTTTTTCTTGGTTTACTTCCTTTTGCATGTATGCTTAAACGTTTTATTTCATTAGGAACAAATCCTGATACATAAAGAAAGTGCTGCAGATTTAGTTTTATCATATATGTAAATAGTTTGAATTACTTTGCAAATCGAGAAATCAGTTGATTATGCCATTATCACAACATTTCATGAAAGGTTACAAAATCTTTTAAAATTTCTTAAAATTCGAACATAACAAATAATATCAACTTTGACATTGTCCTCACTGATTGTAGCAAATGACTCAACAAATTCCTCTTCTAACTCTCATCGTTAGACCATATTTTTTATCATTACGACGTTTATCACTGCCATCTACCTTTCCTCTTTTATGGCCAATCCTATTAACGCTCTAGAATTTGATAACAGCACCCAACTTTCAAATTATTTTCAAAGACTACCAGTAAACCTAACTGATAAGTTTACAATGCTTATCCTGTTTGCCGATTTGATACACGACAAAATATCTAATACCGTTGAAACTCTTGAAATTTCAAGCAGAGATGAGTCACTTAAGAATGTGCCATTTATAAAGAATGTTAGCAGTGATCATAACGGTATTCATTCTACTTTAGACTTGAACAAAAGAAATCTAGCTAAAGATATCCTCCAACGAAACAAAGATATTGCAAGCATTTTCTTTGTGCTACCAAATGGAGATATCTATATGGGAGAACCATATAGGGATCAAGAGCAGCTTCCAAGAATTAATTTTGCTGATCGAGAATGGTATAAAGGAGTTGTCAAAAATGATCAAACCTGCATGAGTTCAATTTTCTTGTCTGCTTCTATAAATGCTCCTGCAATAGCAGTTGCGGTCCCAGTTTACTCTCAGAAGAGCGATTCAAATATCCAAACCGGTTCAAGCTCTCTGAGTGGATACTGGGTCGGGATAATAAATTTGAAATCTTTAGTAGATTTGTTGGAGGGTCTGCCTCTAAACAATGAAAATCGGTTCATCCTGATCGATCATAATGGGTCTGAACTTTTAAATACCAATAAAACAAAGAGTGGACCATATTATTCTAGTAGCCTTGATAATACATTATCGTTGAGTTCAGTTAGTAATATGACCTATCAGGTAAAACTTGAGACATTTGATCATTTTAATCTAATTAATGAATTCGCAAATGAACCTAGACCCGTATTTCTCAAAGATAATTTGGATGATCAGAAGTTGATGTTTTGGAAGTCTATTAAAATAAAGGACTCCAATTGGCATGTAGTTTTAATAACCATGAATGATTCATAGATCTTTTTTTTGCATATCTGAATAAATCCAAGATTCATTACATCAAATTTTCTTGAATAAGTAAGGGAGGGCATTCTAATGGATCTTTTCCAATCACTGACATGTTGACCTGTAACACACAGCATTTTCATTTACATAAAAAAAGTAAAATGGCCCGCGTCTTAATTTCCGAAATATTGACAAATCTTGTAATCTCATATACTCTATTGTATTAGAGAGAGTTGGGTTTTATTCATGGTTGAAAGAATAAACGCAGGAATTTGCATTTTGGAATTCATCAATCATTATAGATTATTGTACTTCTGCATTCTGTTTCCTTTACCCCATTTTTCTCAGATATAATTTTCTTTAGCCCGTTAATCATAAATTGATCCATATTATCGCTAATTTTTGCACTCTCGGACACTGTAATTCCGCTATTGGGTAAGATGCCAATTTTGGGCATCGAGTTCGCAGCAGTATCAGTAAAATTATCAGAAATATTATCCAATATTTGTTCAAGAATCGTATTGTTGATTACACCCTTTATGATCATCTTATCGACTTGTGTGTTCTGGTCACCTAATGTCTGTATTTCTGTTACTTTGATGTCAAATTTGTCTATTATATAGTCTACGTCATCACTTGAACCACTGAATATAATAGGAACAAATGAATTTGACCCCTCTAGGGACGCTATCTGCAACTTTAACAATTCCCTTTCTCTGTTAGATACTAAATCTTGGTACTTTTGAAAAGCCTCATCCAAAAATTCATAGCATTTGCCGTTTAAATTGATATTCACATTCTTCTGAGGATAATAATTATATGCGGCAAAAAAAAGTAGAATTCCACCAATTATGCCTATTACTATTCCAGGCACTATGACAAATTGTAAATTTCTCAGACCCTTTCTTACTCCTGAAGTCGATAATCGGGATACCAAAATAATCTTTCCTTTATCTTTCATTCAAATCTTACTTCATCATTAAGACCATTTTAGTTTCGAAATGAAGAGGAAAGGAAAATTCATTCTTGTATGTTTAGAGACAGTCAAGCTAAACTAAAATCATTTTGAATGTCATACTAACCTCCTGCAAACAGGTGGCACTAATGGAAATTGATCAAATCCGAATTTCTACTTGGCCTAAAAACCAAATTTTAACTTGATGATTAATCTGTATCATATGATAACATTTTGTCATTTCCTCATACCCACGCACGAGGGGATATCTTCAAAAATAACTACAATTTTCGATGGAATTTATTTTTTTTAAAACAACTGGCTTACTAATCTCATCTAGTCATATGAAATATGAGTAATGTTTCTTATAAAATTGCGTACTAGAAGGATAAGTGACACTAAATTCTATTGACACACTGGTTAGTCTTTAGGTTTTTTAACAAAAATGTTAAACTAGAGGAACCGTCATTGAATTTATGATTATCGTAGTATAGCAAGGTTATAATAGGATATCCAAAATTTCTATTCTAAATTTTGTGGAATGTCTTTACATTCTTTTTTACCAATTCCCCGAATTTATCAATAGGAATTATTTTTATCGGATCCATAATGAAATATTTTTTTGCATCCGTCTTACCGCTCTTATCTTTTTTATATAAAGTTTCTAATCTGAGTAAATGTTCTTTTATTTCTTTTGCGAGTTCCATATTACAAACTTTACTATTACTAATTGATAGTAGCGATGCCTGAAGCATTTCAGTCAAATGATCCTTACCTTTCTCTTCGTGAAAATGTGGGTTCCTAGTTTCTATCTGAAATATCTCTACACCTTTTTCAACGATATCGTGTGAATCTGTAGGAAGCAATCCCCCAAATTTTTCTAATATATTAATAAATTCATATGGTTCAATAGAGTAGCCACTTGAATAATTCAAATTTTCTGCTAGTGACATCGATAGGGCATGCTCCCCTGAATTTCCAGTCTTTATAATATCAGTTTCAAATCCGGTAATATAAGATAACAATGCGTTCAAATACTTATTAGTCACTTCTGATGTTCGTCCCCATTTAGGGAATTTCAATATGTTATTCCTTATTTTTGGTTTGTATAGCCACGAAATCCTGATATTGCTGTAAGGGGTAGATGCCATCCCAAATCCGACGGCATATATCTTACAATATTCATTTACCGCTCCTGGAAAATAATTGTCACTATCTATAAAGCCGACATACTTTTTATTATGCATCTTAGCCATTAAAATGCCTACTATCATACCTTCAGCTTTTCCATCGCGAATCTGTTTTTTTGAGTCTAAAATCGATGTATATTTTACTTCCTCAAATATCTTTGCAAGATCCGGATCACCTTGATGAATTATTATTATTTTCTTATCTGCAAATTGAGAATATTGCTTGATCATTTCAACCTCCATTGAAAATCTATTTACAGGGGAAATCTGACTATTCGATACAATAACAACCATGCATTCATTAGGAATGCCACTCAAAACCCCTTCTATTAACCTTAATCTTTCATTTTTTATTGGAATGACAATCGCGAGGTCTCTAAAGATGCTGGAAAGCTCATCATGGTCAAAGGCACGGATAGTCCTATGTCCACCGTGAAACTCGGGAGACTTTCCTGAATCCAATTCATAAATTTTCTGCACCGCGTGGAGACTAATAGCTCCTATCCTCTCAGAAAATCTAGGGGGGAAATCAAGTTTCATACATAATTATAATTTAGCTTATAATAATACCTATTCCACAAAACTTATGGGTGAGCACATAATAATACCCTTCTCATTATATTATCTATTACCGACTATGACTGTGAAACCAAAACTTGTAGCATTCGACATGGATGGCACTTTGATTCAAGGAAGATTAATAGAAGTAATTTCTAGAAAATTTAAGTTAACCGAAAAAGTAAGTTCAATTCAATCTGACCCCTCCCTTTTGGGGTATCAGAAAACCCGATTAATAGCCTCCCTTCTCAAGGGTATCAAAGAAAGTGAGATGGTTGATTCAATTAATTCTATCCCAATAATGCACAACGCAGATAAAATTGTGACATGGTTTAGGAAAAATGGGTATAAGACAGGCATTATAACCGATAGTTACAGCATTGCGGCTCAAGTTGTTGCGAATAAACTTGATTTGGATTTTTGTTCGGCCAATGAATTAGTTGTTAAAGACGGGATTATCACCGGTGAAATTGTCATGCCTCTTGGGTGGGAGAAAATTGGATGTCCGTGTAACATATCCATTTGCAAACAATTTCACTTGAATCATTATGCTACAAAGTATGGTGTTCAAATTAGAGATACAATTGCCATCGGGGACACGAGGGGAGATATATGCATGATAAAGCAAGCTGGCTTGGGCATTGTTTTTATGCCAAAAGACCAAGATATCATCAAACAAAGTAAAAACATTATTCACAACCCTGATCTTATTGAAGTGCTAAATTATATGTAGTATATAAAGTGTAATACTTAAATTTGAGTATTGAGGTTATTATTATATCTTGTTATACAATAGTAATTGTTTAGGAATTTTTTAAAATGTGTGGGATTGTAGGAATATTAAGTAAGAAAGGAGAGAATGTAGCACCGTTAATTGAAAAAATGTTAACATGCATGAAAAATAGAGGACCTGACGGAGTTGGATTGGCTACCGAAGATGAGATAGTATACTCAAATACATTTGATAAATTATTTTTTTCACAGGCCAATGCATACAACGTACTCGGACACTCTCGATTAGCAATAGTTGGTGGGTCATGTGGTTCACAGCCTTTTATAAGCTGTGACAAAAAACTGGTTTTGGAACACAATGGGGAGATTTATAATTATAGAGAACTGAGGAAAAGTCTTGAAGGCCGTCATAAATTTACCACCTCTACTGACAGTGAAGTTGTCATACATCTGATAGAGGATCATTATGAGAAAACAAAAGGTAATTTGTTAGAGGCAGTAAAAAGGACTGTTTTTCAACTTGACGGAATTTATGTTTTAGCCATACGAGAACAATCAACTGGAAATATCATCTTAGTGAGAGATGGTATCGGGGTAAGGCAAATTTATTATGGTGAAAATGACCGATTTATCGCATTTGGATCAGAAAAGAAAGCCTTATGGAATATCAATATGTTTAGCAAGATAGAAAGGCTATTACCGGGATATGCATTGGCTATTTCTAAAACAGGAAACGAGCATACTTATGATACATCTTTGCACCCTATAACGGTCAATACCAGTAAGTCAATTCGGACTAAATATCCAATAACCTATAAAGATATTGATTCTGCTCTGGATGCCTACAATGACGCTCTAATCCAATCTGTTGAAAAACGGGTAAGGGATTTCAGCCGAATAGGTATTGTCTTTTCTGGTGGAATTGATAGTGTTATCGTTGCATACTTGGCAAAACAAATGGTTCCTGATGTCATTTGTTATACATCTGGAATTAAGAATTCAAATGATATTACAAATTCTATAGATATAGCAGAAAAACTGGATCTTCATTTGGAGATTAATCAATTGTCCGAAAATGACGTTGAAAAAATGATACCTGAGATCATAAATGTGATTGAAGATGATAATATGGGTCAAGTTGAGGTTGCAATCCCAATTTATGCTGCAGTAAAACTAGCACGTGAGCAAGGAATAAGGGTCATGCTTACAGGTCAGGGCGCCGATGAGATTTTTGGTGGCTATTCATGGTATTCTAAGATTGTACAAAAATATGGATACGACAAGATATTAGAGTATATGATTAAGGATGTGAAGTTATTATACAAGGAAACACTTGAAAGGGAAGATAAGATAACTATGTCACAGAGCGTAGAATTGCGAGAACCGTTTCTTGATCCCCAGCTAATTGATACTGTATTGAGAATCGACCCGAGATTAAATATCCAAAATGGGGGTACTGATACATATGACAATTTTGGAAAAAGAGTTCATCGTAGACTAGCTGAAAAATTGGGGATTCCGAAGGAAATTGCTTATAGGATTAAAGAGGCGGCTCAACATGGCTCAGGGATCCACAATGTCTTGGATTCTCTCGCTAGGAAGAATGGATTCAGCGAGACTAGTGTCAAGAGTAGCTACTTAGATAAATTAGGGAAAAGGGAATTGATGGGGAGTTCTCAACGTTACGGGCATTTGTTTGAGAGTGAGAAAATCTGGAATATAGAACCCCATATACAGATGTACTTGGAGGATATTGCAACTAATATTTTACCCACTATATCTAAACAATAAACCTCTTTTTAATTGCTCAATAAACAACATTTTGTAATATTTACGACTAAGCAAATTAAATAATTGAGCGCACTTTGATTTTATAAATTCTAAAAATATTTTTCCACTATGTAACTTAAAAACAGTTTACTAATCGAAAACTGAAGGTGATATTTTATCCCAATCTAAGAGATAGTCAATCTCTTGCGTAATTAGAAATGGCTAGTTCCGTCTCCTATCCAATATCATCCAACCAGCCTAACGAATACATCATCCCATAGTTTATCAGTCCAGATACTATGTCCTATGTCTTATCGTACTTTCTTAATCTATTCCTAAACACATCATTTATCATCCTGTACTTTTTTATCCTGCAGCTGGCATCTTCAACTATTATCCTTATTTTAGAGATCTTTGTTGTATTCCTTTTCCTCTTCCGTTAGATCCTTTAGATTCTTTTCTTTCTTTTTTGTCGGTAAAGAGGAACTTTTATTTTGGATAGTCTTTTTGTACTCCCAGCCCAGGATTCCTAGATCAAATGCATTGATAACATCTTTTGGCATAACAGGATGATTCTTCTTGTATATTTTGTAATCAGGTCTCCTACCTACCTACCTACTTCCCTACCTACCTACCTGCTTATGTTTTGATTTGTAGATTAAGACCGAGTTCGTTTACTTTGTGTATAGATTCTTTACTTCATGTTTTTTCTTCTTGCCCGAGTAGTGTATTTTTCTTCTCATCCTGTCCTTGGGTCTTGGTATTTCTCGCTCTGTACAGTCTAAAAGCCATAAAGCCTGGAAAGTACTGCTCAACTTCTTCCTCTGGTCTGTTCAATCTTTTGGTCATCTGATAGTTTTTGAAGAATGGGTACTGTCTTATCAAGCCATCAATCTTTTGAATGTCTCTACATACGTTACTCTGGTCTAAATCAAACAGGTATCCGGTCAAGGTCAAGGTCAAGGTATAGGTTACGTATAGTTAAAGTAAACCAAAATCATGACAAACCAGTTTTTTATGTCTGGCTTATACTGTCTTCCTCCTGCTCCTCCTCTTTTTTTCTTCCTCTCTTTCTCTATCTTTTCACCGAGACAGAAGACGTTCATAATGTTTGGTATTTTGATTCCATCGTTTGATAGATGTCATCAAACTGTTTGATTAAAAGACCAGTGAACGATTTGAAAAGGAAGTAATGGTTTTGTAGATAACCTTCCACACCTACGATAGTAAAGAAAGGACGAAAGGAATGACAGAGGCTTATCTAAAAGATAGAGGATACAAAGTCGTTTGGCTAACTATGTAAGATCTAATAATTAATGTTGTAAGATAATTAGGATTTTTAATAAAAACCAGCAACATTATGAGCCGTGTTAAATATTGGTCAAATAATTATAAAACATCGATTTAATTTTTAATATTATAAAAACCCTGCAACTAATGCAGATTCCCTTTTATCTTTTATCTTTTATCTTTTATATTACTTGGTTAATATATTATCTAGTATAGTCACAATCTGGTTATTGGATTGAATTTTATTATCGGTAGCAGGAAAATTTTGTATTTCGAGAAAGATTAACCTGTGTCACTTGAGACACATTCTCAATTAATTTTCCTTAATATATCTATACCAGCTCACATTTATAAGTAAATAAACGGTCAACAACATTTTCAACCTCATCTGCAATACAAATATCGTTTGATTTTTCTTCTTGTATCTTTTTAAAATAATTTAGAAATTGCGATATTTTCACACATCTTTTCATAAAGATGTTTGGACTAATTATGCACGAGATCTAGTATCGTTGGTGAGTACATGAGATATGATCGTAGACGCGTTAATATCTTATCAAGTCAATAAATTGGTTTGAAAATAAGTAAGGGTTCTGATAAACGCTGATAAAGATTGTAAACTATATTGTTGACCGTCTAAAGCGAGAGTCAACCTGAGCTTTAATTAGACCTTCATGCAAAATATACCCACTTCTCGACTATCCTATCTAGGGCCAAAGCATAAACTTTTGATATCGTGTCATTAACTTCAGATTATTCGTCGCATCAATTTTCTTAGCTCTAAAAGTATAAATTTTAGGGTTAATAGTGCAATAAGCCCATATTTGATGTATTTTCTTCCAAACGAGTTAAATGGTTCTTTTTCATTTTTTTTAGCATTTGATTCATTGAAAATATCCTTTTTATCTTTGGAGTCGTTCTTTGCGTATTGAATTTCAGTTCTATTTCTAGACGCATCATATTCTCTTCTCTTGTTTGGGTCGGAAAGTATACTATATGAAGTGTTAATCCTTAACATCATATCATTTGCAAGAGGAGTTTTATTTCGATCTGGATGGTATTGCAAAGCTAACCTTCTATAAGCAAACGTTATTTCTCTTGATGAAGCGTTACTAGCAATCCCTAATATTTCATAATGATCCATTTTTCCAAATCAGCTTATTAGAATTATCTCTGTACCATTATTTATTAAACTTGTTATTTAACGCAATCAGGTCTATAAATAAATTCTAACTGACACCCAACACCATTCGTTGGCTTCCACGGATAGCCACATAATAATTAAAACTTGTTGTTAGGTTCCATGGAGAAATAAATACATGAGTGGTGCCCTGATTTTCAAAATACTCATCTATCCATTTTCAACTAATCATAAGTTGGATAGCTTCAAATGGAAGGACTATTTAACAAAATATGAACTCCAAATTTGGAATTATCTAAATAACACGGAGATTGAGGTTGTTGACATTTCAGCCATTCAGGATTTCCTCTAATTCTAAGTCATCAATTTTTTCCCCATTTTTCTTTTGGGTTTTCTTTTGGGTTTCCTTAGGAGGAACACTGTAATACTTTTCATCCCACTTGCCGATTATTAACGACATCGAATTCATCAAATCAGTTACGCAATCCAGAAAATATTGTTTATCTAGCCCATTGGTAAAAACCACCTTGTATAATTTAATAAAAGGATGATCCCTTATAATAGAAACCTTCATAGGTAGTATCATTTGACTAATTTCAATATAGGTTAGTTCAATTTCTCTTGCCCTGGATTGGGTGTTTAAATGTATTTCTATGTTCTTGTCGAGTTCAAATGTTGTTCTTAAGATTAATCCATCGCTTAAGTCGTCCTGAAATTCTAAATAAAAAGGGGTACTTAATCCGGAGGAGTATGGAACTTGTGGTGTTATCTCTGCTTGAAATTCTATCCCTTCGATATTAACATTATCAGATTTGTCTACGACCTTATACCCCCAACTTTGAAGCCAACTTGATAACTCTGTAAATTTAGATTGTTTTAAATTTGTTAACTGTTTTTGTTCATCTTTGTTTTCAGGGATTGCAATATCTTTTGGTGATTCATTTTGTGTCGATGTAGACATAGTCTAAAATAAAATTAGAGGTTATTTAAATAATGATTTTACTCTCAATGACGAAATTCAATTTATTCCTTTGGGGAATAAATTGAGTATGATTTATTTTTTTAACCTTATATTCACCTTTAAGTATTGCAAATGTTTTATGGTTTTTGGGGCTAGAAAACATGAAAAATCTCGATCAGCAATCATCAATATATGTTCAAAAGAATTAAACTAATGACTTATCATTATTTTTCAATACTCTACCTGGTTTGGATTTAACCTTGAATTAGGATTATAAATGAAACACCCCGGTCTATTGATGATGATCACTGAAATTCTCGTATTAACCTATAGAAATTTAATCGCATCTATTGATAAAGTCTTCCTAATCTGGCAGATTATATTTCCAATTTTTTATATTTTCATATCTGGATATGCTTATTCTGCGTTGCTGGGAAATCAAGGGATACGAGTGGGAGAAATATTGGTTAGTTATCCGTCATTTTTAGCTGTCGGTATGATTGGGTTCAATGTAATGAATAGTAGTACAGTAGCTGGAAGTATTATTTGGACCGATAAGAGGAATGGTATGTTTCAACAGATATTGGTAATGCCATTTACCAAGGTCCAATACATATTTAGTAATTTGGTAACGATCATGCTAATGGGGTTGACAAGTGCAGTATTAATCTTGATAATTGGACTTCCTACTGTACTTGGGAGTGCTCACCCTACTTTATGGAGCATACCGTATGCCCTGTATGCCATTATTATAGGCGCGATCTTTTTTGGATCATTTACAGTCATAATTTCAACAAGGTTGAAGAGTAGTGAAGGATTTAATGTGATAAGCAACGGCATTTTCCTTTTTTTCGCTTTTGCTAGTACGACCTTTTACCCGGCAGAGGGCATTCCTGAACCCCTGAAAACAGCTTTCTACATGAATCCGTTGACCTATATAGTCGACATAACCCGTGCCGGAGTCTACGCTCAAGTATCAGACTTTGTACTCCTTGAAGTAATCATAATTACTATTCTAGCAATAATTGCTTTCTCTGTTGCTGCAGTTTCTATGTTGAGGATTAAGGTCTAGCCAATAACATCCTCTTTATTTTACCATTGTCAAAAACACATCTTCCAACGAAGGCGAACTGATCGATACATTAATTATTTTTATCCCTTTTAAAGTAAAGGTTTCAATTAGTTTTGTTAAAGTGTTTTGGGGATCGATTGAAGTTATTTTCAAGCTGTTTTCCCCATCTCTAATTATTTGAGAATTGGGTGAGACAGTGCCTGCCAGTTTCAAAATTATCTCAGAAATCTTTTCTTTTATCTGGATTTGGATTATGTTTTCTTTACCATATTTTTTTTTCAGACCTAAAGGGGTATCAAAGGCGACTATTTTGCCTCTATTAATGATAGCTATATCGTCACACAAATATTCTGCCTCCTCCATAATGTGAGTGGTAAAAAATACGGTAAGTCCTGATTTCACTTGGCTCTTTATATAATCTAGTAACACTCGACGAGCTGTAGGGTCCAACCCAACCGTAGGTTCGTCGAGAAACAATAGATCCATTTCATGAATGAATTCTCTAGCAACTTGTACTCGTCTTTTTTGGCCAATTGATAATTCGTCATTTTTAACATTTCTAATTTCTTGTAGATCAAATGAAGTTATTATTTCAGTAATTTTTTCTTTCCTCTTCGTTCGTCCTATTCCCCACATTAATCCATACAGGTCCATAGCCCTTTCCACGGTTAGGTTTGCCTCAGAGCTTGGCTGTTGAGATACCACTCCTATTCTCTTCCTGATTGTTGAGGAAGATTTGTTAACATCCAAGCCAAAAATCTCTACATTACCAGATGATGGTAATAGTAGAGTTGTGAGGATGTTTATAGTTGTACTTTTACCCGCACCATTTGGACCGAGGAATCCAAAGACCTTCCCGTAATTAACCTCAAAAGATAGCCCATCGAGCGCGGTCTTGTCACCGTATTTTTTTTTTAACTGTGAAACAGAGATACATGAATCAGATCTTGAATGAGCCAAAATTAACTTCTATTTGATATTACTTCCAAGTTTATTTGTAGTTATTCTTGCTGGGAATTTAACATAAGCGTCTGGTTATTGCTATTGACTACTAAGGGCGAAATGTGATATCAAGATGCCATTTCAATTTAGTCTTGGCTTACCTTGTCTTTATATAGCACTTTTATCTCATGGGTATTTGCCAACTACTGGCTTCTATTAATCAATTCTAGAAAGATAATTTTGTTTTTTTCAATCCGATTTTTCTCTAATCAAATGTCAATTTGTTAATTACAATAATATTACTGAAATCCTTTATCTCTTTGTGGCCTTTATTAAAACATAATTAATGAAATTTCTATCAGACTCTATCTTCATCTTTATCATGGATTTATATAGAATTATTTCGAGTAATTTGGGGTATTCCTTGGTTATTTCAGATTTTAATCTATCACGATTTTGGATATAAAAGTCGGCCAAAGGTCCGTAGATCTTTCCTCCAATATACTCTACATTTGATAATTCAAAGTTATCCTTATGCAACAAAGATTCCACCATGCTAACACTATAATGTTCAGAGGCCCAAGTTACTGCAAGTATTCCGAGGTTATAACTTTTGGAAAATGGTATTAGATCCGATTTATTGGTTATGACCGGCATGGCCATTATGAGCTGCCCTGAATTCTTCAGGATGCGTTTTGATTCATGTATAAATTTGGCGATCGGCTTAAAATGCTGCGCTGATTCAAAAGCAGCGATCCTGTCTACACTTTCATTTCTGATCGGCATTGATGTTGAAGTAGAATTAATGTGAAATATTCTAGTGTCAATATTTCCAGTCGAGGATAGATTTATCTTATCATCTTTCGAATGTTGAATTCTGCCTATATCAGAATTTGCACTTTTTAGTTGTCTTAAACTAATGTTTAGGCAATAAATTTTGAGGTTAGGATAACTATGAATCCAATGTAGGGCTGGAATGGAAAAACCACTTCCTACATCTAATAATGTTTGAGCGGTATCAAAAGATCCGTAAATTCCAAATAGTTTTGTAAGTAGTATCTGTGCTTGGAGGGGGCTTGTTATATCTTTTGTCCAATATCCAAAATTTAGTAGCCTCCCTCCAGTAGCAATGCTCATCAGATTTGAGAACGTATCATATACATTCACAATGTCATGTTCATTACGTCTAAGAATTGATAGGATGATTAGCCCTAGGATACTTCTTAACAAGATCGTTCCATAAACCATAAAGTCAAGTTCTTTAATAAAAGATTATTTTGTATAAATCAATTTATGTATTAATATTGTGTCTGACTCTAAAAGCCGAGGATAATTTGTTTCAAACTAAGATTGATTATTTTTCACCGAGTCTGGGTTAAATAGAGACGTCTTGGCGTAACTCAGTTTAATACCTGAAAATCTCAATAAGGACTTTTCCAAATCTATTGATTTGTGACCTACAGTGCAAATATCCTCGTGGGATTGGCATTTTAATTTCAGCCGATATTCATGTCAGGAAATTGCTTCGCTGAAAGATTTTAACAAGAATATTGGTATTTTCTGGCAAATGAGATCAATTTAGTCTAATTTTACTTTTCCTTACATTTTGATCTCATTTCTATCTAAATATTAGAACCATTAAATTCACAAATTTTAGAAATTTTGTATGCATAATTACATAATCTAATAAAACTCAAAGAATTTTGGATTATTTTAAAAAAACCTATTAATATGCCACCGCAGGTCTTTAATTATTAATGAAACAATCTCGTTATTCAAAGTTGTTTATGATACCTGTAATCGCAGGCGCTGCATTGTTGGCTTTTACGCTCTTGACACCACAAGCCTTTGCACAGGAAAACACGACTGGAGATGCCGGCTTAAATAAATCCTTAGTAGCTATCGCTGCTGCAATAGCTATAGCAGGAGGATTAATAGGAACTGGAAATGCCCAACAAGGAATCGGCGCAGCCGGTATGGGTATAATTGCAGAAAAACCTGAAAAATTTGGTCAGGTTTTATTCTTCTTCGTAATCCCTGAAACTCTATGGATCATTGGTTTCGTCCTTGGTATTATCCTTTTACTAGGAATACTATAGGTTAAGATAAATCAAATGTCTGCCCTCAATACGTTTGAAGAAGAAATACAGGATAGAAAAAGGAAAGAATTAGCTATCCTTAATTCTTTATTGGATGAAAAAAAAGATAGAGTTGCACAAATAAAAAACGAAAGACTAACAGAAATAAAAGAAAAATATGATAGTGAATCTGATAACAAAGCTAAGAGAGAATTTGCGAGAATCACTGAAAGTGCACGATTGGATGCAAAAAAAATTCTATTTGATGCAATTAATTTGACTATGAATACTGCATTGGCCTCCATAAAACAGGAGTTAAAGAATAATACCAAAAAGGCCGATTACAAAAAAACATTAGAGGACATGGTACTATATGCAAAAAGATACCTAGGTGATGACATTATCATAAGATGTAGGGAATCTGACGTTCCTTATTTGAAGGAGAAGAAGGTTACTATAGGATCAAGCATATCTACCATGGGAGGGTTTATAGCCGTAGACAAATCAGAGAGTAGGGAAATAGATCTTACTTTTGAAGAGCTATTTGAAAATCATGAAGACGAAATTAAGAACTTTCTTTATGAAAAAATGATTTGATAAAATGACTACATCACCGTACTCCTCTTCTTTTGGAAGGTTGCAGGCAATTTCAACCAATTTCCTATCATTTGATTTTATTCAGAGTCTAGTAAAGGCAGAGGATGTTGCAGAGGTTGCAAGGATGCTGGAATCAACATGGTATGGACCTGAAATTGACAGGGCCGCTGCTCTTTACTCCCCACCCGAACTGTTGGAAGTTGCAATTAATCGACATTTAGTGGAAGTAAATAAGATTGCGCTTGAATCTACTCCTTTTAGTGGGAAGCAAGCTATCCGGGCCTATTTCTCAAAGTGGGATATACATAACATTGAACTCATTCTATCATCCAAAGTCATAGGGCGCACAATCACAGAAACAGAACCATTCTTAGTATCCAGTCGTAATTTTCCGGCTGGAATCACTGCAGGTAATATTCCACATGACGAGATGAAAATCATATTATCTCAGCCAACGGTAGAAGGCGTTGTTAATCAATTAGTAAAGTACAAGTATGGGACTATATTGATTCAAAATCTAGATACATACCAAAAGACATCTGATATTAGCCCTATGATGACTGAACTTTTGTCATTTTATTACATAAACCTGCTGGAAAGTATCAAATTTTTCCAAGGTGATGAGGGATTAACAAGAGATTCTGTTTCGTACTCAAATAGATAAGAAGAATATATTGACCTTACTTAAGGGGAAGGATTCGAATTTAGATAGAGATATAGTCAAAAAACATCTCATCGAAGCTGGAAAAGTTCCGATTGAAAAATTATTGGAAATCTTTTCATCAAACAGCGTCGAAGATTTTGTAAACAGGATTAATGAGCATATAAAATTTGATGATCTTTTAGATAATTATTTGAAATCACATAACCTTATTGATTTTGAAGTTGCAATGGATAAATACATAAACAAACATTATGTAAGAAAATTAAAGAATATTGCATTGTCAATTGGCACAATTTTTTACTTTATAATAACTGCTGAATTTGAATGGGACAATATCAAAAGGATTGCATATGGTAAGCGATATAATTTGACCCCAGAACGCATTAACTCTTTATTGGTTTTGGAGTAAAATAAAAAATGTCAAGCAAGAAAAAAGAAAATATTAAAGCTATTGCAGTAATAGGAGAAAGAGAAATCGTTATGGGGTATAGGTTGTTGGGTGTTGAAGATACATTTACAGTTAATGACAAAAATGAAGCCGCAAAAAAAATGGAAAATCTATTTGCCTCTCACAAATATAATCTAATAATAGCAAGCCAATTCGTACAGGAATCACTTTCTCAACTGACGAGATCAAAAATTGAATCATCGATAGATCCATTGGTTATTTTTATGCCTGCGTTGCAGGGCACTATTCATGAGGAATCCATTGCGGCTCTGGCAAAACGAGTGCTTGGGATAAGTATTAAAACGGGAAAATAAAAGGGAAAGTAGGGAAATATGTCAAATTCAATTGTGTCACGTATTTCAGGGTCAGTAGTTGTGGCTACTGATGTAGAAGATGCAGAGATGTATCATGTTGTACGCATTGGAGATTTAGGATTATTAGGAGAGATTATTCGTTTGGAAGGAAATAAGGCGACTATCCAGGTTTATGAAGATACTACAGGAATTAGGCCAGGCGAAAAAGTAATCAATACTAAAAGAGCTTTGTCCATGCAATTAGGACCAGGATTACTAAAGTCTATTTATGACGGGATTCAACGCCCTCTAGATATTTTAAGGGAAAAGAGTGGAGATTTCATAGGAAGAGGTGTTACAATTCCTGCGTTAGATCAACACATTAAATGGGAATTCATCCCAAGGAAAAACAAGAATGAGGAAGTCCAAGAGGGAGAAATAATAGGTGAGGTCCAAGAAACACCATTAATTAATCATAAAATAATGGTGCCTTTTGGAATTAACGGCAAATTATCTGAAATAAGTGAGGGTAAATATACTGTGAACGAAAATGTGGCTGAAATAAAAACACCAAACGGGAAATCAGATGTGGGATTGTCTAGCTGGTGGATGGTTAGAACTCCTAGACCAGTTTTTAGAAAGCTGCCACCCGAATCACCATTGATTACAGGACAACGGGTCTTAGATACTTTCTTCCCTGTTGCTAAGGGGGGGACAGCTGCCATTCCAGGACCATTCGGGAGCGGAAAAACGGTCACACAACAGCAACTTGCCAAATGGGCTGACAGTAGCGTTATTGTTTACATTGGTTGCGGAGAAAGAGGGAATGAAATGACTGAAATACTTACTACCTTCCCTGAACTCGAAGACCCAAAATCAAAGAGGCCTCTAATGGAAAGAACAATTTTGGTTGCTAATACTTCTAACATGCCGGTGGCTGCACGGGAGGCTAGTATCTACACTGGGATAACCATGGGGGAATATTATCGAGACATGGGATACGATGTTGCTTTGATGGCAGACAGTACATCTAGATGGGCTGAAGCATTGAGAGAGATTTCAGGTAGACTTGAGGAAATGCCAGGCGAGGAGGGATATCCAGCTTACCTTGGTAGGCGTCTGGCTGAATTTTATGAAAGAGGCGGAAAGGCAGTTGTTATTTCCCCAGAAAAAAGAGTGGGATCTTTAACCTTAGTTGGTGCAGTTTCACCGCCAGGTGGAGATTTTTCTGAACCTGTATCCCAAAATACTCTAAGAGTTACACGTGTGTTTTGGGGATTAGACGCTAATTTGGCGTCAAGGAGGCACTTTCCATCTATAAATTGGTTAACAAGCTACTCATTATACGCCGACGATATGGATGAATGGTACAAGAATAATATTTCACCCCAATGGACCACTTTGAGGAAAGAAGCTCTAGGTATTTTGCAACGAGAATCAGAGTTGCAGGAAATCGTTCAACTGATAGGATATGATGCCCTCCCTGAACCTGAAAAAGGTATTTTAGATACAGCTCGTTCTATTAGAGAAGATTATCTGCAACAAAGTGCGTACGATGAGGTTGACACGTATACATCGATAAAAAAGCAGTTTTTGATGTTGTCAACCATATTGGAATTTGGCCAATTAGAAGCAGATGCTATTAAGAAAGGCGTAACGTCCACGAAAATAAGTTCTATTGGAACACGAAAAGACTTGTCTATGATCAAATGGACCAAGGAAGACGGGGTTGAACAACAAGTAGAAGAAATCAAGATAAATATGAAGAACCAGTTTAAAGAATTGTTGATGGAGGCTTCTCGTTAAATGTCTAAGATAGCATATAAGAACCTTTCAAAGATAGCTGGACCTTTGATCTTCGTTGAGGGAGTCAAAGATGCTGCTTATGGTGAAATGGTTGAGATAAAATTAGCCAACGGAGAGAGACGTTTGGGACAAGTGTTAGATACAAAGGAAGGACTTGCAGTTGTCCAAGTATTTGGCCAAACTTATGGACTTGGAACTGATAATACATCTACTAGATTTACAGGGGAAACTGCTATGATTTCTGTTTCTGATGAAATGTTAGGAAGGACTTTTGATGGGTTGGGTAACCCTAGAGATAATGGTCCAAAAATTATATCTAAGGAAAGATATGATCTTGTGGGATCAGGAATTAATCCTTATTCTAGAGAAGAACCATCTGAATTCATTCAAACCGGCATGTCTAACATTGACGGTATGAACACTCTAGTACGAGGTCAAAAGCTCCCAATTTTCTCAGGTGCCGGCTTGCCTCATAATCTTTTGGCCTCTCAAATAGCTAGACAAGCCAAAGTTCTTGGTTCTTCAGAATCTTTCTCTGTTGTATTTGCTGCAATAGGTATCACAAGTGAGGAGTCCAATTTCTTTGTAAAGCAATTTGAGGAAAGTGGCGCATTGGGAAGGAGTGTATTATTCCTTAATTTGTCCTCTGATCCATCTATGGAGCGTATTCTCACACCTCGATTGGCCTTGACTACCGCTGAATTTCTTGCCTACGAACGGGAAATGCATGTACTTGTAATCTTGACTGATATGACTAACTATTGCGAAGCTTTAAGG
Source organism: Candidatus Nitrosocosmicus sp. R (assembly GCF_054408505.1). Lineage (NCBI taxonomy): Archaea > Thermoproteati > Nitrososphaerota > Nitrososphaeria > Nitrososphaerales > Nitrososphaeraceae > Candidatus Nitrosocosmicus > Candidatus Nitrosocosmicus sp. R. The sequence continues at coordinate 1,525,225 of NZ_CP167090.1, read as the reverse complement.
GAAATATCCGCGGCCAGAGAAGAAGTCCCTGGTCGAAGGGGATACCCAGGGTACATGTATACCGATCTTGCTTCAATCTATGAAAGGGCCGGAAAAATAAAAGGAAGAAAGGGTTCAGTGACCCAAATTCCGATTTTGGCTATGCCCGCTGATGATATTACTCATCCGATCCCTGACTTGACTGGGTACATCACGGAGGGCCAAATAGTTATGAGCAGAGAGCTGCATAGATTAAATATACAACCTCCAGTGGATGTTCTTACCAGCTTATCCAGGTTGATGAACCAGGGAATAGGAAGTGGAAGAACTCGAGAAGATCACAGAAATCTTGCCGATCAGTTGTATGCGGCATATGCTCAGGGTAAGGATGCTCGAGCCCTCTCTGCAATTGTAGGAGAAGAGGCATTAAGTGAGATAGATAGAAAATTCCTGGCAATTGCAAATAATTTTGAGAGAAAGTTCGTTAATCAAGGTATCGATGAAAATAGATCCATTGAGCAAACCCTCTCTATTGGTTGGGAACTATTGTCTGATCTTCCAGAATCTGAAATGAAGCGTATAAAGCCAGAGTTTATTGCAAAATATAGGAAAAAATCCATAACTCTAGAAGAAGAAGAAGAGGAGCAATAGAAGGAAATGCCCTCTATTGCAGATATTAGGCCCACAAGATTAGAGTACATACGCACAAAACGTAGGATTCTAATAGCAAGAAAGGGGCTTAAATTGTTAAAATTAAAACGTCAAGCGCTTATATTGGAATTTTTTAATACAAGTAAAACTGCTGCAGCTTTACGAGAAAATTTACAAACCGAGCTCATCAAGGGATACGAGTCAATAAGGATGGCGGAAATTTTGGCTGGGTCTATGAGATTAGAAAATGAGTCAATGAAGTTACCTATGATGGGCAAACTATATGTGAAATCCAAAAGTATAATGGGTGTTCATATTCCTAGACTTGAAGGTGGTCAAAATAGGGTATATGAGGAATATTTGTTGGAATTACCTACTTCCATTAATGAAGCAATCAGTTCCTTCAATAGAGTTCATAAAATTGTCTTGGATGTTGCAGAAAAAGAAACTGCATTAAGGAAACTCCTTTATGAAATAGAGAGGACAAAACGGAAATCAAATGCCATAGAGAACGTTTTTATTCCAAGATTGATGGATGCCGTGAAATTTATTACGTTTAGATTAGAAGAAATAGAGCGTGACACATTTATAATGTTAAAAACAGTAAAAAGAAAGATGGGTGAAAGAGAGATGCAAGAATTGAGAGAGGTTGAACCAGAGTTAAATGTATAAAGATATGAATGGGAATGATTTTAGAGGTTTTTCAAATGATAAACAGAGAAAATTTTATCGAATTACTAGGGCAATAAAAATTGGAAATGTTATTGCAACAGTTATTTTGTTGGTATTTATTATCCGATATTTAATTGGAGTAAACTAGAAAATGTCAAATATTCAAGATCAGGAACAATATATTAAATCATTAGAACAAATTAAGCTGATTGAAGATAAAGTCCAAAAGGAAATAGACGAGCGTAAAGTAGAGGTGCAAAATCAGATCAAAACTATTGAAGCCGATCTGGAAGATACTATTGCAAATGCTGAAAATGAAGGAAGATTGCTGGTTGAATCTAGCATAGAAAAGGCTAGAATGAAAGCAAACGCAGAAGCACAAAAAACTATTTCTGAGGCCGAAACCAAGGCAAAGAACATTTCTTTTCATTACTATCAAACAATGATGAAAGAAATAATGGAAATTTTACTATCAGGAATTAAGTAATATGGAGCCTTTGCCTTGACTTTATTAAGACCAGAAGCTATGTCAAAGATAGCTGTCTTGGGTTTGAAAAAATATAGACAGCAGGTTGTATCAATTTTGCAGGAAATGAGTGTTATTCAAATTGAACAAATTTCCAAAGAAATATCGGCTTACTTGAGGCCTGAGAAGGAAAGTGAATCTCACAGACATATTGGTGATCAATTAATTCGAATAAGAGGATTGCTCAGTACACTTCCTCCCACATCCTTAGGGGAAAAGATTAGATTTCCATCCATAAATGAAATGGAAAATGCGTTATTACGTCTTGATATTGATAATGATGTAGCCACACTTGAAAGAGATAAAGAAAATATACTAACTGAGATAAGAAATGCACAAAATAATATCAAATTAATAGGAGAATTTTCATTTTTTCCAGCCGATTTAGATGTCTTACATCTCAAATCTGCCCGTTCGTTCTTCGGGCGTATTGCTAGTGAAAAATATTCTGAATTTAAGAAAAAACTTGAATCTAATAACCAGGATATAATATTATATTCAAAAGAGGGTGAAAAAATTACTGAATTTGTTTTGGTTGTTTTACCCCATTATCCCTCAAATGCATTGGCATCAATTATTAATATTTATAACGTTCACATGGAAGCTGTTCCCCCATTAAAAGGTAAACCTAGTGAAGTTATAGAAAATCTAAAACATGATCTTGAGGCTCTCGAAAAGAAATTAGAAGGAATAGACAATCAATTATTGGCAATTTCTCAAACGAATTATTCTTTGCTAAAAGGATTAGAGGAACAACTAGATATTGAAAATAAAAAACTGGAAGTAATCGATAATATAGGGGTCACCCATGACACTTTTACTTTAGAAGGTTGGATTCCCCAATCTTTGATTGACGAGACGAAGGCTACGATTGAGAAGCACAGCAAAGGAACCGTAATGTTTGTATTAAAAACAAATGAAGTTCCGCCTACTCTGCAGAATAACCCAAAGCGCACAAAGGTGTACGAATCCTTCATAAGATTTTACTCCCTGCCATCGGGCAATGAATTTGATCCTACACTTGTGTTTGCTCTTGTCTTTCCAGTTTTTTACGGGATGATGTTTGCTGACGTAGGTTACGCAATTGTGATTCTATTAGTTTCAAGATGGGTAATCTGGCGAATTGAGGGAGGACATAAAGGCTTTACTATTATGCCTAAACCTATTAGGAAATTCGGTTTGACAATCCTGAAACCCGTTCAAATGGTCAAAATTGCGAAGGCTATTACTCCTGGGTGTATAGTAGCAATTGTGCTAGGCTTCTGCTTTAACCTTTATTTCGGGTTCCATTTGAATCAATATTTATTTGATTTCCTTAATAGTATTGGCGGTTTTCACTTGCCAGAAGATGGCACTATATTTGATGCTTTATCAACATGGGGACTACGCAAATTATTGCTTTTAAGCGGATACATCGGATTGGGTATGGTCTCTTTTGGATTCATTCTTGGTATCATAAATAACATTAATCACGGAAATAAGAGACATGCAATTGGAAAAGTCGGTTGGCTGATGTTTGGATGGGGTGTTGCGTTAATTGGTTTAGCGTTAATAGGCCATGAAAACATCAATCCTACTGCCAGTGTACAAGGAGCGGTGTATTTTGCACTGATATTTGGCGGTATTGGGCTAATGTTTTATGGCGAAGGAACTAGAGCCATGATGGAATTACCATCAATAATAAGCCACATATTGTCTTTTACTAGGCTTATCGGCATAATGATGGCTTCGATCATCTTGGCTGACGTAATAGATCATGTATTCATCAGGGTCTCTGATAATGGAATAATATGGTTGATAATAGGAATCATAATCCTGGTAGTAGGACATTTGTTCAATATCATATTAGGTGTATTTGAACCGGGCATTCAGGGAGTTAGGTTGCTGTATGTGGAATTTTTCTCAAAATTCTATCACGGAAACGGAAAGCCGTTTAAGCCTTTTGGATTTAGACGTAGATATACCCATAATCAATATTCCACCCAAATACAGAAATAATTTTTTTTATACCCAAACCTGATTGTTCATAGATAACTATTAATTAGTTTGAGAACCGAATTATGTTATGGAAGGAATTCAAAAAATGAAATGTTCTTCATGTGGAACTACGTTTATGTCAGAAACTCAGCAATCTAAATGCCCTACTTGTGTAGAGCAACAACAACAGAATACCAGCGGTGGTGGCCATGCAGGTTGTGGATGTGGTCATAGCCATTAAATAATTTTTTTAGATTTATTATAAAAATACATTAGTTTACAGGCTTAATAGTCATATATTTTCTATTTCAATGTGAAAACCTACAAGGAAATTCTAATTTCCAATATTACGTACCACATCGTTTGAAACATTCTTCAGAATCTTTTTCAACTCAAAATGGGCAGTATCGGTTATATTTTTAACCACTGGGATTTCTGTTACCTTGTCAGCACCTTTCAGAATAGCAGAAAAAAAATTTGTCCATCCTATTCCCAAAATTACGAGCCCTATCATTACTATCAGGATTAGAGTTACAATAATCCCCAATTATATTTTAATTAAGTAAATCAGAAATATTAAGTTTTTTTCTAAACCCAAAATATCTTATTTATTATGAGTACACCCATCGGATCCGCCATTTTTTAAGCTTTACTGAAAGTAGCATAGGGTTTACAATCTCTTAATTGCAAAAGTTATATTATTATTATAATACAGAAAATTGTGTTTAGTAATGAAGTATTAGCCCTCTTAAATGGAAGGAATTTTGCATCTCTTGCTACTATAATGCCTAATGGTTATCCTCAAGTCACTCCAATTTGGATTGATTATGATGAGAATCATGATTTATTAATAAACACGGCCTTGGGAAGGTCAAAGGAAAAAAATACAATAATCAATGATAGGATAGGCTTGTCGATCTTTAGCATGGCAAACCCATATGAAACTGCATCAATTATAGGGAATGTGGTCGATAAGACAACCGAAGGGGCGGACCATCATTTCAACAAACTGTCAAAAAAATACTTGAACCTAGATAAATATCCGATAACTAAACCAGAGGAAAGAAGAGTAATATTAAAGATCAGACCAAAAAAAATAGTTTACGTTTCAATACCCTTGTCTACATACCTATGAACTGATCCTGCCTAAACTATTCCTGAAGTTATTATAGATGCCATTAGGCAACCCAACACACCAGAGATCTCACATCCTACAATAGTACTGGAGAGGATACCGTTAATCCATTCCTTTTGCTCATTGAGGTCGTATGGAAGATCCGGATATTCTTGAATTCTGTGTATAATGCTATCTGAGTCTACTAATAAATCGACACCCTTTGAAGTAATATTTACAATGGAAATGGCGATTGGGCTAGAATCCTTTTTCATTTCTAATTCTTTAATTTTATCATGAAGGGTTTTTCCTAGGGTTGTAGTTGAATTTGTCTGATTAATATCATTAAAAATGTCGGTAATTAGAGTTAGTTCGGACGGTTTAATATTGTTTTTTAGCAAAAGACTTTGCAAATAAATAATTGCTGTCTTTGTATGATTGGTATTTATGTCTGCGGATTTAATAATTGATATTTGTCTTAAGGATTTTTCAAATACCTTGTCCACATTGGAAGCCAAATCCTTATTATCTATGATAAAATTACTGGCCTTGTATGTAATACAGTTAGGTGGACATTCACTACACTGATTCGTTGTATACGATATCAAACAGTTAATGTATCCGGGAAGAATTGTTGAATTTGCCATAAAAGGCTTTGAGACGTTACCTGTAGAGTGACTAGTTTGGGCTACAGACAAAGTCAATAGAATTAAAGTAAATAGCGTAAATACCAGTAAATGGATCGCTCCTCTGTTCATATAATTAGTTTCTATTAATTATTAGATAAATTTGTTTTTTATCAAAACTTACATTGTTGTACGCCAATTGGCTACTGGCAATAACCTTTATCTTATTTCCTTTATCAAAATTTGAATTTTTTTAGCTACCATAAATAACAATAGATATTACATCGTACCTTTAACGCTATCAGACTACTTTACTGTCTTGAATAGAGCGAAAACCTAGAACCCTGTCAAAAGAGAATTTAGATTGGATTTTTGCTTTCAAATCGATTGGTTTCTACAATATGATGGTTGAAAAAATAATAATTGTTGCCTTTGTTATTGTTTAGAAAACAACCTGTCTATGCTCAATCCATTTGGATATTTCATTGAAAATGACTTGGAGTCACTTTTCCTTAATTCGCATTATCATTAGTAAAATGCAATTTATCAGGTATATTTTTTGCTTTGGAATCTTGAAAGTAATATTCATCAAAATAAAGTAGATAATTCTGAGTGGATGCAAGCCATGATCTGTAGATTCTAAATCACATTATCAAGGGATAAGTCTTTTCTGTTGGATCAATTAATAAAATTTATTGCTTATAATATATACTACTTTTTTTATATCCTATTATGCGTGTGGATCATATAGCGATAGCTGTGAATGATGCAGATAGAGCTCTCGAGAATTACAAAAAAATCTTAAAAATTGACAATATTGATGTAGAAGAAGTCCCAAATGAGAAGGTAAAAGTAGTAATGTTGAATTTGGAAGACACTCGACTAGAATTGATTGAACCTTTAGAAGATACTAGCCCGATCAGTAAATTCTTAAAGGAAAGAGGGGAAGGAATTCACCACATAGCGATTACTGCAGATGAGATAGAGAATGATGTTAATCAAGCTAAAGCGAATGGTATGCGATTTTTGGGGGAATTGAGAACCGGGTCCTATGGACGCAAAATCACATTCATTCATCCTAAATCTCTTAATGGCGTACTTGTAGAGTTTTGTCAAGCACCTCCTCATTAAATCATTGTAAATTCATTACCCTCTTGTTTTATTTAATAAATAGTTTGATAATAGGTCATGATTAAGATTAAATAAAAAGGATATTTACTGATCTTAAATGGAAATTCGTGAGAATGTTTATAAAATTAAAAATTTGAGTGATAATGGCGTTTCTGTTACTCTTACATTAGTGGAGGATATCGAACTTGAGCCGGTTTCACAGCAACAGATGATGCTAGAAGCCATAAACCGAGCAATCCCTGATAAGGAGATGAAGGAGCAGTTACAACCAATAATGGAAGCCATGTTAAGAGCACAACCACAGACTTTGATTCAATCTTACCCTCAAACTAGCATTATTATAACGATGCCTAAACGTAATTACGAGACGTATGGAAAACCTCAAGTGGGGGAGGCTTTAATAATTAATATCCTCAAAAGGTAAATATTGTTATCTAATTTTACAGGAAAACGATGATTATCTTGGTGAAACAGCTTGACCAGTATGCAATAAAATTTTAATATCAGGTCAATTATCTTAAAATTATATGAATAATGAAAGACGTTCTATGCCAATATGTTTTACTCCCGGACAAATAAAATTACTAGAAGCATATGCCAAGAAGAATGGAATGTTAAACTCTAGCCAGGCCATTGAGGAAATCGTTTTGTCTTTGGACAAAAAATGATTTAACTTTTAGTAATATCAACTAGACATAACAAATCTCTATTATTAGATAAATTAATTTTCTCAATTTATTGACAGATTTATCATCCTTGAAACTACTAAAGATGGAATTCTATCAGAACCTGATTGCTCTCTCGAATAAAAATACATCATCATTTCAGCACGGCCTTCTGGTGATGATGTAAATAATGCAGTTAAAACGAAACATATCTAATGTGGTATAAGGAAAATAATTGTTAAATAATTAGATAGTAAACTTTAAGGTAACTTATGGATTTTTTGTCATTGTTTAAGAAGCACAGGTGTGATACCTGTGGAAGAAGATATCGAAAAATCGAGGATGCAATGCATCATCAGCTTTTATATCATTCTAATAACCAGTCTTATGATTGCTCAAACTGTGGAGAAAAGTTCTCAGATATGGATAAACTAAAGGATCACATACGAAAAAATCACTCATATAAAAAATAACAATTATGCAAACCAATGTTCTTTTCCTATTAACATAATCCCAAACATATTCCTTGGGATCAATTGGATTTTCCAATTAACAAATTCGATAATGTTGGAATTAGGGATGTGATGACTATTGCTAAATTCGTCTAACTCTTGGCTTTCTCCCACATATATTCATCCTGAGATAGTTGTCTCCACGCACCTACCGTCCCACATCTCGGGCATTTCTTATTAAGCATGAAATGTTCTACCGATTCATTATTTTTTGCTTTTATAATGTCTCTAGTACCGCATTTGCATTTCATAATATTTGACATCATAACTGGATATATACAAGATTCAAATATATAAGAACACAGTGTCAAGGACTTTATTCCAAAAATACCTAATTCTTTCATTATTTGACCTATCAAGTCATTTTGAATTTTAATAGTCTGATTAGTGTTTAGGATCTAATTCATTAGATTCAGCCTCCCACTTGAATCCACCAGTTGAATTGTCTATGACAACGTGCCAAAAATCATAATTTTCGCTTATTCTATCCCCTGCCAAGTTTAAATCTATTTTACCAGTAGTACCATCGTATGACTCGGCAGTTTCTATTAATATCTTTTCAAAGTCTTTCTTGTTCAAATCTCCACTACCCATATCCATAGTAGAATTTTTTTCCAAACTTTTTGAGGCAATCCAAAACGAGTCATATGCAGTGGCTGCATAGGTCATAGAGCTATCATGTTCCCCGCCTTCACCTCCACCAGATTCTCTCTCAAAGTCATGTGCTTTTTGATTATTTGTGCCAACTGAAAATAATGGATTTATGAATCCAGTTTGTGTAGCGAAGTTCGCAGAGTCTATATTTTTCGTGAGATGGTGGTTCTCGGCGACACTATCACTTCCATACCACCTTATCTTACCGAGATTATCAAACAATTGGGCTTGGATCAATATCGGTGTAATTTCATCGTAAGAAATGATATAAACACCAACGGATTCCTTACCGTATTTTGTTATGGCATCAGATACCATAGTATTCATCTTTTTGAGTTCTTGATTCCACATGATAAAGTTGATCCTGTGTAAGCTAGTAGCAAATTTTCCGGTATGTGGTTTGTAATTGACCCCTTCTTCTGCTATGCCTCCTAATTTTTCAAAATAATATTTGGTGGCGTTGGCCAACTCGTTACCGTAAATATCTGCTCTCCAGAAAGGAACGATAACTTTGATACCATCATCCCTCATCTTCTCAGCAATAACTTTACCTTGGCTTTTATCGTCTGGTACTAATCTAAAAAGACTATCTCCGGCTATTGAAAGCTTTGGGGAGGTGCTAGCATAGCTCAGGAGTGTAATATTTTTTTCATTTGCGAAATCAAGGACTGCAGAAACGGCTGTGCTCGTAGCGGGACCAACAATCACTCTCGCTCCAGATGAATATAGCTTCTTAATTGCCGAGAGGGATTCTTCTGGACTAGTTTTTGAGTCTGCTACCATTAATTTGACTCTGGATGATGAATTGTGGGATTCAAAATAACCATTAACGTCGTTTTCGGCCTGTTTAAGTGAAGAAAGAACAGGTTTTCCTATAGAAGACAATGAACCTGATTGTGGGATGATTGCTCCAACTATGTACTCTTCATAGGTCCTATTCGTTTGGATAGGTTCATGAAATGTTGGATAAATCCATGAAACTCCTACTTGATTTGCTAAAAATGTAAAATTCATTGGCAAAAATAAAATAATCAAAACAACACAGGCTGCCGGTAAGATGAATAAAAAGATAGCCTTAATTGAAAATATTTTTGTAATTTTTTTAGTTACAGGGTTATCTGATATATGCAGATCCCAAGTGCTGTAGTGGCGCAGAAACCAAACTAGGCCTCCAGCAATCAGTAAATAGTGAGCAGAGAGCAAGATAGCTGATATCCAAATCTGTTCTACAAAAGCCGTCAATACTATAATAGCAAACCAACTATCTCCAATAACTATGGCTAATAGGCCGACTAACTCGCATATCCAAGGTATGAAATGATGTTTTTCATTTTTGAGATTGAGAAGGATAGTTAGCGCTAGAACTGTAAGAATCGAGTTCAAAATTGGATAAGCTATAGTAACTATGAATAGCATTAAGCCCCTAAAATTGGAAATTTCTGTTAGACTAAGCATTAAGTTTAGAATATAAACAAGAAATAAGCCTGTCCCAAAAGACACAAGGTAAATTATTTTCTTGTTAGTTATTTCTCCAAGTTTTTTATAAGTCACTAGTAATCTGTAGATCAAAAAACCATAAGCAGACAATAAGAATAAATCAGCTAATGATGGTACAGGGGATACTATATCAAGGGCTATTTCATAATATCCCCAAATTATATTTGCTATGAACCAAAATACAAGCCCTATGGTAAGATGTATTGCCGTCTTGTCTTTTTTTATGTTGGACCTATCCTTTATTAGGGCTATCAAGGATAATCCCGCAGCGATCGATGAATTAATAATCAACATCCAACTAGAATAAATTATTCTGCTGTCTGAATCTGCAAGAATTATTGCGAGATTTGCAATTGCTATTACCGATAGCAGTGCCACAAAAAAATACAAAGGCCGCAATGATTCTCTTTTTCTTAGGATATTCAAAAGGCCTATTAAACTTTTAAATGAATTTTCAGATCATCATATGGAAATTATTCAGGCTAATAAACCTCATTACTCTTACGTGATCCTAAACTTGATTGTAGTTTGAATCATAGTACGATAATATGTCTTTGAAAAACCTTAAACTTCTCTACTGGTTGTTCGCCTAATAATAGAGCAATATTCAGAAAAATTATTTGATCGGGAATTGAATAGATAGATCTATTTTTTTAACCCATAGGTTAAAGTTCCAAACTATACCTCAAAATTAAAAAAAATTATGTAATTAATTAATCTTCACGGCCGGACTATTTATGATTACGTTTGATTTTTCTATAGAGATTTCACCCTTTGACTGTGAATCTATTATATCAGCGGTAGATTTTAAGATTCTTGCTTGAGATTCGTTATTCCATTTCACATAATTTATTTCAAATAAGGGACTATATCCTTCATCTCCGGAAGTTGCTGATGCAACTGGTAATTGATGCTCAAAAGTACCGTTCCCTAATATTCCATTTGTAAATACATAACCCTGTTGCCTAGCAATTTCCGATGTATTGCTGAGAGTCGGTGCATAATTAACGTCAAATTTGGTCGTATTTGTTACTGAGGAAACAATCCTTTCTTCAGATGCATCTGTACTTATAAAATATGATAAATTTCCATTAACATATCCTTTTTCAACAGGAATACTAATGAACATGGACTCATTCCCTCCGCTTGTTGTATTATCGGTTGATTTGAATGGTTCATTCTGAGATAAATTACTATCCTGGCCTTGAGCTACTCCAGATGATAACAGAGTAATAATGGCGCCCAAACCAACTACAAGAGCCAAAAAGGACTTAGTATATAAGAAAGCTTGTTTCATCGTCAATTAGTGTTTATTGTCCTATAAAAGAATTTCTTGAAGACTATAGGATTTGTTTCGAGTGAGTCAAAGATGAACTGATCTCGGTTTAATTGCTTTTATTTTGGATCAGCCCCTATCAGTCATATGGCGTAGAAATATTAAAAGTCTTTGAGGATATGCACTTTGAGGATATGCACCTTCTTATTATAATTTTTGATTTAGGAACACATAAAGCTAGTTACCATACTATCGAATGAGGCCACTATCAGCACAGATCTGGCTGTGGGTCTATCACCCATACATGTTACCTTCAATTTTACCCATTCTGCAATCCTTTTTCTGATAGTTGACTTGACTCTGGTCTACTGGATCGTTTCTATCATTAGAAACTAATGTAAAACATAGGATTTAGTGGGTATTATTAGACCTATGTCATTCTCATTGGTTTGGACAATAACAATGACCCCTATTTTACCAACTGCTGGATGAGACGGTCCTATAAGTGAGACAGCAGTGAACATAAAAGTTCTTCAAATTAGTTTGATAATTTTACTAGGCATTATTGTACGCTTGAAATTTTCAAAGCAAGACCTGTTAGGAATAATGTGAATCTGGCAAGGTATTCTTTTGAATAAAAATAGCTTGTTCATTTTTACTACCCATATATCAGAGATAGGAAGATATTGTTTATGGTTTACCTATTCTCTATTTTATACTAATATTTAGACACTGGTTAATTGTTGGGGTATTATGTAAGGATTTTGAAAAAAAACATCGGATCCACCTTTGGTTTGCAGTAAAATGGTTAATAATGTTTTGAAGGATAATCTTGATATATAAAAAGATATTGTAATTGTCACAATACAGAATCAAGATCTAACCTTAATGATTTAATATGACATGCATAATTAAACAATTTGATAAGCACGAAATGCCTTTCACTTGGAGAAGATGTGTTTCAAATAAAAAAATGTTGTTATCACATTGATGTTTCATGATATTTATTTAGGGCAGATTTTGCATGTGGTATATTGATTCTTGAGAAATCGACCACCTGGGTTAGGATGGTCCAAATTGGACGAAGGGTTATTATTTTATATTAATAAATCAATATACCGACAAATTCTCTTACAGGTCAATATCTAATGTGTTCTTTCTTGACATCTTGTAGTTATTTGCAGGAACCGAAAAAAATAACCAAAGGCATAGTATTCTCTGACATGTTTCGATATTTAAGCAACAGTTTACAATCAGTGTTACAATCATTACTTTAATTACACGGACATATTCAGTCGAAGCACGTTTATTTGTGGTTACTCTTGGGTATTGCTTTATTTGCAGACGGAATTTCTAGCTTAATTCTCGGAATGAATCAAATAGATCAAAGGGTGGTCAAAAAAAATTAGTGTAGATACAGGGCCCCCCCAAAAGTTTATGCGATCGTCTTACCTGTTTATACTGATATAGGTCTTGCCTTAGCTGACATGATGATTAGAATAAACCTGTTAATAACAACTTTACGATAATTTCAGTCGGGTAACCGGGGAACAAAGGAAACCAAATTCTATCTAATTTTTTTCCAAGTTAATATTAATTTATTGAGCAGTAATCTAGTTAAATACTCTTCATTAGATGAGTCACAACTACTAATCATTAGTACAAATATAGAATTACCATAGTTCCTAATCCACCTCGCACGATCTTGTTAAACAATAATTATTCTAACATTTCACAATATAAGGTTGATTTCCTCATATTGAATAAAACCTTGTCATAGCTTGCATGTTCATCAATTTGACACGCAGCTGTTTTAATCTCTACTGAGAATTTAACCTTCTATCTTTACCAACATGCTACCTACTTCCGCTCAAATCTTAGAATGAATTTAACAGTTGACCATGCAGAAATGTTTTTTATTTTTGTATGGTTCTATTACTATATGCCCTCAGCCTATGTACTCATAAACTGCGAATTGGGATCGGAGAATGAAATAATAGAGAAAATAAGAAAAGTTCCTGAAGTAGTTGAAGTTTATAGAGTGTTTGGAGTTTATGACATTATTGTGAGAATTTCTACAAGCGAGATGGAAACACTAAAGGAAATTATTGCTTGGAAGATTAAGAATTTGGACAAACTCCGGTCTGCTTTGACCTTGATCGTGACAGAAAATTTAGACAAAGGTTAATTTCAATGGCGTAATTCTCTCAATAACCTTAATAGTGAATATTTCAAACAAGGTCGGGTGATAAAAAACTAGCATTGATGACGGGCCATTAGCATATTGGATTAAAATGTACTTATGGCCTGACTAGTATTTTCATCATTTTCTTATAATCCAATGGAGTCATGTGAAAACAAAAAGAGTTAGTCTCTCATTATTATTGAATTAAAAATATTGAAACTAATGCTAAAAAAAGCTGATAATAGCTGGAATTGGATAAAAGGAAAGGTCTGAATTTTAGTAAGAGCATTTCGTATCACAATGCAATTGCGACTAGGGAGTTACCCGAGAGAAGGGGAAATACAGGTGTTTGATTGCTATTAACAAGCAATTTCCTTTCATTTAGTCCAGAAACTAATAATTCCCGGATCACATTACTCTTTGTGGCCTGTTTCAGGCCCGGCCAATTTGAATATTAATTGAAGGTATAGAAATATATTTGATTGGAGATTGAAAAGTCAGGTTCTAAATTAATCCTAAACTGAATTTGCATTTCGAGGTTGGGTTGAAGTCTTTTTCCTATAACCCTCCATTAATACGGAAAACTTTGAATTCTCTCAGTTGGTTTTTATATTTTTGACTCAAGTTATTCACCTCATAAAAAGGAAAACTGATAAACGGACTACAATACTCTAGGAAAAGACTAATTAGTTATGAAAGATGATTAATTGTAAGACTTTCAGATAACAAACATTTGGGTCACCAGTTCATCAAATTTGCTTTTGTATGTGCAGACAATATCCCTTGAGCCATTCATGCTTTCGATAGTTGAGGTACTTTGTCACCATAATCAACATAAGCATGAATTAAGATGAACGGGGCAACAAATGTTGTTAATATGAAAATAAATTGATGTATAATTCTATTGGATGATTATCATTAATGGTTCTATCTGGCAGAAGGATGCTTTGAGAAGACAAGATTTTATATGCACTTGGGATAATTTTCTTCAAATTTATATATGGTCCTACTCATATGCAAGGAGAATATCAGATAAAAATGAATATTGACGATGAAATCGACAAGGTTATTGATAATTATATCACTTTAACTAGAGGAAACCACTCTTCAGAAAATGAATCCAGAGAAAATCTCGATGAATTTACCGAAGAATTTTCAAAAAAAGTACATACAGTTATTTTTCCTGTTTTTAAGGAAATCAAGAATAAGCTCATTTTACATGATATCAGGTGTGATATCATAGACAAGATTCAAGGTAGATTCGTGACTGAGATGAAATTAGATATATATCCCTACGATGACATATCATCGGCACAGGACAGGCATCCATCTTTGACCTTCTTTATGGAAGAACCAAATAAGGTAACCCTTTATATGCAAAAGATGATGCAAGAGGAAGGTACAGCAGGTCGCGAAGGAACATTTACATTAGATGAAATAACTACAGAATTTGTTAAGGAAAAAATTTTGGATTTGTTAAAATTTTGTTTTGTTCAAAAATAAGAAATAGTAATAATTATCAAACAAGTCAGCAATAAGATTTTCTTCATTTACGGGTTTATCAGCTAACCTACTCGAGTAATATCATATGGGTCGCACAATTAAAAAAGGATAAACAAAATATTTATCTAATTTTAGTATTATGATGCTATACTTAAGATCGTACTATTTTATTCCTTATTTCAAATAGTGTAAATTTCTGTTCAAATCCTTACCAAATAATCACAGGATGGTAATGATTTGGATCATGGACTTGGAAACATCATTGTCATAATCACGAACAAAAGATTCTTTCAATTGATTGTTTAAAAGATACTGGTAATAATTTTGAATATAGTTTTTATGATGACTCTAACGAGAAGTATTCATGATATAACCCATACTCAATCTGTTGGTCAGAGCCTGAATTTTCCAAATTTATCAAACCTTTATCTATGAAAAAAATTATCTAAACAACAAAAAACACAAATATCTTTATTTGCATATAATCTATTTAGATTCCAAATTATCGGACCTTGCAATAAAATTCTTGGTATTTGATATATGGGTATTTGATGTATCTTTATTTGTGTTTGGAAAAGTGAGTCAGAAAATACTTGAAAAATATGACTAGAGTCCAGTCCAAAGGTTGTTTCATCTTGATGACTGCGAAATATACAGTATTGTATATGAATCATGTTTGAACTGATATTTAATAGTACAGATAGTTTGGGGCGCTCTGTTAACTTAAGGATGAATCTTCTCCTCGTTATGGTAATTGACAAACAGATTCAACCAGTTCCGTACATGATTTAGTTTGCAATTCTTTATTTTGCATGGAAAGTAATCATCAAAACTTTCAGTTCGATCTTTGATATACTGCATAGTTCTTTCAATTAGACTTTTCTCAAACGAAGAATGGATGCGGTGTTTTAGTTTTAGGAACCCACATGCTTGTGGATACCATGTGCCACCATCTGTGGAAACTGGATGTTTTCGATGATTCTTTATTACATCTGAGATGAACCTCTCAGCAACAAACATGTTTCTTTCCTTGGATTTATTAGCTAAGAAAGAGTGCGAGAATTTGCCTATTTTCTGGCTCTATTGCTACCCATAACCAGATGAATTCAAATCCAACTTTAAGCAATGTCTCGTCGATGATAAATTCTGAAATCCTTTTTCTCTTTGATAATATCTTTTTAGGATGATACTTTTGAATCCACTTCCAGATTGCAACATGACTTCTCTTGACCTTGCGGAAACAAAACATGGCTTTAGCAACGTTTCTTGTCGACAAACCTAGAAAGTACAAATACAATGCACGACCAATATATGATGAAGATGTTTTATTTCTTGTACTGGACATACTGGAAATAGACCATCTTTAAGCTATAGATTTATCATTAAGTTAACAGAGCCGTTTGGGGTTATCTGGTTGCCTAGAAATTAAAAAGGCAAATTTTGTTGATAGTCTTTTATCAATACATGTGTCATATACAGCGTATACGATTCACAGAGATACACTATTTAGCGAATGATAATAAAATAAGGACGTTTCGTTTTAGGAGATCCCTATTTGGTAAGTGTTACAAGTTGTCATGAAGTACAACGTAAATTTGATTCTATGTAACGGACTGGGAAAGAGGAATGCACAAAACAGGATTTACCGGTGATAAAAGCCAGAATCCTTTATTAACTGATGATAATTGAACTAGTAGTGAGGTAATTAGTGACAAAAACGTACCGGGATACAAAGAACAATTTCCCCATTTCTAGATATGTACAATGCATTCTTTATGCTACGCAGATCGGTAAATAGCACTAGACGGGAGGGTTAAATAGATGATACTAAAAATTGGTTAATAGATATTGATCCCCTACCAACCCTATTCCCTCACCGGTGGTTTATCATGATATTTCATGAATTTACATCTTTTGGACCTATGAAATACCTTTGAGTCTCCTCACTCTGCTTGATTGATTCGATAGTTCTAATTATCGTTAATACTAAATTTCAAGTTAAGTGTATTGTATAATAGCAACAGATATTCCCAGTTAACTTTCTAATAGCTTATTCTCCATGGTAGGTCTTCTAAAGTACCTAAAATAACTTTCCCTCTATCTTTCTCTTGTTATGATCTATGATTTCATCACTGATATGTAGAAATTTTTCAACATCAGGAGAATAAATCAGTGCGTGAAGGATCATGACTTCAACGACAGTATCTATATCATCGGAATGTGGGTAACTAATTTAATCAGTTATCTCTCAATAATTCAATGATTTGGTCCAGCGTTATGTGTTTCCAACAATATGTCTAGTATCCAGCCCTCAATTTTTCTGAGCATAACGGTTTCATCCTCAGAGGTTAGTCCCTTGACCATAAATGTAATAATACGAAATGTTGGATAATTTCTTTATCATGATTTTCAGGGAAATTTTTAGAATATACATATTTTAATTTATCAGGATACTCAAAAATGAAGAGTAAAGTGATCAAGCAAGAAATATATTTTTTTCTAGGGAAATCTAATACTCACACAAAGGTTCTACAGTTCTAACTACAGATTCTGTGTCCTCTGTAGATTTGTCACATGCAGAAAGAACCTAAATACTTGGTCATGAATTATAAGTATATCCATAAATTGGAATTATTGGTAATCAGAAGAAGTAATAAAGAAGGGGGAAAAATCTAGTGAATTCGATCGTTGAGTATGATCCAGAGGATAATATTCTCTATGTTAAAATAACTGACAAGAAAATAGTTAGCACCATCCCACTTGGGGACGTAGTATTTATCGACATTAGTGATGATAATAAACCCGTAGGTATCAAATACGTCTTGACTGAAAAGAATCCTGAAACAATTAAGGAGATAGAATCATTGTTTTTATGATATGCATAGACAATTGTTTCACAAGTATAGCAGTAGTAATAAAATAATCGGTACTGCCTACAAGAAAATAATGATATAGACTTCGAACCAAAAGTTCTAGAATTAGGTAAAATTGGTTCTAGAAACTTTACTTTAAATCCCTAAAATTGTACGTACTATGAAAATGATGACATACTAAACGACATAACTTAATTATTACCAACTATTTCTCCAGTTCATATTGACATAATTGTCAGATTAAATAACGTATCGAATAATAGTAATTCAATTTATTTGAAAGTTGGGGATGTTTATGGAGATAGAGATAGAGATAGAGATATTCGTACTAAGTTTTTTGAAGAGGCAACCGAAGAGGAGGGGAGAAGCCGTCCACCAATACCCTAGAAATTATGGTTACTATATATTAATCCATAAATCGCATCTATTTTCAATGTAAATTTGTTTATCTTTTTTTCATTTCTTATTTGTTTAGGAACTTGAAAAAGGCTGATGGCTCTAAGGTGTATAGTCTGTGAAATTTAAATTTTGTATTAATAAGACTATGGATATTTTAGGGGTTCTGTCCTGATACATTTACTATAAAGGGTAAAACACCTAGCAATGACAGATTCTGCGGACCGAGGTCATGAACAATAATTATACAAGCGGATTTTAGGCTAATAGACTAGCAATGGATAAATCCTTAATCTGGTTGATTGAAATTGGATCCTGTGCTTAGTTCTATTGAATATTTCATCAAACCTAAAAATCAAGAATTATCAGATGGTAATCTCAATTTTTAGGTAAATGATTAACTGCCGATCTTTATCACTCATGTCTATTCAAGATTAGACTGCTAGTTGACTTCCTTATCATGAAATTTGATCTTCTATTTCACTATGCTTGAGGATTCGATAAAATCTAATTCTCTTTATTATTTTTACTATTATATGATTATATAGAGGCGTTTTTAAATTAATTTAGATGTCATTATCTCAACACGAAATATCGCTGAGAATTAAACGATGGCTTGTAGAAGAAAGTGATATTTGGAGATTTGATGAAATCGAAGACCCTACGGTTATTATGAATCTTGTAGCAAAATCTAATAATAGGAATGTCAATATTATTGTTGATGATTTACATGATAAGGTAACGTTAATTACATCAATGAATTTCTCAAAACAACAGAAAAATTCATTGTCTCTATTACCATCGAAAGAAAAGAATCGCTTTATTCCAGATCTATTGATGGCATTATACCAATTGGGTTTGTTGGCTCGTCACAGCAATTCATCAAAAGACAAAATAGAAAAATTTATTATGGAAAAACTAATATATTTTGATGGCTTAACTAAAGATAAATTTTTTGATTCATTGTTCACAATGTTGTTGGGTATAGACACACTTCAGCAATATTTTAATAGGTTATCTTTAATTTCCAATGATGGTACTATAGACTGATTGTATCAATACTTATTGCTGTTTTAATCAACAAGAATTGATGAGGTAATTACAAGTAAAATTTCAAGAGAAATTGGTAAAGTTTTTTGAGAATATGAACTAAAATAATCCTATTATATCAGTTTACAATTATTTTTCCTATCATAAAAGGATGTAACATGCAATGATAAACAAATGTACCTATTTAGTCAAATGTATTATCAAATGTCTGAGCTGGTCTCAAATCTTTTGAGCTTAATAAATCCTGGTCCTCTGTTAGAGTATGAATTCCAGAGTGTTTATTTGTAAGTCACAGTATTGCCCTGGTTTATCATCGCGGGATTGAGTCAAACGTTTTATCATATAATTCTGGAGCATCTTAGACTATTGTTACTTTATTATTGTATTGTGCATAACAAAAGTAAGTATTGATACAACAAGTAACAAAGCCAATATAGTTGGGACTACCATGAATACTCAAAATCAAATGATTACGATATATACTATGAGATATTTTTCTTGTTAGAAAATTAGATTTTCACGGTCTGATTCAACATAAATTCAGAACAGGGGGATAGAATATCCTCTTAATCCTACACGTATCATAATTAACTCATCTTTAGGACTTTTGATAAGATCATTTAGAACGGGTAAGTTTGAAAATAAGAATTAGCAAAATCCTAGGATTTGTATAGATGTTAAATAGTCACTTGATTGTGCTACGCAATGCTCGAATTGTATAAGAAACATTTTCCATTTCCTATAAAGATGATAGAACTCTAAACCATACAATGGGTTTAAAACAAGTTAAATTTGTGATTAACTGGTATAGAAAAACTACTGAAATTCTTGAAGTAGCAAGAACTAAATCTAGCTACGAATAGTATTATGTGCTTCTCCACCTCTACCTCCGTTCATACTGTGATCACCGCTTCCACTTCTGGGTTCACTACTACCTGTACTTCCACCACACTCATCTCCTATAGTCACATGATTTTTTGCAAAACAAGAGCCACCAGGACCTATATCTCCACTTATGGCGTCCCCAGTGTTTCCACCATGTCCACCACTACCACCCACAGCGCTGCAGGCTAATGGTCCCAAACAGAGATTGTTGGCAAACACACTACTTATTAATGAGGTACCTTGGATTGCGCTAACCGGGATAAGGCCTGCAATCACGACCATTCTGAGTATCTTATATGTAGAAAAATTTACTTTCATTTTGATTAGGACTACGTAGTATAATCATTTATTTGAGGTTTTTAACCTATAATTCTATACTGAGAATCTATAATCCAATTCTATAATAAGATTCGAGTATAATTTTGAAGATACAGTCTTAATAATTAGTTATCATAAAGAATTTATCAACTTTATAAGATACCATGGTATGAATATTTTTACCGTATTTTATAATGCTAATTTACAATAATATTTGACAAATCACTTTTTGAGGAACCATGAAATCCATGATATCTCCTTCCAATAAATGTACAATATTATATCTATTTCAATAATTTTGTTTTTGTTTGGCTAATAGTAGTTTTGTTTGGAACTTCCAGATTGTTGACCGTCAAAATGTTTAAAGAAGAGAAATTAGTAACGTCATATTTTGTTTTCTCTTTTATACATACATCTGATTCCATTAACCAGGAAAAGAATTTATTTCCGTAATAGAAATTTGATGTTTGAATCATGAGTTGCAATGAAACATTCAAAAGATTCAAGGCAAAAAGAAATCCTTCTGTCCCATCTAGTTATAAGTAAGGACAGAAAAGATGCAGCGTCTGTGGGATTTTTAAAAGATGGAATGCAACTTACTGTCTCTGTTGTAACCATAAATTAAGAACAAGGTCATTCAGATCATTCAGAGGTTTTGAAATGAGAAAGACTATGGAGAACAATTGATCAATAGTTATTAAACACTGGACCGGACCTCAAACCCGCGATCTAACCTCCCATCTGTATTTGAAAGGAAGATTACTAATCATACCTTTTGATTCTTCCCATTTTACAGTGCTTAAAACATATCTTATTATTAGGTTTTTCGTCTTACTGAAATGTAGATTTGATTGGAGAACAGGGAAGGCCCCCAAGTACCGGTAGATTATTCTGAAGGTCCTCCTCGGTACAACCTTATGTTGATCTCTGGACAAGATAGGCAATTTCCATTACGCGATGGGCTTTAAGAAATATGGTTTCAATCATGACTTCGAGTGTTTTTGAAATGTCGGCCTTAAATAATTACATTAGTAATTTGTTATATTGAGAAATATTTACAATTCTCTACAGTTATTCGAATGTACGGTAAACTGAATTTCTAATATCGTCTCTTAAGGGTGCTGTATTTACAATTTTGGTCCTTTTGAATTAGAACTGGACTATTATGACAAAATCGTATTATATTAACTTCATGAAAGAGATACAATGATCATTTAGAATAAGTCACATAGGGTATTGGGTTGCAAAGCATTGGTATAAGAATCAGGTACCTAATTTCTGACGTAATTCTAAAATATAAAGTGGAAAAGTAGATTTGGAAAGAGTAGTGTTATCAGGGGAGGTGAGGGCAGGCGAAATAATGATCTTTCACATAATGAAGGGATCTTATCCTTTGCTTGTGATTCTATATATTTTACCATCACCATTACTGGATTTATCAAAGGATAATACATACAAGTTTCCATCCGGGCCCGTTTCTAAATCAGTAATTCCATCAAATCCCTTACCCCATGCTAAACTATCCTTTTCTTCCTCATTTGCTATCCGATCAACATCAATTTCAGGACTTTTATATTCAAAGCCCTTTCTACTACTGTTTAATTTGAAATAATATATGTTGCCATTATTAATATCGCCTACAAAAAGGTTGTTTTCATATTTGTCTCCCAAATTCTTGGAATTAAAAAATTCTAAGTCGGTAACTCCTAAGGAAGGTTCTCAACTAAAAATAGGATCTCCATAATACGAGCCCGTAGTACCGCCAAGTCGTTTTCAGTAACATCGCTATTAGAAATGGGTCCCATTAACTTTTTCCAGCCGCTATCAAAACCCGGATATACCAAATTTATTTCGTCATAGTCTTTATCCCCATTTTCTGTATCCCATAAATTTCCAGTTACCGGGTCTACTGCCAAACCAAAACTATTTCTGATTCCATAACCATAATATTTTTCCACTTGACTTGAGGGAAATTCATTTTTAGTACTTACAAAAGGATTATCAAGTAGAGGTGAACCATCAATCCTATTGACTTTTAATATGACGGAGCTGTCTGATAGTTCTTTACCATCTTTTAAATTTTGTAGTATACCTTCATTATTGAGATCTCCAATTACAGTATATAAATTACCCTCAGCATCTAGTGCTAGTTTGCCACCTGGATGATTCGGTCCAGGCGTGGCAGGCAATTCCAATATAATTTGAGGGTTTATGAGCTCCCCTCCATCCCATATGTATTTGATAACCTTATTTAGAATCGGCATGTTGTCCTTACCCGTTGCAGTAAGGTAAATAAATACGTCTCTACTATTAGTAGCATTTTGATAATCATTGTCTATTCCAAGTAGTCCTTTACAACAGGTAAAGGTAGTGGAATCTACTTCCAATTTCAAAATAGGGTCTTTTTTTAACTCACCATTCGAGACCAGTTTTACCTCTCCAATATTTTTATACAATACTAGTATGTTTTGAGAATCAACAAAAGCCATACTAGTTGGAGATAATAGGCCACTTACTACCAGATCGACCTTCGTTAAGGGGTCTTCAATAGAAGGTTCTGCATTGATGAACTGTGTAAATATGGTTGAGAAAGCACAGAAAAAAAAATCAAAGCGAAATTAAGCATGTACAATATGGCAATTTGGTTTTTGCCTCAATATAATTATAACAAACCTCTTTTGGGATGTTTATTTTACTATTTAAGGTATTTGAAATATCTGATGTACTATGTAATTGATTGTTAATAAGCAGTTTTAGGAAACCTAAGATCCGCTTCTGCCGAATGAAATATGAAAGATTATATAATTTATGATAGATAGAATAACATGGTTTTGAATAAGAACTACCCTATTGCTTTGATCATTTGTTGCTTTACATTTTTATTTCTGCCCTCTTATGCCCAGAATTCGTTTGGATCTGCGGCCCAATCCCCACTTCAAACTCAATGCTTGAGTTTTCCCGAAGTATCGGTAAACGTGATTTCAACTAATGAGAATGATAATGGTAATGGAGGAGATGGCCCTAAGGGTCTAAAAATCGATGTCAATTTGTCTAATCAAAATATCGATAGTGTAGGTCCTCTTACTATTTTCATTATCTCATCGAATGGAGAATGTGCCATAACAAAGATCAATCCAGAACCTGTTGGATTGGACGGACAAGAAAAACATTTAACTTTTGAATTTGATTCTGGCGTTATTGATGTAAATGAAAATTTCAATGCATGTGTTGAAACTTCAAACAATTTTAATTTTAAGTGCGTGTTGGGTACCAATAGCCCTTCAAAAATACCTGAGGAAGTCTTTTTGGATATACCAGTAATAAATCAAAATTCATTTGCTAATTAGCTTTTGTTAGATACAATCGGTTTGGAAAGAGATTTATCCTAATATCGGTAATTTCGATGTGCCAAATTCTTCTTAGCGACCATCCTCCACTGTTCTAATTTAAAATACCTATTCTAAATCAAGTCTGTCTTAGGCCATAACTGTCCTTCTCTTAGTAACTCCAAAATTATCTTCATTAATGTGTCATAATCGACGTTGATTTCTTTTAGTATGAATAAATGGTATACTTTTCCAGGTTTTTGATAAATCTCAAAATTAACTGTCTTTTCTTTTCATATATCCTGTCTTGGATCAAGAATAGGACCAAAACAGCACGTATTATTTTTTTCTGTATCACATTTGATTCACATCTATTTGAGATAAGATACCCTTTACCTTTAAAGCCTATTAGATTGGCAATTTATATTAAGAGCACAAAATGAGAGGATAAATAGTACAAGAACACATATTATGTAAATTGAGAAGAAAGGAAAGTATTCCAATTATTCTTTTCTATAGGAGTTTGTCTTTATGCTAGATTACTTTGAAATGGAGCGTGTAATAGAAGAACTTGCAAAAGTTTATCCTGCTCAATGTGCAACTACTTGGTTTAAGATAACAAGAAATCACAAACCCTCTGAGGAGGACTATCGCAACAAAGTAGTTGAGTACATGAAAATATTTGAATATTTATTAGCCACTTATCCACCGGGTCCAGATACAGATAGACTCAAAGAACTTGTCAAGAGGATTTTGGCAAAAGAAATTGAAAAGGTCCTTAAAGGAGACAATAAAGATGTAGAAAGGCGGCATAAACACTATGTGATGAATTCTCCTTCTCCAGTTTATTCAAATGATACTTTGAAGGAAGTTTCTGAACAACAATATCTCGAAAAATCTACTGATATTACCAAAGTTTTAAAAAAAAGACAAAAAAATAGCAATGATGTTAAATTGAAAGGAGAATTAGAGAATCAAGAAATCCATAATGAAAATCATAATATGATAGTAAATAATCGTCGACGTAAAAAGAAGTTGATGACTACACAAGATTAGCAACAATAATAATAATGATCTCTACCATATTTTTAGACTTGTTCGATCTTTGCATTAGACAATGAATGTCGACAGTCAGACCAAATTATATAATATTTATGTAAATAAATAGATTCATGTTAAAAAGAAGTCAATTAATGATTGCATTAACTAAGGATACAGGAAACCTTCAAATAAATATGGCAAATTGGTAGCTGTTAATAACATACTGGGGAAAAGTATAAAAACCTTGAAAGTATTTTAAGTAAAATTTTATTTCCAGAGGAAATTCAGGGTAACACTAGCATATTGAGATCTAATATGGTATTACTCTCCTCATTGTCATTAAGCATTAATTTGTTTACATAAAACAAAATTCCTAACACAATAGGTAATTTTTGATGTATTTCATAAGATATCTCACGCCTGTGAGAAGTCGACTATAAAGCTCGTATGGGCATTTGTTTGAATAAAATTAAATTCTACTAAGGTCTTACACAAGAGATAGCGTAAGACCTTAATGGAAGTGTTTCGGCAATGGTAGACAAATATACTTTGAACAAATTAAAAAACATTTTGATATTCTATTTTTGATTTAATCATTGGGAAACTATCATTCACCTAACCTTACACTGTGGATATAGAAGAATGTAAGGGCAAACAAGATTAACACTTGACATTAGATGTACCTAGATCAAAACTATTTTGTGGATTTTTTTTGATTCGTGGATCCAGTAAACAACTTAATAATTTTATTATTGACATTCTCTTCTCATTAAATCAAAATGTCTGAAATGATAGAAAAGGTAAAATAGAAAGTTGACGTATTTCATAGGAAACTGTTGATAAATAATACAATTGACTGTTCAATTTATTAAATAAGATAAAAAAAACATTATGAATGGTTTTGTGAATAAGCCTCTCATGGAGTCCAAAAAACCTCAGATAATTCAATAATTCAATAAATAGATATTTCATTCTTTTGGATAATAATTACTATTTATATAAGTCACTAAAGTTAGTAATATGAGCAATAAAACGAATCGAGAATTTTTTTGACTAACAGATAAATTTTTAAATACCAAATTAAAGAATTATCATTATATAGCTGTAAAGTAATGATTGGTAACATATTGATGGTCAAGTTATGTGGTTAGTTTCATCCAACGATGGTTTTTCGTATTTGGTTTTTGATTAATAGTTGCATAATAGAAGCTCAAATTTAGATGTTAGCCGGTTGATCATGACATTCTCTTCCAAGAGAGTCGACTTAATTCATAGTGTTTGTTAAGATGCATCAGAGTGCAGTATGAGCGCATTTTTAATATATCTAATCGAAATTTTCAGGAAAGTTTAATACTTAATATGAAATATTTTATGCAAATGCAGTCTAACAGTGAAAGGTCTCAGATAAGAGTACTAGTATTGATTTATGCAAAGGAAGGAAAGAAACAAGAGTTATTAAACCTTCTAGTTCCCCTTGTTGATCCGCCAAGAAAAAGGGAAGGTAGCTTAATCTATACATTTAATTCATCAATTGAAAATCCAAATGAACTATTATTTGATGAAGTCTGGGATAGCAAAGAATCTTACGACAAACATTATCAGAGTCAAGAATCAGTAGCACTGAGATCTAAAATGAAAGATTTGGTGTCTAGACCGATAGAATTTAAACAATTCAAAGAAATTACTGGTCAATAAATAAGAATCTATCCTCCTTTTAAATACCTTGGATTTTACATATTTAAGTTTACAACCCTTATTTTCAATGTTATATCTAAATTTTGTTTAGTTCAAGGACATCATATTTCCATTATGTTTTTGTAGATATCAGGTCGAATTCTGCTTGGCACATTATGATGCTATTTCTTCCCAATCGATTTCTCTATATGTCTTATCAAAAGGGTACAAAATTCAAGCCAAAATTCACAAACCACTTTCTTCGTATAAGTGATATTATTCAGGATAGATTCTATCAGTGTAAAAACAGTGATAACCCTAGTGATCGATTTGTGATTTCCGGGTGTATTATCTATTGTTACCTATACCAAAAAATGACCAAGTTTGTATAGCGTCTTTTTTCTCTATCATGAATTGAATGTAATTTACACACAATTTGACCGTTAACTAAAAGGCTATTATGAAAACGTAAACACAATTTGTATTTGTAGGTATTGGGTCTTGGTATTGAGATCTGTTACGCTATCTCAAGACCTTTATTGGCTTGCGCCAAAGCCTACAAGCTTTTATAAAAGTATTATATTATATGGGGATCCACACTAAATTAGTTACTGAATAGGAATTATTTGCCCTGATTATGTTTTTTTTGGAGAGTCCCTTTCATGATAGAGACAAATTAAGGATACGGTTTTATTGGACACTGAAAAAGTCTGTCATCAAATCTAACTAATTTAATTTAGTTCCGCACGTCCCACACGAATTCAATTTGGTTCTAAGTCTACTAATTATTCAAAAGGGTTTCATGTCTTCAAGAAAATTTTTCTAGCATAGATTCAGTATATTTATGAGATAAGAAAAGACATTTTGTTGTAATGGTAACGCATGAATTATCATATACTTGTTTTGTTATAATTCTGTAATATTTTAATAGGTAGCAAGAATAGATGTCATCAATTAATAAATAATATTACTACTTTGGGTAAACTAATGACTTCATCAAATAGTAACGTTCAATCCTAAATAGCATCTTGGTTTGTCTGTTCCTAGTGGGCTTTAATCTTATTTCAGGATATCCACACAACGTTCTTATTTTTTCTCCAGTTGGAATTCTATAACCTGATGGTCACTGACTCATCGTAATTCAAAGGATTTTATTTTCCAGGCAATTTGTAACCCTACCACTTCGGGGGTTTAAAGGTTAAAAGGGCATCATAACCATGCGCGGTTGAACCACCGTACAATACAATTTGCTGACCAAAGTTAGTAGTCGTAATCAAACCCATGCCTAAATAAAATCCAAGTTTATTTGCATCAAATTTGTCATCATGAAACGAAGCAAGTTCATTATTTGGATAGAAAAGGTTTACTTTTTGATTTACACAAGTAGGGGACAGACCACACAAGTATGCAAATTTGCTATAGATAAAACTAAATTGAATTGTAAGTATGTCTGTTTTATACTAGTTCTGAACTATTTATGTCATTTCTGCGAATCATAAGGGTAATTTATCTTCTTTAGTCATATTTATCCTTGACACCTAAAACTATTTTTGTTAGATTCAAATTAACATCTAAAATAAACCATTAATTGAACCATATCCTTATCTACCTTGTCAAAGAACATTCTACCCAATGGCTTGTAGAAGAGAATGTCAGAAATATATAGCCATTAACGGTGATTCCACCCATACAAGGTATGCTATCGGTCAAAAAAGATGTGGAACATGCGAATTATTCTTAACATGGGATCTTGACAATTACTGTCCATGCTGTGGACATAGATTAAGACTAAAACCAAAGAATGCACGGCTAAAAAGACAATTTAATAATATATTAAAACGAAAAGTGCAACAACAGAAACTAGCACGATCGGAAGATCAGGCATCCTTGCAAGTATATGTAATACAATGAAGGAGCAAGAAGTATAATGCCATTCCTTCTTCCTGGTACTAGTTTCCATCTGTACATTTATTGGTAACTAGTGATTACCACTACTATTCAAAATTGCAGCAACTATGGCAACTTTGCTATCTCTTTTCAAGCTAGCCACCAGCGTGTAATCGAAACCCAGTATTAATGATATTATATTACTCACAATGATGGGGATTTCTCTTCTCCTAATATTATTATTTATGGTTACTATATTCAGGTTTCATTTAGAATACACTATTTACAAAAGCCAAAACAAATGATTGAGTAGGTTAAGTTTAAGGATTTAAATCAAAAAGTAGATGAAAATGATACTTGACTCCAAAATATGTGAAACAACCGGAAGGTCACTCAAGAAGAGTAATTGTAGTACGATCAAATGCATTATCAGCTTAATAGATCTAGAATTAAAAACGGAATAAACGTAAACCCCAATTATTGATTGGAATATTTTCATAACAATAAAATTAGTAAAAGAATTTCAGTGTATTTCTTATCATTGGTTAAACAATTATATCAATTTTTTATAGTTTATTAAAAATAAATTGATTAGTAATTTAAGAAATAACAATATTTATATAATTATTTTTAAAAATAAAACCAGAATATATAATGACTAACAATGAGAAGTTCAAAAATATGATTGAAAATGCATATCTTCAACAGAAACAGATGATCGAGTTAAATTATGCTCAATTCAAAAATATGATTGAAAATGCATATCTTCAACAGAAACAGATGATAGAAACAAATGCATCTATAATGAAAAACTATTCTAACATGTTTGGAAATAACGAAATAGTAAGCAATATTGAAAAGGTTGAATCAAATTTTTTAACCCTAAATGAGGAATCAAAAAAATCGATGATAAATCAGTTAGACCTCATTAAAGATAATTTTCTATCTAATGCTATTAGAATAAAGGAAGAATACAATAAGATGCCTAACATTGATAAGTTTATGCCCAATTATGATGGTTCAGTGGGAATAAAAGAGAAATCTGAATAAATAATACTAGTTGAATGATTTGCTTCTCCATCCACTCTGCGGCTTTTTAACAGGCTCAATGAAAATAGTGAGACTTTTTGATGTATTGACTTTCACTTATAAACAACTTTATTATTTTTCAAATTCATCCAATACCCAATTGAAACTATATTTTAATTAGTGGGTTTGACATCTAATCAGGTTGATTGTCCAACTGCCTTGTTCAGATCCATATCGAATAGGATATTATCATTCCCATAAACATTTCATCAATATTGTCTATGTCGTTAATTCTTAAGAAATATCGCTAATTTTGGAACTGGTCT
The DNA here is from genome assembly GCF_054408505.1 of Candidatus Nitrosocosmicus sp. R. NCBI lineage: Archaea > Thermoproteati > Nitrososphaerota > Nitrososphaeria > Nitrososphaerales > Nitrososphaeraceae > Candidatus Nitrosocosmicus > Candidatus Nitrosocosmicus sp. R. The sequence continues at coordinate 1,495,452 of NZ_CP167090.1, read as the reverse complement.
GGGATCATTTAATTCTAGAAAATGACTTGTGGCTTATGGTGTAGAATCTGGGTTTATAATTTTTAATGATAACGACAGTATTGGATTTACTCTTATGTTTAGTTTACCTAGGTGAATAGAAGAGCATTAAATTAAATCGTGTCTCTAAATTATTGCCTTATGATACTATGAGATAGTCTTGACAAAAAGTGAAATTATTTTCTAGAATTCATTTCTTTCTGATGTTAAATAGGAGTGAGGTTCGTAGCCTTGTTGCAAAAACAGGGAGTTTGTTTCTATACCCAATTATCAAATATCGGGCGACAAGGGGATCTAAAGCTCCTGTTATGAATTTATATTAATAAGCATGCAAATTCCAACCAATTTTTTACAATTAATTATAAAAACAAAGAAGCGGGCCCAAAGAGGGTTTGAGTTTAGTAGATAAAGGGGTCCGAATACCAAATTTGTATTTCTAGCATACTTTAATAGAATCTAAATAACAAGAGTTATCACTCATCTAAATTGATGTTATCTATTAATTTTTCATAGTATTCCCGGGAGTTTCCTATTTTATCTAATTTTTCTTTCTCCAGCTTGGTTAAATTATCATTTACTAGGTTTTCTTGTTCATTAAGTAACATATCAGCCATAACAAAAAGTTTTTGGTTTTCCTTTGATTGATGAAGGGAAACATATTGAACATAATCATCAATGTTTTTTACAAGTTCATTATGTTTTCCTGTAGCGATATAGATTTTAGTTGAATTAACAATGGAGTTTGCAAGTTCTTTAGTTATCTCGTGTTCATATATCATCCTTGCTATGGGACCTCCTTGTCTAGGCATACCTTTTTTTTCCAAGGTTGGAAACAGTGATTCTTCCTACTTTCCATGATGACAAGTATTTGTAAAATTGATTGCGAAATCAATTGCTTGTTTTAAAATTGATTCAGGTATTTGTTTTCCATTGTTTAACAATAGAGAAACGGTTTTTAAAGCATTTATCATTTTTTCAATTAAAGCATGATCCCTTCTTAACGATTCTGTTGCTGACATATATTACTAAACGCTCATTTTCTTTTATAATGGTTTAGTTTTAATTTCTTAATTTATTATCTCCTTCAAAGTTCATCCAATCTTTGTTTTAGATACTAACTACAGGAATTATGTAGAAAATCGATCCGATTGATAATTTATATGTCATATCTATTGGATACATCCGTGGGGATATGATTCAGGATTGAATACAACCCTATACCCAGAATTATAAAACTATGAAAGTTAACAGATGTGTGGTTAGACACTTAACATATTTTATCGAGATTGTAGTTTATTGATAATAATTTATCTTAATGACCTAACACCTAACAATGTCATAGAAATATTTTTGATTTAACATTTACCTTTTTATGTGTCCAATATGATTAGAATTAATGTTTCCCCGCCGTCATTAGCAGCTCCAAGGGGTTTAATAATAGATAAACAATAAATCCGATGCTGATTATGATTTATTAAATCTGCTTTGTAATTACATCTTATGGATTTACCTTGGGGTGATCCCCGTTCAAACAAATTTGCTACATCAATAGGCTTGATAACATCGAATGGTCCTCATAGTCATAATATTATGGCATGTGAATGGACCCATCATCTATCTTATAGACCTGGGCTTATAGCGGTTTCTTTGGGACCGACAAAGACAACAGTTGAAAATATAAGAATGTCAAAAGAATTTGGAATTAGTCTATGTGCGACTGATCAAACAATTCTCGCTAGCGTGGCTGGAGGATACGATGGTAGACACTATGACAAAATTGGCGCTTTAGAAGAGTTGGGATTTCAGTTCTATAAGGGGGACAGCATAGATGTTCTGATGGTAAAAGGGTCTTCGTTAAGCGCTGAATGTAAGTTATTCAAAGAGGTCACATTTGGAGATCATGTGATGCTAATTGGAGAGGTATCGACCGCAATACATAATTCTGAAAAAGAATCATTAATATACAATAATGGAAAATATTGGTCCTTGGAATCCATAGCAAACTCTAATCGAGAGACGCGTCAAAGTATAAAAGATATTTTAGAGAAACATAGGAAATACTCCCCACAATGACTATGAATTTTTGTAAAATATAATCATTCAAGATCTTGACTCTTTGTGATAACCCAACATGGTATCATTTTAACTTTTTAAAATATCTTTTATCTATTTCGTCAACAATCCAGTTTAAAAATATCTCTAGAACCCTGTCTACGAATAGCAATAATTTTTCAATTTTTCTTTACCTCATAGTGGAGCAAAACCAGACCACAGTCAAACACCTTGGATTCAATTATTGTAAGTTTTTGGATCTCTTTTAAATCTTTAAAGATAGTTTTTCCGTTTCCGAATACAATAGGATTAACTAACAAATAAAATTCATCTATTAGTTTTTCTTTAATCAAGGAAGAATCGAATGAAGCCCCCCATAAACGAGTATATCCTTACCATTCTTGCTCTTTAACTTTGTAATTTCGTCTTTGAGATCACCTTTTACAATTTCTGTATTTATCCAGTTTGACTTGGTTAGTGTTTTCGAAAAAACAATTTTTGGTGTTTTCATCATTTTTTTAGCGAATGTATTCCAAGGATCATCAGGTTTGTTCATCCTATTAGACCAATGTGAAATAAATTCATCAGTCATTTTCCTTCCCAGGAGAATGGTATCAACTGATTCTGCTATATCGTCTATATACTTCACGCAATCATCACAGCAAATTAACCAGTCCATTCATTTTTGGGTCCTGCTATACAACCATTAACCGAAATACTTACCTGTAGTTTTAATTTTCTCATTACTTTTTTGTTATCGTTCATCTATTCTCTCCCCTACAATACTTATTGCAAAGATCCTTTTTTCTTCCTGCTTAATTTTATCGAGTCTAAAAAACATTCTTGAAAATTAGGATTAGTCATGAGGAATGAGACATACAAATGCCTAATAAGTATACAAGGGATCGAAAGTATATTAGAATTACATAATGTTCTTTTAATTTTGTTTAAATATTATTTTTCTTTGATTTTAACTCCTTGGTTGAGGTAGTCTCATCCGCTTTGATTAAGTGATGATGATCAAACTAACTCATTCAAATTATGTATAGAAAAATTCCTTGAATTACATTTAGATAGATATCAAGAGATTATTCGATTCGGCGCTGTTAACTTAGGCGTTTGGCACCTCCTTGTTGTGTATTTTACAAATAGATTCAACCAGTTTTTGACATGATCTAGTTTACACTTCTCTTTACTACATGGAAAGTAATCGTCAAATCCTTCAGTTCGATCCTTGATGTACTGCATAGTTCTTTCAATCAGACTTTTCTCAAACGAAGAATTGATATGGTGTTTTAGTTTTAGGAATCTACAAGCCATTGGGTACCAGGTTCCACCGTCTGTTGATACGACATGTTTTCCGTGAATCTTGATCAGACCTGAAATAAATCTCTCTGCGATAAGCATGTTCCTCTCCTTGGATTTATTAGCTAAGAAAGAGTGCGAGAATTTGCCTATTTTCTGGTTCGATTGCTGCCCATAACCAGGAGTATTCTGAGCCGACTTTTATTAATGTCTCATCAATGAGGTATTCTGATATTTTTGTTCTTCTTGTTGAAACCTTTCGAGGTTTATACCTTTGAATCCAATTCCAAATTGCAACGTGACTTCTATTGATAATATGTAAAAAGGACAATGCCTTGGCAGTATTTCTAAGCGATAAGCCTAGAAAGTACAAATACAGACCATAGTAAATATGCTCTGAAGATGTTTTATTTCTTTTACTTAACATAACAGAAATAGAGCGTCTTTAAGCTAAAGATTTATCGTTAAGTTAACAGGGTCTCCACATTGCTTTAAATGTTTTTACATCAGTAAATCATGATAACACCGATAAGAAACAAATTTAGTGATTTGAACCTTTGGGCTATAGATGAGTCCATCGAGTCAAATTGTTGTTTATAGAAAATAAAATTAAATTAATTTATTTTTGATACATGTATACCATGAACCTGGTGTTACAACTTATCTTTCTATTGAGTATGTCTTTTTCATGGTAGGCGACAATACTAAAAGTTCCACCTTTACGAGTACAATGTATTATCAAGGTTCCAAACGAGCGTGAGAAAATCTAAACCTGTTTTTTGCTTCATTCTAAAGCATTTGTTTTTTTTTAAAAATAAATCCATTAACAATTAACTTAAAATTTATCTAAAAGGGTTTACTGTGAGGAGGCTTAAATACCGTATCTAAAAATAATAAATATTGCCCATAACCGATAATATTTCTAACCCCCACAAGATAGAGGTCTTATATGGGCATAGATAATACTGCTAAAAAAAATAATACTATCATTCAAAATAGTAAAGCATAACTTGATGTAATATTGGATATGTATACTCCATCCATTCTAATTAATACTCCCACTTTTAGCAATGGAAACCATGGTTCTGCCTAATTTTAGTTCTGAAATTGGTAAATTAAGGAGTTGGGGTTAAAATTGTAAATGTCTACCCAAAAGAATAAATTCTATGATTGCAAGATAATGATATTGGTTGCAAATAATTCCAATAAACCATCTAAAAACAATACTTTTAATATAAATAATGAAAACGCGTTCCCAAAATGTGACCTAAATGGAATTATATTCAAGACGATAATCTCTGGAGAAAAAACAAGAGGTGAATATTCAATGTTAGAAATACAATTCCCAGAAGGCGAAGTAGAGAATGAAATTCCTTTACATATTCAGAGCAAGGAAATTGTAATAGTTTATGTGATTAAGGGTAACTTCAAAATTAGATATGGTCAACAAGACATTGTCGGTTCCGAAGGAACAGTATTAAAACTAGAAAAAGGTATCTCTAGGTCGTTCCAAAAAAAGGGAAATCTAAATGGAAAGTTATTGGTAATTTATATTCCAGCAGGATTCGAAAACTTTTTCAAAGATATAACATCGTCAAATATTGATGATTTTACTAACGATGGGATTGAGGATCCTATTTTGATTCAGTTACTGGAAAAAAATTATGGTGCCAGGGTTCAATTTGATGAGCCTTGACTATGCGATTTGTGATCTACAAATTATAAACACAATTAAATATTTGCTATCAATAATAGTTATTTTCAATAATGTGGGTTGAAGAACATGAATCCTTATACTAGGAAATTTCCATATTAAAGGATAAAACTTTGATTTTCACGGTGCGACTTTTACTGTTAAAGTTATTACTTCTGAGACAAATGGTCAATAGACTATTTTGGATGTGATCCACCCACCTAATGTAGTTCCCACATCCCATTTGCACCCTAAAGGTTCAGAGGCCTTTTATATATTTGAAGGCGATTATAAATTCCTCTTAGATAAAAAAGTAGTAACAGGTAAGTCTGGAGACGTAATATTTGTTCCAAAAAGAATTACTCATAGAATCACTGTTGGAGACTAAGGGGGGCACGCAGTAGTTATTAGTCCTCCAGATCTTGAGATGTATTTTTTCAAAGTAGGTGATTTGCTCACTAAAGCTGTAGTATGCTATAAAACTGAATCGAACATATCAGAACAATATATGGTCAGGTTTTCTTAGAGAACAATAAACATTAATTTTTATCAAAATTTAAGAAGTTCTTGAATTTTTTCATTATCTGTAAATTGCCTGAATTGTAAGATTTTGTTGTCTTGGATTTTATACACATTACAGAAGGGTGCAGTAAAGTATTTGTTTAGCTTTGACTTACCATGATAGGCACCAAAAATAATGACCTCATCGTCATCAATTTCTAGAAACTCAGTTGGATGAGCATGGAATTCGTTAAAGTTTGATAGGATATCGGGGAAAATGTTCTCCAAAAACTGATTCTAGTCCTAAGTATCTACCTCCCCTAGGCATACCCTCCGATGTAATCTATTCGACCATGTTTTTACAAAAGTTGCGAAAGTCTTGGTTTTTATTTTCCAATGAATCATAGAATTGTTTAACTAATTATTTGTTAGTTTGAATGATCTGTGATTTATCAAGTTCTCTAGCGTAATCGTTCATATAAGAATTGTCATAAAAAAAGAATTTATGTGGAATATTTAGAATTTTCTGAATATTTGTAGTTCTCATTTAAGGAATTCTACATGACTTCCTGAAGTATTGGGTTTGCAAAAAATATTGAAACGAGATTGAGAATGGATGAATTGTACAAAAAAATCAAATAAATTATGCATTGGGGGGAGAGGAAATAACACTAAGTAGGTAATGCCCTTTTCATCTTTTCTTCCGCACCATAAAACACGTCAGATTTCGTTATCATTCCTCTATCACGTTCAAACTTCTCTATAGCAGAAGTTTTATGCATGCAATCCAAGGTAGCGTAGTATTCTAAGATAATTTTATTATTATGCCCTAATACTTCCTTATCCGTAAACTTTAGACTGGGGAAGTTATTTTTTAACGCTTTTGACCAATACTCTTCCAAGCCTTTTTTACTATTTATTTTTGATACGTTACGATCTGGAAATACTATTTTGATTTAAGGCTAGAGAATTCAATATTTTCCGAATACATAGACAACACAGTTTTTATATCATGGTTATTCCAGCCATCAATCCATTTTTTTCACATGTTTTTTTGCAAATGATTCAGAAAGAGACATGCTGTCTTACTGTTTTTCTTGATTAAATATTATTTGCTTTGGCCATTAGATAATCTGATTTGAACAGATATAGGATCGCCCCTTTTAAATATTGAATATTTTGATCAATTTAAGGTAGTTGTGATCCTCTAAATAGTAATAATGGACGATAGGGCAATTAGGCTTATATTTTTCAATAAATAATGAAATTGATTTTAAATCTTATTCACTGATGAAATAATTGTAACGGTTTTTTATATCAGGCAATTCTTTTATAAACAAATAAAGTAGTTTTTTCAGATTTTAAATTTGGACATATAATATAAAGCCAGGGGTAATGTGATAATACAGAATGAAATTCTGATATATACATTCATTCCAAATCGTAATGAAATATATCATATTTTTATTATTAATTGATTATATACATACTATTAATAAGCAATCATAAACAATTAACTCAGTGGTGAGGAAATCTAATTTCACCTAATAATTATGGTCAATTAATGAATCCGAGAGAAGCAGCAGAGACAATTTCACAAAGTGAATATGGACTGCATTGTTTGCTTATATATCGTGATCTTACTACCCAAAGAGAATTTTATTCTAATTATGTTCAAAAACAAATCAATGACAATGAAATGATTCAAATCATGCCATTCTACGAAACAGAGACCTCTGTTAGAGAAATACTATCTAGTAATTGGACCGCTGACCGCAATCTGCTCAAAACGGAAGAGAAATCATTGATCATTGTTGATTCTTTAAGAGGATATCTTGATCATGATAATGTTAAATCTATTTGGAAAAATATGGAAGAAAGGGTCAACTATGCCAAAGAATTAGGTAAGAAGGGAGTTTCTATATTAGGCGATGCTGGTGCATTTCTCTTTAAACATAAACTACAAAGTCTTTTAGATTATGAATCCTATCTACCCTTAAAATTTGAGAATAATCTTAAGGGCATTTGCATGTATCATCAAAAGGATTTTAATAACATATCCAAAGACCTTCAACAAAGAATAGTAGATAGTCATGCAATGACTATAACGATTTAAACATAGTTAACCTATACTATGGCTTTTATCTTTATTATTCTGTATCGAGTAACTATAAAGATTCATTGATCTTTTGTCTTAAATCAGTGAAATGGATGTGTTATTGCAGTATTCTATCGATTTTTGCCTTTTGAAAATTCTCGTTATCTTTAAAATCCGTTGTATCAAAAACAGTCATCAAGAAAATTTTTATTTTACTATTAATTTCTCTTATAGTCTTTGCTAGATCTATTTCACATATAGCTGACATTCTAATGTCTGTTATTATCAATGAATGTTTTTCCGCAGTTTCCTTAAAATATTCGAGAGCCAATACCGGGTCGGTAAAAGAGACCACATTATGTCCTCGATTTTTTAAAATTGTTTTGAAAAGAGTTGCAAGTTCCAGTTCGTCATCTACTACAATGATCGGATGAGTGGATAGCGATGACAATAGTTATTGCTTTTTTTTAAAATATCTAAATTTGTCTACACTAGGTCGAGAAAGTGCATAGGGAAAAACATTCCTGAATATAGTCAAATTAAAAATAAAATGACGGTCAAAATCATACTATCCCAGGTCTGGTTCAGACTCTAATTTTGTTTAATTTATAAGTAATGATGCTTTAGTTATGATATTGTACCATTAAAACAAGAAAATAACAAAAAAATACATGAAAATGGAAGAAAAAAGATAAGTTTAATACAAAAAGATAGAATTAATTTTCAAAAAATTCATCAAATTGCCAGAATGGTCTACCCTCACGACAGGGCTACTAAAAGTGCTATCCCGTGGATAATAAAATGGCTAAAGACGTTGGAATTAATGGAAAAGATGAAATAGATTACTTTGTAAAATTGTTGTTAAACCATCAACGAGTCTGATAACTACCTCTTTTTAAGAATCTCTAGAGTAAAAAAAGAGTATTTTGGTGCCAAGATACAATATAGTAAATTATGCTATATCCATAGCGGTTTTTAAAGGGATTGTATGTATTATCAAATTAGACATGTAGAGTCCTAATATGGACAAGAATTAGGAAACATAATAAAAATATACCGGATCGATAGGTGAGACTTCACTTATAATATTTATCTGATATATAGTTGACACTATTTTTACCGGCGCTGTTAACTTAGGCGTTTGGCACCTCCTTGTTGTGTATTTTACAAATAGATTCAACCAGTTTTTGACATGATCTAGTTTACACTTCTCTTTACTACATGGAAAGTAATCGTCAAATCCTTCAGTTCGATCCTTGATGTACTGCATAGTTCTTTCAATCAGACTTTTCTCAAACGAAGAATTGATATGGTGTTTTAGTTTTAGGAATCTACTAGCCATTGGGTACCAGGTTCCACCGTCTGTTGATACGACATGTTTTCCGTGAATCTTGATCAGACCTGAAATAAATCTCTCTGCGATAAGCATGTTCCTCTCCTTGGATTTATTAGCTAAGAAAGAGTGCGAGAATTTGCCTATTTTCTGGTTCGATTGCTGCCCATAACCAGGAGTATTCTGAGCCGACTTTTATTAATGTCTCATCAATGAGGTATTCTGATATTTTTGTTCTTCTTGTTGAAACCTTTCGAGGTTTATACCTTTGAATCCAATTCCAAATTGCAATGTGACTTCTATTGATAATATGTAAAAAGGACAATGCCTTGGCAGTATTTCTAAGCGATAAGCCAAGAAAGTACAAATACAGACCATAGTAAATATGCTCTGAAGATGTTTTATTTCTTTTACTTAACATAACAGAAATAGAGCGTCTTTAAGCTAAAGATTTATCGTTAAGTTAACAGGGCCTTTTTACCACATTGAAAGTTTTTCTACTTTCTTGATCTATTTACAAGAAACTTGACTTTGAATATAGGCTGCTCTGGCTGGAGTTATGAAGGTTGGAAAGGCAATTTTTATCCAAAGGATATGGAAAATAAAGACTATTTGTCTTATTACTCGAAATTTTTTAGATTTGTCGAGGTCGATTCTACATATTATCGCATTCCTTCCAGATCTTCAGTTAGAGGTTGGAAGGACAAAACTCCTGAAGACTTCAAATTTTCATTGAAATTTCCCAAAGTAATAACCCATGAAAAGAAATTAGAAGATGTTGTTAAACCTCTTTCAATATTATTTTACTCATTAGAGCCTTTGATTGATAAAACTCTAACGTTGTTAATACAACTTCCGCCTTTTCTTTCAGAGAAAAAAGGCTTTAATCCCTTGCAAAGTATGTTTCGTTATCTAGACAAAAGATTTAGATATTCTTTAGAGGTGCGACATTCATCATGGTTTAATGATAATGTATATGATTTATTAAAAGAGAACGACATCTCATTGGTTTGGAGTGTAAGGGATAAACTAGTATCTCCATCCATAATAACTTCTGATCAGGTTTATATCAGATTTATAGGTGATAGAAGCATTTCAGAGATGGACTTTGGAAAGATAGTAAGAGACAGAAATAAAGATATGCTTGAATATGTTAAAAAGGTTAGAGAAACGCAAGATGAGAATTCAAGGATCCAGGATGTATTAATTGCATTTAACAATCATTTTGCGGGATTTGGTCCTCAATCAGTGAATGATTTCTTAAACTTGATGAATATGTCCGAGATAGACTGGAAGAGTGAATTGGAGCGTTATGAAAACAATTCTACTCAATTCGATGGCCGACATCAATCTAATATGTCTGATTTTACCAAATAGGTATACCATAATCTATATCTTGAGTCAGTTCCTGTAGATATGATCAGTCCAACTAAGGATCTTTAATCTAATTAAAGCGTAATAAGATGTTTAGGTAGTCGACTAAGAGGTCTAAATCCGAAATATCAAGTCAGAAAGGACGGATAACACTAATGAGTTTAAATGAAAGATATTCTAATATGAAATTATCATACCTTATATGTTTGATTTCATGCTAAGATATTTAATCATTAAAAGATTGATTTATTTCATCTGAATGATCCTTAACTATTTCTATATTGTCTGAACTTATTTTGAAAGATTCAATTTTATTCCATAAACTTTGAAATTCTCTAATAATTTGAGATTTGGTATTATTGCAATTTTTACATATAAAGGAGACTAAAATGTCTATACCCTCATTCGTATTAATATTCTCAATATTTTCTGTGGTAATATTTTTCGAACCACATTTGGGGCATTCAGCATGCTCCATGAGAGCCAAAGGAATTATTTTCCATTCCGTCCACCAATTCGATGGATTATTATCCGGACTGAATTTATTGAATCTATTCTTCCCATTCATTGTTTTTTGACAATAGCGGCATGTGGCCCTGCCATACACCGTAAATAGTCCATTTCGATTATTCCAATTTACTTGTGATACTACTATTTTCATCTCACTATTAACCCAAGACATACACCAAGGACATGGTTTCCCAAAATCTTTATACAATACGTAAATGAATGTGTGATGATTATTAATTTTTATTATTGTTATTATTATTTAATAAATATCACAAACACCAACAAAAAAGCATCTTAAATTTCATTGTAATTTTTACCAAATATCGCTTCATTATAAATTTTCTTTGAAACCCGTGAGAGGGCTCAATAATGATGAAGGGGAAAACCTAAGAACAAAGTTCCAAATTTGGAAGTTTACATCATTAGTGTACGGCCTTCTAAAGACAATAATGATGAAGATAACGGCGATGTCAAAAATGTTGAGCATGTTCCAGATGATTTTGACGGATTAAAGGCTAAACTCTATGACATAGGCCTTTCAGATAGGACAGCCTATGATGAGAAAGTGTCTATCATGGTATCAGATTATGTTAAGATAGTAGAAAAGATAAGCGATTTTGCCGCTAATTATATGAATATAGAAAAGAAAGATGCATTTACAAAGGATCTAAAAGCCCTTTTGAAGAAGGAGAAGGCTCAGAGCAAAACTCGAGATGGAAACCAACGAACATTTGCATCACTTTTAAATGGAAGGTTTAAGATCGAGGGGGAGGTTGTGCGAATCGAGATGAGATAAGACATCAACGGGATTTCAAACAGAGCATTTGGTCTTTCACCTGCTACAATAGGACATTTAATCACCAAGGGAGAAAAAGATGCTAGAAATATGCTCAAAAATACAGGGGCGGAGACACCAATAAGAAAACACAAAAGTACATGTCTACTATGTAGTGACGAAACAAATCTATTTAAATTCATGTTTAAGAATTTCAGAAATAATTGTTTTTTCTTCGAATAGTAGAATGTTCAATAAGATTATATAGTAAGACTTCTCTATTTTCAATTGAATGCAAATTCAAACAAAAACAGGGGTATTAGGAACCATGGGAGACTTTGGAGTCCTCTCTGAAATTGTAGAACATACCAGTGCCATTAGTAAGAAGGAGAGTGTTGATAATCAGGTAAAAGCCAATTTGAAGCAGGAGAAAAAGGAACTAGAATTCATTACTCAGCAGAAGATTATGGATTATTATTATCTCAAATACCATTATGATCATGTTTTTGTAATTGGTGATAATAAGTTAAAGCTTAATGTTGAAGTTATGACCGGTAAACAAACTCTATATTGTTCTTTTCATGATACACGCAATGCAGAACATGAATGTGAACATATTAGATTTATCAACATGTTGGATAATATACAAAATTAGTCTACTAGTGTTTTTATTACGTCCTTTAGTATTTTGAACCCCTACCCCTTTAGATTTATTCATAAAATGAATTTTCCGATTTTTTAGATTTGTGTGAATCCCATAATCTGATTCTGATATAAAATTGGATACATTTGCTGCATGCATCTGAATAATATTATTTTCTACAGATATGTAGTAACACCTTCCTATCTTATTTTGTCCAAAAATCATTATGACCTTCGCTAAGGTTGCAGAAACTTGCTTTAAAAAGTCTAATCATCATCTTTTTCTCTATAGTTATGTAATCCTCTTTTGCTATTAGTCAATAGTAAAGATCCTTCTCAAGAAACAATGAGGAAACTATTAATAACTATTGATGAAGAACCATAATCATATCTAAAAAGTTCTCTCGATTGGTAATCATATATATGAACATTTTGTTAACTGTAACCTTTATTCCTTATTCCTCAGCCTATTATTTTTAGGAAGAACAATAGAGTTCTTTCTTACCTTGACTCCATGGACGATTTTCTGTAGCAAGGTTGTAGAGAATACTTTTTAAATATGGTTTTGATTATGATTTTGTTGTCGAGATTATTTTATTATTTATTATATCTTTATTCTCCCTACATTGTTACACTCATTTATTTCCAAGATATTTCAAATTCTTTGTTTTAGAGAAACTTTCTTTTCTTGCTTTTAAAATTGCTGTATAAATCCCCAATATAAGCGCGCGCGGTGGGATTCGAATCCATACCACATAATCGCGGATTCGATTTATATATTTTAATGAGGGATTTGAACATGATGCCAAGAATTTATTTACATAATTGGATTCAAATGTCATAACCAAATCTTAAAACAGTAATAATGTTATGGTCTGTGGCGGTGGGGATTAATACCGACTTCGGTTCTCTAAGAGGTTCTATTATTTTAGATGGTATTGTCAAATTTAAGGATTTTGATAAACCATACTTATTGAATTGGACGATAACAAGTATTAATATTTTACCTTCATACAGAGAGTACTTTGAACGATTTTATGTATTTGTCCAAAGTTAGTCTTCTTCTCACTACGTTTGCGGTAAAGCTCGTGTCAAAGGAACATCTGATGCCTAATATTTGGTAACTTTGGTTAGGGCATAATCTTGTCTTTGTTCTCCTTCTATCTCCTCATCTAGAATCAGGACGGCATTAGGTGGATCTAGGGCAAAGTTGTTTGGCCCCCACCTCCAGTTGCCGATAAAACCGGTTGTGTTAGCAAATCCTACTTTTCTGTCAGGTCTATCCGAAAATAAGCAATTAAAGATATTCCATATGTTCCCCTAGCAACCGGGGTGAGGTCCAATACAACAAGGCTGGCATACTCCAGTTTCGTTTGCGGAAGGTAAACTTTATGTTTCTGTCAAATTACCTGCTGTGGAATTGCCTGCTGTGGAATTTTGTCCTTGTGCCATCACTTGGTTCAGGGAACCAGAAATTAGACTAGGTAAGAGACCTGCTGTTACGATCGTTGCTATTATCATTATCACAAATATGGTTTGTTTCGTAGGTAGGATAGCTAAGAGCATCATGTATATAGAATTCTTAAAGTAGGAGCATAATTAAATCGCTTTAGAGTGGGTCAAAGGAACACAATTAAATGTCCCCAAGTTATCATAAAATGCAAAAAATTTACTCATTATATTAAGCAAATAATATTCCTAATAGAAATATAACTAATATCGATAATTTAAGAAATTTACTTTAATGTGCTAATTTTTACTAAATATTAAGATCTGGTGTAGTTTTTCTCTAAATATAAATAAAACCTTTATACTACAATCGTGATATTGTGTTTATGTGCATAAAATGTGAATTATTGAATATTATTAATAAAGAGGCTGAATTAAAAAGGCAACAGTCGCTTTTGTCAAAGGAAAATTATCTGACAACTGGTCTTAGTGAATCTAGAATAATGACGCAAGAATCTCAAGAAAGACATATTGAGTACGTTGTTTCTGTATGAAACATAAGTCTGAATCACTTGATATAATCCAAATGGATAAACTAGACATCAAATTTCTATCTTGTGTAATTTTCCTGTTTTCCATCCCTTACTAGTCAAGGAAAGGAATTGTGATTGCGAATGAGAAGTCAATAAATCTATTATTATATGTACTAAACTAATTTATCAAAATTATTGTCGGCAAACGCCTTGTCGCTATACTTATATTCTCTCTAATGATCCTCATAACGATGAATATCATTTCAAGTATAGGATTGATTATTGTGATTACGCTATTAATAACCATATATAGCAGTGGTAAAGATTTCAATCTACTACAAGCATCAGCGCAACCAGTCACTACGGTATCTAACGATTCAAATTCTTCATCCGTTAATGGAAAGATATCCTATCTCTCGGCTGCTTCTCCTGGACAGACCATCTATCTCCGTGGAATGGAGGCATCCAAACAACCTTTACATCTGAATTTTCCACAACAAGAAAGTCAACAGCAGTCCATAAACATATTGCCACATAGAGACGATGGTGCGTCATACAGAGGAATTCTAACATTTACAGCAACAGAACCTGTAGAGGTTGGATTTGGTCACAGAGTGCCTTTGAATAATTCTACCGATTCACAGATGGAATCCAAAGAAATAAGCGAATTGTTTACTGTTAAACACAATGACAAAGGAGAATTAGGGGTACCTGACATCATAAGCGCTCCTTCTAGAATTACACCTGACTACGGAGTTAACCCTCCTTATTTCTCGGCTTCAATTCCGTTCGTTGGCAGTTCTCTATTCCTAAGCACAATGGCTAGCGAGGGTGAACCGTTCGTTGCTGTTTATGAGGTTTCTGCGGATGTCATACAGCCTATGGATTTTGTTGACTTGGATGGTCTCAAAATGGCCAATAGCACAGATGCAACAACAACAACATCATAATTTTTATTTTATTTTTATCATCGCCAAATAGAACTTATCTAAAAGCATAGATTTCTAGTTACATGAAGAATTTTTGGTTGGTTAAACATTTTGTCAATTTTTTTATCGAGATATTTGATTGAATGTTATTAGTACATATAATAAATCGTCCTAATAACAATATTCAAAAATTAGATCTGACGTTGTTTGGGATTAGAATCTACGTCTTTCGGAAGGGGGTTCCAACCAATTAAAGCATTCATAGTAATCTTGTATATGTTTGCCATACTGGGTTCGGGCCCGTGGGGATATAGTTCAAGGTTGAATATGATTCGATAAATAAAATATTGAAATCCATTAGGATCGAATGTTCCTTGCTGCCAATGAGCCACAATCATATGCCCATTATATAATATTATGAACATATCAATTTGAAAAAAATGAAGAAAATTTTTGTTTTTACAAGTTTTGTGCTGTCATTTGTGTTGACAGCCTCGTTAGCAAGCGTTTCATTGGGCCAAATGGCATTAGCCCAGGACCTATCCAGTCTTAAAGATCATGCAACAAAGTTACTCACGGGAAATGACAATAGTCAGAGAACAAATAATATGTCAGAATCAGCAACCGATAATTCTACCTCATCTGACTCCTCATTAAAACAGAGAGCAACCGATGCATTAAGTGCATTCTTAAAATAGAATACTCATATCAAAATCTATAAAGTATTTTATTTATCTTTAACGATTATTGTGATGCCTCTCAAATTCTAGAAGTATAATGGTTTTTTATTGATTATCATATTCTTTCTGAGAAGTGGATGATAATAAGCCTATGCAAAATACGATTTGAATTGATAATCATTACCAGATAACAAAACAGTGAGTTTGGGCGCGGGGGGATATGGTTCAAGAGTGAATAGAATCCAAAGTTAATTTTGACACTAACCAATAGAGAAGGATCCAAATCCCGCACTTCGCACTTTTTTTTGAGATTGGTTCGATCCCACATACCTACGTTGCATATAAAATTAATATTGAATTCTTCTTTCCTGCTTGGTCACCTATTGTTTTATAGTAGATAGGAATGTTTGCAATACCATACCAACTTCATCTGGATATTGAATCATTATAGCATGACCAGCGTCTTTTATCTGTACAAGCCATGCTCCTGGAACTTTACTTGCAATGACTAAAGAATTTTCATGAGGCACTAATTCATTATCGTCTGTACCTGCTATGACCAACATGGGTTTGTCTATCTTTGCAAGGTCGTCACAAGCACCATTCCAGTCGGAAGCCACCCAAGCCTTTGCACCTTTATATTGATTGTTCATTGTTTCAGATGAAAGACCAGGTTTCATTTGTTGGAATGTCATGTTTTTTGGAACATCAAGAGATTCAGGATGCAGTTTTATCCATCCTGATCCTTCTGAGGCATTTACAAGAGATTTCATTTCATCCTGAGAAAGAGGTATATTATTTAGAGATTTATTCATAATACCCTCTTGTAATTGGATAAACTCCTCTGATGGAGGTACATGATTCTTTTCCACCACAAGTTCCAGCAATTAGCGTAATACTGCTAACCTTATCAGGATGTGTGATTGCAAATTGTTGAGTTATGTATGAACCCATAGAATATCCAAGAACATTTGCTTCCTGTATTTTCAAAGCATCCATTAAACCCGCAGTATCATTACCAAGTAACTTTATAGAATATGGTTCGCTACCAGCAGTTGTATTTCCTATTCCACGACTATCAAATATAATTACTGTGTGATTTGATGAAAGACCTTTTAGAAAAGAAGGGTCCCATGCATTCATGCCATCATTAATACCATTATGAAGTATAATGGGGTCACCTTTACCAAACATCTTGTATGCCATTTCAATATCTCCAACACGGACTTTTTGTAATGGGATATCCTGTAGGTTTACCAGGTTTATAGTAACATTGCTTGTTGGAATGGGATGAGTAGTATTTGTTTGACCATATGTAACATTAGTAAAGCCATTGACCATAGTCATACTTGAGAAAATTAGAGTCGATATAACTGCTACAATGAAAAGATAATCTTTTCTAATCTTACTATCAATATACATAACCAATTTCACGTGAGGAAGTGTATAAAGAGGGTGTAATCTTGTGTGAAAATTAACTTGGTCTATCAATCCGTAACCTTGGTTGATAAATTTGAGATAGAGGGATCGGGTTCAAATAGAGCGATTCATACCTGATCCCCGCGCAAGATTAATTCATTCGAATTCGTTTTGCAGTTACTCTTCGATATTATTAATTTATTGTTTTAATACTCCTCCTCTATTGAACGGAGTGTTTGGAGGAAGGGTTAATTTTATGCTAATCCTAATATCTTTACTATATAAAGTATCATTTAGTTTGAGCGCTTGGACATCCGCGCCGATACTGGTCTTAAAACAGGTTTCGCTATTCTAGATTCAAACATAGAGATAACCTTTTTGAAAAGGTGGGCCCAAAGGGTAAGATTCCATTAGACAAAGAGACACAGTACATTTAGGAAAGATATGCTAATCAAAATAGGTTTCAGTTTATAAAACCATTTTGAATTTGGTTTATACCTGCCACATTATTAATGCCTACTGTAGGCAATAGAGAAGACTATTTCTGTCTCGATGGAGAGGAAAGCCATTCATACATATCCTGTAATACATATTCTTCTATTTGACCACCTGAAGATACCCATTGATTGCTAGGGACAAAATTATGTCCAAGATCTGGATAGACAATAATTTGATGGTCAGGATGATTTGCTTCTGTTAATCTTTGTTGTAATAACAATGCTTGTTGAAGAGGGGTTTGGCTATCATTTTGTCCTTCTAGTATAAGGACACCAATATTTGAAGATACGTTCCCTATCATGCCGATGACGCTAGGGAGAGCAGAAAAAGATTTTCCAAGACTAGGGCAACCGTAGAGGGATATACATTTCTCCGACAGCTGGGAGGCGTTTATGGATGTATCATTTTCATATCCTCTTACAAGTGCAGGTTTAAGCACACCTGCAATACTAATCAAGTCATTATTCGTGATGTTTTTTTGTTCAGGCAATATACCGGTGAGATTATTATCAGTAACGTTAGTCGGGTTAAGAAGAAGTTGAGTTAGGTTCCCACCAACCAACTTCTGAAAGATAGGATCTTTTGATGCTTCCGCCACTGATAACTGTCCAGGATGATCTTTACCCAATACGTTTTCAGCATAAAGAATCGGTTTTGCAACTTCCTGGAAATATATAATATCAGTAAATTTTTCAGCTACTGGAGCCATTAGGACTATATTTCTGACTTTATCAGGGTTATCGGCGGCAATTCTTGGAGGGAAGTTAGTACCTTCACTGTGTCCAATCAAAGTGGCCTTTTTAGTTGCATTTACTTCAGGTTGTTGTAATAGTACTGATAATGCCTTCTCAGCATCATGCTTCAGATTGTCAAATGTAAGATTGCCCCATGCATTACTATCTGATATCGTGAGGTTGGGTCCCACACCCCTCTTGTCATATTTAAGAACGGCAAATCCTCTCTCTGCGAGATACTCAGCTAGATGTCCATAGAATATTACCTTGCCATATGACGGTGTAATTACTGAACCAGCACCAGCGCCCGGAAAGATAATTACACCAGGGTATGGTCCTTTTCCAATAGCAGGAAAAGTTAATTGAGCGTTAGTCTTTAATCCATTCTCAAGATCAATAGTTAGATTTCTATTCTTTACAGTCTCTACATAGGGTTGAGCGTACGCTTCAGCAATTGCTGTGTTATGATGTAAAGTGGATTCACTGAGAATTGAAACTGACATAGCAATCAAAAATACTGCAGTGATTGTTATTGATACATATAAGACGTCACGATTCTTCCAGCTGTAACCGGGATTGACATCCATATTTTCTTGAATAACTCGAGCTCCGTAATATAGTTATTGGAGCGATTTTCGCATATTTAAGATGCAATCCAAAATATCAAAAAATGGAAGATAGAAGGGTCAAAAGTATACCTGCCTATCTCAGAAACATGTGGAACAGTTACAACTTTACCCTCACCTTCGTCCACAAGTACAAATTCTACATCCAAACCAATAGCATGAGGGAGCTAACTCAGGAGTTTGTTACCATCTGACTAGTACCATCCCTACTCTACTTCCATAAGTCTAAATAAATGGCTATAGACTCCTCCAATCTTCTATGAAACCACGCCATGTCGGAATCCCCTAGGCTTGCAAATCGTTTACTCAAAGCCACTTCATTCTTAAAAATCTCAACTAAACGAGCCTTTTCTCTGGCTTTATCCCTATCTAAATATTTATCTGTCACCTTAATAAGATCGTCTAGCTCTGATTGACTCTCTTCTGGACTTGACAAAAGTTGATTTGATGCATCTAAGTTTTAAGGGTTAGTTAGTCGTATCCTAATCGCAATGGGATATATAGAATTTTCCCCCGTATTATCCTAGGCTTACTATGGATTACTGGTTCCCTAGCGTCCATTTTATTTGGTTAACGATTTTTTGTTGAAGGTGGGCCTAAATAAAGGGACAAGATTGATGTGGAAAAGGGGATACGGTTCAAGGTTGAAAACAATCCACTTATATAGTGAAGTTTTCTCAATTTCAGCGAATAATCAGTCGATTTAAGAGATCATTTGTTATTTTTTATTTCCATGAAGTTCATTGATAACATATTGTACATAATCGACCACTTCATTCTCAGTCAATGCCGTTTCAACTCCAGATTTTTCTTCGATTTCCTCTTCAAGATTCTTAGCAATCTTCAAAACTCTGGATTCTAACTCTTTATTTCTTTGAGCAGTACCAATACCACCTAGAAAATTGGCTTGTTCAGTGACTGATTTCCTAATTGATCTTAAGAGTGCATTATCCTGAGAAATAGTTTGAGCGGCCGAATATAATCCTGAATAAATTAGGTAGCATGAGAACCCAATAAGAGAAACCGAAATTAGTCCATATGGAGGGTATGCAGCCTGAGAGGCATATGCTGAACCCGCAATATAGAAAAGTAAGAATCCATACGCAGTTAGCATCAACTGATTTCGGACAATAGAATTTGTCTTCAAAGTCCTTGCTATTGATAAAAATGAGATACCAAAAAGAATTCCTGCAATAATACCTCCAAAAGAGAATATTAGAATATTAAGCATCGCATTTTCATTACCAAGGGGATTGAAATATCCTAGGACAAAAAGAGGATAGGATAAAGGATAATAAATTAGAGATATGATCATCATTGTCCAAAACTTGAACTTCCCAATTCTTTTTAAATTCTGATAGAGCAACCTTATGCTACCTATCCATGTCAACAAAAATGCTACTATAGAAGCGGTCTGATACACCGCATTAAATTGATCACTCATAGAGAAATTACTAAATTCTGGAAAATATGCAACATGATTAGAAGTTATAATCGGATCTTGTTGAGTCAGCGTATCAATTTGAGTAATGAGTCCAAATACTCCATTGATAACATACAGGATCATAGCAATGGCAAAAATCAGTATCATGATATTTTTGTTAAAATTCTTATACCATAAAATAAAAGCCCTTGTCAATAGTGCCAAAATACTAATCCAAATCCCATAACTAATAATGTTAATCATGAATAAAGGAATAATACTATATTCTTGATATATCGCCATTTGAGTAACAACAAAAATAAGAATCGATGAAATCAAACCTTGTGATATGAATACAAGATAATAGATCGGTTTGAAGTGAGCATATTTTCCCGCAGTTAAACTATTGATACGTCTCGCATAATTTATCATAAAGAAAGAAGCGAAGATAGAAAATACTGTCAAACCAACAAATAATGATATACCAAAAGAAGAAGTCAAATATTCTGGTATAAAATCGGCAACAAGTCCGATTTGAGAATCTACTAAAACTGTAATAACAATGGCTATAAAGACTATTAAAAATCCGTTGTTTTTGGACTTTAGAAAAGATGATACACCATCGACATAGTTTCTAAAGTTCATGACGATGATCCTTAGATAATGTTATGGAATTTAAGGAATTGTAAATTAGTATTAATATTAAACTCAAGATCTTGATGGAATTAGTTGGTGCATCAGAAGCAAATGTATAATAAATTCTTCAAAAAAAGGTTTTCCATACGGTATGGTATATGAAATGAATCCTAAATAAATCCAAATAGTATTTCCAATTTATGACCAAAAATATCACATTTAAGCATTGATAGGGTAAAAATGCGCCTCATAGTACCGTCATTTGAAAATCATATATTTTTTTAATGAACGTGAAGTCAAGCATCCTTTCTACCAAGTAATTAGACCAATTTAGATTTATGATATTTTTCTACATATAATTTCGAAAGTGACGCAAATTTTCTAAAGGATAGCTTTTTTCAAGTTCCATTGACCTTGGCATCTGCTACTTGACAGACAAGAAATGTATGTCGTTGTCTGATGTTGCTATGACAAATTAATCAATATACTATTCTTTAGTAAATTTAATAACAAATAAGGCCTATATAAAAGTGATAAATTATTCTAAATGTCTTTTGCTTGTTCCTCTAGCTTTTCCTTATTGTATTCTGTCCCAATGTCTTTATCTGGGTCATCTATTTTTTTTGCCACTGCTTTGGCACCTGCTTTAATTTTATCTACTCCTTCGTTTAAACTATCTCCTACGATTTCGGCTGCATCCAGACCATCTCCTTGAACGTCATGGTGTACATGAATAGGTTTTTCCTTATTGTATTCTGTCCCAATGTCTTTATCTGGGTCATCTATTTTTTTTGCCACTGCTTTGGCACCTGCTTTAATTTTATCTACTCCTTCGTTTAAACTATCTCCTACGATTTCGGCTGCATCCCGACCATCTCCTTGAACGTCATGGTGTACATGAATAGGTTTTTCCTTATTGTATTCTGTCCCAATGTCTTTATCTGGGTCATCTATTTTTTTTGCCACTGCTTTGGCACCTGCTTTAATTTTATCTACTCCTTCGTTTAAACTATCTCCTACGATTTCGGCTGCATCCCGACCATCTCCTTGAACGTCATGGTGTACATGAATAGGTTTTTCCTTATTGTATTCTGTCCCAATGTCTTTATCTGGGTCATCTATTTTTTTTGCCACTGCTTTGGCACCTGCTTTAATTTTATCTACTCCTTCGTTTAAACTATCTCCTACGATTTCGGCTGCATCCCGACCATCTCCTTGAACGTCATCGTTTCTGTTAATAGGTTCTTCTGACATTGTAATTGTAAACGTGAAATACTATTTAAATCTGAAATTTGTATCGAAGATTTTCTATTGGGTCTCTTTGTAGATTTTAGATTCAGTCATAAGTAAACATGATGGCAAATGACCACGGTGTTAATAATACATTCACTGATTGTTCCGAGCAGATGAGTAAAACAAGGATCTTCAAAATGGTCATAATTAGAATGGTGATAACTTGTCTGACTAATTAAACTTTAAACCTGACTAATCATCTATTATAAGGATAGACAATGATAGTGGCATCGATTTTATCCACCTACCAAAGCTATATCCAAATCAATATTTTCAGACGCTATTACCAATCCATCCTGATAGATTCGTTTCCTAACAAGGTAAAAACCCTCAAAGTATTTCTTTACCATTACGCTTTTTTAATAAATCAGTAACGAAAACCCCTCTATGCCTACCATTTGGGAAGTATTTGATTATACCTAATGTCTTCCTTCCTCATTTCTTGAAATCCCTTTTTATTCTGAAAATAGTTGGAAAGCCAGACGAGAACTTTTATCTTACCCTCCTTGGTTCTATTTTTAATATTAGTATCTGCTTGTTAGACCAAAATATATTCACATATTGTTTCGGCATTTTCCTTACGACTATTATATCGATTTTTTAGTATTTTTTTAAAATATGGCTTAGATAATCCAATTGTGATTTGCTCTATGACATAGGCATATATTGGATAAGAATATGGTATTCGTCAAATTATATAACGATAACGTTACATTCCCTGTTTGATGCACGGGGAGTGGGATTCGAATCCATTAGGTTATCTTGGGGATTGTATTATTTAAAAGATGTTTTAAGCATATAAAGGGTATTTCCACTAAGTGGTAATATAGATCGAATTCACTAAGTAGGACAATTTCTGTATGTCACGTTTGTTTTATGATTACTTGTTTTCTCATGATTTTTTCAAATATGTAAATTTGATTATCTAAAAAATTGCATATCGGAATATCACTATTTTGTAATAATACAGATGATTTACATTATCATCTTACAAATGTAAACATCGTACTCCTTGAGATATATACTCAGAATTCTTTAGCGGGATTAGTTCACTATCAAGATTTCATTAAAATGGCTACACAGACAAAAGATTAAAGCACTAAACCACAGATCTAATCAAAGAAGACTTATATGTTTGATACTTAATAGATTATGGTATGGGATTGGCAAGTAATTCCAAAATCCAGACAAATAAACTTATCCAAGAGATATGTAAGTTGAAGTTTCATCAAAAATACCTATCTAAAGCCTTTGCTCTTATATTGGAACATATATGTAATAATTCTAAAGGTGGCTTTTGAATTGTGTAAAAACACAAATATTAATTCTATTTCAGAAGAAAGCAAGATCATACTGGGTAAGACTAATTTTCACAATAGTCAAATGGGAAATTTTCGTAGGGTTAACCCAAACACTCAATCGATATTAGATAGAGTTTCTATAGATAACTTAAGACAAAATCTGACTAATTTATCTGGTTTCCATACCAGACATTCAAAGTCACATTTATTGAATGATGCTGGTAATTGGCTAATGAACCAATTTAAAGTAATAGGTTACAAATATACTTTTTATCATTCCTGTGAAGCAACCATTGATAATGATGAGTTTTTATTATCTTCAAACGTGATTTCGCCATGAAGATAATAATGAGGAAAAGGTCCTTATCTCTAATAATAATTTTGTATATTTTATTTAACGGAGCCCATTTAAATAATATTAATTATGACTCATCAGTTCAAAATGTATTTGGTCATAATTTTCCTCAAAATAGTAATGCATTGTTTGTGGCGTACCTGGATCAATTTCAGACAGAATCAAATTTAGTTAATACAAACCTTGTCAATAATAATCTATCTCTAGCACAGAATCATGCTGATAAAGCTGTCAATATTTTTTACTGGGATCTGATGGTAAAAATTACAGACCGAGATAAAAAAATTAGAGATGATCTTAAAATAGCAGTAGAAAATTTGCGCAACCTGACATCATCATTTTCGGATACCCCATCATCGGTTCAAGTTGAAAAACAAAAACTAGAGCAATCAAATCAATTAATTGCGGGTATTGATACAAATGTAGACAAAATCATAGCCATAACGGAAACACAAAAAAAATCAGAGGACTCTAACTATCTAAATCAAGTTATAATGTCCATATCAAATGTATTTAGCCCCAAAGAGGATAATAGCAACGGATTAATCCATCCTATGAGATTTGTAGAACTATTGGATAGTGTACTTCGAAATTATGGATATGCTTATGGAGTTGACTTTGATATAACGGATATGTCTAACATGGCAATGATGCACATGGACAACAAGACGAGTGAAACCAACTCTTTGATAAATATCGGAGACTATCAAAGCGCTCAAGGCTTAGCTGCAAAATCATTGGAAGTATTTGATAACTATCTAAATCATATGATGTCTAACTATGAAACTTCTGATTATCGTAATAACCTTGAAAGTGGCTTAATACAACTTAACAGTTCAATTAAGGATAAGGCTTCACCAATGGACATAATGATGATTGTTCATTCGCAGATTCATCCAAATCTTATAGGAGCTTTTGACATAAAGCTTCTTTCAAGCACATAGAGTGTCTCATATGCATAACGAGAAGAGATTTGTGTAATACTATCTCAGAATTTAGTTCTATTACTAATTTTAGGTATACAGTCGATAATAGTCGAACAATGAATTTAGGTTTCTCCTTTACTTAGTGTTAAAGACATTATAAATTAAATATCTGTTTTCCCGGATGTATACTGTTGCAAATCAATTGCTTCTAAATGCCTTATCATCGTTTTTAAATAATCTTCCTTCCGGATGGATAATTTCACTTATTTTATCATTTTTTCTTTAATATATGCATCAACGAATATTAGTGATACCGTTAAAATAAGTAACTATACAAACAATAAATGTTTAAAGGTTATTTTGGAGTATTCAAATAATAATTCATCAGATATTGGAAACAGCAACGTACAATTTAGATTACTCTTCATGGATCCTGAAGATGATATGTTAAAAAGACACATTGATTATGATTTTGCTATTTTCAAACTATGGTAAAAGAGTTGATGATAAAAGTATCATTGTATAACCTGTTTAGAAGAATATAGTACAATGAGCTCTGTTCATTTAACTGGTTTTATCTCTCTGTTGTGATAGTCAACAAAAAGCCGCAGCCAATTCCGTACATGCTTTAACTTACAAATCTTTGCTCTATAGGGAAAGTAGTCATCGAAATTCTCCATTCTATCCTTGATATACTGTATATTCGTTTCTATCAGGCTTTACTCCAGAGAGGAATGAATATGATACTTTAATCTAAGAAATCTACAGGCCATTGGGTACCATGTGTCACCATCTGTTGAGACTGGATACTTTCCATAGCCTCTAACGATGTTTGAGAGAAAATGTTCTGCGGCAAACATGTTTCTTTCCTTGGATTTATTAGTTAGAAAAGTGCGAGAATCTGCCTGTTGTTTGGTTCACTCGCAACCCAGAGCCATACGTATTCTGACCCAACCTTGATTAACATCTCATGCACAATGTAATCTGATATCATTCTCCTTCGTGCTGATATCTTTTGAGGTCTGTCCTTTTGAATCCAATTCCAGGCCGAAACATGGTTTCGATTGATAAAACAAGAAAGTCTCTGCGATGTACTTCTTAATGATCAACCTGAAAAATACAGGTACAAACCACAGCCAATGTACTCCAAAGGTGTTCTGTTTTGTTTACTAAACCCATATGAAATAGAGCTTCTTCAATCTAGTAGAATTCCTTATGTGAAGAGCCGTACAATGTGTACTGCAATAGTCCGAGAATAAGGAATTATGCAACAGAGCACAAAATGGCTTTTTTATAACAAATTGTTTGTTTTTATTTGAAAGTTTTTCAAATTTAGCAATAATAGATATAGCAATAGATATAGTTTTTCTAAAGATTTATTAGTATATATTTTAGCCTTTATTACATATGGCAAATGTTCAAACTCCTTTAATTATATCTTGCTTTGTAATTCTCGTGTATATAGCATCAGTGTTAACATACAACGTTGTATTTATTGGTTCAAAAAATCCATTCGATCAATCTTTAGAATTAGATTCTGAACGATATAACCAAATCGCTACGGGTACTAATTATATCTATCAAACTGATGTCGGTAAATCGGTCCAACCCGTTTTGCTTAATGGAATGAATTTTAGTCAAAATCAATTTTTATTATTCTATGATTCTACACCATTTGCAAGTAAAGGCCATGTAGCAGTGACTTTCCCTTGTAATGAAGAAAATCCATCTAAACCATTATTTCAGATTCTGTCCGGTAGGGCTCCTGACCTATTTAGTGTACCATTAGGATATATTCAGAATATTTCATCATCATCAATGTGTGTATTTCACGGTCAATTTGGATTCGGAGATCCGATTTCAGATTTGGCACTTAAATATGTTGGTGAAGGAAGCATAGAACTCAATGGTCCTTATTCTGTTGTGGTATCTGGAATAGAATCCTTTATACCAAAACAAAAATCGTTCCAAGAATTACAACATTCTCAGATGGCAACTCAACAATAATGATTGCTAATTTCATTCATTTATCAAAAAATCAGAATTCATCAACCATGAATTTTCTTATTTGTTTATCTTAAATTTAAGAATATCTTTCACAAATTTCTCATACCCATCAACATCTTGAGAAATCGAAATCTCTAAGTTTTCGAAAATTTTGAAACAAGGATTTAAGGATCTTGTATGTTAAAGTCCTCCTCAATTTCCTTTAGTAAAACGCCTTTTCCTGAATTGTTAGGTCCTACGAAAATTGTAATTCTCTTGAAATTTACGTTAGTATCAGTTTTTGTGATCTTTTATCGAATTGCTAATTGTCTATGAATAACATGGGAGATACATAATTAGACAGTTAGTATAAGGAAAGAATGTATGATTAAAGGTAATAAAGAAAAGTTACCACTGCCAAATAAAACTGAAATACTGAGAGTTTGTATTCAATTATATTCTTACCATGATAGGAGTATTAAAGAATATGGGTTGTCGATAGGTGCATTGTATCATGAAATCTTTGGTAAAGATGGTAGATTAGAATTTAATAGTTTTAAAAGTTATATTGAGGGCTAAATTCAAATGGTTTGATATCCTTAAATAATAACGCCATAACAATCGATAAAAAGGTTGCAAAAACGTTAGTAGATTACGTTTTTGAATATAAAGCTGAAATCTGATCAACTTGTCAACAATCATCTTTTGTATAAAATGAATTGATATCTATTTTCTTCAAACTTTTTAATGTTGGACAGATTAGGTTTTTCAGTATCCAAAATAGACTAATTCTCAAATCATTATAATGATTCAGTCGAATTGGTTAATTACAAATATTAAAGATAAACTCTATCTTTCTATAACTCACATTCCTTCTCGTTACTCTAACCTGGGCCATTAAGATTAGTTTAATTTCAGAATTTCATATCATGTGCCGGTCATTGATAACATGTAATATTTAATGTTATTTCCATATTCCAGTTTTAATATAAAAGACTAAAATACTATGCACTTGCATAAAATACCATGACTCTAAGAATAAAATGTCAACTATGTGATTTTAACCATATTTCAAATATCTACCGATTAGGTGATCACAATTTCGGTAAGAATTTTTCAAATCTTGAAAGTTGTCCTAGCTGTGGACATGTATCTAAATGTGTTGAATCAGAATATATTATTAATTAGTCAGAGTATTTTATTGGCTTAATAATCTATACATGAAGAAAGATAATAAAACAGCGTAGAAGATATGCATGAATTTCCGAGGCTATTTATCTTTTCTCCTAGCTATAATGGCCCTGTTAACTTAACGATAAATCTTTAGCTTAAAGACGCTCTATTTCTGTTATGTTAAGTAAAAGAAATAAAACATCTTCAGAGCATATTTACTATGGTCTGTATTTGTACTTTCTTGGCTTATCGCTTAGAAATACTGCCAAGGCATTGTCCTTTTTACATATTATCAATAGAAGTCACGTTGCAATTTGGAATTGGATTCAAAGGTATAAACCTCGAAAGGTTTCAACAAGAAGAACAAAAATATCAGAATACCTCATTGATGAGACATTAATAAAAGTCGGCTCAGAATACTCTTGGTTATGGGCAGCAATCGAACCAGAAAATAGGCAAATTCTCGCACTCTTTCTTAGCTAATAAATCCAAGGAGAGGAACATGCTTATCGCAGAGAGATTTATTTCAGGTCTGATCAAGATTCACGGAAAACATGTCGTATCAACAGACGGTGGAACCTGGTACCCAATGGCTTGTAGATTCCTAAAACTAAAACACCATATCAATTCTTCGTTTGAGAAAAGTCTGATTGAAAGAACTATGCAGTACATCAAGGATCGAACTGAAGGATTTGACGATTACTTTCCATGTAGTAAAGAGAAGTGTAAACTAGATCATGTCAAAAACTGGTTGAATCTATTTGTAAAAATACACAACAAGGAGGTGCCAGACGCCTAAGTTAACAGCGCCCTAAATAGATACTAAATGTATATATATGATATGACTAGCGAAAAAAATTCTAATCCTATAATGATGTCTTTACATTCTCTCCATAAGGCTATTGCAGCCAAGCAAAATGAAAAATAAACAATTGGCTACTTTAATAAGTAATAAAATGTCTGAGATCACTTCAAAAATTCAAAACGTAATTGATAACTAAATAATGCAAATAACCGGCAATAACGAATTAAGAAGGTACTTGTTAGATAGAAATGATATTTTGGTATCTACAAATTTAAGTAATGAAGAGGAAATATTTAACAACGAAACAACCGAATCTGCTATAGATAGATTTCCTAGTTCTCTTTTTAATAAAAAAGTAAGTTTATTGAATGAAGACTTTGTGGATTTTATGATGGGCAAAACAGATACTCAGATAACGATATTTGGGGATTATGATCAAAGATTTGACGTACCGATATCAATAGCCAGGGAATTTAACAATAATTTAGTCCTCGATATGGAGTGGACCGAGTTTAAATCTTATCGTTTAGATGCTTCTTACTTCAAGTCGTAGTAATTGAAGGAAAAAGGTTCATCCAACCCGAATTGATATGAAAATTATTACCGAATGCTGTATCGCGCTTTGCTGAAATGTCAAGGCTCCCAAAATTTTTCGATAACAAAATTTCTACTAAAGGTTTAATCACCAACCAAACAACTACATTCTAGGTTCGTCACGAGTACCGGGAATTCTCAATTCAATATTATTTGGAAAAGTAATATCGAAAGAAGCTTCCGAGAACAAGGACGTAAACAGGTATCCGGATTCATAACATATGAGACTGTTGGCATTGGTTGACGGTTCTGAACATTCACTGAAGGCACTAGATTATTCGATAAACCTATTGAGCGGATTTGGTGCGAGTAGAAATGCATCTAAAAAAAGCACCAAAAATGATCATGAGTCAACAATTCTGAATGTGTCTCCAAATATGTATACATCATCTGGAATTATGACTCCTCTCAAACCATCTAAGGATGTTAAAAGAATTTCATTGGTTCAATATACTAATTAAGTTAATAGAATAATAGCTGAAAAAATCTCAAAATGATTAATATCGTGTTATAGTTAATTCTCTATATTTCTTCCTCATTGCCTAGCCTCGAAAGGACCTCGTTCTTAATTTATAGTTACAGCACGGACAATAGGAATTTTCGTCCCATTTAATAAAAATTTCGCAGACACGACATCTTTTCTGTCCTTCTTTATACCGGGATGTAACAAGGTGATTCCTTTTCTCCTTGTATCTTGTACAGATTCCGTTACAACTCAATTCTAATCATTTGAAAAATGAATTTTAATCATGAATAAATGTTTTTTATTTAGTTTTTCTAGGCTCTATATGATCAATTTCTAAATCAATTGTCATCTAAATAGCATCCTAGACTATTTATTTAAATCCACAAAAACGAAGGCAATTAATTAGATAAAATACAAATGTAATAAACTCAAAATAGGTAACAAGGATGGCGATTTTAAAACAGCAACGTCTTCCTCATCGACAACAATCACCTAACAAACATGAAAGTAATGAATAACAAGTAATTTAAAGAGGAATGTATATCATAAATTCAGTTTTCGAATATTATATTCCACTTGGATTAGCGTTTAACCAAAGAGAGTGTGAGAAGTAAGGAATAATGATGAAGTTGTTGATGAACTTTCTTGTTTTATACATTAACCAACCGGTTCCCGAGGTTCATACATCAATCTCAGAAAATCATTAGCTAACTGAGGACTAAATCCTGCGTAATTGTTATTGAAAGTAACGATGACGTCATTAATATTATTGGCTTTTACTGCATCTTTGATGTGTATAACATACTCTCTCAGTTCGTCTTCCTTGTCTTTTATGTTCAATCCAAAGTTCCTCTGGTCAGCAATTCTATCGCCAATGAATCTTAGATAAACAGTGTCGGTTGTTACAAAGGTTGGAGTTTTTAAATCTACTCTCACTCGCCAGACTAATGTAATATCATTTTCATTCAGAAAATCATATACACTGGCATCAAACCATGAGGATTCTCGTACCTCCAAAGCGTATCTGTATCTCTTATCTAATTTATCTAAAAAGGGAGCTAGTGATTCCAAACCTACCTTTGCTGACATGTACGACGGAAGCTGAATCAGAAGCATCAGTGTTTTATCTAATATTGGTTCCAATACATAAAAAAAGTATGCAAGGTATTTGAGGACTCTTTCAAGCTTGTTTACATGTGTTATTACCTGTGGAAACTTAAATGTGAATTTAAAATCATAGGGAGTTTTGTTTTTCCACCCTTGGATGATATATCTTGAAGGAACATAATAAAAAGTTGAATCAACTTCTATAAAATTAAAAAACCTTGAATAATATGATAGTCTCCGCCAATTCTCAAGGTTCTTGGGATAAAATGTACCCTTCCATCCAGAATACGTCCATCCAGAGCATCCAACATAAAGATTCACTATTAAATATGATTAATTACCTAGTTTTAAAAATATATAGTTCAATTTTCGCTTAGGATTCTATTAACTATCTCCGTTTTATTCTTCCACTTCAGTAGATTTTCTTTTATTTACCGTATCACTTCCTTGGTCTCCTTTAGAATTGAAGATCTTTAATATGTGTAATTAACTGTGTTTCTTAAAATAATATCTTAAGACAGCCCTTTAACAAATAAATGTAAAAAAAGGGTGCTTTATGCTGGATCAATCCAAATTTTCTGATAAATTGACTTATATCGACCTACCAATTCGGTATACTTAGACACAATTTTAGATTTTGATATTTTAGAAAAAGGTATAAAATATTCTTTCTTGCAGTCTGGATCTGAAAATTTCAGAAACAGAATCCCCTGGTTGCTAATGTATATAACTGCTTGGCAATAACATAGTCGGAAACAAGGCTTCTTCTGCAAGCCATCTCATTAGGTCACTCTCATCCCATTCCTTTCCTCGTGGAGCATCAGGTATTGTAAAATTAGAAAGTATCTTTATTTGGAATGTGCCCTTTTCCTCTTAATACTTGTCAATGCCGTTAATCAATACTAAAGGTAATAACGATATTTTCCCAATCCAAATGAAACCTGGCCTCTTGGTGGTAAGGTATTCTTCTCCTTCTACTGGCATCCATTTTTGATTTTCGTCTTGATGAAACTCCTCTGTATACTTAAGTTTAATATAGCTGACATACTGTTGGTCCTTCTCCAAGGAAAATGTAAAGTATCTCTGAACAGGTTCTCGAGGGTTCTTTATTTGTTCCAATGAAAAAGTTTTGGTTGAGACGTCTTTTAATGCAGAATAAAGTGTGTTGACCTCTCTCTCTATTTGTTGGTTAAAAATCAGATCACTAAAACCAATTATAACGAAGTATGTATCAGTTGCAACAGAATGTATTAGTATTACTAATATCAAGATTTTCTTCTTGAAGAATCTTACGAGTGAACATTGCGTTCTCCACTAAGTATAACTTGTTCGATTGATCTTCTTGGCGTTGGCAATACTTCTCTATCAGAATAGCCTATTCGTAGTAGTAATTGCGAATTTGGGTCACTATGACCAGGTAGTAAACTGTTAAGCCTTTTTCTCAAATGGGGAACTTCAATAGATTGGTTTAAGTAAGAACACCATATATTTTCAGACCTTAGGTACAGAAGTATGTTCGATAATTATAGACCCGCATTCAGCCATGAAAGCGTGTCATCTGCGCTTGTACCTATTACTAACAGAGCTGGAGAACCTATAGCAAGTTCCTTGTCCTTGGCTGCTTGTCCTTTACCAAAGTCAAATGTTCGTATTATAAACGGGCCGACTAAAGACATGATATCACCAAATCCAAACGCATAACCGGGTATCCCATCCCTGAGATGACTCCTATTTGTGTGAACCCACAAAGCCAATTCTCTCCTAAACTTTTTGTCTGACATTTGAATCCTATCTCCTTCAGTAATCAGTTTAGCAAGTTGCTCTTTATCCTCCATGTTCTTCTCGATATGAAACCAGACATCCTCATATTTTTGATCGATAGATTGAAGGTTGGAGAGAATCTCTTTTGAGATTTCCTTATCACCGTCAAATCCAAATCTGTTTGTTCTTCTCATCGTAATCGAGTTAAACAATCTTTTCAGTCCTTCATCCTTACTTTTCTCTGGTTTTTGATTGATGTCTATTGCCCTAACTTAGCCAACAAATCATGGTCACCCTCTTCTTCTTGTGGTAACAAGGATGTTTCAAATCTGTAGCCAAATTATGATATTGCCAACTGCATATTAAACAAGGCAGAGCCGCAACTAATGGTCAATTCTCTATCGTCAGGGTCTACCACAGGCAATGCTCTTGTTCTGTCAGCGTACATTTCGATAATACTATCATCGGATATTCTAAATGTCCATGGTTGAGTATTGTGACCTGATGGGACCAAAATAGCATAACACAGAAAGAATTTTAACTTGTCTAATGGTTTGTCATAGCTGGAAAACCAGGTGTCAGACACCCTCCAAGGATCAAGACCCTTGTATTCTTTGTCTTCTCTTGTTGATTCTGGCATGATATTCAAAGAAGGAGCAATTAGAAAAGTATCATGTAATCCCTAGAATGATTGGGCGGGTATTTGTTTTGCATTCTTTAACAATAACGAAATAGTCTTTAACGCATTTATCATTTATTCAATTAGAGTATGATCCCTTCTTAACGATTCTGTCGCTGACACATATTACCAAGTACTAAATCTCTTTTCTAAGTTTAACAAATGTAACAAATTCCGTGGCTTTATCTACAGATAATTCTACAAAAGTGGTAAATCAGGCGAATTTGCTACAGTTGTTTGGAACCAACATCGAACCACGTGATGGTATATCCTCATCTAACGAAACCATCCTAAGTGAAAATAAAACAAATGATTCGATAGTGTCATCCTCGGTATATAGGAATTTTCTGTCTCTTGGGGACAAAATAGTCCGCGGCTATTTTAGCGTTGGGGATTGGGAACAAAGTGTTCATGTGTCAAGTATCTCAGGTTTTCAGACTTGCATTTGGGCCAGAAATGTTGAAGTTTTTCATGGGGGTATTCAAATAATTACTCCTGCTACCCAGTTTCAGTGCGGAGGAAAAGCTGGACATACGGTAGATGGATTGGTTCTTGACGTACCTGCGCAAACCGGCATGGACTTGGGATGTATTGGTGCTGATACAGGGGAAACTATTACCATCTCAAATGCTTTTGGAGCCAGAGTAACAGTATTTATAACAGTAATAACAGCCCCAGGTGCAACTCTAAACATGATTGGTGTGCCTCATCCGTAATCCAACAGATTTCTTGCGTAATAAGCCGTCTTTAACATTTTGTCGGCAAGTTATCTCTTTATTTATAAATAACAACATTGGTTTGAATTCCGTAGAATTTATGCTGATTTTTTGGTAATCATTTGAATATGCTAATTATGTAAGAATCAATCACTCCTATGAGCTTGAAACACTTGTCAAGTGTTAGTATTTTGATCGACATTTTGTTCAATAACAAAATGTCCAAAACTTGATAATTCTTCAAAGTTAGTAAATATCAAGAGAATCGAAAGTGTGATTATATTTTATTTCCTCAAACCAGGCGAGGTTTGGGATTAGAATCCATGTGATATATAGGCTCTGTTAATTTAATAATTATTTGTTTATCACAAACTCCTTCATACTCATTAGCCAATCCGTGAATATACCATTATCTATTAAGTCATCTTAGCCATATAGTTAAGGATTTCTTCTAGTTTACCTTTAAACATTAAGTTGGTACATAATATAGCGATGAAGTGACATTGGCGAATTAGATATTTGAAATTTCTTAAAAGAGGTGAAGTGTGTCTCTTTATACACAAAACTATCCGTAATTACCCAAATATATTCTATATATGTTGTAATTTATTTATAAAATAAAATGGTTTTAAGGCGGTAATACCCAATCCGACGATTGATGTAGTAGCGTATTGGCCTGAAGGGAAAGCCATATGTTTATTCTTAGGTCCAACACCCATAAGTAAAGATGGCAAGATATTGGCGTATTCTCCTGCGAATGTTGTAGGTAAAATTCTTGATCCGCACCTCAAAGATGATTGGTTGGATAAGGCTGAAACCAATACAAATGTGATTATAGAATAGAAGTGTTTTTGAAAAAGCATTTAACAATGATTCTTTACATATGAAGCATACAATATAGTCGCATTTAATGGTAACATACAATGGGTATTGATTAATATAAGTAAGGGACTTAATTACGATCCTGTAGACTTTAATTACAATGCTTTCAAAATAAATTAAACATTTACTTGATAAAGAAACCTTATTGTCAGGTGAATATCACATAAATGAATATGTGTGATAAAGTTTAAAGCGAATTATTCTATTAATTATTTGTCAATGTGCAGGTTTTTTGATACACTTTATCCAATAGGTAAAATGTTTCCAAATACGCTGAATCTTACTTCCTTGAGCACACTTTTAAAGCATTTTGAAAATAAATAGATTGTGAGATTAATAATTTATACCGGAAAGGGTGGAACGGGAAAGACAGTTAATTCATGTTCTACTGCTATAAAACTTGCGGATCTAAATAATAAAACTTTGATAATATCATCCGATCCTGCGCATACTTTAAAAGATGCATTTATGACATCCGTCGTAGGAAATAAGCCTGTCAAGGTATTGGATAATCTTTATGCATTACAAATAGACCCAGTACTTGAATTAGCAGAAAATTATGGTTCTATTTTGTCCTATGTTGCATCGATATTCTCTAGAAGAGGATTAGATGAAACATTATCCTATGAGATTGCAATGCTTCCTGGAATGACTCAACTATTTTCATTGTTAAAAATTGAAGAATTTATACGTCATCAAGACTTTGATTGTATAATTATGGATATGCCAGCTTCTGGAGAAGCTTTGAGATATTTGTATTTTCCCAAACTTGCTGGAAATATTGGAGAAAAGCTCTCCGGGTTTTCAGGAGTTTTTAGTGGATTTGTAAAAATGTTTCAACCTTTTTCTTCTTTTGCACCGATTCCTACTGATGTAATTCAAATTGAGATGAATTTACTAAAGCGACTTGAACTCTTATCAAAAACAATAATTGATCCCAAAATTACAAGTTTGAGACTAATAATTAACCCAGATACATTTAGTATCGAGAATGCAAAAAGAGCTCTTATGTCTGCAAACCTTTATGGCATTAATGTTGATGCGTTAATAATTAATAAAATATTTCCCCGTGAAGTCCATAATAGCTATTTTACAAAGTGGGTAGAGTATCAAAGTACAAAAATTGAAGAGGCAAAAACCAGTTTTTATCCATTGCATATTATAGAAGAAAGATTTTATGAGAAAGAACTAAAAGGAATCGAGATGTTAAGGGAGAATGCAGAGGCAATTTTTAATAATGAAGATCCATCAAGAGTCTTTTATTCGGATAAGGTTTTTGAATTCGTAAAAGATGGTTCGATATTAATTTTGAAGGTAAAGGCCCCATTCACAGACAAAGACAATTTTAATGTAAATCGATATGGCGACTATCTAGCCATTAAACTTTTAGGCGCAACAGGTTATATTGTGAATGTTATTCCTTTACCTGCAGCTACTATAACCATGAAACTTTTTGAAGTGAAGATACATAAAGGCATAATTGAAGTAACATTCAAAGAATAAATTCTAACCGTATTCATACACTAATCAAAGGAACGTCAGCTACACAGTAAAACCATTAAATGATTTAAATACTCAAGATAAAATTGCCTATAGTATCAATATTCTCTACTAAATATTCTAGAAGCTTCTTGAGACTTTTTGACAAATGGTTTTTGACATTTGCAAATCATGTCAATAGATTTTTTCAATCTGTCTATTCTTAAATTTGATAAGGGATTTCATATCTGTATGTTAGCTGCATCTTGCAAATCTTTAACATTACCTTTGTCATTTGCTGAACTAATAAAGCCATTGTATGAATCCATGATTATGGCGCGGGGAGTGGGATTCGAACCCACGAGTTCTTGCGAACATGGGATTAGCAATCCCACGCCCTACCAGGCTAGGCGACCCCCGCTTTACCATTCTTTTTTGGCATGGGTATATTAATTATTTGCAATCAAAAATGTCTGAGCGAAGAAATATGAGTTTAATGGAATTAGTGTCTTGATATTTTTCGCAATTGTTGGTTAATAAAGATTTAATACTTTATCCATCTTTTAATAGGTATGCCGACTGCTTATGTATTGTTAAATTGTGATCTAGGTTCCGAAGCCGAGATTATTAAGAAAATAAAGGAGGTTCCAGAAGTTAATGAAGTAAACGGAGTGTTTGGAGTCTATGATATTATAGTAAGAATATCATCTGATAATATGGATAAATTGAGGGAAATTATTACATGGCGAATCCGAAAAATAGATAAGGTTCGCTCTACTTTGACTATGATAGTTATTGAAGGGCAATCACGTTGATTTGAATATCGTTTTCTATATCCCTTTTCTATTTGATAACTTGATAGAAAAAAAGTGGTAACTTAAGATCGTTCCCTTAATTTGAGATAATATCAGGGTGATGACTATCTATTTTTTCAACTCCAATATTGTTTTTTTCATGAATCTGATAATGTAGGTAAATCTAACTTACTAACAAATCAGGATAAAAAAGTACATCATATTAATCTAAAATCAAACGGTTCAATTATGAAATTAGGAATTTAGATAAATCTTGTTTATGGTATATTGTATCTAAATTTAAAATACAAAGGACTATTGAACATTCTAGAGAATTTGAGTTATTATCTTAGTTTCCAACATTACCCCAGGCCAATTTATCAAAACAATAAATTTACAAATTCAACGTTTTTGCAATAAGGGTATTGAGTATCGTGATAATCAGAATTATTGGTCAACTCTCATAGTGACTTCAGTATCTTTTTTGAGACATAATCATGAACCGGTAATAATTTTTCACAATAGCGATATGAATGACTCCATATCCGTCCAACCAACCATCCATACCAACATTGCAACTAGCTTAATGATTTTCTGTTACTTAATTGATCCCTAGTCCTATAATATTATTTTTCAAATAATTTATCTAAATTGGATAGTAGATAATAGAGTATTGATATGAGCGAGCTAAAGTAATAGTTGTAACGATGATAGTAAGAGTTTCTACCTTCTATTCCTCCTGCTTATTCTAATCTATAACTTTTATCAATGATCTTATTGAGTTGGCTGTCCTTACCATTTCATCTTCGGAATTGTAAAAATGTGGTGATGCTCTCAAGATTTTTCTTGTACCTATTTCCCTTTCTGCCAAAATCACCCCTTCCAACTGTAACCTGGCATTTAATTTTTGGATTCTGGCATTATTTTGTTTTCTAAAAGAAAATGAAACAAGTGATGATCTGAATTCTTCCTGGGTTGCTTCATGCAATACTAAATCATTGATTTTCATTAATTCCTGCCTCAATATTGAAGCAAGATATTTGTTGCGTTGGAAAATATTTTGTATTCCCACTCTTAGCAGATATCGCAGTGAGGCTTCAAGTCCTGCCAACCCGGGGAAGTTCCTAAAATTAGCATGATACTTTTCTGGATACTTGTGGTATTTAGTGGATTCCATTGAGTTCTTGCTCTTATTTGCCTTTGAGTTCTTATTTTTAGGAAATACAAGCTCTGCAGTTCCTGATCCTATGGACACAGGATTCAAATCTTCCATCACCTGCTTTTTGACATAGAGTATTCCAACTCCTAAAGGCCCACACAGCCACTTAAAGCCAGGAAAAGTTAGAAAATCGCATTTCATTTTCCTTACGTCGGTTATCATGGCACCAACACTTTGAGCTCCATCAATGGAAAATAGAGTATCTTTGTTCCTTTTTTTTATAATGTTTCCAATTTTGTCAACTGGAGTGATTGATCCATCATTATAAATTACATGGCTTGTAGAAACCAATTTAAAAGTCTCTTTATTATAAATACTGGCAAATTTCTCAATCAGTGAATTTCCATAACTCTCGACCTTTTCTTCTGGGAAACTCCTGACTTGTAGGTTTTTTTCTGCAGAGAGTCTTATCCAAGGCAAATAATTTGAAAAGTGCTCGTTTAACGAATTCCTAATTAATAATCTATCATTACCTTTCCAAGCCAGTCCATTAGCAATCATGTTGATTCCTTCTGTGGTACTTTGGGTGAAAATAACTTCATCCTCGCGCCCATTTAGTAGATCTGCAACCCGTTTTCGAGTCTCCAATTTAAGTTCGTCCATATAATCTGCAAACTCTTTAGAATCTGGACCAACTTCGGAATATCGTATATTAAAATCTGTCATTGATTTAATGGAAGAAATGGGGAGAGGGCTAATCGAACCATTATTCAAATAGATTCTTCTTTTGGTTATATAAAAATCTGAGTTGATACTGTCTAACATTTCTTTATCAAAAATAGTCATATTTCCTTGGTTACTCAATATATATCAGATTAGGCATTATTATTTAAGGTGAGCTGAAATACTACCTTCATTTCTATATCCCATAATCTCAAGTGGAATAAATTTAATGTATTATTATGATATTAATGCTAAAATAACCTTAATTGAGAAATTAATCACTGAATTTAGGGGTTGGAATATTTTGATAATGGATTTTGACACTCAATTGACCTCGCTAAAAAATAATCAGGCATTATGTTCAAAGTGTGATCCTTATCGTGATATTGAGATATTTCTTCCTTATCAAATTACCCACAGTGCGATGGTCGACAAGGTTATTGAATATGATAAATGCAATTCACTCATAGTAATAGATTCACTAAATGGGTTGTTAGATTACTTTAGCTTTTATGGGATTAATGAGATTACCAACAATGACAAAAATATGAAGGCCCCCCACCGCATCGCTAGGTTGCATCATGCTCCTGCAAAAGACGCAGGATATAAGAGCTTAAACTTGATAAAAATACTATTTGAGTGTCATCCTAATAAGGAAATACCAGTAATAATCACATCCTATCAGTCACAAAGTAGCATCGATCGATTAATATCTGAAACTATTTCAGATGATGCATTTCCATACCACGAAAATAATCATTTCAGAAGGATTTCAAATTTAGTTTCTTTACTTGAATATTTTCAAGATAAGGATGACTTGTTTATTACTATCTTAAAGAAAACTCCTAGTTCCGCTTACAAAACCTCGCCTGATTTTCCTAATTTTCCGCATACTCGGAAAATGATCAAAAAACCTTCAGCAGATTTTAACTCGGTTTCTTTAGGCCTTTAATTCCATTATCTTGTACATGAAAATTAAAGATACCATCATTATCAAAAAGCCTGAACCCAATAGGGCATATTTTTCATATAATTTTTCTACATTAAATGCTTTGACAGCTATCAGGGCACCAACAAATCCGAATACCAACAAAGTAATGCCTATCATCGTCTCATAGTTGTTTTGTACTGCTCGAGAAGGTAGAAAAACAGCCTGATTGTAATCATGGCCTTCTATGATTGCATTTATTAATCCAGCGGCAAATGCAAAGTATATCAATACAAAAATACTAGCAAGAATGAGCACAGGTTTGATAAATCCAAGTTTCAATGCTGTAGTTTAATCTAAAGGATTTATAAATTAAAACTTTTTCCCTTATTACGTATGATAAAGTCTAGGGAAAAAATATAATCATGGAACACGTGGGAAAAATCATTGTTTTAGAAGGCCTTGACAAATCAGGCAAAACAACTCAAGCTCATTTGCTACAAGATTACTTCAATGATAGATATCCCGGTCTAACAGAATTATTTAGCTTTCCAGATTACTCTACCAAAATAGGAAAAGAAATACGATCCTTCTTAGATGGCAAAGTCCAATACAATGCTGAAACTAAGCACATACTTCTTTCAGCAAATCGATGGGAGAAAAAAGAAAATATTCTAAACGCCTTAAGGTCTGGAAAAACAATTATCTTAAACAGATACTATCAATCCAATTTAGTAT
This sequence comes from Candidatus Nitrosocosmicus sp. R, assembly GCF_054408505.1. Lineage (NCBI taxonomy): Archaea > Thermoproteati > Nitrososphaerota > Nitrososphaeria > Nitrososphaerales > Nitrososphaeraceae > Candidatus Nitrosocosmicus > Candidatus Nitrosocosmicus sp. R. The sequence goes on along the minus strand of NZ_CP167090.1, from coordinate 1,454,359 downwards.
ATGGCCTTGCCAGCGGCTTAAACTTCGAATGGTTGTCTATCCTAGATAAAGGCATGCCAAAAGAAGACGTTACTATAGTTCTAGATGTGAGCCCTCGTGTTTCATATTTACGAAGTATTGCAAATAATTTTGTCCTAGACGATTTTGAGAAAAATCATGAGTTCTTAGAAAAAGTAAGAACTAATTATCTAGAACTGGCCAAAGTATTTAATTGGAATGTTTTACAATCGGATAATTCTAAGGATATTATTTTTAAATCAATCCTTAACATAGTAGGAGAACAATAGCATTTTTTAAAACATGGATAAAGAGAGTGGAGAACAAATATGGCTCTAAAATACGTAGGAGAAATTACTGATCCAATACATAAAAACATAAAATTTACCCAGGTAGAAAAAGAGATAATAGATACCCATATTTTTCAAAGACTCCGGAGAATTCGTCAGTTAGCTGGTGCGCATCTTGTTTATCCTGGTGCACTTCATTCCAGATTCGAGCATTCCCTTGGTTCAATGTTCCTAGCTGGGATGGCCGGTCAAACGTTATATGATAAGGGATACTTTACAGATAACGATTTAATCCAGCAGCTAAGGTTGGCAGCCCTTTTACATGATGTAGGACACGGTCCATATTCTCATTTATTTGAGGAAATTCTTAAAGATTCTAAAAACAGCTCTCACGAAAACCTCGGAGAGAGGATTATCTTGGAAACCAAGATATCTGATATTATTATACAAAATGGATATAATCCTGCTACTATATCTTCCTTAAGCTTTGGAAAACATAATTCAGGCTTTTTAAATGAAGTTATTTCTGGCGGTTTATCTGTAGATTTGATGGATTACTTACCACGGGATAGTTATTTTTCCGGTACTGAATATGGAAAAATAGATTATTTTAGAATTATTAATTCTCTGGAAGTTGCGTCTTCAAAAGTATTGGGGATAAACAAATCCGCATTATATTCATACGAGTCAATGCTGATATCAAGATATCAAATGTTCAAATCAGTGTATTTTCACAAAACAGTTAGGTCCGGCGAAGTCATGATCTTACATTCGATGAAACATCTCAACAAGTCTCTGCACTTGACTGATTTTGATTCCCTTGAGGATTTTTTTAATTTGCATGACGAGATGATCCTAGAATTATTGTGCAATTTTCGACCATCAAATTCACAAACTATGGATACTTTTGCTGTGAAGCTTGCAAGAGACTACAAAAGACGAAATTTACTAAAATGCATTTATGAATATTTTTCGTTGACTAATCAGAGATACGAAGATGAGCGTAACAATATACAATCGAGAAGCCTTCTTAGTAGGACTATTGATTTTGAAAAACAAATCTCTATAGTAAAAAGGCTTATTGGACAAAATCAAAATTATGGGGAACCAGTTTTTTTGGATATTTCCAGAGCTCCTTCGATCCCATTGGCACCAAAGAAGGAAGAGGTTACTTCCATCATGATAATAAGTGAGCAGGCAGAATATGAAAAGTCTTTTGATCAATTACCTTTGATTAATGTCATCACTGGATATCTTGATATGATGAGAGTATATACCACCCCAGAAAAAAGGAAATACTTTGAATCTATACTTGAAGATTCTGAAAACCAAAATTTCTAACGATTTTTATAATCACTTGCCAAATGAAATTCTATGGATAAACCAAGGATAGTGATAAAATTAAGTGGGAGTTTATTTAATTTTGACACAACCTCTTCTCAATTAAATGACTATGTACAGTTGATAAAAAAATTAAGCCAAGTTTATCAACCACTCATTATTACCGGTGGGGGAAAGATAGCGAGATTTTATATTAATTTATCACGAAGCTTGGGAATGGATGAATCCGGACTTGATTTGATTGGAATCCAGGTCTCACATTTGAATGCGAGACTTTTGATCTCAGGTCTGGCAGGATATTGTTATCCCCTACCGCCTAAGAATCTAGAAGAAATCTCTGTAGCTCTCTTATCCGGTTTAGTTATAGTAACAGGTGGGATTTATCCTGGTCAGAGCACGAACGCAACTTCAGCTCTGATAGCCGAACGTGTAGGTGCAACAAAGTTTTACAACGCTACAGATGTTGATGGAATATATGATTCTGATCCTAGAACAAATCCAGAAGCCAATAAATACGACAAGATAAAAGTCCAAGATTGTGTTAACATTTTAAAATCAGAAAAATCTATGGCAGGTACATATGACTTGATGGATCTGATAAGCTTAAAAGTGATAGAAAGATCCAATTTACCAACAGTAGTATTCAAATCAACCATAAACAACATTGAAAAATTGATACTTGAAAATGTCAAAATGGGGACAGAAATTATTATATAGTTTTTAAATCTCCTTCAAAAAATTTCATTCCGTCTGATGAAATCTTATCTAATATCTTTTCGCCCTCGGTGATACCCATGGGTTTGGTTTGTGCCTTGGCATATCCTTCTTCGTCTGTAAGATATATGATTATGTTGTTATCATAAATCGCCTTACTAACGAACAAATCTTCTCCAACAGGCAGAAAGCCGTCATCTTTGGGGCTTTTTTTTATTGTATAAGTTAACATAGCAAATCCTGCGTAATCAAATAATTTCATTTGGGCGGCTCTTGAACGTTGCTGTCCGATAAATGCTGCTTCGTTGTACCTCATAGTATGATTCAATTTATTTAAGAACCTTATTTACATTTTGGACAGTATTAAAACCTGTGCATTCTTAAAGCTAAATATTCTGGAGGAGATTTTGAATATTTGTTTATTAATGGGGATTGCAAATTAATTTTTATGGCATTCATAAACGGAATGGAATGGATAATAATAATTTTAGTTATCGTTGTCATATTTTTTGGTGCCAAAAAAATTCCAGAATTAGCTAGATCAATGGGTAGAGCAACCAGTGAATTTCAGAAGGCCAGAGTAGAGGCAAAAAAGTCCCTTGCAAACGAAACATCCAATCAGGAAAAAGGACAACAATCTATTGACAGAGAAAAACTGGAATCGATAGCAGAGACATTGGGTGTTGATTACTCAAATAAAGATGATCAAGATTTAAAAAACGCCATTGATGAAGAGCTAAAGAAACAAGGTACACCAAAATAAATTTACAAGTAAGAACTAAAATATGAAAAAAGTTCAACTATAACGTCCCGGAATGAGAATTTAAAAAATGGATGTAGGTAATCTAATAGACAAATATGATTTGGATAATATTACTTTGGGGGTTATCGGAAGCCACTCTGCTTTAGAAATAATGGATGGTGCCAAAGATGAGGGGTTTAGAACCATATGCATATGCCAAAAAGGCAGGGAGTTACCATATCAAAAGTTTAGTCGACTGGCTGATGAAATATTAGTTTTAGATAATTTTTCTGATTTAATGTATACAGAAAATCAAAACAAATTACTTGGCTTGAACACGATTTTGGTTCCACACAGATCATTTGTAGTTTATTTAGGGATTGATAATATTGAAAAATCGCTAAAAATTCCTGTATTTGGAAACAGATATATTCTTAAGGCTGAGGAAAGACACCTTCCTAATAATCAATATGACTTGCTAAGAAAAGCTCATATTTCTATGCCAAAAATATATACAACTCCAGAAGAGATTGAAGGCCCTTCTCTGGTCAAGATTCAGGAAGCCAAAAGAAAACTTGAGAGAGCATTTTTCATAGTAACGTCTTACCAAGACTATAAAATAAAATCTGAGAAACGAATCGAAGCAGGGTTAATAAATGCATCAGACTTGAAGGATAACTCTACCATAGAACAATACCTTATAGGTACTTATTTCAATTTTAATTATTTTTATTCACCACTCGATGGAGATGTTGATTTTTTGGGCATTGAACGAAGACTACAAACGAACATACATGACTTTACTACTTCAATACCTGCCGTAAATCAACTTGAAATGGCAATTGACCTGCAGAATATAGAAGTCGGCCATACACCGGCCAGTATTAGAGAATCTCTTTTGGATAAAGTATTCAAAATGGGGGAAAAATTTGTTCAGTGTACATTAAAGGAATATCCTCCTGGTATTGTTGGTCCCTTTTCGCTACAAAGTGTTGTTACTGTAGACTTGGACATAATAGTCTATGATGTATCCCTTAGAGTCCCAGGAAATCCGATTCTAGCTACCACAACGCCTTATACAAAATATAAATATGGGGAAACTTTCGGTGTTGGCAGAAGAATAGCAATGGAAATCAGACGTGGACTTGATAACCCAAACGATTTAAAGAAATTAGTTACCTAGTTATTTATTGGTAACAATTATTTTTTTACCAAAGTTAAATTACTAATGGTGAAATGAAAGGAGCCCTGGATTATTTTAGATTCATATTTAACGGATTTGAACTACCTCTTCTACATCTAAAAAATGCCTCAACTTGACCCGCAAAGAAGCGAGTAAATTAATCTCTTTTTTTAAATGATTAATCTATTTAGTTGTGTCTTCAAGTTTTTCTATCAGACTTTTTCTTACTATATCCTCAAGACCTTTGAGATTTTCTATCATATTTCCTCCGCCTTGTCCAAAATTAGGTGTTCCTCCACCAGAGCCACCAAGCATCTTTGATAGATTGCTTGCCAATACATTTGCTTTAATTATTTTTATTGCATTTTTTCCACAAAAGACAATGACTTTTGCTGATTTGTTTTCCATGATTATTACTGAAATGTAAACAAGTTCTGGATTTTGTTCTACTGTAGTTTGGCCAACCAAAAGATGGAATTGATCATCAAATTCTTCGTCTATTCTAAAATAACAATTCAGAAATCTATTTTCATCTGATTCTGATTTGAGAACAATGGAGTCCTTTATTGTTTGATCCACAGATGCAATTGAAATTCTTCTTAAAAGGCTTTTAATTTTCTTCTTTGATTTATCTAATTCATCAATATTTTTTGAGAATGTTTCTAAAATTTTTTCTCGATTAGTGCCCAGCTTATTAACAATATATTGTATCTGGTTGTCCTGATCTTGAACACGTTTTAGTGCATTTTCCCCAGCAACAAATTCTATTCTAACAACTCCATCCTGAATTCTCTCTGTCTTTATTATTTTGATAAGACCTAATTCGCCTGTGTTGAAAACATGGGTTCCTCCACAAGCTTCGATATCTAATCCTCCAATGTTAACGATCCTTACATCGTTTGATGGAACAACACCGCCTTGGTAGATTCTAAAGCTGTAGTTTTGTTCTGCTATTCCTCTGGTGTAAAAATTAATCATGACTGGCAAATTCCTTCTAATTATTTCATTTGCTTTTCTTTCTATTTCCTGCATTTCTTCCCTGGATAAAGCGGAATGATGTGTAATATCCAACCTGGCATATGTTTCGTCCTTGTATGCAGAGTTTTGCCAAACCCATGAACCTAGGACACTTTTAGATGCATGATTGATTATGTGAGTAGCAGTATGGTTTTTGGTTATGGCTAGTCTCCTCTCCTTCTCAATCACACATTTGATGACATCTCCTTCTTTTTGTTCAAATTCCCCAATCAAGTGATGAAGGACCTTGTCTTTGATTTTTACCACGTTATCAACTTTGTAAGAACCAATATAGCCAAAATCAGGTTCCTGCCCTCCACCCCTTGGATAAAAACAAGTTTTGTCTAAAACAATTAAATTCTTGTTAATTATTTTTAATATCTTTGCGTCAAAAGAATAAATACTTGGGTCGTCGTAATACAATAACTTCGTTCCTGTGATACTATCAATGTCAACATTATCATCAAAATTGAATTCTTTTTTATCTCCTTTTTCAGACCGACTGGTTGAATGTAATTCCGAGAGTCTTGTGTAAAAATTTGCTGGAACCGATTCGAGAAGTCCGTTTTCAACAAGATAATCAGGAGTAACCCCATCGGATTCATAAAGTCGGATCAAATCATCTAAATTCAATTTGGTTTTCCCTTTTTTTATTTTATTTGAAATTGTAACAATTCTATCTTGTGTCTCAATAAATCTCTTGCCCTCGATATCCAAGACTTCATGAATGTCATTTCTGTACTCCATTAATTCTGGGTATAACGGTTGTAGTTGGTTCAAATGCATATCAACTATATCTGCGACTTTGAGCCCTATGTCAAGTTGTTTCAATAGAGAAAGTGTTCTTCTAAGGATAACTCTTAGATTGTATCCACCTCCAACGTTTGAAGGTAATGAGCCATCGCTTATAGCAAAAACTAGAGTTCTTGTGTGATCTATAATCGTATATAATGATTCGTACGGGACTACAATTTTTTGTAATTTTTCAAAATCTATACTTAATTCTTGTGCTATTTGTTTTTTTACCTGCAAAATATCAGAGGTCGATTCCAACTTTGCTGAAATTCTACTAAAGTAATCTGAAAGGATTTTGGATTGAGAATTGTTTTTTCTATTCGAGTTAAATGAATTATCCATCCCAGACGTTTCGTATATCCTTTTTAGTATCGGTTCAAAAGTACAATCGTAGCTGGTTGGGGTTCCGTTTGTTATCCACGATAGTCTCTCTAAACCTGCGCCCATATCTATTATCTTGTTCTTAAGAACCCTATGATTTTTTTCATTACCTTCAAATTCTGTGAAAACGGCGTTGCCTAATTCCAACCCCCTTACAAAATATTCAAGTGAGCTACCAAATGCCCCCGCACCAATCCATACATCCTCTACAAACGTTATTTCAGCGGGGGATATCCCGAAAATATCTACCAATAATCCAAAATCCAGATCTATACACCGATCTTTCCAGTAACCTCCCTTGGAATCTGCATCGCATGTTTGCCCTACCATGCAAAACGAGGTATAGTGTCTCCCAGTTATCCCGACATTCTCAATGTCATTAAACCTTAAACACATTTGAGGGACTACTAGTGGATTACCGGGCAATTCGAACATTACTTTATTATCGGCGACCCTTTGAAAATCTACAATTGAAGCAATGGTGTAGTAAAGGTCATCTCTCCATCTACATACTACCGGATACCTGTTAACTATACTGTGACCATTTTCTTTGAAGTAATCCCTAATCTTCTCCCACGATTGAGTATAACTATATCTTCTGAAAGTCGGTGGATTTCCAATAAATGTATAGTTTTCATGATCTGGACAAATAGATCGTAGAGGAATGGCCCAAAAGAACCTACTACAAATAGAACAACTCTGACGAATAAAGCCTAATTTTTCAAATAGTGAAACTTTATAATATTTTTCATAATCTGAGGAGAAAAGTGAAAGAAGCTCGGATTTATTCAAATTAAAAATAATTTATGTATTAAGAATATTAATGCTTTTAAATCATTTCAAAATATTTAAAAAAAACTTTTCACTTATGAAGAGATTGCCTCATTGATGAATTTAACGTAGGTATCTTTTGGGGCTGCACCTATTGTTCTTTTTATCTCCTTTCCGTTTTTGAAAATCAATAGTGATGGAATAGACTGGATACCGTATTTCATTGCAATTTCTTGATTTTCATCGACATTTAATTTTACCACCTTTATTTTGTCTGAATAGGATTGTGCTATTTGTTCAACAACTGGGCCAACCATTCGGCATGGACCACACCATTCGGCCCAAAAATCTACAAAAACTGGTTTGTCAGCTTTTAAGACCTCTAAATCCCAATTTCCAGTTGTTACGTGAGTGACATTGTCGTTTCCCATTACTATTATTTAGCTCTAACCGTATTTGAATATTTGTTTAAAAAAATTTTGGAGTTCTGATGAACTTGATAATCGTTTAGAAAGAAGAAATATAACAGCGGTGGATAAAGAAAGATTGAAAATTTGGAATCTTAATAGGTATTTATTCACATTTCATAATTAATAAGAGAATAAGCAAAAAAAAATAACTGGTTTGAAAGGATTAGTTAGCAATTCTAAAAGAACTAAGCTACGTGGTCGACTCTATTTACAAAATTTTTTATGGCTCTAAGGCTCTAAACCATATGAGAATAACAGAAAAGGAATTTGACACAATCTCACATTGGTCGTAGCCTGCAATAGTACTGTTACCTTTGTCCATTATACTTGTTTCATGAATGTTTTCCCACTTTGTAAGTCGAAATCACGTTCTTTCATCTAAAAAAATTGGACGGGATGCAGATAAAATCAACAAAGCCTGTCGACAAAGAAAAGAAGGAAATCATAGTTTATCTTTGATGAAAAGATGGTCAGAGTTGGGAATGCGAGATACATGTGGTTTTGGATTGCAATCAAATTGTCAATAAGCAAGTAAATTCTCTTGCTATCAATTTCCAAGGGAAAAAACACGGAAGTGACATTAGAGCGTACTTTATCATGAAATACCAAAGGTTAAGGTATATATTCAATATCCGGAGACAACGGATGACATTAGGTACCAAGGTGCAGATTTCTCAAATTAGAACATTACAACACCTCTTAGAGAAAACCCTGCATTAAGTTGAATTCAATACATCCTGGATAGAACCGTACACCACGATGAATTTTTACTATGTTTCATTAGGTCTGCATTCTTTATCGGGTGAAGAATTGGCTGAATTTGTTTGGATATATTTACAAAAAGGAGGTATGTAAATTGAGCGAACTAAGCCTCGAAGGCAATCCTATATTTTATGAAAAATGGACACAGGCAAAAGTAGGTGAGTGTAGTTGTGCTATAATGATATCATCAAATTTGGGACGGCAAGGACGATGAAGTATACATATCAGGGACGTGGATTAAAGTAACTCAGCCGGCATAATATGGGGCACAGAACCTTACTTATGAGTGGGTTGTGAATATATTCCGAGTATAGGTTTACCAGTCAATTTGTTCACTTGATATATAAAAGCGACACACTAGCATACCATAACATAATGAATTAACCATTTATATATGTCCATTATAAGTATGTGCTTATATAGCATTAGTTCACCCTATCTTCGTTTAGTACATTAGGCGAAGCGGCACGAACCAACATTTATCATAAATTTATCGATCTTAATCACCTCTAACATTGAAATTTCTAAAAGGATATGTTAATGACCATATTTTACATTTTTTCACCCATTTCATTAAAAAACTACATAAAATACCTCAATAATGACAAGTTCCAATTCAAAAGATCCATTACCTGTTAATTTCAGCATCTTTCCCTGTTCCCCCATTGCATATTTCCAACTTCCTGTTAGGATCAATCGCCGTACATTTTGAAATCTCTATTGCACAAATAGACCTGAGGCACGCGGGGTATTATTACAGGATTACCATAGTTTCTACGAATGGAAGAATCCCAACTAAAATACCTTGCTAAGCTTGGTATCCAACCAACCGTCAGACAAATTTGAGATAATTTGCCCAAAGGTCTAATCCGGGCGCAAGTTTTATGCATACCTCTTTGAGGTGAAAAAGATATATTCTTATAAAAATTTGAAAATATTGTATCATATTGGAAGACAAAATCATTGCTGAAACTGAATTGGGGGACTGGCGAAGGACTCATTATTCTTTCCAAATTTCAGATTCCGTAATCAATAAGGTTGTTACAGTTATTGGATGGATATCTTCAAAACGAGACCATGGAAATGTACTTTTTGTCCAAATAAGAGATAGATTTGGAGATATTCAAATTCTTGTGAAGCGGAAGGAGTTAAGTGAAAATATATTTGAATCATTAAAAAGCTTGAAAGAACATTCTTCAATCGCTATAAGGGGAAAGGTTGTTGAACAAAAAAATTCGAGCAAGGAATATGAAGTTATCCCTGAAGAGATCAAAATATTATCTGTTTCTAACAAACCTGCCCCATTCCTTACCCAATCCATTTCTTCAATTGGTATTGACACTAGATTAGACCTAAGGGCTCTAGATTTAAGGAGAAATCATTTACAAAATGTTTTTAAAATAAGGAATACTATCCTAAATTCTATTAGGCAATATTTAAATGACAATTATTTTGTTGAAGTTAATACTCCAAAAATGATTGCTACTGCTACAGAAGGAGGTGCCGCATTATTCCCAATCTTTTATTATGATCGGGAAGCTTTTTTGGCACAAAGCCCACAGTTATACAAAGAGCAGTTGACCATGGCTTTTGAAAATGTATTTGAAATAGCTCCTATATTTAGAGCGGAACCTTCTAGGACAAACAGACATTTATCTGAAGCAATGTCAGTTGATGTGGAAAAAGCATATGTAGACTATTCCGATATGATGGATTATCTAGATAATTTAATTCGATATGTTATTCAAAGTATTGGTGACAAAAATCAAGTCGAACTTGAGAGTTTGGGAATTAAGCTTCCGAATGTGAGTAGCCCTTTCAGTCGAATTACATACTCGCAATTAGTAGAAAAATTACAAAATAGTCACAAGTACATTCGCTGGGGAGATGATATTGCGCCAAAACTACTCAAGGATCTTTTTGGAGATGAATTTTATTTTATCACTGATTGGCCTGCTTCAACGAAGCCTTTCTATGTGAAATCAAAGAAAATGGATCAAATGACTGAGCCAATTAATGGAGATGATCCTGGGATATTAAGCGAATCCTTTGACCTAATGTATGGAAGTCTTGAGTTATCATCGGGTAGTACACGTATCAATAATAAGGCTGATCTGATGAATAATATGAAAAAAAAGGGCCTAAGTCATAAGGCTTTTGATTATCATCTGAGGGTTTTTGATTATGGAGTTCCTCCACATGCTGGTTTTGGACTCGGGTTAGAAAGACTATTGATGGCCATATTAAAACTGGAAAATATTAGAGACGCAACTTTTTATCCAAGAGACATAGATAGGCTTACCCCATAAGATAAATATAAAATAACGTTAGATCCCCATAACTAACCATGGCTAAGGGTATTGACATTAAGAAATTATGTGATCTAGCTAAATTAGACATACCTGAGCAAAATATTACACAAATCTCTAGGAAAGTGGAAGAAGTACTATTAATGTTTGACAAATTAGATGAATTCACTACTGAGGGTTCTGAAGGTCTTATCATCGATGATCTAAAATTTGAAATGGCCTTTGAAAACTTGCGAGATGATAATCCTAGACCAGCTTTAGAATCGTCGGAAGGACCTCAACCTAAATTTAAATTAAAAAATATCAAAGATGGTTTTATCGTCGGACCAAGGATTTGATCTTGAAGACCCTTTATGAACTACCTGCTTTCGTAGTTTCACGAAAGATTAAAGAACAAGAAATAACTGCTGAGGAGTACATTTCGACAATTATTGAAAGGATAAAGCATGTAGACCTTAAAATAAACTCCTTTATTAGCCATAATTTTGAAAATGCCTTGACAAAGTCTAGGGCTATTGATAAGAAGATTAAAGAAGGAATTAAGACCGGCTTGTTGGCTGGAATTCCAGTTGGAATTAAAGACAATATTAGCGTACAAGGTCTAAAAAATACATGTGCTTCTCGTATGCTATCTGAATATGTCTCTCCATATAACGCGACAGTGGTAGGCAAGATCGAAGAACAAGGTGGTATTGTTATCGGCAAATTGAATATGGATGAGTTTGGTATGGGGACTACTTCAGAGTATTCTTCATTTGGCCCAGTTAGAAATCCTTGGAACCTCGAATATGTCGCTGGTGGTTCCTCAGGAGGAAGTGCGGCTTCTGTTGCATCTTTACAAATACCATTATCTCTTGGTTCAGATACAGGTGGATCCATCAGATGCCCGTCCAGTTTTTGTTCAGTCGTTGGAATTAAACCCACTTACGGAAGTGTAAGTAGAAATGGATTAATTTCTTATTCTAATTCATTGGAGCAAATTGGACCAATTGCCAGAACTATTTATGATCTGGTTCCGCTCCTCAATATTATTTCAGGAGCGGACCCAAAAGACAATACCACAGTCCATAAAAAATATGAGTATCAAACTAATAGTGTTGACAATATTCTGAAAAAAAAGTATAAAATTGGTGTACTTAATGAATTAATTGAAGACTCAGAGACTGAAATAGCTAAAATTACAAGGAATAAAGTGAAAGAACTTGAAGACCATGGTCTTGAAGCAGAAGATACCAGAATACCTTTATCAAATTATGCTCTATCTTCTTATTATATCATAGCTACAGCGGAAGCAAGCAGTAATTTATCAAGATTCGATAATATACGGTATGGTTATGAAGGTAGTCCAGAAGGTTATGAGTGGAACAGTTATTTTTCTGAATCTAGGTCTAAGTTTGGTGATGAAGTAAAACTCCGAATTCTTCTAGGTTCATATGTATTATCGGCAGGTTATTTTGGTAAATATTATGCCAAGGCCCAAAAGTTAAGATCAATGATAAAAAGAGAGTTCGATATCCTTTTTAATAAATATGACATTTTGATTTTACCAACTATGCCTGTCATGCCTTTTAAATTAGGGGAAAAAATATTGCAAGCGACTGAGCACTATAATTTGGACGTTTATACAATATTAGCTAATCTGGCAGGTATACCAGCAATATCAATTCCAGGTGGTTTATCTAAAAAGGGGTTTCCAATCGGGGTACAATTAATGGCGAATGCTTTTGACGAGCAAAAATTAATAGATGTGGCTGTTTTGCTTGAAAATGTTAAAGGTTTTGAGACTTGGATTCCAAAGGTATGAGTATGAACAATAGCAAGAAAATAGACCCGGATTTGAAAATTGGGTTAGAAATCCACTGTCAACTAACTAATCTTCACACAAAGCTTTTTTGCGATTGTCTCTCAAATTACCGAAATTCTCCTCCGAATGAAAATACCTGTCCTATCTGCTTGGGATTGCCAGGCACTCTGCCCCTGCTCAACAAAAGAGCAGTCGAATTTGCATCAATGATTTGTATGGCTTTTAATTGTAACATTCCTGCAGAGATTTCATTCTATAGAAAAAATTATTTTTACCCTGACTTGCCCAAAAATTATCAGACGACTCAGTATAATTCCTATGAATTAAGCAGTATTGGCTATGAGGGATCGATTGAATTTGTGGGAGATTCAAAATCCAAAACTGACCAGTCTAGCATTAGTGAAGAGAGGAGTAAAATAAGAATTACCCGAGTTCAATTAGAGGAAGATCCAGGAAAAATAACCTATGAAGAAGATAAATCCGCTGCGAATAATTACTCCCTTATCGATTATAATCGGGCTGGTGTATCGTTAGTTGAAATCGTAACAGAGCCTGACTTTACTAGTCCAGTCGCCGTTAGGACCTTCTTAAATGAAATAGTCAACCTATTTGAATATCTAGGAGTAACCGATCCAAGTTTGGAAGGTTCAGTTAGATGCGATGTTAATGTTTCTGTCGGAGGTGGAAAGAAGGTTGAAATTAAGAATATAAGTTCATTTAAAGAGGTTGAGAAATCAATCTATTATGAAATCACTAGACAAAAAACTTTGATCATGCATGAAATTGATGTCAAAGCAGAAACTCGACATTGGGATGAAAAAAGAAAGGTGACCGTCGGTGCAAGATCTAAAGAAGAAGAGGAGGAATACCGGTATTTTCCAGAGCCTGATATCCCTAGAATTATTTTAGGGAGCAAATTCGTTTCCAGAATGAGAAGCAGTATGCCTGAAATACCAATTGAGAGGTTGAATAGGTATATGGAAGTTTACAAGATTACCGAGCACACCGCCAAGATTTTAGTTAATGATAAAAGAATAAGTGATTTTTTTGAAGAATCGCTAAGATTCCAAAAATCTCCAATTGAAATATCAAATTGGATAGTAAATGAGCTGCTTACAAAAATAAATGAGAAAGATAGACAGGGTTTAACTAATCAAAACACAAGGGGTCTAGACATTCTTTCTGTATCACCAAGTCAGGTAGCCGAAATGGCAAAATTAGTTGAGGAAAAATCATTGAACAGGACTATAGCAAGAGAAATATTTGATAAGAGCATCGAAACAGGGGTAAGTCCATTCAAGATAATAGAGACTTTGCAAATCGAAAAAATTTCTGATGAGGATTCAATCATCAAGATTATTCAAGGTATATTAAATTCTCAGCCACAATTGATTGAACAATCAAAAAATAATTCAAACGTCAAAAATTATGTTTTGGGGCTAGTTATGAAAGAGACAAGGGGGAGAGTTAATCCCCAAATTGCTTTGAAATTGATAAAGGATGGTCTAGAAAAAGATTGATTTGAATTTCATGACATCAAGTTAGTATTGTGATAAATGAGAAATGAGACTAATTCTGATGAGTGAAGGGTTTCTTTCTCCAATACTATATGGAGGTTAGTTATATTGTGGTTAAAACCTTCAAATCCTAAGGGAGATGCATAATGATTGGCTGCTTAACCATGAGACTTTGAATGGTATAGGACGTAGCATATTGATTAAACCATCATTTCTGTGGGCTCAATCAAAACCATTTAAATAGATACCAAGTTTTTCCTGTGCGAAATAAATCATAAATAAATACCCGGGTTAACATTAGATTAGGTAATACATGTCCATTTCAAACGATTTAGATGAGGTATCTACATTTATTGTTTGTCCTGGTTGCAAGACTAGGTCCCCAAAGGATTGGATAGTGAAACATATGGAATCTAAGACAAGACCTAGGGTAAGAAGATCTCAAGTCTATTTTAGATGCGTTATTTGTAACCAGACTACAAAGATATTTGATAAGAAATTAATAAAATTCATAGATAACGAAGTCATGAAAAATGACGAGTACTAATTCAATTGGAATTGACAATTATAACCAGACGGTAGATTGAGAAGCCTAACATTAATTTTGATACACTTGTGATCGCAGGTTTGTAAAATTAGATGTGTGACATAACGGTACCAAGCCAAGTGAATCAGCCCGACGTGATTATACATTTTGATATAATTTCTATGGGAAAATTATTGGATTACAACTTAAATTAGGTATTATTAACTTTCTTTAGATTTGCAAAGATAAAGTACCTAAACTATGCATTTGTTACACCCCTTTTGCTAGATCATCATCATTCAATATTAAAAATAGATTTTCCCTTATAGGATTTCTTGTAAGTTTTGAAAATTTTGTTCTCCTTTCATAAATTCGAAAGTAAGCCCTTTGATTCAATATTGTAAGCATATTCGAATTGGAAATTCCTTGAAATGACTCGAAATGGTAGATATCTTTTTGATTGCCTTTTTACCATTCAATAATTCTAACCAAATCATACTTTCTTGCTTAAACAAATTCCAAAAGAGTCTATTAAGAAGGAGTTGAAATATTTTCATCCCATGATGTGTATTATTTGATGCTTCCCAGCTCTTCTAAATTTCTCATTACAATCGGTAAAAAAGACCCTATATCTGTAACTACACCTATCGCTTGAGTTGTTCCTCTATCTAATAATTTAGTAACCACCGATTGGTTAATATCTACTGCTATAACTTTCACAGAGGCAGGCAACATATTCCCAACTGCGATTGAATGGAGCATAGTTGACAACATGATTACCAAATTAGCCCCCCTCAACAATAATTTATACTCTTTTTGAGCCTCAACAATGTCCGTAATGACATCTGGTATGGGGCCATCATCTCTTATTGAACCGCACAAAACAAATGGGATATCGTTACGGATACATTCATACATAATGCCGTTTTTTAGGATTTTGTTTTCTACCATTGATTTTATAGATCCTGCTTTAAACACTTCATTTACGATGGACATATGATTGCGATGTCCGCGCACAGCAAGTGTCCCGTCATCTACATGCATTCCTAACGACGTTCCAAGTAATGCATTTTCAATATCATGGACTGCTAAGGCGTTACCAGCTAAAATTCCATCTACAAACCCTAATCTTATGAGTCTTGCCAATAAGTCTGATGCTCCGGAATGAACTACCACGGGTCCCGATACGACAACTATCTTCCCATGGTCTTTCTTTGTACGATACAAGTCAAGGGCAACCTTTTTTGCAATTTGCTGAGTAGGTCGCTCGCTGGAACTTGAGCTACTCATAAACTGAAATATGTCAACTCCTTCTCTTGGTCTCTCTTGGGGTATAATTCTAATTCCCCTTTCACCAGTCACCACCAGGTCACTTTTTCTTACATCCCGGTTGGTTTTGCATTCTGCCTTTTTAGTGTCGGGATTTAAGACGATGCACTTGTCCATCATCATGTTTTCAACCTTTATCCATTCTTTATGGTAAAATAGTTGGGTTGGGTTATTCGTGGTGCTATAAAAGTCATCAGGTAGGACCATATCTCTAGGGGAGGGAATACATTTTACCTCATCAACTGAAACACTAGTAGCACCCTCACGAAACAAGTATTCTAATATTTTTGTCAAATGATTTTCGCTATCGCCTCTAATCACCAAACGAGCGTAGCTATGATCTTCTTTTCTCTTTCCTATTTGAAAATCCAATACTGTGAAATCGCCTTTTAAATCCATAATCTTGTCAAAAATACGGGTAAGTATTGAGGAGTCAACCAAATGACCCTTTACTTCTATCTCCTTTTCGAATTTACCCATCTGTAATAATTATTTATGCTTTTTAAAATTCCTTTCCTTAAAAAGGATATATTTTACACTGGTAACGATACTTTCCCAAAATATTCCTGAATGTTTCCCGTTTCTACTATTTTGTTTTTTATAGCGTCTTTTGATTGAAGTGAAAACCAGTTAGCTATTGCCTTAGCGATACCATTCTTATCACAAATCGCGATCAAATATCCTTGGTCCTCCTGAACTATGGCAAAATAGTTCTCCTCTCCTACTGGTTCCCAATTGTTACTATTGTTATCCTTCAACGCAAGTGCTGGTAATGCAGGAGTGCCATCGGATAAGAAGTTTGATAATAATTCCTGTGCATTTTTTACCCTCTTTTCACCGATTTTTAAGGCAACGAAATATTGCATAATCTAATTACTAAAGTACTCTAATATTTCTTTTAAATCTTCTAATTCCTTGATATCTCGCAAATTTTTTTTGGGGGTTTTGGTTAATTGTGAGTTTGGTACGTGAGAGGCATATGACGAGCCTGACTGGAAAAAGGGTCTAACATTTTCTTTTCTAATTCCTTTTCTGTTATTTAGGTAATAATTTGCTTGTAACACCATTTCAAGTTTATCAAGGAGGTGGACACACTTTGATTCGAAAGACTTTTTTGTCTGATAGTCATGCCATAATTCTAGATATTTTATCTTCAAACTTTTGGCGGATATCTTATCTGTTATCTTACCAAATGCTTCGTCTTCTAGTTTTCTTTTTCTATTTTTAGTCATAGTTTCGGGAGTAATGTCTCCAGTAATCGATTCGGCCAGATCATGGATTAAAGCCAATTCTATAAGTCTGACTTTTTTTTTACAAGAATATCTGTATTTCTCTGAGAAAAAAAAGACCAAAACTATCATTAAAAGGGTATGGGATGCAACAGATTCTACATTTTCAATCTCGAGCTTCTGTTTCCATCCAGCTCTGGGTAATTCTTTTAATTTGTAAAAGTGTTCTGTAATATCCGATATATTTTCTTGCTTTGATTTGCTCGTCTTCACCATGAGATTTCTAATTTGTCATTACATTTGAAGAATTTGATTAATTATGAGATGGGGAATCTGGTCAACTATAGCCGGTACATCAAAAGAATGGTCCACCAAAATGGTTAGTAGAGTAGCACCCACACACATAGCGATAGTAATTATGACGATATATAATACATTGGTAATTTGAGTCATATCATGATAATTAATTCAAAATAATTTAATCCTTTTACTAATTGCATTTAAATGAAAATTAACCACCAATAATATTAGATTTGCATGATATTCATGACATGGATATGGCAATGGGAGTTAGATTAGCTCAGAGCTTTTTCAACAAGAATAACTCTGGTAGCTATGATAGGCTGGTGAAACTTGCAACATTGGGACAGGACTTGAATTGGAAAAAGGAAATAGTAAAGAGTGTACCCAACGGGTCACTGGTTTTGGAAATGGCTTGCGGTACTGGAATTCTAACCTCATTATTAAAACAGAATAACAACTTTGTATATGGGATTGATTTGACGTTTGAATATCTTATTGCACTAGAGGAGAAAAAGATTGAGATCGATTCCATAAATGGTTCAGCTGAATTTTTGCCGTTTCAAAATAGATGTTTTGATTGTATTGTAGCATCTTATTTGCCCAAATATGTTAACTTAAATATCTTAGTTAGTGAATGCAGACGAGTTTTGAAACAAAAGGGGCAACTGATTCTTCACGATTTTACCTATCCAAAAAAACCTGCTAATCAATTATCTTGGAAAATTTATTTTAGAATAATCAAGACTCTTTGGAAACTTGATAAGAAATGGACAAATGTTTTCAACGGACTAGACAAACTAATCATTAGCAACCATTGGGATTCAGAAATAGATTCCATCCTCAAGTCAAATGATTTTGGCCATATACACAAGGAATATCAAACGTTTGAAACCTCTGCAATAGTATCAGCGTTTAAAGATGAATGAAGACTCTAGACTGAATGAGTGGTTTGTACCCAAGTTTGGTCCTCAAAGATTTCGATTGTTTTGTGGAATGCTTTTTCTTCCATATACAGGCATGTGCATTTCCTTCGTCGTTTGGGGCAGCTTGATAACCGGTTCAACTGACTTTGAGAGACTTGCCATTCTAGTTTTAATTTATTTCATTGCCCTAGGAATAGGGGCCCATGTGGCTGATAATATCGGCTCCAAAAAGATAAAGCCATGGGGAGACCTATTTACAAAGAGGCAGTCATGGATTATCATCCTGGCCTGTTTGGGCTTTTCCTACGGACTGGGTATATATTATGCTCTCTTGTTTGCTCCAATCTTAGTTTTTATTGGAATTATAGAAGGCTTTTTTCTTTTTGCCTATAACTTTGAGCTTTTTAAGGGAATGTTTCACAAGAATTATTGGTTTGCATTATCATGGGGGATGTTACCATTTCTGGCGGGATTTGCAATTCAGACAAACAATATAACTCCTTTCTCTCTAATTTTCTCATTAATTCCATTCATCCTAAGCTACATAGAGATTAGAATTTCTAGACTCTACAAATATAATAAAAGAAATAACAGCAAGTCTATGGTCACTTACCGTTATGAGATACTCCTCAAATTATTGAGTATTGGTACCATTACTCTGACTTTTATTCTGCTATTTGCTTCTTCTGTTCTGTTGTAAAAATTGATTATGAGTGATACTTTCTTCTGTTTTGTAGAATTAGGATGTTCTGAAAAATAAATAACCCGATAAAAAGCCTTTAATTCATCTACTTTTTTGGTTAAAAAAGGTGGATGGTTGAACCGTCAGGCTTAAGTGATGTTTTATGAGAGTTCTGAGACAATGACACCATCATTGTTCGAGCTCAAGATGTCAAGTTTTCTCTTGACTATCTTTTTTCTTCTGCAATTCATCGTCTTTTTTTACATTATCAAGTTGATCTATGAAATTTGAATTATTCTTGTTTGAATTCGATTTAGCCATTTTTTTTCTTTTTTGATCTTGTACGCAAAAATCTCATTATTACGATTACTATTATGAGGACGACTAGGATAACCAAGCCCATTGGATCAGATGTAGAGAATAACAAGCCGACGCCCTGATTTTCATTAACAAGTTGCTGGGGTAAAGCGCCATATACGATTCGCTTTCATAAATAACATATTGATTTCTTAAATCATCATAATATTCAAGTTTGAGTGGTACTAGGTAGCTTCCAGAAGATGACTTATTACTAGTGGACTGAGGAATATTGAACGGCAGTGCTGAGTCTTCCTCTAGATCACCCAAATACTCTGACTTTGTAGAGGCTGGGGTTACTATTTTTAGGTTACTAACATTCTGTCCAGTTTTTAAACGGTTTTCGATTTCCCTATCAATTATTTCCCTTCTGTTACTATCTCAATCGTCGTAAACAAACCGCCGGTATTGCCCTTATTTAGGAGATAGCCTATTACATTTAAAGTTCCACCGATATTATCTGTTGAAAGTTCGTTTATGCTTACTTCTATCTCTCCCACTACATTTGCACCGATGAAAAAAGAATTTAATTTAAGCTGACCATTACTGACGTACTCTACACTTACCTTAAAAGACATTGGACTATTGATCAGAGTTTTTGAAGCAAATACTTTGGTTGGATATTGTACGGTGGTTTTAGGGTTTACCATATCGAGATTCCATTTTGAATTTTCGAGTATTTCTAAAGCTCCAGTATTCACAGGGAGGGTTACCGCAGTGTTTTGAATCGGATGATTGTTATTATTGGTGATATTAAATTTGAAATCATCAATTTTTCCTGCTGTTAAGAATACAGTATCTTCGTCGGTTGCTGGAAGTATATCCAAATTGGGATCACTTGGTGACAAAACCTGGGAAGAATTTGAAGAATTTTCTAAGTAAATGATTTTAGGTAGTCAGGAATGTCTGTTGTTTTTTTGAGTTCTGTATTGACATAACCTGTTTGGCTGATAAGCATTCATGAATGTAGTATCACCTAACCCACTACCCATTTCAAGGTCCTTTATAGCACTAGTAGATAACTTAACCCTACTTCCACTTAATTGCCATCAGTACCTGAGTACTTGATACGGGGTATTTGAATTAAGAAGAGCAGGAGTGTCTTATTCACCGGTAGATATACTCAAACCCGCCTCCGGTGGGTTTGGCATAATTCTAAACCCAAAACTATCCAATGAATGGTATGAAGAATGGTAAATTGAGAGAATTTCTAGTATTCCACAGTGAAAGCACAATGAAGAGTTAGAAGTAAGCTATTAATTTACTATTTTAAACATTTGTTCGTATCTCTTCGCAATTATTTTGAGCGACATCCTTCTCTACTTTTTTAAAGTCTGCGATAACATCGTAACCCTCCCCGCAATCGAAATAGTCTGCACCTTGTCCTCCTTCCAATACATCGTCGCCCAAATCACCATATATCCTATCATTTCCTTTGTCACCGTTCATATAATCTTCCTCAGATCCTCCGAACAAAACGTCGTCACCATCATTACCAAACAAGATATCTGCACCTAAATTTCCTTGCAGGATGTCATTACCTTTATCTCCGTGTAATTCATCATTTGCCTGTCTACCCATAAGAACATCATCTGACTCTTCTCCTACAATCACATTAACAATGCTATTTCCTATAACTATGTCACTTCTATCTGTACCATCTGTAATGTTGTAATCACCTGGTTCTGGTATAACAATTAGGTTTTCTCGAGATTCTTGAGCTTTCGAAAAATTAAAACTATTACAAAATAAGATGATTAAAGACATAAATAAAAACAATGAAACAAAAAACGTCGGAGCATATATAGGCATTTTGACAAATATATGAAAAGAAAATTCTATTTATGGATTTAAAATAAATCTTATAGTGAGTTTTATGAGATACTTTGTAACACTAAGAATGTTCGATATAATTTCATCTTGCTGTGGTAATACTATGGTAATACAGGGTAGATACTGAGTTCAATAAAATTCCCTTACAATATAATTTAACATCATATTTTTCCCGGTAATGATAACAAACCGTCTGATTTTAAAATTCGATTTCATATTGTCTTCTCGGTTGATACTTTGCCCCTACTGAATTTATGATTTTTCGACATGATTATACGTGCATTAGTATATAATTGAATTAATTAAATATGGATTGTACTATAGTTCAACCCCCTGAGTTAGCAAAATATTTTTTCAAGGATGGTTGTTGTGCTCTTCTGTTTATTTTTTTATGAAATCCTATTAATAAAGAAGCGCAATATAATAATATTCAACCTTAGCTTATGAAGTACCCTAATAAGCAGCGTCTTATGATAACGTTATTTACTGGCTTGAAATAAAGATTAAATATTATAATTTAAAGATCTGTTCTGATATCTTCACAATTATTTGAGGCAGTATCTTTAGATGGATCAAAATCAATTATGATGTCGTAATCATCTCCACAATCAAAGTAATTGGAATCAGGTCCGCCTTCTAGAATATCCTCGCCTGTACCCCCGTACAGTTCATCATCACCATTTCCACCGACGATAAAATCTCCCATATCGCCACCGTATAATAAATCATCCCCATTTTCCCCGTAAATGTTATCGGCTCCTGCACCTCCCTGAAGATCATCGTTACCTTTCTGCCCAAAAATATCATCATTAGACGCCCTGCCTTGAATAGCATCGTCAGAACCTTTTCCTTCTATATAGTCTTCCTGGATGGTTCCCAGAATGATATCGCTATGAGACGTCCCCTCGCATAGAGGAGCTTTCGCGTTCTCATTAAAAGTACAATAAATAACCTTTTCACTTGAGTCTGCATTGTTGATTGGGCCTGCATATCTATTACCGTCACCATCTCCACCGCCACCTGCAAACGCTTTAAATGACAAATTAGGTGTATCTTGATATAACAATATCTGGGAACTAATTGTTAATACAATGATAATAAAAGTAGCTTTAGTGACTGTAATACCCAAGATAACTCTAAATTAAGGCTATCCTTTATAAATAGTCATTAATATTTTTATATTAGAAAATATACCATTACAAGTAAACTAATAGATTCATAAAATCTTAGCTTTGATGGTGTTGGTAAATGAGTAGCGACTGAAAGAGTTACCTTAATACTATTGATTTAATTAAAGACGATCAAAAAATATAGAATGCTTCAACAAATGGGAAAACTTTAGTACCAGAAGGTTAATAATTGACTTGTACTTTTAGAACTTATGGATTCTATTAGAATTTTAACAATTTCAATATTATTAATTTCGTTAATTTTTCTCCCAAATTCAATCTCAACGTTTGCTCAGAGATTGAGTGATCTTAATGGCCCTCAATCAAGTAATTCTGCAGACAGTGCTTCTCAAAGTGATGCTGGAGCTAGAGTAATAAATGCAAGCGAGAACAATGATCAACCTTCGATTGAAACATCTCAATCGACTCAACCGTTTCCTAATTCTACTGGATCTCAACAACCCTCTTTGGCAGGCATAAACAGTGATCAACCATCTATAGAATCTGATACTTTATTCCAACGGCTACAACATCCTGTAGTTGGTTCATTTGGAGATGATAGAATAACAGGTACCCAACAAACCGACATCATTATAGGATTTTCTGGTTCTGATACAATATCAGGGATGAACGGAAGTGACATAATTCAAGGAAATGAAGGACAAGACAAACTATATGGTGAAGCAGGTGACGATATTTTACAAGGTGGTATAGGAAGTGATCAATTTTATGGAGGAATAGGAAATGATATAGTGGCTGGCGGAGGCGACGACGACTTTATAGTTGGAGAGATAGGAAACGATAAGTTGTACGGAGATTTAGGTGACGATGTTCTTGTTGGCGGCCCTGGGGCGGATTATTTTGATTGTGGAGAAGGTGTGGACGTGGTTGCCGACTTTAATATACAACAGAATGATGATAGAGCAGGCAATTGTGAAGAGTTAATAGAACTCTCTTAGGCTCCATAATAATAAAGTAAAGTATACTACAAGATTTAACCGTGATTATTTTTTTTGATAAAAACTCTGAAATGGAGAATCTGAACACAATCACAAAAGTTGATGGTAATGATCCTCTAGATATATATGATTATTCAATATCTACCAATAATGTTCCCACAAAATAACAATTATACAATTCTTAAAGCTATAAACATATCTAAAGTATATCAGTTGCCCGCGGGCGATAGCGTGGTACTTAAAAACATTAATTTTTCTGTAAAAAAAGGAGAATTTGTTTCAATCGTAGGTCCATCCGGAAGCGGAAAATCAACTTTATTGAACATAATAGGTGCACTTGATAGACCTTCAATGGGAAAAATATTCTTGAAAAATTTAGATATTTTTTCTCTTTCCGACAGAAAAATCGCGAAGATGAGAAACAAAATGATAGGTTTTATTTTTCAATCCTACAATTTAATTAATAGGACAACAGTTTTATCAAATGTCGAAATTCCAGCAATTATTGCAGGAATGGATGGTCATGAAGTAAGAGAGAGAGCTTTAAGGTTGCTGAAAATATTGGGCATTAAAGAAAAAGCATCCCTTAAGCCCCTTAATCTAAGCGGTGGACAACAACAAAGAGTAGCTATTGCAAGAGCATTAATGAACAATCCCGCAATTATACTTGCAGATGAGCCTACAGGTAACTTGGACACAAAAACCGGGGCAGAGGTTTTTAGATTGCTTAAAATGATCTCTTCCAAGTATAATAGAACAATAGTGATGGTGACCCACAATCCGGAATTGGCTAAAGATACGGACAAAACAATTTATGTAAGGGACGGAAGAATTGAAAAAGAGATTATTAACTAAAATGATATTTTTAGAATCCCTTTTTGAAGATAAACAACGTTCTTTTTCCCTTAAATTGGTATTTTCGATTATAATAATCGTAGTGTCAGTTTGTATATTGCATGATAATTTTATCAATGGTTTTTATTCGTATGCTCAACAAATCGAAAGGACCCCTGGATTCCAAGATTCTTACTGGACTGACAAGACCATAGCAGCTGGAAATGACTCTAACAAACTGGAAGAGAAAGAAGTAGGACCAGGGGAAGGAATTGCCACTTTAGCTATTGTACTTGTTAATAAGGCCCAAACCGATATTTCTGCAATAAAAGGATATCTATCTTTACCAGATGAATTCGAAGCGGTAAAACATGAAAATATTACCAATAATATGACTTCTACTAATAACAATGATCTTTCTGATGTAGCTATTGCAAGCTATGATTCTATAGTGAAACCAGGCCAAGAATTTACTCTTTACTTTGATATATATATAAAGAATGATGCAAAAGTAGGATCTTATTATAAGTATCTCGATCTAGTGTATTCCAAAGTTTTGACTGCTGGAGATATTGTGGTAAAAGATATCCCCATCTCATTTAGAATTCCAGGTAAAGAACTACTAGACCTCGATACTAAAAACCAATTTTTAACTCCTGCTAAAACCAACAAAGTAGATATCAATATAATAAATAAAGGAAGTGCAGTTGCAAATAATGCAATAATTACAATTTCAAATGACGAAGATAAGTCTGAAGAAAGCCTTGCCTCCGTATCTGAAAGTTCGTCTGGTCAATCTGTACAACAAAGTAATTCTACAACAGCCAATGCTTCAAATACAACTTTGTCCTCCTCTGCTGGTGATGGTCAAACAGACGATAAAGTAACAAACCCATCAATTACAACCTTTGGCACACTAAAGTATGATGTAGGTAACATAGATCCTGGGGAAATGGTATCAATAAACCCGTTGATATACTCTTCATCAAATGCTGCTGGAACTCTCCAAAACTTAGATATCCAAATTTCATATGGAAATTCGATAGGGAATCGAGAGACAATCGATTATAATTTGGGTTTGGTAGTAAACGCAGAGCCAACAGAATCTAATTTCAATGTATATGTTGGAGATGATAAAGCTGACACCAATATGAATTCGGCACAAAAGGACCTTAATAATAAAATATCAAATAATAGTATGATTACTGCAGGAAGTATTGAGGATATGATTTTTGCAATTAAAAAATCCTCTTCTCAATCTGCCATACAAGATGTAGTGATTCCCCTTCAACCGTCAAGTGAATCTGTAAAGATTTTAGGTCCATCTAGATGGTCATTTGATACAATTACCAAAGATATATTGCTTAATACTACTTTATTTGCATCTGAAGAACTGATTGGTAAACCAGTTCAATTGAATTTTAATTTGGATTATCTTTTGGATGGAATAGCAAAATCAGAAAAACTTGATGTGGGTTTATATGTTGATGGTAATATAACAGTTCGCGCATATGATTTTGAGGTAAATATAATAGGAGATGAGCCTAACCTAGTAGCGAATCTCTTAAATGAAGGCAATACTGAGGCATTTTTTACAACTGCAAAAATGATTCCATCATCACTGATGAAGACATCGAACTTAACTTCTACATTAAATAAGTATGATGACAATGATAGCAGCACTAGAGAGCACCTTGTTGAGGAATATCCACCTTTACAATATCTGGGTGATCTCGCAGAGAATTCTCCGTTACCTGTTAGTATTCCATTAAAAATACCGAACAATACCCGCCCTGGTAATTATCCTGTGTTTATAGAGATATCTTATAAGGATAACCTTCGTAATGGCCATAACCTTATAGTTAACGGTACCGTGAACTATACTCCTCAAATAGGAAATTCTTCCAACGACACAGGTTTAATTTTTGGGTTTATATATCCTATTATATTATTTGTAATGCTCATAGTTATCGGCATTGTTTTATATTTTGTCATTAGACGTTTCCGGAAAAAGAAAAAAAATAAAGTGATAGAATCTCCGGCAGACTATAGCGATTCAGAAAACGATTTGGATTCAGGACCGAGAGAAAGTGATAGAAGTAATGAGCAAAAGTAAATGTGTATATGATAGGCGAGAAAACGAATATTGTAATGGAGTTGTGAAAACAGCATAAAATGAATTTTAAACAGATCTTTATTCTTTCCTTCAATGCTATAAAGGAAAGAAAAGTTAGGTCAATTCTTACTATATTGATGGTAATGGCTGGGAGTAGCTTGCTTGTGGCTGTAAATGGATTTAGTGCTGGATTTACAGAGTTTTTTAACAAACAATTTAGCAATCTTGCACCAAATATTTTATTTGTAAGCAGTGTACCTCAATCTGAAGATGGCGGGAGGGCCCCGCTCGTCTCTGGTAATTCTCCATCACCAACGGCCAAAATTACTCTAAATCAAGCAGTTGTAAGTAGAATCGGTTCACTTCCATTCGTAGATGAAGTGGAACCGTCGTTTCAAGAAACGGTTACAGTTTCGTCAAGAGGTGACTCAAAAAATAATCCGGTACTTTCTGTAGATCCTAATGCCCTTACGATTATTGCACCGACTCTCGGATATATGGAAGGTTCTTCAATAAGAGAAGGTGATCCCTCAGCAGCGATATTGGCGGAGGATGTTGCATTCCCTCCGGGAGAAGACGTTCCATTCGCTCAGATTGGTGAAGCTATTAGGTTAACATACTCTTTTGTAGATGAAGCAGGAAATACTCAAGAAAACTCTAAAAACTTTGTAGTTTCAGGTATAATGGAATCGACAGGTAATCCTACTATTGATAATGCAATAGTTATCAACCTTGAGGCAGGAAACTCGTTACTTCAGAGAGCTGGCAAATATGATTCCCTATTTGTAGCAGCGGAGGATAGCGACTCTGTCGATGCAGTGGAACAACAAATAAAGGCAGTTTATAAAAACAACATAGGAATTACCACAGTCAAAGCTATTTTAGAAACAGTTGAGGAATTTACAGCTGGAATTACGTCGTTTTTGTTCGGAATAGCTGTTATCTCCCTTATTGTTGGTGCAGTAGGAATTATTACTACACTGTTTACCTCAGTTGTAGAAAGAACCAAAGAGATAGGTACTCTTAAAGCAATAGGAGCGCAGGGCACTACAATTTTGATTCTTTTTCTGGTTGAGGCGCTCATAATAGGCATTTTAGGTGGCTCTATTGGACTTCTAGGAGGAATAGGTGGAGGATACATGTTGACTAGAGCAGGACCTGGTGCTGGCGAGGGCCCACCGCTTGAGCCTGTTTATTTGCCACTGGACATGGTAAGGGTTTGGATAACTTCTGTCATATTGTCTATGGTAGCAGGCTTTTTACCCGCTTGGAAAGCATCAAGGGTGACACCAATCGCTGCACTAAGGTCTTGATTAAAGTAACAATTCAATGATGGATTGATGACCAACGTCTGTTTATATTAGAGAATATAACTCGATCTATATTCTAAGAACCTATCCCAAAATTTAATAGGCGTATAGCTTCTTATCTTTCTCGCTACACTGTACTTGTATCTAGAATGAGAAATACAGAGAGAGGAACAAAAGATGATATTTGTATCATAATTCATGTTCCAGGAAAATTATAAGAAGAAAGAGTTCTTTTACCCAAATAAAAACAACACAAAACTGTATGTCCGCCAATTGTGTCATATAGAAAAGTACTTGATGGTATTCCTTGCTTACGAAGAACAGGATGTCCGTTTAAAAGATGAAGCCCTGAATTTTAATCTGCGTCTATTCATGTTACCAAAGATCTCAGCAATGGAATAAACTGAATGTATTCAAAAGATTTGGATTCGGTTACTGAAAATTTATGATGATGCAATTGGTATTATCAAGTGGACATAGCAATCAATTGATATATTTTCAATAAAGACTTCTTTGGGAAGGCGATAACTGAAGAAAATAATCCTCTATTGATAGGAGCAAACTGGGCTGAACATAATTATACATATTGCCAGACAAAGACATTATCCATAAATCTGCTGTCATATCACCTGCCAACACTCATAAATTTAAATTCGTAACTGATGTGGTTGATAATCCAGTTAGTAAACCACGACCATCATCATATAAACCAAAACCAGAAAAAAGAATCAGAAAAATGCAACTTCTCAATGTGTTGACAAAGCATATAATTCCAAACAAGTTGAACAGGAACGTGGATGTATGTATTGCAAGCTCTTCATAAAAAAAAGAAAAAGTGAAAATATGACGACGAATAGATCGAGACAAAGACAAAACTAAACCCACAACAGAAAAAATATTCTGCAAAAAGATGAGTTATATATGGAAACAACAAATTCATGGAATGACTAAAACCGAAAACTAATCACCATATGCGAATAGAAAGTAGAAATCCATCATGGATTGGTATAGTTCCTCCTTTTGTATATTAATCTAGAAAAGGATAATTTTGGGATTGGCTCTTTGTTTCATCTTACTACTTTTATTCTTATTGTCTACCATAAAAGTTGTACTCCCTCAAAGCTTTACAGATTCCATAAACAATGCAGTAAATTACAATGTTATAAATACATTTAACAATATAAGTTGGATATCCAATTATGGTAACACTTCTACTACAGTGAACAATAATAGGTCTCAATCTACTATCAATACTACTAGCAGTCCAGATAATCTAAATTCCACAACTACAACCATGTAAACTAATTGTCAATAATACTGGGTATGTATTGATGTTATTGCCAGGTAGACATATTGGTTATCAAAGGGATCTATCTTGTTTTCCAAACTAAGTATCTGTTTGAGAATTATTTCTGATGCTTTTGGGAATTTTGAATAGCTATCTTTGGAGATCCATCCACAACAGCATAAACTTGGAAATGATCCTATCAGCCAAATACATTCTAGCGACAGGAACGAAAAGGTACCAATAATTTAAGTCTGATTTAGAGGTTAATTTTTCAATATTGAAAATAATAGAAAGAATTAATCTGATAATCTTGTACCTTTAAATTTCGCTAGCCGCTTTCTATTACGTACAGCAGTTGTGGATAAACAAAAAAGTAGTCAAACCTAAACTTGAATGATGATATCCTAATATAACACAATTGATAAAGTTCAATCAAATAGAAGACTTTAACATGTCTATTTTTTCCAAATAATATCAACCTGATCCTGTCTCCGATTACAAACTCTCGCCAATACAAAAAAAAGATCTGAAAGCCTATTAATATAAACAAAGCAATTCTTACTGATTTCATTATTTAGGTATAAATCGACTATTTTGATCTCACTCCTGCGGGTAACAGTACGTATCACGTGACACTGAGAGGCCTCTATAGTTCCCCCGGGGAGAATGAAGGCCCTTAAAGGTTCTACTTCCTTATCAAATCTGTCAATGCAATTCTCTAAAAAGGTAACATCCCCCTCAGTAATGCGAGGATAATTTTCCACCTTTTGTTGTGGATTAGCCAGATCACTCCCCAAGGTAAATAATTGGTGTTGTATTACGATCAAGTCTTGTATCATATCTGCCAAATTCGATTTTGAATTCATTAATGATATCAACATTCCAATATGGCTGTTAATTTCGTCAACTGCTCCGTAAGATTGTATACGGCTACTCGACTTTTCTACTCTAGTACCATCAGCTAGGCTTGTTTTGCCTTGGTCTCCAGTCTTTGTATATATTTTCATTTTTTCACTATTACTATCTATGATATTTGGGTGTGGTTGGCGTCGAAATGAGCCTAGTTTATAATAAAGGTAGTGTTAATATGCATGCACTTCGGCTTTATGCTCTCTCAAATATTTTTTCTTTTTAAATCGTTCGCTGCATTTATCACACTTAAATGGATTCTCAAATTCCATTAGGAATCTTCTCTTCTTTTCTTCAGGACTTTCTAATATTGAAGACGATTCATTAGCTGAACTATCCATTTCATTTTTATCTGTCATAGCTAATTCTTTACTTTATACTCATTTATTTATTAGGATTGGGGTCGAATTTTATTTAATAATTAAATATATCTTTTTAACCTAAGAATATTATTTTTGATTGATTTAAAGCAATAATATATATACTATAAACTAATGATTTTAGAATGTGCCGTCGTAGCTCAGCCTGGAAGAGCACTCGACTGTTTAACTAACAGGGTGAAGCTGAAGACCGAGCTGTCGTGAGATCAAATCTCACCGGCGGCACTATAATATCGATCTGAGATGCGAAAAAATTGATAAAGAACATAAAAAGGATTTTTTGTACTCATGATGATAAATTTTCTTACAGGAAATATGATGATTTCGAATTTATGGAATTTAATGTCTGCACGAATTGTGGAAAAATTGTTAACACAATAAGTGGATACGACGAGGACATAAGGGGTTAAATTGAAGGTTTCTGAAATAGATATACAAATATTACTTTTTATATGGTGTCTCGGCGCAGCTTTAGCAGCTGTTGCTTTGTTAATCCCAATCTATTATATTTTTGCGATAGTTGGAGCCGTAGGTTGGATAAGTGTGGCTGTTAGTAGTTTTCTTATAATTCTGCACATTAAAAAATAAGGAAACTTATCCCCTGCCACCCTGTTCGGGTATGGAGACCAATGTAACAGTCGATGTTATTCCGTTAATTTTTCGTATGCTATTGGTAATTGTATTATTCATTTCGTCTACCGTATCTGTTTGAATTTTAACAAACATATCATGAACACCGTAAGTTCCACGAACTTCCTTAACTTGTGGAATTTGAGATATTTGTTTAATTATTTCTTCTTCCTTTCCTAAAATACAATTAATCAAGATGTAGGCTGTAGGCATAACCATTATGTTACTGGGATGATATTTTAATCTATTGATATTCCATAGATAAGTTCAAATTTTAAATAGTCATCATTAAGATAGAAACAGATGCGATTACCGCTGAAAGAAAAGGGAAAAAACCCCGATACAATCATCTTTTTAAATAAATTTTATGAAAATATTAAAGAAGTTTTTGAAAATTCCATAAGAGCTAATACTGTCACCGTTGACACCAAGGTAATGTTAGCAGATTTTTCGGTAATAGAAACCTCTTCATTTGATCCAAATAAAATAGTAACTCTTTTTCAAAACCTTGAGAGGCTGGTAAGTGCCAAATCAAAGAATTGGCAAACTGTACCCGTACAATCAACAAAATCTGACGATATACGACGACTCTACTTCCAGGTAAGCTTGGAAATTGATAAATTTTATTTTTATATATATATGGGAATCCAATTTCATTCTTTACTGTATTATCAAATTGATAAAGAGGTTATACAAAAATCTAAGCGAATCCGTGAGTTGCAAGAATTGAACAACAGTGCAAAAAGTGAAATTACTATAAAAGGGGATCAAATAATAAAAGATGAACTGGAAAAATTAGGTTATAAGGATGTCGATAACACACAACTATTTGAAGAATTATTTACACATAACGATTTGTCAAAAAGCCTAATAGAAAAAGCCTCGTCCATTGAGGTCAATTACCCTGACATAGAAAAGAACAATGAACAAATATCAAAATTAAAGAAGGATCTTGAAAATCTTATAATTGAAACTTATCATATCGATTTGGCCTCCCTTGATCAAAACAAGATGCTACAAGGTGAAAATGGGATGGTTATGTATGTCGATTTTGAAATGATAAAGAATAAAAAAACAAAAGAAAAAACTTCAGTAATTAATTTTGAAAAAATACCAAAAGAATCAATTGACGCAATAAAGAATGAGCTCGAATTTCTGTACGATTTGATGAAAAATGAATTAAAAAGTACTCTGGAATAATTTAAAAAGTCTGATCACAAAATATTAAAAAATAATATGATACTGTAGTAAATATCAGGATACCAGGGGTAACATGAAAAATAGGTACCTCTAATTTATTTAGATTGAAATTGTGCATAAAAAAATCAATAATGCCCCAGCCGATATTAGATCTGTTGTTCTGGATAAAGTCTGCTTTTCCTTTTGTAGTTATTATCTATAATAAAAATCATAATACAGGTTTTTAGAACAAGAGTTGTATGGGATCTTTTATGGCTTGTAAAGGTGTTTGTGTGAGGCATAAAGCGCTCCATGGAGGAGGAAGTTACACGCTCAGGTACGCAGAAGGACAGAAAAGATGTCAAGTTTGTCAGATATATCTAATTTGGCAATCTAATAATTACTGTCCTTGTTGTGGAAACAAATTGCGTATAAAACCCCGTGAGGGCGAGCTAAAACGAAGGTGTGATGCAATTCTAAAACAATGAGAGCAACAGGCTTCCACTGTAATAATAACATGATTACTAAATACGACTAGTAGAACTATTGCGTTTGTCTGAAACAAAACACAAAACTAGTTTATCTTATATAAATAAGGTTTAAACTTCTTTAAGTCATTTTTCGAGAAATATCTGCAATATATTTGGCAAAAAATTCATGCCATTTCTAGATTCTGAATTTCTAGAATGAAAATCTGGATCAAAATTATATACCGTTTTTACCAATTGTATTTAGCGAAAGCAAAACCGGCAAATGAAATATTCACTAAACATCTTGAAGGGAGTGAGGATGATTCAAATTAGGGCTACATTCACGTGATAAATGTTTCTGAATCTTTCGATAATCTTGAAGGATTTAGTTAGTGTGAAAACGTGAGAAGTGCTTTTATCATTGCCTGACGTTGATGCCCCGCAGGGTTGTCCTCACCTTTGACTTGGTTGAACTAATCCTTTCTGTTCAAACTGATTTGTCCATTTTTTTAAAGGTAGAAATGACAGAAACTAAGATTGGGAATATAACAATAAATATCAAAAATATGATATAAGTAGTGTCTATCTAGAACTGGAACTATTCGGAGTGATAAATTTATCTATAAAAGGAGATTCTATCATATTTATACCTACTACTCTTCGCTTTATCGCTCATTTCAAGCTGGTTTATTTTCCAGGATTTATTCTCAATTTCAATAATCATAATACAATCTAAATATTTTATTTTCTAAAAAATATTGCACTAAATCAATTGAAGATGTCTACTTTAATGTTGCTTTATGATATAGTGTATGGATGAGAAGTAAACTAGGGGTTTGCACATCAGTTTTCCTCTAGTACTTCTCATTCCATCTTTACACGATCAGAATGTTGATGCTAGATCGTCTCAAATATTTTCAATTAGGACAATCCATGAAACAAATGTTGTAATGATGGGTCCCCTGCATGAAGACTTTGGATAATGTAATTATGAGGATGTTCAAAATTGGCGACCTGGAGTCAATATCAAAAGATGTCCAGTAACAAACCCCAAACAATTTCTTTTCCTTACAAAGTATCAAATTCCAGATAGAACTGCTATCAACAAAAAAACAAAAAGAAAGAGGCACAAGACACCATCCTATAATTCAAGTAGAAAACATTGAGATTCTAAATGATGTAATGCTTTCACACGCACAGACTATTTTCAGCTCAGATTAGAATTGCTGATTAAATTATCCTTTGATAAAAGAAAACATACTTCTTTCCTGCTGGTTTCATATTGGATACAAATTAAATTGATTACAAAAATAACAAAAATCGCAAGTATTGTGTGATGGATCCGGAAAACCATTAGAGATAGTAGAGTAGAGTCAATAAAAAAAAATTCCCCATATTTCTATTACTTTGGCGAAAAAATATCTAACCAGACTATCTGTAGAACTAAATTTAAATAAACCCTGGATTACCATTTCTTTGAGAAAAAAAATTTCTAGAATAGATTTAAACAGCATAAAAGGGGCACAAAAGGTATTAGCAAAGTCGTCAATTAGAAAAATTGATTTAATACGGTCAAATACTTTTTCAAATATATGTGGCAATAACATTTATCTAAAATTAGAGTGTTATCAAAAGACTGGCTCTTTTAAGGTTAGGGGGGCAGTAACCATGATTGATAGATTGGACGCTGATTCAAAACATGGAGGGGTTATAGCAGCGTCAGCAGGTAACCATGCCCAAGGGGTGGCTTATGCATCAGCTATGAATAAGATGTCATGCACAATAGTCATGCCAAAGAATGCTTCTCCGGCCAAAATCGCAGCTACTAGATCTTATGGTGCAAATGTAATTTTAGAAGGTAATAACTATGATGAATCGTCTGTTTATGCAAAGGAAGTTGCTACTAAGGAGGGTAGAACCATTGTTCCAGCCTTTGATGATCCCGATGTCATTGCAGGACAAGGTACAGTGGGACTCGAGATCCTCGAGGATTTGAAGAATATCGATGAGGTGTACGTCCCAGTTGGTGGGGGTGGCTTAATAGCAGGGGTGTCCTTAGCCATAAAAACAATCAATCCTAAAGTTAGGATAATTGGAGTAGAATCTACAGCTTTTCCA
Source organism: Candidatus Nitrosocosmicus sp. R (assembly GCF_054408505.1). Classification (NCBI taxonomy): domain Archaea; kingdom Thermoproteati; phylum Nitrososphaerota; class Nitrososphaeria; order Nitrososphaerales; family Nitrososphaeraceae; genus Candidatus Nitrosocosmicus; species Candidatus Nitrosocosmicus sp. R. The sequence goes on along the minus strand of NZ_CP167090.1, from coordinate 1,419,722 downwards.
TCTATGAAAAAGGCTATCAAAAAAGGGAAAATTAGTAAAGTTCAAGAAGGCTATACAATAGCAGATGGAATTTCTGTAAAGTCACCTGGAAAATTACCTTATGAGATAATAAAAGATAGGGTTGATAATATTGTATTAGTGGATGACCTTTCTATAGTAAAGACAATGTTTTTATTGATGGAACGTTCAAAAATTGTTACGGAACCTGCTGGTGCTGCTTCCCTAGCTTATCTGATTTCAAATCAGAAGAGTATTCCAAAAAACAAGAACATTGTATCAATATTATCAGGTGGCAATGTGGACATGTATCTACTAGGTCAGGTAGTTGCAAAGGGATTGATGCAAACAGGTAGACTAATAAAATTGTTTATTGAACTCAAAGATAAGCCGGGGGCCTTGAGAAGTATAGTGAATGATATTGCACAAGCAAACGTAAATATTGTTGAGGTAGTTCATGACAGACTTAGTTCGAATATTCCTGCTGGGACAGCTGGAGTATATCTTAGCTTGGAACTTGAGAACAGAGAGCAGTCAAATGTGTTAGTTGAACTATTCAGCAAACAAAAAATAAATTACAGAATCATTAGATGACGATAAAAAATGTTTAGTTTAGATAACCAAGTCTGATCCTACACATCATAATTCAAAGATCATGATGCATAACAATATTCTCTAAATCCTGCTCTATCAGCTGTTGTGCCTCCTACATTTATAAGAATAAATTCATTTTCTGCGTTTAAGAAGGCTTCATTATATTTGCGACTATTCCTGTGTAATTTTTCGTAATCGTTAATTGATATTTTTGTTCTTTGTCCTATATCCTTATCTAAATCCATTCGCTTTACAAGATCCTTATAGTTTTCTTGGATAACTCCAGAAAATACCATGGCGCTACAACCACTACCGTAAGAACCAAAACCTATTCGCTTATTGTATAAATCTACACCCTTTAAAAATTCAAATTCTAATAAACTTCGCAATCCCATATACATAGAAGCAGTATAAAGGTTGCCAATAACGGCAGATGCCTGCAAAGATGAGGACATTTTGTTGTCGAAAACCTCTTTATAATATTTTGTTTTCATAAACTCCCTTCTAAATTTTTCATCAGCCTTCATAAAGTCGGTGTCAGCCAAGATTGACTCAATAGTACCTCTGGGGTCTTTGGGAACGGGCTCATCCGTACCTATTTCAGAAATAATATTACTCCATCTAGATAAATGTCTCCATTCGTGCCTCAGTAAATAAGCCAAAGCCTTTTCTCCCATTCTTCTATATGGTAAATGCACACTGACGTAGTCAATGTGGTCTATGATTGATTCGTCATTTCCCAGGCTAATTATGCCAGACTTAATTGCCTTTTCCTTATAACCCTCAAGGGCCTTCCTTACTTGAATCAGATAAAGTAAATTAGAGTATAAGCCATTAACTAGTGGCGTTTCTTTTCCAAAAGGTCGATAAAAATCATACTCATTTTTTATAATGGTTGAAGTAACTTTCTCATCAAAAGACAATAGTCTAGGATTATCCTTAATGAGTAGTGCGATAGCCCCAGCACCTTGAGTATATTCACCTGCAGAACCAATGTCATATTTTGCAATATCACTAACAATGACTATGGCTGCCTTATCGTTACTCTCACCAGCACGTATCCAATTTGTGTTATCATACAAGGCGTACGAGCCACTCACACATGCAAACTTGCACTCTATACCACCTGCGTGTTCAAGAGTACTTTCTCCATATACCTGTTCTAACATCCCAATTACAAATGAATTCATTGCTTTAGATTCGTCCAATCCAGATTCAGTAGCTACATAAATTCTTCCTATATCTTGAGGATTAAGATCATTATTCTTCATTAATCTCATACAAGCATTTGCAGCCATGCTTGCCGGATCTTGATTAGCGTCGGCCAAAGCCATCTTTTTGATTCCTATTCCATATTCTAGTTTTTGGGGGTCTATTCCTCTTGCTTCAGCGAAGTCTTTGTAGTCTATATAAAGTTTCGGAACGTAGATAGCCATGTCGTCTATTCCAACTGGCACAATTGTAAAGTTTATGAAAATACATTTATAAATCTATTTAAATAGGCCCTTGTGTATCGCCATCCAAATTCTAACTACAGATTTTGTTTATAGAAACTCATGCGTTTAATATTTTTAATACTGTTTTACTATATCATATGAGTTGTTTCTTTCTGCTGGTCTGTATCCCATAGCCTTTATCGCAGTAATAATGTTCTTAGATAACAATTCTGTAGATCTTGCACCAGTGGCACTTACAACTTCTTCTCCTATGAGAGTTCCTCCAAAGTCGTCAGAACCGTGGTAAATTGCTAATTGCGCCATTCCAATCCCATTTGTAAGCCATGATGATTGGAGATGATCTATCAAACCCTTAAAGACAATCCTTGACACCGAAATCATCTTTAATAATTCAAACCCGCCCATAGGATGTTGTACTATCCCACTGTCTTGAATTTCTGTTTTATTGGGTTCAAAACTCCATGGTATAAATGCCATAAACCCATTGGTTTTTCTTTGTAAATCTGCAATCTTGAGGATATGACGAGCCCTGTGTTCCACGGACTCTACAGTTCCATACATCATAGTGGCGGAAGATTTAATCCCGATACTGTGGGCCTTTTCCATGATGTCTAACCATGTTTGACTAGATATTTTGAGTGGACTTATAATATCCTTAACTTCATCAACCAGAATTTCTGCACCTGCTCCAGGTAGCGATTCAAGACCGGCGTCTTGCAAACGCTCCAATACTTCTAATGACGATGTCCTATCAACTCTTGCTATCATGTCTATCTCTGAAGCAGATAATCCATGGATTGCAACGTCTGGGCATTTTGCTTTGAGGGTCCTGAAGATATCCTCGAAATACTCGGTATTTAATTTTGGGTTATGTCCCCCTTGAAAGAGGACTTGTTTTATATTGTAGTTAGCTTTTGCAAAAACGACCCTATTGAGAATTTCTTCCTTTGATACAGTGTATGATTCCTCATGTCCAGGAGGTCTATAAAAAGCACAAAACTTACAATAAGTAACGCAAACATTCGTATAATTTAATATTATATTATTGATAAAAGTGACATTTTTGCCAAACATGTTCTCTCTAATGGAGTTACCAACCAACCCTAAACGTTGAATCTCTTGTGATTCTAACAAGTAAATTACATCATTTAACTTAACTTCATGATTTTCTAGAATTCTATTTATTGTATCTTCAATTTCAGAGTGTTTAAAAATATCATGTTGAACCTCGGTATTTTGCAATGATTGTTTAATCTTAATCTTGGTATAATTTATTCTTTGATTTTTGGACAATTGCTTTTGAGCATTAAAAGCACTTATATTTTTTTATGTGGTATGCTCTATATTGTCCAATACTCTAGTAAGACCTACTGCCGCCTTAGAGAAGGTGATGTCAGGTGATGAGTTGACATTTAATGAAGGTGTCGATTTGCTTAAGAATGAGAATCTGTTTTTGCTAGGAAATGCTGCGAATCAACTGAGAAAAGAAATTCGCGGAGATAACGTAAGTTTTGTTTCATCCTATTACTTAAATTACACTAATGTTTGTGCTGCAAGTTGTCAGCTTTGTGCTTTTTATAGAAAGGAAAAAGATGATGATGCATACACACTATCGAATGAACAAATTGTAAAAAGGGCCGAGTTTGCTTTAAATGACCTAGGTGCCACTGAACTTCATATCGTAGGAGGATTCAACCCAAAGTTGGGATTGGAATATTATGAAGACATGTTTAAGTCAATAAAAAACCGTTTTCCAAAGGTAATAATTAAAGCGCTCACCCCTGCTGAGATTTTTTTTATATCGCGGGTTACTAAAAATTCAGTCAAGGAAGTTTTAGAGAGGCTGAAATATGCTGGCCTAGATGCGTTGCCCGGCGGTGGAGCGGAGATATTTAGTAAGCATACTCGTGACAAAATTGTGTTAGGTAAATGTTCAGGGGAAGAATGGTTAGATACAGTCTATCAAGCCCATAAAATAGGTTTGAAAGGCAATTGCACAATGCTTTTCGGTCATATAGAAACTCCAGAGGACATTGTTGATCATATCATAAAGTTAAGGGAATTAAATAAGAAAACTGGAGGATTTACAACATTTATCCCACTAAAATTTAGCTTGGAAAATACGCAGCTGGAAAGGGAACACACGCTCATTTCTGAAAGTCCGTCAATTTATGATCTTAGAATAATAGCGATATCAAGGCTTTTGCTCGGTAAAGTACTCAAAAATGTATCGGTGTATTGGATAGCTTTAGGTAAAAAATTAGCTCAAGTAGCATTATGTTATGGCGGTAATGACTTGGTCGGAACAGCTTTTTCAGAGGAAATTTTTAAGGCTGCAGGTAAACCAAACCAAATTTCTATTAACGAGCTGAACTTTCTGATCAGAGAAATCAAGCGAAACCCTGTACAACGAGACACATTTTTCAATATAATAAAATAAAATAATGTACTTGGCTTAGCATAATGATTCGTTCTTAATTTCAAATTCATTCATCTGATGGTAAAAGCTACCAATACTCCAGATATCTCACCATATCATAACTGGTTTATTTTTTATAAAATCTAATAATAGATAACGGAGCTCGCAAAATTAATACCTTCACAAAAAAATCAAATGATGAGAATCAAAAAAAAGGTCCGAATTAGAACTGCATATTCAAAAAGAATAGTTTAGTGGAGGAATACTTTTAATTATGCCTTTATCTCGTGCCATCTCAAACATCCTAGAAATTGCCTCTCTTCCATCTTTACCCATATCTACGGTATAGGGGTTGACATACATTTTGACAAATTTGGTTAGTGTTGATTTTTCGGTTCCCCTACCATATTTGGTGGAAAATTCTATGGCCTCTTCTAGATGATCTAGACTGTATTTAATCGAACTTTGCAGCAGTCTATCAAAGGCATTGATCATATTCTTATTCATCAATTTAGAACTAGCCACATTGATTCCTAATGGGACAGGCAATCCGCTAGTTTTTTCATTCCACCATTCGCCCAAATCAAACAACTTATTAAAATCATCCTTAGAATAAGTGATCTGGGATTCATGTATTACTAGTCCATAGTCAACGGTTCCATTAATGATCGCCTTAGGAATCTCACTAAAAAGCATTTCACGGCAATTTAATTTCCCAAGGGCTATCGACATCAAAAGATACGCAGAGGTCATATATCCAGGGATTCCAACAATGTTATTTGAAATGTCATCTAAGGATTTTTTGTAGGAAATAATAATTGGGCCATAGTTAATTCCAAAACTGCCTCCACTGCTTAGTATTTTATAATCTTTGAGAAATGCAAGTGCATGTGCGGATATAGCCGTTACCTCTAACTCATGGTTAATCGCCTGTTTGTTTAGTTTTTCGATATCATCTACTTGGTGCATAATCTTAAAGTCTCCCATTGGAATGAGCTCTTCTTCTATTGCGTAAAACATGAAAGCATCATCAGCGTCGGGTGTATGTCCCACTCTAATTTCTAACACCATGAGTTAACATTTTTTTTGATTAATTGTTGTCATATAAGTTAACGGGTTGGTCAACTTTAAACATTCGATAGTCCTGCTATGTGGTCTAAATTGTATGTTTTCAGATTAGGATACCTGATTGGAATATGTATTACTGTTGTAGCCTCCCCCGATCCGCCGCTATCTGCCTTTAATAACTTGAAACTAATAAAAGAAAGTTAGAAAATTCAACCCCTTTTACATGGTTTTTCATAACTATCTTACACAAGGAAGGTTTAATAACCCTAAAAAAACTTTTTTGAAATATAGGATGCCCAAGTTTAAATCGACTCAAGATATTATCAGAATAATTGGAAATAAAGATCAAATTAGAAATTTTGGGGTTATTGCTCATGTAGATCACGGTAAGACTACGATGAGTGATAGCCTTTTGGCCGCTTCGGGAATTATCTCCCCAAGTGTTGCAGGACAAGCATTGGCCTTGGATTCCATGAAACTAGAACAGAATAGACAAATGACAATTAGGGGAGCTAATGTGACTCTATTCTACGAAAATGATGATGGTAAGGAATATGTCATAAATATGATAGATACACCTGGGCACATTGATTTTACTGGTAGAGTTACTAGAGCCCTAAGAGCAATCGATGGGGTAGTCGTAGTTTCAGATTCGGTAGAGGGTATAATGACACAAACCGAAACAGTAACTAGACAAGCATTAGAGGAACGAGTTAGGCCCGTATTATATATAAATAAAATCGACAGGTTGGTAAAAGAATTACGTTTGGATCCTGCTGCCATGCAAAAGTGGTTATCTAACATTATCGCAGAGTTTAATAGATTAGTAGATCTCTACGCCGAGCCTGAACTGAAGGAAAAATGGAAGGTAAGCATCCAGGGAAATACAGTTGCATTCGGATCTGCAAAGGATAGATGGGGTTTTAATTTTAAGGTGGCACAGAAAAAAGGGATTAGCTTCAAGGACGTTTATGATGCATACACATCGACCGATCCTACATCTATCAAAAAGTTATCCGAAAGAGCACCTTTGCATGACGCAGTTCTTGGTATGGTGGTTCAACATCATCCTCCACCTCACGTAGCACAAAAATATAGAATTCCAAAAATTTGGCCAGGTGATTTGGATTCTGACATTGGAAAGGCTCTCTTAAATTGTGATGAAAATGGTCCGGTTTTGATGATGGTAACAACAATTAACGTTGATCCTCAGGCCGGGAGGGTTGCGACTGGTAGATTATTCTCGGGTACGATCAAAGACGGAGACGAAGTTTTTCTTATAGATGCTAAGCGAACTGGAAAAGTACAATCTGTGAATATTTATATGGGGAACACACGTGAAGTCGTAAGTGTTATTCCATGTGGTAACATTCCGGCTTTATTGGGGTTAGATTATGCTGTGGCAGGTGAGACTATTTCATCGATCAAAACAGTACCTGCTTTCGAATCCATAAAGTATGTTTCTGAACCTGTAGTTACCATCGCCGTAGAACCAAAGCATCCAAAAGATTTACCAAAACTTGTTGAAGGGTTGAGAAGAATTACTGTTGAGGATCCAAACCTAATTGTAAAGATTAATGAAGAAACTGGAGAGACACTAATGGCTGGTATGGGAGTGTTGCACCTTGAAATTGCAACTTCCTTATTGCAAGAATTAGGCTTAGATATTAAAACGACACAACCTTTGATTAACTACAGAGAAACCATTAGAGGAAGAGCAGGACCAATAATGAGCAAATCACCAAACAAACACAACAAGATATTTTTGAGGGTAGAACCATTGAGTGAGGAAGTTATCGATATGATTAGGACAGGACAATTGCGAGAAGATATGGACAAGAAAGAAATGTCTCGCTTGCTTAGGGAAAAGGGTTGGAGTACGGATGACGCTAGGAGCGTGGTTACAGTTGACCCAACTGGCAATATGCTTTCTGATGAGACAAAAGGAGTTCAATTTATTCAAGAGTCCATGGATTCAATAAAATCAGGCTTTGAGGATGTAATTCATTCGGGGCCGATTGCTCAAGAATCTGTCAGGGGTTTGCGCTTTGTTTTACACCACTTTGTCCCTCACGAGGATCCGGCACACAGGGGTTTGGCTCAATTAATGCCTGCAACAAGAAGAGCTATGCTTGGATCGATGTTGATAGCAGATCCTGTGTTGTTAGAACCGATCCTAGGTATAGAAGTAAAATGTCCACAGGAACAGATAGGTACAGTTGCCGGAATATTGTCCGGTAAAAGAGGTAAATTGCTAAACGTAGATCAAAAGGGTGTGATTGCTATTATCTTGGGTGAAGTACCTGCCTCCGAAACATTTGATTTGTCTGAATTGATGAGGGGGGGAACAGCCGGAAAAGCAATGTGGAGTACTTATTTTAAAACATGGCAAGCAGTTCCTCAGTCAGTCATAAGAAATATTATTACCGACATAAGAAAAAGAAAGGGCATTAATCCAGAACCACCTTCACCTGATGAATTCATAGATAAAGAATAACCGCAAACAAGGAATCAAACCCTAATTTTTCTTTAGGAATTTAGATAAATCATTTTATTTGACAAGATTCAAGATAAGTTTTTCGAAGCATATTCATCATAAAAAATAGAGATCCAAATAACATTGGTATACTTATAACCACGAACAAGATCTGATAGAAGTTTAATGATGATAAAAGCACCATGGAGCTAAAGCCCACTAGAGAGTAAAATAAGCTACCAGTGCAGGTCGGACATCCTACAAATAATCCGGTAGAAATTCCTACAGCTCCAAATAGGTTTTTTTTTGACATTTTAACTGTTCGATTTTTTGATAAAATGAATATGTTTAGGGTAACATTCAAACCAACTAAAATAGATAGTGTTATCCCAATTATTAAGTTCAGAGGTATTATTAGAATAGATAAGCTTTCACCTAATTGAAGAATCAGCATTGGCAGATATCCAATATAATTGCAGCAAATAATGAGTTTGTAGCTGGGGTAATCAATGCTCCTAACGAAGTCTTCATTTAGACTTTCTGTTTCCGAAGCATTTTGGTGACGATTGGTCGCATGAGACACGTTTAATTCATGTGGTAAATGATCAGATGGGGGAATGGGGTAAATTGAAAATACGGTATTTTCATCCACGAAATAAATAAAGATATTTGAAAGAAACCCAAAGAATACAAAATAAATCAGACTAGAAATTACAAAAATGAGTTTGTACTTTGTTGATTTAAAAGGAGATTGCAAGTGGTACAGCAAATTCTGAGGATTGTTTTCAATTTTTGATTTTGAAAAATAATATTTGTAAATACTCAAATAAAAAAGGAAAAGACAAGATAAATAACCTATCAGCACTGATGCAGCAAGTGAGTATAATGAATCAGACAAAAAAACTTCTACGCCGGGGGAAGTAATGCGGGAATAAGAATAAAGAATAATGAATAAAACTGTACCAATCAATGATGGAATTGCTATTCCGTTTTTATACTTTGAATAATTCTGGTACTTATTCAATTTCATATTAATTTCATTGCAAGTTCAAAATAAGCGTTTCAGAATGTACCTGCCAAAACAATCTTGAGTAGAAAAAACTACAAATCTTCCCAATATTTGACATATTAGCTGTTTACAGATCTAACACCACGCCTTAACAGCAAAAAAAAGGCATTGAAAATGATTTTTTGGCCCGCCCTCTTTCTCTCTGGTTTTGATTTGACAACCTAAATATAACAGCGAACAAATTTTTTAGAATTGTGAAATTAAATTATCTTGATATTGATCAAATGCCATTTTTAACTCCGTCAAATCATATCTTTGATAGAAGCAGCAAAATCGTTTAAATGAGGATAAGGAAGAGAAATGGACGTCAATATCTGGAATTCGATTGAAAACAAATGGTTACAAATTTGGGAGCAAAATGCAATAAATACATCGGATCCTATTTCGGGCCAAAAGAAATTTTTCATTACAGTTGCCTATCCATACCCAAACTCACCACAGCATATTGGACACGGAAGAACCTACACTATAGCAGATGTACATGCCAGGTACAAGATGCTTAGGGGTTATAACGTACTCTTTCCTATGGCTTTTCATTATACAGGTACCCCAATTCTAGGGATGGCAAGGAGGGTACAAGCAGGAGATAAAGAAATCATAGAAAATTTCAGTAAAATATACAATATCAGTGACGAAGATATACTTACCTTTAAGGAGCCTCTTCAAATAGCCAAATATTTTCATAATGAGATAAAGGCTGGAATGAAAGAGATGGGGTATTCAATTGATTGGAGACGGGAATTTACAACCATTGATCCTATATATAAGAAACTAATATCTTGGCAATTTGAAACTCTTCATAAGCTCGGGGTGATCGAACAAGGGTCTCATCCAGTTGGTTGGTGTCCTAATGATTCAAACCCAGTTAGCCAGCATGATACTTTGGGTGACATTGAGCCATCATTTACAGAGTATTCCCTGATCAAATTCAAGCTTAAACATGAGAACATATTCATACCTGTAGCTACATTAAGACCAGAAACTATTTTTGGAGTGACTAATCTTTGGATAAATCCAAACGAAGAGTATGTTGTCGTACTTGTCAACGAAACTGAAGATTGGATATTAAGCAGATCCGCCGCAAAGAAATTAGAGTATCTGAATTATTCAATTAAAGTAACCAGGACACTTTTAGGCAAAGAATTGATTGGCTCGTTGGTTTTATCTCCATTAACGACCCGATTTATTCCAATTTTGCCCGCTACATTTGTTACTTTAGAAGAAGGCAGTGGAATCGTAATGTCGGTTCCTGCTCACGCCCCATTTGATATGCAAGCCCTATTGGATTTTACAAAACAATCTTCAGATTACCCTGCCGTATTGAGTCCAGACACGATTGTTCCTATCGTAATTATAGATTCTAAAATTCAAGAACAGTATGATCAAATATCAGACAATGTTGGTAGTGAAACTGCTACTAATACAAAAGGACGTTCTATTAAGGATACAGAAAAAGAATATAAGGGAAATGAAGTGATTCCATCAAGGGTTTTCCTAACAAAATACAATATATCTCACCAAAATGATCCTAATTTAGAGAAGGCAACATCTGAATTATACGCTACAGAATTCTATAGCGGGAAAATGAACGAAGGAACTTTTGAATATTCTGGAATGCCGGTTTCAAAGGCTAAAGATTTAGTCAAAGACCGGTTAATTGCTTTAGGGGAATCTGTTCCGTTTTTCGAAATGACTAACAAACCAGTTTACTGTAGATGCGGGACTCTATGTTTTGTCAAATTATTGAATAACCAATGGTTTTTGAACTATGGTAATCCTGAATGGAAAACTTTGGCTTTTGAATGTTTAAACAGAATGGAAATAATACCCAATGAAATAATTAAAGAATTTAAGAACGTATTTGATTGGCTTAAGGTTAGAGCTTGTGCGAGAAAAACTGGGTTAGGTACACCATTACCATGGGACAAAGACTGGATCATCGAGAGTTTGTCTGATTCTGTTATCTACATGGTATATTATATCATTTCTAAATATGTAAATTTGTACCATTTGGAAAAATATTCCAATTTTGTAGATAATGCATTTTTTGATTATGTTCTTTTGGGTGTCAGGTCTGGTCATTTCCTTGCCCTTGACGAAAATGATAATTTCTCAGACGATCTGGTTTCCATTCCGATTGATCCTAATTTGGATAAATCGATCTTCACTGAGTTTTTACTTCAATCAAAACAAATTCGTGAAGAATTCAAATATTATTATCCTTTGGATTCTAGACACTCAGGGAGAGACTTGGTACCAAATCACCTGTCTTTTTTTATATTTAATCACTCAATAATATTTCCAAAATCTTTATGGCCTAGACAAATAGTAGTCAACGGGTCTGTTTTAATGGACGGAAAGAAAATGTCAAAATCTATGGGAAATATAATACCATTGAGAAGTACTATAAAGCAGTTTAACGCAGATTCCATAAGAGTGGCCATGTTAGTTTTGGGAGAATTATTACAAGATGTTGATTTTTCCTTTTCAACTCTTAAGGGTATATATTCGAAACTAAACGAAATTTATGAATTTGGTAAAGACTTTATAACAAAACAAAAGACTGCTACAAACCCAAATGGTATAGACGAAAACTTTTCTGACCTCTTTATTGATTTAGAATGGGAGGATAAATGGTTACTTCAACGTGTAAACTCTACCATCAAAGATATTACTAATTCATTTGAAGAAATGCGAATAAGAGATGCTCTAAATACAGTACATATTTGATGGATAAAGATTTTGAATGGTACAAGAAAAGAAAGGAATCCAGATCTGATCGCGTGTCTAAAAATAATACGGATATTTTTGTCATTTCATACTTTTTTAGAGCAAGAATCAAAATGCTGGCACCTTTTTGTCCATTTCTTGCGGAGGAGATGTGGGAGTTTTTAGAACCACAAAAAGGATCCATTTTTCAGAATAGTTGGCCCAGTGTAAAAAGTGAATTTGTTAACCCAGTTACAGATGAAAACGAATTAGAGATTTCAAATATCCTTGATGATTTGCATAAAATCTTGAAGGTGACAAGAAATACACAACTAAAAAATATCCATATATATTTATCATCAACTGACAAAAAAATCCTCTATGATAAAGTTTTAAATCTGGTAACAAACGCTAAAACTAAGAATTTTGGAATTGTTATGAAATCATTGCTTTCGGATTCTTCAATCTCTGCTGAACATATGAATTTAGTGAAACGCAATCCGGATTTCATTAAGAAAATAAATGAGGATATTTTATCACTATCCCCTTTAGCACAAGAGAGAAGGATAAACTTAGGTTTGTTTGATGAATACAGCGCGTTAATGGATGGAATTGGATTGCTATCCGCTGAATTTGGCATCCAGGAAACTTGTATCAAGGTATACTACGAAGATGACTCCAAAATACATGACCCCAAAGCTAAAGCAAAGTTCTCCAGACCCTTTAAGCCAGCAATATATCTTGAATGATAAATTTAACCTAATGTTTGGACTATTATTATGTTCAAGCTTCCAATACGTTCCTCCAGACTAAGCATCTGATAATCCCAGATAGAATTAATCTATTTTTTTTGGAGATGAACTGTTGAAATACCAATTTTCATACTACCAATCACTTTAAGAATTTGAAAGTATCGAGTATCGTATCAAATGTTTCCTGGCTTTCTTTAGATTCAAATTGCTCGACTGTATTTTGAAAAGCCAAAAGAAATCCTTGACCATCATGAGAAACAAGGAAGCGTTTAATTTTGATATTTCCTGATTCAGAGGGATAAATACTGGTAGTGTATGCGGTCTTATTACCATTTATCTCATACGGCTGGGTTCCTACTTCCTCAATTAGAATTTCTATATCCCCAAGTGATGATTTCAACCCCTTTTCTAAACCAAAAATTCTCAGCCCAACGTTTGCCTCAGTTGACAATTTGATTAGATTAAATTGCAAATCTTTATTTCTTAAATTAATGCTATAGTTAGCCTCACCGTCTGAGGGATCATCCTGAGATAAAAGGGACGAGTTGTAAAAAAATGAGATCCCCATGTTTTTACTATAAAATCTTTTGAATAAAATGTCATCCATTATTTTTCTAGATGACAAATAACTAGCATTCATTGTTTTTAAAATCTACTGTTATTTTTCAATTTAGATTCTGATGACTACTATCGTGGATTAGTAGCTTTTCGTTTCTGTAGTCTATCCAGATAGTAGTAAGACACAAAATATAAGAAGAATCCACTAACTACCACTATAAAACCATAAATAGAAACAGATTCTCTATCAGACAAACTTCCAAACCCCACAAGAATTGCTCCAAGGATCATTAATGCGATGCCAACCCTTAATGGACCCGGCATTTTCCTTTTTTTTGGTTTGGGCGCCCTTTTTGCAACCATCTAATAGATTACTTACCTGGGATCTTCTTTTTAATCATATCCATTTGCATTCCAAATAATGAAATCAATTTATTTGTCATTAATGGTACAGTCAGATATTATGAAGATCGCTGTAGTTGGGATAGGTGTTGCAGGTGCATATTTAATGAATCAACTTAGTGATCTGCACGATATACATGTGCAGGGTTTTGAAAGAATGCCTGAAAAGGAGCATGATGCCGTGTGTGCTTGGGCTACCTGCGATAATGTAATGAGAGATTACGCCAAAGTATGTGGTCTAAACTTTGACAACTATGTTTTGCATGATGGAAAAAAGATGAGGGTAGACATTGGGGAAGCGATAAACTCTGGTAATACAATTGACATTAATTTAAAAGGTATGATAAGCTATGATAAGTTAAAACTAATCCAAGATATGATAAGTGGTACCGATATTGTGTTTGAAAAAGTACCAAATAAGAAAAATCTTGAACAAGATTTTGACCTGATTATTGATTCCACCGGATTTCACAGACACTATTTACCCAAGTTAAGCGATGAACTGTGGATACCATGTATTCAATATAAAGTAAAATATGATCAAGTACCTTTCGACGATTTTTATTTAAAGGCCTTTCCGTTGTTATCAGGCTATTTTTGGTACTTTCCCTTAGGCAATGGATATGCACATATAGGCTCAGGAGACTTTAGAAGAAAACAAACTCATGTTTTTATGGATTCATTTATGAAAAAATATCCATGCCAAGTAATCAAAAAGGTAGGTAGACCAGTTAGGATTACACCTCCCTCAAAATGCCTTCCATTTGATGATGGAAACAAGACAATTGGAGTGGGAGAATCAATAGGTACGGTGTATGCTCTTTTAGGTGAAGGTATCATCCCATCTACCATTTGTGCTCAACTCTTCGTTGACAATTTATACGACAAAGAGAGATACTTTTCACAAGTGTTGTCAACATTCAAAATTTATTCTAGTGTATATAACTTTATAAAAAAGCGAATTTCTCAAAATTTTAACATTCTAAAGGATTTTGTTGAATTAATTAAAATTTACAAGTACATGAAAAAAAATGAGGATCGGTTTGGAATGGAAATAAATATGCTAAATCTCTTTAAACTTACAAAAATCTAATAATACGCCTAATTTTGTTTAAACCGCTCACTGGTAATCGTTTTACAAATTCCTAAACCTAACCTTTATGATTTCATCTTGTGCTGCAGTGAGATTAAAGTAAGTACTAATATCCCAAATAACGCGATTCCGGTTGAAAGATGACTAGCAACTACAATAGGTTGCAATTTTGTTGCAATTACTGCCCATCCAAGAATTATTTGTGAAACAAGGAGAGTTGATGCTATGGAAAGTTTTATGCTTAAATTCCTGTTTCTAATCTTGATGAATGAAAATGCAGTAAATGAAAATAATGACAGGGCCAGAATTAGTCCTAAAAATCGATGAAAGTGTTCATAAAAGTATTCCTTTGGAGGAAATCCAAAGCCGTTTGGACATAGAGGCCATGTCTTACAAGAGTATCCCTGATGAATTGATGATAGATAAACACCTACAATCATTATAGAAAAGGTTAAACTCAGAATTATGAAAGTAACTACAAATAGTGATTTGCTTGGGAAGCCATCCTGGCCTTTGCTCATCAAATTAAATAAATATTCATTTTTCTATCGTATTTTTAAATGTTTATAGCGATCTAAAATTTATTAGAGTCCCTAAATTCAAAATAGTGATCTCAAATCTATGAAATCTATAAAAATTTCTTGGCATTTCATTATCATTTCACCATTACTAATCATTTATTTCATGCAATTTGTCTCCCAGTCAGGTGAACCTACCAGCATTCGAGGATTTAATGGGACACTTTACAGTAAATCTCGAGGTTTTCTTGAAAATAATAAATTACCTGACACTACCCAAAATAATAATTTCAGCACATTAATTTTTTCAAATCCCCTCTATTTATCAAATGATACTCTAATGCTAGGCAAAATCCCACTAGAAACATCAAACACAATAAATAGGGAGGCTCAATTTTTTGTTGAAAGAGGAATAATCAATACTTCAATGGTAACGTACAAAGTGGGATATTATATCAAGGATTCCGAAAAGAATGGGTCTAACTCTGATTCTATACCATTGAGCATCGACCACAAGTCCAAAACAGGACCAAATTATGCCGACGGATCTGGGATTTTCCTGACCGAGAATGGGGGCACTATTGAATGGGACGAATTCTACCAAATTATCAACAAGTCAGCTGGTAAGGTTCCTTACTCAGGAATGATTTTTTTCCTCCTACTGTTAACAAGAATGATGAATTATCTTTACTTAAAAATCGACTGGGATCGTATAAATTTTCAATCGATTATGACACTACCACTTTTCGTTCTGCATTCTGCATATACTACTAATTCTGATACTAGCACCCATAGAACGATATGGTTCTGGTCCAATACCACTAATTAGTATCAAAATTTGAGTTGATAAAAACTATCTTCAAAGTATTGATAAAGGGAAAATCTATATGATAGTCAAAAAGAGAAAAAGAAAGACAAAACCTAAAAAGTCAAAGAGACTCCAGAAAAAATCGAATATCTCCTTGAATTCGTTACCAACCATGGATGGCGTATTATTTGAAGAACAAGAGAAAAATGTTCCATCAATTGTACCGAATAAAAATAAAGAAGAAACCAAAAAAATCCTGAAATTAATAGTTTATATAAATGAATTCGATAGAATAAACAAAGAAGGCAAACAAAAATGCAGAAATAACGACTGTGAAAATTTGGTTTGTAAACCATTTAGAAAATATTGTTCGAGAAAATGCAGCGTGGAATTTACGAGATGGTATAATAAGAATTTTTATTGGCGTAATATTCGAAATAGCATTTTGAAGAGGGATGATTATACATGCCAGATTTGTAGATTGAAATTGAATAAAAAGAAAAGATACAATAAGAAAATTGGAAATTGGCTTGAGTGTGATCATATCATACCTAAATCCTACTACACTTTTTTAGGATATAATTTTGACACTTTAGAAAATAAAATTAAGACAGTATTGGAATTTCTACATAATGATAGTAATCTAAGGACTTTGTGTTATAAATGTCATAAACAAGTAACACTAAATAACCTCAAGACAAAGTCATTACTTATTGATATAAACAGTGATGATTGATAGAACATAATCAAGGCTGTAATTATTAAATCATGGTTTGATCTAATATTTTCTGTAACCAGATTGAAGAATAATATTTAGAATAATACTGACATAGTATGATGAGCCAGCACGACGGGCCCAGAGATTTATAAATTATCTTGCATTTAAGAAAGAAATCTATATGATCTATATGCTTTATGATTACATCTAATTATTATGCTAGATTTTATGCGAATACTTACATAAAGAAATTTATAGTATATATCATTAATAGGTTTAACAAATTTGAATAACATCTTGGCAGACCAAACTCTAGGGTTAAAAAAGAGAATTCAAGATGACCTACGACGTCTGGACGAAATCTACAGAGTCGGGGTTGAAATTGAAATTTGTTTACTTGATGACAAATCACTGCCTGTGAACGCACATACTTTGATAAAGGAATTGAGTACCAAGTATGACGTAGATTTTGAATATGGCAAGTGTCAATTTGAAGTTAAAACTGACCCAATTTCAATGCACAGTTTGTCAATGGTGAATGTTTTTTTCGAAGAATTCATAGATTATCTGGCTGTCGCAATTAAGAAAGTCTTCAAGAATAGGAATGTAATCCCAGTTTTTCTTGGAGGAAATCCTTCTCCTGAGATATTCAAAAAGAAGTTGATAACAAGAAAAGAGCGTTATCTGAATATCTATGAATGGCAAAAAAGGTTTCCAAAAATCGAGATTGATGGTCAGCAGTTCAAGGCATGTGACATAGCCACTGCGATACAGGGATTTCACCTTCATTTACAAGGTCTAAATCCTGTTTATACTACATACATGTTCAATTATATTTTAAATTTATTACCTTCAGCAATATTGCTAGGTTCAAATAGTAGATTATTTGCGGGCAAACTATTTTCGCTTTATGAACCACGTGTTTATCTATATGATCATTCAGAACAACAAAATTCTGGGTTTCCGGCCATTGCAAAATATTTAGACCGAATTGAAGATTATGTAGACTACATTGCCTCCAGACCAGGTTCTGCTAATACTAATGATTATTTTGGTCTTGAAAAAGATAGACACGATGATCTTAGGATAAGGTTGAATTCACCTTATTACAGGGTTGAAACAAGAATAATGTCTGTTCAACCAACCCCAAAGGAAATTGTGGCGATGATAGAGTTTTTTATCGGGTTTTTGTATCGCTCTATTCTGGAGGGAAAACCTTTACGACCATTATCATCTATCCGAGAAGAAAGGCTAGCCGTGATCCGTACGGGTACAATTCTAAAACTCATTTCAATATTTCAGAAACTGCAAAGACTCAATTGCATGTGGCCAAACAAGGATTGAAAGATTTAGGGCTTGGACCTGAATTTATTGGTATACTTGAAAATAGACTAGAAAACAAGACCTCTCCTGGAGAATACGTTACCAGATTATGGGAATCTAATTTTAATGGGAATGTTTATCAAACAGTATCCGAAATCATTCAACATGTTTGGGATAAAACAAAAAATAATTCCCCTTTACTTTAGAACTTTTCTACAATATTTGTTATATTCATATTTTCTATCTTTTTGTTCAGTTAAATTTTCCTCTAATTCATTTAACAAAATATTAATAGATAATAATGTGTGTTAAATGAGTCAGACGGGATATGGGAACAAGGAAGGTTTTTTAATTATTGTGGTTTATTGGGAGACAGATGAATTAGTTGGATAATGTATTACTCCCTGCTTCTTTGACCGATGATCAAATGAATGATCTAATATCCGACTTGCAAATATTGATAAGGCAGCCTAGCATTTCTGCAACAAATCAGGGACTGGAGGAGTGTTCGATCCTTTTGTCAAATATGATGAAAAATGCTGGAATTAAAACAGACCTTTTATTCTTGGATTTAGAAGAACAAATAGAAAGTAGAACTATCAGCCGAATACCTCCGATAGTGTATGGTGAGGTTAAATCAAAATCTAATCCCAGCGGAAAGACAATTTTATTTTATAATCATTATGATGTTCAACCAGTGGATCCAATAGAAAAGTGGAACGAGGATCCTTTTAGTGGGAAAGTAATAGGCAATCACATATACGGTCGAGGATCCTCTGATGATAAAGGCGAACTAATTACTAGGATAAAGGCCGTAGAATATTATTTGCAAGAGACAGGAGACGTGCCTTGCAACATTAAATTCCTAATAGAAGGTGAGGAGGAAATTGGAAGTCCAAATTTGATCAATTATGTTCAAAGGTACAAGGAAGAATTCAAATCCGATTTGGTAATCTGGGAAAGCGGTTATATTGATAAAGACGACAGAGCAATAATTTCATTGGGTCAAAAAGGCATCCTGAATGTAGAAATAAAAGTACATGGACCTAGTCGGGACGTTCATTCAAGTTTAGCAGTTGCAATTGAGAGCCCTGCTTGGAGATTAGTTCATTTATTGTCTTTGTTATATAACCCCAATGACGGAAAAATTCTAATTAAAGAATGGTATGACGAGGTAACGTCTCTAAGTGAAAAGGAATTACAATTAATTGCCAATGAACCTTTCAATGAGGAAGCATTCAAAAAGGAATACGGAATATCATGTTTTATAAAGGGACAATCTTCTTACGAGATAAAGAAAGCCCTCGCCACAGAACCTTCCTGCAACATTTCAGGACTGGTTACAGGCTATACCAATAAAGGAGTAAAAACAATACTTCCCTCGACCGCTACCGTCAAGATGGATTTCAGATTAGTCCCAAATATGGATCCGAAATTACAATTCAATAAATTGGTAAAATACTTGAGATCAAAAGGATATTCAGAAAAAGATGTAACTATACACTATCTAAGCGGTGAGCCGGCATTTAGAACACCATTAAATAATGAATTTGTAAAATTAATTGTAGATTCCGCATCAAAGATATTTAATGGCGTCGTTTTAAATGTCTCCTCGTCAGGCACTGGGCCCATGTATGTTTTTAAAGATATCCTAAACGTAGATTCAATTTGCATCGGAAGCACTATTTTACCAAACAAAATGCATTCACCAAATGAATTCACTAATCTTGACCTCTTAAAAAAAGGTACGAGGTGCTTTATTGAAATCATAAAGAACTTTTCTAAAAGTTAAACTTTTGAGAAGGCACGAAACATTTTGTCAATCTCCTTGAATCTATAACTATTTCTCAGATAGTAGATTCAATCACACAATCGATTTCGATATTTTTACTTTCTAATAGAAATTATCAAATAAAAGGATAAATACAAAAGAAATATAGAATTTTTGTGCAAAATTTAGTTATTTTCGTTATAGGGCTAAGTTTACTTTCAGCAGTTTGTGTTCCAAACGCGTTTGCAGTATTTCATAGAGAGGACTTTGTTATTACCGACTTTGGCGTCAATAATGGAGTCCCATTCATGGAATTACAAGGTCAGCCTGGTAGGTCATTTTCAGTAGATGGTGGAGATGAAAGTTACTATGCATATACTTTTGTAACCAATAATGGCATCTTTGCAGCATCGGTCGCCTTAGATGAAGATGGGAACAAACCGTATTATAGTGCTGATCATTTTGATATCAAAAAATTCCAAATAGGCGAATGCGTCAATCACAAGACCGCTACCGGCGAGCCAAAATTCAGTGGTAAAGTAGCTGAGTACGTTCCAAAGGAAACCGTTATTTCAAATGTATCAAAAGCATACACTTTACAAATCTTTGCTGATGACCCCGATGATGATTGCGAGACCGGAGAACATATTCATAAGATATTTTCAAGCAAGTGACAGGATAACCTGTTTCTCCTTTAAGTAGGGTACAAGCCAGATCTTAATCTATTATCTTTTTTAACCATGGTTGAATCAAGAACTACATAATACAAGTTAGAGGTTAGAAGTTACAGCTCCATGGTACACCAGCAAGATCTGATCCCGCTGTATAAAAAAATATCTTAAGATTTTGGTTTGTAAGGTTCTAACTTCCTAGTAATCTTATTTATAACATATTTTTCCGGATCATAATCATATTTTTTCCCTAATTCTTCCAAATAATTCTGAACATCATGCCAAGCTTGGCGTTTTTTGCTGATGAGGTCTGATGCAGAAGATTCTGGACTTAAATCAGTTAAAGGTCCTTGTTCATTTGCGGAGGTTAAATCCAGAGCTGTTTGATACAACTTCGAAATTTTTTCAATTTCAAATTCCGAAAATGTCACAGCATCTCTGTTTGATTCATTATTGCCAGGATCGGACATTCTTATCCTTCTATCAAGATCTTATCTTACTAATAATATAATGTCTGTGGTTGGGGAGACGAGGCGAGATTAATCAAATTATAGCCTTGGATATGAAAAAAATAAATTCAAAAGCCTATAGTTGATTTGTTTCAAAAAATTCCTATTTGTTTTTAAACAAACATCTAAGAAAAAAATAATTAAATATAATTAAAAAAATACGTCATGGTTGTAGATTTACTGAAATTGATTTCCTACCAGCCTGATCCCTGAGCGCCTTCACCACCATGCATTCCTTCCATACCCATGCCATATTCACCATATCCTCCACCATTCATTCTATCCATACCCATGCCATATTCACCTTGCATTCCTTTCATTTTCTTGTCTTCATGACCTTGAGAGTGCATCATTTTCATCCATTCCATCATAGAAAGAGGCTTTGTTTGTAAAACTAATCCAGTTCCTGGGTCAACTAACACTTTAGTAAATTTCATGTCTGGGGAGGCTAGAACTACTGAAATTACAAGGAATCCATCTTTCTCCTGACCATTGGCTGACATTGCAAAAGAACCATTACCCACTGATTGTTCGGCAGTGGAGATAGCCTGTGGTAATGTTACATTAAATTTATCTCCAATAGCTTGAAACATTGTTTGCATCATGTTCAATGTTCCGTTGATTTTTTCATACTTTTCATGTCCTTTCATCATCATTGGGTTGGCATAACTATCTTTCTTCATCATCATATCGTCTCCACCAGTCATATTTGTTGAGCTCGGTACTACCTGTTGAATTAGTTTGGGCTAGGGCAGTATTTGAATTCATCAATGGTAGAAATCCAATTGTCGCTGCCAATAATCCTGCTAGAAACACAAAGTTCAATGAATTTTTTGTATTCATTGTAGTTTAATGAAATTCAAAATATAAAAGTATATACTATATTATTTCAATAGAAAATTATTACTTGTTTTCTGTAGTAAAGGAGCGCCATTCTATTTCATTCACTAAGGTTTATCCTCTTAATGCATGCAATTCAAATTAAAATAACTAAGGCTGAATTAATGATTGATTTTGTACAAAAAGGGTTAAGCTTTTAATTGTTATAGTTACCTTAAATATAATAGTTCCTTCTATTTGAAATGCTCAATTAGGAAGAGTCCATAGTACTCTACCCCTCCTTCCCAGTGATATTGCCAAATTAGAATATTCAATCAGGTCATGAAAAGACAAACTAATTTTCAATTTCAGTTTTAGAAGGACCAATGTATCTCTATTAGCGTATTTTGGTTATTATATTAGTGACCGGATGGTAGGTCTGATATCTCTTTTCCTCCTTATGCATCATCAGAATTATTTGAACTAGCGCCGACTAATAATTCCAGGGAATGTTGCATTAAGGGCTATCTAAATGGGCTTTTATCAAATAGAGTAAACTTTTAAAGTACATTGGGCCGTAGTTGAAGTTACCCCCTCGAAAAAAGAAGTAAAAGATGTCGAACCAGAGGATTTCTATACACATAAAAAAATCAATGCTTTTTTATTTTCGAAATTTCTAAAAACAGATAAATTACTGCAATTATTTCAAACCTACCTATAATCATGTTAATTATTAGTAACACTTTTGAAAACAGATCAGCATTGATGTTTGTTATCCCAGCTGTTAATCCTGTAGTGGTTAAAGCTGATACTGATTCAAATAGAGAATCTAAAAAATTTTTTTCTGTAAGAAATGATAAAAGCGTACCAGTAAAAAAAGACATAAAGATAAAAAGGAATATAACGAGGATTGCTTCGTTAAACGTTTTTTCTTCCTTGTGAATTTCGGATTTTCTTTCATAGCCGTGATATGCGTTGTCATACCTAGAAGAAACTGCTGAAATTGATCTCGTTGTAACATCTGCGGAAAATTTCTTACTTGTCAATTTCTGAACTATTTGTAGTATTCTTCCAACTTTAATCCCACCCGCAGTTGAGAAAGCTGTTCCTCCAATTAGCATCACAATTATTAATAAAATCTTGCCGTCATCAGATAAAAGTGTGATATCTATAAATTGAAAGCCTGTGGTTGATGCAGCACTTACAGTGTGAAAAATTCCAGTTACGATATTTGCAGTGGGATAAGACATGAAAAGAAGATATGTGAATATGGGAATAGCAGTAAACATAATTCCGAAATATAAGATTACTTCTGGACGCATCTTTGTAGTATGCATTTCCTTACTAAAAACAGCATAATGAAAAGCAAATGGAAGTGCAGAAATTATCATGCCAGCCATTATGACAAATAATTCTAAAAAGTTTTCAGAAATTAAGGATGTAGAAGAAGGAACGAAACCTCCACCCGTTACCGCGCTAAATATTAGCGAAATATTAGATATAATATTATGGTTTCCAGAAATATATAATAAAATAGATAGGGAAACAGTGTAGATACTAAAAATAACTCCAATCGTAAGTATCAATTGTTTTAACCTCAGACTTCCCCCACCTAACATTCCTTTCATATGAGCCAACTTTCTTTCGGGATAGAAGAATGTGATTACCAAATATACGAAGCTTAAACCACCTATCCACTGGGTAAACGCTCTATAAAAATCAAAACTCTCTGGGAGATCTTCGGGATAAACTAGCATGGATAACCCAGTAGTTGTAAAACCTGATGCACTTTCAAAGAAACTGTTTACTACTAGAGTTACCGGGTCTATTCCCTCACCGAATGGATTTACATACATGTATGGGATACTTCCAAAAAAACTTAGTAATACAAAACTAAAGACCATGAGAATTGACGCCTGTCTGAGGTTCATTGGCGTCTTTTCTCCATAGGCATTCAGGATGAATCCAGTAATAGACATTGTGGTAATTCCAAGGAAAATTCCAGTTGCAGAAACCACTTCACCCATCGCTGTGGCTAAGATGGCTGGAGCAACAAAAAGTAAGCCTGAAAATTGAAGTATGAATCCAAGATTTCCCCAAATGGGTTTGTATCTTTCCCTAATTACCACTCTATAGCTTCTAAATTGTCGTTCTAAGACGGAAGTTCTAATAGCATTTGCCAATCCTTCTTGGGTTACCATACCCAAAATATGCACATTATCGGTTACAGGAATTCTCTTGATAAGATTTAGTCTCATTAGTTCTAAGGCTTGTCTTACATTTGCCTTTGCAGAGATAGTAATGAGGGGGGATGACATTATTGATTTGATGGGGACTTGGTCAGAATCTTCTCCTCTCATGACAATTTTATCTAAAATATCACTATCAGTTATAATCCCTACATATTCTTCTTTTTTGTTCGTTACAATAATGGTTTCGGCCTTTTTTCCATGCATTAATTTAACAGCGTTTGCTGCGTCTGTATCTTCATCTAAGATAATATAATTATGGTGTGCGTACGTTAATACAGGACGGTTGAGAGGGTCTGTGTCCATTATTTCTTCAGAATTCATCTAAGATGGTATGACAAATCATTTTAAACTTTTCTATGCATCTAGCTTTAAAAACCATAATAATAGGAAAATTTTCATTATCATTGTCAACTTTTTGTGAATCTAAATTTGTCTCAAAGTATTATGAAAATCGGCTAGGAGGGATAAATTAATGAGAGATGTATATAAATTCCCTATGCCGCTACTTACTCTGGATATATTTACTTTTTTAGAATCTTAATTTGTTAGGCGTATGTTTAACTGTAAGCAATGGATATCTAAATCTGCCCAAAATAATCCAAGATACATTAGAACGAAGTTAGATTAATAAATAAAAAAGGTCTAATTATGGAATTAATAATGTCACCGTTTCTGGAGTATTGGAGGCGCTGTTAGACCCAGATGCTCTTTTTATTTCATCATCTCCGTAAACTACTTCTGCAGTAAAGCCTTTTCCGACCGACACTTCAGAAGAACTGAATTCAAAAGTGTATGAGCTTGTTTGTAACCCTGGAAAGATCAAACCAGACATAGTTTGAGGATTTCGTGAACCATCTATAGCAACATGTATAGCACCATGTTCGTCCAAATTGCCAGTATTTTGGACTTGAACTATTATCCTAAACTGACCACTTTGTGCGCTTTGAGCATTTACGTCCTTAAGACCCCAAAAAATGGCAACTGATCCAATTAAGATTAATAAAGCGAATGCATATAATGATCTAATCCTTATGCTTTTGTTTGTGTTTCTATCTGAAGGAGATCGCCTAAGAGCTGTTCCATTAAAACATAATTTCATTACTATATTAAAGTGAAATTATTAATTAAATTTTTTTAATGATTATGCTAGAATATAATTCTGAAAGACTATTGGATAAGTTATTCTGCCAGTCTGTTTCAAGCGAAAATTGTAAATCTTTTAGTTGGTATCATTTAGTTGATTGGATGTATTGATGTCAACCCTTAGCAAACATGGTCGTTACCTTATATCCAGCATTGAAATTCCGGGAACTTGAAAAAATGATTATAATCGTCAATCAGGCTTATCATCATAAATGGGAGGCCAATTCAAGGAGTAGGACAATAGCAAGCACACCCATTTGACTAAACTGGGAAATTATGCAGCAAAATGCAAATCATCTTCACTCCTCTTTATCTTGCCATTTGAGGATCTCAAGTCGATCTCATGGTGGCAAATCAAAAATCAAACGTTTTTGGCAATACTTTAATATTTATAGCAATATCTACTAAGATTGTCCTATGTGAATTATCATCTATGATTTTTCTTAAAAACAAATCTAAAGCCCGGATAGTTACATCGGGGGATAATTATCAAAGGTGAAGTGGGGTTAGCATTTGCAAGTGTTGAGGTGACAAAGAGCAAACAGTTCAAACATATACTATCTAATGATTATCAGAGTGGAGTTTACTACTATTGTAACTCCGTTTTGGATAATGAAATCTTAAAATCCAATTCAGCGCTCAGCTAAGAGCTTGAGCACCCATGAACCTGTTAAACAGATGTTTTTTCGTGTCAATTAGGCTAGGAGTCTGTCTGCTTGAGGGAATACCAAAATTGGTTTGAAGAAGATGTAGAAGTGATATTATTATTCATCAAATCGGAGGACTACTAATACTCAAAACTGAATTCGATACTATTTCTTTTCTTTTCTTACGTTTATCAAATTATGCTTTTCAAGGAATTGGCTTATGCTTTCGTTTTCTTCATCATTTGATTGCGTTTCATCCTTATTCAGATCATTAAGTGTCTGAATCATTTTTTTTAGATCATTAATGTTGATAACAACTCCATAGTAGTCGCGTACTCTTTCAATAGTAGTTTCATAGTGTTTTTTTGATCCAGAAGCTGTTGCATCAGATACCAATATGACGTCATATCCTAAATTAAAAGCATCTCTTAAGGATGTCTCAACACAAATCGAGGTATCTATACCACAGAAAATTAAAGTATTTACGTGGATACTTTGCAGCCACACCCTTAATTCCGTATCCTGAAATGCTGAATCGCGTCGCTTGAGGATGACATGATCTTCAGGGGTAGGTTTTATTTCATCAATAACGTGTGCATCCCAAGTATCTCTCATGCAAATTGGTATCTTTTTGTTTTGAAGTCTTTCCTCCCTTGCTCTGGGAAGAATATTGTGAATGTGGAGTAGTAAATCAATTCCGCTTGGTTCTCTAATTGCTTCGGTATAAAAGATTGGTATTTTTTCATTTCTGCAAAAACTAATCAACCTTTTAATATTTGGAACAACTTGTTGGTAATTTTCGATATTCATGCCAAGTTTATCGTAGGATCCATCTTTGCTAACGAACCCATTTTGCATGTCCACTATTACCAATCCTAAACTGATAAGGTTACTACCATACTGTATTTGAAGCATTAATCTTAGACTATTTTGCCTTATTAAAATTGTTTTTTCGATTTTCTTTAATTCAACGCAGGATTGGAGAATAGGGAATAATTAGCATCCATAGGGGTACAATAGATCTTTAAAATCGTATTGAGCTGAGTATGAGTCTAGAAGAGGATGTGATAAATATGATTTGAATACTTTTCAAGCATTATAGCGTCCGGTAATCCCTACCTCTTTATAACTAATTTGAATTATTAAAAGAGTTCTCTGATCCTCGCTTGGCTTGCAAAAGTTTTCAATAGCCTTAATTCTAGAAAATTAGATAATCATCTTACTTTATTATAGTGACTGAGCATTTAGAATTCTTTACGATTGAAGTTGCTATGTTACCGATTAATAGATTTTCAAAGGATCTACCTCTAAAGCCAATTACAATATGGCTTACCCCTTCGCTTTCTGCAAATTCGGTCATTGCCCGATCTGGGGATGATTTTGTATCGTAAAATTTTGTTTTCAAGTTTATTCCTTCTTCTTTTGCCTTTTTTGATATATCTAATAATAATCTCTTTGATTTTCGAATTTCTTTTTCAATAGAGATAGTATTGTAATCTTCTCCATTTTTTTCAAGTATCTTGTACATATTTGGAATATTAAATGCAGTAAATGCTATAATTTGAGAATTGTATTTACAGGCCAAGTCGTTTGAGAATTCTTGGGCCTTTAGTGAAAACTCAGATCCGTCAATCCCAACCAAAATTTTAGAAATATTGAAAACTTTACTCACATTTTTTCTTATGCAAAATTTTTTATAAAGTTTCAATTGTATTGCAAGCAAGCAAGTAAAGCAAGAGGTGATCTACCTCTATTCTTGTTTAGTTTAATTTTATGAGGCATATTTCTTGATCTAACATTTTGTTGAATTTATCTTAATTAAAGGAATTGAGAAACCTAATTCAAATGCACAATTTAATACTGGATTGGGATACTTTTTATGTAAAAACTTAATTATGTTATGATCTATGTATTTTTTTAATGCACTATTTATATAGTTTGGCCGGAACTAAATACAGCATAATTTCATGCATAACACTTTCAATAGTTTTAATGCTTGCATCGTCAAATCCAGCGTTTTCAAGCGTGTCTTCTACTGACGAAAATACTTCCGTAACATTGTCGGGAACAAACTCTACAAACTCTTCTCTTTTATCTTCATCTATTCTGACAAATATATCAACTCTTGACCTTAATCTCAATCTCTCTAATTCTACTTTGGGATTAATTAATAACACTCCGTTGAGTGAGCAATTTGCCACTATGGATAATTTAACCAATGTAACTGGGACTAGCGGGTCAATTGTAAACGATACACAGTTGACAGGGACAGAAAATGTAACTCTTGTTGCTAATTTTTCATCTAAACCAGTGGGACTTGAAACAGATTACTTGATTGTTGGCAAACCATTGCTATTGGTTAACGGCGTTCCATTAACATATGAATTTTTAAATGATACTAGTGATGAAATCACTATTACTGATATTCTTATATCAATGAGAGCTACGGTTAAATTAGACAATTCAACCACTAGCGCTCTACCTGTATACATAAAAGTATTCTCAAATCCAGTAAATACAACTCAGAACGCAGACGGATCTAAAACCATTATTAACAGTCCAAATCTGGTAGAAAATATTGAAATTGGTGGTGTAATATTCTCGGATACGTCAACTAATGTAAAACTATATCCAAATGGCACAGGCTCACTGAGAGCAAATAATTAGGGTAGTGACCTTTGGTAAAGAGTTAGCAATTTTAAGATTCATTTTTTTTTAAAAGTGCTTTTTAGCCGAGGGTATGATATTAGGATCATAATTTTTTTTGATTTCTCAATTGTCTAACTTTGGTTGTCCATATCCCAGTTCTATTCCTCTTTTAGAGATAGATAAGTTTTTACAGATTGTACTATAGCAGAGAAATAAAAAGTTTGTATTCCATGTAATTCATTTAAGAATACAAAGGTCAATTTTAGTAAAGTCATTCATTTGTTACAGACAAAAATAAATTTCATCAGAATGCGGCTTTAAAAGGCATTTTTTGGGTATATTAGCTTTGGTATTTGTAATAAATGAGCGATATTTGCAATATGGCTATGATATGTATGAAATAGCATCGTTAACAGTATTTCATGTCCAACCAATTATGCTGATATTTTACAAAAAAATTTTATAATACTATTTTATTAAAGAATGATATTTAGTAAGATTATTTCAGAATCTGATTTAACAATCCAATTATATAATACGATACTTTATCTTGCATGAATAAAAAAATTCAATTGTCAATCTTGTCAATCTTTATTGCAGCAGCCTTGATTGGCTCAGTTGCAACCTATGGTGATAACATGGCCTTTGCAGGTGGAGATAATCATCATGGTGACAAAAACAAGAAAAAATCAAATGAAGCACTCCAAGATTTAGAACAATTTTCAGGAACTGGTCAAGATTCATCTTGTGGTTCTGGTAACGATACAACTGCATCATGCAACAACGTAGCCTTGTCATTTAACTTAAATGATGGCAACAACGCATTAGGTCAAGAGTAAAAGACCTACTTTTTTTCTTACAAAAATTTATTATATCTAAAAAAACGCTAAATACTTTATATATCT
Source organism: Candidatus Nitrosocosmicus sp. R (assembly GCF_054408505.1). Classification (NCBI taxonomy): domain Archaea; kingdom Thermoproteati; phylum Nitrososphaerota; class Nitrososphaeria; order Nitrososphaerales; family Nitrososphaeraceae; genus Candidatus Nitrosocosmicus; species Candidatus Nitrosocosmicus sp. R. The sequence continues at coordinate 1,390,395 of NZ_CP167090.1, read as the reverse complement.
TTTTTCTTAATTCCAATAATGGTTTGATCTAAGTGAAATACTGGTATGAAATTAAGGATTAATAAACAATGTGATAGTCGATTATGATACAATTTTCCCATTTTCTTATAGGATTATGACCTAATTAATTAATCACAATACTAACTAAATCTTATACTATCTTATTTTGCCATAGTAATATAGAGGGATACCGACCTAGGCTTTTTAACGGACAAATTAATCATGATTTTTTCCTAGCTAACATGCAATCAATATTCTAAATTTTTTATACTAGGTGGAGTCATCTGTCAAAAAATAAAATAAGTTTGAATCTTTTAATTAAAAAAATAGATTGTTTGAATACTAATATCTAGATTATCAATCAATACTTGGCCATGTATTTTTGTTACTTAGTTGCCGAATAAATTCTTCATACTATCTGTAAATCCAGGGAACCCATCAGAAAAAAGGCCACCACCACTGCTGATATTTGTACTATTCAGACTTTTAGATTTGGAAGCTGGAGGTGTGCTATCTTTACTTGAGTCTGGAGGTGTGCTATCTTTACTTGAGTCTGGAGGTGTGCTATCTTTACTTGAGTCTGGAGGTGTGCTATCTTCAGCTGAATTGTCAGGTTCAGTTTCAGGCTCAGGCTCAGGCGGAAGATCAATTGCGTTTACTGTTATTGCTACAGTGGCTGTATTACTGTCAACTGTTCCATCATTGGCCTTGAAGGTAAAACTATCCCGTCCTGTAAATCCGGCATTAGATGTATAGACTAGGCTACCTGTGTCTTCGTCAAGGTCTGTGATGGTGCCTGATTTTGGTTGTGAAACTATAGCATATGTCAAAGCATTGCCACCTGGGTCTGTAGCCGTGAGAGTTATCTCTGTTGGATCAGCCGTATTTGCAGTTACCTGCTGATCATCGGCTACTGGTGGATCAATGGTCGCGCTTACTGTTATTGCTACAGTGGCTGTATTACTGTCAACTGTTCCATCATTGGCCTTGAAGGTAAAACTATCCCGTCCTGTAAATCCGGCATTAGATGTATAGACTAGGCTACCTGTGTCTTCGTCAAGGTCTGTGATGGTGCCTGATTTTGGTTGTGAAACTATAGCATATGTCAAAGCATTGCCACCTGGGTCTGTAGCCGTGAGAGTTATCTCTGTTGGATCAGCCGTATTTGCAGTTACCTGCTGATCATCGGCTACTGGTGGATCAATGGTCGCGCTTACTGTTATTGCTACAGTGGCTGTATTACTGTCAACTGTTCCATCATTGGCCTTGAAGGTAAAACTATCCCGTCCTGTAAATCCGGCATTAGATGTATAGACTAGGCTACCTGTGTCTTCGTCAAGGTCTGTGATGGTGCCTGATTTTGGTTGTGAAACTATAGCATATGTCAAAGCATTGCCACCTGGGTCTGTAGCCGTGAGAGTTATCTCTGTTGGATCAGCCGTATTTGCAGTTACCTGCTGATCATCGGCTACTGGTGGATCAATGGTCGCGCTTACTGTTATTGCTACAGTGGCTGTATTACTGTCAACTGTTCCATCATTGGCCTTGAAGGTAAAACTATCCCGTCCTGTAAATCCGGCATTAGATGTATAGACTAGGCTACCTGTGTCTTCGTCAAGGTCTGTGATGGTGCCTGATTTTGGTTGTGAAACTATAGCATATGTCAAAGCATTGCCACCTGGGTCTGTAGCCGTGAGAGTTATCTCTGTTGGATCAGCCGTATTTGCAGTTACCTGCTGATCATCGGCTACTGGTGGATCAATGGTCGCGCTTACTGTTATTGCTACAGTGGCTGTATTACTGTCAACTGTTCCATCATTGGCCTTGAAGGTAAAACTATCCCGTCCTGTAAATCCGGCATTAGATGTATAGACTAGGCTACCTGTGTCTTCGTCAAGGTCTGTGATGGTGCCTGATTTTGGTTGTGAAACTATAGCATATGTCAAAGCATTGCCACCTGGGTCTGTAGCCGTGAGAGTTATCTCTGTTGGATCAGCCGTATTTGCAGTTACCTGCTGATCATCGGCTACTGGTGGATCGTTGACTGGCTGCAAATTTTGAACTATCACTTTAATGGTTTTTTCGGAGAATAAATCATTTTTGTCAGTTATCTTTACTTTGAAAAACATAACTTGATTTGAAGTTCCTCCAAGAATTGGAGCATTAAATGATGCCTTTGACTTATAAATGTCCAACAAATCTACCTTCATACCTGCAATTTGACTCCATTCATACTCTAGACTTTTCCCATCTCTTGAATCAAAACTACCCGATGCGTCCAATATCACACCATTAACTCCTTCATCGACGGTGATCTCATTTTCTAAACTCACAATGGGTGGGTTACAGCCTGTTCTATCCCTAATTGACGTGAATGAATTATCAACAAAATTAGTAACGTCTTGATTAAATAAATCTAACACGGAAGCTTTTGAAAAACTATAACTAAACGAATCTAGATATTCGCAAATTAGATGATCATAACTCCCATCATCTTGAACATTACCAATTGCATTATTCAATGAATCTGATAATTCTTCTTGTAAGTTAGGAGGCATAATTATTGTAGATACGAAATCACGAAGATTTACAATGGCATCCTCAAGGGATATGATTGTCCATGAAAAGAATTGGGGGTTTGGATCTTTGTTGTTTGAGGTATCTACTGCCCTGACTTGAAATGAATGATCTCCTGTTTCAAGGTTCATGTAATAACATCCAGATTTATTATTTCCATGGTAATCTATCGTACTTGGACGCCAATTCCCGTCATCTAGTTTACATTCAAAGCCTTTGACACCTACTAGATCAGAACCTGAAAATGCAAATCCAATGTCATCAGAATTCGTAAAATCGTTGTTAACTAGAATGCCCATCCAACCTGTTTTAACAACTCCAAGCTCAGTTGTGGGAGGGGTGGTATCTCGTACTAATACCTCGAACGAGGCCCTTGCATCATTTCCTGCTTCATCCACAGTGGTGCAATCTACCGTTGAAGTTCCTATGGCAAACATGCTTCCGCTTTGTGGTGTACAGCCAACATCTAGAGGAGTCCCGGTAGCATTTGATGCTGAAACGGTATAGGAAACAACGGAACCTTGTGGTCCTGTTGCTTCCGCGATTATTGGACTAGATGGAACATTGATTATTGGATCCTTATCATCATCATTCCCAGAGCCATTATTTTGCGCGTATACGTCAGACCAGGATGAATAATTAATGTATACGGTCGCTGATAATATTAATACAAACACAAGTAGGAAATTCTTGTTCAATATTAAATCAAAAAAGGGCAGCTATTTAAGTCATATGATGATAACAACAACTTCTGAGGAAAAAAGAGATGTTAATTTTTTCACCGTGACTTAATTGCTATAGTTTTTCGCAATTTCAAAATACTATTTTTAGTCATTATATGTCTGTCTAATCTGTATCAATAAATTTGAGTTTGGAGATTGGGAATCATTGGTATCTATAACAATAAATCAACTAGCAAAATTTGGATAAATCTTAACGAGATTTATTATTAAAGAATGATATTTAGTAAGATTATTTCAGAATCTGATTTAACAATCCAATTATATAATACGATACTTTATCTTGCATGAATAAAAAAATTCAATTGTCAATCTTGTCAATCTTTATTGCAGCAGCCTTGATTGGCTCTGTAGCAACCTATGGTGATAACATGGCCTTCGCAGGTGGTGATAATCACGATGGTGACAAAAAGAAGAAAAAATCTAACGAAGCATTCCAAGGAATAGGTCAAGATACCGAAACATTCCAAGCATCAAGCTGTGGTTCTGGTAACGATACAACTGCATCATGTAACAACGTAGCCTTGTCATTTAACTTAAATGACGGTAACAACGCATTAGGTCAACAATAAGACCTCTTTTTGTTTTTAAAAATCTGACTTTCAGCAAATTTTCCATATTCCAATATCTCTAATTATAATATAATTTTTATATAATATTCGGTTTTGTAGATTTGAAAAAAATATTTGTTACTCTGATAATGAACTTTACGAATTACTTATCTTAGGTCATGCTATTTAGTTAAATTAAATTCCTCATTAGTAATATTATCTATCATAAAACTATACCAGAAGTTAATATACTATCTATAAACTAATTCCTCATTAGTAATTTTATCTATCATAAAACTATACCAGTATTTGATATTTGTCGAGTGTTGTATAATCAAGATCTGAAACTAAGAGAAGATAAAATTTTCAATATTTCATAAATGATCTACCGTCGATACTAATATGTGAATAGCAAAAGCCGTCAACATGCTAAATCATACATCCTTACTTTAATAGTACTTTTGAGTATTTTTAGCACAAGTGTATTTCAAAGCGTTGACGCATTTAGTATAGGTTTACCTGATATTCCTTTCCTTAATTTTAATTTTGACAATAATTCTCCTAAAGAAGATAGTTCATCCATTTTTGATTTGGGTACAATCACAAATAATATTCCACAATCCCATTCCGACGAAGATGGCGGGAAGGATAATTCAGAATCTGATATAGGGCGTTCTTATAGCAGTAATAGCAAAGGACAGTCCAATGATGAGGCTACTCAACCTAATTCTGCATCTCTTCCATTTCCAGCAAATATGATGAACTCAGTTTATGGTAACGAAAATGAAAATACAAATGATATCAATAAAACGCCATTAAAACTCCAAGATACTTTACCATTAGTTGGTGATTATTCTGACGCTCCATCTACCTTTCTCTCAGATACAATGACTTTTGATGATGATGTAATCCCCGGGCAATATATTGTTGTATTTAAAAACGATGATACAACTGTCTCTGACTTTTTTTCAATGCTATCAAGTAAAATTGACACACAGAACATCGAATTGCTGCAGGTCTATGAGAATGTGCTAAACGGATTGACAATTCGAGCCCCAAATGATAAAGTTGTCCAAACCATAGAGCAACTTCCGATTGTTGACTATGTAGAAAAGGATGTGATGGCTCAGGCTTTTGCACAAACTTTACCAAGTGCGGTACTAGAGGTCCTATCATTGGACACCAAAACTACAAAATCCTAACTAATTTTGACTAGTACAGGTTAGTTCTAGAATTAATGCATATTTCAGATATTTACTTAATTTATGAATTACCAACAAATGCTGCTTCAGCTGACAATTTTTTTTTGCTGTAATTGATAGCCATTCGATCCTTTACTTTAACTATCCTTTAGCAGGCTTTTAACTACTGGTAGTGTACTGTTAACTGATAGGGATTCTAATCTATCCATTCTTGCGATGGAATTGGACACGGGTACTGTGCATGTGATGAAAGTGAACATTAATTTCCACTTTTTTTGTGAAAAATAGTCTTCTCCTGTATCACCTGATACATTCTGTTATAAAACGATTGGCAATTACAAAAATATTAAAGTTCTGTAGGCGCAGCAGGATTCAAACAATCAGGGGCAGCTTTGTATGCAGGCTTGTCCTGGTGGGCATGGAGGCATATCGCAATCTACCGTATTGTCTTGATCGTCATATGTACCTGTATCTGAGGAATTCTCTGCGGATTCATTTTGAGCCTGTCCTACATCAACCATATCTTTCAAGTCAAATGGCATTAGTTGGTCTTTGGCACTAACGATGGATGCTGAAATGGTAAGAAAGTTGTTTTCGAAGTAAGATGCAAGAAAAGTTGACAAAACTAGGATGCCGAATATTGATAGAATTAATATCCTGTGCAATAATGGATGTATTATCAAATGGTATAAAAAATTTTGATCCTTGACTACCGTTATACACTAAGTTGAACTTTTTTAACGGTGCAATTTGTATGAACATAATCAAAACAGAAATACCGTTTTTAGTTGAAGCCAAATCGACTGGTGGTAATTACAGAAAAAACAGAAATATTACTTACCACTTTATAGAATCCGCTCAAGCATTATGCTTGAATAAGGAAGAACTACGGCAAGCACATCTTAAGCCTATCAAAGACTATTAAAACTTCCATATGAAAAAGAGGATGACAAGGACATTTTTGAAAATGAGAGAATAAAATTAAGTCAGGTTTTGAATGTAATTCGCAATGATCACTGAGAGCAAATCGCTGAGAACAAACGTCACGATGAATAAACCTGACAAATATTTGTGATGTGGGTGAGATTTAGTCTTTCTTTATCCCTTTAGCATTCTTTTCTCGAGTTGCATTTTGAGATTATGATGTTATTCTATGAATAATAGAAATATGGCAACAGTATTTAATTTGAAGCTTAGATTTCCGGATACGCTTTTTTTACTTTCATACTGTCCATGGTTTTAGATTCTTTAAGAGATCATTCGGAATTGATTCACTCCATGTCTTTAAAAATTCCAAGTCTTTTTTCTTATCTCTAAGTTCGTCTGGTAGAATTATTGGGATCTCTTCAGTTATGGGATAAAATCTAAGACATGACCTACAAAGCAACAGGCCCTCCTCAACAATCTCAGTGGCCCCTTTGTTCATATCTGAAGCAGAATTACTTATTGGACTTGTACTTGCATCGTTCATTTTTCTACCATTTTCATTCTCACTTGTTAAGGGATTTTTAGTATCTTTACCCTCGTTATTTGAGATTGTATTAACACTAGCAAATCTTGCTTTAGCCTTAAACTGAAATAGCTCGAGACTAGATACCTTGTCAAATGGACATACAAGAATATCTAAGAGTTTTTTATTCATGATTATTCACAATGGGAAATAATATAATTTAATTATTTAATATTTGATCACATCCTTTTTTCAACTAGGAAGTTGGAACGATTATCTTTAATGTATGGTAGGCTGTGGTATTTGCCGCGATTTACAAAACATTCTACGGTCGTTTTTTAACATGTATTTTTGTCTGTAAGCATTGTTATGCCCATTTGATATACAATTCATTCTACGTATAAAAAGAACATCTTGAGTCGTCACCTAACCTATCGATATGAAAGAACCAAAAATGAATCAATAGCATAGACTCTGATTGTTGGGATAAATCTACTATTTATTTTTTAATGGTATATCTAAGAGAATCGGGTTATTTTCTCCTTTTTTCAAATCTATGGATTTTTTCTATAATGGGGAGTTGCATAGTAATTTATTTAGTTGGTAGTTATCGGCTTTTCAAATATTCCCGTGTTACCTCGCGGACTAAAACCGGCGGATAATGGAAATGAAATATTATTTTGGCCCGAATTCTCCAATATCAAGGTCATTACCCAAGTTTGATCCGACCAAAGAGAATAACGCGTTGCTTATTGGGTCTGGTTACCTATGTAAAATATCACAGGCAGGGTTACAGTTATCTGGTTTTTTTGAGGGATTATCTGAGTGGAAGGTGACGGCATTTTTTTGGCAGCGTCTCCAGCATAATTGTCGTAGAAATAGACTGGTGGGGTATATCCTCCTTCAGAACTTGTATCAATTTTTTTCACTCCTGCGATTGTAAAGTTGCCTTCCGTACCCAAAATTTCGGCTTTTTGTTTGGCATTTCTAAAAGCATCTTTTAATAATTCCATACTATTCTCATCCAATGTTTTCTTTGAAATTACAAAGTCAATGTTTTCAACCCTATTTGCACCATTATTAACGGCTAGATCAATGAATTTGGAGATATTTGCATTTGCTAAGGTTTTTAGTTCTATTTTATTAAGAGCGGTATAGGATATTATTCTGTCATAATTGCTGTTTTCATAGTCGTAATTAGGTGTTATCTGGTAGTTAGATGTAGTAATGTTTTCATCTGAAAGCCCGGCTTGCTTTAGGACATTTATTATTGTATTCATCTTGTCAGCATTATTTTTTCTAGCTGTATTGGGATTTGCATTAATATTTTCGACTGCCAAAGATATTCTAGACTCATCAGAAGGAATTTCTTTTTCTGCGCTTCCAGTTGTTGAAATTGTAGGTTTTTCTTCGGGAATTACAAAACTCTGAGCATCAACGATAGAGATATTTGAAGTCATCACAGAAATCGGAAGTATAATAATCAGCGTTAGAATCGGGTATAATTTTTTATTAAAATCCATAAAAAAAATTGTGATATTATTCTTATTTAAGATTTATTATTATTATCAATTTATTAGAAGATTTTTGAATCATTTGTTAAAAAGTTATATTCCCACAACTTTTAGATTAAAAAATGGAAAAAATAAACCAAAAGCTTCCTAGAGGAATTTTGATAATCACTATACTTACGATAATTAGTGGTGCATTGCTTGTAATGATGTCCATTTATGCATTTAATCTGTTAATGCCGCTAGGCGGAATTTATCTTATGGGACCCACATTTTTGTTAATTTTGGGAGCAGCATCATTACTAACTGCCTATGGGTTGTATATGCGGAAAAACTGGTCATGGAAACTACTGCTAGTATTGTCAGGATTTGGTGCTGCTGGGTATTTACTAAATGTTGTAAATGGACAGTTCGTTTCCATTTTTGGAGTACTGTATAACGCTATCATCATTTATTATATGTACAGACCTCATGTAAGAAGGTATTATGGAATAAGATCTAAAGGGAAAAGATAATTCTTTCTTCCAATTATGCTCAATATAGACCTTTGAATCAAATCTGGCCCATTTTCATTAACTAACAGTATGAAATGCGTTCTTATGTGAGAGGACTAGTTCATGGTTTCAATGCCAAAATTAATATACCCGGTTGAGGAATAATCGGAATATGATTCAGGGATTCTCATAGAGACTACATTAAATATATTGATTCAAAATTTATTTATTATTGACTTCAGTCCCTCGAAAGACTCGGCCGTTTTTATCGCTTTTTCAATTTCTTTTAGAGTAAAAATATGAGTTATCAATTCCTTCAATCTTATTTCATTGCTACTTACAAGACTCATTGCCTCTCGCAAGTTCTCTGGATTTGAACTAAAACTACCATAAATTGATATCTGTTCATAATGTATAAAGTTGGGATCGATACTAATTAATTTGGTCGTCCCTTTGTCATCTATCTTTTTTATACCTGAAAAAATCATAATTTTCCCATTCTTATTGACTAATTTTAAAGCGAGATTTATTGAGTTTGGATTATTGTTAGAAATAAAAACTAAATTTGGAGATCTGTGTCCATTCATTTCCTTTATTGAGGCCAAATCGTGATCTAAATAATTATCCTTGATTTGTATGATTTTATCAGCTCCAATCCTTCTTGCCGATTCTAATCTATGATTAATTTTACCAATTATGGTTATTTTTGATTTGGGGAATATTTTCTTTAACAACATTAATTGCATGAGTCCAATGGGACCATCACCAATAATTATGATGGACTCAAAGTCCAAATTTTTTATCTGATTAATGCCATTTATACAACAAGCCAGAGGTTCAATCAATGAAGCCTCCTCATTAGATATTTCTTCAGGTACTGGTACTATTCCTCCGATTTCAAATATTTTAGTTGGAACTTTAATATATTCAGCAAATCCACCATTAATAGTAGAGCCAATTTCCTTTAAGTTTGAACATAAGTTGTATTTCCTATTCTTACAAAACCAGCATTCAAAACATGGGACTATTGGATAAATGGATACTCTCGAATTGGACTTGATAGTAAAGTTTTTTCCTCTATAATCAGAAAGAGTCTCAGCACAAATCTCGTGACCTAAAATAACAGGAGGAGTTACCTTAAAACTTCCATTTCTGAATGTCCTAACATCATAGCTACAAACCGAACATGTTAGAATCTTTAAAATTATTTCGTCCTGAGATTTCGTATTTATATCTATATTTTCAATTTTTATATCATTAGGTCCATAGTAAAGTGCGGCATTCATTGGTAGATCAATTTTTTATATCTACTCGTGTCATTATTGTATATATATTTAATTTGGAACTAATATAGAATGGCACGATTTTTCGACCCACATATTCATATGTATTCAAGGACGACTGATGACTATGATAAAATGTCAACTGCCGGTATCGAGGTTATAGTTCAGCCATCATTTTGGCTAGGAGCACCCCGCACAAGTGTTGGTACTTTTATAGATTATTGGGAGCACATGATCACCTTTGAAACGAAAAGGGCCAAAGAGCATGGCATAGAACACTTCACCTGCATTTCAGTTAATCCAAAAGAATCGGTAGAAAGACCTTTAGCAATAGACGCATATAATGCTATGATAGAGGGGGAATTCCTAAAAAGAGAACGAGTAGTTGCTCTTGGTGAGATTGGATACAACCTTATCAACGTACTTGAGGAGGAAATTTTTGTGAAGCAATTGGAAGCCTGTAGAAATGAAAGTATGCTTACTATGATACATTTGCCACATCAAAATAAGGCTGAAGGTATGAGAAAAATGAAGAGAATATTTGAGAATGGAAATTATGATTTTGATAAGATACTGATTGATCACAATACCGAAGAGACAATTAAGATGACTTTAGACATGGGTGCTTGGGCTGGCCTATCAGTTTATCCGGTTTCGAAGCTATCTCCAGATCGGGTCATCGGTATAGTAAATAAAAACGGAAGCGAGCGCATAATGGTTAATAGCGCAGCAGATTGGGGAATATCTGATCCACTAAGTGTACCCATGACAGCAAGAGAAATGAGAAAAAATAAATGTTCTTCACTAGATATTGAAAGAGTTACATTCCTAAATGCATATGAATTCTATAAACAATCAGAAAAATTTACATGGAGACCCTAACGACTTTAGTCTCTAGATGTGTTTATGTAATAAAATGGTGATCTTGATCATCCCTCAATTTTATAAAGTGAAATCAACTTTAACTCATGAATAAGAATAAAAAAACCACGATCTTTTTACCAAATCTAAGATAGATCGACCGTCTAATTTTTACATGATTGTACTATTAGTATTATAAATATGGAGAACATTTTGAATAACCCAACTAAAATATAATTGATTTAATACATTTGAATTTATTTTATCCTGAATAAGGACGTTTTTATAATTCGAATAGTCTACATGTAGCTTTGGGATCAATTCAACGAGTTCTTGTTACTGGTGGAGCAGGATTTATCGTAGTTATAATGTTGATGAATTACTAAAGAGAGGATTTGAAACATTTATAATTGATAATTTTTCTAGAGGTAAATTGGATAATTTAAAACATATTTTTCGAACCCAAAGTTGCATATTTTACGTGGAGATATTTCCCAAATTCATGATTTTTTGAAAGATTTAAAGGATTTAGATATCATATTTCATGAAGCTTCAATAACAAGTGTCACAGAATCAGTCAAAAATCCTGAAAATGTATTTGATTCAAACGTAGCATCCCTATGAAGGTAATTGATTTCTGTGTGAATTATGGTGTAAAAAAGATTTTTTTTGTATCATCCTCATCTGTCTATGGGGATCTACCCAACGATGTATTAAGGGTAGAATTAGCTTGCAAACCAACCTCTCCATATGGGGCTTCAAAGATATCCGTGGAAAACTATCTTCATGGTTATTGGAAAACTTATGGGCTAAAATGCGTCTCATACGATATTTCAATGTATATGGTTCTAGACAAAGTAATAATGAGTATAGCGGAGTAATAACGATTTTTATTGATAGGTTGATAAACAATCTAGCCCCTATTATTTATGGCGATGGGTCCCAGACTAGGGATTTTGTAAATATCAAAAACATAATATATGCCAATATTCTCTCTATGGAGTCTAACAACCCTGTGGGTGATATTTTTAATATCGGAACCGGAGTTCTTACCTCAATTTTAGATCTAGTTCAGATTGCAAAGAACACATTTGGCAAGAAAGAAATTTATCCAAAGTACACTGACGCTCGGGCGGGAGATATTCTTAGAAATCTTTCGGATATATCTAAAGCCTGAAACTTGTTAGGAACTATCCAAGAATAGATCTCCGAGATGGACTTGAAAGTTTTGTGAGATCTTATTCATCTTCATCGCTCATCCATGTTTAGATCATTAGGTTGAACAAATTCATAGCATTTTTAGAACATTATTATGGGTTTGCAATAGATTGCCAAAGAGCTAGTAGGAAAATTTAGAAAGAGTTATCCTGATATTTCTTCTTGGTTGTATTTTTTTTATTGAAGTCAATCCTATCAAACAGAGAAATTTCAACAATACACTATCGCAAAGGAGTCTATGATTTAGCAAATTATTATGTAGAGATACTATTTTTGACTTGTTATTTTTCGAAGGTTCTATATATGATGATTTCAATCCCTTAGACAAAAAAATTTGTATACTGTATCACAATTAATGCAATGTGTATACCTGTATTCGCTTACGTCCAGTTCCTTGCATAAGGTGCATCAATACAGAAATATTTCAATCCTTTTCACATCTTTGCTTATAAATAAAGATCATACATTAGAAACAACATGAATTCGCTCACAACAAAAAATCAATATTTTTAGTCCCTAAATAAAAAAGGCGGAAAGAATTTACCTTAGATCCCTAATTTTATTCTAATGGCTCATAAATGTTCTGTAACCAAGTAAATGAAATCAAGAATCAATAGTGTGGGAACTAAAAAAAAATATGGGGGTTTCTAAAATCACTTGTGACAATTTTTGTTTGTTATTCAAAAAAAAGTATACCAGAGTGGGAGCTAGCCTCAATACAAATAGAAGTTCTTAATATAGTATAATATCATACTATAATAATGTCTGAAGCAAAAAATGTTAATCCACATTATGAGAAAATAGTAGATTGGCTCAAAAAGGACCCAATTTGTAACGTGGACGAAACATTAGATGATGATAATACGGTATCCATTATTAATACGAGTTATTTCGAAGATTTCAAAATCAGTGTTTATCTTTATAAAACTGACATGGGGCGAATTGAAATCATATCTAGACCTCGTCTTCTAACTGAGGACGGTAAAATTCTACAAAATAGGGCTAATGATGTAATTAATGATTTTCAAACACAATTGACGATGGATTTACTGAAGGTGGGTGTATTTTGTTCATTACAAACTAACAATGAGGGTAATTCCATTGGTCTCACTTTGCTGTACCCCTTGTTCTTTGATAACCTGACGCGGGAATTATTTATGCAGGCTGTCCATACCGTAGCTAGAGCATGTTTGATAACAGCTCTAGAATTTGATAAGTTTGCTCTTGATTATCAAGAGTAGCCTCAAAATGTTAAATTGTAGTTATTCTGTTGCCTAAATAATTCATTATTAGGAAAACCTTTTTTTGAATCGCATTGGTCTATCACATAAATCTGATGACATTTGGAAATAAAACAATCCAAAACTCAGACTTGTTCCGGATTTAATCTTGTTATCTGATGTTTTGCTTTAATTTGAATTTATTGAATGTTCAAAATAGGAAATAAGGAAATAAGGAAATAAGGAAATAAGGAAATAAGGAAATAAGGAAATAAGGAAATAAGGACATGGATAGAAACAAGAATTAAAAAAACTTGATTCCCTAATTTTGATAAGTCTATTGCTTAATAATAGTTACTAATTTATCTACTTAATCACTTCCATTAAAGCCATTAATAAATTATCTGCTAACAATCAATTCGTATTTATCAGCGATTTGAATTGTGAGGTTTTTTCGATAAATTAATTATTTTCGAGCTTAATGATATGATCAATCCTATTTAGAAGTACATGAGTAAAATTTCAAATTTGTTAGAAGAATTGTATCTAAGTTTTTTTATGAATTGGCTTGATGTGTTCAGTCTTTAAACTAGAATATTATATGATATTCCTCAAAAAGGATTAATTTTTTCAAAAAAAAGGAGATGAGACTAGGCTTATCTTTGTGCTAATGCATTATTGCCGGTATTGACCTGGTTTTGGAAATTAAAATTGTTGCCAGAACCGACTGTATTCCCGCCTGACACAACCTGGCTATTTTGACTAGAGGACTGTGATTGACCTATTCCTTGACTAGCTTTGTTGCCACCCTTTCCATTTCCATCTTGTGCCAATGCATTGTTTCCACTGTTCTGTTGGTTTTGGACGTTTATGTTGTTACATGAAGAACTAGTACTGCCGCCGGAAACACATTGAGAATTTTGACTAGAGGACTGTGATTGACCTAATCCTTGAGAAGCCTTGTTACCATTACCATTGTTATTATCGTTATGGTGCCTAAAGTAATTCTTGCACCAGTTCTTACTGTGATCATCTCTACAGTCTTCCCAATCATTGTACTTTTGTTTCGCTAATACGCTATTTATTCCGGATATAGATGGACCCATAATCAATACTGTCGCAAATACTGCTACAACTAATAGTGCAGTTTTTTTTGTATGCTTTGACCTTAACATTTTAGTCTTATATTGTATATTATGAAAATATGATATAACAATTTGTTAAGATTATCAGAGTAATTATTTCTGTTCATTCTATTCATTAATTTGTTATGGAATAGTTTTAGAATTTCTTTATATAGCACTTAAAAGACTAAGCAAATGGATTTCCGTGTATTAGGTAATCAATGAAAAAGGGATCTTGTAACTCCTAACTAATTATTCACTAATAAGGGACTGCTCTCAAAGAAACTTACTTCTGGCGGTTGAATTACTGATAAACTTGATAGAACTCAATCAATCTAATACTATTATTTCAAATATTCTAATTGTATATCCAAGATTTTCTATTTTTGATGATTTTGATTCTATTATAAAATTTTTGGGTTTAAAAAAATAAGATGTGGCAATACTAATTTAAAATAAAAGGTTATTGTTGGCCTGCTGCGTTGTTACCATCTTGTGCGTTTATAGATAGGCCTACGTTGTTACATGATGCAAGCGTATTGTTGTCTGTTGCACATTCTGAAAATTGACCTGTTTCTGATAATTGGCCTAAAAATTGTGCTCCGTCGTTGCTACTTTTTTTGGTTGCAAATGCCATATTATCTCCAAATGTTACTGTTGAACCCACTAATGCTGCTGCAATAAAGATTGACAAGATCGATAATTGAATTTTATTATTCATGTGTGTATGTTCTTAGTATTGTATAAGTGAATTGTTTAAGCAGATTCTGAAATAATCTTACTATAATTAATTCCCATATATCAAATGTCAACAAGCATAAACAAACTGGTAATATTTTACCTCATCACTTTTTTCTGATTGATGGGAATTACTCGTTGAATTCTCAGATTATATCCATCTTACTCCTCTAACAGCTTAATCATTTAGATAGAAAAAACAAAATCAAATATTTAATTTTCTTGTGCCTAAATATATTGATGTCGGTTTAGTCAAATATCCTTACCATGATAAAAGCTAAATTTCCAAGAAAGATAATAAGGTACATGGCAATATCCTACTTTATTTTGTCAAGAGTAGAAAAACCGATTTTAGTAATGTAATAATCATTGCGTAGGCACCAGGAGAGAACATGTCTAGACTTTCATATTGATATGATCTGCAAGTATTATTGGTGGGCTTCAATCCTCTGCTTTGCTATAGATTTTAGGTTAAGTAATTATTTGAACAAATTGAACAAGAATTTGAATACTTTAAATAAATGTCAACTTATATGAGTGACGATTTGAAAGCATCAGAAAAATCCGTTATAGAAGGATATCTGAATTGAAATTTCTATGAAAAAATATCGAAACAGAATCAAATTTCAAAGGGAACCGTGTTTAACATTATTAAAAGGTGGAAGGACCGGATTGCTGTCCCAGCTATTGATTCTATACGAGAATTCTCTGTCTTCGTAACCAAATCAGGGTTGACCATAGATCAATGTGTTCAAGGGGTTAAATTTATCAAAATCTTGTCTAGCTTCGGATTCTCAGACGAATTAGATATTGGTCAGGCGCTTTATTTTGATGATAATACTCATTTTAAATATACCCGCCTGGAGGAGAATACAGGGATTACAGATGATGAAAGTGCTGGAAAAAAATCTGTTAGAGATGCCGCAACCCTCAGAGACAGTTTTTATCACTTTGTAGGTAATCTTTATGATAATTGTAAAATTCATCATAGATCCCGCTATCATAGTAAGATAGATGGACGACTTGTTAGAATTTGGCTTTTTTGCCTTCAATTCCAATACAATTGAATCGAATGCTGACGGTACACCTATCGATGACGCAACAAATTTTCCAAAAAATAGTATCGTAATGATCAAAAAAAACCAAATATCCTTAATTTCTAAAATTGACATTATCTTGAAAAGGGGAAGCTAGAATTTCAAAGACTGCAACAAGCCTGGATCAAACTTTCGAGAGAAATCAAAAAGGCAATTCAACACAAGAACACTATTGTCTCTAACCTAGAAAAAACTATGATAAAAGAGCGAAATATCATGAAGTATTATTCATGGTATAAGTCCCTTATGCAAGAACTAGAATATGAATACGGCATAGATATCGGAGAGGAATTCGGCTCCTTTGCAAGGGCAATTGTAGATTTCAAGACATATCACTACAATGTGCTCGATAATATCAAAGATTATAAACAGATCGAATCATTGAGAGAAGAGAAAGAGAAAGTTCAAAGTATAATTGATTTGAATACACACAAAAGAGATATCCTCCTCGAAGAAATTGACTCTCTACAGGAAAACCTTAGGTATTCAACCCAGTCCTTGAATACCTATAAGGAATTACTTGAGAGAGGCCTTGGACTTAAGGAACTCAAAAAGCTATTAAACACATTAAGAGAAATCTCTAGAGCTAACAAAATAACTGACTGGGAAGCATTGCCCAGATTTCTCAACGATGTGGAAAAACAATACGATAATAAACTAGGATTTGAAAGCACAATAAATAATCTTAAGGCAAGAATGGAGAAACTTCAGGCTGAAGTTCCAGAATATGAATGGTATTTAAAATTACAGGGCGTTGTAAGCCTAACCATTATCCATCTTAACAGATGTGGTGTAACAAACGAAGACATTCTTAACATAAATAGTTTGGTGCTATCTTTCAAGAATTCCAATTTTATTGATGATCTTGCACTTAGAAAGAATGGTAACGGTGTAATTAAAAATGGTACCCTTAATGGGAACGAATACTGGCAACGATTTATAGAAAAATTAGAGTTTAAAAAATATTCATTTGGCTATTAATCAGAGTACGTCCATTTCTAATAATCTAAAAATACAAATCGAAAGAGTAAAGGTAAAAAAGCAGGAGTTGGAAGAATATTATTCCGACGCAGTAACGAATCTGAATCACTTATACAAACGTCTTTTTCAATTGAAGTAACCCGACATCTCCAACAAGAAATAAATAAAAAATTGTTGACTGCTGCGGGACTGAATCCAATAATCTTTAATGTACTAATAATAAGAAACAAAGATGAGGAAAACAATAAAAAGGAAAACAACGGTGACGAATAAAGGTTATTTGACTTAATTTTGATTTTTATATTATTTTTGATAATTATCGAAGAGAAAGATGATGACCTGGGTATCACTTACGAAATAATGAATCACTAATAATTCTCTTAATATCGTCAATTTTGATGTAATTCGCGATTCTCTTTAGGAAATTTTTGCAAAAAATAAAAAGTTGTGAATATGATTAGTTCGACTACATTTTTAGAGGGGAGGGGATATTACCGATTCACTAAAAAAGGGAAGAATTTTGGTTAGTATTTTTCCTCTTCCTGCATATATTGCAGTATTTCGTCTGCGGTTTGCAAATCGTGTCTTTTGCTATGGACGGGGTTTAAACCCTGTCTTTCAATACTTGAGTTTTTTTGTAATGACTTTTCTTCACCTCCTACTGTACCTAACTTGATTTTTTTTCTTTGCTTTTTCATGCTCGTTTTAGTCCAATAAACTATAAAACTGGTTACTTTTTTACCAAATTAAACAATAAGGATTTGATAGCTCAGGGAATAAAGGTATAATATAGATAAATCCTCAATTTTATCGATTTAATTAACCTTTCAAGTCTTCATATGGAGTCTCATCTCCACCAATTTGTTCAAATTCTTAATTTAAGGTGGCCCTTCCTAAAAGGGAAAAAATAAATTATTTCAATAATCAAAATATGAGGATGAAATTTAAGAAACTCCACTAGGCTGTTTATGTTCTGAATGTTCAAGCTTTATGTGCTCTTCTTTTTCATCCTTGTTTCTAAATGTAATTCCGCAAAGGTGGCATGTATTATCAGAAGATGGTTTGTTAGCTGGTTCGCCAGTTGTCCCCATATTAACAACTATACAGCATTTGTAAATATAAGCATTAAATAGGTCGATTAAGAAGATCTGTCCAGCAGCCGAACAATTATAATTTGCATACTCTTGATGGGTTAATATTTTTCTAAATTTTTATGTTTTTGAGTAAAACCTTCCTTCAATAAGCAAAAATTTATTATTTGATCTTAACAATTTTACTACTATTTTCATTTTGAAGATGTTTGAAAGGATACCATTTCTTCAGAGAAAAAATGGCTATGACGTTATGACCAATATCGTTGAAATCATTTCAGTTATCTTCCGAATAACTCAATACTGCAGGTTGACTCTAGATATGCAGTCTTTCACTATCATACAATCTTTCCTTTATCTTGTTTCCATTCTTCCCAATCTCACGCAAGAATACAATTATCAATTTTTTTAATCCAATTAGCGTAAATACTAGATATATTTAGTTTTATATTAGACAAGGTAGGAAAATGAAAAATGGAAGGGATCGATGATAAAAATAATAGTGATTCTAATTTGGACCCTAAAGATGATACTGAGATAACAAAAAAATACTTAATAGAAATTGTTGGGAAATTTAAAAATATTTCTACCATAGAACTTCCAAATTATGAAGAGGCCTTAGATTTATTTAATCAGAGGTCAAAGGAAGGGAAAAATCTAATACTTTATGAGATACACAGATCAAAAATTGATGGATCGATGGTTAAAAAGGTTCCAGTGCTTAATACATCCAAGCATGCAGAGAGAATGCGAGTTCTCCAAGAAGAATTAAAGGATTCTACTCCCGCCAATAATGGGACAGTTAGTGCTCCAGTTTCTACACCATCCTCTCCTGACCAGAAAAGTAAAATGACACTTGGAACAATGAAATTTAAGATAATAATTCTAGCTGCTGTAGTAGCTGGTTTTATACTGACACTATTTATGTTAAATATCATTGCAAGTGGAGGTAGTGGAAGCATGTCTGCCCATTCGATTGGATTTGATGCTATCCAGAACTACGTTCAAACTGCATCAAATGTTAATTACAATTACAATCATCAGGATTTAGTTTCGATCTATTTTCTTCCCTAAT
Organism: Candidatus Nitrosocosmicus sp. R; assembly: GCF_054408505.1. Taxonomy (NCBI): domain Archaea; kingdom Thermoproteati; phylum Nitrososphaerota; class Nitrososphaeria; order Nitrososphaerales; family Nitrososphaeraceae; genus Candidatus Nitrosocosmicus; species Candidatus Nitrosocosmicus sp. R. The sequence goes on along the minus strand of NZ_CP167090.1, from coordinate 1,371,182 downwards.
ACCGAATTTCTATTAGCTCTTAATTCCTTTAATACAAATTTTATCAGAATCTATTTGTTTAAATTTTAAGCCTTAGATCCAAACTATATTGTTCTTGCAAAACTACTGCATCTCAATTTTGTTAATTAGATTCTTAGTCTAAAAGAAAAATTAACATTGTTCTGTCGAGACTTATTCACCATTATATACCGTTTTTCTAATCCCTAGGATGAAAAAAACATCTTTCTCATGTGCTTCATAGCAACCATTTTCAAATACCTATACGAAAACACCATCCCTAAAAGCATGCGATTTTCAATAACATTCAAAGACATCAAATGATGACTATTAGAATGTTAGCGCAAAATCTCCTAACTCATTTAAATAATCCATTTTATCGAAAATTTGTCATATGGATAATAATTGTGTTTTATTCCCAATCATATAATAATAAATTTAACAGTAAATCCTTGTGAATATTCTGGTATCATTGTTACTTCTATATTCCATAGTAGGTGGAAGCTTGATTTTATTCGGTTATGATGATATTTTTGCACAAAGCACTGATTTCCAATTACCATCTTTATCCTTTAGCACTCCATATTCAGACATGCCATCAAACATGGAAGGCTCGCTTTTAGAACTAGGTGATATAGATGAAAAAGTAGATTCTCAAGTGAAAGAAATAATAAAACCAACATTTCAGAATCCGTTAGAAAAATCTGCTACTAAAGAAAAAGATAAAATTTCATCTGCCATTGATTCCAAAGGTAATGGGATTGGAGAAAAAAGTGCTCCTACTACCAGTAGCAGTGATGGTAATGTATATGTGGTCGACTATGCTAATATTCGAGTTCAGAAATTCAATAATCAAGGTGACTTTATATCTAAATGGGGCACCAAAGGCAAAGCGGATGGTCAATTTGGAGTACCTCATGGAGTAGATGTGGACAAAGAAGGGAATGTTTACATCGTCGATATGGATAATAATAACGTTCAAAAGTTTGATAGCGAAGGTAACTTCCTCTATAAATGGGGTTCCATCGGTACTGGCGACGGTCAATTCATGCATCCTCATACCATCAAATTGGATTCTGCTGGCAACTCCTACGTAAGTGATATGGCAAACTTTAATATTCAAAAGTTTGATAGCGAAGGTAACTTCCTCTATAAATGGGGTTCCATCGGTACTGGCGACGGTCAATTCAATGCCCCTGAAGGAGTTGCTATAGATTCTTTGGAGAACATATATGTTACAGATACTGATAATAATAACGTTCAAAAGTTTGATAGCGAAGGTAACTTTATCTCTAAATGGGGTATTACTGGTGAAAATGAAGGTCAATTCAAGAAGCCTGCTGGCCTGGACATAGATAAAAATGATAATATTTATGTAGTAGATGCCGGCAATAGTCGAATCCAAAAATTTGATAGCGATGGTGAATTCTTGACAACATGGGGATCAAAAGGATCAGCTAGCGGACAACTAGCTAGCCCCCATGATGTGGCGGTAGATTCTGAAGGAAACGTTTATGTAGTTGAGCAACTAAACTTCAGAGTTCAAAAATTTGATAGCGATGGTGAATTCTTGACAACATGGGGATCCGGAGGAAGCAATAACGATCAATTTCTTGATCCTCACAGTATTGTGGTATCGTAATATTTTTCACTAATTTTATTAATTAAACACTGGTTTTATTAACTCTCATTTTATGTCTATACCTTTTACAAAATATTAGATAATCTATTTTATACAGGAGCAAATATGGGTCTAAATATTCAAAGATGATACTCTACCTTAATTACTACATAACTATTTAACCCAATGAAAATAATTTTTTTTGTGAAGTTTGCTTTTAGCACTAACGCCTTTACCAATTATTCATTAACCCAATCAATAGAAGAAATTTCCAAAATAGGTTATGATGGTGTCGAGATATTGTGTGACGTTCCTCATGCATATCCACCAAAATTGAATGAAAATAAAATTAAGGAAATCAGTAATTCGCTAATTCGTAATAGAATAGAAATTTCCAATCTAAATGCTTTTACTTTATTTGGTTTAGGTGATACATATCATCCTTCCTGGATAGAAAATGCAGAAGACGTCCGTGAGCTCCGCATAAAACATACTGTAGATTGCATTAACCTAGCTGAAAAACTAGGTGCAAAAAATATTTCTATAGAGCCAGGGGGACCAATCGAGGTGCATACAAAAAGAGACAAGTATTTAGATCTTTTTGCGACGGGAATAAGAGATGTTCTTCCTCATGCTGAAAAAAAGCAGATAAAGGTATTAATTGAACCAGAACCTGAATTATTGATTGAATCTTCGACTGAATTTTTGCATTTTATGAAGGAATTTGATTCTGAATTTTTGAAATTAAATTTTGATATTGGTCATTTTTACTGTGTGAATGAGGACCCAAGTGCTTTAATTCTCAAATTGCAAGCCTATATCGAACATTTTCATATGGCCGACATAAAAAACAGAAAACATTTCCATTTGATCCCTGGTCATGGATCGATTGATTTCAAATCTGTTTTTGCGAAAATGGTCGAAATAGGCTATAATGGATATGTAACTGTCGAACTCTACCCTTATAAGACTAACCCAATTGATGCTGCTTTAGAATCGATAAGGTATATTAATTCAATCTAGATTATGTTACTTAAAATATTTGGATGAACGATCATGCTTCAAAATCCCTATCTAAAGCTCCTTCGAATTTCTAATGTTTTCACGGTTCCACCAGACATTATTGTAGGATTTTTAGCAGTATCCACCAACTTAAGTTCTTCGACTGGTCACAGTATTTCCGATCTCGTAATTTTGATTTTTTCTTCCATTTTTTTATACCTTGGAGGTATGGTCTCAAATGATATATTTGATATCAAAGTGGATAGACTAGAAAGACCTACTAGACCACTGCCCTCAGGCAGTATAAGAAAAACAAATGCATTACTTTTGACCATCCTAATGTTTAGTTTGGGATTAATCCTTGCATCATTTGTTAATCAGTCTGCTCTTGGAATATCATTGTTACTCATTATAGGTATAATATCTTATAATTATAAAATCAAGAATGGATTTTTCAGACCATATTTGATGGCAGGAATACGAGCATTGAATGTTATTTATGGCGCCAGTTTTGTATTTGACCTATCCAATTATAGCACGGGTCTTAGCTCTTTTCTATTACTTGCTTTGGCATCTTGTGCCGTGTATTTTCATATCTTCATCCTGACCTCTCTTAGCAAAAGCGAAACAACAAGAGAATTTTTAAGAGTCAAAAAAGTCCTAAATATTCAAAAAATTCAAATCATATATCTTGTATTTCTGCTTTTCTCTTTATCACTAGCAATAATTTTAATACCCTATAAATTGGATTTCCTGATTTTCATCCTATTCTTCTTGGTCTTGATCAATTTACTTTTTAATCGAGCTTCCAAAATGGACCACAGCCAAGGCGAATCAGTGATAAGATTCATGGTCAAACACATGCTAATTCTGCTTATAATTCTGGATTGCGCATTCATAGCTGGTGAAGCTGGTCTACTCAGCGGGTCAAGTGTAGCATTACTTACAATTCCGTGCATAATACTTGGTAAATGGATTAGCATGACTTGAGGGAGTACATAGATTAAATTATAATTTCTTATTTTTCATCCTAATTTACGATCTGACTAGATATAAGTATATCAGTTAAAGTGCTTAAATTACAAATTTTTTTAAATGGGCTTTCACGAAGTGTATTCAACATGAATAGAACTATTAATTTGACTTTACTTGTAACTCTATGCTGTTTTTTAACATCGGCTTTTATCTTTACCTGGCCACCAAATGATCCCAACAGTCATGCTTCTTCTTTCTTACCTGAGAAGAATTCAACATTTTCAAATTCTTCAACAAGTAGTTTTGAAAGTAATCCAATAACGACAATTATCATTCCAAATGAGGGTTCAAACTTAATTACAAATTCTAATAGTAAGAATAATAATGTAACTGGGCAAAGTTCTCATCAAACAAATGCATTGTCCTCTATTAATACCAGCTCACCTTTAGTGAAAAATGAAAGTGATTTTACCTCCTCTGATGATACTTTAAAGGAAAATGTTAGTAGTGAAGGTACAAATAATGATACCTCATCGGATTCTCCACAAAGAGGCAAATACCTAACTGACAATAACGGAATTCACTATTATAATATCAATAATTGTAGTGAGAAGAAAGGATCATCAGGCATCGGGGAAATGTCTGAATGTGAAGATGCTGCAAAGGAAATGAGTGAAGAATAGAAAAAAATCATTGGTTTGACTTTAAGAACTAATAGTAAATAAAGTACGGTAATTTTATTATTATTCTTTGTTTGCACATCAACTCAATAGAATTTTGGTACGCATTTTTTCATAGTATATTTCAAAAAAATAAGGTGAAGGTTCGCAAAATACTAATACCTATAGATAAAAGAACTTTCTATGGTGTTATATTGTCCCTTTTGAGATTACTTAGTGGGTTTTTTTCTCGTATGGCCAATATTCCTGCAATAACAAATAATGCCAATGCTGGTATTGCGAACCATTGAATAAGAGCGAAAAGCATTACTCCACACGCTATCAAGATACCTCCAACGATTTTATTATTTTTAATCTTAAATGCAGCAACAATAGCTCCTACGTTTATTGTTATTATAGCTATTGCTATTAGTAGAGCCCAACCAACAAAAAGGGCTAATATTGGGATTCCAACAAAGACTATTTATCAGAAAATACAAAAAGAGCCCGATAAAGGGAATAATGAGTCCTAGAATAGCTGTAATAATAGTTAGCTTTTGATAGCCTTTCATATTTTTGTATGTAGAGAATAGTAATTAAGTCATGATCCTATTGCTCTTCCTATCATCTTAGTAAGTGCCCCTCTACAAGACCGTTTTAGTAGATAAAGATTAATTTTAATAATGAATGTGTTGAAAGTTGAAAATTGGGTGACATTTAAAATATCAACCCTTTTTCCGCCATAATACCAATCGTGGTGTACTGTGATGCCGACCCTTTCAACAACTTCCAGATTTTCCAGACGTGTATTGGTTTGAAGGTAAGACATTGGGATATCAAGCAAGGGATTTGGATGTTGTTTTTGCTTGACAACAATGCTTTATTAGATGCAATATTAGGTGCACCTAACTATAATATAAACAATTTCTTGATTATCAAAAGTAATAATATCATCAACAAGAATTAAACCGATTGTATATGTTTCAAGCATAAAAAACCTGGTTTTATTGTTTATATTAATTTAATTCACTAGTTTTAAATAAGAACTTACGATATCTCCTATATATGGCAAAATGTCCATCTTGTAAGGAATCAATAAATCTAAGCCAACTAATAACAGAAGAATTTGAGGATGGGGACCTATTATTCAAGTTCTTAGGCTTGAGTTGTCCCAAGTGCGAGATACTTTTAAAAATACAAAAAATTGATTAATACACATTTCATAGACAACTAACGAATTTTGGATCTGTCTTCGGGTCTTCTTTTTTTAATGTCATCCAATTTTCTCTTTTTGACAATATTGGATTAAATGGATTTGTACTGTAAAATTCACTATTTAGTATTCCTCTATAATGACGGCGATGAAATTATTATTGGACAAGCAAACTAGTGTCCTAGTCTTTATTGTATTACCTATACAAGCAGAATTTTGTATTGATTAATAAATACTATGACCAATATATTCACTTGTTTGACAAACAACACCAATAAAAATTCAAAATATTTTGTTATTTTAGATATCGTGGGATTAGAAGTTTCTCGTATTGAATCTTCAGCACAAATATTTCCTAACATATCCAGTTTGTTTGAGAACGACGGTGAATATGGATACATGAAACCAGTGTTTCCCTCAGTTACATGTACCGCACAGGCTAGTATTTTGACAGGAAAATATCCAAAGGAACATGGCATTATTTCAAATGGTTTTTTCGATAGAGAAAACTTCCAGACTTTGTTCTGGGAGCAATCTACTAATCTGGTACAATCTGAAAAAATATGGGATACACTAAAAAACAAAAATAACATGCTTAAGACAGCCCTATTATTCTGGCAAAATTCTATGTATTCGAACAATGACTATATTGTCACTCCTCGTCCTATCCATTTAGAAAATGGACAGATGGATATGTGGTGTTATTCTAAACCGGTTAACTATTACGAGGAAATAAGCAAAGAAGTTGGCGAATTCAATCTGATGAATTATTGGGGCCCATTTGCATCCATAAAGTCCTCAGAATGGATATCAAAATCTGTTCAATACACTATCAAAAACCATCGTCCCAATTTGTTGTATGCATATTTTCCACAACTCGATTATACTGCGCAAAAATCTGGGCATTCTAGTTCCCAAGTAACCGATGATTTAAAGCAAATAGATATTTATGTTGGTAACATTATAGAAAAGGTCAAGGAAGCAGATATTCTTGATGAAACTCATTTTCTATTGCTCTCTGAGTACGGATTTAACGATGTCAAAGATGCAATACCAATAAATAGAATATTAAGAGAAAAGGGATTGCTTCAGGTGAGAACAATTAATGGAAAAGAGTATATTGACTATGAATATAGTGATGCGTTTGCAATGGTAGATCATCAGATAGCGCACATTTATATCAACAACAGAAACAATATGAGCAAAGAAAAAATTAAGATTGCTATTGAAGGTGTTCCCGGAATCGACAAAGTTTGTGATGAGGAAGAAAAACAAAAACTCCACATAAACCATTCAAGAAGTGGAGAGTTTATTGCAATAGCGGAAATGGATAAATGGTTTAGTTACTATTGGTGGTACGATGAACAGAAAAATAAGAGCTCAAATTTGGATAAAACTGAAACTGATGATGGCAATGACAATGCACCTAGCTTTACTAAAACAGTGGATATTCACAGAAAACCCGGTTATGATCCTCTAGATCTTTTCATAGACCCAAAAAGAAAATGCATCTCCACAGATACCCGTCTAATAAAGGGTTCCCATGGACGACCATATAATATTGAATCGGGAGAGGGATTATCAGCCTTCATATCAAACAAAAAGATTGAACACATCAAAAAAGAGAAATTTGACGGGTGTCCAGTAATAAATTGCCTAGATATTTTTGACATTGTAAAAAAGAACTTTATTTAAGAAGTTAGGAAAATTAGAAGCATATTAGCATATAATAATAGAAAATAAGAATCAAAGGAAATGGCATTTTCATATTCTATTACATTATCTTCATTTCTGAACGTACAAAAAAACGAATTAGAAACTCTAGAGAACCTTAGCCGACTCGGTTTGACTGAATTGGAATTGTATGGAGAACCAGATGAGGTAAACTCGGTATCCCTTAAGGATCTTTTGAATTCATTTGATGTGAGGGTAATAGGTATCACTGGAATGTGGGGCAGGTCGAGTTTGAATGGATGGAAAAGACGTCTTTTAAGTAACGATAAATCCATACTGAAATATTCTGAAGAGTATGTGTTAAAGTGTATTAAGTTATGTAACTATTTTGGAGGAAAACGAATTAATTTATGTTTGTTTTCAGATCCTATTTATTCTTTTGATGTAACCCATAGAAACGTTAATGAAAACAACAAGATTAAAGTGTTAGAACGTTGTGTGCCATTGTTGAACCGTCTTTTAAAAACTGCAGGAGAAGAAAATGTCTCTTTGATGGTCGAACCACTAAATCGCTATTCAACACCTTACTGTTGTACTTATTCAGATGTAATCTCGTTGAATGAAAAGTGTGATGAACTAGAACTCCTGTTAGATACCTTTCATATGAATATAGAGGAAGATTCTTTTGAGGATGCGATCTCAAATTCCCACCCTATTCTTTCCCATATGCACTTTGCTGATAACAACAGGAAGATGCCTGGTTTTGGCCATATCGATTTTAATACGATAATAAAAGCCTTAAAAAAAATTTCATATGATGGCAAAATTAGTTTTGAACCCACAATCTTGAATAAAAATTATTATTCTGCTGTGAAATTTGGATTAGACCATATAAAAAAACTTGATTTAAAATATTAAATATATAAAAATTCTGAAATAATAACTACTTAATATGAAAATATTCCACAGTATATCAATCTTTATTAATAAAGGCAATAGCATAATTACAGATTATTTTGAGTGAAGCCTATGTATTATTGAATGTTAATTATAAGAAACAATCCAAAGTAATAGATCAATTAAAGCTGTTATCTACAGTAAGGGCAGTAAAATCTGTCTATGGAATTTATGATCTAGTGATCATTTTTGAGTCCGATAATTTGCAACAAGTAAAAAGCGAAATAGATGAAAAGTTACCTCTTATTGAAGGAATAGAGAACATGACCACTTTGATATCTGTTTCATAAAAGAAGACGAGGCTTGTTTTGTTAAAGGTAGAATATTGGAGAAATGATTGAGAATGTCAATTGAAGAGTATGAAGTTATTATAGTAGGAGCAGGGCCCTCAGGACTTTCAGCGGGTATATTTGTAGCAAGACAGAGGACCAAATGTCTTTTGATTTCAAAGGACTTGGGTGGACAGATGAACCTGATTCCTAAACTTGAGAATTATCCCGGTACCATGATGTCAAGCGGACCACTCCTTGCTAAAACATTGGAAAATCAGTATTTAACATTTAATGGTGAAATGACTTATGATACTGTAGAAAAGGTCGATCAAATTGAAGGCAGTACAGACCTGAAGGTAAAAACAGGACGTTCTGAATATCTCACAAAAGCACTAATTCTTGCACCAGGAAAAGTTCCAAATAATTTAGGGGTCGAAAATGAAATCCAATTTCAAAACAAAGGCGTTCATTACTGTACAAAATGTGACGCTCCTTTTTATCAAGGCAGAACTACTGCTACTGTTGGAGTTGGGGGCTACCTTTTAGAATCAGGCATATTGTTGTCTAGAATGGCATCAAAAGTATACCTTATTTATCGTGGTGGTCAGCTAGGAGGAGATAGGGATATGATAGAATCTATTAAAAAGAAAAATAACGTAGAACTCATTCCAAATAGCTCAGTTACCCTAGTTTCAGGTAACAACTCTTTACAGCAAATTCAAATTAAAGATAATGCGGGTGTAGAGAAAATGATAGACGTTGATGGTTTATTTGTCGAAATGGGATCCAAGATAAATCTAGATTTTGTAAAACATCTTATTAAACTTAACACAAAAGGTGAGATCGAGGTTACTGATGGAGGAAAGACCACTCACCCAGCAATTTTTGCGTCAGGCGATGCAACAAACATTCCTTATAAGCAAATCGTAGCAGCATGCGGTGACGGTGCGTCTGCAGGAATTTCTGCATTTAATTATATTGAGAAATTAAAAGGAAAACCTGGTATCCGTTCTGATTGGAAGAAAACTATTGGTGATACTGTGTTTCACTATTAGGGATAGATAGTGAGGCTCTTTTTTACTTATTCTTTTTAAATTAAGCACCTCCTAAGATACTTTACTACATACTTTTATATAAAAACTGCATTTTTTATTGGTAATATCAAGACTTTATTAAATCATTATTTTCCCCCTTTCCTACTTTTGACGATCTTTGGTATCTAGATAATTCGTTAGATTCATTGAATAAAATTTTTTCAATGAAGGAATGTTCTTTTCGTATTCATCAAAAACGATAAATAATGTAAATTTGATAAACTCCTCAATCTCATTTGAGTTTATTGACCCAGATTCAAACAGGTCCTTAACTATCGTTTTTAATTTGGTTAGCTTTTCTTCTTCTATACTAATACTGAAGTTTGTGTATGTTGTCACTTGGATTATGTACTTTATTTAGTATTTATCCTAATCTGGGTAAATTTATATAAAGATTTTATTGATGAATCCATTATAATTTTGAAGTTTCGATTAACAATAAGTTAAAACAGAGCTAATGCTTCTAGAATTTGGGTATTTGGTCTTGTTTGGACAGAAATGAGATAGGCAATTCTAGGCGGACAATGAGATCTGTATATACCAACATCCCAATATACCTCAATTCAAATCTGGACAATGGTACAAATATACTACCACATGATTGATTTCATAAGAAGAATTAATAAATAAATTTAGTTAGCAATTTTTTACTGCTACATTCTTCAAATTTGATATAAATTATAAAAATAAAATCCTTAATGTCTATGACCAGTACTAAAAGTTTTTCTACAAAAAACGCAGGTGTTCTCGTAGTAGCAATATTTTCCATAGCAATCTCAATGGGATTAAGTCAGGTGTCCTCAGCAATGGCCCTGGACGAGCTTTTGGATTGCAAAGGAATTGCAAATGGAACTAATAATCTTGACACGAAAGATAAAATGTCGTGTGATGGAAATGAAAACAAAGTATCAAAAAATTCGGATATCAAATCTGAAAATGACGATTCTGCATCTTCAAATGATGATGATGATGCTGATCAAAGTAGTGGAATAGAGAGTAAGACTGATAGTGTTCTAACTGCCGGTCCTGCAGTAGCATCACAAGATGATCACATCATTAAACCAATCAACCTAAATAAGGGCACAGATTCAGACGAGCCACTAAAAACAAACAATGATATGCAAAAACAGTCCGCCGAATCTTCACCAAACCTAATATTTCAAGATAAATTGGATTTAGGAGACCAATTTGACAAGAATACAAATGCTGGTGTTTCAGAATTATACGAATCATTTGATTTACCCTATACCGCAATTTACAAGAACCAGTGAACTCAAACTTCACCAAGCCTTTTTTTAAATTTTTTTTAATTAATTATTATTATCGTAACGATTCGCTTTAAATAGATTCAGATTTTTAATCTTGAACACATGTTAAATCCAACGGATATCGACATTGATCTATGAGATAGAAAACTTAGATTGATCAATGTAATTTTAGGTTATTCCTAGTTTGAAAAAAAATGTAATACCTATACCAACCAATAAAATAGTAGTATTTTGAAATGGATCAGCTATACAGTGTGTATTAAATCTGTAAGATTTCTCTTTGGTTTGGGAAATAACATTTTCCTTGGATATCCAATGCATAAGATCGAGGAAGGTTCCAAATCAGTACCTACCACTTCTTTAAGTAATTGTTCATTAAACATGCCTATCCAAATGGAGCTCAATCCTAAAGCATGAGCAGCTAATTGGGCATAACCAGCTGCAAGAGTAGCGTCTTGAATAGAAAATTTATGTAGTACCTCTGAATGAAAATTTAATTTAATTCGTGAAGGGTTAGAACAAAATACTAAAACCAATGGTGCATTCACATATGGCTGGTTATTAGCGGCTTTAATTAGGTTCTGTTTCAGCTGGGTATTTTTAAGATGATAAATTTCAAAACCCTGGAACCCACCCGCAGTGGGTGCTGTGTCAGCAGCGGCAAAAATGATATCTATTTTCCAACCCTCTATTTCTCTTTCGTCAAATTTCCTCTGTGAGCGCCTGTTGAGCATAACATTAAAAATATTACTATCCAAGACATCGTCCATTTCAGACTTTTCTTGTGGGGTTGGTTCTTTTGGGTAAACTTTTGGAAGTATATCGGAAGGAAACATACTATCCAAAATTCTATTATCTTCCAATACAAGTAATAACCATTAGTTATTAAAAAAGATTCTAGATTGAATAAATAAATTCAGTTTTGATATTCGATTTTATTTGTATATTATCAATTACGTTTGTACTATTCAAGTTACCTTGGACCAATAGGTAACAAAGTTCCATTTGAAAACAAATGATAAAGTTTTGCAATTAATTTAAATAAACAAATGTATGTTTAATAATTACCTTAATTTGTAATGGTCATTTCTACAGGTAGTAGGTTCTATCTTATATCCTAAATAAAGGACTTGATTCAAGTTTGGGTTTAATTTCCAATTTGATAAACTTTATATTTATGTCTTATTCTGAATTAGATACACATGAACAGTCATAATTGCATTTGCATTAATTGTAGCCCCAATAGCAATATCTCGATATGCTTTAACAGGTGGTGGTAATAAAGTAAGTCATAAAATTGAAGAAAACCAAAAAAGCTCACAAAAAAGCCAATCAATCAGCGGCGGCGGCAATTTCTTATCTGATAACAACATCTACTTCCAAAACCAACAAAACTTCGATCACAATGTTTTAGCCCAAAGTAGCAGCGACTAATTTTATTTTTTATCTTTTTAATGCAAGTACCTATAGACATTTTCTTGACCTATAACTGACTCATCAACCTTATAATGAATAAATTACGATCCCAAAAGTCATGTATAGAGTTTTAAATATACTAATCCCTGATTTCATATTTTATACTAGCTACATGATATAGACAATAATTATCTTCAAAAAATCAGGGGAACAAAAATAAAATTCTGTAACTTAACTGAGTATTCCTAAATTGGGCCTGGCTCAATATATTTAAAGCCCTCTAAGCTTGTTTTTTTCTGCTCGTTTTGTTGACCCGATATTGTTTGGTTTGAAAGATCGTAATTTGTAAGTTCTACCTTGGTATGTAACCATGGTATTTTTCTTTGTTCCTATCTTTAAGATATAAAACAATTCCTACTACAAAACATACTAATCCTGCAATAAACAATATTACTCCAAAAACTAAACCACCAAAACTACTTAGGTCTATTTCACCATTCTCCTTTAAAAAGGGTAAATTACCAAAAAATAGATAAACGGACGCCTTATTGTTTTGATCCATATTGAACAACGAAATATCATACCTCCCAGTTGCATTTGGAGTTATGGTTGAAAAATAGGTTTTTTGAAAAGTAGAATTAGATACTATTTTTCCATTTGGATCAGTTACCAATTCATTTAGGACATTGTGATCATTGCCCGTAGAATCAATGGTAATAGTAAGCAGCTTGTCCGTGGAATTAATAAAAATACTAGAGTTATAGGCCGTTGAGGGATCAAGTGTTATTTGATTCGTAGTGAGACTTGGATTATTCTGAACGAACATGCCGCTAAAGGTCATCCCCCACATGAAGAACACTATTATTGAAGACAAAAATAGAGCACCACTAATAATTAAAACCATAAATCCTCTTTGCATTTGAATTGTATTTCTTTGAATGATCCTTAAATATAATCTGTAGTGCATCTCAAATTCAGTTGATTCCTAACAAGAATATATGAAAAAACTAGATTTGAAAAAATCTATGTAGGCAAATTATCGATCAAAAGATTAAAAATCTATTCAAATTGTGATATTATAGATTTCAGGTAAATGCACTCTATATCTCCCTAATAATTAACGGTTAAAAAACATTATACATAAACGCAAGAAATTATTTATATAATTTCCGCTTTCAAAACATCGCTTAAAAAAGCGAAGTCCAATTGGATAAATATAAAAGTTATTTTACACTGACTATTTATTATCATACCTTTTAGGGCTTGTAATGAATTTAGGAGACTGCTCACATTATTTCTCCTTAATGCTGGATGGCCTGTGAAGAATTTCGCGATAAATTGCCGAAAAAATGATCAGTGTATTTATACTTTATTAAATATTCTAGAATACAACTGGTCTCGAATGATCGGCAAACATCAGTAAAAGTGGGGTAGTGCTTTAATCCATAGTCAGCCCACCTCACTTTTACTTTTTAATATGATTGAAATACTAAAATCAGATTCTGATACAAGAAGTTGGTTTGACTGTAACTCCATCTATAGTTCAAAACAAACCAAAAGATTGTTATTTAATCAAATTTTTGTTATTTATCTCAGCTGTTAAAAGCAAATCCTGCTAAATAAAATACTGTATTTTTTCTTAAATGTTTTCAAGAAAATTGTTATTATTATTTTTCTGTATCGCTGCTCCCGTAACCTGGCAAAAAATTTGTTTTCAAGATGAATGTCATATCAGTCCACGAGTATAGTGGGGACATTTAAGTGAGGAGCTATTTCGATTATTTCCAAAGCTAAATATGTTGGTCTGGCATTTGAAATTAGTCGGTGAAAATATTGATAAAGGATGATAAATTAAACTATAAAGCCATTTATGATTATATCATTGGGCTTGACCCAGATATCAGATTTGTAGGATTAATTGATGATATGGGGCGATTGGCATATGGTGGAATGAGACCTGGAAAAATTTCACTAGAATCTGAAACTGAATCTGTAAAAATATACATGGAATTTGCCTTAATTTCAAAATTACATACTGACTTTGACTCTAAACTAGGGGAAGTAGTCTATTCACTAACAGTCAGAAAAAAAATTAAAATGCTTTCTTTCCCAATCGATGGACACATAATTCGACTATCACTTGAGAAAGAGGCAGATCACGAAAAAATAGTTAATACCGTCCTTGCTTACATTAGGTCATTTGATAAACCCAGTGTTTAGTTTTTCATCTTGCCCTCATAGCTTTGGATAATCTGTTCTATGGCTTTAATCTCATCTAAGCATTGTTCTTGAAACTCGGGGTATAACCCTTCATTTTTTAGAGTTTCCAACCAACTATCCATTTTCTTAAAAAAAGAAATATATGTTTCAAGCTCTTTAGCAAAAGATTGACTATTTTCTGGTGTATCCAGGTTAGAGAAATAATTTAAAATTGTTAATTGAAAATGTAACCTATTTAATCTCAGTTCAGCAAAGAATTTTCTGTAGTAAATAATCCTTTCTTCCTTGGATTCTGAGATGATATTAGAAATGGATGGTAGTATGTTATTTCTCATAATTGGACATAAGAGGCGCACAAAATATATTTTATTATCACTTTTACCAAAATTTTCATATTCTATTTTTGTTTAGAATTAAAAAAGGATTTATCCCCTCCTTTTCTATGCTCTGTAAAATATTGATACAATTGATTTTTCTTGTACTTTGAAGGCTTGACAAGCCCGCTACTCATACTAAGACCATATCCTAAAAGCCCGCCAACTATAGATATACTCACAATGATAAAGAAGTAGTCGTCTAATATCTGAGTGTATACTTTGACAACTACATTCTGGTATACCAAATATCCATAGAGTTCTTCATTCAAAATGTAGGTATTGAGTGGGAAGCAAATTGTAAATGAAAAAATAGCTAGGATTAAAGCATATAAAACATACATTTTTGGATTTACGTATTTTTTCATCTTGGCCTTTGAATCCCATGAAGCTGGAGGTGATGGTGGTACATTCATTTTGGTAAATGTTTTCCTTACTTGTTTTTTGTTAATTAAATAAATTATCACAAATGGTGTTATATTTAATATATAATACGATGAATAGCCGAACAAAAATGGATTTGAGACGATCTGAGTTAAAAGCATGATTATTACATAAAAGCTTCCTACCAAAAGGGTCATTTCATCAAAATCTGGATAATTTTTCAGTATTCTTATAAAAAAACTAGAAAGCAAAAATGGGAACCCAAAACTATAGATCAAAAAGGCAATTAGTGGATCTGGGTTGTAATTGTAAAATTGAGTTTCTGAAAATGGTAGCGAAAAAAAATAGATAAATCCAGACAAAATCACCAAAATAATAGAAAGATTAAGAACGAGTTGAATTTTAAGAAGGTGTAATCCTTTCTTGTCCAGCAGATTGCTTGTATTATCTACTGTGCTTGAATTCTCATGATTATTTTTGTACTTATCCTGATAGTTTACTTCTTCTCCATCAACAGATCTGCTCCTGTTTGATCTTTCGGTCTGGAGGAGGATTAAATTAATCAAATAATTTGTGATCCGAAGGTTGCCCAACCCTACCAACAACCATCCAGTCAATAATATGACATGGGGTGGACTAAGAAGACCATCCAAGCCAAACTTTAAGTGCCAAGAGAAATCAAATGGTCCTGCTGTAAGAATTAAAACAGAACCCATTAATATTAGGAAATTATCTTTTCTATCCTGATTTTTATTTGAGATGTTTTTTCCAAAATTAATAAAAAATATGCTGATTACTATTAATATTCCAGTATATACCAAGGTGTGTGGATAGGAGAAGAAACTCTCAGGCTGGCTCAGAATATGGAACGTTATATCCCAACTGCCTCCCGAAAATGAGATAATTAGTCCAATTACGATGATTAAATTTTGATACCTATAAAGGATATCCCTAAAAACCTGAAGTGAAATAATTGACATCGTAAAACTTCCATTCACACAAAAATTTAATGTAACCAATCCATTCCATAAGGTCAAGTTCTCTTTTCTATTACTTTTACCACGTTGTCTATTCCCAGGTCTACAATGTAGTTCCCAAGCCTCGGACCCTTTTCTGCGTTTATTAAAATCACGTATAATAATCTAAAGATCTCTTTTGGTTGAAGATTGTTATTTTTTGCATTGTTAAAAATTATGGTTTGTATGTCTTGGGCCAAATCGTCGTCTTTAGTTTTAGCATCTTCGCTTCTGTTATTTACGGTTGATGCCAATGCAGATAAATCATTTCCAATTTTAAATATCACTTCTTTATGAATACTGCTCATTACAACTTTTTCACCGGCTGTACTTCCGTCGTCTTCACCATCACCTTCCGTCAAGCCGTTAAAATCTCCCACCCAATTTATCGCAAGGGTTATTTTATCAATCAGCTCCTTTTTCTTGATGTCTTCTTCCTTTACCAGACGATATTTCTTTAGCCTATCAAATATGGTTTTTTGTAGCAAGTCTGATTCCCGGATTTGGTTCTTAAATAAATTTGCCTGCTGTATTAATATCCTATAAGGTATATGTACAGACGAGGAATTATCAGCAGGTGGATGAAGGTGATTGATATATTCGTATACTCCTTTAATTTTCAATCGTTTGCTATCATTTGATTCATTTATTTTCCCAAAGAATATATCTTCGAATAAATCGTACTCATCCATGAGTGCAGGAATATCGTCAATACCAACATGTCTAGTTCCTGAGATTCTTTTGTATAGCAATAATAAAAGTGATTCAGGTGATCCGTATTTTAGCCACATCTGTGGAGTCAAGACATTTCCAGCGGATTTGCTTATTTTCTTGCCGCCTTTGTCTAAAAACATTTCATACTTTGCATGCAAAGGATGATTAAATTTTAAAACTTCATCAGATATCCAATCATTTATTTTTACAGAATCCATGATGTCCTTGCCAAAGGCTTCGAATTTAATGTCAAAGGCTTGCCATCTTGCTGCAAATTCAACTTTCCAAGCTAATTTTCCATTTCCGCTATCTATTTTGACTTGACCTGTATGCCCACATCCTTGGATTATTTTTTTTCCAATCGTGTTTCCGTTACACGAATAAGTTACTGCTCTCTCATTTTCTAAATAATCAATAGAGTTTGCAACATAAAGTCTGTTACAATTTTCACAAATGGGAAAGTAAGGAAGAAATTTCAGGTATTTTTGTTGGCCAGTAGATTCTGCAATCTTGTCACCAATTAATTTACTATTGGAAAGTATATTGTGAGTTTGCTCTGTTAGTATTTTACTTTTGTAGGTTTGTGTACCACTCTTAAAGGTGTACTTTATTCCTGCCGAATCTAACCCTTCTAATAATAAACTACTCATATGTTGACCGTATGAATCGTGACAATCACCAAAGGGATCGGGTATAGTAGACACAGGTTTACAAATGTGATTTTCCAGCCATTCGGGCAGGCCAACTGGCACCTTTCTTAATCCATCTAAGTCATCTGAAAAGGCAATTAGTTCTGATGAATAACCGAGATTCTGCAGAGCTAAAGAAATCCCATAAGCTCTCACAGCATCCCCCATGCTACCAATATGGGGAATCCCAGATGCTCCTAAACCACTTTCAACCTTAATATTTTCTGTTGACCTGCCGAGTTTTTTTTCTCGTTCGACTATTGTATAAGCAATTTTATCAATCCATGTTCCTTTTCCAATTATATTTTCAGGAGAACTACTCATATATCCTATAATGATTTTGTAACATACGGACCATTATTAGTATATCCAAATTTCCTATAATAGTCTCGGGTTCCTACCGCGCTTATTACTGAAATTTTTTTCAAACCATATTCTTCTCTGCAGATTCTTTCGGCTTCAGCTAATAAGCCTCGTCCTAGACCCTTGTGTTGATATTTAACTTGATTATTAAGAGCTAAACCACCATCACAATCACTAGCAGGAGGATTAAACTTACTTTGAATTCTATCATTGCTATTATCACCATTCATGTACATAATATCAGATTTAGTATTGATAGATACAGGTTGTCTATTGGCAACTTGTTCGCCCACTTTTGCGACTGTCCCGTAAACATGTAGTTCTCGTACAATTGCTGAAGTAAATGATTCGACTTTCAAATCTGTAGTATCGTTGTTATTGAATCTTGATATAGTATCTAATTCTGTTTGTAATTCTTTTCTTAGAGGATCAGACATCATTCGTAGTCTGAGAAAACCTAAAAGAAGCATCCTATCTTTTAACTCAAAAGATAGGAAAATTTCTTTACCCATGGATGCATTATATTCTGTTCTAAACAACAAGATTTCATCATTTGAAAATTCTATCTTATTTTCACTGAGTCCTATTTCTCTACAACGTATACATTTGCACCTTACTCCTTGCCTTTTTAATTCTTCTAACACTAATTGCCTAATATTTCCCATTTTAGGACCTGATATGATGTCAGGAGCTTCTATTTCCCTCTGTATCCGCATTATCCTTACCCATGGAGGGATAATTTTCTTTATCTCTACCAAAAGTTCTACCAATTCAGTTGTTGAATAACTTTTGTACTTTTGTTCTTTATACATTTTATAGAGTCCGGTGTTTCGTACTACGAGGGTGGGATAGATTTTTAGCATATCTGGTTTTAGTCTTTCATCCTCAAACAAAATCTTTGAGTCATTCAAGTCATGTTCATAAGAAGAGCCGGGTAAACCTGGCATCATATGAGCCCCAATTTTATAACCTGAATTCCGCGCCTCATAAAAAGATCTATAAACATCTTGGATAGTGTGACCTCGATTAATCATTTTTAAAACGGTATCATTTAGTGATTGGACTCCTAGTTCAATTCTAGTTGTTCCAAGTTCCAGCATCAAATTGATATGATCCATTTTGCAATAGTCCGGTTTTGTTTCAATGGTGAGTCCAACACACCTTACAAAGGCGGTTTCATTATGTTCCTTAGCATGATTAAGTGATAGTAAGAGCGAGTTCGACTTCGATCCAAATGTACTTTTCTCTAGAGAACTATCTGTCGAAAGGATCATGATCTCATCCGATTTACTTGAATATTCGAAGTGTGATTGGATTGGAGAATCTATATCCATATGTTTGATAGAATTAAGAGCATCATAACATCTTTTAATAAAATGAATTTGGTAATCCTTAGGATAAAATGGAAACGTTCCCCCAACTATTACTAATTCTGCTTTACTAATTTCATGACCGCCTTCCATCAATTGCATTATCTTATAACGAACCTGTTCATAAGAATCATATTTTACTCTTTGAGCAAATTTGGTAGAAGGTTCAGTACCCTATATAACTAAGGGGGGTATCGTATTCCTTCCCACCAGGACAGTATATACATTTCCCGTGAGGACAGTCGTAAGGCATAGGCATAACTGTGATGACTGCAATTCCTGATTGAGTTTTTACAGGCTTTTTCCTTAAAAGTTTTTTATATTGACTGGTGATAGGGATATACCGGTTTATTTCAGCATATTTTGGGATACTAGGTAATTTGTACCGAGAGGATTTCGATTTTATTAGTTTATTGATCTCACTTAGATTCATTAAATTACTATTATCCTTCCTAGATAAGATATCATTAGCTATTTCTTTGCATATCTGCTGATATTGGTTAATATCTTTAGCATTATATCGAGACGCATTTACAAACAATCTAGCGAATGTCCCTCTGAAAATCTATCTATTCCCTCGACTAAATATCTCTTCCTACTTTTTATGAAAAATTTTCCTTTAATTTGCAAGAAATTATGCTCATACCCTGGAGGCGTGGTAAGAGAAAAATAGGTGCAAAGTTATTAAAAAAACCAGTATATTTCCTAATTTCTGTCTCTATCTAATCACGGTCCAAAATCACAGTCTAAAATGGCAAATTATTTGAAAATCATTTCAATATATTTGATTCTCTATTCAAAATAATGAAACTAGGTTCCGTTAGAGGCAATACTGTTCAGTAATTGTTCAATCCACTAGTATTTACTTAGCCGATTTTCAAAGTCAAGCAAGATATAATAATATAATGGGACAATAAATATTTTATTGCTTATAGTTGGACTGTTATGTTTCCCTTATCATTTGATGGTTTAATAAATGAATTACCCTTTCCATTTCTTTTAATACTCCCAATTACGCTGGCTTTCATTCTTTCAATATTAATGGTATCAATTATTTCATCCGCTGATTCTCTTGCTGCAATAATACAAAATCCTATTCCCATATTAAAGGTCCTATACATTTCCCTTTCTGAAATATTCCCATCCACCATAATTTGTTTAAATATCCCATCAATAGGAGGCAAATTATCTAAAGCGTAATCAACACGTTTATTCAATCTTTTTAGCTTTGTAAATGCACCTCCTGTGATATGCGCAAGTCCATGTATTCTTGTTCCAAATTTTTCTACGATTTTAAGGATAACACTTGAATATATAGCGGTAGGGGTTAATAGCTCAGCTCCTATCGATTTATTAATAAAATCAGGCTTATCGTCAATACTATGCTGTTTTAACAAGACTTCTCTTGCTAGCGTTAATCCATTAGAATGGATTCCAGAACTCTTTATTCCTATTATTACGTCACCGGGTCGAATATTGTCCCCGAGTATCAATTTCTTCTTATTTTCTAATATCCCAAGAACCATTCCTGCAAGGTCAAAATTATGGTCTTTTTTTTGTCCAGTAATAATATCTGCAAGTATAGCTGTTTCCCCTCCAACTATTGCTATTTTTGACATATTAGCTCCCTTGACCAGGCCCTTAGTAATCTCCTTTAATAAATTATCATTAGTTTTTTCCAGAGCGACATAGGAAAGATATCCTATAGGAGTAGCTCCTAAACAAACGGTGTCATTAACATTCATAGCTATACAGTCGATACCAATTGTATTGTACTTATTCATGGCTTGAGCCACCAAAATCTTTGAACCCACACCATCAGTGTGCAATGTCATTATATTTTTATTGAATTCTATGAGTCCGGCATAGTGACCAAATCCAGAAATTACTTTACCTTTTTTTGGTAAAAGATGAGTACTCATAATACTTTTCCCAATAGAATTTTGGATTGACTTTATTTTGTCAACGTCTATCCCAACATCACTATATTTGACATTGTTCTTGCTTGAGGACTTCAACGTTATGAATTAGAGAAATTTGATGGACTTATAAATTTAAGAGCATGATATTTTCTAAACGAATTTAATATTACGAAGTTGGTGGATTTTGAGTTTTCCTATCAATAAGGCTAATATACTCACAACCCATCGGACCACAATATCTACCAACATACACTGCCTTTGGCCTATAAAGAGCTGGCTTTGGAGCTGCCTCGGCAAATTTTTCTTCAATAATATGAGCATTCCATCCCGCTATTCTTGATATAGCAAATATCGGTGTATTTAGATCAATAGGAATTCCCAAAGTATAGTATAATGAGGCACTATACAAATCAACATTTGGATAAATCAACATTTTCTTTGTCTGATACATGATTTTCTTTGTGACTTCTTCAATTTTTTCGGTTATATCATACCATTTTGAATCTTTTTCTTTGGAAATAGCCCTAGATAGAGTTGCAAGGACTTCTGACCTTGGATCAGTTGTTCTATACACTGCATGGCCCATCCCCATGACTCTTGCACCTTTTGCGAGCCTTTCTTGGACCCATTTATCCACATTCTTCACATCGCCAATTTCAAGCAACATCTTCATCACTTGAATATTAGCTCCGCCATGGAGCTCCCCAGACAATGCACCCACCGCACCACCTATGCTTGCATATATACTTGCACGCGTTGATGCTATTTCCCGAGCAGCAAAAGTTGAAGCATTAAAACTATGCTCAGCGTGTAATATTAAACTGATATCAAATATTTTGGATATTTCATGCTTCGGGTGTTCTCCTCTTAGCATATATAAAAAATTATGTGCATGAGAATTATCATCTAGTGGCTCTACGGGATCTTTGTTATTTCTGACCCTATCCCATGCAGCAACTATAGTAGGGATCTTTGCGATTAACGATATAGCCCTTTCAATGTTTGCATTTTTTCCTTCATCTAGCCTGTTGCGGTCATAATCCGCCAAGTCTAATATGGAAGATTGTAATACATCCATTGGATGTGCTGTAACAGGTTTATTTTTCATAATCTTGGTAACTGAATCAGGAATTCTTCGAGACGCAGTCAATCTTGAGTTGAAATCATCAAGTTCCTCTTTTATAGGTAAATCTCCAAACAGCAAGAGGAACGCTGTTTCTTCATAAGTGGAATGATTGGCTAGGTCAAGTATGTCATAACCCCTATAGATTAATTTTCCATTTTCACCATCGATAGAACATATTTTTGTGTCCGCTACTTCGATATTCCTTAAACCTATATTGCGTGTATCCAATGACCTAAATTCTAATATTGATCCTGCATATTAAAATAATTCTATTAATACAAAGCAGGTTTTTCTCTGATGGAATTTCATAATTCTGTATAATCTGAGAATAATTACATGACAAAATTAATATAATATTTATAATAATGACTTCAAATTCGATGAACTTTGAATCAGTAAGCCAGGAAATCATGAATTTCATAAAAAAGGAAACAGAATCTAGAAAATCAAACGGAGTAGTTTTGGGAATCTCTGGAGGTATTGATTCCACAGTGCTTGCATTTTTAGCAACAAGAGCGATTGGGCCAGAGAATGTAAAGGGATTGATATTACCAGATGAAACTGTAACCCCCGCAAAGGATATCGAAGATGCTGTTAGAATATGTTCAGTTTTGAAAATTGACAGTGAAAAAATTTACATAAACAAACCAAAAAATAGTTTCTTAGAAATAATTGAACACGCTGATAATATTCTGTTGACCGGAAACCTTGTCGCTAGAGTCAGAATGTGTGTGTTGTATTATTACTCCGGTTTAATGGGGAGGCTGGTATTAGGATCCTCGAATAAGACCGAACTAATGCTTGGTTATTTTACAAAATTCGGAGATGGGGCTGCCGATTTACTGCCCCTAGGAGACATATATAAAACCCAATTGTTCGGTTTAGGAAAGTATCTTGAAATTCCTGGCTCAGTATTAGACAAAAAGAGCAGCGCTAGATTATGGGCCAACCAATTCACCGAAGACGAACTGGGTTTGCCATTCAACCAACTAGATAAAATACTTCAATTCTTTGAGTCATCTAAAAATGTACACTATGATAGACAAGCTTTATCAGATGAATTTCCAGGATCGTCAATAGAGATTATTGAAGAGGTTCAGTTCAGGATGAAAAATAATCAGCATAAATTAACATTTCCACCTATCTGTAAAATTTCAAAATGAAACCAGGATTGGAGATGCAAAATTTTTGGTATATCAACCATATCACTTTTAACTAGGTTTATAATTTTTCTTGTATTATGGTCCTGGGGAAAGAAATCCGGCTAAATCGTATATTGAAAAAGGGAAAAATGTTGTGCATCCCGCTGGATCATGGAATAAGCAGTGGCCCATTAAAGGGCATTCAAAATATAACTGAACTGATAAACCAGACCCAGGATTCTGGGTTAACTTGTTTTCTAGTAAATAAAGGTATTATAAAATCTCTCCCTGCGCCACCCTCCATAGGATTAATTGCCCACATGTCAGCCGCAACTTCCCTTGGTCCAGATCCAAACAACAAGATCTTGATGGGCTCGGTGAAAGAAGCAATAAGGTTAGGTGCCGATGCTGTTTCTTTGCATATTAATATTGGCTCCAAAGAGGAGCCTAGCATGCTCTATAAGTTGGGCCAAGTGTCTGATGAATGTAATGAATGGAATATCCCATTAATCGCGATGATGTATCCTCGGGGAGACAGTATTCCAAACCCCCACGATCCGACTATAGTTGCTCATACAGCTCGAATCGGTGCTGAAGCAGGGGCTGATATAGTAAAGACTGTTTACACAGGTGACATAGATTCCTTTAAAGAAGTCATAAAATCATGTCCTGTGCCAATTGTAATTGCAGGTGGACCAAAAGCAAATACGGACCTTGAAATATTACAGATGTGTAATGATGCGATGAAGGCGGGAGCTATTGGCGTAACTTTTGGCAGAAATATTTTTCAGCATGATAATCCAAATGAAATAATAAAAGCTTTGTATGCTATTATTATAGAGAACAAGCACTATGGCAGAATCAAATCCAAGAAAGGCGGAAGAAAGTAAGAATAAACAAAAAGCCAAGAAAATAATATTAAAACCATTATTCTATTCTAATTCTGATCTTTCTAGTATCCCTGAATTAGGTGGAAGAAATGAATTTGATGAATTTGCTAGTTTTATTACCAGGATAAAAGACAAAATTGATTTGATTTATATCGATCCTTCATTGGAGCTTGAAGGACTGGACCAAAATTCAACTAAATTTAAAACTATTTTTAATTCCAAGGATGCGGATTATATGATTGTTGAATCAGAGCAACGGCTTGACCAAATCAACTCAGGAAATCTGACTAGAGGCAGGAAAACTGGAGTTTACAAAAAGGTTACCAGCAATCAGGATATAGATGAATTGAAGCGTTTAATAGATAAATTTCATTTGTCATTTGTTATAATAGACTTGGATGATTGGAGGGTAATACCACTTGAAAATGTTATAGCTTCTCTCCAAAATACCGGGGCCGAAATATTCGCTGTCGCAAAATCCATAGAGGAAGTCGAAACTCTATTCACCGTTTTAGAATTGGGGGTAGACGGAGTACTAATGTCAACAAATAGCGAAGAGGAAATAGTTAGAGCAAGAAATATCATCAAGAAATCTTCGTTTCAAATAAAAATTGCGGAAATAAGAGAAGTGCAGGAGGTGGGAATGGGAGAAAGAGTGTGCATAGATACGGTATCTATGCTGGCCGAGGGGGAGGGAATGCTGGTTGGAAACAAGTCGAATTTTTTGTTCCTGATCCACAACGAATCAATAGGTTCATCTTTTACATCACCTCGTCCTTTTAGAGTGAACGCTGGTGCAGTACACTGCTACACTATAACTCCAGATGGGACAACAAAGTATTTGTCTGAACTTGAATCTGGAAGTCAGATATTAATAGTAAACACCAAGGGGGAGGCTCGAATGGTCGGTGTTGGGAGAGCTAAAATAGAATCTCGACCGTTACGACTATTTAGAGCAGCAATCAATGATGATGAAATGGGAACCATTATAGTTCAAAATGCTGAAACTATCAGATTTTTGAATGAGAGAGGTCAAATATTGCCAGTCACTCATGCAAAACGGGGTGATAAGATATTGGTATTTTCCATTCCATCCGTAGGTAGACATTTCGGCATGGAAGTTTCAAAAGAGTACATCCTCGAGAAATGATAAAACTGGTTTGTGATTTTGTTAAATGTTTTTATCAATCTGTATAAATTTTTAGAGTAATGTGATTATGGACCTTGTCCAAAATCAGAATTTGTGCTAATCAGGTCCGAATCTCTATACGATAAAATTTTACTAGGTAACTGTGAAAAGATATTAAAAAATGTTCCCTGTAGAAGTATCCAGTTGACTGTGACCTCTCCTCCTTACGGGAATGCCATAGACTATGATTTACACACCTCAAAAAAAAATACAGAGTATTATAGAGGGATTCAAAAGGTCAGTTTAGATGAATATTTAGAAAATATGGTTACTATTTTTAATGACCAGGTATATCGCGTAACCAAGGAAGGTGGTTATTGCTGTATTGTAATCGCTAACGAAGTTGTTAATGGGACATTAATACCATTGCCCCATTTGTTACTTTCCAAATTAGTGACACCAGGGGGAAACTGGAGTCTTCATGAAGAAATAATTTGGCACAAAGTAACTGGAGGAACTAATAGGTATGGTTCGTTTGTCATAAACCCCTATCCAAAATACTATAGGGCAAATATTATGCATGAGTTCATTTTAGTATTAAGAAAGGGTGACGTGAAGAGCGGCAGGAATCAAAGAAGAGAAATCCTACCGGCTACACATGAGGAGTGGACCAAAGAAATAGCAAATTCCGTATGGCATATAGCTCCGGTACCCCCAGGTTATATCGAACATCCATGTCCTTTTCCCGAGGAAATACCTTATCGTTTACTTAAAATTTACTCTTATAATGGTGACATAGTGCTTGATCCATTTAATGGGAGTGGTCAAACTACGAAGGTGGCCTACAATCTTGATAGACATTTTCTTGGTATAGATATTAAGCAGGAATATGTCGACTTGGCAAAAAAAAGAATTTTGAACGAGGATTTACACATTAGACCTGAAGCCCTCATAGCAAATTGGAAAAAAATAGCATCGCATGTTGTATAGAATTGAAACAAAAAGGACAATTTCATGATTAGAACTTTTTCAACAGGTTAGATTAAGTATAGTTTATATTTTTTACTTTTTTTTGTACAATAGTCTAAGGTAAATGGCACATGGCGATATGCTGTTCATTGATCATGTAAAAGAACTACGAAATCGATTTCTAAGGATCTTAATTATTACAATAGCAATAATGATTACATGTACAGTTTTTGGCATTCACTTGGTGACTGTGAATAATTATTCCTTTTATTTCATAGTCCCGACGGTCTATAATAATATCGCAAGTCAGGTGACTTTATTCCTAAGCAACAACCTGATCCCGAACGGTGTCGATTTGATTCAAACAGCGCCAGGACAAGCCCTTTACGCGCAAATCTATGTTGCAATTCTTATTTCAGTATCTTGTTCAATCCCTTTGATTGTTAGAGAAGTTTTTGGATTCATCAGCCCTGCGATGTCTTTTAAAAGTAGGGAAAAAGCCTTCTTGATATATCTACTACCGACATCAGTTCTTTTCATAAGCGGAATGGCTTTCTCTTTTTATTTGGCCATTCCAATCACTCTAACTTTCTTGTATGAATATGGACAAACAATTGGTGTCCTTACATTTCTAAACATCTCGGATTTCATTAATTTTGTCCTACAGTTTTTTATAGCATTTGGGATCTCCTTTCAATTACCTCTGGTTATGTTTATCCTATCAGCAAGTGGTCTTGTAAGTTTAAAATTTTGGATAAAGAATCTTAAGTATGCATTGCTGATAATGATCATCTTTGGTGCGGTAATTACTCCTGATGGTAGTGGAATAACGATGTGGTGTATCACAGGACCAATGCTGGCTCTTTATCTAATTGGGATAGCAATAATAAGATTAAAAGAGATTTACAAATAAGAGATACTTCAAGCCTTATCTAAAATATGTGATTACTGAGAAAGACATAAAGTTATCATGCTAGTTCATTAATTATCTAAACTTGTCTATCAATAGAAAATTATGTGCATCGATCCCTGTTACGAAGGACTTTGATGACAGCAAAGATTTGACTTTAACCGTAAATAAAATAAATGAGGCATTAAAGAAGGGAGCAGATATAATTGAGTGCCGATTTGATTACCTTAGTAGTTTCGAAAACTTAGATCATTATCTAGATATTTTGTCAACATATCAGGACAAATGCATTTATACAATCAGACCAGAGAATGAAGGTGGGAAATTTTCTAATGATACTAAAAAAAGAGCTGAAATAATATACAAATTTATCCATAGAAAACCACTCTTTGTAGATATAGAATACAAATTAATTTCAAGTAACGACTCTATTGCTGATCTGGTTGAAAATGAAAATACTAGAATTCTAGTAAGTTGGCATAATTTTTCTTATACTCCTGAAATTGATCACCTTTTAGAACAAGTAAAAAATATGCATATTTACAGCCCATTTGTAAAAATAGTTACTACCGCAACATCCATAGACGACTCGATCAAGATTTTAAGTATTTATCAATCAATTGATACTCATGTTAAATTGATCGCTTTCGCAATGGGTGAAATGGGAGTATTAAGTAGAATTTTTTGCACTATAGTCGGGGATGCCCCCTTTACGTATGCGTCCATTGGCACTGCCTTGGCCCCAGGTCAATTGTCAGTAAACCAAATGAAATCAATTTATGATTTGTTTAAAAATAAACTGGATTGATAAAGAATAATGGTATATTAGAAATTTTCTTTTATTAATTTCCTATTTTTCCATTTTACATGTTTTTAACTTGCAAAATGCAAGTTATGGATATCGTTCTACAACCAGTTATAGTTTTCATAAATGGTTTCATTAGCACTTGAATTACCGCAACAAATTAGAATCAAGAGAAATCAAAAACTTAATTTTTCAAAAAAGCATTAGAGAATAAATATCATTCTGATGATGCTTTAGATTTTCTTGATGTAGAAAGAAAATAATCGATCAAAAGAATTACGCCTTGTCCAACGTATAATACAAAAATAAAATTGCTGGTTATTGCCACCTGCTAACGCTCTTTTATAGCTCAAAATAGCAAATTAAAATTCCTAATTAAATTAATCATTTCATTTAATGGTGCTAAGAAGAGCATACAAGATATGTTAAATTGAAAAATGACTAAAAAAAGTTCTGCAAGAATTAATAGAGTGAAAAGATGATTAAGATATTTTGCTTTAGAATAAATATGCTTTAAAAACTATTCTGATTAGAGTCATGAGTAGTCCTAGAGTGGATACATCTAATCGGCAAGTAGCCGTAGATAAATCTTCAAAGACTTTTTGTATTATAGGAGATCCAGTGGAACATTCATTGTCCCCATTAATGCATAATGCTGCGTTTAAGTATCTGAATCTAAATTATTCATATATTGCGTTTAAGGTAAAAGTAAACGAATTGAAAGAATCGGTGGAATCATTACGCGATATTAATGTAGCCGGGTTCAACGTCACCATTCCACACAAGGTAGAAATCATAAAATATATTGACAAGTTAAGTGATGATGCTTCACTGGCTGGTGCAGTCAATACTGTCAAAAACGAAGATGGAATTTTTGTGGGCTACAACACAGATATTTACGGATTAATGGCCCCCATAGAAGAAAGATTATCAAATTTTGAAGGTGCAGAAATCTTAATTCTTGGAGCGGGAGGATCAAGTAGGGCTGCACTAGTGGGGTTATCCAGAAAAAAAGGCATAAAGTCAGTATATATTGTGAATAGAGATCAACAAAAACTGTCAAAAGTCATTGAATTGGGCAGCACCTTGGGATTAAGTTGTATTCCCATGGAGTATTCAGATGATAAAAAACTATCTGAAATTTCCTCGCATTGTGAATTGATTATTAACACTACTTCAGTAGGTCTTAAAAATGAAAAAAGTCTATTAAGCTCAGAATCTGTGGGTAATGGATCAATAGTTTTTGACATAATTTACAAACCAATTATGACTGATTTATTGGAGTGTGCAAAGAGCGCCAATGCAAAGGTAATATTTGGATACGAAATGTTACTAAACCAAGGTTATAAATCATTTGAAATATGGACAGGAGTGAATGCACCAAGGGAAGTTATGAGAAAGGCATTACTTGGTATATTTGGTGAACCAAATTAAGATGAAAAATTCTTCTGCCTCTGTTACTATGTTTGGTGCCGTATCTATTGTAAATGCCATTGCAACAGGAAAGGGCTGTACATTTGGTATTTCGCAAAAAGTCAGGGTAAAAATATCACTTGAGGAAGGACATCATGGTATATCCAGAAATTTTGTAAATGATAAACTGGCAAATAAAATTATCAGGAGTATACTACCAGCTAGCATCATAAAAAATCATTTTATATCAATCAACCTTGTTTCTGAAATACCTGCTGGTTGGGGCCTGAAGAGCTCTAGTGCGGTCTCAAATGCTATATCCCTTGCATGTTACAAGTTATTGGATGATCAGATCTATGACAGAGCTGTATTAAGCACCGCAGTCAATTCGTCTTTATGGGCAAAGGTGAGCATGACTGGGGCATTTGACGATGCATGTGCTTGTTACTATGGTGGGGTAATCTTAACTGATAATCATTATAAGAAAATAATAAAAAGGGACGTGGTAAATAACGATCTTGCTGTGGTTATTTATCTACCTGCAGGCGTTGCGAGAGGTGAAGTTCCTAAGTTAAGAATTCATAAAGACTTGTTCAACCACGCCTTTAGACTGGCCCTGAAAGGAGATTATTGGAAAGCAATGAATCTCAACGGTGTCCTAGTAAACTCAGGTACTATACAACAATTACGCACCAATGATTAATGCCTTCGAAAACCACTGTTTAGGCATTAGTCATTCGGGAAATGGACCAGCGATTGCTGCGATATTGTACAAGGATAATGTTGAAAATTTAGTGAATTCGATGGAAAAATTTGATGGAAAAATAATCTTAGCAAAAGTCAACAACACCAAAGCGACAGTTGAATAATAATATTTGATATTGTATTTAGATCTAGGTTCGAGGTCTTGGTTGTGCTGAATGGCCTATTTGGCAGATTGCAAGTACAGCCGATTCAATAAACTAACCATATATACTGGTGGTATTACTACAGCAAAGGAAAGTAAAATTATATGAACCTAATTGAGTTGAATTTGTATGTAGAAAACAACCAGACAGGCAAGCAAATGAGATATTCTTTAGCACATCTTCTTAAGAATAAATTAGAGGATTATTCAACTCATTGCTTTCTAAAAGATAGGAATTAGAGGATAGATTATTTGATTAAATCAGAATTCAAACTCCGTGTTATATGCAAACAAGTTGAATCATTACTACCAGATCCTCGATAACTGGAAGTAAACCCACCCTGGCATATTATTTAAAATGGTCAAGGTTTCAATATATCCATAATAATCTAGGGAATGTATGAGCTAGGCCATTAACAATAGCAATATTGATATTAATTTTCTGTGAATAAGATAGCAGGTCATTTAGGTGGAAATAAAAGTAAAAAAATCTCAATTATCCGGTGAGGTTATTTGTCCTCCAAGTAAAAGTTATAGTCACCGAGCAATATTGATATCGAGCCTTGCCTCCGGTAGGTCCCACATAGAGAATGTATTAGTTTCCCGAGACACCCTTGCATCGATAGAATGTGCTAAAATGCTAGGAGTAAGCTTCAACTCTTTGGATAAAAATTCTAATGATCGTGTGGATTCTAATATCGATAGGCTCGCTAATTATCCTGCAAGTCCCCATAGTGGCTTAAACAGGGGAGGGGGTAATCAGACCAGTACACAGGATCTCATAGTGGAAAGTAATGGAGGTAGAAGAGGTTTTAGAACACCAGATGATATATTATTCGCAGACAATTCCGGTACAACAATTAGAATAGCTACTTCGATGTGCTCATTGGTAAATGACGGCTATAGCGTTTTGACAGGTGATAAGAGTCTTCGAAAACGACCCATGGGAGATCTAATCAAAGCGTTAAATCAGCTGGGGGTCAATTGTTTTTCCACAAATCGAAACTACTTTCCTCCGATTGTTGTGAAGGGTGGTGGTATGAAAGGAGGTACTACTCAGATTAATGGAGAAATTTCTAGCCAATTCATATCATCAATACTTCTTTCTGGCATATATTCTCAAACACCAATTACCATCCAAGTGTTAGGCAACCAAGTTTCCAAACCATATATAGATTCAACTATATTTATAATGAAAAAATTTGGAGTCAAAGTGGAGAATTCATCAAATGGATTATTCTCAAGTCATTTAGTTGGTGACTTAGGGGATTCAAATGTATCCAAAGTAGCCAAAACAATTTCTGAGGAATATAAACTGCCTGTCGAAAATGACTATAAATCCCAAACTATTCGGGTACCAGGGGATTTTTCGACTGCTGCATTGTTAATGTCCGCGGCCATAATGTCAGAAGGTGTGATGATGATTAAGAATTTGGACTTTACAATGCCACAGGGAGATATGGAAATAATCAACATTATCAAAGAAATGGGAGGCAGAATTGAGGTCCATAGGAACAAAGGAGTCGTTAAAATAGATGGGTCGACCAAACTGGATGGAGGGAATTTTAATTTAGTTGGGACGCCTGATTTACTCCCGGTAGTAGCAATTCTATCACTAAAAGCTAAGAATAAAACAACAATAACTGGTGTTTCGCATGCAAGATATAAAGAAACTGACAGGGTTTCTAATATTTCATCTCAACTAACTAAATTTGGAGCTCACATAAAGGAAGATAACGATTCAATCACTGTTCGCCCCCCAGATAAATTGAGAAATGCAGCAATCAATTCTTTTGACGATCACCGACTTTTTATGGCGTTTACGATTGCTAGTCTATCTACGGAGCACTCGATTATTGATGGTGCAGATTCAGTTGATGTTTCTTTTCCAAATTTTATCAGTGAGTTAAAGGGAATTGGAGCTCAAATTGAGTATGTATTAACTTGAAATTATCGAGTATGCTTTGTCGGTGAAAAAGAATGATTTATCAGCAGCAGGATAAATATTAAAAATAATAATATATCAGAATTACAACTAAAAATTTATTCATGCCTTCAAATACGCTTGGAAATTACTTTACTGTGTCAAGTTTTGGTGAAAGTCATGGCAAATGCATAGGAGCTATTATAGATGGTTGTCCAGCAGGCCTACGTCTATCGGAAGCAGATGTTCAGCCGTTACTCGATTTAAGGAAGCCTGGGCAATCAATCATTACCACTCAAAGAAAAGAAACTGATGCAGTTGAAATACTTTCGGGTGTCTTTAAAGGGTTCACGACTGGTGCTCCCATTTGCATGATTATTTGGAACAGGGATTCTGATTCTCGATCATATGATGAATTCATGTCAAAACCTAGACCTGGTCATGCTGACTATACGGGTTACATGAAATATGGTGGCTTTAATGACTTCAGGGGAAGCGGACGATTTTCAGGAAGATTGACCGCGACTATTGTGATGGGCGGGGCAGTAGCCTTGAAAATATTAAAGGAATCTCTAAATATTGAAATAATCAGCTACACCAAATCAATTGGGGATATAACTATGGAATCTGCTGAAATACCCTTTGATTCACTCTCTAAAAATAGATATTTGAACGATGTACGTTGTCCTGATCAAGAAGCAGCTGGGAGAATGAAGGATTTGATATTGTCTGCTAGAAGAGAGGGCGATTCATTAGGAGGCATAAATGAATGCATAGTACGAGGTGTGCCAGTAGGATTAGGAGAGCCGATTTTTGAGTCGATAGAGTCGGAGATATCAAGAGGTATTTTTAGCATTCCAGCTGTAAAAGGACTTGAATTTGGATCTGGATTTCGAGGTTCAACGATGAAAGGTTCCGAAAACAATGATTCATTTGTGGTAGATAAATCCACCGGTAGCATTATTACAAAAACTAACAAATCTGGAGGAATATTAGGTGGAATTACTGATGGGATGCCAATTGTATTTAGGGTTGCATTCAAACCAGCTGCCTCTATATCACGACCCCAAAATACTGTGGATTTGAAGGATATGACTGAATCTCAGTTGATTGTAACAGGTAGACATGATCCGTGCGTAGTTCCAAGAGCTCCTCCCGTAGTAGATAGCATCGCTGCCATCATATTGCTAGATTGTTGCTTTAAATCTAATCTGATACCAAGAGTAATACAATAGGGATTCGAAAATGTCGATAGAAGAAGTTAATATCTTAAGAAATGACATGAAAGAAATTACGAACCAGATTATGGAGCTTGTCAATCAAAGGATGGAAATTGCAAGGAAAATCGGGACGATAAAAACCAATTTGGATCTTGACATTATCGACGATAAAGTGGAATTAGGGATCAAGAGTTATTTGTTTAGCAACTCAAAATGTTTAAATTTAGATCCAGAATTTTCTGGAAGAATTGTTAACATGTTAATTAACGAATCAATCAGAATCCAGAATTTGGAAAAAAGTAAAATAAAGGTTGGACAAGAAAAAAATAATCCTATAACCAATTCTCAGGTTCAATTCGCCCAGTCACCACATTTGAAGGATCAAAATAAGGTTCGCAAATTTGAAATTAAGTCTCACTTAGATGTATTTAATGCAGCAAAAAATCTAGAATTACAAGGACATAGAATAATTCACATGGAGGTAGGAGAACCTGATTTTCTACCTCCCTTAGAAGTTAAGGATGAATTAACTAAGATTTATGAAATGCGCAAGTTTCATTATACGCAGACTGCTGGTATCAAAGATTTGCGGACAGGTTTGTCAAAACATATTTCTAGTTTTTCAGCAAAAAACGGTTTTGATATTTTCGAACCAGTGAGTCATGACAAGATAATTGTTACACCGGGAGGCAGGTTCGGGATATTTTGTACATTTTCTGCATTGTTGAGACCAGGTGATGAAATAATTACAATTGAGCCGGCTTGGCCGGCTTGTCATGATTGTGCAAATTACCTGGGTGTTAAAAATAGAGTAGTAAAGACTAATTTGGAACAAAACTGGGAGCCCGATATTTCTGAAATAGAAAGTCAAATTAATATCAATACAAAAATAATTTGCTTAAATTATCCTAATAATCCAACAGGCAAAATCCTGAGTAAAAAATCCTACAACAATATAATAGACGTAGCTCGCAAAAAAGAAATTTATTTACTCAGTGATGAAGTTTATTCTAATTATGCTTATGAACCTTATCGCAGCGTTGTAAATTTTGACTACGATAAATCAATACTTGTTGGTTCGTTTTCAAAAACTTTTGCAATGACTGGATTTAGGGTCGGTTTTGTATATTCTAGAGATAACATGTTGATAAACAAGCTCATAAAAATACAGGCATTGGCTCTAACCTCGGTAGCAGAACCAATGCAATTATGCGCATTACAAGCGCTGGATTCTGATCCCGAGGAAAATAACAAGATAATGAAAAGGCGATTAGAATTAATGTGTAAATATTTGAAAAAATTACCATTCGAATTCACACTTCCTGAGGGAGCAATGTATGTCTTTGCAAAAATCAACAGTGAATTGAAGTTAACTGACTTGAAACTAGTAGAGCGATTATTAAATCATGGAGTAGCAGTTGCACCAGGAAGTGGATTCGGATCAAATTATTCTGATTACGTAAGATTGTCAACTTGTTTAGAGGAAAAGAAAATGATCGAAGGTTTGGAAATTATTCGTGATTTGGTTAATAAACTCTAACTACTACTGTATCGGCTATAATGTCCTTTTTGAACTGAAAAAACTAAAATGTCAAACATTTTGATAGTTGGAGCTGCCGGGAGAATGGGAAAATGGTTTTTTGATTATTTTATTAATTTACGTAAGGAGCAATCTGAAGATCGAGACTTAATCAAAAAAACGATCAAGGTAGAAAAGATCTTTCTAGTTGATCCCAACAAGGTTGAATACATTGATATCTCAAAAGACCTGAATGTGTATACTTCCAAAAGTATCACAAAATTTGTTGAAGATTCAAACATTATCATTTTGTGCACTCCTATAAAGGAAACACTTAAGATCCTTGATACATATACGATAAAGTTTAGACCAGGAACAACCACCATTGAAATATCCTCTGTAAAAAATCCAATTTATGATTATATATCAAACACCTCACAAAAATACAGCTCTTTAAAATTTCTTTGTATCCATCCAATGTTTGGACCAGGGGCTCAAGTTAGTTCTTCAAAGAACATAATAATGCATGTGCCACTTAGTTTATCTGGTATCAGCAGAGAATCAAGAATCTTGCGTAGGTTATTTCCAAAATTCAAAAAGTTCTTGATTGATACACCAGAAAAGCACGATATTCTCGTCGCTGTCCTTATTAGTTTAATTTACTTTATTAATCTTGTTTTCTCAAAACTTTTGATTGAAATTTCAACTAACAAGACACTGAAAAACGAAAAAGATTTGTTAAAATTATTAAAGCAATTATCGGGTAGCTCTTATAGAATTCAATCGTTACTGAGTGAGAGTATATTAACGGACGACGCACCACTTTTCTTGAATCTATTTCTAGGAAGCGACAAATCAATCGAACTAATTAAGAAGTACGGTAAGATTTACGACAGGGTGGCAAAGAAAGTAGAACAAAAAGACGAGAAATACTTACAAAACCTTGTTATTAATACAAAAAAAAATATCAAGAATCAAATCGATATTAGTTATTCTTATGATTTGCTTTACCGGTTTTTAAATAATTAAATTATTTAACGGATAAAGTTGGATCAATAAGAACATATATGATTTCATTTTCATTTTAAATCATGACAATAAGGAGATGGCTTGACAATGAAGTCTCTTTGGATCCATTAAAAAATCTAAAGATCGCAGTCATTGGTTACGGGATTCAAGGCGCAGCACAGGCTTCTAATATGAAAGATTCAGGTCTGAATGTTTGTGTTGGGTTACGCCCAAACGGGAATACATGGGCAAAAGCTCAAAATGATAATCACAACGTAAAAAGCGTTAGTGATGCGGTCAAAGAATCCGATGTTATTCATATATTAATTCCAGATATGGAACAAGAGGAAACTTTTAAGAGCGAAATCGCTCCCCATTTGACAGAAAACAAGACGATCAGTTTTTCACATGGCGCGGCTATACATTGGAAATGGATCGATCCTCCTAAAAATATTGATGTCATAATGGTTGCACCAAAAGGACCAGGTCAAAGAGTACGCGAATTGTATTTAGATGGGTTTGGGACACCCTCACTCGTTGCTGTGCATCAAGATTATACAAAAAAAGCTTGGGAAAAAACACTTGCTTTAGCTAAATCAATTGGGAGCACAAAGCCAGGAGTTTTAGAAACCACATTTAAAGAAGAAGTAGAAACGGATTGGTTTGGAGAACAAGTAGATCTGTGCGGCGGGGTCCATCAGATGATCCTCAAGTCATTTGAAACACTAGTAGAAGCAGGTTACCAGCCAGAAATAGCCTATTTCGAATGCTTGCATGAACTAAAATTAATTGTAGATTTAATTCAAAAGTATGGGATTACTGGCATGTACAATAGAGTTAGTGAAACGGCAAGATATGGTGGGCTTACTAGGGGTAAACGTGTCATTGACGGAGACTCAAAATCAAAAATGAAAGATGTATTATCAGAGATTCAATCAGGACAATTTGCAAATGAATGGGTTAGCAACTACAAAAAGGATAAAAAATCGGCCTTTAGCATGATGCTGAAGGAGTTGGAGAACCATGAAATTGAAAGAGTAGGGAAGGACCTAAGGAGGATGATGTGGCCGCAAGAAAAGGTGGAGTAACAGTCTAAGCTCATCAAATGAATTACAAATAAATCAATTCCTTTTTACATTTTTTTTAATATGTTCAATAATTTTTTCAAGGGATGTGCCTGGTCCAAAATTCCCTGTAATACCTGCCTTCTCCAATTGGGTCTTATCTGATTCAGGTATTACTCCTCCTCCCACCAATAATATGTCGTGAACGTTTTGTTCTCTTAGCAATCGAGACACTTTAGGGAATAGTGTTAAGTGAGCGCCGTTAAGTAAACTCATTGCAATAACATCCACATCCTCTTCAATCGCAGTTTTTACAACTTGTTCGGGTGTACAGAATAATCCGGAATAAATTACCTCCATCCCAGAATCCCTGAGGGCTCTACAAATAACCAAAGCCCCTCGATCGTGACCATCCAAACCCAACTTTGTAACCAAAATCCTGATTTTCTTTTGAGACAGGTTTTTTGAATTATCCTTCTCTGAGCTCTCCTTTATCAACGAAGTGGTCATATACCATAATAACATATATCCCGAGCTTAAAATATTTTATATCCATGTTGTACGATTTTTGATGCTGTAGGTTATTATTTAGTAGAAATATCAGCGTGAATTTTATCATAGTAAGGCTTTAATGTATAGATTCATTATGTAATTCATTAAAAATAAATGACTGTAAATGGAATCCAAAACTATCAATATTTATCGAAAAAATTCGATTCCAACGAAATCATTTATAAGATAATTGAAAAAAAATCGGTTGACAGTCATGATCTTAAGGATTTACTAATTAATGCTGAGATAAAAGATCTTAACCTTTTTGCCACATTTCTTCGTAATAGGACAGGTAGCAAATTTATCACATATTCAAGAAAGGTTTTTATCAATTTAATAAATCTGTGTAAAGATTCATGCTCATATTGTACGTACAAAAAAGAACCAACAAACATGGATGCTGTAATGCTTAGTCCGTCTCAAGCAATTGCAATTGCTGAACTTGGAAAAAAGGCAAGATGCACGGAGGCATTGATCGTAACCGGTGAGAGGCCAGAGATTAAATATAAAGAGGCCAAGAGGTGGCTTGCGTTACTTGGACATCGGAATCTATCCGAGTTGTTGGCAGATTTAAGTGAGAAAATAATCTCACAAACTGGAATGTTACCTCATACGAATGCTGGAAGCCTGACTAAGAAAGAAATGTCCATGTTAAAATCTAGTAATGCAAGTTTGGGTATGATGCTAGAGACTTCGAGCGAACGATTGACTGATAAAGGGAAGGCTCATGAAAAAGCTCCAAGCAAAAATCCCAAAGTGAGATTAAAATCCCTAATTTCAGCTGGTGAGTTTAATTTTCCAATTACTACAGGACTCTTAATCGGTATAGATGAAAGTTTCAATGAAATAGTTGAATCTTTGTTACTAATAAAGAATATAAATAGGAAATTTGGTCACATTCAAGAGGTAATTATGCAAAATTTTTTACCAAAGAAGGGGACACTAATGGAATATGCAAAATCTCCTTCATATCCTTACTTTTTAAGATGCATCGCAGCAGCACGAATAATTTTGGAAGATATTAGTCTTCAGGTCCCACCGAACCTAAGCCCTAATGTATATTCAAATTACATTGATTCTGGAATCAATGATTGGGGAGGCATCTCACCGATTACACCAGATCACGTCAATCCAGAATCACCCTGGCCGACCATTGAAAATATTAATGCAGTAACAAGAGAAAAAGGATTTACATTGAGGGCACGCTTGCCGGTGTATCCAAAATATATAATTAATTCGGCGTTGTCAAGGAAATTCGTGCACAAAGACCTTAAAGACTATATAGAACCATTGATAGATAAATACGGCTTGGTCAGAGAGGAGTATATTAATAATGAATCTTGAGAATGTTTTTAGAAATATCGATTCGGAAATCTCTTCGATTCTTGGGAGGGCTTTAGATGGGAAAGAAATCTCATCAGTCGATGCTTTAAAGCTTTTCGAAGCCACAGGACCAAGTTTGTCAGTAATAACTTTGGTTGCTGACGAGCTAAGAAGGCGGGTAAAAGGCGAAATTGTGACCTACGTGATAAACAGAAATATTAACTTTACAAATGTTTGCATAAAGCAATGTGGCTTTTGCGCGTTTAGCAGAGATTTTAGAGTGGAAGAGGGTTATCTTTTACCTATTGAAGAGATAGTAAGGAGGGCTAAAGAAGCGTGGCAGTTTGGAGCCACTGAAATATGTATCCAGGCTGGATTGCCCCCTAAAATGGATGGGTTCTTTTACGTCAATATATGCAAAGCAATAAAGAAGGAATTGCCTGAGATTCACATTCATGCTTTCTCGCCAGAGGAAATTTTGTATGGATCTACATTGTCTAACACTAAAATTCATGATTATTTAAAGATGTTAAAGGAGGCAGGTCTCGGGAGCTTACCTGGGAC
The DNA here is from genome assembly GCF_054408505.1 of Candidatus Nitrosocosmicus sp. R. Taxonomy (NCBI): domain Archaea; kingdom Thermoproteati; phylum Nitrososphaerota; class Nitrososphaeria; order Nitrososphaerales; family Nitrososphaeraceae; genus Candidatus Nitrosocosmicus; species Candidatus Nitrosocosmicus sp. R. The sequence continues at coordinate 1,331,517 of NZ_CP167090.1, read as the reverse complement.
CTCTGCTGAGATTCTTGTAAAAGAGGTACGGAACAAGATTTCTCCAGGCCGAATCAATATAGAACAATGGATTGACATAATTTCTACCGCACATAATTTGGACATCCCAACCACTTCCACAATAATGTATGGCCATATTGAGAGTAATAGAGATATTGTTACTCATTTAGAGATAATAAGAAATATTCAAAAAAAAACCGGTAAATTCACAGAATTTGTTCCTTTAAGTTATGTCCATTATGATGCTCCGATGTCAACTCATCATTTAGTCAAAGATATAAGGCCCGGTGCTGACGGTCTAGAAATTTTGAAAATACATGCGATCTCACGAATTTTCTTCAATAATTTCATTAATAATCTTCAGGTATCATGGGTTAAGGAGGGACCAAAATTATCCCAAATATTGCTTGGTGCTGGGGCAAATGACCTTGGTGGTTGTTTAATTAATGAGAGTATATCAACTTCTGCAGGATCGCAGTATGGACAATTTATGAGGCCAGTGGATATGCGTAAGATCATCAAAGCGGCAGGCAAGATACCAGCACAGAGAACATCAAAATATGAAATTATCAAAGATTTCAAGACTAATGAGGAAATCGAGTCAGAAAATTCTTTAGACAAGATCAACCCTGAGAGATTCGGATCATATAATGAATTGATCAAATTGAGTAGCTTTAGGTTTAAAAAAAGTTAGCGATGGGATGGAAATGAGACATATGCTAAAGTCCGGATCCGTTTGTATTATAGTCGATGATAACAAAAATATTTATATCTTAGTCCTAAACATAAAGTAAAATTTGCATTTGGATGTTAACAACGAAGAATTTAGAACCGATATCTTGAAAGGACTGTCTAATCCCGTTCAGAAATCAATACCTTCTAAATATTTATATGATATTAAAGGTTCCTTCTTGTTTGAACAAATAACCGTTCAACCTGAGTATTATCCAACTAGAACTGAAAACAGTATACTAGAAGAATATTCTACCAAGATCTTACAAGATATTCCAAAAGAGATTATCCTAATCGAGATGGGAAGTGGTAGTTCAAAAAAGACTAAACATTTGTTCAACTCAATATTGAAAAGACAAGATAAATTATATTACTTTCCAATTGATATTTCCTTCAATTTTTTGGATTCTGTAGTGACTGATTTGGAAACACGGAATCAGAATATAATGGTCAAAGGGATTCCAAATGATTATATAAATGGTATCAAAGATTGTAATAATATCTTATTTGAGAATAATTTTAAATTTGATTCATTTTCTAGACTAATAGTTTTCTTTGGATCTAGTATAGGAAATTTTGAAATTGATGAAGCTAGGGACTTTTTAAAAGCAGTTCGAATTAATATGAATGATAAGGACTTTCTTCTTGTTGGTTTCGATATGATAAAAGATGAATTACTTATTGAACGCGCTTATAATGACAAAGCAGGATTCACTGCTCAATTTAATTTGAATTTGTTAACCCGGATGAATAGAGAGCTGGGATGTAATTTTGATCTTCACGAATATGTGCATTATGCGTTTTTTAATAAGAAAAAGGATCGTATCGAAATGCATCTCAAATCTAGATCGGATCAAGAAGTTAGAATATCGGGATCTGAAAGAGTATTTCAGATATCTCAGGATGAAACTATTCACACCGAAAGCTCATACAAATATAGTGAGGAGAAAATACAAGAATTAGTGATTAGATCGGGCTTTTCGCTTGAGAAGATTTTCTCTGATAACAACAATTGGTTCAATCTCGTTATGCTAAAACCGTGTTGATTTTTCCTATTCTTTTAGTCATAATTTAATTCATAGACTATAAGAATAATTAGATAAGCATCAGCCCTAAGGATCGACTAAAATCAAAGAGGATAGAAATAATAGCTATGAAAGACGATTAGGAATCTAGTAAATTCATCGCAATCGGTTGATCCATTCCCTGAAAAAGTATCATAATTAACAAAATTATAAGTGCAAAGTTACTGTCTAAGACAACTATGGTTCCTATCCGATTTTATGTCCATATCACCTTAATGATAATAAGGGTTATCTTTCATTTCAGAAACAAGGCAATTAGATATTGTTATGTAATAATCTCCTCAGCCTTTCTTCGGAAGTATCGAACAATCTAAAATCTTTTCAAATAAATATATCTAGTCATGTATTACATTAGACGGTGTCTCGAAACGGTCCTGTTTTTTGATTATGTATTTAAGTGAAGAAATGATGGGAACAGATATAACCTTAATGATAATTCATTCTTCTTATTTCTTCGGTTCAGAGAAAGGAGAATCCATCCAAGTATGATAAATATTTCTAATTCGCTCTACTGCATCAATTTCTTTAAAGATTTTTATTACCGATTTGGAGACCAACTCTTGCCATTTAGTATTGTCCTCAAGAATCAATTTCCGAATAACTGAACCTTTTAATAAATTTCCTTCAATTAATTTTGGTTTTTTTATGATTATGGTTTCTCTTTTAAGCAAAGTTCTGACAAAATCGTTTCCAGTATAAAGAACATTAAACGGTGGACTCACTGATTTAATATTGCTAAACCATTTCACATTGTTTTCATCATCGGTAACATTAATCAGGAATACTCTTGACAAGTTAATTTTTGATTCTATGAGGCTATCTCTAATCATCCATATCCTTTCTCCAGCAGTGAAGGGGTTCTTTAGAGTGAAATTAGCCTGCGAGCTTCCTATTAGGATAATTATTTCATCATTTTCATCCAATACTTGACGGACTAGTTCCAAATGTCCTAAATGGAATGGTTGATATCGCCCTATCATTACGGCTGCCATAAGCTTGTCTTCACATTACTCTAGAAAACAAACAATATATAATATTCTTATCAAGGTTCAGTATTTGTTGATTTAGTATCTAAAAACTCAGCCTTTTGATTTTCAATTTCGGCTTTTTCAATCTTCCTAAAAATCGGAATTATATTGTTATCGATATTGTGTCCTTGAACAAGTCTCAATTCAGATGCTGAATACCAGTCTTGGGTCGTTAAATTTTCGATAATTCCTAATTGTTTCCAGATTTTCTGAGCGGATGTGGGAATAAACGGAAACAACAATATTGCAAGTGATCTCACTGCATTGGCAGATATCCAAATGGTGTTATTAGAATCATGATGTGATTTCCAAGGTTCTTTAGACTGGAAATACTGATTAAAAAATGTACTAAACTGCAAAATCCTCTTCATGGCCTTATCTATTTCGTTTCCAAAAATCAATTCGCCTACAGCATATGCGATTTGCTTGATCTCAAACAATGCCTGTTTGTCTAGGCTATCCAAATTCGTTCCTGCTGGGATCTTTCCAGCAAATTGCTTCTGAGTAAAGGAGAGTGTCCGGTTGATAAAGTTCCCTATATTTGAAATAAGTTCATTATTAATTTTTTCATAAAAGCTATCCCAATCAAAATTAATGTCTGATTGTGAATATGGGATAATTGTAGAAAAATAAAATCTAAGATAATCGGGGTTAAATGACTTGGTGAATCCTCCCAATGTTATCGACCAATTCTTACTCTTCGATAACTTTCTGTTTTGGAATAGTAAATGACCTCTTGTAACTATCCTATCAGGTAATTTATATTCGCTCTTGATCCCAAGCCTGATCGCGGGGAGAAAGAGGTAATGGTGATAGATTATATCTTTCCCAATAAAATGAATGATTTCAGAATCGTTCCAAAGTTTCCTACCGTCTTTCTTAAGTACGGTCTCAGCAAAACTATTAAAAGATGAAATGTAACACAAATGGTTGTCAAACCACCCATAAAATACTTTATCTTCGTAATTTGGAACTCCATGAATCTTTGGTATGGGTACCCCCCAAGACAAATCTCTCGTGATATCCCAATCTTGCAATCCTGTATTTATCCAGTTCAAGACATATTTTACTACGTCTTCTTGTAAATTCTTATTATTGGAAAGCCAAATTCTAAGAGCTTCCTCAAAATTGGATAATCGAAAAAAATAATGGAGACTCTCTTTCTTTACAGGGGGCCTTCCACACAGAACACACTTGGGGTCCAGTATATGTTCAGGGACTCTACCACACGATTCGCAAAGATCAGAATATTGGTTATCTGAGTTACAGAAGGGGCATCTACCTATTACGTACCTATCGGGCAAGTATTTGTTATCAAATGTGCAAAACAACTGAACTACAATCTCCTCTTTTATGTGATTATTTTTATATAGGTCCATGAAAACGTCCTGCACGAACTTTAAGTTTTGAGGGGAGCTAGTTTTTGAAAAATGATCAAAATTAATGTCAATAGAATCAAAATCTTTTTTATCCCTCTCATTCCATTCTCTCACATACTCTTCAGGTGTTTTTCGCTCCTTCTCGGATTTTATAAGAATAGGAGTTCCGTAATCATCAGTAGCACATATGTGGTAAACCTTACTACCAGTCAATCTAACGAATCTAGTGAAAATATCGGCTGGCAAATAAGTCGATGCAATATGTCCCAAATGAATTTGGCCATTCGCATAAGGCAAGGCGGATGTGACTACAAGATCCTTTTCTATCAAAATCTTTGGCCCTTTGTATTTTTCATTCACTGCTATCTCGTTATGATTTTCTGATGTTTTAATATGTGAAGTATAAGAATCTGGACGAGTAGTAATCGAGGTATGCTTTGTGTTTTCGGACAGACTGTTCATTTGCGCCTAACTTGTATACTTTTAGTTGTTGAATTTAATTTAACTGTATATGAATCAAATAAATTAAAAAAACATTTATTATTTTTAATAAAGTATTATGCATTGTTAGATGACATGGATTAAGGTAGCCAGTAAAGACGACATTCAAGAAGGCAGTGGTAAGGAACTTAACATTAATGGGCAAAGAATAGCTCTATTTGTATCAAAAAGCAAGTATTACGCCATCGAAGCACTTTGCAGACATCAGGATGGTTCTTTGGCACCTGGAAAAGTTAATGGTGAAATTGTCGAGTGTCCTTTGCACTTTTGGCATTACAATATTAGAACCGGTGAGTTACTAGATTATATGGAGGGTGTTAAGTTGACCACATTCCCCGTTCAGATTAGAAAAAATGAAATTTATCTAGACGTTTAATTTTTTTACAAGATTCTTTTTAGAAATGAAATTAAGTAATACATTAACAAACCAATTGGAAGAAATTAATACAATCGATAAAGTAATTAAAATTTACTTGTGCGGTGTCACCGTTTATGATGACTGCCATATCGGGCATGCAAGGACCATAATAGTTTTCGATGTATTAAGACGGTACTTAGAAATTCAAGGTGTTAAGGTGATATTCATACAAAATTTTACTGATATAGATGATAAGATAATAGCTAGGGCTATCAGTGAACATACGGATGCTGAATATATTTCTCGAGTATATACAGAGAGTTACTTTAGAGATTTTGACGCCCTAAACGTATTGAGAGCCACATCATACCCCAGAGTAACAGAGCATATCCCAGACATTATTGACTTTATTAGCAAACTAATTGAGAAAAATAAAGCTTATTTGGGATTAAATGGAATTTACTTTAGGGTTAGGTCCTACCTAGGATATGGCAAGCTGTCCAAAAAGGACCTAGGTTCAATAATTTCTGGTGCTAGAATTGAAGTTGATGAGAATAAAGACGACCCGCGAGACTTTGCCATGTGGAAATTTAGTTCCGTGAAACCAACCTGGGCCAGTCCGTGGGGAAATGGAAGGCCAGGATGGCACATTGAGTGTTCAGTCATGGCTTCAAAATATCTAGGAGCAAATATTGATATACACGGAGGAGGCCAGGATCTAGTTTTTCCTCATCACGAAAATGAAATTGCACAGTCTGAGGGATTATTCGAAACCGAATTCTCGAAATTATGGATGCATGTCGGGATGGTAACTATTAACTCTGAAAAAATGTCGAAATCTATTGGAAATATGATCAAGATTTCAGAATTATTAAAGGAAGTTGGTCCAAATGTAATTAGGCTTTTTTGCCTTTCTTCTCATTATACAAAACCGCTAGATTATACAAAGGATATAATTGATGAATCAATACGTAAATGGAGCCAAATTTCTAATGCCTATTATGAACTAGAATACCGAACCAGAAACTCATTCATTTATGAGAATTCTGATTCCATTCAGCAACCGCTGTTAGAAGAGCTGACAAAATATCTAACTTTGTTTGAAGAACATCTCAATAATGATTTGAATTTTGCAAATGCATTGACTGTATTTTTGAAATTCATTACAAGGATCAATAATTTTTTATCTATTGATACTCCGGTAAATATTGAATTCTTAACAAAGACCTTTGGCTTGTTAAAAAAATTCATGTTTGTAATTGGATTAAAAGTCTCGCATGTATCTAAGCAGGAGTTTGAAGAGATAGAGGAGCAGATATACAAAAGAAACATGTTCCGCTCTGAGAAAAACTATAAGGAATCTGATAAAATAAGATTAAAACTTGCAGATAGATTTAATATCGAGCTGATAGATCATAAGGGATTTACTTTGTGGAAGAAGCGATCAATTGATGTCCAAAAATAAGGATTTGAAATTTTCAAATTTGATTAGAATGCATTAGAATAGAAGACTTTTGCGCAAGAATTTTTAACTAAGTTATTCTATTTGATTGTATGAACAAATCCAATAGAATAAAGACTATATTCTTGATTTCTTTATCCTCAGTCGCTATTATTTTGTTATTCTATGTAAATGTGGCATCAGTTCAAACTACCCAGAATGACTATGCAAACTATTTTGCCACCTTCACCCAAAGTTCTGCGAATCTAACCAGGGCTTTTCAAGATGAAATAGCTCTTTGGCAATTGGGGACGGTATCAAATAAAACGATGGCCGAATTGACCAATACCTACTTGACAAATTTTACTAAACAGATGAATGAATTTAATCAAACGGAATCGCCCGCAGCCTTTGAGGCCGCAAAAAACAGTCTGGTAAGCTCATATAATAACGAAATCAAGAGTTACCAATACTTTAAGGATTATTTATTAACCGGTAATGAATCTCTAAATGAAATTTCCACTAATTTTCTATCTGAATCACTAAAGGATGAGGCAATGTCTTTCAAATCATTCAAAGAAGTAACAAACAAAACATCATGATAAAAAAAGATATTTTACATCATCTAAATAAAACAACTATTTTGAAAAAATAGTCCCAGCCGGTATAATCGAATCTGGTGGGATCTTGCGACCAGGGAGGATTATTACTGATGCCCCTATAGAACTATTATTAGAAATTACTGCACCAAAATGATTTCTCCCCGTATCTATTAATTCGTTATTGATTCTGTACTGGACATTTTTTCTGGTAAGTAAAACGTTCGCAGTTCCTGAGTAACCGCCAAACCAAACGTTCTTTCCTACTATACTATCCAAAATTACATTATGATGGGAAATTTTTGCATTACCTGCAAAGTAAGTCTTACCGATTTCACAATTAAAGCCAATATTTGTATTGTAATCAAGCATACTATTGCGGATTAACGATCCCATGCCGATAAAGCTACCATTACCGATATAAGACGGTCCCTTAATCTTTGCGAAATCATCTATTACAACATTGTCTTCTATGATACATGGACCTTCAATAATCGCAGTTTTTGCGATTGTTGCTTTATTGGAAATAATGGAAAATGTTACCTCGTTTTTTAGGAGTTCCTGTATAATATCTAAAAATTCCCACGGGTACTGAAATTTGTAATATTCAATACTTTTTCTAGTAGACCTCTTTCCTATGACTGTATTACATGGGAGAAACAACAAGTTGTTGTTTGTAATGAGTGTATTTTGTTGAATATGATTGTTGGAGTTTCCATTGTTGTTTTTCTCCGTGACTTCGAATTCATTAGGAACACTTAATTCCCTTTTTATTAACTTACCGTAAGTATTTTCATCAATTTCCTTTACTGGTATATCTGTGGTAGTTTTTATGATGCTTGAAATAAAATTTAGTTTTTTGGGAACGAATACAGTTTCTAAATCATACAAAGAATTAATTAATTCTACGTTCCTTGTGATCAGTGCTCTTCCAAAAAGGTATAAAGAACAATTTGATGGGATAGAACTATCAACTTCACTTTCGTTATAATCTAAGAATGAATAGGAAGTGGATGAGGATTGCAAAAATACTATTTTCATTATACCTGCTATCTCTTTTGTAAATTAATATAATTAGATTTTGGAACAAGTTTTATAAGTTTTTACTGCGGAAATAATAGCAGTTAACTGATACGGAAGAATTTGATATAAATTTAATACTTATGTTTCGATATTTTTCTTGCTTCAATGAGATCAAGGAAGTAAAACAAGTAAGTCCTCTCATTAACTTTTAGAATCCACGGAATAAATGCCTCTTTCTTTGTCCTGGGGGTAACTTCGAAACCTTTTTTTTCCAAGGTTGAACGCAATATCTCGTCATTCATATTTCTATTGTAAACTATCTCTCGATTGTAATCGTAAGGCGTGGTTGTAATAAACAGAGAATGCGGCTTTAAGAGATGATGTATCTTGGGCAAGAGGTCGTCAACAGGCATGAACTCGACAATATTCAACCCAAAAATCAGATCAAAGATTTGATTTCTGAAAGGTAAATCCAAAATATCGGATACTATGAACTCCATATTGGTTACTCCTTGTTCTTTAGTCTTTTTCTTTGCTTCCCGAATGAAAGAAAATGATGAATCTATTCCAAAGACAAATGAAAATTTTTTTGCTAATTCCATCGTGGATAATCCTAGGGCACATCCTAAGTCTAAGGCAATTCCCTCAGGATTGAAAGGAATATTTGAAGTCAGTTTTCGATAAACGTCAGATGGTTTTATTTTCCATCTCATAAGAAGGAGAAATTTATCACTTTCAAAATTTTCATTGTGAAGCCATTTATAACTCTGAAAATATAAACCGTCTTCCTCATATCGGTCTTCTTTTTGATGATTTTTGTCGATATCCAACGATAAATTTTTTAAAAAAATCTTCATCTCTGCGCTTTTAGCATTTGAAAACCATTTACCAAAAGTTGATACTCGTTTTGAGGCATATTTTACGATATCGCTCATTATTATTGCAATTCCATTTATTATGGGAAATTTTTTTTTACACTCTGGACATATAAGGAATCCTTCAAAGCACTCATTCTCATCCAAAGGATCGATTATATAACTTTGTAAATACAAGGGATATTTTTTTTCGACATGATTAATACAAAAAAAAAATTTAAAATTTAAAAGGGAAGTTTTCAATGATCTTATTTTTTTGCATTCTATTATAGATGTTTGTCTAAATCTGCATAAATTACCCAAGTGAAATATCCTATTCATAACAGTTAGTTGCCTGCAGATATGAGTATGCTATATTAGCAGCATCCAGAAAAAGCGATAATGCGAAATCTACAAGGTATGTTAAGAAATTAATCATTCCTTTAAGAAAAAAGAAATCATAAAATAAATTAAGTTTGATCTCATGACCTTTGAATTATTGATCAATTCCAATTTGACTAATAATTCATACAGTCGTTCAATCAAATGATAGTTTCTCTTTATTTCAATATGTAAGGTAGTGCGATGGAGAGGACCACAATCAATACCATTCCGTATGTTAGTATTTTCGATGCATGTTTAATAATTCCCTTTTTGTTTTGAGTTTTCTTATCTATCAATGTATTATATAGCTGACCTCCATCCAGAGGGCCAATTGGCAATGCGTTAAAAATTGCTACGTTGAAATTTATGAACCAAAGCCAGAAAAATAGGCTAGCAGGTATAGTGTAATATGAACCAAATATGGGAGATGTGTATTTGTCGGCCATAAAGTCAGAATAAGGTACCATACCTTGTACAAATGTCGGTGGAGCAAGCAAACCTAATGGTGATGTATAAATCATTGAATTGTATCGATCCAATACCTCTTTTGGGTCCGCTACTGGTGTGATGGATACTCCTAAGATTCCCTTTCCAGGCTCCCTTTGTGGGGGGAGAGTTGCCTGCTTAGTTGATTTCACTCCATTTTCATCTGCAATTCCGATCGTAACTAATTTTCCTAAATTGGCGTTTAAGTTATCATTTAGTTCCACCGGATTTCGAATCGGGTTGTTCTGAATTTGTTGTATTGTAGTCCCCTTATCAAGGCCTATAGATTCAGCGAGAGAACCTTGATTTACATTTGTTATTACTACCCCATAGGATGCTGGATCCATAGGCTTAGTTATTACCAAAGTGGAAGTTATCAAAAGTATAACAAATAAAGAGATAGCAGCAAATACTATATTTGTCATAGGGCCTGCAGTCAATATGGAACTTTTCTGCTTAGTTGAAATCCTATTAAGTTCGTCTCTTTCAATATTCACAAATGCCCCAATCGGTATCCCTAAAAACAATACTAGTCCGGTAGATTCAACCTTAACACCATACACTCTAGCAATTATTCCATGGCCAGCCTCATGAACTATGATAGTAACTACCAAAGCCACCCACCCTTCCCATATTGGCAAATAAGGGTTGAGACCAGGTATTAACAAATTGGCCTGAGGACCTACTCCACGAGCTCCTTCTCTTATTGTTTCGCTAGAAAATAGGGCAGCAACCGAGCCTATTATTAGAAATAAAGCCATAATTGTTATAAGTGGCATTAAATAAGTATTGAATTTTGCATAAAACCTTGCAGCACTCGTCTGTGAAACCTTATCAAAGAATTTTAATCCGTACGGTGTATGAATTAATATAAGTGGTAAATGAAGATCAAACTTTATTTTTGATTGCTGTTCCAATTAAGTAATGTGAACATTATTATTATTTAAATGCATCATAACATACTTTATGATGTTTTTCATAATACTCGAGTTAGATGAATACCCAATTTAATAAAGGCTTGCCATATTTTGACCTTTTTGGACTGATCAAATGATTTACTTTTACGCCTACAAGATAATATTCTTACTTCAGACGGAAGAATAGAATTGAATGCGGCACCTAATTAGATTTATACAGTATATGTATTATCCTTTTACTCGGACAATCTTTATCCGTTCCAATACTTTCCAATACTCAACTTCGCCGCCTTGGTTGAGTTTATCTCTAATTTCATCCTCAATAGCAGAAGTTTCAAAAACTTCGAATGTTTCAAGATCCATAATCTGCAATACTTGACCAGCCACCGAGATGAGTTGTCCACTCCTCTTGTCTATAAGTGGAACTTCAACATTTGCCGAAACCGGAGCAACTAAACTGTGCCTTGAACCGTCGAAAACACCCATTGCTGCCACTCTTGCTTTTGCGGAACCATGTTTACCTGGCTTACTATGATCATAAGAAACAATTCTACAAGGTTCTCCGTCTATGATGATATAAGAACCAACCTTCAAACTACCAAGGTCCATAGGCTTACTCAATAATAATCAGAAAAATTGACTTGAAATGCATATTTAACAGTTATGATCATATGCTTGTTGTCCTTTGGATTTTCTTTATGATATTGTGATTTGATAGTCATATGATCGATATTGTGAGATTAGGTGATAATAAATCTAGTTTATATTGGAATCTTCCCATTCGAACCATTCCTTTCATCTTTCAAAGTTGTCTGTAAAATCAAAGCAATTATTGGTTCTCAGATTTTTACATCATTATAAAAGTATGAATTACCATCCGTGCTATCAAGTGACATTAATTTAGATCTTACACCAACACAAAAGGAGGTATTGAACGATTGAAAAAGGTAATGACGATAGCAGGTAGTGATTCATCTGCTGGCGCCGGCATACAGGCTGACATAAAGACATTTTCGGCCTTGGGTGTATACGGAACAACAATAATAACCACTTTAACTGCTCAGAATACTAAGACAATCTCTGATATTCTGGTAGTTCCGCCAAAATTTTTTAAAAATCAAATAGTTACTACATTGGAAGATATTAACCCAGACGTCATAAAAATAGGAGTTCTTTACAGTAAGTCAATAATAAATATTGTCAAAAGTATTTTAAAGAACTATAAGACTCCGATTGTACTTGACCCAGTCCTCTATTCTGGGACTGGAATCAAATTATTAGACGAGCAGTCATTTGAGCAGTTTAAGAGGGGGATCATTCCATTAGCACATGTAATCACGCCTAATCTTAAAGAGGCTGAATTCCTTTCAAAAGTTAAGATATCAAACAGGCAAGATATGACTAAAGCTGCATTAGAGATTTTCAAGTTAGGAGCTTCAAATATTATTATCAAAGGTGGTCATGTTACGAACAAAGATACAAAGGTAATTGACTTATTATTTACAGATAAAAACCTTGAACCACAACAAATCGTACACGAAAGGTTGAAGATTGGGGAAACTCATGGCACCGGATGTAACTTTTCTGCTGCTGTCGCTTCCTTTTTAGCCAAAGGGTATAATATTGGTGATTCATTCAAATTATCAAATTCGTATGTATACGAAGCGTTAAAAAACTCCAATCAAATCGGTGATGGGGTATTCGTCTCCAATCCTCTAGATCGCATGTATGACAATTCTGAGAAGTTCAAAGTTTTAATAGAATTGCAAGACTCTGTATCAATTTTGGAAAGAATGCCTAATTTTTTTGAACTTATACCAGAAACCAAAACAAACTTTGTGTATTCAATTGAGAAACCCAAAAATTTCGATGATATAGCTGGAGTGTTGGGCAGAGTAACTAATCTGGGAATCAATATTAGAGCTCCAAATGTCATACAATTCGGAACATCTCTGCATGTATCTAATGCACTCTTGGCAGCAGCCAAATTCAACTCATTATTTAGGTCCGCCATTAATATTCGGAACAATCCAAGGATCATTAAGATTTGCAAAAATAATTTCAAGTGCTCTAATTATTCTAGAAGTAAGGAAACGGAAGAGAGTAAGAGAGTAGAAGGTTCTTCGATACAATGGGGAATTACTGAAGCATTTAAACAAGAACCAGATGCGGAGTTAGTTTATCACGATGGCGATTATGGAAAGGAGCCTATGGTTATTATGTTTGGACAAAATCCAAAGGAAGTTTTAGAAAAAATAAGTATTATTCTGCAGAACTATGTTAATAAGTAATATTATAAATAATGATTAATTATTCTTATTTTTTGTGAAAGCAGTAATACTAGCTGGTGGTCTGGGAACAAGGCTGCAACCCTATACATTCTTTATTCCAAAGCCAATGTTGCCGCTGGGCAATAAACCCTTACTTGAGTATTTGGTTGAATGGCTTATCAATTCTAAAAAGATAAATGAGATAATTATTTGTGTGAGTTATTTGCATAGATCAATAGAAGACTACTTTGAAGACGGCACGAGGTTCGGGATAAAGATAAAATATTCCAGATCAGATAGACCGTTAGCCACTGCTGGACAATTGAAAACCGCTGCTACTCATTTAAAAGAACCGTTTGTTTGTCTATATGGTGATTCAGTGTATGAATTCCCGCTTGACAAGATGATTGAAAATCATCTTGAAGATAAAGCCTTTATCTCTATGGCTCTTTCAAGGTACAAAACCAATCTCAAATATGGATTCATTGAGCTTAGTAATGATGAAAAAATGCTTGTATCTGAGTGGAAGGAGAAACCAGAAATTTCTGGATTGATAAACATAGGATGCTATGTTTTCGAACCGGAATTCTTAGATTTGATTCCAATTTCTACCTCCTTTGGAATGGACGAGGCGGTAAGAGAATCAATAAGATCAAAAAAGAAAGTAAAGTCGTTCATAGTAGAGGAGCGGAGTTTTATGGATATTGGAGATAAGAAATCATATTTAGAAGCCTATAAATTGTATGTTAAAAAATTAGGCAAGATATAATCATCTAAAACAAGTTTTGTACCTAAGGGATGGTATTTGCAATTGCGGTTCGGTTCAATCCTAGGAAGGGATAATACTGTCCCGTCGGTGTTAAATGATCGATATATGGATGATAAACTAAGGGTAGTTTTTTCAAGAATAATTCTTGAAACCGTACATGAGAGGCAGAATGGTACAATCATTTAGCAACTAACTACCTGTCGACTAATAAAAGATAGGTTAAATCGAAGGGGAAATATCTATTAGTTTTGAGATTTTGGAAAATGTCGATTCATTCATTTTGAGATTATTCATAATCGGAATTACACCCAATATAGGTAATTTTGTATATTCTCGGATAAATGTAGGAATTTCGGCTTCAATTTGGCTTGGATGATTGGGCATTTTATTTACTAATATTCCTTTTATAGGTATACCACTTGATTGACAAATTTTTACATTAAGCAGTATATGATTAAATGTTCCTAGTTTCGGAGTTGCAACAATTATAACCCCAAGCTTCGTCATCTTGATAAAGTTTAGTAATGTATGCTTGTTGTTTAATGGCACCATTATTCCACCTATCCCCTCAACTAAGAGGTAGTCATATTTTTTCTGCAATAATTTGTATTTCTTGATCGCATATCTTAATGATGGAGGTGGTAAATTTAACAAGGAGCTGGCCATATGCGGCGAACAAGCTAGAGGGTAAAAATACGGGTTCAAATTCTCTTGTTTTTCCTCGAATTTAATTGCCCTTGCCAAGATAGCGAGGTCTTTAGATCTGAACTTTTTTGAATACTCTGAAATTCCTGTAGCAAATGGTTTCATAACACAAATTTTAGTAATAATCTTGGAGAATTTCCATGCTAGAGAGGCAGTTATCAATGTTTTTCCAATTCCAGTATCAGTCCCAGTTACAAAGATACCTTCGGACAAGTTACTCAATCATAAGATCAAGTCGGATTAAATAGTTTGCTAAGTATAAACAGTACGTCCATTTTAGATTCCACTTTATATCATCTTATATCCTATTTGGTATGGTAAATTACTTCGTCGCTAAATCCTCGTCTTTAAATTAAATCAAATTCATTAACGGAGTATGAATTTGGAAATTCAAATGCAAAAAAATTGGAGAATGTTTAAAAAACAGACTCAGTGCTCTGACAATCCTTTTTGCCTATTTTGGGGTAGTCGACCTAAAACCAAATTTCAAATGTAATCCATTATAATTGTCATGTCCTGTCAAAGAATTCTGAGAATAATTATTACATTTCTAATGAATCTGTTAGATAGAAGGTTAAATCTATATTAAAAGATGGTCATTTTAGTTATTAGATATTGACAGGTAATATGATGGGGCAATTTACTGAAATTGAAAAGGAGATTTTTTACAAAATAATTCTCTCCCGTCGGGACGTAAGAAGGAACTTTATTAGAAAGAAAATTAGCAATAGGGTTTTATTGAGGATTTTGACAGCCGCTCACCATGCTCCGTCAGTCGGCTTTTCACAACCATGGAATTTTATCTTAATACGAGACAGAAACAGTCGTCTAAATATCAAAGAATCATTCTCCAAAGAGAGATTAAAATCAATTGATTTACTTGCAAAAGATAAAGAAAGGAAAAGGAAGTATCTAGATTTAAAATTAGAAGGAATTTTAGAATCTAATCTAAATATTTGCGTTACTTATGATCATAAACGGTTTGGACCTTATGTAATAGGGAGAATGACTATAAGAGAAGCTGGGGTTTATAGTGTTTGCTGTGCTATCCAAAATTTATGGCTTGCTGCACGAGCTGAAAACATAGGTGTTGGCTGGGTCAGCATCATCAACAATAAAGATCTCAAAAGAATTCTAAAACTCCCTTCTACGGTTAAACCGATAGCATATCTTTGCCTTGGATATGTAAAAAAATTTGAAGGCGAACCAGATTTACAATCTCAAAACTGGCTAAGCAGACTCGATCTAGAAAAAGTCATAAATTATGAACAATGGGATGGTGGTAATAGTTATACTGATTGGAAAAGTTTCAACCAACGTTTGATTCGCAAAAATACATAATCCTAACACTCCCGCAGGTTTGTAAGCCAGAGTAAATTATTGATCATCATCAAAAAAATCACATAGATTAATAATTCGATTTGAGGATCATTATTTATAAACCAGAGATAATATTAATCTATTTCGGGAAATCTTTCTAGGTTTTTTTGATTTTTGCAAATCAAGTGGTATTTATGCCAAGGTTAATTTAAATATTGCTAAGATACTGCATTATTGATAAATATTGCATGATCTTTAATAGATTTTACACAATTAAGCATAGAAAATCCAAAAAAAGTGCCGGAGGCGGGATTTGAGCCCGCGACCTTTCGATTATGAGTCGAACGCTCTGACCAGGCTGAGCTACCCCGGCAAGCCCAGCTCTGATATGTATAAGCAAATCAAATAAAATGTACGTATAATATATTCTAACCCATCCAGATAGTCTTTTTAATTACGAGCTATACCTAGTTAATGTGGATTGGCTTGTAAGGAGATCCATGAACAAACTTTTAAAAAATTTAGAAAAAAAGATTTCGTAGAGGATTTAATATATCAAAATATTGTTGATCTTTTAAAATGAGAAATAGTAGGATAAATTGATCCTAATTGGATAATATATTTTTTTTCTGTACGTCCATTTAACGCTCAAACACCAATTCAAATTCTTTCTAATGGACAGAATAGTGATGGAGCATGGGATTTTTAATATTGCCCCTAATATCCGAAATAAGTTACGTTTATCATATTCTTATATCCTAGATTTTCTATTTGCCTTTGAAGATTCCTTAGGTATGAATGTTTTTGTAATTGACAAGAAAAAGTCAAGTGATTTTAGAAAAGACAATATTACAAAATATGAATCCCGCTCTCATTCTTATTGCCTCTGTTGCTAAATCCATGTGCTCCGAAGCTGGATTGTTTAGAACATCCATCCTCAAACGTTAGGTCCCACTTATTTCTCGTGATACCTTTGTACAAAGGGTCACCATCCTCTTTAAATAGTGCAGCAAGTCTAAGTAATTCCACTAATGCCATTTGAACCAGACGACGATCCTGTAAAGAGTAGCTCTACCGAGCACTATTCTAGAGTTGGATCATGTATGGACTGGGCTATAGTATTGGGCGCCTCCTCTTCAATTTTCTTTGGGTTTTTCTTAGATATCACAGTAAATCCTCCGTCTTACTTCCAGTTATTTGACAACATAATTCTCTTAGCGGCACTTTACGCAGTAACAACAGCAACTGCCATGTTCATAATGCCTGTTGTTTATCATATGATGCACTATCGTAAGTTAGATGTGGATAAATATCTTTTAGCTGCAAAGAAATACACTCTGATAGGTATCATATGTATAATGCTTGCCATGTATTTGGGTTTGGGTTTATCAATGAATTCCAAATTGCAGACTGAGTTTGCATATGGCTTGGCTTCACTGCCTTTTATCTTCGTTTTCTTTTTGTTCCTCAAGGCTAAAGCCATAAAATAAGTTTGCTCTTTACGAAAGTAGGCTTATTGATATGATATGATACTTTCACTTAAAAAGATTCGAGTTTAGTCTTTACCTCTATAACAGCATGTTTTGAGGGCAACTCATCTGATCAACAATATCTTATGATATCATAGAAAAAAATCCGAAAGAGAGCTGCACAGTGATTGGTGACATTGTACTTGTGGATTATAGGGTTGGCACTGAGCTCCGCTCTAGCTGCGAGAAAGGTCTGTATGACGCCAAATTAGTCACTGAATGTTTCTCAAGATCTATTCTAGGAGGGGTGGGGTAACTACTACTCTATTCAATCATATACGATTTACTACAAATGCAAAACATAATCGTACTAATTTGTTTGGTGTAATTATCTTAAGATCATCACAGTATCACAGCAAATGGTATAGTTTATATAATTACCTTATTGAAAGCAAAATGTAAACTTATGTCTTCACTTCCAGATGATGATCCGATAAAAAGATCTTCTTCTGAGAAATATGACCGGGTTGGAGCATCTTTACGATGGTCCCAAATACTAGCGGCTGCATCGTCAATTTTCTTTGGTTTTCTGTTGAAGATTGCAGTAAATCCTCCGTCTTACTTCCAGTTATTTGACAACATAATTCTCTTAGCGGCACTTTACGCAGTAACAACAGCAACTGCCATGTTCATAATGCCTGTTGTTTATCATATGA
Organism: Candidatus Nitrosocosmicus sp. R; assembly: GCF_054408505.1. Taxonomy (NCBI): domain Archaea; kingdom Thermoproteati; phylum Nitrososphaerota; class Nitrososphaeria; order Nitrososphaerales; family Nitrososphaeraceae; genus Candidatus Nitrosocosmicus; species Candidatus Nitrosocosmicus sp. R. The sequence continues at coordinate 1,313,481 of NZ_CP167090.1, read as the reverse complement.
TGCACTATCGTAAGTTAGATGTGGATAAATATCTTTTAGCTGCAAAGAAATACACTCTGATAGGTATCATATGTATAATGCTTGCCATGTATTTGGGTTTGGGTTTATCAATGAATTCCAAATTGCAGACTGAGTTTGCATATGGCTTGGCTTCATTGCCTTTTATCATTATTTTTGCACGATTTTATAGATATTCACCTACTGTTATTTTAGAGGGTACTTCTACGGAAGACTACGATAGAGTTGGTGCAGGTATGCGTTGGTCTCAAATACTAGCGGCTGCATCATCAATTTTCTTTGGTTTTCTGTTGAATATCGCCGTAAATCCTCCATCTTACTTCTTATTGTTTAACAACTTGATTCTCTTAGCGGCTCTATACGCAGTAGCTGCGGCAACAGTCATGTTTGTTATGCCTGTTTTTCATCACTTGATTCATTATCCTAAATTTGATGTAGAAAAATTTCTCCTTGTTACCAAGGAGTATGTTACTATAGGTATCATCTGTGTGATGTTAGCCATGTTTTTGGGTTTGGGTTTATCAATGAATTCCAAATTGCAGACTGAGTTTGCATATGGAGCAGCAACTTTACCCTTTATCGCTATAATGGTTTGGTTCTTGAGACAAAGGATGAAAATTGCTCTCGATCGAATTAAATGAAGTCAATCGGTTCTGATTACCGACTCTGGTCATAAACTTATGTCAATACGTATATTTGACAATTTGTTGCGATTGCAGCCTTTCCTCTGTTGAATAATAAATAATATCTTCGATGAGCTCTACCGACTTTTGACTTCAGTGCTACCTATTATATTTATAAAATAGATGTATCCTTGCTGCAAATGTTGCAATTTACTGTTTTTCATTCTGCAAGGATAATAATTGTCAAATCCTTTGATTGTATCATTTGAACATAGAGTAGACTTCTTAATCAGGCTCGTCTAATATTCTGGAATCTCTCACTTATGGAGTCATGGTAACGACGCTAGATATACTCGCCTTCCCATCCCCAATTTCAGATAATGTTGAAGTAATGAATTCCCAGAACTTTTTCTCAAACGAATGTGCTCGATATGCCTCAATAGCTGCCACAGGAACAGCGGCTATTCCAGCTGTTAGGGCACCAGCTATAACAGCAGGGACCACAATATCTTTACCCCACGCTCCAGTTCGAAGAATTATATCGTAGGAAGGAATAGCACCCTTTGTGCCAGTCATCATTACCTCTACTTCCCGAACATTCCCAACTATAACACTAGCTTTACCACCCTTGTGCGCCTTGAGATCCAAATATTCTTGGTCTTTTTCTAGGTCTTTTTCTTCATAAATTATTTCAAATTTAAGACTGTTTAAATGTCCTTTTATACGATCATAAAGTTCTGAAATCTGTACATCATACACTGTAGCGTGTTCTTGTCTCATAAGATATGTTAGACTGATTTCTTTTAAACCTTTTCTCATATACATAACGTGGCTTAATTGCATTCAACCTGACCAGATCATCTATCCTAGATGACTTGACTTTCTTCTCGTCCTACCCGAAGCTCGTATAAATATTGTCCTTGACCAGGGATTACGAAAGAAATAAATCTTTAAGATTTTGTGACTGAACTCGAAAATCAATATTTCTTGATTGATGTATAATAAAAAAGTAAGGGAAAAGCAGTATATGAGAGCTTTGTATGCAATAGGATAAAAGAAAAATACAAATCCAAGAGAATTATTAAGAAAAGAATGAGAATACCTGAATGCATAATTAATGAATCATTGTTTTTGGATGAATATGACTGTGGATTAGGGTTTCAATTGAGGAGGCAATAAACATATCTTGTATCATCCCTATCCAAAGAAAGAACTATCAAAATCCATCGAAGATTCAACTTGTGCCTAACAAAGGTACTTTGAAAGCATTCAGTATCTTTGGCTAGTGGGATACTTGAAATCCTTGAATCTGGAAGTTCCTAAATCTAAAACACAATATCAATTCCTCCTTTTAGATAGGCCTGATTAAGAAGTCTACTCTATGTTCAAATGATACAATCAAAGGATTTGACAATTATTATCCTTGCAGAATGAAAAACAGTAAATTGCAACATTTGCAGCAAGGATACATCTATTTTATAAATATAATAGGTAGCACTGAAGTCAAAAGTCGGTAGAGCTGTCTGATTAACGTGGATTTAACAGTATAGGTGCTAGAAATATTAACCTTCCATTTTGCTGGTTTTAAGATTTTAAACTAACCAGAATCTGGAATTCGAAGTTGGTTTAGTATGCCCTAGAATTACGGATTAGAAATGTAAAGCAAGTGGAAAATGAGTAAGTAAAATTCAGTCCTCTAATGGAAAATAAAACAGAGGATGTATCTTTACAACATTGCTGGATAAAATCGTTTTAAATTTGTAATTTGATCTCCGCAAAATATAATCGAAAATGTCTAATTGTTGGCAAAAGTTGATTGTTTCCATTCTAACTATAATAATTAACGATGCGATGTATTCTTGATTGAAAGGAGATTAGTTAATAAGTTAACAGTATTTAACATCTGATCTGGGGAATAAGGTGCCTATCCTTTAAAGAAACTCTGAGTAATTGGAGACCAATGGATATGTGCTCAATTTTCAAGTATATCCCGTTAATGATTAATTATTGATGTGTATTTTGTAGATTAATTATATGAGACCCTAACTTGTAACATTGTTTCTAACGCATTAATAGATTGGAATTTCCGATAGACTTTTAAGAATTATAAAACAAGATTTTTTATAACGAATTGGATTATGATATACCAATCAGCATTGCAGGCTTAAATTTAAAGAATCCAGTGATCGTGGCCTCAGGTATTTTGGGACTATCTCAAAGTATTTTTGATCGATTGTACAACATTGGAGCTGGGGCTATAGTTAGTAAATCGATCAGTTTGTTGCCTCGTGAGGGTTACAGAAATCCCACTATAGTAAGCGTAAATAACATGAGCTACATTAATGCAGTAGGACTTGCAAATCCGGGTGCAGAGTCGTTCTCAAAGGAAATTTCTAATAATACTGGACCACTATTTGTAAGTTTGGTCGGGTCCGATAAGAGTGAATTCCCCATCATCGCCAAAAAGTTTAATAATGTTAAAATTTTGGGGTTCGAACTAAATTTGTCTTGTCCTCATGTAGAAAAAATGGGAATGGAAATCGGCGATGATCTTGATTTGGTCTATGATATTATCAAATCAATCAAGAAAGATACGGTAAAGCCTCTTTTTGTCAAAGTAGGTTTAGGAAAATCAGACATCATAGAAGTTGCTAAGACAGCTGAAAGTGCCGGTGCAGATGGAATTACAGCTATTAATACCCTGAGGGCTATGAAGATAGACATTGAAACTCGATGTCCGGTCTTGGAAAATAAGATCGGTGGCCTTTCTGGGAGTGCTATAAGGCCTCTAGGGGTTCGGTGCGTATATGAGTTGAGTAAGAGTTTAAGAATTCCGATTATTGGATGTGGTGGGATAATGACATACACTGATGTTATAGAATACATGATGGCTGGAGCTTCGGCAATTCAGATAGGTAGTGTGATAGGATTGAAAGGAATAAATTCGATTGGGAAGATTGTTAGGGGTCTGCGCTCCTACTTAGAGGCTGCTAATATAATCGATATCAGGGAGATTGTTGGAATTGCCCATAGATAAAAACTTGATGAGAACGGTATTAATTGAAGACGTTGTCGTCGAGTCTCCCACTGTCAAGACATTTGTCTTTAAAGACTCTCTGGGGAGCGTATCAAGACCTGGACAGTTTTTTATGGTTTGGATACCTAGGAAAGAAGAACTCCCACTAAGTGTAATGATAAGCAACAAGAAAAATTACGCTGCAATTACAATTAGAAAGAATGGCTTCGGTTCTACTTCATTGTTTAATAAAGGTACTGGAGATAGAATTGGAATCCGCGGACCATACGGGAATTCTTTCTCATTTGACAAAACTCATAAGAATATTATTTTTCTAGGTGGTGGTACTGGATTAGTCCCCCTCGTAAGGCTACTTTATTACATTAAGAAACATCAATGTAGATTCACGTTCATCATAGGCGCTAAGACTAAATCTGAGCTATTTTTTACTGAATTAATATCTAAATGGGCTGAAGAAAAGAATATTGACTTGCTTATATCGACTGAAGACGGTTCCTATGGCAAGAAGGGATATCCTACTGATATTTTAAGAGATTTTCTTCTAACTCACAATGATATTGATATCATTTATACTTGCGGACCCGAAATGATGATGAAAAAGGCATACGATCTCGCAATAAAGAATCATGTGCACATCGAGGCAAGCATAGAAAGATATATGAAATGTGGGATTGGAATTTGTTCAAGTTGTTGTATAAACGACATGCTGGTTTGTGTAGACGGAACTATTTTCAATGAGAAAAAAATTCAAAAACTTACCGAGTTTGGAGTTTGTTACAGAAATAAATCAGGTATACTTACGAAATTTTGAAAGTAACTAAAAACAATGCCGCTTGATGTTAAAGTGGTCAAATAACTCTTAAAGTCCAGCTATGAAATAAGAATAAATCTGCAATCAGCACTGTACTTTGGATCTAAATTATGGACGTCCATGGTCCACTATAAGGTGAAAGTTTTCTTGGAGAATAGTTTTATATTCTAAATCAAAATAATTTTATATAATTGTCTTCCATTTCGATTTCTTCTGATGATAAATATGATCAAAATCGTGGAAATAGCAGCAACCAAAAATGGGTTACGCTTCATCACAACGGAGTATGCTTTCCGCCCGAATACATAGCCAAGAATTTGCCATTCAAAATCGATAATCAGAATTACACACTAACTAAAGATCAAGAAGAATTAATCTATGCGTGGACAAAGAAGAAAGACACTCACTATGTGCAAGATCCTGTCTTCCAGCAAAATTTTTTGACAGATTTTAAGAAATTGCTGCCTAAAGATATCCAAAAGAGTATTCACGAAATAGATCAGTTAGACATGAGCGAATTTATGACTTTTGTAGATAGCGAAAAGGCTACTAAGGAAAAAGACAAAATCGCGTGGGGTAATCTGTCACGAGAGGAAAGAAAAAAGATCGCATTAGAGAGAAAAAAAGAGAAGGAAAAACTAAGAAATTATTTTGGAAAGGCGGTGGTGGACGATATTGAGGTCGAAGTGGCAAATTGGTTAGTTGAACCTCCAGGCTTATTTATGGGCAGGGGACAACATCCATTAAGGGGTAGATGGAAGCCTCGTGTCAAACCCGAAGACGTCATTCTCAATCTTGGTGAGGAGGCAGCCGTTCCAGAAGGACCATGGCAAAAAATAATACATGATCATACCTCTACCTGGTTAGCATCTTGGATAGAGATGCTAACTGGAAAAAGAAAGTATGTTTGGCTACATGATTCATCTTTGATCCGTCAGAATTATGACAAGGCCAAATACGATAAGGCCCAAAACCTCGAAAAATATATTGACAAGATTGAACGGGAGATCGTGAAGAAAATGACATCAAAAGATCGAAACCAGAGGAAAATTTCTACTGTATGTTATCTCATAATAAAAATGGCGATGAGAGTTGGTGATGAAAAAGACCCTGATGAAGCAGACACGGTGGGTGCAACAACCCTCAGAAAGGAACACTTAAAATTCAAGGAGATCGACGAGAAAAATAGAGTATTGGAGTTTAGTTTCCTTGGAAAGGACAGCGTCCCTTGGCAAAAATCTATTTTGGTTGATTCTGATGATAAATTACTTTTATTTAACAATCTGAGTCATTTCATTAAAAACAAGAAGGAAACAGATCCTATTTTTGATAACATAAACTCAATGAAAGTAAATACTTTTCTGAGAAACATAGACCCTAAAAATGTACCCGGGCTTACTGCAAAAGTTTTTAGAACTTTTATTGCTACAAATATAGTAAAGAAATCACTCAAAAGTCCACCAATAATAGTGAAGCCCGAATCTACGGAATCTGAAAAGCTTTATGTTGCCAAATATGCAAATCTGCAAGCTGCAATAACTTGTAATCATAAGAAGGGAGTAGATCCAAAAAATCCTGCAAGTATTACGGCAATTGCAAAATATGAAGAGTCTATGAAAAAGAAAACAGACCTTATTAACAGCCTCAAGGCAGACTTAAAGGACAAGAATTGGAAAACAGAAAATCAGAAATTGAGATTGGTAGAGAGGGTGCAAAAGCTAGAATTCCAAGTAAGGTTACAGAAAGAGACAAGGGAATATAATTTAGGAACTTCTTTACGAAATTATATAGACCCCAGAGTGTTTCGCTCTTGGATGAATATTGTTGAATTGGATTGGACCAAAATGTATACGAGTACCCTTCAGAGAAAGTTCCTATGGGTAGATAACGTTACAAAGAAGGAATTGAAAACAAACTTTGCTATGTAAACTGGCCCGATTAATTCCCCACATTCAGAAATTTCCCAAATGATAAATAAAGACTGCAACCTACATCCTCTCAACAAGGTCACGGCTATATGCAATACTAGTCGCAACGAGATACTTTTCATTAGGAACCAAGATACTAACCATGCAATCACCCTGAGTCTCCCTGGTGAATTTGTCAGATATGGCGAATTGGCTGAGGATGCTTTACGGAGATCCATCATGCAGCAAGCAGCACTTCGCATAGAACCCATTGAAATTTTAGGTATCTATTCAAATATCGACAATCAAAGTGGTTTGCACATTATTGAATCTGTTTTTGTTTGTATTATTACAAATTTTCCTGAGATGGGGATGAATACAGGTTCTGATCAACATGTTTGGATGGACCGGGAACAAATTGAAGAAGCTAAAAAAAGTATTAACAATATTAAAATTATAAAAGACTATTATTCGTGGAGGATCCAAAAATCTACATTTTGGACCACCAAAATCTAGCATCAAAAAGATTATAAAGCAAATCCTCTCATTGTGGCAATGGCTGATTGTGTAAGTTTTATGGTAAATGCAGATGCATTGTCAGACTGTACTTTTGAAAGTCTCTCTAAAAAGCTTGTCTTATCTTTTCCTCTTTCAAACATTCCCCCTGACTCTTTGATACAAAGTGGAAAGCGTTGTATTTTTATTCCATTTGAAAATAAGTAATCTATGAACTTTAGATAATTTTTAATATCAGAATAATCCCATTTCTTTTCCTCACACAACATTATCCATACGTCGATTGAATTTTGAAAAAATGCCTTCTCGCGGAGCTCTTCTAAACTCAATATGATTATACTAGAAAGAAGGGATTTAAATTCTAATCTACAAATATCTTATCGTTAATTTGGTACCGAGAACCAAAATTAGGTTTTATTCCAAGGGGTGTATAATCCCCAGATGAACAAGAGAAGCATAATTCACTCTTTTTCAAACCTATTCCTTTCGCAAGATTTACGTTATCGTTATAACAAACCTCGTCGGCCCCTATTATTCTAGCGACTTTGTTACCAATAATATCCAAATCCACTTCATTCTTAGCGACCTGAAACGCGATCAATTCTTCTTGAGATGGAAAATCAATTCCGGCATAACATGGATACCTAATCGGCGGATACGTAACAACCATAGATATTTTTTTTGCTCCTGCTTGTTTGACAGACTCAATTATTGCTTTGGAACTCGTACCCCTTACTATACTATCATCAACAATTATGACGTGTTTATTCTCTATCATCTCTCTGATTGGCATGATGTTTTGGTTAATTTCCTTCCTGTCTTTTACTAGGGGCTCGATAAAGCTCCTCATGGAGCCCTTTTTGCTGTATCTGTCCTTTAACAAACCTTCTTCAAATGGTAGTCCAAGTTTCAGCGAATATCCTAAGGCCGCAGGTCTGGAAGAATCAGGTACTGGAATTACCACGTCTGCCTCATTAATCGGAAATTTAATTGCTAAATATTCTCCAATCTTTTTCCTCGCAAGATAAATATTTATCCCTTCCATAATTGAACTCGGATGTGCAAAGTATGTGAATTCAAATGCACAATGCGCATGATTCACAGATTCAGAAAATCTTTCGGATTTAAGACCATTCTTGTCTATTCTTACCAACTCACCTGGTTCAATATCTCTCAAAAGTATTGCACCAACAGTAGACAGAGCACAGGATTCTGATGCAATTATGTAAGTATTTGTATCCTTATGCAATCCTAATACGAGTGGTCTGAAGCCTTTGGGATCTCTTGCGGCATATATTGTATTTGAATCGGTTAGAAATGTAAAACAATAAGATCCCACCATCTCATTTTTGAGTATTGCCATAGCGGCCTTCATATCATTCTTCTTTTTTAAAATACTAACTAGCCTTTTGGCGGCAACGAGTGTGTCAGTCATATTTTGTGGGGTAAAAGTACAGCCCCCAACCATCGTAGAAAGCTGTTCAGCGTTTGTAATGGTCCCATTGTGAGCAATGCATAAATCTCTAACCTTCAATGGTTGAGCATTCTCTAGAGAACTTGAGCCAAATGTAGAATATCTGACATGGCCTATCCCGATATTAGAAGAAAACTTTGTAATTAATTTATCAAATTCATTTGCCGAGGCCGAAACCAATCCAGTTTTTTTATAAGGTAATTTCTTTGGTATCGCAATGCCCCATGATTCTTGTCCTCTATGCTGTAGTGATCGAAGACAATCTATCAAATAAGGTATTATATTCTCTCCTCCCAAAGAAAATATGCCTACCACACCACAATTTTCATGAACCATTAGAAGATATATCTCCGTCATTCTTTCTATTTAATTTTTAGAATGCGTAAGATGAGGAGATTTGTATCAGATTTGTTAGACAAAAAAAAGTAAGTTAGATAGATTTTGCAAAAAGGTTTGAAAAAGAGTTATGATAATTTCGAGAAATGGTCTCTAGTGAACTCTTGAAAATTGGTTTTCCACTATTTTCAAAAATGCAAGTTTTATCACTTGAAGCAATTCCAATTCTAGCAAATGGAATTCTCCTCTTTTTTAAGTATTTAATAATCATTGAGTCATGATTGGTTGAAAAAATAAATCGATTATGAGATTCTGAGAACAGCAAATAATCGATTCTAGAGCATTTATTTGGGATTTTGTCGACTGAAACTCTAAATCCAATGTTGCTATGGAGAGCCATCTCCAACATTGCAACAATTATCCCCCCTTTTGAGCAATCATGGATTCCGGTCACTAGATCTTCATTAATCAATTTTTTGATAGTCTCTATAATATTTCTTTGATCCTCTAAATCAACATGAGGAACGTCTCCACCCTCAATATCTAAACAATATTCAAAATATTCTGACCCACCCAATTCATCTTTGGTGGCTCCAACGATAAAGATTGATTGGTTTGAGGTATACCTTGGATACTTTATCTTATTCTTGGAATCAATTAACCCAAGTATTCCTATAACAGGTGAGGGTTTTATGGGACCAGAGATAGTTTCATTGTACAGACTTACCTTACCACCTACCACGGGTAAGTTCATGAACTTACAGTAATCACTAATACCTCTAATTGTCTGCAAGAATGTCCAAAAAATTTCTTCATTTTCGGGATTGCCAAATTGTAAGTGATCTACTATTCCTAATGGGCGAGCTCCCACACAAGTCAGGTTTCTGAGTGATTCGGCCAAACACCCTATGATTCCCTCATATGGATTTAAATAACAATGTTTGGAGTTACCATCCAGGTTGAAACTCAGAAATTTATCATCGTCAAGCTTGATTACTGAACTATCAGATGCTCCTGGTTTTGATACTGTTTTAACTCCAACTTCATGGTCAAACTGCTCATAGATCCATTTTCTACTACATAGGGAAGGGTTAGACAACATCTTAAATACCATTTTTTTGATATCGCTTTGAGGTTCCGGTTCTCGGAACGATTTTAGAATTGATTCAAGATAAGATGGTCGCTTAGATTTCCTATTCAACAGAGGGGCGTGAGCAATAATTTGTGCAGGCATGCAAGCCAATGTGTTACCCTCTCTAATAATAGAGAGATTGAGATCATCAGTAACATATCCTATCTCAGAATAATTCACATTATGTTTATCAAAAATTTTGAAGAATTCGAATTTCTTTTTCGCGTTGACGATATATAACATGCGCTCTTGAGATTCTGAAATCATGATCTGTGCATCTGTCATGTCCTTTTGCTTTAATGGAATAGTTGACAAATCAACTAAAAATCCTTTTTTCAAACTATCAGCTGTTTCAGATAAACAGCAAGACAAACCTCCACCTCCAAGATCTTTCATGGTCTTGATGCAATTATTTTCTATCGCCTCCAAGGTAGCTTCCATGAGCACTTTTTCCAAAAAAGGGTCTGGAATCTGCACAGCGGAACGGTTATCTTCATCAAGGTTTTTGGAGGCAAAGGAGGCGCCATGAATTCCATCCACACCTGTAGCATTTCCACCCAAAATTAGAAAATCACCTTTTTTTGCTGTGTTAGTAACGAGACTGTCAAGTTTTGCATAACCGATTGATGCAACATCCACTAAACAATAATTATCAAATGATCTGTCGAATTCCACCTCTCCGCCAACTGTCGGGACACCTATACAATTACCGTAATCAGCAATGCCTTTAACTACGTTTTTTAGCAACCATCTATTTTTTGAACCAAATTTGGAATTCTTGTCAACTTCACCGAACCTTAATGCATTATACAATGCGATTGGACGAGAGCCCATTGACAATATGTCTCGAAGGACACCTCCGACCCCAGTCGCGGCACCTCCATATGGTTCCACGGCCGATGGATGATTATGACTCTCTATATGAATAGTTACTACAAAACCGTTACCTACATCAATTACTCCAGCATCATAACCGGGGCCCATTAACACATGATCCCCTTTCATAGGTAATAATTTGAGATGTTTCTTAGATGACTTGTAAGAACAATGCTCAGACCATTCGGCACTAATAATAAATTGTTCCAATTCGTTTGGTTCTCTACGTAGTTTCTTCTTTAAATAACTATATTCTTCTATATTGAGGATATTCATTCTTAATTCAAATTCTACTTAAAATAGTTAATCATAGACTTAAATATCAATATGGAGCCCTGGTCGTAACCTGAAGGGATCAAATCTTTGTCACTACCTCTTTCAGGATGAGGCATCATCCCCATAACATTTCCTTTTGCGTTACAAATGGCAGCAATGTTGTTTAAAGAACCATTCGGATTATGTTTCCAATATTCTAAGGTGACCTGGTTAGTTTTCTTTATTTTATTGTATGATTTTTCATCAATCACGAATCTTCCTTCACCATGTGCGATAGGTATTGAAATCCTCTGATTCTTATGATATAAATTTGTAAATGGAGTATCAGTATTAGTAACCACCACATTCATCCATTTGCAAATAAAATTCAAAGATTGGTTTACAATTAGTGCACCTGGGAGTATCCCGGATTCAACAAGTATTTGAAATCCATTACATATTCCTAATATTGGAACATTATTATCTGCCAACTCCATTATTTTACTCATGATGGTGCTGTGTGCTGCTATGGCACCTGCTCGAAGCCGGTCTCCATAAGTGAATCCACCTGGTATTACTATACAATCAAATTCATCAAAGGATGATTTGTACCAAATATACCTTGCATCTACATGAAGAATATTATTTAAAATATGATGAACATCACGATCGCAATTACTGCCTGGAAAAACCGTAATTCCTATCCTTACCAATAAGGATATTAAAATTATATTTTATAAATTCCTATTCTTTTGCCTAAATCTAAATTAACAAAATATTATTGTTTAATGATGACTGCATTAACAATACCATCTTGTCCGGGTCTCGAAACAACCTTGGCCAATCCCAGTTCGGTCTCTAAAATTGAGCCTTTTGTAACCACACCTCGTCTTGTATAATCCTTATTTGCAGGATTCTTGGTGACTCTGATTATCTTGACCTTGGTTGTCTTTTTGGTATCCTGATCATTCACATTTGCGTATTCGGCAAACTTAAAAGCAACTTTAACATTATTCCCTCGAACTCTGCGAATTACATTCTTGGTATCACCTACTATTGGTTCGTTTGGGTATCTATCTATTTCAGATTTCCTTCTGGTTCGGTTGGGTATTATTCTTCCGCCTGTTAATTTCCTACCTCCCAAATTTTCGATAGATTTACGCACAATTCAAATTTGCCAAAACTATAATTAAGTGTTTTTCTTTGAAAATCCTGTGGAATTTAATAGTAAACTTTTTTTCAGCATTGCCAAATCGCTAATTCCAAAATAATTCTTAAATTTCATTGTGGTTGTATATATCTTGACCCTTCCTGAACTTTTTTGGTTAACAAACTCCAAATCCTGTAGTTCCTTTAGGTGCGTATATACTTTAGAGCCCCTGATTTCTACCAATCTTTTGCTAGTAACGGGCTGTTCATAAGCTACATAAGAAAGCGTCTTCATTACAGAATTAGAAATCTGAGGCTTATTAGAGAACTTTTTAATGATTGGAGCGTAACTGGGTTTTAGTTGAAATACGTATGTACCGTCTTCCAGTTAGCTATTTCCAAAGCTTTGAAAGTGACTTTAGTTTTGTTAATAAGTTCATTTAATAATCGTTTAATTTTCTCCCGCGATTCTATCCCGGATGCTTTAACCATATCATCTATTGTAAGGGGACGGCCAGCAGAATACAACGCTGCCTCAATGCGAGCAATGATTTCATCAGGGGGCAATTTTGTCATTTAATCACTCCTGGATGTTATTTTTGAGAGCAATTTTTATCCATTCTAAAATGTTGTCTGTTGTTTTAATGCTTCCTGTAGTCTCCCGGGAAGAATCTAAATAGTCTATTCCCTTATTCATATCGGTAAACCCGGTGATAATTTCTATCTTATCCTTCATGCTAAGATAAAGCATAGCAATGAAATATCTAGCAACATCGATCCTGTCTAACCCAATCATCATTTCGTTAAAATTCAATTCTCTACCGTATTCTAGCCTTTTCATAATCCTATTTTCAAATTCCTCTATTATTTTTTCAAATTTAATCAAATAATGTTGAAAGTCTATTACCTCAACAGGTTCTAAATTTAGGCTTGTTCTCTTTACAACTGGATTGGTAAGGTCGGTGATCATAGTCTCCAGAATAGAAATCAGATCCTCTAATGATACAGGGTAAGACAATTCTTTTCTAAAGGGCAACGTAAGATTAGAAATCTCTGGAATTGGAGTCTTCTCACTAAATTCCTTGTCACGTTCAGATATGCCTTGTTGATCTTTATTAGCAATTTTTTCTAATCGAAAGATAGATTCTACTTTAAGTCTATGAATTAATGATGACGTCAAAATCGCTACACCACACACGCGTAAGTCCTTATAAGAAGATTTAGTTAAAGTAGATAACAAGGTCTCTAAGAGTTTTACAATATTTATTTGCCAAACATCGTTCCTTTCTATCAAAGAAGGATTAAAAAGCAAATTTAATGGAGGTTGAGAAATTCTTTTCTTGGTAGAAACTTGATCGAGTTCAACGTTTTCATCAACCATGCTATCATGTCAGACGTATCCTATATTTTATTATATTCCACATCTATCAAAATTACATGTATTTGTAATTTTGAGAGTTGGATTACCCAGGGTGGATCTCTGATTTACTTAATTTCTATAACCAAAGATGTGAGGAGGCTGATTTTTGTTTTTGCAAAATCATTTTAGATCTTTTCCATATGTTTCTCAGAATCAATAATCTAAAAGATTTCTATCCTGTTGCCTTATAAAAAAAGATTTGAACTTCCTTCCTTGTTTCATCGATGGCAGTTTATCCAATCCAAATAGTAATCCAATAGTACTTAAGAATAAATACAAATTCATTTGTAAATTAGCATGCATTATTGGTACGGATGTGTCGATACGCCACATAATGATTACAGAAAGGATGTTTCGAAATTTAGAATTATCACAGATAATTTAAGAATAATAGGAGACAAAGGAAATAGGATCCCTGACAAATCTTGGATGCTTTACTTGTTAGAAATTTTCAATACCCAACATGTCGCAGTAGAATTAAACCTAATTTGCCAATTCGATAACCAAGACTATTTTGAGGCAATTTTCAGAGGTCATAATCAATATCGATTTACTAAAGTCTTACCTCAAATAGGACACTCGTACCATAGAGAAATCAATTTCATAGATAATGAATCAAGATTGGAATACTATCTAAAGGATCTCGTTTCAAATGAAGATGAAAAATTCTCTCTCAAAGTGGATCGGGAACAGTTTGCTTTTCAGTTTCATCAAAGTTTCACTGGGGTAGAGTGGTGGAACAGAATTAGTTACTCTCCATATCCAATAAGATATGAAATTGAAATTTCAAATTTGATGTATGGATATAATGACGATTTGGACGATCCAGAGTCTCAGGTGTTTTTCCCTATAGGCTCAATTTATGAAAATAAAGATGGTAATACTCACTCTTATCCTGCAAAACTCTATGATATTACTAGGAGAAACGGTTGTGTTTGTTATTTGGTAAAGTAGGCAGGGCATCTCTTGTTTTGTTTTAAAATGGGATTAATTAGTTAGACTCGGACGAAGCTAGAATTTGGAATCCTTATGTGCTCAAATGCTTCGGGGAAAACAATCTTGCTCAATATTTCAATTCCAGTCACGATTCTAGGACTGGGTTTACTGAAAAAGGCATTGGAATTTACGATGTAGATTTCCCTTTTCTTATTTGCTCCTAATGAATGCCAATTAGAATCCTTGATCTTTTGGTATTCTTTTTGGGACCTGGTAATATCAAACCCGCAAGGCATTATCACCACCTTGTCAGGGTTCAACTGTTCAATTCTCAATTTGTCAATTCGGTGTGAATCCAAACCGCCTTGTCCATTTAAACCCATTGCTCCAACTATATCTAACATATCCGGTACCCAATGTCCGGCAAGATAGAAAGGGTCGAGCCAATCTAAACACATTACTTTCGGTCGATTATTTACAAGGTGTTTTTCATTGGGCTGTTGTAAAATAGATACTATTTTGTTAATTCTTTCTTGAAGCTGATTAGTAATTTTTAGAGCCTCTTCCGCTCTGCCTAATTCCTTACCTAAAACTAGTATACTTTGAAATATTTCAAAAAGATTAGTAGGATTTATTACTAAATTGTGCGGCTTATATCCTAATATTTCAAATGTGCTCTGTATTTCCTTATCAAAAGGTGCACACACTGAGCACATGTTCTGACTAATTATCAAATCGGGTTTTATTTTCCTTATTTTATCTACATCAATCTTGAATAATGGTTCATTTTTGCGTGACATCTCTCTTATCTTCTTGTCTATATCTGAACTATCCAGTTCTTCAAAGCTTATTGTTGAACTTATTATTTTTGGTATCTGTAGTGCTTCTTTGGGATAATTACATTCGTGAGTAACACCTTTGAGGATACCCTCAAGTCCTAATTCAAAAATAATTTCGGTTGCACTGGGTAAGAAGGATAGAATTCTAGAGAAGGTTGTCACAGGATATTAACCGCTTATTGATGTCTAAACTCAATCTTAACTAATTCCTCACTTTTAATGATGTTTATGTAAGATATACAAGCTCTTAAAAAAGTCAATAGTAACTTTTGAATTGAGCTTACTTGAACCATTTGTCCTATCAGTAAATGTATAGGGGATTTCCTTAATATTTAACGATTTTGACTTTACTAATATCTCTAAAAGGATCTTAAAACCTGATGTGTTAAATTCCATTTTTCTAACTACGTCCCTTTTAGTTATAAAAAATCCGGACATGGGATCAGATATATTTGACAATCTGAATAAAAGTTTTGATAAATTTGTGGCAAACTTGCTATAAAATATCCGTTTTGATGTCCAACCTACTATACTGCCCCCTTTCAAGTACCGTGATGCAATTACTAGATCACAATTTGAATTCCTGATCTCTCTAATCAGGCTATTAATATGTAGTGGTGTATGAGAAAAATCAGCATCCATTACTATAAGGTAGTCACTAATTGATGATTTAAAGCCCTCATATATGGCTGAAATCAAACCCGAACGCTCCTTTCTCTTTACTATCTTTATGAAAAAGCTCTCGTCATGAAGCGGATATATAAAAAAATGCTTGTGTGACTGAACACCTACAGTATCTCGAATTTTATACAAATAGAATCCTTTTTTTTCATTAAAGGCCTCGATAACTCTATCAACAGTGCAATCAGGAGAATTATCATCAATGATGACTATTTCATAGCATCCTTGGTCTTTTACACAAGCATTTATGGAATTTACTAAGTTAACAATATTCTGTGATTCATTATATGTTGGGATAATAATTGAGAATAACGGAGGATTGTGGAGTTTCTTTATCAGATCATCCTGAGTTTTTCTACAAATTATATTCTTGTTCATCATTACATCCCCGTAACTATCTGTCTCTTTCGAATTTCATTCCAAAAGTAAATATATAAATGTATTACATGCCCAAAACATTCTACAAATTACTCCAACTTGACATTACCCAGATAGAAACTGTCTATTATTCTATTGATATTAGAAGAAAACTTATCGAATTCATCCTTTTGAGTGGTAAAAATGATCTCATACAAGTGAGTGTTGTTTCTTATCATTATTTCTTTAGACTCGGTAGGCCCGAAAGTTGAATTGTAGGAGTAAACGAGTTCTTTTCCCAAACTCTGAGAAATTCATATCTTTCAATGAAATCAATTCAAGGTTCTCTAAGTTACTCGCCAGATACCTAATTTCATTTATTAAATCTGCCATTAAGAAATCTTTTTCGCTGTACGTAGGACCAGATAAATTAGCGTCACTCATATAATGGTAGAAATCAACCCTTTCCAAATAATGATCATGAGGATTATCCTGATTCGAAATAAAAGATACTCTATTTTGCCCCAAAACTTTATTCCAACTGCTCGGATATTTTAAAGCAAACCCTTCTGGAGACTGATAAATGGATTCCTTAGTGGTACTTGTTGGAATAATTGTTGTGTTTATTGTTAAAATTCCAACACCAGAAATTATCTTGTAAATTGTTGGAATGTAACTAAAGTAACTATCTGGTGTAGTACCAAATGAAATAACATACACATAATCATCTTTAATAGTCCAATACTGCAAAACTTTAACTATTCTATTATCTGTTTCATGGGTAAATACAATCCTCTCCCATACCGTATCTGAAAGTACGTAAGGATTTGAATCTATAAGGTGAAATTCTCGCAGTGTCGTTGATAGAATTTTGTGCTTTATTAGAGTATTCATGAAGTGACATATTTGATTGTAATTTCTCTATTCCAAATGTCATTTTTTCTCCAAACAAATCATAATTATGTGGAGGAGTCAAAGTAATTAGGTCGCTATCCAGGTGAGTACCGTTGACAATTGTCCAACTAGATGGAAAACTGAAATTAAATCCATGGTCATTTTGGGTGGTATAGTTGATCCATGAGGATTTAATCCCCCCCAACAGACATGCCTTCATCAGGACCTAAGAAAAAAACTAATTGAAAGGAAATGGCAATAGTCAAGAAGGATATACTTAGTGCAGTTCCCATCCTATCATTCTGAAGTTAAAGAGGTTTATCAAATTATGGGACCTCAGTAACTACGATCACTATCAAGGATCCTCTGACCAATCTGATAAAATGGCAAGGTTATAGAGAGAGATTTGTTTTGTAAAGCACAATCCAATCGATAAAGTATATTTCCATTTTCAAACCTCAAAAAACTCTCATATCGGATCTACAAAAATGTAATGGCTATCTTTCTTGTTGCACGGGTCTTATCATAATTTCATTTACATTCATATGATTTGGAGAATTTATAGCAAACAGAATTGCATTTGCTATATCTTGAGCTTGCAGCGGCTCCATTTTTTTAACCGATTCCAGAAACCCTTGTAGTGAACTATCGGTAATGGTATTATTAAGTTCCGTAGCAACTACGCCTGGTTCGATGCAAGTGACACGAATATTGGATCGTTGGCTTAGTTCTTGTCTTAATCCTTCACTAAATGCGGTAACTGCATGCTTTGTCGCACAGTAAACACTCCCAGCTGGAAAAACTAACCTACCTGCTATTGAAGATATATTCACTATATGACCAGATTTATTTGCTAGCATGTGAGGAATAACAGATGCTGTACTATATAGAACACCCTTAATGTTTACATCAACCATTCGATCCCACTCGTCTATTTTTAGGTTCTTTACAAAACTCAATGGCATAAGACCTGCGTTATTGATTAGTACATCTATCCTACCATATTTATCGATGGCCGAATTTGCAAGGTTAGTACATTCTTCTCTCTTTGTAACATCTAATTGGTTTATGAGGATCTCCCCATTTTGAGCTTTAACTGCCTGCTTTAAACTCTCTAATTTATCAACCCTTCGTGCTCCTGCAACAATGGTTGCTCCTTCTCCAGACAACGTTAAGGCAGTTCTATATCCTATTCCGCTACTTGCCCCTGTGATTATTATGACTTTATCCTTTATCATTTGCTATATCTTTATTCTCCGCTTAAATTTATTCATATTCAAGCGTGTTTTTCTTTAATACATTCAATCTTTTTATTGATGAGATTACTGGGTAATGATTGAATCTAGATTTAGAAGATTTTTTCTGGTAAATGTAATAGATCGACCACATTTATCACACAATCTACTTGCCCTGTATTGGTTTCTTTCAACTCGGAGGCATAATCATTTCATATGTGGGATTTGTAGAATTGAATTGTCATAATAGGATCCTTTAATTAGATTGTCAAATAGCGCCTTAGTTAGATAATCTATTCGGACCAAATCTAATTATTCAGGTTTTAGGTTATAATTAACTTTTAATAGTCTAAAATCTTTTCAAGATAATATACAGCAATCATTATAGCATAAAAATATCAATTTTCGTTAAGCTATAAAAACAAAAAAGGAGTTTAATATATTGTATTATTTAGGACCATGATATTCTTCAGGAAATGCCTCTGTATCAATTGTTTCGATAGGCTCACCCGTAGGTAACGGTGCTTCCTTAGGTACTTCATATTTGAATAGCCCAGGAAAGTCAACTTTGAGTATGACATTCATCCCTACCTGATAAATCTCAGATTTAGGAACATCAAATCTTTTATTATTTTCTCCAAAAATCACTATTTTATCATTAGTCTCCTTCATTACATGACCAACATGGTCTTCATTCTTAGCTCGGACACCCTTGTTAAATAGAGTGTTTGGATATTTACCCTCATACGATGCCAAGTCCACCAACTTATCTGCTTCTCCCCAAGGATCTTCTCTACCTGCTGGAAGGGGTGCATCTCTTGACACTTCATATTTAAGCAAGTCTGCAAAATTTAATCCAATCAATACATTGGCGCCTACTTGTTGAATATCCTTTATTGGAATATCATACCTTTCATTTTTTTCTCCAAATACTATTATTTTATCAGGTGTTTCTCTGACTACATATCCTACATTTGGTTCATCTAATGCTTTAACACCTTTATTGAAGTATTTACCAGAAGTCATTAATAATATAGATAAAATAGTATAATTAAACCTTTTATGACACACCCAAGAACAATCCAGTAATTATTGCCGTAAAACTATTTGGTATCCATTAGAGGTTAAATCTCCAGTAGTATTTAGATTCGAAAATAGGTTCATAGAACAAGTATTCGAAACCGGGATCAAACCAAATTGAATCAATACAGTCAAACTGGTCCAGTACGATTGAAACTAACTAACTCTGATATTATCGACAAGATAAACACCAGAAAATTAGCAGAATGTTATTTAACAAAATGACGTAGTATTTTGACAATTTCGCACTTATTCAACATTCTACGTAAGATGGGATAGGATAGGATCGGATAAAGAACATTGAAAAGACCAATCTTTGTACGCCCCTCATCCCAAGTAATAGTCTATCCTTTTGGTTCATATTCAGAAACAAAAGTGAAATATTAGGTAAGATCGGTGAGGGAAAGGGTATTGTAACAGTCCCAGCAGATATAGGTTAAGGATCACGCACTTGTTGAAACTAAGATTTTGAAGACTTTAATAGTACAAGCATATTAACTAGGGGAATAAGTATTCTATTTGGTGTTTAACTAGATGGTAGTAGAAGATAGTATAAAATCATACCCTGAAGAATTGTATATCAATGATCTATACAAAATACATAGGAGGGATATTTACAAGGAACAATATCTTGTAGGCACAAAGATCAAAAAGGATAGAAAGATAATTAATGTTCAAGAGATGACACTAGATAAAACATTACTTAGAGAATTAAGGGACAGATTAAACAAAATGTCCTTAGATTAACCTATCTTAAAGAATTCAAGAATTCAAAATATTGCACTCTATAGTCAGTAATAATTATCCAATTAATAGAAATCTGATACCCAAATAAAGTGTGGATGATGTTCATGCGGACATGCAACGGCCTGGAATGGAATCGGGTCCAGAGGGATTTGAACCCTCGACCAGCTGCTCCGCAGGCAGTCATTCTATCCATGCTGAACTATGAACCCAGTATTCTTAAATAGTAAATTTCTATAAATCTCTTTTTAATTGACTTTGGTGTGGGTGAAAGGATTATAAACAAATAAAGTCTTAAATAAAATAATAATAATATTGAATGGCTTTCTTAATGACTTAGCGACTAAAGTTCTTTTATTTGATGGTGCAATGGGTACAGAAATCCAAAAATACGAACCTAGAGAAAACGATTTTCTCAATAATAAGGAGGGATTTAACGATAGTTTGAATTTTACCCGTCCTGATTGGATAAAGACGATCCATAAGAGCTACATCAAAGCAGGCAGTGATTGTATCGAAACCAATACTTTTGGTAGCAACAAACTTAAATTAGATGAATATGGGCAGGGGGATAAGACCATCGATTTTAATGTTCAAGGAGCAAAACTTGTTAAAGAATCGGCTACAGAGACAGGTCGTGAAGTTTATGTAATCGGTTCGATGGGTCCATCAGGATATTTACCTAGCTCAAACGATTCGGATCTGGGTAATATTTCATTGGGAGAAATCGAAGAAGCATTTTTTGTTCAAGCTCAGGGACTGATAATTGGAGGTTGTGATGCCCTCCTAATTGAAACAGGACAAGATGTGCTAGAGATGAAACTTGCTGTTGAAAGCTGCTTTCGTGCTATGAACAAGTTAGAAAAGACTTTGCCGGTAATTACCAACGTAACCCTAGACCAATATGGGAAAATGTTACTTGGATCAAGTGTACAGGCAGCATATACAACTTTAAGTAATTTAGATATCGACGTATTTGGCTTAAATTGTTCTACAGGACCCATGGAAATGACACCTAGCGTGCAATGGTTATGCGAACAAGATGAGTTACCCATCTTAGTCATGCCCAATGCTGGAATGCCAGTGAATGAAAATGGTATGGCTAAATACTTGATGACTCCGCAAGAAATCACTCTAAAACTTTCCGAATTCGTGAATAAATATGAAAGGTTAAAAATAATCGGCGGGTGCTGTGGTACTTCAGTAGATCATATAAAGCATTTACACTCCATGCTTAACTCAAGGAATAAAACCCCTGTAAGTTTATCCCTTGAAGACGGAACTGCTACCTAAATTCTGATAATCTAGACAGGTAATTAATATGAAAAAAATTTACAATGAAAAACCAAAAGTATCTTCTGCATTAACTTCTTTGGAACTCCATCAAAATCCCCGTCCATTAATCATTGGAGAGCGCCTGAATTCTCAAGGATCAAAGAAAGCCAAGAAAATGGTACTCGAGAATGACTTTGACGGATTAATTGAGTTAGCGAGATACCAGGTTGAGGATGGCGCACACTGTTTAGATGTATGTGTTGCAACAACAGAACGGTCGGATGAACAGGATTTCATGCAAAAAATTGTCAAGAGGCTTAGTTTAGAAATAGAGGCACCATTGGTAATTGATTCAACGGATTCAAAAGTTATTGCTACTGCCCTCAAGCAAATTCCTGGAGTACCTATAATTAATTCAATTAATCTAGAAGGCGATGGGAGTAGATTTAATGATATTACTCCGCTGATGAAGAAATACGGAGCACCTGCGGTTTCGATGTGCATAGGACCCAATGGGATGGCAAAAACTAGACAGGAAAAATTAGAAGTTGCAGGAATTTTGCATGACAAAGCAATTGAAGTGGGTCTAAAACCATGGCAGTTAATTTTTGATGTATTAACATTTACGTTAGCAACAGGTGAGGAAGAATATGTCGCATCTGCTGCTCATACTCTAGATGGAATAAAATTCGTAAAAGAAAAATATCCAAAGTCTTTGACGACGCTGGGATTAAGTAACGTAAGCTTCGGATTATCGCCGCTAGCTAGAAAATATCTCAACTCAGTTTTCTTGTATCACGCAATAAAAAGTGGTCTCGATACTGTGATAATTAATCCTAAAGATATCATACCATACCCTCAAATCAATTCTAGGGAGAAAGGGATTTGCGAAGATCTTATTTTTAATAACAATAATAATGCATTGTCTGAATTGATTTCTTACTTTAGTTCCTATAATTCTACTGATGGGACAGGAACAGCATCAGCATCCACAGGTATCCAAAAACAGAACAATTTAATGGAAATGGATGCAAGTTGGGATGCAGGTAAAAAGTGCTATTTTAGAATTGTTAATAGACTAAAAGATGGAATTGAAAACGATGTAGTTTTATCTATTTCAGAGAGAATTTCATCGAAAGATGATTTTTCTATACTAGACGAATTATCGGAAAACGGTACGATGAGGAAAACACTTTCAGGTAATAAAGAAAAATTACATGAGGCCTCAGTAGAAACACTAAATGAAGTTCTTCTTCCTGCAATGAAAGAAGTGGGAGATAAATTTGGCGCTGGAGAATTGATCCTGCCTTTCGTTCTAAAATCGGCCGAATGTATGAAGGCTGCAGTTTTGGAGCTAGAGAAATACCTGATAAAACAAGAGGGAATTAGCAAAGGAAAAATCGTCCTGTGTACTGTATATGGCGATGTACATGATATAGGAAAAAATTTAGTAAAGACAATATTGGTTAACAATGGCTACGAAGTTTTTGATTTAGGGAAACAGGTTCCAATTCCTAGTATCGTAAACAAGATTAAAGAAGTAAACGCGGATGCTGTGGGATTATCGGCGTTATTGGTTTCGACATCAAAACAAATGCAGCTTTTCTCAGAATTTTTGCGAGAGAATAAGATGGACATTCCAGTTTTATGCGGTGGTGCTGCAATTAATAGCGATTACATTAATAGGATAGCAAAGGGGGATGGCAATATTTACAAAGCTGGAATATTTTACTGCAAAACTGCCTTTGAAGGACTGAAGGTGATGAATAATCTGATGAGCGGTAGTAAAGAAGAGTACATGAATAAATGGTTGGAAAAACTATCAAGTTGGAAAGAAAGAAAATATAACGAGGCTACCAATGCGCAAGATTTAAGTAAAATATTAAGCAGCGTGAAACCAGTAAGAGATAAACCTGTACCTCCCAAATTTAATTTTGTAACCAGACTAGAGAATAATGACCTTCCGCTCAAAGAAATATGGCAATACTTGAATAAGAAATCCCTTTTTGTCTTGTCGTGGGGATTGAGGGGAAAAAAAGCTACGGAATTGAAAGACGAGTTTGAAGAACTACTTAAAGAATGGAAGGTCAAAGTTGTAAAGGAGAAATTATTTGATCCTCACGCAGTTTATTCTTATTTTCGATGTCGAAAGGTAGGAAACAATAGCCTCGCAGTAAAATACCACGACGGTACTAAGATTGATTCAGAACTAACGTTTGAATTCCCCAGGTCTAGCAATTCTTCACATTTATGTCTTGCAGATTATTTTGATTCAGAATCCGATGATGTAGTTGCATTTCAGTCAGTAACAATGGGAAATAAAGTTGCTGAAACAATAGATGAATGGAATAAACAAGGTCGTTATACTGATGCCTACTACCTACACGGGTTGGCAGTGGAAACGACTGAAGCTTTAGCAGATTGGGTAAATTATAAAATCAAGGAAGAGTGGGGTTAAAGGTAGGTGGATTGAGGTACAGTTGGGGTTATCCAAGTTGTCCAGATATAACCCAACATTTCATGGTATGGAAATTATTGAATCCTTCAATTAGTGGAATGACTCTAACTGAAAGTGGACAAATTGATCCTGAATTCTCTACTGCTGCTATAGTCGTACATAATCCAGTGGCTCAATACTTTACATTATAAGCTGCTGTCAAATTTTCCATTAACTTTATTATATTATAATGGCTTTTGCTTTTTAATGGGAAAGGTAGAGAAGGGAATTACCTGCAGTGTCTTAAGTTGCGAAGAGACTGCGGATAGATCAATGAGTTTGGCAAAGGCTAAAATGTCACAAGATTTAGATTTTGATAATTCAAAAAAGCGCGTATATTTATGTAGGAATCACTACAAAGATTGGAAAAAATCTTCCAAGGAGGACAGAGATAATGAAAGATTGAGATGGAATTAGACAATACTCTGATTACCTTAGAACTATTTTTACATCATCCTTTTTCTGTTGCTTATCTTTCTACTATAAGAATCTCATATAACCAATTCTAAGAAGCTAATATGAAAAAAGTAATAAACATCTTTATTTCAACTAATCTATCGACGAGTTGATTTAATGTTTGGCTTTGAGTAATCCAACTAATTTCATTAATACAAAGGAATTGGATAATAAAAGATGGTTTGTTAGGGTATTACTCTTATCATCCGTCCTGGTAATTCTATTCACTAAAATTTATTTGACCATATATGTGATAGACCTGGGAGTAGGTATCTACAGCATTTTAACTTCATTTATTTTATTTAATATTTTATTAATTTCGTATTTTCGGTATAAAGACCCATACATTAAAAATTTCGATAAGGTAATTCCTGAGAACGAAAAACCGCTGGTATCTATTGTAGTCCCTGTAAAAAATGAGGAAGCCGACATTAGTACATGTATACAGTCATGCATTGACCAAACTTATAAGAATAAGGAAATAATCGTCATAGACGACGGTAGTACGGATAAGACTGGTGAGATTCTAGACACGATTAAGGATAAAAACAAAACAGTTAACCTGAGAATAGTACATCTTAAGGAAAGCCTTGGAAAGAAAAAGGCTATAGAGGCCGCTAGCAAGATTGCGCGCGGCGAGATTTACGCTTTCATGGATAGTGATTGTGACATGGCTGCTGATGCAACTGAAAAGGCTGTGCAGATTTTTTACTCAGATAAACAAGTAGGGGCCCTCACTGGACATGGACGAGTTAAAAACAGACACACTGGAGGATTTCGGGATCACTTTCTTGAGAAAATGCAAGACGTCTACGCCGATGGGGCTTGCAGGGCACAAAAAGGGATGGAAACCGTTTTTTATTCCGTTAGTTGTTGTGCGGGATCACTTAGTTTCTATAGACGGGTTGCTATACAAGATTTTATTCCTCTATGGGCACGAGACAGATTCCTAGGTATGGAGTTCAAATTTGCAACAGATAGAAGAATGACGGCCTATGTTTTGTCGACTCGACCTCCAAAGATTTCTAACATATCAACCAGCCAACAATATGCCCAGATTCCAATCCTCAACGCTGAGGGTACTGCCAAGAGTTCTATGTCCGAAAATATGTTAGAGAACGAGAATGGTCTAGATGAATCTAATCAAGATGTCCACGGATATTGGAAGGTTCTGTATTCGCAAAGGATAAGGGTAAATATTGGAGTTCCACCAACACTTGATTCATTAATAAAACAACAGGTTAGATGGAGGAAGAGTTTTATAAGAAGTTTATTTGCTGCTGGAGGTATTTTTTGGAAGAGGCCATTTTATGTAGCACTTTTATACTATTTACAAACTTCAATGAAATTTATCAGGCCTTATATTGTGGCGACGACTGTCATATTTATGCCCCTTGCCGGTGACTTTATAACTCCTATTGTCTGGTTTGCGGGAGTATTGTTTACTGGGATGATTTATGGTGTTGATTTCAGACTGAGAAACCCAGGCGACAAGAATTGGGTCTATAGGCCTTTTTTCCAGCTTTTGTCGACCTATGTTTATACTTGGCTCTTAATTTACGCTGCAATTACCATTAAGAAAACTGGTTGGAGATGATGGGTGCACTTTCAAATTTCTAGAACAAATTAAATAAGGGAACAAGTTTGAAATCAAAAATTGAATTTAAATATACGGATGTAGTTATAGTCGCTTTAGCAATGACAATAGGTTTCTGTGTTATACTAATGAATCTGACCGGATTGTGGCCTTGCCAGATACTAGAGGCTACAGGCCAATACTTTCAAATTGATACACTTCAAAATTCAACAGGAGCAATAGACAAAATCATGTACGACATGCATAACTCGCTAGAAGGTCTTTTCCGCTGTAGTTAATCTTGTTTCTTTCATCCAAAACAATTTCTTCAATCATATACGACATGGATTACTTGCTAGAAGGTCTTTTCCGCTGTAGTTAATCTTGTTTCTTTCATCCAAAACAATTTCTTCAAAGTATCTTAATACAGTAATTTCAGATATCTTTGGAGGATCTATTTTTTTTCCTTCGACCAAATCCAAAACCATTTTAGGGAAGTTGGCACCGGCCAAAGTTGTAAAAATTGTACCCCCGCCAAGCCGAGGATTTATTTCTACCAACTTGAATTGATCTGTCTTGTCTTTTTTCATTTGAACGCAAGAGGGTCCAATAATTTTAAGTTTTTTCACTATCCTCATGGATTCTTCAATTAATTCTTTATCAAGAATAATCTTACCTTTTGTTGAAATACCACTTTTTGTCTGCAACCTTACACGTGGAACAGATATTATCGGGTCGCCGTCCAGATCACTCATGACATCAATTGTATATTCATCTCCTGGCAAAAATTCTTGGTAGATCATATTTGGGAATTTAGAGCAAATGTATTTTTTTTCTTGCTCATCGTTTACCTGAATTACATCCCTACTGCCCTTTCCAAAACGAGGCTTTGCAATAACCGGATAAGTATCAATTTCATTTGGATCTAACGTGGTAAAGGGTAGATTGAAAAATTTGTTCAAATGATTAAATGTGTATATCTTGTCTCTACAAATTTCCAAAATTTTTCGGTCACTCACGACGGGAATCACCCCATGTTTTTTCAATTTAGATTTGAATTCACTGAATGGAAAAATATCGTAACCTGACGATGGCATTAAAATTTCTATGTTATATTTGTCGATTATGTTAAGCAGCACTTCCAAATAATCTTCTGCTTCAGCTTCTGGTATCACCTCATAGTAGTCAGATAAATAAAAACCTGCAGATAAACTGTTAGAGTCCGTAGATAATATTTTGCCCTTAAAATCTGATAATCTCAATGATTTTATCGTATTTATTCCAGCAGGTGCAGAAGCACCGGGAATCAATACTGTGGATATTTTTCTACGCAATGGGCATCCGTTTTTAATAGAGTTAAATTTGTTAATGATATAAATATTTTTGAACGTTTTAACTAAGAAAAATTATAAAATATATTTGCATAACTTTTTCAGATAAAATTATGATGCTAAACATGAAAGAAGATTTGCATATACATTGTAACTATAATGACCATTCTTCAAAGGATTTAACCATACCTAATATTATAGATAAATCAGAGTCTGTAGGCTTAGAAAGGATAGCTATTACAGAGCACGTACGAAAAAATTCTGATTGGACGAAAAAGTATATCGATGAAATAAACTACTACATCCCAAAGACTAAAATCAAGATCCTCAGAGGATTTGAGGCCAAGATATTAGCAGACGGTGAAGTTGATTGCCCAGCAGAGTACTTAAACAACGAGTATTTTATCATCGCTAGTTTTCACACAAAATACACCAAGGAAAAATGGTACGGAGCGTTAATTAATGCAATAAAAAATCCTAATGTGGATGTAATTGGGCATCTCGCTCCAGAGATTGATTTTAAAGTAAATGAATCTGAATTAAGAAATTTAGCGGAATTGGTAGTAGTTAATGGGAAAAAAATAGAAATTAATTCAAAATATGTACGGCCACCCATAGAATTTTTGAAAATTTTTAAAGAATTCGGTGTAGAATTCCATCTAGGTAGCGATGCACATGCCATTAATGATATAGGTAATTTTAATAGAATAAAGAATTTGGTAAATCTTATAGAAGAGAAATAAGATATAGTTAAAAAGAAACTTAAATAGATATTAATGATTAAAAGGTTTGGGAAGTAATACGGTAGCCACTATTGACGGTGACAGTAAATTAAGTGCAATATTCTCCAGATATCTGAATTCTTCAGATTCAGATATTAGCAAGTTTGTACAATCCATCCCGTCAAAGTTCGACGAAGCAGTTGATATTTTGAGCGAAAATCCAGTACCTAAAACAGATGAATTTATTGGCTCAAATCGTAAACTTCTCAGAAAAGCTACAGCAAATTTTCACGCAAAGGCAGGAACTCTTAATGAGAAGATAATAAACCAAATTGATGCTTTATCAGATGAAAGATTAAAAATTATCGTTGGAATTCACCAGCCCAATTTATTTGCATTTAGTGGGGTGTTTAAGAAAATAGTATTATTAGAGTCACTTGCGAATCACTCCAAAAGGGAAAATCACACTATCGTTCCCCTGTTTTTGATAGTTGATCATGATTTTATGGATGATAAATGGATGCATGTGGCAAAATTGCCTAGTATAAGAAATGCCACCGGAGTACTTGATTTAAGATATCCAATCAACGATTCAAAAAGATGGAAGATCTCAAGTAAGACTGACTCACCGACTCGTTCCTTAATAAATTATTGGGAAAATCAGATATACAATTGGATAAAAAATAACAAGGATTTGTCAAAGTCTGAAGTTAAGGGTTTGTATGACAGATTCCAAAAGTTCTGGAATATAGTTGAGGATGCGTTTTTACTGGCTGATAATTATTCTGAATTCAATTCAATTATCATGTCAAAGATCGCCAATAATTTTTGGAATTATAAAACATTATTTGTAAATCTATCAGATCTTTCTCGAGTATTTCAAAGGGGATACAACTTCCTTTTATCTGAAAATGAAAATTATCTAAGATCATTAGAGATATCAGAAACTTATTTTAGAGAACATGGAATATATACTGGGGTAAGCGCCAACCTAAATAAGCATTCTCCCTTATGGTTACACTGTGATTGTGGCAGCAAGGCTTCCTCTAAAATAAGCAGGAAGGATAATGGAGAAATTGTACTAATCGGTAAATGCATATCGTGCAAGAAAAATTTATCATTATCAATTGGCACGAATGGAAAGGTCTCAATACCAGAGAACAAGATCGATATGGTTTCTCCACGAGCAATCCCAATCTTGCTTCTATTATCGAGAGAATTGGCTATTTCTGGCTATATCTCAGGTACTGGTGGTAGCATAGGATATACGATTGTAGGAAAGAAAGTCTTTGATGAAATGCAGATAAGGTTGCCCGCTATGATGCTCTGGGCAGGGAACGATGTTTTTACAGGGATTGCCCAAAGAGAAGCATCAAAATATTTAGAGGAGAACAATATATCTAGTATGTCTGAGTTCTTCATTGATATCAATTATAAGAATGATGAGTTGAGGAAAAAAATCGAACCCCTGATATCTAGGCGAAATGAAATTTATAAGAATAAAGAACAATTACATGGTCTCTTAAACAATTTATTTTACTATAAACAAGAACAAAGAAAAATTAAGGAAGTCATAAAGAACGTTCAAAAATCTAAAAATGCATTGAAATTAAAATCTTGTATAATCGATTATGCCGTTAATATGGAGATGGAACATATCGAGCACGAATGGTCTCACAATTTGGTTAATAATAATGATTTGACTAAACCAGTGCTGCTAAACTGATAAATCATTTAAAATTATTAGTCCGATGAAAACCATTAATATTGTCGTTACCTCAGCCGGTGGAATAGTAGCACAAGGCATAATCAAATCATTGAAATATCATAATAAGTATTCGAGGCTTAAAGGACATGAATACAAAATCCTAGCAACAGATATCAATTATGAGGCCTCCGGCCTATATAGGGCGCACAAATTCTCCCTTATCCCAAAACCAACGGCTAAAGAATATTTAAAATCAATCGTAAATTTGTGTAATAGAAACAAAATTCAAGTTCTGTTTATAGGATCAGATGTAGAACTGCCTGTATTATGTAAAAATAAAGATCTTATTGAGGAGAAAACCGGTGCAATAGTGATTACGAGTCAACCACAAGTAGTGGAATTGTGTCGAGATAAATACAGGACAAATGAATTTTTACAAGAAAATAATCTGAATTTCATTCCAACTTGTTTGCACCATGAGATATACGACTTTATGAAGGACTATAGATTTCCACTAGTGGTAAAACCTCGAGAGGGATTTGGCTCGAAGCTATTTCAGATCGTCAACTCTATTGAAGAGTTAGAATTTGCCTGTAAGGCAATAACTCAGACAGGGTGGAAACCGATGATCCAGAAATATCTAAAAGGTGATGCAAATGAATATACGACCGGGTTGACTCTAGGCAAGGAAAAAAATCAGATCATGTCCACGATAACGCTTAAGAAAGTTCTAAAACACGGTCAAACCTATAAGGCGTTTATAGACAAATATCCCAAAGTTACGAAAGTATGCAATCAGATAGCAAAGAAATTAAGAACTTTTGGCCCACTAAATATTCAATCTCGAATAGATGTGGATGACAATAAGGTCAAGATCATAGAAATTAATCCTCGATTTTCAGCCTCTGGTCCAATGAGAACAGTGGCGGGAATAAATGAGCCTGACATAATGGTCAGAAATGTTTTATTTAATGAAGACATAAAAACCCTGGATCATAAATCGCTTGTTTGTTTTAGATATTGGAACGAAACTTACATTGATAAGAAAAAATATGAAAGAGTCTTATTGCAAAAAAAATCTGTCAAAACATTAAACTCTTCAATTGTAGACTATTTCTAACAGCATTACTAATATTTACAAATAGTTTTTAAAAATTGTAAAAAATTACCACTTTGAAATTCGGATTACTTCGAAGGCTTCAGCGTACTTGCAATTTAGTTGGTATCCCCTGAATGCAGCTCGACCTTCTATTGCATCGATCCAAATCGGACCACATCTTAATTGTTGAGATTCAAAGCACTTTAGAGCTGATTTTTTTGGTTCCATATAGTCAGATACATCTATGAATAACTGTGGTCTAAATGCTTGTTCTGTGATTCCTCCTGGGATTGTCGTTTCATACATATACAAGTCGGTAGTATCTCTGCTTCCTGAAATGACAGATTTGGTAAGTGCTTGGTGGTCTTGATGTGAATCGCCTATCCATTGAGTAAATACTGCTACGGGTTTATAATCAATCATGTACTTGTCCATTATTCCAATTAGTTTTCTGCTATGAGTCATTTCTCCTGGAGGAAGGTCTAGGAAGTCTGGCTCAGGACATCCCATTACCTTTGAGGATCTTACTGCTTCCATTCTCCTCTCGTCTTTTTTATCACTTTGAGTAAAATTAGGTAAAGTGGCAACTACTAATTTCACCTTATAACCGAGTCTAGATAGCTTTGCTACGGTTCCTCCCATTCCTATCTCCAAATCATCAGGATGAGCACCAAAAACTAGAATATTTTCACTTTTTGCATCATTTAACATTAGTTAATTCATCTTAGTGCTTTTATGATTTCACAGTCTTTTTCTTCACAGGATTTATTAAGTTCCTTAGCATTTTGGAAATATTCTCTATAGTCCTCATCAATCTCCATGGCTGCTTGAAGTATTTTGCTTCTTATTGTGTTAGATGAATTGATAAACATTCTTGTATCTTTGGGAAGACAATGACCTCCTATTCCATCCCTAGGTTCTAGAACTTCTACATTCCATTTTGTATTGAGTGATTCACGTAATTCAGAAAAACTGATACTGTTAGACTTGCAATAGAGATAAAGCTCTTCTGCAAATGCTATTTGAAGATATCTATGAGCATTTTCTACTATTTTTGTTAGTTCTGCTACTTCAACTGACGATACTGGATGCATTGGAATTGATAGAGTTTTTATCCCAGCTGTTAATTCAGCCTTTGTTGTTTCTGTTGTCTGGGATACCACTTCCCGTCCATCATAAAAGTTAAGACCGTGTTGCAAGCAGCAGTTGCTCACACCTCCTACAATACGTAATTGATTAACACCGTGAACCTCTTCTTCTAATGCATACCATCTATGTGGTGCATGTACAACGTGTAGTCTGTGGTCTACTTTTTCAAATACTTTTTTAGATGTACCTTTTGGTATTGTGCTTTCAATTGATATTAGTGCGCCTGTTTTAGCTTCTCTAGATAACTTTTCAACTACAGACATCAAACCATCTACTTGTGGTGTAAACATATCATCTGGTCTATGTGTAGATACACAGATAATTAGTACGTCAAAATCACCAAAGTTGGATGCTTGCTTTATTCCATAGTTGGCTTCAGCTGATTGCATGGTTTTTTGATTTATATCATATCCATAAGTATCAAAACCATGTTCTTTAACATATTTTGCAACTGGAAGACCAAGTTGGCCAAGTCCTATGATAACTACTTTGTTGCGTGTAAACGATAAATTTTTTGACTTATTTTCGTTGGACAAATATAGTCATAGTCAAATCATAAATTATTAAAGAATTAAGATACATTCAGCACGAAATAAATTTCTCAATAATATTATATTATTTTAATTCTGGAATCAATAGAAATTGGAAGGGTAGAATATACGCCGGAATATAAAATAGTAAAAGGTTATATATTACGACACGGGTCAAATTATTACGTGCTTAACAACTTAAGAAATAGATTTGATCCTATAATTGAGAAGGTAGGGAGAGGATTTGCAAGTTTAGGTTTTGGACCGAGCTTCTGGACATGGGTAGGTTTAGGTCTTTCAATAATATCAGCTATTATGTTTTCTTTACATTCACCTGCGATTGGAGTGGATTGGTATACTGCTACATTCTTAGGTAGTTTATTCCTACTTTTAGCAGGCTTCTTTGATGTCGTAGACGGAGCGGTTGCCCGGGTAACAAAGAGAACTTCGGCATTAGGTGGATATCTCGATTCAGTTTTGGACAAGGTATCTGAAATAATCATATTTACAGGTATCCTAATAGGCAGTTTTACAAACCCAGTGCTTGTTCTAATTGCTCTTTCGCTTTCATTGTTAGTTAGCTATACAAGAGCCCGAGGTGAAGGGTTAGGCGTAGACCTAAAAGGAAAAGGCATTGCAGAGAGAGCCGAAAGAATAATCATCATTGTGGTTCTTGGTTTTATACCGTTCCAAGAAAACATATCTGTAGCCCTATGGATTATTTCAATCTTAGCAGCTGTAACTGTACTTGAGAGATTAAAAATAGTCTCTACAAAGTTCGGGACACCTCTGTTTTCAGTACAAACATTCAAAGATATGTCCAGCAGAAACCATGAATATGAGGCTTCATCTGGTACTATTACATCCAGAATTAATGAACCACCAACTTCATTATCAAAAATCACCAAGAATGTTAATGATTATTTAGAAAAACCCGATAATAAGAAAATGACAACTCCAGACAAAACTTCCAAGTCATCATCAACCACAACAACAACTACAAAAGCCCCACCTCCACCACCATCATCATCAACCACAACAACATCACCTCCACCATCATCATCAACAACAACTACAACATCACCTCCACCATCATCATCAACAACAACTACAACATCACCTCCACCATCATCATCAACAACAACTACAAAAGCCCCACCTCCACCATCATCATCAACAACAACTACAAAAGCTCAATATTTAGATCAGACTGATCCAAACGAAACAGGAAGAAATCTTGCTGATATTATTTTTGGTCTTGAGCAAGAAGGTGAGGATGAGATTTATAAGAAATTTACAAAGAAAATTACTGATAGTGGCAAAAACGATACAACATCTAGCTCATCTAGTGAAACTGATAGTGGCAAAAACGATACAACATCTAGCTCATCTACTCAAGACGATAAGAAACCTGAAAATAGCCAATAAAAACAAAATTTTTTTATTTTAAAAAATCAAGTAAATATTACCGAAGCAATGAAACTTGCTAATTGGTAAACACTCTTCATTAAAATATACAAATAAGACTCTATAGTATTAAAAAAATTATCTAGCCTAATTTTCCTGAGTTTCGTCTATCGTTTTCCGATCTTACTTTTACTATACCTCGGTGTACTGCGCAGGAAACACAATAAAATTTGACATCTGTTGAAGGGGCAATATAAGCACCTTGTGCTTTCAATTCTTTAGCTAACTGAGGCTCTACCAGGGTGATTCTTCCTGTTATTTTCTTTGCTTTATCTCTGGGCACCATCGCACCGCATTGACTGCAATGAACGGTTCCTGAACTTCCTTTTCCACCTTTCGTTCTTCCCCTGCTGGTTCTTTTCTTAGGCATCCAATAATTTTGAAACTATTTCTATCCTTTAAATCTTATGATAACCTTATTATGTTGCTTTAAAATTTTGAACTAAGAAAGATAAAATTCATGAAAATCTGCATTGCTTCTCATGTGGCCCTAGATGAAATTATAGATCTAGAGGGTGAAAAGACTGAAAGTCTGGGAGGACCAGTTTGCTATGGATCTCTATTAGCAAAAACATTCAACTTTAATACTTTTGCTGCTACTAGAGTTGGAAACGATATTGTGCCAAAATTACAACTGCTGAGAGATTGCAACGTAGTTGTAACCGAAAATCAAATTGACAAGTCAAACCCTACAACAAAATTTAGGCTTATTTTGAATGGGGGTAGTGGACGCCAGCTTTTCCTCTTGTCAAGTTGTTCGCAGATTAATGCGAATGATTTTGTGGATAGTGATGCGTTCTTATTGAGTCCCATATTTGAAGAAATTTCTCAAGACACTCTCCGCAAAGTGGTGGAAAATTACGGGGATAAATTCATAATGGTTGATCCGCAAGGATTTCTACGATATAAAAACAATGAAGGGTTAATCCTAAACAGGAAAAGTATTGATTTAGATCTTAAAGGAGTGACGGCCATAAAAGCTGACCCGGAGGAATTATCGGCTCTTACCGGAGGAACTAATTCAATTGAGGGAATGATAAAGTTACGAGACAAATTTGGTCTTGAATTTATAATATCAACTGGTAGTAATAGCATTATTTTTTTGCATAAGAATATTGTATATACAATTAAGTTTAAAAAAATTGATAGCCCTGATCATACGGGCCTTGGTGACATTCTTGCTACTGGATTCACATGCGCTTATTTAAAAGAACGAGACCCGCTTTGGGCGATTTGTTTTGGAGCGGGATCCGTGATTTCTTCGCTGGAATCAAAAAGGAAGGGAGTTCAAAAAGTTCCAGAAAGAATGAATTCAATTGAGAGGTTTGCGTCTTATTTCTATAATACTATAAATTTTAAGGTCGTTGATTAGAAGATAAAATTGGAAATAAAAACAAACTTTATTAAATTACCTTAATCAAACAAAGATTCATTATAATGCGAATTGCTTTGTCAGGATTTACCGGTAAAGATTCAACGATGTTAAGCCAAGTGGTAAAAACACTAGAAGAATCACACATACACACGCAGATCATGAATAGTTCAAACCAAGATGTTGCCAAGGACGTTGATATGGTATTGGTACCCGGCGGTGACCGTGGTATCCTTAATTATTTTCACAAGACATCGGTGCAGTCGGCTCCTGTTTTGGGACTTTATGAATCGAATTCTACCGGTTTTCTTGCCCAGATCGACGTCAAAGGTATTGATTCGATAAAGGATTCACTAAAGTCCGGTAATTACGAAATAAGAGAGGAAGAAAGACTAGCAGTTAAGGTTGATGGGAAAGAAATAGAACCTGTACTCAATGACGTAGCAATTTTTTCGAACAAAAGTGCCATCCTGATGGAACATTTTCTCAGGATAAACAATAAAGATATTTGGCATGATAACAGTGATGGAGTAATTATTGCTACGCCTATCGGATCCACCGCATATGCTATGTCAGCAGGTGGTCCAATTGTTCTCCAAAATTCACATGTTGTTGTAGTGGTATCTGTCAACTCATTGGACAATACTAGAAGGCCTCTAATTGTGTCAGATGAAAGTTTTGTAGAGATAGTAGACATTACGTCGAGTCACCATTGTGAGGTAATATTGGATGGAACATCCCGTGTAAAGATTACAGATAAATTACAATGCAACAAACATGAATTTCCTGCTAGGTTAATTACGCTTAATAACAATTATTCAGCCACCAGAATAATAGAGAAAAAGGTAAAGTACGCTGAAGATCTTTTACGTATGCCACCAAGTGCTAAACTAATTCTAAAAACACTAGAGTATGAAGGCGCCATGACCCAAAAGGATTTAATTAATAAGACAATGTTACCAGAGAGAACAATTAGGTTATCATTATCTCACCTGTTAAATAGAGGGTATGTAAAAAAGAAAATATCTCTCAGAGATGCCCGCCAAAAAATTTATGAACTAAAAATCTAGGATCTAAGATTTTTAGTTATTTCTTATTTTCAAGAGTTGCTCTTATAAAATTTTCAAATGCAGGTTCTGGAAACCCTGGTCGACTGTGAAATTCACCATGATACTGAATACCTAGGAAGAACTTATGACTAGGTATTTCTAAAATTTCGATC
Organism: Candidatus Nitrosocosmicus sp. R; assembly: GCF_054408505.1. Taxonomy (NCBI): domain Archaea; kingdom Thermoproteati; phylum Nitrososphaerota; class Nitrososphaeria; order Nitrososphaerales; family Nitrososphaeraceae; genus Candidatus Nitrosocosmicus; species Candidatus Nitrosocosmicus sp. R. The sequence goes on along the minus strand of NZ_CP167090.1, from coordinate 1,276,757 downwards.
CTTTTTCCTGCATCTGATGACCCAGTAAATTTCATTCCTTTGTTTTCTACCAGATCTCTATACTTTTGATTAAACTCATACCTGTGTCTATGGCGCTTTTGAACAATGTTTTTTCGATATATTTTTGAAGCAATAGAACCAGGTTCAATTTGAATATTGTGAAGCCCTAATCTCATCGTACCTCCCATCGCTTTGATTTGTTTTTGTTCGGGCATATATAGAACCACTGGGTTGTTAGTCTCCGGATTGATTTCTGTTGAATTTGCACCCGTTAGTTTACACACATTTCTAGCAAACTCAACTATTGCCAGTTGAAAGCCAAAGCAAATCCCTAAAAAAGGAACACCATTGACCCTTGCAAAATTGCATGAATTAATTATACCTTCGCTACCCCTACTTCCGAATCCTCCGGGAACCAAAATACCATTAAATTCCCTTAAGCATTCAAGAATCTTTAAATTAGTATTTGTACCATGTTTGTTAGAACCAGGGAATTCCAACTTTTCAGAATCTATCCAATCTATAATTATTTCCTTGGCGAATTTAGCACCAGCATGTAGTACCGCCTGTGATACGCTTACATAGCTGTCTTTCAATTCTACGTATTTTCCAATTATTGCTATTTTCACACTCCCATTGAATTTTAGAAAAGAGTTGGCAATCTTATTCCATTTCAAAATTCTTGGTGATAAATCTAAATTCAAACTCTTTGAAATTACTTTCGTAATCCCCTGATCATACAATATTCTTGGAACAGAATAAATTGAAGGTGCATCATGACTAGACATTACACAATCCGTCGGAATACTAGCAAAAAGTGAAATTTTTCTAATCGTTTCTTTGGTTAATGGAGTTCTACACCTCACTGCCAATAAGTCAGGTTGTATGCCTATCCTGCGCAATTCCTGTACGCTATGTTGGGTAGGCTTTGTTTTTTGCTCGCCTACAGCGTCCAGAACAGGGGCCAAAGTTACGTGAACAAAGAAAGTATTTGTATACCCGTCTTCCAACTCCATCTGTCTTAATGCTTCCAAAAAAGGTAAGCTTTCAATATCTCCAACCGTTCCCCCACATTCTACGACCATAATTTCTAGATTCTCTTCTGTGGATATCTTTCTCAACTGTTTTTTTATTTCATCCGTAACGTGTGGAATTATTTGTACACACTGGCCAAGGTATTTTCCTTGCCTCTCTAATCCTATCACATTTGAAAAAATTCGCCCGGCAGTCAAATTGTGGCTCGATTTTAAACTCGTATTGAGAAAACGCTCGTAGTTTCCAATGTCCATGTCACATTCACCCCCATCATCAGTAACAAACACCTCACCGTGAGTGAGAGGATTCATTGTTCCTGCATCATAATTCAAATAAGGATCTATTTTTATGCAAGTCACTTTCAACCCACAAAGTTGTAATAATTTGGCGATAGATGAAGCTACGATTCCTTTCCCTAAGCCAGACATTACTCCCCCAGTTACAAATATAAATTTTGGAGAATTGGTCATAATTGCTTTATAGAAAATGTAGATTGAATCTATGTTAATTAAGTGTTTATTATTATTTTAGCGAAAATTAATGTTACTAAGATGAAAAGTTTTATTATGGTATCTCACATATAATAAGTATATCATCATGAATTCTTTTGAAAATAATGACAATGTCTTTGGCAAAGATAATGACAAAAATGGTATTGATAATAGGGAGCCCATTAAAGGGAAGAGTGCCATAGATGCTTTACATGAGGATATAGTCAAAGAGAAGGAAAAAAACCTCAACTTAAAAATTTCAGATATGTATGGTGTAGACTATGAAGAAGCAAACGAAATTCACATAAATTATCACAGTTTGAGATTGAAAAAAATGATACAAAAATCAGAAATATTATCAAGTAAGAGTGCATTCATTGAAAGTCACCTTGATTTGAAAACTCTCTCCACCCAAGTTGCATTTGGTGAAATTACTGAAAATACCTGCATTGATATCTTGATTGGTGTGATGAAGAATCAGAAAGAGACTAAAATAAAAGATAGATATATCAATTTCTATAGTTAAAAGGTTGTAAACCATTTCTACCACATTAATTTAACCCACCAAGATGACAACAAATAATCTTAGATTTTCCAGCACGAAATCCATGCTAAAAACACTCGTGAAGAACTCTTTTAAAGCTATTGACGATGGAATGTACGAAATTTATGGAGAGCGCGACTATAGCAATCATACTTGTTTGAGCATGCAGAATAACATTCTTAAATGCAAGCAGAATCCAATCCTAACCGAGATAAAGTATGCATCCCCGTCAAAGGGAACATTAGTAGACTATAATGATATGAATGTCGAGGAAATCGCTACGACAATGGAAAATGCTGGAGCTATCGGTATATCGATTTTAGCTCAGCCATACTTGTTTAATGGATCAATAGGCAATATTTTGAGAGCAAGGAAGCATGTTACTGTGCCAATTCTGATGAAAGACATAATGGTAAGTGACGTTCAAATCAAAGCTGCAAAAAAAGCCGGGGCCGATTCCATTTTGCTAATAAAGACAATCTTTGACAGCAACTTGACTGAGGGAAGCCTAGATACATTGGCCGAGTATGCAAAGAAAATCGGTCTGGAAGTGATCTTAGAGACTCATGATGAAATTGAGTTTAGTGAGGCTGTAAAGAGTAATAGTAAATCAAAAAAACCCTTTAGCCTAATTGGTATCAATAACAGGAACTTAAGTACACTAGATGTAGATTTGGACACGACAGTTCGGATATTATCCGAAAATTCCAAAAGTAACAATATTGTGATTTCAGAAAGTGGTATAAAGGGCCCAAAGGATATCATAAAGCTAAAGAGTGCAGGAGCAGATGCATTTTTGATTGGGACAACTTTAATGGAGAAATCTAAAGAGATGGGCCAAAAAATAAGAGAATTAGTCGAGAGCTAGTTTTAATCGATAAAGTATTATGTAGCAACTGACTAATTTCATTTCTATATATTTGAAAAATAACACTGATTTAGGAAAATTTGGAACATATGGAGGAAGATATGTTCCAGAGACATTGATTCCAGCCTTAGAAGATTTGGACAAATGGTACCAGAGATTGAAAGTAGACAAGTCTTTTCAACGCGAACTAAACGGTTTATTGATAAACTTTGCGGGCAGGTCAACTCCCCTCTATTATGCTAATAATTTGACCAATCAACTTGGAGGCCCAAGAATTTATTTAAAAAGAGAAGATCTCCTCCATAGCGGAGCTCATAAGATAAACAATACTTTAGGACAGGCTTTAATTGCTAAAAAAATGGGCAAGACCAGAATAATTGCCGAAACAGGGGCTGGGCAACATGGAGTGGCAACATCAATAGCATCAGCAGTTTTCAATCTCAAATCAGAAATTTATATGGGCGCAAAGGATGTAGAAAGACAGCAACTCAATGTTTTCAGGATGAATTTATTGAATTCAAAAGTGCACTCGGTACATTCTGGGTCAAAAACACTGAAGGATGCTATAAATGAAGCACTGAGAGATTGGATTGCGAATGTACGCGATACACATTATTTAATTGGTTCTGTTATGGGACCTCATCCATTCCCTACAATGGTAAGAGATTTCCAAAGTGTGATAGGTAAGGAGATAAAGGAACAAATACAAAAACTAACTGGAAAATTGCCTGATGCGGTGATAGCATGTGTTGGTGGCGGGAGTAACGCTATTGGATCATTTTACCCTTTTGTTAATGATAAGAAAGTTAAACTGATAGGAGTAGAAGCTGGAGGACAGGGAATTCGAACACGGTTCCATGCTGCCACGTTGTCAAAGGGAAGAATGGGGATCTTCCATGGAATGAAAAGTTACTTTTTACAGGATGAAAATGGACAAATAAGCGAGGCACACAGCATTTCTGCTGGACTTGATTATCCTGGAATCGGACCTGAGCATGCAAATTTAATGGATACTGATCGCGCCACTTATCCTTCCGTAACTGACAAAGAAGCGGTTAAAGCCTTTGTACTATTGTCAAAACTTGAAGGAATAATTCCTGCATTGGAGTCGGCGCACGCAATTGCGTATATCATGAAAAATGCTAAGAATTTCAAGAAGGATGAAAATGTTGTAATAACCGTATCCGGTAGAGGTGACAAAGATTTGCAAATAGTAAGGGATTATCTCTCCATCTCAGAAGAAGGTGTTCAAAAGAACACCCAATCAAAAGGAATTGGTCGTACTTGAAAATTGAAAATAAAATTACTCGAACTTTCAATGATTTAATACAAAAGAATGAAAAGGCATTGATTGGTTATGTTGTCGGAGGATATCCTACACTGGAACTTTCTAGAGAGATAATCGAACAATTGATCCAATCTGGAGTTGATATTATTGAAATAGGAGTACCCTTTTCTGACCCGATGGCAGATGGCCCTATTATCCAAGAGGCGTTCTTGAAGACTCTCAATTCTGGGATTGTTCCAAAAGACTGCTTAAATTTGGTGAAATCAATCAAGCAAAGACATAAAGAAACTCCGCTGCTATTAATGACATATTCAAATATACTTTATTCTAATGAATTAGAAAAATTCTTAATCCAGTCTAAAAACTGTGAGATAGATGGTTTCATAGTACCAGATTTGAATTTTGAAGAAGCTGATGATTATTTAAGAATAACAAACAAATTGGACCTTACAACTGTTTTCCTGATCTCCCCTAACACAAGTACCAAGAGATTAAGGAGGATATCCGCCCTGTCTACTGGTTTTGTCTATATGGTATCGGTTTTTGGAATCACCGGATCGAGAAACAAATTTGAAAAATATACCTTCGAATCTATATCCCGTTCGAAAGCCATTGTTTCTTCATATAGGAAACACTTAGCAGTAGGCTTTGGGATTAGCACTCCCAAAGATGGACAGAGAATGATTGAGGCTGGAGCAGATGGCATTATTGTAGGAAGCTCCCTTATCGACATAATTAGAAAAAATGAGCACGATCGCAATAAGATGATGTCAGAATTAGACATTTTTGTCAAAGGTTTGAAGGCTGTTTGCAAGGTCCCAAATTGAAAGTTATGTTTTGAATAGCAACTTTACAGCATGAATGAAATTCAACTAAAAGATCGGTTCCTGGATTTTCTAAACCTAAATCCCACAAACGGCTTTTTTGGAAATAGTTCAAACCACTATGAAAAATATATTGAAATCAAAAATGAAGCTCTAAATAGAAAATTTGATTTAATATTGGCAGCATGTAAAACAAAAAATATCAAAAGAAAGGATATTAAAAATAGTACAATTGAGATGGATGACGATTTAAAGAATATTTTTGCCAGGTCAACGTTACTAAAAACAATATCAGAAAGTTACAAAATGAATATTGAAAAAATTACTCTATATCCTATCGAAATTAAATCAGATAAAGACAAACTTGATGAGAGGCTAGCTAATCAAGTAATTGAGGCAATCCTCTCATTTGGTCGTTCTATAGTAATATTAGACAATAAACACTCTTCAAAAATAATAAAAAACGGGTTATCAAGAATATTACCTTCGACTTTGATAGGATATTTTAGTGAAACTGATGGATTCGCGGTAATAAATAGACACGACCGAGTGTATTCAGACAGCTTGTTAAACGTAAATAAGATGAATCTGATCCGGACGCTGGAAAAAGCAGAATGTCAAATTAATATTACCAAATTGTATAATAATTTAAGGAAGCTACAATCCATTCATCAAAAGTTGATTTATAATCAGATATTCAAGGATGGACAGTATCTTTTGAAGGACGAGGTAATATTTATGAAAGAACTTTCATCATTGAATCTAAAGATCAACGTTAAGAAGGAGATTATCAAGACAATCCAGCAACACAAGAATTACAAAATCACAGATTTTACAGAGTAGCAGTTACTAAGCCAGTATTATCACTCGCGTATCCCAAAAAATTCATCCTAATCAAATGTGTCCTTCCAGTTCCAAATGTAACAGATATTTCAAGATCATCCAATTTATCAGATGAATCCCTCCCTTCCAATTCCAAAATAACGACGTGGATTGTTTCGTGAGCAATTACTCTTTCTATAAGCTCTTCGATATGAGTGAAGCTCTTTGCTTTCGATAATTCAGATACTTTGGAGACGACAAACATGAGTGAGTAATCTAATTGATCATGCAATTCAGAAATCGGATTATCGTATGTACAGTATTCCTGAGAATCATCATTCGAACACGCCAAGGTGAAATCCACTATTCCCACATCTTATCAGCATCAATTCTGAAACAAAAACATTTCATTTGTTTTCAAATAGGTATGGAATATATCAAACTAAATATTTTAGTTAGTAAATATGCGAATATTACAGTTACATGTAGATTTTGTAGAATATTTGCCTGTCAAAAAGGAAATAGATGACGCTGAACCTTTATTAAAAAATGAGAAGGAACGAATAGAAGATACGGTTGTTATATTAACATCGATAGAGCATGGAGATGATGAAACTCTAATTGAAGACTTTGTAAAGGAAACTTTAGAATATCTTAAGAAAATTAAGTGTAACTCTGTTTTAATTTATCCATATGCACATCTTAGTTCGACTTTAGAACCGCCAAAAAGTGCATATAAATTAATGATTCAGTTAGAAAATGCCTTAAGGGCTCGTACGGATACCATCGTGGTTAAAAGAGCTCCATTTGGATGGACAAAAGAACTTGGGATCAAGATAAAGGGGCACCCATTATCGGAAAATTCAAGACATATTGTTAAAAAAAATCCTGAGAAACAGGCAAATACTTTGGTTGATATTGCTACTTCAAAATTAGACATTAATGAAAGCGAAGGATCATTCTCTAGTGCACTAGCTGCTGAGAAGGATCTAAAATCAAATTGGAATGTCCTAACTGTTGACGGGGATTTGATCCCCTACAATGACTATAAATTTAAAAAATCCGAAATCAATCTAGAGAATTTGTTCAAATATGAAATATTTCGAAAAAGAACAGTGGAAGATCAACCCCCTCACGTTAAGTTGATGCGAAAATTGGGTATAGCCGATTATGAGCCGGCCTCTGATTCTGGGAACATGAGATTTTATCCAAAAGGCCGATTGCTAAAATCGTTACTAGAACAGTTCGTGACCAAAAAAGTCTCTCAATATGGTGGATTAGAAGTAGAAACACCAATAATGTATGATTCCCACCATCCATCGATGGAGAGTTACTTCAATCGCTTTCCCGCAAGACAGTACAATATTAAATCAGATCAGAAAGATTTGTTTTTGAGATTTGCCGCCTGTTTTGGCCAATTCCTAATGACTAAAGACTTTCAGATATCATATAAGAATTTGCCACTTAAACTATACGAACTAACCAGATATAGTTTCAGAAGGGAAAAGAGTGGAGAACTGGTTGGATTAAGGCGGTTGCGTGCATTTAGTATGCCTGATTGTCATGCATTTTGTAAAGATATTGATCAGGCCAAAATTGAATTTTTGAAACGACTTGATTTATCTATTTCTGTGATGGAAGAAATTGGAATCTCTATTGAAAAAGATTTAGAGATGGCCATAAGATTTACCAATGAATTTTATACTAATAACAAAGAGTTTGTTCAAAGTTTAGTAACGAAGATTGGTAAGCCAGTTCTCGTGGAGATGTGGGACGATAGATTCTTTTATTTTGTATTAAAATGGGAGTTCAATTTTCTAGATAACTCTGGCAAAGCGTCTGCTCTAGCTACAGATCAAATTGATATTGAAAATGGGGAACGATACGGCATTACCTTCATAGATGAGTCAGGCAATAAGAAAAATCCCATAATTTTGCATAATTCACCTAGCGGAGCTATTGAGCGGGTCATTTTTGCATTGCTCGAAAAATCTGCCAAGATGATGAAAGAAGGAAAAACACCATATTTACCAATATGGCTAATGAATACCCAAGTGAGATTAATTCCCGTGAGAGACGATTTTATCCCTAAATGTGTTGAACTACTAAAGCAACTGAAAATTAATTCTATTCGCGCGGATATAGACGATAGGGAGGATACTCTATCCAAAAAGATTAGAGATGCGGAAACTGAATGGATTCATTATACTATAATAATCGGTGAGAAAGAAGTTGCCACTAATTCAATTTCAATCCGGGATAGGTTAAAAAAATTGAGTTATTCTACAAACATAGATGAATTGATAGATATAATTAAAGAACCAATGAAAGGTAAGCCCGACCTTCCCATCAATTTGCCTGAATTCCTCTCAAAGAGACCAAAAATTGCTTCTTAGGAAATTTGTTCTCGTGGTTATACAGTATTCAAAGATTGGACATGTATGGTCTAGACAAAATCCTTAGTAGAGTTTGGGTTGCCAACGCCCCTTCTCTATAATCATTGTTCTTTAAACCAGTTTCAACAAAATCGACTCCAACTAATCTTGCTGTATCGCTTATGCTATTGACAAGCTCTGATATTTGAAAGGGATTTAATCCGAATGGTTCTGGTGTTCCAGTGCAAGGTAAATAACATATATCGTACACATCGATATCAAATGAAATGTAAATGTCTCGTTTGTAGGTGTTTGTTTTTAACCACTGTACGACCTTCTCCAGAGAACTGTTGCAATCCCATGCGTCAAAAGTAATAACGCCACTGTCAATTGCGAATTTATTCTCTTCCCTATCTCCTTGCCTTATGCCGATTTGGACCAAATCGTTCCCTCTAAGATAACCTTCCCTAATCAGATGATAAAATGGAGTTGTATGACACATCGACATACCTTGGTAAATCGATTTCATGTCACGATGAGCATCAAAATGGATTAATAGTGGATGTGTTTCAGATAGTTCCTTATAAATAGTATATGTAATTGTATGTTCACCACCTAGGATAACAGGTATTTTGTTTGAATCCACTATGATTCTTAACACTGAAGACAACTTGCCGTCAAACTCTACCCAAAATTTACTAATTTCCTTAATATCGCTAATCTTACCGTCCTTAAGTTTCCCAAAATTGACATCACCAATATCATAAATCAATGCCTTCTCATAAATCTCAACGTCCTCCTCAAAAACAAGTGTTTCGATTTGTTTTGCGGAAGTGGTTCGAATTGCTTCAGGGCCAAAAGATGCTGTTTTTCCAAATGTAGTTGTTATATCTATTGGGATTCCTACTATACATATTTTCGAAGCATCAAATGTAATAGGGATAGGAATATCACAAAATGTGTGCCCTGCGACTGTTTTCTCTGGAGGAATAAAGAAGTTTTCTAAATAAGAGATTTTATTCATGTTTATTCAAATAATATGTTATAAGAATTATTTTGAAACATATTCAAGTCCAAAACAACTCATCAAGATTGGATTGTCTAGGCTTTCCAATTATAGATTTAAAATTCAAATTTAGTGATGATAAGATTTGATCGAAGGTAGATTCCATTGTATCAAGGTATTTCTCAGTATCTATATCCATTTTGTTAGCTAATTCAACGGGTTTTACTCCTTCAATAGTCCTTGTTTTAACATAGGAAATAATATCGCCAGCTTTGAGTTGTCGTCCTAATTCAACAAGTTGTTTTGCGGCCTTTATATGCTGAGGGATCCCCTTTATGCTTTCTATATTCTTATCTTTACCATCTAAAGAAATGGCGCGATGATTTCTATTTTCTTGAAATTTGATCCCGTATTTTTCTGGAGACTTATTTATCATTACATTAAAACTTAAATCAGATAAAGGAATACTTTTCTTCTCTAGGTCTTCTGCAAGAGAATGAACTATTTTTTTTATTCTAGTTTTAGCATTGGTAAAGTCCTTCTCCGTAAAGATATCTTTTAACACATTCAGTATCTCATAAAATGCGTTTCTAATAAACGGTGGGGTATGAGATTTTTTTCCAGTTAACCCCTTGACATCGACAGTCCCGTCTTCAAGTACACCCAAATAATTTTTCTTTAGATCACTAAATACAACATACCGATAACGCTTGTCTATTTCCAAATCAACTCCCAGTTCAGATTTGGCCCAATTAGAAATCGTATTCAGGCTATCAGTATTAGGATTTTTCAAAAATAACGAGTCGGTATCTCCATATATTACCTTGATATGATTCTCATTGCATTTGTTTATCGTTCTGGTCGTAGTAGTTCTCCCAATGGCGGCAGTAGCTTCTGCGACAGGCAGGCAATAGAGTGGAAATATCTCTGCTCCCATGACTCCATATGTGGCATTTAAAATTACTTTAATTGCTTGGCTCACAACACCATAAAGTTGTTTATCATCTTTACCAAGACTGGCATCTTTGGATAGATGTTTATAGTAATTTACCCGTAAATCACGCAAAGTACCAATTAGAATTGAAGTCATCCCCCTTTTCTTCCTACATATCCAATGGGTTGTTCCCTCGATATGATTAAGCGGGTCATCTTTGCACGTGTTGTGAGGACAATTTACTGTTTCATAAGACAAATTGTGTACCTTAATAATGCTAGGATACAAACTTGCAAAATCCACCACAACTACGTTAAAGTGAATTCCAAGTTCGGGTTCAACGACTAATCCACCTCGATATTTTTTCTCTTTAATTATTGCAGTGGTTGATGAAGATCCTTTTTGAAGTAACTCATCTCTTCTTGGTATAAGTATGTTCTGTTGTCGATGTTCAAAAAACATTAATGACCGAATCCATTGATTCACCCCAAATCTTGTAATATCTTCAATAGACATTCTAGAGATTCTAGAAATAATTATTATTAGTTTCATGAGCAAATTATCGTTAAAGGCGCTCAATCTGAAAGTTAGTTCAGCATCTTTAAGACAATATTCTGCAAGTTTTTCTAAGGAAAGATCGCTAATACTTCCCTCAAATTCGATTTTTGTATCCTCTAACAGTGCCTCACATATGGCTCTCAAAGTGAATTCTGAATATTTATGACTAAAGGCGTAGTTTTGCACGGATTTATTCTGAAATGTCCTAAAAAGATCAATATGAATTCCTGACTTGATCGTGACTGGATCTGCTTGTATTCCTCTTTTCATAAATGATTCTCTTTTTACCAGAATGGGCACCTGTTCTTTATCAATTGGCTTCCTATCTGCAGGATCAATCGCAGGGTCTTGAGACCTTGCATATAAATAAGGCATATCAAAATCATCGCCATTGTATGTTAACACAACCGGATATTTACTTAATACATCAAAAGCTAACAAAAGCATCTCTTTTTCAGAGTTACAAAGTACTATGTCGGGGTCTAATGTTTTTGGATCTATATTTTCCTCCCTTTTTAGAACATAAACTTTTTTGAACCCATCAGATGCAGACAAGCCGATTGCCGTTATTAGGCGATCATGGTCTCGTGCAGTTGGCATTCTTCCCTCCTCAGAATCAACTTCTATGTCTATGGCAATTCTCTTAATATCAGGTATGGGTTGATTCAGTAAACGTGACCATTTCAGCAAAAACTTGTCATACTCATTGCTACTGAAATTGTTCTGGAATTTGTTAGAGGTAAACAAGCTCTCTAAATATTGATCTACCTTTTTTGGCATTGGGAATTCGTGAAATATCAAGTCATTGCCGATTCTTTTATAAAAAGCCCCCGGAATTAATCCTAAATCATAGAGATAGCTTTCATGATACTTTATATCTGCTTCCCAAGAAGTAACTCTCTCCCTAAAACTATTATCTGTACCCCCGATTGAGAGAGGGTCGGGTGCCAAAATTTTGAGTACCTCTATTTCTTCATCTACAATATCATCTACTTTTTTCACTACTTGAATTCGAAATTTGGATGATTCTTGATTTACAACACTCTTTGCTTCAACTTCAAATTTTTTTTTAACAAAACAGTAAGGTTGATGCTTCTTTGAACTAGTATTGCCTATAAAATACTCGCTCCAAAAATAAATTTGTGAGTCAGCAGGATTATAAAACTTTAAGAAAACAGATTTTTTTTCCCCTACATAGAAGGATGAAAGAAGCAAGGACGGTATATCTTCGGGTAGTTTCTTTGAAAAATATTCATCTTTCTTATCTGATGCCAAATTTGCTTGCTGCACTATTGTTTATTTTATTCTGCCTTTTAAAAATTAATTTGTTGGATATCAATTTAGCATATTAAATTTGACATGATAACATTTTGAAGACTTTGGAATTCCATATGATGATTGGGATAAAATAGTTTCGAGTAATAAGATATTCTCAGATATCTAAAGAGGTTAAATCATACTTCCCAAGGAATCCAGCTTTTTTATCCCGATTCCTTAGTCATATTCTAAATTTCAATTATAATGAAACTAGTTTAATTTGGTAGATATTTTTTTTGAGTTTTACCAAATGAAGACATGATTAACTCTACATGGTGGTTCTTGTACACAATCATGGCTGCTATATTTAGCTCGTGTATAGATGTCAAGGTACTGATTTTGATGCAGTAAGTGTGATTGGGATTGAATTGTACATGGAAAAATCTTTTTGATAAATCTTGCAACCCTAAAGTTAATATTATCATTTAACTAAACACTTATGAACGCATCCAAGACAAAAGGCGGCGTCGGTAATGAAGTTGGCAAGTGCCACAATGTGATTTACAGACCTCCAGGTGCGCTCTTTACAGTAATCATAGAATCATGAGTATTTCGGTATGAAGTCGATCCTATAAGGATCGAGCATTAAAATACATCTAAATAGATTCATCATAACGTATTGGAGATTCGATCAAAAAAATCAGTGCTGACCTGATGGATTGAATCTGACATGGGAATGATCAGATAGATGATATCGAAGTATAGATCACTATAATGCTATTATAATTGCATTAAAGATGATCCTATAGAACAAATCTAGCTAATGTGTGATTTTATTATTTGTAAAAAAAAAACAACATACAAATCTAGTTTTTCGATCGTACTCTTTCTCTTTATTGTTAATCTGAAATAGAATAACAATAAAGAAAGAAACTCAATAAACGTCCTTTCAATTTTTCGATCTATTCTTTCCTGAGATGGGGAAGAAGATAACAGAAGAGGAGAAATGGACGATATTTATATATAAAATAAACAAACAACCCCTAAAAAAAGTTAGTTTGTTTATGTGAGAATCAACCGACGATTTATAATAAAGTAAATAATAATTCTACAGCCATTATTTACTTTATTTGACTCCGGTTGATCCTGCCGGACCCGACTGCTATCAGAGTGGGACTAAGCCATGCGAGTCAACATAGCAATATGTGGCATACGGCTCAGTAACACGTAGTCAACATGCCCAGGGGACGTGGATAACCTCGGGAAACTGAGGATAAACCGCGATAGGTCATCACTTCTGGAATGGGTAATGACTTAAATCTATATGGCCCCTGGATTGGACTGCGGCCGATCAGGCTGTTGGTGAGGTAATGGCCCACCAAACCTGTAACCGGTACGGGCTCTGAGAGGAGGAGCCCGGAGATGGGCACTGAGACAAGGGCCCAGGCCCTATGGGGCGCAGCAGGCGCGAAACCTCTGCAATAGGCGAAAGCTTGACAGGGTTACTCTGAGTGATTTCCGTTAAGGAGATCTTTTGGCACCTCTAAAAATGGTGCAGAATAAGGGGTGGGCAAGTCTGGTGTCAGCCGCCGCGGTAATACCAGCACCCCGAGTGGTCGGGACGTTTATTGGGCCTAAAGCATCCGTAGCCGGTTCTACAAGTCTTCCGTTAAATCCACCTGCTTAACAGATGGGCTGCGGAAGATACTATAGAGCTAGGAGGCGGGAGAGGCAAGCGGTACTCGATGGGTAGGGGTAAAATCCGTTGATCCATTGAAGACCACCAGTGGCGAAGGCGGCTTGCCAGAACGCGCTCGACGGTGAGGGATGAAAGCTGGGGGAGCAAACCGGATTAGATACCCGGGTAGTCCCAGCTGTAAACGATGCAGACTCGGTGATGAGTTGGCTTATTGCTAACTCAGTGCCGCAGGGAAGCCGTTAAGTTTGCCGCCTGGGGAGTACGGTCGCAAGACTGAAACTTAAAGGAATTGGCGGGGGAGCACCACAAGGGGTGAAGCCTGCGGTTCAATTGGAGTCAACGCCGGAAATCTTACCGGGGGCGACAGCAGAGTGAAGGTCAAGCTGAAGACTTTACCAGACAAGCTGAGAGGAGGTGCATGGCCGTCGCCAGCTCGTGCCGTGAGGTGTCCTGTTAAGTCAGGTAACGAGCGAGATCCCTGCCTCTAGTTGCTACCATTATTCTCAGGAGTAGTGGAGTTAATTAGAGGGACCGCCGTCGCTGAGACGGAGGAAGGTGGGGGCTACGGCAGGTCAGTATGCCCCGAAACCCTCGGGCCACACGCGGGCTGCAATGGTAAGGACAATGAGTTTCGATTCCGAAAGGAGGAGGCAATCTCTAAACCTTACCACAGTTATGATTGAGGGCTGAAACTCGCCCTCATGAATATGGAATCCCTAGTAACCGCGTGTCACTATCGCGCGGTGAATACGTCCCTGCTCCTTGCACACACCGCCCGTCGCTTCATCGAAGTTGGTTCTTGGCGAGGTGGTGCCTAATTGGTACTATCGAACCTGGGGTCAGCAACGAGGGAGAAGTCGTAACAAGGTGGCCGTAGGGGAACCTGCGGCCGGATCACCTCCTTAGATATTATATTGTAGTAGTGGTAGTGGGTTAGAAAGGGCCTTGTGCTCTTTCTAATCTGCGAGACTTTACAATAATTATACTAATAAAATAAAATCCCTAAATCTATCTACCAACCAACCAACCAATCAATCCTACTATACACACTTATCTGTCCTGTCCTGTCCTGTCCTGTCCTGTCCATTACGAATGGACGATTATAAGATAGTATAGCAGTAGAGTAGGGTGGTAGATAAAGAAGGGAGTGCAATCAAATCAAAACTGATCAATCAATTCCTTCATTTTTCATACGGTTTGAAAAACTGATTAGTATGTTGTATTTTTATACAAAAAATATTCATATTTGTTAGAGTTCTATTGGCGTAATCTGTGTAAATATTATAATGGGTTCTAAACAAAATCATAAATCATCTATCTGATCATTCCAATTAAAATCAGCATAGTATCGGATGCAATTCTTTGTCTCGTAAATGAGGAGTAGAAGATAAAGAATGAAGTTGATGTAGTAAATGTGAGTTTACAATGATCATCATGTAAAGGAAAACTCCGTCAAATTATCAATTACATATAATCGAAGAAGTAACAACGATAACTATTCGCGTAATAATGGAATAGTGAATTGTAGTAAAATATTATGTGTAACTGGTTGTAGTGCAAACAGATTTAATATATAAACATACATACGAAATACCAATACCAACCAAATTGAATTAGACTTTTCTACCACAAGTGGAACTAACTAACTAACTAACTAACTAGATAACTAATAACAAACAAAAGATCCAAAGGACAAAGAAAGAAACTCCAAATAAAAAAGTAATTAATTAATTAATTAATTTATTAATTAATTTATAACTACTGGACTGGTGCAAAGACGCCGATTGGTGGATGACTCGGCTTGATAAGCGATGAAGGACGTGGCAAGCTGCGATAAGCCTGGGTTAGGTGCATGCGACCGACGACCCCGGGATTTCCGAATGAGGTCTCTCTATACACTCCCATGCTTTAGCTGAGGGAGAGCAAACCGTCCGAAGTGAAGCATCTGAGTAGGACGAGGAAGAGAAATCAATTGAGATTCCGTTAGTAGCGGCGAGCGAAAGCGGAATAGCCCAAACTGAATCTGTTATGGTAACATGATAGAGATGTGGTGTTACGGGTATGACGTATAGGATCCTGTAATCGAAGCCAAAGTGTACTGGAAAATACCGGAATAGAGGGTGATACCCCCGTAGGCGAATGAGAGCAGGATTCTGTCATATTCAGAGTAACTGGCCTTGGCAGTGGCCAGTGAAGATGGGTGAAAGTAGCATCCAAGGCTAAATATTCATCAAGACCGATAGAATACTAGTACCCGTGAGGGAAAGTTGAAAAGTACCCCGGAAGGGGGGTTAAAAGCGCCTGAAACCAATCGGTTACAGACGTGTATGGCTCGAAAGGATTTCTAGAGTCATACGTTCCGTCTAGAAACACGGGCCAGGGAGATTGCTGTCATGGCAAGCTTAACCTTTAACAGAGGGAAGGCGAAGGGAAACCGAATTTGCGCATTTTTTCATTTGAAAAAAGAGGCAATGGATCTGAAAGGGTCTTGAGTCATGGCAGTAAGGCTAGAAACCGGACGATCTAGTCCTGGATAAGACGAAGGTGAGCGAAAGCTCGCTGGAGGTCTGCAAGGGTCCTGACGTGCAAATCGGTCCCCTGATCTGGGATTAGGGGTCAAAAACCAATCTAGTCCGGTGATCGCTAGTTCCCACCGAAGTGGATCGCAGTCCTGCCTTAGCTGAGATTGCTTGTACTGTAGAGCACCGATCGGGCGGTAAGGGCTCGAAAGAGCTCGCCATCCATTCGAACTCCGAATGTGCAAGCGTCGTAGAAGCTAGGAGGCGGGTTTATGTGGGGTAAGCCTCATAACCGAGAGGGGGACAACCCAGACTAAAGTTAAGGTCCCCAAATGTCTACTAAGTGTCAAACCAAAGGGTGTTTTCGAGCAAAGACAGCAGGAAGGTAGGCTCAGAAGCAGCCATCCTTCAAAGAGTGCGTAACAGCTCACCTGCCGAGCTCGAAAGCCCCGAAAATGTACGGGGCTCAAGTAGACTACCGATACTTTAGACCACCGACGATGTCGGTGCGTGGTAGGTGGGCGTAGTGTTTGGGTAGAAGCTGGGCTGTAAAGTCCAGTGGACCGAACTACTAGTGCAGATCCTGGTGGTAGTAACAGCATAGCCGAGTGAGAATCTCGGCGACCGCATGGGCAAGGGTTTCCCGGCAATGCGTCATCAGCCGGGAGTTAGCCGGTCCTAAAAACAACCTCAACAGAATTGTTTGAATGGGAAACTGGTTAATATTCCAGTGCCTTGAAAGTTCGTTATTCACCTCTTCTGTCGCTTCCGGATAGGGTAAGCAGAACCGTCGTTCTGTCTAAGTATTCTAGCTTTGAGGAGTGCCGTAATGGCGAGAATTAAAGCGAGATACCAATGGCCTTCTGCAAGGAGGGTTTACTTGATTCCAGGAGACAATGAAAGCAGAAATAGGAAGATACTTTCAAGACCGTACCGAGATCCGACACTGGTGCCCTGGATGAGAAGTCTAAGGTCTATCGGGTATACCGTATGGCAAGGGAACTCGGCAAAATCAGCTCCGTACCTATGGTATAAGGAGTGCCTGCAGTTTTTACGAGGAGTAGGGACTGCAGGTCGCAGTGACTAGGGGGTCCCGACTGTTTAATAAAAACACAGGTGGTCGCTAGTCCGAAAGGATGTGTATGGCCTCTGTATCCTGGCCAGTGGCGGTACCTAAAACCTGGGTTCAACTGGGCTAAGGGCCGCTAAACGCCGGGAGTAACTCTGACTCTCTTAAGGTAGCCAAATGCCTTGTCGGGTAAGTTCCGACGTGCATGAATGGAACAACGAGGGCCCCGCTGTCCCTGCCTACAACCCGGTGAAGCCACATAACGGGGACGAACAGTCCCCGAACCTCTGTCGGGGAGAGAAGACCCTGTGGAGCTTTACTGCAGCCTGTTGTTGCGATATGGTGTCAAATGCAGAGAGTAGCTGGGAGCCGTTATGGTCAGTTCTCCGGGACTGATCTAGGCAAAAGTGTAACACCAGCCATTTGTTACCGTATCGCTAACCTGTTTAACAGGGACATCGGCAGGTGGGCAGTTCGGCTGGGGCGGCACCCCCTTGAAAATGTATCGAGGGGGCCCAAAGATTGGCTCAGGCGGGACAGAACTCCGCCGGTGAGGGCAAAGCCAAAAGCCAGTCTGACTGGATTCCCAATGATACGGGATTCAGAGGCGAAAGCCGGGCTTAGCGATCCATCATGTCCTCACTATTGGGGGCTGGTGGTGACAGAAAAGTTACCCTAGGGATAACAGGCTCGTCGCGGGCGAGAGCTCCCATCGACCCCGCGGTTTGGTACCTCGATGTCGGCTCTTCCCATCCTGGTTCTGCAGCAGGAGCCAAGGGTGGGGCTGCTCGCCCATTAAAGGGGAACGTGAGCTGGGTTTAGACCGTCGTGAGACAGGTCGGTCTCTGCCTGACAGGGGCGTGGTTGTCTGAGGGGAAGTTGCCCCTAGTACGAGAGGAACAGGGCAGCGCAGCCTCTGGTTTATCAGTTGTCCGACAGGGCAAGCTGAGCAGCTAAGCTGTTTAGGATAACTCCTGAAAGCATCTAAGGAGGAAGCCTTTCCCGAGAAAAGACAACCTTCCGTAAGGAGGAGGGCGGCCATAGAAGATGGCGTTGATGGAATGGAGGTGTAATTATCAAGCCTTCGGGCGAGATATTCAGCCTGCCATCACCAATAGCCCAACGCACCTGATTTGTAATTAAAAAATTACAACCGACAAGTAACTATAAAAAACAAATACAAAAACAAGCAAGCAAGCAAAAGTATGTATGTAAAATACATTATCTTTCTTAATTGCACTCACTCACAATACACAAAAAATATGAACTACATTTCTATTTCATGCGTAAAGAATAGTTATCAGTTAGAATTTCTAAAATTATACAGAAAATAATTTGATGGAGTCTCATCCTGTATTCTCCTTATAAAAATTAATGGTTTTTTTAAAAATTATATATATAAAACATATCAATTATAAAACAATATTCAACAATTGAGCCTGGTATTTAATCAACACAAAAAGAGTAATCAAAGTATGGATTTTATTGAGATACTAGGTTACAAAATAAGATTTATTAAGTTTGATCATCCAGAATCAAAGAAAACCATCGTCTTGCTGCACGGGTTAGGTGCATCTGCAGAAAGATGGGCTGATTTATGGCCTTTATTAAAAAAATACAACGTAGTAGTTCCTGATCTCGTAGGATTCGGATATAGTGAAAAACCCCTCATAGAATATACGATTGAATTTTTTATTAAATTCTTAGAGGTTTTCTTTGAGAAAATGCAGATTCAAAAGCCAGTAATAATTGGCTCCTCATTTGGAGGTCAGTTGGCATTGGAATTCAGTTTAACTCATAGGGATTTCTTTGAGAAAATCATTTTAGTTTCTCCTGCCGGAACATTAGAAAAACCAACATATGTTTTGAGTCAGTATATTTTCTCTGGCTTATATCCAACATCTGAAAATGTTCATAGGGCGTTTGAAATGATGGCCAATAGCCGAGAATATGTCGTCGATGTTGGAACAGTTAAGGACTATATGAATAGAATGAAACTCCCTAATGCCAAGTATTCGCTCATTTCTACTCTACTTGCAATGCGCAAAGATCAAACTTTACGAAAAAGATTGGTGGAAATAGTTGTACCCACGTTGGTTATCTGGGGAAGAAATGACACGACCATACCAGTAGAAAATATAGAATATTTTAAGCAAATGCCAAATGTCAAGACATTGATAATGGAAGACTGCGGTCATACTCCGTATGTTGAAAAGCCAGTTGAATTTTATGAAATTATTGAAAAATTTATAGACTCTTGATTTAATTTTATAAAACCTTTACAACATTAAAATATTGATGAGATATTTAATTTTCTATGAGTAATGAAAATGAAAATGGCGATAAGAATACTGACTTAAAAAAGACAATCGAAAAGACCGCAGAATTTCAGCAAGACATGGTAAGACAATTTTCAAATTTTCAATATAATGCTTTCCAAAATATGTTCTCCTCGCTTCAAGGTTTTACTAATTATAATGCGATGTTTAAAACAAATGTCCAAAGTGGTGGTAGGATATCAATCCCAGAGGCAGAGCGACAGGCACTAGGAATTGAAGAGGGTGATCTCGTGCAAGTTATTATCATACCTTTGGCTCGCAAACCAAAGACTTCGCAAAAAAACTAGAATAGATTCAATGAATCTTTATCCAATTGCCCAACTTGGGCAACACCACGTTTTGAGAATACCCACTAGCAATCAATCCTACGTGGCCTGTCGAAAACCTCATCAAATTCTTATCCGTACTTGATACAAGATTATTCAAAGAAACACTACATTCCGGAGATACTAGATGGTCTTGGTCCGCTACTACATTTAATAAAGGGACTTTGATGTTTGCTAGATTTATCCGATTTTCACCCACAACCAATTTGTTTTTTGAAAAAAGGTTCTTCTGATAAATATCTTTAATCCACTGCCTAAATGTTTCTCCTGCTATTGGAGGTGTATCATACAACCACTTTTCAACTCTCAAGAAATTTTGAACAAAACTTTCATCTTTAAGATTATCAAACAGATTCAAGTACTTGTTTACTCCCTGTTTGAATGGTTTTAAAGATCCATATAGACTATATAATAACTCATAAGGGAAATTTTCATAATGTGACAAAACCTTGTCAATATCCATATTCTGAGCCATATTTTTTATGACCGTCTTATCCTTCTCGGTATCTACTACTGGAGCCACAGTTATCAAATTCTTCACATTTTTCTGATACAATGACGTATAAATTAACGACATTGTAGCACCCATACAATAGCCCTGAAGTGAAACCTTGTCTATGTTCTCAATGCTTTTTACAATCTCCACGCAATCATAAATAAAAAGATTGACGTAATCATCAATAGTTGTAAATTTATCAAATTTGCCAGGTGACTTCCAGTCAACAAGGTATACGTTTATGCCTTGATCTAGAATATTTTTTATCCAACTTTTGTTTGGTTGCAAATCTAAGATGTATGACTTGTTGATTAGAGCATAAACTATAATCAAAGGATATTTGTAAACACGTTCTTTAGTTGACTTATAATGCAACAATCGAAAAAGACCGGTCTCCTTGATGACCTCGTATTCGGTTTGTCCTGTTTTAATTTTTTCTATATTTGATAATAATCTTTTCATCTCTGTTAATTTTCTAAAATTATCAGGTTCATTTACAAAATTCGCATATTCACTTAAATAGTGATCCAAAATAGTTTTATTCATTTTTTCTCTCTTTCATCTTGTTCTTGATTTCTAAAGTAATCTTCTTTATTTCGTATAGCTCCTTGAACAATAAATCTCTTTCTTCTTTGCTCAGCGATTGTCTTTTCAACATAGGAAGCGAGGCATCATAAAGTTTTTGATAACTCTCGTTTAAATCAATATATATATTAATTAGATTGTTATAATTGATTGAAAAATCTGTCGACTCAAACATACTAGAGAATACATCTTCGAATGAATTAATAATTAGCATGCGAGTTTCATGGGCATTTTTACCATCTATTCCTGCAGAAACTTTGTCCAAGGCCAGAAGGTACGAATTAATCATTTGGGTCAAGTATTTATTGAGATATCTTTGATAGTTAATCAAAACATTTCCATATTCCCTCATGTTATTCATATTAATCTGAGGATCATTTATCATGGAAATAAATGGACCAACTGTCGAAATCTTATTCAATTCTGTCAACTGTTTGAAGAAATTTTCAAAAAGATCTACGAATTTTTCATTAACGAAGGGTAGTTTAGCTGTATCATTATTCTCATTATTTTGGACTTTTTCGTTATCTTTCAATGATTCCACTCACCCCATTTTTGTTAACATCTTTTCCGTAATTATTAAGAGTTGCTTTGCAGTTGATATCAATTTGTATGTCTATTGCGGATATTAACTTTATTATAAGCACTTTAGAAAGATAGAAAATGCACTATTGAAAGGCAGATTAAAACATCTGAAGTTTATTTAGAGGTATCTTCATATCATAAGTATATTATTGAGAGGGTATCTAAATTGTGGTGAATCATTAATTTTAATGGCGATTAATCAATCTGATTTCCTATGTGTGTTTCAAGACAGCAATTGCGGGTTATTAATTTCTCTTGTTGTCTCGTGTGTCGATAAAACATCAATACCGTGGGAACTTCAATCAATGAGATTGCGACGATTTAAGATACATCTCGGGTTTTATAGCAATATTTGATTACTTAGAGAAAGGCTTGCGCTATAGAAAAACTGTTTTCGACCTCCTGTCCCCTTTCTCATAAATTATACAATCATTTTTAAAACTATATTTGGTTCTTAATGCCCACCTTTCATTGCTAAAAAATCATATAGCACTAGTATTTCTATGACACGGCGATGAACCAATGTTATATAAGCAGATACGCATATACAGATATAATTGGGTAATTATGACAGTACTTGTAACCCGTTGTGTCGCTTTTATATCAATAGAACAAAATTAACTGGTAAGCACTATACTTGGAATATATTCATAAACCACTTAAAGGTAAGGTTCTGTGCAGCCCATTGTCCTATGGTTTGGATATTTTGATCTATTGGTGCCTAATATACATATTTCATCGTCCTTGTCTGACTAAAAAATCTGATATCATGATAACATACACATACTTACCTCTTTTTGTCTGTGTCATTAATTTCAAAATCCGGCATTGTATATCGGTGCTCTCCGGTTTTGGTATTGCACATATCAGACCTAATTACTTTCTTTCATGTCTAACATCAAAATTATCTAGAAGAAATTCTATCTGTAATTGCATAGTATTCAAATTGGGTCGACTATTGCACCTTCATCTAGAATAGCCCTGGAATCATCTTCTCGATAACTACGTTAGATGTTCTTGATGGATTGAAATCTAAACCTAAAAACTCTTGTATCTCCTTTTTGACTAGACCTGTTGTCTGACACACCGTAAACACCGTAAACACCGTAAACACCGTAAACACACCGTTGATCTTACGATTATAAATCAAATATAACAATTAGGGTTGCAAATATTCGGGGACTATTGAACATTTAACTTGCTAGGTTGGTGAATATGTATTACGATTTATCTTTTAGCTGCCCAGTCCATTTCCATTTTTTTAGAGTACAGAGTCAGCCATAAGCTACATTATGAATGAGGCAGGTGATAATCATCATTATGATCCAAAATGATAACCAAAATATTTTTTGTCCAAATTAACATCATAAGTCTAGATGAAAGGACAACAAATTCCTTTCATGATTGGCAAAGACTTTAACAGATCGGATGAATCTGTTTCTAAGTCATCATTGCTTAGAAGTAGATACGTCAAATTAATGGAGTCGATTTAGAGCCCAACAATTTTATAGGGAAGTACCAATCACAGTTTTTTAAGGGTCCGTAGCTCAGCATGGATAGAGCGCCTGCCTTCTATCTGATTCTCTAATTATGAAGAAAGCCGGAAGTCGAGGGATCGAAGCCCTTCGGGCCCGTTAATCACACGGGTTCAAATATTTCATTGATACAAATTGGATTATTGAATTTAAAAGAAATTATGAGATGGATGGATTTATTGTCTAATAATCAACGAGTAGACGATATAGATAGTCAAAGTACGTTGAGCTTATTTACGTCATTAATTACATCATTTAGATTATTCCAAGAGGGCGGGTTCGGAATAGATTCTACCGTTAATTATTTTTCTTCAGAATTTCTCGATTATTCATCAGGTACAACAGGATTAAAGATACTGGGTTTCGAATCTTATAGTCAATCACAATACCTATTTAATTCTCAAAAACTTGCTGAATTTATCGAATTCTATAGAAATTATCCCGAAACCTTGGAACTAATAGAACAAAGACAAAATCTCGACGATCCTTTTACTAATATTAGAACTTCTTTTCGCAGATTCAATTACAGTTATCAAAGAATTGATGCAGATGATACTATCATAGATCTTGCAATTGCTATGGAAGCATTCTTTTCAAAGAAAAAAGATCCCAAGGATTCGGTAACGCATAGGTTGAGTTTGAGGAGTTCAAGATTGTTAACCCAAGACCAACAGAATCGTAAATCGATGCATAAACGAGTTCAGGAATTTTATGCTATACGTAGTTCGATAGTACATGGAGATGTTGCACCAGAATCGTTCAATTTAATAGAAAATAACAAAATGGTTCGGTCATGTATCACTAAATATTTAGATTTGGTTAAAAATCAGACGGGAATTGAATATTCACATGACAGCATTATCAATGAAATTGAGTTCAATGCTAACGATAAAATACTAATTTAGCTAATTAAAGTTAATAACCTACAGAAATACTAGATAGGAAAAATATCAGCTGGGTTATTTGTTATTCCTATTCTGAATCTAAAAATAATTAGATGGTTCAAAGTTTAGTAAATAAAAAAGTTTCATACAATATGACTTGTTTGATAAAAAAAGATCCGGTTGGAATTTATGATGCCAAAAAACTGAATCCGACATAGATATAAGCATTAAGATTATAAAGGTAATTTAGAGCTTGGTAGAAAGTCCAGAAATCTTTCACCTGATTGTTGAATACCTTATCATAATTATAGAGGTAATAGTTGGAATATTTGTAGTTGCGATTGTAATAATAGGGTTATTTTATTTGATCAAGTTGTTACTCTCTAAAATACGGAAAGAGCAGCGACAGGTATATGTCCGCCAATTAGTCACTAGAATGTTGAGAGGCCTTCTTATTGCACTAGATTTCTTGATCGCCGCTGATTTACTTAAGTCTTTGTTGGATCCAACTCTAGAGGAAACCGCAGTTTTCGCATTGATTGTGGTTTTAAGAATATTACTAAGCTGGTCTCTCTCAAAAGAAATCGAAATGAGTGCCAAGGAAAAATCCAGTACGAGTGAAAAGTAGTCCATGTATATGAATATTCTCACTTTCAGTAAGAGTCAAGAGTGACAAAAAAATGATGGCAACATTGCGGTGAATCGATGATTGAATGCGTGAGTATGTTTATTAATCTTGGTTTTCTGATTATTAGATCAATGACGAGTCCAACTGAGTAGGGAGGCTCAAATACAACTGATATTACATTTCACTTTCCTTTTTAATTTCGAAATAAATTAAGATTAAAATAATCAAAATGAATGCTTGATTTCTATGTAGGAAGATTAATTGATTTGGTGATCATTATGACGAAAGTGAGGTATAATTGCCGCAAGATTTTTTCTCCTTTTCTGATTTCTTCGAAATAATCCGTTTACTGCGGCCATCCGCTCTTTTAGACCTTGTTGCTCCACATTGTAATCCTTCGATACATGAACAGGAACATGGTAGCATTAGAAATCGATCTGCAGCCATAATGAAGATTTTGGACATATCTTCCCTAAGCGTCGTCTCCTAGTCATCAAACATATCAAGCAAAGCCTGATTGGAATGAAGACCTATAACGATGTTTTCATTAAATCTTCGAAGCTTTTCATCTAAGGCCTTTGCAGTCAGATTGGTCAAAACACACGAGAGGAATGCCATGCAAGTTTGAAAGTGTTATAGAGTTTTTAGGACGAGCTCTTAGTTAGTAACAATTCAGACTCATCTCAGGTGTCCACCCCGTCCAGGTTAGGTTGTACAATAAATCAGAAGAGACCGTGTCTCTTTTTATCATAAAATCCTTTATCTTTTACGAGTTTGCTATTATAACAATGTCTAGTATTGAGAAGCAAACGGGTGTTCCAGATAGGGAGAGAGCCTTAGTACTTCAAGGGGGAGGGTCTCTTGGTGCTTATGAAGCTGGAGCGTACAAGGCAATGTATGAATTCTTCTCTAAAAGGGATACAGATGAAGGTAAAAAGGGATGGCCTATATTTAATATCGTTGCAGGAACTTCAATTGGTGCTATCAACTCTGCTGTTCTCGTAAGTTATGTCGTAGAAAATCAGACTTATGAGGGATCAGCAGAGAGACTTATCGATTTCTGGAATTACCTTTCTAAGGAATCATTAGTTGGATCTAATCCATTTTTTAAACCTTGGTGGGATTATTGGCATGCAATTAATGGAAAGATTGCGTCTGGAGAAGCTGCAAGAAGATACTATTCAGCCCAAGAATTTGCGATATACGGAATACCAAATGTCTTTTATCCTCATTTGCCTGCATACGACAGCAGGTTTTTTGATTCTAATAATACATGGTACCGCTATAATAATGAACCTTTACGAAGAAGTTTGGAGCGATTTGTAAAATTTCCAATTGCTACCAATCAAGAAGAAGATCAGCCAAGGCTCATACTAGTAGCAGTTGACGTTGCTGATGGTATACCAGTCACATTTGACAGCTATCCAACAGAAGATGGTTCGCGAAAAACAGAGTATGGAAGATTAATAAATCAGAACGGCAAGGAATTCGGATTTGAACATGTTGTTCACTATGATAAGGGTATTACATCAGATCATGTTATGGCAAGTGGATCCTTTCCAGTCAATTTTGATTTTACTAAAATAGAAGTTGATTCTCTTAGCGGGCCGACAAATAACAGCGATGGGATCGGCTACAGAAAAGAGATGCGACATTTTTGGGACGGCGGACTTATGACCAATACTCCATTAGTGCAACTAGTTCTCCTACACAGGCTCTATTGGTGGAAAGTAAGAGGATTAAGGAACAAGATACCAGCACTAGGGATATGTATTATCAATCTACATCCCACGAAACAGGCAGAGATTCCTACTGATCGGGACGGGGTTATTAACAGGAATACTGACATAACCTTCTCTGATCGGACGAAGACAGAAGAACTTGCGATGTTAGCAATTTCAGATTATATTACCTTGATAAGTAAATTAATAAAAGCGGCAAAGGAGAATGGACTAAAAGACGAAATTATTAACGATATCTTGAACCAGAATACGCGATCCCACGGTATGTTCTTTAAGATTCGCAAATATTCAGACTTACTTGAAGGACGACCAGAAATAGATGATATATTACGCATAGACCGCAAGAATGATGAATATACTATTTCAAATAAAACTTTTGATTTCTCTGCTGGAACAATTAAACTATTACTTGAGAGAGGATATGATGATGCTAAAGACGAAATCAATCAGTATGCGAGAAATCAGATTGAGAAATAGTCGAGTTATTGGTGTATGTATGACCGAACATAAAAATGCAGGCGTTAATTTAGCTAACCTAGATTATTCTAATATTCTTGATAATACATGACCATTGGAAACCCCGGAGGCATTTTATTCTGTTTTACATAAACCAGAAATAATGGTATTTTTGAATCTGTTTTTTTATTTCTGATCGATTACAATTTCTCTGCGAAACTTGGATACCAATAGATGCTTACTCTCGTCAAAATTATCGATTATATGATCGTTCATGAATTAATCTATTTGAAATCAAAGGTCATTCGTTCTATTTCTGTAATTAACTTGAGCAATTTGTACTTAAATATTAGGAGAAAATAAAATAGTTTGAAACAACTATAATTAATATGTTATCTTGACTTTACTTAATAAAACAATGTATTCCCAATAGTAAGAAATGCAAATTATTTATAGAATTGTTCTATAGTTATTTTTCATTATAAAATAAGAAGGAGCTGCATACACTCATGGTCAAGATTATCTATTCATCTATCTATTTTCTAATATCATAAATTATCTGCATGAAATATATAGAATTAACAGATCCCATATCCTTGATGGATTAGAAGCCCTTCGGGCCCGTTAACCATATGGGTTCCAACAATTCTTGGTTGTATAGGAGATTAGGTAAGAGAATGGGGTATATTATTGCCCGCTAAATTATCAACAACCATTCAAAATATAGAAATCAAAGTAACAAATCAGATCAACAGACAAGTAATTAGAGATTTTTACGAATATTGCAGAACGCAATACCTCGGAAAATTATCTAAATGGTTTACTAAAGGTTTTGATAAGATATGCAGAACATATAGGAGAAAACACACCGTTTTATCAGATTCAAGAGAAAGAGCAAATATTAGGTTTCTTGGATTCAAAAAGAAAAACAGACAAACAAATTGAAGAACAAATAGCTGAGAATCCAGTACATCCATGGATAAGAGTAATGAAAGAAAGGTCAAGATATAAATTCAGATCTAAGGACGATTTATTGCTACCAGTTTTAAATATAGGTGTTCCTGATCGTTCTATTGAAATTACGACATTAAATCTTGTGAATAACAAGAATGCTGTTTGGTAGAGTATTGGTATCGATCTATTTGCTGGTAGGAAAATAAATAAAGATGAGAGAAAAAATATGAAAGTAATAGCTCACTTGTTGTTATCAAACTATCTAAAGACAAATTTAACTCCTACCAGTTCTTACAGTTATCCAAAACTATTTTCACTAAATAAAAAGCTAATTATCGAAAGTCTAAGAAATTGATATTTAGTTTTTCGGATCAATCATACTTTACCCCTGATAAGATCTCAAGAAAGATTCAACAAGAAACACTTTACTTGATTATAGTATCTATCTATTGATAATTATTATTTACCCCCTTTATTAATAAAAATGCAAGTCTCAGGCCTCAAATGGAAATGTTAGATTAGTAACAAAATCAGGAGTCAGGGAATTTTTCTTCTTTATTACTTCCTTTATTACAACTTCTAGATATTTTTTAAGCTCTTACCTCTGTAACCTATTCCCTCCTTGATTTCTTTTGTGTCCTTCATATTGTTTATTATTCTACAATATTCTTATCTTTTTTGCAATACTGACAGGTTACATCGTCTCCTATTTCATAGTCCTTGAGAGATGTGAAATTAGAACATTCACTACAATAAATGTAATCTACAACAAAACCATTATTGTTGATTTTTTCTTTCATTTCCTTTGTTACTTTCATGGCCCGATAATATCCTCATAAAATAAGAACAGATGATGAATAATAGTTATTTATTTTGCCTTTTCTAACTTCTCAATTAGGGTATCAAGATAGTCATTATCCATATTCCCCTCTAGACTCTCAACAGGACATGCATCTTTAGAGAATTGTAATAGTGTTTTTAGATTCTTTATGTCATCTTCTGTAAAATCTATTTGAACCATATACACTTAAAGTAATTATCTATTAAAAGACTTTAGAATTACAAGGGTATTAATGTAAAATTAATGGAATATAATGTAGGAATTAGTCATTCTTGTCTATCTCATCTGACAAGTCTTTCATAATATGATATATCTTAATTCTTTCTCTCTCTATTTTATCCACTTCTCGCTGTCTCTCATTTCGTATATTTATTAGGGATTCATGTATATCATTAAGAGAGTTTAACAATTCTCTCAGTCTTTCATTATTCATTGTTGTTTACCTTTGGCCTCTGATATTTTATTAGTAATTACGTCTTTATCAATGATTTCTATTTGTCTGCATCTTTCAAATTCTTTCTTTACATATTCTATAATTTCTAGTCTTGCTTCTTTATGATTTAGAGTTTTTGATATGGGTTTCTTACTTTCATCCTTATATCCTAATTCTCCTTGTGATGATAATTCATCTAATGTTGTTTCTTTATCTTGGACCTGGACTAATTCGTAATGTGGATCATATTTATTCCCGCATCGAGTGCAGATTAGTTGTTCTCTTGATAGGGAACTAATATGATGATAGAACATGAATCACATTAAGCTATATCTTCGTCAATATCTGCAGGGGATTTATCCTCTAATATCGTGTCTCCGATAGGTGAATTAGCATCATAAAAGTCTGAACTCATGTTAGATTAGAATCTCCTATACCATTATTCTGCTTCTTTTCTTCTGATTCGAGACTGCCTAACCCGTTAATTTCTTCATCACTACGCCAATCTGCATAAGGAAATAATTCTTCTTTGTCTATGTCTAATTGTTTAGCGATTACTATACCACAGCTTTGAAATATTCTTCTATAATTTGGATGACCTTGCTCTTGAGTTCTTAATTCTATAGCATGAGTCCATTGTCTTAGATTTCCCTTAATAGTTATATCTATAGTTGTAGAGAGAGGAGAGGATAATAAAATAAATTCTTCATCTGTTGATTGATAATTTTCCCATTTATTGATTTGTATTGTGAAATATCTGTGTCTTTGTATATCTCTAAATGCTGCTATATCTAAATCAGGGATAGCGATAGTAAAGTCTAGCATTTCAGTCTCCCTTAGTGGTTTTGTCTTTTTCATTCTCTTTGTTTCATAAGCATAAGAAAGATAGTCTAATCTTGTATCATCGTCTATCTCGCTTTTTAATGTAAATTCATCTGTATCATTTGGATTTGCAGGATCTTCTTTAAATGATATTTCTAATTGTAGTTTTGAATCGAATGCTACTGTTTCAGCCTCTTTAAGATAGTTTATTTTATCTTGGCTGAAAATGGTAGGAAAATATTTTTTGAATAATTCTGTAAGTGGATCTATTAATTCTGCTGTATATACACTCGGATCATTTCTTACTTTTTCTTTGGTAAGGATGTTAAGCCAGGAACGAAGATTAGCCATTATTCCCAAAGATGTAAAAGTAGACAAAGGTAACAAGTCCCTAGTTTCATCTAAAGCCCTGGCATTTAATGCTCTCTTTACTTCAGGCTTTTCTAAATCATTTGTGTCAATTTTTAAAGATAATTTTCTATATGCTTTATCGTGTGCTTTGTTGTATTCATCTATTCTTTTTTTGCATAATGCATCATATAGATTAGGAGCATTATATTTAGAATCAGGTTTGTAATAATCAAATACCTTTACATATCTAGTTGATTTCTCAATAACTGATAGAGTTCTATAATGGAGTAGATAGGTAGACCATAATATAGGAATGTTCTCTAAACATAATGCAAATCCATGAGGCACTAATTCAGAAATAGAATCATCGCCATATTGGCCAAATACTTTAGCATAGAATTCAGCTCCTCTATTTGGGTTGGTAAGAAATTCCTCTTTGTATAAAGTTTCAGCATCTTTGTGACTTCTAGAATAGCGAGATAGCAAGGCTCCAAGGTCTATTTTATCCTGAAGAGAATTAGCATTAATAATGAAAATGGTAGATGGATGAGTTTCAGATCTGATAAATTCTAAAACCATGTTAATACCTCTTTACCTCTGACATCATTAATCTAGATTTCATGGACCTTTTTGATCTAGATTTTCGTTTTCTAAGTCTACATTTGCAGCAGTAGCAAAAAATAGAGTCTGTGTTATATGCTACCTCACAGCCTGAGCATTTAGAATCAAGATTAAGAAAAGTAGCAGAATTGATATGTTTTTCTTTAGAGCATAGGCCGTTACAGGACATTTTAGTTAGTTATCAGCTCCTTGAAACATTCGTATCCTTTGAGATAATCCTGGCCTTTTGTATCTATAGAATAATATCTATAAGTTAAATATTCAGCTCTTAAATTATGATCTGCATTTACTTCTTTGATGAGTTTATGCTTGACTAGAAATATATTGACGTTTGCGTTTGTGCTGATGCGATTCATAGATTGAGGTAAAGTTAGATTATTGAGTCTCTTGAGACATTGATAAACAGATTCATAAGTTGCACCTATTTGAGTCGTATTAGGATTGTTCCTGGGTCTACCCCTTCTTGGTTGCAGTGTTTGTAGTAGTAGTAGCAGACATACTCATTGTTTAAAACATCCTTTAAAGATAACGACAAACCCGAATACTGTAGCAGTGTAAACGCTGAGGGTAGATCCTAATATTAAATCTGTCATAAACATTTTAGTAACCATTTTACAAATCCCTGAGCTTTAAAGATTCATTATTTTTTTGCTAAAAAAATAGTTAGGTTAAGGCTGTCCTTACCTTTCGGAGGGTCATTCTAATTCTGCCTTGTTCATCTAATTGAATGTTAATTATTTGGTATCCCCATAAATCGATATTTCTAAGATGTTCGTAGTCTATTCTTGTTCCCTTTCTAAAGTATACTACGTAGTCGTTTGAGTATCTGCTTGCCTCCATTGTCTCTATGTCGGCTCTAATTGGGAACCAGATTATTCTCAGCACGATACGGTTGGTTTCCTTGGTCCTAATTCTAGTGAAGGACGAATTACAATATCTGCACTACCTTTTCCCCCAACACTATCAGGAACCTCTCTAGTGGACCTAACAATTAAGATGTTTCCTGAAAGGCCTGAGACTGTAATCATAGAACAATTCCAACCATCGATAGTTGGAGGTAGGGAAGCTGTCGTAGGTGTCATCTTTAATATTGATCAAAATATGTTCAGCAAAATAGCATTGATTAAAGAGGGAAAAGATTCTTTATACTTATTACAATATCTAAACTTAAAGGATCACTTTTACAAAGAACATAGACAGACTATGAACAAACTCATTGCAACTGTTTCGTTTAATGAATAATTACAAACTCCCTTTTTGAATTGTACTTCTGCCTCATCATAAAGTCCTTCATTTAAATAATATATTCCAAAGTTATTATGTGCACGAGCAACAATATCTTTTAATTCATCTTTAACCTGAACTTTTGCGTTGTCAAATGTGTCAAAAACTAACTTAAATAATTCATCAATACTTTTGTTACGATCACTAACTTTATTATCAATTATGTTTCGTATCTTATTCACATACAAAATAGATTTTAGATAGTCTGTAGCACAATGATCCTCTTTTTCATCTGTATCTCTTGATAAATAATTATCAAGTATATCTTTAGTTTCCTCATCTTTTGTCTGCATTTTTACCCAGTCCTTTTTTATAACCTATATACGCTAGTCCGAGCACTGCATCAAATTTAATTCTATATTTAAAATACTGAAAATCCTTATCAGCAGATTGGTCTTTTTTATCAATTGGGTGAATTACATCTCCAAAATTCTTCGCTTCTACTATGTCAAATTCTTGTTTTGGTTCTTTTCTGACAATCTTTTTATTTACTAATGAATATCCACACTGAACTAGTGCAAATGAATTTTCATTGAATTTCTCTAAAGCACTACATAACATTTCTTTATGTACAACATAATAACCAGCAATATAGTATAGTAACGCTAAACCTGATTCGATAATGGAGCCTAAAATGTTTTTTGCAGAGTTTTAATTTGAGATATTATTAGGTTTGGCCATTCAATATGGTAAATATGGTAAATATAACAATTTATTGATAAATTCAAAACCAAAAATTATCTATAATGCACTGTAGGTGCTAATCTTATTAAGAGCAGATACTACTTCATTTAGACCTTTGCTAATTCATAAAATATAGCATTTGGGATAGACAGATAATTTCTAGTCGGCCTCAGAAGATGGTAAGTTGATCGCACCAAGCTGTATTGCTGCAGTAAGCGCATCAACTACAACCCATCCCTCTTTTATCTTGTTATCTTGAAAATGGAACATGTTCATTCCTACTGTTTCAAAATCCTTATTGGTAGTTGGGATGCCAGGAATTTCCTTTCCTTGAGTACCTTCTACGATAAAAGCTGAAGCAACTCTACCTGACTCTGACTCTTCTATGCTATCTACGATTGTAACATGAATATTAGGAAATATGCTACGATCTGAGGAAACCCATTCATTATAGGCTTCGATCCCTTCAATGCTCACACCACGAGCATGGTATATGAAATCAGAAGTTACGTATCTATCTGTATTTTTAAAATTCCCTTTATTGTAAGTTTCATCAATGAATTCGTGAACAATCCGTTTGTGTTCTGTAGAAGACATATGAATATTTGTGGGAAGTTTTAATTTAACTTATCGGTGAAGATAGAATTGATGCAACTATATAATGTGGTTGTCCTACAGAAATTCGGTCGTTTATAATCGATGATTAAAGCAACTAAGTACAACTATTCTCTGTTGTCAGCAAATTCAACAGCCCGATAAGAACATGTTTGGGGTATTTTGTGAGGTATCGCATTCAGCAGTAAGTATTTCTTTAGCGACAGACAAAGATGCATACACACTTCATACCCATAGCTAGGTAAAATTTATATAATAATCCACGGTATATCCAAATTATGGTAGGAAGAAGACTTGTCGTTGGTGGAATGATCGCAGGAGGAACTTCAGTCGCTGGAGCCGTTGTTGTAGGACATCATATGCAAAAAAAGCAATATCAACGTATGGAAAGACGATAAGCCCTATAGTCATAGATAAATTAAGACCAAGTCCAGACTGCTCAGTCCGTACAAATACAAATATCTCAAACAATCACTCAGATGCAAGTGATTTGAGGATTATACTTTTTATTAAGTTTGGCAAATAGATAGCCTCAAACAACATGGATTACTGTCAGCAGGGTTTCAGTTTATGGAAACACAATTACTCTTGAGCATGTAAGAATCCCACTGTAAGCATTTGTGATTTGAATTATATTAAATTGAAGGTAGATAACACCGAATTAGAATTAATACTACATGTCAATTAAGCAACAAATATTAATGTGCTATTCAGAATCGTTACACGTTTAGCAACAATGACAATAGTTGGGGATATCCCAAGGCAGGTCCTGCAACAATGAATACTATTGCAGAAAAAACATTAAAAACGATTTCACCATTAATAGAATAGACTGGTAGGGAAAAGAAGAACAATTACAAGTATTATAATAACATAACCTAGAAGAAGCATTGCCCAAACCCTATAAATATAGATTTTAAAACTTTTGCCAGATTAATAACAGACCACCATAAAATGAGGTAACGATATGCTACAATGAAGTGTTCTTTAATAATTCTGATGTCCAATCGAGCAAAAGTATAGAGGATAATGATATTGAAAGGTTCAATATGTTATTCGGGAATATTGAATGAATAAGATAAGATGTCTGTAAAAATTATCAGTAAAGAGACTGAAAATATCCTTATAGTATTTTCATTAGTAATAATCACTCAGTTTACAATCGTTGACGCCGGCAATGGACTCACTATACCTTAATCGTACAACAATGGTGGCCAACTGTGAATCAACATTTTCTTTAGATGATGTAACTGGTTTGATCTGTTTGTGACTCTCATAATCTTGAATTGTAAATGCTTGAGTGAACAGAGGCTAACTAATAAATAACAAGAACAATATTTATATAACTATTCTTAAGTAAAAAATTAGACTGTATTATGACTGCAAATGAAAAATTCAAAGACATATATGAAAATGCATATCGTCAGCAAAAACAGACAATTGAATCAAATTATAGCCAATTCAAAGACATATATGAAAATGCATATCGTCAGCATATACAAACGATCGAATTAAATTATACTCAATTCAAAAACATGATTGAAACCGCATATCATCAGCAAATACAAATTATCAAAACGAATGCTTCTATTATGAAAACCTATTATAGCATGTTTGGAAATAGCGAGATAGTAAAAAATATTGAAAAGATGGAATCTGATTTTTTAACTCTAAACGAGGAATCAAAAAAATCAATGCTCAACCAGTTGGACCTCATTAAAGATAATTACCTCTCTAATGCTGAGAGATTAAATGAAGAATATCACAAGATACCTAACTTTGATAAGTTTATTCCCAATCCTGATGGCTCAGTGCAGTCCGATAGTAATTTAAAGAAATAATATTAAGTGAATAGTCCATTTAGTACTAATATTGTCGAAATTTCTACAGTCAAAATTGCAGAATACGACTTATTGACGGGGAGTGAAACAACGGAGTAATAAAATAAAGTACTATTCCTATAACCAAACATATTATTCCTTCAACTATCACGATCTTATTTGATAATATAAGGATATAAAAATGGTATTGCAAATTATTCTATAGCAAATGTAATGTAATGTATTGTCTTATTATTCCATTTTTGAAGCCCTTTGGACTAATGCTAAGTTAAGGAATTATTAGAAAAAATAAAATCGCTTAAAAGAAATTCAGTTAACATATAATCTTGTTTAACTAATAAAAAATGTATCTTCAGTTCTAAGAAATGAAACCTATTTATAGAATTGTTCTATGGTTATTTTTCACTATAAAAATAAGATATAGGCCTAGTCTTCTTGCTGCAGAAAGATTCTATGGATTTGAGAACACGTCAACTGATAGTTTTGGAATAGGGACAGAACATTCAAAACTAGCTTTGAAATTCAGAACCTTGAGAGATTGAAAAGCATTCTAATAGAAAACAATCTTTCACCTGAGGCCTTAATTAAAAAAACGACTTGATTTGAGAATTATCATACAATCAATATTGAGTCAATTGTTTGAAAGAGAATTAAATATAGAAGAGATTGGAGGAAAACTTTATCAATAGCTAAACCTCAATCCCGCAAATACGATCTGAGAAAATTTGAATCTATCGTGTTAAAAGAAATACTTCTCTTATGACTCGTGTATGATGATTTCTATGACTGTCTCATAATTGACCAGCCCGATCTACATATACATCCGCAATTTCAATGTTCATAATAAATGAAATAAGAAAAATAATTGAGGATCCAAATCTAATCCAAAAAGATGTTTCACTAAAACTATAAAAACTTTGTTTGATCAAATACTACAATGAAGACTTTCATTAACGTTAGTATTACACTAATAATAACCATTAGTTTGGTACTATTACTAAATGCCGGAAGCTCTAATATCTATGGTCAAATAATAAGTCAAACGAATCAGACCAACCAGACAAGCGGACAGAATACCACACAACAAGCTCAACAACAGCTAGAGCAAGCCAACCAACAACTTGCACAAGCCAATCAAACACAGCAACAAGTATCTAATCAAACACAGCAACAGCTAGAGCAAGCCAACCAGACAAGCGGACAGAATACCACACAACAAGCTCAACAACAACCTGCACAAGCCAATCAGTCAAAGCAACAAGATCCCGAATTGGGCGAAAAATTACTTAATTACACAAATGCTGCTATCTTAGCTTTAAATAATGATGATATTGGTGCTGCACAAGATAATATAGTTCAGATTCAAAAAGAATTGGTAAACGCCAGTGGAATGCAGGTGGTAATAGTTCCAGCTCCAGCAGTAGCACCCTCATCATCCGATGATGATGGAGACTCGGACTGAATTTTTTTATTTTTTGTGATCTCCTAGTATATAACCATCAATAAAATTTTGAATTTATATTTGCTAATCCACCGATCGCCAAGATGTACAAACTTTGATTCTTGATATTAGTAATAATTCAAATTAGACACCCAATGCCTTTGTAAATACCTTTTAATATTTACAGTTCCCATGTCCCTCATGGATTCGAACCCCTTCGGGCCCGTTCTTCACATGACTTCAAATATTTCATCGGTTATACTACAAATAGGAGAACATATCATTGCCTGCTAAATTAATTACAACCGTAAAAAATATAGAGGTTAAAGTAGAGAGTGATACGAATCGACTGTTAATAAAAGAATTATATGAATATTTAACTAGTATTGATACCTCTGAAAATTATCGGAATGGTTTGAAAAAAGTCCTCATTAGATCCCTGGGTTTTTGTTATTTATCTTAGACAGTAAAAAATAAGATAATCTCTATGATATGTTCTAATAAATGATGGTAAAACTACCTACCATGAATTAATGTGTATTATTTTTTCTATCGGATCTCTTGGTGCAGGTTTAAAGGATTTTCCCTTATAGTATGCTACGGGAAGTAAGGCCACTTGCATAACTTTTTCATATGGAATATTCAATAATTCAGCAGACTCTTTTTCAAACAAAAGGTGAAAACTAGTCCAAGTTGTGCCCAATCCGTATAACCTGGCAGCTAGCATAAAATTCCAAACTGCAGGAGCAATGGATCCCCATATAGCACTTTGGACTACCACAGAAATATTTGATCCATCGGTTCTACCTTCAATGCAGGGAATAACAAATATAGGGATGTTTCTTAAATTGTCTACCAAATATTTCGCAGATTCATATATTTTCCTTTGAGTTTCACTTTTCTTTGGATCATCAGAACTTATAGTCTTTGCAACAGAAGTTGGTGAATCTATATAGGATTGCCATCCTTTTCTAAAGAGATCGGATAATGAATTCTTCATGGATTGATCAGTAATAATCAAAAAGTGCCAATTCTGTCTATTGGAAGCCGTTGGGGCCTGCTGGGCTATTTCTATGCATTTTTTAACTAATTCAATTTCTACAGGTTTTTCAAGATCAAGTCTCTTTCTCACAGCTCTTGTAGTTGTAAGTAGTTCTTCAGGAGTTAAAGAGGTCATACTTATGACCCCTAAATCTTGATTTATAAGATTAATGTAAATTTCGATATACGTGTAATTCATTCTAATGGAATCAAATACTAATTCATCTAATCCTGGAGATATATTGTCATGTAAAATAATCCGTTAGGAATCTGTTTAAGTAATATACTACAGGAGACGATTGTATGTGCGTATTCATATCAGACTACGAATATAGCAAACTCTTCAAGAGGAAAATTGATAAGTTAGTTGATGAGGAAGAAGAACAGCAACCAGAGATTGAGAAAGTAGAAGAGCAACCCTTAGTGGCTTAAGTAAAAGAACAGGAGACACACAGGTAGCGGACTACGATAATAACCACTCACTTACCTTACTTCTTTCAAAATTTAATTTCTTTTCGTATGATTCCTTAGATGGTGGCTCAAGTAGAGTGACAGGACCATTTTCATTATAAAAATCTGCGGAAA
Source organism: Candidatus Nitrosocosmicus sp. R (assembly GCF_054408505.1). Taxonomy (NCBI): domain Archaea; kingdom Thermoproteati; phylum Nitrososphaerota; class Nitrososphaeria; order Nitrososphaerales; family Nitrososphaeraceae; genus Candidatus Nitrosocosmicus; species Candidatus Nitrosocosmicus sp. R. The sequence continues at coordinate 1,238,379 of NZ_CP167090.1, read as the reverse complement.
TATACCCTGCCTTCTTACTTCCAACTTCCATAAAACAAAAACCTTTTCCATCAAATTTTGATGATGATCGTTTATCCTTGTTGTTTTCTATATCATCAATAATTTGTTGGCTAACTACCTTCGCCTGAGCTTCTGCAAATACTCCAGCTTTAGGAATAGTCACAATTTCAGTTACTTTAATTTCATTTACATCTCCTATCGCAAAAACATTTTGATAATCTGTCTTAAGACTGAACTTGTCGACATTAATCCAGTTTTGTCCTTGCTTTACTAGATCAGAATTCCTTATTACTTCAGGAACTTTATGAGGAGGGATACCTATCAACAAATCATATTTTACCCTATGTCCATTTTCAAATTCTATCTCTTTTGTGTCTGATACTGACTTTATTTTATGTAACGGATGGAAATTGACATGGTTATCATTGAGAAGGTTAATAACTTCATGACTCACTTGTGCTCCGGCTACAGGCAAAGCAATTGGAGTAGGTGTATAAATTTCGATATCAATTGAATCCCTTGTACCATTCTTAACTAAAATATCATTGATAAGGAGAGATGCCTCATATGGTGCTGGTGGGCATTTGTATGGAACAGAGGTTATGCATATTGCTATTCTCCCCTTTTTTAACGAAAGTATCTTTTCTCTTAATTTTGGAATTTGCTCTGCATCATATAGATTAGTACCACCATTTTCTAAAAATCCCTTGACATGTTCAAGTGCAAACTCTGATCCTAATGCTATCACCAAATAGTCATATTCTAATCTAGGAGTCGAATTCCCTTTGAGTGTCACAGTCCTTGAGACAGGATCAATTGCCTTTACTTCAGCATTTAAATATCTTATTCCTTTATTTTCTAGCCTGCTTAATGCTATTTTAGAATCATCCAGTGTTCTTATTCCACTTAAAATCCATAAATTTACAAGTCCCATTATGAAATAGTCTTTGGAGTCGACAATACTAATTTGATGTTTTACTGAGGATAAAGAAAGATTTTTCTGCAATAAATTAGCAGTTGTTAATCCGCCGAATCCTGCACCCAAAATTAAGACCCGTTTACCTTCTAAAGACAATTACCAAGATAGATAGTCAATTATATCGTAAAAAGATTTATTATTATTGCGAGATACGAATGTCTACTCAAACCAAAAGTCTTTACGAATAATATTCGTCTTTTGACAGAGTTTAGAATCAGCACATCATAATTATCTACTTGAAGTTGCAATCAAAAGTGTATTGCATCTCACAGAACCCCGTAGATTAGTGCAATATAACTTAGGAAGAATACTTTCGGAGAATGGGATTCAAGGAGCTTTTAACTGGCTGGATTCTGTTTATACAATAGATGTGAACGCGTATGACCAATATTGAGGGAAGGAAAATAGGCCAACCACAAATCACATCTCAAAATTCAAATGAAGAATATATTTACATAATTGAAGATAAGGGGGGTTTGGTTTATAGACTATATCAAAGGAATCGCATTTAAAACACGCCTATAGTTTAGGCTATAAACAGATACGCCAAAATCATTCATATCGCTGCTATCACGTCGTAATATATATGCCAACGCAGTTACTATAGTTGTATGATAGTAATTTTCAAAATATTTTTAATTTAGAAGAACCAAGATTTTTATCATTTATAATCATTGATTTGCTAAATCCAGGAACACTACCATCAGGTTTTTGAGCCGCAATCAGCTGTTCTCATGCTGTTTAGTAAAATGGGCGATGCCAGTATAGGCAATCACAACAAACTAATAATTCAGCGATAACATCCCGGGCAGATCACTTCAAATTCTAGTCCATCACGATGATGCCATGAGAGAATATTCCTATGACATACATGCTGAAAATGCGCTAATAGAAGCACAAAACCGAAACTGGATTACCGTCAGCATGAAAGATGACTTTAAAATTATTTATCCTAATATAAATACCACTAACTAAAAAATGTAAGGTAGTTAATAACAAGAACCTCAATGATCTTTCTGTTAAAGACATTTAATTCTAGTCATTTACAGAAGCTCAAAGCTGCAATCGTCTTTAGGACAATAAAGGATATTATTAGAGAACAGAGAATTGTCATTTCCGTCACCGAAATGGAATGAAGATTCGGAAATTAAAGACAATGTTATAGGAATAGGTGAGTTCAAAAATTTGAATAGAAAGTGAGAACCATCATTCATATCTTATTAGTTGTTTTATCCAGTTGACAAGCAAGGTATTAGATATAATCCAAATCAAAGGGGTTAAACTAGAAAGGTGTAACTGCATGGAATAATATTGCTGCTTCTCAAGAAATGATAAAACTTAGTTCTGAAATAATAGAAAACATCTGGTCTTTTTGTCCTGCAACATACTTAATTCAAACATATACAAGAAGAATTATTTTAAAATTTTATGATGTATCCGATATATGGTTTTGGAATTATGTGGCTTAGGGAGATGGTATTAACAGCGAAATTATGCTTAATATTGTAATTTATCATTTGAATTGGCATGGAATAGATTGGTAGCCTCTCAAGCCAAGGCATACTGATAATTCAATATAGGACTCAAATATGACTGTTATTGTCTTTCCAACATGGTACGTTCCCACTTTGCTGCCTCAGCCGCAGCTTCATAAGTACTCTTAAGGAAGCAAAGTAATGATCGATCTGGTGATTCGCTTTTCCGAACATTCTCGTAAGGCAAAATAAATTCTCCCATGCTGACCTCGTAATACGCTCCTGCAGGCTCGACTTTAGCGTCTTTGAATCCCTTAGGCTCAGGGTATGAATACGAATAATATACTGGTCCTTCAAATGGTCCACCTCCTGGCCATAATCCACAACTGCTAACTTCATGAGAATATGCTTCGACCATTACATGTTGCGGACAGTTAGGAACACCAGGATGAACAGGAGCTCTTCGTCCAGAAAAACGAGTTACAGCCAAATCAAAAGCTCCCCAAAAAAAATGAACTGGACTGACCTTGCCCAAAAAACTTGATCTAAATTCTGTAAATAATCGTGAAGACTGTATAAGTATCCGCCAAAATTTGTTGGCCGAATCACTGTCATAGGTTGAATGGCTATAATCTTTCTCAAATGGAATTCCATTTTCCACCTCAACTGGCGTACTCCAGATCCTTAATGAAATACCAATTGATTCCAGTGTTGACATTATATCCTTATAATAATCTGCTACTGGCTTTGACTCTAGGGGAATTTTCTTAACGTAACCAAAAGCTTGCTCAATAATTAAGAAATGTTTGTTCAAATCAAATTCGATTTTAAAAGGGATATCATTATAGTACATCACGGATGTGGTTAGCCCGTTTGGTGTAACATATAGTGTAGAGTTCCACCAATGATTTTCCATTGGGGTTGTTGCAAGCCGGATCTTGCCCACGATTTGTGTTAACATATGCAACGTTGCATATGTTTCCTTCCAGGAAGCAACAGGAAGCGTTGGCCACATTTCATCATTCTTCAATTTATATCTCATTCTCCAATCTCTGAATTGATATCTCAAAATATTCAAATTCTCTTGTTTTTGGTGCCAAATTAAGCGCCCCTATAAGTTCAGAATGATCCGACCTATTGTGAAGCAGATCATGACTATCCTTGCATAGAATTAAGGTCTGCCCAGTGTAAAAAGCATCCGTCTGTTGTTTGGCATAATTTTTCATATTTTCCTATATCTCAGGTTCTAATTAAACAAAATAGTGTCCCATAAATTTATATGAATTCAAAAATTGAGGATTTGCATCTTGAATGTATCAAAATTCATTTCCCTCATCCCTCTTAGATATATTGACTACTCGAGGGCTAAGTAAATTCATTGGATTGGCAAAAATAGTTTTCAAATGGATAATACAATGCTTCGGAAACAATTGGCTAGCTTGCAACATCCATTTTACGGCCAATATGATGAAAACAATAAAGATAACAGTTTTTGAATTTGAATATGTTATTCTAGGTTTATGAGTTGTCAGTTAGCCTTTTAATATCTATTTAATTTGCTTTGAAGAGATCAAATCGACTAGAAGAGGATGAATGAAAAGAATTATCTATTTTTGAAACAAAAAAGATCAGCAATAGCGAAAAAACATACTATACATACGAAACTTAAAGATAGTTTTATTTATCTATGTGTATTTTTCTGCTGCCAACACTTTAATTTTATTGCAAAAAACAGATTAAGGTGAATACTAGATTTAGATCATTTTATTGAAAGATTCAAGCGATTCATCAAACAAACCCGCAATTTTTACGAAACGGGTTGAAATCCCTTATGAGGTACATGATGCCTTCAATTATCATGCAAGATATAGGGCAATAGATAGAATGATCCCACCTTGGAGTTTTCTAAAAATTATTAAACGAAATAATGGGCTAGAAAATGGAGCAATTTGTATTCTAGTATTGCAATATGGACCGCTAAAATTAAAATGGATTGCAAAGCACTTTGGATACATTCAAGATCAAATATTTCAAGATGAAATGATCAAGGGGCCGTTAAAGACTTGGATGCATACCCACTCGTTTGCTCCTAATGAAATAAGCGGATGTATAATGGAAGACAAAATAAAGTATTCTTTACCATACGGATTAAATAGATTTAGTATTTTCAGGAATCGAATCAATAAAACCCTAATTCAAATGTTCAGCTATCGACATCGAATATTGCAAAATGATTTGAAATTATGGGGCCTGCTAAAGGAGAATAGGGGAAAAAGAATTCTAATTAGCGGATCTACTGGGCTAATTGGATCTGCTCTGATTCCTTTTCTAGAAACCGTTGGAGAACACAAGATTTCAAAATTGGTAAGGCCCACTTCGAAATACCCTGAGAGCGATAACAGTTCAAATTTCAGAATTTGGGATCCTGAAACTGGTATGATTGACCCAGTTGATCTAGAAGGATTTGACATTGTTATCCATTTGTCCGGAGAAAACCTAGGTGGTAGATGGTCAGAATCAAAGAAAAAGCGCATACGTGATAGCCGAGTGAAAACAACCGAGCTATTATGCAACACCTTAAAGAAACTTAAAAAACCTCCTTCAACTTTATTATGTGCTTCAGCAATTGGTTATTACGGAAATCGTGGCGAAGAGGTTGTCACAGAAGAAACTACAGCAGGAGATGGGTTTCTAGCCAACTTGTGTGTTGACTGGGAATCGCATTCAAAATCTGTTGAAGCTATAGGTATCAGGGTGATAAATGCCCGTTTTGGTCTAATACTATCTCCAAGGGGAGGAATATTGAAACCACTTACTCTTACTTCTTACTTAAAAACAGGAATAGGATTTGGTAAAGGAACCAACGTTCTTAATTGGGTATCAATTGAGGATGTCATAGGATGTATCTTATACGTGATTGGAAACACTAACATCCGTGGACCTATTAACGTAGTGTCTCCCAACCCGGTAAAGGCTTCAGATTTTTTTGAAACTATTTCAAAAATATTAGAAAATCAGATTTTTTTGAGAATTGGCTATGGATCCATGAAACTAGCGGTTGGAGATTTCGCAGATACCATTAGCGATTCCAATGGTGTTGTAAAACCCCAAAAGCTATTGACTTCTGGTTACCCCTTCATGAATACCAATTTAGAGGATGCTGTAAGACTTCTTTTGGGCCGTCAGATTGAAAATAAGACGGAGCAGGGATTCCTAGAGCGTCAATAAATCCAAGCAAATTTTGAGAATTAAAAAATACTCTTAGGTGCTAGAATAAGTATTGAGCACCTTTCTAAAGAATGCTGGGAAATGAAACAGGTGTTATAAAGAGTTAGGCATTATGGTATCATTTTTACTATTTCTTAAATAATAGATTATCCATATCAGGCTATGTTAAAATCCAAAATTGAAGATTCCCCAAAAATGTTCATACTTTATTGTTCCCTAGCAGGTTTCATTGCATCTTGGGGAATATCAGGATTGTTAGTTTCAATAGATGTTATTTCCCAAACGCCACCTGGTTCATTTTTTGGAATAATAGGAGTATCGCTGGGTTTCTATGATCCCGCTGCAGCTCCATTAATTGGTTTTGCTTTACACTTATTAACAGGTACCATCGCTGGTAATATTTTTGGGCAAGTATCAATATTTTGGCGTCGCATCTCTCCTTATAATGCAAGGCATGGCTTGGTAACTGGGATTATTGTGGGAGTACTTTTATGGACATTGTTATTTGTACCAGTAGCAACATTCGCTATTCAACCGATGATCGATTCATTTAAAAATTCAATGACCCCCAATCAATATGTATATTCAATAGTCACAAATTTTGAAGGTCTTTACCCTATAATCATACTGGGTTCCCTAGCTTTTCATATCATTTACGGGGTACTTTTGGGATACATTTCGGGTAGAATGATGGAGCTCAAAACCTTACAAGGAGTGCGAATGAACTATTGACTTTAGATAATTTGTCCTCAAAGTATAGTATTATTTGGAATCGATTTATTCTTGGAGGTTTTTACTAATATTGAATCATTTTTTTCCCACCCCGTTCAATAAAGAAATAAGAATCGAGAATAAAGTCAAAAGAATTTTCTTAGGTCTGATTTTATTATTGTTCCCGGGTAAACAATAAAAAAACTCTTTTTGAATAATGCCTCACATTATCATAAATAGTCGGGTCAACTTTGACCTGATTCATAGTGACTTTAAAGGTTGGATTATTAGAAGCACCCTCGATGGAGGTTGCATTTATAATTTTAAGGAATCATTTCAAAGTGTTTCTAAAGATACTATTCTAATAAATACTATAACAATCGAACCCAGTTTTACCCAGAATTATTTTATTCAATTGATCAAAAAGTCTGATAAGATAACTGTGAGATTATACCCTGTAACCGACCCAAAATACAAAACATCAAATATCAAGAGGTCCTTAGTAATAATAGCCAAAACGATTTTGGAATCTGATACTAGTGGCGAATCTTTCATTACTAAATCAAACCTCCAACAATTTTTGGAAGAAAAAGTCTAATTAATGAAAATAGGATATCCTTGCATTAACCAATCGTTAGGAAAAAAAACTATTTCCACATTTAGAATATCTTCGTACTCTGAAGAAAGATTAATCAAGGCAGTCAGTTATAATCTTGAGGTACTCAAAGATATCTTGAACTATAATATTCAACATGATTTCCTGTTTTTTAGAATCAGTTCTGATATAATTCCATTCGCTTCACACCCAATATGCAAATTTGATTGGGAAAATTATTTCAAGAAAGATTTGTTTTATATCGGTCAAATTGTTAAGGAGAAGAAAATCAGAATTTCCATGCACCCAGACCAATTTATCATATTGAATTCACCAAATAATGAAGTTGTAGAAAAAGGAATAAGAGAAATCAATTACCAAAGTGCCCTCCTCAACGCAATGAAGCTAAATAACACTGCAAAAATTCAGATCCACGTTGGAGGAACTTATGATGACAAAATCTCCTCATTGGATAGGTTCATCAAAAACTATAATACACTCTTATCTGATGAAGTTAGGTCTAGAATGGCAATCGAAAATGATGATTATCGTTTTAGTCTAAATGATTGCTTAAAAATACACGACAAAACGAATGTTCCTGTCTTGTTGGATGTATTTCACCACGAATGTAAGAACGAGGGCCGATCGGTACGAGATGCCATTAGTTCCGCAGACCATACGTGGGAGAAAGACAGAGATGGGGTACTGATGATAGACTATAGTAATCAAGAACCAAATTTCAGGAAAGGAAAACATGCTAATACTTTGGATGTAATGAAGTTCAAGAACTTTTTATCTTCGACAATTGATCATAGTTACGACCTTATGCTTGAAATAAAAGACAAGGAAAAAAGCGCTGCTAAGGCTCGACAAATCCTTGACCAATTATCATATTTGGCTTCAAATTAGGGCGTCAGCGAAACAAATTTTCTTGTAGAAATACACTAGGATTATTTGTATCTTAATGTCTCATATCCTACTATTCTTTTTCTTTCCATCCTTTCGGAATTAAACAGATAGGTTTGATATTTTAAACTTTTACTAATATAACTTGAGCTTCTAAGACGATCATCATTATATAATGTGATCCCGTCGATTTCACTAGTATATTTTGACGTAGTAAAATTCCTATTCCTGTTATTGATATCTATTAAATTGCTATGGATCGCAGAATATCGAAGGTATCCGGGTTTGTAAAGTAACCTTTCGTTATATCTTTCTATAATCATGTTCTGTTTTTCATATTGTTCATCAAACATCTTTATTCCATAAACTTCAGGAATAAATTCATTGCAAGTTTCCGACAATTCCTTCCCAGCCTTTATGAAATGCAAATTTCTCCTCAGTTCCTCTTTATCTATTACAGCATACTCATCTGAATCTATTACGATCAAAAAATCAATTCCCAATTTTGCAGCGATCTCTAGATATTTGTTTCTTTTTTCTATCTCAGTAATGTTTGGATAACAATAATATCTCGTATTAGGAAATGACTCTACAACCTCCCTAGAACCATCAATGCTAATGTCATAGTCCTCATCAAATTCCTTAAACTTTCCATCAATGGTTATAACTAAATCAACGTTGGATGCAATTGAATGTAGACATCTCTTCAAGCCTTTAGCGTCATCAAAAAATACAATCCCCGCACCGATTCTCATGCCTTTATTTAATATCGATGGGTAATATTAATAGCGGGGAGTATTTACAAAAATTTGACTAAATTGGATAAATACTCCTAAAAATAGGGACAATAGATGTATTTCTCCAAATTCAATGACTTATTTTGACTTAAAGAGGCGAACTGCTTTTATACTTAGATTAATAACCAACAGGAAAATTATCCAAGCTATTATGGAAGCTATCATGGAGGTCTGGTATGGTTCAATGAAACCAAGGGTTAACAACTGATAATGAATCAGTACTTTCGAAATCGAATAGATAGCTTCAGAAATTGCAAATGCTGCAATCAGCTTCTTGATATCGGTCTTAATCTTACTATAATTTTTTTTCCCAGTCTCCTTGTTAATATAGCGGTATTTATTGTCCAGATAGAACAAATATGAAAAAATAGGAATGTAAACACAATACTCCATGATTAGAGTAACAATCGAGTTTGATAGGCTGTCGGAATTGAATTCAGAAAAAAACTGCGTAAAGATAGCACCAGCAAAGAAGGCAAAAATACCTGAAATTAGTATGTTTTTATTAAATAAGACATAATCCTTGTATTTACTATATAATTTTCCAATTCGCAATCCTGTTAACCTGCTAATTTAGGGACTAGAGCCTTACCGAAATTAATAAATCTACTTGCATGATTCCGACTAGCGTATTCTGCAATACGTGAGAATCGCTAACTTCATCGGCTAAACTGGGTGGAATAAATTTATTTTGACTTTTAGCCTACTCTTAAATACAGCATGGAATAAATAAACTGAGGATATTAGAAAATCCTGACTCGAACCAGTTTCACCAAGAATTAGATTGATTTAGTCTGATTACATGAAGATCGAAGTATGCCTTTCTAAAATTGAGAATATGATTTTATTGTAACTTTCCGCAGAAAGAATTTCCCTTGAGATAGGATGAGTTATGTCATTTTTCTATTCAAGCAGAATTGCTCCTGGGATATGACCAAGAAAGCAAATAGCTTGAGAATCATAGTCAAGTTCTACTATTCTTATATTAGGATCGTTTAATGTACTTCAACTCATTGCGTATTATCCTGTACTTCCCGATAAGAATATTTAATTTTAGTTGTTTGTGCCAATACCTAAATTGAGTATTCATTTCATATCTTTGCATTGGTTGGTGTATTTTTTTACAGAAATGTGTGAATTATGCATCGATTTTGGATTAGTTCTTTGGATGATGCATAACTAAAAGTAAATCGAATAATTATTGGCATAAATTTCATATATATGATTTTCATTGCTCGTAGAGATCTAATTAAATCATAATTCTCTGTCATATTACCTATGTCTTTGACAAAATCTGTACTGACAAAGTCAGACAGGAATAAGAGATTACAAAAAATACAAAAAAAAGTTGTAAGAGGTGAACGAGGAACACTGTCCCACAATCAGTTACCATGTGAAAATATCATGACTGGACAAGGACGGACACAAATTATTCGCTGTAAAACCTGCTATTATCATTCTTCGGTTGGGGTGATTAACCATAGTAGATTGATTCTGTCCAACAAATGTCCCGAGTGTATGGGCGAAAACCTTGATTACTATTCGGCATCTAGTAACAGATTAATGGAATATATATTAAACAACATTAACTAATACCATTTTTGTAATTCTTTATTTTTGACAGTTAATATGGAATTATTCTAGTATTCGATACTATGCCTATCAAAAATGATTTTAACAAGTGGCTTATCTCTGATTGAATGAGACTATGAATTATAAATTTGAAATAAGAAATTTATTCCAAATCCTCTTTTAACTTTTCTTTTTTATACTCTGTTCCCATGTCTTTGTCAGTATCACCGAGCTTATTTGCTACTGCTTTTGCGCCTGCTTCTAGTTTATCTCCTGTTTCATCAAGAGCACTCTTAGTGTCTCTTTTTTTATTTTCAAATTCGTCAGATGTCATGTAATGATATAAGTGCAACATACTTTAAATGTCTAGTACAGTAATCCGTCAACGTGGTTATAAATAGTCAATTTTATATTTTAAAAAACGGTAACTCATTTCTTAAATAATGCTACTATCTTACAGGTTTTTAGGTATGAGGATAAGAATAGCTGGTAGACAAATTCTACGTTGAGGAACCACCAGACCAAATCAATTGTTAGTTTCAATCCTGAGAATACAAAATGATAATTTAGATCAAAAATAAATACCCAATGTGCTTACTAAACTTGCACTCAGACTCAGACTCAGACTCCTAGAAATAGGCGAAAATCATCAGGTCTCAAAGGCCTGATACTGTAATGAAGTGGTAAAGGCTACAATCGTGTAATAAGTGTCTATTAAAGGAAAATTAAATCGTGTTGCTCACATATTCCAATCAAATGACTCACGTGAGTAGTGTCCTTACGAAGGCTTTTTTTGATCGATAAAACAGCTGCTACCATAAGAAAGATACTAAAGCATGAGAAAGTTCCCAACGTGAACTTCCAAATGACGCCTTTACTATTTCATACGATACTGACCAACTTTTGATTATGTCTGTTGGTTAGTCCTTTTGAAAATCGCTAATTTGAAGTAACTACTTGGTCAGTTTCTAAACGATTAAAATAAACCCTGGGAAGAAACAAAAATTCTCACATAGTCAGGTTCAATTTTAGGACTTAACCTGTATAATAAATCATAGTTAATGCAAGACCACGCTCTGAATCTGACTTGGACGGACCCAATCTAGATTCACTATAGTCATACAACTCGAATTAAATAAACCAGTTCAAGTTTATTGTCTTGTGTAAGATATCTTTCTAGATTGCTTTCGAATCAAAAATGTATATTTATTAACTTTTGTCGTAGTAACAAATAATGTTCTGAGATAGACGGCTAATTGTACTGTTTTGCTTAAGTGTACTAAGTTACTACAATCTATTTTTGAGAAAAATTCGAATGTCATATTTAATCACTACTTAGGTTTTCAATTATTTAATTATCCATACTAAACAATGTTAACATCTTTTAAAGAACAAAATATTGCAGAAAAGTAGAGGCGAGCTTACAGCACTTCACTACATGATACTACCATGAGAGATTTTTATTTTTCATCTTCTTTGCTCCTACCTTGCCTGCAATATGCATGATTAAAGTTCTTGTACCGCATCTGATAGAATGCGATAAAGTAATAATAGTAATTTGGTAATAATATACTTGTGATATGTGAAGGTTTGTCTGTTTATGGGTAAATTGATCTCATATCTAGCAAATAAATTGGTCTTCGTAGATTGCAGGTTTTATGTATTGTGAACATAATAGTCAGTATTATTTGTTACCGCTTTCTCAAGTACAGGGATTAATAACGCAAAAATTATTAGTATTTAAAAAAAAGGTGATGCTTTAGACCGATTGTCTATTAGTGGGTATATGTTGAATTAGAATCAGTCCCGTTAGAGCTAGCATCTGTCCCAGTTGAATTAGGGCTTGTGAGGACGTCACCACCCGTCAAATTTAGATTTACGAGCTCATCAGTATTGTTTTGTGAGAAAGCAGCGCCGAAGTTACTAGTTACTAGTACGACTGCAAAAATAACGGCTGCCAGTCCTAAATATTTTTTATATGAAATTTCTTTATTTTCCATTATGATTAATTGATTTAACCTGTATATTACTACTCTCAAATATGCAAAATAATTTAGAATGGTGTGAAATTTTCATATTCATTAGATAACTCCGTAAGATCTGTACCTATTTTGTGTATTCTATCATTTATGGTTACAATTTATATGAATTTAACTGGAATAAAATGAGGTAAAAATTTATTAATGTAAGATCTAAAAAGTATTATCGTTCTAATAGAATCTTATGGAATGAAGATCAATTGGATCTGTACCTCTCTTAGGTAATGTTAATTTTTGAAGTTCTTGTAAGTATCCGCTATATCTTTTGCTAAACCCATTTTCGTCTATACTAAAATGGATATCAACATTATTTGGCTCCGACATCAGAGCTAAAAGCGTGAATAGTTCTCTTACGTCAGCATCGTATTTTGTGTTCTCAATTTCATTTACAATAATTGAAAGGAGGAGGACTAAACTTCTTCTCAGACCCAAGATATGATATGTATGAGTTAAATATATTTTTGCATCCAACTTATCCCCAGCTAAGGCCGATAGACTAAATTCAAATAACAAATTTTTCAATGGCAAACCAGACCCACTGGTCAACAATTGTTCATATTTTCGAGGGCTTTCTACAAACTCCTCAACTTTTGCATCCTTTAGAAATTTGTTTAACAGTTTAATTATGTCTCGCAGACTTATGGTGCTTTTTCCAATTTCCAAGATTCCTAGTCTTACAGCTATTCTATCAAGATCTTCAAAATAAAATTGAGAGTCGATATCAGCATCACTTGATAATTTGCCTATTCCGTCCATATCCGTCTCAATGGGAATATACTCAACTAGTCTTTCAATTTCTTTGAAAATTCCGAATGACATTAATTATTACAATAATAATAGTCCTGTTGATACTTAATATCATTCTGTTATGTGAAAAATTCTGTAATTATATGCAAATTATGTAAGTCACTATATCATTAGATTTTATCTGAGTATGTTTTGTTATCAAATTATTTGAAATATAAATGTCACTGAGCTAACTCGATAGTGATAAATAACATAGTGGATTTTTTAAATTACTAAAAACATATGTTGAGTTATTTTGATAGAGCAAATATAAGCCGACTCTAAAACATTTTTCTAACTTATTTATCCATTTATGAGATCAATTCCTCATTAGCACTATATATTTTGATTAGGATTAACTTCTTAAGTAATCTATATTAATTTGAACCCCTTCAGAATATTATTTTAATATGCCTCCGTACAAATTAGGGAACAAATTTTTCTGACTCGGATTAATTTTGTATATCATCATTTCATATTCTTAGATCCGAATCCGAGTGAAATTCCAAACTTCAAAATGGAAATTAATGTAAATAAGCTTGTTGTCTGCTTAGATTTGTATTTTTTTGCATATTTAAAATCCTTTTTATGTGTACGTTTTATATCTTAATACACATGCATAAAATAACATTAACCAAGAAAAAAAATGGTCTTCTTTATTCTTTAATGACTTGCTTTTTAGAAAGTAAAACTGGCAAACCAGTCCACAAATCAATAATATACAAGATACAAAGGGGGCAAAATAGATGAGGGAACTTGAAGGGGAAGCACTAGTCCAAATAGATGCAAAAATTGGCGGTAATTCGAAAAGGAGAGAAATCTTATATTCGTTCATAGAGCCTCTTAATAGTCTCTATCTGGAAAAGACAGAAATCTATCGGACTCAAATCCAAGCTTGCAGGAAACTTACCAAGCAAATTAGATCAAGTGAAGATACACAAATCATAGACAACGAGATTTCTCAGTTACAATTAACGCTAAATCTTGAATCACCGTAAACTTTTAAGTGGTCTAAATTAGAGTCCTAGATAATAACCCATCAAGCATTGAAATCATGAATTGGAAATAACTAGAATTTTTTTTGATAGGGATGGGATCATATCCAAACAATTAAGATTTACGATTTAATTTGTAAAGAATTGAGAATTTGTTAACTTTAATATAATTTTGGAATAGTGACAGGAGAATTTTTTATTGATTTATATGAATCAATTTCATTAGTAGGTTCGAGGCCCCAATTACAGAAAATTTGGAACATTGTTGGGCATGTAAAGGGTTTTATTTACCGGTCACTTTAAAGGTAAACCTACAACCCTTTTTCTAGGTATATACTTAATTGTATTTACAAGGATAAATTGTTTTATCTGATGTTTGGCTTGTTTACCAGTTTATTTTACTATAAACTTTAATCCTAAATTTTTTGGCTTCGACATATGCTCTCTAAAAAAGACAACATAAAGCAGTCAAGATATACGCCAATTTATGGTCCAAGATGAAATTTTTACATGAAAAAGACCTAAATAACCTATTTCGGAAGGTAATTCTATATTTATAAACCATATAATTTTATGACACAATTGGAGTCGATAAAATCTCAGAATGAGGAATACCCTAAAAGTTTCAAGCATGGAGATCTGCTATTGCCTCCCTCAAAAAAAAATTGCCGTCCTCGCATGCATGGATGCAAGGTTGAATGTAAATGATTTATTAGGCCTCGGGGTCGGCGAAGCCCACATTATTAGGAATGCTGGTGGGATTGCTACCGAAGATGCCATACGCTCATTAATAATCTCTCACGAATTATTAGGAACAGAAGAATTCTTTGTAATAAATCATACAGACTGTGGCATGTTGACCTTTAGTGACCAAGACCTACAAGAGAAAATCTCGGAAAAATACAATTCGAATGCTTCAGGCATAGTATTTCATTCATTTGACGATTTAGAAGAAAATGTAAGAAAGCAAGTTGACAAAATTCGGAATACTCCATTCATAATTGACGTTGCTTCAGTAACTGGGTTTGTATATGATGTAAGAACTGGCAGAATTAAAGAAATAAAATAAAGAAATCATTCATTGAATTTCTGATACTCATGTTTTCCAAAAAAAGATAAAAGAGAGACGATCAGTATAAGTATTAATCGCTCTAGTCTTTTTATTGTACTAAGGAACATTTTTTAATCTAAAGATCTAATGTGTTGAGATCTTACGTCTTGATATCATTTTTAATAAACCTGATCAGTTCAAATGTAATTAGCATTTAAAAATCCGGTACACAAATCTTACAAAATTATTTCGACTTTTCCATTGCATAGTTGGTTTGGTTTGATATTAATTCACTAGTTAATAAACAAGTACGATAAAATTAAATCGACGACGTTAGTATGTATATCGCTATATGTTTAAATCACATATTTATTTTATAATTCTTTTATTTTTTCATAATTTATACGCAATATTTGCATATATTTTACGTTTTTCTCATATTTTTTAGATAAGTTTATATAATATTTTTAACTTATTAATGGTATGAACACTACTCTTATTAATCAAAAGAACCAAACTTGTATTGACACTTGCAACGAATGCGCAATGATGTGCGAAGCCTGTTGTACTGCATGTATGTCCAACACTGAAATGGCCGGTATGATGGGCCGATGTATGATGATGTGTAGAGACTGTGCTTCGATGTGTACAATGGCAGCAATGATGATGGCTCGTGGAAGCGAATACTCAAAGCAAATGTGTGAAATGTGTGCTACCATATGTGACGCATGTGCAATGGAATGTGAAAAAATGGGTAACAAAATGGAAGCATGTAAAGAATGTGCTGAAATGTGTAAGAAATGTGCCCAAGAATGTAGAAACATGATGAGATAAGTAAAGACAGATTATTTTTATACTCTTTCAAATTTTTCTATTTTCTCATTTACATGGATTAATTAACCACAAACAGCATATTATTTATAAGGATTCTGAAAGGATCTCCTTAATTAATAGTAACAAGTACTTGAGTCACTTGTGTTTGTATTGTTGTACGCGTTGCATAAATTCCAAAACTAAATCTTATAGAATGTGAATTATTTGCGTATACTATTCCAATATATCATATACAACATTCCTTTTATTACAATTATTGTAATAACTACTCATGAGTTTGCAACTAAATCATTCCGCTGGATTAAGAATTGAAAAGGATAATCTGGACATGTATTTGAAGCCTTCGACTTTCAAATATACTTTGAGATGCAACCAATGTTCTTGGAATGCCTCTTTTTCTGAAACAACGGGAAGTATTTATTTAGACAGTCACAAAATGCTTTGTCCCTTTTGCAAACTAAAAGAAATTAGATGGATAAGATTTTCTTTTTAGTTTACTCAAATTACAAGTTTTATTCAAAGCAAAAATAGGGAACAAAGATGAGGATGAATTGTACAATTGTGGACCGTTGAATCATTATTGCAGCACCTTACTGATTCAGGATATACGTTAGAAGGCCAGGATTCATCAATAACATCAAAATTGACAAAAAGTTTGCCCTCTTTATACAAAGGAAACTATTGGTATGTTTCATTTTGTTCATCTGAGGAATACAGAGGCATGCTCTCTATTTCACAATCAAACGCTGGTGTGATACTTTGTAAAAAAAGTATGGAGGGGCTGGTATATCCAAATCACAAGGACGGACAACTATTGATATTTGTTGATAATCCTAGACTTGAATTTACAAGACTTGCAAAGCGTATTACCCATGCTTTGCCTAAGGTTGGTATTTCCAAAAGTTCTGTTATAGCCGATTCAGCAAAGATAGGAAGGGATTGTTATATTGGTGACTACGTAGTTATCGGTGATAATTGTTCTATTGGTAATAATACTATAATAGAATCAAAAGCAAATTTGCAAAATTGTAAAGTAGGAGATAATTGTTCTATCCAACCAAATACAACCATTGGTTCTGATGGATTTGCATTTGAAAGAGCATGTGATACTTTAGATCTAGAAAAATTCCCTCATTATGGTAAAGTGGTGATAGAAAACGATGTAGAAGTATTTGCAAATTGCTCTATCGCACGAGGATCTCTCTCTGACACGATTATAGGACAAGGAACCAAAATTGATGCTTTATGCCATATAGCTCATAATGTCAATATTGGAAAAAATACCGAGTTAACAGCTGGAACTATAGTAGGTGGTAGTACTATCATTGGCAATAATTGTTGGTTAGGGCTAAATAGTACTATAAAAAATAAGATAAAAATAGGCGAACAAGTTATTGTGGGTTCAGGCAGTTCTGTTATTTATGATATTGTAGATGAAGACATTGTTGCAGGCGTACCAGCAAAATCTATAAAAAAATGTGAGAACTGATAGAGGAGAAATGTCCCTATTGAAATTACAAATAGAAGCAAAGAAAATTATGTTATCCTGTTATATTTATTTATTGGAGCATTGGTTTTTGAATATACATATGATTCTCACGTAGCAGTTTACTGAAGATCAGAGACCCTTATTGTGACAGTTGCCTGGTCTCAAAAGGGTTATTAAATCTGGTATCCACAATTCGCATGTAGATTAGTGTTAAAAGTCAGTTTCGTTCGTAATATTAGAAAAGCTAAACAGACAGATGTATGTAAGATATAACCGAAGCTCTTGATGGTTTTTAATCCAAATAGTCAAAATCACTCTTTTTTAGTATTTGCTATGGTTTTTTATTAAGCTACAGAGAGAGATGGCATCATTTAGTCACTTTTAGAGAATACTACAATTTCTAAATATGATGGCCTGTCCATAAACCTTGTTGAGTATCCTACTTTTTATGCTAGAGATATTGTGATTCAGGTTGATAACCTTAACGATGTGCTGGCATCGATTTAGGTATTACCTGAATCACTACTATAATGAATACGTACTGCTTTTGTGTTCCTTCGTGGAGTATCTTTGTGATTGGATGGGACTGCCAATCATCAATACTTGGTATTTCATAGTTATTAAACTCTCTTTATAAAAAAAATACAAAAAAGTAACGGGTTTATATGAATAAATCCATAAAACGGATCATTCCTAATAAAATATAATGTAATTAGTATATTTGGATCCGTTTAATAATATGCCAGATTTAGCTAATAGATGCAGATCTTGCATATAGGAACTTATTTTGAAAATTGTTTATACCAAATTCCAATATACAACAGGGTCTGAAGTCTGAATCCTTGTCATCATTTGATTTGATTTAACAAAAGGGGTAAATATTGACAAGTGAATTACCTATCGATCTATAAATTATTGATGATTAACAAACAATTTTGTAAACCACATTAACGACAAAAATATCCCGAATCGTAAATTTGGACTTTAAAATAATCTCAAATAACCGATTTTAAATTCCTTCGTTATCACTACCTTTTTGTAGGATAAATAAATATGGCATCGATTTAGGAATAATCGATATTGTATCATGACATAAACCATGATATATACCAAATATTGACTATACAATTTTTTTCTTTTTTTCCTAAAAGACGCATAATCATCATTAAGTGTGCAATTCTGGCACATATCGGCGAATGTTGCATATAGGGATTTAATTATATAATTTTCTGTTTATTTAATAATTATGTCTAGTTTAGCAAATCCTATTCAATCTATTGATACTTCAATTTTAAAACTCGAAAACATTTCTAAAGGATATACTGAAAAAAAGAACAAGATTAATTCCAAACATACGGTTATCAATAAACTTAGTTTGAACATCAAAAATGGAGAGTTTGTTACTATTGTAGGTCCTTCTGGGTGTGGAAAAAGTACGTTACTTAATTTGGTTGCGGGTCTAGATAATAAATTTGATGGTGAGATACTAGTTGATGATAAACCTATTGCTCTATCTCCAAGCACGGATCGGGTAGTAGTTTTTCAGGAAGGAGCTTTATTTCCCTGGTTAACAGTATATGAAAATATAGAATTTGGTTTAAAAATTGCAAAAATTGCAAAAGATAAGAGGGAAGAAAAAGTCATGAAATTAATTGATATGATTCAATTGACCAATTTTACCCATGCCTATATTCATCAGCTATCGGGAGGAATGAAACAAAGAGTTGCGATCGCCAGAGCATTGGCGTTGGATCCTAAGATTTTGTTAATGGATGAACCTTTCGCTGCTTTAGATGTTCAGACTAGAAAAATGCTTTATTCACATCTATTGAGGATTCACCAAGAAACCAAAAGGACTATTTTGTTTGTAACTCATAACATTCATGAGGCAGTGGCATTGGGTGACAGAGTTATTGTTATGTCTCCAAAATTGGCGAACATAAAAAAGCAAGTTGTGGTGAACATACCGAGACCACGCAGTATTGATCATCCTCTTGTGGAATCACTTACCCGAGAAATTATTTCTGAATCAAATGACTTATTTGTAAATGGTCCTATCACAGAGTTTGAAACCATTAATCAAAATCTAGACCGCCCAATTATTTCCAAAGTAAATTAATGTTAAGGATTCTAACACTACAAAATCAGGGTAATGTGGTAAAACAGAAGTCATTATCAAAGGCAGCAAAATATCTATTTGTCTCAATACTAATTTTCCCCCGTTTATTTTGTTTTTATATTAATACAATATTTCGCATAATTTTTACTGAATAATAACAATCCTTGAAAATGGATGCTTTTCAAGGTATTATTGTCAGTCCATTTAAAAGAAAGGAGTCAACTAAGGTATCAATTAGAAACCCGGTTTAGTTCTTGTAATGGAATATTAGTTACAGTCGGTATGTTACTACTAGACATAAGCCCAAATAATCTGTTAAAACATAATAAAACATACATAGTCAGAATTAACCCACTTGATAGGTTGAGTCATGGAACCTAGAAGTAGCTGTATTAGATAATAATAGACTAAATTGAAGTGAAATAAAGTGATAAAAGAAGTAACTTTGATAATGTGTCAATTTGACATCTTGTGCGAAAATTAATGCTTCTTGTCTGGTGTATACTTTCAAAAATGCATATATCAATTTAATTATATGTAAATTCTGCATACATCCATTCATGCTAGAAACCCTGATTGAGGACAGAATAGATCATAAAAAACCCCGTCATGATGGTATTACATACATTATAGACAAATTTCAAGGTCTTGACAAAGAGAATTTTGAAACTATATCTCCTTATATTGACATGGTCAAGATATATGGAGCATTTCCTCTTCTTCTAAAACAACAAAGTCTCATTAATAGAATTGATTTTTACCATCAATCAAATGTTCTAGTTTCTACAGGGAGTACGTTGACCGAATACGCGATACGTGAAAAAGTGTTTGAAAAATTTATGGAGAGTGCAAAAACAATTGGGTTTGATATAATTGAAATAAGTGAAAATAGTATTCATCTTGCCTTTGAGGAAAAAAAGAAGATCCAAAAAATAGTTGATTCGTATGATATGAGGGTTCAATGGAAAATCGGGCACAAAGATCCCAGAAGACAACTATCGGTTGATGAAACAATAAAGAAGATGAATGAAATTCTAGAGATTAGCCAAGAAAAAATAGTCCTGGAAGCAAATTTGGGGTACAACGTGGGTATCTATGATGAAAAAGGAGATATCAAATGGAATTTACTTTCCGCTATTACTTCAAAAATTAATCCTAACAGCATAATTTTTGAGGCTCCGTTAGAGATTCAGCAAGCAGTATTAGTAGCAGAATTTGGACAACGAGTAAATATGGGTGAGATAAAACTCAATAATGTATTATCTATAGAGTCCCAAAGGAGAGGTTTCCTATCTAAGGCAAGCTTCAGCATTACTCCAGTCAAGAAAGGTCCTGAAGGTAGTCCTGCCACAAAATTTATTCACTACATAATTAGGAGTAAGCACCCTATTGATCAAAGCGAATTGATCTATGTTACCAATCTACCACGAAGAACAGTTCAAGCTTCAGTCGAAGAACTCAAAGAACAAGGTTTGATAATTGAAAAGAATAGCTTAGACGATACAAGAAAAAAAGTCTACAATTTGGTCAAGGCAGAATGGATATAATAATTACAGGCTAACTTAAGACACATAACGAAATCATTATTGTATCATTGTTCTTACAATATTCCTTCAGGATATTATTTTGATTTTGTTTTCTTTATTACAGTTTTAGAAAATTTTGAACGAATGTCCAATATCAGAACCGATTTTTCTTAAAATAATTTTCAAATAATGGCAAGAAACGAAAAAAGTTGATAACTAATTTGATGGTCCACTGATAACTAATCTAATTGAATGGTCGATTTCAAGTTAGGTAAGTTGTGATAGTGATTATGCACTGAAGAAGTTAAATTTGTAAAAAGCCTAAGAAAATTGATATACGGGAGGCCTAATAATAAACAGGATTTCTTTGTACAGGGCTCCTGAAGATGACGAAAATAAACGGAAAAATAAGGAAGGTATTGAAAATGATTTAGATGAATCGCATTCCATCGAAGAATCAGAAATCATTTCTTTAGATGAAAAAAGCCCAAATAAAAGCAAGATTCCCTTGAAAAAAAAAATCAGGTTGGATGAATTCTCAAATACCATTTTATTTATTGCAGTTTTTATTGGCCTATGGCAACTCGCGTATTTAAGTGGCATTTGGCCAAAAGTATCACTACCATCTCCTATAATGGTAGTAGAATCGTTTTATGACCTAACTCTAGATAGCACTCTGACGATAAGCATAGGAATGACTCTTTATAGGCTCTTGATTGGATTTGCTGCATCAATAGGAATCGGGGTTTGTGTGGGACTTGCAATGGTAAGATTTAGTGGCTTTGGAAAAACAATGAGTTCTTTTGCGGTAGGATTACAGTCTTTTCCGAGTGTTGCTTGGGTTCCATTTGCTATCCTGCTTATCGGTCTAAATGATATAGGAATATTATTTGTAGTCATAATGAGTTCAGTATTTTCAGTTATGATGTCTGCTTACAGTGGAATAAGAAACATACCGCCCATATATCTAAAGGCTGCAAGAAATATGGGAGCTAAAGGTTTCTCATTATTTAGATACTTAATGATACCAGCAGCCACTCCTGCATTAATAATAGGAATAAAACAAGCGTGGTCATTTGCTTGGCACGCTTTGATTGGAGCGGAAATACTTATGGCTGCTGCGGTAGGGATAGGACACATACTACTAGTAGGTAGAGAATTCCAACTGATGGATCAGATAATAGCATCTATGATTACTATTTTCGCATTAGGAATGTTATTTGATAAAGTAATCTTTGCAAAACTAGAAGAAAGGGTAAGAGAGAAATGGGGATTAAGACAAGAGCAGGACATTGAAAATAAATGATTTCATTTTGACCTAACATCACTTATTCTCCTACACATACTTTTAATAGCCCTGTTAATTTAAGGTAATTTTTCAAATGCTTCCCAGTATTTCATATAGATTAAGAGGAATTATATCAGAACAAAAGGTCATAAATCGTGCTCAAAATACAGTGGAATCTTGTCGATATTGTCCTGTTTGGTCCAATGACAACTCAAATTCACTCTATTTCAAATGCTTAAGTTAACAGGGCCCTTTTAATGAACCGTGATGAGTTAGGATAAGGGAGTTGAAATACTGAAAATAACCCTTTGTGAGTCAGTATTACAACATTATTGCTAAAACCACGTGTAATATACATTTTTTGCCTATTTCTGATTATTAATACATCCCATTTACAAAAAAAATAACATGGATTCAAAATTAAAGTTGGGTATTTCATTTGCCATAATTATCGTAGTTATCATATCTTCTAATTATAATTTTTATTGGTCATTATTGATGGGTCAGGATAATAGTCCAACTGGATCTACCAGTCAAACCGTAAATGCGAAGACTGATTCTTTAAAAATTGGATATTTTCCAAATTTGAATCATGCTCAAGCCATAATTGGCCTAAACAATGGAGATTTTAGACATATAATAGAAAACGACAAGAATTTAGGTAACATTTCAGTAAAAGAGTTTGTTTTTACAACCGGTCCCTCGGCAATTGAAGCTCTCTATGCAGGACAGATTGATGTAGCTTATGTTGGTCCTAACCCTACTATCAATGGTTACATTGTTTCGGGAGGAGAGGGATTACGGGTAATTTCTGGTGCATCTAGTGGTGGAGCCTCATTCATAGTTAGAAATGATTCAGGGATAGAAACAGTCAACGATCTAGGTGGAAAGAAATTTGCATCCCCTCAATTAGGTAACACACAAGATGTGGCCTTGAGAAAATACTTGATTGATAATGGTTTCAATACTGTAGAAAATGGTGGAAACGTAACAGTGTTAGCAGCAAAACCCGCGGACATAATCAAATTGTTTCTAAATAAAGAGATTGACGGGGCATGGGTACCTGAACCTTTAGGTGCCATTCTAAAAGAACAAGGAAAAGGATTTATCTTGGTCGACGAAAGGGAGCTCTGGCCTCCAGAAGGTAAATTCGTGACAGCCAATATTTTAGCTAGAACGGATTATCTTAAAGATAATCCCGAAATTGTAAAGAAACTGCTTGAAGCACATATCAATGAAACATTATGGATAAATCAAAAGTTATCAAAAACTAATAATACTGAAGCGGATGAAAAAAATATTCAAGAATTAATGGTTGCATTTAATGAAGGGCTAAAGAACATTACTGGTAAGACTTATCCAGAGGACCAAATAAAAGATGCATTATCAAGGATAGAATTTACCTACGATCCCCTCTCAGCATCGCTTAACAAGATAGCTGAGGACGCTAACGACTTGGGATATATAAATCTAGGAAGCAGCCGTCAAATAGATTTATCAAGTATTTATGATCTTGGTCTTTTAAACGAAGTACTGAAGAGCAAAGGTCTGAGTCCCGTTCCATAATCAGTAATGATGGTTTGTTGTTTAATTTACTAATCATCAGTAAATTAAACCATTTGTTAGTAAACGGAGGTGGTTTTTATCTAATCTGCCGAGATGAAAAGGGTCAGGTAGTACAATTTCGTAAAATCAAGTATGTATTTTCTACCCATTAATATTATGATAGGCAAAAAGTCTAACATCATTTTTCAAAATCGCGTTTCTTTAAATTTTGATTTTGAGTCACGATAATTGCAAATTTAATTACAGGCAGATCGTATCGCTTGCCTTCAATCAATAACTTGTACTAAATTATCAACATAATGATAGAGCCAATTGTGTCCCTAGCTATAGATGGCATTATATTATAACTTTTCGGTCGACGCAGAATATATGCTTAAACTGCACAATATTAAAAAAAATGGCACATTGAAAATGAATAATAAGTAACGTTAAACGCTATACCACTGATGATTAATAAGTCAGAAAAAGTAGGTATCAAGATTCCAAAGAATTTTGATAATAGAGGAAGACAAATTATCTTTGCCTTTACAATGATTATTACCACAATAGCATTGATATCAGCACCCATATCGATTGCCAGTGCACAATCATTAGGTGACGAGAAAAAGACTTTGAGAATTGGGTACTTTCCAAATATCACTCATTCACAAGCCGTGATTGGATTAAATAATGGAGATTTTCAGAAGACGTTAGGAGATAATGTTACTGTTGAAACATTTAGATTTAATGCTGGCCCATCTGCAATTGAATCGTTATTAGCAGATAGAATTGATGCTACTTACATTGGTCCTAACCCTGCTATAAACGGATATCTTCTTACAGGAGGCAAAGATCTTAGAGTAATTTCTGGTGCATCTAGTGGTGGAGCCTCATTCATAGTTAGAAATGATTCAGGGATAGAAACAGTCAACGATCTAGGTGGAAAGAAATTTGCATCCCCTCAATTAGGTAACACACAAGATGTGGCCTTGAGAAAATACTTGATTGATAATGGTTTCAATACTGTAGAAAATGGTGGAAACGTAACAGTGTTACCTATTGCAAATGCGGATATATTAACAGTATTCTTGAAAGGTGAAATTGATGGAGCATGGGTACCTGAACCTTGGGCAACAAGATTAGTACAAGAAGCAGGCGGTAAAGTATTCGTTGATGAGAAAAGTTTATGGCCAGATGGTAAGTTTGTAACTGGCAACTTAATTGTCAGAACAGACTATCTTGAAAAGAATCCTGAAATCATAAAGAAATTACTTGAAGCTCACGTAGGTGAAACACTAAAGATAAACAACGATACGGCAGCAGCAGCAAAGGAATTTAATACTCAATTAAAGAAACTTACTGGTCAAGAGATATCAGAAAGTGTATTAGATAAGGCCTACAGTAATCTAGAACTCACATATGATCCATTGAAGTTAACCCTCTTTAAGAGTGCAAATGACGCATATGACCTTGGATTTATAGAGAAGGGAAAAGATCGACCCAATCTTTCAGGCATATATGATACGACCTTGTTGAATGAAGTTCTTGCCGAAAAGGGCCTACAATCGATTGATGATACAGGAGCAATAAACAATGCTACAAACAGCACTTCGAGTGGTGAGGCAATAGCAGATATAGTAGCATAGGACAGTTCATTCTTTATATCTGGAATTCCTAACTTTTTTTAGTAAATTCTGTTAACGAGGTAAATCTACTCAAAATTAAATAATTCACATGTGTGTTACCATTTTAATTAATGTTACTTAAACGCCTATTCTTAATATTTACAAATTGAATGTCAATTCATTGTCCTTTATTAACTGGAAAAAAAGGCACCATTGAAATTCGTTAATGCATTAATTGATTACGAAGGTTTTTCAATGGAAAATTAAAGTACCTTCAGGATTGAACAACCTAAATTCTAATCGTTAATTCAAATTTCAGTAGCTAAGGTTACTTTGAATTACTTGGTCTACTTAAAATTCCCGATTCAGCATAGAGATGCATGGCTTACTAATTTTACTTGATGAAACCGGTTTCATTATTTTTCTCCAAATCGTCAGTTGTGGTCGAATTGCTGCTAATGAGATTAGAAGATTCAAAAGCTGCAATTGGGACATTAGAAGCAGTGCTCTTTTCATCAGCATTGTTTGAGGAGTCGGTTGAGGAGGAGGAGGGTGAGGTTGAGGTAGTGCTCTTTTCATCAGCATTGTTTATCTCCTCAACGGTTTGTTCAAAATTTCTACTTAAAGAACTAAACACACCTTCATTGTTTTGATCAGTTACCTCAAAAGACAGCCCAGGAAAACTGGTCATAAACGGAGTAATTGAAAAAATAAAAATGACATAAAAACATAAAAGTACAACTAGTGATAAGCCCTGGGTTTTTACTTGTACCACGCCTGTTAAATCCCTTGTAATTTAATAATATTATTGCAGATATAATTGTTAAGTATGATTTATCGAGAACAATATTCCTAATCACTTTTTGATATTATGAAGTGCGATACAAAAAATTATAATTGATAAAGTCAGAGTCAGTATATGAAGTCTTGGTTGCTGATTTTCATGTCATTTATTTTTTTAACCTTGGTGAATCTACAAATTTACTTTGATCCTCCGCCTGCTACAGACAGAATAAATTCGTCTGGACGGCTGAACATTGACCAAGGCAATAATACAATAGCAAATAATATGGCAATAGCTCAGGAAGATGAAAAGAAGTTCATTTCTGGATTCAATACAGGAAGCTATCCGGTAGGAATAACCTTGAATCCATTCACTAATAAAATCTATGTCGCAAATCAGTATTCCAATACAGTTTCGGTATTTGATGCAAAAACTGACAAATTAATAAGTACCATTCAGACTGGGATATTTCCATATAGTATAGACGCGAATCAATTTAATAATAGAATTTATGTGACAAATAGAGGATCAAACGACGTTACGGTAATTGATGGTTCGACGGATTCAGTAATCGACAATATTACAGTCGGTAAATCCCCGGTTCAAGTTGCTGTGGATCAATCAAGTAATTGGGTGTATGTTACAAATATTGATTCAAGTTCGATTTCTGTGATTGACGGAATAACTAATAAGGTTATCAGGACGATAAGCGGCATAAGTACCCCTTATGGTATCGGCATTGATCCCCAATCAAATAAATTGTACGTTTCAAACATTGCTAATTCAACTATCACAGTCATAGATGAAGATAATTACAATTTCATAAAAAGCATCCCTGCTGGCAATTCTCCAGTAGGAATTGAAATTTATGAGAAAAGAAACCTTGTCTATGTGACAAATTACGCTTCAAACTCACTTACTTTGATAAATGGAACTGACGGCACTGTGTTAAAGACCATTCAGACTGGTCAGTTTCCCGTAGGTGTGAAAATTAATCCGCTCACAGGTAAGGTATATGTGAGTAACATAGGATCCAATACTGTAAGTGTAATAAACGAAACATCCTTGGAGAAAATAAAAGATATCCCAGTAAATCCCTCCTCAATTACCGAAAGAGAAGGATATCCTTCTACAATTCCCACAAATATAAAATTCCCATTGATTGCAAGTTTTGTGGCAATAGACCCCATTACTAATCTAGTTTACATTACGAATACTGCTTCCAATACTCTTTCAATAATCGACGGAAAAGAGGATGAAAGTATAGTAAGAATAGGGTTTGAGACTAGTCCGGAAAATTCTGGATTCATAGAGTGCAATGGTATAAAAAATCTAAATCAAAATAGTACTATTATCACAACTGACAATGAAGCTACTTGCACGGCAGTGCCTGAAAGAGGATACACATTTGACTCGTGGTCAGGACTTGCATACAGCACTGAAAACCCTCTAAAATTTAAGTCAAGCGAATACGGTAACATTGTTGCTAATTTTAGACCAACACTTTCGACTGAACAATATATTTTCCTAATAGGAGGTATAACTGGTATGGCTTCTGTTTTACTTGGATGGTTTTTTAAGGGTGGACAGAGAAGAAAGTTTAACAAGCTAATTCAGATAACTAATAAAGCCATACAGGATGCTGACATAGGTGACAAAACTGAAAGCATAATCAAATTGGAAAACCTTAGGAGAGATATATTTAATACATATAGAAGGGGCTCGCTTACTGATTTTCAATTTGATTTTCTTGATAAAAGACTAATCAATTATATAAATAAAATCAGTAATTTATGATAATTGACATCTTTTGAAGATGTCCTTCTCCGTTTTATCTTTTCATGTAATTCATCCAAAGATACAACTCTATGCTGGTCGGATAGTATAGAATGGAGAATGTTTGGAGCTTTAGAATTAGAATTGAGGAATGGTATTCATCCTATGGCAAATAATTTAATGAAAAAAGGAAAAACTATAGACATATTTGCTGAATACAATGTCATTCGGATGTGATTATCACGAAGGATTTTTGTGGTCCTTTATGAATCCTACAAAAGTTATTTTTAATTGACTAAGGAATGAGTCCCAGTTTTATGAGACATGGATGCAAATTGTAGAATGGTCATTAGCTCGGGTTGGTATCTTGCTATTTCGTTAACGACTAGACGCTGAATTATGATCTGACCAAATTGGATGAAGGGATGCAGTCAATAGGGATTATGGAATACGAGGTTGACCAGAAAATGGGAAAAAATACTGGATCCAGTTAGGATGGCGAGTGACTGTGACCGTACATTTGAATTGCCGTAAAAACGATTTTAAATGGCCTTTGCGCGTCTACATTATATATTCATGTTTAACAATGATCAATTAAAGGAGCTTGTAAAAAAGGCAAGAGAGGCCACTCCAAAAAGAAATTTTGCTCAATCGGCTGAAATAACTTTAGTATTAAAAGACATTGATGTCAAAAAAGGATTTAGTGTCAACGAAATAGTAGTATTACCTAATCCAACTAAGGAGGGATCTTCACTTTGTATGCTCGCAACAGGAGACATGGGGTTAAGAGCAAAGAAAGCAGGTGTTGACCAGGTGATGGAACCTGATACTCTAGATAGGATTGGAACAAATCGAAGGGAAGCCAGAAAAATTGTACGCTCTTACGACTTTTTCCTTGCAGATGCGACTTTGATGTCATCTGTTGGTCGATCATTAGGTCAGTTTTTAGGTCCAAAAGGTAAAATGCCTACTCCTGTTCCTTACGGCGCACCCATAGAAAACATAGCATCAAGGTTAAGATCATCAACACGAATACGATCCAAAAACCAATTAAATATGTCAACAAAAATAGGAGACGAGTCAATGACCGACGAGCAGTTGGTAGCAAATGCCAGTGCGGTCATCGCTTCCGTTGAAAAAAAACTCCCTCAAGGAGAAAAGAACTTTAGAAATGCTATAATAAAATTTACCATGGGTAAAGCATTAAAAGCAAGTACCCTTGGAAAATAAGCGATAGGGATAATCATAATGAGTCAAACAGCTATCATCAATAAGTTAGGAAGAACATCCTATCCAGAAAGGAAAGTTAATTTATATCAAAATTTGCAAAATCTAGCAAAATCTTATAATGTAATTGCGCTCTCTAGGATGACAAAAGTAAGGTCAGCTCAACTCATGGCAATAAGGAAAAAATTCAGAAACGAGATCAAGATAATAACTATAAAAAACAAGGTTGCTCAAAGAGCTTTTGAAGAAATTTTTAAGGATGTTAAAGGGTTGGAATTTCTCAACAAGGAACTAGAAGGCCAATGCGCGCTGATGTTTACCAACCTTAGTCCATTTAAAATGAATTTAACTTTTGATAAAAACAAAATATTCATGGCAGCTAAAGGCGGCGATATTGCCCCTAATGAACTTGTCATTCCCGCTGGCAATACAGGGATAAATCCAGGTCCAGTTTTGTCAGAGTTCAAAGAATCTAATGTCCCTACCAAGATAGACCAGGGTACAATCTGGGTTTCTAAAGATACCATTGTAGCTAAAGCAGGTGATGTTATCCCGCAAAAGTTAGCAGCTTTATTAAGTAAGTTGGATGTAAAACCAATAGAAGCAGGAGTTTCAGTTAATTTTGCAATATCTGAAGGACTCGAATTCAAGGAAAAGGACCTAAAGATAGTTGTTTCAGATTATGTGCAGGAGTTAATAAAATCCTTCCAAGAGGCTTTATCCCTTTCAGTAGAGGCAGTTTACTTTACAAAGGAATCAATGCCTTTGATCCTCTTAAAAGCAAAACAACATGCATTGTCCCTAGCTTCAGAATCTGGATATACCTCGCCTGACACGATTGAACTGGCGATTCTAAAGGCCAACGCAGTTGCTGCGAATCTGGCTCACCAATTGGATTCCAAAGGGTATTCTTCCAATAAATGACCCTTACTTTTAAATAGTAATCCCATTTCGAATTCAAAATTACTATTCTATTTTTGTATCTACGCTCTGTCTTCTGTTATTTTCCTAGTATGCTACCATCGGGTTATCGGTGATCTATATGCCTCTAAATTGCTCTGGAACTTTTAATGATTAAAATATCGAACTAGAATTGGTTAAAATGATCTGATTAATAAATAATTCTAAAATAAAAAGATGGATAAAGACTAGCCGAAAAGAGAAGATAAGCCTTCTAATGCTTCTTCTTCTTTCTTCTCTTCCTTCTTTTCGTCCTCCTTTGCTGCGGCTCCTGAGCCTGAAGCTGCTGGGGTAGCTTGTGCACTTGCTGGGGCAGCGGTGGCAATTGGAGCAGCCTTTAATGCATCCTCAATGTTAACTTCACTTAAAGCGGCAACCAATGATTTAACTCTAACATCATCAGGTTCAACACCAGTTGATTTAATTACATTTTTTACATTATCTTCATTGACATCTTGCTTTAATTTATGTAATAATAAAGCAGCATATACATATTCCATGATAAAAGAAAATTTGACAAGTCCATAATATAAAACTTTATAAAATTCGTGAACTGCGTGCCACTGCATAAACATGCTCCTTTAATTCCTGAGACATTAAGGAATTCATTTTTTTTATCAATATCGTCCGGGCTTCCGATTTCTCTTCTTCTGAGGTTGAACTAAAGTAATTACTAAATAATTCCGAGAAGCTTTCTTTAATCCAACCATCTAGTACAAAATATCTATTCTCATTTATTGGAATTACTTTATCGATTTTTGGGTCGATAATGTCTTCGAAATCACCGGTATCCAATCTATCTATTATAAAGAAAATACAATTGTTAGGCTCTGGGTTGTTTATTGCTTCAATAGGTTTTCCCTGAGCCCTCCCTGACTTAATTCTTTCAAGCAGGCCAACTGGTTTAAAGAAGGTACCCCTAACTTTGAAAACTTTATCATGATCAGAAATAATCTTGCCTATTATTACATAATTTGAATTTTCATCTTTTTTTACTACAAAAACAAAATTCCCGGGGCGTAGTTTAGACATTCCAAGCATACTGAAAAGTTGTAGATCTAATAATATAATATTTACTAATATTCTATTAAAAAAAAATGCCAGAATTTTTAAATATATTTATGATTTTAAGCAAATTATTTAATTACATTTATTAATGTAACCAATAATTATAAGATAGAGTCAATCTTGCAAAGATTCGATGATTTAGATATGAAAATTTTGTCAGAATTGACAAAAGATGCAAGTATTTCAATACCCCAGCTTAGTAAGAAATTAAACATTAATTCCTCAGTTTTGTATAGCAGAATAAAAAGGCTTACCAAACGAGAACTCATCAGAAAATTTACGGTTATAATAAATGAATCACAGTTGGGTATCAATATCAAGGCAACAGTCGGCATAAATCGTGACCCAAAATTAAAACAACCTATCCATAATGAACTTATTAAGATCCCAGAAATAAGGTCACTAATAGAAGTTACTGGTCGGTTCGACATAATATTATCGGTAAATACAAGAACTCTTGAGGAGCTTCACAAAGTTGTAATAGAGAGAATCGGGAAAATAGAAGGTATTCAGGCTACAGAGACATTTGTAGAGATGCAGCGAACAGATAAGGAACCGGTTTATTCGATACAGACCAGCAATCAAAATTTTGGTTGAGTAGTAATTTTGGTAAATTGGGTTTTGAAATTAGAAATATTAAAATTATAATGAATATCTAGAATCTTAGAAATCAATTGTTCTCATTTCAAAAAATACTGGATAAAGTTCAAAAAAGAATAGGTGAGATTTTTCAAACTCTTAAATTAGCAAAAAAAACTAGCAAGGACGATTATTTCACCCATCTAAGATTGGTATTATTGGCTATAGGTGCTGTAGGCGGGATTGGTTTTATAATAAAGTTAGTCGGCGAACTACTATTCGTAAATAAGTAGAACATGAATTTTTCACATCAATTTATGCCGTAGCAAGCTGGAAGAATAGATTTATCGTAATGCTTTATTTTGTGAGCGAAGATGACCAAAAATCCTGTCGAAATTGATATTGAGAATAAGATAAAGATAAATCCTGAATCTATGATCATAGAAAAGCTATACCCGATTATTTATGACAATTCAATTTTTCTATTCTTTAAGGACGAAAGTGAAATAATCAATTGTTATGAAATTACAGATAAGAGTACTGTAGAAAAGGCAATGTTAAATCCGGATAAAATAATTGAAATTTTAGAAGAGTTAGATAAGTGATATACTATTATATTATTGAATTTTGCATGATATTTAATGTCTCATAGCAAATACGAATCGGGAAATAGAAAAAGCAATGAAATTTTTATTGGGAAAAAACCATTAATGACGTATGTAACTGCAACTCTGGTCCAACTAGCTAATGAGCCAACTGTCGTAATAAAAGCAAGAGGTAAAAGCATCACAAGGGCAGTGGATGTGGCTCAAATAATAGTGAAAAGAATGAATACATTGGGTTATAGAGTAGAAAAAGTGAAGTTAGGTTCAGATGTTCTAACTGGCACTGAAGATGATAAACCCAGAAATGTCTCTACAATAGAGGTATCGATTTCAAGATCAAAGTAAATTATTGCCTCTTTATCAGCAAAGTCTAATCGTATAATTTTTCGAATATTTAATAAATACCTGAAAAGTATGATATTATGACGATACCGCACAGATATTTACAAAAATCCATCGGGAACATTTTGATTTCCGTGGTTATTCTTGTGTTCTTGTTTAATTTATATCAGTTAGCAGGTAAGGATCTCTTAATTTTGGGTTTCTTTCAAGAGGCTCAAGGTCAGTCAATGCTAACTTATACGGATAATAAATTTCACTTCACAATTGATTATCCCATTAACTGGGATAAGTCTGTTAAGCTAAACAATGAAATAATTCTGATTGCCCCTAAGGATAAAGATTCAGTTAGTAGTCCGGCTGGCCTTGTAGTTAAAATAGTTTCCACACCTGGAAAGAACGTATCTGCCGATTCTGCATCAAAAGGGATTATATCTCAAATTCAAAAAGAACATAAAGATTTCAAATTGGAAGCTTCTGATACCTTAACTGTGGACGGAAAGAAAGCTGTGAAAGTAATTTTTACAGCAACGGACAGTAAATTACAAAATCGCAAGGCAATGCAAATTGTAGTTTCTAATTATGAGAATATTTATATTATCACCTACAAAGCTTCCTTGGATAAATATAATACCTTTGAAAATACTGCAAATGATATGATTCATTCATTTAAATTCCTACCTAGATAATAAGTAAATAATTGCTTAGTGTACCGATAATATCGGTACACTAAACATGTTCCCCTTCGGTTTGGTCGATGTAACTACCTATAAATGTAAATCATATTTAAAGTTATCAATTTTACACTATTTAGTCACCCAAATAAAATTCCAAATACTTTGGAACTTATGGAATTTAAAGTGAAAAGTACCGGATATCTGTAGCTCCCAATTCGATCTTATCTAATCCCTGGTACATACCGCTCATAAATCATTCATAGGATTGGCTACAGAACTTTAAAAATTGGGGACCTCATGTGTGATATATTATGAAAGTCTTTTCCGAATCTATCATGATGGTAAAAAATTTTTTAAATTTTTTTATAGGTTCATAAATGGAATGTGTAAGTAATTTGCACACCCAGTCTATTGATTAATGCGATAAATTTCAATTTGCCATGTTATATCAAATTTACAAATATGTGGATAATTTAACAAAGAAAAAATTGATCTTTTATTGGCAGGAATAATAAATAACCAAAAAGGAATACTTTTTTATAAAATATATCAGGTAGAATTATGGGATTGAAAATCAATAAAGTTGAACTAGTACTGATTGTATTAATTGTCGTAGTTTTAGTAGTCGTTATTTACAATGTTTTGATTTTTATACCGTTTAAAAATTATTCTCTAGACGTAGATGCGTTAAAGGACCCAGAGTCTCTGTTGGTCAATTCTCGAGTAGTGTTAAAAAATACTGGTAAGCTTGCTCTAAATGACATTTACATAGTATATGATAACAATAAGAATCTGACTGAAAATTTGTTAAAGATTGAGCCAGGTCAGACCATTATTTTATCTCCTCCGCAGGGCGCTCTTCTAAAGACCGTTTCGGTATTTACAGGAGAAGGGATAAGTATCGATAAAGCGTTTAGATCCCCTATTAAGATGCCAGGTATGATAGGATCTTAAGAGGTTAAAGTCAAGAGTCAGAATCTATTACAAAATTCTCAGATCACGGCTGACTCAAATCATAAACTGAATTAATTCTAACCAAATCACTGTCGCGGTCGGAATCTAAGTTCTTTACAAGCAATGATCCATCATTGTATATTTTTCTTATTTCTCCATTAAATTTGTTACCTCCAACCGAAAACGTGTATTTCAAATGCTTCTGTGATTCCATTATTTTATGCTTGTAAAAGGTTTCTAATTCCTCCACGAATTCACTTGACTTTAGGTCTTGAAATACATCATCAATGCTTTTCAAGAAATACTGGATAAAATCATGGTTTGAAATTTCAATATTTTGATTCTCATGTTTAATGGTTGTAATGTCATAATCAAAAATTCCACTATTCTTGTCTTTGATCATATGCTTGGTAAGATCCAAATCATTGTTGGAATTCACGCCTATTCCAATGATTACCTGCCTTATACTCTCACTCTCTACTTCCGCATCTAACAAAATGCCTGCAACTTTCTTACCATTGATTAAAATGTCGTTGGGCCATTTTAGCATCGATATTAATTTGGTATTATTTTCCAAAGTCTGACAAAGCGACCTAGTAACCAACATTAGTATATGAAATAACTCATGAGTCTTTAGATCGGTCGCTAGTACCAATGACATCCAAATTCCACCCTTGGGAGATGCCCAATTCGGACCCTTTCTCCCTTTACCACCAATCTGAAAGTCGCTAATTATTACTGATGGATAAAAATCACCACCATCTCTTTGCAATTCATCAGCGAAATCTTGAGTTGATTTGACACTGTCAAAATAAAAGAACTGTTTAAAAATTGTAGATTCGTCCAGCGAATTGATGAGATTGGATATGAACTTGAATTTATTTCTGTCAGAACACGAAATCTTTATCAATTTACTCTGGTCTGTCTTATGTCTGATATAAAAACGCAAAGGTAATGCCTACAATTAGCGAAATCCCAAAAAACCGGGAAAAGAATACGGTATTCGCCATTATTCTTATGTAATAGTCACTATCAAGACGTTTAAAATTGTAAAGAAAATTTTTGAATCTGTACAGCATTAATCCTATGTATGGAATAAGCAAAATACAAGGTATAATTGAAAAATAACTGTTTATCAAAGTTGAAAACAACCCGAGGGTCAAGAGGTATATTCCTACATTTATTCCAAGGACAAATATGAAAATGAAACGATTGCTCCTTTTATCTATCATTATGGCTAGAGTCTTCCGTCCCATTTGCCTGTCAGGAACAATGTCAGGAATTGAATTTATGAATAGAACCAATGATGATAACATACCAATTATGATCCCGAGTACAATTGATTCTAAAGTAATACTTGAGTTTTGAACATAAAAGGTTCCAACCACTATTAATGCTCCCTTTGCCCCTACAAATAATTCCCCCAACCCCCAATTTACTAATTTACTCGAATAGAGAACTATCGACAAAGCAGCGAATAATAATATGATGGCAATAACAAATCCTTTAAAATAAACAAAAATACCACCTATCATCAATCCTAAAATTAGGAAGGATATGCCTGCGAGATATACCTGGCGTGGTTTTAGGAGACCCTGTGGCAAAACTCCCGTCCCGCCGCTAAATTTTGTTTTTTTTGTTCTCAAGTCTATACCTCTCTTAAAATCCCAATAGTCATTTAGCAAATCAACGCTCGAATGAAGGCAGAAAATGCCAATATATGTTAGAATCGCATAAAATAGGCTAAGATTCTGGGGTTGATACCAGATTGTCAATACTAGCCCACAAGTAACGGCGATGGCTGAGGCAGCAAGAAATCTGAACCTTATCGCCCTTAACCAGATATCTAATTTAAAAATCATCCTGTGATGCGATTTGAAGGTTGGTCAATTTATTTATCAGATTTTTTCAACATGCTCATCACTGTATTAAATTCGACTTCATTTAAAGGGGGGTATTTAGAAATCAAGGTGTTCTCTTTTGTATGCTCCGGTTTTTTTTGTCCAATTAAAGGAGCGGTAATTCCCGGTGTCGATCGGACAAATTGTAATAATTTAAGAGACATCGCAGGAAGATTGTCTAACGGCGATTTGTTTAGTTCTGAATGAAGTAATTTTCCCTGGTAAAGTGGTACACTAGTAAAAACATGGATTCCATATTTTTGGGCAGATTCTAGTAGGGTTGCTTTGTTGGATGTTTCTGTAGGTTGATTTCTAAATGTGTAGGGTTCGTTAAGATACATATTAAAGGGTAATTGAATAAATTTGAAACCGTTGTTAGTCCCACCAACATCTTTGGCTATATTGACAACCTCTTTTAAAGATAGGTAACCCTTACTGTTTTCTTTTGAGGTAAAGCAATTCCAAGTAGCCATCCCATAAAAATTAATTTTGCCTTTTTGCCTGAAATCCTCATATAACTGGAAAACCCGAGACAACATTTCATGGTAGGTGGACCTATCTACAATGTTATACCAACTTTCGAATGAATTATGAATGTAAATCAAATCAATCGTATTAATTCCCATATTACATAACGACTTGTCTAGGCACTTAGAAATATAATTCGGATTCATGATATGGTACGAAGGACTTAGGTCGGAACGAGATATGATATTATTATTTAGAAACATTATTTGTAAATATGTATCGATATCTACTTTACTCAAATCCCCATCATTAGTTACATATCCATTTTTTGTACAAATAAACACACTTTCCCTATCAATTACTTCTTCTTCAATCAAGTTGTTTATAGCTCGGCCTATACATTTCTCAGATAGCATTGAACGATAATTTATCGACGTATCAATCAAGTTTATCCCACCTTCTTTTATGCTATAATAAAGAGACTTTTCAAGGTCAGCATCGTCTTGTGCAGAGAGGTTTCCGAGATAAATACCCATTCCCACGGAAGAAAGTTTCATATTTTCTATGTTTTTGAAATGAGGTTTACTTACACCCCTTTTTAAAGCGTTATCCATATACTTTGATGTGCCCTTGGGTGTTGCAAAACCCGAGTAAAATTTCCTTTGAAATGACACATCCTAGGTAAATCTAGCTACGAATTTAAAATTATCTATATTTTATCAATAATTAATTCTAAGTAACAGACAGATTAATTTATTGTTTTTCTAATTCGATTGTGAAATCTGTTGGGTTAAGTTCTATTCCACAAGTTGAGCATCTATTCATTGTATTTCTTAAAATATCCTTGATGGGTTTTACGTTTATCATATGCTTTATTTTGCTTCCACACTGATAGCAAAATATCTCAATAATCGGACAAGACATCAACTTCATTAAATTTTGAGCTTATAAATTTAGATGTGGTTAACTAACGTTGACTTAATGATAAAATAAATGAGAAATATGGATATAGAGATGATCGGTTAGGAAATAATAAATACCTAGGTATTTTTTTTTTAACTGTGCACGTAGACCCTGTATGCGGAATTGAACTAAGCGAAGATTTAGCAACAATCCTTGATTATAACGATAAAAAAATATATTTTTGCTGTGAAGGGTGTAAAAAAATATTTCAAAAGAAGCCAAAAAAATATTCAAAATAATAAAATTTTATTGAACATTCCCAGTCATGAATATTGTATGAAGGCGGCAGTGCTAGTTAAAAACAAGGTAGAAGTGAAAGATTTTGATTTACCTAAGGTTGGTAATAATGAAGTTCTGGTGCGTATGAAGGCTTGTGGAATCTG
Source organism: Candidatus Nitrosocosmicus sp. R (assembly GCF_054408505.1). Lineage (NCBI taxonomy): Archaea > Thermoproteati > Nitrososphaerota > Nitrososphaeria > Nitrososphaerales > Nitrososphaeraceae > Candidatus Nitrosocosmicus > Candidatus Nitrosocosmicus sp. R. The sequence continues at coordinate 1,200,135 of NZ_CP167090.1, read as the reverse complement.
TGGATCTGACTTGGAAAAGGTTTTTGGAAAATATGGGATGAAATCTTCAAGAATTGGACACGAACCTGCAGGTGAAATTGTTAAATTAGGAGCGAATATTAAAGATTTTAAAAAAGGTGACAGGGTTTTTGTACACCATCATGTCCCCTGTTATTCATGCCATTTTTGCTACAACGATGATTTCACAATGTGTGAAAAATATCAAAAAAGTAATATTGATCCATGTGGGCTCTCCGAGTTTATTCTTGTACCACATTGGAATCTCTCTAGAGGTGGACTAGTTAGACTTCCTGACAACATTAATTTTTCTGAGGCTGCGTTGATTGAACCAATTGCATGCTGTTTGCGATCTTTAAATAAAGTAAACTTACAGAAAGCCGATACAATTGTAATATTTGGAGCCGGACCAACTGGTTTGATGCATATGATTTTGGCAAGGTTTTTTGGTGCTTCGAAGATATTACTTGTGGATGTTAATAGTTTTCGGCTAGAATTTGCTAAGAAAATTGACCAACAGGTTGAAGTCATGAATATCGCTAATATGCATGAAGCTGAATTCAAAAAGAAATCATTAAAATTTCTTGGTAACAATGGGTCAGATGTTTCAATTATTTCCACAAGCAATGTTAGCGCATTCATTCAATCCATAAGCATAACACGTAAAGGGGGAACAATTTCTCTTTTTGGTGTACCGCCGAAAGACACTGAAGTTAATATAGACCTAAATATGATTTATTCCAAGGAATTAAAAATATTACCAAGCTATGCTGCATCTGAAAGGGAAATTCATCAGACCATCGCTCTAATGGAAGCCAAGATTATGAATTTTGAACCATTGATTACTCACAGATTTCCATTACAGGATTCTCACAAAGCATTAGTGCATGCTCACCAAGTTATAGACTCGATGAAGATCATAATTACCATGGAATAATCTTTATCAATATTTTTATAGCATTTCAATAAACTACAACCAGTATTCAAAATGGATTGGGGAATGAAAAACAGGCTTTCTAAAATAATAAAGCCCGACAACAGTCGTTGTGTGATGTTGGCAGTGGATCATGGCTATTTTTTGGGTCCCACCGAGAGACTAGAAAATCCTAGAGAAACCGTTGGTCCATTATTAAATTATGCAGATTCTTTAATGCTTACTCGCGGTGTTTTGAGAACATCTGTAATTCCTGAAAGTAACACTCCAATTGTATTGAGGGTATCAGGTGGTTCCAGTATAATTGGAGAGGATCCGTCAAAAGAAACTATAGTTACCTCTATAGAAGAAGCTATTAAACTAAATGCATCATGTCTTGCATTATCTATATTTGTAGGGAGTAAATATGAATTTCAAACTTTAAAAAATCTTTCAAAATTGGTTAATGAGGGTGAAAAATATGGTATACCGGTTTTGGCAGTCACTGCAGTAGGTAAAGAAATGGCAAGAGATTCCCGTTATTTAGCTTTGGCATGTCGTATCGCAGCCGAACTTGGTGCTCATATTGTAAAAACTTACCATTGTCCCGATTTTAATAAAGTGGTTGAGGGGTGTCCTGTCCCAGTAATTATTGCTGGAGGCAAAAAGTTGGCAGAAAGGGAGGCACTCCAATTGACCTTTGATGCACTCAGAGATGGAGCTTCTGGGGTTGATATGGGTAGAAACATTTGGCAATCGGATAATCCGGTTGCAATGATAAAAGCAGTTAGAGGCTATAGTGCATGAAAATTCTACAGTAAAAGAAGCATATGATCATTATAGCAACATACCCCCCATGACAGAAGAAATTAGAAAAAAATCAAGGAATAAAACTGGGTCGATTTAGTCTATTAAATCCACGGGTATTAATCAAGTATAGGTCCTTTGATACCTAACAAAATTTATAAATTAACTTTGTTTATAAATAATGAATGGGATTAATTAAAACAACGAATTGTGATATAGCAAATAGAAAAATATTGCATGTTAAAGGTTTTTTACTATTATAATTTTAGATTTGATTAATAGGAGTTGTATCAATCGTGAGTGAAATGTCTGGTGCCGCAGCCTTAATGGCTGCGTTAGAAAAAGAAAAGGTAGATTATATATTTGGCCTTCCTGGTGGAGCAAATCTGCCAATATACGATGCTTTGGTAGATTCTAAAATAAGACACATTTTGGTCCGACATGAGCAATCTGCTGCACATATGGCTGATGGTTATGCTCGGATTAAGAGGAAAGCGGGTGTGTGTTTCGCAACTTCTGGTCCCGGTGCCACTAATCTTGTTACTGGTATAGCTACGGCATATGCGGATTCATCGCCGGTTATAGCAGTGACTGGTCAAGTCGCTTTACCTATGATCGGCAAAGATGCGTTCCAGGAGACAGACATTATAGGCGTTACTAACCCAGTAACTAAATACGCATTTCAGCCAAGAGTTGCAAATGAGATACCTGAAATGGTTAAAAAATCATTTTATATAGCAGAGAGTGGTAGACCAGGTCCAGTATTAATAGACATACCAAAAGATGTACAGCAACAGGTAACGAAGATGGACTTTCCTGAATATATCAAAGTTAGAGGGTATAATCCCATAGTTGATGCAGATTTATCAGAGATCAACAAGGCCTGTGAAATGATACTTAAGGCTGAAAAGCCAATGATAATGGCTGGCGGAGGAGTAATTCTTTCTGGAGCGTTCTCTGAATTGCAGACATTAGCAGAGTTACTTTCAATACCCGTTGTAACTACTTTCAAGGGGAAGGGAGCATTTCCCGAGAATCACCCTTTGGCACTTGGTCCTATAGGTATGCATGGACATGCCGAAGCTAATAAGATGGTACAAGAAGCAGATTGCATACTTGCGATAGGGGCTAGATTTTCTGACAGGACTGTGGGGAGATTTGATGAGTTTGGCAAAGATATCAACGTTATTCATTTTGATGTAGATCCGGCTGAAATTGGTAAGAACAAATCAGTGAATGCTGCGGTGATTGGAGATGTTAAATCATCATTAAGGAGTCTCATAAAGCTAATCCCAAAGAATTTCAGAACTAACGAAGAAATTTCCAAATTATGGTTGGGGAGGAAAAGGGAATTAGTTAATTATTATGAGGATAGTATCAAAGATTATCCTCGAGATATTACAGCCAAGAAAGCATTAAAGAAGTTACGCAATATCTTGCCTGCAGATGGAATCGTGACCACTGAGGTTGGACAATGCCAAATGTGGGCTTCATTGCACTTTGACGTCATCTCTCCTGGGACATTTTTTAGCTCGACAGGATTGGGGACAATGGGATTTGGATTTCCCGCCTCTATCGGGGCGAAGGCAGCGAGAAACGATGTACCCGTAGTGGATATTGCAGGGGATGGATCGTTTAGTATGACTGAAAATTCACTTGCAGTTTCAGTCTTAGAAGAATTGCCAGTCATTGTATTCTTACTTAATAATCAAATGTTAGGCATGGTTGCACAGTGGCAGAGAACTTTCTATAACAGGAGATATAGTGGAGTGCATCTAAAGAATTGTCCTGACTATTGCAAATTGGCAGAATCATATGGTGCGCAAGCATATAAGGTGGGTTCAATGGATGAATTAGATAAGGCACTCAAAGTTGCCGTCAAATCGGACATAGCAACTGTGATCGATATTCCAATAGATCCGGATGAGGATGTATACCCGTTTGTTGCTCCAGGAACTGGGCTTAAAGATATGATTATTGGAGCATGATAAGGTATGCAAAAAAATAAGAACACAATTTTTGATGATGATAATGAAAACAAGATGTATATTCTGTCAGTCATTGTCGAAAATAAACCGGGAGTCCTTTTTAGAATTACCAATCTATTTAGGTCCAGGAATTTCAATATCGAAAGTATTACTGTAGGAATAACTGAAAAACCTGACTTATCAAGGATGACTATTACCACGGTATCGGATGTTAAAACACTAGAGCAATTAGTAAAGCAATTACAAAAATTGATTGATGTAATCCAAATAAATGTACTAAACAAGGAGAACGCCGTATACAGAGAATTGGCGCTGATCAAGATGAACGCCAAAGATCCCACCACCAGGATAGAAATTGCAAATTTTGCTTCCATTTATAGGGGTAACATAATGGACATTAGTAACGAAACTATTACTGTGGAGATAATCGGGACTCCAGACAAGATTGATGCATTTAAAAATCTTGTTTCAAGTTATGGTATAATCCAAGTAGCTAGAACCGGTGTCTCTGCTTTGCCTAGGGGGGCTGTAAATGACCACCTCTGAGAACAAAAGGAAAATCAGAATTTTTGATACAACCTTAAGGGACGGTGAGCAGACCCCAGGAGTAACAGTTTCTCCGGATCAAAAATTAGAAATAGCAATGAAGTTGGATGAGTTGGGTGTAGACACAATTGAAGCGGGATTTCCAGTAGTCTCACTAGGAGAAGTGGAAGCCATAAAAAAAATAATTAAGCAAGGATTGAACGCAGAGGTCTGTGGCTTGGCGCGTACCACTCAAAATGATATTGATGTCGCACTCAAAAGCGATTTAAAATATATTCACACATTCATTGCAACATCTGATATACATTTACAGTATAAACTAAAGATGACAAGGGAACAAGTGTTGGAAAAGGCTATTTACGCAGTAGAATATGCAAAAAAACATGGATTAGTTGTAGAATTTTCCGCCGAAGATGCTACTAGATCTGAGATTCAATTTTTAAATAAGATATTTAAATCAGTTGCAGAAGCTGGCGCCGATAGGATCGACATTCCTGACACCGTAGGCTATTCAACCCCACAGTACATATCAAAATTGGTATCAGGAGTTGCAGAGGTAACCGGATTACCTGTTAGTGTACATTGTCATAATGATTTTGGATTGGCTGTTGCAAATTCAATAGCCGGATTTCAAGCAGGTGCGGCCTGTGCTCATGTTACCATAAACGGGCTAGGCGAAAGAGCAGGGAATGCGGCATTAGAAGAATTAGTCATGGCATGTCAGTGTCTCTATCAAATACCTCATAATATCAAAACCGAACAATTGTATGATGTTTCAAAGTTTGTTTCTAGTGCAATGGGAATCATTGTACAACCGAATAAGGCTATAATAGGGGAGAATGCATTTGGACATGAATCAGGCATACATACACATGGAATTATCAATAATCCATTGACATACGAACCCATTAGCCCCGAATTAGTTGGTAGAAAAAGGTGGATGCAAGCCGGTAAACATGCTGGTGCACATGGTATCAAAGCAATCCTCGATGAGTTTGGAATTACGGCTTCGGATTTGCAGCTCAAAGAAATTGTAGAAAAACAGAAATCGATAGCAGATGGCGGAAAATCTATAACTACTTCTGATTTGTTATCTATAGCATCTGAAGTACTAAAGAACAAGAAATTCGATGAAAATTTTAAACTTAATGATTTTCATATAGTCACTGGACTACACATCATTCCAACCGCAGTGGTTAAACTTAATATTCATGGCAAAGATTTTATCGCCTCAGAGACTGGTGTGGGACCAGTAGATTCAGCATTAAAGGCTATACAAACTATTGCTCATGGTATTGCAAATATCAAAATAAGAGAATATAAGCTTGATTCAATTACAGGAGGCTCGGATGCATTGGCTGAAGTATCCGTAAAAGTAGAAGATAAAGAAGGTAATATTATTTCTGCTAGGAAATCTGGAGAAGATATTGTCGTGGCTTCTGTTCAAGCGATGATTGATGCCATAAATAAAACAATGTTAAAAAAGATGATTCAAAGTGGAGAGCCTACCAAGTAACTACATCCTTGATCATGAGAGACTTATGAATGACTACGTATGATATATCCCTTCTTGAAGGTGACGGTATTGGTCCTGAATTGTCAGAATGTGTATACAGCATTTTAATGAATATACATGACAAATCATCAACCCTAAAGTTCAATATTTCAAGAGTAGAAGCTGGCGATAATGCCAAATTAAAATATAACAAACCCCTTCCAGATGAAACCTTTGAAAAGATTAAAAACTCTCAAGCTTGTCTAAAATCTCCAGTTGGAGAATCGGCCGCGGACGTTGTCCTGGTATTGAGGAGATATTTTGAATTATATGCTAATGTAAGACCATCCAAAAACTACCCAAATATCCCATCTATCTCAAGTAATGTTGACCTAATTACCGTCAGGGAGAACACGGAGGATTTATACCTGGGTTGGGAATTTTATTCGGACGATGACACGGTCATTTCCCTAAGGAAGATTAGTAGAGAAGCATCCAGGCTTATTGCGGAGCATGCGTTCAAAATAGCAAATTCAAGGGAAGAGAAGAAGGTAACGATTGTTCACAAATCAAATGTGCTAAGACTGAGTGATAGACTTTTTATAGATACTTCAAAAGAGGTGGCCAAAGGATATCCCAATATTGAATTTGAACAGATGTACGTTGATGCGTGTGCCATGGAATTAATAAGGAATCCAAATCGATTTGACACTATTTTAACCACCAATTTATTTGGCGATATTATATCAGATGAAGCTGCGCAAATTACAGGAAGCATTGGATTGGCTCCTGCTGCAAATATTGGAAAAGACTTTGGAATGTTTGAACCCGTGCACGGTGCTGCTTTTGATATCGCAGGCAAGAATGTGGCTAACCCTACATCATTTATTCTAGCACTCAAAATGATGTTGGACTGGTTAGGTGAGAAGTACCAAGATAGTAATTTAATAGTTCAGTCAATCAAAATAGAGAAAGCAGTTGATGATCTGTTCATCAGGAATATCAAAACAATAGATATAGGCGGCAAGTTGTCAACAAAAGAATTCAGTAATAAGTTCATTAGTCTATTAACGGACATTGGATATGACTGATACCAAGACCCAATAAAAATTTCCTATATAGGATATATCAAGTCTAACAAATTTTTTAATATTCTAGCGGTAGCCCCCCAGATTAAATAGCCATCCACATTAAATTTAAACATCTTATTATCGCTGCTTGAGTGGTCCTCATCGATAGATATGCGATCGCGCAAAATTTCAAGGGGTATTTCAATCACTTGTTCTACTTCTTCATTAGGCTCAAAGGGAAATGATATTTTGCCGAGTATCACAATAAAGGGGTAGATAAGTATTTTAGTTGTATAGGTATTTGTGGGAGCGAGAGATCCAATGATTTTTTCTTTTTGAATCGCGAGGCCTATTTCTTCATAGGTCTCTCTTATTGCCGTCTCCATAATAGAACGATCTTGGCCAGAAACTCTACCTCCTGGGAAGGAAATTTCCCCTGCGTGGTTCCTTAGATTTGAACTTCGTTTCGTGAAAATGATGGTTGGAGTAAATTCATGATTAAAATGAATTATAACAAGCACGCTAGATTGTTCCTTGTTGAATTCACCTCCTACTCTCAAATCAATATTTTTAAAATTTTCTAAGGAGTCGCTTTTCTCCGTGACAAGTTCGATGAATTCTTTTTCAGAAATCAAAACTAGGAGATATGATAATAATATTATCTAAAAAACCTTTTTTTACTGTAGTCATACTCATTTAACTAAACTAAAAAATGAATCTAATTTATGAGTTAAACCCTCCAAAAATTTTAAATAGTCAGAGAATAGATATTACACTTTTAAATCAAGAATTAAGTAAATTCCTTAACAGAGCAAAAATTATTTCAAATTTCACAAACTACATCCATATTACCGATTCCGTACTTGGTATCCCCAGATTTTCAAGTATTCATGCAGCACAGATGATAATGAATAATCTAACCAATGTAAGCTTGAATATGAGTTGTAGTGTGAGGACAAGAGATAGGAACATGAATTCTCTTATACAAATGACAACAGACGCTATAATTTTGAAAATTAGCGGACTTTTATTTATTCAAGGTGACAAACCTGCGTTTCAAAATTCAGAACGAACACCCTCACTTTCAAATCCAACAGAGGTAGTCAAGCTTTTAACTTCCATAGGATTTGACAAATTTATAGATCTTAATTTGTCTATACCAAACAAGATTTCAAATCATAAACTACTCCAGAAGAAGGTAAATGCAAAACCCCATAGGTTTATAACACAATCGATTAATTCAATTCAAGAGATCAGAGATTTAAAAGATCTGATGAAACCCTACCATATCGAGCTTATCCCTTGCATCATGGTACCTTCGGTAAAGAATGAAGGGGCAGCTACTATGATAGGTTTGGATTGGAGTGAATATCAAGATAATTTCCCAGGATTCTTAAAAGAAGTTTATAAAGAAACTGATCATATTCTGATTACCTCGCCCAATAGTTTTGATGAAGGGATCAAAGTTTTGAAGAACTCAGTTTAGTATGGCAAAAGTATATCAGATTGTTCTTTTGTGTTGGGTTATTTCACTTTTTAATTCATCGAGGACTAGTCTATTATATTCAAATAAATTAGAATCTTCAGATAACCTTGGTCTCCGATAATCAATCTGAATTACCTTCTTAACGCGAGCCGGTCTCTTTGTGAAGACCACAACCCTGTCACCGAGGCATATTGATTCAGATATATTATGAGTTACAAATATTATTGTCTTTCTGGTCTTAGCCCATATCAATTGAAGTTCAACTAATAGAAGATCACGAGTCTGCGAGTCAAGTGCAGCAAAAGGTTCATCCATGAGCAGTATGTCAGGATCCATTACTAAAGCACGTGCAATCGCAACCCTCTGTTTCATCCCCCCCGAGAGCTGATAAGTATAGGATTTGGAGAATTTGCTCAAATCCATCATTTCAAGGTAATGTAATGCAATTTTGTTACGTTTTTCTTTTTCAACTCCAACCATTTTTAATCCAAATTCAACATTGTCGATAACGCTTAACCAGGGGAACAAAGCATTTTCTTGAAAGACCATAATGCGATCGGGACCGGTTCCAAGCACCGATTGTCCGTTAAGAACCAATTCTCCTTCAGATGGCTTGTCTAAACCTGCAATAATGTTAAGTAGGGTAGATTTACCGCACCCTGAGGGACCTACAAAGCACACAAATTGTCCCTCTTCAATTGATAAATTTATGTTATCTACAGCTATAACCCTTCTCCTTTCACCTGATGATGAATTAACTGAAAAGGATTTAGTTATATTTTTCAATTCCAATTTACTCAATTAAACTATTGTAATATGGATAATCAATTATATAATTTAAAGCTTAGATTTCGTCTAATTAATATTTTGAGACGGGTATGGTAGAAACTTGTACAAAATACATAACAACTTACTACTATCCTTTATGTACTAAAATAAATGAAGCTGTCGTCTAAGTGGCTATATTGAAAATCCAAAATCAGAAATTCTGTTAATAGAGTAGATATACCAACACATTTATTTTATTAGAAATTTGAATATTTTAGTAAATATAACGTTTTGATCTGTCGCTCAGATGAATAAAGGTGAATCGGATTCTACAAAATGCAAAAATAAGCCAGGTGTATTTAACCTGTTAATCTTATTTAGATAAACGGATACCTCTAAAATGATCACCTTGGCATAATTGTTAGATAAACCACCATATTGGTTTAATATTAATCGAATCAGAGTTCTTTCTTATCCACTCATTTTAATGTCATTTAACGCTATTTGCAATAATTGGCAATAACTAAATGTAAAACAGGGATGAAGAATGTATATATTAAGCGTAAAAATGTGCAAGTCATTACTATTTGGTGCCGGGATTTATGCCCGATTGATTCTAATAACATTCACAAACGTCGTATCTAACTCTCATTCGTTCGCTAGTCAAAATCTATCCAAATCAAACAGTATACTGTGCATATGATGACGAATCAATGATAAATATGCCTCAAGATAATTCAAATTTTTCTGTGAACAATCCACTTATGACCTATGATAAAAACATTATTTCCATACTTCCATTAAACCAAAATCAAATAGAAATACAAGTCGATCCTATAATCCTTGATAAATTGACTTCTAATTCAACCTGAGGTAACATTACAAGTAATCCCTCATGAAGCCCTTGTACTACCATTGATGGTACTAGTTCAAACTCACTTGGAATTAATGAACAAACTCCATGCATAGAATCCTTATCAAATAATAATAAAGAAATTATCATCAATTTTGATTATTAAGTCACAGAGAATGAAGAAATCGATAGTATTGACGAGTACTACAATTATCTACAACTACCTAAATAATTTGATTCTTCAACCAGGAGAAATATTTGTACTTTCCAGAAATGTGGTGAGGATTTTGACAATTTGGAAGTTTATCGGGTTGATCAGAACCTGGGTACCGGCAAAATAACTAATGTAGATTCGAATAGTTTTGCGAAGATAATCCTGGATCATTTCGTATATATGAATACTGATTTCTTAACAGTGCCAAATATTGATGATGGATTTTCTTCATGGAAATTAATCATAGTATATGAAAACAATGATGAACTGGTTACATATTTTATAGCTGATAATGTCATAATTGAGGGTTAAATATTAACAGACATTTGACTCACTAACCCTACAAACTTTAAAAAATCCGGTCTGTTTACCTTGAAATCAGAAGGGAGATTTCGTGAAATTTGGGTTAGGAACAAACCTCATTGAAACATAAGAGAAAAAAATGTATGAATAATTAACGAATTATCCTGAATGATTAATTTCGGGGAGATTTTATCATCATATCTCTTATTGAAGTAATTATAATTTTACAGAATATTTTAGACTTCAGGAATCATTAAATTAATTCTAATAACTGTGATTAAAAGTATTTGATCCGAGAATGTCAATACTTAGTTATAAACAATTTTAGAAAATCAAAGTTATTTACGATATCTTCCACCTAGTAACCTTTTTTAAGAATCTGGTGATTGATCTGATCATAGTAAATTTGAAGAAAAAAATTGTTTTAGATACAAGTATCATAATAGATGGCCATATAAGTCATGAAATTGATAACAAAGATATTGATGATAATTTTGAAATTATAATTCCTCGAGCTGCAATTGATGAGCTGCAGTCGCAGGCATGTAAGCAGAGAGAACACGGGTTCATGGGACTTGCTGAACTTAGAAAGATTAGAGAAAAATCTAGTGAAAATAATATCTTACTCCGAATTTATGGGGAAAAGCCCAATTTAGAAGACATAAAACTAGCCAAGAATGGGAGGATAGATGCAATTATTACCGAAATAGCTGAAAAAGAGGATGCGACATTATTTACAGCTGATTACATACAACATTTGGCTGCTAACGCAACTGGAATATCAAGCATTCATATACGCTCTCCAGTCTCGGCATCTTTTAATATAGAAAATTACTTTGACGAAAATTCAATGAGCGTGCATTTAATAGAAGGAGTGGAACCCTTAGCAAAGAAAGGTACTCCAGGAGAATTTACCTTAGAGAAATTATCTGACACTAAATTGGATAAAAAAACTTTAAATGAAATCATGAATTTCCTATTTTCTACTGAGAACAATAAAAAAATATCAAATATAGAAATTTCGTTTGACGGATGTTACGTGATAATGTACAAGAATTTGAGAATTGTCATCACTCAACCACCTGTATCAAATAAAATAGAAATTACTGCAGTTAGACCGATTAAGAAATTATCCTTACAAGAATACCATTTAGATATGAGTTTGATAAATAGACTTTCAAAAGAGGCAGAGGGAATTTTGATAGCTGGGAGACCTGGTTCAGGCAAGAGTACATTTGCAAGTAGTATCGCAGAATATTATGTCCAAAATAATAAACTTGTCAAGACTCTTGAATCACCAAGAGATTTGCAGGTGCCGGAGAATGTAGTACAATATGGTTCTATTAAAAACGGGTATGAAAGGGTTGCAGACATTCTATTACTTGTAAGACCAGACTTCACCATCTTTGATGAATTAAGGCGGATAAAGGATTTTGAATTATTTGCAGACCTGAGACTTACAGGTATTGGGATGATAGGGGTAATACATGCTAATGAAGCATTGGATGCGATTCAACGCTTTATTGGCAAAATAGAATTAGGTATGATTCCTCATGTAATAGACACAGTAATATTTATTCACGGAGGTAAGATTCAAAAAATTTATGAATTAAATTTGACTGTTAAAGTCCCTGCAGGAATGGTTGAACAAGATCTTGCTAGGCCTGTGGTTGAGATCAAAGATTTTTTTTCAAAGGAATCAGAATATGAGATTTACTCTTATGGAGAAGAAAACATAATTATCCCTTTGAAAAATATTGAAAAAAAAACTGATAATGAAAGAAATAACAAGATAAATAAGTTAGCAGAATCCAAGATAAGAGAAGTAATAGGCAAATTTGATCCCAAAGCTGAAATCAAGATTATTTCCAATGATAAGATAAGAATAATAGTTAGTAAAGAAGTGATTCCCAGAATAATCGGTAGAGGAGGTTCAACCATATCAGAAATAGAAAAAATCTTAGGAGTCAAGATTGATGTAGAAGCGAAAGTTCCACTAATTGGTAATGAAGTAGCATTTAGCATAACCGAATCAGGATCAAGGATTTACCTACTAGTTGAAGAAATACAAATAGGAAAAAAGGTTAATTTATTTTTAGGAGATGAGCTACTAATAAGCAATCAAATTGGAAAGAAAGCCAAATTAAAGATAGATAAAAAGTCCGAAGTCGGTAGAAAAGTATTCAACACCATTATGAGTAACAATCAAGATTCTTTGAAACTATATGAGAGTAAAGACGAATAGAAGATGAATACTCAAAAGGAGATTTTTGGTACATAAGTCCCGAAAATCTCTTTAAATGTATCGTTAATTTCGCCAAGGGTCACCTTGTTTTTAACACAGGATATTAAATATGGCATCAAATTAACATCTTGCTTTTCGGCTGCAGACAACAAGGAAGAGATCTGGTTTTGGACCTCAACATTATCGCGAGACTTTTTAAATTCTTTTAGCCTATTTACTTGTTTTATTTCCAATTGAGGGTCAACGGTAGCCAATTTTGGCTCGATGTCACTTTTGTCTGTAAACTTATTTACACCTACTATTGTTCTTTCACTACTGTCGATTTCTTTTTTTAGGGAATATGCATTTTTTCTAATTTCTTCCTGGAAAAAGTTTCGCTCAATTGCTGCCAATGCTCCGCCCATCTTGTCAATTATGTCAAGGTAAGAATTGACCCCATCGATAATTTGTTCGGTTAAATACTCGACATAATAGGAGCCTGCTAATGGGTCAACTGTTTTCGTAACTCCCGTTTCGTAGGCCAGCACCTGTTGAGTTCGAAGAGCAATTTTAACAGACTCTTCAGTAGGTAAAGCCAACGCCTCATCTCTGGAATTAGTATGCAAGGACTGGCAACCGCCTAAAACTGCAGCCAGTGCTTCAGTTGTAACTCTGATGATATTATTATCAACTTGTTGTGCAGTTAGACTTTCCCCACTAGTTTGAACATGAAATCTTAAATGTGAAGATTTTGGATCTTTTGCATGATACCTTTCTTTGATGATCCTAGAATAGATTACTCTTGCTGCTCTGAATTTAGCAACTTCCTCTAAAAACTCCATAGTACAACAAAAGAAAAAAGAAAGTCTAGGTGCAAAATTATCTATATCCAGTCCTCTTTCCACGCAGGTATTAATGTACTCGATAGCATCTGCAAAAGTGAAGGCTAGTTCTTGGATTGCATTGGAACCTGCTTCACGGATATGATATCCAGAGATACTAATTGGGTAAAATTGAGATACTTCAGTTGAACAATATTGTATCATGTCTCCAATAAGTCTTAATGATGGTCGGGGGGGGTAGATGTATGTATTTCTCGAATGATATTCTTTCAAGATATCGTTCTGAGTGGTTCCTCTAATTTGGGAGGGCGATACACCTTGTGATTCTGCAACTGTAATGTACAAAGAAAGCAGCGTTGCGGCAGTGGAATTAATGGTCATAGAGGTGCTTACTTTATCAAGCGGAATATCTTTAAAACAAGTTAACATGTCATCTATTGAGCTTATCGCTACTCCTGTTCTACCTACCTCGCCCTCCGATTGAGGATTATCTGAATCTCGCCCTGTTTGAGTAGGTAAATCAAAGGCCAGAGACAAACCTGTCTGACCATGGCCTAAAAGAAACTTGAATCTGTTATTTGTCTCTTCTGCACTACCAAATCCACTGTATTGTCTCATTGTCCAATGACGTTCCCTATACATGGTAGGGTAAATTCCTCTCAGATACGGATAAATACCGGGGTCAGATTCATTTTCTTTCTTGATATCGGCCGGCGTATAATACTTTTTTACCGGAATATTAGAATCAGTCTTGATCGAATTCTTGTCTTCGCTCATACCAGATCATTTACTGGAAAATACTAATAAAGATAATTCTTCTGCTGCGGTATATGGATCCTTTGATTTGTCTAACATAGAGTCGACCAGCTTGTTTATCTCCATGTTTTTTGAGTTCAACACTTGCAAAGACTTTTCTCTCACTTCGTCTAAAACCATCAATTTGAGCTCTGTTTTTAAATCTTCCCTTTCCTTCTTCTTCTTTTTTGAAATCCAATCATCAGTAATAATTAGATCTCTTATTTTTTTTGATAATACATCTAGTCCTTCCCCAGAATGAGCCGATACTTTAAAAATTAATGGTTTTCTAGGTAACTCGCCTATGAGATCTAGGAGTGTTAGATACAGAGTATTAGAGCCCTCTATGTCAGATTTATTCACGATGTATACGTCTCCAATCTCAGTTAATCCTGCTTTAACCGCTTGGACATTATCGCCGGTGTTGGGATTGAAAATTACAACCGTTAAATTTACAACCTTTGAAATTTCGATTTCTAACTGGCCAGCACCAACACTTTCTACTATTATTAGGTCATACCCGGCTGCATCTAAAATTCGGATTATATTTCGCAGTGATTTAGAGATGCCACCAGATGCTCCCCTTGAACCCAAACTCCTCATGAAAATATCGTCATCGTCCATGGTTGTAGGCATTCGGACTCTATCACCAAGAATAGCACCCCCCGAAATAGAACTTGTAGGGTCTACGGCCAATATAGAAATTTTGAAACCAAAATTCTTGAAATAAGAAATCAGTTTTCCGATAAGAGTACTCTTTCCTGCACCAGCAGGACCTGTAAATCCGATTGTGACAGCTTTTCCGGTATTTGGATAAATTTTTCTTAATATTTCATGGGCTAATGGGTCCTCGTCATCTATCTTTGAAATGGATTGTGCAATAATTCTTTTATTTTTATTTAATATGCCTTCAACAATATCATCCATTGGGATGAGATAAAAGTATTGGAAATAAATTATTTTGCAATCTTTGATTGATTCAATCAGAATAATGTATCATATTATCTGGGTTTCTAAATAAATCGTCATGTTCACTGCGCAACAGTGCCTTTATGCTAAATCCGTGGTCTTCCTCTAATGAAAGTGATTCATATTTGTAACCACGTATAATTGCCACAGGAATCTTTAAAGTCTTACCCATTACAAGTTCAGCGGCTGCCGCAAGTTCGTCCGCTATGGCAATTTCTGTTACCAATAATTTTTTTCCATATTCATCCCTCATTCCGATGTAACTTTTTAAAGGGATAATGCCAGCAATCCCGATCGCAACATTAGTTTGACCCGTTCTGAAAGGTCTACCAAAAGTATCGGCTATAATTACAGATACTTTTTTTCCAGAAATATTATAAAATGATTTCCTCAAGTTTCTTGCAGAAATATCAGGATTCTCGGGTAGTAAAAGGGCTTTTTGAGAATCTTCAGAAACATTACTTTGATCTATTCCGGCATTGGCGCAAATAAATCCATGCTTGGTCTCAACTATTAAATGTTTTTTTGTGATGCGTATTATCCTAGTAGTTTCACTTAAAATTAATTCAATCAATCGCGGATCTTTAGAGTGAAAATTAGCTAACCGGATTGATTTTGGAGAAGGAATAATGTTCCTTAAATCTCGCAATCTATTCTCTGATTTTGATACGATTTTTTGAGCCACCACGATAATGTCATGATCGCAGATCTGCACATTGTCCAATTGTAATGATTCAAGAATTACCTTTGACACGTCATCGTGGGGTTCAATATTTTTATTTATACGTATTGGAATGATAGAAATCAAAAAAGAATCACATATTCTTTTCTTGTTACGAATTAATCTTAATTTTGAATTTCTCTTTTATTATAGGGATTAACAGAGACAAATCCTTTTTGTCAATAACTACATCTGATTTTTCACGAACTACTTTCACTGCACAAAATCCTACCGTAAAAGAAGATAAATCAAACAACTTCAAATCATTAGCGCCATCGACGACGACTACTATCTCGTCCCTCGAAAAGCCATTCTCTTCAACATATGATCTTACTGCTGCAGATTTATCTGAGGTAACTCTTATGGTAACGTCCAAAAGTTTGTCGTCTTTAAAGATAAGGTCGTTAGAAAATATTTTATCGATATTTAGTTCAGAGTATAGTCTATCAGTTATGATGTTAAACCCTCCCGAAACGGCCACTAACTTCCAACCCAGTCCCTTTAGGAAAGAACATAATTCTCTTGCTCCTGGCATTATCTCCAAATTCTGCGCTATCTTGGATGCTTGATCATAACCTATGCCTCTTAATGCATGGACCCTTTCTATTAATCCCTCCTCCCAATTAATTTCCCCGCGGATACCTTTGTTGGTTATATCCCAAATTTCCTTTTCTTTTTCTGGACCAATTAAATTTGCCAAAACTGGTAGATATTCAGCGTTTAACAATACGCCCTCTACGTCAAATATAGCAAGCATAACACAAATCATTCTCCTTGTCCATACATAATATTAAGATATTGAAGAGAATAGTCTATTTATTTCGATCATTGTTGTTATGACTTCATGTTTGCTATTTTACTTAGGAGGTTAGTCAATTAACGGGAATTGAATATTGACTTAAACAGTCATCAAAAATTCACTTTCTCGTTTAATATAATTAAGAGATTTTTAGGTCTATTAGAGGCTGAAATCAATAAATAATCCCTCGTATATTTCGCAAAAACATTTAATTAAGTTCAAATGCCTTTATTTAACTATGTCTTCCAATCCTGACGATAACATAAAGTCTAGTATGAAAACTATTGACGTAAGGGGCCTTTATTGCCCTGAACCAGTTTTTAGAACTAAAATTGAAATTGAACGTATGACCAAAGGTGATTTATTAAAAGTAGTTTCTGACGATCCAGATTCAGAGGATGACATTTCTAGATGGGTTAACAGGAACGGTCATGAATTGTTATCTTTAAACAAATCAAATAAAGATTTAGAATTTACAATTAAAAAGGCAAAGTAGGATGACAGCTTCGACTACCTATTCAGAATCTAATAATGTAACTGATAGAATCGGAAATACACCACTAATACAATTGAAAAGCTTTTCAACGAATAATGTAAAAATCTACGCAAAACTTGAATGGTATAATCCCTTTGGGTCAGTAAAAGATAGAGCAGCCTATTGGATGATAAAAAATGCTGAAGAAAAAAAAATTCTTAGAAAAGATAAAAGTATAATTATTGAACCTACATCAGGAAACACCGGCATTGCTTTAGCAGGTATCGCATCTTATTTGGGTTATAAGGTCGAGATTGTAATTCCTGAAAAAGTAAGTAAAGAAACTAAGGATATTCTTAGAAAATTAGGAGCTGTATTACATGAGACCTCAGATGATTTGTGCCCCCGAGTAGGTGCTGGTACGGATCAGAGCATAGCCCTTGCTTACGCTATTTCCAAACCAAGACCAGATGTTTACTATATGCCAAATCAGTACGAAAATGATTCTAATTATCTTTCTCATTTTCAAAGTACCGGACCCGAAATATGGGAACAAACCAATGGAAAAATAACTCATTTTTTCACCGGCGCTGGAACAGGAGGTACAATAACTGGAACTGGAAAATTCTTGAAAGAAAAGAACAATCAAATCCAAGTAGTTGCTGTTCAAGCACAGAGAAATCATCTGCTTCAAGGGTTAAGAAACTTTGAAGAATCAGCGAAGCCAGAGCTTTTCTTAAGGCGTGAAGAAGTGGTAGATGATTGGTATACAGCAACGAACGAAAAATCATTTAGAATGGTAAAGCAGATTGCGCTGAATGAAAATATGTTAGTTGGACCATCTTCTGGCTCTGTTTTAGCCAGCATGATGGAGCGGGCTCTAGAGACCACAGGCAAGGACCAAGTTTTTGTGGGTATATTCGCCGATGACGGTCGCAAGTTCAAAAGTTTGTACAAAGAACAATCGGTATTTACAGACGAGGAATTTGAAAATTACTTGAATAACAATGGATTTTTGCCAAAACTAGCATACCAGTAGTAACAAGCGGATAAAATTTAACAATTATTGGCTACGATGGTATAAAAATGAAATATGAGGATTTTTTATTTATTATTTTTTTCAGACAACCATTTTTCAATGTCTAGAGCAGCCATACAGCCAAATCCAGCAGCAGTTATCGCTTGTCTGTACTTAAAATCATGAACATCGCCAGCTGCAAAAACACCATCGACGTTTGTCCTTGTACCATTCTGAACTATTACATATCCTTTTTCATCCAGGTCCACTTGTCCCTTAAATATAGTGTATTTGGTTCATGACCTATTGCAACAAAAACACCACCCGCTTCTAAATTTTTTTCTTCAGCGGTATTCATGTTCTTAACGACTACGGAGGAGACTTTCTTGTCTCCTGTGATACCACTAATAGATGAATTCCAAATAAATTCAATTTTTGGATTTTCAAAGGCACGTTCTTGCAAAATTTTACTTGCACGTAAATTGTCACGTCTATGAACAACCTTAACTGTTTTACCAAATTTGGTCAAAAACGTTGCTTCTTCCAGAGCAGTATCCCCGCCGCCCACAACTACAATGTCTTGATTCTTAAAAAATGGCCCATCACAAGTCGCACAATAAGATAGGCCCTTTCCAGAAAACTCTTGTTCGCTTTTAATTCCCAATTTTCTAGGAGTGGCACCAGTACTAATTAAAACTGTATCAGACGTGTAGGCGGATGAGCTGGTAAAAATCTTAAATGGTCTAGAATTAAAATCCACTCCTGTGACTTCGTCGATGAGCATAGTAGTTCCAAACCTTTCTGATTGTTGTTGCATATTTGTCATCAAATCTGGTCCATTTATCCCATTTGGAAATCCTGGATAATTTTCAACTTCTGTAGTGGTCATCAATTGCCCACCAGGTAAACTGCCCGAGATTACAATGGTCCTTAATTTTGCTCTGGATGTATAAATAGATGCCGTGTATCCGGCTGGTCCAGAGCCGATTATTATAACATCGAAGTGATTCTCTTCGGAGTTACCTGGAGTATGATTTTTTTTAGCTTTATCTTTTTCATTTTCAAATCGATCCATAGACAGTGTCATAATTAATAGACCTGGAATTTCATTTATTAATGTATTAGGACCTTGTTTTATTACTATCCCGATTTTAGCACAGTTAATGTGATAATTTTCTAATACAAATTTTATTATATTCACCTAATTATAATGATAAAAGGATAATTTTAATGAGAATAATAGTATGTGGAATGGGGGTTGTAGGCCAAAGTTTTCTAAGGTTACTGATTTCTAGTTCGAACTTATTATATAAGAATTATGGGATTAAACCAAGGGTTGTGGCATGCATAGACAGCAAGGGAGTTGCATATTCTCAAACTGGCTTAGATTTGGAGAGAGTTCTAATGGTTAAGGCAAAATATGGCGAAGTCAGCAAGTATTCTGAATCAATATTTAATGCTGATAATTATATTGAAAATATTGACGCAGAAGTCTTACTAGAACTTACCCCTACCAACTTAACCACAGCCGAACCAGGGTTGTCTCATGTAATCTCAGGATTAAGAACTAAAAAGAATGTTATTACTGTAAATAAGGGACCATTAGCTTTATCCTTTTCCTCGTTAGTTGAACTATCTGAATATAATAACGTTATGTTAAGATTTAGTGGAACAGTAGGGGGGGGCACACCCGTACTGGATTTTGCAAAACATTGTCTAAAAGGGGACAGAATTACATCCTTTACAGGAATATTAAATGGGACAACAAATTATATCTTAACTAAAATGGGTGAAGGATTGCATTTTAGTGAAGCACTAGAAGATGCTAAGGAGAAAGGATATGCTGAAGCTAACCCTTCTTTGGATATTGATGGAGATGACGCGGCAGCTAAATTAGTCATAATGGCTAACTGGATTATGGGATACAAAGTAACTTTAAAGGATGTGGACAAAACAGGGATTACTAAAGTAGCTCAAGAAGAAATAATTAAGGCAGCTAGGGAAAGGAAATCATTAAAATTAATTGCCAATTGTGACAAGGATAGTCTTTTCGTTAGACCCATTCCAATATCAAAAGATGATCCAATATGTGTTAACGGGACTTTGAACGCTGTTACTTTTAGATCGGAACATTCTGGAGCGCAAACGATAATAGGAAAAGGAGCTGGAGGCATGGAAACTGCTAGTTCTATTTTAAGGGATCTCATAGAAATCAAAGAAAACTTCACCAATTATCAGCTTAATTAAAGTTTTGACCTGTCTTGTCAGTCTTCAGACAGTTTATAATAAAGAATTATATGAACAGGCGAGCTTTTGTAACTAATAAATGTATAGCGGTGAGCTAGAGGTCCAAGCAAAGAGGAAAACAAATGCAATACTACAAGAAGAGACAAATAAGATTCTGAATTTTTCTCGAGAATTAGCGATGATGATTGATGCTATTATCCAAGATAACGAGGATGAAATTAGAGAATCATCTAATAAGATGATTATCGTTGAAAACGAGATAATGGTGCTGACAAAACAAATCATTAGAGAGGTAATAGCTGTTGGCAGTTTAATGACCTATAGAGAAAACCTTTTAAGAACTGCTTATTTTATTGATGAATTTTCTGGTTTTATCAGTGGGATCTCCTTTAGATTGTCTAATATAGAGCCAAAAATCATTAAACTAAATTTTGAACTGGGGTTGAAATGGATGGTCGACAAATCTCAACAAGCTTTTAACTCTTTTACAATACTAGCATTAAGCATTTGATAATTCCTTTTACTGGTCAACTAGTCGAAAATAGAATATTCATTCATGATATTTTAGAATCACGAGCTTTGTTTGGTGATGGATATTTTGGTAAGCCATTGGGAATATCTAAACCTAAAAATTCGGAATTTGATGCACCGATAGTACTCGATCTCATTGAGGGGTACTATCTTTGTAATAAAAATCGGCTCAAAATTTTCAAAGATTCTGCCACAAATGTTGAACCAAAAGAAATCCTAAAAATTTGTAAGAAACAATATGTTAACTTTGAGGTCAAGTATGTGGTATTTGAAAATTTGAGAGATAAAGGCTATATTGTAAGCCCAGGTATAAAATTTGGTTGCGACTTTGCTGTTTATATTCATGGACCTGGCATCGATCATGCACCATTTCTCGTAAAGGTATTGAAACAAAATGACAATATTACAAGCATAGATATAGTACTTGCAGGAAGGCTCGCAACCACTGTTAAAAAGCAATTCATTTTAGCAATTGTTGATTTATCGGACGATTCCATCAAATTCATAGGCTTTGACTGGTGGAGAGCTTAATATATTCTGATTAAAGTATGGTCATACGGATATTAATTCAGAATCTTATCATGTTTTTGGTAAATCAAATTTTATAAAGTTCTCACCGGAAATTGTTAATCGAGTTGACAATTTATCAATACCAGGCTCAAGCCATCCTTTGTACCTTATAGAATTTTTCACAATATCGATGATACTTGGTTTTTTTTCGTTGATTTCTTCATAACATGAGAGTATCTCTCCGTATTTAATCTCCTGTTGTTTATTATAGTTGGTTAAATAAAAGACGAACAAAGTAGTTTTTTCGTAGTGATTCGTAGGTTTTTTCTCTGCATAAAAATCTCTGAGGCCAATTTTTTCATGATTTTGTTTCAAGTCTACAGGAAGGGGAGGTATATTAATAGAGATCTTTGGTATCGAATGCTTTGTAGTCTTGCCTGAGAGTGGTAGTTCTCTTTTAATATCATCAATCTCTGAATTTAAGTCCTTAGGCTTCGATGAATGAGTTCTAGATTCTTGAGAAGAAAAATTCTCAAGTGGGATTGGAACATTGTCTACAGTTGCGTTAGATGGCGTAGTTGTGTAATTAAGCATATTGTCCTTGTTATTAATGATGACCTCCTTAATAGCAACCTTGAAAATTTCTTCAAACTTTTCTAAATGTTTATCTACGAATGATTCATTTCCTTCAAGTTCAAAAACACCTTCTTTTAGGTTAATCCTGAACTTCGTATCGGAGGCCAATAAAAATTTTCTAATTCATAATTATATAACTATTTGCTTTTGACCAAATTAAAGATAGTCAAAATCATCCTTCTCGTGCCAATAGTTAAACCTTTGATGTAACCAAGGAAAAAAGTTACTTTCTCTATTCTCAAATTCCTTCTTCATTATTCTAACTATTTTTTTGGATACTTCTCCAGGTTTTCCATAAATTTGTTTTTTCTTTTTAAAATTAAATCCATAATCCACTCCTTTTTCATATATTGTAGTTATCATTCTCGGTAACCACATTCGGTTTATCGGAGGAACTAAAAGATTCCCTCTAGCGTCAAAGACCGTTTCTGGCCGATCGGTATTGAATCTTACGGTAAAGGAGCTAACTTTTGGGAAATATAATAACTCTTCTTGCAATGATCCCGAGTCAGTAATCTCTGCCCAACATTTTCCACTGTCCAGAAACTCTACTACGTGGCCATATTCCCTCCATAATTCAGTAATCATAAACTTTTCAGGATAAGTATTTTCCAGATATTTAAGTTTATCATAAAGATCAAACCTGTATAGTGCAGATATGGTAGCATTCAACAAGACTAAAACTACTTTAAATTCCGAATCCTTTATCAAATCACTCAACCCCCCTATTATAGCATTAAATCTATGGTTCGTTAAATTTTCCCTGCGATGAATATCCATTCTGATCCAGTTTCCGGATTCTAATTTAGGATATATTTCAAAAATGCTATTCTCAGGTTTCTTCATTCTTTTGATGCCAATAGCATCTACAACTGAATTCCCAACTATATGGATATCTTCGTCTGGATATCCTTCCCTAAGTAAATGCTCTTTATTTAGTTTAGTGGGAACAAAAAAAAACTTTGTTCCTGAAGAACATACCCAAGTATCAATTTGTTCGGGAAACGGTTCCTCCCTAGTTAGGAACCATGATGAGGACAATTGGTTCGTAATGAATTTTTCTACATCGGAATGGCTAGGATTTACATTCATCTTTATATCTTTTATAATAGTTGGACTCATTGATCTGAGTCCAGCCTCATTTTGTCCGACTTTTTGTCCTAGTCCAAAAACCCAAGACAAAGTTGCAATTCCTGCCACCAAAGTGTCACCATGAACAATCGGTAGAATTCGGTTGCTTGAGTATCTTTTTTTCAAATATCTACCAAAATACCCAAATTTCATGATTAAATCGCTAGATTTTTCCATCAAGTCCCCACGTATCTGCAAATCGCAAACTATTGAATTTTCAAGGTCAAATTCCTTAATCCCATAGCCTAGCAATTCATCGTAATGCTGTCCTGTAGAAATAATAAATGAAGGTAAACCCTCTTTAATTGACTCTATCAAGAGAGGAGCTTGCTTATAAAAATCTGGTTTAGTGCCTATTACAATAGCCAAAGCTTTATTAAATTCATTATCCTTCGAAAAAATCGATTCTAAATTAAGATTGTTGATCCTAATTGGAAGAAACTCCTTGTCTATTGAAAGTGTATCAAACTTTCTGTTAATATCTTTCTGATTTGCTCCATTAATTTTACTAGTCAATTGTTTATCATTTCCCATGACTAATCTATCGCCATTTCCAAGTAGTTAGATCCTAGCATTTTTGGCGGACATATACAGACTCTTTCTATAGTTTATGTAACCCATAGCTACCATTAGTATACCAAAAATTGAAAATACCCAAGGTGCATAGACAACCCATGATGGTAAATCAATTTCAGTTATCAAAGGGATCAATGTAGTTATATAGATCATCCCGAATATTAAGCAAATTCCAGATGCTAATACTAGTAAGGAGGATAATCGTGACCCTTCGGATAGCACGTTTGTAAAAAATGAAAGTCCGATTGCGGGTGCTAGTGAAATGAATATGAATTGGAGAAAAGCAGTGGATGGATCGACGGTAGTTGTTGGGCCACTTCTCTCAGGACCAATCAAAAAAGTGAAGAAGGCAATTGAGTTAAATATGAATAAAACTACCAGACCCAAAACTGCAATTGACAACCACTCTCCGGCCCTTAACATTTCTATAATTTCATTTTGAAAGATACAATATTTTAATATTGTTACAAGAGAATGTTAATGTACCCCAATCAAATTTGCCAATTCTTTTCTTGAAGCTTCTCCCAAAATTTTAGCTGAATCTTCGGGATTTGGTGTATTTACGTATATCCCAAACCCTCTTTCCAAACCAGACCAAGAGGAGATTAGAGGATATACTTCTATGTGCCAGTGTAATTGCCTACTATTCTTTTTCTCAGGTGAAATATGAAAAGCCATGCTAAAATCGGTTTTACCCAGTATCCTATCCATCCCTCGTAAGGATGAACAAATCACCAAGGCTAGATCATTTATTTCCTTCTGACTTGCTTTTGAAAAAAAGGTAGAATGTTTTCGAGGACAAATCCAAAATTCGTAATTATAGGTGGGCGCCCATGGAACTAAGGTTATGAAACCATTAGTAGAGAATAATTGTCTGGGACCGTTAATTTCAGACTCTATCATACTACAGGCAGGACAACTACCGCTTTCATTCATGGATTGGTGAAAGGTTTTCGCTTCTTTTTCGATAATAGGAGGGATTGAAGAAAATGTCGTGATATGAAAATGAGGATGTTTTATTTTACTACCCCCATTAGTCCCACGGCTGGCATATATAGCAACATATGTCACACCCCGCTGGCTGTATAACCATCTTACCCTGTCCTGAAGTACCAACAACAGATTGGTCCATTGATCGATGGACAATTCTGAAAGAGCGATATCATGATTTGGGGTTGGAACGATAATAAGGTCATATCCACATGCTGGCTCCCTATAGAATGGACGATCTGAATACTGCTGATTTGAGTGCGCGGTCACTAGGGGATTCGTGCATTCAAAAACTCGGATCGACCAATTCTCATTCTCATCATCGGTTGTATCATAAAGTCTCTGCAATATTCCTTCCTTGACTACAAAAGATAATACAAGATTGTCACAATCCCCGGTAGATCCAGTGCAATATGGACATACTTGACTGCTAGTAACAGGAGCAGATTGCGTTTTATTGTAATTGATTTCAGGTTTTTTGTTCGCATTATCAATATTATTAGGTATTAAAACAAACTTATCTTGAACATAATAATCCTTTCTTAATTCTGACAATTTTTCTACCTAAAAAGTTCACCAAATTGCTTTAAATAAGTATTATGCATCCTTTTTTTGTAAAAGAAATAATTCCTAGTATAAAAAATTAAATAAATGGTCCTGATCATTCGACAAAATTACGTTTTTGTAACATATGTTGAAAAATGTGGTTTCCTGTAATTTTCATTTCGGTCTGAGCTTCCTAGCAGATCTAAATTGTCAAAAATTAAATTAAGTAAAACCAAATAACATTTGTGCCTCAGTCAAGTAGCGACGAAAAATGGGATTCAGTAAAAAAATACAAATTAACAAAAATGTTAAATGATCTATCAAAGATAACTGGTCACGGTACTGAACTAGTTACTGTTTATATTCCGCCAAAAAGGCCGATATATGATGTTTTAGCACAATTGAGAAATGAAGCCGGAACTGCATCAAACATAAAATCAGATTTGACCAGAAATCATGTTCAGGATGCCCTTAACAAAACAATGGAACAATTAAAATTGTATAAGGAACCTCCTGAAAACGGATTGGTTATTTTTTGCGGGGCCATTCCTACGGGGAAAGGTTTAGGAACTGAAAAAATAGAAATATTCACGGTTGTACCCCCAAAACCAGTTCAGATTAACTTGTATAGATGTGATGATCATTTTTGGATAGATCATATAAAGGAGATGCTAAAAGATGATCGTACAATTGCCATTATATCTATAGACACTCAAGAGGCGGGGTTAGGAATTTTAACTGGGGATAGATGGGAAACAATTGAAACTTTGACATCTGGAGTTTCTGGTAAACACCGCCAAGGAGGACAATCTGCGCGAAGGTTTGAGCGTCTTAGAGATAATGAACTTAATGAATATTACCATCGTATTGCAAATTATGCGCAAAAAATTTTTATTGACCAATATACGGTCAAGGGTCTGATAGTAGGAGGCCCAGGACCCACAAAAGAGACTTTTGTCAGAGAGGAATATCTTGATTATAGATTGCAAAATAATATCATTGCTACACTTGATACTTCGTATTCTGGTGACGAGGGGGTAAGGGAAATCATAGATAAGGTAAATGATCAAGGAATAATGTCGGAATTCCGATCCATGGAAGAAAAGAAAATGGTGAAGAAATTCATGGGTGAAGTTTTTTCAGGTAAGGGGTTAGGGATATATGGGCTTAATGATGTTGTAAATAATCTCAAGGCAGGAATAACCGATTCGATAATTGCAACCGATAGTATTGATTTAGTATACCTAGAAGTAATTTGCAGAAAATGCGATTTCGGCTATGAAAAAATAGTTGAAAGAGACCAACTGATTGAAACAAAACAAAATATCATTTCTACGCCCTGTTCCAAATGTGGTGGACAGGACTACACAATTAATGAAAAGGATTTCATAGACTACCTGGAGGAATATGCTTCACTAGCTGGAACAAAACTTGACATAATTTCTTCTAAAACCGAAGAGGGGGCCCAGATTCAAAGCCTTGGAAAAATTGGAGCATTGTTAAGATTCAAGCCTACTACGTAACTTGTGAGATCAAACTTTTCGGTCTTCTAATTGCTTGATGGCAGTACTTAATACTTGATATCCATAGATTTTACCCAATGATCCCCTCTTGGAATTTGATTCTGTAAATCTTGAAGTAGAATCTTTCCTGATTCCTTGGCCAGAAACAATTATGGGTATGGGATCGTCGGTGTGGGCCTTTTTAATACAAGGTGTTGAGTGATCGCCCGAAATTATGAAATATATTTCTATACCTTTCATTGTGCTAATTCCCTCTAAAATTTTTCTAAAAAAGCGCTTGTCTATTTCATTTATATTGTTTTTCTTACCCTTGGCGTTCCCATCATGACCAAATTCATCAGGACCTTTAATATGGACATAAACAACATCGTGATCTTCAATTATCTTTAGTAATTTACTAGCTTTTAATTCATATTCATCTGGAGAACCAGCGTTGTACGACCTCATTCCCAGTATTTGTGAAATTCCGATTTCCACAGGCATATCAACAAGAGATGCGAAATTTAGATTGTATTTATCATTAATACGCTGTAAATGAGGATATCTATTCCCAGCGTCTCTCAATAAAATACAATTTATTGGCAAGAAATTCTTTTCTTTCCGCTCTATATTCACCAGACAATTATCCAGTATTTCTATCACTTGGTCAGAGAACTGATTTATGGTAGTGGCTGATAATCGAGAATTTGCATCCTTTGATTCTGATTTTGTTACATACAAATCTCCCTTGGAAGTATCCAATGCAATACCAATCCCATTTACTTTGTCATAAGCAGGATCCGTATTTGTAATATTCTCACCTAATGTTGTACCTTTTTTCCTGAATCGTATGACAACTCTATGCCCAATCGTCGGCTCTATCGAGAACTCTATTCCCTCTATCTTGATATTCTTTCTAATGAGAGCACAGATTGCGGCCGAATCTGCCTCGGTAACAATTCTACCAGCTCGTCTGTCTAAAATTTTCTTAGTAGTTGGGTCGATTGTTGCAAAATTGCCTCTTAGTGCTAGGTCCCCCTCCTTAAAATCAATTCCACAACCTATGCATTCTACTACACCCCTTCCAAAATATTCAATGTCTCTAAAGTTGTAGCCTAACATATTAAAAACTGCAATATCAGACTGAGGAGCGATGCCGTCTCCAACACTCACAACTTGGCCCGAAACTCCCATTCTAGCAATCTTATCTAGATATGGGGTATATGCCGCTTCCAGCGGGGTCAAGCAATTTAAATCTGGATGTGGAAGGTCGCCTACCCCATCAAGCAAAACATAAATTATTTTGGATTGATTCAATTTCTTAATTTTGATTCAATATAAATTTAATTTTAATGTATTCAAATATATGATATAATATTAAATAAATAAGCTCATCAAGATAATCCAATAGTGCCGTACCAAATCACCTCGGATGCAAAACATCAAATAATACTTACAAGCAGGGAAAAAAAAATATACCTAGATCCGAGGCAAATATTAGCTGAAAATTATGTTTTCATTTCACATGCACATATTGATCACATGTTAAATAAGACTGCTACCAAGAAATACAATTTAAGAAATAAGATCATCTGTTCGCCTGAAACCCTTGCAATTGCGAGCCTTCGTGGCTACATCTTTGAAAAAGAAATTTATTATCAGGACGACTGCACATTAATTGATACTGGACATATACTAGGATCAAAAGGTCTTTTGATTGGAAACGAGATTTTCTATACTGGCGACTTATCCATGAGGGATAGAGCATTTCTTAGAAAGACCTCTATTCCGAAAGCCGAAACCCTAATTATTGAAACAACCTTTGGAAAACCTGAATACATTTTCCCTCCATTAGAACATATCACCCATTCGGTAAATTCGTTAATTTCAGAAATGTACAGCAGAGGAATTCCAGTCATATTAATGGGATATTCATTGGGGAAGGCACAGGTCCTTACATCGTTGTTTGGCGCTTGGAAGCCGCTAATAATACATGATGAAATATTCAAGTTCAATCAAATGTACAAGCAATTTGGAGTGACATTAGAAGATTCTACACCATTGTCAAATGCAATAGAACTGGGCTTGATGGAGAAGGGACCATGGATAATGATACATCCTTTAACTAACGGCAAGGATCCCAAGATATCTCATTATAGGGAAAAGTATGGCGCAATTACTATAGGTTTCAGTGGATGGGCAATAAATAGAAATTACAGAAACATGATGAACCTGGATTATGTGATCCCTTTTAGTGATCATTGTGATCATAACGAGTTACTCGATGTTGTAAAACAGTGCAATCCCCGCAAAATATACACATTTCATGGATTTCAAGAAGAGTTTGCTAACTACCTAGTCAAATTGGGGTATGATGCAGAATCCATAAAGAGAGGAAGCAAGACAGTCAAGAAAGGATTAAAGCAACTTCCGAATACTAAATCATTAGATATTTATTTTTAGAAAAAAAATTATTTTTGCATGTCAGCAAAATAAGGAACGACCTTATTTCCGAAGGTCTCTATGTTTTGATAAAGCCCCTCACCCCAGAAACGAATTATGAAATGATTTGTACCGGCCTTAATAAATCGTTCCAACATTTCTATTACATCATCTGGGCTGCCAACTCCTATAGCAGTTCTTGCCACATCATCAGGGATTTGTAAAGATGCTTTTTTCATTTGTTCCATCAATTCAGGTTTGTTCATGGCATATTCAGTAAAGTATCTCCTAAAATCAAACTCGGAATCCTGTTGTATGTTATGAACCTTCAATAATTCAGGTTTGTAGAGGCTGACCTTGACTGCTTTTTTCATCTTTTCCCATGCTGCTTCTCCGTCTGGAGCAAAATAAACATCCACATCATTTGCAAATTCAAAATTGGATATGTCCCTGCCTAGTCTCTTTGCGTGATCCTTAATGACATTTGCATGATGTTCAAATAAGGCTGGAGTATATCCTATAGGTATCCACCCATCGCCATATGTTGCACACAATTCTAATGTTTTTGGGGCCCCGGCAGCGATATATACAGGTGGTCGCGGTTTTCTGATGGGCTTTGCTTGTAGACAAGCTTCAACAAGGCTATAATAATTACCCTGGTAATTTACATGATTTTCTGGATCGGATTCAAACAGTTTTTCAATCACTTCCAATTGCTCCTTAAATTTTGACACAGGCTTACTGAATTCGATTCCAAAATCAACTACATTCTGAGCCTCTCCAGCACCAATTCCCAGTATACCCCTACCTTTAGTTATCCTGTCAAGGGTCACTGTTGACAGAGCGATAGTTGAGGGGTGCCTCCTTATCGCATCTGTTACGCATGTCCCTAACTCCACGTTGTTGGTCACAGACCCAATTGCTGCTAACATTAGCCAGGCATCATTTACTACAGCGTTTTTCCATTGAGGCACATTTGTGTGATCCATTGCCCATACAGAGTCAAAATTAGTCCTATCTGCTATTTGCGCTGCAGTAATTACCTGCATTTCGTCCAGTCCCAATCTAGCGACGTTTAGGCCAAATGTCAAACCGAATTTTATTTTCACTTAATTATTTACCCCCGAT
Organism: Candidatus Nitrosocosmicus sp. R; assembly: GCF_054408505.1. Classification (NCBI taxonomy): domain Archaea; kingdom Thermoproteati; phylum Nitrososphaerota; class Nitrososphaeria; order Nitrososphaerales; family Nitrososphaeraceae; genus Candidatus Nitrosocosmicus; species Candidatus Nitrosocosmicus sp. R. The sequence goes on along the minus strand of NZ_CP167090.1, from coordinate 1,169,613 downwards.
ACCGTAAATTTTCGTATAATTCCATAATTCTCCATTTCTATATTATCTCTGAAATGATACTTATTTTATAAAGTTTTATTATAATAACGGAGAAGCAGAATATGATTTACAAAATATATGAATTATTCGTTCAATAAAGCATTCTGATAAATAATTAATATAAGAGATCTAAGTCTCATTAAATATTAAAATGAATAAGAGTAACAAAACAATACTTGTCACAGGGAGCGGAACAGGGATTGGTCAAGCTGTGGCAAGAAAATTCGCTAAACTAGGTTACAATATTATAATTTTAGGAAGGAGGAAAGAACCTTTAATCGATGCGTCAAATATTCTAAAACAAATAATTTCCGATGAAAAATTTGAATCATCCGTAACTTATTATCCAGGAGTAGATGTTTCCGATTTTGAAGCAATTAATAAGATGTTTGATAAAATTGGTACCGACTTTGGTCATATAGATATAATCGTAAATAATGCTGGAGTTTCTGGTCCAGTAAAGATTTTTACAAATTCGAGTTATCAAGAGTTTAAAGATTGTGTTTCAATACACCTTACAGGTACTTTTTGGACAAGTATTAAAGCCTTAGAAGTACTCAACCATACTGGCAAGATAATTACAATTTCCACTTTTTTCACTGAGGAAAACAAATATGATCAGAGACCTTATAGGTTTAGAACACCATATACCGCAGCACAGGGTGCAAAGAATAGACTCTCAGAGTGTTTTGCATGGGAATTAGTTGAGAAAGGTATCAAATCTGTTGCAACAAATCCGGGTCCTGTCCACTCAGACAGAATATATAAAACTGTATACCCAAAAGCAGCATCCGAATTTTTAAGAGTTGGTGGTTTTAACGGTCTGAGTCACAAGCAAATCGAAGAGATTTCATCTGCCTTATTACCACATTTAGGCGATGAGCCCGAAATAATCGACAATGAATCAAAGAAAATAGCGACATCCTTAGCTGAAAAATACGAAGGTCTAGATCCTGTCTCGATCCAGCTCTTGGCAAAGGAACTTTTGGCGAAGATACAAGAAATTGCAGAAAAGGTACAAAACAATACGAAGAAGATGATAGTTGATAACGAATTCTTATCTCAGGATGATGTAGCAGAAATGGTACATAGATTAGCAAGTGACGAAATGAGCAAGTTATTAAACGGAAAAGTCATTCCAAATGACAGAGTTTTCTACCCGGTAAAGCCAATAGTTGAAAGGACTATAGATATTGAGCAGGACAAGACTTTAGAAAATAAAACAATTTTGATTACTACGGCTTCTACAGAAGAAAAATTATTGAACTTTGTCAAGCGAATTGCAACTAAGATTAGCGGGCAAAAAGTAAAACAACTAATTATCCTTACTCAAAACGATGAGCAATCTACAGAGGTGAGCAAGACGTTTGAAGGATTTCACCATCACGCCATCGACTTAGCTGATGAGAACACAGTAAAGAAAATATTCAATACAATCAATACTCGGTATGGTAGAATAGATTCAGCCATACACTTTACAGGTAGTTATGACTATGACAACAAATTAACTTTGCTTGATCGTAAACAATGGGACATCATGGTGGATAAATTCGTTAATATCCCACATTTGATAACGACCCAATCAGTATTATCAATGACTACCAACCAGGCATTAGACGACCCTTCGTTATTTGTAGGAATTAAAGGAAACATCGTAATAGTTGGTCCTGATTCGCCGGTTGGTAAGAAAATAAGTGGGGAAGTCCGTGCGAGGTCAGAAGTTTTTAGGGGAGCGTTAAGACCATATGTCACAACTGCCAACCAAGAACTTCACGATGTATTAAATTCCAACATAAATCTGACTCTCGTTTTCCCAGGGAACATAAATGGTGATTTGCCGGACTATGACAAACTGGAAGAATCACTGATAGGTTTAAGTTCACAAGAAGTTCAAAAAAATAATTTAATTTATTATGTAGATGAATAATTTTTTTATCAAACTAATGATGATGTTCGCTATGATGAAGGTTATTCTTCCTCTCATACGTGGCGGTCCAAAACCCAACCCCTATGGTCGCAATGCCAATGGCCATTATAAGATAATCCACTATGAAAATAATTGCCCAAACTGAATTCAAAAGTCCAGCTATGAAGAAGAGTAAACCCAGTACAAATATAGCCACCCCTGCTATTATTTCAGAATTTAGCATTAGCATAGAACTAAAAATTGCATTCTATTATAAAAACTATTAGATTATATCCCAAGGAGAATACGTGTAATTGTTGAGAACGGCAGGCTTATTTTCTGGAGGCAAAGATAGTACCTATGCAATCCTCAAAACCACTTTAGAAAAACATGATTTATGCTGCATCATGACAATGCATCCATGCAGTGATGATAGCCTTTTGTTTCATTATCCAACAACTAATTTGTTAAGTAAAATTTCTACCGTGATAGGTGTACCTGTGATAGAGCGCTCCTGCAACATTTCTGAGAAAAATTATGAAGTTAATGAGTTAACCCGTTTGGTTAAGACAGCAATAGATGAATTTTCAATAGATGGATTAGTAAACGGTTGTATTTCTAGCAAATTTCAATTAGATATTTTTCAGGATATTTGCGACAAACTAAATTTAAGATTAATTTCACCTCTTTGGAACATAGACAGCGGTTATTATTACGAACAGTTGCTAAGACAGGGATTTGAAATCATGATTACTAGAGTCGCCGCACTAGGTTTGGATAGTAGTTGGCTTGGAAAGATAATTACAAAAGATAATTATTCCGTCCTAAAAAAATTAAGTCATAAATATCAATTTAACATGACTTTTGAGGGTGGAGAAGCTGAGACACTTGTATTGGATTGTCCACTATATAAAAAAAGAATTTGCGTTAAAGACCACAATGTCACATGGGATGGGATCAGGGGAATGTTTGAAATATTAGATATTGATTTAATAGAAAAGTAGAGACCATGCTTGATAGTCTAAAAGATAATTTGAGATTGGCCCTAAAGAAAATAGTTGGGGCTTCAGATATTAATGAAGAATTGATTAATGAGTTATGTAAAGATCTCCAGCGCGCATTGCTAGCTGCGGATGTAAATGTTCGGTTAGTCTTAGAAATAACAAAAAATCTCAAGGAAAGATCCCTAAAGGAAGCCCCTCCAAAGGGTTTGTCCAAAAAAGACCATATCATAACCATCCTATACGGCGAATTATCAAAAATGCTGGGTTACAGCGGTGAAGCAATAAAGACCATTGATAGAAAAAAAACCGATGAAAATCTAATTAACTTCAATTCTGATAAAAAAAATACTATTTTGATGCTGGGGATACAGGGCAGCGGGAAAACTACTGTTATTGCCAAGTTAGGAAGATGGCTTTCAAAACATGGTTACAGGATAGGAGTAATCGGGGCAGATACCTGGCGACCTGGTGCATTAACTCAGCTCAAAATGAACTGTAGTAAGATCAATGCTCAAGTATACGGTGAGGATGGTAACAAGGATGCTCTAGAAATAGTGAAAAATGGACTGGCTTTCTTTAACCATCAACCAGTGGATATCATAATTATTGATACTGCTGGGCGTCACAAAGAGGAACAAGGATTACTCGAAGAAATGCGGAGCATGTATTCCATAGTTACACCTGATCAAGTATTTCTTATTATTGATGGAACAATTGGACAGCAAGCATATAATCAGGCAAAGATTTTCCACGAGAATGCAAAAATTAGCGGTATTATTATTACGAAATTGGATGGTACCGCCAAGGGGGGTGGGGCGATAGCTGCTTCTTCTGCCACGGGTGCAAAGGTCCTTTTCATAGGAACTGGTGAAAGAATTGATGACCTGGAGCAATTTTCCCCTACTAGCTTTGTCGGCAGGCTATTAGGGATGGGAGATATAAAAGCCCTTCTTGAAATGGCACGCAATTTAGAAATTCAATCTGATGAAAATCAAGCAAAAAGGCTTATGAGTGGCAAAATGACTATCGAAGACTTTTATGCTCAAATGGAAAACATGGGAAAAATGGGATTCCGAAACGTAATTGAGAATTTGCCAGGGCTATCAAACTTTGTAAAAGATGACCATCTTGATGTCCTGCAGCAAAAAATGGAGAAATGGAGATTTATAATCCAATCCTTTACTACTGACGAAAAAAAGAATCCAGATATTATTAACGAGGCTAGGAGAAAAAGAATCGCTAGAGGTTCCGGAGTAATGGAACATGATGTTAAAGACCTAATCAAGCAGTATAACAATTCTAAGACTATGATGAAACAAGCTAAAGGCCGTCAGATGCAAGGACTTTTAAGGAGATTCGGGCTTGGTTAAGACCCAAGGAGAATTTGAAAACTCTAAAAGTAAAAAATTGAACAACTCAAATCAACTTCAGATCCCTCTCTGTAGTTTTTGCTATGATCGAAATTTTTCTAAAAATAAAATGTGTTTAGTAAAGCATACAATTTCTGTCAAGATAATAAGAACTGGTATGAAAGTTTGCTATATTTGTAGAAATTTCTTTCTAAGAACGTTACCATCTATAGTTGATGAAATATCAAACTCTGAAATGTTTAATTCAACCACATGCATTATTCCTGTTGATATAGGAACGAGTCTTCCCTTTTTCTTCTATGAGAATGAGGATTATTTACGATCTATGTTCCAAATTAAAGGTACTACTGGGATAAAAACTCAAACTAATTTATTGATAAGAGAAAAAATACGAAAAAACAAAAAATGTACTATAGATCACGTGAATCCCGAATTGAAATTTGACGTAGTTATTGAAAATGACTTGAGTTTTAACATAAATTGTAAAGCGAGAGAATTCTATCTTCTTGGGAGATATATAAAGTTGGACAGAGGCATAGCCCAAAAGGATAAAAATTGGATAAAAATGGATTCTCAAACCTTTCATAAATTGATAGATAGAAAAGAGGAATCGATAGAACACTCCATCAGAAAATCCGTTTGGTCAGAATATAATGCAGAGGATATGAAAATAACTTGGACTGGTAGCGAAGATAAATATAGTTTGGTTCTAGGTAGCGGAAGACCGTTCATTGTAAAAGTGATTAATCCTAAAATAAAAGGCTCGGATGAGAAAAAAGTCCTGGAGAAGGATGTTGAATTGTATTTGAAAAAGATTAACCATGATGAGATCGATTACTATAGCAAATACAGAATACTTGTTACCATATTCGTCAAATTAAATGAGAAAGTTCGCGATTTTGGTCATTTTCAGCGTCTCGTGCAGACACTAACCGGAGAGGTGACATTCAGAGTCAAGAACAGAAAAACTACAAGAAATATCTACGCTGCAAAGTTAGTAAGTGTAGAATGCGACAAACTTGAAATATCTTTAGATATGGATAATGGAATTCCCATAAAACAATTCGTAGGAGGTAACGAACCCATTGAACCCTGTCTTTCTAACACCCTCGAGACAAAGTGCGAATGTATATATTTTGATATTAATGATGTAATTTTATATAAATGATAAATGAAATAAGATGAATGATTTTGATCCCTTAGTATTAGTCAAAAAATATTTAGTAGAAAAGAAGGTCGAGGAGAGGACCTATCATCTCATCATTGACAAGATGAGATTAATTGAAGAGGGAATAAATAGAATCGAGCGGATAACCTCAATAGAATATCCCTACTATTTTATAGAACCTAATCTACTGGTGGCAACTTCGGAAATTGAATACCAGCAATATTCCTTATTATATGCCAGGACAATTCCATTTTGTACTACTGAAAATAGAATAAAAATAGTTATCCAACTTTCCGCTCCACTGGTAATGTACGGTTTGAAAGGAACTCTTCACGCTGTTCTTGCCCATGAATTTCTACACTATTTGAATATATTGAAAAATATAATAAATTTAGAGGTAGCATCAGATAATATTTCCAATACACTATATGAAAATTCATTTTCTGACAATGAAAAGACTCTTGATTCGGCTAAAGTGTTTAAAGGAGATCGTCATCTTCAGAAATTGCTTAATAAAAGATTTGCAAATGGGTTCAATGATTCAAAATTGGACAAAAAAACTGAATCATATTGGATTAAGAAAAAACTACCTATACAAAAAATCATGATTGGAGACAATTTTATAAAGCTGCCATTTTCTGCTTTGGCCAACACCATGGTAGAAGATTCCTTAAAAAATGCAATTCTAAAATTTGGTTGAATTACGCTTATTGTTTTGATTTTTTAGTTTGTTCCTTTTGGAATTCCGTATAGCTACATTTCCCACATGTTAGTCTATCTTTATGTACGGCCATGAAAACACCTTTACCGCATCTTGGACACTCCCTTTTTGTTCGCTCAACTTTATCGTCATTAATTTTATAAAATTTTGAAACACTTACTTCTCCTTTTTTCTCTTTACTCATTGCATATCTCCCCTCTCTATCGTGTTAACAAATTACTTCTTTTTAGATTTTGCTGCCGCTGCTGCTGCCTGTTTTGCTTTTAGTTTAATTGACTTTTCCTCATCTATTATTTTTTTTCTTTCATCTTTTGTCATCGTTCTGAGGATTCGATATCGAGGTAACTGCTTTTTTGCTTCTTCTATATCATCGTAATAATACATCAAAGTCATTACATCAGGGTTACCAAATTCACTTTTTAAAGAAATTGGTAAAAGATTTTTCTTATTTATGCCCATCTTTCCAGCTATTAAACTTGCGGCTTCCTCCCTCGGGATAGACCCAATAGCATTCTTTATTACTGATTTAATCTCACGTCTTTTTAATAATATATTGTTATTATCTTCTAACAAAACGACTTCCAAGCTCAAACTATTCTACTAACTGTCATGGTATATTCAATATATGTATTACTAAATTTAGATTTTTATGTAACTTCGTTATTAGCTTGAATTCATTTGAGGTCCATAAAATTCTTTGCCATCGATATCGATGGAACACTAACATTAAACGGCAATGGAGCTCTGAACCTTGATGCATTAGCTAAACTTCGATACCTAGCCAAATTAGGCTATAAAGTCATTTTTGTAACGGGGAGAACATCCCTAGAGGCTTACATTTTGTCGGTATATGGTGGAACGACTCAAATTGCCATAGGGGAAAACGGTGGGGTTATCACTACTTCCCCTGTAGAACACAAATTATTAGCGAATAAAGATAATTGCTTGAAGGGGTTCGATCTATTGGTTAGGAGCATTAAAGGAGTTAGCCAGAAACCTGTTTTTCCCAGAATGACTGAAATAGTTCTTGAAAGAACATTTGAGTTAAATGAGGGTAACAAAATCTTGAGAGAAAATGAACTGGATTTGAAAATAGTAGATAGTAATTATGCATTCCATATCAATGAAGTCAAAATCAACAAAGGATTTGGGCTAGCATTCCTATTGAAGGATCTCAATATTGATTTCGACGAGGTGGTTGCAATAGGTGATAGTGAAACTGATATCCCTATGTTTAAGCAATCAAAATTTAGCTTTACTTTTGAAAGTTCTGGTGAGAATGTTCGAAAAAGTGCAACTCATATTGTTGGAGGCACGAATGGAGAAGGGTTGATAAATGCGATTGATCAGATAATGAGAGGAAAAGTATTTTAGTGATTTGCATGATACTAGAAAATGTTATCAATGAAATTGGCCAATCTCTTGATGGAGTATTAACATTTTACAACTTGACAAAGTCTGAGGTCAATTTTGAAATATCTAAACCACATGTGAAGGATTTTGGAGACTTTTCTACAAACATTTGTTTCTTGTTAGCCAAGAAATTAAAAAAGTCGCCACATGAGATAGCTAATCATATTGTAAATACTATTTTACCCGCAAGTAACATCTTGACGAATAAAAATGGTCTGATCGAGTCTGTTTCATTCGTAAATCCCGGTTTCATCAATTTTAGAATTAATAATAAGGCGTTTCTAATGGAATTCTTTAAAGAGGTAGTATATAATCCAAAATTGGAACATGAAAACAAGAACTTATCAAATTCGAAAGAATTGATACTAATAGAACATACTAGTGTGAATCCTAATAAGGCTTTACATGTAGGACACCTTAGAAACGCCATTATGGGGGACTGCTTATATAGAATTCTTCGTACAGCAGGAAAAGATGTCAGGGTCTTAAATTACATTGACGATTCGGGGGTTCAAGTGGCTGATATAATTGTAGGATTCAAACATGCAGGATTCTCTACTAGAATGGATGATCAAAGATTATCGAATGAAAAAGCAAAATTTGATCATTATTGTGGAAACGAAATTTACGTCAAAACAAATGAGCTATACAAGAGTAGGCCTGATCTAGAAATTAAAAGAAAGTCGGTTCTAAAGGAATTGGAGAATCCTGAATCGGAGACTTCGGTCTTCACCCAGACCATAGTTGATAGAGTTTTAAGGGATCAACTTAAAACTTGTTGGAATTTGAGATGTCGTTATGATTTATTATGTTTTGAGTCGCAAATAATCCAATCAGACCTTTGGACTGATATTTTTTCAATTTTGAGAGATAAAGAAATAATATATCATGAAAAATTTGGAAAAAATGCAGGTTGTTGGGTGTACAAGTCAGAAACAGAAGGAGATAAGGTATTAGTGAGAAGTGATACTACTTTAACATATTTCGCTAAAGATATTCCATTTGCAGTTTGGAAATTGGGCTATTTGAGAAATCCATTTGATTATGTCTTTTACTCAAATCAATGGGACTCTTCTATTCTATACAGAACAAATATTAAGAAAATTCCAAATGAAACTTACGCGTCCTATTCGGATCATGATAACGGATTAACGATTGACTTTAATAGAATAAGTAAGGTCATAACAATTATCGATTCAAGGCAAGAGAGGCTTCAAAATCTTTTATCAGAGATATTAGGAAAATTAGGGATGGATTCAAAGTATAGATATTTAGGTTATGAACCCGTCACTTTGAGCCAAAGTTCTCTAGATAGCTTGGGCATTTCTGAAAAGTATAAGAATTCATTACATATGTCTGGAAGAAAAGGTATATATATTGAGGCAGACAGAGCCTTGAACATTCTTGAAGAAAGAATCAAAAGTAGAAACTAGAAAGAGGAATCCAGAACTCTCCGAAGAAGAAATTGCATTTATATCCAAAGAGATTTCAATCTCAGCAATCAGATATTTTTTCATCAAGTTTGATCTCGGAAAAATGATAACTTTTGATATCAACGAGTCCTTGAGCCTTGAAGGAGATACTGCCTCATATATCCAATATGCTTATGCGAGGGGTAAGCGAGTTGAGGATAAAAATATTGAGGAAAGTTTCTCAGAAAAGAAGAATAAAATTGAGAATAATATTGAGATTTTGGATTTTTCTTCTACCGAAATCGAATTGATTAAACACTTATGTAGATATGATATTGAACTTATGCACGCTGCTAATAACATAGATCCAAAGGTGCTTTCAAAATATCTCTTTGAACTTGCTACATTGTTTAATAATTTTTATGAAAGATCACCAATCTTGAAGGAGAAAAATGAAGTGCTGGCAACTTACAGGGTATTGATATTAAATAGTACCCTGAAAATTCTAAAGATATGCATGAACATCATAGGAATAACTCCTTTGATGAGAATGTAATCTGATATCAAGTAAAAAGATTAATAACTCCCAGAAAATCATTTTCTTTTGGATTGATAGATCTTTTCGATTGGTCTGAAAAGTTGGTTTTACAATTTCCTGGATTAACACCACATTATACTCAACATCCAATTTTTCCCGATATGTTCACATCTGCCATCGTAGCTGCGATAATTGCTATTGGTTTAAATTTAGCAATGGCTCTTTTGAGAAGAAAGACAACCAATATAGAAAAAATGAAAACAGTCATGAAGGAAACAGGAGAATGGAGAAAAAAATACACCGAAGCCATTAAGAAAAAAGATAAACAACTAATTGAAGAACTAAAAAAGAAACAATCTCAAATGCAAAAAATGAGCATGGAAATGCAGCAACAACAAATGAGACCCATGATGTTATATATGATACCATCCTTCATGTTATGGATATTTGTTTTTCCCGCGATATTTGGTCAAACTGTTGCTCTATCGCCCATCGTAATACCATATTTGACTTGTTCTGCTGAAAATGTAAAAATTGATAACCCTGTTCAAACTACAAATAGTACTAGGTACTGATTTGAAAGAAGGGCCATGCAAAGTCCCTGGTCAGGTATTTCTCTGGGGCTGGTTTTTGCTGGTTAACTTTGCATTCAGTGGAATTATAGCAAAGGTCACCAATACTAGCATTCCGACATTCTAGTTTGAGCAACTTTTAGGATGTTAGCATCTTTTTTTAAAAAAATAAATATATTTATTCTTGATAAGTATTATTAATTATAATGGAAAAGATTTTTGGGAGGAAACTTTTATCAGATAAGAAAGATGACAATTCTTCCCGTACTCCTAGCGGTTACAAAATAACTCAAGATGACATTAAAAAAGTCAATCTATATAACAAAGGAGTAAACAAGATGGCAGAGGAAAAATTTGAAGATGCTATTAGATGTTTTGATCTTTCCATTAGGATTGATCCGTTTTTCATGGACGCCTTGATAAAGAAGGGCTATTCACATTTTCATTTGAAACAATATAATCTCGCTATCACCATCTTTGATCAGGTATTAGAGATAGATATCAACAATCCTGAAGTTTGGAACATGAAGGGGTTAGTATTTTACGAATCAAAAAATTACGAAAAGGCTATAGAGTGCTGCGAAAAGGCTATAGACTTTAATCCTAACGACTCCATGGCATGGTATAATTATGCCTGTTATATGACTTTGGATGGAAGGGCAACTAAGGGCATGGAAGCTTTAAAGAAGTCCATTGAGCTTGATATTGCGAACGCAAAAAAAGCAGTGAAAGACAGAGATTTCATTAATGCCAGAATGGAGGAAGATTATAAAAGAATTATCGAGGTTGTAATTCTAGAATCTGTTAGACAGGGGAATGATTATTTGGGGAAGATCATATGGGTTACCGGATTAGATAGGGAGGAAATTCAGGAAGCAACAACCAGATTAGCCAATAAGGGCCTATTAATTAAAAACGTCAAAAAAACATTTACTGGGAAAGATGAACAATATGAACTTACCAAAGAACTGATATCAAAGATAGGTTTTGAAAAACGAAATACACAATCAAAACCCCTTGAAGGAAAAAAAGAGGTTTTCTTTTCTACCCAACAATTGAAAGATATTAGTGCAATACTGTATGAATCTTCAGAATTTTCAGATAGAGGTGACTTGAATTCACTTGTACAAGCTATTGACAAATTATTAAACCCAATCCTACATGGAACGTTTATTCTAGAAAACTTTTTTGAAGAACATAGGGAGTTACGGCTGTTTAACAGCAGGTTGAGAGAAAGGGGTCAGGAATACTTGAACTTGAATAAAGAAGAGATTTCAAAATTCATGCTGGATATGGACAAAAAAATAAGGGGTTAGATTACATTTAAATTTGAATAACGCGGTTATCAACAACTGAAATTTGTTTTTGGGTAAGCAACTTTATGGCCCTGACATATATTTCGTGCTCTTTGACAAGTATTCGTTCTGATAGTGTCAATTCATCATCGTTATCAAATACTGGAACAGGATATTGTAAGATTATCGGTCCACTATCCACACTATTGTCTACAAAATGAACAGTGCAACCTGTAATCTTAACTCCAGCCAATAATGCTTGTTTTTGTGCATGTAGACCTTTAAATGATGGAAGCAAAGATGGATGCACATTAATTATCCTTTGCTTGTACAATTCCACAAAGGACGGACTCAAAATCTTCATGAATCCAGCAAGACAAATTAGTCCGCTATGAGGACCAATATTATTTTTTTTTAACTCATTATATAATCGGCTTTCAAATGACTCATCATTTTTGTTTGATGATACAGTAGTTGTCATAACTCCATATTCTTTTTTGGCAATTTCTAAACCCAATGCATCCGGTTTATTTGAAATAACTAATATATTATCAATTCCTTCAACCTCCCCATTCTTAATTGATTCAAGAATAGCTTTCATATTACTTCCACGACCAGATATCATTATAGCTAAATTTATCAATTCAACAAACATTTAGTATTAAAATTAGTATTTATTAAATAGTTGATTAATTGGTAAGTAATCACATGTCCTTAGTGAATGAATACCCCCCTTTAATCAAGAAAAGCAAGATCTATGCACGATTATTGCAGGGACCAGCTTGACATTTAAACCACTTCTACATTTTATTCACGAGATTTTATTAACTTCAAGTTGAAACTTTCAGTCAGATTAACCTGATCCGTCATAAATCAATTTAAAAGACACAACCAGCAATAAGATACTAAATATTTTTAGTAATAAATCGGATTTCATTCTACCGGTTAGCATGCTGCCTAAGGTACCACCAATGATCGACCCAACAGATAGAATGAATCCCATGTAGAAGTTCGGTTTTCCGTCAATGATAAACAATGTCAAGCCTGAAAGAGACGTAAATATGAGAGCGAATTGCGAAGTAGCAGAAGCCTTTTTCATTGTAAAGCCTAAAAGAATAATCAAACAGGGAACAAAAATGATACCACCTCCAATACCAAAACTACTAGACAAAGTACCCGCCACGAAAGAAAAAATAACTAAGATCAATAATCTAGAGTATTTCCAATTGTTTTCCTTTTGAAAAAAATTCGGTATTTTTTTTTCTTGGCCTAAAATTTTTGATCGAAATAACAAATAGAGAGAGGTAGCCATTAAAATAAGCGCGAAATAGTATCGAAACTCATTCAAAGTAAAGGAATTTGAAATGTAAACACCAATGAATGTTCCAGGAACAGATGATATGGCCAAGATCATTCCGATCTTTTTTTCGGTCAACCCTTTCCTAATATACTGATATGAAGAAGATATACTCGTAAAAAAAACTGCAATAAGACTGGTTGAAGAAATTTGAGATGGGTTATAATTAAGATAACTAAGATAAGGGGCATTTATTATGCCACCACCTATGCCGACCATTGAACCAATTAGACCTGCAGCTAGAGAAACCATAAAAGCAACTAGAACATCAATGACCATGTATACAGGTAATAACTTATTTGCGGCTATATAATGAAGATCATTTTGTCAAAATTCTTCTTTAGAGGATTTGTTAGCCCAATAGAGTACCGCGATGGTGCTTAACCCTGACCCTATTATTCCTGCGATCAAGGCTTCTAAGAAATATTTGGAAAATAGATTAGGTATGAAAGAATTAAAAAAATTTAATATTGATGGTAAAATTGAATAAATGGAAATTCCTCCGATAAACCCTAAAATCCAAAATATTATAATCATAAGTGTCCTATTCATCGATTAGTCCCATTTTCAAACATGGACTATTGATGAGATTCATATTAAAATTTTTCACCTCATGATATTATGTGATCATACAAATAAAGCTATTAATATGAAATAGGTAAAATTTAACTTGTGTGATTCAAATTGACAGTTACAAAGAAAGAATTAAAACAAAAAGAAAATATTGAGAGACTAAATAATGCGATATCAACATTAGATTCTCTAATAAAAAACGTAAACATTCAAAGAAATATTAGGAATATGATAAGGGAGGTCTTGGCTATTCTTAAGGATGAGAAAGGAGGAAGTATATCAGTGCGAGCTGCTAATGCTATTAGTATGTTAGACGGTGTCACCCAAAACCCTCAAATGCAATCACATATCAGGACGAGCCTATGGCAAGTTGTATCAGCGTTAGAAAGTATAAGAGAATAATTACTCTTACAGATTTTTAAGTAGTCGGCTTGCCAGGTTTAGGTGGTGGTGGTAATTTTTCTAATTTATGATTAGGATTTGCTAAATAATGTCGTGAGGCACCCTCTCCGCTCAACACAATATTACAATTAATACATCTATATCTTATGGCCAAATCAGTTCAACATTATGAACATCATACATACGAAAAAACCTATCGCAATTTACCTTAGCTTTATGATTTCCCTATTATCAGGGACACTAGACCTTATTTTCATCCTGGAGTAAATTACACTTGCAATATTCTCTGATTTAGATTTTTCCCCATGATTAACCAAAACCCTTTTGGGTCTCACTTTTGAAACAAAGTTTAGAATTTGATTAAAATCGCTGTGACCACTAAAACCGTCAATTTTTTGTTTGGAGCATCTAACTGGAATTACTTTAACCTTGCCATTCTTATCTATCATGCTAGCTTCAGATATAGTACCGTCCAGCACCCTACGTCCAAGGGTGCCGTTTATTTGGTAAGACACGAAAATTATTTTGTTTTTAGGATTAGGAGAAATTTGCTTAAAATATTCAACCGACGGTCCTCCTTCTAACATTCCGGAAGTTGCCATGATAATTGAAGGAGAATCATCGTTAAAAACTTCTTCTCTTTTGCCAATTCCATTGATTACCGTAAAGTAAGAAGATAAAAATGGATTAATACCTTCGGATACAGATTTTCTCACTTCATATCCCAGATAGTGGGCGTAAGACATATGGATGGCACTTGCCTCCGATATCATCCCTTCAATGAATATTGGAGATTCCACCAATCGACCTTCTCGCATCTCTTTATCTAGGACTAACATTATTTCCTGGGCCCTACCTACAGCAGGGACAGGTATAAGCACCTTGCCACCACTCATTAATGTATGATTGATACTGTCCGTAAATGTATTATAAACAACAGATTGATCGGGCATTAAATCTGAACTTGCACCATAGGTACTCTCAGTGATAATAGTCTCAACTCGTGGATAATTAGCCAAAGCTCCATCAAGTAATTGCGTTTTTGCGTATTTATAATCACCCGTGTATAGGATATTATGAGCCCCTGAAATATTTATATGGACTGTTGCGCTACCCATTATGTGTCCCGCGTTATTTAAAGTTATTGTAACATCTGGAGATATATCAGTCGGTTTTCCATAAGGAAGAGGAATACAATGTTTGATTACCTCATTGACGTCTCTGATTTCATAAGGCAAATACGAGCCATTGCTCTGTGCAATCTTTACCGAATCCATTTGCAAGAGCGTCATCAAAGGTAAAGTGGGTTCAGTACAATAGATCGGACCATTGTAACCATACTTGAATATTGCCGGTAAGAATCCTTGATGATCTATATGGGCATGACTAATTACAACTGCATCTAATTCTTCTAAATTGAAATTAAACCAATCTAGTCTAGGATAGGCATTATAGTTTATGTTTTCTCCCGGATTAATACCACAATCAAGCATTATTTTACTCTCTGGAGTCACAACGACAAAACATGATCGTCCTACTTGTTTAACACCACCTAAGCAGTAAATTGTGACCTCTTTTAGATTACTGTATTGATATGTTGCCCCTTCATCAACCGATTTTCTTGATAAATATCTAGAGTTGTGATTATTAGAGGTTAACCTCATATCATCATTGGTATCACCATTATATAGTAAAGAATTGGACAACAAAGGAGGTCTAAAAATTCTTTTCCCTAAACTTTGATAAAAGGTAATGCGTTCTTTGGAGGAATTTTTCAGTATGGAATGTATATTTTTTATGCTATTTGAAGGGATATGAGGAGACCGCCTTGTATGTGCAATCCAGCCTGTTTCCTTCGCAATTTGCAAAAAAATTTCTGAAGTTATCCCCTCTGGATTGTTTACTTCTAAAATGACCTCGCCTGTAGCTTCATCACAAAAGAGTACAGTTATCAGAATTTCCTTTGGCAATATTTTATTAATGGCATAACGAGCATCATCCTCTGAAAGTCTTATAGATGGGTCTGTTCTAATTATGAATCTTTTCTTCATTGATTTTGAAAGGGCTGACAGGTGAAGAGTTAATTCTGTTAACGCGAATGACGGATTCTTAGTATAAAGGGCAATATTGGCGGATTCACACCTAACTATTGTTATCTGAGCCTCTTTTGGAATAGATTGCATTACTTGAGATTCCAATTTTTCTTCAAAATTTATTGGAGATGATAATGGCGAACTACTTTTATCGCCTTTTATGACTGCATTGGGTTCTTTCAAGGCTATTGATCTTTCACGTAAAGTGAATTTTTCAGTTTTTTCATGGGTCAATTTATTATATATTTCCTTAATTTATTTAACATGTCGTAAAAAATCAGACGTATTTTCTATCTACTATTGATTATTTATGTTTTTAATATGTATTTGCTAATAGTTTGAAGCTACCTGCCTTTTGATTTTGTCCTATTTAGAACTATTTTTTCAGCAATATCCTTTAATATCTTATTCTTCAGTAATTCATTCTTAGATATCATAATATACCCTGATTTGATGTGTGGTCTTTTAGGAAACCTTGCACCATCATTAATCTGATCTTTTTCGACTTGATATCCCAATGATTCTGCGGCGGCAACCAACTCCGTTATCATCGGATCGTAGACCGCCATCGATTTTGATATCCGTCTACCTTTTCCCCTAGATAAGTTTTTATTATAATAGTCCACCCAGATGATAACATTTTCATAATCCTTCAAATGCCTTGCTATAAAAAAAGTTCTTACTAACCTTTAAGTTTTATTATATTAATTAATTAATGCAAAAATAATTATTTATTTTGGATTTCCTTAATCGAAAGTTCGCAATTACTAACAATGGGATTGTAAATTCGCAGATCATCACACATTTTCTTTACTTTGAATAATGCTTCGGTCTCAGTCTCGGATAAGATTTTGATACGCAGGGATTTAGCTGATCTGACTGAAACTATATCGGAATAGTCCTCTTTGAGAATAAGATCGTTGAGCACTGTTTCCCCTTCAGGATCATTGAGAAATGGTTTGTTTTCGATGCTCACGTTAACGGTAAATATTTTCTTCTTATTGACTTCAGTCATATACACATCTTTAAAAAAAGAGGTCACTATATATACAAAAGCTTTTAATTACAGAATTTAATTGATAATAAAATCATGGTCATGTAGCTCAGCCTGGCAGAGCGAAGGTTTTGTAAACCTTAGGTCGCGGGTTCAAATCCCGTCATGACCTATATGCATGACTAAATAATAATAATTGATAGATTTGATAGCTTTAATTGACAGAAGAATATGTAAGTAATAATGATTATCGAATTTTGACTATGGAATTGCTGGGAGAAATACTTCATTTTTCTAAGAGCGGTCGCTTGATAGTAAGAGTAGAGAATAATGGTGCACATGTGAAATCTGGGTTGATAGTATTAGATAATAAAGATAAGAGGGTAGGCAAGATTGCTGAATTAATTGGGTCAGTGAACTCCCCCTATGCCTCGATAATTCCCTTTGTTCAAGCCAAGAGTAAGATGGCAGGTTTGAAAGTGTATTTTCCCATTACAGGAAAAAAAGATTTTTATTTCAAATCTAAAAATAAGAAGAAAATTAAGAACAATAAGAAATAGGTGACATAAATGGTTTCGAATGATATAGATCTATTGAATGAATGCCCTGAATGTCATGCAAACCTGGTGCAAGATACAGTAAAAGGTGAATTTGTATGCAGTATATGTGGCTATGTGGTTGAAGAAAATTTAGAATATCAAGGTCCAGATGCTTATATTAGCGACCCCGGACATAAATCGAATAATTTGAGAGCTAGTGGTGTAAACAGTATTGCGTACCATGATTACGGTCTTCATACTGAGATTGATAACCAATGCAAAGACTATTCGGGCCGACATTTCAATGATGATATCAGAAAGTCAGTTGTCAATCTTAGGAAATGGAACAATATAATAAGGATCTCAAATTCCAAAGACAGGAGACTTTCAAATGTGTTATCAAAGATTAATGAGACTTGTTCGCTCATGTCGTTTCCTAAAGTTGTATGTGAAACAGCGGCATTAATTTACAGAAATTATGAAAATAGAAACGATACCAAGGGAAAATCTTCAGCATCCATGGCTGCAGCTGCTATTTATTATGCATGCAAAATTTGTAAAGTCCTTAGATCTCTTAACGAGATAGTACAACATAATGGTAACACCGAAGATGCAAACGAAAATTTGAAATTGGCTTCGAAATACTATCGTTCGATGGTATTGATTTGCGAAAACGATGATACCGATTGGACAATTCAAGCCCAAAACAAAATTACTGTTTTTATGCAGCAAGATCCAAGGGCCGGAAATAAAAACAAGCAGAGCTTTACGATATTAAACATGCAATCAATCAACATCAATCAGTACATTTCTAAATTAGCTAACACAGCAAAATTTGATGTTAAAATTGAGCGTCTGGCCATTGAGATAGCGAAAAAAACGGAAAATCATCTTCTTTCAGATGGCAAATCTCCAAACGGTATTGCAGCAGCATATCTATATCTCGCATCGGTTCTTCTTGGAATTAATATATTACAGATGGATATCTCTCGATTAGCTGGAGTAACAGAAGTAACTATACGTAATAGATGCAAGGATATTCTCACATGTTTCAGAATAACACTCAAAGTAAAGCCAATCTTAAAGATATAAATATTCTGCGTATATAGAAATTTTGTTTAACAATGGGCGGAAATAAGAAAAAGCCAAGCCAGTCGAATGCTTCCAAATCTCAAGAGAATAAAGGAGGTAAAAAAGAGGAGATAAAAAAGACGCCAGCTTCTAAAACTCAGCAGAAACAAAAACTCTCGGTATTGATTGAAGAATCTCAGGGATTAAAGACACTAGACTCGATGAAAGCTATCACAGCTCATTCATTCGCAAGGGCATTAGGTGTGAAAATTTCGGTTGCTAATAATTTCTTGAAAAATTTAGAGGGCAAGAGCATCATAAAATCAATAGGGGGCTACAGCGGACATAGGATATATCAAAAGTTAAAGTAGTCAATTTTTAATTCATGGACTTTTTAAGGCTCAGATAATCTCCCACTTTAAAAGATCCTAATATATCGACATTATCTGAGGTAACCCTCCCCAATAAATTCAGTTTTTGATTTAATATAGCATCATCTAATAAAATACAAAGGAAATTTCCTAATGGAGAAAATGCCAAATCACCTTTTTTGAAAATGTTGATGGGTTTTTCAGATCCTAGCTGGAGATCCACCTGTACATAAACAAATTTACCATCATAGCTATTAATTCGACCAGATATGGGGAATGCACTAAGCAGTTTCTTTATAGTTAAGGGTGAAAGATGTCTTTTGAATTCACCTTTTAATTGAAATGCCTGATTTAACTCTATTATTATTGGTATTGTTGAAACACTTTGAAACTCTGATGACACAGATATCAATAAAAGATTTATAAATATGAACTTTCAGCAACATTTAATTATATATATTGATCTTTTTTTTTAGTAGTGGCTGTCAAGCGAGCAAAAAAGAAGTCAAGTACGGTGAAGGATGATGATTTGGATATGGATAAAATTGATGACGGTGGAAAAGATAATTTGCAATTAGAAGGTTCAGATAATAAACGAAGTGAAGTGGAGGGAAAAGAGCCAAGCGTAGTAATAGTATACAAAACTTATGACGCTGATGTAGAATTTAGACTAAAAGAGATTCCATCTAAGAATAATGAAATCCTAATTGGCCCTGTTCGGTTAACTAGATTTGAAAAAGCTAGGATTACAGGTGCCCGTTCATTGCAATTGTCATTGGGGGCACCCATTCTAACAAAGATACCACCAGAATTTACAGATACTATCCTGATAGCTAAATACGAATTGGAAAAGAAAACTTTGCCAATTTCTATAAGGAGAATACTTCCGAATGGAATATATCAAGATATTCCCATAGAATGGACCATTTAGGCAAGGATAATAGAAACCATAATTAATTATTTCGGACGAATAGATAAACGTCATTGAAATTTGCACCTGTATAGCCAGTGTCTATATTTGAACGTAATTTTGTGAGTAATACATTAGAGTTGCTTGTTCTAAGATAGTAATTAACATCTAATTTTTTACCTTTCAACAGTTCGATAGTCTTTGGGGTGATGAAGCCGCCTGCTGAAGAAGAGTTTCCATCAATACCATCAGTGCCTATGCAAATAAAGGAAAAATCAAGAAGGTCGCATTTCCTAATTACTTGCAGCATGTGACAAATTGCTTCTTGATTTCTACCCCCTATTCCAATCTTACGGCTTGGTAACGTATTGGTGACTTCTCCACCCAAAATGATACATGTTTTCGGCTCGTATTTAGTATTAATTATCTTGGATGCAATCTTAATGAAATCATTCATAGGAATTCCATAGTTAGATCCCATATAATTTGTGGAATAACCTTGATTTTTAAAACATTCCTGAATTAGTCGACAAAAATTTGAATTGTTTCCGATAATGATGTTAGTAACGTTCCTTGAACGAAACTCTTTTGGTTTCAAGGTTTCTGGTATTTCAGACCTAATCCCTGATTCTAACACGACTTTTATCTTTCTAATAGATTCGGATTTGCGATCTAAGATGAAATAGTTATTCAAAATAGAAAGCGCCTGTTTAAATGTAGTTCTATCTGATGATGTTAATCCTGACCCTATGGTATCGAGATGATCACCGACTACGTCAGAGAGAATCAAACTGATGACAGGAGTATTAGGATCAATTCGTAGTAATATTTTACCACCCTTGATTCTTGAAAGATGCTTTCTAACTATATTTATCTCTCTTATATTAGCACCTGAGGTTATAAGCAATTTATTAATAATTTTCTTGTCCATAAGGTTAATCCCCTCAATAGGGGATACCATTAGAGAAGATGAACCTCCAGATATTAAAAAGACTATTAATTGTATACCTTTTCTATTTTGTAATTCCTCAACTACTTTTCTAGCAGCCAAGGTGCTTTGGACATTTGGAATTGGGTGAGATGATTGAATTACTGTTGAACTATTCAATAATTCAAAATTATTTTTTTCAAGTACATATCCGACAGGGGATATCAATATAGTTTTCTTAATTCTATCCCTCATTTTATCAAAGAATCCACCAAGCATTTTTTCAGACGCTTTGCCTACACTAACAACCAAAGTCGATGCTGTATCAGGGAGGTCAAATTTGTGTATTTTATTATTTATATCCGTAATTTGCATATTTGAACCTAATTGAATAGATTCGCTAACGAGCCTTTCAGGATCAGAATTTTTGAAAGCATAATCCAAAGCCCTTAAGGAATCACTTAATGATTTACAATTATGATATCTAACAATGGTATTTTTGTTTTTAATTTTACTCATTTCAATTCAGTTGAGTAATTGTAATATTAATTCATAATTGTTCCTGTATCGAAGTGATCAATACTAGATTAATAAATAAAAATAAATATTTATTGACTTAACTCATCTTCATGTTTAATTTCTTCACTCCGGTCAAAGCTAACAGGATACTACCAGAAATAAAGGTTAAGTTTGCTAATATTTTGATGCAGAGAAATAGCATAATGGATCTTCAGGCTGAACTAAATTCAGTGGTAAATCAAGAATTGTCACACGAGTCATTTTTCATAAAGAAAAGTCAAGTTAATAGGGCAATAACTGAAATGTATAGAGATATCGAGGACCTCGAAGGATTGGGTATTTTGATTAAGAGTTTTGATGAAGGTCTTTTAGATTTCCCTTCAAAACGTTTTAACGAGGAAGTATGGTTATGCTGGAAAATAGGTGAGGATAAAATTAAATTTTGGCATGGTAAAAATGAAGGATTTATGGGTAGAAAACCACTTTCAATTAAGGGCACTTTTAATAATGACGATTTAGCAGACTTACGTTAGATAGGGATTTTTTGTGTCAAATGATTTAGACAGACTCTTCAAGATTGATATTGAACCAACTTTTGTTAATTTGGAAACAAATATGCATCCATTTGACATATTCAAGAGAATAAGTCATGAGTTCACTGACATATTTATTTTTGAATCATTAGAAGGACCTCAGGAATTGGTAGAATCTTCTATTATGGGTTTTGGTCCTAAATATAAAATTAAATGCGACAATAATACGTTATGGGTATATAAAAATGATAGGATTCTAAGGAAAATTTCGATCACAGATCCTCTCGAAACACTCAAAAATTGTTTTCCTATAATCAACAATAAAGATTATAGATATGTTGGAGGGCTGGTGGGTTATTTTTGCTATGAGGCAATAAAATATTGGGAGAAAATAAATGTCAAAAGTAAGACATCATTCCCTCTTCTTGAATTTGGGTTTTTTGAAGATGGTTTAGTGTACAATCATATGAAAAAGAGACTTGAATATTTTTTTTATGATAAATCAAGAATTGATACTATTAAAAAGATTATGAAAAGCAAAACTAAAATATCAAGAAAAGATAACTCAACATTTTCACTGCCAAAGAGAAGTATGAAAAAGAAGGCATTTGAAAACAAAGTGAATCAGATCAAGGATCACCTATCTGCTGGGGATATTTTTCAAACAGTATTGTCAAAGAAGATAAAATTCAATTTTACTGGAGACCATCTACAAATGTATGAGGAACTCAGGAAGATCAATCCATCTCCTTATATGTTTTATTATAAAACGGGTCATAGGATTTTACTTGGATCCAGCCCTGAAATGTTGCTACGGATAACGGGGGATCTGGTGGAAACTTATCCCATTGCTGGCTCAAGACCGGTATTTTTGGATAAAGAAGTTACAGAACTCCTTCGAAGAGAATTGTTAAAAGATCAGAAAGAAATTGCCGAACACACTATGCTGGTGGATTTAGCGAGAAATGATCTGGGAAAAGTTTGTCAATTTGGATCGGTTATTACCTCAGAATTAATGAAAGTAAAAAAATTTAGTCACATCCAACATATAGTATCTCATGTAGAGGGCATCCTACATAAAAAATATGATTCATTTGATGCATTTAGAGCTGTATTTCCAGCGGGTACAATTTCAGGAGCTCCCAAAATTAGAGCAATGGAAATCATAAATGATCTGGAACCAGAATGTAGAGGACCGTATGCTGGAGCTGTTGGCTATTTTTCCTTCAATCAATCATGCGATTTTGCTATAACCATAAGGTCGATCTTTTTTAATAAAAAGAACGCATTTACGCAGTCTGGTGCGGGAATCGTAATAGATTCGGTACCCGATAAAGAATATCAAGAAACTGAAGATAAATCCCATGCTATCCTCTCAGCATTAAAGGCATTTGAAAAAAATCGATACCAAGATCTCAATTAATCAATTCGCGAGGTGGTCTGGCATATGTATTTGATTTGAGCAAATGATATTGAATTGCAATTGATGGATCCTTTTGCCTGCCTGTTAATACCCCTACAACAATCTCATCTTTTTTTATAAATTCTTTTTCGCGTAACTTCATTATTCCTGCAGGCACAGATCCTGATGCCATTTCACAATCAAATCCATTCAACCCCACTATTGTCATTCCATCCATCATATCTATATCCTGAACCTGTTCTACAATGCCATTGGTAAACTCGATTGTTCTCAATGCTTTAACTATGTTAGCGGGCTTTCCGATCTGAATTGCTGTTGCTTGTGTCTTAGGTATAATATTCCTTTCTTGCTGTTTTTGATAGAATCGGTCAATTAGATCAGTATTAACTTTTCCGGCATTCCATTTTAGTTTGGTATCCTCAAACAACCCATTTACTAGTTGATAAAAAGTATTTGCTCCTGCAGCATTTAAGACCAAAACGCGAGGTATCTTCTTTATCCAACCCCATTCGTATCAATGAGCGCCTTTCCACAACTGGATATATTACCTAGAGCACCTCCAGGGTATACGATCCAGTCAGGCGGGTTCCAATCAAGATATTCCATTATCCGATAAATTATGGTTTTTTGACCTTCAATTCTAAATGGATTCAAAGAGTTTACGGTATATCCACCTTCTTTCGAGGCTATCTCTAAAGATAGTGTTAGAGCATCATCAAAATTACCATCCACTTGAAGTACTTGAGCGCCAAATTGAAAGGCTTGACCAAGCTTACCGGGAGCTATTTCACCTCGGGGGATGTAAACATCACAATCAAATCCTTCATTTGAGGCATACATTGCAGCAGATGCCGAAGTATTTCCAGTAGAGGCACAAACTATTTTTTTGACACTCAATAACTTTGCGTGTGTGACTGCAGCAGCCATTCCATTATCCTTGAAGGACCCACTCGGGTTATAACCCTCAGGTTGAAGGAATAAATTGTTATTGGGTAAATTGACGTACTTTGCAACCTTACTCATTTGGTATGGCCTTGAAGATCTACCTTCTGAACCATCCAGTGATACTAATAATTTGGAGCAATCTTGCACGCTCTCAGTGTCAACGTCAACAAAATTTAATAATTCTCTATATCGCCATACACCACTTTCATTGAAAATATTCCCTCCAAAATTACGTCGTTGATAAAATACTTCGATCAATTCTCTATTAGGGACATCTGGATATTTTATATCTAGAAGAAAGCCGCAAGAGCAACGATAAATATCATTATCTATGGAATATTCTATCCCGCAGGATGGATTAATACATTTTTTTTTTGCTCTAAATTCCATTCAGGTTTAAGGTTTAACGATTTAGATTTATAAACGTAAAATCGATATCTTAATGTTTGCTAAATTCATATAAAGAATTCCAAGAACTTCTGCAAAACGTATGCAGGAAATCCCATGGTGGGTCTATATTACTATCTGGAGGATTAGATAGTAGTATCCTTCTTAATTATATGCATCCGAGAGAAGCCATAACTGTATCTATCGATCAAAATTGTTCCGATTATCTATATTCTACCTTAATCGCAAAGAAATATGCCCTAAATCATCACATTGTAATGCCATCTATGAAAATAATCTTAGAAAACCTGCGTGAACTGATAAGGGACTTTAAGACATTTGATCCGATATTCCTAAGAAATAGTGTAGTTCAGCTTTTGGGATTTAAAGAGGCGAAAAGGCTTAAATCAAATATGATTATTCTAGGAGATGGGGCAGATGAACTCTTCGGTGGGTATAACTTTCTGGGTAAATACCTTAAGACTCCAGAGATTTTGCAATCAAAATTAAATAAGATAGTTCAAAATATGGAGTTTGTATCAATTATATTCTCAAAAAAATACGATCTAGGAATAACAACCCCGTTTCTTGATAATACTATCATAAAGTTTAGTCAGTCATTATCAGTAAATGAAAAAATCGCTGTACACAATAGCATGGTTTATGGAAAATTTTTTTTAAGAAGTTGTTTTAGAGAAATGTTGGGAGATGAGATTACTTGGAGAAGGAAAGAAGCATTAGAAAGTGGATCAGGGATTAATAAGATTATACCGTATTTAGAAAATAGTATTACCGGTGCAGAATTTCTTGAAGGATCTAGTAGGGCAAAAACCGAAGGAGTTACAATTACAACTAAAGAGCATATGTTTTATTATCAAATATATAGAAAATTTTTTGACCCACCGATCGAGCAAATCTGTAATCAACTTGAAAAATCTAAAAGATGTCCTTTTTGTAACATTATATTTACTTGGAAGGGGAGTTTTTGCAAAACTTGTGGCGCTTATCCAGTATAAATTTTAGCCTTGGGAAATGTAACCACTGAATATTGTCACTTCGGTTACATGAATAGAGAAAAATACAACTTTAAATACAAAATTTTACATTGGGAGAGGGTATAAAAGTAAATGTCTTTCAGCAACAAATGGATCAAACCACAAAATGAGATAAGTAATGTAGGTATGAAACTATTAGAGAACATAAAACCTCCCTCACCATTAAAGCCTAGAATAGAAGAGGCACAAAAGAGGCTACACTCTCAGATTGCAAAATTGGAAAGTATGTCAGCAAAGATGGACGAGAAAGATCAAATCATATTTAAGAGAATTATTAGTGCAATGCAGAATCATGATAGTCAATATGCTAAAATCCTATCTAACGAATTATCACAAATCAGGAAAATGAATAAGATGATTACATCAGCAAAATTGGCGTTGGAACAAATTCAACTCAGATTGAATACTATTACCGAGCTAGGTGATGTCGTTGTTACTTTGAGCCCTGCTATGTCAGTAATAAAGAATATTCAAGGTGGATTAAATTCAATGATACCAGAAGCTGGACAGTCATTTGGAAAGATCACCGACATATTAAATGGTATAATGAATGATTCTGGACAAATACCAACAACTTCTGATATAAATGGGAACACTAGTGCTGTAAGCGAAGATGCTTTGAAAATAATTGAAGAGGCAAGCGCCATCGTCGAGCAAAACATGAAGGATAAATTCCCTGATTTACCAAATACTGGATTAGATTCTAAAATCTCAGAGAGTAACTCTCTATATTGACAAATAATCAGCTATTACTATTTTAGGGATCTATATCATTGATAATACCGTTTAACCTCATTTTTATCCGGTAAATGGTGGGATAGCTATAACCTCTTTCCCGATATTTTTTTATCATGATCTTCCAGTTTTTTAGTCTAACTCGGGCTTGTTTTTTTGTCAATAGTGCCGTTTCCTTTTTGACTAGGCTCTTGCGTCCCGGATTTAAGTAACCTCCCACTTTTGCTTTGTACCTATTATTTGAAAATCGAAGTCCAGATATTATAATATCAAGAGGTATTTGTTCAAAATAACTTCTTATTTCATTGTATTCAGATCTTAATGCGTAAAATTCAATCTTGTATTTCTTCATAAATTTTCTACCAACATTATATTTCAAAACTCGAATTATGAAACATGAAATCATACTCAGAGAATTCGAAAACCGGTGTAATTAATCCGATCGAGAAAGTTATTTATTTCAATCATCAATTTTGAAAAGGGCTGCACAAGCTCCTTGTTTCCAATTGACTCGCCATCGATTACAAAATTCCTAAGTGGATACCTAGTTACTATAGGACAGTATGAGACTAACCAAATATTATCGCGAGTTGGCTGCATTTTCAACAACTCACTAATGGTCTGCTCATATTCAACCTCGTCCCCTTTTAAAAATTGGATAATTATCACTTTTTCACCACCATTTTTTAAATCTCTAGCACCCGGAACAAGAATGCTTACTTCAGTATGATTGATACTAATTTTCCTTTGTGATGGCGTTATAGTGATTGCAAGTAAATAATGCATCAAACCTTCAGCCAAGGAGATGTAGTCAGAATGAGATAAATTTTGAACACCTCTTGAACTAATACATTCTTTAAGTAATTGTTTGATTATGTAATCTGAATTTAGAATGTTTTCTTTAATTTTCGTTTTAATAAAATCTATTCCAAGTTGATCGATCTTTAAGTATAATAACTCCTTTAACTCCATTAGGTTAGCACTGTACATTAATAGGCTTTCAATATATATTTCAAGAATATAAGGATAAGGAATTTATTAATCAACTCAAGAATAGGTAAACTATATTTGTCAAAGAGTGACAACATTTGGTATCCTTATACACAAATGCATGATTATACCAAATATCTAAATAGGAGAATTATTAGATCTGGCAGTGGTTTTTATTTTTGTGATAGCGAAGGTAACAGATATCTAGATGGAATATCTAATATGTGGTGCAATGTTTGGGGATTTAGCAGTAATCGAATTACAAAAGCAATGATCAATCAGATTAAACAGATACCTCACACAACTATTTTTGGAATAGGAAATGATAAATCAATTGAGCTATCGAATGAATTCTTAAAACTAGCTAGAGGCCTGAACAAAGTATTTTTCACGGATAACGGTTCCTCGGCTATAGAAGCCGCACTAAAGATTGCTATACAATACTGGAATAATCAAGGTAATTTGAAGAAAACTTCATTTATGTCAATAGCTGATGGTTATCACGGCGACACTATTGGTGCGATGTCAGTAGGTTATGTTGACAAATACTTTAAGAGTTACAAAAGGTTGTTATTTAAATGTCATGTAATCCCGAGTCCTAAAAAGGTAACCCTAGATGGGATAGTTAATTTAGAAAATTTAAATCTTTTGCTAGAAAAAACAGAAAAGATAATTGAGAAAAATGCGGATAAAACTGCAGCACTAATAATGGAAAGTGGTGCCCAATTGGCTGGAGGGGTTAATATTTATCCAACGGGTTATCAAAAGAAAATT
Source organism: Candidatus Nitrosocosmicus sp. R (assembly GCF_054408505.1). NCBI lineage: Archaea > Thermoproteati > Nitrososphaerota > Nitrososphaeria > Nitrososphaerales > Nitrososphaeraceae > Candidatus Nitrosocosmicus > Candidatus Nitrosocosmicus sp. R. Next base: position 1,141,576 of record NZ_CP167090.1, on the reverse strand, counting down.
AATGAAATGTGCAAAAAACATAACATTTTATTGATTTTAGACGAAATCGCGACCGGGTTTGGACGACTCGGAAATATGATCGAATACATACCCCAAAGAAGCGTTCCGGACATTGCATGTTTTGGCAAAGCAATCACAGGGGGTTATTTTCCATTAGCCCTTACATTAACATCCAAAAAAATATTCCAAGAATTTTCTGGGGATTTGGGAGATCGAAAACACTTATTTCACGGTCACACTTATGCTGGACACCCAATTGGCTGCACAGCAGTTCTTGAAAATATAAAAATGTACAAAGAGAATCATCTGCTTGATAAGATTAGATCAAATAGCAAGCAACTTAAGAAGAGGTTACAAGAATTTCAATTTATTCCAATTGTAAAAAATGTTAGAGCGAAAGGATTGCTGGCAGGATTTGATCTTGCATTCAATGGTAAACCCATTACTATGGTGGATAACATACCCATTAACTATTTTGTGATAAAAGAATCACTCAAAAGAGGTGTCCTACTCAGGTCTCTTGGAAATACCATTATTGTAATTCCTCCTTTAGCCATAGACTCACATTCTCTAAATAAGATAATGGACACCCAACTAGAGATTGTTTTAGATATTAATAAAAGAATTGTTAGCTAGGAGCAAGATTTCTTAGATTTTTGTACAAGGTTGCTTTTGAAATTCCTAAATCCTTCGCAATTCTTAATTTAGATTTATTTTGAGAAAGGTGACTAATTAAGTCAGCAGTGTTCAGTACTTTTCTAGGTCTTCCTATTTGTTTTCCCACTGATTTAGCTCTAATAATGCCGTCTTTAGTTCTTTGAACTAACAACTCTCTTTCTCGTTCTGCGACCCATGTCAGTATGCCAAGCATAAGCTTTCTGATACTTGGTTCAGTTGTTTGAAGAAAAATTTCCCGTGGAGAGCAGGAAATTAATGGTGAATACTGTTCGATAGCTTTAATAGCTTCAAGGGTATCCCAAAAAGTGCGACCCACCCTCGAAAGTTCATACACCAAAACTGCATCGACAGATTCTATTGCTACTATTTTTAAAAGTTCTTGGAATCCCTTTCGGCCAATTGCCGCTGTTTTTCCGCTAATTGAAGAGTCTTCGAAATAATCCAAGATCTGAAAATCATGTGACTGAGCCCACCCTTGCATTGCCAACTTTTGATTTAAGACTGTTTGTTCTTCCGTACTCACTCTCAAGTAAGCAAACGCATATTTCATAACGACTTTTCAAATTTGAGAGTAAAAAAAAGGTAGTCAAATTAGTACGAGCAGATATAAAAAAAAATTGAACCAAAATTCAATAATTTGGAGTAAAAAAAACGGTCTATTTCTAAGACGGTATGAAAATCGGTCCTTTTTCAGACGAATTAATATTATTACAGTTCAGACGAATTCCGCTTTTGACTAGTCATTTAGGGTAAACTTAAATACTAATATAAGTAAGTCTTTATAGAAATAGAATTATCAAATGAGTAATTTGACTAGGGACTTCATCCACCAAAAAATGATTGACGTTTTCTCAGATAAAGAAGTTAATTTTCAGGAAGCATTGGAATTAATTAATTCTGCTGATCTTGATTTCCTCGCTGATTGTGCAAATCAAATTACGTTGAAATTCGGGGGTGACAAAGTTGATGTCGAAACCTTAGTTAATGCAAAATCTGGTAGATGTCCAGAAGATTGTTCTTTTTGTTCACAATCAACGTTTAATACCACCAAAATTGAAAAATATCCACTATTAGCCCCAGAGTTGATTTTGGCACAGGCAGAGGCAGCAAAGGATAATGGGGCGAATAGTTTTTGTATAGTTTGTGCTTATAGAGCTCCCCCAGAACAGGACTTTATCCAAATATGCAATACTATAAAGTTGCTAAAGGAAAGGCTCGACATAGATGTTAATACATCTTTAGGTTTTATGACTAGAAAAAGAGCTGAAATATTAAAGAAGTTAGGAGTTAAAAGATACAATCATAATTTAGAAACGTCCAAGAGCATGTTTGATAAGATTTGTACTACCCATACTTACGAAGATAGAATCAACACTGCTAAAATTGTCAAAGAAGTTGGATTGGAGTTGTGTAGTGGTGGAATCATCGGCATGGGAGAAACCATTGAACAAAGGATAGAATTGGGTATTTCTTTACAATCTTTGAATCCTGACGAAGTACCTATAAACATGTTAATTGGTAGAGAGGGCACTCCACTCTTTAACAAATTTTCAATTTCTGAAGAGGAAATAATTAGGACAATTGCAACTTATCGCTTTCTAATGCCTAGAACAATCCTAAAAATTGCAGGGGGGAGAGAAGTTCATCTTAAAAAGAATGATAAAAAAGTCCTAAAAGCAGGCGCTAATGGAATTATTAGTGGAGGATACTTGACCACAAAAGGAAATAAACCTCTTGAGGATATTAGAATGTTAAAAGAGATTGGACTCAGGCAAAAGTAATTCACATTATTTTCAAGAGAAGTTACGAGAATTACGTAAGGAGGATCTATACAGAGAGCTCCGAACTATTGAAAAAATCTCAGAATCAGGAAAAGGAACAAATGCATCTACCGTAATTAATTTTTCATCTAATGACTATTTGGGATTATCTAAGAACACATTTTTAATAAGAAAGTTAAAGAACCTGCATACTTCAAGAATATCACAATGTAGTTCGAGATTAATTAGTGGAAATACAGAAAGTTTAGAAAAACTGGAGAAAGATCTCTCAAAGCATAGGAAAACTGCCTCATCATTGCTCTTTCCAACAGGATTCATGGCCAATTTAGGGGTTCTCGGATGTATTTCTGATAGAGAGACCATTATTTTTAGTGATGAATTGAATCATGCAAGCATAATAGATGGATGCAAGATGTCCCCAAGCAAAATTTATCCATTTCCTCATAATAATATGATTGAATTAGAAAAGAATATAAAAAAACATGGTAACAAACGAAAAATAATAATAACTGAAGGAATTTTTAGCATGAATGGTGATATGGCCGACTTAGTTGAAATTGTGCGCATTTCAAATAAAAATAATTGTTTACTAATAGTGGACGACTCACATGGAGATTTTATTATAGGTAATAGCAAGTTAACGGATTGTAGCGGAACCCCAAGCTACTTTGGGGTTAACAAGTCGGTAGATATCCATGTTAGTAGTCTGAGCAAAGGACTTGGTTGTTTCGGAGGCTATGTTAGCTGTTCGAAGTTAGTAAGAGAATATTTAATTAATAAATCCAGATCATTTATCTTTACCTCTGCACTTCCGGATTACTTGGCCGAAATAGCTATAATGTCAATACAATTAGCAAAGAGAGGGGATCTCCAGCCAAAGTTGTACAGAAATATTGATTATTTCTACAAAATAGCAAATGAGCAAAAAATTATCATTCGTAAAGTCGAAAGAAGTCCCATAATTCCACTTTTAATTGGGTCTGAAAAAAAAGCTTTGGAAGATCTCGAAAAAACTATTAAGACAGAATTTCTTTGTACAAGCAATCCGATATCCTACTGTAAAGAGAAATGAAGCACGATTGAGGATATCACTAAATACTAATCATACCCAAGAACAAATCTGTGAACTTTTAAATCATATTGCCAAATTAATTAGAGATTAAATTTTTTTCAATGTTATTTCATAATTCGAATTATGAAATATTGTCTTTTTGTTAATAACACTATTATCATAGTAATAACACTATTATCATAGTAATAACACTATTATCATAGTAATAACACTATTATCATAGTAATAACACTATTATTATGATATAATGTATTTATAAAAGAACGAATAAGATATAAATTCCTATTATAGGTAACCTTTTTCGAGTCGTAAATAGGAAAAAATATATTTTAAATCAAATCAGTTAGTTTGTTTTGAAAGGAGTAATATTAGCGGGAGGATTTGGAAAGAGGCTTAAACCGATCACAGATAACCGCCCCAAACCGATGATAGAAATTCTAGGGAAGCCCATTATAGAATGGCAAATAAAGCTATTATCTAAGAATAATATAACAGAAATTATCATTTGCGTTGGCTATTTGAAAGAACAAATCATAAATCATGTTGCAAGTGGAAACAAATTTAAGGTTAAAGTTGCTTATATGGTAGAAGAAGAACCATTAGGGACCGGTGGCGCGCTGAAAAACACTCGATCTCTCCTAAAGGATGAAAAAAATGGCTTCTTTATGATTAATGGCGACATATTAACTAATATAGATTTTAACACCTTATCTTATAAGAACGATTATAACTCTATTGCAGTTGTTCCGCTAAAAAGCCCCTATGGGATTGTAGATTTTAATGATCAGCAATTTGTGACTGGATTTAAGGAAAAACCGGATATAATCGATAAATGGATCAACGCAGGTATCTATTTTTTTAATCAAGAAATTTTTGACTTCTTACCTGATAAAGGAAACATTGAAACAACAGCACTGCCTGCCATGGCAAACGAACAAAAATTAAAAGCAAAAAAATTTGAAAAATCATTTTGGAAATCGATTGATTCCCACAAGGACATCGAAGAATCATCCAAAGAACTATCAAGGATAAATTCAAAATAAATATGAAGGAAAAAATAGGATATAGTATTGGATCATTATTAGAGTTAAAAGAAATCCTCGAATTTGCTTCAATCGTTGACAAAAATGAAAACATTCATTCCATCTGGGCTCCAGAGTCTTGGGGGAAGGAAGTTTTCTCAACTCTTGGGGCCATATCCCAGGTTACAAACAGAGTGAAAATAGGGACATCCATTGTAAACATCTATTCTAGATCCCCAGCAACTATTGGGATGGGCGGAATAACGCTGGATACTCTCTCGAATAGACGTGTCATATTGGGCCTTGGTACCAGCACCTCTGTATTAGTAGAGAACCTTCATGGGATTAAATTTGAAAAACCATTAATCAGAATGAAAGAATATGTTCAATCGATAAAACTGTTGTTAAAATCGAAATATGTTACCTATCATGGACAGACTGTAAACATAAAGAATTTTAAGTTGCTTGAACACTCTAGGGATGATATTCCTATTTATGTTGCTGCTGTAAATCCAGGAATGATTAACATAGCTACAAAGTATGCAGATGGAATCATCCTTTACCTAAAACCAAAAGATGAATTAAAAATGGCGATTGATAACATCAAATTTAAAGATCAAAATCGAGAATTTATGAAGGCGTTTGTAATTATAACCTCCGTTAGTAATAAAGATCCTAGTCTGGCATCTCTCAGAGCTGCTAGAACTTTGGCCTTTTATATATCAGTGGGCAGAATCTACTATGAATCATTGGTTAAAACAAAATACAAGCCAATAGTTGAAAGGATCTATAATGATTACAACAAATATGGTCTAACAGAGTCAATGAGGAACATTACGGATGAGATGCTTAATGATTTTGTCATTACAGGTTCTATAAATGATTGCAATAGTCAAATCAAACGCTGGAAAAAAATCGGTATCGATTTACCAATCTTACAAATGAATCCTGTAAAAGATAATAACGGTAATTTTAACTACAAGGATTTTACTGAGTTATGGAAATAGCAATTGATTCTTCAAGTACTCAAAAATTTACCAAGCCTTCAGACTTTACACTAGCTGAATTAGCTAGTAAATCCATAATAGAATTACTTGGGAAAACGAAAATTCAAAAGGCTGAAATAGATGGTCTAATTGTATCAAGTAGCTCTAACGAATCATACTTAGGCAATATAATATCAGAAATGATAGGAATCAAACCAAAATTTTCTACCAAGGTCGAAAATTTATGTAATTCAGGTACCAGTGGTATTATGCTTGCCTACTCGTTGATAAAATCTGGGCTATGCAAAGCAGTATTAGTAACAGGAGCAGAAAAGCAGAACAGTCAAGGTAACAAACTAACATGGGATAGCTCAAGGGGACAATATGACATGCCAATTCACTGGGCTTCACTATATGCCCAAAATCATTTTCGAAAGTACGGAACCACTGAAGAAGATTTAGCAATTATTTCTTTGAAAAATCATGCCAGTGCTAACAAGAACGTAAATGCATTTTTCTATGACAAACACTTTACTTACTCATCAATAATAAATTCAAAAATGTTAGTAGAACCATTAAAAAAGTTCGACTGTTGTTATCCTTGCGAGGGATCGTCGTCAATACTTGTTTTGTCAGATACAATGGCAAAGAGAACTGAAGTACCCGTTTGGATCAAGGCTATATCCCAGGATAACCAAGGTGCTAGCTTTGGATCCATTTCAAATGATCTTGATTCCATATTATCAACGAGAATAGCAGCAAGAGATGCCTTTGAACAATCGATGTTGGGACCTAAAAACATTGATATCGTAGAGATACATGATGCATTTACTATTTTAGAACTCTTAGCCTATGAGGATATTGGATTTGTGAAAAAGGGTCAGGGCAGAAAATTCATACAAGAAAGCGCACCCTACACAAATGTGAGAGGAGGGTTACTTGGATGCGGTCATCCCATTGGCGCCACTGGGATTGATCAGACCAACGAAATAGTACTTCAATTACAAGGAAAAGCAGGTTTAAGACAAAAAAAAGGTTGTAAGAGAGGTCTAGTTCACAATATGGCTGCTGCAGGTACGTCCACTACTGTGATAATATTACAAAAGTAGCGCAAGATGAAGTTATTAGAATTCATTATTAAAAGCGCTGCTAAAGGCACGTTAATTACCACATATTGCTTTAGTTGTAAAATTCATTTCTGGCCGCCAAATCGTTATTGCAATACCTGTTTCAAGAAAACTGGATTTAAGAAAATCAATAGAAAGGGTGTCCTACTAGAAAAATCATTTTCTAATCTTCCAGACATAAAAGGATATTATGGTATAGGTGAATTTTCAGGTATAAGAATAATTGGAAGCGTTGATAAAAATGTATTACCTGAAGATACAATAAGGATTTCCCAAGTAGGTATTAAAGATAACAAGTTAGATTTGGAATTCTCCAAAATTAAAAGATTAAAATAATTATTAACAACATATGTACAATGATTCTCAATGGGTTATGAAGGATATCTGAGCGACAGAATGCTTATGAGTAGAGACGCATTAAACCGAAAACAGATTAAAATAAAAATCATTGAAGAAGACGAAAGACTTCGCGACTTCTCTAAAAATGGGGACAGGGTATTAATTAAAAAAATTTTATTGATAATTCAAAATCTGGAAACTGAAGAGATAGAAGAGATAGAACTTGATATAGAAGCACTTGAAAATAGAATGAAGAAAGAAAGACTATTTACTTCTTCAAATAGGTGGGTTCCCAGGATAGATATAAAAAATAATTTTGTTTCGGGTAGCAGACACATTTATTTATTATCCGATGCAATAGCGTTAGACATAGTTTCGTTCTAATTTAATCAAAGCGCCGCTGATCAGACTCGGACTGATGACCTACTGGTTAACAGCCAGTTAAGCTTCATAATGCATCCATCATGAATTTGCTCTACCAAGCTGAGCTACAGCGGCACTATGCTAATAAAAAATGTAAAGAATAAATAAATGTTATGTTTACTACTTTAATGTCCTAGGCAAGAACTAAACGTTATGCTCAAATGTAATTAAATCTAAAAATATTAAATAGATTACTTTTTCATAAGTATTTAGTCTTTGAAGTATATGTATACCCCATCAAGAAACACCCTAGAGTCTTTATTTTTTATCTTTGTAGATGATTCTATATTTGCAGCTGTTTGGGATACATGTTCAATATTTGGTCCGGTAATCAAAATATCATCACCATGCACAGTAACCTTAGTATCCTTTCCAAGTATCTTTGATATTCTAGCTGAACGTTCTCCAAAAAAGTTTTCGATAAAAACCTGTTGTCCCTTAATCTTGACGGATATGGGAAAGTGTGCAAACACTATTTTTAATTTATATGTGAATCCAGTTGTAGAACCCTTTATCATATTTCGAATGAGACTATGCACAGTATTGACCAGTGCAAAATCGCTTTTTCTATTTCCGTAAGATCTTATTGTAATTTTTCCTTCGCTAATTTCTATTAATGCCGGAATTTTAGTAAAATCCTTTTGAACTTTTCCATTTGAGCCGTTTGCTGTAATTAAGTTCTGATCCTTATTCACCGATACGCCATCTGGAATAACGATCTCATTTGTGTAAAATTCGGGTTTAGTAGACATAACCTATTAGTGCACCTCCTAAACCTTCATTTTGGGCATCATGGTGAGACATAATTCCTTTACTGGTGGATACTATTAATATACCCATATTATATGATGGAAGAAACTGACGTTCCCAATCTAAGTATCGATCCTTCTTTACACTAAACCTAGGAGTAATGATCCCACACTTATTAATTTTCGCTAACAGTTGTATTCTAAACTTACCCAATCTCCCGTCATCGACTTGTTCGAATTCTCCAATATATCGTTGCTTTTGCATCACCCTCAAAACTTCGCTTGAGAATTTTGACGCGGGTAATACTATGCATTCTCGCTTTCTTCGCATTTCGTTATTATACAAAGTAGTAAATAGATTAGATAAAATATTTAATGCTGGCATTCAATAATCACCTATTCGTATTTCCTGAACCCCAGAGCAAAGGCAACCTCTCTAAAACATCTTCGGCATAACATAAGATCATAAGAACAGATCATGCCACTAAAGGATCCACATCTTTTACACCATCGAGTACCCTTGCCATGGGCCAACTTCTTCCTTCCGGTGAGGGCGTAATCTCTAATTTTAATTTTCAATTGACTTCAACTCCGAATTGAGTCTTAAAGAATTCAATGGACTCATCTTTTGTAATTTTGTGATTCTTGCCAATTTTACTGGGGTTTCTCCTTTTTGAAATTCTGTAGCCGGGCCTCATTAATGCGGCACATACATCCATTCCAAATATACCAATATCAGGATTATATTTTGTACCAGGAATGTCAATATGTTCATGGATTCCAAATGATATGTTACCATTATTATCAAATGATGAATTCTTTATCACATTCCCCTTTGATTCCATTATTCGTCTTAAAAAGTTTGTGGCATCTGTTCTTCTCATGGTAACCATTGCGCCTATAGGCTCACCTTTGTGGATGCCAAAGTCTCTGACGCTTTTTTTCGCACCCCTCACACTTGGAGTTTTTCCGGTTAGCTCAGATAAAGCATTCTTGGCTTTCTCAACAGGATCTCCCGATTTGCCTACTCCAATATTAATTACCACCTTAGATACATGAATTTCTTTCATTGGGTTTATCTTATTTTCACTCATTAACTAACACCTCTAATACTGGTTTTTCAACACCGACAGGCATTACTATGTCCACAGGCAATTCCACGGTTTTTTCATCTAGTGTCAACACTACTCTCTTAGGTAACGAAAACATACCGTCCTTGATCTCTTCTACCTTTCCAATTTTGCCAGCATTTTCCCCCTGAACTACAAGAATATTACATCCATTCTCGAATTTAATGTGTTGTTCTATATTTATTATAGGAATCGTTACCAAACAGGAATCGCCAACATTCATATCCTTATTATCCGATATCAAGGTTTTACCATCGTGAAAACCATATTGGATCTTGCTTCCTCGATAACTCACCTTACTAGTGATTTTTAACAATTTTATTGTTTTTTCTGTTGTTTGAGCTGGGACTAGTAATTTTGAACCCTTAGGCACCATTCTATAAGCCATACCACTCGGTACTATCTCCACAACATCCATGATTCCTACACCAAAACGCCCATCTCTTCTTATTTTACCATCCACTTTGATTTGTCCAGAATTTAGTATTCTCTTAGCTTCAGTCAGATTTGAACACAAATGCAAAACATCGCGAATCAATACCCCGATCGAATAGCATTTTGTCTTTGAATAAGGACCAGGTTTAGGTGCCAGAATGAAAGGGGATTCTTTACGCTTAATATCCCAGAATTTAGGCGCCATTTGTCTTTTTAATTTTGTACTACCACTTTTTTTTACCATTTAATTTTCACTTTTTTTCCTCATTTTTTTCAGGTGTATTCACTGTTTGTTTTCTTGACGATTTATTAATTTGTTCCTGATTTCCTATCTTATTCTTTCGATATTTATCATCTAGATGTAATGAGGTTATACGTACATTGGAGGCATGAATCTGAACTTTAACTTGACCGCCTTTGATTTTTTCCCTTTGAACACCTTCTATACTTAATCTTCCTTTCACAGTATTTAGTTTCTCTACTTTTCCTTCTACTCCCTTATATTCGCCTCGCATGATTTTGACTGAATCGCCTTTTACTATTCTCAAACTCTTGGTATTATACTCCTTCTTCAGGTTGTTGGATAAATTCGAACATATATTATTTGATTTTCTTTTCATTTTTTTCACTTAGATAATCATGGATGCTAAATTAGCAATTCTAGGCCACTTTTCAGCAGCTTCTGCAGCTACTGGCCCCTTCAAGTCTGTTCCTTTAATTTCGCCTTCTGTTGTAACCAAAACCGCAGCATTATCTTCAAAAGATACTCGGACACCATTCAGCCTCCGGATTGGATATTTCTGTCTGACTATGACGGCCCCAAAAATTTGTTTTCTGAGTTCGGCTGGCCCTTTTTTTACAGTAACTGTAACGAAATCACCAACTGCGGCTGCAGGTAGTCTCGAATGCCTTCCCTTGTATCTTGTAACTTGAGCAATTTGTAGTATTTTTGCACCGGTATTGTCTGCACAGACAAGATTTGCCATGATTGGAAGTGCTCTTGTAACATACGGCCTAAATTCTTCTACTCCTCTCGAAGATACGGCTCTTGATTTAGTTGACAAGATTATTCACTTACCTCCACTACAGCAAATGAAATGGTCTTCGACAAAGGTCGACATTCTGCAATTTTAACTTTGTTTCCATCAGACACATCCATGCAGTCAGAGATGAAAGCATGAATTTTGGATTTGCTTCTCTCATATCTTTTATACTTGTCTACAAATCTGGAATATTCTCGCTCTACTACAACCATGTTTTTCCCTTTATGACTAACTACAGTCCCTACTATCAATTTTCCTCTTAGTGACAGGGAACCACAAAAAGGACAATATCTGTTAGTACATGTTTTCTTCGGAGCTTTTACTTGGATACCAATATTCTTAGCCATGATAATCACTTTAGTATGTTAGCTAGTTCCTCGGGTCTGCCTAATAATCGCTTGCCATCAAGTGTATAAGTTCCACTAGAATGACAAATTTCATATTCACAGATTTCATTTTTTGGAATCTTTATGACGTTTTTAGTCTTCCCGTTAATCAAATATAACATGTTCTTCGTTTCGTTTACAATAATTCCAGATCTGTTCGAATTCCTTATATTACTAGATTTAATAATATTAACAAATCTACCAAGACACTCATTAAAATGTATTAAATTTCCTGTCTGCATTTTCTATTTCTTAACCCCAGTTCTTTCATTCATCAAGGTAAGGATTCTCGCAATGTCCCTTCTCTTCCATCTAATAACTCCAGCTTCTTTCTTTAAAGTCCCTTTAATTGACTCAGAGCGAAGCTTAGCCAAATCGACCTTCAAATCACTTAATTTATCCTTAAGATCATCGTCGTTAAATTGTCTTAATGTTTTGGTTTTATTTCTTGACAATTATTTATTTATCTCTCCGCTTTTTTCTAATATTTCTTTCTGCTGTTTTTCTTCATTTGGTTCTTGCATATTACTTTCAGTAGAATCTGACAAATTCTTATCATCTGGTTGATTTTTTTGATGGTTATGATCTTTAAAATTAGTGATGAGTTCAAATTCTGGCGGCGTAGCATTTTTTATCGCAATTTTTAGTCGAATTCCCATGATTCCCATTTTTGTTAGAACATGTGTGATCCCTTCACGGACGACTCTATCAGCCATATTGCCACTTTTAGGAATAATCCCAGAAGAATGTTTTTCAAAATGAGCTCTTTCACTACGTAACTTTCCAGAAATGGTAACCTCAACGCCGAGTGCCCCAGCATTCTTTATTGTATTCACTGTCCACAATGCAGCTCGCCTGAAAGCAGTGCCTCTTTCAATGAGTTGTGCTAACCTGTTACACATTATTTTTGGATTTAGTTCTGGTACTTCTACCTCAACGACTGAAATTTGTGGATTTGTTAATCCGAATTTCACCTCCAACTTAGATGTAAGATCTCTAATACCACTGCCCTTCCTTCCAATAACGAGTCCTGGTCTTGTTACATACAAGGTTAGTCTAGTACCCAGGGGTGATTTTTGGATATCAGCTCCTCCAAAGCCGGCATCCTTTAATTCCTCTTTTAGAAATTCGTCTAATTCTGTATTACGATAATTGTTTTTTAGCACGTTTTTGATTGCATTCAATTAAGACGACCTGCCTTCCATGGCTACAATTTCAACATGAACTAAAGTATCATATTTGGGACTTGCTCTTCCCATGGCTCTAGGAGTGAATCTTTTCAATTTTGTACCCTTATGTACAACTACGGAAATGATTTTAAGTCTATCCAAATCCATTCCCTTGTACTCTGCGTTAGATTCTAGGTTGTCTAGTAATTTCAAGAACTCGGATGTTGATTTGTGTGGATATCTACCAGAGCAAAATCCATCTTGGATATTTGACCTATGAGCTACTTCATTGTTATATCTCCGGAACGGGACTGCTATTTTTCTTATCAAAACATCCTCCAGGAACTCCCTTGCTTTTTCTATGCTCTTGTTGTTTATAGCTATAGCAATTTCTCTGGAATGCTTATGTGAAATAGATTTGTCCCTTATTGCGGCCCTTACATGTCTTGACTTCTCATACTTTTGAAATGAATAAGAATATTCTGGCATCTATATCACTTCAATGGGACATACAAGCTTGAACGTGATGAACCAACACCAGGTGCTCCATGTTGAACTCGTTTATTCGTAATAGCGTATTCGCCCAGATAATGACCCACCATTTCTGGCTTTATAACGTAAGAGACAAATTCTTTTCCATTATGTACCAAAACTGTTAATCCGATCATATCTGGCAAAATAATCATATCTCTTAGATGAGTTTTCAATTGACCTTTAAGTTTACCATCCCTAGCTAATTTCAAATCTTCTCTGAATTTTCTCTTTTCGTCATTCATATAGGTAGAGAGCCTCTTGTCCAAGGATCGTCTTTGCCTTGAGTTTAAGAGCGGCATGAGAGTTTCAATTGATAGTTTTTGGATTTGTTCTCCGGAATATCCTTTGAATTTAAATTCACGTACCATTTTTTACATACCCCTAAACTTAAATTTTAATTCAGTCTTTATAGCAAAATTTTCCATATTTTACACTAAACCTAAATTAGTTGCGAGCTGTCTTGCGCCATCCACATTCTTGAATTTCATAATTGCTTTCTTACCTCTAATGGTATTAAAAGTATTTACTTCGCTAATCTCTGCTTCATAAATTATCTTCATAGATTTAATGATTTGACCTTTAGTCGCCTTATTATGGACGATAAAACTAAGTTTATTCTCTTTTTCTATAATATTGAATGTCTTTTCGGTCACATAAGGCTCAAGAATTATTTTACTTGCGGTATCAGCACTAATTTCAATTTTTTTATTATACAAAAATTTATTCATGTCAGGTTCTCCAGGATCATATTTTTCGGAATTTTCAGGTTACTCAATTCGTCTAATGCATTTTGCGAAAACACTACTAACCTTATTGGTCTTGCACCGGGAGCAAGGTCTAAAACGCTTAAATCCTTTACACATTTTACACCAATCCCCGGTATAGATTTATCCAATTTCAATAACTCACACTCTGTATTTCCAACAATTATCAAAGCACTTTTGCCAATACGATTAGGACGGCCTCTTCTCTTGGCTTTCCCTGAACGCTTCTTGATTGATTGTTCAACTCTTTTAATATCTTCTTCTAAACCTAATAGGCGTAGAATATCAAGCAAGTTTTTGGTTTTACCCACATTCTCAATATCGTTAGTTACTACAATAGGAAAAGACTTTATGCTTCCTATTGAATGACCTCTGCTGATTACTAGTTCACTTTGACGGGTTGACGATATAGCAGACAGAAGAGCGATATTATTTTCCTTCTTGTTCAGTTTTTTATGAGTGACCTTCCAAGATTCTGGTGGATGTGCAAGTCTGCCTTTTCTAACACCTGCTACTCCGGCTGCTTGTCCTGCACGAGAAAATCCCTCACCTTTTGCTCTTGCAAGTCGAGCGATTCCTAAACCGGTATTCCTAGATTCAGCGCTTACTATCTCCCCGGCAGCTGGATACCTACCCTGTTTCTGGAAACGGTGTGAATACAGATTGACGAATGCTTTTTTAATTATCTCAGGACGATATGGAAAATTAAATAATAATGGTAAATCTATATCCCCGGTTTGATTACCTTTTAAGTCGAAAAGATTAGTTTTCATTTACACAATTACCTCCAATACCTTGGGTTCGCTTATTTTTGATTGTTTGCTCCTTATTGGTTGTCTCAACTTTATTAATCTCTTTGGTACTCCAGGTATAGTTCCTCTAACTATCATATAATCTCCATCCACTAACCCAAAATGTTTGAACCCTCCTTTTGGATTAATATTTACCAATTCAGTATTATCTGAATTTGACATTACTAGGATTCTTTTATTATATTCGGTACGCTGGTGAAACCCTCTTTGTCCTTGTCTTGCCACAGTATACATTACCACTGCAGGTGAGATTGGTCCTAACGTTCCAACAGCTCTAACACTCTTTCGTGATTTGTGTTGTTTTCTTTTAACACCAAATCTCGTAACTGGACCTTCAACACCCTTACCCCTGGTAATCCCATGAACATCGATATTCTGTCCTGTCTTAAAAACATCAGTTACTCTCACTTCTTGACCTAGTTTAGATTTTAAGAATTCAAACTTGATCTTATTATCGCCTCCTGATACTGGAATTTCGTAAATAAATGGAACTTTTTGTGATATCCCAATTTTATTAGGAAAAACTGCGACTACAGCGTTTAAATGCTTAACAGATTCGATCATTCCTTCTGCTTTTTTTAATCCATCCTCCGAATACTTTATTTTGTACTTTGAAGATAAATCTTTAATACTTTCTTTAGCATAAACATCGAATATCGCATGCTTACCATATCCATCTTCAGAATAACCTCGGATTCCAACTATTTTTAAAGGCGGTAAAGATATCACTGTAGAATGATTCATTAATGGTTTACCATAATTTGGAGTCTTTTCCTTATCATCAATTGTCATTACCTGAATTTGACCTACTTTAAAACCGGCAAATCCAACCAAGCCAACATTATCACGACTAAAATTTTCGGGCCATGTTCTTACTCTAGCTTCTAAGCTTTGTGCTCTGGCCCGTGGTCGAAATGCGATGCTACCTCTTCGTGGTGCGCTATATTTTCGGTGACCCATAGATACAAAAATTTTTCCGATCCCATTAATAAGTTTATTATCGCTATAAACTGACTACAAGGTAGGTAAATAGATATTCAGGATAGACAAAACACCGTATATTGACTCTTCTAATCTAACTGTTTGAGTACCTTGATTTGGGAAGAAGTTAAAGGAATAATACTTGGAAATGTTCATTTTCTCCTTTGACAAGATAGAATTCAATCCAAATTTTGGTGATCCAAATACGACTAAGATTGAATTGTTGTTTAAAGATCTATTCACTTTAGAAAATTCATTCTCATAAGGATTAAAGTATTTTGAATATTTAGATGTAAGGATAATGTTTGATACAGGAAATTTTTCCATAATATTTTTTAGTTCTTTTATTTGATTTACATTGTATCCCCAGTATTTTTCTGTTATTTCGTTTTTTTCGATATCAATCGCATTAATGTAATTTTTATGCTTTAGTAACTTTACATTTACTTTCCTACCATCATGCTTAAATTTTCCATCGTATTTGATTGGAAATCTTAATCCAACATCTACAAAATAGATATCCCTTCTTTTCTCAACAACTCCAACCCTAATTTCCCCAGTTTTGACGTCACTTATTTCTATACGGTCCTTATGATGATGTGATCTTATTGGATGAAGCTTTCCAACGTTTTTCAATATTTCAAGTTTAGGATATATTTTCCTTCTTAAATACTGGGGTGTATCAAGATATTCAAGGATGGTTACCATGAATTGGAGATCATCCTTGCTCGTATTCAATAATTTATCGTGATAAATAAATAAGTTATTGACTCTAAAAATCGATAATGCTCTTGATAATTGAAAGATTTTTAGGGTTTTATCAATTTCTGTCGAAACGTCATACAAGAACGAATCTGGAATAGAAACATCAAATTTCAGTGAATTTGAAATATAAATCACCGTTCATTTAGTAACTCGTTCACTGCTCCTTCCAAATAACCTTCAGATCCAAAAAAACTATACCTCAATATTCCTTCTTTATCTACAACTATAGATGAGGGTGTCCCCCTCAGTCTATAAGTCTCAAATGTCAATGCCGAGAATTCCTTATTCTGTAAATAATTTCGTACCTTGTTAATAAGGTCTGTTTTATCTTTGTCTGAAAATGTAGAAAAATCAGAAAAATATATTTCAATAAAATCAAAAATCATCTTGTCTGAAACTTCGACAGGCATTCTGATAACTTTATCAAAAGCTACTGGAAATGGTATCTTGTAATATAACTTGTTTTCATCAACTAATTTACCATGCTGTTTTAGTGCTCTAAATGTCTCTCCAATTACTTGATTTTCTGAGAGCAAAGTTTCAAGGTTTTGTAGGGTGTTCTTGTCATAATCTTCGAATGCAGTTGCGACTCCTAATACCTTAACATTTTTGTCCTTAAATTTTTCATACAGGGAAATTGCCTGCGGAATTCCATATAGAAAACATCCTGGACAATTAACTTGAAACACTTCAACAACGACTACATTTCCGGCCAATTTATCTATATTTGTAGGAGTACCTTGTACCCATTTAGAAACTTGCAAATTAGGTGCTTTGGAACCAATTTCTATCGCCATTGATAATCAATTTTTCAATAAAATAAGAATTATTTAAATGGTCGTATAAACAATTAAAGTACTATTTTGAAAAAATAAATCAAAACAAGTTAAGATTGACTTTCTTTATCTTGAACTTGTTTTGAATAATTCTCTATTTCTTCTAACGGCATCATTCGCAAAGTTTTTGATTTTGAATCAATGACAGCCAATCTAATGTGTTTAGTGCCGGTCTTTTCTTCACTGACCATGAAAATAGATTCAATTGCAAGTACACAAGCTTTATCGAGACTAATATCATTCCTATAAGTCTTTTCTAAGTGTTCAGTTACTTGTTCGCTTCCTGCACCAATTGCCACAGCATCGTATCCGATGTATGTACCACTTGGGTCAGTAAGATACAAGCCTATTCCATTCTTGTCGACACCAGCCAATATCAATGCGACACCGAATGGCCTGGCTCCAGCATATTGGGTATACTGTTGAGCCATATCAGCAAGGTTTTTTGCAACGCCTTCAACGTCAACTACTTCATCATAAATGAGGCGATTGCTCTGGGCAAAAAATCGTGCGTGGTCAACCTGAGTACGAGCGTCTGGAATATACCCTGCTGCGGCAAGACCTATATGATCATCTATCTGAAATATTTTTTGAGTTACATTAGATATCTGCAATTTTCTCGTTTTCTCTTCTACTGCAAGGATTACACCATCTGTGCTTTTAATCCCTAAAGCTAAAGTGCCTCTCCTAACGGTTTCAATTGCATATTCAACCTGATATAATCGCCCATCAGGTGAGAAAACAGTAATTCCTCTATCATAACCTGCTGCTGCTGGTAACAAATCAACTAGATTACTTCTAAATCTTTATTTATAGTTACCTTAATTAAAAAATAAAGGATTATTTAACCAATAATATGAATAAAGTTGGCCAGTTGTTAACAGAAGAAATCCAATTTTGTGGCCATAAGAATATTCGATCGCTCCATGCTCGAACTATAGAAATCACCAAAGATCCTAATTTGACACCAAGTGGTGATTGTATTATAGGAGTCAACGCAACCAAATCATGTTCAGATCTAACGAGTGGCATCAAGAATAGGATCAGGAGTAACCAATCTTTTATAAAAATAGATTTGGTTGTTGAACCGTTTACCTTCAAAATACATGGGTTTGGGAATGATAACCTTCTCCTTACACATGCTCACGATATTGTTTTAAGAAGGAGCAATTTTATTTGTAATCGGACCCTGTGCCTAAGTTGTAATGTTAGTGCCATACACGTTCCTAGGAAGATGGTAGAGTTATTGAGAGACCCTTCAAAAAAAGGCCTGCTAATCATAAGTATAGAATAAATAACGATGACCACCCAATAATTTGCTTCATTAGTCCAACCTCGTAAAAGTAGCTCCTGTTATGCGCTCATAAGCATCAATGTACCGCTGAGACACTTTTTCGATTATATCCTTGGGTAACTTTGGAATATTTGGTTTAGTATTAGTAATATTGCATTTTTCTACTTCTTGTCTGAAGCCGATTTCTTGTAGCCAATCTCTTAATATTTGTTTGTCATAACTATCCTGAATCTGTCCAACTTGGTAATCATCTTTATTCCAAATTCGAAATTCATCAGGTCCAATCGAATCTCCGAGGATTATTTCTCCTGTCGTTGGGTCTTTTCCGAATTCAAACTTGATATCTGAAAGAATAAAACCGCTAGCAGAAACGGTGGTATCTACTTGCGTAAACAACTCTAGGGATAGCTCTTTTATTTGAACTAATTCCGTTTGACTTACTATCTTATCTTTAATAATTTCTGTTTCCGTGATAGGTATGTCATGTTGATCAGATTTAGTAGTCGGATCAAACACAAGACCGGGTAATTTTGAAGCTAATTCCAAATTCTTATCTGCAAAATATTCCTCCTTCCCAGGAATATCTATAGTATCCTGAAGATACCTAGAATATAAGCTTCCATATAAGTATGATCGAACTACGCACTCCATTGGAATCATGTTCAGCTTTGCTACTTCAATCTTATTGGCATCTATTCTTCTCCTAAGGTGGTTTTTCCCTTTCAAGATCTTAAACCAAAAAAGCGCAAAATCACACAGGATTTTTCCTTTATAAGGAATTTCATCGTTTAGAATAACGTCAAAGGCAGATATTCTATCAGAAAAAGAAAAAATTAATGTGTTGTCATTGGTTTCATAAATATCCTTTACTTTGCCTTTTTTGATTAGTTTCAACTTGATAAACTTTCCACATGTTAATTATAAGTTTTAAATTGATTGGTTTGTAATTTACTCTGTAATTATTTGATAGTTAATCCCACTGAGAAAATCCTTTTGCAATTGTTAACGTTCCTAGATTCTGACGAAGGTATTAGAATCGAATCCAAATCAACTAGTAAAAAAATGTTCATTAACAAAAATTTACTGGGAAATTACGTAATACTTTTGAATTATACCTGTACAAAAAATATGAATAATTTATTGAATTCTAGAATAAATTATGCGTATGGTATGAATTGCAAATCTGATGAAATTGTTTACCTTAATACGCTTTATGAAGTGCTGGATTTAATCCACAGTGAATTTGAGGATATTGAAGTCAACGGTTATTGAACTCGATAAAATCAAAAATCAAATATCGGTATTAAGATCTTTTCCACTTATAGTATACGGTTCCAGCTTTACATGATGCAATCAGATTTGAGTTCGTATAAGTAGATT
The DNA here is from genome assembly GCF_054408505.1 of Candidatus Nitrosocosmicus sp. R. Taxonomy (NCBI): domain Archaea; kingdom Thermoproteati; phylum Nitrososphaerota; class Nitrososphaeria; order Nitrososphaerales; family Nitrososphaeraceae; genus Candidatus Nitrosocosmicus; species Candidatus Nitrosocosmicus sp. R. The sequence goes on along the minus strand of NZ_CP167090.1, from coordinate 1,121,870 downwards.
CAACCTCAAGTTCAGACAACAGAGAGTCTATATTTTGCTCCTCATTTTTAGACTCTGCAAAGCGATTAATAATCTCTTCTTTAGAAAATTCCGTGTTGTTATGTAATTTTAAGAAATCAAAAAATTGATCTTTGTTCAACATTGCAAGTTTATAGGACTTTAAGATTCATAAATTTTTGGATTAAATTTACTAAGGAAAGAAATTTATTTAAAAAAATTCAGTAATATTATAATTATTGGATTTGACAAGAATTTTACTACTACTCATATTAGTTTTCTTGCTCTATTTCACTCAAAGTACTTTCCATGCCGTACTTGCCGAAACAAAAAATATCTTGTTTAAAGAAAAAAGCTTGGATTCAAAGAGCAGCCGACTTGATGTCAACAATACCTTTGCACTTTCGGGATTCCTGGTTTCCACCTTGAATACATCGCTAATTCCAAATAACGGATCCAATGAAAATAATCAATTAATTACGTCTTCACCTCTTGGTATGAATATTCAAAATTCGTATCAAACTGAATCACCTACGCAACGGAATGATAGCGTAATCAGCACAGACAGTTTACAATCAAACATGAACTTAAGTCAGAGCACTCGTGAGGATACTACTGGGACAGGTCAATTGAATCAGACCGATAACTTATCAAATAATTTGGTTTCAATGCTTTCGGGTATTATTATTCAATCGATTGAAAAAGGAAATCCAACCATTAGTAACTATGTAAATGCTAATGACTCTGGTAGCCTCATTAATACGAATATTTCAACAATAGTTTCCGGCAATTGGGAGATGAATATTAATTCTTCGAAAGTTGAATTTTTTGATTCAAAATTCGTAATGATCTCCTCAAATGCCAGAGGATTTCACTGGCATACAGTTAACAATTTCAATGGCGATGGAAATGTGTTTTTTGGAAATGATGACACCATATTTATCGACGGAACAGTAGACTTTTTTACAGATGATAAACTTGTATCTGAGAATAGTAAGGTAGTATTGATACTCAATAATTTTGAGCTAATTCAAATTATTTTCCTTGATAACAAAATAGCCGATCATTTTCATAACTTTCCACTTTATGGGATCATAGATTCCATTGAAATAAAAAATTAGGTGAAGTTTTTTTTCATATATTTTGGTATCGGAGAGGTTATAGCACCTTCTGATGCAGATCTGACCAATGTTGCATATTTTGCTAGGGCCCCTGACCGGTACCTATTTTTTATAGGTTTAAATTTCTTGATCCTATTTGTGAATTCTTTCTTTGAAATCTTGAGATCAACCGTTTCTTTGAGTAAATCGATCTTGATATTGTCACCATTTTTGATTATTGAAATTGGTCCACCCACCATTGCTTCTGGAGACATATGCCCTATCATAAATCCCCTGGTTGCGCCAGAGAATCGACCATCAGTGAGCATAGCAACTTTTTCACCCAACCCTTGACCCACAATGGCCGCTGTCACTGCAAGCATTTCCCTCATTCCCGGTCCACCCTTCGGACCCTCGAATCTTATAACAACAACTTCACCTTCGCTGATTTCTCTTTTAGAAACAGCGTCAAATGCAGATTCTTCTGAATGATAAACTTTTGCAATCCCTTCAAATTTATCTTGTTTCAATCCTGCAATTTTGATTACAGCGCCCTCTGGAGCCAAATTTCCGAATAAAATTTTTAACGTTCCTTCTTTGTGTATTGGATTATCGACAGTTCGAAGGATATTTCGAAATTCCGTTTTTTGTGCTTTATAGTAAGACTTGGATTTGCTAAAGTCATAGGACTCGAGATTTTTTTTCATTGTCTTACCAGTAACGGTCTCTACGTTACCATTTAAGATACCTTTATCAAACAATGATTTCAAAATTACAGGGATGCCTCCAATATTATCCAAGTTCAACATTACGTAACTCCCACCCGGTCTCATATTTGCAATATGAGGCGTTTTTTTTCGTATATATTCAAAATCCTTTATATCCAAATCGATTCCTGTTTCACGCGACAGTGCTAATATATGAAGTATCGCATTAGTCGAACCTCCTATCGCATTTGCCATCATGATCGCATTTTCGAATGCTTCGTAAGTCATTATATCCCTAGGTTTCAAATCGCTGAGCAAGAGCTGATCTATAGATTTTCCCGTTTCAAAGCAAATTTTGTGCCTTTCTTCACTTTCCGCGGGTGGTGTTGCACTCCCCGGTAATGACATCCCTAAGGCTTCGCTTATGGACGCCATGGTATTAGCGGTATACATTCCTGCACATGATCCGGCCGATGGGCAGGCAACATTTTCTAGACTTGTCAATTCTTCCAAGCTCATTTTACCAGCATCATATGTTCCCACTGCCTCGTACACATCCTGAATCGTAACCGGATTGCCATTCCAATTACCAGGAAGAATGGTACCGCCATAAACGAAGATGGAAGGTAAATTGAGTCGAGCCATAGCCATTAAAGTTCCCGGTAAGCTTTTATCACATCCGGAAATTCCCACTATTGCATCATATTGATGTGCTCTGACCATAACCTCAATCGAATCCGCAATGATCTCACGGCTAACTAGAGAGGATTTCATCCCTTCGTGTCCCATTGCAATCCCATCAGAAACAGCTATGGTAGTAAATTCCCGAGGAGTATTTCCAGAGTCCTTCACACCTTCCTTAGCTTTTTGAGCAAGTTTCCCCAAGTGAATATTACATGGGGTTGCCTCATTACAAGTACTAGAAACTGCTACTAAAGGCCTACCAAGAATCATCGTCTGAGAGACCCATCGACTTGTACATTGCCCTATGAGGCGCTCGGGATGCTCCTTCAACTGTTTTTCTGCTAGGTAAAATCATTACAAATATCTAGATTAAAATCACAAAATAAAAACTTAATTCTTTTTCGTAAGATTATCTCACTACTCCAAAGTAGCTAATATTTTTATAGAATCCAAACCCTCAAACTTGAATATTGTCTCACACATTCCACATTCGATGCTATTATTATGCAATTCACTTGAAGAGATCTCATTAAGGTATTCGCATTTCGGGCATGGGAAAGAAAAATTCAGTGTAAAACTTTCTAACTCAATTGATTCACTCATACTTTGTAAAAAATTTTCGAGCTATTTAAAATGAACTAAAAATAAACACCAAATTATGACAAAACATATTAACTGTTAAATATTAAATTAAATATTTCAATATTATTATCTTGATAATGATGCAGACATTGAATCACAATTGTATTTTTTGTCAAATTATACTGAAAAATCTACCCAATGCAATAATTTATGAAGATGAAAAATTTTTAGCTTTCATGGATAAATACCCTATAAATCATGGACATTCTCTGATAGTACCTAAAAAACATTTTAGAAATATTCTGGAAATGCCGATAAAGGAAGTAGGAGAGATGCATTCATTAGTCCCACGATTAGCAAAGGCAATTGCTAGTGTTTTAGGTAGTGATGGTTTTAACATCAACCAGAATAATGGAAAATCTGCAAATCAGATTGTACCTCATGTGCACGTTCATATAGTCCCCAGATATTCGATTGAGAAAGTTAAAGGTCAATGGCCCATGCGCAAGATTGCACAGATAAAGGAGCTTGAGAGTATAGCTCAAAAAATTAGAGAGAATATCGAGGCGACATGAATAAAAGCGATATCACAATAGGAATAATTACTTATAACGAAGAAAATAATATTTTGAAATTCTTTGATTCGCTCAAAGCTCAACGGTTAGGAGACAAGTTAGTTATCACAGAGGTTATTTTCGTAGACGATTCAAATGATGAAACTCCAATTCTAATCAACAAAATAAAGTCTCAAAATCCAGAATTCAGGATTCGTTTAATTCACAATGAAACAAGAAAAGGGGCAAGTCAAGGATGGAATGCTATATTCAGAAATGCAAAAGGTAGTATTATAGTATTATTGGACGCAGACATTGAGATCGGAGAAAATTGCATATCCCAATTATCTAATAGGATCTCAGATATCGTTGGGTTGTGTGCGTCTAATACAGTCCCTAAAAGTAATAGTACAAACCTATATGCTTGTGCATCTATTTTTATCGGTTATTGGTTAAGGTCGATAAGATTGAACGGCCTTTCTCAATATACAACTATGGGAAGGGCAATCGCCTTGAATACTGAATTGGCCAGAGGGATAGAAATTCCCCAGGAAATAATAGCGATAGACCTATATCTCCAATGTAGAGTGCTTGAAATGAACAAGAAGGTAATCTATGATGACGATGCAATAATCTATTTTACTCCTCCAATCACCAAACATGATTTTTATAGTCAGATAGTGAGAGCATTAATAGGGCATAATCAGTTAAAGGAACTGACAAGAAAATTTGATTTCAATGCTCCTGTATCCACTACAATTAAGGAATTTTTCAAGAATTCGATAAAATATCCAAAAGGTTCGGTATGTCTTTTATTGTGTTATCTTCAGTTACCACTTAGCTACTTTAAGGATAGAGAGAGAGTCTCCTACATTTGGGAACCTGCTAATAGTACAAAAAGTTAGAATTCAAACTTGTGTGAGATTAAAAAAATGTGAAATACTCGAAGGATAAGAAAATGATGTTTATGATGAAATTCATGGAACGGATACTTCCTAGCCGTAAAAAATGAGAAACAAAAACGTCTAGTTATTTTTGGTTATCTCTAATATTAAGAAAGATTGATAGTTGCAATAATTAATTTGATAAAATAATAATAAAAACTGCAACACATGCTAATGATCCAAATAGTGCTAATGTGGTCTTCCACATTCCAAGGTTTTCCTTTTCTCCTATGTCCCACATACCCCCAGTAGACTTGTTAGGTACGTACCAATTCTTTATGACATCGTAACTATAAAATTTTGACAAGTCAGCCGATGGTGTCCAATTGGGGATAAAATTAGAAAATTGGTTTGAAGAATTGATCAAGTCATATTTCCTTCTTGAATTTTCGTCAGAAAGTACTTCGTAGGCCTCTACTATTTGTAAGAACTTTTGATGAGACTCGTTACTTTTATTCTTGTCAGGATGGTGCTTTAGGGCAAGAAGTCTGAATGATTTTTTGATATCGGCAATAGTTGCATGTTGGTCTATCTCAAGTATGTCATAGTAAGACTTTGACAACAACATTAAATGAAGAGTTCTAAAAATTAAGTATTTGCTTTGGAAGAAAGAATATTACAACTCTAAAATAAGACAAATTGGAATATATTTTGAAGTGAAGATTCCATTTAGAAGAAAATCAGCCCGTTCTAATAAGGAAGAGGATATAGATTCAAACAAAGAATATTTTCAACCCAATGAAACAGAGAAATCAAATATTAGTAAACCAATTAAAAATTCATATCCCATGAAATCCGAAACAAACTACCAGATATGCTTTGTGTGTAAGAATCTGATTTCCGGTGAAGTTAAGAAACCTGAATGGAGGTGGAATCTGAATACTACTCAACTGATGTGCATTCAATGCTATGAAAGAAAAGCCAAAGAATACGAAAAAATCAATAATTATTGCTATGAATGCAACAAGAAATTGGGTTTCATCAGATATAACCCCAAACCACTGTGGCATATTAATGGCCAATTATGCAGACGTTGTTGGGATTTGAAGAATTCTACTTTTAAGAAATAAGACTCAAGTTAAAATACGAAGAAAAAATCATACATCGAACAACCGTTAAATAACTCCTGGATATGTATCTACAAATATTGTATTTCTAATTGTTTTCGGACCCTTCATACTCAATTGATACTAAGATTATCAGCTAACATGAAAATTTCATTAGGGTTCCATTTGTACAAAAGCTGATGAAACAGATTTACTCTATCTCTACCTAAATTATCATATTGTATATTTAGTCGAATAGTTTCCAGTGCTGTCTTGCATTTTATACCACATTTACGAAGCACAAAGTTAAGAGGCATCCATTATTTCTATCTCCACAACATCGATACTATCCCCAAACCAGTTATACACAAGCCTGCATATGCGACTTGTGGTACGCTGATACTCATAGCACCTATGGCCAGGCCAATCCCAGCTATAGCCATTAGAACTTCCCCTTTCCTTCTATTTGTCAAGTGCAATACCATTATCATTAGTTTACAATGGGTTTATAAAATATTTCTCTATTATTGAAAAAATCTTATAAGGCAAAGTTAAATGACTACTTTACAGTACGAATTCATAATTGTGCGGTTCTCATTTATTAATAAGTAAAAGTTTCCAAAAAACCCTAAAAACAATATAAAAGCAATTTGACTTGAATAAAAATTAAAGGTGGCTGAGTCCACCGGCACCAGAAGTATACGGCGATTGTCCAGGAAAGTTTCTTCTAAAGTGCCCAGAGGGTCTTTTTGATAATAGTTCAATGAACCAAGCTTCGTGCTCAATTTCCTCCTGCATAATCCTTTGGGCAATATCGAACGTTCTAGGGTCTTTTCCACCAGTCATGTCACATACTTCTCCCCAGGAACGGATAGCACATTGTTCTGCTTCCAAAAGTACTTTTATGATAGAAGTTAAATCCTTCCAATTCTCTGGCAAATATGCGTCTGGACATCCAGCTTGGGTTGCAAAATCTCGTATATCTCGTGGCAAACTTCCCCCCAATTCATAGAGTCGTGGAACCATAGCCTCAAAGTGGTTTCTATCTTCAATCCTCGCATCTTCAACTATCTCCTTGATTCCTTCCCCATCGAGACCTGTACAGTGCATCCTCAAAATAGTATAATAATAATAGGTGGTAAATTCCGCACCCACGCCTTTGGTTATCAATTCTTTTAGTCTTTCAATATTTACACCATTTTTTTCTAATACCTCCAAAGCCACTACATTCGGAACATACTCATTATTCTCAGTCATCAACAAACCTTAGACTAATGAATATAAAAATTTTATCATAAATTCTTCTCGTAGTATTTTGTCAATCCAATTTCTCAATTTTACCAATTATTTATTTCAATATGTCGTCCATTGATTCATATCCCTCTCGCTCAATTAGCTGGAGTAAGCATATAGTAAAACCGATATGTGAACAATCGTCTGCTATACATGTCTTACATGTTGGTATGCAATCAACTATATTGACAATAATGTCCTTTCCCAAAAATCCATCAAATAGTTTTACCAAATCAACCTTAGGAAAATCAACATATTTCAAGATTAAAGGTGGGCTCTGATCATATCCTTCACTATCAAATGACTTGCAATTCATCCAATTCAAGAATGCAAATGTCCCTTCATCCAAACTCTCACATTTCATGGCTTTTTTCAACTGGAGGTTGTTAGTCTTGATCTTGTCTTTAGTAGACATTATCTATCTTAGTAACTTACTATACGAATTTCCTAAATATAAGGCTTTAAGTTGATTTTAGGCATGCATGAATACATTCAAAAAATCCTTTCAGTCGATATGGTTGGTGTTGGTTTTTCCTAGAGGAAATCCATACAAAGACCACTTTTTGTCAACTAATAATTTCGTTTCCTCATCAACTTGAACTTCCTCCTGAATCTCCCTAAAAAAACCCTCTTCTCTCCATTTGGTTGTGGCGTCTATCCCCATTTTTGATCCAAAATTTACTAAAGGAGATGAAGGATCCAAAGTATCAGTAGGTACATTCTCTATTATCAATATATCCCGTTTTGGGTCCGCTTTGGTGGTTACGGCCCAAATAATCTTATCCATATCATGAACATCAATATCATGGTCAACTACTACAAAAATCTTAGTTAAGGAAAGTTGGCCCAACCCCCATAATCCCATCATCACCTTTTTTGCTTGCCCAGGGTATCTCTTCTTAATAGAGATAATTCCCAATCCTTGAAACCATCCGGCTGCCGGCATCGAGAAATCTACTACCTCGGGTTGGAACATCTGTATCAAAGGTAAAAAAGACCTTTCTATCAACTTTCCAAAATAAGCATCCTCGAGAATGGGTTTTCCCACTACAGTGGTCAAATAAATAGGCTTTTTTCTATGCATAACACCGGTTAAGGTAAATACAGGGAATTTGTCAGGTGGGGTATAATATCCAGTATGATCACCAAATGGCCCTTCAGTTTCAAGGTGTTCTGGATTGATGACGCCTTCAAATACGATTTCTGAATTAGCAGGAACCTCCAAATCTACTGTCTCGCACTTTACCATTTTTACCCCTTTCTTCCGAGAAATACCTGCAAATAGAAATTTATCCATACCCTCCGGAACTGGGGCTATGCTGCTGAAAATAGTCCCGGGGTCGGCCCCAATTACTATTGCTGCTTCGATTGGTTTTTTAGATTCTTTTGAGATATCAGAATGCTGAGCACCACGTTTATGAATCTGCCAGTGCATTATCGCTTGATTGTCATTCAAAATTTGAATGCGATAAACCCCTATGTTTCGAATGGCGGTTTCTGGATGTTTGGTAACGGTCATTCCAAAGGTAATAAATCTTCCTGCATCTTGTTTAAAGGATTTGAGAATAGGAAATTGTTTGAAGGAAGGATTATGTGTTTCAATGACCTCTTGAACCTGACCTTTATCCACAATTTTAGGGCCGTACTCAGAGATCTCCGATAACCTTGGAAGCATTTTTAGTTTATTTAAGACCCCTGAGGGCATTTTCATTCGGGTCATCTCAACTATTCTATTCCCTATTTCTGAAAAATCATCCAAGTCTAAAGCTATTTGTAATCTCTTAATCGATCCGAATGCATTGCCGAGGATGGGGATTTCAAAATCCTTTATGTTTTCAAAGAGAATAGCTGGACTTTTCTTTGTATACATCAAACGTCTCATAATCTCAGCGACTTCTAAATCAGAATTTACTTCCGTCTGCACTTTTATTAATTCGCCAGCTGATTCTAAGGCGTTCAAATATTCGGATAGATTGTCAAAAGTCATTAAAAATAATTATATTTGGCCTTATTTAATCATCGGTTACATATCATCGAATTCAAAAAAAAATTATGTAAAAAATAAAAAATCAATTCTAAAAAAAATATTATTGGTTAATATCTTAATCTAGTTTAAGATACTGTACTATTATCCATCGTCATAGTCATATTATCGTCCATTGGCATTGACATATTGTCCATTGGCATTGAGGAATTGTCCATGGTCATTGTCATATTGTCTTGTGCGAGAGCTGGTGTTACCATTGCTCCAAATAAAGATGCGGCAGCTACGATACTTAAAACTACGAATACATTGAACTTATTCATGCATCATTAGGTAGATTTTTCGGGTATATAACATCTTCGTTTATTATAGGTAAATTTTACTCTAAAAAATATTACAATAAAAAAAACTTATTCGGATACAACATGTCTAATAAGGTTGTCATTCTTACTTATTGTGTAATTTCGTCAGGTTGGTTTTGTTCTCGTTTATAAACGGAATTATTTTTTCTGTAATAATTTGATGAACATTTGTAATCTCAGGATCGAAAGACAATAGTAAGACATACGATAAAGTACTATTTTCGTCAGTAATTGGTATGGTAGCTCTAATCAGGCGTTCGTATTTTGAACTAGCATATTGTATTTTACCTAACATGTATTCCCACCTCAGACGTGTATACTGCCTAGTAGCAGCAGTAATGGCATATTGAGCCCTCTCCTCAGGAGTTAATAGTGGGACCAGCCCGATTCTTTCGGCTATGGATTCCAATTTTCCATCCTCATCCGCGATACCCGCAAACCGTATACTTGGATCCAAATCCACTACTTGTTTACAAAATAAGTGGAATTCATCTTCATTCCTTGAAATCATGTTCCCTATAACTATATTTTAAGGCCGATATATATCATGTATTGCGAGAATATTATTTTATGATTATCATCGATTCGCAAGCCTCCCCAGGCAACACCTTTGCGCATGACTCTAAAAATTCTTTAAGGTCATCCTGTGAGAGAGGATGAGACAAATCATTTGTAGTGTTTTTGGAATCCTCCAATATTCGTTGATTTTCGCTAATCGGATCAAGAACTAGGGATTTTGTTAAATAGTGTTCGTCTCTTAACAAGGTAATGACAATAGAATCGCCAATATTCTTTGTCTTTAAGTAATTCTTTATGTCCATTTGGTTCTTTACTTCGACATTATCCATCTTTACTATTATGTCTCCTCCTAACTCCAACACTGTCCCATTAACCTCGGTAACTACATAGCTACCCCTCAAATTCGCTTTAGAAGCAGAACTATTACCAATTATGCTCGTAATTAAAAAGCCATTGTCACGTGAAATATTCATTAACTTGGCAATTTCAGGGGTTACATCCAAACCTATTACGCCCAAAGATGGATGAGTCAAATTCGTTTCCAAGGACGGTCTAGCAGTTAATGGGATCGTTAAGACCTGTTTAACAAGATCTGGACCTCTTAATACTGTTAGAGTAACGTTATCACCTATACGCTTGTAATTCTCTAAATATGATAAAATGTCATCCACTTTTCTAACAGACTTTCCATCTATCTCGGTAACTATATCGCCACCAAGTTCGATAGGCAATCCGTTTATTACCATGCTTTTATTGCCTCCTAGTAACCCAGCTAGTTTGGCAGGACTATCATCTGTAACGTTGATCACTAAAAAGCCCACAGCTTCAGGCAAATTCAATAATTTTGCTATCTCTGGAGTTATATCAAATCCATTTACCCCAATGTATGGATGATCGTATTCTCCGTTTTTTATTAAGAGGGGTACAATTTTTGTCAGAAAATTAGAAGGAATGGCAAATCCGATCCCAGAATAAACCCCAGTATTGGAGAAAATAGCCGTATTAATTCCGATAACATTGGCATTCATATCAATTAGTGGACCTCCTGAGTTACCGGGATTTATGGCGGCATCTGTTTGAATGATGTCAGGTATTGAAAATGACGGAACTGATTTCATTATCTGGGGTTTATCAAACGGATTTTGCGGGGATCCACCATTATAGCCAGCTGGCATTAGCCTTCCAAGACCACTGATAATGCCTTCAGATAAAGATCCCGACAATCCAAAAGGGTTTCCAACAGCTACAACTTTTTGTCCGATTCGAATCGTAGAAGAATTACCCAATTCTAATGGGACCAATTTGGAACTAATATTCTTATCCACTTCAGAAAGTTTAAGAACGGCGAGGTCTGAATAAGGATCGGTTCCTATAATATCACCTTCATATGATACTCCATCCAGAAATGTTACGTAGACTTTATTATTCTTTGAACCATCTACCACATGAAAGTTAGTAACAATGTGTCCTAATTTATCATATACAAATCCAGATCCCAATCTTGACTGGTTAGGTTCGGTAGCTTGGGTGTTCCCCGGTTCAGTTATCTGAACCACTGATTTCTCGACCCTATCAAAAAGATCAGGTAGCGAATTACTATATTCTCTGGTGGTAAGATCGGGACTATCGCGGGTGGCCATTTGATCGAAGTCTAAAGTTAGGTTATCTTCCGACCCACTAACGAATGGGACAGAATTAAAAGTATTAACAGAAAATAGAGAAGTGATGATAAAAAATGATGCTAGAAATACTATAATCACTTTCATCTTTTTATTTATTCTAACTCGATAATCTTGTAAGGAATTGAACATCATGTTAATCGTCAATAGATATGGAACTTTTGAGTCAATTTAAATTTTGCAGTTTTATTAATAGTACTAAATTTATTGGTTAAGGAATCTATGATAGTGTTCAATGGCCATAGATTGTCGTTCTGATTGAACTGATCCAGGTCTCATTAGTCTCAATTTCTTTACTGCTTCATATGGAGTCAACCCATCCTTTTTTATCAAATATGCCGCCAAGATGGTTCCTGTCCTTCCCTTTCCTGCAGCACAGTGAACCAATACGGGCTTATTTCCTTCGATCTTTTTTTCGATATAATCCACCACTTCATGAATTTCGTCGATAGTTGGTGCATTATAATCATCTGTTTTCAAAAAATAATTTTCTAACTCGTGGTTTTGAGAATTCACTTTTTGAATCCAAATTTCTGGTAAGGGAATCTCTCTGACAGTAACCAAACTTTTTATATTATTAGACGCAAGCCATGTGAGTTGATCATAAGATGATGGCAAGCCACTACCAGCCAACTTTTGTGGGATCACCCAACTAAAATTAGTCGGTCGTTCAACTAATCTACCATGCACCCTACGATATATCTCTCCTATTCTGGTCATATCGGAATCTATGTTATAAATCAAATATTGATTAAATAGTTTTTTGGATATGGTTAGATGATTGCTTGATCTAATCTATCTAAAAATTTATTGAAATTCTCTGTAGGTATTACAGCTCCGCATGCTTTATCATGCCCACCTCCGCTACCATTTAATTCCGCAGACAAATTGTTTACTATCATCCCCAGATGAATCTTGCATTCCTTAGATCCACGAATAGAAAGAATATATGAATTAATATTTGATTTTAATTTAAATGCTATTCCAACCTTCTTACCCGTAATACCCAAAACGAAATTTACTATCATGCTTGAAGACAACTCTAAATTATGTTCAAAATATGAGATATTGTTCAAGTGTTTAGATTGCTCTTCTACTATGGTAATTGCTTTATTAATCTTCTCACAAAACTCCCTGACCAATCTAAATCCATTCTTAATCTCATGCGGCATTTTACCTTTGGATATCGCTCTAGAGATAAACTTTAGAAAGTCGATATTCTTTTGCGAAGAAGATATGATATATGATAAGAAACACGATTCCAACATTAAGAACGTTCGATCATATTTACTAACTAATAAACTTGCCTTTGGATTTGACTCCATATAATCCGTTAACGCTGCTGCAGCAGCGTAAAACGCAAACCCACTGCTTAATTTTGTTCTAACTAGATGATAAATTTGAACAGAAGTGCAATCATTGATATCATGAATTAGTTTCACTCCAATTGATTCCAGCTCTCTTCTTATTTCCACCTCAAGATAGTGATGATCTATATAGATAACTTCTATATTTCTAAGAAGCAGGATCTTTAACTTGTCTATAAATAAGTTTTGATTCTTTTTGTTTAGACCAACATCACAAATAAAAACTCTTGAGAATTTTCTATTCTTATGACATAGAGATATGGTATAGTCTAAGGAATTCAATAAATTTGGATAATCTACCAAAAATATGTTCCTAATCTTCAAAGCGTTTTGTAGTAACGCAGCGGAAACTATCCCATCAACATCTTCCTTATGGGATATACAAATACTTTTCAATATAACGAGAATTTAGCATAAGATTGATATTTAGATGTTTATATCGTACTTACTAATATTAAAATCTCGTTAGTAGGAACTCAAATGTATTCGATATGTGATAAAAATTATTATCCCAATGTAAATAAATATATAGATACAATTAGAAAAACTCCGTTGAATAGTAGAGATATCAATAACTATAGCATCACAAATAATTGATTCCAATATACGACACTACTCTTTACGCACAATATAGTCATGAACAAAATTTTCAAAATCTTGTTAATAGTACCAGATAAATGTGTTATAGTGTATTAATTCACTAATTTTCTTGTCGGTTGTAATTTTTTAATTACAGATCAGGTGCGTTGGGCTATTGGTGATGGCAGGCTGAATATCTCGCCCGAAGGCTTGATAATTACACCTCCATTCCATCAACGCCATCTTCTATGGCCGCCCTCCTCCTTACGGAAGGTTGTCTTTTCTCGGGAAAGGCTTCCTCCTTAGATGCTTTCAGGAGTTATCCTAAACAGCTTAGCTGCTCAGCTTGCCCTGTCGGACAACTGATAAACCAGAGGCTGCGCTGCCCTGTTCCTCTCGTACTAGGGGCAACTTCCCCTCAGACAACCACGCCCCTGTCAGGCAGAGACCGACCTGTCTCACGACGGTCTAAACCCAGCTCACGTTCCCCTTTAATGGGCGAGCAGCCCCACCCTTGGCTCCTGCTGCAGAACCAGGATGGGAAGAGCCGACATCGAGGTACCAAACCGCGGGGTCGATGGGAGCTCTCGCCCGCGACGAGCCTGTTATCCCTAGGGTAACTTTTCTGTCACCACCAGCCCCCAATAGTGAGGACATGATGGATCGCTAAGCCCGGCTTTCGCCTCTGAATCCCGTATCATTGGGAATCCAGTCAGACTGGCTTTTGGCTTTGCCCTCACCGGCGGAGTTCTGTCCCGCCTGAGCCAATCTTTGGGCCCCCTCGATACATTTTCAAGGGGGTGCCGCCCCAGCCGAACTGCCCACCTGCCGATGTCCCTGTTAAACAGGTTAGCGATACGGTAACAAATGGCTGGTGTTACACTTTTGCCTAGATCAGTCCCGGAGAACTGACCATAACGGCTCCCAGCTACTCTCTGCATTTGACACCATATCGCAACAACAGGCTGCAGTAAAGCTCCACAGGGTCTTCTCTCCCCGACAGAGGTTCGGGGACTGTTCGTCCCCGTTATGTGGCTTCACCGGGTTGTAGGCAGGGACAGCGGGGCCCTCGTTGTTCCATTCATGCACGTCGGAACTTACCCGACAAGGCATTTGGCTACCTTAAGAGAGTCAGAGTTACTCCCGGCGTTTAGCGGCCCTTAGCCCAGTTGAACCCAGGTTTTAGGTACCGCCACTGGCCAGGATACAGAGGCCATACACATCCTTTCGGACTAGCGACCACCTGTGTTTTTATTAAACAGTCGGGACCCCCTAGTCACTGCGACCTGCAGTCCCTACTCCTCGTAAAAACTGCAGGCACTCCTTATACCATAGGTACGGAGCTATTTTGCCGAGTTCCCTTGCCATACGGTATACCCGATAGACCTTAGACTTCTCATCCAGGGCACCAGTGTCGGATCTCGGTACGGTCTTGAAAGTATCTTCCTATTTCTGCTTTCATTGTCTCCTGGAATCAAGTAAACCCTCCTTGCAGAAGGCCATTGGTATCTCGCTTTAATTCTCGCCATTACGGCACTCCTCAAAGCTAGAATACTTAGACAGAACGACGGTTCTGCTTACCCTATCCGGAAGCGACAGAAGAGGTGAATAACGAACTTTCAAGGCACTGGAATATTAACCAGTTTCCCATTCAAACAATTCTGTTGAGGTTGTTTTTAGGACCGGCTAACTCCCGGCTGATGACGCATTGCCGGGAAACCCTTGCCCATGCGGTCGCCGAGATTCTCACTCGGCTATGCTGTTACTACCACCAGGATCTGCACTAGTAGTTCGGTCCACTGGACTTTACAGCCCAGCTTCTACCCAAACACTACGCCCACCTACCACGCACCGACATCGTCGGTGGTCTAAAGTATCGGTAGTCTACTTGAGCCCCGTACATTTTCGGGGCTTTCGAGCTCGGCAGGTGAGCTGTTACGCACTCTTTGAAGGATGGCTGCTTCTGAGCCTACCTTCCTGCTGTCTTTGCTCGAAAACACCCTTTGGTTTGACACTTAGTAGACATTTGGGGACCTTAACTTTAGTCTGGGTTGTCCCCCTCTCGGTTATGAGGCTTACCCCACATAAACCCGCCTCCTAGCTTCTACGACGCTTGCACATTCGGAGTTCGAATGGATGGCGAGCTCTTTCGAGCCCTTACCGCCCGATCGGTGCTCTACAGTACAAGCAATCTCAGCTAAGGCAGGACTGCGATCCACTTCGGTGGGAACTAGCGATCACCGGACTAGATTGGTTTTTGACCCCTAATCCCAGATCAGGGGACCGATTTGCACGTCAGGACCCTTGCAGACCTCCAGCGAGCTTTCGCTCACCTTCGTCTTATCCAGGACTAGATCGTCCGGTTTCTAGCCTTACTGCCATGACTCAAGACCCTTTCAGATCCATTGCCTCTTTTTTCAAATGAAAAAATGCGCAAATTCGGTTTCCCTTCGCCTTCCCTCTGTTAAAGGTTAAGCTTGCCATGACAGCAATCTCCCTGGCCCGTGTTTCTAGACGGAACGTATGACTCTAGAAATCCTTTCGAGCCATACACGTCTGTAACCGATTGGTTTCAGGCGCTTTTAACCCCCCTTCCGGGGTACTTTTCAACTTTCCCTCACGGTACTAGTATTCTATCGGTCTTGATGAATATTTAGCCTTGGATGCTACTTTCACCCATCTTCACTGGCCACTGCCAAGGCCAGTTACTCTGAATATGACAGAATCCTGCTCTCATTCGCCTACGGGGGTATCACCCTCTATTCCGGTACTTTCCAGTACACTTTGGCTTCGATTACAGGATCCTATACGTCATACCCGTAACACCACATCTCTATCATGTTACCATAACAGATTCAGTTTGGGCTATTCCGCTTTCGCTCGCCGCTACTAACGGAATCTCAATTGATTTCTCTTCCTCGTCCTACTCAGATGCTTCACTTCGGACGGTTTGCTCTCCCTAGCTAAAGCATGGGAGTGTATAGAGAGACCTCATTCGGAAATCCCGGGGTCGTCGGTCGCATGCACCTAACCCAGGCTTATCGCAGCTTGCCACGTCCTTCATCGCTTATCAAGCCGAGTCATCCACCAATCGGCGTCTTTGCACCAGTCCAGTAGTTATAAATTAATTAATAAATTAATTAATTAATTAATTACTTTTTTATTTGGAGTTTCTTTCTTTGTCCTTTGGATCTTTTGTTTGTTATTAGTTATCTAGTTAGTTAGTTAGTTAGTTAGTTCCACTTGTGGTAGAAAAGTCTAATTCAATTTGGTTGGTATTGGTATTTCGTATGTATGAAAGATTATTTGCTGTTTACCTACAACTATAACACACATATTGCACTATAACAATCAACTGAAATTTTGTTTATTATTATGACTGCATTGTTATTACGCGAATATAATCTATTTTGAAATCCGCGATAATGTGTTACTACATGTTGTTGATATCCTTATTCAATTGGAGTTTTCCT
>NZ_CP167090.1:5000-1102500 GCF_054408505.1 Candidatus Nitrosocosmicus sp. R | reverse complement strand
ATTCTATTTCAGATTAACAATAAAGAGAAAGAGTACGATCGAAAAACTAGATTTGTATGTTGTTTTTATGCAAAATACAAGTGAATTTTCTATTACGTAAAATAATAATACTCCAAGGTACATAACATTAACTTAACAAAACGTCTTCTATGCTTCTGATTCAAACCCATAATTATGAGAATCCATAATTTAGCAGTTGATCAAAATCTTAACTAAAACATACTGTTAACTTTTATTAGTATCGTAATATAAATTTCTAGTCTATCTGATCATTCCCATGTCAGATTCAATCCATCAGGTCAGCACTGATTTTTTGATCGAATCCCCCTATTTTTTCATTTTGTAGCTTTACAATGGTATGAGCGCAGCTGGAAGTTTATAAATCACATTGTGGCATCTGCCAAATTCATTACCGACTCCGCCTTTTATCTTGGATACGTTCTATTTACAATCAAAAAAATATTAATATAAATCTTGTTCTTAGATTAACAATAATAATGATATTTATTTTGCTAATAAGTCAATTAATTCTGGACACGGCAAAAGGTACTCTGATTTTCATTAAATTTTGATCGAATATAAAATAGATTACTGAATAAAATAATCCTTCTAGAATATCTTTGAATAATTTATTATCTCAATCTAAAATTTAAAAACATATAAAAGATTCTGAGAAGGGACAATAAATTACATATGAAATATGAAGACTATGCGGATTTGTATAAGAGTAAGACATTTGAATCCATGAATTTGTATTTCAAATCCAGAGACATTTTTCCCGGGGGAATAAATCATAATATTCGATACTTTAAACCTTATCCTTTTTTTACCATCAAGTCACGTGGTAAATATTTATTTGACATTGATGGAAACAGGTATTTGGATTTTTGGAATGGTCACTGGGCTCTCATCCTTGGACATTCTCCGGAGATCGTGACATCGAAATTAAAGAAGCAAGTTGGTAAAGGTACTCTCTATGGGACTGCAAATAAAGCAAGTTGGAAACTAGGTAATGAAATTCATAAGGCCATACCCCTGGCGGAGAATTTAAGATTCTGTAGTACTGGCTCAGAAGCGACCATGTATGCAATTCGTTTAGCCAGGGCTGCGACGGGTAAAAGAGTGATTGCCAAAGTAGAGGGTGGATGGCATGGTTTTAATACAAACCTCTTGCAATCTGTGAATTATCCTTATGAGGCGGATGAAGGTATGGGACTAATTGAAGATGAGGGTCACTTTATTGAATCATTACAATTTAACGATTTAGAAAGATCCATCAAGGTGTTAGAGTCTATTAAGGATGACCTTGCAGCGATTATTGTCGAACCGATTCTGGGTGGAGCAGGATGCATTCCTCCTCAGGACGGGTATCTACTCGGACTACAAGAGTTTGCTAAAAGGAACGAAAGCCTCTTCATACTAGACGAAATAGTTACTGGATTCAGATTTGCCTTTGATGGTGCGATGAACATATTCAAATTAGACCCTGACCTTTTTACATTGGGCAAAATTATTGGCGGAGGACTTCCCATTGGAGCTGTCTGTGGGAAGAAAGAAATAATGAAATTGGCAGACGCAACTGTGGACAATAATAAATCTTCATACTGTTCGATTGGGGGAGGTACATTTTCAGCAAACCCATTGACTATGAAGGCTGGATATCATACTTTGAAAGAGCTAAGAAAAAATCCAGGAATCTATGAGAGAATCAATGGTCTTGGAGAAACTGCAAGAAGCGAATTGACAAAATTATTCGTTGAGCTTGGAATAAGAGTCCAAGTTACAGGAATTGGTTCATTATTCATGGTTCATTTCCTGAATGAAAAGACAGAGAGGATAGACAATGCTGTTGATGCAGCACTAAGCGATAGGGAGATATTAATTAATTATAATCTGGCACTAATGGCTAAACATGATATATTTTTCTTGCCAGGGAAGATGGGAGCTTTTTCAAACGCAAATGATAAGAAAGATGTAGTTAAATTGGTCGATTCCACTAGAAGAATATTTGAACAGAATAAACAATAATTGGACTAAAGCAAGAGTTTTAGCATACATTTCACCCATTGTCCCCTAATTTTCTCTCCACAAGGCCTTTTTCTTTGCCACCAATATAAAAAAAGCAAAGTATGCAATTTGGACAAATAATCCTAATGAGATGGTCCAACCCGGAGGTACTGGAAAACCCATTGAATATTGCAACATCAATGAGGCATGAGTGGTGGGAACAAAATATGATATGAATTGTAAATCTAAGGGCAATTTTTCTATTGAATAAAAAACTGGAGGTAAAATAGCAATAATAACGTTTACGAAAGAAATTAGCTGAGTGGCATTTCGCATATGCAGCATGTGAGAAGACAAGAAAAATCCTATGGAAGACATAGTCCCCCAAATGAGAAAGACATTTAATAATAACAAAGGAATGAAATTTAAAGAAACTGAAAAATATACGGCAAGTGAGAGCAAAACCAGCAGTGCAGGTAGCCCATATAGTAATTGTGACAAAGCCAATCCCAGCATATAAGTTATGGAAGAAACTGGAGAGGCAACAAATACGTCTTGCATTTTATATTCAATTTTGTAAAATGAAATATCTTGACCTAAAGCCAATCCGTAGCCTACTAGCGCCATAACCAGACTGCCAGCAACGGCAAACTGTACGTATTCACCACTACTTACTACAAATAATATGAACAACAATGAAAATGGAGAAATGGCCGTGAATATTAATGACAGAGGATTCCTTCTTAACCAAAGGAATCCTGTCATATACGCAATGATAAAGATTTGTTTCGTCACTACATAGCAATTATTAAGAATATTCATGACTAAAGTACGTTTTCGGTCTGGAGAGATATATATTAACTAATCACAACGCACAAGGTTCTAGCAGGTTGTTAAGGAAAAGGTATATTTCTCAATTCGATTCAACCAAGAAGTGAGATTGAGATCTATTACAACCCACAGAACAATAGATGGCTCATCAATTTTCATTTCTTTAAAGCCACAATTAATTGACCATATTAAACTCTTAAAAAGAACAGAAATACCTTCTAAAAAAAGAATTAGGAAAAATGCTGGATATAGAACAGATGATGAACCCAAAAATGATGAGTATCAACAAAGACCCAGCTTCTGGATCGAAGGTTATGGTTGCTCAGCCAATTTTGCTGATTTAGAAATGATGGCGGGACAGCTAAAACTACGGGGATTCAGGTTGGCGGAGAATCCAGAGAACTCTAGTATTAATTTGATAGTAACATGCTCGGTAAAAAATTCTACTGAACATAAAATGATTCATCGGATTAAATATTTGACTAATACTAATAAACCATTGATTATTGCTGGCTGCTTGCCGGCAGCTGATGAGAGTTTAGTAAAATCTGCTAATAGCCACGCAAGCTTAATTGGACCAAATTCCATTGATAAGGTAGTCGAGGTCGCTCATGCGGCGTTGGGTGGACAAACTGTATCAAGCCTAGTGGATTCAAATATAGAAAAAATAAATATGCCCAAGTTCCAGATCAGTCCTATAATTAGTATCGTTGAAATCTCAACTGGTTGTCTAAGCGAATGTACCTTTTGTCAAACAAAGCTTGCGAAGGGTAATCTAAGGAGTTATAGAATTGGCCAGATAGTTAAACAAATAAGAGAAGATTTAGAACATGGGAGTAAAGAGATTTGGCTTACATCCACGGACAATGGATGTTATGGATTGGACATTGGGACTAACATAATAAATTTGTTAAGGAGCTGCGAAAAAATAAACCAAGAATTTAAGATAAGACTTGGAATGATGAACCCAATGTATCTGACCAGAATGATAAAGGATCTATCGACGTTTTATTCAGAAAGTGAAAAGCTTTTTAAATTCATCCACATCCCCATCCAGAGCGGTAGTGAAAGAATCTTAAGGAAAATGAAAAGAGGACACACGATTAATACAACCAAAGACCTTATCACGAAATTGAAAGACAAGATTCCAGAAATCACAATTGCAACAGACATTATTACCGGATTCCCCTCAGAGACCAATGAAGATTTTGAACAGACTTTAGATTTAATATCATTTATAGATCCCGATATTGTTAATTCATCGAAATTCAGTTCTAGGCCCGGAACTGCCGCTTCGAAATTAAAAAAGGTCGATGACGACATAATTTCAGTTAGATCAGAAAGGCTGCATAATTTAATCAAGGGAATAGCAAAAAGGAGAAATTCCAAGTGGATTAATTGGGAAGGAGAGATCCTCATTAACGAAATTGAAAACGGAAAATTGAAGGGGAGAAATGATTATTACAAATCAATAATTCTAGAACGTGATCCTGATGAGGCATTTTTGAAAGGAAAGAACCAAACCAATTATAATTCAAGAATAGAAGAATCAAAGGTCTATCACAAATATACGGATCAAAAGGAAGAAAATATGGTTATCAAAACTGGTCCTTATAAGAATAGTATATTATGTTTTGACAACCCTTTCATAGGCAAAAGGGTCAGAGTCAGAGTAATAGCCTGTTCAAATCATGTCTTAAACGCAATACCGGTGTAGCCTACGCTCATAAGTGGTCTCACAACACTTTTATCTATCGACTAAGGTTTGTTAATGACGATTGAAGAATGCTAATAGTTTGAATACGTGTATTATCGGTGTTGGGAATGCAGGGATAAATATAACAATTGAAGTATTGAATAAAGTAAATTTAGATTATCTTCTTTTGGAGAATCATTCCTCGACCGGACTAGATTTTGATAATAAAATTGAAATAGCTATTCCGTCCAGAATTAATCCATCTCTGGATCAAATTAGAAAAGCATTATCGGAAGCGACAGAAGATATTTTATCAAAGGTTAACCAATCCCAATCTATTATCATTGTAGGGAACTTGGCTTCCAAGTTTGGCTCAGCAGTATTGCCAGTTTTATCTCAAATGCTAAAGAACAATATAAATAGAGAGATAATTTGCTTAACTATACTACCCTTTGGATTTGAGAAAGAAAAGTTATTTCGTTGTGGAGTATCTCTTTCTTTCTTATGTAAATTCGTTAATAGTATAATAGTAATTGATAACAATGCAATAATAAGGAACGATAACGATATTTCCATTGAACAATGCTACAAGATTACAAATACAGCAATAGTCGATATAATAGTTCAATCAGTGATCAAGAGTTTTCCAGAAAAATTAAATTATGTTGCGTCTAGTAAATCTACAAAGGGTATAAAGAATGCCTTTGTAGAAACAATGGCTCAACTGACACAAAAAATCGATATTAGTAGCATACAAAAATGCTCTCTCTATTTATATCAGCCTACTGAAAAAATTTCAGTAATGAAAAATGTAATAGAGACAGCCAATAATATACTTTCGGAAGCTGAACGAGAAGTAAACATACTAGAAGGAGGAAATGATACTCCCAAATGTCATATCTTGGTGAAAACAAATAAAGATATCATATCAGGATACGATCCCCTGAACTTTTTAATTCCGAAGAAAAATATTTTAGATTTTGAACCTGAAATAGCAATGGATGATATTCAATTACCTTATTTCAAAGATATCGAATCAGGATCTGCTTTAGTTAACAAAAGATCCAATAATTGATATTGATACTTTAAAAAGATATAAAATAAATATAAAACTATAAAACCACAATCAGAGTTTTATTTCTGAATTTGTTGTTGATTCTAAAAATAAAAAATTATTTGAATATAATTCAAGATTAAATTATGACATTGTTATTTCTTTTTTTCCGGTCCACTCTCTTCAATTGCAACATTATCATCTTCCACTTCGACCTTTTCTGATGTTTCAATTTTAGGTTGAGAATCTGATTCGATGACAATATCCTCATATAGAGAAACTATAACCTGATCGTCTTCATCTTTCACTATTCTAACCCTCACCTTTCGTGGGGGATTAGTTTTGCCTCTTTCCCAAATGTATCGATTCAGCTCTTGATCAATTTTAATTTGTGAGCTTTTCATATGTTTTATAGCAAATTCTTTAATCATGTTAACTACTCTATCTGTTCTCTTATGCTTTGGTGTTAACCATGCTTTACTGAAATTTATTGTATATATTCTTGCGAGTGTATCCTCAACTGTTGACATTTTACATTATCCCCCTTTTTATCCTATATTCACATCTGATCTGCGCCATGACCTTCTTTTTGGATTTGTTCTAACATGTCGGTGTGTCCGAATAATAATCCAGGCTGGCACCGGTCTATTTTGTTTAATTTTTTTCAATAGTCTTATTTTTCTGGTTGTACTTTTGCGGGCAGCCATGATATCTTCTTTTACAATGCTACCTATTTTTAAGTGTTAACATACAATAACAGGCCCTGTTAACTTAACGATAAATCTTTAGCTTAAAGACGCTCTATTTCTGTTATGTTAAGTAAAAGAAATAAAACATCTTCAGAGCATATTTACTATGGTCTGTATTTGTACTTTCTAGGCTTATCGCTTAGAAATACTGCCAAGGCATTGTCCTTTTTACATATTATCAATAGAAGTCACGTTGCAATTTGGAATTGGATTCAAAGGTATAAACCTCGAAAGGTTTCAACAAGAAGAACAAAAATATCAGAATACCTCATTGATGAGACATTAATAAAAGTCGGCTCAGAATACTCCTGGTTATGGGCAGCAATCGAACCAGAAAATAGGCAAATTCTCGCACTCTTTCTTAGCTAATAAATCCAAGGAGAGGAACATGCTTATCGCAGAGAGATTTATTTCAGGTCTGATCAAGATTCACGGAAAACATGTCGTATCAACAGACGGTGGAACCTGGTACCCAATGGCTTGTAGATTCCTAAAACTAAAACACCATATCAATTCTTCGTTTGAGAAAAGTCTGATTGAAAGAACTATGCAGTACATCAAGGATCGAACTGAAGGATTTGACGATTACTTTCCATGTAGTAAAGAGAAGTGTAAACTAGACCATGTCAAAAACTGGTTGAATCTATTTGTAAAAATACACAACAAGGAGGTGCCAGACGCCTAAGTTAGCAGCGCCCAATAACATCAACAATAAGAATTTCTATTGCGCTCTTAGTAAATTACTGTACTGGAAAATTATTGAGATTTGACAAGTATTTGCCTAAATGTGGCGAGCCAAGAAAAAAATGTTTTCGTTGTAATTCTTAAAGTTGGATTTAGAACCGATCCTTTAGACAAAAATGCTCATTACATTGACAGCAGAATTATGATGATGATTATGTAAATTGAGATGGCCAAAGAATAACGATTAATAGATGACTTAGAATAGATGACAATCTTATTCTCTATAATTATTTCCCAGTAGAATGGGTTTCTCGATGGCGGCTGATAATTGATACAAATCCATTAATATGCACAAATATAACAATAAACCTCTAGCTTTTTCATAAATCATCAAACTAAAATAACAAATTAATTGCCCACTGCCATATTGTTTAGATATGTATGTCTGTGAAACTTGCTTTAATTTTCTAAAATCAATTTATTCTGTAAAGCAATTAAAAAAAATTCAAGTCATACCAAATGGCCAAGATTTAGGATTTCAGTGTCTCTGTAGCTACCACAAGAAGCTCGTTGACAGTTTCAAATCCTAGCATTAAAATTCTAACGATGACCTTATTTTATGACTTTAGAGTCGACCGAGTCACCGACATTTATGTCAAATTTGTTTGTAAAATTGGAGACAACTTCTAATACATACAATGAATCGTCATTTGGTGCATAGGACGGACACGGAAGCAAGAAGATACAGGGAGGAAGATTTTTTTCTATGTGAACGATCTTGCCATCTTGGTTAATCCAAATAATGTCTATCGGAAATTTCATGTCTTTCATCCAAAAAGAGTATTTTTGTGGAGTCTCAAATATGAATAGCATTCCTTCGTTTTCATTGAGGGAATCTCTAATTGCCAATCCCTTAGACTGAGCATCAGGAGTCGTAGAAAGACTAGTTATTAAATTAACACCTCCTACCGTCACCAAAGATGTTTGATTTTGTTTTTGCTCTTGAGCTAGGACATTTTCAATTTCTTTATAGGCTACTGAAGATAACAACATTAAGATTAGAAATAGAAATGAAAACCAAGGGGGAATAATTTTCTTCAATTGTATCGGTGTACTTAGAGTCTGCATAATTTAAACAATACATTTTTTATGATGAGATTCTTGAAAATATATATGGAATGCAATTGCAGATGTATAAATTGCAAAAGCCCAAGCTTAACTAGTAACAATTTTGTGGCTTCTGATGGATATGAGGATTCTCATCATACATGTATGACCTGCGGAGTACACTTCAATCATCTGGATGGTGAACAATTCAAGCATTGTGATATTTGTGAATTTCACGCTTCAATTAAGAAATAAGACAGCGGGAATTGATCATGTTAAAAGTCTTTCCTTGGATAATGCCTTATCGAATTCCTCCTCACTCATTAATTTTCTCTCAATTATTACATCTTTAATGGTTTTGTTGCTTGACATTGCTTCCTTGTAAACTTCAGCTGCTTTAAGATAGCCTATTATTGGATTCAATAATGTTACCAACACAGGGCTCTTCTGGACACTTAATTGAAGTTTCTGTTTGTTTGATTGTATTCCATCAACCATATTCTTAGAAAATATAGGTAGAAAATTAGTGAGCATGTCTGTGGAATCTAACACTGACTTAACCATCCCTCCAAGCATGACGTTTAATTCAAACTGTCCCGCCTGAGATGCCATGGTGACTGAAAGATCATTTCCAATTACTATAAAACAAATCATATTCAGCGTTTCAGAAAGAGAAGGATTGACTTTTCCTGGCATTATTGAGGACCCTGCATGAACAGCTGGAATAGTGATTTCCGCAAATCCCGCCATAGGGCCTGAAGCCATCAACCTAAAATCGTTTGACATTTTTGTCAATTCGATGGCAAAATTTTTTATCGCAGAGGAACAATTCGCTACATCAAGCTTACTTTGTAGAGAATAGAATAAGTTAGGCGACGGCTTTAATGGCAGTTCAGAAATATTGGCTAAATTTTCAACCACAAGGGGTTGATAACCTTTTGGTGTATTTGCGCCCGTTCCTACGGCTGTGCCTCCAAGGGCGACATAGTAGAGTTGTTCCAAAGATCTGCTGATAAATTCTTTTGATTTTATTAGTGCAAACAGGTATGAACTAAATTCGTCCCCCATGGTGACTGGGATTGCATCCATCAAGTGAGTTCTACCAATTTTTATATCATCTTTAAAGTCAATTGCCTTTTTTTCTATGGAATGGATCAATAGGTCCAATGATTTTAGTAACTCTTGACAATTCATGATTATAGAAATATGAATGGCTGTAGGAGAGGTATCGTTACTCGACTGGGACATATTCACATGGTCGTTTGGACTGATTATTTCGTAAGAACCCTTTGGTTTGCCAAGGATCTCTAGTGCCCGGTTTGCAATTACCTCATTACAATTCATATTAAAAGCTGTGCTTGCTCCCGAATTAAGGGTCTCGATTACAAATTGATCAGATAATTTCCCTGCCAAAATTTCATCACAGCTACTTATTATTGCATTGGCAATTTGAGACGACAACACGCCAAGGTCTCGGTTTGTTACAGCAGCCGCTTTCTTGATCATAATGAATGCCTTTACAAAGTTCCTATGTGGTTGGAGTTTTGTTATTTGATATTGTTCCTTTGCTCTTGTAGTGAATGGACCATAATATGCATTTTCTGGGACGGCCACTTCACCCAATGAATCCCTATCAATTCTAGTTTTTTGAGACATATTATTCATTTTTGAAATCGGTATTTAAAATGTATAATGCAAGAAATTCAGGTTTCGATTAACCATCTTGATCATTTTTTTATATCTTTTTGAATAATAGGAGGGTAAAAATCAAGGTTGTTTATTTATATATAATAATTACACGTAAAGATTACTTTAATAGATTTATTTTAATTTTCATATCAATAATTATTTTTATTTTAGTTATTTTTAAAAATAGTGAAATATTTTCTTGAAGAAAATAAAAAAGATTGGTATTGATCAAACTTGACAATATCACATAAAGGTATATTTATATCGAGTATTTATATACCCCCAAGGAAACGAATTATGCCCCAAACAAAACCAATGGTAAGTATAGAAAACGTTGTGGCATCTGCAACGGTCAATCAAACTATAAATTTAAACTTGATTACACAGATATTTCCCGATGTAGAATATCATCCAGATCAATTTCCAGGACTAGTTTTTAGATTAAAAGCCCCCAAAACTGCTACGTTAATTTTTAGTTCAGGGAAGATGGTTTGTACCGGGGCAAAATCAGAAGAGCAAGCCATTAAGGCAGTAAGAAGTGTTGTTCAAAAGTTACGTAAGGGTGGAATTCCTGTGGAAAATGATCCAATTATTGAAATTCAGAATATTGTCGCTTCAGCAAGTTTAGGAGGTAAAATCCATTTGGAGCTAGCAGCCAGAATATTGCCAAGAAGTATGTACGAGCCCGAGCAATTTCCAGGATTGATCCATAGGATGTTAGATCCAAAAACCGTAATTTTGTTATTTGCAAGTGGTAAGCTTGTTTGCACCGGTGCAAAAAAAGAAACTGAAGTATATAGGGCAGTTACCAACTTGCATACCCTTTTGGAAGAAAAGAATTTAATGATATACGAAAGTTAAGAATCTGCGATCTCCTCTTTAATTTTAAAGTATTCGTTCTTATCAATCCTAGCGTTATCATTCAAGATTTTGATAATCCGGAAGATTGGGATTACACTTTTTATCTTTAATCCAAACTGATTAAACAAATCTTGAGACCCTTGATTTCTATCGACCAGAACAACTACTCCACCCAAAACTGCATGATTGGGCAATGATTCTATTCCCGATAATATAGATTGTCCGGTTGTAATTACATCATCCACAAATAATATTTTTGAATTTGGTTCTAATGCTCCTTCTATTTTTTTCTGAGTACCATAGCTCTTAAGATCCTTCCTCACGTAAATATGAGGTTTAAAGAGTTCGTAAGAAAGAGCTGAGCCAAAGATGGTTCCTGAAGTTGGCACAGAGCAAATATAATCAAAACTCTCAAAGCCAATTTGTGAGTAGATAAGGTCTTTCAGTAAGGATATGGTCTTTCTGAAATACAATGGATAACTCTGCAGAATTCGCAAATCCAAATAAAAATGGCTCTTTCTACCACTTGATAGTGTAAAATCTCCAATCTTGATGGCATTTCTATCGAATAAAAAGAGTATGAGATCCTCCTCCATCTGTAATTTATCATTTTCGTTCAACTGCTCCTAATTAGATAATCTTTGATTTTATATGTTACTCACTGCTAAATATTCTATTATGCCGGAAATATGGTTAGGTTATGGCGATTCAGAAATTATATTAGATATCAAATATGAGAATATTTCTCACATACTTAGACCTTCGATGAATAAGTTAGATTTGAAGAAATTAGAAAATGAAATACAAAACAAGATAGTGATTCAAGAGTCAACTCTGATTCTGATTACGAGCCCATTCTTCTTCATGCTACCAATATTGACACTTATCCAAAACATGTCCAAAGAACTGAAAATTGAAAATATTGAGTACTGTATACTTTCAAAATCCATTCCCCAAAGAGCAAAACAACAGCTTAATGAAAATGGCATTAGCATTGGTAGACTTGCCAGCGAGGAAGTATTGGAGAAAATAAACAAATTTAATAACACCATCTTGATAGACAGGATCGAATATGATCCGGTCTTTGGTTATACTGGGTCCCCAGTCAGACTATTGAGGGAATGCTATCCAGATGAAATGAACCAAGTCTACGCGTTCATATTTGATTCGTTACCTCAACCTGGTAAATACAGTGAACCTCTTAAGTTGGCTATAGAAGTTACATCTAAAGTTGCTTCTCAGTCAATACACGTAATTTCTAATAATGAAGGAATTGACTCGATTTTCATAGGAGACCTTTCAAATTCTTTTAACCAAGCCATTGAAAGATTTAAGTCAATAACACAATTAACCTCTGAAACTTCAAAATCCGCATTCATTTCTGGTAACACTAACTATTCCTGCCAAATGACGCTTGGAAATAGTTTAAACCTTTTGTGGAATAATTACCACGTAGTGAGTGACAATGGCATAATAATATTATTAGCAGAAAATCGGTGGGGAGTGGGTAATGGGACATTGCTTAAACTCATTGAAAACAGACTGGATTTAGTTGGACTGAATAAATATCAATATTCAAAAGATTTGGAGCACATTAATTTTCTAAAAATGTTAAGGGAAAAATATGAGATTTTTTTGATTTCAAGTCTTCCTCGAATTTATTCTGACAAATTGGGATTTAAATCGCTGCAAAGAATCAAGGATGGATACAAGCTAGTAATTGAAAGAAATGGTAAATATTCAAAATCCGCAATAGTTCCAAATTCGGAAATTACATTGATAAGTTTATGAATATTTGCACAAATTCTTGAATAGAGAGCATTACTATCTTAAGGATTACATTGTAGACATCGATCAACCCAAAAGCTGCAAGTTTACTAAAGTTTAGAAAGACTAGACTTGATTTCTCCTATACTTGCTTCTGACTTAAACCCTGTCGGTGAAAAAATGGTCGGGGTGGTGTTATACCCATCCAAGATTAATTTACTAACAATTTTAGAAAGGGGATAAGTACTATTCTTCATAATTTTTCCAAATTCGTCACTATTGTAATGATACGGGATATGATCTAATTCTTTGGATGCAATCTCGAAAAACCTCTTGATAGGATTCTTACTTTGTTTTACATTTGATTTCTGCATCATTCTTGCTTCCGATCCAAGTACTTCAGCTAGTATTTTGAAAATCACATTCTTATCGAATATATGAGATACCCATAACGGCCCACTCATCCTCATCTTTTTCTGACACAACGGACAATCAATGACAAATGGAGTTTTTTTCATCAATCCTCTATATCCGCATTCGAAACAATGAAGTATATACCCTAATTTATCAGTTATTTTATTCGCCAAATAATTGCTTTTTGATACTTTGCAATAAATTCGTATATAATTTCTGTATGAGTGTGCAAATATTGGATTAATGTATAGATCAAGCCTAGAAGCAACTAAGGCAGTACAGGATAGTAACAATCTTGTGCCGATTTCCAAAGAATACCCAGTTCTCAACGGTATTCCATAATATTTTCTATAACAGACTCTTGGATAAACACCCTGCAGTACCGCGGTATCGGTTGCGGTAATTGAGATCATACCGTCATTTTCAACCCCACGCAAGATGCAATCCAAATAAGGTGCAGGTGTTCCGAAAGGATCCAAATCAATTATGGTCGCGCGATTACCAAAATTGGCACTAGCCGATAGGAAACTACAAATCTCGGATGTATAAAAATCAGACTTGTGGTATACATTGTTTATCACGGCATTAACTTTCGCAGTTTGGGCAGATAGCATATCAAAATCATTAAAAACCACCTTCTGAATTTGAGGAATTTCTTTCGCGACTCTTATACCTCTTGCCCCCAACCCACACATGGAATCAACAAAGGAAATATTCTTCCTTGACTGATCAATGTAATGTCGGTATATCAGAATAGAAATATCTCTGTTAAATTTTGCAGCTGGGTTAAAGAATGCAGGAAATTTAGGAGGCTCCTTTTGGGTTAAGGCTTGTGTTGGAACCAAGAGTGTGACCTCCCCTTCTTTGATCTTCGACCAGTCATATGTGGTTTTCATTCTTTCCAAATAATAAACGGAGGTCCACCCCATATTTATTCAATCTTAATCTCAACCTATGAAAAAAATAATATCATATTTGAATTTCCTTGCATAAGACACTCAATCTCTCGCGTAATTAAAACTGGCTAGCTCCGTCTCCTATCCATTATCATCCAACTAGCCTAACGAATTCATCATCCTATAGTTTACCAGTCCTAATACTATGTCCGATGTCTTATCGTACTTTCTTAATCTATTCCTAAACACATCATTCATTATCCTGCAGATGGTATGTTCGACTACAATTATCCTTCTTTTAGAGATCTTTGTTGTATTCCTTTTCCTCTTCTGTTAGATCCTTTTGATTCTTTTCTTTCTTTCTTACCGGTAAAGAGGAACTTTTGCTTTGGATAGTCTTTTTGTACTCTCAGTCCAGGATCCTAGATCAAATGTATTAATAATATCTTTTGGAATAACAGGATGATCCTTCTTGTATCTCTTTAAAATAATTTAGAGAAATTGCGATATATTCACACATCTTTTCATAAAAGATGTTTGGATTAATTACGCAAGAGATCGAGTGACTGCACAATCGCATTAAATTGTTTCTTGTTGAACTAGACTCAATTTTTAGGGGAATTGAATTTTTTTGTTGTAAATTTTTTATAAAATTGAAAAGTATCTACCTCAACAAGGATTAAATTATTGAAGATTCAAAAAGTTAAATATAGGATTTTCTTGTTTACTTGAATCAAACATTTTTTAAATCAAATTTATTCCTCGGATTAGCACTATGTTCCTACATTTCATCCTTTCAAAAAGTTCATGTGGCTTCTTTTTTCTGCAAACTATCAAAGCCAAAAGATTAGAATCTAGTTTATCACATGCAGATTTCAAGCAGGGGAAACAGAATCTGGATTATTATAAATAACTTGAATGAGGGTAGAAATCAGTAGCCAATCTATGGTCATTTTCCTTTTTTTGACGCGGTAAACTAGCTCATTTATCAGAGTAATCGAGTTTTTCATTAATATAGGATTAGTGAATTCAACAAGAATAGATAGGATTGTTGTTAGGCGGAATTGATGAAGCCGGGCGAGGTTCTGTGATTGGTCCCCTAGTGATCGCAGGTATCTCGTTCGACCCAACGGGATTAGAAAGTATTAGGAACGAGGGCATTACAGATTCTAAAAAACTTTCAATACAAAAAAGGGAAACTTTGTATACCAAGATTTTGAAATCAGCTGTTTCTGTTTTCGTATGTAGAATTAATCCTATAACCATTGATAATTACGTGAACCACAAAAAATTGAACGTTCTAGAATCAAGATTTATGACGATCATCGCAGACAATTTAAGGGCTGACAAAATTATTATTGATGCATGTGATGTAAACCCCGATCGGTTCAAACAGTCGATATTAAAAAATTTGACAAGCAAGTCAGTCAAGATATATTGTTTTCACAAGGCCGACACAGACAATTTGATAGTCTCTGCTGCATCTATAATTGCCAAGGTAACTAGGGATAGAGAGATTAAGAAAATAGAGGAGACCTTGTGTAAAAAAATAGGCTCAGGATATCCCTCTGATCCGTCAACAAAATTATTCCTGAGAAATCATCTTTTTGATAACGAAAATAAAAAATACATTAGATTCTCGTGGAGTCCTGTTAAGAACATGATAAACGAATGTGCTCAAACAAAGCTTTTCTAATAAAAAGTTTGACTTATTATACTATCTAGCCTAAAAATTTGGCATGAATTAATGAATGATCCTTATCAAAAGGCTCTAGATTAATAATCTGCAAAATCTGAAATTGATTATTCTCAAGTTTCTTAGCTTCGTTTTGAGTTACCAACTTAGGATCTGTCAATACATCTATACTTCTAGTCTTGATGACTATTATCAAATCGCCTCCGGGCTTTAGGTAACATTTGCAATTATTGATTGCTATATCAGTTTGATCTGGTTGTGCAATATCTGAGTACACTACATTCACCAGTCCAAAATACGAATAATAATGTAAAAATCTTCTTGCATCCATTAAAATAGGAATAATATTTTTTCTTCTAGAGGCAACATTTTCCAAAAATTCTCTCGCAACGCGAACAGATGGTTCGACAGCAAATATCAATCCCTTATTTCCCACTATATCTGATACATGACTTACGGTCGTTCCGGTTGAGGCTCCCAAATAGAGCACTGAAGAAGATTCCTTAATTGGATTATCCTTAAGATTCTTAAATAATGCTCCGGCTAATTTACTTCTGTAAGGTTCCCAAATTCTATATTCGAGATCGTCAATTTTTATTATTTTTTCTCCATAAACGCTTTTTCCTGTGTCTAGATTTTGGGTTGCCAAATATTTTTCCTTCGCCTGGTCTACCAAAATAACAAAAGATCCATTGTCGTATGATTTATACAAAGTTAATTGATTCATTTAACACGCCTTCTTTTGCAAACACAATCCATTATTTTTTATTTGATTTATGGAATCTTTTTTTGAATTTATTCTTCTTGAATTTAAAATCTTTATCCCCATCTCTATCTCTATCTCTCCCGTATTTCTTTCCTTTATTTCTAGTATATGAATCCCTATCACCTCGCTTAAAATTTTGTTGTTGTTGTTTTTGCTGAATTTCGGAAGGTTCTTTATACTTTTCTTGAATTTCTGTTATCCTATCGTTCAACTTACTTGCCAATGCATTGCTCGATTCTGGATTCCGACTATAAAGATCAACTCTGGCAGCAATTGCAGCTTTTGAGGAGATAGCCCTTGCCAATTTTCCCCTCTGCCATTTTGGTGCCGAATGAATAACAGGGTGCTGAAAGAGTAAACCATGCTTTGGGGGATTAGCACCAGTTTTCAAAGTTCTAAATAGCGCCTTCTCAGCACCAAGAATCTGGATCGTGCTAGATGACAATGAAGCTAGTCTTTTCAAGCTGCCTGCTTTGGCGATTAAGCGTGCTCCAACAGTAGCAGTTAGTAATTCCTTCAAATTTGGTGATATCATTTCCATGGATATATCAATATGGTCCTCTATTGTCTTTCTAATTTGCCCTAAAGAAATAACCTCATTAGCGAGACTCTGTAATATTAGTAAATTATCTTCTGTAATTTTGCCCCCTTTACTTCTATTCGCTGTCATTCGAATGATCTCAATTCTATTTTCCGGTATGTCCAGGGTTTGTAAGAATTCTACTGTTATTTCATCCCGCTTGCCAACTTTGGATACAATATTTGCATAAGTTGTAATATTTTGGAGTAGGTTATCCAATTCAGGGAAGTGAAGTCCATACCATTCTCTCATTCGAGTTCCAACTGTATTTAATATCTTGTCTATTTCATCTAATGCATTGATGGATTGACTAATATGTAAATCCAATTGCTCGGAGGCTTCCTGAACTCTTATAGAAGACCATTTAAGTGCAAACTCTCTTATCTCACCTGATATATTACTCACTATTTCTGAATGGTCCTGTGAATTAGAACCATACATCTGTGTATATAAACGGATCTTACCAATCTGCAATTGTTTTTCATCGCCGTCAGGAATTTTTTCAGCATTAAAAGTATTATTTTTCAAATAATCTATTAACTCCGGATAATTTGTTTGCAATAATTCAGGTTTAACTTTAAAAAACTCCAAGCTTTCCGAAATTTCTTCATAGTCCCTATTCTTAATTTTCAGGTGGGATACTATAGGATCATAAAATTTCTTAAAAGATTGGGTTTGATTCTTTTCATCTACAATAGCAATGCCTAACTCAAGAATCAAAAATTTGTACACATTGTCAGTCATAAATCTAAATTCAAGATAACTTAAAAGATATAGAATAATAACCTTGTTATTTCTTAATTGCAAATCTAATTAGAAGAATAAATGGATTAAAAAATTCTAAAAAACACTATGCATCTTATAGCCAATGTAATTATTGATGCCGTAGCTAGCCAAATCTAAGTAATTTACAATGAACTAACCAGGGTACATTCTATCCAAATGGAAGAGGAATATTAATACCCTGCTCACTTAGTTGCTTTTGCACATCATCGAATATTTTATCTGCAAGATCCTCTTCGTTATTTGGTATATCTCGATTATCAGTATCGGAAGTGGGTGGAGTTGTTTCATCCGTTACCTTAGGTGACCCTTCAAAAGTAGTACTCGTCTTTTTAATCTTATATCCATCAACAGAAGCTAAAACGGATACGTCAATGGTCGCACCAGAATCTATAACACTAGTCGGTATAGTTGTACTGTATTTTCCCAGCGAGTCTGTAGTGCCAGAGAACGAATTGTCGTTAATTGAACCTGTAATAGCACTATCTGTCAAAGGATCATTTGTAATAGCGTCATTTACCCCAATGACAATTTTTTGGTTTGTACCTTGTCCGGTTTTGTCAATACTGACATCCATTGTTTTGAGCTCTAGCGGCTTCGATGTATTAGTAACAATATTTACTTTTGCAAATTTCACGGAAGATAGTGGGGAATAGCATTGCAATTTTGCAGTTAAAGACTGTGAGCCATTCTTGAGGTTATTTGATCCAGGTTCAAGCACGACACTCCAACTTCTATAATCACTTGTGCCATTAATGCCTCCTGGTATTGTTTTCTTAAAATTAGATTGGTTAGCGCTAGTTGGTGCAATTACTCCCGCAGTATTACCATCAGCTAAAAGTACTTCACAATCATAATTGTTCGGATACTCCGAACTACCGTTAATATTTATAGGTTTATCAATATTAATTGTTTCACCATTAGAAGGAGATTCTATTTCGATCCCAGTCACGGGAAATGCTGAATCTTCAGTAGCCGAGTCTGTAGCACCAGAACTTAAATTATTCTGAGATGTACCTGTAATATTTCCGCTAGCTAAAGCTAAATTTGACGAGGATGTAGGAAATGTCCCATTAAATCTTGTTCCTGTTACGTTGACACTATAATATGCCTTTGCAGCACCTCCTTCACAAGCTAATTTTGAAGTGATTTTGTTTGAACCCTCATGAAAGTTTGCGTAGTTGGAATTGAATTTGTAGTTCCATTTGGAAAAGTCCTTTACACCAAGCGGACCAGTCCCATTTACACTTTGGTAGGGAAAGATGCTATTAGACACTATAGAAACATCGCAATTAGTTAGATTCCCGTTGTTTGATATAGAAAAACCTTCAACAGAAAGTCTTTTTCCCGTAATATCAAAGTAATCAGTGCCGTTGATAAGAACCTGATCACCACTTGTGGGATGTGTAATTCTGATCCCGTAAGGGTTCTTAAGCAAAGATGGAGAAGGTGAAGGAGCAGTAATAGATGTAGAATCTGAATTTTGATTGTTGTTTTGTGGAAGAATTTGGGCGGTGGCGCCTGAGAACAGCCCACCAAGAAATACAAAGGTAGAAAAAATAAGCACGATGGAAACCTGATAAATCAAACTAAAAATAATGCTTTCTAAAAATATTAAAAGCTTGTTATTTTATCAACAGGTTTAAAATAACATAAAAATTCAGTTAACGATTTTCACATAAAGATTACGTAGTTACGATTTTAAATAAATCCAAATATTATTTTTATGTTAGTAAGTTCTAAAATCTGGTATGGATTTTGGGTTTCTTGGTGGTAAAAAAAATAAGCCCCCGGATCGAAATAAAAGCAAAAAGAAAATTGTAGCAATCACCCAGAATGTTATTAATGGATTAATTTCCTATGCTAAAATGCATCATCCCTATGAGGGGATACTAATCTTAGGCGGTGAAAGAAAAAAAACAGAGATATTGATAAACAATTTGGTAATCCCTCCTTTCTCGGTACATGGACCATTCTATTCAGGGTTTCCAATAAATGAATTGCCCTTTGACTTAAATTATCTTGGGACAGCTCATTCCCATCCTAGTGGTTCAAGCCAACCTTCCCTTGAGGATCTGAACCATTTCTACGGTTTAATCTCTATTATTATATGTCATCCCTATGATGAGGAGGATATCCATGCATACAATAGCCAAGGCAGCGAAGTACCACTTGAAAGAAGGATTTAGAATAGAAATCATTGTTTTTTGCTTAACTTTGCCCTATACTCCAAGGATCTTCCTATCAGAATAAATGCCATACTAGTGATGGAAATCATGAGTCCTGGCGCCAATATCCACCACCAATATCCTAAAATTTCAGCAGATGAAAAGTGTGCATCCTGCAACATTTGACCCCATGTGGGAAAAGATGGGTCTCCAAATCCCAAAAAACTCAAGGCTGCTTCAGCCAATATTGCAGCTGGCACTGAAAGTGCAAAATTGGCTAGGGTAAATGGGATTAACTGAGGTATAATATGTCTTAACACGACTTTAAAGTCAGATTCACCCATCAATTTAGAAGCTTCAACGTAGGGATAGTTCTTAATTTGAACACTGAATGTTCGATTTATCAAAGCTAATCCTGGCCAGCCAAATAAAACAAAAAGTCCAATCAAAAATAACAAACTACTTCCAAAATTCAGTGATAATATTATAAATAATACCATTGTTGGAATCGAAAGAAAAATATCAATCACTATTACCATAAGCGTTCCTGTTTTCCCCCCTTTATATCCAGCAATCAATCCATAGAAAAGACCAATGGTTGTTGAAGTTGAAGCAACCGCGACTCCAATAATTAGTGCTACTGGAGTTCCAATCATAATTCCAAACGTAATATCCCGTCTAAATTCATCCGTTCCCATCAATCCAAACACCTTGCCTTCTATGATAAGATTGATTTCTTTTAAAACAGTGTCATTATCAAATGAATAAGTAGTAAATATAAACTGATATGTTCCTTTGAGAGGTATATTTGAATCAGTTTCAGAAAAAATTATTTTTTCCGCAGACAAATCACTTAAGGAAAAGTTAAACAAATTTGCATATTCCATCAAGGAATCAGTTACTTCTTTTGATGAGGAATAAACTCTTTGAGACACTTCGTGTTTTTGGTTGCTGGTATTTGATGATTGAACCCTGACATCGTTTTGAACGCTTGGCACAGAGTCTAAGGAATTGTAATATATAACAAATTCCAATCCATCTGGCCTCTTAACTGAAATTTCTACCGCGGGAGGAATTTCACCAAATTCTAACGAATATGGTATACTAAAGCCCGATGGAAATTGTCCATACATAAATTCGTAAGTAAATGTATGATTATCCACTTTGAAGTCGGTATCTGAATAAGAGGAGAGTACTGCTTCGTCTTTCGAATATATCTCATGTTCTGGTAATTGCTCCTGAAATGGCATCAAGAAATAGTTAATCCAAGCAGGGGCAGCGTTTTTGGGATAGTTAATCCAAAAAAAAGGATTATTCCATTCTGATCGTTCTTTTGCTGGAATATATAAAACGGTATAGATAGTGATCCCAATCAACAACAAAAGCAAGACAAGGCCCAATACACCGCCCTTGTAGTTCATTAGAAAAACTTTCATATTAATAGTCAAATTAAGTAAACCACATCCGCTAGCTCATTCGTCTCCGGTTCTAATTCTGGGATCTAAAAATGACAGTGTAAGGTCCAGAACCAATCTAGTCAATAAATAAAGTAGTGTAAAGAAGT
This sequence comes from Candidatus Nitrosocosmicus sp. R, assembly GCF_054408505.1. Classification (NCBI taxonomy): domain Archaea; kingdom Thermoproteati; phylum Nitrososphaerota; class Nitrososphaeria; order Nitrososphaerales; family Nitrososphaeraceae; genus Candidatus Nitrosocosmicus; species Candidatus Nitrosocosmicus sp. R. The sequence goes on along the minus strand of NZ_CP167090.1, from coordinate 1,081,188 downwards.
ATACCAGTCCTATAATTAAGGGAGAATCATTTTGAATAACTGCATTATAAAATAGATTTCCCATTCCAGGCCAATCAAAAATCTCTTCTATTAATATAGAACCTCCCAAAGTTGCTGTAAGTCCCAATCCCAGCATTGTCATCAATTGAGGACTAGCATTCTTCAATGCGTGTTTGAGCAAAATTTTTCTAGAGGGCAAACCAATAATTCCTAAGGTTTTTATGTAATCTTCTTCAATTACCCTCAAAACAATATATTTAGTGTAATAAACGGATGATGCAAACCCTATGATAACCATCGTAATAAAAGGCAAAGTCATATGATACAGCAAATCAACAAAGTATCCCGGAGTACCTGGAGCAATGAATGGAGTAGATCTTGCGGGAAAAACTTGCAGAAAATATGAAAACAAGACTATCATTATCATTGAAAACCACCATGGAGGGACACTTAGACTGGCAGACGCAAGACCGGCCACCAATTTATCTGAAATTTTTCCTTCTCTCTTTGCTAGATAAGATCCTAATACTATCCCTATGGCTATCACAGTTATTGACGAGGTAGTAAACAACAAAATTGTATTTGGCAGTTTTTCAATGATTAATTCATTTACGCTGCTTGAACCATCATTGGTAGTAAAAAATCTCGAATTACCCAGATTCAATGTAATGATTTGAAGGAGAGTATTGCTGATTTTTTTTAGAGAATACCACGGCTCATCTAGCCCCAAGCTTTTAGTTTGGATACTAATTTGTTTATCGATGATTGCCTGCCTTTCCAGCGGATCTTGTAGCTGGTTTAGTCTTTGATTTTCAGAAATCGAGTCTGATAGAGAATTAGTTACCTGCATTCGGATATTATCTACCATGATTTTGTCGATAGTCGAACCCAAAAGAAATATTGTTACTAATAGTGTGATAATTAAGACTAATATTAAAATTGAAATTTTTTTTAACAGATAAATGATGATAGTCATCAAGCCAAACTCGTCTGTATCAATTTATTGAACCATACTCAAGGACGGGCAATCAAGGTTTTTTCTTGGATGAGTGGTTTTGGTGACTCTGCAGAGGTAATGATAAGTTTTATTTTTGCGGGACCCGGGATCAATTCTTTTGTCTGACTTGCATTCAAAGATATGGCAACTGTCCCAGCTTTATCCAATTGAGTTTGAAGTTGACCTTTATCGTTAGATTGATTAGTAAAGGAATCATTTATCACAGAAGAACCTTCAACCACGATCTTATTATTTCTGTCAGAAATGAAATAATCAACGCTCCCCCTCAAACTGTTTGAACCATTAGATATATTTTTAACATTTACCTGTAAGTTAAAATCAAATGGGTCACCTATTTTCAGGAACTTTGGAATAGTCAAACTATCAATGCCTAGTTGAGGAGGGTTTTCATATTCAGAGTATATCCCTGTTTTGAACGGGTATGTTACATCTCTAGAAGCTTTTAAGGTTACAACCCCTCCTGTAGGATTGAAAGTTTCCAAATAATAAGGCCCATCTCCAATGACCGCATTGTGATGTATTGTGATCCAATCTATTGACGACTTGTAGCGTTCCAGAGTATATTCCAAACTTACCAAACCTTTCAAAGGATTGGGGATATATTTTTCATTAGACATCTTAATTAACTCTTGTTTTATCATTTCAGATTGCACTGGAAGATTCAGAGATAACTGATCTATATGTTTAATATTAGCGTCAGATTTTGAATAGGATAATTTATTATCAGTAACCAATCGTTCAGTTGCAGCTGTAATTTCCCAAGGTTCAGTGGGCCATAAAGTCCCGTAAGAGGGAACCAAATTTTTGTCATAATGCCAGAGATCAACATAGGTATCAAAAGTACTGTTGTCATAGAACTTTATCCCCTTAATTAGAGACAGAGTTGGAAAAATTAAACTTGAATACTCAGCATCGAAGGTTTTATCATTGTTTTTAGTATCAGTTGACCATTCGAATGGAAAATAGTAAGAGTACAACAGATCGTACTTATCCATTAGTACCCCATTATGCCATTTTGAAAATAAAGGTTCCATCGTAACTTTGGTTAAAGCAGAATTACTTTGATTTTTGTTTTTATCCCAACTCTGATTGTATGGGTTCCAAGTAACGGCATCGCTTGGAACTATGACAGTATCAGTAGGTCCTTTTGAAAACAGCTGTGTCCATTTGTTCCTGGAAGGTTCGGGGTCGCCGGAATATGGATTAGAAATAGTCGGAGTGTCGGCGATAAGTGAATAAATAATCCTACAATAAAAATCTGTGCAACCCTTAACATTATTCCAGGCCCCTTGATATACCTCCTTCATGCCTATGTTGAGCGTAGAATTATCGATATCGTGTTTTATTGCATTTAGCAATGATAATTTATTAGCGATACCAGCAGAATAGTCATTGATTAGCCCATTAATTTTCGATGAGGCTATGTATGGATCAAAGGATCTCGCAAAAAAGAGCCGCACTCCTTCTTGCAAACCTACAGACTCCGCTTGTTGCAACAAACTATTTCGTTCTGTCTCAGATGTAAAATTGTTAAAAACTAGATCTTGAGTCAAGTCATCAATTGTGGAATTAGAGTATTGCCAAAAGCCCGGATTCTGAGACCCGGGCATATTTCCAAACCAAGGGGCATACATTTGACTAACAGTGGTTGGATTATACCTTGAGAACGAACTGGAAATGTATGATTCGGTGTATACATTCCATTCTAAATCTGCCGGGTTTGATCCGTAAACAACCCTATTGGCTTTTGTCAAGTCGCCATATTCTTTCATGACCGTAAATCCAACTTTTTCAATTTCAGAGGCAACAAAATCACCAAACGATTTTCTTATTAAATCGTCATTTCTAATCAATATCTTAATTAGCACGGGTTTTCCGTTTAGGACATACTTGCCTGTTTGGTCCATAACTGCTCCCGCTTTTGTCATAGAATCCTTGATACTTTTAGCAGCGAAATCTACATCATAACGGATTTTCAAGGGATCGACTACGGGTAACACATTATGGTATTCTGGAGAAGTGGGTCCATAGGGCTCTACAATAGGATCACTAAACCCCTTTAAAATATTATTTACAATGAAGTTTCTATCAATCAAGAAATTCATTGCAAATCGAATTTCTTTGATCGATAGAGGATTGAATGTTTGGTTTCCATCGTAAGGATTTAATAACAAGCCATAAGAAAGGCCCTCTTTCTCATACACTTCTAAATTTGGGTTCTTTTTAGCTGATTCAACAAGCTGTAATGGAATTTGAAAAAAGTAACTGTCAAGATGACCATTACTCACTTCCTGGTATGCGACATTTTCATTAGAAAACCTTATGAATTTAACATGGTCAGCATATCCGCCTGTCTGATTTATCTGAGAAAAGGCATAATTATTGGAAGTGAATAGGATTAAAGCGAAAAGTGCAGTCAAAAAAGCCAGCACATGTAAGATATTCCTCATGAATAAAGTATTGAAGGAATAATGTATTATAAATTCATTATTTTAGTTTCTAGCATTTCATTTGGGAAAAACTATAGTATATAAATAATAGCTTATCATTTTGATCCATGAGCAACAAAAGTGCAAAAAGAACTCATGCTTACAGTTCAAAAAGAAGCGAGAGCAAAAAATACGCAAAAGTAGAGAGGAGAAAAAGAACTAAAGCAAAGTACTAACCTATTTATATTGATAATTTCCGATATATTTATATGTAAGGAAAGATATAAATACATGTGGAATTAGTTTATAAGTTTTATGGTGATAAATATTGGTAAAAGATATTTCTATGTTTGGTGACCGGTGTCCACGATGTGGCAAGGGTCCAATGGTTACAGACAATTCAACTGGGGAAATGTTTTGCGGTAACTGTGGCTTTGTAGTTACAGAAAGGATAGAAGAAACTGGACCCGAATGGAGAGCCTTTTCTAAAGAAGAACATGAGGATAGAAGTAGAGCAGGTGTGCCCACCTCCTTGGCTATGCATGATATGGGCTTGGCTACGATTATTGGACCAGTGGATAAGGATGCTTCTGGCAAACCTTTATCCGCATCTATGAAAAGCACCATCGAAAGATTAAGAACATGGGATAGCAGGAGTCAAGTCCATGAACCTGTTGACAGGAATTTCAGACAAGCGTTTAGTGAATTAGACAGGCTAAAAGATAAATTAGCAGTAGGTGATGCAGTGATTGAAAAAGCAGCTTACGTTTATAGAAAGGCTCTAGAAAAGGGTTTGGTAAGAGGTAGATCTATTTCAGCACTAGTTGCGGCTGCACTTTATGCTGCATGCAGGGATACGGAAACACCGAGAACATTAAAAGATGTTGCAAATGCCAGTAACATAAAAAAGAAGGATGTTGCAAGATGTTATAGATTGCTAATTAGAGAATTGGATCTTAAAATGCCAGTAGTTGATCCAGTAAAATGTGTTGCAAGAATAGCAAGCAAGGCCGGCCTTACAGAAAAAACTAAGAGAAAAGCTTTAGAAATCCTAAAGAAAGCAGAAGAAGGCAAGATTTCAGCTGGAAAGGATCCGATGGGATTAGCAGCTGCAGCCTTGTATGTAGCCTGTGTAATGAACGGAGAAAATAAAACTCAAAAAGATGTGGCTGAAGCGGCTGGCGTCACTGAAGTAACTATCAGAAATAGGTATAAAGGACTCAAAACTCACCTGAAATTGTGAAAAAATTCATATTTTTGATTTTTTCAAATATTTTTTAGTCAATTGTACGGAAAGCCTAAACAAAAATATGACACCCATTACTATGAAAACCACTGATACTATAGCCAGGAATATATTGTCAGATTCGGTGTTCCAAGGACTTTTGAACAAAAAATATCCAAAAATACTGTACGCAAAAAATACAAAATTAGATATCCAATGAAAGGTTAAAGCTGAAGAAAGGCTATACCTATAATATAGCCAAGCTATTATAACACCCCCTAACCCAGCCTGAGTTATTTTACCGATTTCATAGCTTCCTCCGAATAATACATGAGATAATCCAAAAGCTAGAGAATTCAATGCAATAATTATTACTATTGCTATAGTAGTGTATGTTCCTTTTTTATATGAAACATTTTTGTATGGATGATAAAGCGTTGAGAGGAATAAACCTTTACCAAATGGGACAAATAATATGAATAAAGGTAACCCTAAAAGGAGCACCCTAAAGAATATTTCTTCATTCAGTGGGGCTGCAGTTAAGTAAAAAAAGGACAATAACGGGTTAGCCGTTAATGGATTCCCTAAAGTTACACCAAACAGCTGTTGTATGACATCAATCAAAATTGAAAGCACAAAATAACTTGAAAACCAAGAAATAGTTATGGCAAGATAATTATCTCGCTGGATTTTGATCCTTTCAAGTCCTGTCATTTGAAATGGCTTTTTCACTGAAGATAAGTGAAAGATTGAAACAGGTTTTAAAAAACAAAACAGATAACATGCCAAGTATATAGTCCAAAAAAACAAGAAGGATATTCCCAAATTGAAATTTATTGAATTAAGTCCAAAGATGCCAAATATCAAAAAATCAAGAGGAACGTCCCTATACCATTGAGCTTCGCCACCAATGTTAGTAAAAAAAACTAAAAAGATTCCTATAAAAAAAGAAAAAGCCGTTACCAATATAATGATAACGAGTAGTATATCATCTATGTATACTAAAACTCTATTCAAAAATATTCTATTTAACAAAAGTCTTTTCTTAAATTTATAAATCTACATTACTTCTATAGAACCTTCGTTAAAACCCTTTACCACTAAATAATTTTTGACAATATCCCTATGATCACCCTGTAAAAGGATAAAACCATCTTTTGCTGTACCGCCACATGCCAACCTGCTTTTAAGCTCTTTAACAATTGTGTGAATGTCATTGATTTTTGGATCCAAACCCTCAATCATGGTAGTTGTTTTAGAAAATCGTCTGGTTTCCAATCTTACTACAATTCGAGTATCTTCTTTATCTAACTCTCCGCATGCACATAAATCATCAGGTAGGCCACATTTTTTGCATATTACAGCCATCTATTATTGCTTCATATACCTAATTCCTCTTATTAAGCCTTCCTTAGCTATTAATTCTCTAGACTTTTAATGATCTTAACGAGAACGACACTCGGATCTGGAATAGATGAGGATTTAAAAAGTATCACAATATTTCGAAATTAATATTAAAATTTCCCGGATACCTCAAGATTCCAAAAGGGGCAAACCACACTCAATTTTGATTAAAAATTTTCTTATTTGAAATCCAAGATTTATCATAAAGATACCTTTAATTCTGAAAACCCACCTTCTATTTGATATTTAGTAAATTTAATTTAGTGCAATTATGATTGTGGAAGGATTATATAAAAAAAGACACAAATAGTTATATGTCTCCCGCCATATCGTCACTCAAATTTCCCTTTGTGCTAAAACCAGACCAAGTAGCGGCAGTTGATTCATGGATTAAGAACGGCTACCGAGGATCCATCATTTATTCAACCGGTACCGGTAAGACGGAAATAGCGTACGAGAGCGCTAGAAGGGCATGTTTAGAGGTCATGAGGAATACGCAATTCAATAAAAATTTAACCAGTTCTTTTAACATTTTATTCCTCGTTCCCCGGATCGTCCTTATTGAACAAAATGTTAACAGACTTTTAAGATACAACATTTCAAAGGATTATGTAGGAACATATTATGGAGAGAGAAAAGATCAAAAAGAGATTACTATTTCTACATATCAAAGTGCAATAAATAATTTTCCTCTAATCGAAAATGCAAAATTAGTTATTCTCGATGAGGTTCATTTATTAAGTAACACAGCCTTTTCTTTTAAGAAACTATTCAAAATAATTACGGCTGATCCGAAAAGAAAGATTCTAGGTCTAACAGCTACCATTAATGAATTAGACCCAAAGTACAAGGAAATTATTGATATAATCCCACCTGTAAAAAAATATCTTATCAAGGAGGCCGTAGATGACGGCAGATTAGCAAAACCCGAAATAGTTTCTATCGAAGTAAGCCTTACAACCGAAGAAAAAGATATATACAAAAAAACTAGTGAATCCATTAGAAATATATCATATAAACTAAATGCATATGATCCTGGGGTTATCTCAAAGATCCTTTACCAGGGTGGAATGCGCTCGAAGTACGCAAAGGAATGGTTTAACCAGGTAAGATTAAGAAAGGATTTACTGAATTCATCCAAATATAAATTAGAAAAAGCAGTCTCCATAATTGAAAAGCACAATAATGAAAAGATAATGGTTTTCAGTGAAACCATAGATTCGATCAAGACGTTACAGGAAACTCTTGAAAAGAGAAATATTAGATCGGAGATAATCCATTCAAAAATAAAAACAAAGGATCGGAAAATGATTCTTGAAAAATGGGGAGAAGATTTTTATCCTTTATTATCCGTCCACACACTGGAAATAGGTTTTGATATTCCTCAGGTCAAAATAGCCATCATTCTATCGAATACTTCCAACATTAATCAGATTGCCCAAAGAATAGGTAGAGTTATCAGGAAAACTGAGGAAAAGGACAGTGCGTGGATATATTTGATTTATGCTAAAGAGACTAAAGATAATAATATCGTAAGAATGGTAGACAAAGCGGTTGGAAAGAAAAGCAGTAAAATTATAAGAAAAGGAACAAAACAAACTAGAATCACAGATGAATTTTAGATCAAGTAAACTGGAAGAAAACAAAAGTTATATTTTGATACGGGCTTACGGCTGATTATGTCAATAAAAAAAATAACTGTTTTAGGTTCAGGAATCATGGGTCACGGAATTGCTCAAGTATCTGCTATGGCAGGTTATAAAGTTGTACTACGTGACATTGAACAAAAATTCCTGGATAAGGCAATGGAGAAGATTAGATGGTCATTACAAAAGCTTGCAGAAAAAAATAAGATGTCCACAGAGGAAGTTGAAATTTTCTATAATAATATCACCCCAATGGTCGACCTTCAGACAGCAATACAGAATGCGGATTTAATAATTGAAGCAGTTCCTGAAGACTTTAATTTGAAGAAGAAAGTATATCAAGAGTTAAACAGTTTGGCAGAAAAGAACGTCATTTTTGCATCAAATACTAGTACGTTACCCATAACAGAATTGAGCAGTCTAACAGACCGTCCCGAAAAATTCATTGGTGTTCATTTTTTTAACCCCCCTCAATTGATGAAATTGGTTGAAGTGATTCCCGGAACTAGAACAGACATTCAAGTAACACAAGAAGTGACAAATTATATCAATATGATCAATAAACATCCAGTAGTTTGTAACAAGGATGTATCCGGATTTATCGTCAATAGAGTTTTCATACCATTGGTACATGAGGCACTATTTGCACTAGATAGAGACCATGTCTCTAAGGAAGTGATTGATTCTGCAGTTAAATTCAAATTGGAATTTCCAATGGGAATTTTTGAACTTGCCGATTATACTGGCCTCGATGTTATTCATAAGGCCTCTTATGAAATGAATCTGAGGGACAAAACAGTCCTTTTGCCCCATCCAAAAATTAAAGAGTTGTACGACAATCAAAACTTGGGTCAAAAATCTGGGAGTGGCTTTTATGAATACAAGGGCGACAATTATGAAAGGATAGATCTTACTATGGAAAAGGCATTAAAATATGATCCATATTCAATTTTAGGGGTCGCGGCCAACAATGCCTCATGGCTGATTGATAATCAGGTTTGCACTATTGAGGATTTGAACATCGCATTACGGTTGGGTATGGGCCTTAAAATGGACATTTTTGATGTATTTAAAAAGATTGGGCCCATTCAAATCATAAATAAATTACTAGAACTGGAATCAAAATATGGATCCTTTTATCACCCTAATCAATATCTGTACTCTATAAAATAGGGTGATTTCATCCAATACTGATCTTATTTTTTATTATTTATCATTTACTCTTACTATGATCAAATGCTAAAAAATTCTACCATTAGCGCATCTCATGTTTTTTTAGTATGTATTCCACTGCGTCCATTGGAGACTTTGTTTTCTCAATCATGATTCTATTGCGTTCATCTAAATATTTTCCCCCATAGTTATCAGATGTCCCACCACTATCAGAAATTGAGATCATTGGTTTTTTTGCTATATAACCAACGCAAAGTTCAATTAATGTACCCACACCTCCTCCTACTGAAATAAGGCCATCAGAAGAGTAAGCAACGATAAAATCCCTGGACAATCCGATACCTGTGCATATTACCGCATCACAATATTTGTTGGCACTTGAATAATCTTCTTGTGGAACGATTCCAATTGTAAAACCATTGTTGTCTTTAGCGCCTTTACAAGAGTATTCCATCACCCCTCCTAAACCCCCGCAAACCAAGATAGCATTTTTTCTTGCTATAAAACTCCCCACTTCGTAGGCTAAATCAAGAGTTCTCGATTTAATCGGAAGAGACCCACTGTTGTATCCTATAACCCCGATTTGCACTCGTTTCAATCTAGTTAAACTAAAATACTGTCATTTAAATATGATTTAGAATCTGATTCCCTGTTTCATTTTTTTTTGATACAGAAATGCTTTTATTTCCATTGTACAAATTTTTATATATGAGTAAGAAGGCGAAGAAGAATGCACCTTTACCTGCATCAAGTGCGGGTCTTTTAAGGTTTTTTGAAGATGAAACTAAAGGGGTTAAGGTAAAGCCAGAAATTATATTAGGAATTGCGGGTGCTTTAATTGCCATTTCAATAGCAATAAAAATTTTGATTCCAGTCTAATTTTTTTGACTATTAATGAGTAATTTTGAGTCTGATAGTGTTTCCAGCCTTCATAAAAGATGGCTTTTTACAAACATAAATCCTTCATCAGAAAGATTTTCTTTTCTAATAGCAATCTTAAGTTTAATTACAAATGTAGCTATAATTAATTTCGTAATTACCCCACATTCAATAGCTGATTTTCTAATAAGCCTCCCAATTATTGCTTCGGTATTTTCAGTGACACTTGTTTTTGACTACCTTTCATTGCGCGGTACACCCTTAAACAGATTCTCCAAAGTTTTACATGTAGCTGCATTTGCAAATCTGCTTTGGACTTTAACCGTAATTGGTGGGTATATTTCAGAATTTATTATTAATACCAATACTTTGAACATTAATTTCGTTTTGCAAGGTATGTTTATGGCCATAGGTCTAAGAATAGGTATTTTCGTATCAGTATTCGGTGCATCGTTAAAGAGATCTATTCCGATTTCATTTATTCAACCATTGATCATTTTCATTTTATTTTCTTTTTTTTACTTTAACCATATATTTTACACAAACTTTACTGTATACGTCTTTGGGTCAGTGATCTTGTTCATTGGTGTATTATGGACGATAGTAATAGACAGGATTGGTAGACCCAATTTTACAAGTGCTTTTAAGATATTGCAGGCATTTCTTATTGCGTGGACTGAGAATAAATCTGATGAAATGGAAAAGATTGCAGAAGCTAAAGCAAGCCTCAAGATGGTTAATACCCTTATTGTAAAATTAAGACCTAAGAATCAAAAGGAAATTTCGATTGTACTACCAGAACTCCATCCAGGCCCATTTAATCCAATCGGCGGCAGCAATTTGCCGTACGATATTTTTAAATTTTATTCAAATTCTGCTATGGTCATGCACAGTGTCTCTGATCATTCTTTGAATATACCTTCTAAAAAAGAAGTTGAAAAATATTTAACATCGTTGGATCAATACAACCATCTAGAGGCAGGTGACAAATGCTCAATTCCGCTGACAATTCGCAGGGGCGATTGTAATTGCAACGGATTTGCTCTGGGGAAAAACGTTATAATCTTGTTTTCCAAATCGCCCTCTGGGATGGAGGACATACCCCCTGATGTCAAAACAGAACTTGAAAAATATGCGAAACAGATTGGTTTCGAGCAAATATTAATTATCGATGCTCATAACTCACTTGGGGAGAAAATCGAACCAGATAATATTGAAGTACTGATAAAAATAGGTAAAGAATGCTTGATTCAGATAAGAGAATCAGAACAATTTCCCTTCAAGGTAGGATATGCAAATAGTTATCAAATAGAAGAACAGACCAATAAGGACTTATTGAAACAACCTGACTTAGGACATGGCCAGTTTGGATTATTGATCATCTCAATCAATAAAATAGATTATTCACTCTGTTGGATCGATTCTAATAATATGAAAAATGGAATTAGGGAAAAAATTGTGGACTCCCTTGAAACAGAAAATTTGAAGATTATTGAAGTATGTACTTCTGATACTCATTCTACATCAGGAAAGAGAAATATCAAAGGTTATTACACATTAGGCGATGTAACTCCAGAATCCAAAATATTGGACGTATTCAAATCTTTGGCTACAAGAGCAAAAAGTTCTCTTGAAAAATCGACATTTGATGTCTTTAAGATAGAGAGTCAAGTAATGGTAATGGGAAACGACCAATTTGATGATTATTCAAACGCCCTAGAGAAATCATTTTTAGTAACTAAGATTTTTCTGGCAATTACTTTTGTTGTATATATCTTAATGTTACTCTTTACCTGATTTTTAATGAGTGCTTAAAGCGCGATGGATGAGGAGAGATTTGAACTCTCGACCACCTGTGTGTGAGACAGGTATCCTAACCAGACTAGACCACCCATCCAGCAGTGAATGCTCTTCTAGAGATAAAATAAGAAGATTAATTAACTTTTGGCTTCAAGCCTTCGTTACAATTACAGGATAGTAGATGAATGTACTCGAATAATCAAGTCCCCTCACCATATTCGGTTAGATATTTATTTTGTACTTCAGATAATTTATCAATGTTGATCCCCATTGCTTCTAACTTTAGGCCAGCAATGAGCAGATCTTGGTCTCTATCAATCTCATAAATCTTATTTTCAAATTTACCCTTATTTTTAACAAGATTAAGTACTGATAAGAACTGGTTAGCAAAACTCATATCCATTACTTCGGAGGGATGACCCTCTGCCGCTACCAGGTTTACCAATCTCCCCTCCCCAATTACATTTATTTTTGCATCATTTTTCAAAATAAATTGTTCTACATTTTCATTTACATGCTTTGAACTTTTAGCTAGACCTTTGATTTCTTCAATAGAGATCTCTACATTAAAGTGTCCTGCGTTAGCAAGGATCACACCGTTCTTCATTTTTTCTATATGAGAACCAATTATAACGTCTTTGCAACCTGTAGAAGTAATGAATAAATCGCCAACCGATGATGCTTCTTCCATTGGAGCAACTATGAATCCATCCATTTTTGCTTTTAGGGCATTTATTGGATCAATTTCAGTTACAATTACCGATGCTCCTAATCCCCGAGCCCTGCTTGCTATTCCCTTTCCAACATGTCCGTATCCAGCAACGACTACGGATTTACCAGCGATCAATACATTTGTAGCTCTAATAATACCATCTAAAGCAGATTGACCAGTACCATAGACATTATCAAAGTCATGCTTAGTTTCAGCATCATTAACAGCCACTATAGGGTAACTAAGTTTTGATGTTTTTTCAAGAGCTTTCAATCTTAAGACTCCTGTGGTAGTTTCCTCGGTCCCACCAATGATATTCTTTCCGTATTTTTCAAATGCTTTATGAAATTCGATTGTAAGATCTGCACCGTCATCAATCGTAATATCAGGGTCGAACTTCAGGACCGAGTATATATCTTCATAATACTCGCTGGTTGATACGCCTCTGCTAGCAAAAACAGACAATTCTTCGTCTTTTACGAGTGAGGCGGCAATATCGTCATTAGTGCTTAATGGATTACATCCTGACCATGCTATTTTGGCTCCTGCTGCTGCAAGTGTTTTGGTTAAAACTGCCGTTTCCTTTGTTACGTGCAAACAACCACCAACCACAAGATCCTTTAGTGGTTTTGATTCTTTGAATTTATTCTTTAGAGATAGTAATACGGGCATATTTGCTTCAGCCCATTCAATTTTTTTTTTACCTTTATCTGCCAAGGAGATATCCTTAATTCTATATTCCATAGGTAAAAAAATATAGAAACCTTATATTACTTTAACACAATAGTTGAGGCTCAAAAAATCATTTTTTGAGGATGATACGTCCAAGGTAGCTAGTTCCTTGATTGGAAAGGTGTTAGTCAAGTACTCAAATTTTATGGGCAATTATTTTAAGACCAGCGGGATAATTACAGAAACGGAGGCATACGGATATACGGATGACCCCGCGAGCCATGCATACAAGAGAATTACCCTTAGAAATGCCTCAATGTTCGGAGAAGTAGGACGACTCTATATTTACTTTATTTATGGGAATCACCATTGTCTCAATATTGTGGCAAGGAATCACGATAAATTGGCAGGAGCAGTTCTAATTCGATCAATAGAGCCTATTGAAGGAATCAGTCTAATGAAGTTGTTTAGGAAAACAGAAAATATATACAAATTGACCACAGGACCAGGAAGATTAGCGCAGGCATTTAAGATTACCATTAAACATAACAATCTTGATACAACAAATCATTCAGCAAATAATTTCTTTTATTTCGAGGAAAATGAGAGTATTTCTCGATATCACAAATTCAAGGTCGCTCAAACTATCAGAATAGGGATCTCGACTGGGATTGAAAAAAAATGGAGATTCATTATGCTAACGCAAGATCGACATAGTTTGCAATTTCAACCAAGTAAGTTCTTGTCTAAAAGTAGCTAAAATATAATTACTAAACAGATTAAATCCATAGACTACATTCAATATATAGCTAATTGGAAATTAATCTAAAATGCCTCTTAAAGATTTCTTGGTACCTGAAGAAAAAGTGAAATTTGTTTGTCGAAGGGACATTAAATATGCCAACAAGAATTATGACCTGTTCATCACAAATAAGAGGATTTTATTATATAGGGAAAGCGGATTCATAAATAAATCAGAGGATGTTATTTGCGAAAAAATTGAGAGGTTGCAAGGGTTGGAATACAAAGAAAAAGGTGGATTATTCAATCTGGCAAGGATATCCATTAATGGTGGAATTAAGCTAGACATCAAAGGGCCCTCAAAAGAGGTAAAAAACATGTTTAAGATTTTAGAATGTTTGATTAATTCAAAATAAATTTAGGATGAATTAAGATAAAACTGCGCTTACTATCGTCCTTAATTCATCTAACCTATCGTTGTCGTTATCATTGGTATCTTTGGCATCTTTGTCGTTATCATTGGTATCTTTGGCATCTTTGTCGTTATCATTGGTATCTTTGGCATCTTTGTCGTTATCATTGGTATCTTTGGCATCTTTGTCGTTATCATTGGTATCTTTGGCATCTTTGTCGTGATCCTCAGTCTTGTCTGAATTTGCGTTAATCAGTTTACCTAGGTTAGTCTGGATTAAATCAGAAAGGTTTCGATCATCACTAGATTTCTTGGAGGTCTCATGACTCGACTGTTTTGCTTCAATTGCTTCATCGTTCTGAGTCGGTTTAGTACTTACTTTCTTTAATGGGTTTGCAAAGGAAGTGGGAGTAGAAGTGGAATCAGTCTTCTCTGCTTCAATTGCTTCATCGTTCTGAGTCGGTTTAGTACTTACTTTCTTTAATGGGTTTGCAAAGGAAGTGGGAGTAGAAGTGGAATCTGAACTGGTACTAGTAACATCCTTGCAACAAATGTTTTTTGAGTGGGTGATAATTTTTTTCTCATCTGTGTTTATTTTCTTTAATGGGTTTGCAAAGGAAGTGGGAGTAGAAGTGGAATCAGTCTTCTCTGCTTCAATTGCTTCATCGTTCTGAGTCGGTTTAGTACTTACTTTCTTTAATGGGTTTGCAAAGGAAGTGGGAGTAGAAGTGGAATCAGCCTTCTCTGCTTCAATTGCTTCATCGTTCTGAGTCGGTTTAGTACTTACTTTCTTTAATGGGTTTGCAAAGGAAGTGGGAGTAGAAGTGGAATCAGTCTTCTCTGCTTCAATTGCTTCATCGTTCTGAGTCGGTTTAGTACTTACTTTCTTTAATGGGTTTGCAAAGGAAGTGGGAGTAGAAGTGGAATCAGCCTTCTCTGCTTCAATTGCTTCATCGTTCTGAGTCGGTTTAGTACTTACTTTCTTTAATGGGTTTGCAAAGGAAGTGGGAGTAGAAGTGGAATCAGTCTTCTCTGCTTCAATTGCTTCATCGTTCTGAGTCGGTTTAGTACTTACTTTCTTTAATGGGTTTGCAAAGGAAGTGGGAGTAGAAGTGGAATCAGTCTTCTCTGCTTCAATTGCTTCATCGTTCTGAGTCGGTTTAGTACTTACTTTCTTTAATGGGTTTGCAAAGGAAGTGGGAGTAGAAGTGGAATCAGTCTTCTCTGCTTCAATTGCTTCATCGTTCTGAGTCGGTTTAGTACTTACTTTCTTTAATGGGTTTGCAAAGGAAGTGGGAGTAGAAGTGGAATCAGTCTTCTCTGCTTCAATTGCTTCATCGTTCTGAGTCGGTTTAGTACTTACTTTCTTTAATGGGTTTGCAAAGGAAGTGGGAGTAGAAGTGGAATCAGTCTTCTCTGCTTCAATTGCTTCATCGTTCTGAGTCGGTTTAGTACTTACTTTCTTTAATGGGTTTGCAAAGGAAGTGGGAGTAGAAGTGGAATCTGAACTGGTACTAGTAACATCCTTGCAACAAATGTTTTTTGAGGGGGTGATAATTTTTTTCTCATCTGTGTTTATTTTCTTTAATGGGTTTGCAAAGGAAGTGGGAGTAGAAGTGGAATCTGAACTGGTACTAGTAACATCCTTGCAACAAATGTTTTTTGAGGGGGTGATAATGTGAGTTTTGTCAGGTGCCCCAAAAGACACTGAACTAGACAAGCCAGCCAAGAAAAGAGTTGGAATAATTAGAAAAAGAATAGTATAACATTTAAGATAATGCATTATTATGAAAAACAATTTATAAAATATAGGAGTTTATAATAATTGCATAACAAAATGATTTTGTTATGATATAAAATAAAATTATAGTGTGATCTTGTAGCAGTAAAAGAAAAGCAATAACAACTATACCAATTTGCAAATCAGATTGAAATGACATAAAGAATAAACAAATTTAAACTCAAAAACATCCAAACGAAATATAGTGTTAGGATTAGAAAGGAATAACGATAATATTTTGATGCCAAAGCCACTAAATATAAGCCCGGGATTAATTATCTGAGGATCCAGATCGACGTTCATATAAATCGGCATATAATTTCCGGCTGGTTTGTTATTTGCTTTAGATTGAGTAAAAATGGTAGGATCAGCCTAACCTATTAGATGGTTTATATTTCTAATCGGAGGTATACACGCTTTGCTAACGACTTTAAGAAGCGAATTTAATGAGTAGATTATTACCGAGAAAAATGATAATATTTCGTCTTGTTATCAGAATTTCTCCTAGAGATTATTTACTCAATCGTAGCATGTGTTCTATGAGTTGAATTTTGAGATTAAGCCTTTTTTTCTAGCGCATTAAATTTTTGAGGTGTGATTTTTGGATGAAATTCCATCTTTTCAGGCGCTCCTGCATTTTCTGTGAATAAGCTATCTAACACCCTACTTGGATACAAATGGTCGGATGAGTATAGTAATTATCAAGATTGAAAAGATCGTATGTAAAACTGTACACAAAGGATTTTATAGACTGGTTCAATAAAAATATAAAAAGATAGTTTACAAAAAGGTCTTTATTCATCCATAACTGCAATTTTTCCGTATCGTCCAATGTTTAGACTATTTTCTCCTCTAAAAGCTTGAGTATACCCATTTTCTATTGATATTTTGTCACCTTCTTTAACCATCTTTATTTGATCATCCCATAACGATAACTTAATGCTGCCAGTATCATCAGATATCATGGCATCAGCTACCAGTGCCGAGCCTCCTGCACGTAAATTTACTGTCCTAGGTTCACTTATTTTTTCGATCTTTCCTTCGATCGTAACATGTCTCATATCATTCGTTAGTTCATTAATCTTCATTGTCATCTTTTCATTATGTTTAGTTCTAATTAATATAAAATTTTATCATTCAAATTTTCAGTTATCTTATCTGCAATTGGGAATTTGGTACTCTTCAAAGATCAAAAGATTATATACAGAGTTTTATTCATTAGTTTAACAAAGGAGGAGTCGCGTAGCCTGGTCAAACGCGCAGGACTCAAGATTAAATTAAGAAATCCCGTCCTTTAGGGGTTCGTGGGTTCGAATCCCACCTCCTCCATCACATTTTTAGGCTTGTTCGCTTGTAAAAATATCCACACGAATACGTACTTCAAGCATTGCAATCCTGAGAGGCTTTCAGCACCGATATCTACAACTATTTTTTTACAACGTAAAAATCATACGATTTCAACTTATTTTGCCTTATTAACTTATAGAAATAATATTCGATGATTGAATAAAACGCGGGAAACGATTCCAACAATCCCAAAAGTGGAGCTAGTAAAAAAGTCTGCACATGTAAAGATATTCGCTTCGATCGTCCAATTCTGGTATACTTGAGATTAAGAAAGAGCCCTACTTGATAACCCAATATCCAAACTGTACTTGAAAAGAGCAAGATCAAAGCAAGTGTACTATCAAAAACTTGAATATCAAAAAGTGGTCTAAATATCTCATTATATGAGCTGTTAATATGTATTATTCGATCAAACCAAAGAAACAAATCAAAATTAATGTTATTATTCCAATCAAAACTTGCATATGAAAATACACTCATTAGTTTAGGGATATTGATGTAAAAGGCCAAGGCTAAAGAGATTACTCCAGATACAAACCCAAGAAAAAAAGATGTGCATTTATATATTAATCGAGCTTTGAAAAGCCTTGAAAAATTCTCTATATTTTGTAAGTTGCCTATCACCCAACGTCTCCTCTGCATAAAATGATCTTTGATGTCAAGTGGAGGTTGTTCCAAGAGAATTCCTCCATGCCATCCCATCGAATTCTTTCCATATTTCTTATATAATTCATATCCAAATCTTTGATCCTCAGCCAAGATAGGTCCAAATTCCCAACCAATCTTGTCTTCCACATCTGATCGAACGAGAAGATTACTCCCGTGCATATGAATTGGAGGAGGATTATGCATATGTGTAACACATTCAAAACAACCAAAAGCTCTCATAGATTCTGCTAAAGCAGTAATCCGATTAGCTTTTTCAAATTTAAGAGGATAAAATATTGGACCCTCACTTGCTATTCCCTTCTTTTCCCGTATAAATTTTAAAATAGAGAGAATGGTTTGCGGTACTACATAACTCTCATCATCCATGTGAAAAATCCAATGATCAGAACTCTGTTTTTTTTGTTTTCTCCTTGATTCTATCGCGAATTGCAGTGCTCTGGCTTTCTTTATGGCGTTGGGTGAAAAGCCCTTTTCCACGCAAAGTACTTTACAAGGCATGGATTCCAAAGTCTTAGTATCTTTAGAATCCTCGGTTACAACCAAAATCTCGAATTTCCAGTATTTTGTAGATTTACATGAGTCAACAATAGATTGAATTCCTCTTTTTACGACACTGGTTTTGGTAGCGGATCTAGTAGTAATTTGGAAAATAATCTTTGGATCATTGGGAATTCTCCTTAGATCCTTCTCTATAAATTGTTTATTATTTCTGACAAACCTATAGAATAATTTAACAGCGTTAGGTATAAAGAATATCCAAAGAATCATAGCTATCATTAAGGCAGGATTGTCAATCAATTAAATAACTAGTATTATTATTATTTAATAATTTAATCGTTTATTTAATCATTATTTCCTCGAAGACTCAAAGTCATAGTAGAATTACCACTAACATAGATATACTTAATTATTTGAAAAAAGATAAATAATAACTGTTATAAGTGATAAAGGATTGAATATAGTTTTATGCATCCAGAAGGCAAGGTAGAGAATTCAAAGCCCCTAGTATGTGAATTTTGTAAAAGTGATTCTGTTATTTTTGATAATGTATCTTTCGAATACGTATGCTCCTCTTGCGGTTGTGTATCGAGCCAGGATCCAAATTCTGACTCTATGGCGAGCTTTAGAAATAATTCGGGGTATAACGACAGGACCAGAACGGGTATGCCTGAATCACTTGCAATCCATAACAAAGGGCTTTCTACATTAATTGGAATTGGGGACACTGATGCAAGGGGGAAAGCCTTGGATTCGTCTCAAAAAAATAATATCCAGAGATTAAGGACTTGGAATAACAGAGTCAGCTTAATGATTCTGTTTCTAGGAATTTAGAAAAAGCCTTAAAACTGTTAAATAACTTTGGAGATAAATTATATCTCAGTCAGGCAGTGATAGAAGGAGCTGCTTATATCTATAGAAAGGCAGCAATTAAGAAATTAGCCAAGGGACGATCAACACTAGGGTTAGTAGGGGCAGCGTTATATGCGGCTTGCAGAGAAACTGCCACTCCTAAAACGATTACAGACATCGCAACAGCTTGTAATATAACCACAAAAGATATCATGTCTCACTATAAATTAATATTAAAGGAACTCTCCCTACAGATGCCAGTTTTGCATGGGCCAGATTATGTTACTTTAATATGTAACCGCTTACAACTTAGCGAAAAGACCAAAAGAGAAGCTCTGCGAATATTTTCACTAGTACAACAGAATAGAATTTCAATAGGCAAAAATCCAAGAGCCTTGGCAGGATCTATAATTTATCTCGCTTCCCAGAATTGCAATGAATTTTTAAGGCAAGTGGAAATATGCCAAGTTGCAGAAATTTCAACTGTTTCATTAAGAAAACGATGTAAAGAAATAAAGTCCAAGACAGAGCTTTAAATTGCTATATGAATCATAAA
This sequence comes from Candidatus Nitrosocosmicus sp. R, assembly GCF_054408505.1. Classification (NCBI taxonomy): domain Archaea; kingdom Thermoproteati; phylum Nitrososphaerota; class Nitrososphaeria; order Nitrososphaerales; family Nitrososphaeraceae; genus Candidatus Nitrosocosmicus; species Candidatus Nitrosocosmicus sp. R. The sequence continues at coordinate 1,061,375 of NZ_CP167090.1, read as the reverse complement.
ATTCCTAAATGCCATGAACAAAATCCTTAATATCAAGAGTTAGGTTCAGGGATCCTATTTGTTTTTTTGAAATTTCCAAATATGCAGATTCAAATTTTGGGTATGGATCTTTAGATGAGAAAAGTGTCATCACTGTATTATTGTGATTGAATTTATAACCCATACACGGTTCATGTCCTCTTATTATTAACTTAGTATTAGTATGACTTAGCCAATTCTTTGTAATATTGATTCCAAAGTATTTACCTAGACCCCTATTTGAGGACTGCCAATTTCTATCGGTAAATTCCCTAGGATCATTCCAAAGAATCTCTTCTAATAGCTCTCCGTCTGATTTCATCTCAGATAATCTAAATTTATAATTTCTAAAAAACTCCATATCTTCAATGACAGGCAAACCACCATGCACTAAAAGGCCAAAGCCATTTATTTCACAAATACTAGAAAGAGAATCGAAAAATGGCACTATTGTATTGGTATATAGAGTTTGGCCAGAACCACCAAATTTGGTTTGGAGATCCCTGGGAAAATCAAACGCTGAAAATGGAAATCTATGATACGCTTCATGATTTCCTCTTAACATGAACATGTTATTAGGGAATAAAGATTTAATACCACACAGGAATAGCAAAACCTCTAGAGAATACTTACCTCTATCAACATAATCACCCAAGAAAATTAGTATGTTTGACTCGGCCCTTAAATACTCTTTATAGTTGATCTCATTCATTATTTTTTTTAACGAAGTAAAATCACCGTGGAGGTCTCCCACCACAACTAGATTATCTGGTATTTGAAAATTAAGATAATCACCTGAACTCATACCAATATCCGAAATGAATCCTTGAAGATTCTGATCATTGTGAATCGATGTTATCTTTTCAAATAACTTCCTACTATCCTCAAGTGTTAAATCAAAAACTGATAATATATCTTCCATTTGTTAATTTCACGACCTGATTAAATTAAATTTATTGACAGACGCTTACAATAGATGATCAAAAAACAGGACGCCATTCCACAAACAAGCGGGATCTGTCAATTACTGTTTCAAACAACATAATATCATCATTCATAAGTCTAATCAAAATATTTTTTCCAACCAAGTTCATCTTAATGTGTATGCCTTTTTCCGTGAATTGGAAATTTAAGTTCCGGTTATGATGATTGACAACAATCACATTCGCGGCAAAGTTATCTTGCAATACTTTTAAGAAAGATTCATCATCTATTAGAGATATTAGATTAGATGCATTTAAAATATTCAGGATCTTCATTTCATCTTGTATGGGTATATTGTATAGTTTTGGATTCGTGCTTGGCCCCGAATTTAAAGTTTTTAAATGCTTAATCTTTTTAAAATCATTGCCATTTTCACCTTCATGAGATTCTTCCTTCTCTGATGTGCCCCTAAGGACTCCAAATGAACTTGAAAAATCAATCTCTTGGTTTAATAATTTGTCGATAACTTTATCGCGGGTCAAGTGATAATTCAAAATTCTCTCCCACAAATACCTGAAACCGGGGCCAAAATTATTTAACATCATTTTATGGTTGGTCCTGTTTATCCAAAAACAAAGCGGCTTTAATAACAAAGATATCAACAATTCATTACTGATCTCATTTTCTACAAAAATTGAAATGAAGTTATTCTTTATAAAAAGTTCCTTCACATCAAAGTCGCCGGGTCTGCTAGACTTTGACTTGTTTGAACCCTCAAGAATTAGTTTTGACCTCTCATAAATGGGTTTAATTTTTTCAAAAGTTGAAAACAAATTTAAATCTCTAGTTAGGTCGGAAGTATAAAACACCCCATTATATAACGAATAATAGTAACTACTACACCTAATTGGTAAGCCTCTAAGCTTATTGATTGTCAATTGTCTGTTGTTAGAAGACTCAAATATGCTGTTATCTAAAGTAATAACTCCATCAACAATTGAATCTAATATTCCAAGATCGAATGTTTCGGTTAGGAAGATTAATTTTGCACCTGCCCGCTCCCTCCAAATCTGCAAAACTCTCTCATTATTTAGTCTAGATTCTCGATCCATAAATGATGCAATAGTGTCCCATGTATCGATAATTATGACAGGAGATTTAACATCCATCAATTGATTAGTGATTCTTTCAAATAATGATTCAGGTTCATCTAGGCGAGCATCTTCAAACCTATAGCCAGATTTGTTCTCATCCTTGGAAAAAAATTTTTCGACCCAAGGGTAATAAAATAATAATTGTTTCAAAGATAGCCGAGTTGATATATAAAAGTAGTTACTATCATCATTAAGATTGTCTAATAAAGTTAGTGCGAATGTAGTTTTACCAGTTCCAGGTTTACCTTTTATAAGTAACGAATATGATTCGTTTTTGACAAATTTAAGGAGCTCTAGTGGCAAATGGCCCACTGTATTTCTCTTTCTCCGTCTAGGTCTATCGACGTCCGTATTATTGATGCTATTGTTCTCATCATTGGGAGAATTTCTGTTGCTCTCGGACATTCCTTGCTACATCTAAACTAAGATATTCTATTAACAATTCTAAACTATCAACTATAAAAAATTAGTATACAAAAACCTACCAAGGGTTCATACCTTTTTGAAACCGGATAGAATCAATTAGCCCCTCTGCGTACCCAACACTTAAAATAGCTAGTTCAAGTTTTCCTTGGTTGTAAAAATCTTGTGCATCGAGTAAGTAGTTTTCTGCATTTTCAATCACTGGTGCATAATCTTTTGGAAGCTCCGACAATTCTGTTCTGATAAGCTGATACATGTTATCAAGGGCGACTTTAGTATTTGGTATGTATTTGTCTAACATACGGTGTGCCAATCGGGAAATATGCAGAGTATTTTCAGTTGGCTCATCAAACATAGTAGTAAGATATTTGATTGAATCTATCTCGGTAAAATGTAGTCTTCCTGGGATAATAATCGAATTTGGTCCACCACTATATTCTAACTTCAATAGCGACTCTATTGTTCCGGAACTAAAACTCGATTCCTCATGTCCTATTTTACTGGCTACCATTGCATATGATTCCATAGAAAAATTCATTAGTTTCATTTCTTTTTCTCTTTCTAGTAATAGTTCTATTACTCTGTTGGGAGACAGGAAGAATGGATCAGAACTTGATTGAAAATTGTTTTTTCCATCATCATTATTGTACTCTGTAAGAATCAGAGTATGCAGGCCAAGGCACATGTTTTCATAGATTGTGTTATAAACGGTAATTGAAGACATTGGATCGTCCATCATGGTGACCATCTTCCCAAATTTGTATGGATGAAGTCCGGATTCTCCTATTAATGACAGGATCCCCGAAGAAGAATGAACAATTTTAAAATCTATAGATAGTTTTTTTGCCCTCACAAGTAGCTCGTTGTATGTAGTTGCTACTAAGGGGTCACCGTAGACGAGAATACAAACATGAGATTTTTGAGCTTTTTCAAGGATCTCTCTTCCATCCTCAATAAACCATCTCTTAATGAACTTAATATCCACATCGTTTCTGGATTTTAATCCGCTTGTATTTTGTAGAGTATTAGATAGATTCTGAACAAATTCGTCTGAAATAAATCCTGTAAATCTTTCTATATACACATTATCGCTATTTCTTAGTATTTCGATAGATCCTATGGATAAGGATTCGAATTCATTAATACCGATGCCAATTATATACAACATTTTCTAATATTAATGCATCTTAGTAATTATTCTAATTTATATCAATTTATGACACACCATGTGTATCTCACTTTGAATTTACGGTATTTGATTTTTCTTGAAGATTTTTGTGAAGCCTCACCATGTGTAATAACGCACCTTTGTAAATTTCTATACCAGTCAAGTAGTCAGGTACAAACAGTTTTTCGTCCACTGTGTGAGATGAATGAGGGTCTCCTGGGCCGTAAGTCACGACAGGGATATTTAAAATATTTCCTAGGATATTCATATCGCCTGTTCCAGTTTTCTTTAACAATAACGGCCTTTTTTTTCTTTGATCCAAGATGGACAAGACTAATGCCCGTACTAACGGAGAAGATACGTTTGCTTGAAAGGGTTCGGTTTTATCTTCTACCCGGTATTTGATCTTTACACCTTTAATGAAATCCTTAATCTCGTTTATCCGCTTATCAATCAGTTCTAATACGTTGTCACAAGATAAATTAGTCGGAATACGTATATCTATAGTGATTCTACATTTTTGCGGAGTAACATTATGACTAGTGCCGCCATTTATTTCCGTAACGCTGTAACTTATTTGATCGGCCTTATTTTTTGTGTTTGTGATCTCCGGTTTCTGAAATACACTTTTCAATTCATTCCATACATTATATAATTCATCAATTGCGTTTAATGTCAACCAAGGAGCACTCGCGTGAGCACTATTATCAACATCACATATCAGGCGAATTTCAAGGCGACCTTTATACGAAATAGTGATATTTTCTATTCCGCTTGGTTCTCCAAATATAGCATAGTCGGGATTTAGTGTAGTATCTTTTACCAGATTTTTTATTCCAGTAGCATTGCCTTCTTCGTCTACTACTCCAGCAAAAATAATTGTCCCTGCTTGTTTCGGAATGTCTGCCGCTGCCAATAACATTGAAACTAATGGGGCCTTTGCATCGGAAGCACCTCGTCCGTACAAATAATCACCCTCTAGTCTTACGGGTACAATCCCAGGGACGGTATCCATGTGACCGCAGAGGAGAATAATCGGTTTTCCGTTTCCTCTAACTGCAACCATGTTTCCAACGCTGTCAATGTTTGCTGTCTCAAATCCTAAATCCATACAAATATCTTTCAAGAAATTGGCCAGTTGAGATTCTGATCTTGAGGGAGTATAGATTTCTAAAGTATTTTTTAAAAGCTCTATGGCAAAATTTGGAGAGACCATTTTCTAGATTCTTATTTCTTATGAATATTAACCATATAGTCCACAATTAAACCGGGTATATCAACCCCGGTTACTCGAACAGTATTCTTGAATTCAGTGGTATTATTTACTTCGTGAACAACTAATCCATATTTTTCGCTTTCCATCAGGTCCACTCCTACTATATCTCCCTTAAAAATTTTCGATGATTTTACACAAATTTCTTCTAACTCCGTCGTAATGGGACAAGGGGAAGCGTGACCACCTAAAGCCATATTAGTCTTCCATTCATTAGTCCCAGAATATCGGTAGATCGCAGCCACAACTTCGTCACCAATAACAATAGCACGAATATCCCTGGGTGGCCTTTTGATGAATTCTTCGAAATAATTAATGTGATAAATAGGAAACATATGTTCTCTATCTTCCAAAACTGCCTTTACCGCTTCCTCATCGTTTAATAGTCCAATTAGTCGCCCCCAGCTACCTACAGTGGGCTTTATCACTACTGGATACCCAAATTTTTTGATGCCTTCAATAGAGGATTCGGTATTAAAAGCACATATTGCATTAGGTGTCTGTATTGCATTTTTCTGAAGTTCTATATGAGAAATTAACTTATTCCCGCACATAAAGGATGTATACAATGAATTAATCATTCTCGCACCTAATCCTTCTAGACCTCCTGTTGAATGCAAACTTCTAAAGTAGCTTATACATCGTTGTAAAATTACTTTATCCTTAAACATTTTTGTATCTTCATTAAGAAAAAGTACAAGGTCTTTGCAATCAATAGGCTTTATGTTTATTTGAGTTTTTTTTGCTTTTTCAATAATAGATTTCTCTTCCCAACGGATATTATCAAAAAGGATATAGAGAGAAGATGCATCTTCCTCTATATTTATTGTCCCCAATCTTCTCCAACTACTTGTGCAGGCTTTATACTAAATTCGTCACCAGATTTCACCAATTCAAAACTTTCCCCGCAATCAGGACAGGTAACGATTTCACCTTGCATTGAGTCAGATGGTATTGGAATTTCCGCGTCACATTCCTTACAATTAACTTTTGCCATTTTCTTAATCCTTATTGTTTTTGACATAATCCTCATTAAGTATTTTTCTCTCTAATTTTTCATCTAAAAATAGTTCCAAAATATCACCCATTCTTAACTCTTTCAATCCCTTGGCCAAAGACTCTGCATTTTCTTTGTTAGAATCCAAACCTAATAGCGACAACAAGTAGGCAGAACCATTCTTTCCCGACAGCTCACCAAATACGATTTTACGGCGATTTCCTACTTGTTTTGGTTCAATAATTTCATATGCAGAGGGATTTCTCAAGATGGCTGCTAAATGGGTCCCCGCTTTATGTTTATAAGCACTATCTCCCACCAAAGGTTTTGATTCATGGATTGGAATTCTAGTGTAATCAGATATAGTTCGAGATAAGTCCTTTAAGAGATGTAGTCTGAAACTGTTATTGGATTTATAGATCAAATTCAATGCAACGGCAGTTTCTGCTAACGTAGGAATTCCAGTCCGTTCACCAAGTCCATCTATGGTTGTGTGAATCTGATCAGCTCCTCCGTCACACCCCGATAACGCATTGGAAAGTGCCAACCCTACGTCATTATGGCAATGTACATCTAAAGAGGTTTTAGAATTGTCTATATTGTCGTATACCATCTTAACTAAGTTATACATTCCCCGTGGTCTCATGATTCCGACAGTATCTGGAATACTAATTCTTTCTATTCCTCTCTGGTTCATTTCTTTACACATTTCCAACAAGAATTCGGGGTCCGTTCTGCTCGCGTCTTCCATAGTAAAGCGGGATTTTAGGCCATGAGATTTGATATAATCTACCACTTCAAGTGCCCTCTGTTTTGCTTCTTCTCTTGATATCCGGAGCTTGGCCATTAAGTGAATATCAGAAATACCCATGTATGTTGCAATCCAATTAGTATCACAATCTAGTGCCTTATCTACATCAGATTTTATAGCTCTTACGTGCGCTACAATATCAGCTTTTAAACCCTGCTTCATGATAATTTTAGTTGCTTCGTGATGATCAGGTGAAACTATTGGACTAATTTCTATCTGATCTACGCCAAAGGAATCCAACAACCAAGCTATCTGGATTCTCTGTTTGTTGGAGAAGGATACTCCCGGATGCTGTTCTCCTTCTCTAAGAGTAGAGTCCAGGATTCTAATTTTTTTCTTATCTTTCTCGGAATCATTATATTGATGAGCAAAATAGTTGGGGTCATCTGTTTTTAGTGACATTCGATGCATAATATTACTATAATCGATTATATAATGTATGTTTTCGTTAATAAATATATCAAATCAACTATATAATGGCTTTTGCTAAAAATAACTACCTGATAGGCTTTACATAATTCAGCTTATGAATTAGATGGCCAATAACAAAGTCAATAAACTTTGGAAGGGTTTAATTTAGCTTAGGCTTCCCAACGTTCTTAAGATTATTACCGTATTCGTATCAGATACGCCATCAATTTTCCGTATTTCATCAATGTATGAGTTTATTTCCAATATAGTTGGAGCCACTATTATGGTTGCTATATCATATTGACCGGTGATCTCATATACGATCTCCACACCTTTGAGTTTTAATAATTGGTCAGACACCTTGGATGTATCAGCTACAGAACTTACGGAAATTAGTGTTATGGCACTGGTTTTATTGGATGGGCCCATGTCGATAGTAAATTTTCGGATTACACCTGTATCTTGCAAGTTCTTTACTCTACGACGAACCGCAGATTCAGACATTCCTATCGTATTTGCAATCTCAACGAACGACCTGCGTGAATCACTTTTCAATATTCCAATTATTTTTTCATCTATGCTATTTAGATTATCAGCCAAATCGTCTCTTCTCCTCGTTGTAAATTAGCTTATCAATTAATTCCAGAGACTTGTTCACTTCTTCCTCTTTCATGACTATTGGAGGCAGCAATCTTAAAATGTTTCTACCTGAATAAAGCAACAGAATACCATTTTTGATACCATCAAGAAGAATGTCTTTCACATCAAATCTCATTTCTACCCCTAGCATCATTCCAAGTCCTCTGACTTCACGAACAATTTTATATTTTTCTTTTATTTCTAATAGACCGGATTTAAAAATCTGGCCCATGCTTTCAGAGTTTGAAACAAGCTTATCCTCAATGAGAGAATCTATGGTTGCAGAACCTGCTGCACAGGCTAAGGGGTTTCCAGCAAATGTAGAGGAATGTTCTCCGACCTTTAGGCAGTCTAAAATTTCAGAACGCATGACTGTAAGTCCCATTGGAACACCACCTGCAATACCTTTTGCCAAGCACATTATGTCAGGTTCAACATCCCAATGCTGCCCCGCCCACATTTTTCCAGTCCTTCCTAACCCAGATTGAATTTCATCAAAAATAAGCACCAAGCCATTTTCATTGCAAACATTCCTAATATCCCTCAGAAAATCGGAAGGGGGCATAATGATTCCTGTTTCGCCTTGAATAGGCTCTACTATTACAGTTCCTATCTTGTTATTTGTCTTTGTCACAATCTCTGGTATCGTGTTTGATTCAGAATATGGAATGAATTGCATATTGTCCAACAATGGTAAAAACGACTTTCTATATTTCTCATTATAAGTTACGGATAGAGATCCAAAAGTCTTTCCATGGTAACCCCCATTTAGTGCCAAAACGCCGGGTTTACCAGTGTATTTTCTAGAAAATTTTAAGGCAGCCTCTACAGATTCGGTTCCACTATTTGTGAAAAAGGTTTTTTGCAGATTTTTTGGAGCTATTCTGGAGAACTTCTTAAGAAAGTTAAAACGCATGTTATTATAAACAGACATATGACATGTAATCAAATCTTGAGCTTGACTTGTTATTGCCTGAATGACCCGATCATTGCAGTGGCCTACTAGGGCCACCCCATATCCGCCCATACAGTCAATATATTCTTTATCATTGATATCCCAAACTTTGCATCCTTTTCCTTTTGAGATATTAACAGGGAACCTTTGATACAAGTCCCCGACAAAGGACTCTTCACTCTCTACGCCTTGCATCTCGAGATCACTGTACAATTCTTACTTTCAAGAGCAGACATTATAGGATTTTGTACTGAACCAGAGGCTATTATAGCTTTTTTTACACCCATAGACAAAGCCTCTGTGCAAGCAAGCACTTTTTTTTCCATCCCGGGTCCAATCCGGGGTAGCAAGTTTTTTGCCTCCTCTAGAGAAAGATCTGGTATCAAATGATCATCCATCATAAGTCCATTAACGTTAGTAATGAAGATTACCACTTCAGATTGTAGTGCTCCAGCTACGTTGGCTGCTGCCCTATCGCCGTCTATGTTCAGAAATTCAAACTCATCACTGATAGCTATCGGAGAAATAATTGGCACATAATCGTTATCTAACAAGCAACTAATCAATTTGGGGTTTACTGCTGAAACTTTTCCAGTGTAGCCTCCGTCTATTAACATCTTTCTTCCCTTTTCATTTAGTATCACCAATTTCTTTTTTCGATCCGCCTTAATCATTCCCCCGTCAATGCCAGTTATCCCCACAGACGATATACCTTTACTTTGTAGCATCCCAGTAATGTTTTTGCTGATCTTTCCTGACATTACCATTGTATAAATCATTGCAGTCTCTTTATCGGTATACCTACTACGCTTCCCTGCCGGGGACATAATGAATTTCTGTTCCTTTCCCATGCTGTTTGCAATATTAGTAACATCTTTACCTCCACCATGAACTATTACAAATTTTTGTTTTTTTACCAAATTACTAAAGTCATCTAGGATTGAAGGGTTTAATCCCTCCACTATACTTCCCCCTATTTTTATAACAATCATACTGGAGTAACTGGAGTGAATTTTAGTCCTGTCATTTCATCAAACCCTGACATTACGTTAAGGTTTTGAATTGCAGAGCCTGCGGCACCTTTCATTAAATTGTCGGAAGCAGACATTGCTACAATTCGTTTATTATCTTCGTCCAAGTCGAATCCCACATCGCAAAAATTTGATGCTATTACAAATTTTGGATCTGGAAATTTATATATTCCATTTTTGTCTCTTATTAATCTCACGAAGAATTCATTGTTGTAAGAATTTCTATACATTTTCCATAGTTCCAACTCACTTAGATCCTTTGTCAAAAATGCATGATTGGTGGTCAATATTCCCCTAACCATATTAACGGCATGAGGAGTCATACTTACATGAATTTTCTTGCCTCCTAACAAACTTAGTTCCTGTTCTATTTCTCCCGTGTGACGATGTTTGGCAGGTTTGTAAGGACGAATAACACCATATCGCATGGCATGGTGTGTGGCAGAATTCGCCTGCCCGCCTGCACCTGATGAACCTATCTTACTATCTACTACAAGATGGTCGGTGTCTATCACATTGTTCTCAATTAAGGGTTTTAATGCCAGAAGGGAAGTAACAGCCATACATCCAGGACAAGAAACTAACTTTGCATTTTTTATTTGTTCGCGATGAAATTCGGGAACTCCATAAACAGAATTTGACAGCATTTCAGGATAAGGATGTTCCCATCCATACCATTTAACATAATCCTCTGGATTTTTCAATCTAAAATCGGCAGAAAGATCAATTATTTTAATACCCCTCTTAAAAAGTTCATTAACGATTTTATTAGATTTACCATGAGGAACAGAAACAAAAACTACGTCACATGTGTCAGTCAATTTATCAAGATTAAGATCTGAAAATGTTAAATTAATGAAACTTTTTAGACTTGGGTGAATCCTATGAACATATTCACCTACCCTTTGTCTTGATGTAACCATCGATACATCCACCTTGGGATGAGTTACTAGCAGCCGTAGCAACTCTCCACCCACAAAACCGGAAGCGCCTATAACTCCAATCTTCATTTAGAATTCCTCAATGTATATTCATTTACCTCTCTTTCAAATAAAAAGTATTTATCGACAATGAATTTCATAAATAATAAATCGTTCAATAATCCTCATTTAAATTTTTTGTCGATTATAGTTTTTTCTATTTCTTGGCACAATCTTTTACGTATTCAATTATCATATCGGCAATATCAATTCCAGTAGCTAGACTGGCTCCCCTAAACTCTACCGTATTATTTATTTCGTGTACCACCAGTCCTCGTTTTTGATCCTCCATCATGTCTATACCTAGAACCCCTGTCCCTATAGCTTTTGAGGCCCTTAGAGCTAACTCCTCTAATTCGGAGGTAACTTCAATTAATTGAGCCTTACCGCCTTTTGCTACGTTTGTACGCCATTCATCATCAGATGAATATCTATAAACTGCTGCTATCAATTTTTCACCTACTACTATACAACGAATATCTCTTGGTGGCCTGTGAATTAATTCCTGAAAATAAAAAATACTTGAGAATGGACTAATACTCTCTTGCCTCATTTCTACAATTATCTTGCCTATTTCTTTATTCCGCACAGGGAATACGCCACGTCCCCAAGACCCAATCACTGGTTTAAATACTAATGGATTATGTTCCAGGTCTATCGTATTGATAAAGTTAAAGGCAGAATCAGAATTAAATGAGAAATAAGATTTAGGAGTAGGTATGTCGTTTTTCTTGAGGATCATTGAAGTCAATAATTTGTTTCCACATATCTCCCCGATTCTTGAACTATTAATCACATTATAACCACACAACTCTAAGCAATAGGTAAGAAATTGTCCCCGAAAGTGGCTTATGCTACGTTGAAGTAATATATCTCCAAATTCAAATTCATTTGAATCCAAATCATCCGTATCAATAATGATATTTCTTGAATCGACTAACCTTACGTCGATTCCTTTTTTGATCGCAGTATTATAAAGAGCCTTTTCTTCAAACCTTAATTTATCAAAAAGGATATCTAATTTTACCATTTTTACTCCTTATTTTCCATAATTTTTGAATTGGCTGCGGTAGATTGTAAGCCCCAAAGCGCGACAAATCCTCTCGCCAAAGTTTGGTCGAAATTAGAATTAGACAAATAAGTTACTGTGTCATTATTATATAGTGAAAACATTGATTTTCTCCCTACCACACGATAGGATCCGTTATGCATTTTAACCTTTATTTGGCCGTTTACTCTTTGTTGCGTTTTCTCGATAAAAGCATTCAGGTCGGATAATAGGGGATCTAGCCACAATCCTGAATATGATAACCATGCCCACTGTTCATCGACTAATAGTTTGAAACGGAGTTCGGAGTTGGTCAACACCAATTTTTCAAGATCCCTGTGTGCTTCTATTAATACCAATGCAGCCGGAGCTTCATAGACTTCACGAGATTTTATACCTACTACTCTATCCTCAATATGGTCAACTATGCCAACTCCATGTGATCCAGCAATATTTTTGAGATCAGTGATTAGCTTTTCGAGATCCATTTTTTGATCGTTTAGGGAAATAGGTATTCCTTTTTCGAATCCGATCGTTATATATTCAGTAGAGGTATTGTCCTGATGAACGTACTTTAGGGAATCACTTGAAGGTTCGTTCTCCAGATTTTCTAGCAGGCCGCCCTCAATAGCTCGACCCCACAGGTTTTCATCAATACTATATTTCTTAGCTATTTCGCTAATTCTAATTCCAGTCTCACTGGCATATCTTAATTCCTTATCCCTTGTAAGGTTCATATCTCTAATTGGAGCAATTATATCCAAACTAGGATCCAAAGATCTAATGGTAAGATCGAACCTAACTTGATCGTTACCCTTGCCTGTGCATCCATGGGAAATATACTTAGCATTATATCTTTTAGCTGTATCAACAGCTTTACTAGCAATTAGCGGTCGAGCTAACGCTGTAGCAAGTGGATATTTTTGTTGGTATAGGGCGTTTGCTTTTATGGCTGGAGTAACATAGTTATGAACGAATTCTTGTTTTGAGTCAATATAAATATGTTCAATAGCGCCTAGTTCTGACGAAATTCTCCTAATCTCGTCAAAATCATCATTTTGACCTACATCAACTGTAAGTGTTATAACGTCAAGTTTATGAAGATTCTGTAAATATTTTACACAAACAGATGTATCTAAGCCGCCAGAAAAAGCCAGAATTACTTTGCTCATTAATCAGGGGTTCGTAGCATAATTAATAATTTAATCTTTGTGAAACAGAAAAAGATAAAAATGTTTAGAATAAAAGATTTGTCAATCCCTTGATCTAAAGCTATACTCCTATCTCCTTTGCTAATCTTATAATTTTCTTTCCTTCTTTAGTTAATTTATTGTAAGTTTTGTTTTTTACGTTACTTCGTTCAACCAATCCTTTATCCTCAGCTTTTATGAGTAATTTATGACCATACCCATAAGCGCCCAATTTCTTCAATAAGTCTCTTGTTGAATACTCCTTTTCTCCTATAGTCTTTATCAATTTCACCAAAGCTCTTTCTTCGATCATTATCTTTATTAAATTTGCGTCACGCATGACAGTAAAGTAATACTAAGGATATTTATTGGTTACTTTTTTTGGCAACAAATATCGATATTAATGACAGAATAGTATGATCATTGGAAAAAAATAACAGTAACAAATCAGATGATCCAATAATTTTTACCAAAGAGAACGAGTTTGTAGTTCAAAATCTTACGGTCACTGACAAATTAGTCAGAAATTGCGGGAAACAAAAATTTTTAAACCTCGTAGAATTCAAGTTGAGTATGAAGATCACTGTTTCAGCAATAAAAGCAGACATTGGAGGAATCGGAGGACATACCAGACCTAGTGATAAATTGGTTCAGACTGTTAAAGATTTTGTGTTAAAAAATGGAAAAGGAATTTTGATTGATAATTATATAGGCTACACTGGCGATGATATCCACATTGTGATGACCCATACACTTGGGACAGATAATAAAGAAATTCACAAACTAGCCTGGGATGCATTTACTGAGGGGACAAAAATTGCTAAAGAACAGGGATTATACGGCGCAGGGCAAGATTTACTTAAAGACTCATTCTCTGGAAATGTAAAAGGGATGGGCCCCGGAGTAGCAGAAATAGAAATGGAAGAAAGGCCTAGCGAAGTATTTTGTGTATTTGCAGCAGACAAGACTGAACCAGGGGCATATAATTTTCCATTTTGGAGAATGTTTGTCGACGCAAGAAGTAATACAGGACTGATTATTAACGAGGAGTTGGCCGAAGGTGTGATATTTAGAATCATGGATGTAATGTCAGGTAAAATTGCCGATCTTAAATTATGGAACGATAAACCAGAGCTAGAGGCTGCTTTGATGTATCCAGGCAGGTATGTGGTACATTCTGTATTAACACATGAGCGTGAACAGATTGTGTCATGTTCCACCGATAGACTTCATAATATCGCAGGAACTTATGTGGGAAAGGATGATCCTATCGCAATCGTAAGAACCCAAAAGAATTTTCCCGCTACAGAAGAAGCAGGTAGTGCTTTCAATGACCCTCATATAGTGGCAGGCAATACTAGGGGGAGTCACCACATGCCATTCATGCCTGTTACATTAAACTCTGCAGCAAGTTTGAATTACTCCATTCCCATAGTTTCGTGCTTATTATTTAGTATGCACAACGGTAAGCTTACAGGTCCTCATGATGGATTTGGGACTGCTGACTGGGAATATCAGCGTAGAATAGCATCTGAGCGCGCAACGGTATTGAGAGTTCAAGGATTTATCCATCCAGCAACACTTGTACCTGATGAACTAGAGTATAACAAAGGATACGAGGCAAGAATGGCTAAATTGAATGAAAAATTCAAATAAACCGGTAACAAACGCAATGTCAGAAAGAAAGGGACCCCTTATAATCAATTTAAAGAATTATCTAGAGATTTCGGGGGATAAGGCATTGTCCCTTGCAAGAGAAGTGAAAGGGTTAGCGAGCAGACGGATACTGAAATAATCCTTTCACCACCTCAGGTCCTATTAGCATGGTTGGCAAAAAATACAAAATTAAGTGTAATAGCCCAACATATAGATATACAACAACCAGGTCCAAGTACGGGTTTTTCAATTCCAGAGATCGTTAAAGATGTGGGAGGAGCTGGTTCGTTAATAAACCATAGCGAGCATCCAATAAATCAAGAAATCATTAGAGATTTGATTCCGAGATTGCGTTCGTTGGGCCTACTAAGTATTGTTTGCGCCAAAAACCTGTCTGAACTTATAGATATTAGTTCTATGAGTCCCGATTATTTAGCAATAGAGCCCCCAGAATTAATCGGCACTAAAAAATCTATTGCTACAGAAAAACCTTCTTTAATAACTGATTCGTTCCAACATTTAAAATTAGTTGCAAGTCGGTCTCAATTGATTTGCGGAGCTGGAATCAATACATCTGAAGACATAAGAATTGCAATTGGGTTAGGCTCAAAAGGGATACTCGCAGCTAGTAGCGTGATAAAGGCAAAAAATTGGTACGAAAAGTTATATGAACTAGCATCGCAATTCTGAAGGTCGAAAACTCATCAAAAAAAAAATTCTTTTTAAATGATTCCGGCCAAAACATTGTGACCAATGTATAAGAAGTACGATTTATCGGACATTCAGAAAAAAGTAATAGATCTCTTACAAAATAATAATCCTATGTCTAGTAGTGAAATTTCTAACAAACTAGGAACTAATCGTATTACAATGTCAAAATATCTCGATATTCTATATTTCCAAAAAATCCTGAACAAGAAAAAAATCGGCTCCGTGAACTTCTGGTTTTTAGACCCCGGGATAATCAATTTAGATCTAAAAGATGAAAATTTTCTAGAGATACAGCAAAAGTTAATTGAATCCCTAATCAATGGCCAAAAGGAAATAACAGACAATATAGTTCTTAGTCTGATCAACCGGAATATCAATTTGAGAAAAATTTTTACCGATGTTAGTTTCCCTGTTTTGAATACCATTCTCGAATTGTATAACAGGGGAAAAATAGGCAAAACCGAAAAAATTCACTTACTTACCAATCTTTCTGACTCATTTAGATTATTGAGAAACACTATTTACACTAATAAAAATTATGATCGAAAATTCGGTAACTGCTTACTTGCAATAGTATCTGGCGATGATGAATCTTTACCTATTTGTATCATGATAGATATTTTGACTAGGCGAGAGGGACTAAATCCTACCGTTATAGGGAATGTTGAGAATTTAATTGATCCCTTTTTTGATATTGATTTTCAACGTTATATTAATAAATTATCTAAAAGATCAAGGGGAAAAACCAGAATTATTGTTGTTTCACATAATGAAACGGCCATAAGATTTCTACACTCAGCTCTAATCAATATAGATGCCAAGGAAAAATATCAAATCATTATATTCTCTAATAAGTTGATGATGGAAAAATTGGAAAAATCCGTCTCTAGTCCAATTTATTCAGATATCGAACTGTTCTTAAGCGAACTAGAAATGATGAATAGTAGTTAGATATCATTATGCATACTGTGCCTTAATTTTTTCAATTACTTGCTCGTGTTCGGGACTCTTTCTGCGCGCATATTTTTCCATAGCATTTAGAGGTACACCACCTAATGTCCTAGCAAGTGATGCAAAAAAGAATTTCTTTATAGGGTCATTTTGACCTACCTTGTGCATGAATTTATGAATTGCATATTTGAAGTTGTGTTGCCATGTTTTATACATCACTCCCAATTTTGCTGGATCCATTGTGTTTCCTATGTCAAAGAAGTCGGACTTTTCTAATAGACCAATCGGAACAAAAGTCAACGGCGTTACGGTGAATTTAGAATCAGGTTGTTCTTTCTCTAATTGATGGATGAGTTGGATGGTTTCCCAGCTATCATCGGCTGTCTCATTGTTATCCAATCCCATAATCAGGGTGAATGCAGGCACCCAGTAATTTTCATTTAATGTTTTTACACCTTCTTTTACCACCCAATGCCATTCAGATGGTCTAAAAGGGGCTAACTTTCTGTCGGCGTATTTTCCAATTAATCTTATGCTCCCTGTTTCGAATCCACACTGTACACCAATATGATTAGTAGGTCCAGCTTTGATTATCCGGGAAAGATTAGGGATAAGTCTCTCGTCTGCAATGGCACCAGCTAATGTTCCGTGTGTAGGATTAGTATGTTCTATTCCTGTCTCCATTATCCCCTTGAAAAGCTCTTCTATTGCTTCCCGATTTGGCTGCATATTTTTGGTTGTCCTAGGATTAAGCCCATAAACAAAGATATCATCGCTATGGACCCAGGCATTTTTTAATCCACCATATTTCATATTGACACGGATTTCCTTTTGCACTTTTTCTACTGGATAATAGCGTAAAGGTCGAAGTGTGACGTCGCAAAATTTGCATCCTCTTCCGCATCCCCTCATTACCTCAATCATCCCGTGCATACTGGGATTGACTATATCAGGAATTTCATCTACCTTTGGTTCTCTGGAATAATGAACAAATCTACCGTGATATTTCCTGCCGTTTCTATCAAATTCTTTGATTTCGACTTTAAACTCGGATTTCTTGAATGGATTAGCGGTTTCCAACTCGTTATTGATCATAGCATCAAAGAACCTTCCTCCTACTCCATCTAGTTCAGGTCCAATGCCCCCCAAATCCCCCTCTACGATTGCGTACAATCCATACTCTTCAATTTTGGCTGGGTCATAATTATACTGCCAAGTCCCAGAAGCTCCCACAACTACTTTGGCCCTGCTTCCATTCTTTTGTTTGGCCGCATTAATTCGATGATGCAGATCACGATTATAAAATTCAGCGTAAGACATTTGTTTCCTCCCATAAGTAAATGTCATTGTAACAGGGCCCATTCCTAGCGGGTCCATTTCATATGTACCTACGAATTCAGTTTGTGGACCAATAAATTTATCAATATGATCGGGATGAGCAACAACTACATCCTCCCTAGCATATCCGTCCCTCAACAAGGCGGCTTCAAGTTTTCTCAAACCATATGGAGCGTAATCGGCCAATCCGTTTGAATTAGCAATAGGATTACAAATAAAATCAAAAAGCAATTTAGGAGTTACTTGATTTCCTAATATTTTATACCAAATAGAATCATGACTACGGTTTGGATCAAGTGCAGGAGCACATCCAAAAAATGATGCAAGTGAAATTCCTCGATAGGGAGACATTAATGTTCTATCTGCAGTAAGAACAACCTTTGGGTGCTTCATATTATTTGTTATCTCAAAGTGTAGGAATCAAAAAAGATAATTAAAGTTTTCTTATTTAAAATTTAGAAAAATGGAATAACTATATGCCAAACCCCAGATTATTTCTTTGCACCTAGGGTTCTATTCTTTAATCTCATTTGACTGCCATGACACTTTCTACATCTAGTTCCGCCTATTGGATTTTTTGCTCCGCAATCAAAACAGATTTTGAAAAATAATCGACGCTTTTGTGCAATACTTCTTTTTGTTACATCGGTAATTGGCATAATAATTTTTTTGGAAACTATTCACATTTTTATCTTTCTATTTTATAAATTAGAACCGCCTCATAAAATTTATAAATTATCCGATGGCGGTTATTTGGTGGCTGACTACTTTGAAGTTGACAGATTAGCTGAAGATATAGCAAAAATATATGCCTCACAATTAGCTGTCTCATGGTTAAAGGTCAACAATAACAAAAGGCCCTCGAGGGAGGAATTTAGAGATCTGGTTATCGAGTTCATGAGTCAATTTGATTTTTCTCTTAGCAAATTTCCAGATACGGAAGAGGGAATTAAATTTAAAGAGTATGCCAAGAGTCTATTGAAAATTGAAATCAATAAAGTTCACGAAGGAAAGAATAAAGAAGTAGAGAAGAGATACAAATATTACACAGAATATAGCTGAACTCGGTCTATGGTCATCATGGGAAACATTTTATATATAATGTTTCTTAAATATAACACTGAGAGATAGTGATAGATAATAACAAACAATTCTTGTCTCAACAATTATTGTGGATTGGTATATCCTTAGGAATAAGTCTTGCAATCTCGTTCTTGCTACCGTTTCCGTTATCTTTACCGGTAATAATAGTAGTTTTCATTTTGCTTAGTTATTACATTAGAAATAGAGCCATGAAGAAGATGGGGATGGCGGGCTCTGTATTTGGAGGAAATGGTAGTTCCGTTAGCTATTATTGTATGAGTTGCGGAACAAAACATAATC
Organism: Candidatus Nitrosocosmicus sp. R; assembly: GCF_054408505.1. Classification (NCBI taxonomy): domain Archaea; kingdom Thermoproteati; phylum Nitrososphaerota; class Nitrososphaeria; order Nitrososphaerales; family Nitrososphaeraceae; genus Candidatus Nitrosocosmicus; species Candidatus Nitrosocosmicus sp. R. Next base: position 1,042,314 of record NZ_CP167090.1, on the reverse strand, counting down.
AGTCTTCATGTCCAAAATGTGGCTCCAAAATGAAGAGAGTAGGCTCATAATCAAATAGAATGAAGTAATGGATAAGGTCCAACGACTGGAGAAAATTAGAGAATTAAGAGAATTTGTAAATCAGATTAATAACGAATCTACCAAAGATTCACTGATTTTGGTAGAAGGTAAAAGAGATTTGGAAGCATTGTCATATTTGGGTTGTTCTGGAAACATTCAGATATATCACAACTACAAAAGCATTGTCGATTTGGCGGATAATTTTAGAGTTAAATATAAGAAACTAATTTTGCTTTTAGATTTGGATGATACTGGTAAAATAATGACCAGAAAAATTTCCCATCTACTAAATCAAAGATATATAGACAATTATTACAGGAATAAGATAATAAAAATCACACAAGGGAAAATAAGGACTATTGAGGAGTTAAAATCATTTTATAACAGTATGTTATGAGATTAAAAAAAAACAAAGGTATTTTTGAATAATTTCAAGCTCTATAAGATATTTATATTATAACCATTTAAAGGTGTCAATAAAAATGGAAATATTTTAAAACGAAAAACTTAATCAAGGTAAGACAACATAGTTATGATAATCAGTGAAATATGATAAATAAAATTAATAATGAAGTTATAAAAATGCCAAATACTGGTATTGTAAAATATCATGTCAAACTAAAATTTGATGTAGATGGACTAGTCGAGAAGGCCGATATCATTGGCGCAATATTTGGCCAGACAGAAGGTCTGTTGGGTCCAGAGATGAACCTAAACGAACTACAGAAAGTTTCAAAAGTTGGCAGAATTGAAGTGAACGTAGATACTAAATCCAACTCAGCACGTGGAGATGCCTTGATTCCTATGAGTACTGATATATCTACTGCAGCTTTGATTGCGGCGGCCATTGAAAGTATCGATAAAGTAGGACCCTTTCAGGCAAAATTTTCCTTGGTCGGTATCGATGATATTAGAGCGATAAAGAAGAAAGTAATAGTCGACAGGGCTAAGAAAATTGTCCAAGAATGGGCTACTAAAACTATTAGTGAAGGAGAGGAAATGCTAAAGGATGTCTACGATGCGAGCAAACCAGGCAGATTGACAACATTTGGAAAGGCACAATTAGCGTGTGGTGTTGGCGTATTTGACAGCGATTGGATAATACTTGTAGAAGGTCGTGCAGATGTTATAAATCTCTTAAGAGCAGGATATGATAATTCAATAGCAATAGAAGGTGCAAAAATTGACGAGACTATATTAAAATTGACCCAGGGCAAAAGAGTTATCGCATTTATCGATGGCGATCGGGCTGGAGATTTGATACTAAAGGAGTTACAAGGGCTAGTAGATATAGAAAAAGTATACAGAGCTCCCCCTGGCAGAGAGGTAGAAGAATGCACTCCACTGGAGATTTCAGAAATATTGAAGGACGTTGAACAATTTATTAACGATAAAATCAACGATACTAACACCGTCCCATCCAACGTTCAACAGATTAGGAATCATCATAGAGTTGATCATAACCTGAATCAATCAAACAATCAAGACCAAAATAGCTCGTTCACATATAATAGGAATTTCCCTAATCAAAGTATAAACAAACAAAATAATTATGATAATAGTGATCAAATGCAAAATCCGGATAACATGATTTCTAAAGAAGACGAAGAAGTTATCTCCATTGTAAAAAAAGTATTTCAAGAGATAAATGAAACTTTAGATGCAATGGTTTTTGACAAGTCAATGAAAAAGATAGTTAAGATTCCAATATCTGAAATATTAAAGAAAATATCTGTCTTAGAAGACGGAAACCTATTGATACTAGACGGCATAGTTACTCCCAGGCTCGTTGAAGCCGCTAATAAATCGGGTATAAAGTACATTATAGGTCATAGAATCAGCAATTTGAAAAAGGCAAGCCCAGATGTTCGTGTTCAAACTTTTTCGGATATGGGGTTAATTAGTCAACCTATTAGTAGCAGATAATCGCGCATGATGGTTAAAGATCATTCAAACTTTAACTATTTTCATTTTTTAGTTATGATTCATTTACTGTCAAATGGGGGTAAGGATAGTTATTTAGAAATAACCAGTACCCAAATAAGTCGTTTAATCAATAGGTCACAACAAACAGCTTCAAAAATATTAATCGACTTAGAGAAAGAAGACCTAATAGAAAGAGTAAAGAATAAAAAGAAATTTGGAATGAAACTAACAGAAACTGGTTTTGAAATATTACAGAATATTTATAATTTATTAAAAATATCTATGGAGGAATCTCATTTTAAGCCTGTGCTTTTTAAGGGGAAGATTGTTACTGGAATGGGGGAAGGCGCGTACTATATGTCCTTGGATGGTTATAAGAAACAGTTTCAACATAAATTGGGTTATGAGCCATTCCCTGGAACACTGAATGTAAAAATTGAAGATAAAAACTACATGAATTCCAGAAAAGATTTGATAAATTACCCCTCAGTCTACATTGCTGGGTTCAAAAATTCAGATAGAACCTTTGGTTGGGTTAGATGCTATCCAGCTACGATATCTCAAGAGCCAAAACTCTCTCGTGAGGAATTTGAATCACAACCAACTGAAATTTTAAATGAGGTTCATGTTCTTTTATTAGAAAGGACCCATCATAACAACAACCTAATAGAGGTCATCGGTCCTTTGAACTTAAAAGAATCATCCAATCTCAAAAATGGAGATAATGTTGTGATAAAAATTAAAGAGTCTGTGAGAAACAATTAAAGATCATAAAAAGAGTTTCCCAACTCGCTTTTAATTAAGGAACTTTTGAGTTCGGGAAGTGGAGAAGAAAGCCTGACTACATCTAGATTCAAGCCTCGATCAAAGCAATTCTTTTTCATCGCTACTTCATCATGAATTTGATCATATCCTAAGGCTATGATATCTGGCCTGACGAATTCTACTGTATCGTATATCGATTTTTTTCTTCCTATTACGGCTTTATCTACAAATTTTATAGATGAAACTAGCTCTAACCGGCTTTTTTCATCATGGTAAATTTTGCGATTTTTTTTCAAGCTGCTAACTGTGGAATCAGTTGCAACTACAATTATTAGGACATCGCCTAATAACTTTGCAGATTTTAGGGTATGAATATGACCAACATGAAGTAGATCAAATACCCCACCTACAAGCACAACCTTAATTTGTTCACGACCCAAGTTCGTAAGCGTACATGTCATATTATTAGAGCTTATTTCAGAATCACGTTCATTTTGTTTTGTAACAATTAAGCCTAGGTCTTCAAGTTTAGATAATTGATTAATGTAAAAGGTCACATCAAGTTCCAATTTTTTCATTAAATAAGGTAATATTGGATTAGGAATTCGACTATCAATCAAATTATTGCTATATATCGAACATAATAGGGACCGTTCTATCGAATTCATTAAATTTGATTTATCATGAACTTTCACCGTATATAATTTTACAGCTCATAAATTACAAAAATTCATTAAACAAAATTCTTCCGCAGTTTATCAAGTAACTTTTCAAACATAGTACTGCTAAAAAATATAAATGGTATTACAATCCTTGTCTTTAGTACAAAACATTTCCGATTTTTAGAGTTTAACCACAATAATTGTATATGCTTTGGATGTTATTTTAATTTCATGAAAAGGGTGGAATTACATCTATAATATCCATCCTTTGAAAAGTTCGATGTCTCAGTACCTCATAATCTTCGTCACCATGTAATTTCAGACGGCTCTTCGTCGTCATCATTGACATCAATAGGTTTGGAATATGAATTAATATATTCTTTTGAATACTTATTCGTTAGTAAAGATAATTAAACAAGGAGACCTTGATTTTGATATGAAAGGGGCTCAAATTATTAAAACAAATGAACCATTAGTAATTAATGAAGTAGAAAAACCTAAACCTGAAGGAAATCAAGTTTTGGTCAGAGTTGCAGCAACTGGCGTGTGTCATAGCGACCTTCATTTATGGGAGGGCGGATATGCAGGACCCAAAGGCGTCTTCATGAAGGTCGAAGATAGAGGAGTTAAGTTTCCTCTGATACCTGGCCATGAAATATCTGGAACAATAGAAGAGGTTGGTAACAGTGTAAATAACTTCAATGTAGGTGATAAGGTGTTGGTTTACCCTTGGTTGGGTGAGGGGACTTGTCCTGCTTGCTTATCTGGCGAACAGAATCTATGTGATAATCCGAAAACCCTTGGAATTTATCAAAATGGAGGGTATGCGCAATATGTTTTAATCCCAGATTCAAAGTTTTTGATTAAACTTGACCAACTTGAATTTGATTCTGCATCATCCCTGGCTTGCTCTGGATTGACAGCGTACAACGCAGTAAAAAAAGCAAAGCCAATCCCAGGTTTGGAAGATAGGCATAATATTGTAATCGTAGGGGCTGGTGGACTAGGGCTTATGGCAGTACAAGTTGCTAAAGCTATATTCAAATCAAGAATAACTGTTATAGATGTTAATGATCAAAAATTGGCAGAAGCAAGAAAGCTTGGTGCAGATAACATCATTAATACCAAAGAGAAACAAGATGTGGTAAAAGAGGTCAAAGACCTTACCAACGGGTCGGGAACAGACGTCGTCATAGACTTTGTAAATAACAATATTACGTCTGCAAATTCATTTAATATGTTACGAAAAAGAGGTAAGGTAATTATGGTTGGACTATTTGGTGGATCAATGGAATTGAACCTACCAATGATCCCTTTGAGAGGGTATACACTGACAGGAGCTTATACAGGAACTTTTCAGGATTTGACTGAATTAGTGAAACTTGCCTCCGATGGAAAAGTACGTACTGTCTTGGATAGGACATTCGCTCTTGACCAGGTAAATGAGGCCTTACACGATTTAAGGAATGGTAAAATCATTGGACGTGCCATAATAAATCCCAATCAATAAACAAAATTTTTATTTTTTTGTATCCCGCGAGCAGGATTTACTCCAAAAAATAATCTCTTATTTTTTGATTGAGCCTGCGACTCTTCGGTTACTGTTGAATGTAAGCCTGATAGGCTGATGTATGATTAGCAATAATCTGCCAACAACTACAGCCGAAAGCTCTACCAGGCTGAGCTACCGCGGGATATTTAGTTTTTAAAAGAATTGATATATATTCTAATCGTAAAGGCATGAATCAATGATTATATAGTGTTTTTCTGTCAATAAAATATCTTAATGAAGCTTGATGTTGCCCGCAATAAAGTAATATTCATAGTACTGTTATCCATTGGATTTACTTTGGCGATGTACTGGGTGCTAAGTTACTCATTAAGTCAACCCAATTCCACATCTCCTAGACTTATACCAGAAGAAGCCTATTTAATAATTCTACATGATGTGTATAATCAATCCTTGGATCAAATAAGCAAGATTACTTTTGCAGATCTTGATGGAAAATTTACATCGCAATATGTAATGGTAAATGCCAATGGGACGATATATCAAGCAGATCAGGAAACTCACGATTTAGGAAAGGTATTGGGCAATACGGTAGAACCCCTAACTGGTGGTATCCACTATGGCTGGGAAATTATTGCAAATAATACAAAATATTACGTCGATTCCTCTAGTGGTCAAATGATCTCCTATCCAGAAACACTGAATTAGAATCAGATTTCAAATCGATATGTGGGCGATTTTTCTCAAAATTCATCAAACAAATCGAGCATCAAATAGGAAATTATTTTATCGGCACCAGCCCTTCTTAAACTTTTGAGATATTGAACTATCCATTCCTGTTGGTCAATTTGGTCTATTTTTGCTCCTTCTTTGAGTAAAGCATACTCACCCGAGACATTCTGAACCACCAGAGGGACATCCACTAGATTTTTAGCTAATCTTACCAAATCCATATACCAAAACGAAGGTTTTATCATTACCCAATCCGATCCCTCTTTTACATCATGTAAAATTTCCCGCATTGATTCACTAGGATTGTTAAAATTACTTTGATAACTTGATTTATCTATAAAGCTAGTATTATGATAATTATAATTACGAAATGGCGAGTATAGACAAGAATTATGTTTTGCAGAATAACTCATAATTTTGACTTTTTTAAACCCGCTCCTCTTTAACAAATTGGAAAGGTACAAAATTTGACCATCCATCATTGACGATGGGGCTATGAAATCGGTCCCACTTTCGCAAAGGCTCAATGAAATTTTTCCAAGAATATTTAAGGTCTTGTCATTATCTACTCTAACTATATGTTTAGGTTGGTTAGTATCTTCTATTGTGCCATTAGTGACACCACAATGTCCGCTAGTATTATATTGGCACACACAAACGTCTGATAGAATGTTAAATTTTTTGCCAAAAGTTTTTTTAATTGTTTGAATTGCCTGCTGAATCACACCATTCCTATTAAAAGCTTCACTTCCCAGGCCGTCTCTTTTTTTTGGTATACCAAATAACAACAAGTTAGATATTTTTAGCTGAGCCAATTCTTCAAATCTATTGATTAATTTTTTCGAAAATACCTTTGAGTTGTTCATGTATCCAGAATTTAAGCTTTGTTTGTAAGCGTGCTCGTTCTCATATACGAATACTGGAAAAATGAGATCTTCCTGTATACAGTCAAGAAATGTCAATAGATTTTTAATAAGTGGGTCAAATGATTTATTAAATCTAACTGATAGGAATAGAAAATATGGCATCAGTATAAACTGTTGTGAAATATCTTCTTTGATAAAATCCTAATATGTGATCAGTATGCAGCGCCTGAAGCCCTAAAAGATTAAATCCATTCATTTTGGCATAAGTTATTGCAAAATTTAAAAGGCCTGTAGCAATACCCATATTTCGAAACTTCTGATCGGTGCCTAAGCAGTATAACCCCAGGACGTCATTTGTAGGGAAAAGCAAGCAGCATCCGACCGGTCTTAAATTGTGCCCATTTGTTTTACCTTGGAGTTTTTGTTCATACAAAATAAATTTACTTTCTCTAAAATTATCTCTTTGCAGACTAGTTCGAATAGTGGTTCTTCTTTCTGTATCGATTTCAAATGAAGTTGAATAAACATCTAACCATCCTTCGAATTCATCGACGGACCTGACCACCTTGCAAGTTTCTCCATTAACTACTGGTTCTTGTTTTTTAGATTCATTTTTTGAAAGGAATTTTTGACCCTCTATGATGTTAACCAATCCTGTCAATTTATCAATTTTTCTCAAGCCGTTCTGTTCAAGTATCGATTTAAGGAATGACAGGTTATCATTGATATGAATATAAACATCAATATCCTGTTGTTTGGAAATTTCTTTTAGTCTTGACATGATTGTTGAAATGCATTTCTTATCAAGTCTTGAGTCCTCAATTCCAACAGTCAAAATCACTCGATTAAGAAAATAGTCGCCTTTTAATTCACGATTAGCTAAAATGCGAAAGGAGTCAAAGTTAATTGTCTGATTGCTCCAACTCTTACAAAATTCAATTTCATTTGATTTCAGGCTATCAATGATACTGTAATCCAAGTAAATCAGTCATCTTCTTAACATAACTAGCATTTTCAGAAGATCTAATACACTTTCTTATATAACTGATTGCGGTTTTTGTATCATAATTATTATCCAAAATTCTTAAAAACGCGGAAAACTTATGTGCATCAGATTCGTTCAATGTTTCTACTAATTTTCCGTTCTTGACGTACTCCGATGCAAAATACGATGAAATTTCATTATCTACAACAATAGCCTCCGACAATTTCTTTTCGTCAAAACTAAAATCTTTGTCGTAGTGTTCACCCAAAAAAAGTATTTTTAGAGAATTTGGAGAATATTTGTTTAGAAAGTCACTGATGGCGATTGTATTACCTCTAGAATTAGACATCTTTTCAGAATTGATCTTTAAAATACCTATGTGAATCCACATTGGTTTTTTTTTACTTTGATGGCTGGTCCCTTGTATTTGATGTGAAATTCTGTAAATGAATTCATGGTGAGGGTAGACTAACTCGCCTGCCCCTCCATGTATATCGTAGTGATTGTCAAAAAGAGATTTTATTATTTGAAAATCTTGAAAATGCCATCCAGGGATCCCGCTAACTAAATTCCTAAAATAAAATTCGGAGCGCTCGTCGCCCTTAATAGATAGTTCATAGAAATTCTCAGCATTCCAAAGCATAATATCTTTTTGATCCAGTTTTCCTGGTGCGATATCAATTGGCATATTATCCAATTCCCTGAGTGTAAGACCAAAAGGACTCTGGATATCTGAATCTATTTTAAGATAAATATTGCCACCATACGAGTAAGCCTTTGTGAGTTCAAGTAATTTTATTATTTGGTTCATCATTTGAACCTGAAAGCTAGACACCCTGGTGAAGGTGAAATTGTTAATAACTTGTAATTTTTGTAAGTCTTTTATCAATTGGGTTAGATGACGCATGGTAATACTCTCAAGTGAGATATTATCATTATCATTAGCTGTCTTGATTTTAGCAAATATTTTGGGATCGACATCAGTCAATTGTACTATGGTAATAGGAGACTGTCCCAAACATTTGTAATAATTAATTAAAAAATTAAAAAAAATAAAAATTCTAGCATGCCCCAAGTGGCTTTTTTCATACAGAGTTGGACCACAGATAAAAATTTTCAATTTTTTGAGTGTTTTATTCAAATTGGATGTTTTATTCAAAATAGGAACACTAAATTATTCTACTCATATTAAGTAATGAGAAATGGCAAAGAACTTCAAATAAATGCCTCTAAATGTTTTCGGTCATTGATCCTTAATGTAACCAGTCTTAATGTTACTAGCGTTTGTGTTGTTATACCTTATCAGAGTTTTTACTATCATGTAAACATCTTCTTTATTATTACAAATTCGACCTATTTTTATACAATCCCTTATATCCCTGGATTTCAGTTTATTCCAAACTAAGTGCGCAATCAGGGTTGAGACTTCAAAATCCATATTACACTCAATTGCTAAAATGTGGTTTGCTATCTTTTCAAAAGTAGCGTAATCATATTTCCTAAAATAAAGCACAAAGAAACGTGATAAAAGTGGAGTCAAAAGTTTTTTTTCGTCATTACAAGATGCAAAAACCCACGTCCTCATGATTGATTTTCGAGTTTTTTCATATTTGGTTTCGCTTAATATTCCAGTTTCCATTAAACTAAGCAATGCTGCTTGATCTTTAATTGCCATGTATTCAATTTCATCGATTATTAGATTTTTTGGTCTGTTATTGAATAAGTAATCTAACATTCCTGCTTTTGTACTGTGACTGCCCAATGTAAAATAGGAACGAGACAGTTTCATACATTCCATCAAGAATAGGGTTTTAGCAGAACCGGGAGGACCTACCAGCAAAATATGAACTGGTAACGATGAATTAAAAGCATAATTAAAAATTTTTTTAATGTCCTCATATCCCACTATGTTTGCAAACAACGTTTCTGGTGATTCTTTAGTATTTTTTTCAATCAACCTTTCCTCCAAATTTTCAGGCTTACTTTCATACTCGGTCTTTTTCCTGATCCTAACCTTTTTACGGTTACTGATTGAATTCATTCCATTCTCTTGTATACTAGTAGAATGGTCTTGCATGAATTCTAATAATCAGTAGTCTATAAAAATATACTTGTAAATTCAGGTTTTTTATTTTTACTAGTATGGATTTTAGACTTTGCAACAAAGTCCACTATCTTTTGGTAGAGCCCAACATACCAATCTTAAAATATCAAGTAGTGTTTATATTTTAATCATATAGCGTAATTCTTTTGCCCTCCTGATAATGTAGTAAAATATGGTGCCGATGCAATAGCAAGTCCATATGCATTAATCGAAATACACAGAATCTAGTAATTCTAGAAAAGTACATCTAATCCAGGTTAAATATTGAAATGCTGGTGTTGATTAAATAAACTATATAAATTTTTTGGTCGAAGGCTTGTCAAATTATTTTGTATAGATCATTCATACAGAATTAACAAATAATATAACAACCACTCAATTGACAATATTTGTTAAAAAAAATTAAACCGATCGTATTGGTAACAAGACCTATTCCACATGCGGGTTTAAAAATCTTAGAGACTCACTGTGACTTGATTGTAAATCAAAGAATGGCTCCTCTCAGATATCCGGATTTATTGAAAAAAGTGAAGGGTGTAAATGCAATTTTGTGTTTTCTTAACGATAAGATTGACAAACAAATAATGGATGCTGCTGGTCCATCACTTAAAGTAATAAGCACCTTCAGTACGGGCTATGAACATGTCGATGTTTTAGAAGCTAAGAATAGAGGGATAAGGGTAGGTTATACTGGAGACATACTTACCGAAACGACGGCTGACTTAGCAATCGGGTTGATGCTTTGCCTTGGTAGAAGATTAGTTGAGGCTGACAGATACCTCAGAATAGGCAAATGGAAATATGGTTGGAATCCCGATCTTATGATTGGAAGGGATTTGCATCATAAGACATTGGGAGTGATAGGCTTAGGAAAAATCGGTAGTGCAATTTGTAGGAGAGCAATGGGATTTGGAATGAAAATATTATTTACAAAAAGGAATTTTGATTCAAATGAATTTAGGAAAAATAAATCATTCTACAAGCTAGAGTATTGCAATTTACAAAGACTTGTTTCGGATTCAGACTATATTGTAATTAGTTGTACCCTAAATGAAGATAGCTACCATTTAATAGATTATGAAAAGATAAAAATGATGAAAAAGAATACTTACTTAATAAATATATCCAGGGGAAAGATCATTAAAGAAGGTGATTTGATTCGTGGATTAAAGGAGAAGCTGATCGCAGGAGCCGGCCTGGATGTTTTTGAAGATGAACCAATCCGCCGTAACAATCCGCTAATTAAGATGAAAAATGTAGTTCTATTACCACACATAGGGAGCGCGAGTATCGATACGCGAAATAAGATGTCAGAAATGGCAGCTTCTAATATTATTCACGTATTGAAAGGTCGTCAAGACAAGGCATTGCTATTAAAATAATAAACCCGCCATCTAGACATCTAACCTTTTGATCCGAACCTCTTCCTCATCCTCTCGGGTGCCCTTGATACAGTCTGTGTGAATTATTCTTATGTTTGTCAAACTTATCTTTCCCGAAGGAATAGTATTCTTTTTTTGTAGTAAATGAAACTTCTTCTCCAATAAGGCCCTGTGATCAGAACAGGTTACTCCTATCATAAATTTACTGTTGTTGTCAGTTTTATCTTCTACCTCGATAATGAATTCAGGAGGAAGAGGGCATTTGATGCCGTCTGATACAAAAGAGCAATGTTCAGGGATCAACTACTAAAATAATCCACATAATCCATTTAAAGTTCTTTGTTTCTTTTAATAACAATTATGACTTGCCACAGTATTCTTTCAATGGACAAAGCCAGAGGAAACTATTCAATAAATCAAAGACTAATATTAAAGACCCAGTAGCCATCCAACGCTTTTCAAGCACTTCTGTATGCCTATCATAATCTATAAAGGTCTTAGAATGCAAAATCTTCTCACTATTTAATAATTATTAATCAACTATTTGACAAATTTGCTAACACCCTAAACCGCATTTTGTTAGACTTCAGATGACAAATAATTCGTATTTATTCTTCAACTCAAAAGCTCTTGCAAATCATCTCATCGTAGAATATGCTTACACTAAAGTTAGTCTTTTTCACTATTTCTCTCATATATTGTGTTAATAGCCAGGTTTCAAAAACTTTTTAATTTTGTATTACAATAAATAGACCAGTTGTAAGTGATCCTAAAACCAGAATGAGATAATTCTGTGATTAAGGTAATATGTTAATGACATTTTTGATTCCATAAATAATGTTTCTAAAGCTGTAAGCGCAAGTAATTATTATTGGATCTCTATAAAGTTCCATAAAGCGATCCAGTTATCTCAGTAGTTTAATGGAAGAGAAATATTTCCTGACATTGATGAAAATATGTGTAATTAAATCTAGATATTAAGATAACAAAACATATACGATTTATAACGTTTCATGTAATTATATAATCGTATCTAGAATGGATCAATTTAATAATAATCTAAATAAGATAACCCATAAAATATCAGAAGAAGGTCCGCCAATTTTGGAACAATTAATTGAAAAGTTAACTGGAAAGGGTGCAGTAGTTACATATTCGTTTGATAACCTCAAGATAGAAATGCCAAAAGCTCAAGGTCATGAATGGTGCCAGATTTGCAGTGGCAGCCTTACTGTGAACGGTAAAATTAGAATATCTGCGGAAGTTCACGGTAAAAACAACGGAAGCTTTGAGGAGAAGAAAGGTAAAGAAACCCCAAGTAGAGAGGATATTCAAGGCTATGACAGCAATAATTAAGTCAACTAATGATATTAATCAGTCTGAATTTTATGACAAGCAGGCCCTTAGAGGCCTTCCAACATATAATTGAGATTTGATTGGATTGACAGACATTGACGACAAGAAGATTGGAAAGTCCAGCAATTCTTTGATTGACAAGTTAGCAAAATCAATAAAGACTATAAAAAGTGGAAAATTACATATTGAAATCCAGAATAAATCAGCCGTAGATATCGTTGCTACTTCCGACAACCAATCAAACAAAATTAGTATCGACATACTAGAACCGGAATTGTTTGATTTCCTTAAAGGAAGCACTAACGATACCTCCAAACATAAAGTTTTACCACATGGTAGGGAGAACGAAAGCTCGGTTGATAAAATATTGGATAAGCTGGATGGGGCTAAGGAATTCATTCACTCCATGACAGATAAAGAATCAAATTTCCAACAGCAGTTGGATTTAGCCAAGAATTTTGCCCATACTTTAACAGAAAATAGCATGACTTTGGTATTAATGCGGAAGGGAAAGGAGGCAATGATATTGGGAAAGGAGGCAAAACCAACTTTATCGAAAATTATTTCAGGTAGCGATGATTTACAAGTTGTAAGTGTAATTGAATCTTCAAAGCTTATTGGTGACATTAACCCGGAAAGCTGATCTTACAACCACTGCGACAATCAGTAAAAGATTCATTGAGAGTTTGTGAAGATTGGACTTACATAATTATAGCGTCACAATGATGGTGATTCACGGGTCTTGCTGAGTTCCCAAGATAATGCTTAATTCGTATACGGTCATCTTTACTGCTTAACCTTCGTTACACCGTATGCCAGATAACTTGGTTATTAGAGTGAACACTGATTCGAAGGGTGGAAAAACTAGAATAAATTGGCATTACATTTAACTAATACCAATAAAATATTTTAGTAACGACCTAAAAATTCTATTCACCGTGAAATCAGAAAAAAGGACCCTACGCTCTCGAGAGTAACTACAGAAAGGTTCTACTCATATGCTGCCTGTGGGGGAAGAGGGTATATCAATGAAGTTACTAATGGATTTTTGAAAGAAAGGCATTACATTAATCTTGAATATATAGGATTTAAATTATTAAACTTCATGATTTAATCACACTTAAGGATGGTGGACCCATCAACACAAATGCTATTATGACGATATATTTGGAGGGATTAGTGAAGTAATGAATAAGTCACTTGATTTATCCACAGATTTCGAGTAATGTTGCATGAAACTATCAATATATAATGACATGACATCCAAACGATTGATGTAATTGTTACAATACTAATGGTTAGTAATAAAGTAGATTCAAAATCTAATTTTAGAAAATTTTTAAATGTGGCTGAGACAGGATTGCGGGCAAAATTATCGAGAGGTCTAAATTGGTAAGAAATCAAATCTGTAGTAGGCTGATTTCTGCTATTACTGGAATAATTGCAACTAAATCTACTTATGAAAGTAATATAAATGAAATAATCGATTTGACCTAAGGAGACAAAAGAATAAGTAAACGGTTTTTGACAAAAACGACCATTGGAGTGGTATCTAATAACAGTTTTTTACATAGTGGATTTCATTTTACAAATAGGACAGACGTTACTGATGGATAAATAGATACAATAGTAATAAAAAATCCTGACACATTTCAAAATCCTACGGAAATTAATAAACATAAAAAAAGGGTGAGATGGCGATTACAACCGAGGACGATATTATCTATAGTCAATATCAAACTGTTGTGTAATTAACAGAAATTCATGATAGAATGAACGTTACTGTTGAAGGAGAACCTATGGAATTTTGCCGGTTTTGTTTACACTATATCAACAGAGTTTAACTATTCGATAATGACTTCTGTACAGATATGTTTTTTCTGTAATAGTTTATTTTATTACCTGCCAATGGTAATAATATGTGTAATTAGTTGACAAAATGGAACAGTCGGCAGGTTGTCTCAATAGGAGCAGCATCCTTGGTCCCGTTTCTTTGGGATTGTTGTAAGGTAGTCACTAGGGCTATTAGATGGATCACTCCTTATATAGAATGTTACTCTAGAATTTTCAAACATGGTCAAGACCGGTTTAGATAATATCAATTTGTCTAAAATGTGCCCAGTGTTTATTGGAGGAACGGATCGGACATGCGAAGCATTTAACAACTATTTGGATATGGAAACTGTGCAAGTCCCATTTTACAATGAATTCTTCCGTCTGAGGACAAACATCTGTCAATCCAGTATAAGTAAGATTGGTGTGTCACGATTATGAAATTAATTAGAGATGAAGAGAGAACCCAAAATATTTTGGTTATGCAGGCGGTTATTTTTCAGCCTATATTGCTAATGTGTTTGAAAGGCTCTCCACTCCATAATATATATTTGAATATTCAAAGAATATTGCCCATTTCAGATGAATTAATAAAAAAATATTTGTTTTACCTCATTGAATATGGCTTGATATCGTATAACGGTAACTATCACTCATATTTTTCGAGTGATTCTGGATTAAATCTATTATTAAAAATAGAACGTAAAAAATTAATTGAGAAGATTACTACTAGCGAGATTCTTTTGTATTTGGAGTAACCTGAGCCAAATCCCGATAAATCAAATGATATTTATGATAATGTTAGATATAGCATTTCAAAAACTCTAAACGACTTTAGGATTCAGGGCTTAACAATAATTAATAGTGCCTAGTTGTGTATAGATTCTTTAAAGTATATTTTTTCTTCCTGCCAGAGTAGTACATCTTTCTACTCATCCTGTCCTTTGGTTTTGGTATTTCTTGCTCTGTACCGTCTAAAAGCCATAAAGCCTGGAAGGTACTGCTCAACTTCCTCCTCTGGTCTGTTCAATCTTGTAGTCATCTGATAGTTTTTGAGGAATGGTAGACTACCTTATCAAGCCATCAATCTTTTGAATGTCTCTACATACGTTACTCTGGTCTAAATCAAACAGATATCCTCTGAAGGTCAAGGTTAAGGTCAAGGTATAGGTTATGTATGGTTATAGTAAACCAAAATCATGACAAACCTGTTTTTTTATGTCTAGATTAAACTACCTTCATCCTGCTCCTACTGCTCTTTCTCTCTTTTTCTATCTTTTCTGCGAGACAGAAAACGTTTTATCATGTTTGGTATTTTGATTCCATCGTTTGATAGATGTCATCAAACTGTTTGATTAAAAGACCAGTGAACGATTTGAAAAGTAAGTAATGGTTTTGTGGATAACCTTTCATACCATACGATAGCAAAAGAAGGAAGGACATAGGCTTATCTAAAAGATAGAAGGACACAAAGCTGTTTGACTAATTATGTAAGATCTAATAATTAATATTGTAAGATAATTAGGATTTTTAATAAAAACCAGCAACAATTATGAACCATGTTAAATATCGGTCAAACGATTATAAAACATCAACCTAGTTTTTTGATATTATAAAAACCCTACAAAAACATGCAGATTCCCTTTTGTCTTTATCTTTATAATTTGGTTAACATACTATTAGTATATAGTCACAATCTGGTTAATGAATTGAATTTTATTATCGGTAGTAGTGGGAATAATTTTGCATATATGAGAAAAGTTAACCTGTGTCACTTGCGACACATCCATTTAATTAATTTTCCTTAATATATCTATATACGGTTACAGTTATAACCAAATCAAACGGTCAACAACATATTCAACCTCATCTGCAATACGAATATCGTTTGATTTTTCTTCTTGTAACTTTTTAAAATAATTTAGAAATTGCGATATATTCACACATCTTTTCGTAAAAGCTGTTTGGAGTAGTTACGCAAGAGATCTTATAATTATCATTTGAACTTTATAGGTTGCAGAGCAGGGGTTATTAAAATTCTTAGTTTCGCTTCCTTAGTGTATTTAGCTGAACTCGTGTGACCAGAAACAATTTCCTAGTCAATATCGATATTAAAAACGGTTAAATATTGACTTGCTAGAGTATTCGATATGCCAGAACCTACGTCTATAATGGTCATTGAAGACGAAAGGGAACTGGCTGCATTATTTAAGGCATTTTTAGAAAATATGGGTTATGATACAGTAACCTTCACTGACCCCTTAATGGCACTCGAATTTTTTAAGCAAGGGACAAAGGAGATTTCATTGATACTAACTGATCTACGTATGCCACAGATGTCAGGAATAGAGCTTGCTGCTGAGATTAGAAAAATTAATGCTAAGATCAAAATCATACTGATAACAGCATTCATGGTTGAGGATTTATTGTTAAGTGAGACGTACAAGCTAGCCAAGATAAACGAAATTGTTCAAAAACCAGTCAAAATTGCAGCATTAAGAGAAATCATTGATAGTGTATTACAACAATGAAAGTAACTAAGTTATGTTAATACTATGATATTAGGATTAATTTATTAGTTAAAAGTTCATTATTGGTTATATATTTGATCAAGTGAATGACCATAATATTTGACTCCATGTTCTCTTAAAGAAATTAATTTATCAATCTATCATTTAATTTGAGATTGATTTAATAAAAAAAATCTGTTTATTTTAGGCCATCTATTAACTGAAGGTATTATTTAATCAAAGTTTGAAATATTTTTCTAATTTTATTTATGATAATAAAATGAATTTTTTTTGATAGTAAGGACAAATGTCAACCCTGACTGTTTTATCAAGGAAGATAGTTAGTCCATTTGACGGATATGCCCTAATGAGTAGGCCCTTTATGTTCCAAGCTGGCGGGATCAGCATATATTCTATTATTCACACTAATTTATATTATTGAACGGAAGTTTGTTGGTTAAGGTTGAAAGGGATTTTGTTTGACATGGATGGCGTACTAATAGATGCAATGCCATTTCATGCAGAAGCTTTTCAAATCGCATTCAGAGAAATAGTTAAAGTTGAGATTGACAAAAGAAATGTGTTCTTACTTGAGGGGATGCCTAGCCCCGTACTTATTCAGGAAATTTTCAAACGAAACAATCTCGAATCACCAGATGGGAACCTTGTAGAAAAAATTAGTAATCGGAAAAAAGAATTATTTGAAAAGATCCATAGAGCAACAGCATTTCCTGGGGTAAAAGAATTAATTGGCTCACTCAATTGTGAGAATTGCTTAAAGGCTGTAGTGAGTGGTGCATCTAGGAAAGAGGTAGAATTCCTCCTAGAACAAAACAACATTGATAAATTTGATTTGATCCTATCTGGAGAGGAATTGGAAGAGGGAAAACCAAATCCTGATCCGTTCAATACGGCTCTTTCTAAACTAAAACTAAAACCTTCTGAAGCCCTAGTTGTCGAAAATTCACCACTAGGTATTGAATCTGCCGTGAAGGCCAACATCGAGTATATTATTACACTCAATAATACTCCACTTGAACTCACAGATTTTCATTGTATTCCAAATGATAATGATTTTGTCATTAAAAGAGTTTACAAAGATACTCAATCAGCTGGAAAATTTCTGATAGATTGGTGTTGTCATAATGATAGGATACCTATGACTCAAATAAAGAATAAAAATCCTTAGACATCTATGCTTACTTATAAGATCTAAGGAAACCTTATTGTATAATTACTTTTGTTAATAGTAGATAATTTGCTAAATGATATTTCGAAGAATTTGATAATTACAAAGAAATCAGAGTATTAATGAGACATTTTGACCATATTCTTTCAGGTCGAGATTAATACCGATGGTTGTCCAAAATTGTCAGACACTTTTGGTATTAGCAGACGTTGTCAAACATCTAACTGAATTGGCTATGCGTTCTAATTTATCATGAATTGGAAAGTCAAACAAGTTAACAAAGGTTGAATTGTTATGAGAGAGCAAGAATAAATCAATTTTCCTCTCCTAAGAAATGGTTTTGATAAATCTCTTAGAAGATAAAGTAACGATAAGAAAAGGTCAAGATATTCAATTGATGGTAAATATCTGCTTATAGCGCGATCTCAAATACTAATCCAATCTCTGCATTAGATTTCAAGCCATTAATTTAAATTATAAAAGATAATTACATTTTGAGGCATATGCGACTTGCTACAATTAGAAGGGGGTTTAATGAATCTTGGAAGAGAGAAAAGTGTTAAAGAAAATTTCAAGATTTTTGAACAAAGAGGTTAGGTCAAGAAACGCTAATTGTGTTGTCATTGGAATTAGCGGTGGGATAGATTCGACTGTTACGACATATCTCTCAGCACAAGCTTTGGGATCTGACAAGGTATTCGGCCTGTTACTTCCGGATTATTCTGTAACTCCTAAGGTTGATGTAAAACATGGATTAGAAATCTCCAAAAAATTGAACATTCAATATGAGTTAATTGATATTGGTAAGGGTAAAAATCATATAATAAAGAATTTCCCTCGGAACAAGCTAGCAAAAGCGAATTTTCTGGTGAGATTAAGAATGGCAATTCTCTATTACTATGCCGCCGTTATGGGAGGCATTGTGGTTGGAACTGCAGATAAGAGCGAATTGCAACTGGGTTACTTCACAAAATATGGGGATGGAGGAGCAGACATTTTTCCAATAGCAGACCTTTATAAAACAGAAGTTAGGAAAATTGCCAAGTATATTGAGGTACCACAGTATATTATTGAAAAACAAAGTAGTGCAAGGTTATGGAAGGGACAGACCGCCGAAGGTGAAATCGGAGTCTCATATGAAACTATTGACAAAATTCTTGGTCAAATAAATTTTGACAAGATATTGAAAAATTGTCCAGTCCCTAAAATAGTGGGTGTGGATCAAAAAGATATTAGAACCGTTATTGAGTGGATAAGAAACAATAGACATAAACATGAGTTACCAATCCCTAGGTGTAAACTAAATCTTCAATAATAGATACGTTCTTTTTTTCAAGACCTTATACCTTTTTTGAGATAACCTCAACAAAATAATTCATTTAATATACGTACCAATATATATGAACATCTTTTAAAAATTGAATGTTTAGATTAATTAACATATAAATTAGCATGAGAACGACGTCAACTTTTCAAACCCTCTAGATATTCTATTATCACATAGAGGGTAATGATAATAACTTCCTGAAAATTTAATTATGCAGGATATATCAAATACACACAGAAACTGGTTTAAATTCATTAGATAACCATTAAATCATATTCAATGAGTTGTTCGAATGGACAGGTTTCTTTTCAATTTCAGCCGTTATCGGCTTCCACTAAGATCATTTCATTGTTTATCTCTATTGCGATACTCTTTTGTTTTAAAATCATTCTGAGTTCGTTTGCCAGTTTTATCAAGCTCTTTTCGTTTAGTTTATTCTTATGTACTTCTACCCGAACATACTTTGTGGGTTCGATTTTCTTTTCAAAATAACCATCAAACTCTATAAGAGTCATCCCTTCAAACTCGCCAGATAACTTTTTTACAACTTCAAGGTATCCTTCTATTCGGGGTAAATAAAATTTTATTGAATTTCTCAGTTTCTGTACTCTGAAGCCCTTTAAATTTTTGGTCATAATACATTTTCTAATACATTGTAAATAAGCAGATATGGTATCTATTTCTCTTTTTGCAAAAGTGCGATCCTCTTCCTATTTTATGCTTTTTTTTATGATGATTATTGGAGTCTATCTGAAACCAGAACGGTATGTGCTTTTAAATTATAAGACATAAGCACAAGATAAAGAATAAAATCCTTTCTTAAATCAGCATAAGGTCAACAATAAGGAACGTACCGATGAATAGCATGCTTAAATTTGAGTTTATTTAAGGAAATTCTAACAATAGTGTTACATTTGTCGGTTTGGATTGCTGTAATATAAGGGTTAGTATGACAAATAATAATTACTTTTATACAACTAATCGGAAGACGACGCAGTATAAATAATACTTTCGCTGCACCCCTACAAATGTCATTATGATAATCGAGATAGCCAGATCTCAAGGTTTAGACAAGGCATAATACTGGAGTGAGTGTCTTAAAAAAAGACCAATCGCATAGCTATTTAAAATAGTATGAAAAAGGCCGGTATCAATGCACATTTAATTTTAATTATTCCATGTATTTATATATTAATTGCATATTTTTGATTATAAGTGAAATGGAGAGTTGATAAAATTAACAGGTTCTTCAAAGATAGTTATTTGAAATATTACAATACCTTTTCCTTAAACAAGAATTTATTGATATCAGGGATTTCAGGTTTCGTGCTTAGTTTAGTCGTTTCACACATTTCAGCTGAATATTCTATCGATTTTGTACTAAACTCAGCTTTGACAGTTACAGCTGGTTATCTTACTTACAAATTAATTTTTGCGATTCTCTTTCACCTAGACAACAAACAAAGATATACAAAGAAATTAACTGGAAAACTAAACATTCAAAAATTCAAGCAAATTCTTATCAAAATGTTATTCGCTAGCTCTATTTTTGATATTGTAAATAACATCACGAGATTCATTCTCATGGTTCAGCTGCTAAAATTGGAATATTCGGCAATAGAATCGACAACTATCTCTTCTATAATTGCTTCCGTATTGTCATATACCGTCATAAATATCATTGTTAGATATATGCATGTTTTTGGCTCAAAGAAAAAATAGTTATTTGTGGCAATAGATCGTCGATGATATATTCTAGTATCGTTGCAGTATCTGACATGAACTCTCCCCCCCATTTTCAGGATATGAATCAATGAACAAGGCAGACAAGAGTATGCGACAAGTCAAAAAATATGATAGAGTACATCATAGAACGTAGATTATTTAAAAAGTATTGTGTGCACCTAATTTGATTTCAATTACAAAAGTTTACAAAGATAGAGCCAAACCAAATGCAACTCCTGCAGCTGCAAGCACAATTAGGATAACACCTATGATAGCCAAAACAATTCCTAGAATTCTAGCAATTCTTGCGGCTACTGGTGGTAACATTCCGGCTATCGCATATAGTATGATTCCTATTATCAAAACAATTATTCCTCCAACTAAACTCATATTTTTTTAATATACAAAAAAGGTTATTAATATCTAGTATAATGTATTTTCAAGTTTATTATTTTGCTTGCAAGATTCGCTAGTATGACTCACTAGCTTAACGTTTTTGAGACAGCAACGTTATTATACGATGTTGTATATGAGAACAAAAACGTATTCTCGTAATAGTATGCCTAATCTCTTTTTAGTTGGGAGTAAATGTAGAGGCGAATATTACTCGACAACCGACACGTCTGTTTTAATTCATCCGGCTTAGGTTTGATCATTTGAAAGGACATGGTTACGATCCTTTTTTCGCATCCTTAAGCATTTATTGCCTTTATTACAAAATCTCGCTTTCTACTTTAAGGATCCGCAAATATGAATAGGGATTCAAACCTATAACTCATACTTTTAATAAACAAATCTATCCATGTTTCGCATCTTTGTTGTTGAAGCTATCAAGTGGTGTATAATCGATCTCAAAACATAAAAAACCCAGTGAATAATATAGGAAGTTTATTTGTATCTAGCTAGCATGTTTAAATATTTATCCAGGAAAAACCACAATATATTACTCTTAATTTAATTTTTGACCATATGCCTTGTATCACCAGTTTGTCAAAAATTGAGATGACTATTTGATATTTTGAGTTCACTTTTAAAAATCCCCAAAAAGCCTTTGAATTTAATTTAAAAATGGATTTTTTCCCGCTTAAAGTCTGTTGCTTGCTAATTTCATTAATGATTTCGTAACGTGTAGAGTAAAGGAGCCGAGTATCAATGAGACTTTCGAATTTTTATTGGTTGTCACTATCTCCGTGCATGTATGCATATTGCTCAGCTATCCAATTTAATGACATATAGAAGCGGGTTCGGTGACTTTAATAATAGATTTATTACTAATCTAGGATTGAAGTTTATTAACTCCTAAATAATCCTGGAATTAGAGATTATCTAAATCTAGGAATGTTTTCTTATATTATTCAAATCATAAGTAAATTAGATCCAAAATAAACTACGACTTTATATCATGTTAACATTCTTGATATGTGAAGTCACTAGTATATCATGGAGCTAAAGATGTCCGAATCGATGACAAACCAAAACCTCAGATTAAGGATAGAGAAGATATCATATTAAAGGTAACATCTTCAGCAATTTGCGGCTCTGATTTGCATCTTTATCATGGGGTGGCTCCTGGAATGGAACCGGGTCAGACTTTAGGTCACGAATTCATGGGAGTAATAGAAGAAGTTGGTCCGGCAGTGCACGAAATTAAGGAGGGAGACAGAGTTGTAATTCCCTTTAACATAAGTTGTGGACAGTGTTGGTTTTGTAACCGGGGGTTTTGGTCACAATGTAATAGATCAAACCCTAAAGGAGAAGTCGGGGCTGCTTTCGGTTACACTCAGTTGTTAGGGGGTTATGATGGTGGTCAAGCTGAGTATGTCAGGGTACCCTTCGCAAATACTGTTGCATCACTCAAAGTTCCTGATAGCATATCTAAAGATGAACAAGTTTTATTTCTTAGTGATATACTTCCAACCGGATACTTTGGGGCTGACATGGCTAATGTACAGCCAGGCGATGATGTGGCAGTTTTTGGTGCTGGTCCTGTTGGGTATTTTGCAGTTATGAGTTCCTTTCTTAGAGGAGCTGCTCGAGTCTTTTCAATCGATCATCTAGATGAGCGCTTGTCAAAGACTAAGGATTTAGGGGCTGAAATCATAAATTTTGATAAGGACAATCCTGTTGAAGTACTCCATAAAGAATCCAGAGGAAAGGGAGTCTTATGCATTGATGCAGTCGGATTTGAGGCTGTTGGTCATACATCAGGTTCAGGTAATGGTAACACTTCTGGTGGCATCCATGATCATTCTAAGGTTTCCGACCCCATTTATGAACCTGCTAACCCAATCCAGGTGCTTGATTGGATGTGTCAGAGTGCTAGAAAATTCTCTACCCTATCGGTTCCTGGAGCTTACAGCTCAACCTACGACAAATTTCCTTTTGGCCAAATGTGGAACAAAGAACTATCTATTAGACTTGGACAATGTCCTGTCAAGAAATATAATGAACAACTACTGCATTTAATTGAAACTGGCAGAATAGATGCTACCAAAATAATTAGTCATACAATGAAACTTGATGAAGCTCCGAAAGCTTATGAGATTTTTGACAATAAGGAACAAGATGCGACAAAAATAATATTCAAACTATAGATAGAAAATCTATTGAGAGTTATACCTTTCCAACTGATATTCAGTAAGAGAGTAGCTAGTAGGTTTAGTAATACTTATGCTACAAGTTCAAATGTCAGAATGGAATTTATAAAGATATAAGTCTGGGGCCATGTCCTTATGAAGATGAATCCCAAAGATCTACTAATGATCGATGCCACTATCATTGGTGGATTCCTAATATTACTTACAATATCTTCATTTTCACCAGCCGAATTTCCCAATCGTTCATTGTTTGTAACTATTGCAGTTGTTATTGTAATTATGTTTTCAGTTGCTTGCTTCAATTATCTAAATGACAATGACAAAATGGGAATATTATTTTCTAAAATAGGTTTCATATCCATAATCGTATTTATGATGTTCATAGGAATACTAAATATTATTAATATAATAGATCCCGCAGTATGGTCGGAGATACCCGGTGCCGATAAAATAGCAACAAATAATGAGACTTTCAGCAACTAATCATGCAGTATATTACGAAGATGTATGCATTTGTTTATTTTGTAGGGAGAATATCATCTAATAAGAAGTTTGGACATCCTAATCAACAATATTTTCTTGGGAACGATCATTAAACAACCAATTACTGGTTTATTAAATCTGATATGAAATGGATTTATTAACTATTGATGACCGATTGACCGAAGTTATTACTATTAATTTTAGTAAGCAGGTAGCAATAGTTATCAAAGGATCGATTATATCTATTTTCCCAAGGGCGGTAATTCTAATATTCAAACGCTTGGCTTCTATTTGTTCGGCAATGCTTTGTGCATATTACATGATTTATTGGTGCCATTAACACTTAGGCAATATTTGTAGGTGTTTCATATACGAACAGTCGACATGCCCTATCAAAATTTAGTACGTAATGGTCATGTTTGATCATGATTAACTAGGTCTAAAAGAAAAAAAGGTATTATTGTCCGAATGGTGCCTGTAATTCAGCTCCTCCATACGTACCTGCTGCATTAGGGTCGACATCATCAACTGGTTCTTCAGTTATAATAAATTGTGTATAGGTATATGGATTTACCATGTTATCTGAGACTTTCAAGCTATTTCCATCAAGTGAACCTAGGCTTAACTTGTAGTTAGATCCGTCTGCGTCAACCAGCCATGCTTCAAAGACTTTATCCTGTTTAGGCGTTGCTGTCATATTTACTGAAATATCTAATGTTTTATTTTGGGTATCGATTGAGAGTGTCCCTATCTTTTCTGTACCAAATCCAGGACCAGGATCTTTAGCTTTATTAATATCCATAGTCATGGGTTCGGCATTGGCTGATTGTAAACTAAGAGTCATTGAAAATATAGTTGCAATCACAATTCCAAATAACGAAATATTTATTTTAGACATTGTAAAGATCTATTATTCAAACTATAAATAGTTGATATAAAGGAAAAAGTCGCTATGCCTACCCAAAATAGGCCAAAACCTAATTCCCCACAGATAAGACATCGTATTGTGACCAGTTGGGATGCAAAGGTTATGAGAACCATTCTCTGGGTTGCTCATCCCAACTCATGCAACAATAATTTTATTACTTCATCATACTCAAGTAATACATTTACGAAGGAACCAAATATTTCTCATGTTGAATATAGTTATCTTGAATCGGAGACATATTGACCTTCATTATTTACTCTGCTAACTAGGATATTCTTAACTTCTTCCCGGTATTTTTAACATATAAGATATAGGAAAATTGGCCCAGTGACTAGTAAATAAATGAATTTGAATAATAAATAGAAAACTTGTAATTAATTGAGATTTTCCTTTAACTTTTCTTAATCTTATTTAGTATCTAAATCTCTATCGGGATCTTTTATTTTATTTCCGACAGCTTTTGCACCTGTTTTAATTTTATCTCCTGTTTCTTCCAGTGTGTCTTCAACCTCATCAGCAGCTTGTTTAGAATTTCTCACTGCTTTATTTTTTTAATTGTCACTATAGTTTTACATAACAGTTATTGTTTAACAATGTTTAATGATCAATTAAAGTCATTTAGGTCAATAATAGACAGCATAATATAGATAATAGAAGATCTTATCTATTTCGAGAACTTTAGTTTTTAAGATCTATGAGAAATAATTAATTAAAATTTTCGTAATGATTTTTTTTGGTAAATAATCACATACCATGTTCAGGAACAATAATAAACATCGTATAGGACTAATTAATAATCATAAGAAAAAGTATATGTTAGATGTATTTTAACTATTATACACATTAATAAATGCATTAAATATTGCACCCAAATTTAAAAATTTTAATGGTTAGTACCCAGTACCCTCCCATGCATGGTGGTGTTGGACGCTATGCATATAATTTGGTAAGATCTTTACGTTCAAATAATTTAGATGTTAAAGTCGTGTCTGATTCTCATGGTTCTGGAGACTACCATGGATTATCTCCACATAATAAGAAAAATTCCGAGTTACTCCTAAATATAATACAAGAGTACAATCCAGATATAGTACATATTCAACATGAGCATGGACTATATGGCTTTTATCTAAATCCTTTGTATCCTCCTAAAACCAGAACAGGGTTGGATAAATTTTATGATAAATGTACTATCCCAATTATTACTACGTTTCATACATCAATGTATTTCAAACAGTGGATGCAATTACTAAATACAAAACAAGGCAATAGTAATGATATACTAAGACTGCATGTTTTTTACAAAATTTGGAAACAACTTATTAATTATCCATCATTGCATCGAATAAATAAACAAATAATGTCAAAAAGTGCATATGGAATAGTACTTTCTAATTATATGAAGACTTTGATACCCGGAACCAATCTTATATATCACGGCTCAGACCCCTGGCCAACTACTATTGGTATTACGCAGAAAGATGCAAGGGAAAAACTAGGATTACCTCCACAGGGGAGACTAGCATTAGCGCAAGGCTTCTTTACATCCACAAAGGGATGGGATATTATAAAAAATATGAGGATGCCAAAGAATTGGAAAATAGTTGTTAATTATTCTAAAAATTTTTACAATACAGAAAATGCCAGTTTAGACCTAAGGAATAGCAAAATTAATAATCAAATCATTAACCTAGGCAAGCAATATCTTACAGAGGAAGAACTGTCACTATTATTTTTTTCTTGCGACGCTGTATTTCTGCCTTACAAAGTCTCTTCTGGATCTGGCATCATGTTTGATGGGCTAGGTCACGGAAAGCCTTTTATCTCTTCAAACCTGGGTTTTTTCAAGGAGTTTTCAGAATTGAACTTAGGTATAATATCATATAGAAAACCTCGTTCTTTTGAAAAAGCATTTGTTGAACTGGAAAAAAACTATGAAAGGTTTGCACTAAATGTCAAAGAATTTAGACACAATATCGATTGGAATACCATAGCAAGACAACATTGTTTAGTTTATGAAAACATATTAGAAAAACAAAAGGTATCGATGGAAATCACTCAAAGAAGATTAGCAAGTTAGAATACCGATACATTTGGGAACTAATATGGGTTATATTACTTGCAAAGGACAAAAGTTTGAAATTTTTAAAGTCTATTGACACCATAAAAGGAATAAGACAATAAGACAGAACTTTTGAGTGCCTTCGATATTGGTAATTTGCTTCTAAAATAATCATTTGCGGAATCAATTTTGAATTAGAATTCCATAAAGTATTAAATTAAAGGTATAAAAATTAGCACAAAATATATAGGATGATGATTTTGATCATTTTATTAAGGATATTGTTATTCCGTAGAATTATTTTGTATCTGTCACAGGTAAACTAAATACAAAAGTAGAGCCAATTCCGTCATTATTATTAAACGCCCATATTCTCCCTCCCATAGCCTCAACTAGTTTTTGGGTAATATACAGTCCAAGACCGGTTCCAAAATCATGTCTGTGGTAAACTTTTGAAATAATTTTGGCATTATCTTTGAAGATATTCCTTTACCAGTATCAGATATGCCAACATATACCATGTCCTTTCTTTTCCTTTCTTCATTTTTAATTCTTTCTTGGATCAAGTTGTCTGGAGTGTTACTATTATGAGTACTACCAGTAGTAGAGTTTGTATGATCTAATTCTTTCATATTCATGTTAAAACCAAAACTGTCGATATCTTTGATAATTAAATTAATGTCATCATCTTTTTAGAAAACTTGATAGCATTATCTACCAAATTAATTAGGATTTGATTTAGCCTCATTTTATCCACATGAGCCCAACAATTCTCATTTAGACTGTCGTTTATAAAATTTATTTTGATGGCTTTATCTCTTATTTTTTGGCCAAATTCAAACTCAACAACATTTTTAATCTCTTTAACTAAATCTATTTTCTCTTTTTATAATAAAATATCACCACCATTATTTGACTCAAATCTTGCAACGTCCAAAAGATTATTTGTTAAAGTATTTAATCTTAATGCATTTCTGGAAATATTTTCATGATGCTCATGAAGTTTCACCATGATTCTTGCTATTTCTTCAACTGTCAAATTTTTTCTATTACTCCAGTAATTATCAAACAATTCATCATTTATTTCAGAATATCCTGTAATAGCTTGTGTAGGAGTTCGCAATTCATGTGCTGCAGTGTTGATGAATTCATCTTTAATATCGCCTTGTTGTTTTAGTTCTTCAGAAAGTACACTTTGATTATATATCACTTCAAATATAGAGGAATAGGATAACACTGTTGGTATACTGTCAGAATAGATTGAGAAGCCTATTGAAGCAGTAGCATCATCTTTCTGTAAATGCTTTAACTCAATAACTATTGCTTCTTTTCTGTCTACTAGCCGCGATTTTATTTTAATTTCGATGCTTGATGCAATGTCTTGAATTTCAATATTGTTGTCAATAGTCTGGGTTAAGAGGCGATGAGATATTGATTCTCTATTCGACTAATCCAATGGTACGAGAATACTTATATGAATTTTTTTTCCTATTTCAGCCTTTTCTTTTAAAAGTTCAAGAACTCCCCTTTTCGCCTGAAGATGAAATGCACTCGTAGTAGAATAAATTATTTGTATTTCTTTAACGGCTTTTCTAATCAT
Source organism: Candidatus Nitrosocosmicus sp. R (assembly GCF_054408505.1). NCBI lineage: Archaea > Thermoproteati > Nitrososphaerota > Nitrososphaeria > Nitrososphaerales > Nitrososphaeraceae > Candidatus Nitrosocosmicus > Candidatus Nitrosocosmicus sp. R. The sequence continues at coordinate 1,013,712 of NZ_CP167090.1, read as the reverse complement.
TTCAAATTCTTTTTTCTCTGCTTCATTGTAGTCATTTTAAATAATGGTAATAGAAGAGGTTATTCCTTCCTCTAATTCATTTATCCTTTATTCTGCGGGTATGCTCTTTTCCCAGAAACTATCAAAAACAAATTGCTGTTGTTCTACTATTTCAGGCACATTGCTAAATATAAGCTGAGATATGGGTTGGGCTTTCTTAAGAGTTGCAACCCCCACGTATTCTTTTTCATCAGATATTTCAAAGTTTCCTTTCATTCCTTCTAAATGTCTAATTTCAGAGAAGGCTATCAGCTCTACAATATTTTAAATTGTCTGCGTTTATCTCAGTCACATATCTGAGTTTCACGCCTCTGTTTTTGAATGCAGCAATTCTTGCATTCTTAATTGCTTCTGTTTCTATAATTACTTAAGGTGCATCAGCACTTACACAAGAATAAATCTTCTAATTAGATCTGTTGAAAAACTCTATAATTTGGTTATTTGCTACTTCTGAACCATGAAATACTTTAGTGAATGTAATTTTTTCTTCAATACTTGAATTATCTAAATCTTTGATTTCAGAGTAATCAAATGCATCCCTATTTTTGCTTTTATTAATTATTAATGCATTCTCAAATCACTAGCATGATATGCAGGATTAATACATTGGCACGTACTAACTTATAACAATCGTATTATAATAATATGCTAGGAAAACTCACAATCCATTCTTTTTTCATTGAATAATCATCCTTTTACTCAATCAACTTTGAGTTTAGAAGGAAAATGTATAATCGTAGTCTTGCATATATCCGTACGACACACAAATAACTGTAAAATGAAGAATTGAATATTTATCTAGTCTGTTTGTTCAGATATTTCTTTTGTATTTGTTTCATAATCGCTGGACCAATATGTCAACAATATTCTCTCATGATTGTGATTTAATATTTTTAAATTCCAATAGAGACCATGGTCACTCGTTATTATTTGGGCTTGATATAAAACCAGTAATCTTATACGCTATATTTGCACTTTTATCATTGTAATCTATCCGAAACTTTAGAATTGAAATATGAATATTAGGTTTGTATATTAAACTGTTTTTGGATATTATCTCAATTAAAGATTATGGTGTATCTATTTAAATGATATTAAATAATGTCAATCATGAGTAACACCAATATTGACTGGAACGATGTCATTAAGAAAGAGGCCCGAGGTATCAATGACACTGATCTTGGAGAAGTACAGGAAATCCGACTAGATAATGTTATTACAAAAGCTGGTGTAGTGGACAAAGAAGTGTATTCAATTCCTAAAAACCTAGTTGAAAGATATGATGGACATAATTTATGGTTTAGGGTAACAAAGGAAGACGCTGAGAACATCTATAAAATAAAAGATTAGGATTTACATAAATTATTATTTATTTTCTTTCAATAATTAAAATTATCAAACATATAGAAATATCTTGTGATCTGTCCTAACAGAGAACCGTACTATATAATTTTATTATTGTTGAATTCGATGACACTTTAACTTACCGGTAAATATTAGAGATCTAGAATTTTAAAATTTATTTTGGAAAAACTATTGGAACCTTACTATTACTATGAACTTTATTTCAATCGATGAGGACTGACAAAATATAAAATTTCATGAATCATTTTTTTTCTGTCCAATTCAATTCAACCTTTTCATATCTTTGTTTATATTTGTACGCTTTAGATGGGTTATAATCTTATATGGTTTTACTACAAGTGTAATAAAATTAAATAAGTTCAAAATGTTCCATTTTAGTTGTTAAATACAATGAACGATCCGATTCACTACACTGAAAAATTGATTAATTAAAAGATCAATGACTTGCCGGCACATAAGATACGAAATGAAAAACTTATCAGTGTGTAGATAAGGAATTCGAATCAAGATCAATTGTTTATCCTAATAAAACATAATATACTAAAAAATCTGTGTCAAAATCATCAGAAATTAGAACAAAATTAAGCATTCAAGCTTCGCATGAGCAAATTAATCCTATTGACTTGTTAGATGATGTGATATATCTAGATAAAAAGGGGATAAAACGTTGTTGGACTAGTGATCATTATATGCCTTGGTGGGATACAGGAGCTTCAGGAGGGGCTGCATGGCCCTGGATGGGAGCTGCATTAGCAAAAACTACAAAATTGGTAATCGGAACCGGAGTAACAGCTCCTATCCTAAGATACCATCCTGCAATTGTTGCACAAGTATTTGCAACATTGGCTTATATGTTTCCAAAAAGAGTGTTTTTAGGAATAGGAAGAGGAGAAGCATTAAACGAAGTGCCTTCTGGAAATATTTGGCCAACAAATAAAGAAAAACTAAAGCGTTTAAAAGAATCCATTAAACTAATAAAAAAATTATGGTCAGAAGATTGGGTTAATTTTAGTGGAGAATTTTATTCGGTTAAAGATTCTAAATTATATACTAAACCCAATTATCCAATTCCAATATATATTGCTGGTCTAGGTATACAATCAGCTCAATTAGCCGGTGAAGAAGGAAATGGATTTGTCACTAACGAATTAGACATAAACAAGATAAAAGATTCCCTATTACCGGCGGTAAAAAAAGGATGTTTTAAATCAGGAAAAGCCTATGAGAAACTAGAAAAGATATTATTTATTCCTGCTTCATATGATGAAAATAAACAAAAGGCATTAGAATCGATTAGATTTTGGAGAGGATCTATGATTAAAGCGTTCTTTGAGGTTGATGTACATGATCCAAGAAAGATTGAAGAAAATGGTCAGGTGATTGATGATGATTCTCTGGAAAAAAAATTATTTGTTATATCTGATGAGGAAGAAGGAATCAAGAAACTACAAAAATATGTAGACATTGGATTTACTGAAATTGTATTTACTAATTCTAGTCCTGACAGAAAGAAATTTGTAGATATGTTACCAAAAATATCTAATATTATAAACTTTCAGTAAGCATTTCATCTAATTTTATTATTTTAAATGTATCCTTTAATCAAGATTCTATAATATGAACCTAGAATCAATAATACATGAAATTTACTAAAAGGATTATTTGACTTTCAATTTGCATATAATGGAAAAATAAAAATCAGCGAGCTTGTTAATTATTATAATATTTAGCCTTATCATCTTTAAGTTTACAAAAGGCATTTTTTAATAGTCTTTTACCATTACCTTATTATATTCTCGAATATATGAGGTTATTTCCCTTATCCTCTGCGTGTTCTAATATCTATTTAAAGTTTACAGTACAATAGATATCAGTGAACAGGATTAACTTTATTATGCTTTTATGTATTGGGATAGGTATAATCGCATCAACTAACATAGCGATGACATTTGCAATAGCACAAGAAAATATATCAAAGGAAATGCCCAATGCTCCGAAGGGAATGAAGAATATGTCAATGTCGGTAAATGATGTAAGAAATGCAACTATCGGAATGGACAACTCGCCATTTAGCTAAAAAAAATATTTCAAAAATTTAATAATAAAATTATTAACCTTTGAATTAGTTGGTTTAGGAAGATATTCTCAATTTGCCAGTATACTTTAATTATTACAATAAGATAATTTAATTAGTTTGCATTAGTTATTTAAAAAAATAAATATTGTTTCATTTCAAAATAGTTAATGGAAGCATGATAGGTCATATTGGATATTCCTATTGGCTATTCTATAATTCAATGTATTGCAATTACAGTAATTCGCGTCATAAGATGATTTGGAATATTTAAAAGTGTTTGATTTCTAATCTCATGAAGATTAAATTACCACATGAAGGTAATAAAAGTCAATACAAATTCACACAACTTTTCAAGGAAAAGGAAAATCTACTTCGTTGTATTTTGCCTCATTTCAGATACTATTGAATGATTATAAGTATCTGAAGTAGTATTAGTAAGACAATTTACCATTGACACATTTATACCCATATCCGGAGTACATTTATACATCGTAGTTTGACCTTCAACAGGATTCTGATATGAAAAGTCGATAACATTTAATGTTACGGATACAAAAAATAGAATCAAACTTACTTTGAGAATTGGAGAATTGGTGAATTTGATTTTTGGGTGAGATTTATACTCTTGATTTTTAACCATGGATAAAATATGTATAACAAAGTATTTTAATTACGATAGAGTAAATCACTAGAATACTCAACAGTTAGAATCGCGAGACTTAGCAAACATACGAACTTATTCTAATATTTATACTCTTCATTTGAGAGGTTAAAATTGATGATAACATATTCTTATAGTTACGGCTCAAAAGTCTACGATATTAAAAATGGAACAATGTTAGACATACTTTTGAGAAACTTACCTTTCAAGGCAATTATCCCTCTATATGATTGTAAAATAAAATTGAATTAATTCTAGCAAGTACGTATTATACGTACAAATCGAAAAACAAATCGAATTCGTAATTCTCTAATTGTCCATGATTTTTAACTCTTGTTGACATTAATAACATGGCGCCATAAAACTTTGTTAAATACTGATGATAAGAGAGATACGGTTGAGCAATTGAATGATTCGGCTAAAAGTCCAGAATCAACAAACATGTTTGATTCCTATCGGTCTTTTACACACTTTAATGATAAATTGAGTCAAGATCAAGAAGAACGAATGAATATTCATGAATTCCAAATAATACAGGGTGAGGAAAAGGTAAAAAGAGTCCTTGATCATATTACAACAAACTGCAAAAGCGGACTCTTACTTTATGGGACAAAAAATTTACTTTCTGTTATCTTGGAAATACCATCATACCGAGAATTATTCACAGTTTTAAAAAACAGCAATGTAAATATAAAATTGTTAACAGAAATAACAGTCGACAATTTGGAATACTGTAAACAATTTATGAAAGACTTTGATGCTGAAATTCGACATTTAAAAGAGATAAGAGGCAATTTTGCCGTATCTAGTGAACTATATATTGCAATTAATAAGTTGGAAGAAAAAAAACCAATTATTGAATTAATACGTAGTAATAGTAAAGATGTTGTCGAACAGAATCTCTACATATATAATACTCTTTGGAAAAATGCAATGCCTGGAGGGCAAAAAATGCAACAATTTGAGGATTATCTCTCACTTCCCGAACCTTATTCTATAGAAAATACCGCCAATATCCTGAATTATGTTATAGATTTAGTTCATAATGTTAAGGCCGGTCTTTCAAGTTGTACTTCGCAAGGTTACTTTAAAGTATTAGAACAAAATGAAAAACTTTTTCATGCATACTCTAAACTACTTTCCAAACATAAAGAAGGAAAAGTGAAGACAGGAATTAGATGGATAACACACTTGGAAGACAAGAAAGAAGACCTTGATTTTATAAAAAAATTTCTAGATATGGGTATTAAAATAAGACATACTAACAATCTACCCCCGTTAAACTTTCTATTATCGGAAAATCAGTTTGCTAGTACCTGTAGAAAACGGTGATAACAAAAAGATGTTTGAAAAACTTCTTCATACCGCTGAGCCTCTCTATATCGAACATTTCCAGAGAATCTTTGAGGAACTGTGGAAGAATTCAATAGATGCACATGAACGAATCGATCAAATAGAGAAAGGGATTGGCTCAGAAACTACAAAATTAATTGATAATCCTTCTCAGACTAAAATGCTATTGCTAAATATCATAGAAAATGCAAAACAGGAAATATTGATGATCTTTCCGTCCATTAATGCAGTAAAGAGAAAAAACAACATAGGTGTAATAGACATAATTAAACAAAAAAGCCAGAAGGACGTTAAGGTTAAAGTCCTGTCACCACTCGATAGTGAGGTTAAAAAGGTCTTGATGTATCTGTCGGATGATTTCAATAATCGAGATTCACCTTATATTGTCAGAGAAATCGCAAAACAGAAAGACTTTAAACGAACCATATTACTAGTAGATAGGAAATATTTTCTAGCTATAGAACCTAGGGACGATTCAAAAGACGCCTTTGAACAGGCCACCGCTGTATCTACATATTCTACAAGCCAACCCACAGTATACTCTTACATCTCTATCTTTGAAAGCCTTTGGGAACAAACAGAGATGGCAAATAATTTAAGGACAGCAAATGAAAAACTAATTGAAAGTGAAGAAACAGAGCGAGAATTTATTAATGTCGCCGCACATGAACTTCGAACTCCTACACAAGCTATTACTGGATATTCTGAAATAAATGATGAAATATTTAAGATTTTGTTAAATGATGAAAATGTGACTAAACAAGTTGAATTTAAACAAATTCTTGATAATCTTCACAATCATCACTTAAGCATTTCTAGAAACGCAGAGAGGTTGGATAATTTGATAAACAATCTATTAGATGTTGCACGGATAGATTCTAGTCAGAAAAACATGATAATACTGCATAAGAAAGAATTTGATCTCATTAGTGAAATAAAAGATATTGTTAAGAACCAATTGAATCAAAAATTAAAAGTCAAAAACATCAAAATAAGTTTTGCTAATGAAACCTTGGTTGATACTTGTTATATCTATGCTGATAAATCTAGATTAGTTCAGATATTGATTAACATTCTAGAAAACGCTATCAAGTTTTCTGCCACGGGTGGCTCTATAGATATCAAGGTTCAAGAAAATATCTCTGAAATAATTAAGAAAGGAGAAAACACGAGAACTAACAATTCTTCTGAGAATTTAATATCTACCTCTGTAAAAAAAGAAGATAAGAGAGAAGTATATATTTCCGTATCTGATTCTGGTAAAGGCATTTCTTCCATCATGTTACCTAGACTATTTCAAAAGTTTTTTACAGATTCTAACTATGGAACCGGTTTAGGACTGTACATTAGTAAAAAACTAGTTGAGGCCATGGGAGGTAGAATATGGGCGTTTAATAATGATGACGGAATTGGCTCTACTTTTGTGTTCAGTTTACCTAAATGAAAATATAAACACTATATTGACCCAATATCTTCTATATTATTCTCTTATAATACTAATATATAGCCTGCAGAAAATATGAAATTATTCATACAAATTAATTTTTTTCATAATGTAAAGTAGGACTACGATTTATATCGTTCCTAGATCGAATATCATCCAATAAAAATTTCGAGAAATTGCATGATAAGTTTATACTTTATATAAAATATAAGATAATATTAACCACGACGATTTAACTTTAAGCCCTATTTGATAGAGCGAATCTATCTTTTATACAAGTTAATAAAAAGAAAAATTCTGAGCACAAATGTAATTAAGGTAATTAGGACATAACAAGTAGTCTATACTTTTGCCTTTCACTCAAAGATAGAGATTCTTATTCTTTCATAAACATAGACTAGAGGTTAATTATACAAAAATGATAAAAACTGGCGGTGTTAACTTAGGCGTTTGGCACCTCCTTGTTGTGTATTTTTACAAATAGATTCAACCAGTTTTTGACATGATCTAGTTTACACTTCTCTTTACTACATGGAAAGTAATCGTCAAATCCTTCAGTTCGATCCTTGATGTACTGCATAGTTCTTTCAATCAGACTTTTCTCAAACGAAGAATTGATATGGTGTTTTAGTTTTAGGAATCTACAAGCCATTGGGTACCAGGTTCCACCGTCTGTTGATACGACATGTTTTCCGTGAATCTTGATCAGACCTGAAATAAATCTCTCTGCGATAAGCATGTTCCTCTCCTTGGATTTATTAGCTAAGAAAGAGTGCGAGAATTTGCCTATTTTCTGGTTCGATTGCTGCCCATAACCAGGAGTATTCTGAGCCGACTTTTATTAATGTCTCATCAATGAGGTATTCTGATATTTTTGTTCTTCTTGTTGAAACCTTTCGAGGTTTATACCCTTGAATCCAATTCCAAATTGCAACGTGACTTCTATTGATAATATGTAAAAAGGACAATGCCTTGGCAGTATTTCTAAGCGATAAGCCTAGAAATTACAAATACAGACCATAGTAAATATGCTCTGAAGATGTTTTATTTCTTTTACTTAACATAACAGAAATAGAGCGTCTTTAAGCTAAAGATTTATCGTTAAGTTAACAGGGCCTAAAAACTGAAGAAAAAAGTTTTAAAGAGAATCTCAATTTAGGAAATCACGAATCATATATTATAGAGCAAGGAGATATTTACTTCTTTTATAGACCAAAAAAAAACTCGTCAAATGTAAAAGACATCGATGATGTTCGACGGGTCTTTATGGTAACTGCCCCCGACTCACCAAACAATAGAGGTACGTCCAAGAATTCAAAAAAGTTTTACAGGTTATTTGTAATAGGCAAAAAATCCCTTCCAGAAATTAGAAAGAGTGAGGCAAGAGCCTAGTAAAGGTACTGGGCTCGAGTAGGAGGTATATTTAAGGATGTAAATGAGATTACAAACGAACTATATTCAGATGAATTTAGAGAGGGTGATGCTGCAAGACCAGTTGGAGCTGGTAAATATGTAATTGTATGACATCAAAAACATACAGAGATGGCCTATGTTTTGGAAATTCCAGATCAGCCAGGAAATGCTCAAGAAGAACTTGGAATAGAAAAAGAGGCAAGCTATATAATACCTGTCATAAATCCCAAGAGCCCTTTACTAGAAGGCTTTCCCAGTGCAGAAGAAAATCCAAAATATCTGATAAAGTCTTAAAAGATTTAGGTGAAAGTGAGAACTTGTTAGTATGTTAAACGATACACAACTAATAGATTTTCCCAATGCACAGGTTATCCTCATTGGTGCTAGAGAAGGAAAAGACGTTATTAAACAGGATCTCGGAATTGATATCGATCTCGATAATGACATTAAAAGAAAGAAAGATTTGGATGTGTTGAACAAACTCAAAACCTCATTTAAGAACGTTCCTACAAAACCTCTTATAGAGGGCAAAATGGAATGATTAAATACATTTTTTTCCAGTATCGATATTAGTCGGAATAAATCAAGGATATTTGTAACATTTACAAATGCCTCTCATAAAATACTAATTTTATATAATCTAGTATAATATCAATTTTAAGGCATAAATAGAAATTTAATAAGCATATGAAAGTACGAATCTACATGAAGAGTGAACCGACGGACAGTCAGGAAATAAAAAAGAGGGAAATGTTATGTAAGCTAACAGAAACTAACCCGGTCTGAATGCGGTGCAGCTGTATCTGACTTAGGAAAGATATTAAATGTAATGGATTATCCACTACAAAGAATAAAATGAAAGAATTTGTAAAACAAGACCAGTCAACCACAATTATTTCTAATTTGAGATTTGCACGTATCTAATGATAATATAAATCAGATAGACGAGTGTCCTAATGAATGATAATAAAAAGGTTTTTCAGGCGATACCTGCTCCTTCTTTCTTTAAAGGGGTTTCTTCTTCATTATCTTCCATCAAAAGTTTAGAAGACTTTTCGTTCTTACGCGTAGGAACTTGCAATGTATTATCAGGACGAATCTGGTCCCTGGTTGTAGTAGAATCAACAGGCTCATTTTCTACATCAGTTTCCTTATTTAATGTCGCAACTTCTTTTTCCACTTCCTTTTCTATTTCCATTTCTGTTTCTTCTTTTGTGGGTTGAATAAGTGCATCCTTAACTGTATCATCTACGGCCTCATCTACTGCCTCATCTATTGCTCCATCAATTTTCTTTGAAACATTAATAGTAGGTACTCCCTCAAATTCAGGGTCAGAATTTGTGGCAATTTCTATCGGTTTTGGCTCGAAAAGTTTTTTATATTTGTCGACTGCTTCGACCTCAGATATTTTAAATCTAAGAACTTTTCCATCATAACTTTCCACAACACTTTGTGGAATACTAAATAGTTCCCTATTTACTATACCCCTTTGAGTTAAAACCTGACCATTAGAAACTTCTTGAACTTCCCCAAAGTCAGCATCATTTAACCCTCTTGCTTCTTTTTTTATTACATCCATCCAATCAATACTTAAGCTCATGATCTTATTTATTAAACATATTATAAATAAGACAACAAATATCATGGTGCTATATTATTGGAGTAAAGCATCATAGTAACCGCTTTTCTTTATATTTATCCAAGCTAATTGAATTATAGGATCACATTTTTAGGTTCCATCATCCTTCTTTATAGATCGGGGGTCTCGAAAATGAGCCCTTGTGCGGCGATATCAAATTTGACGAGATAAACATATGTATATGACAAATTCGTTGTTCAGTAACAAACATGAGGAATATTTAACCAATACACTTTAAGATTTTAGTTTCATGGCGAATTTATTAAATGGCTATACAGTTGGCATAGTCCTCGTATGTGGAACTTAAATTCTTTGACGTAGATGAGTTGTGGTACAAGATGATAGAAACAGATAATTATCATCAGCCGATTGTATATGGATTGCTTAAACTATATTGGCAGGAAAAAATGACTTTTTGGAAGCCGATTGTATACTCGTCTATTTATTTAAACAAATATCATTAATAGCTGCTTTATTTTACATCTCGTATTTTGAATGATTACCAAGATAAGAAAAGAATGGATCATAAAAAGTTTGTTGTGCTATCAGATTTGAGCATGAAATGGTTGATAGTCTTAAAGAATCATCTACTGATGTCAATGAATTATCTTCCTGGTTTTCCGGCGTTGAACCCCTTAAATTTGATAAATTAAGGACAAATATTACCGTAGATATTGCCATAATAGGAGGGGGTATAGCCGGTTTATCAGCTGCATATAACCTATCAAAAGCAGGTAAAAGTGTAGCTGTTTTGGAAGATGGGTATATTGGTAGTGGTGAAACTGGGCATACTACTGCTCATCTTACTCACGCTCTAGATGACAGATATTTTAATTAAGAGAAATTGGTTGGTAAAGAGGGAGCGGTCTTGGCAGCTGAAAGTCCTACTACAGCCATTGATTTTATAGAATCGGTGGTTGAGGAAGGAAAAATAGAATGTGATTTTGAGAGGCTAAACGGATATCTGTTCTTAGGCTCTGAAAATGATAGAGATATTAGACAAAGAATATGAAGCTACTCGTCGGTCTGGGATTCTGACCGAATTAATTCCCAGATCTCCATTGACTTCTTTTGATACAGGACCTTGCATCAAGTTTCCACATCAGGCTCAATTTCATCCGTTAAAATATCTTCGAGGATTATCTAAATCAATTTTAACTAATAATGGGGAAATCTTTACGGAAACTCATGTACACGAAGTTTCTGAAAATTGTATAAAAACTTCAGATGATTGTCAGATCAATACCAAAAACATAATCATAGCAACCAATGCTCCCATTGTAGATAAAGTTAGTAAAATTTACGATAAACAAATTCCATATAGAACATATGTGATTGGAGCGATGATAAAGAAGGGTTCTGTACCAAAAGGCATATACTGGGACACAGGTAATTTGAATTCAACAAACACTATCAAACCATATCATTATGTTCGAATTCAAAAGTTAGAAAACGATCGGAACGCTTACTCTTCGAACAATCCTAGTAACAATGAATCCAACAATGAGAAAAAGAAAAATAATACTGATGAATATAAATTGCTAATCAATGGGGGGTGAAGATCATAAAACAGGTAACGAATACGACATTGAAGATAGACACACTTTCCTTGAAGCATGGGCAAAACAACGCTTCCCAATTGAGAAGGTTTTGTATAAATTGTCTGGACAAGTTATGGAACCTATCGATTCATTAGCTTTTATAGGTGAAAATCCTAATGGTAAAAACGAAGTCAAGAATAAGAAAATCTATATTGCTACCGGAGACTCTGGTAACGGAATGACCTATGGTACAATAGCAGGAATTCTATTGTCTATTTAATACTGGAAAAACAAAATAAATGGACTTGGTTGTACAATCCTTCTAGAACAATAAGAAATATCGATAACAAGGAAGATAACAAATCTACAAAAAAGGACACCAACAACAGCAATAGCAAATCAAATCAAAAATCTGAGGATAATCCCACTTCAATTAATAATTTCCAGAACAAATCCAAAATTGAATCTCTTTTATTTAACGAAGGAGCTATTATTGATGACGATCCAAAAAATCCAATTGCAATCTTTAAAGATAAACACGGAAAAATTATGCATATTCAGCTAAATGCACTCATCTAGGATGTACCTTAACATGTAATCCCCTAGAAACATCATTTGATTGTCCTTGTCATGGATCGCGGTTCTATAATAATGGTGAAGTAATAAATGTACCTGCTAATACCAAACTTCCGGTGTCAGATCTTTAATGGAATATTTGAACCCATATGATTGATACCTCCAATGGCTTTATAATTAAAGGTCTAAAGATTATGAGTATAATGATTTACTACCCCTATGATTATCTTTTGTGAATATCCTATAATCCTAATACTTAGTCATATTTACAAAATGCATACCAGTTCGGAGAAACAGGATGGTGTAGTTAAACTGTATTAGAATCCAATTATAGAATAAATTCTACTTGTCACTTTTAATTTGACCCTCCTGAGGGAATTTTTTCTGACAACATTAAAACATATCAACATACAGACGAAGTTGCTTAATTATGCCATTAACAAATTAAAGATTCTGTCTTACAGAACCTTCTGAGCATATAAAGCTAAATCAATTTGAACAAGATGGAAAAAATAGAATGATTAATTAATCTTAATTTTTTGTTATATGGTGTTTATATTGTTTGTGATATATGGTGAATCGTGATAAGTGAAAATATTTCATCTACAGATAAAAAGTCAATTATTAATGGACTAAATGAGGATCTTGCCAGAGAATATAAAGCAATAATTCAGTATGTAGTATTTAGTTCTACTTTAAAAGGTGCAGAATATGGAAATATTGCAGCTCAATTGGAAAAGCATGCATCTGATGAATTACAACATGCGTTAAAGGTTGCAAAACAAATTGATTATTTGGGTGGAACCCCTATAACAAAGGGTAAAGAAGCTGAATCATCTGAGAATCCAAAAGAAATGTTAGAAATTGATCTTCGTGCAGAACAGGAAACCATAAAAAACTACAGAGAAAGAATCAGACAGGCCGAACAAGCAGGTGAATATGCTTTATCAGAAATTCTGAGAGGAATTATTGCCCAAGAACAAGATCACGAGATAGATTTGAAGGATGCATTAGGATTAAGATAAATACAGGTACTAAAATATACATTCACCAACACCTTTTCTATATTTTCAATTCTTATTCGATTTTTTAATGTTTAAGACAAAAAAACCAATTCGATAAACTAATATTTTTACAATGTGGCTTGTTGCCGATAAATAAATTTTCATATAGCAGTATTTTAACAAAGTTGATATTTATTTTACATGAGAGAATTCAAGAAACGAGGTTATCTGTACGTTACTATTATGTTTTTTGCAATAACATGGCTTCTACACGGAATTACTGCATATAATCAATTTATAAGGAACAGTACGAACATGGTCAACCAGTTGCAATGAATCTGTTTTGGAATGAGTTCATTAGACAAACTATGGAGAATTGGCAATCTGAATTTTTACAGTTATCATGGCAGATAGGTGGCCTGATGATTTTGTTTGCTGTGGCTTCTCCGCAAGACAGAATAGGTGAAGAAAGAAAAGAGAAAATTTTAGAGAAACTATTGGAGTTAGAAATGTCCAAGGATGACTACAGTCAATTTATGAATAATTTAAAAGAAAAGTATCCTGATAAATAATCTAAAATAAAAAAAGTGAATATAAAAGAAATGCAATCAAGATACGACATGTTAATATCAGATGTTCTTATCCTATACCATCAGAAACCAAATCCTTGCAAGCAAAGCAACATATTTACTATAATTCGAAGGGAATAAGAAAAGAACAGGTAAGATCATCAGGCTCAGAGTCCGATAAATTATGGATTGATATATGTGATCCATCCCCTGAAGACCTTCAATCTATTGCGAAGGAATATGATATAGATGAAGATAGCCTGAGGCTGATTGGTCAAAAAACAAAGAAACCTCAAATAAGAATGCTCGATAATTACATATTTAGCATAATATTAGATATCCGGTTTAAAACTATTAAACAATTGATAGTAGAAGGTATCTATATTTATGTTGGCCAGAATTGGATAATTACTATACATTCATCTGAAGTCAAAATATTTTCAACCATTAAAGATATTCTAGAAAAGAAGAACACAAAATTATTTGCCTCAAATATTAATGCACTTTATTATACAATTATAGACGAAATAATATCAAGATATGAACAGATATTAACTGCAATTGAGCTTACACTCACAGATTTTGAACAAAAATCATTATACAAAAAGCCTTCAAAAAATATGCTCAATTATTTGGATGTGGTGGCAAAACAAACTATAGTAATAAGAAGGCATTTTTGGTATACAAGAGACGCTATAAACTTTCTAACTCATACGCAGAACCAAGACAATGAAATTAGATATTTACAAATTGCATATGATGACATAGGACAGCTGATTGACTTGGTAGAATCATATGGAGATACTATTAATTCAACACGAGATCTATACATGGCAAATATCTCGTTACAACTTAATGATACAATGCGGATCCTAACCGTTTTTAGCGTAATACTTCTACCCTTAACCCTTATAGCAGGAATATACGGAATGAACGGATTGGACTTGACAAAATTAAGTGATATCCCTCAAGGGTTGTTAATAGTCCTAATTACAATGGCATTAATTTCGATATTGCTATTGATTTTTTTTAAGCGTAAACAATGGATTTTTACTAAAGAGGACATATTTAACAATTCAAATACTAGCCCTACTTCAAAGGATTAGCTGTTTGGATGCTTTTTTTAAATATTAGTTTGTTGGATTTAAGACCGTAACCACATCAAAGGTTGGCCAATTCCATTGCTAAAGATTTCACTGCAGAGACTTTTTAATTTAGCATAATTTTCTATATTCAGGGTTTTTTTTTTTGACAAAACTTTATTATCATTTATCAGAGACTTGTTGTATCAGCTATTGGAGTAATTGGTAAGGTATCAAATATAAGATAATATGATCATATTAGTAAAATGTCTCTTTTAGACAAAGTAGCCATAGTTACTGGTTCAAGTAAAGGTATTGGATTTGAGATAGCAAAGGAATTTTCAGAGAGAGGCGCTATAGTCATAGTATGTTCTCGAAAACTGGCTCATTCCAAGACTGCTGCCGCAAAGATAGGAGGTACAGCACTTGCACTCGAAGTCGACGTCACCAATGGATCAAGCGTAACAGAGTTTATCAAAATCGTTTTGAACATATATCATAAGGTTGACATCCTTGTAAATAATTCTGGCTTTCCATATGACGATACAATATGGAACAAGAAAATACATGAGGGCTCAAATGACGAGCTTGAAAAGATAATTAGCGTCGACTTGTTTGGGTCAATAAGACTTTGTCGAGCTGTCCTTCCAATAATGATAAAAAATTCACCTATTGAAAGCCAAAATAGTAACATAACAGGAGATAGAAAAGCCGGCGGCGGTGTTATAATTAATATTTCCTCTACTCCGGCTATTTCTGGACGTGTGGGAGGTTTCCCATATTCCATCGCAAAATCTGGAAACATAACATTGACAAAATGTATCGCCAAGGAGTACAGTAGCTTTGGCGTAAGAGCATATACCCTGGCTTTAGGCAATATTGCTACACCTGCTACGTTAGATTCAATGACTGAACAAATAATAATAAAGGCCGCTTTGGAATCACCTATGAAAAGATGGGGTAAACCTAAAGAAGTCGCAAAGGTTGCTGCGACCCTAGCAGACGATAATTTCTCCTATGCAACTGGGAATACAATCGTTATAGATGGTGGAACGGTACTAATTTAGTAGCCAAAAATCATATTTTTTACGAGTACATATAATAAATGTAGGACTTTTAGTCCTATTGTACTATTTCAAAATTTATTTTTTCTTTTCTAAATAAATCTAATAATATATTGGCTTGGTTCTTGCTCTCTAACTCCAAACTCAAGTATACCCCTGCAGTACCAGCAGGAATATTTGAACTAAGTCGATCATGTTCTACTTCCACTATATTCACACTAGCTTTTGAAATTTCATCAACAATTTTTTTCAGGGCTCCAGGTTTGTCATTAAGATCTACAAATATTTTCAATAATCTACCTGTTTGCATCAAGCCTTTTGCAACAATTTGTCCCAAAAGATACATGTCTACATTTCCACCAGAAATGATAGAGACCAAATTCTTACCTTGTTCACTGCTTTTCTTCTTCGAAATAAGGTAAGCGAGAGCAGCTGCACCAGCAGGTTCTGATACGATTTTTGATCGTTCCATCAATAAAAACATCGTCTTTACAATTGCACTATCATCTATCAATACAATATCATCAACATGTTTTTTTACGATTTCATAAGTAAGTTTACCAGGAGATTTAATAGATATACCATCAGCTATAGTGTAACCTTCTTTTGCTTTTGTTATCTTATTTGTAGAAATTGATTTTTTCATAGTCGGAAAAGCAGTTGATTCAACACCAATAATTTTGACTTTCGGATTTATTGATTTTATTGCAATCGATATTCCCGCAATCAAACCGCCGCCTCCTATTGGGACATAAACCTCATCTACTTCTTCTAAGTCTTCCATAATTTCCAAGCCGATTGTTCCTTGTCCAGAAATTATGTCTGGATCTTCAAAAGCAGGAATAATAGTTTTATTTTCCTTTTCTGCATAATCCTTGACAGAACTAGCAGACTCATCGTAGTTGTTTCCTTCCAAAATCACTTTGGCCCCGTATGACTTCGTGGCAACAATTTTACTAGGAGATGCATTTTTGGGCATAATAATAGTGCAAGAAATATTATAAAATTTTGATGCAAAAGCTACTGCTTGAGCATGATTTCCAGCCGACGCTGCAATCACTCCATTCTTTTTTAATTCATCTGACATATTATGAATTTTTACCATCGCACCTCTAACTTTAAAAGACCCAGTTTTCTGAAGGCATTCAAGTTTCAGATATAAGTTGTTACCATTTAATTTGGAAAAAGTTGCAGATTTTATCAAATCTGTTCTCCTGATGTCATATTTTGTTAGTAGGTTTTGAGCCTCCTTAATCTTGTACAAGTCTAAGTTAAAAATTTCTTATCCTTAAAAGGAAGATCGGCGGTTTATTTAAATCTGTTGTGCTTAACACTAACTATTTTGGTGTGGTCTTTATAGATGATACTTGATATCATATCACGATCTTACATATCATCTTCAGTGTAAATATACTGTATCCAAAATTTTTGCTTTAAGCTAGAAATTAATAAAACAGATGTTATTTTGTTAAAAAAGCCTACAGATTTTATAATGAACATTTTACAATTTATAGAATCTAGCTCAACTGTTAATTTCAGGAATAAAACCAACGTACAATAATTATTTTCTGTATATGTAAAATCAAGAAAGTAGAGGCAGGTAAGTAAAAGGTATAGTCAAACACTATTATCAATATAAATAAGAATCGCTCATCAATTGAATTTAGTTTATTTTGGTATCAATTCTTTACTATTTCATATATCATTACCAATTATAGATTAGGCGCATCAATTATGTGGTGACGTAAACTAAAAAAAGATTAAGCTGGCTCCTTATCCGTGTTTTCTGTATCGGTCTCTTCGAGTGCTTCTTCTCTAAGGTTTTCAGATGGGCCAGTTGTTTGTGGGTCTTTCTCAGCGGAACCAATTTTTTTTTGGTTCTCTTGCGATTCCTCTAGATTTTCATTATTTTCGTTTGACAATCTACTGTTCATATTTATATATACAACAAAATATAATAAGCTGTTTAGTTTCGATAATTGATTTAACACGGTTAAACAAAGAGCATGCAAAACACCTGTCAAGTCTTAAATGGCAAAATTTTTTACAAGAATAGCATCAGAGTTTTCATGATTTGTCAAATTGTGATTGTAAAAGTATCTTCTTCAAAATAGGATGCCCTCTTAATATCAGGGTCGTGCAGTTGGATCATTTTCCTAGTCTTAGAATAACCCCTGCCATTGTTGTCTATAGCGATATTTGAAATAAACTATAATACATAGGAAGTTTGGCTATGTATATGCTTGAAATCATGAAATGTTATTGTGGAGAACAAATTATTATTGAGCCAGACATCAACGAAACCGTAGAGCAATTTATCAATAGAAGACAATGTCCTAAGTGCGAAAGAATTGGTCAATGGACTACCTGAAAATAGGGCCTTTAAAGACAGATACAAGGTGTCTTAATTTATTGGCAAATTAAGAATAGATTCGTTTAAAGATCATCATACTCAGCTTGGAGTTTTATGCTCGAGCAGTGCAAACGCAGAACGTCTTTGTTACATAACGAAAGTGATATTAATTCAAAATCAACTTGTCTTTGGGTACATTGTTTCTCGTGCCTTGGTTATTGTTATAATATTGAATAAAATCATCCAATATTTTTTTGAGGATGCTTACTATTCAAAGAGTCAAAATCCATGCTCAGATTTATTATTCAAAAGTAGTGTTTGAATAATGTGCATTTTTATTTCTCAATCTATCGCTCTGATAATTAATCTCAACAAAGTTCGAATAATGATCAATCTATTGGAAAACAATTATCTTCAGTAGTAACTATATCTTAATCAAAATCAGGGAGAGGTTGATAAGAAGTGGATTTCGATCTAGAACATATCTCCATAGGAACGTGTAGCATACCATAGTTGAAAAAAAATACATATAGCTTAAATAAAATGTTGAACATGTTAATATACAAAAGGATGAGTCGGGTTTCTATTCCGTTCACCGGTTCATTATTGTGGTAGGGGAGA
Organism: Candidatus Nitrosocosmicus sp. R; assembly: GCF_054408505.1. Taxonomy (NCBI): domain Archaea; kingdom Thermoproteati; phylum Nitrososphaerota; class Nitrososphaeria; order Nitrososphaerales; family Nitrososphaeraceae; genus Candidatus Nitrosocosmicus; species Candidatus Nitrosocosmicus sp. R. Next base: position 994,911 of record NZ_CP167090.1, on the reverse strand, counting down.
AAGGCCAAACACGGAATTGGCTGATAATAGCTCCCCTATCTTTTGAGAATAAATAACACCGCTAAAGAATATTGATTTGAATTTGAGATTTTGGTTACAAAATCAAAGCAATAGTAAATCATTACATGCAACTTCTTTTCTTAGAAATTGTACAGTTTCTAATTATCATTTTGCTTAAACAAGTAAGATAATTATCTATGGTAAATTGGTAGGCTTATTCAAAAAAATAATTTGTACTATCTTAATAAAAAAATTATGTTACTTAACTTGATACAATTGGTAGGAATATTAATTTTCGTAGTACTTACTACAATATTTCTATATTTGCAAAAAAAGATGATACGTGGTTTAGATATTCGTTTTAATTACTTGACAGGGTTTTAGTCAAATTCAATATTATATCTAAATCATGCCTTAAAGTGACTTCAGTTACACCCGCAACCTCTGCAATCTTGTTTTGGGTAATTTCCTCATCATATTCCTTACATGACAGGTAAAGAACAGCGCCAGCCAATCCCATTGGATTTTTCCCAGCAGAAATCTCTGTTTTCGTAACAGTCATCATCATTTTTATAGCACGTCTTTTTGATCTTTCTGAAATTCCGCAAATATTTCCTATCTTTATTATTTCTTTTAATGCATCGACTTGAGGGACTTTGAGGTCTAGTTCAAACATTACCTTTCTGTATATTCTCGCTATTTCCTTTTCTTTTAGATTAGTAATTTTTGCAATTTCCTTTAACGTTCTTGGTATTCCTAATTCTCTACATGCAATATAAGAAGCAACAGCCAAAGCCCCTTTTATTGTTCTTCCCTTTATCAATTTCCGGTCCTGTATTTTCCTGTACAGATATGCGATCTTTTCAATTGCTGGTTCGGGCAAGCCCAGTACATCTTTCATCGTGTATAACTGAATAAACGCAGATTGAAGATTTCTCTTTGAAGAATCATTTGTTTGTGATCTGGCGTCCCAAGTTCTCCACCTACCTATTCTACTTTTCATTGCCAGGTCAATTTGACGACCAGATGCATCCTTATCTATCTTGCCTATAACTGTAGAAAGTCCACGATCGTACTTGGCCAGAGAAGTTGGCGCACCGGTTCTATCCCTGAAATCTAATTCCTGAATATTTGAAGATGTCCATTCAGACCTAGCAGCCTCAGCATTATCAATTATAACACTCCCACAAGTAGTACAAATCAATTCACCAGAATTCTGATCGGTAATTATATTAGAATGCTTATTACATAAAGGACATAATACTGATGAATACGAATTAATTAATTTTTGAGCCATTTTGTTTTTTTCCACCACATTTTAGTTCTTATTATAATGCTAATCCTTCATTTTATCGTTTCTAATGAAATAATCATTAAGTTTTCGAAATAAGGAATAGGAATATACAAGTTTTAAATACTATGATACAAAATATTGATATTATTGGTCGTCAAAGACTAAAAATATGACATAATAAATCATGACAAGAATTATTGATATTGAAGCATTTCTAGATAGGAAATAGATGTCTATACTATTTTTCTTACGGAAATTGCCCTTTATAGTTGTTTTTTGATCTCCCCAGACAGCATTGATATCCAAATATGTACGTTTTATCTTGTTAAATTGAATTTGGATAATATTAAACTTGATTAGAAACAGGGCAGTTCTATTTAAAATACAAAATTGATACAAGAAATTGTATTGGATAAGAAGATACTTCAAGTTTTATAGGCCAAAAGACAGATATTGATAAGACAAGATTGATTAATTATGCATCGGTAATAAAATAACCGACTTTTTTTAAGAGCATGAATAAGAAGTATACGGAACAAATAGAATACAAGAAAGTATATGAAATCAGACCAGCAACCCTGATGTTTGAAAAAAAATGGATGTGAGAACTCAGTTTAATCAAAGTTGTTGATTCTCTCAAACATTTACTTTTTCTGGGATGTTGCTGAGAGAGTGTTCTCATCAATATAACTAAATGGATTCGATACTATACTCATCGATTTACATTACTAGTGAATCCCATTTTAGATACCAATCAATAAAGGCATTAAGTTTCTGTCATTATCATGTTTATTATAGTTAAAGAACCAACCTACTGGTGTAGGTCTAGAGTTGAAATTATCAATACTATCAAATTATTTTTGTCAAATCCAAGATAATTGATTTCGCCCTGATGATTATAGTAATAATGGACCTTGTTAGGTCTGTATAAGAATCTAACGAAATTATTTTATATTACAAAAGTATAGAAAGTGATATGAAAAGTTCTAATTTGGTTATTCTTGTTTTGCCAATATTAATGATTGGACTTCCGACCGTGTTTGCTCAATCTAATAATACCAGCATAAGTAATGCCACTGGAGGATTATCATCAGAATCGGTAGTTTCTGCAATTACAAACTCAACATCGAGTCCTGCAAATTTGATAATTAATTCCTCGTCCCCTGCAGAAGATGCACAAAATGCCACTGGAGGATTATCATCAGAATCGGTAGTTTCTGCAATTACAAACTCCACATCGAGTCCTGCAAATTTGATAATTAATTCCTCGTCCCCTGCAGAAGATGCACAAAATGCCACTGGAGGATTATCATCAGAATCGGTAACTGAATCAAAGTATTGATTTTCAAGTAATTCTTCCTTAGTTTAGTTTTGTACCCAACTTGAGTCCTCAAAATGAATCATTAGAATCAATAAAGAAAGAAGTTATTCAATGTGTCCTGTGCGGACTATCAATAACCAGGAAGAATGCTGTACCAGGTAGTGGGGGTATAAATAGAAAAATAATATTGATAGGCGAGGCCCCAGGAAAAAACGAAGATGAGACTGGTAGTCCCTTTGTGGGAAGCGCTGGTAAAATATTGGATCAAGCGCTAATCGACGCACGAATAGAAAGAAAAGAGATTTACATTACAAATGTGGTCAAATGCAGGCCACCTGATAATAGGGTTCCAACTGACGAAGAAATTAGAATATGCACCAGTGAATATCTCAAAAAAGAGATCGATATTATTTCACCTAAAATCATTTGTATTTTGGGCGCAACGGCTTTAAAGTCATTAGTTGGACTAAAATATATGACACCATATCGTGGGCAAATAGTTAATCGCCCACCATTGAAATATTTTATAACTTATCATCCAGCAGCTACTATATACAATAACAAATTAAAACAAATTTTCTTTGAAGATATCCAAAAACTCGCAAAAATAGTGAATGCTCAGGATGAGATGATGGATAAATTTTTTCCAGCCTAGCTGAGAAAAAAAGAAAATTGGACTGCAGATTCTAAAGTAATTTTTCTACTTATAGTAACAAGAATTTAGTAGTAATAGTCCATTGATCATTTTTGAACATTTTTTAGATTAAGCGTTTGATTATCCGAGTTATCCAAGAAGTATTACCTAAATCAACAGTTTCAAAGAAGGTAACATAATAGGATCTAGAACTGGATCTAGAAATAAGATATGATTGAGGAACACAGCGAGGAACTACAGCAGAGGAAAGATTAGGATGGATAAGGAAAGGGACTGAAAAACAGATACGCTATTTCGCACTTATCAAATGAATCAAGTCATTGGGCACAGCCATTGACGCTAGGTCTAGCAATGGTCCGTACCAAATACCAAATATTATCATAAAACCCAATGCAAATAGCAATACAGCAACTATCGATTTTGGTTCCTTCTGTCTTACCCTATTTTCGCCCTCTTCCATGTACATTTTCCTTATAATCCAAGCGTAATAACCCAAAGATAATGCACTGTTTAGAATACCGGCTATTGCAAGATAAGGTCCCCACCATATTACTTGACCACTATCTATAGCAGCTCCAAATATCAAATACTTACCCCAAAAACCGCTTAGGGGAGGGACTCCAGCAAGTGCAAGTAACGAGATGGCGAACACAAACGCTGTGATAGGCATTCTAAATCCCAATCCCTTATACTTTTCGAGTGTATAGCCGGCTATGGTTATAATTACACCCGCAACAGCAATAAAGGCAGCAGATTTCATTACTGCATGATTCAATATTTGCAACAACGAGGCATCTAACCCATAGTCAGAATATGGAGCAACTGCAAGTCCGATCAAGATATACCCAGCCTGCGCAATGCTTGAATAAGCAAGGATTCTCGGAATACTTTTCTGTGTCAGTGCTCCTAAATTCCCTAGTGTCATAGTAAAAATGGCTATTATTGCAAGAGTAAATGTCCAGTGCACGTTAAGGGCGATCATACCAATAACTATCACCCTAATGGCAGCTGCAAATCCGGCTTTTTTCGTTCCAGCTGCAAGCAGCGCAGCAATCGTAGTTGGAGCTCCGGAGTAGGTATCAGGCAACCACATGTGGAATGGAACCAGACCCATTTTGAATCCAAAGCCAGCGATAAAAAGCCCCACTGCCAGCAAGCCAAATGGGATCAAATCTGGATTCAAATGCGACATTGCCACAATTGAATCGTAAATATTTGTAGTACCAGTTAATCCATACACAATTCCCATTGCCAAAACGATGATTGCCGACGATAGAGCTCCAAACAAAAAGTATTTGATTGAAGCCTCGTTTGATATGGGATCTTTTTTATTAAAAGCAGCTAACGCATATGTAGGGATAGACATTAGTTCCCAAGCAACTAGCAGCATTACGAAATCAGTTGAATAACCTATGAGGATCATTCCAATGCTTGATAATAATATCAAAGAATAGTATGCAGCATGATTGCTTTTTTTCTTCATGTAACTCCATGAAGAAACGGTTACCATAATGGATACTATAAGAAATGCTATAGAGAAGAATGCACCAAAAATATCGTCTCCTATGACTCCAGTATTTGCTAATGATAATGCGGGAAGATTTTCTCCAGAAAATATCCGATATATCACAACAATAAGGGCTAAAGTTAGGGCCCCAAAGGCTATGGCGCTATAAACTTTATTCTTAGATCCTCGCTCCTTATTCAAGGCATCTATTATTGGAATTAACAAAGCTACGCTCCCTAGGATGATGGTTACTAAAGCAGGGGTCGAAAATATATCAATCATAGTTTCTCATTCTCTCCTTAACTCAATAATAGCATGGTAATTAGAATTATACCAGCTGAAAATACATAAAGATAAGTCTGTACGTTACCTGTTTGTACTGCTTTTGCGACTCTTGACATCAATACCATTGATTGTTGTACTGAAGGATTAATTCCATACATTAAGATGTTTTCAAAATACTTGTAAATTCGTCTGTAAGCTGCCAATGGTAATACAACGCCTATCCAATAAAGAAGTGAATTAAGATACCATCGGTTGTATAGGAACTTCCATAACGCCTTGGAAACAACGTTGTCGCTGATCTTCTTTGGGTCCGCAATTCTCTTGATGTAAAACAAATAGCCAAGAAATCCTCCTATTCCAAACGCAGCTACTGATGAAACAACCGCAAATGGATTGAGTTCCAATGCATCCTGTTCAGACCCTCCGGTAGTAGTTGCATCGGATCCGGTTAATTCGGGTGAGCTTTGTATGGCTTCAGATCCTCCTAATGGTACCACTCCGTTCTCAGTGATTCCAAAATAAGTGTCAAGATATGTTGCAAATATATGATGCAGTTGACCCTCAAAAGCAAAGCCCACAACACCAAAGGCAATAGATGCTATTGCCAATGCGGCGAATGGAAGCCACATGATTTTATCGACTTCACGTATACGATGTCCTTTATTTTCAATATTGACTACATTTTGGCTCGGTTTTCCAAAAAATACTAGGCCCACCATCCTGAATGTATAGAACGCGGTCATAATGGCTACGGTGACAGCAATCAAAAAGACATAAGAAGAGAACTCATAGTTAGATTCAAGGATAGAAGCAAAGATTGCATCTTTACTCCAGAATCCAAGTGTTATCAATGGGGCACTCGCTAGCGACAGGCTTGCTAGCAGGAAGAATATGTAAGTTTTTCGCATATTCTTTTTTAGCCCACCCATATCGTTCATAAATCGAGAATGTACAGTATGTAGTATCGCACCGGCGGCCATAAATAACGAAGCTTTAAACAGTGCATGGCTAATCAGGTGAAAAAACCCTGCAGTATATCCGTCAACAAAGTTTGTAGAAAGACCTGCAATTCCCAAAGCCATCATCATATAGCCAATCTGCGAACCTGTGGAATAAGCCAAGACTTTTTTTATTTCAGGATTAACTATTGCTTGAGTGGCTAACAACAGAGCAGTTATCGCTCCAACCCATGTAACAATTTCAAAAAACTGATTCATATTAAATACAGACAAGGCGAAAAATAGAGGACCTATTCTAGCAACAAGGAACACTCCTGCTTTTACCATTGTTGCGGCATGGATAAGAGCTGAAACGGATGTAGGTCCTGTCATTGCCTCCAATAACCATTCATTCAGCGGAAACTGAGCTGATTTACCTATAGCCCCTCCAAATATTAAAACGGCCGCGGGTACCAATAGATTTTGTTGCATCATCACATGAGCCCAGGTTTGGTCGGCCAATAATTCCCTAAAGCCAAAGGTACCAGAATACATAAAGATCATAAACATGCCAGACAGCATCATGACATCCCCGGCCCTGTTAAGTAAGAATGCCTTTATCCCAGCGTGTGTAGGCGATGTCCACTGAGGTATGCCCCAAGCTGTATGCCCTTCTTTGCCAACATAATCTTTCTTTCTATCGGTGTACCAGAATCCTATCAGGGCATAAGACGCAAGTCCCACTCCTTCCCAACCGAAAAATACCATCAATAAATTGTCGGATAATACAATAAGTTGCATTGATCCTATGAAGAACAGCATAAAGAACCAATACCTTATCAGCGATCTTTGTCCATGCATGTAGGAAATAGAATACACAAAGATAGCTACCGAAATCCAAGCTACTAAATTACTCATGATTATGGCAAGTGGATCAGCCAAAACACCTGCGTCTATATCTAAGGCAGAAAACCATGGGATTTGACTATGTATCTCTCCATTTGTCAACCCTAGAGGCAGGATACTCAAAGCCAATAAGGCACTAATAATTGAAAATGCAACAGCAACATAACTTTTGAATTTTTCACTTTTTTTTCTTAAAATTGGAATAAAGGCAGCTCCAATAAATGGAGTCATCCAAATTAACCATGCATTTACCCCTATTCCTTCAAAACCTAAAACTTCAACCACATTTATTCACCTATAAAGTAATGCGATGATCCACATAATTTTCAGATATCAGATATGTCCTCTGGAATTCAGTTCCACCTGGAAAAGCAACATTACTAACCTTTGTATTGTTAATTGGTTTTTCATCTAATTGTGCTGTTCCAGGCGTGATCTTTACGGGTATCAGCTCGTCTGAATTATTATAAAGATTTTCAACATATCCTATAATCGGTTTATAAAATAAATCAGGATATAATCCCAGTATCAATGTTAATGAAGCTAAAATCCCCATGGTTACTAAAACATACTTACTCGAATCACGTACATTTTTTAATGTTTCTGGGGTAATCCCATAGAAGATTCTTTTGTACATCCACAATATATAAGCAGATGTCAGTATAGTAGTCGTTATAGCCAATGCAAATAAGACAGCCTTAAGAGCACTCTCGCTAACTACAGCATTTTGTAACGCGCCATTAAAGAGGACCCATTCAGACATAAAACCGCTTGTTATTGGTACACCAATGATTGTTAATCCACCAATCATTGCGAATACAGCAGTATATGGCATTTTCCCACCCAATCCACCTAATTTATTCATGCTTCTTGTTCCTGTTTGTAAGATAATGGAACCTGCCATCATAAACAATAGTCCTTTACCTAAAGCATGGGTGACATACATAAAGATTGCACCACTAATACCTAGGACACTTTCTGATCCTATACCAAAAAGCAGATACCCCATCGAACTTATGCTAGAGTAGGCCAAAACTCTTTTGATATCTTTTTGCATTAAAGCCATGGCACCTCCATATATCATTGTTGCAACCCCCCAGATGCTTATGTAAATACTATAATCGGTATAGTTTCCAGGGCCCGACAACAGTTCAATCCAAATTCTTATCAGACCATACGCACCTATTCCCGTCATTGCTGAGGATATCAGTACAGAAATAGGAGTGGGAGCATCTGTATAAGTATCTGGTAACCAAACGTGGACAAGGAAAGCAGCTAGTTTAACACCAAATCCAATAATCAGCGCTGCCACAATTACAGTAATCCATGCTTGTGGAATTTGGGACGCATTTGCCCTAACTATATCATAATCAAACCCACCAGTCAGAAAACCCATCGCCATTAAACCCAACAGCAGGATAACTGCACCGACGTGAGCCCAGAAAAAGAACATTAATGATGTTCTTTTCTTGTTTCCGTATCCAAAAAAGGCAATTAAAAAGAATGATGGAACCAACATCAGTTCAAAAAATACATAAAATTCGAACAAATTGGTTGCCAAAACTGTACCAAGCATACCCATCGCGAAAACAAGATAAAGAGAATAATAAAGGCCTAGTTGACTATTTAAGTAGGACTTTTGATCGGTCGATAAAATTAAAGAGGATAAAGATTTTCCGTCCTTATTAGAATACAACTCACTTTCAGCATCATTCATTTGCAAATTAGAGAAACTCTTAACCTGTTCATACTGAAGAAGAATTTTTCTTACCATATAGGGTTTTGAATAAATAACCACAATAGTTGATAGCAGATAAATCGTAATAGCAAAAGGAATGCTCAAACCATCTAATTTTAACCCGAAATGACCCAATTGACTCCAATCAAAGACTTCTTGATATGATCCTCCAGAACCTAGGCCTATAGATGGAATAATCACTAGCGCAGTGGAGATAGCTAAAATTCCAAAAGTCAACCACGTTGTAATGTTTATTCCCTTTCGTTTTCCCAAAAAATACACTACCGGAGATAATATCAAGGGCATAAATGTTGCCACCATAAGATAATAGGAAGAATCCACCATCTACATCTCTTGCTCCGAATACCCCTACCACAACGACATTAACTCCTTTTATATATTATACGGTTGAATTTTTAAAAAAAATACTTTTTGAATAAAATTAATTCTTTAGGTTCTTATATTCAGTAATATCTATATCTTTGTAGAACCTATAGGCTATAATTATGATTCCTAAGCCTACAGCAACCTCCGCAGCAGAAATTGCTATCGAGAAAAGCACAAACACTTGGCCTTGAGGACTAGGTAGCATCCTTGAAAAGGCAATGAGTACAAGATTTACAGCATTTGCAATTAACTCGATTGAGAATATTAATCGTAGTGCATTTCTTTTTACAACTAGTCCATAAATTCCAATGGAAATGAGGATTATAGCTATATATAAAAAATCAGTTGGTTGGTTCATTTCTTTCCTCAATATCCTCTCTGCGTGCCAAGGCCAGGGCACCTATTACCGCTGCAGCCAGTGTTAATGCCAATACTAACAATACCGGTGAATAGTATGTTAATAATTCTTTCCCTATTGCCTGTACATCAAATATTGGAACCGTGTCATTAAATTTCAGTTGGGTTGCAGCAGAATTACCTAATATGGATCCTGCTAAAACAAGAAATGCTAATCCTAGCAAAATACCTGCAATCTTTCTTTTCCGCGTTTCTTTTTTTGTAACTGTATTCGGAGCCCGTACTAGCATCACTGTGAATATAATAAGAACTGCAACAGCACCTACGTATACAGCTATTTGAAACATTGCAACAAAAGGAGCATCCAAAATAATAAAGTAGCCTGCTATCCCAAGCATAGAAACTGCCAAAGCTATTCCCCCGTACAATAATTCCCGGCTCTCAAGAGACAATATAGCTGATCCAATGGTGATAACAGATAAACCTACAAAAACACTATCTACCATGATATGCACCTCGTGAGCCTATTTTTATTTCGACCTCACCGTCATATTTTGGTTTTACAGCCAACTGGGCTGGTGTGTATATTAAAGCAGATTTGGTGAAAGAAGACAACTCATAGTCATTTGTCATGTACAAGGCATAAAAGGGACAAGCATCGACGCACAAGCCACAAAAAACACACTTTCCATAATCTATTTGAGGCATTATAGATTTTTTATTTTGCTTCCACTGCTCATCAACTTTCACCATAGTGATTGCCTCTGCTATTCCCTCACAAGCTATAGCACAAAGCTGACATCCGGTACATTTGTCATGAAATAAAATATGTCTACCTCTAGTCCCAGCAATTCCGACACCTTTTTTGGGGTCAAATTGGTATCCATCGCCCACAAATTTCAGCTTTTCCTCTGGATAACGGAATGTAAATCTTTTTAAAACTAGGTGCTTAGTTCCAGACTCTAGAGCTTTTATGAATCCTGTTGCAGTGTTCATCTTATCGAAATCACTCCCTCCGGTCCAATAATTCCACCGTAAATCAACATCAATACGACGAACAGATTTATGAATGTTAAAACTATTAGCTTGTACCATCCTGTATGAAGTAAAATATCAATTCTAATTCTCGGATTGATACCTCTAATTATCAACATCAAAAAGATGACCACAATTGTTTTCACCAAAAACCAGAATACGCCGTTTACCGTAATCGCATTGTATACCCCATCTAAGGCTAACATTTGTAGCAACGGCAAATTAGATTCATGAGCCCCAGGAATTAATTCGGGAGGAAATATTTGTGGTCCATACCATCCACCTAAAAAGAGGGTTACAAACAATCCTGCAAGAGCGTATAGTTTCAAATAGCTACCTAGCTGTATTAATCCATAAATCATTCCAGTAGTCTCAGTTAACCAGCCTGCAACTATTTCACTTTCGGCTTCGGGCAGATCGAATGGGATCCTTTCTAATTCAGCCAAAGAAGATATGAAAAATACAAAAGCGTTAATCGGAAGTAAAAAAATATTCCAGATCATATATTGTGACCGGGCAATCTCCGTGAGATTAAGAGATGATGATAAAAGAACAACCGGTAAGGCGGATAAGAAAAACGGTATCTCAAAGGCGATCATCTGGTGGAGGGCCCTTAATCCGCCTATGAATGGATATTTGCTGTTACTTGCCCATGAAAATAACAACGCGATTAATGGGAAGAACCCAAGTATTGCAAAGGCAGCTATTAACCCTACGTCAACATCAGCAACTACCCAACCTGGGGCTACCGGAATTAACGCCACTACCGCCGCGGCAGTAGCCACAAACATTATTGGGGCCAACCAGAATATGGGCTTATCAGCTCCTGAAGGTACTATAATCTCCTTTGTAAGAAGTTTTAGCCCATCCGCTAATAATTGGAAAATACCTTCAACTTTACCAGCGTAAAGTGGTCCTACACGCAATTGCATTTTAGCTAGCAATTTACGTTCGACAAATATTGTAACTGCTGCTATCAGAGCCGCAAATACAAACCCAGGAAAAACTGCTGCTCTAAAGAGGTCGGTATGCATGAAAAATTGAAGGATAGGTAGTGTCCTAGACGGATCAATTATCATTGAAAAGAAAAGATACGGGGTCAAAACTTCTCCTTCAACTACGGGCAATGGAACATAAAATAACGTAACAAAGATTATCGGAAGAATGAGTACGGTAACTAATGCTAGCACTACAAATAAGAGCCAGACAATACTAGCTGCGAAATTCCCGAATCTAAAATTGGGGTTCAGCGAACCCACTATCTGTCAGCCTCCACCGGCCAATAATTTAGAGACCAATATACTGCAGGCATATCACCTAATTTCGATCCAGTTAACAAGAAAGGTAAAGCAAGCAAATTCCTAAATGAACCTACCGATGCCTTTACCCTATATGGCCTTGGACTCCCATCACTCACTACATGATATCCCAACGCACCTCGTCCTGATTCCACCCTCTTGTATGTTTCTCCAGGGGAGCTTTTAATATTAAATTGCAATTTTTCTCTTACGTCTCCTGACTCTGGCATCTTATCTAATAATTGTCTGATTATGTGACATGACTCACGCATATCCAGTACAGGAACATATGCTCTTGCAAAAGAATCGCATGTTTTCATGTATTGAACATTAAAATCGATTTCATCATAAACGTCATATGGCTCCACTTTCCTGACATCAAATGGTACTCCCGATGCCCGTAGAACAGATCCTGTTACCCCTAGTTTAATCGCATCTTCTTTGGTTAATATTCCAACACCCTCAGTTCTTTGTCTTAGCAAAGGATTGTTATAAAAAATATCATCATATTCTTTTAGCCGTGTTTCAAAATAATTGACTTGGGCCAAACATTTTTCTTTAAAATTGTATGGGATATCATTTCTGACTCCACCTGGAATATTGAAGGCATTAGTTACTCTTGCCCCACTCAATCGCTCTAATAAATCGATAAGTAATTCTCTATCTCCTGCAGGCCACATAAACATTGTTGAATGTCCCAAGAATATTCCATATATTGCTAGCCAATACAATGTGTAAGAAAGTCTACTAAGCTCCGATGCAAGTGCTCTAATAAATTGACCCCTTCTAGGAACTGTGATGCCCACAAGATCCTCCACAGCCAAACTGTATGAATATGTAATGTTACAAGAATCATGAATCACGGGGCGCTCTAAATGGGGTATGTTTTGAAAGTGATTTCTATATTCGCACATTTTTTCATGCCCCCTATGAACATAGCCGGGGTCAGGATCTACAAATACAATATAGTCTCCATCTACTTTAATGGTAAATCTAAAATGGCCGGACCCTGGATGCTGTGGACCAACACTTAAAGTCATTAACTTATCATCTTCAGTTTCCTTTGTTATTTGAAGTGATAATTTCTTTGCCTCATCGATTTTTTCTTCCAGACTGCTCATTTCATTATCATCTTCCCTTTATGCGGAAATCCTTTCTGAGAGGTGGCATATCCGCCCAATCTTCAGGCAATATAAAGCGTTCATTACGTGGATGTCCCAAAAAAAATACTCCCAGCATTTCATATGTTTCCCGTTCATGGTATTCTACACTTGGAAATATATTTATCAAGCTATTCGACTTGGGATCGGTTCGATCGACTCTCGTTGATAGCACTACAATGTAAGGATAGTAATCTGTATTACTATAAGAACCCAAATGATAATTAATTTCAATTTGATTATCAGCGGGATAGTCAGTCCCTGAAGCTGATTCAGCATGATCAAATCCATGATTATTTCTTAAATATAGAGCCGTTTCTACAATATTTTCAGGGCTCACCATTATCTTGGATCGGTTTTCCTTTTTATATACGAGTTTAACTTGATCTCCAAAATTAGTAGTAATAGAATTAATGAGTCTATTAGATAGTAAATTACTCTTTTCTTCTTTTACTTCCATCAAGTTCGTTTGATTATTTTGAGTATTGTCTTTTTCCATTATTTTATTTTCGACCTTTTAATTTTTTCTTGCAACAACATTGTACCTTGAATTAAAGTTTCAGGTCTAGGAGGACAGCCTGGGACATAAACATCTACGGGCACAATGCTATCTATCCCAGGCAAAACATTGTATGAATCTAGATACAGTCCCCCCGTTATTGCACAGGCTCCCATAGCAATAACATATTTTGGCTCAGGCATTTGATCATAAACCATCCTGAGCCTAGGTGCCATTTTCCTGGTTACTGTTCCTTGTACTACTATCAAATCGCACTGTCTTAATGAACCAAAAGCTTCCAATATTCCAAACCGTTCAGCGTCATAGCGCGGACTTGAAACAGCACCAAATTCTACACTACAACAAGCAGTTTCCAAGTGAACGGGCCATAGTGACCAAACACGGCCCCAGTTAATTGCGTAGCCTAAGGGTTCATCGAAAGCTTTGACCAAAACATCGCCTAGCTTTGACACTAAAACATTAAAATGGGTAGGGTTAACGAGATCCTTTATCATACCTCTACACTTGATAGATAATTACAATTCAAGTTATTAATATCTATTGGGTTCAACATGATTACCAGATTCCTTTTCTCCCTGCCAAGAATAATGCATACCCCATTGCAGCAAACATAATACCCAAAAATCCTATCATAGGCAAAGTTGCTTCTTTAGGGATGGAAAAAAAGGTAACACCCCAAGCATACAGAAAAATTGACATTACATCAAAGACGACAAACATTAGGATATAAGAATAATACTGCATCATAAAATGAGATCGTCCTTCGCCTGAAGGTACTTGACCACATTCCATTGGAAGGAATTTTACTGGATTATACCTTCTTCTTGTCATAAACAACCTCGACATGATTATTGCGGGTACCCCAACTAAAATCCCAAATCCAAATAAATATAATATTGGAAGAAATTGTGTAGCGGTTTCTCCTGCCAAATTAAAAGTGGCTGACAATATAAGATATTTATATCTTCTTATTTGATGCTCATAAAAAAACTATTTGTTTAATACGAGATTAAACAATTGCTTAACTATCATTTTGGGATGATTAAGGGCTAATTTAGCCATTTTAGTATAAGTAAAATCTGACTTTATGAAATCTAAAAATTCATCTATTGATAATTCTTTTATTATTTCAATTTCTTTGTCCCATTCTGAATCAGATAAACCAAGCCATCTTGACTGAACCTTTAAAGCGGACTTTATTTTTTTTTCAAGGAGATCCTTGTTTGCAACTTCGTAGGGCCTTAGAGAATCTCTGGATGAATTGTATTGCAATGATTCAGCTCCTACCATCCCAGCCAAACGTCCAAACTCTATGGCGTATCTTATCCCTTCTAGAACCAGGGGATTTGCCTGACCCACAGCATCTCCAACCATGATCAAGCCATCAAAGACGCTATTTGTACGCAATCCTTCATTTGGAATCATACCGTAATGAAGCTCCAAAGGTTGAATTTTCCCAAATGTATTCAGTGGAGGCAAACGACTTTTGAGGATTTGGTTTAATTTGAATAATGGGTCGGTGTCTGAATTTGGCTTCCCGATACCCACTCCGATTCTAATGCGATTTTTGGACAGAGGAAAAACCCATGCATAGCCGGCGTCAGAATAAATCTGCCCAACCATAAGGCACAAAGTTTCTTTGTCCACATCATCACAATAACACTCATATTCCGCACCTATGCCATATCGCCCCCACGATCCAACATATCCTAATTTCCTGGATACAAAACTTGTAAAGCCAGATGCATCTATTACTAAAGTTGCCTCAACATCCAATGGTCCATTAGGAGAATTTACTTTCAAAATGCTTGAATGTCCTTGTGAATTTTTTTTAACATCAATGACTTGGCTTTTAACCATCAAAGTGCTACCTTCAGAAGCTGCGCTAGATGCTAAATATTGATAGGTCTTCCTGACATCAAGGACACATGCAGAATTAAGTGTCCCAGAAATCTTAATTTGATTAGTCGGAGAGACGAAGGAATAATTTCTGATTGGATTATAATATTCCTCCGTAATATCGAATTTTTCAATTTCTTTGATCCAGGTAACGCCGCTGGTCCTAATATTATGACCAAACGATGGATCCTTTTCAAAAAGGATTACCTTTGCACCCTGTTTGGATGCAGAATATGCAGCAGATAATCCCGCTGGTCCTCCTCCTACAATGGCTATATCAAATTTCAATAACTAAATTATTTAATCGCCAAAGGGTATTATACATATTTCTTTGTTATATGTTGTAAACATATGGAAACCCTCCTGTTGAGTTTAGGATGCAATGTTTTACATACTTATACCTTGCGACTCTACAGCAATGCCGATTAAGAGACGAGAATATACATAATACCAATTGAATTTCTGTGCCGATATTAGTTACAATGTCACATGCAGACTAGTGAATTAAACATGTCATAGATTTATGGTAAATTGCATCATTAAACTTCTTAACAAATAAATAATTAAATATGCGCACAACCAGTGTTTAGCTTGATATTTTTGCGAAAACACCTCAATGTGGATGACGGCAGGGAGACGAGGAAATTAAATGAAAATATCGAGTCAATTATTAAATCAATTGAAGAAATCAGTGATGAACAGAGAGAACTGGTAAAGAATTTTAAATTAAATATGGAACTATTCGCCTCTGAGAGATCACTTGAGAGTTGCGTACAGACTCTCAACCAGTCAATGCAGTTAGCTAATATCAGGGAACAATTGGTAGAAACTTACAAACAATATTGTTTACTATTAGAGAATGAGTTAAAAAAGGCGTTGTACGAAAAACCTTAGAATCTAAAACTATAGGATAGAAATAATCACAGGATTACGACAAATATCATATTTCGGGTTAGATTTTTAATATATTCTAATTAACTAAACAGGATCCGATTTCGGATCGTTCCCAATCCCTCAACAGAAATCTCTACTATATCATCATGTTTCAAATACCTGGGCTCTTTCATTGACATAGCTACTCCCGCAGGAGTACCAGTAGATATGATATCTCCTGGTTCGATTGTGATGAGATCACTCAAAGAAGATATTATTTTTCTAATCGGAATTACCATGTTGCTACTTGACGAATTTTGTCTTAATTCGCCATTTACTTTGGTTGTAATGCGTAGTTTTTGAGGATCTTGAATCTCATCCTTAGTCGTTATCCAAGGGCCGCATGGAGCAAATGTATCAATACTTTTACCTCGTGTGAACTGCTTATCTCTAAACTGGATATCTCGCGCAGAAACATCATGGAATATCATGTAACCAAATACGGCATCTAATGAATCTTTTTCAGAAATTTTTTTGACTTGTCTTCCGATAATGACGGCTATTTCGGCTTCATAATCTAGCCTCTTTACATAAGAGGGGGAGATGACATTTCCATAAGGTGAATTTAACGCCGTTCTTGGTTTTAGGAATATTACAGGTTCTTCAGAAGGTGTTAATCCTGCATCCCGAGCATGATCATAGTAATTAAAAGCTAAACAAATAATTTTAGGCGGATTGGGAAGTGGAGCCAACAAATCAACTTCATTTATTGGTAAATCGTAAGTAAGTTTAGCTCCAACAGAATTTACTTCTGCCAGCCAACCACCAAACAAGAATTCCTTGATTCGAGGTGGGATAGGAACTCCAGTCTTTTCCTGTATTTGTTCCTTAGTAATTATTTTCTTCCCGTCTTCAGAGACAATTCCATATGATTCTACTGAATTTTTCAATCTAATCCTTGCTATTTTCATTTTTTAATATCACCTATGTGTAAATATTGCAGTAGAGTTGTCATCAATCTTACAGAATCCATATCTAACAAATTGAATCACAGTTCCAATGTCAAGTTTTGATATATAGGATTCAGCTAATCCACAATCCACTATTAAATTATTTTCATTGTATTTGTCTCCTTCGTAAAGAGGTAATGGCCTTAAAATCCTATAATTTTGAGAGTCGGACTTTGATACCCACTGAACCTTTGGCATATTATGAGAAATTACATTTCCCTTATTTTTTGCATTAATAACAATATTAGGCTCATTTCCGCCGTTATCATCCTTGCTGAGATTTTTTTCAATTGACAAAATTTCTATATTGCATAAATCCATTAATCTTAATGTATCTCCGATTTTTAGTTTAATTGCATCATCGTTAGATATATAAATTATATTTCCTACCCGCACCTTCCTCTTCCCCATGTCAAGAGTAGGATGATTTCTTATCTCAACTGTATCGATATCAAGCGTGTCTATTTTCACTCTGACTGGACACTTGACAAAAAAGAGTCTTTGTGCTTTGGAGTCCAGCAATTTCCTATTAAATGATTCCAATATTTCCATTGAGGGTTTTGTTTCTGATAGTGTAATACTGAGGGAAAGAACAAATTTCCTTATAGCTTCAGGAAGGATTCCACGTCTTCTCAATCCCAAGAGGGTAGGCAATCTGGGATCATCCCAATTCTTTATTATTCCCTTTTCAATCAAGGGCGTAATTTTCCTCTTAGA
Source organism: Candidatus Nitrosocosmicus sp. R (assembly GCF_054408505.1). Classification (NCBI taxonomy): domain Archaea; kingdom Thermoproteati; phylum Nitrososphaerota; class Nitrososphaeria; order Nitrososphaerales; family Nitrososphaeraceae; genus Candidatus Nitrosocosmicus; species Candidatus Nitrosocosmicus sp. R. Next base: position 977,011 of record NZ_CP167090.1, on the reverse strand, counting down.
AACTGGAATTCCTTCAAATTCCAATCTAGAGAATTCAATCAGTTTTGGTTTTGCTAAAGACAAATTATCTAAGATGGAAAAATACAGTTCATTTCGTAATTCGTATTCTTTTGTCCTAAAGGCATGAGTGACGCCGTCGAGGCTATCCTCTATAGGTGCAGCAAAATCATAAGTAGGCCATAATGAATATTTTGATCCAACCTTAGGGTGTTGACCACCTTTTATGACCCTAAAAAGGGTTGGATCCCGCATTGCCGTGTTAAGACTGGCCATATTACCCCTGTACCTCAGGATTGCTTGATTCTTGTCATAATTTCCTGCGATCATACTTTCAAATTCAGACGAGTTATTTTCAATCGATTTATTAGTACATTCACACGCAATCGCATTTAGCCGGTTACTCTTTATGACTTCTGGTGAACAAGAACAAACGTAAGCAAAATTTCTCCGGATTAACTCCTTCCCATAATCATAAATTTTAACAATATCATCAGAAGTATTCTTGATCTCATCTGGTCTTACTTGAAGCCAGTCAAGACCATCTTTTATAGCACTGTAATATTCAATTTTTTCTTTTTGAGGATTAGTATCATCGTATCGCAAGATCAACTTCCCGTCATATTTCCTAGCATATTCTTCGTCAATTACCGCAGCTTTAGCATGACCGATATGAGGATAGCCATTGGGTTCGGGAGGAAATCTTGTTACTACTTTACCTTGAATTGCCCCTTCTAGATTTGGGAGTTCAAATTCGATATCCTTTCCAGTTGAGGTTTTGGCCTTTTTATTTTCTGAATCCTTTTGGATATTATCGGTTGCCCCCATTTCACTTTTGACATGTTTTAAATAATGATTATTTTCCAAGATAATAGAGTCATAAAGTGTCTTTTTTTCATGAACTGAAAGATCTCTTAATTCACTAGTAATTTCTTTAATTTCTGGAATCAATTCTTTTATATCAATATTCGCTCCCATGTCCTTAGAAATTGAAAAAGTCTTTGAAATAACAACGTCAATTTTTATTGTGTTGTTAAACTCCAGAGCATTCTTCAATGCTATCAACTTAACAGTATTGACAAATTTCTGATCGGCAATCATTTAAAATTACAAACTCCGTTCTACAATGTATTTTGCAGAATTTTCTAATGAAATTAAGGCAGGAGACCGATCATAACTTTTTAATGTCTTAAATGCCTCCTCAGCGTAACTGTTTGCAATATCACGGACTTCCATATCGACTCTAATTTCAGCAATTTTTTTCACCATTTCTGCAATCTCAGAATCTTTCGCATTCTTTTTGCCAAACAGTTGTCTTAATAAATCCTTATCTGTAGAATTTAGATTCTGAAAAGCTAATAAAATAGGCAGAGTTTTTTTACCTTCTCGTATATCATTTCCTACAAATTTGCCAGTTAGTTTTGAATCTCCATGAATTCCTATCAAATCATCAATTAGTTGGAATGCAATGCCGATTTTTTCTCCGTATCTAGACATATTTCCTAAATCATTTTCGGCAAAATCAGGTGATGAAAGAGTGCCCAATTCGCAGGAAACTCTAAACAGGGCGGCCGTTTTTTTTTCAATCATTTTAATATATGATCCTGTTGATGAAAACTCGTCGTTCTGAGCCATTTGTATATCCAAGGCTTGTCCCTCGCAGACATCAATACAGGAAGTGGATAACAAGTCCACCATCCTCAACAGAACGGATTGATCAAGCCCAACCTTCTTTCCATGAATAGATATCACTTGGAATGCTTTTGAAAAGAGGACATCTCCAGCTAGAATTGCCAAAGGAATTCCAAATTGCCGATGTACCGTAGTTACATTATGCCTAACGTTATCATTATCCATTATGTCGTCGTGAACCAATGTAAAATTATGAATTAATTCTACAGAAGCAGCGGCCGGAAGCGAAGATTGTAAATTCCCATTAAGAAGTTCGCTGGATTTTATAGTCATAAAGGGTCTCAGCCTCTTACCCCCACTATTTATATAGTGCAAAGAAGCCGTATACAAGCCAAAAGGCTCGCCGGAAATATTATTGAGAATAAATTGATTTATCTTAGAAGCAACAAGATTGATTTCAGTTTTTATGTCTTCTGAACTCATAACTATTCAACATACTTGCTAATTTATCTTTCAATATATATCTTGTATTCACCAAGGAATCAATATCAGATGAACCTAACAAAAACATCGTACCTCTGAGCTGCGCTAAAATCAACTGGGTAAACTTGTCTAACTCATACTCGGATTCTGCAGCCTTTCTTAAGAAAGGAAAGGCCATTGCAGACATTTTAGCTCCAAGCATCAAACACTTGGCTATTTCTAGGCCATTGCGGAGTCCACCCGAAGCAATCACAGGGATTTTTACTGATCTTGAAGTCAATAATATGCACAGAGCAGTGGGAATACCCCAATCCCAAAAAAGGGTGCCCAAATTAGATTTTATATCACTGTGGGCATTATCCGCTCTTATTTTTTCAATTCCGGCCCAGCTTGTACCTCCCGCCCCTGCCACGTTAATAGCTCCAATTCCAGCACTTTGGAGTTTGAGAGCGACCTCAGGCGAAATTCCAGAGCCCACTTCTTTTACTATGACAGGAATCTCTATTTCCTCTACTAGAGAGGTTATTTTTTGTAGTATTCCCTTAAAATTTGGTTCCCCTTCGGGTTGAATCAGTTCTTGGAGTGGGTTCAAATGAATGGCTAATGCGTCAGCATCAATCATTTTTATGATTTTTTTCACATCATCTTTTGATAATCCTTCCGCAAGTTGGGCCCCACCTATATTTGCAATCAAAAAAGCATTTGGGGCAACGCTGCGAGCAACAGCATAACTCTGGACCAGCTTGTCACTTTTTAGTCCAGCCCTTTGACTTCCAAGGCCCATTGCTAATCCATACTTCTCAGCTATTTGACCCAATCTTTTGTTTATAACTAGTGCTTCATCAGTACCGCCAGTCATCGAGTCAATGATAATGGGAGCAGAAAAGTTCCTTCCAAGGAAAACTGTATTCAATTTTATATCTTCTATATTGATTTCGGGCAACGCATTGTGGATCAAATATACATCCTCCAAAAGAGTTGTAGTTTCTCTGCCCTGAACCTTTTGATTCAGAGGGATGTCTATTCCTTCTTTTTTTCTCCTCTTTATCATTTCAATTTGTTTTTCGGAGATTGAATGGTCTTCGCTATCCGTATCTAACTCCCTCCCAGAAATCTGAATATTTCATTTCCGTCCTAACTCCCAGGACCCTTTCTTATACATGTACCAATATATTCACGATCGTGAATTATATCTAATATTCTTTCTGGATGGAAACCATTAATCAAATATGCTGGTGTTCCTGATTTTGCAATTTGAATGGATTCAGTTATTTTCCGTTTCATTCCTCCTGTAACATCAAAAGAAGAGTCAGGGTTATCCCTTTGCATTTCACCTTTTAGAAAAATATTGTCATTATCTGTCTTGTCTACTCGAATTTCCTGGACTATTTCCCCTTTATCCATATTATTGTATAATCCATCTACATTTGTGGTAAAAATGGAGAAATCTGGATGTAATTGTGTGCATAACATAGACATTATAGTATCTCCAGAAAGAATTGAAAATTTATTTTCAGAGGTATGTATTACATCTCCAAACGTAATAGGTATCAGATCATTCCCAGTGGTCATGCCAAGGATATCATGTATTCTCGCAGGATCCGCGGCGCTGTTAAATACGAATGCAGATGGTTGAACCGAATAAGGTTTTAGTTTGGACTCTATAAATTTAGTGATAATTATGTGATTTAGTTTGATCATGGATTCATGGACTACAGATACACCTAGATCCGAATATGGGTATGGCTTGGTATGCATATCATATTTTACAGACCAATAGTGACCAAAAGAACCTCCACCATGAACAATAATAATCTTAAAATTTTTCTTGATTTCACCTAATACTTTTAATATTTTATCGATCCCCTCGTAGTTTGGAGATAAAGGTTTGTCTTTGAATGTAACTACCGATCCGCCTAACTTTATGATTATTAAATTGCTAGCCATGAAGACGTACTAGACTAGTGAAATATCAAGACATTATTAATTGTGTGATTTATTAAAATTTTTTGGGATCTTGGTACTATGGCCAAAGGCGCTGAGGTATTAGTTATTGCGACCTATCCTCAACCCTTCTGGATCAATCTTTGCAAAGAAATATCTTAAATTTAATAAATCTAATCTTTTTAGAATATTCTTGACTGCTGAAAGATCATCCTTATGCAGGAAAGACAAAACTGAACCACCACCCCCAGCCCCGGTAATTTTTGTTCCCAACGAACCCTCAGAATTACAAATATTGATTATCTTATCTATTATGGGATTAGACAAAGAAAGACTGACTAACAATTGGTGATTCCTATTTAAAAGTTCACCAATGTTTTCAATATCGTTATGCTCAAGGTAGCTGAAAACTTGATTATAGATATCTCCATACTGGTTACATAGGATGTTAAAATCATTGGGATAATTATTTTTAATTTTGGCTACCTTCTCTATCATAGAAAAGGTATCATGTGTAATACCGCTATTTATTATCAAGAACTGATAATCACTAAAATCTGCTAAGATCCTCCTAAAACCATTCAATCTGTCGAATTGTCCCAACCCCCCAAATGTGCAAATACTACAATCTGCTCCCGAAGTATTTCTATTGAGTATCTTCTCCGCTTGAATAGATTCATAACAAATCTTGTCCTTATTTAGCGTCTTATCTATGAAATGGTAAAGAGCAGCTGTTAATGCAACACAAAAAGCTGAAGAGGATCCAAGTCCTCCGCCTAACGGGATTTCAGAGTCCAAACGAATCAAAATACTATACTTTGATCTAACATCAATGCTGACATTAGTCACCAGATATTGGATAACGCTGTACAGCTTCTTGATAATTTCATGATATGTGTTATTCTGTTCCACTGGGAAGGAAAGCACCGAGTTTTGTAAAGTGGCTCTAAAACCTAGATTTGATTCAATTTTGATTTCATCGGCCGTAGATGGCGAGATATATAATTTTACCTTAAAGAATTTATCTATTGATGTGATTAACGATGGATATCCATAAACCACAAAGTGCTCCCCAAAAAGAATTACCTTTCCTGGAGCTACTGCTTCTATTTGGCGTTCAAAAGTGTTAGTATTTGAATACAATCAAACTCCCATTCCTACTACTATTAGTACTCCTCCTCAACCTCAAGCCCTCTAAAGCATTAGAATCGATGAATAACCCACGACCGAAGACTTTTTGTCATCAATATCGCCACTCGTAAGATGCTTTAATAAAATTACGTCAAAGTTTCCCAATAATTTAGAAAATTCTATTGCAGTACCTACACAACCGTATCCGCAGATGTATTGAAAATAGTTTTTCAAAGTATCATAAAATGAATCGATATCCATCTTTGAAATTGCTGATATCAGTTTTTTATCAATGGCATAGCATTCTTTATAATTTAGATAGTGAGTAAAATTAGTGGTAGATAATAGTATAACTTTTTCATTTTGAGGTACTATACTTGCTAATAACTTTGCTAGTTGTATACAAGTCTTTTTGTCCTGTTTTCTTTGAAGTATAGGTAAAAATCTAAAATTATTCTTCTTTAATACTTGAATAAATGGCAACTGTGTTTCAATTGTGTAATCAATTTCAAAAGAAAATGAATCTATCTCTAAAAAGCCATCATTACTTTTATTTATCAGATCACGTGCCATTGTCTCGTTGATTTGTGCTGGACCCAAGGGGGTATTCCAGCTACCTTGATCCCACACCGAAATACCAGGGCTAGTGCCACGATGATCGGAAGATAGTATTATGAAATTCTGACATTCTATCTTGTCTATTAGGTAATAAGTGAATGATGACACATAACCAGAGTAATCGTACGAACCATGAGGAACTATAAAACTCAGAATCTTTTTATCTTGAATATATTCATTTACCATTTGTAGGAATTTGCTATCTTCAGAAGAGGAATTCAGGAGCGAAAAAAAGCTTTGAATTGAAGCATTCAATTTCCCATAATCTTTAGGATAAAAAACTCCACTAAAGTTATGTTCACGTGTCAATATTTAATTAAATCAATTCTTCAACTAGTTTTGCTTCGAAATCATCTATTGTCAATGGCATCTCAGAATCAGACTTTATCTTTCCTTGTTTTTTAAGGACTTCTTTTGTCAACAGCCAATAAACCGTAGCAAGGGCTTTTCTGCCTCTGTTATTTGATGGAATTACCAAATCAACTTTAGAAGTAATATTGTCACTATTTGATAATGCGATTACAGGGACCCCAGCTCTTGTTGCTTCCAATACGGCCTGTTCATCGGCCTGCGGATCTGTGACTATAACTATTTCGGGCTCCAAATATTTGGGTAATGAAGGATTAGTAAATGTACCTGGCATAAATCTTCCAAAAATACCACGAGCGCCTGTTAGTTCACAAAATTTTTCGATTGGTGTTTTTCCGTACTCCCTAGCAGATGTTACCGCAACATTTGCAATATTCGTTCTACCAATAAATTTGGCGGCAACGTCAATTCTTGCAAGAGTTTTACTAATATCAAGGATATACAAGCCTTCGGGATTAGCACGAGTTATGAATGATGTCATAAATTTAGTTTTGATCGGAGTTCCTACCCTGATTCCAGTTGACAATATCATTTTCTCTAGGTTATTAGGATCTTCTAATGATTCTGATTGTTCTACGATATCAGACGAACTGTTCGGTTCCTCATCGCCAATAATTGTTTGTTCAGTTTCATCAGATTCCCCATAGTTTTCAGGAGATTCTTCTGAGTTGCTAGTTGTATTTTTTGAATCTTCTTCCTCAGTTGTGGAAGCATCATCGTTAACAGTTTTATCTATGTTTTCATTATTAGAATTATTAAGAGAATCCATTTCCTCAGTATTCATATTCATGATATATTGCTCCATTTAGCCATTCCTTCTATTAAACCATACTCTGAAACTCTTAATAATTCATTTAATTTGGAAATTCTTTCGCCGCCTACGATACCAGTTTTTATCATTATTGAATTTGTAGCGATAGAAATATGAGAAATATGACTGTCAACTGACTCACCCGACCTATGAGAAGTAATGATTTTGATGTTATTCTTGGTGCATTCTTCTGCAAATAACATGGCGTCGTATAAAGTGCCTGCTTGATTTACCTTCAAAATTGCTCCAGAGCAGGCTTTTTTTTTAGCAGCCAGAGTGGCCCTATTTGTATTTGTTACTAGCAAATCATCACCCGTAACAAGGCACGTAGGGTTATTTTTAGTGATAATCGACATATTCTCAAAATCCTCTTCATGCAATGGATCTTCAGCATATATGAGGTTGTAGTCACGGATCAATTTGTTAACGTACTCTATTTGCTGCTCTGTTGTTCTTAAAATTCCCTCCCGCTGGTAATCATATACCTTCTTGTTAGTATCCCACATTGAGGAGCTTGCAAAGTCTATACCCATTCTGATCTCTTTCTTTGGATCATATCCGCACTGAATAATTGCATTTTCAACTAACTCAATGGCGTGATCATTTACAATAGCAGGGGCCCATCCTCCTTCGTCTCCCTTTCCATATGTAAATTTACTGTCGATTTTTTCGATACTTTTTTTTACCTCCTTATGAATTTGTGAATTCAAAGAGATTGCTTCGGAGATCGATAGTGATTTTACAGGACAAATTAAAAATTCTTGCAAGTCAGGGGTTCCTGGACCAGCATGTGCGCCTCCCCCCAATACATTTCCAAGAGGGTACGGGAAACTAATCTTATCCAATTTAGGGTTCAAAACTTTATAGAATGGAATGTTCATGGCCTTTGCAGCTGAATCTACGCTCGCTATGGAAAGGGCGTAAGCCACAGAACCCCCAATATTTGAATAATTATCAGAAGGATCCACTGTTTTAATCACATTGTGCAGATTTTTGAGGTCTGCGCTGTCAATCCCAATAAATTTATTCTTTATACTGTTAAAATTACTAATGGTTAATTCTGGGTCGTTTTGAATAAAGCTTTGTGCCTCATACATCCCGACGCTGGCGCCTGATGGTGCACAAGCCCTCCCTTGGTACTTGTTGTCGGACTGTACATCAATTTCGATAGTTTTATCTCCTCGGCTATTGAAAACTAGCCTTTCTTCAATAGAAGTGATTTCAGGCAATGTTTATCATTCCATTTCAGATTGAATCTCCGCCCGTCGTTTCCTCAAAGCTTCATAATAGGGAATGACCTGATATATGGTCTCTACGCTTGAGACGAACATCCTTCTGCAACAATAACGTGTAATTTTCAAAGAATCCATAATTTTATTTGGTTCTTCTCCTTGTTTTAACTGAGTTAAATATTCATTATAGATATTAGCTATCAGTTTTCCACATGTGAAGCATCTTACTGGAACAAGCATGCTATAAAAAAATGAACTCCATAATAAAAATCATTCAAATGCCATTATGATATTAGTGGGAATATTCAAATTATCCTTCCAACAATAAAATGTCAAAGCGGGAGTCGCCCAGCTTGGCCAAAGGCGTAAGGTTGAGGGCCTTATCCCTTAGGGGTTCGTGGGTTCAAATCCCATCTCCCGCATCTGATTTGACATTTTCAAATAAATAGAATACTACAGAAAACAGACATAAGTTACATGATGAAAATAGTCATTAAATGAACATTATACCTGCCGTATCAGCACCAGAATTCAAAGATATCAAGAATTGGAGCGACAACGCCACGCATAGTATAAAGGAACTAAAAGGTAAGGTAGTGCTTTTAGATTTTTGGACATATACATGCATTTTTTGCTTAAGAACCATTCCTACAATAAAAAAGATTCAAGAGAAATATGCTGATAAAGGTTTGGTTGTATTTGGGATTCATTCAGCCGAATATGAATTTGCCAAAAATATCGCTAATATCGAAAAGGCATTAAAGGAGTTTGGATTGGATGGAGATGTGACGGGATATGATACCAATAATAAAACTTGGGAAGTATTTGGGAATTCATACTGGCCCAAGCACATATTGATTGATACTGATGGGTTTGTAAGGTACGAACATCCTGGATACGGAACATTTGATGATTTTGAAGAAGCTTTAGCCGATTTGCTTGATCTCCCATTCTCCAATAGAGAATCGCCTCAAGAAAAGCAAGATGGTATATCAGAATTAAGTACTGATTTAAACAACCAAAAGGAAAAGGAACAAGAGATCAACAGCAATCAAAATGAGGTGACTAAGATATACGGAATGCATTTTAACGGCATGGCCCCTGAGATCTGCGTAGGTTACTCACGGATCAGAAGGTTTGGAAATAATCAAAAAGCCAAAATTAATGAATACAATGTGTTCACTGCGCCTCAAACCGTGTTGGATAATACCGTGTATTTAAAAGGAAAATGGAGATGGGATAAAGAGGGCATAAAGGCATCATTTGACCATAAGGAAAAAGATCCCGCAATAGTCTTCAAATACAATATGGCATCAAATGTAAACGTAATAGTTGGTAGTACCGACGGCCAGCCTGCAATAGCAAATGTTAAGCTGGATGGTGAATTTTTAACGGATGAACAATTAGGATATCATGTAAAAAAGGATAGTAATTCGAGTTATATCGAAATCACATGGCCACATATTATGAACATAGTCAAAACGCCAAGTCCTGAAATTCATGTGCTTGAAATATTACCAAAGACAGATAATTTCTATTTTTACACATTTGTATTTGGTTAATACTTGAACAATGGCAGACAATAAATTAAGATATATCATGAGCAGGATGGCAGCATGAAAACAAACATGTATTTTTGGTGTCCTAACAATTAACAGTATGTCAAACCAAAAAGATCATAATATGATGAAAATTAAAGAGGGCGACAAGCCTTTCGATTTTGAATACAGAGACCCAAAGAACAATGAATTCAAATTGTCAAACCTGTTAAAACACAAAAAGATAGTTATTTACTTTTATCCAAAAGATTTTACTCCTGGTTGTACCACCGAGGCTGAGGAATTTACTAAAGACTATGCTCTATTTGAACAACAGGGGATCGAAATAATTGGAATCAGCCCGGATTCTAACGATTCTCATACAAAATTCAGAGAGAAGATGAATATCCCCTATATGCTTGCATCCGATCCGAACAATGAAATTTCAAAGGAATATGGGGTCTACGGGCTCAAAAAATTTATGGGTAAGGAATACTTTGGCGTTACAAGGTCAACATTTTTAGTTGATCAAACTGGAAGCATTGCTAAAATATATTCAAGTGTCAAACCAAGGGGTCACAGCAAAGAAGTGCTTGAATTCTTTAAAGATGGATGACACCTTCATTCAATTGCTGAATCAGCTATATCATATCCATAAATGGACAACAGGATCCTATTAATTTGGATTTCAGTAGCACCAAATTGGATAAAATAATCCATTTTGAGATTTAGCATATCCATATTTTCCTCATTTAGAAGGTATTTGACTCTGTCATCTTGGTCTCTTTCACGAAATTCATGCGTTAATTCAGAAACCTCTAACAATATAGCATTGCCGTGTTTATTCAAGTCAGCCAAGGCTTTGGGGTTTATTTTAGATTGAAGTAACACACCGACCATTTTATTTATAAACATGGTAATAAGCAACCGCATCTTTTGAAATTTTAACTTGAACATATCGTGATCAGGTAAGGCGGGAATGTAATTACATATTAGAAACTGATACTCATCTAGATTTTTAGTTATAGCAAAAGAAACACCTATCCCGTCTATTTTACCTTTTAAAACACTAACATTCTTGCAATTAAGCAATACTTTTCCTGTTTGATCCTTCAACAACAAATTATTAGATGAAATACCATCAGAAGCCAGATATTTTTTACAGGTTGTAGAAGAGATAACAGATTTAGAAATAAACGAATGCATCGATTCAGTCAAACTTTCAGTCATATTCAGACAGTACCTTATACTATATAGTAATTCTGATCTGCTTTTTAACAAAAAATTTGGAGATCATCGAGTAAATTCTAACATTGATACCATTTGTGCATAAAACTTGACCTTATGAAAATTAGAAACCGGTAGTGATTGTGGGTCTTGCATCATTTTTAATTTCTGTATTTTCGTAAAGATTGCATAAAACGATTTATATGTTTCATCAAATTCTCATAGAGTATTATTTGGGATCCAATATGAATTTGAATTGCGATTGCCCCTGTCATAAAAAATACGGCGACAAATCAATTTGTCAAAAATGTATTGAAAGACACAAGGGTTCCCCTTACTATAATATAATCAAAAAGTTTAACTAAACCGACTTTTATATTTACCACGCGTAGTTTCTAATCATCATGACCTTATAAAATTCAGATTAATTTATGAGTTGCCTTGCAAAATCATTCTGAGTATCGTAATCCCTGATACAAAAATGAAAGTAAATGTTACTTTAAAAATAATAAGAACAAAATATTTAACTAACTTGGCTCAAAACAGAGAATATTATGGTAGTAGACAATAAGGCAACAGTTTCATATATCAGGGTTCTAAAAGAAGACCTTGCGATTTTTCATGTTAAACCAAACGAGGGCCAAGTCCCAGACTTTAAACCGGGTCAGTTTGTTACCTTGGGTTTAAATGTTCCTAATGAAGGTAAGGTAATAAGGAGAGCATATTCGATTGCTTCACCCCCAGAACAAAAAAAACACTTTGAGCTTGTAGTACGATGGGTTAAGAAACCACTGCCCGGAAGGCTTACAACACAATTATTTGATAAGAGGGAAGGAGACGAAATTAATTGGGTGAGGCCCACAGGTATTTTTACAATTAATGAAAAAATGCCTGATGGTAGTCCAGATAATAGGAGATTAGTACTGATTGGAGGCGGAACAGGTTTAGCCCCCTTTATATCATATTCGTTACACCTAAAATCAAAGGGGACTAAAAGACAAATCGTAGTGCTTCACGGCGCAAGCTATGTCGATGAATTGAGTTATAGAGAATTGTTAACCGAGTTGGAGGCCGAAAGTTTGGAGAAGGGTGGTAGTGAATGGAACTTTAGATATCGAGCAAGTATCAGCAGGCCCCAGGAATGGTTCAATAGATCATGGAATGGACATAAGGGGAGAGTAGAAACCTTTCTACGTCCAAAGCCAGGCAAGGATAAATCACCCTTGGAGGAACTAGTGGGTGAGAAAATTACACCGCAAAATACGTCTTTTTATGTGTGTGGATGGCAGGGCACCGTAGATGGGGTTCTAGATTCTCTAGTACCAAAGGGTTTTGTAACTGAAAGGAACAAGAGAAAAGATGGTACTTTTGACGTTAAATTTGAATCGTACGGATAAACTTTTTTTATAAAGTTTATTTAACCTACTTTCAAATAGTTAATTTAAATGAAATTTGAATTTGAAGAATTCGAAACCATCGAAGATGTTTTGATTTATTTGGTTTCAGTGGCACCCTATATGAAACAGATCCTACCCATTAGTTCTTACAAAGGATATGTTTTTTCAATGGTCCCAATTACCCCGTTATCAGGGGAAACATTACTCATGATTTATACAAAGGGGAATCTTGAGCACGGAATGTACGAATTTGATATCTCAGCAAAAAAACACAAACTAGTCAGTGTCATGGAAAGAGCTGATAAGAATTATTTTATTGTCATTACACCTAAGAGGGACACCATTGCTGATGCAGCATTGAGCCAGATCAGCTCAACACACTAGATTTTTTACCTCTCCTCGGTCTAATTTTAGGAATAACTATTCCTATTTTTTCGTTCAAACCTAGAATATAAACCAGACATAAAATAGAGTTTTAAAATAAACTCTTTTTTATAATTTTGGAGGCATTGCTGCGGTCACAGAACGCGGTCGCACATACTTTGCAACAATATCTTCAGCAGGTTTACCTTCAAACAAGCCTTTGGACAGGCCACGCAAATATCTCATTATGGCCCAAGTTCCAAATTTTATTAACATTGCCATAAATACCTTCATCGCAGGGCCGTAAGATTTGTTACGAATAATTATAGGTATAATGTCACTTATTACCCTAAGATTATGTTGCCAACATGTCCAAAAGAGGGCAAATTGTGATTCATTCAAATTTCCAAAATGCATTGAATTTTTCTCAGAGAAATCCTGATACAATAATGGAGCGACTAATCCCCTCATATTCATTTGTCTGAAATCCTGGATCAAATCAATAGTATATTGGGTCTCATCAGGTGTTTCATCAGGCCATCCAATTATCAATGTTAATGCTGGAAACCAATGATTTTGATTTAGTATTTTGCATCCCTCTCTTACAACTGATCCCCATTCCTCTGGTTGGAAAGGCCTCGTTTTTACCCCAAGGTGTTTTTTTACCATCCGCGGGGCAACAGTTTCAACTCCTAAATTGGTCGCAAGCCAGCGACCATTGTTTTCCATATCATTTACCTGAGAAATATTTTTTATCAAATCAGGGGATGAAGCAACAGCTGACAAAGTCATGTGAGTAGTACCTATGAAGTTAGCTCCTACCGACTTTAGTCCCTTCCAAACGTCTAAAATTGCTTCCTGATTTGGTATAAAGTCTTTATTATCACAGCCATAAAGTAACATTTCATCTGATTGCAGCCAGATGGAATCAAAGCCATATTTTATATTTATTTTAGCTTCTTCCTGTAATCTATCTAATGGAATATCTTTCTTAGATCTCTTATTCACATCACAAAAATCACAACCCCGTCCGCAACCTCTCATGGCTTCAATTAATGAGTTGATTGTTGGACCACGTATAACAGGAATATTCTCTATATTGCGTACAAACGTATGAAGAAGTTCTGGTGCATCCCCAGCTTCTAGATCATGAAACAAATCCAATGCTAACTCATCTGCTTCACCTATCACCACTGTATCAATTCCGTGAATCTTCATCCTTTCAGGTTTGGCTAATTCCCAAGAGCCATTACCTCCAACCACGACTTTAAAATCATATTTCTTTTTTAATTGAATAATGGAAGCACACATTTTTTTAAATTTCATTGCCACATAAGATAATTTTTCAGGTGACATTGTGGTTGTTACCGGAGCCATTCCCAACGGATCCATGACATTTATTCCTACAACCTTGGTTTGTGGTCCAATACATTTTTCCAACATTTCTGGATGAGCTAGAAATACTTCACTTTTATCGTACTCTCGAATCAATGCACTTTCAATACGACGCAGACCACATTGGGCAACTTTTATTTCTCCAGTATTCTTATCAGTTTCAACACTTGGACAAAAAAGTTTATCAAATACAAATTCAGGAACAAGTTCATATGGGCCACATGCTATGAACCCATAAAGAAAATTACCTCTATAGTTGGTCATCAAACTACAATCGGCAGTTAGCACAATTCTTTTACCAGCAACCATTTTTTAATCTATATCCGCTTCTATTAATAAAACGTAGGTATAAAATTATTTTCATAGCATTTAGAGTATGCAGAGTAGGACAGTAACTTTTGAAATGTGTGTATTAATAAAGGCCTCTTCTTCTACCTTTTAGGATTATTGATTTCAGTTGACGGTGGTCGAGAAGCGAAAGCGCATCTTGATAAGTTGTCCATTTGAATCCTTCGTGCTCATTTGATATGGTGACTTCTCTAACTGGAGTAGTTGCAAAATAAAATTTCACTTCCTTCTCTGATCGAATTCCATCAGCTCTAAAGTATTTGTATTGAATCTTGCCTATGTATTGGTGTATATCTAGATCAACTATTCCAGTTTCTTCCTGCACTTCTCTCTGCAATGTCTGAATTTCATTTTCCCCTCTTTCTTTATGACCTTGGGGAAATCCCCAAAATCCCCGTTTATTTCTCAAAAGGAGAAATTCAGAATGATCTCTATTAAATTCAATAGATTGATATCTTATTATTGCACCCACTGATAGCTCTATCGTCACTCTTCTCTATCCTAATTACGTAGATTGTAAAGTAATAAATATAATACTGTTTCTATGAAATATTTCGTTTATATAATAATTGACTCGTCTTTTCAAAAGGAGGATAGACCTTGACGACAGATTTTGCTAGTATAACATTGTTAACATTCCCAATCAATATCTTTGGCCAATTATAAAAGTCACTCAGCGTATTCATTCTTCATTTCCTCCCTAAGATCCAGTCATACAAAGATAAAGTATGATGTCCCATTACAACGGAACTTGAACTATTTCCGATGTCCTCAATCGATAGTCTAATAGATCAACGTTAATTTTAGAATTTTTCCCTGTGTATTTCTTGATTCTACCTATCAATTTTTGATTCTGCAAAACAAAATAGAAAAGAACAGATAAAAAAATTCTGAGTCGAATAGCATCGTAGTCGCCCTATCACATGAAAATCTAAAAGAGTTTATCAGATATTATCCAAGATAATTTCGACTTGACTCAAAATGACAAAAATTGGAAATGACTGATAGAAATTGCTTGCTGATTAATATTAAAAAAAAGAAAAATTGATTTTTTGATTAACTTATTCTAATTAATCTTAGGTCGGGGGCAAATCTACTTGAACACAGAGTGGGTCACCCATCTGTAGTTGTCGAGGAGGATCTCCTGATGTTACTTCAGCACGCTGCTGACCATTGCCGTTACAGTTTGGATTGTCGTTAAACTGGTTTGGGTTTACGGTAGTGTTGAAACTATCTCCTCTTGGTGGATTTACTTCAGCGGGTTGGGTACCAGGTCGTGCAGGGTCTGTGGTGAAACATATTATAGTTCCCACTGGAACACCGTCGCCATTTTCTGGTTCAGCAGTTGTTGTTACGTCCCATACGTAATCAACTGAACATCTCTCATCTGGTGGATTCGGTGGATTCGGTTCTCCTCCGTTGTCATCATCACCATTTCTTTGCACCTGGAAACCAAGGTTGTTACACGAGAGAGCAGTGATATCTCCTGATACACATTGTGAATCTTGTTCGGATGCTTGTGATTGTGCAATCGTCTGTTCTGCTTCTGAATTTCCACTTTGACTCAAGGCGTTGTTCTGGGCATATATTGATCCCACGTTTGCGCCATAGAGGCTTACTGATGCCAAAAGGACGGCCATCATTATAGTAAACTTAATCATTAGAATTCTAATATCATTTTATATATAAAACGGGTTTTCAACTAGATATTAGTAGACTATTAAGCTAAACAATTATACAAAAGTTTTAAGGAAATTATATCTAACTCGCCAAACTTTTATGATTTAATAGACAATTACCGATTCTATGTAAATTTATGTATTTAAAAGGGTATTGTTTTTATAAATCTATTCCTATCTTCCTTTTTTATAACATAGAATCTCAAAGGTGGAGGCTAATTAATTAACTGGTTGAGATATCAGTATAAGATTACAAGGTAATATAGAAAGGTAATAGTTACGAACGATTCATGGAGAGTTAAAGATATAGAAGGAGATATTCTGGATATCTAGATGTTTATATACATCTTTTCCTTTTTATAATACTGTTTCTATGAAATATTCTCCAACCATATAATTAATTCCAGTTCTGATCGAGGCACATCGAAAGTATCAAGTATCAACAGATAGAAGTGGATTACTGTATCCTCAAGCCTGTTTCTTAAATTAAAGCATGACATTCATCATTTCTGTCTAGAGACATAGCTGATTGAAAGAAAGTAATGCAGTACCTAAAAGACAGAACCGAATGTTTTGATGACTCCTTTTTATGATAGTTACAGTGCAAAGTAGAACATGTTATGAACTGGTCAAGCCTGTTTGCAGATTATCGTTATATGTGGGATTATCGACCCTAAGCGAATAAGGCAATTCGCAATCATCTTTTATCTAAAAATACATACAGGCAAAAAGATTTAGTATATTTACGCTATCATGATGGCATATTTTTTAGTCCGGCAAGGACGATGAATCGCGAATATCAAGGACTATGGAATTAAAATAACTCAACCACACATTGGGCTGAACAGAATCTTGTTTATAAGTGGTTTATGATATATTTCAAGTATGGTGTTTACCATTAATTTTGTTCTAATGGTAAAAGCGACACCAAGAGACACCAGTACTGTCATAATTACCCAAAAGTATCTGTATAATAGACAAATCTGCTTATATAACATTAGTTCAACTATTCGTTCAATATATGAGATGAAACGGCGCAAATGAACATCAAACATGTCTAGTCTAACATT
This sequence comes from Candidatus Nitrosocosmicus sp. R, assembly GCF_054408505.1. NCBI lineage: Archaea > Thermoproteati > Nitrososphaerota > Nitrososphaeria > Nitrososphaerales > Nitrososphaeraceae > Candidatus Nitrosocosmicus > Candidatus Nitrosocosmicus sp. R. The sequence goes on along the minus strand of NZ_CP167090.1, from coordinate 959,777 downwards.
ATTATACAAATAGTGTATATTTTCAAAAAGGATATATTTATTACTAGGGTTTACATTTTTTATCCCAATATTATTAAAAATCGTAAAAATGCTATATTAATGGTGTTTTTTAAGTACTATGAGATCCATTGTCTGACAAAATTCAGCCTAACAAACCACCCACAGATAGATATTCTGATGGATAGTCTATTTGTAATGTCATTTTAAAAAAAGTAGGTTCAGGCTCTATTGTTGAATTTGATTGTGAAACCCATATAGTGATACTGATCAACAAATAAATCATCATATGAAATAGCACTGTATTTAATAAAGCAAGGATGAATTATTGATCTTGTTTGGTATATGCTAGACGTCCATGATATAACTATGGAGCACAGTCACGTAGTACTTCGTCCGCCCATATCTGATGATTTGAATGGTTTGTGTAGCGCAGCTGCTGACGGTGAAATCTGGAAAAACCCATTCACATCATTCCCTAGCATTGAAGAAATGTCCATTTATTTGCAGAATATGATAAAACATGATAATACTAGCTTACCTTTCATTATAGTAGACAAGCAATTGAAAATCATAGTTGGGACGACTAGGTTTTTTAATATTGATCACCAAAATTATAGGCTAGAGATAGGCCACACTTGGATAGCAAAATCTTATCGTAGGTCTCCTGTAAATACTGAGGCCAAACTTTTGATGTTACAATACGCATTTGAAAAGCTAAACTGCATAGCAGTAGAGATTAGAACTGACGTCCTAAATCAAGTATCAAGAAAAGCAATTGAAAGAATAGGAGGAAAGCAGGATGGAATTTTGCGAAATCACAAAATAATGCGAAACGGGAGGATAAGAGACACTGCTTGCTATAGTATTATTAGAGAAGAATGGCCTACAGTTAAGAAGAATTTGTCAGACAAACTCAGAAGCTAAGATATAATCAACTATAGGATTCTAACAGTCATTATGACTCAGTTACCAATATAATTACCAATTACAGTAAATATTCTTATACACAGAAATAGATCCAGGAATTGGTGCCATTTATTATAGCAGTGTCCTTTAATATTTGATTACCATTTCTTAATAATTAGATACAAATAGTCAAAATTCGTCATTACCAGCTACGCGTAGTCCAGGAATTTATGAAATAAATTCAATTATTCCAAGACTAAAGTAAGATTCTCTAATTCACAGCCTATCCTAAACTAATTTGGAAAAATAAAAATAGGCAAAAACTGTAACTTTCTTGCCTACATTTAGAAGAAAAAAGAATAGATATTTATTTTTATAATAATCTAATTTTCTTTCTTTCTTTTATCAAATAACACCTTTGCAAAAGCGCCTATAAAAGCGCCGGCAAAAATCCCTATAAAGGACCCATAAGTTCCCCAAAATTCCTTAAATAGATCACTTGGGGTCATTGGCGCAATTACAGTAACGGTCAAGTTTATTGGTTTAGTCAAATAACCTTCAGTTGGATACTCCTTAGAGATTTCAAATTCTGGGTCCACTTTTCCCCCCACCGAATTCACATTTATTGGTTTTGTTATTACGGCTTCAGAAGGCTCTCTTATGGAAACAATCAAGGGAATTGAGTAAATACCCAAAGGAGTTTCTTTGGGAACGTCAATTTTAAATAATGGAGGTTGATTTCTTTCTACATTTACAATTAGTTCACTAGAGTTGAAACCAGAGGCTATGGCATACTCACTATTTTTATCTCCTGATAGTGTAATGTTAACTACATCGTTTGAAAATCCTGTGGTGGATTTTATTCTTGCTGGAACCATCAGACTTTCGCCCTGTCTTATTGAGATATCCTCTGGAGATGTTGTTACCTGTAATGTAGGTGGCGGAATGCTAACCCAAGATGTAAATTGCCTCACTTCGTTAGACCCGAATGACTCTGCAGAATAGAATAATAGATTGTATTGGTCTGGATTATTTATTGAATCCAAATTTAGATCAAAGTCCACAGATCCCAGGAATGCACCAGAGTCATCATAAGATTCCGTGAAGTTTGTGTTTGAACCTATCAACTTGTAGCCTCCTGTTGATGAAAGTTGATATAGATAGGCACTTAGATTGCCACCCCTTAATTCATAATATAAATCATAATCTGCTCCTCTATATCCTGTTTCGGAATTAGAATCAGCATCTATAAGCATTCCATAATTTATTTTGTTTAAGGGCTTTTTGTAACTAAAGTCCGTATAATTACTAATGCCAGCGTTCAACCAAAGTGTGGCATTTAGGTTTTCACCATCGCTAAGATAATTTACAGCTAGTATGTCAGTATAGTTGTTTTTTAAATTAAGGTCGCTATTACCATAAGTTTGAAACCAATCACGATTTTCGTTGATCATTTCCTGTAATTTAAATGAAGGTGAAGATACGGCATTAGCAGTTTGGTAAATAAAGGTTGTTGGGCACGCAAATGCAAGGAAGATTAAAAATAAAAAAAATACGATTATAGAAAAATTGAAACTGATAATTTTCTTTGATAAGTGCGTAAAGAAGGTATGGAATTGTATAATAAAATAACCTTATTTTAAGTAGATAAAAACTTTTGCAGAATACTTCCTAAATTCCATGTGCAATTGGACATGCTTGCTATCTATATCAGGTAGTATTTGTATTGCAACTTTAGTCGAATCTTAGAAGGAAGGGACAGGAACACTTTCACCATTCTCGTTAATCTGTTTAGGATTAATACCACGATAAAATTCTATTAATATATATCAATCAAGTGAAGCCATATCGCTTGAAAAATTCGGTAAAGATTCATAGGTTACAAAGTGGTTCTGCTGCATCCACAAGGGTAGGTGAATATAGATGATATTGATTTAAATTGGTTATATAAGGGGTAACATCGGTCAAAACTCAAAACTTTAAAGGAGTCTGCTTTTTTTGATTAATTTAGGATTGAGTACTAGTTGGACAATGAAAGCGTATATGATTTAATTGTAATAGGTACAGGAACGGCAGGCACTACCGTTGCATCAACTTGCCGCTCTAAGGGACTAAGAGTTGCCATTATAGATTCACTACCTTTTGGGGGTACTTGTGCTTTACGCGGCTGCGAACCAAAAAAAATTCTTGTTGAAACAGCAAAAGCAATTGATGCAAACCATAGACTTGAAAATAAGAGCATAAGCGAAGTTGACAAAGTCCATCTAAATTGGCATGACTTGATAAACTTTAAGAAAACCTTTACAGAGCCTTTTCCAAAACAAAGAGAAGACAGTTATATCAAGGCTGGAATTATTCCCATTCATGGAAAAGCCAAATTTATTGGTAATGACACAATTAAAGTGAAATTCAACAATACGAATGAAGACACACATAATGATATTATAAAGGGAAAATACATCTTTTTAGCAACTGGAGCAAGACCTGTAAATTTAGGTATTCCAGGTTTAGAGAATGTAATCACAAGTGATCAGTTTTTGAATATTGAAAGTTATCAACTACCTGACAATATCGCATTCATTGGTGGCGGATACATATCATTTGAATTTGCGCATATTGCTGCCCGCTCTGGGGTCAAAGAGATCACAATTTTTCATCGTGGGAAACAAGCCTTAGAACATTTTGACTCAGACCTCGTTAATCAACTAGTGCAGAAGAGTAAAAATATTGGAATAGATGTACGATTAGAGACAAAGGTCGAGAAAATAGATAAAATTTCTTCATCATCATCATTAGAAAGTGATGGCAAATTAGTCGTACATTATTCTTCTATAGTAGATTCCCCAAGAGAGCACAAATTGACAAGAACCCTAGAATCTGATATGGTAGTACATGGCGCAGGCAGAGTGCCAAATATTGAAGAACTCGATCTAATGGTTGGTGGTATTGAATATACCCCCAGAGGGATAAAAGTGAATGAATATCTTCAGAGTATTTCAAACCCTATTGTATATGCAGCAGGCGATGTTGCCTCAAGTGGAGGTGCGCCCTTAACTCCTGTAGCAAGCTATGAAGGGAATATTGTATCAACTAATATATTAAATGGAAATATCAGTAAGATAAATTATGCTGGTCTGCCAAGTGTAGTCTTTACCATTCCTCCTCTTGCGTCGGTAGGATTAATGGAAAAAGATGCAGTAGAACAAGGATTTCAATTTAGAATTAATCATATGAATACCTCTGAATGGAATTCTTCTAGACGTGAAGGTGAAACTCATTCTGGATTTAAGATATTAATTGAGCAAGGCAGTGACAGAATTTTAGGCGCTCATCTGCTGGGATCTCATGCGGAGGAAGTCATAAACATATTTTCGATGGCTATAAGATTAGGACTTACTGCCAAAGATCTCAATAATCCCATCCTGTATGCATATCCGACCCATTCTTCAGACATACTCTATATGCTATAGATTTTATCCCAATCTAGCATATTTGAAATTCTAACAAAAATAATGAACATGAGCAACAAGTAAGTCGGAAGTAATAAATAATAAAATATTTAGCAATTATGACTTACAAAGTGATATTAAATATTGACAGAAGGTGAGATACTTCCTAAAATACCTTTGTTTATTCAGACGGGTTGGGTGTCATGGCACTCACTGCCAGCATTTCTAAACCCTTGGTATATACTATAAATGCTATTGATTTGTGTGTCTAATACTTTTTTTAAGATTTGAATTTGGTATAATAAAATTCAAACTCAACTGTTCCTCCCTTGTTCGGAGATATTACATTCTATTCATAGTTGAGCAGATATTCAATGGATTTTATGTGTATGCCACTCGTGTAGGTTTTACCTTTAATATTACTCTTTTTTCACCTGGAGCTCTGAAAGGATATTTATCTTTATTTAGATACTTTTTTGCTAATTTATCTATGTGACTGTCAGCCAGTTCGCCTGTAATCTGGTCAATCACTTCGCCTCTCAAGGTTACCATATGGTAAGGATTATTACGATCTGCAATAGATACCGCTATCCTTGGATCTCTCGTTACATTCTTCTGTTTTACCCTACCTAGCGCTGTATTGATAAAAATCTCATTACCTTGTATATCGATCCATGTAGGAGTTATCTGAGGAGATCCGTCTTTCATTAGGGTAGCAACAAATGCCAAGTTCTTGTCTTCTAAAAGATTTTTGATAAGAGGTTCGGTAATGTCGGTATGGTGTTGATTCATTGTTAATACATGGATTATTTTTCACCATGGTTTTTAAACCCAACGCTTTAGGATCGTACTTAGAATAAAGCCTAAACCAAGACAACCCAAAATGATTCAGGGATAAAATGTATTAAACCCGAGGGCATTGTAACTATTCATTTTCAAATGCAATTGACATTAGTTTAGGATCCTCTAGAAGATAGCCTATAATTTTGTAAAATAAGGCTCATTTGGAAAGCAGTATATCTTTAGATAGTCATTCAAGTTCACGAATCTAGCTTTGAAACTGAACACCGGGTAGGTAAACAGCTTATGACTGGACATTTGACTACTATATTAACATGCAGGTATAACAAGCATGATCGTTTTACAAACAGAAATATTCAACGTGTTTACATGATCCTTAGCTATGGTAATATCACTAGAAACAATAGATAGTATATTTGATTGTTCAAATGGTTGAGTCCATTATGGGTTAGGTATCCATCGGATGGATCACACCTTTGTATCTATCAAAATTGACCGGGTCTTAAGCTTTTACTCTTAATTCGAATGCAGTAGCTGAAATGATAAAAATAAAAAGATTAGATTTTTTTAACGATATTTTAATAGTGCTCTTTCGATATATAATCATGTCAAAATTGTTTACTCTATATTCTGATATTTTCCTGGAAGATGATGAATATCACCAAATTTCTGAATATTTAAATGGTAAGAATAATCCCATAGAACAAGAATTCTTAACTGAAGCTATTGCCTTTTATGAAAAACATAGACATGACTCAGACGACTCAATTTGATCCAAACGGATTAAAATTTAAGATTTTTAATCCAAAAAAACATCAACTACCAAAGATAGATTTCAGGCAAACAAACGGTGAGGACCCGTTATCAGTTCAAGAGTATTATGAGAATTACATCCTTAACGGTAAATCTAATACTAATGAAGTAAAATATGTGATAAAGTACTTTGATGATTGGATTGGTTTTTTTTCTATTGATCTGACAAGATTGCATACGAAACAATCTGATTTACTTCCTCAGTACGAAGAAAATGGTAAGGGAGAGAAATTTTACCAAGTACCAACCTGCGCACTTTTAATAAAGAAAATAGGTATTGATCAACGATACAGGTGTTATGGGATTGGAAAATACATAATGTTATTTTGTAGTGGCCTGGTCCAAGCAATAAACAAGGATATGCAAATCAAGCTAGTCATATTTAAAACAACGAGATCGCTGGCCGAGAAAATTTATTTCCCAAAATATCAATTTAACTTTACAGGTCCAAGCGGGAAATTGGTATGGGCATTTAAGAGGATGTGTTAGATTTGAATTGGAGGTATGTTAGTTGCCAAAGCAAATTAATTTAATTTAGTAAATATTAAAATCGGCAAGTCTCTGAATTTTTGAGCGCTAATGACATTCCATATTCGCAAACTGCTTAGTGCACTTGAACTGACGGACAAGTAAATTGTTGACGGATATTACTCTTTAATTTTGACTAAACTAATTGGATTCTATTGTTACTATTAATCCCTTTTCATCTAAAATATCTATTTCAGAGTCCTGCTTGATTACACTAGCGGGATTACAAGTCTGCTTAAATGGACATTTTATACATTTCCATTCTTCAGCCACCTTGGGCAATTGAGCATCGGCATTATTATCAAGCGCTGATTTTAGTAAAGAAACCCTCGTTCGAATTTCTTCTTTCAAAACATCCCGGATAGGAGATCCTTTTTCTAGTATTACCGTCCACGATTCGATCTCAGCCAAATTTCCGTCATCATTTTGATTTTTTGTTTTGGGAGAAAAATAATAATCTCCTTGATTGTCTCGCTTTATCCAAACCATTTTTCGATTATTTGCGTAACGAATACAGAGTATCCCTGTATCATATCCAGAAATGACCAAATAATATAACAATTGACGAAGATAGGATTTGAACCGCTTATTATCTGGTTTTAACCTCTCAAAGCTCTTTGTATCTTTAAATTCAACGATGATTTCAGCCTCTTTATCCTTTTTAGTGGAAATCATGTCTTTAGATTCTGTCTTGTGAGATTGGCTTCCTGTCATCAGATCAGGCCTTGCTATCAGATTATCTTCAAAAAACAATTCCATTTGACTTACACCGATGTCTGCAAGCCCTACAAGAATATATTCAGAGGACTCGCCTCTCACAAAATTGTCAATATCTTCTACAGTTAGTTCATAGTCTTTAACGGTGCGAGCATAAAATGCCTTACGTAGGCAGGAACCAGAGATTATATCAGAAACATGAATCTTGTCTTGGGGCTTTCTTTTTCTAGAGCTATACAAAACCTTAAGATTAGTACGTAAAAGTTGTAAAAATCGATAATCCTTTGATATTATGATTGGCATTTCTTTTGCTAATGTTAATATTGTTAAGATATGCCCATATTAAAGCGATCTTTTTTGTAATTTAATCATCACTATTATGACAAAGATTGCTGATAGTTATTAACCAATATTTCAGTTTATATTACCTGAGGTGCTATAAACCGTGTTTGCATTATGATCCCTGCTAGATAGCAAGTGTACTCGTGTTCCCGTGTAAAACTGCTATCAAAGTGGGACTGCTGTCATAATGCAAATAATACCTTTATAATAAAAATTGAAATTACAACATGTGCATATACTTGCTAACATAGGGTGGAAATCAAAGTATTAACTTATTTTGCATGGTAACAACCGTATCTCTAAACCAAATCAAAATTCAATTAATTCTGGCTGGGTAAAGCAGAATTACTAGGTGTGGTCAACTCTCTTTTTAGCATTAGACGCTACTCAAGGACCAATTTATTTTAAAAATATCCTTTCTACATCCCAAATCATATTATCCGAACACACCGATGTTTCTATGTATAATATACCAAATTTTTGTTGGTTTTTTTCATTTTCTATAATTTGAAATTAAAGCCTTGGTCTAGTCATAAGGTTCATGTTTGAATTGTATAACAAGAAAATGCACAGTACCCGAGGTTAAAATCCAATATATAATTAAACCCTATGATAAACCCCTTTAAATCATTTAGGATCCAACAATCAATGAGATAAAAGAAAACCTTGTAACAATTTTTTTGCCTTTGAAGAAAAGTGATCTAAAAAAAGAAATTAAATTGGCAAACCATGCTTGATAGTTAGTCAATTTCACTTGCATTCCGGAAAACATTATCATTTGATTAGATATTTATGATTTCAAAGACTCATTAATTAGTTCAAAATTATTTAATTCTTATCCATCTGGATATAAATCATAAAGTTTTTTTTACCATTATCCAGACCGTCTTATTATATGATATCCAAATTCTGTTTTTATAGGCTCAGCTGTAATCTCTCCTTTTTTTAACTTGAATGCTGCTTCTTCAAATGGTTTGACCATCATCCCTTTCCCAAAGAAACCCAAGTCTCCTCCTTTTTTGCCACTCCCTTTGTCAATAGAAAACTCCTTAGCCAGATTTGAAAAGCCTTCCCCTTTTTTCAATTTTTCTAATATCAATAATGCTTCACTTTGTTTCTTTACTAAAATATGATAACATTTAATTTTATCAGCCATCTTATCTCATTCACCATCTAGTTTGAAATTCTCGCAATAAATAAACATTATGAAACAGCAGGAAATTAATAATCGATTTCAAGTTTAACTTTTCTGGTACAAATAATAATTAGAATATAAATGGATTTTCTACCATAAAATTAAATCAAACATGATCTTTATTCTGGAATATCCAAAATGGTAGTGTAGATCGATTTAAAGGCTTTCAATGAAGATCTGGTAATATGATACGGTAAATATTGCAATGTGGATGATTTCGTTCATTACCAGCATTGTTCCTTTAAGGCCATTTTCTGCAAAAAATCCTTCACTAAGAGCTAACCTACTAAAAGTATACAAAGGAATTTAGGCCTGAGGTTTCTGGATAATATGGACTAGAGCGTAAAATATAAAACCTAGGGACAGCGGACCAGACAATGTTGAGTCCATAAATATAACTAGTACTACACATAGTATTATTTCATGAGCGATTTCGCTTTTTTCAGATTTGCAAGTTTGAACATGTTAACAGAGCAGGAAATAACCCATAAGAACGAAATTGTTGAAATTACTGAACAGGTTTTGGACGCAGAAGGTATCGAATGTGATTCAAGGATTTCAAAAATTTCTGAAGATCAGTTAGCTCAGATCCTTGAAAAAGTTAGGAAAATTAGGAAAAAGAAAATGAATCCAGAGAATGAGATTACCAATTAGGAATAACTTTACGATAGAATAGATGGGAGCCTGAGAAATTCATGAACATTTTGATGATTGGAAGTATAATCATGATGGCGTTAGGGATTTTTCTTATGATAGGTAGAACCTTTCTCCCGGGCACAGTCATTATTATATTAGGAATCATAATCTCGCTGTATAGTCAGTACCACCCTTTAATCAATAAAATGAGAACAAATACAGATCTGTCTAAGGTAAGAACAAATACAGATCTGTCTAAGGTAAGAACAAATACAGATCTGTCTAAGGTATGTATGTGTTCTATCTGTAATCATAAGAAATCAAAGATTTGTATAGATTCTCGTTGTCATTGTTGTATCATTATCAAAGAAGACATTGTTGTCGGTCATCACAATAGTCCGTTACAATAGTTACAAAATTGATCAATTTTTAATTTAATAGATTCTGCAATTGATGGATCAATAAAGTACGATTCAGATAATATTTTTTAATCATCATCTTTAATTGGATTTGTTCGAAAGGATCCATCTCCTTTGGATAATTTAAAACCTTTTTTTGATCAATTGATACCAAGATTAGAGCCAAATGAGTTTTGAAAACACATATCTGTTTAGTAAATTTTAGTACAAAACCTTTGAACTAATTAGCTCAGGTTTCAAAGAGATTTGCCGCTAATCATTCATGCACACAAGCTACCTACGTGGAATATTGAAAAAAACTTGTTCTTGCCGCTAGATATTTACATCAACATGAGAAATAGAACACTTGACGGGAGTTGAGGAAGATATTAAATACGTTGTCAAGTCAACCTGTTTGCTTTTGAATAACTTATTAATTTGAAATTTTTACATACATTTATGAGTGAAAGTAGAGTTGCGGTTGTGACTGGAAGTTCAAGCGGAATAGGTTTTGAAATATCTTTAATCCTTGCAAGACACGGATTCAAAACATACGCAACGATGAGAGATTTACAGAAAAGTTCAACTCTGAGATCTATTGTAGATAAAGAAAAAATTCCCTTAAGATGTGTTCAGCTTGACGTTACAAACGATATGTCAGTTAAACAAGCCATTGAAACTATAGTAAATGAGGCTAATAAAATAGACATTCTTGTCAATAATGCAGGATATGGTTTGAGCGGAGCTTTCGAAGATCTTTTAATAAATGAAATAAAGGTACAGTTTGACACAAATTACTTTGGATTGATACGGGCTACACAGGCAGTGTTGCCCATAATGAGAGATCAGAGCGCTGGAATAATTGTCAATATAAGTTCAGGACTAGGCCGTTTTGGCATAGCAACAAGCTCAGCCTATGCAAGTTCAAAATTCGCTATAGAAGGATTAACCGAATCCATATCTTATGAACTTGAACCATTTGGGATTAGAACTATACTTATAGAGCCGGGGATAATCAAAACTAATTTCATTAAAGCTGCAGTATTAGCAGAAAAATCTAAAGACCCTAATTCGCCTTACTTTCAATTTATGAATAATATGGAAAATGGGATGAAAAAATTAATTGAGAGTGGCGAACCCCCTGAATATGTTGCTAAGGTTGTCCTGGATGCCATAAACGACAGTAATCCAAAGTTGAGATATCTTGCAGGCAAAGATGTAGAACATATAATGGAAATAAAAAACAAAGTATCAGATGAAGATTTTCATAATATGATAAAAAATATGAGTAGCTAATTAAGGTGGTCTTAGCGGACTCATAGATAGAATCCTATGGTAAGAATCTAAATGAATCTTTAATTTGTTGAAACTCCTTATACATTTCGGACACTTTTGACTGTGGACCCATGAAATTGACATGATACAATTGGTCATTATAGATAGCATATGTATCGACTTCGAAGGTTCCGAGATTTTGGGTAAGGAAGGTCAATTCTTTGGCAGGCTGATCACCAAGTCTGGTGTAGTTATTTCCAAGCAGTTTTACATTCAAGTTTCCATATATTGAAGATGGATCTTCAAAAGAATTTATCTTATCAGCGACTAATTTGTCTAGGAACTCTGCTGGTAATGACTTATTATCTTCTAGCAACCTCTTTACATCGCTAACAGAAATACTAAAAAAAGTTTCATTTAATGGAGTGACAGGCTCGTCCATTATTGGTCGAAGGACTAATGCTGTAGTTTCTCCATAATATGGGAAACTAGAATTTCTTGGAGCTATTTCCCAGTCTAAAGGATAATTGAGATTAAATGTATTGTTGGTGGAAGTGAATGTTTGGGTCGAATTTGATTGTGCTTCGACATATGCTTGTTGAAAGTTCATTGATCCCATCAATAATAGTAATAAGGATAAAGGAAGGATACCAAAAAAAACAAGCTTAGTATGCATTATTAACAAAGAAATCTTTAGGTATTTAATTTCATCTGTTTAGACACCAAGATATAAAGAAAAAGGTATGGAATCTAACTTATCTACACTGCATAATATGCTGTATTTACTGTACTCCATTGATTATTAAAGTTATATATTGCTTGCGTGTATCATGATTAGAAAGATGCCTAGATCAAATTCTGCTGAATTGATTACTTTAAGAGTTAACATTGTAAAGGAGTTAAGAAGTAAATGGAAGAGGGAAAGAGAAAGAAATCCCTATATTAATGAACACTTTGGGGGATTTGTAAACGAGTTACTACATGAGATACTAGAAAAGGATGAATTTTTGAGACACTATGCCCCTTTCTTGTCAGAGGAGGGGTGCACTAGGGACACTCTTTACATTAAAGACTCTAAAGAAAATAAAGTTACGGAAATCCATTTTAATGAGGAAAAATTACGTTGTTCGCTATGTCAGTCATCTACTTGTTTTCATGTACAATTTGCCATGGCCACCCCCCGGGTTGCAAAATTGAACATAAGAAACCAGCAAGCTGATCAAGAAATTGAAGAAGATGGAGTACAAGTAAGAAAATTAACAAATAATAAAAGAAGGAAAACCACAATTTCAAGAAAGTAATAATGAAAAATTAGGTCATGAGATTTAACATGGTCTATTCATAGTACCCTTCAAACAGTAGGCAGTTAAGAACTTTAATTAGTGAATTATGGATTATTTATTGATCGAATTTGAAAAAGGGCATTATAGATAATCATGCGATAACTGATTATCCTATTCATGATCTATTAAGAAAAAGATGGAGTGCTCGTGCATTTTCGACAAGAAAGGTGGAGAAAACAAAACTTTTTTCGATCCTAGAGGCAGCAAGGTGGACACCATCTTCTAGAAACGAACAACCCTGGCGTTACATTGTTTTTACTAGTGACAATCCCAGTAAATTATTTGAGGCTCAATCTGTGCTACTTGAATCAAATTCATTTGCAAAACAAGCACCTATATTGATTTGCGCCATCACAAAAAAAACCTATACAGAAAGTCAAGATCCAAATAGACTTTATTTTCATGACCTAGGAGCTGCAAATGAGAATATGTTCTTGGAAAGTTTTAATCAAGGTTTGATTATGCATGAGATGGGCGGATTTAACATAACGTTAGCAAAAGAGGTATTCAAGATACCTGACGATTATGAAGTGGGAATTATGATAGCCATAGGATATCAAGGTACAAATGATAGCTTACCAGAAAAATTCAAAGTCAAAAATACAAAACCCAGGGAGAGAAAACCACTATCTAAAATAGCATTCTTAGAAGACTTGGAGCACGGTTTATGTTAGATGATAAATGAGCAATAGATAAGACAAACTTTTGTGTTTTATTTTGAAGTATGTTTAGTATCGGTCAATAGCAATCTAGTAACTCTCTATGAATAAGAACCTCCTACTAGTATCGAACAAATTCATCTGAAGAATATGTCAAAAATATGGTTATGGGCATATGTGTATCTAAAATAGAAATGGTCTAGTCTGGTCTTGCTACAGCCAAGCCAGAAAACGTCACTCTAGGAACTATTTAATTAAGATTTGTGGGATGAGGCATTAATTGGATTTCTTTATCCATTTTTTTTCCATATCTATTGATTTGAATAATTATTAGGTCTTTAATGTTCCTTTTTCGGATATGGTTAGAAATCTGATATGGATCAATTATTTTTACCCCATCTACTGATTCAATAATATCTCCCTTACGCAAATCGGCAATGTAAGCGGGACCATCTCTTTGTACCTCTGCGATTAAAGATCCCTGGTTGGTTGGTAGTCTATAAGTATTTGCCAATTCAGTTGTAATCTTTATTGTGGAAATACCTATCCATGGCCTATTGGTAACGCGTCCATTCATTATTAAATCATTTATTATCAACTTTGCAACATTTATCGGTACTGCAAATCCTATACCTTGTGCATATGGCATTTTCGCAGTATTTATTCCAATCACTTGCCCTTTGGTATTTATGAGCGGACCCCCTGAATTACCGGGATTGATCGATGCATCAGTTTGAACAAGCTCCATAATACCTCGCTCAAACTGCAATTTTCTGCTTAAAGAGCTAATAATTCCTGCGGTAACGGATGGACCCCCGTCCAAACCAAAAGGATTCCCGATCGCAATTACTATTTGTCCTATTTTCAATTCATCTGAATTGCCTAATTCCGCGTAAGATAACGCATCTTTTGATTCGATCTTGATTATAGCTAAATCAGTAATTGGGTCTGTTCCAACTACCATTCCGTCATAAATGTTTCCATCGGTGGTTGTAACTTTTAACTTATTTGCCTTCTCAATGACATGATTATTTGTCAATATGTAACCTTTCTTATCTATTATTACTCCCGAACCGACCCCTTCTACAGGAAATATTCGTAATAATTGATCTTTGACCATTCTTACGCTGGCTATATTTACTACATCTTTGTTGACTTTCTCAACTGCATTTATGATTATGTTTTCATCAAATGGTATTATTTAGAAAACTCCTCCTTTAATGATAACCAGTGGGAAATAACCGGTGCATCAGAAAAGCAAGAAGGTTTTAACAAATAGATCTGCAAATTCTCATTTGTTTTTGATGATAATCTTTTTATCACTAATTAGATTAATGGATGTCGTCTAATATAAATAGTATAGTTAGATCTAATTAGAATAGGTTACTAATAATCGTTAATCTAGAAAATATGAGCGCACAAGGCTATATCCATCCTAAAATGAATGAAAAAGAAACAAGTTATGCCCAAGATTCGCTCATTTCATTTTACGCTGAATCAATACTGAAGATATCATCAATAGAGCAGAAACTATGAATATTACGTGAATAGATAAAATAAATTTGTCTATGTTGGTGTCATTGAATTGAATTGAATTATGACTTGCATAGTCAGTAGAACCTGAAAAGATGACATCGACAGACTCCGAGGGTAGCAAAGTGGAAAATATCAAAAAGACCAATCCGATACTAAACGCACTTCCCGTCATAACCAGTGTAGTGCTTATACCGGCTGCTACCCCTCTTCTATTTGGAGGTACTGAATTCATTATAGTGGCTCGATTAGGTGACGTAAATATACCCATTCCTGCTCCTATGAGTGCAAGTGGCAGTATAGCATCTACGGATGAAATCTTTGAACCCATAGCAGTCAACAAAATAAAACCTATCGCAGAAATTATCAATCCTGTCTGAGAGATAATTTGAGACTTATATTTATCAAAAAACCAACCGGTTATTGGAGCAACTATCGCCAATGAAATGGAAACTGGAATCAGATAAATGCCCGAATCTAATGGGTTTAGGAGCATCGTTGGTCCCTGAAGGTAAAATACCATCACGAAAGTGAAGGCTCCACGAGCAAGAGAATTAAAGAAAATCGCAATATTACTACTGGTAAAGAGTCTAAGCCTAAATAAGGTGAGGTCCATCATTGGGAAACTCACTTTTTTCTCATTAATATAAAATAGTACTAACAAAGAGATCCCACCCGATATAAACAAGGTAATTTCAAATATGTTTAAAAGATGAAAAGAACCGAAAGTGATTCCAACCAACAGGACTACCAATCCCCCAGCAAACAACAAATTTCCCAGCCAGTCAATTTTTTCCTTTTTTATTGTTCCTAATTCTTTTAGTTTTGAGAATGCCCATAACGTAGCAAATATTCCTATAGGAATATTTATCCAGAATATAGATCTCCAACCAAAATATGACGTTAAACCCCCACCGATGACTAAGCCCATGATTGACCCTACTACAATAGATATTTGATTTATTCCCAAAGCTTTTCCCCTTTCAGACTCTGGGAATGAGTCCGAGAGAATGGCGGAGCTGTTAGAAAAAATAAAAGCGGCTCCAAATGCCTGGATAATCCGAAAAACAATCAATTGTTCTCCCGTTTGAGACACACAACAAAGTCCAGAGCCAATTGTAAACAATGCAAATCCTAGATTATACAATTTGACTCTCCCAAACATATCAGCAAGTCTACCAAAGGTCAATAACATTGAAGCCGTTACTACCCAATACCCAATTGCTATCCAGACGAGTGTAATAAGAGAGGTGTGCAATTCGCTGGCAATTGAAGGAAGAGCTATTATTATTATATTCCTATCAAGAGATGCCATGAGGGTACCAATAGTAGTATTACTTAATGCTAACCATTTGTAATTCAAATTTCCTTAAATATGATAGCTAAACCATCCTATACAAATGCTTCACAATAAAGGATGAACATTTCGTTGAGTAGGCGAAAAACAAAAGAATAACCCTCTTTTCTGAAGGAATAGACTCTTTTTAGAAATTAGAGCCAGAAATCAGAATTGTTCAAACGTATTGAACGCAGATCAAACAACCAATCGTATTGGCATTTTGACATCAAAAGTTTTTTCCCATTTGACAACGATTAGGTTTTTTAAATAAGCTAAGATACTAAAGATCAATTAGTATATCTTTTTGATAAGCAAGTAATAATTATTTATTAATTACTAATATTTCAACAGATTTCCATCTAATTGTTACCGACAACCTTTCATTCCATTAGAAATGGCATGGATATATGGAATTGTATCCTTTGAATTAATAATTCAGAAAAAAATAAAAAAATGTGGTTAATTTGGTGGTTAATCTAGTTGTCCTACTACATTGTTCCCACCATTATCTTGGTTTTGGAAGTTCAAGTTGTTACATGATCCTACTGAATCGTACCAGAAAGTCCTCCTCTCCTTTGATAAGTCTTGTGATTGACAGATTCCTTGGTTTTTTGCAAGAAATGAGGATTTACAAAACAACAAGATGATTGGAAGCGAATTCCAAGCTTCATAAGAACACATACTCCACCGTAAAGTATACTTATTGTGAACATCGCATATTAGATTCAATTTCAAAATGTCAGTATCGTTACTGGATCTGGAGCTTGAGATCGATTCATTATTCGCTTGTTTTCTATAAATTCTTTGAATTCGCTAATTAAGACGGGATGATCAGCGATATTGTCAGATATGATATAACCTACAAATATCATAAAGTTGATTATCAGAAAACATTAAAATGGTTGGCGGTTTTGGCTATTTAACTTCTAAACTTGAATCTAATTGTTGTACTACTTATCGTAATATCTACTTTCATATTGAATATTTCATTGAACATTAATTCTAATATAATTTTATGATATAATGACCAATTTTCCCCAAGTTCATGCTTTAAAACGTAGACATTATAACCATCTTGCACCGTGTGATTAGTTTCAGTCAATGAACTAGCCATTCTTGTTTCAAACCATGAAAGAAATGATTCAAGGTCCATACGGTTCTTCATAAAAAGTGCGATGTCATGAACGACATCCTTACCGATATTCACAGCCATATTCGATATCTCCTCCTTACTCATCTTTTTGAATAATTCAACCACTATTGGCTTTGCTATTGGAATCATACCAACTTTTGGTTCGAACATATCCCAGTCAACATAGCGTTTGAGGAGCTGGTTTACTAGACTGTTTAAGGTAATTTGACTTCTATCCGATTCGGCCCTCAAGACATTTAATACATTTTCGTCGATCCTAAACGTCATGGTAGCAGTTTTTTTGGATTCGCCCGAACTCGAATTACCAATGTCATGCATCCAAAAGAATTTTCCCAGTATTATAATAATATCCTTTGTTTGTTTAGATCAGCACTTGACTTATTAATTTCTCTTTTTAGTTCGCAGAGGATAATTACAACATGGACAGCGGGTACCGCTGAATTTAATGTATAGACTGCATCCTGAGCACCGTTTATATCCCAAAGCATAAACAGATTCTTTTCCTCCGCCAACTCTATCGTATCTTACGCACAGTCCTTTACAACCCAATATAAGGAGGTTTAGTTGAAGAGAATTAAACATTAAGTTTCAATTGCAATTATTTGCAAACAATATTCTAGCTCGTATGAGTACAACGAAATAAAAAATGTACATTTATGGACAATAATTATTAGAGGAGCGCAGGGGACATCGCAAAGCACTAGAATTTCTCATATGAAATCCTCAGATCATATCATAGGAGGGGTTTACAAAAAATGAAGATAATAGGAGTATGTATGTTATATAATATGCTGATCCTATAATTCTATGAGGATTTTGAATGTTTTTACATTGATAGGAGTTATTGTATCTATCACTACGTTTGGCGGAAATCTTGCCCCCGCATTAGCATTAGAACAGCCAATTGACAATAACCAAACAGGAGCAGGAATCGAACCAGGCCTAACTGGCAATTTGACATCGAATTTAGGTACTAACCTGTCTAATGCGACTGCTCCAGCTGAATATAGATAATATAAACATCAACTTGGATCTTATACATCGTTTCTCAAGATAGATATAAAATTCAAACATGAAACATCTATAGTTTAAATAATTATTTGTTCATAAATAATTATGTCTTCAAATAATAATTTTAGTCAAAGTCCGAATCATTTCATGGTATTAGACGCAATCTCTAGGGGTATGAAAAAGATAGACAGCATTGCCAAAGTTACAAAGTTATCCAAAGATGAAGTAGAATTGATAGTAAATGACCTAAGAAATCAGAAATTGATTAACGCAGTAGTTAAGAAGGGTTTTTTTGGCAACAAGAAAACTGAGTTTCATATTTCAGAAACAGGCATGAAACTGCTAGATTCAAAAAAACAGGAACTGTCACATACATCTCAAAGGCTTCAACAACTCTATGAAACCGGTAATAGGGGTCAAATGCAGAGCATGATGGACGATAATAGGAGCTGGATGCCGATGATGTTATTTTCTGGGCTAATGAGTATGGTAATGTTTGGATCTATGATGGCCTTTATGGGAATGGCAATGAACCCAGCGGAAAGTGCTCAAACTGAAGGGCAAGTAGATGATTCAGGGGGAGCTGGGGCTGAAGATTCAGGAGCCGCATCGGATACAGGTGCATCAGATACAGGTGACACAGGTGGTTTTAGCGATATGGGTGCTGATAGCGGAATGGATACCGGAGGATTTGATTCATTCTAGAACTAGATAATTCAATAACGATTATTTTTTTTAGGTCACAGCCAAAATCTATTTTTATGAATAATCGGCTGTTACTACATCCTGTCCTGCAGAGGAATTTTTGATTTGAATTGAGTGATTCCTCACCCACTTTGAATCACTATAGAAGATAAACGAGTTAGTTGATTTACCCTATTGCCGATGATATGTCATTTGCTCTTAGAATCGAGATGAATTATCAATACACTGGCTTGATCGAATATGTTATGGAAATAATTCAAATGATGATTAATTGGTACTACCAAGTAGTACCATGACCAATAATTACTTTCTTAGCCCCCTTCATTATTTTCCACATCTGTTTCGTTGTTTGGTACTAAAGTTATTTGACCTTTAATATGACTCCAATTGGGATCGTAATAGTTGTAAACTCCAGCATTATCTAAGGTTATATTGTATGATTCACCGGCACAAATATAATCTCCATAAAACACGTTTGATGGACCTTGATCTGGCATTCCAGATACTATTAGACGTGGAGTGGAATCATTATTAAGCCAAATAATAGTGGATTCCTCTGACACAGTTGTATTTCTAGGAGCTATTGGATTTTGACTAGCGCTATTTGTAGCTCCAGGATTTATTGTGATTGTAGAATTGCTGTCTTGAATACTCCATACTACCCCATAATAACTGAGAAGAAGGAGCAAAAAAATATGAATAGCAAAACCATTCTTATCATATTTACATTCTGGTAGTTAACACTCGGCTATGTATGGTTGATCCTAAACATCTGATAGATTAATTTGGGACAAATTTACACCTAAATGATTTTATGGATATGTAGCGTATCTATTCTTTTAGTTCTATAAGTTGTAATATTATCAATATATTAATACGAGATTACTCGTCCCAAACTTATCCTTCTGAAAGACCCCTGGCCCAGTCATATTTTTGGCTTTGAGGAACTTCATTTAATATAATCTAAAATAATTCAAAAAGTTGAATTACAAATAAAGTAACTAGAACCAAGAAACTATCATAAAGAAAGCACATTTATGAACGCTTGATTAGTATATCAAAAAAAGGTCACTGCTGACCTGCTGCCAAATGGCCTCTTTGTTCTTGTGATTGAATTCCAACGTTATTACATGCAAACCGAACATCCTCTCCAGATACACATTGTGCTCCCTGGCTAACCCATTGGCCTTGCTTATCAACTTGCTGCCCTGCATTGTCATTTTTCCCACTAGATGCTTGAACCATCATGTAATCAAATGTAGCAAGTGATGCAATCATAGAAACCCCAAGTAGCGTCGCAAAAATAATTCTTATCTTATGTATTCTTGTTATGTTACTCAATATAATCATTCTATTTAGTTAAAATTAACTATATTATAGCTTAGATACTTGATACTAAATTTATTTGCCAGAATAATATTAAATAACAAGACTGCGCTTTTTTAATATAGTCAAAAATTTACAAATTACTTTATCTAACAATAATTGTTGTTTTATTAAGATAGATTACAAAGAATGAATTTTTTAGCTGTCTCTATGACAGTGTGGTTACTACCAATACTACCCACGAATTCTCATAATTAAATGAATGAATGATTGTTTCTCATCGTGATTAGCATTTTGAGTTTTTGCAAAGAGCTATACTTTGCTGTGAAACAGTTGAAAATGGGTTATAAGACCTATCTCAAAAAAAATCTTATGATGCAAAACTATTGAATAAAGGAATGATCGTTACCAGAAGCATAGTCCAATCTCTATCTCTTGTAAGGTATCACAAAAATAAATTTGAATTTGAAATTCTTTTTACAGTAGAATATATATCATTACTATTTTTAATTGAAGAAAAATTGTATTTAATACCTATAATAATTGGAAACAAATGATAGGACTAAAATGATTAGATTTGAGAAGCTACACATTTCTCAACTTTCTGTTTTTTCAATCTCTTAGAAAAGGGGTAAATAAAGGGAATAAATATAGAAAAGAGGCAAAGTCAATGCATCATGGCTTTACAATGAATTTATTCAGATAAAAGTAACCGAGTATGCTTTCTTACTAGGCTTGTCAAATTAGGCATTGGCTTTTTAAAATTATATTACAGATTTGAATGATTCTTGTTGGGGTTACAAAATTACAAAAGCGCCGAGTATTTAAAGTATAAATGCTCGAAGATAATGTTTTTGTTCGTATTATCTAGTTCATTCAATGACTTGATTCGTCTTTATCATTAGAAAATCGTAATTAGCCATTTAAGACTTAAATAATTTCTTCCTTATACACATACATGTCTCCAGATAATGGATTTAGTCAAAGTCCGAATCATTTCATGGTATTAGACGCAATCTCTAGGGGTATGAAAAAGATAGACGACATAGCCAAGCTTACAAAGTTATCCAAAGATGAAGTAGAATTGATTGTAAATGATCTACAAACCCAAAAACTAATCATCAAACAGACAAAAAAAGGCTTTTTTGGTAACAAGAAAATTGAAGTTTTTGTTACCGAAACAGGATTCAAAATACTGGAATCAAAAAAACAAGAACTGGTCAATAAATCCAAATATCTCCAACAACTCTATGAAACCGGCAATAAGGGTCAAATGCAAAGTTATATGAATGATAACAGAATGTGGATGCCGATGATGCTATTTTCTGGGCTATTAAACGCAGTAATGTTTACTTCTATGATGTCTTTTATGGGAATGTCAATGAATCCATCTGAGAGTACTCAGAGTGATGCACAAGCAGCCGAATCAGGAGGATCGGGAGCTGATGATTCAGGATCGGCATCTGATACAGGCGAAACAGGTGATTACAGCGATATGGACGTTGGTGGAATGGATACTGGGGGATTTGATTCCTTCTAGTACCAATATAAAAAATAATACGATTACAATTTACCTGTTCTCGTAGATTTAATCAACGCATCCAAAGCACTTTTTATAAATTAGTAATTAATAATAGTATGTGATTTTTCTTGTCAGAATTTAAGAGTATTTCCGAATTAAAGAAATTACTTGCTGCTGATTGCAAAATAGAAAAGATAGAACCACCAGTGTATGCTTCAGATATAGAGACCACCATAGTAAGGGTATCACTAAAATGTCCAGATGGGAAAGTTTACACGATTAAGGCATATAAGGAAGAGTCATCTGCTTTAAGAGAATTCATACGCACAAATAAGATTGTCTAAAGGACAGGTATCACATATGCATACCTATATGCTCTAGATGCTCTTAGCATCATAATTAAAGAGCTCAACGCTACATTTTATTCAAGGGTTTCATTTCCAGCAATTGACAATCAAAAGAATACCAGTTTACATATTAGATTTGGGATTAACAAATATGCTTGTATTTTACGAATATGATAAATCAGATCCCAAAGATGGGCACTAGCTTGTAAAAATAGGAATTGTAGAATGTTTAGGAAGAAAGTGAAATCCAATTAACAGGCTATCTACGTTAGTCATCATTAGTATGCAGAAGAAAAAAGTAAATATTTTTGAATTCTGTGATCACTTCTTTAAATAATCTAAAACTTTGTTGTAGTAAACCCGCTATTTTGAATTAAAATAATTAGAATATGGAGAGAAAGTTTTTTGATTTGAGGTCGGATTCGTAATGAAGTAGACTTTTATCTTTTAATTCATTCCAGATATTATCAATGTAATCTCTACTAAACATTGATTTAATAGTGTATACTTTGTTCAGAGACTCTTGTTCATTTTCACAATAATTAGTACTATCTATCAGAGTAGCCGCTACCTCTAACCACTCCGGCTCCTTGTCTTTAAACAGAGTCAAAAATCTGTCGGTAAAAGCCGAGTTATCTGTCCACCTCTTCTCGTTGATGTCAGACGATATTCTACTAAGATCTAATCCTTCATAACAATAATTTGCTAGGTCTGGCGAATATGGACCATTTCTATAAATATTATACTCATAGCCAAAGTCATTTTGTAAAGAGGTTTGTGCTAAAAATACATATTTCTGTAATTTTAATCGATTTATATATCCATTTTCATTATCTTTCAAAAGATTGTGTATATTTATCATTTTATTATTGTAAAGAAAGCATATAAAATCTTGCAATTTCATATTCATTTGTTGCTGAATACTCTTTATACGTAGAACTATTATATTAAGAAGACGGTCGTTGATTTTTCTCAAGTAATTAATCGATTATATTCATAGGGAAGAACTTTCAGATAATATCCCGCAACTCCCATCGAGTTTGAGAAATAACTTGTAATTCTGAAACCAAGAAAATGAATGAGATAACACAGCGCAGGGGTACAATAATAATAACCTCTTTCTTTTGACACACTATCTAATCAGTTTTATCAGGATCGGAAACATATGAAAAATGAAAAAATAATAAGATCTAAATGGATTACAATTACAAAAATAGGTTTTTAGCTCAAGATCACATCAATATTGAATTTTAATGATCGTAGAAAAAGGAAACCTAAATTACCTGTTTATGCCAAATAACAAATATTTTCCTAATCAATAATCGTAATCAATTTCCAACCACTTAGACTCTGGAATCGACAAAATCATCATTATTTGCTTGATTAGGTTTTAAAACATGTTGTAAAATTCTATATTGGTTATGGAGTAACTGAAATATACAGATTTCGTAGAAAGTTTCTGTTACTAACGAATTAATGCAATGATATAATTGATTTAAATTTTGTATTGCTGGATGGTGTTCAATTTAATCGAAAATGTCTGTTAGATGTAAAGATATGAGAATACATCCTGATCTAAATAGTAGTTACCGGTTTTTAACTATTCTCTTGTGCTATCTCTACGTATATTTTTGATTGGTTAGCGTAAGGAATGGCCTCCCTGATCTTGTTTTCAATATCGTCAATAACGGACTCGATTGTGACAGTATTCAAATTCTCAATCAAATATACTTCAATTGCAATTAGGACATCTTCGGGTGCAAGATGCATAGTACGAACTGAATTTATTTTCTCTACTTCGGAGATATTAGATACTGCATCATATATCTTTTTTAAATCTTGTTTGGACATTGCTTCACCTATAAGCATACCTCGGTTCTCCTTGGCCAAAAATATTGCAAAACTCATTAACAATATCCCAATTAAGAGGGAGCCTATAGCGTCGTATGCAGGATTTCCAGTAAGATCAGCAAGGGCCAATGCAACTGCTGCAATTATTATTCCTAAAAGAGCAGCGGAATCTTCTACAAGTACCGTTATAATAACAGTATCTTTATTTTCTTTTAGATCGGTAAAAAAAACTTTTAAACTTAATTTATCACCCCTTTCTTCTATCCTCTTTTTAAATATTCCATAGGCTACTCTAAGTGAATATGCTTCAAAGACAAAGGCTATCGCCAAAATCACATAATTTATTAATGTATTTTTTATTTCATGAGTATCATTCTCACTTAAAAAATAACTTATTCCATGTTCTAGAGATAAAACTCCTGATACACCAAAAATAAGTAGTGCTACAACAAACGACCAAAAGTATTGTTCCTTGCCAAATCCAAATGGATACTTTTCATTTGCTTCCTTCTTGCTTGTCTTCACACCCACCAAAAGTAGCACCTGATTGAAAGTATCCGAGAATGAATGGTATGTTTCAGCCCACATAGAGCTACTCCCTGTAAATAACGCTGCAAATAGCTTTGATATGGCAATTGCCAAATTACCAAATAATGCAGCATAGATTGCCTTCTTTGAGTCACCTCCCCCTCCCATTACTCTGCTTTCTATAGAGTTATTATTAAAATTGACCTAAATGATTTTGAATTTTGGTTACCTTTAGTTTTTTGTAAATATTGACTAATATTCATTTGATTATGTCAGAATTCTTTTAAGAGTCCTAAATCGGAACCATTATTGTAAATTATCTGATGTACACAGTTATTTCAAATAATGATTTTTCTTAATAGCGTATTTGTGAACAGGGTAATCTAGTTCTTGTACTGAAACAGAATGACAAGGATTTCTATTTCAAAAGTTGTACTCAAATATACTTTAGCGTGGATAATGGGGCGATTATTGCGAATTAAATGGATTTTTGGTTATTGTAATGTGGTTTGATTTTGCAGATGCTATGTCCACTTGGAGTAACTAATGAAACTTTTTTCTTGTTTTATCGTTCTCAGCGCTCTAATTCTGAATTTTTAATAGTAAACTTTTGCAATTATCTTTTATACATAGAGAACATAAGGATATTAATGTCATCCTGTCATCAATGTGGTTATTCTCTTGAATCGGATGCTGAGACTATTTGTCCCGGCTGTGGAATCGATCTGAGACCACCTAATGATCAGAACAATACAAATGAAACTGGTAATATCTCCTCCGCTGAATCTAATAGGGATACAAATGATACTTCTACTTCTGGGACAGCAATTTTCGATGATCAATTACTAAATTATACGGTGAATGATAACACAATTATTTTTGATGATAAAGCAGATGCGTCAGTCCAGATTTCAGATTTATTTCAAAGATTATCTCATAAATCTAACCTATTGTACCAACTATTAGCGGATAACTTTCAAAAGCATGAAAGCAAGGCTCAAGAATTACAGGACTCTTCTATTGCACTAGCCAAACTATGTCAAAAAGTATTGACTGAAGTAGAAAAAATTGAGACAGAATGCAAAACCAGAATAATCGATATAAAGATAGGAGAATTACAATTTTCTAAACACGACTTGGAGCTAAAGAATCTAATATTGATGGGTAACCAATTTTTCTATTTGGGCAGGTATGATTACGCCCTTGAATGCTATGACAAGATTCTACAACTGGATGCACTTTATTTTGAGGCGATTCTCAATAAAGCATTTACATTAAATAAGGTAGGTAGATACAGTGAGGCTATAGACTGGTATGACAAGGCGCTTAAAATACATCCTACCCATGTAAACGCTCTAAACAATAAAGGTGAAATCTTGTATAAGCTTGAAAGATATGGTGATGCTATAGAATACTTTGACCGGGCTCTGCAGATAAATCCCAATTACGTAAACGCCTTAAACAATAAAGGTACTGGGCTTTATAAGCATGAAAGATACAGTGAGGCTATAGAATACTTTGACAGGACTCTAAAAATATATCCTAATCACGCAAATGCTTTAAACAACAAAGGTTGGGTTTACTATACTCTAGGAAGATATGACGAGGCTATAGAGTGGTTTAATGAGGCGCTTAAAATAGAGCCCGAAGATGCGATTTCTTTAAACAACCAGGGCAAGGCGCGATACAGTCTCGGAAGATATTACGAGGCTATAGACTGGTATGACAAGGCTTTGGCGGTAGATCCTAAAAACGTAAACGCTTTAAACAACAAGGGATCAGCATTTGATAAATTAGGGAGGTTCATCGAGGCTATAGAGTGGTATGACAAGGCTTTGGCGGTAGATCCTAAAAACGTAAACGCTTTAAACAACAAGGGCAGGGCTCTACATAGTCTTGGAAGATATAACGAGGCTATAGACTGGTATGACAAGGCGCTTAAAATAGATCCTAAACACGTAAACGCTTTAAACAACAAAGGTGCAGCTTTTGATGAATTAGGAAGATACATCGAGGCTATAGAGTGGTATGACAAGGCTTTGGAGATAAAATCAACATATACAATATCTCTAAATAACAAAGGCGCAGCATTCTACAGCCTCGGAAGGTACAGTGAGGCTATAGAGTGGTATGACAAGGCGCTAAAGCTAGCACCAAATGATGCTGATTCTCTAAACAATAAGGGCAGGGCTCTACATAGTCTTGGAAGATATAACGAGGCTATAGACTGGTATGACAAGGCGCTTAAAATAGATCCTAAACACGTAAACGCTTTAAACAACAAAGGTTGGGTGTACTATACTCTAGGAAGATACAGTAAGGCTATAGAATACTTTGACCAGGCGCTAAAGCTAAAACCGCAAAATGCTAACGTTCTAAACAACAAAGGAGTAGCACTTGACGAATTAGGTAAATATAGTGAGGCTATAGAGTGGTATGACAAGGCGCTTAAAATAGATCCTAAACACGTAAACGCTTTAAACAATAAGGGCTCAGCACTTGACGAATTAGGTAAATATAGTGAGGCTATAGAGTGGTATGACAAGGCTCTAAAAATACATCCAGAACATGTTAATGCCACATTCAATAAAGGTGCATCTCTATTTAACCTAGGTAGATACGGCGAAGCTATAGAGTGGTATGACAAGACATTAAAAATAGATCCTAAAAACGTTCAGGCAAAACATAACAAACATTTGGCTCAAGAAAAATTAGGCAAGAGTACAGGGGTCAACAAGATCTTATCTAAGTTAGCAAACGAGTAGCAAGGTGGTAACACGAATACCTAAAAAATGAGGTTATCCTTAGACTATTAATTGCATGGAAATATGATTCAATAAAGTACACTTTGTAAGATTAACATTAGCACAGTTAGCATATAAAAATGCATTAATTAATTAAAATCAATGATTCTGCCTAATCACCAATTCTTTTCCATAAACTACATGGATATTGTACAAATTTAGTAACAATCGATAACACCAGGTTTCTAGATGAGGTATTTGGAATCCCCACAGGCAATTCTTTTCAAATTTGTTAATCGATGATAAATTAAGTTATGATTTCCGAGAGTGGGTCACAGAAGGACCTACCCTAAACTCAAAGAATCACCATCGTCTTTATCTTCTGCTATGCGGTTTGGGGTACCCATAAGTATGATTTGGGTTATCCTGATGGTATAACAGTTTTCTGCAAATATTACTCTTAATTATACTTTCGACATCATTTGCAAATTCACGTTATCCATAAAGATATGATAAGATTAGATAATTCAGAACTCCCCATGACATAGAAATCTCCAGAAAGCCTACTAGATATTGTATCATCTGGGTTGCTAGATTTACGAGATACCAAATATAAAGGTCATTGTCCGTATTCACACATATCATTTGGTTCATAGGACTGTAAATCATATTCTTTAATTATGTTGACATTACTTATCCAATGTAAGATAAGTACTATACCCATATTTGGAACGAAGTACTTAACATAGGATCGTTATTATCAGAATTAGATAAAGGGATTATTGAAAAGCGTGTCCTTATCATGTCTATGTAGTATTTTGATAAACCTCTCATATATCTCAAATATTACTCATATTTAGTAGATACAATAATAGAGTTCAGAAAAAAATTTGGTATAGAACCGGAAAATATTAAAGTTACTAGCTTAGTAGTAAGCCACCAGTATGAGGTATCGATACTATATTCTTATTACTAGTAATAGTTGTTTTCTTAATTAATCCGAGTCCGAAAAATAAATCAGCTAAGAATGAAAGGGGTAGTTCACCTTTGACCAATTACATGTTCTTCTTTTTTTCATTCTTAATTACCTACAGAAATTCTACTGTTTTTTATTGGTAAATTACCGGATGATTTAACCCTATAAATCATAATACAGTCATTAATTATAAGTTACAGTCAGAATATGGCTACAGAAATACCATCCACATCTGTAATCTAATTTGAAATTATATGGAAATTTTATAATATACCGCATTTAATTGTGAAAATTTTATTAAAGATTAAATACTTCAGATGATTGAATAGAATATGATGAAAAATTTCTCTGCTAGCCCATTAATGAAAGGAATAGTAGAGGAAGTCGAGATAAGTGAGTTAAAATTACCGAATTATACAATTCATGAAAGGGGTACCGAGACTGTAGATGAATTAGCCCTATCGATCCTACAATATGGTCTGTTGCATCCAATTGTCATAAGAATCAGAGAAAGCCATTTTGAAATCATTTCTGGAATCCGTCGATACCTAGCTTGCAAAAAATTAAGATGGAAAAAAATACCCTGTCATGTGATAGAGGTAAATGATAAAGACAGTTTTGAAATATCATTGGTTGAAAATATTCAAAGAAAGAATCTCAATCCTATAGAGGAAGCAAGAGCTTTCAAAGTTTATACCACTGATTTTGGATGGGGAGGCATATCTGCACTAGCCCAAAAGATCTCAAAAAGCCCATCTTATGTGTCGAAAAGGCTATCGCTGTTAGATTTACCAACGGAAATAGTGGAAGATATCTCAAAATCTGAAATAAGCTCGAGTGTGGCAGAAGAATTAATTTATGTCAAAAATCAGGCAACGAGACACGAAATGGCAATGGAAATAGTAAACAAAGACTTGACAGTAAAAGAGGTTAGGAAACTTGCAAATGCATTATCTATCTCTGATTCTACTGAAAGCCTAGAATATCATACATTAGGAGATTCAAAAGAAAATAGAGATTTAAAAATAAACCGATCCTTTGATAAAATTCTTACAACTCTTAAGATAACTCAAAGTAGAATTGGAACAATTATAGAGGAAGTCGACGATAACTGGATCATCTATGAGACGTTAATGCATCATAAAAATGTGATAAATAATGAGATAGATATCATAATAAGAGAGAGAAAAAGATTTAATCAAAAAATGAAATATAAAATGTCCTAAAAATGACTAAATTTTTTCGACGTCGAAAAAATATGAATAAAAAGTTACTCCTTTTTTATCATAAGATATGTGAGAATATTTTTACAGTTTTGTTTTTGGCAGTATTTCCAGTCAAAAAGATTTCTTATTATTAACCATTTGCCCTAAGGCAAGCTGTGATTACTAGAATTCTAAAAGAGTACACTTAACATAATAAATCGAAAGAAATTGTCTAATCAAAAAAATAAAAAATTAGAAAGGGATTATTGTCCAAATGGTGCAGGCAAGACGTAAATACCTACCTGGTTGGAATATGCTGGTTTTGGATCCTTATCATCTTTAGGTTCCAAGGTCACGAACATATCGGTGTAGGTGTATGCAGAAACCTGGGTTGATTCCATGCTAAAAGATCCGTCAGCCTTAACCATCCCTACACTTAATGGATATCCAGATGCACGATAGTTTCCATCATATAGCCAAACCTCAAATACTTTGTCTGTTGGTGGAATATAATTTACAACCCCAGCAATGTTTAACTTGTGACCATCAGAATCAATATCAACTAGTCCAAAGACACTTCCCTCGCGCCCAACAATTATGCCACTTGAGTCAGTGACCTGACTGTACGCATTAGAGACAAATACCGAGCCTAATAACACAATCAATGATGTAAAAACGATAGATATTTTTAGAGATAACATTACGCTTTATTAAATAGATCTAATATATAAAGATAGAAGAATATTTGAGTTTTTGTGTATCAGTTTCGCTTGATAAAGATAGACGATTTACCATTGAAAGTAATAAATCTTGATAGATTATACATTTCTGGATTCACTCTCGATACTCATTGTAACTCATTGTAACTGATATGTCGAGTCCTTAAGCATTCAAAATAATAATATTGATTAATTATTTTGTTGGAAAAGGAATTAAACCTTTATACTTGTTTCTATAAGTCAAATTATGAAAATCATTTATAAAAAAGAAGGAATCGGAATTGCTCTTGGTATACTTGTTTTTGCAGTTTCAATGGTTCTATTGAATAGTAACGGATTATATGTTAATAAAGTATTAGCCCAAGGTGTAAACTCAACTGCAGTTCAAGATCCTGCTGACAAAATGGATCAAATTATATCAAAATTTAAAGAGGTACTTGGACAAAATGGTATTAATGCAACATCTTTAACCGTAGCTAAGAACTTGGATATCTCCGAACACTTGCAAAAGATAATTGCAGCCAAAGTTGTTGCAGCAGTATCAGATGCATACAACCAAGCCCTTGAACAAGCTGGCGTTGCAAATACAACAGAAGGACTGAAGGAAAAATATGCTGGTGACCTACCGATGCTGGTACAAAAGTTCAATGAACTGAGGCAAAATTTAACCAGGTAAATTTTAAAAGTTCAGATATAGACGATGCTGGATATATTCCAGCATCGATATCAATCCGGATTTAGGGCTTGAGTGTTACACTACATTCTAGAAAACCTCAGAACCTGCATGACTGGAAGGATAGTGCAAGTTGCAATGAAATCAAACCCATTATTTGGTATTTTAATGATTGACCATCTAATTTGACCTATTATATTTTTAGAGATCACCAGTCTGGTCACTATGTAAAACCGCAACCTAAACATTCAACATTAAAAATTTCAGATTTTGTATTGATTGTTTATTAACATCTTTTACTAACTATTGTAAATGCAACGCGGCAATACAGTATTGTTGGTAGGTGTAATTATTCTTGTAACGAGCATAATTATTTTTGGATTATCGGCTTACAAAGCTATTTTAATGATCGAGAACTTTCCCGATATATCAGCCAAAGATATAGCTGGCAAAGTTACTGATAAATTAGCTGACAAAGTTACTGATAGAATTAATGCTTCAGCCAAAATTCCTGATAGATTATCTGAAAAAATTACTGACAGAGTTAATGTTTTTCTGAGTACATCTAATGATACCGAAGATGTTTCTAAACAAGAAGTTAAACAAAAATTGATGATTGATGCAGGAATATTATTCTTTGCTATCATAGCAGGTATAGTACTTTTGATTAATGGGATACTAGCGATGATAATTGGTATTTCAATTTGGGTACACGATAGGAGACATGAAGTAAAACACTGAAATAATAAATAAATCAGAATCAAGCTGGTAAAAATTTGTTAGTATATAGAGATATGGGATTCATCTAATACCAGTGATAAATCCCAACAGCCCATAATTCTCCTTTTTATTTCGTTTCCATCTGGAAGACTTATACCATCTCATCGTTCACTAATACTCTTGTCACTTCACGATATGTTCAAGAAACGAGAAATTTTCTATAAGCAGATAATTTCATATGTTAATCAAGGATTATTTCACTCAAAAAGTCCTTATAGACATCTTCAGATTTTTTAAAACATTATCCAAATTTTAATGGAATCTGAATATCCAGATAACTATTTTAGTTACAGATGTAATACTATAGATATGAGAGGAAGATGGGCAGCATTTGCAGTCGGAAGAGCTGCAGCTAATAGTAGAAGTAACGCCGCATTGCAACAACAACAACAACAAGCAGATATGGCAATGCAGCAGCAGCAACAGCTAGCACAACAACAAGCACAAGCACAACAACAAGAAATCGAGAGATTGAGAGCACAACAAGCACAACAGTCTCAAAATGTACAATCATCCAGTTCCCAAGTGGACGTGACCGAAAAGATTCAAAAACTTGGAGATCTTCATCAAAAGGGTTTGTTGACTGACGAAGAGTTTGCAAAAATGAAGATGCAATTGCTATCACAGTTATAGTGGATTTGGATTCTCATACGAACATAGCCTACTAAAGTCAAGATTGATCTTTGCAGTCTGTAGCAAAAAATCAGTTTTTTTTATATAATATCTATTTATATTGCAGTTATTCTGTGTTAGATACTCTGAATAAAATTATAAAATTATACAGGAATTTTTCAGTAAATTTGGTTGTTCTCAAATAGGTTCTCAATTTTAAAATAAAATATTCATTGACAGTTTTTATTTTTTTTATATTTGATTCTCAATCGAAAATAATTCAACTTAAAATATTAATGAAAAGTTATTACCGCAAGATAGATCAACAAATATGCAATTTTGAAGTTATTTATAATCTGCGTATATGTCATTCCATTATAAAAGAAATAAAGTAAGCTGCTATACAAATCAAAATGTGTTTTACTAGATACTTTTTTCTAATTCTTTTGCCATTGCCCAACTGAGGAGTATTCTAATCACTACTACAACTATAAAGGACAAAAGTTGGTCAGGTGAGGGAATTATTAGAGTTTTTAAAATATCTACAGCTATTAAAAAATCTAGTGAATAAAGTAGCCCCCTTAACATGCGTCTTACTATTTGATAGTTATGTATTTGCTGCTCTGGATCCTTCTTTACTAATCCTACCAAATATTTTCTGATAATATCATATAAAGTTCGGAAAACAACCACTATAATAAATATTGCAATAATCCCTTCCAGAGCAATAATAAGATATTCCATAAGATGCACTACAAACTCTGCTACGCTGCTCTCACTCAACACTCGTTCTTACAAAAGCGGCCATAAAAAGATATTACCGATCTTAGGATTTTAGCCTTGGAAATCCCATATAATACCAGTTGTATAATTGAAAAACTTTTACTTGTAAAAATAAAGTCTATCTCGTTAACTAATAAACATAGGTTTTTTCAATACAAGTACAATTAACGTCTCTCTCTACTGAGATCTTACCATATTCAGTCTGATACTCTTATTCTTGTAAAATCATAACATCTACTTTGATTTTAAATTAGCAATCGGTATATATGTTCTCAAATTTGGGGATGAAATGCACACCGGCTTATCCATGCTAATACCATCTAGAAATCTTAAACGTTCAGTCAGATAGCCAACCCATCACCAGTCGACAATAAATGTGCTTGATTTTCTAAAAAAACACGTCATTCTAGGAATCAGGAAACAGTGTGATCAAATTTAGCAATTTGTCAAATGATCTCACTGCAAATATTGTTAGGATTAAACCTATTCATTTTCACATCCAAATCCATCAGTATCACCCCGGATCACCATAAAAACTAATTTCCCTTGCTAGCTCTTACACATCAATGGAAATGAAATATCTTAAGTGCGAATAAGAAAACAAGTAAGATTAATTTTGACTATATTTTAATAAAAAGCCTTTAATGCATTTTTGAAAAAATGATATTGTATTTCATCAATAGCTAGTTCTTAAATTAAGTATTAAATTTGAAAAAAAATGAATTTCTGATAAAAATATAGGCGCTACTTTGTCAATGTATCTTTCCTTCTGGAGTGACCGGTAAGTCCTGCTGCGATTATTTGTATGCTTGTAATGAGTAGAGCTATGCCTATCAAAATTCCTGCCAGTGCAATCCCAATATTGGGGTAAACAATTACTGCAATTGCAAATATTATTTCTAAAACACCCACCCCAATGCCAAATATATTTGACTTGCCTGTTTCTTTTTTGTTCTGGAAGGAGTGAATTATTCTTGATATACCATCAACTAGCAAAGCGATACCAAGCAGTATTACTATGATAGCAGTTGCTCCTTGTGGATATGTCATTGCTAACAGGGAAATGACGATTACTATAATTCCTAACCCAATACTGGCTAAGCGAGCTCTTCCCCTTCCAATAATACCAGAGACGACTTTCTCGATTCCGGCAAAGAACAATAGAAGTGCGAGGATAAAGATTACCGAAACACTCCCCATAACTGGATTTATCAATACCAGTATAGACAGGACTAAGATAACTGCGCCCAAACCGATCTGGGCCATACGTATCCAACCGGGTGATCTATCAATACTCAAATTGAAATCCCCCTTACAGAGTCAAGGTTAGAACTAGACTGTGGAATGTTTAACATGGAAATACAGCATTGTTGGATATGATATGCATTTAATGCATATGGATTGAAATACTTCATAATACTATTTTATAGTAATACTTAATTGAAATATAAAGTTTTATAAATAACAAACTTTAGGAAACATCAAAAATTGTAAACCCTGGATTTGTCAAAAACTTTCAGTAGAGAAGTATAGTAATATGCCTATGAAAGATCAACTTGTCTCTCTGTTGGCCAAAAGTATATTGAGTATAGTGTTTGATACTATCCCTTGTTTCTTGGGGTAATTTTACCATTTAGCATTTTTCAATCAGTCAAAATTATTTGTGGGCCTAGGTAGGATATTCTGATTATTCTGCCTTGCATATTAGAGCATCCTCTTTAGAATAGGCATTTTCAATATCTTCTGAATATTAAGAAGGGACATATTTTAGGAACTTTGGTAGAATAATCAAAATTAATAATCAATATAATGTTATTTGGAGGAAATGGATTTTTTCAATGCTTAAGATGCATAACATGTTTGAAATTATCAAAATGCAAAATACCGATCTAATAATTGGGATAAAATAAAAGCAGATAAAGAGGAGAAAAACGATATCCCTCTAGCTATTATCAACTGTAAGACAATTCATGCTGAGATTTGAAAGTGACTAAACTAAAGGACTGGAATTTCAGCTTTGGACGATTACAATTCAACGGACTTAAATATTAGCCCTCTACGGTTAGGAGATTTTTCATTAATGGGCTAGAAAAATTTTCTTTATCATCATATTCTTTAATCCGTAACATTAAACATCTGCCTGTTTTAAATGCGACCTTTCGCATCACTGGGATACATTCTTGACTCTGCTACTATAAGACAAAGGCTCAAGCATGATACTAACCAAACTCTATATTGAGCTCATTATGTTTCTTTTGATAATATACAAAAAATAGATACCTGTCATTTATTGTACCGACTTTGATCAGATCCATGATAGGTCTAAAACTATTTATGATACATTGTACTCCCCTTCTAAATGAATCGGCCAACACACCACTTAAGACATTCATTTTTTTGGATTTTCCAGATAATTGTAGGGACCATCTGCTTGATCCTTTCAGGAGTAGTGGTGTTTTACGGAACCACCACCGTAGCAGGCGCATATATTTGGCTATTCTTGGCCGGAATAGGCCTAATTTTACTTGGGGCAGAAAGGCTCATAAGTGGATTGACAGCCAAAGGTGTCAAAAAAACCTCCAGGTTAATCAATATAGGTGTTGGTCTAGGATTGATTATCTACATTGGCTCAGGTTTCTTCTTTCCAGATTTCGCAACTAAATGGCTAATAATATTTCTAGGGTTTGGTTTACTTGCCAATGGAGTCATAAGGATAATAAAAAGTCTAAAGAAGAAAAAAGGAGAGCCATATGATTATGAAACTATGCTTTTGGGAATATTAATAACTTCATTATCTATTTTGGTACTCGTTTCTGAAAAATTTGGACTAGCACTTCTTCTCATAATGACCTCAATAGCACTGGCTGTAAGCGGTATACAAGTTATTTTGGCTGGAATTAGAGCAAGGAAACAGATATCTACCTCCCCGATTGATTCCAATAATTTACTTACAAAAGAGGCAACTGAGAATGATAATGTCATGCCTTTGCCAAAGAACATCAAAACATTTTGGAAAGATGGCTCATGGTTTAGAGATGAGCATGGAAGGTACACCATATTTCGAGGAGTAAATTTTGGAGGTCGGAGTAAACTGCCACCATACCTTCCCATCTCGCCTCTTGAAGTAAAGGAATTATCAAAGCTGGATTTAGATAATGAAATTCAATCGGTCAAGCCTGGACTGGACCTTCTCAAGACTAGTGGTTTTAATGTTGCACGTCTTCTTGTATCGTGGAAAGCGTTAGAATCCAAGCCAAATCCAGACCTAAATGACCTCTCCGAAGAAGGTAAAGAATATCTGTCATTTTTAAATAGAATAATAAAAGAGCTCTATAAAAGAAATATCTACGTTATACTGGATTTTCACCAAGACATTGCAAACGAGATATATGGAGGAGATGGGTTTCCTGACTGGACTATAGCTGTAGATGAAGAACATCCAAAACCGACCCCGACTCAGTCTCCACCACGTCCTGACAAGAAATGGCAAATTAAATACATGACAAACAAATCTCTGAAACATACTTTCAAATCCTTTTGGGAAAATGACTTGACAAATGCAGATGAAGGTTTAATACATTATCCAGTACGTACGCACCTGGAAAAGATAATTGAACTAACTGTAAAACATCTACAGTGGCTAAATAACGGAAATACTCACCCCGCTATATTGGGAGTCGAACCTTTTAATGAGCCTCATCCAGGGCTGATACCAAAAGAAGAATTTGAACAAAAGTATCTTATGGACTTTTATCGAGATGTAAATTCTAACATCGGAAAAGTTGACCAGAATCTCTTTATATTTATTGAACCTCGGGTAGACTGGACTTTCCCTGCAGAAGGATCGCCTATGGCCTATGGGGCAGCACCACTTGAGATTAAACAATCATTTAACATGAATTTTATAAAAAAAGTAATGGCCGATAAGAAAACAGTAGAAATGAAATTGGTTACATATCTTCCCAAAGATCCATCATCGATTTCTAATTTCGATTCTAACGGTGTCTTGTCGTTTCATTTTTATGATCCGATGGCTGTTGCTAGCTCTTTTGTAAAGATTCCTGAAAGTATATACACGTATAAGAAACAATTTCCTGAAATGTTTAGACAGCTACACAGTGCTGCTATCGAAAGAAGATTTGTTCCTTTTCTAACAGAATTTGGAGCGTTTCAAGAAGGAGAACAAGTCAGAGAGTATCTGAACCTACAATATGATCAAATAGATGCGCTCCTGCTAAATTCAACCATTTGGAATTATGATCTGTATAATACCGAAGAGTTGAAAGATAATTGGAACTTAGAAAATTACTCGCTGCTTGGACCAGAAAGAAGACCACGTAATATGGACGTAGTGACACGTCCATACCCAATGAGGAGTTCAGCAAAGCCATACGCTTTATTTTTTGACGTTGATTCAAAATATGCGGCCATTGTTCTAGCGGGGAAAATTGTTTCCGACAAACCAACTGTCATTTTTGTACCATTTGATACTCATTATTCCCCCGAGTTCACGGTCTGGGCCACTGCTAGTAACGAGATAAAATGGGAAAAAGATAATCAGCTTTTGTATTGGCAACCCTCAAAGGACCGTCAGTACAATTACCTGATAATTGCAAAGGGAAAAATAAATGAACTGAAGATGGAAAATTTGCCAAATAGGATAAGAGACATGGCTTATGATGTCAACTTTACCACATTTAATTTTGAATAATCGCACCATTTTCTTAAACGGCTAGTAAAGTCGGGTATCTTTTTCACTACCCAAGATCTGAACAGAGTTTTTCAAAATATTTTTTCTTAAGTCAAATGACCATTTCAATCTTAATTCTAGAGTAATTTGGCATTTACCAATCCGCTAGATACATTAAACCTAAATGTTTTTTTAAAATCAGTGTTGCTTGTTCCATGATTATATTATCTGACAACTATTACTTAATTAGAAACTAGACAAGTTATACCATTACTCAAATTGTGTGGATATTAGTATAGATAGAATTGTTATTATCTATGATTTGTTTAAACTGTCTACTCACTTTTTTCTGTTATTAATATCCTTTTATGTAATTGTAAGCTTTGTACAATTTTTTTCATTGCCACATCTGTCATAATGATAAATAAATTATATTGGGCAGTACAATGGTATCGACTGGCACACAGAATTTGAAAAGAACTAGAATCTTTAAAAGTTTATTCCAAAGGATACCATATTCAAATTAGGTTATATGAGTAATAATAAGAATTATACTATTCCAACAAAGGAGAGAGCTTTGGTCCTGCAAGGAGGAGGTTCATTGGGTGCCTATGAAGCTGGGGCGTACAAGGGAATATATGAATTCCTAGTCAAATGGGATAAAGATCATTTCAAAGAGACAAAATCGACTTTTGACATTGTTGCTGGGACATCAATTGGTGCCATTAATTCTGCAGTATTAGTAAGTTATGTTATAGAAAATCAGACATACGAAGGTTCTGCCGAACGACTCATTGACTTTTGGCATTATCTTTCTAAAGAATCAAAGGTAGATAACAATCCCTTCTTTGAAATGTACTGGGATTTTTTGCATAAGTTCAATAAAAGAAATGCAACTCCCGAGGCTGCCCGGAGATATTACTCAGCTAAGGAATTTGCCTTTTATGGAGTAACTAACGCATTTTTTCCTCATAACCCTACCTATGATCAGAAATTCCATGATCCAGATAACATTTGGTATAGATATAGTAATGAACCATTAAAAAAGAGTCTGGAGCGATTTGTGAAATTTCCCATAGCTACGACTGAAGAAGCAGATCAACCTAGGCTATTGCTTGTTGCTGTAGATGTTGCTGAAGGGATTCCCGTGACCTTTGATAGTCATGCAACAGAGGACGGTTCACGAAAATCCGAGTATGGACAATTTCAAAAGAAAGACAAAAAACATCCTCTTTTTAAGTATACTATAAGATATGATGAGGGAATCACTGCGGATCACGTCATAGCAAGTGGTTCCTTTCCGGTAAACTTTGATTATTGTAAAATTCTAGTTGAAAACAATTATACGGATACAACTTCTTCAACGACTGAAAATGTACCAAGAAAGGAAATACGCTATTTTTGGGACGGAGGTCTTATGACCAATACACCATTAATGCAATTAGTCTTACAACACAGATGGTTTTGGTACAAGACCAAAGGCCTGAAAGAAAATGTACCAAGATTAGGGATTTGCATTGTTAATCTCCATCCAACAAGACAAGATGAAATTCCAGTGGATAGAGACGGAGCCATCAACAGAAACAATGACATTACATTCTCGGATCGTCACTCTTTAGAAGAAAGTATGTTATTAATAGTCTCAGATTACGTGAATTTAGTAAGGAAGTTAATCAAAGTATCAACAGAAAACGGAGTTAAGAAAGAAATTATTGATCAACTTTTAGACGAAAATACAGCCAATCCTAGTTTTTTTCCAAGAATTCAAAGGTATTCAGATCTGCTTGCCGGAAGGTTTCAAATAGATGAACTAATTAGGGTAAACCGCGAGAATGATGAACACACTATTTCAAATAAGATATTTGATTTTTCAAAAAAGACAATAAACCTATTGCTTCAACGGGGTTACGACGACGCAATTAGGGAATTTGAACGGCTAAAACTGAGAATTTCCAAAGCTAATTAGACGATGTTAGATGGGTGATGTTTGTGGAGCTACAAAAGAGATTAAAAATATACTAGTCATGGCAATGCCATGACTAGTATATTTGACGCTAACAAAATCACTTTACTAGATTATTGAATAAGAGGCGTCTAAGCAATGAAAAGAAGGATTGAATAATTTTAATATCCAGTTGAAAACTGCAAGCATTTTTAGGATATCTATTTTCCATTTTTTTAAGATGGTTACTATGATTACTGCTGATCAGAAACCTTAAATGCAACATATATTAAAACAACAATATGTCTGAAACTGAAAATTTGAATACCGTAACGAGATTTATAGAAAATGTGTGCAATAAAGGAGAATTGAATGAAATTGATGATTTATTTAGTGAAGATATTGTATGGCATGGTGGTGAATTGGTTACTGGACTGACCGATTTCAAAGAATCTATTAAGGAAACTAGACAGACATGGCCAGATATAAAATTCAAAATCCAAGATTCATTCGCAGATGATAACAAGGTTGTTATAAGGTGGATCGTAACAGCGACACAGGAAGGAGAATTTATGGGTATTCCACCTAGCCATGAGAAGTTTGACACTTATGGAATGGAGATTTTTCATTTTGAGTCTGGATCTGGAAAAATCAAAGAAGCATGGACAGTATTTGATGCGCTTACACCTGCAATGAAGATCGGTCTGGTTGAGGCAGTAGTGCCTGAAAGCTCAAAATAATCCATTATTTTTGTAAAGTAAGACAATTTAATTCAACATAATTTAGTAAGTGTGATACATATACAATAGGGAGATCTTGCTTTATCCATGATTCTTCTAAGATTCAGTAAATTTTTTTGTTTATATTCATATAAAGTGTAAGTATTTTTAAATCCAAATAATGGGGATTCCGTTATGACTTGATGATGAACTGACTGCCCAATAATTATATTTCAAAAATGTGATCCTACTTAATAAAGACTAGTTACTAATGTTTTTGTGGCGCAGAGGTTTTTGATTTTATCTATCTATTGCTTTCCACTAATATTATTAGTACTAGTTCCATCTTTTTTTTTAATTGGCGAGATTTTTGCTCAATCATCTGATAATCAAGATGCAATATCTAAAACAGGTAATCTGACCGGAGAGAAGCTCGATAGAATCATCGAGCTCTTAGAACAAACAAGGCAGGGAAGTCAAATTGCACTTTATCTAACTATAATTGTGTTTATGACTGGACTGGCCTTTGTAATATTTGGTTTATACATCGGTCAAGAGCATAAACTTTCGCTTTTTACTAAGCGACTCTACATACTTGCATTTTTTTCACTTATTGTTCCAGTTACTTTTATTATTATAAGATATATTGTAAACACTGTGCTTTCTGGAGGCTGGGACAATCCAGTACTTATTGTAGCATATTTACTCATGATTCCAATAACGGCATCATATATCTTGATGATCATCAAAGTCAAACACGATGTAATAAAGTCACCGCCCTCATGACTTACGAGAGGTATTTTTTGTAATTCTTGTTAAAATGTCCCAATTTAAACAAAGATTAAAGGCAGAGATAGG
Source organism: Candidatus Nitrosocosmicus sp. R (assembly GCF_054408505.1). Lineage (NCBI taxonomy): Archaea > Thermoproteati > Nitrososphaerota > Nitrososphaeria > Nitrososphaerales > Nitrososphaeraceae > Candidatus Nitrosocosmicus > Candidatus Nitrosocosmicus sp. R. Next base: position 918,699 of record NZ_CP167090.1, on the reverse strand, counting down.
AATCCCGTATTGGTATCGTCTTATGAATACTTATACCAAAAGCCAAAAGCCTAGATCAGCTGAACGATAATAGAGCAAACAACATATTCTACAAACTCATACTCTTTACAATTAAAGAATTGGTCCTTGTTCATTTACACAAAGCACTTTGTTGCTCTAAAATTCTCATACCAGAAGAACATAATTGTACAATATATTATAAAATTGGATAACAATATCATTCTTAACTTTACGAAATTTACATTCTGCTAGTGATCGTCTCAATTTATTTCCAATTAGTTTTGGATTCCGCGATATTTTCTTATTTTAACATAAAATGCATTCAAACAGATTAAGATTCAAATCATCTGTTCAAATTAGGGATTAAAAAGGACATCAATAAACAAGAAAAAGAAGGTCAAGATGGTGGATTAGATATGCTACATTCCTGAAATACTCTACTAAGGCTACAGAAAGGGGTGTGTCTGATTTATTCCCCAGACTATCTTAGAGAAAATCATAATCTTAAAACCACCTAAAGTTCTGCTACTCTAGAATAAAGATTTAGAATCCTTATTTGATGGATTTGGATGCCTTTGAGATCTTCATTGAAACTTCATTGCATGGACCATTCTTACAAACAAGTTCTTAATATGGGTAACTTGTTTGTGCACCCAAAAGCAAAGTCTGGATACCTTGATATGATACAACTAGATTCCATTGGCCAGCCTCACTTGAGTTAATTCTTACAAATTGTATTTTGTAGCCAAAGAGTACCAATTTAGATTCATGTGGAAATAGATAACAACTTATTCAATGGGCTCTAAACAAATTTATCAAATACATATTAACACTTTGATATTATATTAGATTGTAATGGATGATGTTTTCATTAATTATCTTCTCATAGTATCTGGATATTTGCTAATAGCCAGCGTCGTTTACTATTATACACGGAATTTTATTATTCCATGGGTAACTATCATGATGATAGCTGGGGTGATCATAATTGCAGCACCACAAGATCTCGTTGAGACCCAAGAGATTTATGGTTTTGTTGAACACAGCCTACCTGAAATCATATTATTGATTTTCATCCCACTTTTGGTTTTTGAATCTGCTAGATCTTTGAAATTACACGATCTTAGGAAAGAAATAATCCCAATTGGATTTTACTCTGTCGCTGGGGTGATCATTACATTGTTCCTCATAGGAATAGGTATAAGTGTCATTTTTGGTATTCCGCTTATCCATGCATTGCTCTTTGGAGCTATAGTAGCATCTACCGATCCTGTAGCTGTGTCTACAATCTTTAAGAGGTTTCCCATCCCTTACAGACTTAATGTACTTATAGAGTGGGAATCACTTTTGAATGATGCCACCTCCTTGATTTCTTTTAGTGTCATATCTGGGATCGTATTTTCAAGTCTAGCTTTTTCATTTGTAAATACATCCATTTCTTTCGTTTGGTCTATGGTTGGTTCTATTATCCTTGGAAGCGCTATAGGATACGCTGGTGGTAAAGTGCTGAATAAATGGAAAGGAACCGAATTTGTAAGTTTTACATTGTCAATAGCAATGGTCATAGGTGGATACGTAATAGCCGATCACTTTTTGCACGTCTCAGGTGTGGTAACTATAGTATTTCTTGCCTTAGTATTGATAAGAACACATAAAGATCTCCTTTCAGAAATGATGCAATCTTTTCACTTGTATTGGGATTATCTGGCTTTTACGCTGAATGCACTTTTATTTTATCTAATGGGAGTATCCATGGCAATTTATTATTTACACCTAACAGATGCCTGGTCTTGGATTATCATTGTTCTAGCTCCAATTGGTATAGTAATGCTGGCAAGGGTAGTCCTGGTATATGGAGGAGACGCATTTTTACGTATAGCACACGTTAGAATACCTGCTAAATGGCAAAAAGTTCTCATATATGGTGGATTGAGAGGCGGAATATGTGTGGCTTTAGTACTTTCTCTCCCCACTGATTATGAATATAAAGCTCTTTTTGTTACTTTGGTGTTTTCCTTGATCCTCGTTAATCTACTTGTAAATCCAATATTATTGAGTAGATATTTAAAAAAATCAAAGCTGGATGTGGATTCAAATACAGATAGGGTTTCATGACAAATTAAGACTAACCTGTTCATGGAAATATAGAGCAATGGGAATTAACAGATTAAGGAACGTGAAAAGAAACAAAGCGGAAAATAGCATTTTTCCTATGACATTTGAAGCATAGTTCTATAGGTATTATAAACTCCAAAAATCCAGCCCAGATAGATAAACCCCTCTCTCAATCGATTTTTAACACTGCACCATTTACCAAGGATATTGATTCCTTTTTCTTCCTTAAAAAACCTCTATGAGGAGAATAGTTTTATATCCAAATGATAATTGGCAAGTAAAGTATATTTCTGATTCAAGAATAAGATAATCTTTCAAGCGATTTTTTACATTAAACGTATAAAAAGATTGTAAATACTGGTCATAACCTTCATATTTTGAAGGCACGCTAATTCCGACGAGAATAAAAATGACATAGAATATCTTATAGTATTAGATTTCATCAAATTGTAGCAGTAACATCTTAAATTAAAATATATATATTTGACATTTCAAAAAACTACATTCATGGGTAAAGCAGGTGACACCAGCGACGCAGATAGTCATAAAACAGAATATAAACATGCAAATTTGATCATTTGGATACTGGGTCTCAGTATAGTTTTAGTATTATATGTTCATACATCTTTAACTCCTGCTTTACCCGAAATGGTGACAGAATTTGGTGTAGACTATGGCGTCATCACCTGGGTACTTACTGCCTACCTTGTGTCGGGAGCTTCTGTGACAATAATAATTGGCCGCCTAGCAGACCTTTATGGTGCAAAGAAAATGCTACTGATTGTATTTATTTGTTATACGGTGGGAGTAATGCTGGCTCCATTAGCTCATGACATTTATACCCTTATCGGCCTTCGAATTCTACAAGGGGTAGCTGTGGCACTAGTTCCAGTTTCTATAAGAATTGCAAGAGAAATTGTTGGAGAAAAGAAACTACCTATGGCCCAAGGTATAATATTATCCATGTACCAAGGGGGCAGCGCAGCAGGATTAGTATTAGGTGCAGCCGTTGTTTACTATGGTGGATGGCAGGCTGTATTTATTTCGGCTATTCCATTTTCATTAGTTTTGTTATTCTTATTGTGGAAACTAGTTCCTAAAGTTGGAACCCCTACATCTATCAAAAAAGAAAAGGAAGGTGCAGATGGCGAAGTAGAGAAGCAAAAGTTTACAGATTTGGTGGATATACCTGGACTGATCACACTTATACTAACCATTTCAGCATTTATGTTGACTTTTACCTTCTTAGGTATGGGTGCAGAAGGAGCTACATTGTTCTGGGTATTCCTGATAATTGCAGTAGTTTCGCTCGCAGCCTTCCTGATGATTGAGAAGAGAAGTAAAAAACCGCTTGTCAATCTAAAGCTAGCATTTGGTAGGATCGTCTTGATAGCCAATATGATTTTCCTGATGCTAGGAGTTGTTCAGTACCTTGTTTTTACTACAATTCCTGTCCTGGGTCAGACACCGGAGCCATATGGATTAGGAATGAGTGTGCTATATGTTGGATTGCTACAATTACCCCAAGCGTTATTATTCGTAGTCCTTGGTCCCATAGTGGGTTTCATGGCAATCAAACGTGGCAGTTTAAGATTCATCGTACCAGGAGGCGTAATACTTACGATTGGAATGGTTGTTCTATTCCTATTTCATACAACACCTGTACAAACAGCAATGGTTCTTTTAGGGTTTGCTTTAGGCGGAGTCTTTATTACCCTTGTACCAAATCTCATGCTACGCCATACACCAAAAGAGGCTACTGGAATGGTTTCAGCAACAAACGCAACTATGAGAATTATAGGTGGAGCTATAGGTCCTGTTATTTCAGGTGTGTTCTTAACTCTCTTCGTAGTTCCCACCTCAGTATCAGGTACAACAGAACCGATACCTAATGAAATGGCCTTTAATATAATATTCCTAATAGGAGCACTGCTTTCAGCTTCAACTATAGTAATGTGCATAATGATGAAACGAACCGCAATTAAATTGGGCTCGGCACAAAAGCAATAATGATATCAAGTAACGGGATATAAACTATTTTTGTTATGTCGGTATCACTAATGTAATTGAGATAATCCAACCAATGGGATTTTAATCCACGCTATAATGATATCATATATCCACCCAGTAATGTAATGGGTTTCAAAAACTGTAAAGGACAACAGGTACAATCTCTTTTTTTTAAATTTTATATTTTTTCTGACTGAACACATTGAAAATTGATTTGAATGTATATTAGAGATCACCCCTACTTTCGTTAGTCAAATGTTAATTTTTTTTTTCTTGGTTTATCATTTAAAATTATTGGGCATGTCAACAGTTCCTTGTTGTTTGACAAAATATTAAATAACATAACAGAAACAACACTAAAACATCTTCAGTTTTGTATCAATAGTAAACAAGCCATTAGAGAAGCTGATCAATTGAATATGGTATTTTGCTGACTTTACGATATTGGGTTTACAGTCCTTTAGCTGTAGAATTAGATAATCATCTAAAAACTAATAAAGTGGCAAAACAGTCTTGAAAATATGACTAAGAAATCGTGTTTATCCATTTTGACGATGGGATTTGCAACAATAACTTTAATGGTGCTCGTGACATCCATATTTCTATTATTTGAAACTACAGGAGGGGATAGCAGTAGCTCTGCGCTTGCGACATCCCTGTCACAGCAACAAACACAACAACAAGACAACGGAACTATAGAGATTGCGGCTGGCGGCGGTAATCATTTTGCTCCTTTGACCACCTATGCACCTGACAAGGTTGAAGTGAAGGTGGGGCAAGCTGTAAATTGGTATAATCCCACCGAAGTAGGCGAACCACACACGGTGACATTTGTAATGGATAACAGCACCATGGCAGGAGCGGTTTCTCCTTTGTTTGTTTCAAACACTACAACATTTTCAAGTTCACCCCCCAATTCTAACAACGAACCAATAGTTTTACCCGGTCCAAACGGTACAAACACCATTATAGCATTAAACGCAAGAACATTCAATCCAGTTGTGATTGATTCTTCTGATAATGTTAAGTTCATGAACCCTAATGCTAACTATACCATGGACGGGACCGAAAAATATATCAATTCTGGTTGGTTCCTTCCCAACGGCATGGAACAGCAATTTCCAGGGTCAGGAAATACATTTACAATGTTATTTGAGAAACCCGGTACATACAACTATATCTGCATATTGCATCCGTGGATGACTGGAAGCATAACGGTAAAATAATCTGACCATGAAATCTAAGGAGAAATTTTATCTTCCTCCTAAAAACTATTTTTCCATTAATTCTTTCTTAGCTCATTGAATTTGATTTTGATCAAGTATGAAGAACAACTATTAAATTTCATGATTACTCTACCAATTTATAGAAACACTTTATGTAGATGGTCGCATTCCCCATAAGATTTTCGAATTAAGGATAACAAATATTCGAAATTACCTCAATTACGATTCGGATTAGTATTTTCAGCAGTTGTTTATCCTTGGGTAACTTTTAACTCAAAGGTCAAATAACATCTTATAGTTAAGATGAAATAAAATAACAAAATTCCCAAATTTTCTTGTATGGTGCAAAGCTCCCTTTAATCGAGATTCTATTATTTATTTTGTCAAGTAAAAAAAACAGGTCATTTGAGATCAGGAAAACGATATCTAAGTATTAATGATACTATATTCAAATCTTTTTATCAGCAGATCTAGTTATCAAATAAAGTATAAATTAAATGATTTTATCTCCTACTACAACTGTTACTCACAAATGATCATATGATTATGGCATTCGATCAATTTCTTTTGGTCTTTCTCCGCTAAACAGTCTAAATCGATCTGTCGGTACGCGCATACTGGAATAACAGGTATCTGAAATTGTGAAGGCAAATTGCACTCGTAATTTACAAGCTCAGTTGAAAATCCATTTTCAAAAAAACAATCCATCATACAAAATGCCCTTAAGCCTTTCTTCTTTAGTTGTGTTGATCGGTTTACTAAAGCCTGCCATTGATTCATTATTCTGGGCACGTCCACCTTACCATCCGGGATATACCACTCTTCATTCTTTATGATGACAAGAGATTCATTTTCTAGCAAAATATCCGCATTAGATAATCCTTTTGATTTTAAAGCCATAACAGTATTTTTGAGGTCGATATCATTTCTTATCAAAAGTAGATTTAATTCGTCTAAATCAACGCCTTTTTTGATGAAATCTACTGCATCCATTAATTCTTCCTGCAATGAATTATAAGATGCCAGAACATGATCAGTCAATTTTAGTTTATCAAATTTTCCTTTTGTCGGAGATATAACTGCAAGCAGATCTGAAAAACTAAATGGTTTTCGTAATATAGTCATACTAGATGATAAGCCTTGACGAATCAGTTCATTTTTAATAATATAAAGGCCTGCCGTTGTTGTAAAGACTATTTTTTGTCTGGGTATATTCTGAAGTAATTTTTTGACTATTTCAATTACATTATAATCACCAACATTGACATCAATAAATATAGTATCGAAAATAGATTTTTGAGTGGAATTAAATTTATCGAACATAGAAATATCGTTACAATTGGTCAATTTCTCAATATCGTCTACTATGGTATATGATACATGAGGTGATATGATACTCAAATATTTTTGACAAAGGAACTGAATATCAGGATCCGTTTCATAAACAAGGATATTAATTTCCTTTCTAATTGCCGTTGATACGGTTGATGGGTTGGTCATTTTTACATCATGATCGACTTTTCTTTCTCCAGGCTGGTAGTTTTTTGGATCCTGTGTTGGATTTCTCATTGGTCTTTTAACTCCAAATTAGAGACATCCATTCTTTTCATCATATAAGAAATAAATTTGGATTGATGTTCAGAATTTTTAACATAGTCAAGGAGGAAATTACCATGCGAGTCAATAACAATATCATTGCTATGAAAAACTCTAAAGAGGTAATAATAGTAGGGAAACTGATCAAACAAAGATTTTGAATAAGGACAAAGAATTGAACCCTCAAATGGTTTTTTGTGCAACCATATTTCTAAGTTAATGCATTCTTCAAAGTGTTTGTTTTTGAAAAGAAAGTCACTGCAGTCACTAATAAGTCGAATATGTTTATTATTTCTATTTTTATCCTTTTTAACGTTCTCCATCAGATTATTTTTAAACTTGTCAAATTCCTGTAAATTATCCATCATCGCTTGGATATAGTAATTAGCCATATCGACCAGAACGAGATTTTTATATTGTACATTTTCCTCAAAATTTATGATTTTTGGGGAAATATCTCTTAAAAAATCATTGTTTTGTAGAAGAACAGAGGCAAAAACACAAAGTTGACCTCGGGCTAAACCTTCATTGATGTAAGTGATATAAGCATCATTCAAGTCTTGTTGATTATCATACAATAATGTGATATGCGAATTTCGTAATGGATAAACAAGTTCCTTGATACTATCCTTATGGAATACCCCATGATGTTCCAAAAGCGATTTTAGTTCCAGATTGTCAAGTTGAACTATGTCCCCTTCCTCATATGCACAAATAACATTCAACGGAAATGGAAAACGTTTTTCCATAGAGCATTCATATTCTACAAGTTTATCAACAAAACTAAATATATTCTTATTATCATAACGTAAAGATCTATCCTTGTTAAAGAAGGATTTGGTATCACCAAATGCCCTCAGTCCACAAGTCTTTCCTTGCTTTGATGAATTTTCTTTTAAGAAATTATTCAATAGTGATTTTTCCACAGCTTTTTTCCACTTTGATTGAGTCCTGTCACCATCAAAAGGATCATTAATAAAATGCCATTGACCAGTGGATAAAACAGAAATTACTCCTTTTTCTAAAAGATTCAAGACATCAAATCCAGTGTAATCCTTTTCCATGCGTGTAATTGCATCCTCCTTGTTTATCTCGTCAGTTATCAATAATATGGCTTCATTATTTAAGAGTCCATCTTTTAAGAATTTAAATGCAGCATCTAACTTTTGTCTCCTATTAGGATATATAGCTAGTATATGATTAGAAGACTTTACCAAAGAAGAATCGAGATCTGCGCCAGTCAAATCAATATTTTAATAACGACTACAAACCTTTTATACTTTTTCCAATATATTTACAAAATAATTGATTATTGGATATGTATTCAAAAGAATTACAAAAATTCAGACTTTTTGATTAAAAATATGTTCAAGAGAAAGTTTGTAGTTATAGAAGAGAAAGGCCATGATAATTGGGGTAGTAATATACAGCTCCCTTTAAACGGCCCGGAATGCGGAGTGCTGAATCGAATTTAATTAAGCCTCATTTTTTTGCTAATACTTTATGCTGATTTAGTGAATCGATAAGGTGGGGATAAGTATTCATCTATATGTTTATTTCACTAATAAAAACGAGGTTAATTGTTACTTTTTCAATTATAACACCCATTTCAGATAACTGTGATAATTAATTCATGCGCATTATCATTCCAAACATATGTGTAATAAGTGTGCTATCACCTTCTTTGTGTTGTTGCTTTAAATTTGCTCTAGTTCGATTGATGTTTTTTTGCACTTCTTTCGTTAAATGAGGAGACCATATTAATAGTAGGAATCCTTAAAGAGAAAATCCTACCTTTCAAAGCAATTGATTTAAGAGCTCAATAAATTAATCTATTCATTATGGTTGACATGACATGTAGATTTGGTCGTGAATTTCCTAAAAAAGATTCTCTTAAAAAATCCTTTATGTACCAAACATCTAATATAGTAACCTCTTGTAATAATCGTCAAAGTATATGTGCATCAACCCTCCCGTGGTTTTTGCAGATTTCCATGTAGGCTTTCTATCAAAATTAGAAGTAGTTTTAAGTCTTTGCTGTTTAGCTCCTCCAGTCTATTTATCTTGTCTATAATGTTCTGTTTTGTTTCGTAGGCCAGCTCATTTTGATTCCCCTTCTTTTTTCGCGTCATGTACCAGACAGTAACAACGGAAACATAAATTCCCGTTAGCAAAGTTCCAACGATCATGGCGACTGCTCCTACGATTCTGCCTTCAAAAGTAACGGGGCTTGGCCCAAACGTAGCACCAGATGACATCTGGATAATATACCAAAATGATTCGCCTATACTTTTTATGGATGAATTTGGACTCCAACGTTCTGCATCATAAAATAGGAGGGCGATTACACCTAGCATGATATAAAATGTCATGACTACATGCAAAGTTTTACTAGTTCCAAGAACATTCAAATCATCCTTAACGACGACTCTAAGCATGTACAGTATTCCTAATCCTCTGAACATTATACCTAATGTCAAAGCTCCAGAAAATACCGTCTCAGGTAAAATGAAAATGAAAATCGGTAGTGATATGGGGATAATAAACCAATTATCCAAGATATATCTCCATCCCTGTTGCGATTTTTTCAGTCTTCCGTAGAAATCGAATAGAATAAGAGCAACAACAAATGCATCAAAAACTACAATGGCTATGATTTCGAAAGTTGAAACTGAATTTAGATGGCCATATACATGAATTAGCAAAATAACATCTACCAGACAGAGAAAACCATTTAATATTTCCAATATCTTGTTCGACATCAGAGGTTATCACCCGAGTTTCAAGTAATAAACCTTAACGGTCTGTTTTGTTGTTGATTAGTTCTAGTCAATCGTCACAGGAGAAGAAAGTCAAAGCCAAATACAGATCTCTTATTCCAGAGATAGGTACAAGTAGTCCCTGTTGTAACAACAATCATCTCCTGACTTACCAGGGCTTTGGGATCCCAACATTTTAGAGTACCATGGGCATTTCCATACCTATTTTTCATTCAAAATGGTAAAAACAACTTTCTAGCTAACTATTACTTAAATAATTATACAAGATTTGAGGCATCAGTTGTATATCGAATTGGGCTGTCTGATATTCACGGAGAGAATAGAGTGTTAAATTAGCAAACCTGAATGTTTTTATTTTTCCTATCCCAGACGGTAATGCTATTGATATTTCTATCCCATTGTACTCGCTTTAATTTCTGATCCCTTGCTTTTCTTTGACCAATAATAAGCCATTACACCCATTACAATAATCTGAGTCAAACCAAAAACTACAACTACAACAGCAACATTAGGCTGATCAGAGAAGCTTTGAGTTGCTATAAGCAAAGCTACCGCATCATTACGTATAGCAGTATCAAATGCAAGTGATCGCTTAGTTGAAGTCCGAGGCCCGCCCAGGAAATATCCTAGTGTACCATAGATAAGTACGCTTATCAAACTTATGATAATTCCCACACTCCCCATAACATAATGATAAATCCCATTTAGATTGGTCATGAGAACTAGGGCAGCTACTACTATCAGGAGAATAGTTGAACCTTTTTCCAAAAGAGTCCTAATTTTAACCCTGTCTGGATAACGATTGTTAATTAATATTCCAAATAACATTGGAACTAAGTAGAGAATTATAAGTTCGATAAGGATCCGTGATGTATGATTACTTGGAGTCGCAAAACCATCCCTATTAGCACTATCGCCAGCTGATCCGAAGAACACACCAAGCCAGAAGGGCGTGATGAATGCGGTCAAAACTGAAAGGAAGAACATCATTGTTGCAGCCAAAGCAATATCAGATTTTGCCATTTGAGCAAACTTGGGCCCCAACGCAGCCCCTGCACATACAGATACCAATAGAAAGCCCGTACTTATCGAATTGTCCATTGGGATTACCTGAACTATTATCCACGCTACCAAAGGAATTATCAAAAAGTTAGCTAGTAGGCCTTTTGTTATTAGCTTATAATTTGACAAAATACCTTTGATCTGCTTCAGATTAACGCTCAGGCCGATGGAAAGCATTGTAGTCACAACGAATAAACCAAGAGCAATTTCCCTAGTGACTAAAAGTCCGGGCACGTCATTTAGCAATGATTCTTACTCATTCTGATGTTCTATAAAACTCTCTCCCCTATTCCAAAATTATCGATGCATTGGAGCAATCCTTTGACCTTGACCAAATCTCCTGATAAAAAGACAAAATGGATCAATAGGGAGCAGTAAAGACATTCTCAGTATGATATAATTGAACCATAACGAAATGTAGCGATTTTGTAATTAGGTAGGTATCAACAGACATAGGCATACTACTCGTACCTGTGGATCATGGTGGTTTGCTCTGCCTTAATTCCAGTGAAATTACAGCCGGATTCTGGACGTCTGATCTAAAGTATGGTTAAAGACCCTCATCGATTGTATATTCTGACTAGTATATCTATGTAATAAAATAGACTACAAGTTAATTTCATTTAACAAGGAGAACACCAGTATTCAAATCAGATATCAGCTCTTATATATATCTGAATTTCATTTGTAAGCACTCTTGAAGGTAAAATAATCGATTGGATAACATTTTACTGTTTTGATTAATGAAGTTGCACACACATGACCAATGGAAGAATGATATAAATCAAAGACAATTAGTTCAAATGTTATATGATACTAAAAGTTTAGGCCAGAATAGCAACAATGCTAGCTATCCTTTCATTTATTCATTTCCCTTAGCCTATCAATAATGGCTATCATCTGTTCCTTAGTTTCTTGGTATCCATCCTTAAGCAGCTGGTCGATTGTAGTTTTTGAAAAGTCAAAAGTCTTATTAGATACGGTATGACTGTCATTCCTTCGCTCAAGACGAACAACATAATCAACATCTACGCTGACAGTTAGTAAATCCTCAAACCTCCAATGCTTGCCAGTGGCAAGAAGAACGGACTTGGTTTCGGCCTCCAAGATCTTTTGCAGTGCTTCTTCGCTCGCACCGTTCTCTTTGGCTAAATTAATTAGGGTCTTGACAAAAGTAATGAAATCGGACAACAGAATTGAGACATTTTCATCAAACCGTGTCCTGTCATGAAATATTATATCATTCTTTCTGTCAACAACACCGTCATAGTCAGATGGTAGATAATCTTGTCTAGCCGGATGTAGATTTATTATACCGTATCTCAATTTAGGTACGTTCTCTTTTAATTTTTTCACGTCATACCAATAATCCCTATAAGCGATTATTGTCTGTCTTAATGGAGTATTAGCTAATAGACCACCGTCCCAGAAACTGCGCAAACCGGTGTTGCCATTCGAATGAGAAGGCACATGGATATCCCCAGTATCTGCATTGTCGTCTTGCACTCCATCATCAACTAAGGCACGGCTTTCTACATTTAGCCAAGTATAGTCATAATTTATCGGAACTGAACAACTTGCTAGAACGAAGTCTGATGTAATTCCATCGTTATATCTTATAATGTGTTCAAACCCCTCAGTATTCTGCTGATCTTTCTCAGAATTACCAAATTTTATTTTACCATATCTACCGTATCTGACTTCCTCGTTCCATCCTCCTTTTCGTAGCTATCAAAAACCACAGGAGTAAGGTCTAGTATGTCCACAGCAACCAGCAAAAGCCTTGGTTCGTTATTTTCGTAACATGTGGAAATAGGAAATTTTGCAAACTTTTCGAGACTTTTCTTTAAAGGTTTGTTGTCGTAGACATACCACGTATTTGATGGATCAAAAAATCTATTATCAAACATAGGTATTTTGGGTACGAATACGTTAGGAACCCCCTTCAAAATAAATTCCTTAGTGCTGAAATATCTTCTGGCTGATTCTCCAGATGCTATTCGTTTATCTAATTTATGCCAAGAATCCCAATAAGATTTAAAGTTAGGTATCCTTTCAACAGAGGATTGTGTAGAAAGATACTCCCAAAAATCAACAAGCCTTTCACCAGATCCTTCCCATGTTTTATTTTCCTTTACATAGCTTACCAATAAGGCAGCATTTATTGCGCCTATTGATGTTCCAGATACGATATGAAATATTGGCTCATTTTCCCTGCCGCCTTCTTTAAAGTATTCTAAAAGATCTTCTTTAGCAGCTTTGTAACAACCTGCTTCGTATGCACCAAGCGAACCCCCCCCTTGAAAAATCAAAGCTCTGTTTATGTTGAGTTTCATGAATCCCATTCACATTCGGATTATTTATTATTGTTACAGTTTCAGGCCGTTTGAAGTTAATAGCTTCATATTTACCACTTCCATCTTGAAATAAAGCACTATTTTATGTATCAATTAGTGGATCGGGCAGATTATCAAAACTAATACTATTGTTAATGTAAGGAACACAAAAAAATGGCGTTCATGTAGATCCTATTCCACTCAAATTCTTTAAATTATTTTTTTCAATGTGATTACTATTGTTGATGATGTCTTGATAAAGTAACAGAGCTATTCAGATAATTTTTGATACAAAGATCATCTTTTTATTTGGAAATAATCAAAAACACCATCGATAATAAAAAAGCCATATCGATGTATTAGTTGGCTATTGAAACATAACCTTGACGTGAACCGTATTTTTAATGATGTAACCAAAATTGGAAAATTCATTTCTTCATCTAGTGGTATGCTTACCAAGGAAGGACAATCTGTTATAGGTAGCTTTGATCATGAAATTAGAAATCAAAATGACGTCTTCCGCATACCTATAAAAAATAATGGTTACAAAGAAGCGAAATGTACTATTAGTTTAACCTTTGATGGGAATGACTACGAAAGGGGATTCTTTAGAGCGCATAAGTTAATTTCCTATGTAATAATCTGGGATTATTTATATGACAGATTGTCATTTAAAGATTTTAAATAGCTTTTAGATGAATCAATAAAACCTACTCCAGTCTAAAAGACGGTAATTAATTGAGTCCCCATCGATAAAATTAATTATTCTGTGGGATTAAGTCCCTTATGGTATAAGGGTTCGGTGGAAATCATGTGGATATCCTCATAATCCTCGATAATAGTCGTTTCAGTATTTGTCACAGCTTAATACCATTTGAGAAGCTCTTGGAACCCTCTTTTCAATTAAAACTAAAATGTTAAAGCCACCTATTCCGCATCATTAGGAAGATTTGGTCATAATCTTTATCATATAATGGTCAAAGATATTGATGTGTTTCTTAAGCGAGTATGGGAGAATTGTAATATAAGTAAGGATTTAGAAGGAGAAATGGGAAATTATATTAAATTTGCCATAGATTTTTTTACAGTCTTCAAGATAGTGAAAATGCAGATATAATTTACTCGGACTCCTGTCTCTTTTTTGAAAATACTTTTCTTACTCAGAATATGAGATATATTATTTCACAGGTCTTAAGACGATTGTCGTCTGGAGAAGGCGGGCCTGTTTTATTCTTAAGCGCTGAATTCGGAGGTGAGGGAGCAAGGGAAAAATCCGCCAAACATGATGAACTTAAAATTTACTCTTAATCTAATCTTGTTGGATATTTGTTATAATTGATGACTTTGATTAAATTACTGTTATTTAATGAAATTTTAGGCTATTGAATCTGATTTAAGAGGAATTACTAATTGAAGTAAAAGGTTGTTTGGTGATTTTTTATCACCCTTTTATAACTTGTTAAATAAATGGCATTACTATGTCTAATAATGATAAAATCGAAACAGAATCTAATAATATAATCGAAGATACTATTCCTGGTAAGAATAAAGATTACAATAAAAAATCCTCTTATCAAATCAATAATAATAATAAGCAATCATTTGATAACATTTATAATTTAGAGCAGTCCACTCGATCTGTCAGCAACGCCTTAGAAGAATCTAAGAGAAGTATAGAGAGAAACACCGATGAAGCCATAAATCAAATTCCTCGTTTTGCCCAAGCAATTACTGACACACAGGAACAAACAGCACAAGCAACCAAGGATATCGCAGAAAACTATCTGGAATACCAAAAACAGGCCATAAATTCCTTTCAGTCAGTATTCGCACCATACTTTGAAAATGTCCACGATCAATTATGGAATAACCTAGAATTCTTTAGAAGAATACCCGAGATGTATTCAAGGTTGATAAGTAGCTATACAGAAAACGTAATTGCATTTAGTAGAATTTTTAATGACATCGCATTTTCTAATATTGGCTTTTTCAAAAACGCAGTCAACGAAGCAAAAGAACAATCAAAACATCTTGCCGACATAGGAAAAAGAAATGTAAGGATTTATGAGGGAATCGGAAAAGATAATACCTATAGATCCTCTGCATCTTATTCATCTGTAGCGAATAAAACAGATAAGTAGACTATCAGGCAACCCACAAATCAAGCTCAAACAACAATTTTTACTTTCTTTTCCTTTTTTTAATAAAAAAGGAGAATCTTCTTAAAAGAATAAGACATAGGATAATGGGTTTTAACCTTAAAATGAGATAATCCATATCAAAAGTATTTAATCAGATAAGCATATGGAAAATAATCATCGTATGTGTTATAATTTATATGATTTTTTCATGGTAACATCTACTTCAAAACTTGATTTTAGTTTTATGACTAGTCACAATCGTAAAAACGTCACATCTTATATATTGGGCATATAAACAAAATAGATTTTTATGCACTTTTTTACCCAAACGGAGAACTCAGCAATTAAGTTTGTATATTGCATATGGAATTTTATAACAAATAGTAAACATTTAATGAATAATTTTTGAATAAACTATATGAATATTAGGAAAATTCTTAAAGCATGGAATTACGTCTAAGAAACATCTCTTTGTAATTTCTAAAAAAGCATTTAATTATTTTTTCCTTATTCACTGATTTGAAGGGTTCAGGAATCTATTATGTTCCAAAATATGAATGATCTGTACAATTAAGGGAAGTCTATCTGTGTAATAATTTTGCTTTATCTTGTATTTGCAGATTTGATGCCAATAATATTTTAAATATGATTTTGAGATCTTGGAAATATGTGTTACCTATACCCGTTTGTTTTTGACGTTGTATGGACAATGATATCTGCTGATTTCAAAATTAATAGCGAGAGTTCAATAACTATATTGTTTAAAAAAAAGTGCGGTCTTGAGAAGTTAATATGTAGTACATGCTGAGAATTATTTCTACCTCGGGAACCCGTTATTAGAAAAGATGTCCAAAACTAAATCGTAACTACGGCGACGCTGACTGATGATACAATTCATTTTTAAACTCATCCTGTTAGTAATGTTTACTCTAATTCCATAAGGGTCTTTGCATCTTTTGTTCTCCGCGTCGTTTATGCTAGACCCTTTTTTTTATAGGAATTTACTCTAACAATATATCCTCTTTACAGTAACAATCAAGATATAAAATAAACTTTAGTATCAATCGTTTAAACTTTCAAGAAGGAAAAATAAAAAGACACACCTTTAGACAGAACGTTGCTAATTAAAAAAAAACCGGATTCTCTGCAAAAAAAAGCTAAAATGATATCAGGGAGAACTCAAAATAGAAAGAGGGAGGAGTGAGGAGGGAGATCAGGTAGGAAAGGATAAAGATCCTAATGACATCAATGCTACTCCTAGTACAAGACCAAGAACAATTAAGATTACTCCTATAACTATAAGGGTTATTGCTATAATCCTAACAATACGACTTATTGACGGAGAGTGAAACAACGGAGTAACACAAAAAAGTACTATTCCTATAACCAAACATATTATTCCTTCAACTATCATGATTTTATTTGTTAATATAATGTTATAAAAATGATGTTATTATATTTTTTAAAAATATCATTAAAAACAATTAATATCGTCCTAGAGTACTCTATATAGAAACGAAATGAGCATAAATGAAAAAACTTAAATTAATAAATTAACGATAATATTAAAGGTCTCAAAATAATGCCCATTTTATCACCAAAAACAAAATAATGAGAGCCAAAAATCCTACACAAGACCTTTCATAATTATCAATCCATTCCTCCCTTTTTGGTGTCTTTTATTTTCATCTGAAATAAATGAGACAAATTTACCTTCACTTTCATACCACATCAAATTTTCTAAAAAAATTCTCAATCTTTCAACTTGTAAATTATTTAATAATTTTAGGATTTAGAGACAAAAAATGTATTAATCAATCAATAATGCAAGATTAACTTTTTATTCTTGGCCACCACTATGATATGGCCCAGTCAATGATAATAAATTTGATAAAATCCCTAGTCATAGTTTCTAAGTTTATGATCTAATTAGTCAATTTTGTAAATGTAAATGATTATAAAGTATACTCCATCAATACCTCCAATGAGATCGACAAATTTTTCCAAAACCTTACTCCTGATTATTTAGAATCCAAGGACTTTAGTATTAGCGGCGAAGTGGATTTACCAAAAAAACATTAGCAATTTATCGGATCTCCTTTCTTGACTTGTTGTTGAGATCGTTGCTCTTTTTTCAGTTTCTTGAACATTTGTTCCATGATTTTTTTTATAATTGATGTTTGTATTTCTTGTGTTTGTGAAATAAGGTAGGTAACACTAATTGAAATTCAGTGAATAGCATTTCTCTGTTAAGCAGTACTTTTTAAATAGCAATAGCTATTGTCTTTTGTGATTTGCCCACATTGTAGTATAGCGTATAGCCCTAATTTTATAGTCCGTTATCCAGAATATGATGTAAAACTGAATTATGGATTAAAGTATATGTCAATTTTGTCAAAACGGCCTTGACTGAGGAGTTTGTATCAGGAAAGGTTTATGAGAATTGAGCTGAACAGACTATAGTACTGACAAACAAATGAACCTGCCCTGTAGGATACTTCTCTGCTTGGTTGTGACAACGGTGATTATCATCATCTATTACTCTATAAATGAGAATGTGCTAGGACAACAGCAACCGCCAACGAATAATATTACTAATTTAGAAACTATCATTCAACAGAACAACAGGATAATTCAACAAAATGATGAGACTGCAATTCAGGTCCGAGCTGATACTTATATCGGTACTATCGCATTACTTGTTAGTCTAGCACTTGTAATTTATGGATTTCAACTGTCGCGTGGAAGTAAAATAACACAAGAGGTAAAACGACATTACCAAGTCATAATATTGTCATTGATAGGTCCAGTATTAATTCTCATCACTGTTGCTTGGTTTGCTTGGAGCATCGAAAATAGATTCATGTATCCACATTATAATATAATGGTATCTTTATTGATTATTCCAGCTTTAGTAGTGATCATTCTAATGTTTAAAGGATCAATTATAGGTGATGACCAGTCGATTAATTCACCTAATACTAAAAATGAATGATGCGATACCGTCATACCCTAGCGGAGGAGATTTGATATGCGACAAACAGTTTTAATGGAATCTATAGATAACTATAAAGCTGCAGTCGTTTAGCTCTACTATGGTTTCCTTTGAGTCAAATGTGATTCCTAGTTTGGGTTCAAATGATCATTCATTCTCTTTATTAGTTTGATAATAATGTCCTGATTAGGGTCTGTAACTTTACACATCTAACTATCTCTATAATTATTGTCACGAAGACAGAGTCATGCCATAAACTTTAACATGAACCCTATATCTCCCAATCCTCTTTTTAGACCTAATAACAGACGATCGAAATCTATTGAATACCGATTTATCGAAGTAAGAATATCATCGAGTTATGAATCAATCATGGATAAACTTTCAGTATGAAATATTTTAAGAATAATATATATGAAAAAGATTAACTAGTAGCGAGTATACGCTTATTTCATTTACAATATCAATGTTTTGATGCAGAAATATTAGTTGAAACACAGCCAATACAGATTCATATTATTAACAGTATTTTTTTGGTTCTTAGATTGACTACTTCTGTGTTTAAATACTGAATGTAGATGAGTTTCAAATAATTGATGTATCTACAACACTACAAGAAGGGGGCATAAAATATCTAGTAGTAATGTCAAGATAAAAAATCACACTTGGATTTCTGAAAGACTCCTTATTGTAACTATCTTAATAGATAGATTCCTTATCCTTTGTATTTGTCAAAGATTATCTCCTTACCAAACGCAAGGATTAGGGCGCTCCAGCATACTTTGACCAGTCATAGCTGCCGCAGTCGGAATTCAGAAGTTGCGTTTGATCGTGTTGGACCTGTGGTGAGAAGCGCCAACATAGGTATAGTATACATCGGCGAAGATTTCGTCTTGGCCCCCCCAATCCTCGTTCAAGTTCGCCCCGATAGCGCTATCAGTGAAGAAGAACGTCCCATCTGGGCCGACGACGCCACCGCCACTAGGAGCATTGATAAAATCTTCAGACGCCGGATCCTCGCCCCGTAACCGCCAAAACACCGTCTGATTTGGCATGAATCCGGAACCTCTGATGTCCACCCGGTAGACTCCAGAAGACCCTCCAGTCGGAGTAATGGAAAGCTCTACTACTTCCACCATAATATTACCTCCTTTATACACTCCATTTTTCTGTCATAAACATTCTTATTCATTAAACTGTGAAAACGGATGAGAACATATAAGGCTATATTAACAGCGATAAACTTTTCACGACACGGATTATTTTTTAATTAATATTTGCGGGTACATCTGGGATAATGCCTTATCCGAGTTCGATTAACAGTGCAATATATTTATAATCCGTATATTTGGTCTTTTAATCGGATGTAATCAAATCTCTAATAAAGACCAAGTTTTGTGGGTTATCCCAACCATACCTTAGAATTAGAGATCATACCAAACTGCAATTAGAAAAAAAGAATTTATTCAAATTCGTCTACTTGACGAATCTTTTGAAAAAAATTGATCATCGTAGAATCTCAACCCAAAGATAACCCTAGTAATTATTAGTCAATTAGTCGTATTCTGCAATTTTGGATGTAGAAATTTCGACAATATTAGTACTAAATATACTATTCAACTAATATTATTTCTTTAAATTACTATCGGGCTGCAAGGAGCCATCAGGATTGGGAATAAACTTATCAATGTTAGGTGTCTTTTGATATTGTTCATTCATCCTAGCAGCATTAGAGAGGTAATTATCTTTAATGAGGTCCAACTGGCTGAGCATTGATTTTTTTGATTGCTCATTTAGAGTTAAAAAATCAGATTCCATCTTTTCAATATTTTTTACTATCTCGCTATTTCCAAACATGCTATAATAGGTTTTCATAATAGAAGCATTCGTTTTGATAATTTGTACATTCTGAAGATATGCATTTTCAATCATGTTTTTGAATTGATTATAATTTGATTCTCTGTGTCTTTTTTTCTTTATATGCTCGTGATTCTTTTTGTAATTTATTATTATTATCTACCTGCAAAGAATTTACTACCTTTAGATAGTCATCTAAGATTTCATTTTCTGTGGGTCGGTAATAGCTATTACTGATACCAATACTATGAGATAACAATTTTTCGACGTTTATTGGTTTCATTCCTCCAACCTCACATCTAGTTTTAAACCATTTTCTAAATGAGTGAACTGCAGAGAAAGGATGTCTTATCTTTTCATGTTCAAGTTTTCTTCTGAGACCCTGTGCCCAGATTGCCCTTTCAATTAACCTCTTTATTCCAGATGAAGCCAATTTTTTAGGTTTTGTAACCAGACCTTTACCATCCTTTAGAGAGCCACTATCCCACAGGTCTCTCATAACCCAGCTGTTTTCATTTATAATCTCCCCACAATTCTCACGGTATTTTATCCATTTGTGTAATTCGAAGTATGCCTCACCTGAAATAAATGTAAAATACTCCTCGTCCTCTCCAGCATAGACAATCACCTTTGCAGCCACCACCGGAGCCACGTTTTTCGACTGGTTTTATGTTACCCCAACGACGATAATCCCAAGAACCCAGTCGGATACCTGAAGACATCATGGTATAGACTATTGCCTTAATCCTTCTATCAGGATATTCAATTATTTTTTGTATTTCATCATCTGTTGGTATTCTATCATCTGCAAAGCTTATTCCTTTAGGAAGACCTCGGGATATTCTTTTCCAAGAAATTTCAATATCTGCCAATTCACAAAATAGCTTGATGCTTTTTAGATAATTTTGGATAGTAGATGCTACTATTTCCTTATTTTGAACTCTGGTAACCTGGTACAACATAAAATTCAATACTGAATTAAAAACCCGTTTACTTTCTTCCGATCTTGCCTTTTCAATAAACTGAATACTTTTTTCTTCTGTAGTTTTACCCTCCACTCCTACAAAATGGAAAAATTTGTCTATCCTTCCTTGGTACTTTTTTCTGGTCTGACTCGACTTTAGCGAGTATAATAAAGTTGCCAGATATTAAGTTCCACATTGTTTTGATGATTTAACACTTTTTCTTATACACTTTTAATTCGTAGAACCCAAAATAAAGAACCATTATCGTAATGGACCGAGTGGGATTCGAACCCACGACCTCGGCAATGCCAATGCCGTATCCTACCAGGCTAGACGATCGGCCCCTTCTATCTACATTAATTTTTGTGACGCATTAATATTTGTTGAGATGGAAGTTATTTTTCAGTAAAAAATTTTTGAAATAATTTTCACTTGTATCGTAAAACGATATAAATTAAACGGCAAAATTTGCATAAATTATTCAAATTTTTTTTGTTCCAATTGACTTTTAATTTTTATGCTCTAATATGTATAATGGGTGAAAAAAAGAGAATAGAATTTGAAAAAAAACCCTACATTGCAGTAATAATTCCAGATAAGATCGAAGGAAAAAAATTTAAGCCAATTCCTATCGAATACATAAGCGGCGACAATAAAGAAGAGATATGCTTTATTAATGAGAGTCTTAAAATTGATTCAACTGGGATCACCAATAAGGAAGTAATCGATGATTTTATAAAGAAATTCCTATCGAACTGGAAAAATGTTAAAAGCAATCAGCCTTTGAAAAATTACATGTACTTGAATGCTCCAGACATACAACCCTCTGAGTATGAGAATTTGAAAAGAAAGTATTTGGAACTGGAAGAAAATTATCATAACAGATAACCTTTTCGTGGCAAAGATCGCAGATTTCTACTCATAAAAAATTGACAATAAATCAAAATAAAAAGTTTCTATCATAACATTTTTGCTGCCTTAGTACAAAAACTATCTCAAACTTGATAATCATAAATACTCCCCCCTATGACATACTGAATTTTCTGATGGAAGACAAAAATATCGATTGAAATTTACTACCTCGTCTCCAAGATAAGATAACTACTCATTGTAAGACATTTTTTATCATTTCTTGTATTAACAAGGCAATAATCTGAGAAACAAAATCAATAGGGGCTTAAGACTAAACATAACTCCACTTAAGAAAGGGTTTTATGAAATTTATCCAAACTAGAATTCTTTTCAAGACTACTATCAGGCAAGCATAAGTTTCATCGGTCTAGAGCGTTTGAGTCTAAAAATATCTTTGATCTGTTAATCTAAAAACGAATTCATAAAGTGGTACTTGGAAGAAAAGATTAATAAAATCAGATTCAAAGCCAGCCGTTGCAATGATCTGTCGTAATTAGTAGAATTTTTAATTGGAGTAGTTCAGGGCTTTGCATAATGGTAATATTGATATAATATACATCGTGTAGAATTTTATCTGTGATGAAAGTAGTAATGCCAAGCTGTAAGAATTTATTATTAAATTCGTCATTTACAATTCTCTTGTTCTCTATCTTGTTTCAATTCCCATTTTCAGCAAATAACATGATTTTCAGTTCTACGGTCAATGACTCTGCTAATATGCAGGCCTCACAACCTGACCCTGGCAGGAATATCATTACTAGTCAAAATACAGGAAATACTAATAGTAATACTAACGATGATAGTCAAAACCAAATACAACAAGATCAAATTAGCAAGATATCCCTAGAGGATGAACAAACAAATGAAGAAGCAACTAAAATTCCACAAGAAAATCAAGAAGAAGTAAATCAATTATCCGAAAGTCAACCACAACCTGCCGTAGAAATACATCCAGCTTGTGGTCAAAATGTACAAGGTAATGTAAAGTTAATTTCTAATTTGATTTGCAAGAGTGATGGACTCATAATTGGAGCAAACAATACCAACATAGATATGAATGGATTCTCACTGAAAGGTCCAGGACTAGACAGCAACAAGGTCGGAATCATGGTCGCTGGTCAGCATAACGTAACAATATCCGGTAACGGTATCATAACGGGATTTCAATCTGGAGTCTATCTCTCTGGAAGTAATGATGTGTTCGTTCACGACATAAATACTAACAACAACAAGGTTGCCTTTTATGTGACCGGTGCTCAAAACTCCGAAATAACCAACAACATGATAAACGATAATACTATTGGTGTAGCATTGCATTCGTCGGATGGTGCAGACATTAAATACAATCAACTTAGTCAAAACAGGCTGTCAGGTGTCACTTTAATCAATACTGCAAACAGTTTGATCAATGGAAACAACATATTGAACACGACGAATGGTATTTTCATCGATACACAAAGTTCCTCAAATTATGTGGACTTTAACAATGTATTCAATAACGTACTGGATATCAACAATGCAAATAATCTCCCGATAAATATTAACAATAATCATTATACTAACAACAATTGTATGACTAGTCTCCCATCGGGTCTATGCATAGGTAGGTAGCATTCACTGGGGTAGCATGAAATGCACCTATTTTAGTTTATTAAAAGCCTCGAAGAAAATCTCATGAATATAAATGCTAAAAAAATAAAGAGTATTTGTATTTGTTTAAACTCTAGGTTAAGGAATCAGTCTATTGAATCACCGTGTTATTGGCCATATTCATTTCCATAGGGTTATTTGAACCTGATTGATTCATCATTTGAGGCATCGCTGTCATATTTTCACCATTTATATTTAATGTACTCATCATATTTTGCATCATCAATGGAATCCATTGATCCATGAATTTTGAATCCTCCATCATTTTGTTCATTATATTCATTTCTTTCTCAGGCGTTAATGCGAGTCCATAAATTGGGGATTCACCAAAGTGATTGTTAATCATTGAAGGATCCAACTCTATGGCAAGAGTATTATTATTAGAAATTGTCCAAGTAGTCGGCACATTTAACACAGGTCCATCTTTCATTGTTATTGTTACAGAGCCCTGAATGACTGTATTATTTCCATCCATTTTCACATCACTAATGGTTGCGTTAGATATCTGATGCATATGAGGAGCTGACCCATTTTTCATTACCATATCAAATGTTGAATGAAAACCTGAATCAGTGAGGTTTGATGGATTATGATAACCCATCCAATGACCTGCTAATATCCAGTCATTATTTATGCTTGCTATAGGACCATAACCAAATTCATAATCAGCAAGAGATCCAGATAGTGCGAATGCATTTGTGGCTGTGAGAGACAACAAAGTTCCAGCAATTACAAAAGTGCTTAAAATTCTAAAAAAGTTAGTGTACGTAAACACATGAATATTTTATAGAACACCGTCTATTAAGTTTTAAATATGAATATTCGCGAAGGTCCTAAACAATGATGCATCAAATTCAAATTTTGTGACATGACAAAATTAGCTTATCAATTATCAATTTTCAATTTGGCTAATATCGTGCTTCGCTTAAAAGTTTTTAAAATAGACCACCCCTATTATAGAGACTAAATTATTTTGCACTTTGTGAATTGGCAGAGAGATATTGCAATTTCAAAAATTGAAGGTAAGATGGTAGTAATTAAAAGAAATAAGACGATAAAGAACATTAACGAGTATCTTTTAGTTTTCGTTTTCACATTTATTTCATTTGTACTATTGCACCCTACATCCCCATTTAGGACTGGTAAATCTATTCTGATAAATGAAGGTTCAGCCAGTAGACAGAAATTGAAGGATCTAGGGATTCACACACCTAGATTAATAGAAATCAATAAGGACATCATCATTGAAGAATATATCGATGGCGGCAATCTCTATGGATTTTTACAAAAGGGCCACAACTTAGAAATTGTTTACAAAGTTGGCACAATAACGAGAAGTCTACACAATAGCGGCTCTTGCTTCATTGACAACAAAGCTCAGAATTATTTAGTAAGGGATTTAGAAATAATACGAACCGACTTGGGTTTGATACAAAACCATGCATCAGAGTATACAAAAAGCGTTGACATTGGTATTTTTTTGGCTAGTTTATTGGACCTAGATAATGAAAAGTATAAAATTATAGAAAAATCTTTTTTGGATGGGTATAAAAACAATCCAAACGATAAATTACCATATTTATCAGTGATTGTAAGAAATATTGCCGCCCTCGTGCTAGTATCTAATCATTCTAACCTAGCAAAAAATCTACTAAAGAAATCCGATATCAAATAAAACTAAATTGGGGGTAATTCCACCTTTTTATCAAAACCTCCTGACCCAAATTTGCAATAAAAGCACTTGTCAGACATCATATATGGAATTTGTTGGATTACTACAGCTCCCAATTTCAATGCAATTTTGGTAATTATTCTATATTTTAAAGGCATGGCAGGAATCACTTCTTTGAAATAAACATTATAATGATCAGGACAAAATTTAAGGGTAACATTTGAAGCAGGTTTTTTATCAGTATCTACATTTTTACTATTTGTATTTAAAGTTTTGGCAACATTAATTTGCTCTCTAATATACTCGTGCTTCGGACAAGGACAGTCTTTTCCTCCTGGATGTTTATAAGCGGGAGTATTTTTCCAATCAAATCCTGGAAAATCTTTATCAAAATCATCCATATTACTCATCTATTAATCCACAAGATAGAATATAAATATATGTTTGTATGATATTCACAATCGTCTGAAATATAGTCATGATCTGCAGTAAATCAAGACGATATTTAGATCTGAAGGTGATATTTGACTTTTAGTGGCTCGATGAATAACAAAGTTAATCATCGTCTTTGTACCATGTAGTCTTCAAAATGGATTTATTTTTCAAAAATCCTATCAGTGGACTTTGAATTCCACCATCCTCGTTGATTTGAGAAGCTGGTAACCAAAATGCAATCAGAAAAAATATATCTTTCCATATATTAACAGGTTGTAAGCGGCGTGGTTCAAGAACAGAACAGTGGAAATCCAGCTACAGCTCCTTCTGCTGCAGCTTCAGGATCTACGACAAAAAAAGACAATAGATCGGAAAATTCAATAGATTCAAATCAAAAGACTCTGTTGGACTTCAAAAAATCATTAATAGAAGAACAAAAACTAGGGGAAACCCAAATTGAGAAAATCAATGAAAGTATTGAAGAAACAAAGAAGGTTATTGACGAAGAAAGAGTAAAGTTAGAAGCTGAAAGACTAAAACTAAAACAAATTAATGAAGTAAAGGATGCAGATTATGCAAAATTTACAGAATTAAAGAGCAACCTGATTGAAGAAAGAAAAAGAATGAAAACACTGGATACCAAAGCATCTAGCGGAGGAGGTCCAAGGTCTAGAAGAGACAGGTATAATCTATCAAATTTGACAAAAGCACTAGAGCAAATAGAGAGGGACATTCAAACAAAGAAATTATCAAAGGATGAAGAAAGACGGTTGGTCTTAAAATCAAAGGAAATAGCTACTAGGTTGCATGCCCTAAAAGTAATTCACAAGAAGGAGGATACGTACAAATCACTGGCAACAAAGTTTGATGACATTAAGGGAAAAATGAATGAAATATTTGACCAAAAAGCTGATGTTGGAAAGGGAATTGGTAAAATAAAGTCAAATTTAGATGAGTTGTTGAATAGGAGGGAAGAACTTTATGAAGAAAGACGAGGTGTCATTCACAGAGTTAGAGAAGCCGGGGCTAAGATAGAAATGGTAGATACCCAACTTAATGCTATAGAGTTTAAGAGAAATAGGTTACAGCATTCTTCAGAGAGACAGAGACGTTATAGTCCAGAAAGAAAGATCAGGCACGAAATACCTCAAGACAAAATGCGCAAAAACAGAGAAAATCAAGATCTATGGAATTCGCTAAAGGAGGTCGCCATGAAGAAAATGTCGAGCGGAGAGAAACTCACTTTCGATGAAATGAAATTGATTTATGCAGAAGAATCTGACTAATAGCGATTAGTTAAGATAAATTACTTCTATTTTTTACTATTATGCTAATTGAATGCTTTGAAAAAGACAGAGTTATTTCAAGCATCTATTACTTTAACTCTAATCCATATTTTTTTAGACCAAATGAGCGATACCAATTTTCCAAGATCTTAGTATTAAATTCAAGATAAATAGACATAAATCGGCCCTTACCTAAAATGCTCTCTTCTCGATCTAGCAAATAGATAAAAAAAGAATTCATAATGACGCTTAGATAATGCCCCATTTTCAAATAGCAATTATTTATGAAATGAGATGAACTGATCAATCTATCAAATAGATAGATGATAAGCAATTAAAATGACCAAATGGAATCGATACGATAGGTCTTCATAGAAAAAGTCAGTCAAAACGAATATAAAAAGACTAAGGGCAAGATAAATCAAAATAATTTAAGGTGTTAAATGAACGCAAGATAACGTTTCAAAACTTTGTGTTAAATGTAGACCATCCTCTCAGGGACTTGTGTTTTGGATAGTCTTTTTGTACTCCTAGCTTAGGAATCCTCGATCAAATGTATTAATAACATCTTTTGGGATAACAGGATGATTCTTCTTGTATATTTTGTAATCATGTCTCCTACCTACCTATCTACCTACCTGCTTATGTTTTGATTTGTAGATTAAGACCGAGTTCGTTTACTGTGTAGATTCTTTACTTCATGTTTTTTCTTCTTGCCAGAGTAGTGTATTTTTCTTCTCATCCTGTCCTTTGGTCTTGATATTTCTTGCTCTGTAGTCTAAAAGCCATGAAGCCTGGAAAGTACTGCTCAACTTCCTCCTCTGGTCTGTTCAATCTTTTAGTCATCTGATAGTTTTTGAAGAATTGGTACACTGTCTCATCAAGCCATCAATCTTTTAAATGTCTCTACATACTGTACTCTGGTCTAAATCAAACAAGTATCCGGTCAAGGTCAAGGTATAGGTCAAGGTATAGGTGATGTATAGTTATATTAAACTAAAATCATAACAAACCTGTTTTTTATGTCTAGATCAAACTGCCTTACTACTACTTCTACTGCTCTTCCTCTCTTTCTCTATCTTTTCTACGAGACAGAAGACGTTTTATCATGTTTGGTATTTTGATTCCATCGTTTGATAGATGTCATCAAACTGTTTGATTAAAAGACCAGTGAACGATTTGAAAAGTAAGTAATGGTTTTGTGGATAACCTTTCACAACATGCGATAGCAAAGGAAGGAAGAAAGGAAGGACAGGCTTATCTAAAAGATAGAAGGACACAAAGCTTTTTGGCTAACTACATAAGTCTGATTAACTCAATCTTGTAAGATAATTAGGATTTTTAATAAAAACCAGCAACAATTATGAGCCGTGTTAAATATCGGTCAAATGATTATAAAACATCGATTTAATTTTTTAATATTATAAAAACCCTGCAACCAATCCAGATTCCCTTTTATCTTTTATCTTTTATCTTTTATAACTTGGTTAATATATTATCTAATATTAGTGCACAATCGGGTGATTGGATTGAATTTTATTATCGGTAGCAGGAAAATTTTGTATTTCGAGAAAGATTAACCTGTGTCACTTGAGACACATTCTCTTAATTAATTTTCCTTAATATATCTATACCAGCTCACATTTATAAGTAATTAAACGGTCTACAACATATTCAACCTCATCTGCAATACATATCGTTTGATTTTTCTTCTTGTATCTCTAAAATAATGTAGAGATTGCGATATATTCACACATCTTTTCATAAAGATGTTTGGACTAATTACGCACGAGATCTATTATCTAGGTTATTAGTGAAGACATAACAATCATAGTTTTCTAAATAATGTATGTGTCCTAATCAAAAAAAGGTCATTTTAATTTCCATTAATGTCCTCTTTCAAAAGGCTATCTATTACTCTACAAATAGCTAAAATTAATAATAGCAAATACTTTTTCAATATAAACAGCAAGATTGCCAACAGAACCGAGGTATCAAAAGTTGCTGAACCGTAGAAATTTATGACGCGTGGTAAATACCTAAATAAACTTCTTATCCTCCATGATTGACTTCTAAATATAGCGTTTTGTCTACTTTTTTTAGGACTACGTAGTTTTTTGTTCCTTTGAATGCCTCTTGATTTACGAATGGGTTTTGTTTTCCATATCTTTTCGCCTTGCACAGTAAGGGTCAAATACAATAAAAATATTAGTTTTATCAACATATTATAACATGTTAATCTATGTTATAATATATAATAATATCTAATTATATTTTATCACATGTTAGTAGAAATTATTAAACGGGAGCACATGCTATTGTGAATTATGCCCGTTAAGAGAGGAGGAAGAAGTGTAGTTACGGTGGAGATCTTTGTAGAGAATTATCAAAAGATGAAAGAGAGAGCAATTCAAAAACGCCTAAATATTAAGGAATATGTAAACGAATTTTTGAAAGGATATTTAGAGAAAGAGGAATTCCTATCAAGGGTTGCTCCGTCTTTATCGGTTGATTCCTATGAAGGAAATAGAATAACCCTTAAAGACGTCAAAAAGAAAATACTAGTTGATGTGTTTTATGTAAATGGGGAATTGCAATGTGAAACAGATCAATCTAATAACTGCATTCACACAAAATTTATCTGGATGATTCCTGAAATTTCTAAAATCAAATCAAATGGTCAAAAAATTAAAGAATAGGATGTATGTATGCTTAATTGGGCAAGGTCTGCAGTAATATTATGTATCTAAAGTTCAGAAATCAATAATTATTGTTTTAATTACCAGATTTTTTGATAATTGCGTTTTTGCCTACAGTTGCTATCAGCATGAAGATGAGACTTAGCAACTGAACACTTTTTAGTCTCTTCAAAAATCGTGTTTATGATGCAAAGGGTTTATTTGGCACCATATGGCGTGGGTTTAGGTCACGCCAGCAGGCTTTTGATATTAGCGGAAAATATAAAAGAACCCGGCATCGAATTGCGCTTCTCATCCTTTGGTGAGGCCCGTAATTATATCTTGAGCCAAGGATTTGAGTGTGAAAAAGTTCCTCCAGTAGAATTCATGTGGGGGAGGGATGGCGAATTTTCAGTTATGAGTAACATCAATAAGATACCACAATGGCTGGTCAATTTACCTATTCAAGTAAATAAGGAAATAAGATACATAAAGAGATTTAATCCCCATATTATTATATCTGATTCCAGATTATCCCCCCTTATAGCCGCAAGAATATTAAACTTACCAAAAATCTTGATAATTAATCAGATCAAACTTCTACTAACTCCCAGACTGCGAGAGTTTAAGGCTGCGAGATTATTTGAAACGTGCAATGGCGAGTTAATGGGAGGTTTTTGGAATATGTCAGACAAAATTCTAATACCTGACTTACCTCCTCCCTACACTATATCAGAGGGCACAATAAATTCTGTAAAATCAATTAAATCTAAATTAGATTACGTTGGATTCATAACCCCGAGAGCAAAAATTACTGAAAATAGCCTTTCTAAAGCAAAGGAAGTTCTACAAATTGACAGTAAAAAGCCGCTTATTTTTGTCCACATTAGTGGACCCATGGGAACCAGGATACCAATAATAATGAAGCTCATCGAAGTTTTCAAGAAGGCGCCATCTTTTCAATTTGTGTTCTCAGAAGGAAAGTCAAACGGCAAGGTGATTCCCAAAAAAATTTCTAGTAATATGTGGTATTTTGAGTGGTGTCCATACAAGGACGAAATTTTTTTTCTTTCGGATGTCATTATTA
This sequence comes from Candidatus Nitrosocosmicus sp. R, assembly GCF_054408505.1. Classification (NCBI taxonomy): domain Archaea; kingdom Thermoproteati; phylum Nitrososphaerota; class Nitrososphaeria; order Nitrososphaerales; family Nitrososphaeraceae; genus Candidatus Nitrosocosmicus; species Candidatus Nitrosocosmicus sp. R. The sequence continues at coordinate 887,896 of NZ_CP167090.1, read as the reverse complement.
TGCGTGGAGGACACACAGCCATATCACAAGCTATTCAATATGGAAAGCCAATTATCTCCATTCCTATTCAAAGTCACGGAGAGCAATTGGCAAATTCCTACAAAATAGAGAAACTTGGCATAGGTAAGGCGATTAATTCAAAGACAATGAATGAAACCATACTTATCGATGCGCTAAACGAATTAATTTGTGATAATTCTTACCAAGACAAGGTATCGAAATTGATGGAAATAAGTAACAAACTAGATGGAATCCAGAATGTCAAGGATATCGTTCTTTCGTACGTTAAATGAAAATTTCTTAAAATTCAATTGGTCAATAGAGTTTGCATTTTTGTCCACAACCTTGGCAAAATTCTTTGGTTCATTGTCAACTAAATAATTTCGGATTAGAGTATTTTGATGTATGGTATAGTTTGTATCGATCAATGTTGTCAGTTTCTTTTCAAATGCTCGTGGAGTAAAACTAAAAAGAAGTGGTGTAAGGAGTATTTTTTTTGATTCATTGAACAGCTTAATGTTTTTCTCTATAAACCAGCTGGGATGAATAAACGGAACAAATGGAAAGCTAATAAACATAGAGTCAAAATTGGAATTTAGCAGAATCTTGATGATAACTTGTTCATATACTAATCTTAGAACTTGGCTCCTCCATTCCTTAGATATATTATCATCTTCAGATGCTCTATTGATATGTCGGACCGACGGCAGCTGTATATAGTTCATAGGGTGTAAATAGAATGTAATGGAACCAATTGGATAGTTCCTAATTATTTCATCAAATTTTCTTATTATTTTTATCAGTAGAGCTCGATTACGAAAGAAAATTATTGGTAACGGCATATAACCTGAATCTAAAACCTGTACTAGTGACAGTAGAGAACTATCATCATAAACAGGACATAAAACAATATCCTGTAAGAAATTAAAAGGCGTGCAATCAGAACCTTTAAGCACTAATAAGCTTATGAATGCTATTTTGTTCCCAATTAGTATGTACAATATTTTATCGGCCTGAGATTCATCTTGTACAGGTACAAGGTCTAGTGCTTTGCTAGATAATTCAGTTTGAATAAAAAACTCAAGATCATGTCTAAAATATGTAAAGTCATCATCTTTGGACTCCGTCAATTTTGAAGTTTCTATCTTGATAAGGTATTTTTCACCATTCAATAATAATTTATTTGCTATTGATAAAACGTTATTTGATAAAGTAACGTATTCAAGCTTTATGACAGCACCTATGAAAATATATAAAAGTCCAGATATTTTCCTTAATAACTCAGTAGCTTGAACTAGTTGTGAATCATCGTGTAAGAATATTATCAAGTAGAATCCTTCCGTTTTGATCGACTCTAGTTTATAATTATTTGATTTTAACAATGCAACGGCTGATTTTTTCAAGAATTTCATGAATGAAATGGACTTGATTGTAGGCTCCATCACGATAGCATGTTTATTATCTGTAGAGAAGCGAAAATCTATGTTGCTCATATTGATGTCATGTAAACTTGATCTATCACAATAACGGTCTTCTGTCAGAGCAACAATTATGAATTTATAAAATCGAGAATATTTTTCCTATCAGGAGCATTGGGGACACGTTGAAGATATTCCCTAAACGATTCTTTTGCAGATGCGTCGTTACCAAGGTTTAAGTAAGTAATACCAAGGTTCTTGTAAATTGGTCCGTAGCGTGATGGGTTGATATCTATCGCATTTAGATAATGCCGTTTAGATTTTAAATAATTTTTCCTTTTAAGGTAATAATTCCCTATTCCCCTATGTGCCAAATAAAATTTCGGATTTAGTTCTATAATCTTTTCATAAAGTTCAACACATTTTTCATCATCCTTCTCATTAAGAATCCCTGCGATCATTAACAGCAATTGTGGATTATCTTTCCCTTCATCGTTACTGGCAAGTGACTTTGTAAGCAATTCTAAAGCTTCTTTGGTCTTACCTTGGATTTTTAATCTTTCAGCTTCTAAAGAAATTCGATTAGTTTTTTCAAACATAAAAGAACTGTTTTTGAGTATATCTTTGGCATCTTCCGGGTATATTATCATAGTTAAAAAATCCTCCTGCGCCCATTCGCTAAAAAATTTTTCTTCTGGAATGGCTCCAAATGAATCAGGTTCAGGAACATAGGTTATTAATCTTTTTTCCTCAGGATCATAACCTGTCACAATAGTAGCAAATTGGATAGTGTCATTTATACCAGGCAAGATAACGATTAGAGGAATCCCTTGACCTAGTCGTTTCTTCAGATCATCTAAAGAGCCTCGATATACTTTGGATAATAAATTGAATTTTTTTTCAATAATTTCTAACCCTTCTATAAAAATAGTGCCTCTATGATTCGCATATAGAGTAGTTCTCTTTGATATTTCGTCATCTGGTGTTATTTCACCCCAGAATTTTGTTAATACATTTATTACAAGCGGAAAAACTACATTATCTTCATTTTTACTAACAAGGGGAAGCGATATCTGAATATTATTATCTTTTTCATTTTTGTACACAGCGTAACTGTAGTAGATAGCAAATAAAAATCATAATGCTAGCGCCTAACCTATTTAGAAATTGGGCACGGTAATCCTAATGTATGTTGAGAAAGTTCTCCAAAAGGTCCCTTCCGGGCTTGCCACTCTTTTCGGGATGAAACTGCGTTCCAAATAATGGTTTTTTATTCAAACAGAATAACTCATTATTGCAGTGAGAAGAAGTTCCCAACAACCTAAAATCATCGGACAGAGTTGAAATGCAGAAATTGTGGCTCTCATACATCCTAACTGATTTATAGCCCTCAAGTATAGGAGTTGGTTCTATTAGATCAATTTCTATTGTATCTTTAATTTTTTGAATTTTTCTTAATGTGCAACCAAGGGTCAGTCCTAGAATCTGCCCCCCATAACAAATTCCCAACAATGGTTTGTCCAATACTAAACACCCCTTTACAATACGAGAATTTATCTTGTTAATAAGTGGGGAGTTTTGTTGACGACCTGATAAGATGACATTATCAAATCGCTCAAGAAGCTCTAAATGGGTGTCAAGGGCATGAATTTGATTACAATCATAGCATTCAAAATTATTCTCAAGCTCATTCAATAGTTCTACAATGTCTCCTATGAAGGGTGAAAAGTTGTTTATTAAAAGCGTGTTCAAGTGTGTTTTAATTTATTATATAAATTGAAATTATTTTTAGTTTGCTATTGCTCAAGTGAATTCTCAAAATAAAGACATATTATGATAAAATATAATCGAAAAAATATTAAACTGATTGTCCTTCCTGAATGATATTACAAGGGATTTATTTGAGAGCCAGAAAACCTATTATATTAGTTGATGATTCACCCCAATCACAAAAAATAGTAGAACTATTCATCAATAATGGAATGGAATTCGTCAAATACCACATAAAGAAATTTGAGGAAAGTTGCTGTGGTGAGTTACCAACTACAAGAACTCCTTCAGTCATAGCGGCGGAGGGGATCTTTAAGGAAGAGTCACTAATTATGAATTATATACAATATATGAAGGAAAAAAAGGATAAAGGATATTTAGAAGACAGGAATAGTAAAAACAAACAGAAAAATCACATCGATGAAACAGATAGTGCATATTGGTAAGCGACGCGCAAAAATTTCAAATTATGTTAAGGTAGACAGTTGTTTGGACAGAAACGAGTGCGCTTCATCTATTTTAATTCGCTCCTGGTTCATAGTATCACGAAACCTGACCGTGACGGTGTCATCAGCAAGGGTTTGATGATCGACTGTAAAGGCAAAAGGGGTTCCGATTTCTTCAAGACGACGGTAACGACGACCGATTGATCCAGATTCATCATAGAAAACATCAAAATCCCTCTTAATATTGGATAAGAGTTTAGCAGCTTTATCCTTAAACTCTTGTTTTTTTACTAATGGAAGTATACCTGCGTGAATGGGTGAAATGTATGGCCTTAGTTTCAAGACTACTCGATCATCATTTTGCCTATCTATAAAGTAAGAATGCTCTAGTATTGAATAAATACACCGATCCACTCCTAGTGAGAGCTCAAATACATGAGGCAATACTTTAGTATCGTCATCCATTACTTCAAGATTAGTTTTACTAGTAGCCGAATGAGACTTTAGGTCATAATCGGAACGATAGTTACATGCAACTAATTCTAACCATCCTATGGATGTATCTACCTCGAAATCAAATGCGACGGTAGAGTAAAATGCCTTCTCTTGATCTGACAAACGTCTGAGTCTAGTCCTTTTCTTATCTATTCCAGTCTTATCAAAGAACTCTACAAGTAATGCTAGATAATAAGCAACTAACTTATTTGGCAATATCTTTTGCTCTAATGCTTCTTCAACTGATAGTTCAATTATACGAGTATCATAAAATCTCAAAAGAGTATTCTTTATTTCATCATACTTATTCAAATCATTTAATTTCGCAGGATTACAGAATATCTCAATCTCGGCCTGATAAAATTCCCTCAACCGCAAAAGTCCTTGTCTTGGTGATATTTCATTTCTAAAGCTCTTGCCTATTTGTGCTATACCTAATGGTAACTTTCCTCTGCTAACTTTAAATAATCTAGAGAAATCGACAAAAATAGATTGACATGTCTCAGGACGTAAGTAAGCCTCATCTCGATTTGGACCGATCTCTATCTTAAACATCATATTAAATCGTTCAGATTTAGAGATTTCTCCCTTACAAAGTGGACATTTAATATTGTTCTTTAGAATTAGTTCATCAACGTTTTCATTTTCCATTCGTTCTGGTACATCTATTTTGACTACCTCTTGTATCAGCTTGTCTGCCCTAAACGAGCTTAAACATTTCTTACATTTAACTATAGGATCAGTGAAATTTGTCAGGTGACCTGAAGCCATGAATACTTTTTTGCTCATTATTTGTGATCCATCTATTTCAAGCATGTTGTCTCTTCGAACTAATTCTCTTCTCCATAGTTCTAAGAACTTATTCTTCATTCTTACACCATTGGGTCCATACTCCCAAAATCCAGCATTTGCATCAGAATATAATTCACTGCTTGGAAAATAAAATCCTCTCTCTAGCGCTAGCTGTATTATTTCATCATAGGTATTCATCGATAATTAATCATATATGAAAATTCAGATCCTTAAATCTATTTGTGGGCAAAAAATATTTTATTTGCAATTTTTTCATGAAAAATGTAATATAAAATAAGTTAGATTGCAATAAAAATTATTCAATAATGAGATTTTAATGATATTGAGTAATTTAATGCATAGTATGAAATTAGATCAAAATGAAACGAGAAAAAATGAATGTGTATATTACTCTTATTAATCAAAAGCCATATATTCAATCTAGTCTTGGTGATGCCCAATAAAAATGGTTCTCGCATCTTCAAACAAATGCAGTTTTATTCAATATCAGATAATTGAACCTCTTAAAATTAGTTATCTCAATAAATAAGTATAATCGAATTTTATGTCAGATCGCGATTGGATTTGTCCTCAAAAGTAACCTCCTCATTTGTCACATCTGAAGTAATTATTTTGGTTTCCTTCACTGGCTTTTTTCTTATGACTACTTCTTCCCTAACATACGGATTCTTGATTACTATCGGAACCTCTCTTTTGAGCGGAATGGAAATTTGAGTTCTAGAAGATACCGGCCTTTCAATATCAGATCCCCCTAGTCCTTGGTTTTGGTCAGGAAGAGATTGAGTTTGAGAAGCTGCTGGCCTTTCAATATCAGATCCCCCTAGTCCTTGGTTTTGGTCAGGAAGAGATTGAGTTTGAGAAGCTGCTGGCCTTTCAATATCAGATCCCCCTAGTCCTTGGTTTTGGTCAGGAAGAGATTGAGTTTGAGAAGCTGCTGGCCTTTCAATATCAGATCCCCCTAGTCCTTGGTTTTGGTCAGGAGATTTTTCTATTCCAGTCTCCTCACTGTTAAATGGTATACGTTCAATAGTAACTTTTTCATACGTCAAATCTATCTCAACGGTTTTTGTTTCTTTAACAGGTTCCTTGATGATATCGACCTTATCCTCGACAACCTTTTTTGAAACTTGCAGATTCTCCCCTATTACAGGAATTCTAGTCTCCATTTCTTTGGACATATCCGATGATTTAAATTTAGAATAGTCCTTGAATGCAGGGTCGGCTGTTTCCTCATATCCCGTTAACTCTTTTTCGTTTACTTTAACACGGAGTATATCTCCATCAAAACTTTCAGCAGTTGATTTTGGTATTACGAACCTTCTCTTGTTAAATAGCCCCTTCTGTATCACAATGAAATTATCGCCAGTTTCTACCACTTCCCCCAAATCCAAACCGTCGGTGCCAATTACCTCTTTTTTAATAACATTTTTCCAATCTATATTATCCTTATTGTTACTAACACGCACAAATTATACTTATAGGAAGATATATAAAATAATATGGATTGAGATTTTAACCATCACCAATAAAATAAATTCTGAATTAGGATATCTCTTCTTTGAAATTGCCAGGAAATTTTAAGGTAAGTTTTTCTCGATTGACCTCTACATCGATTTTCCGTTTTTCGTTCACTTGATACTTTTTGATAACAATCTCGGCTAGTTTAACCATTTTCTTATCTATAATAATTTCTTCACCCCATAGTTCAAAAGTCTCTTGAGTCTTTGTTTGGTCGGCCGCCTGTTGGATGTTTGTTTGGTCGGCCGCCTGTTGGATGTTTGTTTGATCGGCCGCCTGTTGGATGTTTGTTTGGTCGGCCGCCTGTTGGATGTTTGTTTGATCGGCCGCCTGTTGGATGTTTGTTTGGTCGGCCGCCTGTTGGATGTTTGTTTGATCGGCCGCCTGTTGGATGTTTGTTTGGTCGGCCGCCTGTTGGATGTTTGTTTGGTCGGCCGCCTGTTGGATGTTTGTTTGGTCGGCCGCCTGTTGGATGTTTGTTTGGTCGGCCTGTTGGATGTTTGTTTGATCGGCCTGTTGGATGTTTGTTTGATCGCTCAATGTAACATATGAAAGCGAAATAGCTTTTTCACTTATTACATTCTTGTTCAATTCCATTCCTTCGGGTTCCCAGCAAACAATTTCTACCTCGCTACCAGTTGGATCAGGCTGTTTGTTGTCCTTCTCATCAGTTCTTTCTCGTAGAAATGCATCAGATATCTTGCTTTTTATTTGGAAGAAAATTTCACCTTTCTCCTTGTCACTATAAGAATCAAAAACTTTGTCGTTTATGAAAATCTCTTCATATTTTAAAGGAATCTCGATTTCCTTCTTCACTGTGATCCATTTCTTTTCAATTTTCAAGTTGCCATTCTCACTTTTTTTGGTAACGTCAAGCTTTTCGTTATATAACGGAATTTTTTGCACTAACTCCTCAGTTTTGATCAATCCATTACTATCAAGATTGCTGATTCGTTGATCATCCGATAATTTTATACCGAATTTATTCTCATAAGATTGAGAGACCATGTATCTACCCTGTACTATGATGACATGATTGATATATACATCTTTTAATAAGAATTAACCGAAATCACTACCATTGCTTTATTTGTTTTTCCATAATTGACGCCTTGTACATAAGATGGTTCATGTTAGGTGGTTTAATAACAACAGGATAAGAATCGTAAATTATTTCGCTATGATTGTCAAGCACAAGAAATACTTTCTCAGATAGGTCCGAGTTAGGTTTTCCCTCCTTTATTCGTATCATAAATCTGGTTAACTATCTTGATTAATAAGTTTAATAGTAATAGAGAATCTGTATCAAACATCCTTGAAAACTTGATTTTTAATAGCTGATCAGCGACTCTTAACATCTTACTTTTAATCAAGAGCTAACTATTAATTCAAGAAATGTAAATTTCGAAACCAAGCTATTAAGGATTAAAACTAAAAGAATCCTGATAATTATATTGATTTGCAGACAGCGAAAAAATATTTTTTGAAAAATCTCTAATCAAATTTGTAAATTAGTATGAGTTGAATTATATTTTTAAAAGGTAATAAAGGCTCTGCAAAGGGTAACAGTTCTTAAAATGGTTGATCATTTCTTACAAGGCATGAACATCAGCACTAAACTGGGATTTACCTAGTATGCATACCAATAGACTTTGCCTTTACTACCTTCTTTCAGTGGAGCTTGTTAATGGGTCTGGTATATATAATATCGGTACCATGCTATTTAAACTATATTTTATTCACATACACGATGTAATATTTTTATATTGAAATCCAAAATTTTACCAATAATTACAATATTGAACAGTATATGATTTATTGCAGATGTAAAGTCGTATTAGAATTCTAAAATTAAATTATAACCCTAAAATCAATTACAAATATATTGCATAAATGAAATAATCCTAATATTCGCTACGTTTTTGATCATGGAAAAGTATTTTTGTATAATAAAGCTTCTTAATTTGATCAAATAGAATGAGTAATCCATATAGTTGTTTAACAAAAATGAGCCATCCTCAATAGTCATGTATTTTATCTTATGAATATGAAAGCAAAATTACAGCAATCATGATTATCAATTACGATCAATTTCCCAGGACATTTCTTACGAATCCAATGTTATCAAGATCATTTCTAACCGAGTCAATAGGCGTTTCCATAATGAATGGGACCTTGTTTAATTTCTTATAATTTACTATATATCTTAAGCCATTTCCTCCAATTTTTCCTAAACCAACGTGATAGTGTCTATCAAGGTTAGATCCCAAATCTCCTTTTGAATCGTTTAAATGAATTATTTTTATGGTTTCTATACCAATTTGGCTATCTATTTTCTCAAAAAGGGTTGAAACACCACTTTCAGTTGATAAATCATAGCCTGCGGCAAATAAATGGCAAGTGTCTATGCACAACCCATAATCAGTTTTCCCAAGAATGTTGAATATGCTTTGGATTTCCTCGATTTGGCTTCCAATACTATTTTTTTGTCCCGCACTATTTTCCAAAAGGATTTTAACTCTGTTACTTGGTAAGCCCAGGTCACTGTATGATTGTAATGATTTTGTACACCCATTTACAAGTTGGTTTATCCCTTTTTTAGTTCCTTGACCTAGATGACTTCCCAGATGTATAACAAGATAAGGTATGCCCAACATATTGCAACGTGTTATTTCATCTGTCAATACTAATATTGATTTTTCATACATTTCACTGGTAGGTGCCGACAGATTAGGCAAGTATGGCATATGTACAACAACGGATTCAGGATCAATTGAACTATTACCCAATTTTTCCTTGAACATTTCGGTTTCAGATAAAGTCAGTTCCTTAGTCTTCCACTGTCTAGGACTTCTTGTAAATATCTGAAAAGCTGAACATCCAATTTTTAGTGCGTTATCAACTGAATTTGAAATACCACCACTAATAGACACATGAACACCTAATTTTAGAACCAATGTGGATAATCTTGTAGGTCTGAAATTTATAAGTTAATCATTTAAAGATCCACGCTAAACAGCACGATTTGTAACCAAACGAACTGAAAGGAGTCCATTTACAATGTTTGGAGAATGTATATTCTGAATCCATATCCATATTTTATGTTGTATTGAATTAATGAGTCATTGTAACGTGGATAAATTTATAATAATGACAACTCTAAATCAAAAATAACTTTTAGTTACAACCTAATTGCGGACATAATCCTAGGGGTAAGAACAAATGAGGAAGCAAGGCCACAACTGGTTCGTTAACCCTATTCATACTCTTATAATGTCCGATGAAATGCGTTCATTTAAAAGTATGCTATTTCTAGCGAAATAAATTAACCTGTATGAAATCTATGACGTATTGTCATTTAATCTGTTAAAAGATTATAGAATAAATCCAAGTTAAATTAATCTATTTAGATTCCAGATAATCAGAATGTTTTAAAGACAGATTACAAAAATTTGAATTTAGTCATATAACTTTGAGATGAAATTGATTTCTACTTTTTTAGTTTCGATATATGGTTGAATGATGCAAATGTAAGTTCCTCAGGACCGCGTCAAAGAAATCCTATGTGACCTAAAATTTTTTAAAGTATTAAATTTACACTAACAATATCAAATATTTAGACAAGAAAAATTTGTAATAAACCATTCCATGAACTAATCCTTATATTGAGTAATGATACATATATTTAGTTATGATAGGATTTGTTTTTGCTTCACAAAGGAACAAATCTGATCTCAAAGTAAAGCGGCATGATCATTTAGTGGTTATCATGGTGTAAGAATGTGGAGAATTTTCCACAATTATTAATCTATCCAAAAAATGTACTTTATAATTTATGGCAATCCTTTATAAAGGATGTCAAGAGAGTTTGATTAATACATAGAAATATCATGTAATAAACACTCTGAACAGCGCCGTATTAAAATAGTTATTTACAGTTTATCGTTATAATAATTGGAGATATTTTTACTAAAGAATAATCAAAATAAATTAACATTATTTGTTTTCAAACTGCTTATATCGTATGTTTGAATCGTATGCTTAGACAAAGACATGAATGACAAAGATCTAAATATTGTTTGGGTATGTACTCAATGTAATCAAAATTTTCTATTTTATTCGGATGTTCAAGATCATAAGAGTAGCACCGGCCATTCAAAGATTTATAAATTTGATTTGTTGTCCGGTCGGATGATCGACAGGATAGAGATGAGTTAGTTTTAAAATATAAATTAATATTAGATATACATAAAAAGAGGACAATTATCATTTAATCAAAAGCCGGGGTCGCCTAGCCTGGAAGGGCGCAAGCCTGGAAATTAGGAAACTATATAGCTTGTGGCCCGTGAGGGCCTCGAGGGTTCAAATCCCTCTCCCGGCGCCTTTTCTCGTCGAAATTGTTTTTCGTAGCGCATTTGGTCTGTATATTACTGAATTTCGTAGCGTTGAATGATGGATGGTCATTGGAAGAGCTCATTGAACCCTCGACACCCTCACGGGCCACGAGCTTCTCATTTTCAAATATGGATTCATTTTTTTGCAGATTACTAAATTTGGTAGCGCTGTTGTTAGGAGTCAATGGCTGACTAGACGGGTTAAAACTTCTTTTGTCTTTAGCACTTGGGGCGGCCAGTTTTGTAGTAGTTGAAATGTCCATAAAAGAATTAACACCGTCGCCAAATAGTTTTGACAGCAAGGGAAGTTCTTTTTGCAAAACCGCCATCTTCTTTCTGATCAAGCACTTTAACTTTCTTTCATAGGATTGAGAAACTTGTTTTTGACCTTGAAGATAGAGAATCACTGCTTTTGATAACATAGTAATATTAGTTGTCTATGGAAGATATAGAATTAAGCTTTTTCTATTTAATCAAACGTATTTGTGTTCCTCTGTTAACCTTTTTCGAATTTCCTTGAGATTGAACAACCATGTTAGTATCTTATAAGGAATTTTATCATATCAATATAATTGGAACAACAAGATATTTCTGAGAAGGTACAAAGTCTGACCCTTAACATCTGTCAAAGTTTTAATTGAAAGTACTAACAAAGAATTGAAAGTATCAGTAAAGTTTGTTGATATCTATAATGACGCCTGCAGAAGACGAGGGGCAGGTACAACAAGGAAGAGTCAGATTTGGAGCTGAGACAACATGTCAGAGATAACTTGATTAGTATTGGCTACATATTTGTAGATCCAGATGACGCTGACTCCATTTACTTGACTCAAAAGGCCATAGACGAATATGCCGAGTACTAAAACATAAAAAGAGATAGCCATTCGTTTCTATCTAAAAAACTATGTTCACCTATGGTTATTACGAAGACAAAGAAAGCACTGCAAGCAAAACTCTACGAAGCTAAAATGTTTTGTAATACTGAGGAATATTGTACAGCAGAGTTACAAGTGGAGATCCGGGCTTTAGAGTTTGCACTAGATAAATCAGGTTCTGACATATAGTAACTTAACATTTTTGCTCTTTTAGGTAAATGATAATTTGTATTCTGTAATTTGACGATGTGAATATATGAATTGTCTAGTCCTCAATACGCATAATTACACTGCGTAGTAGATAAATCTTAGTATGACATATGCAAATCAAATGGGTCGAAGTATTCCTTCATTTAGATATTTGATTGAAATCGAGCGGTTGAATTGGTCCGAATTTAAGAAAGAACTATCATCCAAGAAAGAGAAAGAAGCCTTTAACACGATATTTGAAAACGCCAAATTGTATACACAATATCTCTCTAATTCTAACAGACCAATCCCAATTGAGCCTATTATGATGGGTGCTTTGTTCCATAAATATAAAACACTCTTGAAGTTTTGTAAAGAGGAGGTTAATGTCACTGAGGATTCCATAAATCAGAAATTGGTTGTATTGGATAGAGAGAAACCTTTAGCAAAAACATTGTTTGATAAAACCTGTGAAAGGTGGCGCGGTTTGCTATACGCCCTTCAAAAAGATGATAGAGAACAGTTACTAAACATGTTAGTTAATTGTTGTAATAGTTTGGATGAAAGGGCGGCCAAGACGCTAATCGATAAAGTTTCAGAATCTACCATTTCTGTTCTTTTTCTTTTTAGTCTTGTCTTGCAGAATCAAAAACTGATAAACGGAATTAAAAAGATTTCAGAGAAAAAAGTTAAAACCGATGTCAATGGATTAGACTTTATCGATTAACTCTAACTGAGGGTTCAAGGTTTATGACATTGTTGGGGCCACATTTCGAACTCTACTCAATATCTAATTTGTCAACATGAAAATGTCAAAAGTTATGGTAAAGACGTTCCGTCGCCAAAACTCTCATGAAAGGGTCGACAGATTTTTTATGCCTTTATGTTCCCAAAATTGTAAAAAAGATGATAAATACTTTGGCAAGATGTTTAACTAAATAGAGGACTAAGGGGTAAATTTTCTTACAGCACTGTTGAAACCAGATTGCACGAAAGTTGGAAGAAAGTTACACCTCCGGTACCCTTAGACATACATCATTCAACTCAATTAAAAGGCCTGGAGGTAATCACACCCATTCTCTTTAGAAACGATATCACATCCTCTTGCTAGTAATTATGTAGTTTGGTCAACTCTTGTGTTATCAAATCACATTTGGAAAATCGTTCTAAAAATAGCGAGCTCTAATTATAAAAACAGAATTTGTTCCTCTTAATAGACTAAAAAGGCGATAATTAGTTAAGAGATAAAGAATTGAACCAACTCGGGTTTCTTTGCAGGAGTGTTAATCCCAAATATGTACTGATTATAGTCATCACCATAGTCAAGATTTACCCCAAATTCAGTCCCCACAGGAACATCGCTTGATTTAAATGTAAATGTCTTTGAAACAGATTGGCCCGCTGGGAAATAGATATCATACTCCGGTTTGAAGATATTGTCAGGATAATTGCCCACGTTTACTGTGATTCCACCGTATGTATCCATCGGTGACTGGTTTGTAACTTCAACAATGCCTTTGAAAGTTCATTTTGAATTAGATGGCGGCTGGTTGCTTCCATTAGAACATATTTCAAATCCATCACTGTATCCGCTCATGAATTCTGATGTGTGAAAGCTGGGGCCCTTGCCTGCTTGATTTATGTATCTCTCAGAAGGATCATCGATTTTTGCATCAGAACAACCATAGGTATATCCCGAATTGTAAGCAAGAGTATTCGATCCACCGTTTCCACCATCATCTACTTTGCAGTCTGCAAGGTTAGGATATGTTTTGCACACATCTTCTTTATATCCGCATGTTTTCATGTCAGGTCTAAAAATCATCCCAGATGGACAGCCCTCGGAATTTGAAATGCAGCGTCCTGTTTCATCATCATCTACACTATGATATCCATCAGGACAACCATCATGTTGTGGAAAACACTGACCATCCTCATTCATATTAAAGCCTTCAGGACAATTACCATTTTCATCAGGAGCACATTTGGGTAATGATGGGTCAAACAAACAATCCCCATCAGGTTGTATATTAGAAGATCCACTCAGTGTATTTGAACCGCCGGCTATGTTTTGTTCATCATTTATAATACCGGAACTATTTTCTTCAGAACCAGTTTCTGATGTAGTTTGCTCATTTGCCCTTTCAGTGATCTCTTCTTGAGTGGTCTGTGGAATAGATTGAATTTCGTTTTCTGTTGACGAATCAGTTTCATTTAATTGGCCATACACATTCCAGCTTGAAGTGGCAGAGCCCAGAACAAGAGTAGATATAATTGTGAAAATTGCAAGAATATTGAAAGCATGTTGTACTTTTTTTCTATTTACACTGCTGAATTTAATATAATAGTATCGATCGATGCTTTGTATCAATATATAATATATATAAATGCAATTCTAAAAGGTTTTCTTATACTAAATTTTCAAGAAAACGGGTTTAGAGTTGAATCGTTGTTAGCAAAGATATTTAATTGAAATTGATACCAAACTAGGAAAAACACAAGATTGAAAATGTAGCATCTGGATTGAATGCTAGTAATAAATCTTTACTGAGTTAGATACTATTCGCTAAGGGGTATTTTTGCTTACAGCTGACCTAATCGGTTTGCAGAATAACTGGAAAAAACATTATGATACAACCCCATGCAATAGTATCCAGTCAAATGGAGGATGCGCTGTTACTAAGGAAAGTCACCTTTTCAGATTCATAGTTGTTCGTTTACCTAAATTCACAAGGTTTTCTGTAGATCATTTAGGTGAGTCTGTATGTCATCTAATTGTTCTTTCATATCTTGCTTAAACTTGAACAACTTCAACTCTAAATAGATGTCTTCCTTCTTATTCTGCAATAATACCTTGTCGCTTTCATTAAAAGGTAGGATTGATGATTCTTCATATAATGACAATCTCTCAAAATACGGCTGATAGATTTCATCAGCACTTTTATCTTTTTCACAAATCCTGGCTTTCAGTTCATTATCTAGATCCAAAAGTTTATCGACAAATGCATGACTAGATTCTAGGAATGCTGACTCAGACATTCACAAGTTAAATCTACTATAACATTTATAATCTTTTTTTATCCTAAAGTCGTCTACGGAATGAATCTTAAGAAGGGCAAGATAACAAATTATATCATTCTGGTCATGATGCTATCGGCTGGTCCCATAGGACGCCCGGAATGCTCAACAACCTACAAGCTGCTGCCACAATCTGGACAATAGAGGATGTTTTATAAAATAGAATATCTAAAACTATCAATTACACTCGGTATAACAAGGCCATCGTTTGGCAAGTGCCAAGACCAAGGCGGTGTAATATATTAACATGGTCAAACACATAGTTACCGTCGTCAATAGTTCAATAGCAAAATGTCATTTCAAAAACCGCGTTTTAACGTAAAAGGCCAGTCTGTTAGAAAAAATACTATCAGCGTTATAGATACCATAGTTAGAAGGACAAAGGGGTATTTTTTCTTACAGCATTGGTTCAGGAGTGCAAAAAAACACCTTCTAAAAATATTACGTTACTACAAAAATTTCGACTATTGACAAGGCCTCACACCTTGTGGGGTGCAAGACCTTTGAGGAAGTAATGTATGCCGTCGCGTTTAGTTCTCATAATATGCTTAATAATATTATGGTACTTTTTTTTATACAAAATTTCTACTAAGTATTTATAGTTTGTGGCTTTTTGGGTCTGATCCCCATGAAATGTTAGTGACACAAATGATACTAAAACAAATGAACCTTCCCCTTCCTCTCTAACATCAAAACCAAATCTACTTAATTTGACAACAACAACAAAGGAAACAAAACTAATTAGATCATGATTAACATTAGTGCATAATCAAGGGCCCCTCCAATCCTAAACTGTGATGTCAAGGGAATAAAAAATAGTGTCACTTGAGTCACTACCGGTACTGTCAATTAACAATCAAATCATGTAGTTTAGTTAACTTTTGTCTGATCTGGTCAAACTTTGAGAGGTCTGGTCGTTAATAGTGCCTGACAAAAACAGAACTAGATATCTGTCCCTGCAACAGATCTATTATTTCAGATTCGACGCCCTCATTTCTCAAATATGTTGCAAAGACTTTTCTGCAGTAGTACATATTCATCGAAACAGAGTAGTTTCCGAACGTGCTTCTAATAAAAGCATAAGAAGTAATCGATTCAGCTTTCTGAGCTATTTGTAATATATCATCGTTCATAGTACTTACATATGCATTCTTGGAGACTCGAAGAAAGAGTTTCGGGTATGTAAAGCGCATTAGGAGAATCCTCTTTCTATCGATATATGCAGTTTCATCGGTCCTGATGAGATCCATTGCTTTGTACCCCTCATCGGGCCGCAGCCCCGTCAAGGTATTGAAGAGGATAACATTCCCTACAGTTCCAGGCAGGATAGAAACAGATTCCTTCACCCATTTCAACATGGCAGCAAAAGATTCATTAGAATCATTAAAAATTTCTTTAAATACAGCATACGCTTCCCTCTTTGGCCATTTCAACTGAAATCTCTTGATTAAAGTTTGCCATCGGTCATAGATTCCCACATACTTTGACAAAGATGATAATGATTCATAACATATTGTCTAGTTTCCGGAGATACAGACATCAAATCTTGAGCGTTTTCCTCTTGCAAAACATAATAAAATCTCTTTGCATATTGGATCTTGTTTCTAATGGTATGAGGACTCTGTTTCTGTTTAGTTAAATATTCTTTGAAATTTCTTACCGATATGTCATCAATTGAGCACATATTGTTCCCATGATTAGGTACATAATTAAGTACAATCCTTCTCCCGGCGCCTTACTCAAGGAGACAATTATTAGAGTTTCTTTGTATCAATAGATGCTAAACCTTTTGATTTTTGAATATTTGCTACCCCAAACTGGATTTGAATTAACAGATATCGTAATACAATATTAAAAAAAATGGTAGGACAGGGGCCGGAGTTCGAACGTTGTTCCAAAATCAGATATTTCTTAAGAATTAATGTAATAGGCAACACTGATAAAATGATTAGTGGTCGATAACACCTTAATCAAGAGGGTTTCAAACAAGACCACTTCACATTCAAACGGTTCAGGTGCCAAAACCTTAAATTGGAATATGGTTCCTAATGAAAATTGGGTTAACTTGGCATGTAATAGAGTTGTTTTAAAGTAGAATGCTACATGTGCAAAAAAAGATTTATTCTTTTCATTATGAACCTGCTAACCTATGAAATGAAGAGCGAAATAAACTATCCAGCTAATATTATTTCTTTAAATTGCCATCGGACTGTACTGAGCCATCAGGATTGGGAATAAACTTATCAATGTTAGGTATCTTATGATATTCTTCATTTAATCTAGCAGCATTAGAGAGGTAATTATCTTTAATGAGGTCCAACTGGCTGAGCATTGATTTTTTTGATTCCTCATTTAGAATTAAAAAATCAGATTCCATCTTTTCAATATTTTTTACTATCTCGCTATTTCCAAACATGCTATAATAGGTTTTCATTATAGAAGCATTCGTTTTGATAATTTGTATTTGTTGATGATATGCGGTTTCAATCATGCTTTTGAACTGGGTATAACTTAATTCGATCGCTTGTATATGCTGAAGATATGTGGTTTCAATCATGCTTTTGAACTGGGTATAATTTGATCCGATCGCTTGTTTCTGCTGAAGATATGCATTTTCATATATGTTTTTGAATTTTTCATTTGCAGTCATATACAGTCTAATTTTTTACTTAATAATTATATAAATATTGTTATTTATTAATTGGACTGTTCATTCACTCATTTTCGATTCACGATTATGATAACCACAAAAATGGATTGTGAAAATATGATTCAAGGTGGAATAGAGTCCAATACTTCACTGGCATAAGAATCAGGATATTGGGTAAAGTCCCGATTTAAAATCCGAAGATATGGATATGCTTTGAAATGTCAGATTAAATGAAATAGTAATCAAAGGTAGACCTAACTTTCGAAAATAATAAATTACACAAATCTCACTCGATCCTCGAATTTAATTTTTACTTTTTCAAAATTTTTATTTTAGTAACAGCATTGTTGGGGGTTTTAGGATTTGGATTTCGCTTTAATGAAAGTGAGTCCCAACTTATACGTACAAGAATCATGGAAAACGTACTACAATCTCGATAGGCTCGGTCATGTATCTTCAGCATACTATCGCAAGGTCTGTCAGTAATAGATCAACATAATAACATCCTATCCAAACTCAGTTCATATGGGTATATATCAGGATAACCAAAGAGCATTAGTCTTACAGGGTGGAGGCTCACTTGGTGCATATGAAGCAGGAGCCTACCAAGCACTATATGAAAAGGTTACCAAAGCAGACAAGGAAAAAGGAGAAAAAGATAAACCATTCTTAAATATTGTCGCTGGAACATCAATAGGTGCGCTAAATGCTGCAATACTTGTAAGCTATGTGACAGAAAATAATACGTGGGAAGGCTCTTCAGAAAGGCTAAATGAGTTTTGGGAGTATTTGTCAAAGGAATCACCACTAGACCGTATTCCGGGTTTTACTGCTTGGTGGGATTTTCTACATAACTATATTCACCCCGGTTTTGCTTCTGGTGAAGCTGCAAGAAGATATTATTCATCAAAGCTATCTGTGATTACAGGAGTACCTACAGTCTTCTCCCCTTTAGCCCCGCTAGGTGATACTAGGTTTTTTGATCCTCTAAATGTATGGTATCGTTTTGACAGTGGACCGCTAAAGAGAAGTTTAGAGAGATTCGCAAAATTCCCTATCGCAACAAGTTTCGATGAGAAATCATCATTACCTCAACCAAGACTCATCCTCGTGAGTGTTGACGTAGCAGAAGGGGCCCCTGTAACATTTGATAGTTATGAAACGGAAGATGGCTCCAGAAAATCTGGATATGGAAAATATATTACTCATGATGGAAAAGAAGTTAGACATGAACATGTTATTAGATATAACGACGGAATTACTTCAGATCATGTTATTGCAAGCGCCTCGGTGCCTATCAATTATAGTTATACTCCCTTAGAAGTAGAAAGTTACAATAGCAATAGCGCTAATTATGAAAAGAATGTGCGCTACTTTTGGGATGGAGGAATAATGAGTAACACTCCCTTAACACAACTTGTTAGACTGCACCGTCTTTATTGGCTAAAAGTAAAAGGTTTGAAAGATTCAGTTCCAAGATTAGGGATAGGTATCGTCAATGTTCATCCAGTTAAACAAGACACAATTCCTTTGGATCATGATGGTGTTATGAACAGAAATAGTGACATAACCTATTCAGACAGAACAGGACGAGAGCAACAGGCTTTGTTGCTTGTATCAGACTATGTGGATCTGGCAAGGGAATTGATCAAGATTGCAAAAGATGCTGGTGCAAAAGATGATGTCATCAATAATTTATTGAATAAAAATACAATGAACCACGGCCAAGCAATCAAACCTAGAAAATACTCGGACATGCTAATAGGACAATTTGAAATAGAAAAAGTTGTAAGAATAAACCGCAAAAATGATGAGAACACGATATCAAATAAGATATTTGACTTTTCACCTAGAACAATTAAGCACTTGAGAGAAAGTGGTTATAGAAATACTATGGATCTTAGTGACGTTGACTTTGGTTGATGCAATGGCAGATATAGCTAGTAGGTAGCATTATCTTTCTTGCTTAATCAGTTATGGAACTTAACCGTAGTGACCTATAAAGAAACATCCATCATCATTATGATGGATATGGTTTGAGAATTGCCAACACATTCAGATAAATCTTGGATTTATCAGAACTGACAAAGAGTGGTACCCAAGAACCAGATATGAAAGTAGGGTATATTCAAACTAAAGCTTGATTAGCATGCAATCTTTTTCCATAATCTAAAAAAACAAGCATACAAACTCCAGGCCATGTAACATCGAGTCATTCTCAAGTGCTGTCGATCTAATATCATGATGATAAGGCCAGATAAATCTGACATGATAGTTTTTACCTATATTTAGTAAATCGAAGCCAAAAATATTTCAGAGGTATGAGATAATATATAGAAATCAATGCAAATAATATAATAAATATTTGAGTATTTAGAAATGAAATAGCAATCGCTATCGAGCATAGTATTAATCCTACAATTACTCTTCTTGACACTATTGTTTTGAATTTGGGTTCGAGAATGCTATCTACTAAACGATGTTCTTTTGTAGCGTACTTCCATTGCAAGTATGCCCAAATTAGAATTATCATAATATAGATTCCATATATGACGATGAGATCTGTTGATCTTCATATTTTCTAATTAGAATTAGAAAATGGCATGAATACTATGAACGTTAAATAAAAGATAGTTATCCAGAAGAGGATTCGAATCGCACGTTTGATGTAGTGAAATTGATCCTCATGAGCAATCCAAAAACCTAAGACTATGAAACTAGTTGCTTAGCTCCAAATATCCATCCCCAATTCAATTAATCGTTTTGGAAGCTCATTTTAAGCTTCTGGACTAGATAGATCAGGTACAACAATTTTCAATATTAACAGGGTCATAACTAATGCCAAAACAGCATTTGTGAGTGTTATGATATGATTTCAGCTAATACGATCTCCAACTTCACGTTTCAAGCTGTAATCACTAGCGTGAACTGTACTACAAAGCTGATTCAGTTGTATCTCAATATCTTTATATAATTTATAGCATGTGACGGTGATGAATGATAAAAGATCTATTTTAGGTAACCAGTTTGGATTTACATCCATTGCTGTAATTTTTCTTGTAACAGTACCTATGTTAGGAACATCTACAAGAGTTTTGGGACAAAATACTACAGTACCAAACATTGTTAATAAGACCATTGTAGATGATTATGATTATTATGGTCTACCAATTTACTACGATGAAGATAACGACAACTCCGATGGAGGTGACAACTATTATTACACTGATGACAGTGGTAATAACTACTACAAGGATCAAAATGGTAATAACTATTATACCAATGCTCAAGGTCACCACTATTGGTACGATAATGATGGTCGTAAGTACTATTATGTAGATAACAATCATAACCAGAAATTGCATTATGATGATAATGGTAACAAGGTGATTCATGATAATAGAATAGATAGCAGAACCGCCTATGATAATCAATCTAGTGGTACTCACAGCCACTATGCGATATACAATATTGGTAATCATGTGCAACCAAGTGATAGTGGGACATTTGTCCATCACACCGGAGTTACACATGAACACTATGGCGGAGGCTTTTCACCACAGAATGGCGGAGGTGAACATGGCGGCCTTGGAGGTCGTAGATAATTAGATATACCCAGTATTCAATATCCATCAAGTAAGCATCCGGCCCTCACCTGGGTGTGTTATTCAATAGAATGTTAGCATTGTATTGAAGTAGGGTAGTGATCAAATATTTACAACTAAAAGTGAGTAATACTACTGCTACATTTATAGCAGACATTAACTTCTCAAACAAACCAGGAATTATATCATTGCCATAATTACAATATTCTCATTTATTGCCTGAGTACTCTACCCCCATTAAATTCTTAATTAAAGAACAAAACATCATATTCAAATGTGATTAGACTAGCCCCTAATCTTGTTGCATCTGGTTTCTCCTAATACAGTAATTTAGCCAATCTTATTTAGTAGGATGTTCTTATTAGTGTAATTATTCTTCCTTTTTTGGTATCTATACTATAAGGATATTAACTTATCTCAACGTTAAGATCGGTCCTATCTGCCATATCTTTAATTAAAATTCCATATTCCATTTATTATCTGGGAAATGGATACCTCTATTACCTATCAATCTTACCGAAGAGACCCTTCAACAATAATAAAGTTGGAATCATTACAATTGGTAATATTATTGAAAGTTTGATGCTATAAAAGGTTAACAGAATGGATATGATGTAAAGAGTCGGAATTACAAAAAACATATTATGAATGCTTCTTAATTCCCTATCTCCCTGGGCAACACTCAGTGATTTATTGTGCATGTACTTCCATAAGAAAATTAAGATCAAATCAGTAAGAATCATTAGTAGTGATAGAAAAACTACTGCTGAAGCACTTTCGTACTGTACTTGTGCCAGAGTAAACACCGGTATTACTAGTATAAATAAAAAAAATACCAACGAAGTCAATATTACTATGTCATCAGGCACTGTGAGACGATCAAGTATCTTCATATATAGCATCCAAAATACAAAAATTACAAAAAAACTAGACACCATGCCATATAGTGTATCATAGAAACTGTCAAGCTCTGTTGGATCTGCTTGACCATCTACTAAGTTAGGAGGGATAAGATTATACGCAAGTATCGTTAAGGCGACCAAAAGAACAGAATCACTCAGACCTTTTAATCTTTCCACAGATAGGAATCCCTTCACTAAAACAAAATAAACGCCAATCTAATAATAACATTACAAGAGAAACCATTAGTTAGCTAATATCAAATCATAGATATTTATTACCGTCAAAGGATCGAAATTCCAGAATCTAGAGCAGCATATCTTTATTTGTAAAGAATGCATTCAAAACTTTCTAAATTAATACATGCTAATTGATATGGAAATTGGCAAAGAATTTTTTGCTAGTATGAATGTATACCTCAGAGGATTTTGTTATTCGTTACTTTAAAGAAGATTATTATTATACTTTTATACAAATCTTTATTGCTAAAATATTTATAAGAAAACCCCAAGGTATCATGACAGGTTAACAAATTTCTGTGTATGCGTAGAAGAAATTATTAACATTGTCGTTGCCAAGTAAGAGATTAAACCTCTGCAGATTGAACTTTATTTTTAATGGAATACAGACAGAGGTGCTAACTACCAACTATTCTCGAGAATCATGCAAGTTTTCGAAGTCAAATGAACTAAAAATACAATATGAATTCCCTCCTTAGGATGCGCTTTAACATATTCCAGTTGGTATTTTCAACCTTGCTTACTGATTTTTGCCGAAATAATTGCTTACGGAGAAAGCCATAATGTTACCAATAAAAAATATCATAACATTTTTATGAAAGAATTTACCATAATATTCTTAGTCATGTAAGATGAGTCTTGAATCTTCCTTAAATGATGAAGCATTCGTAAAATTTGAAAAATTAAGGGACAATTTTGAATGGTTTTATTCTAATTATGATGGATTGAAGAGAGATTTTAGCAATCAATATGTAGCGGTTAAAGACAAAATCCAAATAGATAATGATTGCAGCCTTGAAATATTGATAAAGAGATTGAAATTATCAAACTATGACGAATCAATTGCAATTGAATATGTGAACAATTAACTTCAAGTACTTTTTTAAAAAAAAAGAATTAACAAAAAGACGTATCTTAGAAATTCTTTTAATATAATAATGAATTGAAATATATCTGGTCTCTTTAGAAGACTGCTCTCACCATATTGATATCACTTGCAATCGTCCCCATAACCGACAGTTACTTCAATTTTTGGTAGTTTAATGAAATTCTATTTTGTGTTAATTCTCAGTAAGACATTATCAAGATATCTATCAAATGCGAAAAAGCCTCCCTCAGATAGGTAAAAAGACATTAGTAAAATGGTGTAGAGTATAAACAAGAGACTGTACTGAAAGTTTATTGTACCTTTACGGTAGTCCCGAGAATCCTGCTTACGCTGTCAACCCATGTCTTTTTGTTTGCTTCCTCTTCTACTCCGAGTAGCCTATTCATCATTAGGCCGTTGTAAACTGCAATTAGGCTCATAACAATGCAATCAATCTCATGATCTTCTATAATGGTGATTTTTTGGTCATTCTTGAGGTAGCTAAGGATATGTTCTTTCATGACCCCAAAAATCTGTTTGTGTTGAGAATATAGTATTGATCTTAATTTTGCATTCCGTGTGGATTTTGACAAGATTTCTAGAAAAATTATGTAACTATTTTCAAAATGACTAAAATTATTGTAATATTCTTTTGTATCGGAAATTAATTTTTGATTCTTTGTATTATTGAATTCATCATTGGTATCGAATAATGAAAATAATTGTTTTCTTAGATCAACCAAGTTCTTTTCACACAATGCATAAAAAAGGTCCTCTTTACTCTCAAAATAGATATAGAGAGTTCCCTTGCTCACATTTGACTCTAAAGCTATATCGTCCATTCTTGTTTTATCAAACCCTTTTTTAGAAAAAGAAATTAGTGCAGCGGCAATGATCCGATCTCGAATTTCTAACTTGTGTTGTAAAGTAACTTTTGCGCACATTATTCAAAAATCACTTCATCAGATTTTGAATTTTTTTCCTTGAAACCATCGATTCTTTCGTAAATCCGGGAAGATAGTATCCCCAGAATAGCACCGATAATAATGGTTATTGGCAATACCACGTGTAAAGAACTTTGAAAACTTGGAATTATATCAACAATAGTTACAAATCCGGTCTGCTCCAAATCCACAGGCATCAGGTAATTAGACAGTGTCAGAGGAAGAAGAGGATATCCGACAACATAAAAAAGCGAACCAGAAATAGCACCGGCTATTGCGAATTTGAGTTTATTGCTAATTATTCTATTGCCCAAGGGCAATTTGTCGTAAACTAGCATGTCGACTAATACAAATGGAATAATTGATAATAGGTAAAAAGGGAGTAAATTCGAGAGTGCTTGAGAGGGTAGTATATTTGTAAATGCGGTCAATAAAATTGCTCCTGTTGCTATGGCGCTAGCGAACCCGAATGTATGGGTTTTCCTCAAAACAAATAGGAACAGTCCTGAATTAATCAATGGCAATAATACTAACGCCATTAACGATTCTGCTATTGGGTTTAGATTAAAGTTAAACAGTTCGCCATCAGAAATTGGCAAAGCAAGCATGTAAACATAAGTTATCAAATTTAGCCATACTGCAATTAGAGCAGGGACTATGAGAATCCTCCCAATTTGATAAAAGGCGCCGGTCTTGACAAATGAAGTTAAACGAACCAGCCCGATTACTACAGCTAAGGAATTGATTAGCATTCCTGTAATTAACATCAGATGTGTTGGACTCAGAAATCCATCGACACCGAAGGTTTGGTGCCAAATAAAATCACTTGGGCCCGATATAATTGAAATTATTGATCCTATAATAAGTAATTTGAATGATAGAGTTAAACCGTGCCTCTTTAATTCTCCAAATTTTAACATTAGGATAGCTCCAATGATGGAAGAAAGTGATAAAATGCCTATGCTAGTGTAAAGTAAGGCATGAGAAGGTGTAAAAAACGATTCAGGGCTTGACAATAAATGTGAAGTGACATCCCAATTACCAGCACTTATTTGCATTAAGGAACCAACAGATGCAAACATCAACACAACCCTAGAAAATTTAAGAGCAGTGGTCGATGGGGAATGGATCGGTTCCATATATCTACCTAGCAAACAAGTCATATAAATATTACTGACTGGTCAGTCAACAATATCATGTTTAAACAATTATAGAAAAATACGATCACCTTATAGAACATAAATATATTAGCTCAGAATTTTGAAATAAAAATAAAGTAAATGACAATATTCAGTCCATTAGATTGCCATATGAAAATAGAAAATTTGAACCACTGAGTGACCAAAGGTAGAAAAATTAATAAAATATAAACCAATCGGATATGAATTAAAGGGGCTACCCACCATGGCATCAGTGGTAGGCACTAGATTTCATAATCTCTCTTGAAAGTTGGGATATATTCTATGATATTATCATATTTCCTTACAAAGTCATTTCCCTTGGGAGTCGCTATGAATCTTTGTTTTTTCTCATCAAACAATAATAAATTCAAACGTATCAAGTCTGCCAAATAATCATTCAATCTTTTATATGAACTGTAATAACTTAGTTTATTCTTGGTTTGATATTTCCCTATGCAACTCTTTACAATTAGGTAGAAGATTTGACACTTATCCCGATACTTTGTTTTACCCCTTTCTCTTCCCTTTATCAGCAAACTGATTTCAATGTCTCTAATAGTCTAGTTAGATTAAATACAGGATAAAAAAAAATATACTCATTTGTCAAATAATAATCGTTTCTTCAAAATGATAGAAGATTCTTATCAGATGTTCTTGATTGGTTTTATTGTCTCCAAATAGCACTTTTAAAAGAAATGTTTTGATAAGATTCTTCTGCCACCCCTTTGTATTCACATATTTTCCCTCACAAGGTTTTGATTGACTGATTTGAAAAGAGATTCTCTATGGTGAATAACAATAATATCTCTATTGGATGCTGGATTATTGAAGGTCAGACTACCATCATAATGAGTAAGATAATAAATTCAAGAATTCAAGTCAGTGCAGAATATGACAAAAATTCTATAATTATACCAATTAAAGGTATTATTATGAGAAAAGAACTTCAAACATAACAGTTGTTACTAAATCAATTTTTTCTGATTTTTGATCTCTTTATCCTTTACCAGCCAATATGTAACCAATATTATTCCAAATATTGGAAAAGAGGAGATGAAAACATATGGGAAAACAGCTAATAAGGTGGAGGGCTCAAAAATATTCATACTGATATAGCAAAATACCATATATTTATTTCATATTTTGATACAAGATAATTGTAATAGTTTGTTGACTTTATGATATTTCTAGGGCCATTAAATTGGCATCTTCCCCATCTCTATAATAAGATTTTAATACTGATTTGATTTGAAACCCGAGTTTTTGGTATAACGAGATAGCAGGACCGTTGCTAGTACGAACTTCCAAATATATCTCGTCACCTTTTCTTGTTGATATCCCGTTAATTCCCTCCATCATCAATGCCTCACCGATATTTTTTCCTCTGTGCTCTTGCAACAATGCTATGGATACAACATGTCCCTTTTTCACGAACCCGAGTTTCCTAAAATTCGAGAAGCCAAACTCTAATTTGCACATTATATAGCCCACTACCATATTATTAATTTCAGCTATGATGAATGCTTCTGGAATTTCGCGTAAGAGAGACTCAAAAAAATACTCGGTATAATGTTCCGGAAGAGTCTTTAAATTAATGCTGATTACTGAATTTAAATCCTCGTAAGCACATCTTCGGATTAAATAGCCGTTAACTCTCCTTAATGCTAATTGCAAACAGTATATGATATTTAAGACAAATTATTTAACTTTATCAAATAAATCTCGTCAAAGTTCCAAATGGATGGTGGTCGCATAAGCTGATGGTTTAAATTGGATACTTTGAATAGAAAATTTAAAATTAATGTATTCAGAGGATAGGAAAGCGATATTAATCACATATCCAAACCAATTTGCCCTATCCGAGGCGAAAGGCCTTGCTGAATCAATTGGGTATTCCATCCTAGAAGTGATTAGCCAAAAAAACATTACCCGTTCTAGATTTGGTGTTGGAAAGGGGAAGGCAGAAGAGATCAAAGAAAGAGTTGCAGCACTAAAACCTGATGTAATCATATTTGATGAGATACTAAAACCAAGTCAACAATACAATCTTGCAAGATTGTGCAAAATAGACATTGTGGACAGAGAAAAATTGATTCTAGAAATTTTTCTAAATAGAGCCGTAACAAATGAATCAAAGATTCAAGTAAAGTTAGCACAACTAAAATATGATATTGTCCGAGTGAAAGAAAAGGCAAAACTTGCAAAGTTAGGGGAGCAGCCCGGATTTTATGGATTAGGAAAATACGATGCTGATGTGCACATTTTGGACATTAAGAGGAGATCCGCGTTATTGAAGAAAAAACTACAGGCAGAAGAGAGAAAAAGAGCTCTCCACAGGGTCCAAAGGCTCTCAAATAGCATTCCATTGATATCGTTAACCGGTTATACTTCGGCGGGTAAAACATCGTTGTTTAACATTCTAACTAACGAGAATAAAGAGACAAGTACGAAACTTTTTACAACATTGACGACCTTTACACGTTCTTCTGAGATTGAAGGGAGGAAAGTTCTTGTATCAGATACAATAGGGTTCATTAGTAAGTTACCCCCGTACATGATTGAAGCCTTCAAGTCTACATTATCTGAACTGAATTATGCTAATGTAATTTTGCTGATAATTGATTTTGCTGATGATGTTCCCATTATCAAGAAAAAATTGATGAGTTCCCTGGAAATCTTATCAAAATTGCAAATTCCATTTCAAAAATGTATACTAGTACTTAACAAAATAGACATGGTAAAAAACAATAAAATTAAGGACAAGATGAAAGAGCTAAATGTAACTGAAAACATTGATCAAATCATCCCAGTTTCAGCTCAACTGGGTTATAACCTTACAAAGTTAAAGAAAGTAATTTCTATGCAATTTGCAGATCCGCCATCAACAACATAAATCAGCCGATCCATCGATCAGTTGATAAATTAAGATTTGCTTTGATTACTATGTATTATTAAATCGAAAGGATTAAAAAATAATAATATTTATTAAAAAAAGAACTTGAATACTGAAATTCTGTCATTCGAATTTGAATGGTATCTGCGAGATTATTTCTTTCGAATAAACAATAGGAAAGATAATGACTTTAAGAGCATATTTGATACTAGCGAAATCTGCTGTTTCATGAAAGAAAATTATCTCAAATATAAAACATGGAACATGGAAGAGATAATCAAATTATTTAATATCGTTATAACTGATCTCCATCATAGAAATGTTTTAGTCATCAAGGAAGACTCTGGCGCAATCATGCTAATATCAAAGTTTGTACGAAAGCAATGTGCAAATTGCTATTACATTAATTATCTTGCCTCATCGGAGTCACCGAATTGCCACAGGTGCAAGTCCGATAATTTGAAGGATTTTCCACCTAAAAAATAATCATATATTGAAATTAGAACTTGGGTCCATAGTAGATTAATTAGTAGGGAGTTATTGAAATTAAATGAGACTAACAAGGGTTATGTAGGATGAAGTTATCTAATCGATTTCATGGGTTGGATTCACTGGCAAGTAGAGGATTGGAATGGGTATATATCGAACAGCCGACCAGGGAAAAAATGGACCTGGTTTCCAAAGAATATTCACTTCATGAATTAAACATTGAAGATTGTTTGTCCAAAAATCAGTTGCCCAAAATAGATAGGTACGAGGATCATGTTTTTATTATTTTACAATTTCCGACGACCCAGAAGGAAAAAACTTCCCCTAAATTTAGCCAACTCTCATTATTCATTGGAAAAGACTTTTTAATATCCATTCATCATGGTGACTTGAAACCACTCTCTGAGCTATTTCAGGCTTGCAAATTAGATAATGGAAAGAACAAACAAAACATAATGGGAAATTCTCCAGGATACCTTTTGCACTCAATCTTAGACGCCCTGGTAGATGATTTACTTCATATATTGATGAAGGTAATAGGCAACCTGGATGATATTGAGGATGCAGTTTTTGATGACCAAGTGGCAGTGGCAAAAGAAATCTCCATGTTGAGGCGAGAAATAACTACTCTTCGACGTATAGTAGTCCCTCTGAAAAGAATCATGTTGGAAATCATTTCAAGGGACGTAAGAAAATTCTCTACCGACTTAGAAGAGGAAGATCTTATTTCTTATTTTAATGACATCAATGATCATGTTTCCAAAGTACTTGAAGCACTAGATGAGTCAAAAGAAACCATCGAAATATACAAAGATACAGATCATATGCTAAGCAGTGAGAAAACTAACAAGATATTGAGTTTCTTGACAATCCTGTTTACATTATCAATTCCAGTAACAGTAGTCGGAACTTTTTATGGAATGAATATCAATATCCCAGGAAGCACGAATTATAGCTACAATTTTATAGATTTTATGCCATTAATCGTTACCGCAGGATTTTCAGTTGGATCGGTGATCATAATGCTATACTATTTCAGAAAGCTAGGATGGCTTAACAATCTTACAAAGTAGTAAAAGAATCAAGCCAAACTCGTCATTACTCTTTTGGTTACTGATCCTGTTCTAAATAATATAATAATTTTAATACACTTTTATAAAACATTAATACTTTTTTATTCAATGGAAAATAGAAAAGTCATTGTCACAGTTTTTACTTTTGCAGCAATACTTGTGAGTTTTAGCATTGGTAATGTGTTTGCACAAAATACAACAGCCATGTATCCTAACGATACCGAAACAGTCCAAGAATTTGAAGGAAGAGGGTAATAACACTGGAATTCTTGAAAGCGATACAAGCATCAGCAATCCAGTAAATGACTTAGAGGATAGTCTTTCAATTAACGAAAACGAAAGTAACTAGCCATCATTTTTTTGATTCAAACATCACTTTTTTCTATAATTTATCGGGTCAGAGATTCATGTCCTTTGCCCACGCATGAACGGCATTTCGAATTTTTTCAGAAATTCTATTCAACTCATTTAATATTTGAGATTGATCGTCTGATTCGAGTTCTTTAGCGATAATTTCATACCCCCATTTTGTTAGTGTATGAACTGGTTCTGGTTCAGTCTTTTCAGATCCTTGTCTAGTTTCAAACATCTTTCTAAATGCCATATGTGAAAAATTTTGACCCGGAGAAGCACCATGAAAATGGAAAATATATGGTTTGATTGAAACGATTTCTCCAACATTAAGTGATCTTATGGTAAGATTCTCAAAAGTCGAATCCAACAAAGAATTAGACTTGTTAGTCTCTATTTCACCAATCACTCCATTTCCGTACACAGGAACTAAGAATTGTTCAGTTTCATGAAAATGAATAGTAGTCAATGCACCAGTAGAAAATTCTACAAAATATACTTCCTGATCATTACTATTAGATTCATTATAAATTTCTCTAATTATTACCTGGCCGTCAAAATAATAAGGATTAACTTTTTTTTCATTTGAATAGTACAGATTTTTTTTATTCACATTGATTATTAAAAAATCTAGAATTTATTCTAAATGGTTTAGACATTCCGGATTTCAGCATCCATGGTCAAGACAGGTGATTAGGTTATTGCTTGATGAGAGCTTTGCGGGAAACAAGTATGCAAAAACAATTACAAGATGCAATTCGCGATTACATGAATGAAAATGGCATTCAATAAGTGTTTACTCGCAACCTAAGAGAAAAATATTTTAGGATAAAGGATAAATTGAAAAAGATTGTCAAGTTGATTTCATTATCATTGTATCATCAGGAATCCCCATTATGCTAAATGGTGTTTACCAGAAATTTCCTTTATCAGAACAAGTCAATTCCGCTCCACAGTTTAGGCATTTTAGATGACAGACCGTAATCTCCCCCATAATCGAACCACACCTAATGCACTCTATTTTTGTTCTTTTCAGGTCGGGTTTTACGGTGTAAATTTCTCGCTCCAATTCGCTATGCAATAATTAAGGGACTAATTTGTTTTATATTTTTGTGTCAACATCGGGTTCTACCACAAGAATAGTCATACTTATCTAGAAAGGTTTAGGTTTAAATATCAAATAATTGTGCGAAATTAGAAATTAATTTTCTTGTTCAAAGTGATCCGGAGTAATTATTCATCACAATCGAGAGCGGTAATAAATCTAACATGATTTTTGAGGCGGATTTAGTTGTAAAGTGAGATGTAATTAGTAAAGAGTTAGAACCTATCATTTATAGACCATTTTTGACTAGGAATAAATGAAATGGATGGAAATAGCGGGAGATTCGAAAAGTTCACAATGTTCTAAAATTCCAGACAAACTAGAGAATGTAAGCGTTGAAAATCCTATTTTGATTGCCATATGTGTAGATGCATTGATCCAGAATTATTTTAAACTTATGCGGTAGCTACAATCACTACACACATCAACTGATAATAAAACAACATTAGGTTGGTCAAAGTAATACTTTACCTTCTTTTCAATTATTTTATTACAGTGATCACACTTGATATTACGAAAAAATTGGTCGATTTCTATCGTCACGATATTAATAATCTAGCCATAATACTTGAGCTTTTAGAAGTTCAAAGGCTTTTCAGACAAAGCATATCAAAGACCCACTCATTACTATTTAAATCTGTTGTAGGGATCATCGTCTGACCTGGGTCCAAGTAATCAGTATCTCATGGAATAAGGAACAATTTGACATATTCTTAAGATTCGAAGATGGTATCATTTCCATGTTAAGTTCAGGCCAGCAATTGATATCTGTCTCACAAAATCAATCAATCGTACTTGATTAAAATACCTGAGATTTTTTAAATGCCTTAGGAGAATCTTTATCAAACTCAAGTATTTCAGCAAGTCAAATTCGGTCACAGATGTCTTGACCTCAACCGATAAATAAGAAACCAGCAAAACCTCTATTACTAATATTTATCTTTCTAGGTATGACAAAAGATCAATTGCTTTATTATATTCATCTATGGTATTAAGGTTAGTTGGTAGAAAACGTTAGACATTCTATATATTCATGTCTTAAAAGGATGTTATTTAACATCAATGGCCGCTCATAATCCTCATTTGTCCTTTTACTTCATTTTACATAATAATGGTCATTTTTTGGCAGATATTGACAACATAGCTTTAATTATCCTTTCCTGTACCTAATATCAGGAAAAGATGAGCCTGTCAAATACAGATTATGACATCATAGTAGCAGGTGGAGGGTTAGCTGGACTTATAGTAGCCTCATCTGCAGCATATTATTCAAAACAAAGAATGAAGGTTTTAGTACTAGATAGGAACTCTATCGACATTCAAGGAAGGAAGACCCTTTCGGGTTGGATTTGTGGCGATGCAGTTGGCAAAAATACTGTTGATTACATGACTGATAGAATCAAAATATCATGGGGTTACCCAGAAATTGAACATCCAGTGAAGGGAGTAGTTGCTTTTTCACCGGATCATGAAACTCGAGTGTCATTTGATGGAGAGGGATATATTTTAAATAGAAAACAATTACCTCAAAAGCAAATTATGGAGGCGACCAAAATGGGTGTTGAAATAGCTAGTAACATCATGATTAGACAACTAACGGTTGAGAATAATTTTATTGTAGGTGTTGAAGGGGAAAATACAAAAACTAAGGAAATATTTAAGAAAACAGCAAAAGTAATAGTTGATTGCACCGGTGTTACTTCAGTACTGCGAACAAATCTACCAATTAATTCTCACATACAAAGAAGGATTGATAGAAATGATCTGGAATCTACTGGTAGATATATTTACGATTTTGATAATAAAGGTAATGAAGACAAGACTTTTTTTGACCCTGAATATTGTATTATTCACTTAGATCAAAAATTGGCTCCAGGTGGTTATGGATGGGTGTTTCCAAAAGGAGATAATAAAGTGAATATTGGTTTGGGTGTCCAACAAAAGCTGTTTGATAAAGCAAACAAGGAAATTGGAACAAAGAGGGATTTGAAGAAGTTAATAGATGATTATGTTGGAGTTAATCCAGTTATATCAAATCCAAGACTAGCAATTGGGGAGGAAGACCTAGGCAATGAATGGGGCACATGGCAGGTTTCTGTAAGGAGGCAGAACGATTGTATGGTTGCCAATGGCTACATGATGGTTGGAGACTCGGCATGGATGCCAAAGCCGCTGGATGCTGGTGGCATAGGTCCTGCTATAATTGCAGCCACTATAGCTGGAAAAGATCTGGTTGAAGCAATAGAATCAGGAGACGTTTCAGAGAATGGACTTTGGAAATACAATAAGAATTTCATTAACGAATATGGTTACAAGACTGCTGGTTTGGAAGTATTCAGAAGAATGCTCCAACAACTTACTAACGAACAGATTAACTATGGCATGAAGCACTTTCTGTCAAAAATGGACATTGATAAGATAACTAATGGGGAGCATCCAGAATTTAGCACCGTTAGTAAACTTGGTATGATGATAAGAGGAGCACTTAACAAGAAACTTGCAGAAGACTTGAAATTCACTTCTCAGATGAATGAAGAGTTAGTAAAACATTATAGAAATTATCCCGATTCATCACAAGGATTCCCCGATTGGTCCAAAGAGCTAAACAGATATTTATCTGAAGCTTTCGCCAAATTCGCTTAAACCCTATACTCTATATTTTAAGTTAGGACCAGAAGGTGGACTCCAATGCTCTAGGTATCCATAATAACCAGTCATTTAACGAAAGACGCACGGTCGATCCGATCTAGAAAGCTCTTTCGCCGGTATTCCTCCGTAATAGAGATACGAACGTCATCAATTATCCGTTTGCCAACATCTAGTTTCTTTCTGACCCCAGAGACAATATTGTCGTAGAATGCAAACGGGTATATTAAATCATATAAGGATTGCATAATGGTAAACAAGGACAGGGATGACTCAAAATCGTCCTTCCTAAGATTATCATAGATCATTCGCTTGATTTCACCAATGCAATCTAACAACCCTGTAACATATGCATTTAATGAAACCTGCAGTTCGATATGTCCGCTAAAATGATTTTTCCTTTCAACAATCTCTTTTAAAATAGCAGCTTCAACGTATTCTTGTTCCGCAGGCCACAAATAACGTTCCAAATCAGAAATAACATATTTTTTGAGTTCTGAAAGCAAAGAAAACGCATTATTAATTAGTTCAGTTGCTTCAGCAGTCTTTCCGCTATGTAATAATATAATTGCCTTGCTACTCAAGGCAATTATTTCCCTATTTTCCTTTATTAATTTCTCCCTGCTTGATTCCACTTGTTTTAGATAAGACGAAAATTCATTCAACGAATCCTGTAATTTGGTAGAATCAATATCAAAAGTCATAATTAGGGTTTCTTGGCTGGTTATAAATAGTTGCTACGAATGCATAAAAAAAAATTTATGGCATCTAAATCAAACGTTGAAATGGATGACCAATATTCGCAGGAGCAGAGGGTATAATTTTGAGTATCGTTTGGTTAAGCAACTTAATTCTGGAGAATGGATTGCGCGAAGATTGGGAGGATCGAGTACAGGCTTACCCGACATTGTAGCGGTAAATAACGCAGATTCTATATTATTATCAATAGAGGCAAAAACGGCTACCAGTAATAGCATTTATGTTCCCCAAGATCAAATTGTCAGATGTTATCTCATTACACAAATGTTTGAGGCTTACCAAGACAGATATATAATTTTGGCATTTAAATTTATGAGAAAACAAAGACTAATAGTTAAGGGGGAGATAAAATACCTACCAAGAAAAACAAAAGAGTATTATAAAATCATAAGGTTTAAAAAAAAGCCAAAAATATTTCCCATGATTAAATGCAATTATAACGGAGACACATTTGCAATTTATGATACTAAAATCAAAAAAGTTAAACTAAAAAATTATCTTATGCCTTTTGATGTATAACAAATATTTATGGGATCAGAATACCATTTATTTATTGGTCAACGTCTTATGGAGAGAGGGATGGCTAAAACCGTTATTAACTGAGTCATTACCCAATGAGAAATGCAGTTTTTGCAAGGATGATTTCAAGGAATTAGAATTTGTAACATCTTGTGAATTCTGTGAATTAGGGATCCTTCATGATGATTGTTATAAAATTCACATAGCAAAAGACCATAAAGACCCCCTTGATCAGAAAGTAAAAGCTCATGAAGAAAAGAGATTACATTCATATCAGTAAAAGATTTTAGGCCATTTTTTAGGAAAAAATTTATTAATAAAGTCCTTAAGGTAAGTAAATTCATGAATATGAAAAGCAACTATACCATAGAAAAAGGGTATGAGCCGATATCTTCGGGCCAGATGTACGAGATAGAAAACAACGGAGAATCCAATTATTCTATGAAGAAAACTTTGATGATGGAGAATGCTGGTTCTAGAATTGCAGATTTCTTGATAGATGAATTCAAAGAAAACATACTAGATAATTCTATAGTAGCCGTTTGCGGTAAGGGAAATAACGGTGGTGATGCATTGGTTGCAATACGTCACCTATCAGGATACATTCTTGCGCGAAATAAATCTAATAATAGAATCAATTTATCG
The DNA here is from genome assembly GCF_054408505.1 of Candidatus Nitrosocosmicus sp. R. Lineage (NCBI taxonomy): Archaea > Thermoproteati > Nitrososphaerota > Nitrososphaeria > Nitrososphaerales > Nitrososphaeraceae > Candidatus Nitrosocosmicus > Candidatus Nitrosocosmicus sp. R. Next base: position 852,033 of record NZ_CP167090.1, on the reverse strand, counting down.
GTGATCCTTTTATGTTCTCTTGAGGACCTAAAAACCCCGGAATCCATTTTAAATTGGCAGATCATAAGTAAAATGGAATCGATAAGAAAATTTACATTAGAATCAAACAATGTTACTGAAATTGAGGACGAGATTAAAAAGTCAAATATTATTTTGGACGGGATATTTGGAACAGGAATCAAAGGAGAAATAAAAGAACCTCTTTCAAAAATGATTGAAACAATAAATGATAAAAAAGGAACTGCTTTTATACTCGCAGTTGATATCCCTTCAGGATTAGATCCGGACAGTGGAAAAATTATTGATAAAGCGATTAGAGCAGACGCAACAATAACATTTCATCGACCAAAACATGGGTTACTCAAGAATCCAGAGGTCGTTGGGAGGCTAATAGTTAAAAAAATCGGCATACCATTTGAAACAGAAAAAGGGGTTGTATGATAAGACTTGAAGGTAGAACAATTTCTGGTAGGAGAAATGGCAAACTTCACATACATTATTGTAGATGAAAAAAATAACGATACAATTATTGTGGATCCTTCTTGGAACTTGGAAGTTATCTTTGAATACCTGAAAAGAAATTCGCTTGGTAATAGATATATCCTAAACACACATTCACATTTTGATCACATATTTGGTAATGAACAAGTAAAAAATACTACTGGGGCTAAGGTGATCCAACATAAGTTATCACCATTAGAGAAGGACATCGAGGTAGATGATGGCCACATTATTGAATTTGGTGATTCAAAGATCAAAATAATCCATACACCGGGCCACTCTAAGGATAGTATTTGCCTAATAATTGATGACAGAGTAATGCTTACCGGAGATACCGTTTTCGTAGGTAGTTGTGGTAGACTAGACCTGCCCGGGGGTAATCCACATGAAATGTATAACTCGATATACGGTATACTAGTAAACTTGGATGGAAATTTGACAATCCTGCCTGGTCATCATTATGGTTCAAGTAAAACATCAACATTAAAAAAAGAATTTGAATCCAATTTTGTTTTCAAGTTCAAGAATGAGGATGATTTCCTTAAATTCATGGGCTCATAAGGACACTAACCCACCACCGCGCCCTTATCAGCTCCTCTTCCCCTTCCGCCGCCCCTTCTCGATGTTGCGGCTGCTGCAGCTGTTGAAGTTGTTGTTGTTATTGTTGTTGTTATTGTGTCCGTCTCCGACCCAACCTTCTTTATGGAATAGAAATGATATAATGTTTGGATGGGGAAAGGCTTTTCACAAACAACAACCTTTCTTCTTTTCTTTTCTTTTCTTTTCTTTTCCTTCCAACTAGCAAAGGTTATTATTAATAGAATTTGACAGAATTTTGTTGATTACTGACGTTATCCAGAGTCTGCCTTCTAAGAGAGGCAATAATGATTTATTGTCTTTTAAATCAAACAGAACTTCTTTTATTTTGGCAATATCCTATACGGAAACTTCTACTATTCCCGGTCTTACAGTTGCCGGAGCAAACACAGAGCTATTAAAATATACCCCCGCCGCCGATGCAGAGTATATTTATTATGGTAGGTGTAAATGCATTGACACCATTCCTGCAACGCCAGATGGAAAGCCAACTCCTGCGATAATTTCAAAAACTGCACTGGATTTATCAAATATCCCGATATCAGTAGTCGAATCTGGATCCAAAATCAAACCCAACTTACCTTATGTTAATATTGATTCCGAATTTGGCAAGAACATACTTCAAGAACCGGGTTTAGAAATAGGCAATGTAATAAAAAACTATGATATGGGTAAATTGCTTGGGAAAGAACTGGCCAAAATAAATGAAACTGTAATTATAGGAGAAAGTATTCCAGGAGGTACAACAACTGCGTTGGGTGTCATGCAGGCTCTTGGGGTTGATGGATATAGCAAGGTCAGTAGTAGTATGCCAGACAACCCTAATGAATTGAAAAACAAGATAGTAGAGAAAGCTCTCTTGAGATCAAAAATGAGAACTGGAGATTGTTCAAACGACCCATTTGGGGCAATAGCAAACCTGGGGGACCCCCTAATGCCCACAGTTGTTGGGTTAGCTGCAGAAATCATTTCCAGTAAGAAGAAAATTATCTTGGCCGGGGGAACTCAAATGTGTTGTATCCTAGCTTTATTAAAGTCGTTGAATGTAAAGTTAAGAGAAAACATCTGTATAGGAACAACTTCTTACATAATTAATGATAAAAAATCAGACATCCTTGGATTGATGAATAACATTTCAGATGAAGTACCTATTTTCTACATTGACCTCCTTCTAGAAAATTCAATCAAAAAAGGATTGAGATCTTACTCTGAAGGATTTGTAAAGGAAGGTGCTGGTGCAGGTGGTTGTTCTATTGCTTCCTTCCTTAATAATGACAATTTAACTAAAGAACAATTCTTACACAAGTTAGAGGAGAATTACATCAAAACAATTGAAAGACCTAGTTTGGTATTTACAAACAAATAGCACAATATACTTTGTACGGTAATTCGATGGTTTAAATACAAGAGTTTTAGAATGAAAAACCTATGAATGGAATCGAAAAAATCAAGGGAATCGTATTAATTTTTATAGCAATCTCCTTTTTTACTGCTTATACTTATACTCTTTTTGCAACAGATTTGGGTATTCTGTTGCTAAAGTTTACTGTGGTTGTAATCGTGGGCGTAGTGTTCTTTATAGTAGGGTGGATTGGAGTTACACTTACAGTCAATGAAAAAAATACGAATGCAAAGTGAGATTCCCTTACTAAATAGATAGGATTATTTGGAAATAAAGAGATCCGTAACTGTTTGATAAATTCGTGGAGCTACATCTCGGACTATTTGGGTATGTTCTATTTCAAAGTTGTACTTTGAGAATAAGTTGCGAATATGAGCCTCAGAAATTGGGACAACCCCAGCTTTGGTATCACTTTTTATATGTGAGAAGAAATGTAAATGCCCTCCAGAGGTTTTTAAGCAATTTATGGAAACATCTATAAACTCATGAGCTCTTTCGGGTAATGGGAGTAGAACTCTATCGAAACGCTCTTTAAAGCTGTTTAAAAGAAGTACTTCCTGGGAATCTCCGTGTATTGAAAAGACGCGATCCTTTAATTTGTTTATTTTTGAATTCATAATACTCAAAATGTATGCATCCAAGTTAGAATCAATGTTGTATACCTTTATTTGATGATTTTTTGCCATTATAACTGAAAACGTTCCTACCCCTGCAAACATATTTACTACTATTTCTCCGGGAGAAACCAGATTTGAAATTCGGAGTCGTTCGGTAGACAATCTAGGTGAGAAATAAGAGGTGGCCACGTTAACTAAAAACTTGCAACCATACTCCCGATAGTAGGTAACGTATTTCTCATATCCAGCAATTACTTCTAGCCCACGTAACCTGTATTCTCCAGAAACCGATGAACTTTGTAAGCAAACAGTTTTTATATTTTTTATACTTTCTAGTATAACCTCTCCAATGATATTTTTTTTTGCTAACAGAGAATCAGGGATCTTAATGATAGCTATATCACCTATCATATCAAATGAAGAATAAACTTTTTCGAGATCCTCATCAGCTAATACGCCTTTGAGAAGTTTTTTTAAAAATTTACTCATTTAATGATGCAACTAATAAACCTATTTGTTCTTCAAGTAATAGTAATTGCCAGCTGTTTTTTGCTGTCTGTCCAACCTGCTGCTATCTTTGTTAACTCTAGGTCTACCAGTTGTCTCATCTCTTCTAAATGAAATTGAGAGGGATTCGAGAAAGTTGTTCATACCAATTTCTTTGGTAGTGGGAGATGTACCAGTCCCCTTTATACCAGGGTTACCTTCGAACATAACTAATCGATCCGAAACCAGATCTATCAATTGAATATCATGGTCTATAATTAATGCAGACTTGCCATTTGATTTAGTAAATCTCTGTATGAATTTCGCAAATGTTATTCTATCTTCTATATCGAGAAATGCAGAGGGTTCATCTAGCGCGTACACATCAGCCTGCCTAATTAATGATAATGATATTGCCACTTTTTGCAATTCACCCCCGCTAAGGCCCTTTACGGATTTGTCATACAACTTTTTGATTCCTAATGGAGAAAGGACGTGTTCTTCTACTGTGGTGCCTTCGAATGGTCCAGTGTTTGCAGAATAGATTAAAGAGCGTACATCGCCATCAATATCTTGGTTGAGATACTGAGGCTTGTAGGATATCCTTATGGTAGTGTCTAAGCCACCTTGATCGATTTTTTCCATGCCAGCCAGCATTCGCATGAAGGTGGTCTTACCCAAAGCATTTGCCCCAACAATTCCAACAACCTCCCCTTCATAAATTTCTCCCCTATCAACAGTAAGAGAAAATTGACCAAGTTTTTTGGTAAGGGCAGTATATTCCACTATAGGAGAAGATGAGAGAACAGTCTCGGTAATACTCGATATATCAAATTTATACGCTTTATCTCTGAACCTAACATTTTCAGTAGGAATATACCCTTCTAAGAAATTATTTATACCAACTTTAGTGCTTTGAAGGGACGATACTATACCATAGGCACCGGGTTCTCCATAAGTTAGGTAGATGTTATCTGATAAGTAATCAAGTAAAGACATATCATGTTCTACAATCATTACGCTTTTACCCTCTTTAGCTAAATTATTTATAACCCGTCCCACAGCCAATCGTTGATAAATATCATTAAAAGAAGAAGGTTCATCGAAAAAGTAATATTCTGCATCCTTAGCAGCAGCAACAGCAACTGCTACCCTTTGTAATTCTCCTCCACTCAGCGTTGAAAGGTCTCTATCTAGTGAATATTTTAGACCTAACTCTTCTATCAAGATATCCGAAACCCCCCGTTCATCGTATTTTTTCAGTAATTCAGATACTGTACCTTTGAAAACCTTTGGGATAAGATATACAAGCTGAGGTTTTATTGAAGTACGCAATGTTTTGGAATGAATTTTTTCAAAGTGTTTCCGAAGCTCAATGTTAGATAACTTTGTTAAAATTTCATCCCAACTTAATTCCTTATCATAGTAACCAAAATTGGGTTTTATATTTCCTGAAAGCAGATTTATTATTGTAGACTTTCCCATACCGTTTCTACCCACAATACCTGTTACAGTACCTTCTTTTGGTATAGGAATTTTATACAATCTAAAGCTATTGATTCCATATTGATGTATTTTATCTACACCAATTTCCTGGGCCAGATTAACTATTACAATAGCATCAAAAGGACACTTTTTAATACAAATAGTACATCCCGTACATAAATCCTCAGAAATAACAGCCTTCCCATCATCAGGCCTTTGAATAATACATTCTCCACCAGTCTTGTTTACAGGGCAATAGATTATGCACTCTAGACCACACTTTCTTGGTTGGCACAATTCCTGATCTAAAACAGCAACTCTATGAGTCAAATTTCCATGTTTATCCAATTGCTTATAATAATATTCACAAATCTTTTATATAAATCGTGAATTAGAGGGAGCAAAATAGTCAAAAGACGATATTTAAGAATTTTCAAGACTTTATAATGATTTGGTCTTTAACTATAAAGATCAAACTAGCTATTAAAGGCACAAAAAAATCATGATCTAAGCAGAAAATAAATAATAAAGACCATAATTGATACAGTAGGATTGATATACTCAGGTTTTCAAAATCACAGCATGAATATTAACAGAATCATTGCCCTCTAGACAACAATCCACTAATCTTTTTCTTGATTGAATGGTAACTCTGGTATATATTCAAACTAACACTTTTTTTGCAAATAAACTTTGTTATGAGTATCTTGCAGGTTTCCTATCTCAGGAAACAACCCTGTAATTCTAACCTTCATTTCAAATGAAATTTGAAACCACATAAACTTGATAGTGTGAATTATCATTAATTGTACCCATTCTTAATATCTGGTCAAGTAAGTATATACAAGAGACACATATTACCTACGAATTCACCATCCGACGAAAGATATGTAATTCTTGTTTCACAGGTTGAAGACATAGGAAGGATTAAATTGACGGAAATATAATAAAAAGTAGCCGGCCATAGCGTTAGGGTCCGACCCGGTCCCATTCCGAACCCGGAAGTCAAACCTGATGTCGCTGCTGGATACTGACGTGCGTGAGCCGTTGGGAAACAGCAGTGCTGGCACCTTTACTTTTATCCAATTAACTATAATAAAAAAATAGAAATATGTTACAGGCTTTGATGTTCTTCGAGGAACTTTACAATGGTACAAATTCCAAACCCAGTAGAGCCTTTAGGGTTATAACTCTTGTCTGTAGTCCCATCTTGGGTCCATGCAGTTCCAGCGATATCAAAATGAGCCCATGGAACATCACTCACAAAATGTGACAAAAATGCTGCAGCCGTAATCGTTCCACCAGTTCTGCCACCAATGTTCTTGATAGTAGCAACATTACTTTTTATAAGATCTGAAAACTCCTCGGATAATGGTAATTGCCAGATTTTCTCCCCAGTATACGAGATAGCGATATTAATTTACTAATCAATTTATCGTCATTCCCTATAATTCCAGCTATGTTTGTTCCTAGGGCAATTATGCATGCACCTGTTAAGGTAGCAAAATCAAGGATATATTTTGGAGAATATTTGGCAACACCATAAGCCAATGCATCGGCCAAGATCAATCTGCCTTCAGCGTCCGTGTTCAAAACTTCGACGGTCTTACCATTATACATTCGAATAATATCCCCTGGTCTATACGAAGATCCGGAAGGCATATTTTCTACTGCCGGGATAAGAGCAACTACATTTATTGGGAGATCCAAATTCCCCAGTGCCTTCATTATCCCCAAGACTGTACACCCACCGCTCTTATCAAATTTCATTTCATCCATCCTATCACTGGGTTTGATCGATATACCACCAGTATCAAACGTTACTGCTTTTCCGACAAGAACTATTGGTTTGTCTTTTGATGTGATTGAATTATTGTATTCCACTATGATCAACTTGGGTTCATTTTCACTGCCTTTTCCAACTGATATAATGCCATTCATACCCAAGTCCTTAATTTGGTCCTGATTTAATATGTCAACATGAATGTTTTTCATTTTTTCTAGAGTTTTAGCTGAGTTAGCTAGAGCATTTGGATCTATCACATTTGGTGGAGAATTTGCAAGGTCTCGAGCATAAAAAACGGATTCACATATATTCACTATCTTACCAATTTCAATTTTATTCCCAAGATTAGAATCGTCTGGGGCGATAATGCTTGCAGAATATTTTTCATAAAAGGTTAGGAGAGATTTGTCTATTCTATCCTCCTTAAATTTATTAAATTCGTACAAGGATAAGACTAGGCCCTCGATTATTGATTCAACATTGGTGGGACTCGAATAGAAATTAGTTATAATGACATTGTGAAAATTTAACTCCTTTGCTTTAAGAGAGATTATTCCTCCAAGTTGTCTAAACTTATCTTCATTAAGTTTTTTACTATCTCCAATCCCTAATAACATTATTTTTAATAACTTATCGCCATCATTCATGTATAGGATTATATTTTTTCCAAATTTCCTCATTTTTTCTAAATGTTCCTCCTGAATGACTTTGTCTATATTCAAATTATCCATCAATTTAGTATTATTCCTCAAGTAATCTAGATCCTTATTACTCTCATCTAGTCCAATTACAAATAATCCTTCAAATATATCTACATCATCAATACTCTTTATTGATATTCTTACCATAGATGTATTGAATTCATATTTTATAATTACTTAACTGATTATAAAAAATTCGACTTTATGTCATCTGATTCCTTAAATTCCGTGTATTAACTACTCCATTTGATTGAACATCCAATTGATGGATCAAAATCCTTTTCGATACTAGATTTTTTTCCAGCCAGGATTTTTTGAATATTGTTTTCCATAATGTTGACTGTGGCATTAGAGCCAGGTTCTAAAGCGTCATTAATTTTGCCATGAAAAGCAAGTTTTTTGGATTCATCAAATAGAAATGGATCTGGGGTACACACTGCTCCGTAGTCCTTAGCCACTCCTTGAGTTTCATCTATAAGATACGGGAAATTGAGGGAATATTCTTGAGCAAATTTCACCATATTAGCAAATCCCTCTCCTTCATAATTTGAGTCGTTACTATTGATTCCAATAATTTGTAAATCAGAGCTATCAAATTTAGATTGCAAAGAGATCAAATCATTTATTCTGGCTTTAACATAAGGACAATGATTACAAATAAACACTATCAAAAGGGTACGAGAATTAATATCCTTTAAAGAGTAATTTTTATCGTCAACTCCCTTTAGCAAGAAATCAGGTGCCTGAGATCCAGCTATCAGTTTTTGTGAAGACTGTGTCTTGACCATAAAGATAGTTTGTTATGAAAATAAATAAAAATGTTATTAGAAATCAAATTGAGGTAGAGTCACAGAATCATGACTGAATTGGTCTGCCTATTCCTCTATACAGCTTTTTTTCGAAATCATCGGGGTTAAGATAGCCTCGCCCATCATAAATAGGAGTTTGCCTGATTATGGAGGAATTGAGCTTCAAATATTCTTTATGATTGGTAGCCAAGATTATTAGATCGCGATTGGTAACAGCATAATCTAAATTATTAACTAGTTCTACATTTTTATATTTTGAAATTATATTGTCTTCTGTTACCAGCGGATCATGAACTATAACGTCCTTAATTTTTAATCTTGTTAATTCTTTTAAAATATCATAGGTGGGTGAGAGTCGGGTGTCAGACACTCCCCCACGAAAAGCAAGGCCTAAAATTGTTATTTTGGATTTCCTAATTACCTTTCTTGGAAGCATTTTTAATGCACTATTCAAAGAGTATGAAGGCATATCATTATTAATTGCTCTAGCACTTTTAGTAATTCTACAATTTATCTTATTTTTTGTTGCAACATCAAGAACGAATTGAGGATATATCGGGATACACGCACCACCAACCCCAATTCCTGGATCATGAATATGACAGAAATTCTGTGAGTTGGCTGCCTTTTTGGCTTGCCAAAAATCAATATTTAATTTATCACTCAACTTGGCAAGCTCATTTGCGAGTGCTATATTTACATCCCTGTAAACACCTTCAAATAATTTTTCAGCTTCAGCGGTTTTAATTCCCAAGATTCGTACTAGTCCTTTCTTATAAATAAGACCAAACAATTTTTCCGCAAGATCTAGACTATAATCATCATTTGAGGATACTATTCCAGGATGACCCTCTTCGATGTCAAAAATGGCACGACCCTCATAAATTCTCTCGGGGTTATAGATAACAAAGAAATCCGATGCAGATCTCATGCCACTTGATTTCTCTAGAATAGGAATCAAAAACTTTTCAGTGGTTCCAGGCGGAACAGATGGATGTATAGAGACGATGTCATTTCTCTTCAAACCAGTCCCAATAGCTAAGGCTACCTCTTTTACAGCATCTAAATCAGCTTTGTCTTTTCTTATCAAGACAGGAACGCATATCATCTTCAATTTTGAATTTCGAGATGCTTGAATCGGGTCATCATATAGTAAAAATTTGTTATTATTTAACCCATTGGTAAAAGTTTCATTAACCATAGGTTCCGGAATATGAGTTGATCCTTTTCGAGCATTTTCTAAAACTTTTGCAGACTTATCAATGCCGATTACAGTCACACCCGACCTCAACCAAGCAGAGGCAATCGGAGCTCCTACATGACCTAAGCCGTAAACTGATACGATGTATTCACCTGACTTGAATTTTCTAATGAGATTGTCGAAAGGTTCTAAGATAACATCGCTCTGTAAGAGACTATTAGGCTTTTCCTTGTTTCCGCCTGATTTCACAATTTGAATATTTTATTATCTTGTTATTATATTTTGACAAAGATTTTCATTTCTCCTTGAGGTAAACAACTAAATCAAAGGTTAGTCCTTTTGGAAACTATAACGCTAGTAAAAGAAAAAATACTGGATTTGTCCATTAATTGTAGGCAATGTTTTTCCCAAGCTATGCGCTAAATATCGCAGGTTCTGAATGGTTTATCATCTTTATTGTTGTAATTATTTTCATATTTCCAAAGAAAATTGGAAGTATTTCAAAAACCATGGGTAAATTTGTAGGAGAATATGAAAAGGCTAAAGGGAAAATAATGGATCAAAAAAACATGTTCGTTTCAGAAGTGTCAATGACTACCGATGATCACGTTTACAAAGGGCCACAGATTCAAGGACCCATATCATCCGAACGGCAAAAACTAGAAATTATCGCCAAATCCTTAAACATAAATTCGGATAATATTGTAGACGATGAATTAAGAAATCTAATCTCATTGAAATTGAAGGAAACTCACAATAAAGAAACCAATTGATATCAGATCAAGGAGTCATGATTTGAACGAATTGGGATACTCTTGAATGATTTGGTTTGGGTTGGGTTAATCTGGGCTGATCAGGGTGGGTCCTACCTATCTAAACCCGATCAATTCGCGTCAGAAGGCAGTAACAATTCCGCTTCCATCAGTTGTTGAATTAACTGGACTACCTCTTGTTCTACCTGTTGTCGTGGGAGACTTAATTTTTTTGAGAAATTGTCGGCTAATTGGTTTATGGTTTTATCTCCAGTACAATTTTCCCAAAACTCGATAATGTTTTCATTAACCATGAATCCTTGACCCTTTTCATTAACTAGAGCTAAGGACTCGTCCTCTTGCTTAGTCACTTTGCCAACCTTCATGGGCATATACTTTTCATAGTCAATCTTAAATCTCAATGATGGTTTGCCGAATCCTAGTTTATCCCTAACCGCCGGATTCATTTTTTCAATAGACCATGGAGGATCCCACACTATTTGTACGTTGATATCCCCAACACCCTCTATGGTATTAACATATTTTTTTACGTCACTTACCAAAGTATCGTGTAGGGGACAACCACGAGTAGTCATAGTCATTTTAATATCAATATTATTTTTATCAGAAACATCCACATTATAGATCAAACCCAAATCTACTACATTAACTGGAATTTCTGGATCCATACATTTTCTTAATTCAGAAAAGACTCTATCCTTTGTTATTTGCTCTGTATGCACTATTCAATGTGTAGTCAACCGCTTTTTAAATTTTTTTGATTGGATTTTAGACGTAGCATTCCTATTATTTGTCAGACTTAAATAGTGACCTCAGGCTTAATTCATATGGTGGATAAATCACACCCTTCTCCGTGATTATTCCAGCAATTAGGTCTGGAGAGGTTACATCAAATGCAGGATTAAAAATTCTTACCCCTACTGGTGCTATTCTTTTTTCACCTATTTTTACCACTTCATCTACGGAACGCTCTTCAATAATAATATCTTCTTCGTTATTGTCCATATCAAAAGTTGACAATGGTGCAGCAACGTAAAATGGGATATTATGCACTTTAGCCAGGAGAGCCACCTGATAAGTACCAATCTTATTAAAAACATGGCCAGATTTTAGTATTCGATCAGCTCCTACCACTACTTTATCTATCATCTTATTTGACATAAGATAACCGACTGCAGTATCTGGGATTAAACTAACATCGATACCATCATGCACTAGCTCAAAAGCGGTAAGTCTTGATCCTTGCATTACGGGTCTGGTCTCTGTTGCAATAACACTAATCTTCTTCCCCGACTCCATTACTGACCTTATTACACCCAGCGCTGTTCCGTAAGAAACTGTAGCCAAAGCTCCAGCATTACAATGAGTCATTACTACTTCTCCATCATTGATCAATTCAGAGCCAAATTTTCCCAACAGCTTATTGGTTGTAACATCGTCATGAGACATCTGAATTGCTTGAAGAATTGTATGTTTCTTGATATCGTCTACCCCATCGTATTTCTTTGCTTCCTCAAGTATTCTATCTAATCCCCATTTTAGGTTAATGGCTGTGGGTCTGGTTTTGAGCAAAATGTCGTATGCAAGTCCTAACTCCTCCATCATCTTTGCCTTGTTGTTGCAGCTGCTATTATTAGCACACAGGGCAAGCCCCATAGCGGCAGCAACACCGATTGCAGGTGCGCCACGAATTGCCAACTTTTTTATCGCGTCTGCAATGTCCATATAGTTTTTACAGGTTATGTATTCAAGTGATTCAGGTAATTTAGTTTGATCAATCAATTTCACACCACCATTTTCCCAAGCGATTGTAGTAAGATAACTCCCGTTGTTAGGCTTAGCCATAATTGATAGATTACTTTATCTACTCATTATTTATTTCTACCAAAATACCAGATACAATAAATATTTTTATGAGCATGCATTCTCTTAATCGCATGGTCTTTAAAGTATCAGGGACACTGCAACTTCCAAGGCGGAAATTGATAGTTTCATCTCAGGAAATTAATTTGAACCTAGTAGATGACACTAAGAATGAAAATACAATATTTGTTTTGATGGTTAAAGAATCGGCTGGATCAGCAGGGGGTAGGGGCGGAGGATCAGGTATGCGTAAAATTGACAGGATTGTGGCATTCAAAATTACTGGAAATAGCGATGAACAAATTTATGAAACTCAAGATTCGCAAGAGATTGAGGAATTTGATATCCCCTACAGTGCAGTAGCAATGGATATAGTTTTGGAATCCGGTGCTCCCTCGGTCGTTCAAGGTGTAATTGATCCTGAAATGGTAAACAGATACTTAGAAATAATAAGAAAAGCGACCTGATTACAAAAATCAAGTAGTCATCTAACATGCTTAAAATAAAAATGTTCCTGCTTACAATCTAAAGAACAAAATTCAGACTTGCAACTGAAGTTATTTTTTTCATAATTACATTTTATTGGCTCAATATTATTAAACTCTTTATTGCAAAAGGTACAAAAGCTTTCCAATAAAGGTATACCTAATTCTGTGAATTTTGAATCACATTTTCGTTTCTCTTTATACCAAAGAATTTGATAAGATGTTTTTTCAGAAAATGTCATCACGATATCAAACGCTTCATAAAATCCGGCAGCCATGAATTGCCTGTAATATGCTCTATTTTTTGAATGTGATTTGAAAAATGCAAGGACCCAGTATTCTACAGTTGGCTCATAATCTGAATCATGGTCCATTACTAATAACCTGGACATCATAATTTAATACTATGTTTATTCTTGAATATCTCCAATGCCCTTACAAATCACATAGGCTGCCACATACTCTGGAAGAGTATTCATTCCAGTTTTTATATTAAATTGTTTTCCTTTCAAAGATATTTTTATGTCTAATTTTGATTCTATTTCAACATTAGAATCTCCGATAAAACAGGCATCCACAAATGGATTGAATGAATCCAAGTTTTTGCAAAAAGCTTTGATTAATCCACTCTTACTATTAACGGAGCCAGCAAGTCGGAAAATTCGATGAACGTCCATAGTGACGTTAGGGTCGATTTTTGCAGATAGGTTAAAAATATAGGTACTAATAATGTCCTTGATGTTGGTACTATTTGCATCCTCCATGCGATTATATTTCTTAACAAACTTGTCATCAATCCTATGATTCTGAATGGGTAAATGCATGGAATCAAAAATTCTTTTTCTCCAGCCCTGGTTATAGAGAACCTTGTTGTGAATCGGAATAAGTACTCCTTCAGCGTTTTTTCTAAATCCTAAATTCTCAATCATGTATCCTTTACACATTAAATATTGTGCAAAAGCATTTCTTTTCTTAGCTGAGGCACCATAAAAAATCTTATCGACAACGTGAATGTGATATCCGTTGTTACCCGAAAAATAGATAAATATACATTCTTTATCAATCCCAAAATCATCATAAAGTATTTCTATTAGCTTTTTGACTTCCCCGTTTAGAGATTTGAAACATCTAGTGCACGGGATTTCGATAATTTGTAATCGAGTACTATTACATACTTCACATTTGGAAATGATACCTTTAGAAATAAAACTACAATCCTTACACTTAACCAAGTTATGACTTTGAGCACATTCTAAATGAAGATCCTTTCCATCAATATCAAATATAAGATCAGACCCGATCCAACCTTTTTGATCGATTTCTGCCCTCGGATTTTGATACCTGGATGAGGAATAAAAGATATCTGAAGGAGAAAATTTTATGATATACGCATATAATTCTTTCTTATCGTTAAAGGTTAAGTGCCGATGGATTTTTCCGTCGAACAGTCTAAATCCAAATTCATGTTCATTAATCAACTCATGCAGTTCGAGTTGTGAGTAATGATAAAAATAGTATTTCCTGAAGATCCCTTCAAGCCAATTCTTATTCTTATCGCCAGGCTCTGCATTCTGGTATTTGGATGTATGCTTGCCCTTTTTGATGGAATCTTTTGAATCAAAGGATAGTGCATCAGACATACTAGATATTCGATTTCTTCCTAATGAGCTGAATAGGATTGCTAATTCCCTGACATATTTTTGTCTCATAACATAAATTTTCTAGTTTAATCTTTTCACAAGAGGGAACATAATATCTTTTAGAACCACCTTTTTTACCTGCAAGGTGTTCCAACTGATAGCGAGTAATTTTTTCATCGAAATCGGGTAATCGTTTGAAAAGATCTAACATCTCATCCAGAGTTTTATTGGAATAAATTAGAAATGTGCCCAAAAGCAACCTTGCAGGATGGGGCAAATTTTCACCTTTACTAATTTGATCATATATGTGTTGGATGCATGGAGGTGTAACTGCTTTGTAAACAGGTGTATAAAATGACGGGTGCATTTGTTCCCAACGAGTTTTGATAGAACTTGAAATCGCCATTATGGTATCGGGGATTCTATCAATGTTCATTTTCTTGATCCTGTCAATTATTAATAAATAAAGTTCATTTCTGAATAACCTTACTATTTCACTTCCATCCAAATACACAAATCCATTGTGAAGAGTCCTGTTGACTAAATTCCATTCTTTCTCTTGAAATGCAATGGGGTGATCCAAATAATCAGTGATTCGGATTTTGTAAAAGTTATAAACATTTTCTTCTAACAAGATTTTAGTACTAAATAAATCCTCAAAAATCTTGTAGAGTATTAGTTTGATAGTTTTATCATCTCGATTGGCTGTATTTAAATCAGAAATAAGGTACTTTTCAAATCTCATTGATTCCAACAATGCAAATTTTTTAGTCACTGCTTCGATTGAAACAGATTTGACTAATAACAATGAAATAAGGAATATGATAACCTCTTCCTGTACTATCGTTTCATGTGTTTTGTTATAATTAATTTGATATTCATCTCTTTCAAAAAATAAATATTGCTCTATTTTTTCATTAGCCTTGTTTACTAGATGCAGATAATCTCTACTTTCGAGATCATCGAGTTTAAAATCATATTTAGTAATATACGAAAACGCTTCTTTTAAGAAAGGATATTTAGCCAGATCCTTATTACCAAATCTCACCACCAAATTGTACTTGATGATATAACACATCAAAATTAAATAAAATTTTCTATGGATTAAACAATTAAATTTAGAACACGTTATTAAAAGATAGGTATATGGAAAAATTACAACTTTCAAACTCTTGCAAGAATTTAAAACACATAGAATGTGATGACTGCATGTGTAATTGTCATTTGCCCGGTACTATGGAAAACCTCGCAAGAAAAATATCGATGCTAGATAAAACAAGCCCAGGACTCGGGGAGACTATTTAATAATTTAGTTCTGATCGGTCTACTTCCAATTAAATTGCCTGGCAATCACATGTGGTGGTTGGATCAGCAATTCATAATTAGGTAAAGATCGATTCATCACTGGTTACATTATGGTTGGCTGGGTTCGCATTAGAGTCGGATGTGGACCAAAATTTGGGATATGTGTTTGGTTTCATAACGATCCGCTTTATTTGGAAGCAAATTCCCTTCTTTTTACTAAGAAATTCATCAAAATCTAATACAGAAATACCCAGTCCAACGATTTCTCCTTTTAGGGAATAGATACCTACTAAATCACCCTTTTTTAGGTTTTGAGGAATTGAGACTATGCCAGGGAGTGCTAACTGTGCGCCGTGGCATAGAGCATCAATTGCAGTATCCCTAATAGTTATTGCTGGAATATGAGTCATAGCCATTTCAATTGGAAGCATGATTCGTCGAAGTTTCTCTTCATTGCCGGATTCTTTATACAACTGAAATGCATCTACCAGATCATGTAGTCTAACAAAGTCGGTTTCATCTACAAAATTACAAACTTTAGTCCTTCGTAACTCGATCATTGAAGCGCCAACTTCAAGAACTTCCCCTATATCATATATTAGTTTACGAATGTATGTTCCAGACTCACATACTGTTCTTAATAATAACAATCGATCAAATTGATCATGTAATTCCAATTCGTAAATCGTTCTAATGCGTGTCTCACGTTTCACAGATGATCTTTGGGGTGGTTTTTGATATATAAGACCCGTAAATTCCTTCAGTACTTGACTAAGTTTCTCATTGGAAACATGACTATGAAGTCTAGCCAAGGCAACATATTCCTTTGGCCCCATGAGTAGTACTGGGACTATTTTTGTTCCTTCATCTAATCCAATAGGCAACAATCCAGTAGTTCCTGGATCCAAGGTACCGCTATGTCCAGCTTTTTCCAAACCAAGTATTTTCTTAACGTATGAAACAATTTCGTGACTTGTAGTGCCAGGTGGTTTGTCCAACAAAATCAGTCCATAGCTCAATAATTGGGCAATGGGTCTATTATTAGGATAATATCCAAATTTCTCATCGGACGTTCCATCATTTATCTTTACTAATTTGTCTAATTGAGGAAGATTAAATTCCATTAATTTTCGTTACCTTTAAATTTTATAATATTCAAGATGAACTTAATACATTCTCTACTATGTTTTTTGAAATAATAATTAAAGATTTTAATGATAAGATATCAGTATTCATGGCAAAGTCGAATACATCTAGCTTTTCCCCAAATTCAAACTGATATAGTTTTTGATAAATTAATTTATTTTCAACATCGCGTCGTTGTACTATTTTCTTGGCAATATTAATATCTATTTTATCTCTCATTGACATACGTTTTGATCTATTATCAACAGAGCCCTGCAACCAAAAATTTATTGTTGCGTCTGAGATCCATGGTAACGTATAACTAGTAATGACGACGTTTCCCTCTTTAACAAGCTCAATCAAACGATTATCTACCTCTATGTCAAAGTTTGGATTATTGTTGCGTTCTTTCATAAATTTAGCTGCCTCTTCTGTATCCCACCAATCATGATTGAGTGACGAAGAATAACCTCTTTCAAACGCCATCATCTTTAATATATCTCCCCCGTTCCAAAGTTTTAGATTAAAATCCTTTGCTAGATTTTCAGCAATCGTGGTCTTTCCCACAGCGGGCCATCCAGAAATTACAATACTCATCTTTCGATCCACATTGTCTTCACTTTTCTTAATATCCTTAATTTGATTTGATCCCATTTTTAACACTAAAACTAGATTTGGGTCAATAGTGACCTGTGTATATATAAAGCTATCAATGATTTTTTTGCTATCATTTTCTTAATATGACCTCACAAATATCAT
The DNA here is from genome assembly GCF_054408505.1 of Candidatus Nitrosocosmicus sp. R. NCBI lineage: Archaea > Thermoproteati > Nitrososphaerota > Nitrososphaeria > Nitrososphaerales > Nitrososphaeraceae > Candidatus Nitrosocosmicus > Candidatus Nitrosocosmicus sp. R. The sequence goes on along the minus strand of NZ_CP167090.1, from coordinate 834,498 downwards.
CTGTAGCCTTTTCAATCTCATTTGTATTATTTTGTATAATATAGAAAGGGCAACCAGATATTATGGAGCTTGAAGATATCATACTCTCAGATAACCTTAAATCATCGCCAATACGGTCAATAGAAATCAGATCTCTTTGTCTGCTATTATCGTCAGTCCTTCTTTTATGAATCTCTTCAGATTTTGCTGTGATCAGAATCAAGTGCGAAGGATTTATTATATTTAATAATTTTAACGGCATACCTGGATAATACCCGTGCTCAGTTCTGATAAATAAGTGGGTGTCGATAATTACAACGTCATTACCTAATGAATTAATATAGTTTGCAGTCATTTCTTGTAAAGACCTCTGCTGCTCTATAGATAACTTCCTGAGTTGGTCGCGATTGTTGATCGATAGGAGTTTTGCTTGTTCGAACATGATCTTACCAAATTCGGCGATTTTAGTATCGATACCCTCTTGAGAGAGCAAATTAAATACATTTGTTATAACAGTAGATTTTCCTACGCCTGGAATCCCAACTATCATAACGCGCTTAGTCATATAATTCTATTTAGAAAATAAATCCTTTATTTTTAGCTTTATAATTGATAATAATAGTTTCATTAATTTGCAAAGTATTAAAATTTGAGAATATGTGGTATGATAATGATTTTGATTTTGAAATCATTATCATGTGACCAAATTCTTCATGTGCGTCCTAATAAGGAAGCCAATTTTGGCATATGAACGTCGACTTGTTCTCTAACCAACAAGTTATAGTAGTTCACAAGTATATCCACCATCAGTAACAAACCTATTCCAGTTCCAAAAACATTGAATAAATCGGATACAGAAGCCAATAACCCGATTATTACTCCTCCTATTATAGTCACAGACGGGATATACCGGTTTAGCAGGGATTCCACTGAACTTTCCGACCGTCTAAAACCAGGTACTTGGACATCCGCATCCAATAGATTCTTCGCCGCCGCCTTCGCAGAGAGTCCACCTCAGCTCCACCCAAAGCCGGCCAAAGATGGTAACAATCGTCGTCAAGAACAATACGTATACAACCGCTCTGACGGGATCCGCTACGACAGCCTCAAAGGATCTAGGCGCAGTAATATAATAAAACAGACCTCCAGTAGGTTTCTGCGATTGCGCGTCGTACTGCGCTATATAGTTGAAGGCAGGATTATCGTTGTTAGGATTGTAATTTACCCAGAGCATTTGCCCTATGAAAAGCGCGTTCGCCAAAAGCGCAGACGCCAAAATCACGGGGATGTTGGACGTATAAAGTAATTTGATGGGATATGTCGCAGTAAAGCCCCGATACCGGGTCGATACTATAGGTATGTCCACGTGTATACCCTGAACGTAGACCAATAGCAGCAATATTCCCGCAGTCATCCCAAGTCCAAAGAGGCTGGGCATATTTGGTACAGGTGCAGGTGGTGACGCACGGAGTATAGCGTCTCCTATATTACCCTCCATTCCGCTTGTGATCATGAAGGGTATCAAGCCACTAGGTTCAGTGCCACCAGGTATTGGTATGGGATTAAAGAGACTCCACATTATCGCTTGCGCGACCCCGGCCATAATGAATATACTGATTCCTGAGCCAAGCCCCCATCCTTTCTGAACCAATTCATCGAGGTACATGACTATAATGGACGCCGCCATTAACTGCGTTATTAATACGGCCAAGTGGAGGCCCGACGGAGTAGCACCACCATATACACTTACACCATACAGTAGTGTTTCTGCAACGATTACAATTATTGTCACTATTTTTGTAGCAGATGTAAAAAGGGATCTATCATTAGGATCCTTAAAGTTTAGTTTTAATATATCCGAACCTTTCAATAACTGCATTAACAATCCAGCAGTAACAATAGGACCAATTCCAAGCTCCAACAAAGTTCCCTGTTGGGCAGCAAAGATTACTCTGGCAAAAGCCAATGGATCATTTGCGGGATCGATAATTATTCCAAATAATGGAACCTGGCCCATTACTAAGTATATAAGCATAGCAATGCCAGTCCATATCAATTTATTAGTTAGAGTAATTTTCTTTTTAGGTTTCTCAACTTGTGGGATAACAGGGGAGATTGTCTTTACGATTGTTCTAAATATACCATCATTCTGTACCTGAGCTCATCTAAAATTAGCACCTCTCCTCCAGCTGCTGTGATTTTGTTCTTGGCAGAGTCTGAGATCCTTTTTACCCGAACTGTAAGGGCAGAGTTTATGGCTCCATTACCCAATACCTTATCATACCCCAACTTTTCTAAATCAAGTATGACCTTACCATCTTCACTAGTTTCTGAATATTTTACCAACTCATTCAAGTCTTTAAGATTTATCCATCTCAAAGAATCGCTTGGTCTTAATGCATGAAATTGTTCATGTCCAAAATGATTCGGTTCCTCTTTAAGTGTTCTGATGAAGAAGTGCTTGTGCTTTCCAGCGCCTCCTACACCGCCTCTACTTCCAGAAGCTCTATGTTGACCAATTTGGCCCCATCCGCAAAAGCGACTTCCGCGCTGTTTTCTACTTTTTCTTAATCGAGTAGCCATCTATTATCACCAAATGTCCCTTAGTGGATAAGCAACTTTGGGTATAAATATTAAAGTTTGCAATGCTTTACTAAACGACAAATAATTATTGTTCATAGATTACATCATCCTCTTTACGATTTCTAACAAATCTTTATTTTCCCCCAATATTCCATTTTGAGAGTGCAAAAGCTTTGATTTTTTCTTAAATCCGCCTCTTGGAGGATTCAACGCAAACCATGGTTTTATTCCATCTATTTTGGAAAGATATGTTTCATTCTTGGAGACATCAGAGACAACCTTGCTAATGTCAGTATTGGATGTTTTTCTAGATTCCTCCTGCCTCTGATTGGAAAGCAATTTAGATGATGATGCACGGCCTTTTTGTTCTATGAATTCTCTGATAAAGTTTTCCTCAACGGAAGTCCAAGCAACAATTTCTTTTATTTTCCTGAGCATCCCCAATGTTTGGTCATTTTCTGGAATCAAAGTTGCACGAAATTTCTTGTTAAGATGTAAACTTTCAAGTGTTACATTTGCCCAATTGGGAATGTTAACAGTTCCTTTCATTCTAACTACTAAAAACACCATTTCAATTCCTATCCTGTGATAAACGTACTTCTTAATGCACTAAAAATTGCTTTTGCAGTAGACGACATCGTATTAGTAGATCCAAAAGACCTACTCCAGCAATCCTTTAATCCCGCTAATTTCAACAAGTTTCTAATATTCTCACCAGCTACTATACCTAATCCACGAGGGCCAGGGATCAATTCAATCGTTACACTGCCACCTCTACCCTGCACTTTAAACGGCACCGAATGAGCTTGGTGGCATCGACATTCCCAACTTCCGCATCCCAATTTTACTGGAATGACGTTTAAATAAGAAGCATTGGTGGCCTTGTCTATAGCGTTTCTCATTTGTGAGGCTTTACCTTTTCCTATTCCAAACCAACCAGACTCATTGCCTATTGCCACAAGAGCATTAAATCTAGTGAGTTCGCCAGCATCGGTTTGTTTTTGTACTATTTCGACGCTTACGACCTGAGTTTTGATATCAGGCAAAAGGTGTTTCACAATCTCAGATTCCTGAATCCTCATTCCATTCTCAAATATTTGCTCCATAGAGTTAATTTTACCACTGGCTACCATAATACCAAGTGTAGTTCGGGGTTTCCATTCTACCTCAGGTTCACTAGGCCTAGACATCCTACTCATTAATTACACCCGATCCATAAGGCATTATCAATTCATTAATCATAATAACTTTCATTCTCAACACATTAGTACCTTACCAAAATCAGTTATTTTTTTGTTTATTATTCTTTCGGTAAATATTATTGTAGTCAAGTTTTCACCCTAATTGAAATTTCCGGCAGAAATTCGAGTCTTTACTTCTTCAAAATGTTTTGGATATTCTTCTGGATTAATATTCTTACTAAATAACCCGGAAAATTGTTTCTCATATTTATTTTTATCCTCCTTAAGAATTGTAGCATATAGTGATATGTGGGTACCATTTATTCGATTTTCATCAGGCAAAGTTTCTTCAGATAATGGAATATTGACTCCAGCAGCAGCAATACCTTTAAGACAGGCTGCTACTTTGCTTGTGAAAGATCTCTGACCAGTATACAAAATGGCAGAATCAATTTTTTTGGCAAGCATTTTTTTTCCAAGCATCAATCCGACCAGATAACAAGCAGATAAGTTATTAGTAGAACCTTTCCACTCAAATTTAGCCAGCTCTTTACTATTGGAAAATGAGAGGACGATATCACCTTTAATCGACGGTTTGATTAATTGACAGTGAATATTTTGATTACTGATTCTTACCGTTATGAAATTTCTTTTGCTAATTAACACAGCCTTTCTTTTTCTATAATTTGTTTTATTATTTCTTATTCTTTTAAGCGTTTTAATGTAAGACATTCATTACTTCTCCTTTATTCTAACAATCAAAAAAATTCTCTTAAATCTCTTATAAACGTTTTAAAAAATAGATTAAGAAATAATGTTAATGAATAAGCAGATCAAACATATCATCAAGTTCAAAATAAGATTCATTGTATAACTGTTAAATCAATCAGAATATTTTAGTCATTTTGAATCTGTTATGCATGGTAGACTTTATGAAAGGTCGAAAAACTATGATAACATTAGATTATTCTTTTATCTTGGATTAGCCTGTCAGTCATAAAAAACAGAATGATTACATAAAGCAAGGTATGCATTTTTGCATACAATTGTTGGAAGATCCCAAAAAAGTATTGGAAGGCTAAATGTCCAAGCAAAAGGCAGGTCCATTAACCCTTTGTATTCTTGTCTGTAAGGGCAATCAGCTGAACAGGAGTTTATAGATCATATTTTCTCTTAGCGAGAAGATAAATAGGCTTTTCAAAAGGAATTTACGAACCGTCATCAAAAACTTTACGAATGAGTCAAAAACAACGGAGGGTTAACAGATATTTTGTATAAGAATCATAAAAATATTTGAACTCTTCACCGGCCCTTGTTCGCAATTATACTTGCAAAAATACCTCCCCCTATTCCGTTATCTATATTTACAACAGAAAGACCAAATGAACAGGTCTGCAGCATGGATGCCAATGCACCTTTACCATTATTGCCATAACCATATCCCACAGAGCAAGGTACACCTATTACTGGAACAGATACCAGAGAAGTTACCACAGCTGGAAGTGCCCCCTCCATTCCAGCAACTGCTACTATCACATCGATATTGCTCGACATCATTTGCTTCAATGAGTTGAGCAATCTGTGGATCCCAGCTATACCTACGTCATAAGCAAGATAAGACGTGCAACCCATTGCTAAAGTTGCCAATCGTGCCTCTTCAGCAATCCCCACATCAGATGTACCAGCACAAATGATTCCCACTTTACCTCCTCTATTTTTAGGAAGAGAAGTTATCTCGTCATACACTAGTATAGAAGTTCCATTGTGGCCTCTGTCCACCACAAGACCCTTTTCGCTATAATAATTTACCAATTTGCCTACTATCAAAGGCTTAATTTTACTCACAAGGACATAGCCTTTTTTCTCAAGGATTCGATTAATAATGATCACCAATTCGCTGGTTTTTTTGTGTGATGCCAGAATAATCTCTGGAATAGATTTTCTAAAATCGCGGTTAATATCGATTTGGGCTATATCGTTCTCGATGTATTCCACAGAAAAAAGGGAGATAGATTTGATCACTTCATCAAGGCTTTTCTTGTCATTGTAATAATCTAACAAAATATTTCTTAAGTCCATAAACCATACAAACAAGTTAAAGCGGCAGAAGAGAGATTGCTTCTTTCACATTTTTAACTCCGTTTGTGAACTCTTGTTGTTCAAATTCGTTTAGGGGTAATTCTACAATCTTTTCTACTCCATCTTTCCCAAGTACCGCAGGAACCCCAATACACACATCTTTTACCCCATATTCACCATCAAGATATGTAGATAATGGAATAACAGTTCTTTTGTCTTTTACTATTGATTCAACCATAGTTGCCACCGCATTGCCTGGTGCGTATACTGTAGCGCCTTTATATTTAATGACTTCAGCAGCCACTTGTTTGGTTTTTTCATAGATTTCTTTTGATTGCTTTTCATCTATGAAATGACTTAAAGGTATTCCAGAAATCGAAGAAAATCTAATTAGTGGTAACATCCTTTCTCCATGTTCACTAATCACCATTGCTGAAATTGAATTTCTAGACATACGAGTATATTCATTAATAAAACTAGAGAATCTCGACAAGTCCAGCATTCCTCCCATTCCCATTACATTATTTTTAGGAAATTTTGTGGTCTTTAGAGTAAGATATGTCATTGGGTCCAAAGGATTAGTTACTATAATTAGTTTACATGTTTGACGATGTTGAGCAATTTTTGATGAAACATCCTTAACAATAGAAGCATTTGTTTTAAGAAGATCCATCCTCGTCATTCCAGGTTTACGCCCAATCCCGGCAACTAAAACGACTATCTCCGAATCCTTCAAAATACTAAAGTCATTGGTGCCCTGGACAAAACTGTCTATACCTTGTTCAGACAATTGATGATTGATATCCATTGCTTCCCCTTGCGGCAATCCCTCGATTATATCGATTAGATTTATTTGAGGATCTAATTCTCTTATACCGCAATTTAAGGCAACCGAGGCCCCCACTCTACCAGAACCAATAATAGATATTGTCATACAAATGTGACATTATTTTTTTTATTTATAGTTTTAAATTCTCCTAATATTCAAAGATTTAATAATCATATCAATGCCTTATAGAGGCATTCGATCCGTGATTAATTATATGGACTATAAAACCCATTATAGAGGAGTCATATAATAAAATTATATTTGAGAAAAGTAGTTGTAATTGATCCACAGGTTGCAGGAATTTCAGGAGATATGTTCTTATCTGCTTTGGTGGATTGTGGTGCCAATAAGAACAGAATCATAAATAACATAAAGAGTATAGAGAAACTATTTTCCGATACGAGAATAAAAAAGATAGAATTCATAAATTCCGAATCAAATGGAATAAGGGCAACAAAATTTCTTTTTGAGATTGAAGAGAAATCATTGGAACGAAATGCCTCTGAGATGTTAAGAATTTTGGCCGATAGCTGCAATGTTACAAATCTTTCTGAAATGGCAAAAAAATTTGTAATGGAGACGATAAAAACTATAATTAGAGTAGAGGCAAGAATTCACGGTAGAGAAGTTAGAGACTTGCACCTCCACGAGTCGTCTAGCCTTGACACGGCTGCAGACTTAATTGGAAGTGCAACTGCTCTGGATGACTTGGATTTATTTTTCGATACAACTTTTTATTCTACTAAGGTTGCTGTTGGAGGAGGAACAACCCATTTCTCACATGGAACGATTCCAAATCCTACAAACGCAGTGTTGGAAATTTTTAGGATTTTAGAGCTACCAATAACTGGAGGTCCAGTGCACTCTGAAATAACTACCCCTACTGGAGCAGCAATATTAGCAGGATTGAATCCCAAAATTATTAGTACATATCCTGAATTTATACCTCATAAGATAGGATATGGTGCTGGATTTAAGAAATTTGAGGGTCTTCCTAACATATTAAGAATTTCTATTGGAAAATCGAATATTCACTACTCCATACATTCAGATACAGTATCGGTTCTTGAGACAAATATTGATGATATGACCGGTGAGATGATTGGTGATTTGGTAGAAAAGTTATCAAAACAGGATGTAGGTGTGAAGGATGTCACAATGGTAAACGGAATAACTAAGAAGAACAGACCAGTACATATTCTCAAGGTTATTTGTTCAGAGGACATTGAAAAAAATATCATTGAATGGATTTTTAATGAGACAGGAACATTAGGTATTAGAAAAACAACAAATGAAAGGTATAAACTGGAACGGTTTAGTGTATTGCTCCCTATCATAATTGAAAATCATGAATATGTCATAAGTGTAAAGATATCAAAGGATCAGCAAGGAAGAATAATTAACGTAAAACCAGAGTTTGATAATATTAGAGAAATCTCAAACAAGCTTGGCCTTTCTTTGAGGAAGACGATGGAAACAGTCAATAATTTAATATTTCAAAGGAATCTATACGATATATAGCTGATCTTAGATGTCGATTAATTCAATCAAGAGTGAGGAGGATTCAAACCAAAGTAAATATCATCTACTAATTAATTGGTTTAAATCCACAAATTGTAAAGTTCTAGTCGCCCTATCCGGAGGAGTAGATAGCGCATTAGTGGCCCTCGCAGCAAGACAGGCACTTGGAAAAGAAAAAGTTCTGGCAATTACAGCAAATTATCAGACTTTGGCAAACGAAGAATTAGAAACAGCTAAAAAAGTGGCCAAAGAGATTGATGTAATTCATCTTTTACTAGAATACAACGAATTAGATAATCCAGATTTCACCAAGAATGATAAACTTCGTTGCTTTCACTGCAGAAATGAGCTGGCCATTAATTTGCTAAAGTTAGCTAAAGAGAAAAATATCACTCTGATCGTAGATGGTACTAATCTAGATGACTTAGATGATGATAGACCAGGAATGGTCGCACTGCGTTCTAATGGGATCAAGAGTCCCCTATTGGAAATTGGATGGGGCAAGAAGGAAGTTCGTCACTTTGCCAAAATCAATAATTTATCAGTTCATGATAAACCTTCGAATTCATGCTTGGCATCACGGGTTCCTCACGGAACGGAAATTAATTCTATCAGATTAAAACGCATTGAAAGATGTGAGATAATAATAAAAAGATTATCGGATGTAAGACAGGTTAGAGTAAGAGATCATGACACAATAGCTAGAATTGAGGTAGAGAAGAGTGAAATCATCAAGTTATACGATCTTGACAAAATTGATAAGATAGTATTTGAGATCAAAGAGTTAGGCTTTAAACATGTCACTTTAGATCTGGAAGGTTACGGAAAAAAAGATACAAGAAAACAGAATGAGAATGAGATAATAACAATAGATAAATATGTCAAAAAATAATCGTAATAAAACCAAGGAACCCATTTATCTGGATAATGCATCTTCCTCTCCAATTGACCTTAATGTAATAAATGAAATGCTGCCATTTTTAACCAGTTTCTATGGTAACCCTTCATCACTTCATGGGTTGGGTAGAAAGTCTACTATCGCCATTTCTAAGGCCCGAGTACGGATATCTAAACTAATCGGCTCTAAATCTAACGAAATTTATTTTACCTCTGGTGGGACTGAATCTAATAACTTGGCCCTGATCGGATGTGCTAGACTGATATCCACTCTAAAACCAACAGGTAAAAGATTATTGATATCCAAAATAGAACATGATTCAATAATAGAGACTATTAAATTCATAGAGAAGGATATGGAATTTGAGGTAGATTATGTACCCATAAAGAATGATGGATTGATTGATTTAGATATTTTTAGGGAATTGGTATCACCAGAAACCAGTTTGATTAGTATAATGCTAGCAAATAACGAGATAGGAACTATTCAACCCATCAGATCTATGGTTGAAATTGCAAAGGCAAAAAATAATAACACTATTTTTCATTCAGATGCAGTCCAGGCCCTTGGCAAGATTCCAATAAATGTTAATGACTTGAAAATAGACATGATGACGATTTCATCTCATAAGATAAATGGGCCAAAAGGGATCGGAGGGCTATTCATAAAACAAGGAATGCATATTAAGCCGATAATTTTTGGTGGTGGACAAGAAATGAATCTGAGATCAGGAACAGAGAATGTAAGTGCCATTGTTGGCTTTGGCAAGGCATGCGAAATTTGGAAAGAGAAACTAGAATCCGCCCAAATCAAAATTAAGGAACTTCAGAGATACATGATTTACAGAATAATCAATGAAATACCAGGGTCCATATTAAATGGATCAATTGAGAATCGAATTTCTAACAATGTTAACTTTTCTTTCCCTGGAATAAATGGAGAAAACCTGTTGATAAAACTAGATGAATATGGTATCGAGGCTTCTACAGGTTCTGCTTGTTCTTCAAACAAGAAACAAAAAGAATCTCATGTTCTAAAAGCTCTAGGTTTGACTTTTGATCAGGTAAGTGGTTCGATAAGATTTTCCATAGGATACCAAAATACTCTAGAGGAATTGAAAATTGCTGTTGATACTTTAAAAAATCTAATCATAGAATTTAGAAAAATAAACGGGGATGTTTTTGTATAAAGCAAAGGTGTATGGCTATATCTTCTGCAGAGCATTCTAAATAATGGTTATGCCTTAAATTGCTCATAGTAATATAGAAAGGTTCTTTTTAATGCTAATCACATATTATCATAATATGTCTTCGAACCAGAAAAATAATTTGAATACTGAAACTAATAACAAGAATACGAATGTGGGGGATATGGCACCAGACTTTGAGCTTTTAGACACGAATCAGGAAGTTCATAAATTATCAGCCAATAAAGAAGGGTTGACAATCTTGGCTTTCTTTCCGGCCGCAGGTTCTCCAGTCTGTACGGTAGAAATGTGCAATTTCAGAGATACTCTTAGTAGCTTAAAAAAAGAAAACATAATTATCTTGGGAATATCGGTTGATAGTCCTTTTGCAAATAAAGTTTTTGCTGAACACCATAACCTAAACTTTCCAGTATTAAGCGACTACAATAGGGAAGTAATTGAACAATACAATGTTGTGATGCCTAGTTTAGGTAAATTAAGAGATTTCAAAGTAGCTAAAAGATCCATATTCATTGTGGACAATAACAACCATAAGGTAGTATACAAATGGGTAACAGACAACCCCCTTATCGAACCCAATTATGAAGAAATTAAGACTATAATCACATAAAAATCAAATTTTCTTTAATTTGTTAAAATGATTAATCAAGTGCGGTAACTATAGACAACAAAGTAGGTATGTTAATCAAGAATTGCTACAACATCATTTCTTGATATACTTTGACCTTCTTTAACTTTGAGTTCTCTTACCGTCCCATCTCTAGGCGACTTGATGGCGACTTGCATTTTCATAGATTCCAAAATCACAATATTATCCCCCTGTTTGACAGCATCACCTTTGTTTACTGAAATTGATATAACCCTTCCCGGTATCTGACTGGATATTGTATTAAGGGAAGTGGCACCTCCTGTATTGGCTCTTGATTTTTCAATTATTTCAGTTAATTTTGCATGTTTCTTGAGCGACATTGATTGGCCATCTAATAATATCTTTAATTCTGTACTTGTGACTTCAAGAATCTTAATTTCATGGAAAGCATTGTCAAACAAGAATTCAAATTTATCTGATTTCATATCTAATACCTTTATGAGGTGATCTGATCCATTAATTTGGACAACTAAATTACCGTCCTTATCAAAACCTATAATTTTACCTTCAAATTCTTCTTGTATATCGTTAACCTTTATTTCCATTCTATTTCAAGCAACTCCGCCAAATTTCCAGATATTCTGAACAGAATGATCCCTTTTAATGGGACGTTTCACATTTTCGGTTTGAATGATCGCAGATGCAACCGCCGGTAATAGTCTATTTTGTCTATCAGAATTCTTAGCCTTTAATTCTTTTCTCATTTTCTCTATGATAGAATACCTATCAAGGTAATCTGTTGACAAATCACCATTAATAAAGTGTTCATCATTCATTATTGTTTTGTACAATGGGATAGTAGTATTTATTCCCTCAATCATGAACTCATCTAACGCATTTCTCATTCTTCGACGCGATTCATCAAATGATGATCCCCAAGCTATTAGCTTAGCGGTTAAAGAGTCATAAAAGCCTGATACGGTGCATCCAGGATACAAATAAGTATCCACACGTATGCCTGGACCATATGGCAAATTGCAATAAGGTACTTTACCCACTGAAGGTGCAAAGTCATAGAATGGGTCTTCTGCATTAATGCGACATTCTATTGCGGCTCCATGAAATGCGAGATCATGTTGTTTAAAGGGGATTGGTTCGCCATTTGCAATAGATATTTGCAATTTTACCAAATCTAGGCCCGTAACAAGCTCGGTTACAGGATGTTCAACCTGCAATCTGGAATTAATCTCAATAAAGTAAAAATTGCCTTGAGGATCGCACAGAAATTCTGCTGTTCCCGCATTTAGATAGTCAACTGCATCAGCAGCTCTCTTTGCTATCTCCCCAATTTCATTTCTCTTTTCAGAGGTCATTATAGGAGAGGGAGACATCTCAATTAATTTTTGATGTCTTCTTTGAATGGAACATTCTCGTTCAAACAAATGTCTGGTGTTACCGTGGGAATCCCTAACCAATTGAAATTCTATATGACGGATCTTCTCCAGAAACTTTTCCACAAATAAAGCCGCCTTCCCAAACGCAGCTTTCGACTCTGCTGAAGCCATTTCAAATTCTTGCCTCAACTCCTTTTCGTCCTTTGCAAGTCTGATACCACGTCCCCCTCCACCGTATGCAGATTTTAGTAAAACTGGGTATCCAGCTTCATTTGCAATTTCGACTGCTTTATCAACGTCATCGATAACTCCTTCACTACCCGGAACTGTGGGAACTTCAGCCTGTTTCATTATACGCTTACACTTCATTTTATCTCCAGTCAGCTCCATAGCTAGACTCTTTGGCCCGATGAAAATAATATTATTCTTCTCACACAATTCAGCAAAAGATTCATTTTCTGAAAGAAATCCATATCCTGGATGTATCGCGTCCACCCCGGCTTTTGCAGCAACTTCCATAATGCGGTTCATGTTCAGGTAACTTTGAGCAGGAGCTGCAGGTCCAATATGATATGCCTCATCAGCTCGTTTAACGTGGATAGAACTCTTATCTTCATCCGAATATACAGAAACTGACTTTATTTCAAGTTCCTTGCAGGCTCTAATGATTCTTAGGGCGATCTCTCCACGGTTTGCAATCAATATGCTGGTTATTTGTTTTGACATCCAATCACCTTTCTACAAATTGATATTCCCATGCTTTTTCCATGGCCTATTCTCTTTTTTGTTAGAAAGGGCGTTGAGGGCGCTTACTATTAAAGGTCTGGTTTCCATAGGATCAATAACAGAATCAATTGTTCCTCTTTCTGCAGCAATGTACGGGTTTGCAAACTTGTTTCGATACTCCTTCGCCAAACTTTTCTTTTTGCTTGCTGCATCAGGAGAATCTTTTAGACTTTTCCTATGTATAATAGTAATGGCTGCTTCTGGCCCTAGCACTGCGATTTCAGCTGTTGGCCATGCAATGTTCAAATCTGTACCAAGATTCTTACTGCCCATCGCAATATAAGCTCCTCCATATGCTTTTCCGATAATACAAGTAATTTTTGGAACAGTTGCTTCACAATATGCGAATAAAAGTTTACTTCCATGCCTGATAATTCCATTGTGTTCTTGATCAGCTCCCGGTAAATATCCAGGGGTATCTACAAGCGTAATTATAGGAATATTAAATGAATCACAAAATCTAACAAATCTTGCAGCTTTGGTTGAAGAGTGTATGTCCAATGCACCTGCTAAAAATAAAGGCTGATTTGCAATGATACCTACAGACCTACCACCCATCCTTGCAAATCCAACCACTATGTTTTCCGCAAAGAGTTCGTGAACTTCGAAGAAATTGCCATTATCAACAATAGCAGCAATGATTTCCTTAATATCATAAGATTGATATGGATTGTCAGGCAATACATTTATCAAATTAGTATCCAGACGGTTAGGATCGTCAACATCAGCTTCTAAAAATTCCGGTTCTTCTTTATTATTTTGAGGAAGGTAAGAGAGTAATGTTTTAATCTTATCCATACAGTCAACCTCGTCCTTCGCTACGAAATGTGCAACTCCAGATTTTGTAGCATGAGTTCTAGCACCTCCCAAATCCTCGAATGTAACTTCTTGACTAAGGACTTCTTTTACTACTTCTGGTCCTGTCACAAACATTTGTCCTATATTTTCAACCATGATAACAAAATCTGTCATCGCTGGAGAATACACAGCTCCGCCAGCGCACGGTCCAATACTAGCAGTTATTTGAGGTATAACACCCGAAGCAAGAGCATTCTTGAGAAAAATATCACCATAGCCGTCTAGGCTTGACACACCCTCTTGGATCCTTGCCCCGCCTGAATCAAGAATACCAATAATAGGACATCCCACCTTTAGTGCGTGTGACATAACTTTAGATACCTTTTTTCCAGCCATTTCTCCTAATGAACCACCCAAAACAGTAAAATCATAAACGTAGATAAACACTTTCCTACCGTTAATGGTGCCAAAACCAGTTATCAAACCATCACCATAATATTTTTTTACTTCAGGATCATCACCTCTATGAGTTACAAATTTGTCAATTTCAGTAAATGTATTTGGATCTAATAAAAGATTTATGCGCTCTCTCGCAGTTAGCTTCCCTTTGGAATGCTGAGATTCAACTTTATCTGGACCTCCACCTGCTTCAGCACTATGTTTTCGGTCGTAATATTGTTTTAGTTTTTCCTCACGCATATATTATGTTTTTAATCCTTTATAGTATTAAATATAGATTTTGCTTTGAATAATTGCGGATTCATTTTATGAACCACGTGGATTTGTTTAGTCCCTTTCGCGAAGTTCACGTAACCCATTCCTGCCTCCCTTAGCACGTCTAAAATAATTCAAACCAAGGTTGTAATTTTCATATAAGGATTCAAGGGTTTCGATTTCCATCCTTAAGAAATCTTTTTCATAATTAGAAGATCTATCTGAATTTTGTAAATCTTGTAATCTTTTTACTTTTTCTGCCAAGAGCTTACTAACATTATATTCATATTCACTTGACAACATATATCACTAGTTCATATCGTATAGGATTATACATTTTAATCTTTTTAAAAGCTAAAATAGACTATGCTAACCGGATTTTAGTTTTTTTGAGAAGGCATGCTTGTATTCTTCAAATAAATGAAGATCTGAGCGAGATAAGCAGGTTGAGCAAAAAATTGTTTCTATAGTACTAATATTTCGTTCAAGTTTTAATAGTGTCAATATCAAACTCTCTTGAAAATCTATCTTACTACCGCAAATGAAACACTTTTCCTTATTTTCATGCTGGGTGATAAAGTCGGCGAGTAGGCTGTCCCCATTATTTTTGCTCTGAATCGGATTATTGTTTAAAGAGTCTTGATTCTTTTTAGCACGAAGACCAGAAAGATTATAACAATCTTCATGAAGGATTGATTTAGCTGACCTAGACCAATAACCCATTATTCCGGGGTTGACCCTCTGTTTGCAAATTAAACAAAACCCTGGAAATTTTATAGTCATTATTAACCAATCACGGGCTAGTAAAGGATCCTTGTCCATTGTAGAATCTATTTAGGTATGAGAACCAGATCCATTGTTTAAAGTTTTGGTTTGATTGATTGTTTTTCAATTTCCTTTTTTAGGATTTCACTTAGCTTTAAGTTATCAAAATTATCAAAATCAAGATCTTGGATCGCTAGATTTTTCAGAATCACAATAAAGTTGGAATAATAGAAAAGACCAATTTTAGATACGCTTGTATGAAATATCTTTGATAGTTCTATTCTAAGAGGTCTTAATGATTGCCCCCTCATAAATATTGGCCCCATTGCTGAGAAGGGAACGGAATATTGGTTATATTCTATAGCCATATCTCTACTAATACTAAATAATTTATGGAGGAACAAGTCGTTGGCATATCTCAATAAGCTCCAATTTCGTTTTTCATAAATCCGGTTTATAAATAAATCAATCTCAGAAAGCTTTTCTAGCATATTTGCCAAATCATCTGATGGGATATTTCTCTCACTGCTAATAATGCTAGTATACAACGCATTTAAGAAATCTTTGCTGCGTTCCTCTGAGGTAAAGCCGTATTTTGGAGTTGAATAACGTATTGAGGATCTCATCAATAATTGTTTTGCTTGTGAAATGTCAGTTAGAGTAAAAAATTTGTTAATACACTCTTCAATTGACAATTCAGAACCTGTGTTACTATCTGAATCTACTTCTCCTTCCAGCTTTGCTTGCAAAGTATTCAAAAGAGTCCTGGCATCGCCGCGACTTTGACTAATAATCTTAAACTGCTCCGAACTTTCTAAATGCTTATTCTCCATTCTCATGACATTTTGGAGCAACAAATAACTTGCAAATGACGACAAGGGTCTGAATTCTATGACCTTACTATTTTTTACGATCTCTTTCATTTTATAACTCTTTGAATTGGAGGCCATAATTATCGGAATATCAGCAATCTTTAATATATTTGACAAGAATGGCATTCCACCATAATCATCCCTTGCTGAGATGCCATCTACCTCATCTAAAAACAATAGCATCCGCTTTCCAAAAATACTACTGTTTAGAAGGATCGGATTGATTATAGCCTCAAGATTTAGTTTATTCCGAAGGTCACTTGCATTAAGTTCAATCAAATCAAGATCTTGCAATTTCACTAATGATTTTATGAACGAAGTCTTTCCAGTCCCTGGAGGTCCTATGATTAGAAGTGGTTTTGCGCCCTTAATCCACTTTTTTAGCCAATTTATGATTAGAAGTCTTGATTTTTCATTCCCAAAAAAACTGTCAAATTCATTTACTCGGTATTTTTCTACCCACATTATTTCTTACAACCAATCTCTTTAAACTAAAAATTATTTTTTATCTAATTCGTTCTGAAATTTACGTAGAAGATCGGCTCTTTTAGTTACAAGCTCCCTATACCAGAATTCATTATAATGACTAACTGTCAGGAACAAAAATTCGAGAAAGGGTTTTATCTTTATATCATTATCTAGCATTTCTAAAGCCAATGATGCCTCAGATAAATATGCTTTACTCTTCTCCAAGGTTAACCTGAATCCTGATTTTACATCATGAGTAAGGTTTGAATAATAAAGAGGCCACGACGGTGACTTGATTCCCTTAGTAACAATTGCATCTTGGATCTCATTCCCACACCCAACACACTCTGCAGCTTTTGCCATACCGATATAATAAATTTCTGACAAAGGCCTTTGATTAAGACTCATATTTCTACCGGCAGTTCCGAGCACTGATCGGTATTTCTTGTAACTTCTCTCTAAATTGTCGTACGTAAGTTCAAGTTTTTTGGTTTTCAATTCATAATCGATTTGTTGACCTAAAAGTGCGTCATCAAAACCAGACTGAAATTCTTCCATTACTCCAGGTGCTGTTTCACTTATCTTTTGTTTTGCCAATAAAAGTATGTACGGGTTAATAAATTTGTAGTCTTCAAGATAATCAAGGTCTTCATCTCTATCCAAAATCCTATCCATAGGCTCACTCAAATCAATGGCAATTAAATGTCCATCTATTACATTATTTCTCATTTTGTCATCGTTTAAGCCCGTACTCTCAGCATAACCATCAAAAAGAGCATAAAATACGGGAAAAGTCATTTTTATGAAATTAGAATTAAGTATTCTATTTATTCGGTCAAACAAATCAGTCGGAGATTCCAACTTCAATTTAAGAGTTTCAATTTCTTGCGAGGAAAGCTCTAATTCATGAGTGCCACCAATTTCCTTTATGAAATCCCTATGTGTCTGTATGGGAGAATTATCAGATTTTATTAATCCATATATACCATCTTTATATCTTTGAACAAAGCCATCATATTCCTTCTTTGACTTATTAAGGTAAAATTTGAATGAAGTATATTTTTTGTCCCTGATCAAGCCACTTTTAAAAATCTTTCTCCCGGACTGGGTTGCCAATAAATTCTGTTTTCTAAAAATATAGTCATCTTTTCCACTCATCGAATGTCACTAAATAAATGATAGAAATCATAGTTTGTAATCATCTAGATGACATTGCAATCCTTTCCTGCTCGTTTTTCTTTTTTATTGCGTAACTGTTCATGTCGTTCTCAGAGGCTAACATTATTTCCCTGGCAAGTACCTCTTCCATTGCTTGAGGCGAAGAATAAGTCGACTCGCGCACTCCCTCGGCAATGAATCTCAAAGCTAGGTCCACTCTTCTTAAAGGTGAAACATCAACTGAAACATGATAAACCACACCACCATATACTATTCTGGTAGTATCCTCATTAGGAGCGGCATTTTCTATTGCCCTTATGAGTAATTCTACAGGATTCTTACCGGTTTCTATCGATATGATTTCGAGTGCAGTTTTTACAACATTCATAACCTTTGTCTTTTTACCACCCATTCGTCCCGTATTTTTAGCATATCTTTTTCCAAAATGCATAAGTTTGTTGACCAGTCGTTCAATAATGTTGACTTCTGCTTTTTTCAATCGTTGATGCTCATGACGTCCAAATGTTACCGGTATTGTCATTGAGGGATGTAAATGGATTACATTTTTCAGACCTTCATCAACTATTTCAATATTTCTTGTATCCCATTTGTTAAATAGGAGCATATTTGCTTGTTCTTTTCCACTCATTGTTATCGCCTTGGTTTCTCCTTCTTTCCTCTTACCAATTGATTTAGAGACACACCATTAACTTTGAATACTTGCCATCTAACTCCGGGGATATCACCCATTGCACCACCCATTGAGCCTCCTATCCCTTCCAAGACTACTTCATCGTGTTCATCTACAAAGTTTAATGCACCGTCTCGGGGCAAAAATGCCGTAATTGATTTTCCATTTTTTATTAATTGCACCCGCACACATTTTCTGACTGCAGAATTAGGCTGTTTTGATTCAATTCCGACCTTTTCTAAAACAATACCTCTGGCTTGTGGAGCACCCTCCAACGGATTAGCCTTCTTATCTAACATCAACATTCTACGTTTATAATACTTGTTTGACCATCGGGAGCGCTTTCGTTTGGTTTTTAAAACCCTACCCGAGAATAATCCTAACGGTGATTTACTCAATAAAGATCACATCTTTTCACTTTTAATTAATTGTTCCGGACTAACAACCAGGACATTCGTAATATTGAAATATCTCTTTGCAAGTAGGCGGGCTTTGTCTACATTCCTTCCATCCTTACCCACGACTAGTCCCTTTTTCTTTGCATCTGCAACAACTAAGGCTATTTTGGTTCCATCCATACGATCGTTTATACGAATTTCTTGAATAATATTTGAATTGAAAATATTCTTGACAAAATCGGTCGGATTCTCAGAATGTTCGACCAATTCTATTTTCTTATTAATCACGTTCTGTAACTGCTTAATATTGGAGCCCCCTTTGCCAATTGCCATTCCCATTTGTCCTCTGTTTACAACAAAAATTACACGTTCCATCTTTTCATCAATTATACAGTCCCGGGCATCTGCGGCCGTGACTGTTTGAAATAACGATAATAATCGAAATTCATCTGGAGATAACTTAATTTTTTCACTCATTTCATACGCACCCAATAACAAAAGAATAATTCATCCAAGTATAAATAATTCTCTCAAAGTTATCCCAATTTAAGTCTATTTTAAGATGAAAATTTAATATACACAAGTAATAAAAGGCCCTGTTAACTTAACGATAAATCTTTAGCTTAAAGACGCTCTATTTCTGTTATGTTAAGTAAAAGAACTAAAACATCTTCATAGCATATTTACTATGGTCT
Organism: Candidatus Nitrosocosmicus sp. R; assembly: GCF_054408505.1. NCBI lineage: Archaea > Thermoproteati > Nitrososphaerota > Nitrososphaeria > Nitrososphaerales > Nitrososphaeraceae > Candidatus Nitrosocosmicus > Candidatus Nitrosocosmicus sp. R. The sequence goes on along the minus strand of NZ_CP167090.1, from coordinate 814,893 downwards.
GTATTTGTACTTTCTAGGCTTATCGCTTAGAAATACTGCCAAGGCATTGTCCTTTTTACATATTATCAATAGAAGTCACGTTGCAATTTGGAATTGGATTCAAAGGTATAAACCTCGAAAGGTTTCAACAAGAAGAACAAAAATATCAGAATACCTCATTGATGAGACATTAATAAAAGTCGTATCAGAATACTCTTGGTTATGGGCAGCAATCGAACCAGAAAATAGGCAAATTCTCGCACTCTTTCTTAGCTAATAAATCCAAGGAGAGGAACATGCTTATCGCAGAGAGAGATTTATTTCAGGTCTGATCAAGATTCACGGAAAACATGTCGTATCAACAGACGGTGGAACCTGGTACCCAATGGCTTGTAGATTCCTAAAACTAAAACACCATATCAATTCTTCGTTTGAGAAAAGTCTGATTGAAAGAACTATGCAGTACATCAAGGATCGAACTGAAGGATTTGACGATTACTTTCCATGTAGTAAAGAGAAGTGTAAACTAGATCATGTCAAAAACTGGTTGAATCTATTTGTAAAAATACACAACAAGGAGGTGCCAAACGCCTAAGTTAACAGGGCCTAATAAAATGAGGAAACTTTTATATTTTCTAATCAGAGTTCCGCATAAGTGGAAGTATTTAACTACTCATTAACTCTTTTACTTCTTCATCAGAGACACTTTTTAATGAAACCACACTGGCCCCGTATGATAGGCTGCAGAGCCTTCCGAGTAGTACGGAATTTCCAGGGTAAGATATCACAGAAATAGCACTTTCTTCAGCGGATTTTTTTATTTTTTCTTCTTTTTCAGGGGTCAATGTCTTTGAAAGTACAATTAACTTAGTGCCTTTGATGTACTGTAAAACTTCTTTATATCCTGTTTTTATTTTGTTATTTTTTACACCTTCCTTTAGGATTTTTGCCAACTTCTTTTCATTCATATGCTTCTCTATTCCTTGACACTCATATATAGATCAATCATTCCAGTTCCAACTGGTACAGTTGCTCCGACTATTACATTTTCAGTAACTCCCTTTAATGGTTCCACTTGTCCCTCTAGCGCAGCCCTAGCGATTGTAGGGACAGTAATTTCGAAAGCTGCCCTTGCCAATACGGAAGTCTTTGTCCCTGCTATACCGTGACGTCCGATTTGTTGCAGGTATCCTTTAGATGTCATTAAATCTGCCACTAACATAATGTGTCTGATGTCAACTTCCAAACCCTGTTCCTCTAAAGTATTAGTGACTTCTTTGACTAGTGCAGTTCTTGCAGCTTCAATCCCTAGAGTTTGCCATATTTCGAATACATTGTTAGTAGTGATTCTGGATACATCTATTCCTTCTACTAGCACCACTTTTGCCAAATTTGAACCAGCTGTCTGTATCACCCATTCGTCATTTTGTTTTACAATTGTTACTCGTTCAATATCAGGGACGCCCTTAACGCGCCCGTTCAATAATTTATTTCGTAGCGTTAGTAAAGTTTGAGCATCTGGTTCTTGAGACAGGGAAACTTTTATAACGAGAGTATCCTCGTTTATGGTAACTTCGTATCTCTTCTTAGAACTTTTCAAAACTTCATGGATTTCCTGTATAGACGTTCCTCTATCGGCTATCTTCTTTTCAGAGAAGAAAAATGACAAATTCCCACTGTAATCAGTATCTACCTTGTTTACTAAATCGGATATCCGTGTAAAAATAATCCTCTTTGCAACTTCTAAGGCTTTCTCCCTAGACAATTTGTGTTCATCATCAAGATAAATATCCATTGTTGGGGTAACCGGTTTCTTTCTTGCATCCACTAGCTCAATAAGTCTTGGTAGACCTAATGTTACATTTCTTTCTTTTACTCCAGCGAAATGAAAAGTTCTCAGCGTCATCTGTGTACCGGGTTCTCCAATAGACTGGGCAGTAACAACTCCCGCTGCTTCTCCTGGTTCTATCATTGCTTTTTCGAACAGGTCCATAATTTTATGAACTACTTTCTTAATCCCAGTTTTGCTAAGTGGATAGGATAACAATGCTGCTTCGATTTCCTGTGTTAATTTAGGATTCATCTTCTCCTTGAATTTCAGTAACAAATCCTTCATTTCGGACTCATTAGTTTTGACTCCTTCATCAATAACGGATTCGCTCTCTACCAACCTAGTGATATTAACGGCATCACCATGGTCGCTTTTGGCCGGATCAATACCATCATCTCCATAAACATATTGAATGATATTTCCATGTGGGTCACGAACAGTTAAATCATATTCAATTTTAAGATGTTCTAATGCATTAATGAGCCTGCGCTGCATATATCCCGATTGTTGAGTACGCACTGCAGTATCGACGAGACCCTCTCTACCCCCCATTGCATGAAAGAAAAATTCGATTGGATTAAGTCCATCCCTATAATTTGATTTAACAAAGCCCTTAGAATCTGGATTTTGATCACCGGGCCTAAAATGTGGTAACGCCCTGTTCCTGTATCCTTTGATGATCCTTTTTCCACGGATTGATTGTTGACCCAAAGCTGCAGTCATCTGTCCAATATTCAAAGTGGAACCTCTCGCCCCGGTTGAAGCCATGATTACACCAGAATTGTCATCAGGAAAGGATCGGTCCGCAATTTTTCCAGCTCTGTCTCTTGCCCTTGAGAGTTCATTAACAACATATAACTCCAAGGCTTCTTCAGGAGATAAACCTCTGGTTAAAGGCAATGTACCGTCATGATATTGTTTTATCAATTCATCGATTTTATTGTAAGTCTTTTGAATTACATCTTGAATTTCTTTTCGAGTTTCGTCACTCAACCATAAATCAGAATACCCATAGCTAAATCCTCTGTGAGTAATATAGGTCTTTAACATAATAAGTATAGCATCAAGGAATTTTTTTGCTTCTTCGTTGCCGTAGTCCTTTGCGATTCTGTGAAGTACGCTATCAGGTTCTTCTGCACCTATTGAAGCTTTATCGATTACGCCTGACATTAACTGCCCGCTTTTAATGACTACATCCTTGCCCTGCAACTTCGAGGCTTTATTCCACTTTGAAGTGATTACAAAGTTGAAATCCTTTGGTAAGAAAAGTGAAAACAACTGTTTGCCTGTAAAAAATGTTTTCCCATCCTTTTCTAAATGAGGTTTCGGTAAAGGTCCACTATATCCACCCAAATACGCAAAATTAGCAATTTCATCAACAGTTAGTATCGTTTCATCCTTTGTCAATAGGAAAGCCCCAGTTATAAAATCACGTATTCCACCAATAATAGGCCCTCCATATCTTGGCGATATTAGCTGATCTTGAACGCGCATTAACAGGGCCGCTTCTGCCCGTGCCTCCTGGCTTTGGGGAACATGCAAATTCATCTCATCGCCATCAAAGTCTGCATTATATGGCGGACAAACTGCCGGATGGAGCCTAAAAGTACGATATGGAAGTACTCTTACATTGTGCGCCATAATAGACATCCTGTGCAATGATGGCTGTCGGTTAAATATTACAACATCTCCATTCATTAGGTGTCGCTCCACAGTATATCCATTCATTATTGAATCAGCAATAGCAGCTCGATCCGTGACATAGTCCAGTCTTATTTTTACACCGTCTGGCCGAATAATGTAATTAGCTCCGGGATAATTGTTGGGTCCATTTAGAACAAGATTTTTCAGCTTATCAATATTCCAGGTAGAAACAGTTTCAGGTATTGTGAGCTTTTTTGCGACATCACTTGGTACTCCCACGTCGGATATAGTAAGATTTGGATCAGGTGAAATGACGGTTCTGCTTGAAAAATCAACTCGTTTACCCGATAGGGATCCTCTAAATCGACCCTCTTTACCCTTTAACCTCTGGGTTATGGTCTTTAATGGTCTTCCGGACCTGTGATGGGCCTGAGGGATACCCGATACTTCATTATCAAAGTAAGTAGTTACATGATACTGCAATAAATCTACCAAATCCTGAACAATCAAAGGTGGTGTTCCAGCTTCTTTGCTCTCTTTGAGTCTCTGATTTACTCGAATAATATCCACTAGTTTATGAGTCAAGTCGTCCTCTGATCGAATACCTGTTTCTAGAATGATAGATGGTCTAACTGTTACTGGGGGTACGGGCAAGACTTGAAGAATGAACCATTCAGGTCGAGCAGTCTTTGGGTCATATCCTAACAATATTAGATCGTCATTTGAAACATTTAGTAGTCTCTCCCTAATGGTAATTGGTAATAATCTATTCTCCCCTACATCAGTTTTTTCAACAAAGATCGTAGGTTTTGTAAAAATAAGATCATATTGTTCTTTCTGGCAATGTGGACAAACCTTAACTTTCTTTGCTTTTTCAATAATCTCGTCTTTAACGTTTTCAAGAGTGATTACAGCATATGCTGCCTTGCTGTCACGTAAATTTTTGTATTTTTCTAAATCCTCATTACTAAGCTTGATACGATTACACGATCTGCATGTAATCAAAAGCAATTTATGAATATCATCGATAAATGCGATGTGTAAAACGGGTTCGGCAAGTTCTATATGACCAAAATGACCAGGACATCTGGCAGATGTATTTCCGCAGGTTGCACATTTTTGACCGGGCTCCAATGTTCCCAGTCTGTTGTCCATCAACCCCCCCTGAACGGGCATTCCATCTTCATCATATGTTTCTGGTGCTGTCACCTCAGTAACACTAAACTTTCTTACCTCGACAGGTGACCAAATGCTAAATCTAATACCATCTAATATCTTGACAGATTCATCATTCACTTAAAAAGACCTCCATTATATAAAAACAAAAAGATTAAACCTTCTCCTTTACCAATAAGCGTGGGGCGACATTTAAACTCATCATTTCTTGCAATAACAATTTGAAGGCATATGCGATTATAACGCTAGAAATTTTTCCTTTGTCACCGCAGACCCTGCATACATATTTTCTCTGTTTTGTATCAAAATATGATAACAAACCGCATCTCTCACATACGTTAATCTCCGCTTTATCAGATTCTTCTAAAAGTCTGTCCTTTAGCATCATTGACGCACCATAAGCAATTAAACAATCTCTTTCCATTTCTCCAAACCTTAACCCTCCCCCACGAGCTCTACCTTCTGTAGGTTGCTTTGTTAGCATTTGAACTTGACCCCTAGCTCTACTATGGATCTTGTCGGCTACCATATGATGTAGCTTTTGGTAATAAACTACGCCAACATATACATCAACAGGGAATCTCTTCCCGGTCCTCCCGTCATACATTACTTCTTTTCCACTATGCTTGAATCCGTATGATTCCATTACATCCTTAATATCATTCAATTTTTCACCTAAAAATGCAGAACCATCAACTATTTTGCCCCTCAAAGAAGCTGCTTTACCGCCCAATGATTCCATGAACATCCCAACGGTCATTCTAGAAGGAAATGCGTGGGGGTTGATCATCACATCAGGAACTACACCATCTTCTGTATAAGGCAAGTCCTCTTGGTTTACAAGCATACCAACAACTCCTTTTTGACCATGACGGGAGGCAAATTTATCCCCTATCTCAGGAATTCGCATATCTCTCACTCTAATCTTGTACATTTTGCCGCCTTCGACTGACTGCGTCATGATAACAGTATCGACCACTCCGTTCTCTGATGGTCTGACACCGATTGATGTGTCCCGTCGATATGGACCCTTAACTTCAAACTCTTTATATTCCTCCATGAATCTGGGTGGGGAGGTTCGGCCTATCAAAATATCACCCCCATTAACTACTGATTCATGCATTATTGCACCATCTGGTTCTAACAAACGGTAAGATTTTTCTCCACGATAACCGCGAATGTTAGCTTCAGAGGAAGGGATTTCAAATGTATCCTTCATTCCACCAGGATATTGTTTAGCTTCAGCCTCATACACACGATAGAAGAAAGTACGTGCTAATCCCCTATCTACAGATGATTTACTAAAAACTACGGCATCTTCAATATTATATCCTTCAAATGGCAAGACCGCTACTACACAATTTTGACCGGTTGGTCGTTCATCTAATCCCAATAAGTTAATTGCTTTGGTACTTACAACAGGCATCTGCGGATATAGCATAAAATGTTGTCTTACATATGTACTTGCATTCATTAGTGGGGTAGAGAATCCCAAACTTTGTTTTGCCATTGCACTCTCGTATGTATTCCTAGGTGATTGATTATGTTCAGGGTAGGGAATGATAGAAGCTCCTACACCCAATATCGAAGATAAAAAGATCTCAACATGCGTATGGTCGTTTGTTATGTTCCTTAGTTCACTTGCAATATAGCAATTTTCTTCCTCATTAGCATCTACCAGTTCTATAATTCCCATGTATAAAAGATCAGTCCATGACAAGAATTTCTTTGAAATTTTTTCGATAACTTCCTTTGTCAGTAAGATATTACCATCTTTTACAATTGCCAGGGGTCGTAAAACCCTGCCTGAGTTACAACTAATATACAATCTTTTTGTTGCGTTGTCATTTAAAGAAGAATAAAAATAGATTCCCATGTGGGGATGCATTCTGCCAGATCGCCTCATAGTACGCAACCTATTTGATAAATTACGACCATCTTCTATGTATCCAATTAAACGACCATCGACAAATATCCTAGCACCTTTTTGTTTCAAATCATCATTCGTCTCGTTCACATTTTGAACACCCAATTCGTATAACTTTTCAATTACATCTGATGATAAAACGCTGACTGATATTACTGCAGACAGTGCCAAGTTTTTAACCAAGCCACAATTTGATCCTTCTGGGGTTTCGGATGGACAAATACGTCCAAAATGAGTTGCATGCAAATCCCTAGCTTCAAAATTGGGTTGGCTACGACTTAGTGGGGACTGGATTCTTCTTAAGTGACTAACTGTAGACATGTAATTTGTTCTATCTAGAAGTTGGGTAACACCTACCCTACCCCTACCCCAATTTCCGGTAGCTATAGCATTATTTAACTTGTCAGAGATAATTCCAGGCCTGACAGCAGCTGCAACTGCATTGATTCCTCGTTTTTGACCAGATCTTTCTAATTGATACTTCATATCTCTTATTAGGTTCCTAAAAGCGGTCCTGAACAAGTCTGCTAGCATCTGACCTGCAAATTTTATTACTTTATTACCATAGTGGTCCTTATCATCTGGTTCAATCCAATTAAGATTTAATTCAACTAACTTGCATGCGGATTCGCCTAGGAATAATGCCTTTTCGTACCGGTTATCAGGATTCTTACCAAGATGAGGCAATAGCCCCCAGTCAAGTAATGTTTCAGCTCGTTTTATTTGAAACTCCTCTAGCATGCCTGGTGCAATTCTTTTGCTTATGTAGATTATGGCATCTCTGCTGGTAGCAACTTCGCCAGATTTTTCAAAAGAAGGTTCAAGTTCGTCCTGGATGGTATCATTCAAGGAAACTGCATTGGCAATATCTTTGTCAGACTCCAAGCCTAATGCTCTTACTAATATGATAAGTGGGATATCAACTGGAGAACCTGGAATCTTTGAAACAATGGAACCGTCGGGCCTCATAATCAACTCCAATTTTGCACGATATCCAACAATTGAAGAATATACTTTAGCCTTGTATAACATGGTACCCGATGTTTCCTCGATATCAACGATAATCTTATTATAAGAAAGATCCTCCAATCCAACAATTACCCTTTCTGACCCGTTTATTATGAAATATCCACCTGGATCCTTTGGGTCTTCCCCTACATCGACTAATTTTGATTCAGAATAATTATGAAGCATACAAGCGTTTGACTTCACCATTACAGGCATATCACCAATATGTATAAATCTGGATTCCAAAGTTTTGCCCTCTTCAACTATGCTGCATTCCAACATGATTGGAGAGGCGTAAGTTAAATTGCGAAGTCGAGCTTCGACTGGTGCCACGTGAGTAATTGATCCATCTAACTCCATGATCCTAGGTTGCTGCATTTTTATTTTTCCCAATTTAATTTTATATGGATATTCGGCCGTTTCAATTTCTATCTCGTTAACTTCGTCAATTATGCTTTGGAGTCCACGTTCAATGAACTCATTGTAAGAATTAAGATGTTGTCTTGCTACTCCCTCTCGTCGCAAAATATCATTGATTATAGGCCACATATCTATAGAATTATTACTGATACTGACTGTCATTCCCTAGATCAACCTTCTACTACATATCGGTAATATACACTTTCACCTGCAGTAGAACTCTTTCGGGTAATTTTAATAACATCCCCAGGTTGAGCTTCTAACCCTTGAATGCCTTTATCAGAAGACATCATATATGGGAATTGACTGGGTTTAGAATTAAATTTCTTAAATACAATTTCAGCTTCATCCTTTGTTAGAATTTCATGTTTAGGTTGGTATATATGATCAACTATTCTTATCTCTTTCTTCTCAGCTGACAATACACAAATCCCCCATACCAATTGCTGAATCACGTAATAACAAAATAAATGTCAAGTATCGAATAAAGCTGTAATCGAATATATATAATATTCCATCAGGATACTCAGAAGATGGCAAAATAATCCCGAAAACCAATTGTATATCGGTATAGGGAATGAAATTTCAATGTTGTTAAATATCCATTTCATAATAGTCTATTTGAAAAATTATCCCCCATAGATCACACCGTTATCAATAATAGCTACATCGAAGGGCACATTTTGACTGTTAAAGTAATAGTCCACGCAGAATTCTTATATCATATGATCGAATCTATACTAAACTATTGTGGAAGTATGGAAGTTCGGTGTTGATTGGAGTATACCTACTCACGATGTCAACGTTTGTAGTAATATTTAGTACCACCGACTTTGATTTTAGAGATGCGTTATCTAGTTTGAATAATGAAAATACCACTACTATGGGTGCTCCTAAGATTCAAGACGAAATCTTTGAAAACACATCCACAAATGGAGATCAGCCTGATCATCCATTTTTCAAAAAAGATATCTATTATCAAGTCAAAACAGGTAGCATTCTTAATCCAATCTCAATCTCTAGTGCAGGAGATAGAATTAATAACATACTTTATGATAATGATCAAAGGAGCATAATTCTTGTATTGACTCCAGGTCAAAATAAGTCAGATATTATAAAAATTGATCTGCCCCGGAACATAATAGATTCGAGGATAGGCGAAGAAGATAAGAACTTTACAGTACTTGTAAATAACCAACCAGGAAAATATAAGGAAATTATTGATAAAATTGATTCAAATATATCATCCTCCAGTGTAGGGAGCAATACATCATCTGGGGAATACACTTTAGATAACGATAACAGAAAATTGGTAATAGAATTTGGAAAAGATGCTAGAGTAATCAAAATCATCGGTACGGAACCTAATAACATGACCAGTCAAAATCAGTCCGGATTAGACAAAATATTACAACAAATTATTCCCATAACAGTTAATAGTAAAATTGATTACACAAACGTCGAGCTAAAAGGCGGAAGCCTAAATGGTCTCCAATTAGAATCAAATCCAAAAATCAAGACCCTAAATCTTGATATTTTATCTTATGACGAAAACGGTGAGCTATCAATTGATCTGCCCCGGAACATAATAGATTCGAGGATAGGCGAAGAAGATAAGAACTTTACAGTACTTGTAAATAACCAACCAGGAAAATATAAGGAAATTATTGATAAAATTGATTCAAATATATCATCCTCCAGTGTAGGGAGCAATACATCATCTGGGGAATACACTTTAGATAACGATAACAGAAAATTGGTAATAGAATTTGGAAAAGATGCTAGAGTAATCAAAATCATCGGTACGGAACCTAATAACATGACCAGTCAAAATCAGTCCGGATTAGAGATTTCTAAATCTAATGATATCCAAGGTGATGATCAGAGTCCTTTTTTCCTGATACCCATTATTTCATTCATACTCGGAATAATTATTGCTGTTGTTTATTTCACGTATCGCAGGAGGAGGGTAAAATCGAGTAAATAGAAACAAGGGGTAAATTGCATACTTTGGTAGTAGATAGAGTTCAAATATAAAACCATTATAAACCTTAAAAAATTGAGTTAGAAGCTGCGACAGTTGAAAAATCAAAGATATCCCTATGCTTGAAGTATAACTATTTCGTTTGCTCAAGCATATGACTGAAAATCTACTGCATCAAATCCATAAACATTACCTATCAATCTGATATAGGTTTTCTTTTGGAAATGTGTGCTAAAAAATAATTGTAGGAATCTAAGAACCCATTCTACATGTATATCTAAAATTATTTTGCCGATCAAAAACTGCTAGCTATGTAATATCCTCTTGCGATTTAATAAATAGTCAACTTTATTATAACAAATCCATTAGGAATCATCATTCTAATGGTATTCTTAATTAATTTTCCTATGACTAGCTAAGTAAATGGTTAACAATTTCACTTGAAACGTGAATATTGGATAAAAATTATATGTATATAAGTTAACATTCTACGAAAATTTTTTTAAATTAAAATATGTAATGTAAATTAGATCATCATAATTGGCACTAGACTATAATAAAATGATTGAAATAATATTGGAAGAAAAACACGATTTAAATTTTGAGAAATTAAAGACAATGATTGAAGATAAAAAGACCAATGTGGGTGCAGGGTATTTGACAGACCAGGGAGCATTATTCCTAGTGGCCGCAGATTTAGGTATTTCCTTGGAAAAAACTCCAAAATCAGAATATAGTCTTAAAGATGTATTTGTTGGCGCCAGGGATGTAACTACTGTCGGCAGAATCATGACTATTAATCCGATCAAAATATTTTTAAAGAGGGATTCAAACCTGGAATCAAGGAATAGAATTATCCATATTTATGATAAAGACTCAAATGTCAAAATAAAGCTTTGGGATGATTTTGTAGATTTGCCTGAACAGCTTGATTTAAAGCTTGGAGATTTGATTAAAGTTTCAAAGGGACAGGTCAAAGCAGGGATGGACAATAAGCCCATTATCAACTTGAGCAGCAACGGATCAATTGAAATAGTTTCAGAAAATGATAAATATCAAATTCCGTTACTCTCTGAATTAACTGAAACGATTGATGATCTTGATGTTCCAAAGGAAAATATGGTTATTTCTGGAAGAATTACTTCAGATCCGAGGATTTCTGCATTCACCAATAGTAGAGGAGAACGTGCAAAATCCCTACACATGGAGTTATCAAATGATAGCAACACCAGGAAAATTCGATCAATCATTTGGAATATAAATGATGAGAAGGTACCAAAATCTTTGACAACTGGTTCAAAAATTAAATTGATCGGTGTCAAGACAAAAATAGGTAACCCTAATTTTAGTAACGGTGATTTAGAAATACATGGTGACGAGGGCACTGGATTTGAATTTGTGGAACAAATAGAACCTGTAGAGAGCTATACATTGAGGATCGTCTCTGCTAGGCTCGATCCAACAGAAAGGAAAACGCATTGTATGGCGATAGATAAAGATGGCAAGTCATATTTATTATCAATAGATAATAAACTATTTGATATTCATTTTGAAACTGATGATATAATTGAATGTTACCCTAGTAGGGTTCTTGGAAATACAATCGAAATAACTGGTCAAGAATCGTACGTACAGATTCTTGAGGGAGGACAGAGATATCCCCAAAAGCGACCAGTTTGAAAGCAAAATAATGGAAGTAGATAGCATGAACAAGCCATATGTGGTCGAGGTCATAGTTCTTCAGAATCCAAATAAAATGGATGTAAACACTAAAAGTGGGGAAATCGTGTCAGTAGCAGACACTATAGTGGGTGATGACACAGGAGAAATGAGACTAGTGGGTTGGAGAGAGAGTAGCGGCCTAGTAATTGATCTTAAGATAGGTGAAAGAGTAAGAATTTTAGGAGTAAACGCAGCAAGTGGCAAAGAAGGAAATATTGAGTTATCACTTAAGCCTTATTCAAATATTATCAAAATAAGTTAAGATGGTCAGGTTGAATCATAATTACATAAAGATTCTAGAAAAAGACAAGATTCATCAGTTGTCCCAAAATCCTCTCGTCATTACATATTGTTTTTCAGCTTCATAGATTGTTTTCAACAAGTTCTCATCATCGGTATAGTTACGCAAAATCCTGGCACAAGTATCAGCTCCAATTCCATGACCCGATAACACAAAAACAGCCATTTTTCCAAAATTATTTATTAAAGAAGCTATTTTCCAGGCCTTATCAAATTTATGTTCTTCATCTTTTGAAAGCCTGGCCCCAGTAATTTTCCTACCAATGATATTACCCAGATCGCCATCCTTCCAAAAAGTAGCCGCAACTAATTTGGATTTGCAGAATGGACAACCCAATTTGTTTGGTATATCCTTAGTTTCAAATATCCTTTCCCATTTACCACATCTCATACAAACTAACTTATGCTTTGTTGTTGTCAAGCGTTCTTTTACCAATTCTAATATCCCCTTTTCTAAGCCAAGTGGGGCAGAAATTGATTTTTTAGAACGTGACAAAATAGGTTGTGCGAGTCCCGAAAATTCATGAGTGTCTAACCAGTGCAAATTGATGGCTCCAGATTTTATATCCTTGATTATCTGCGATGTCTTTTTTACATCATACTTATCATGGACTAATTCTCTAATTGATTCCTTGCTAAGAGAAGTCTTATAATATCTATCGTAAAGCATGCGTGCCACCCTCTTGTCGTAAATAGACTCTTTTTTTATAATTCCAAATCGCTTTGCTATACCCCACACTTTCCAATTAATGTTATATGTCCCACTAAAAGATGCTATTAGTACTGATTCCACATCAAATTCATCATCAAATAAAGAGAAAATATGATTCTGTCTTAATCTAATATTTACAGAGCTTAGTAATATTCTATATGGATCTGATCTAGTTTCAATTATGTAACCCGTCTTTGATGAAAGAAATGTAGACAATAATGAGCCTAAGGTGTTATTGATTTTTGAGCCAAGGGTACTGTGGACTACTACAATACTTTCTGTAGGTATCGTCTCAAAGACTAGATTTGAAGAATCCGGAATTACATCCAAAGATTTCATATTCCTGGACATATTAGCTATTATTTTTGGATCTGTATCAGAGAAACTAATATCAATTTTTTTGGAATTCCCTGACCTAATTTTTTTTCTTAATTCGCCTACCATCATCGCAGTTTCATAGTCAACTGGAATCATCTCCCCTACCCAATATGGAACATTAATTGGAGCACCGCTTAGCGGTTCAACGTGAACTTGAAATTTTCCCTCATCTATTACTAATATTCTCCACTGTGAGCCCCTGAGCACAAACACATTACCTTTTTCACCGTAATCTCCCACAAATTGTTGATCCAATGTACCAATTCTCTTTTTTGATATCGAATCAATTACATCGAATTTAACAATATGAGGTATTGTGGAAACATTTTCATAATAATACCTATAAGACTTTCCCGTTCTTGTAATATGTTTTTTTTCCACATCCAACCGGATTAGAAAACTATTTAGGAGTATATTTATGCAATCCATGAAATCGAAATACGATAAAGATCTGAACAAGTAAGCAGAGGAAAAGGACCCATATAATTTTTCCAAATTCAGCTTTTCTCTGGTTTGTAATGTCATCCCGACAATATTATGTGCCAACACATCAAGCGGGCACTCATGTGGAATCTGATCTTCAATGGATCCTCTCCTAACTCTTTGGATTATGCTCAGCGATTCTAAAAAATCATCATAGTTATTTGTAATTATCAAGCCCTTAGCCGATAATCTCCGAGTATGCCTACTACGTCCAATCCTTTGTATTAATTTTGATACCTGTCTTGGAGATCCGTAATGTATTACAAGATCGATTGATCCGATATCTAAACCCAATTCAAGGGAAGACGTACACACTACAATTCCAGCGATACCAGTTCTCAAAAATTTTTCAGTTTCTTCTCGAGCATCTCTTGATAGAGAACCATGATGTATTTGAACCTGTAAATTACATTGATTTTTCAATACGGTACCCATAAATTCAGATTCATCCCGAGTGTTGGTAAATAACAAAACAGAAGAGTTTGAATGAGTTTTAGATAAATAGTCTAAGATATATGTGGAAACTTCTTTAATTGATCCATCTATATGCTTAAGTTCAATATCATATTTTCTAAGAGTTTTGTCCACTAATATCGAACATTTTTTATCTTTTCCCACCAAAAAACGAGCTGTTTCAGCATGATTCCCAACTGTAGCTGATATACCAATTCTACAAAAGCCACTAGAAAAAAAAGTCAGACGTTCCAGACATAATGATAGGTAAGATCCTCGTTTGGACGAGATGATCTCGTGGATTTCATCAATGATAATCCATCTTACCGTTTTCAATAAATGACCCATCTTTTCATTTACTAATATAATTGACAAGGATTCCGGAGTTGTTATCAGTATATCAGGTGGATTTTGATAAATTTTTTTACGCTTGGTGTATGATGTGTCACCATGCCTAATTTCGACTTTTAGATTTTCAGAAGTTGCATACTTTATGATTCTTCTAAAAACATCGTTATTGAGTGAGCGTTGCGGTGTAATATACAAGCACCTTATACCTTCACCATCCATGGATGCCCCACATTTGTCCTCAGCCAACATAGTAATTACAGGTATTATAGCAGATTCAGTTTTTCCTGAACCCGTTGGAGCTACCAATAGAGAATCTTGCCTTCGTGCTAAAACTCTATATGATTGGTCCTGGATTGAAGTTAATTTTGCAAAGGATTCTTTTGAAAATTTATTTAATATATGTTGTTCTAATTGAGCGTAACTACTTTTCAACTCTATCAGGCTGTTGGTTTTGTTTAAGTTTAGAACCCTTTTTATTTATTTTTTGTATCATTCTAGATTTTTCAATAATATTGCCTTTACTCCTAAAGATAAACTCATAAGCAAATATACAAATCAGAGCGGCAACAAATATAATAATTGATGATGAAAAAACCAAATTGTCAAAATAATCTGCCATAGTTTGGACTGATAGATATTGGTAATCATCTTATAAATATGTTAAACATCAATAGGAAAATAAAGAAATAGGTTTTTATATTCAAAAGTTCCTTGTTAATTGTTTTACTATTTGATTTTAATCAAAAACTGTGATTCAAATGTACTCGAGGTCCTTTGAATCGAGCCAGAACTTACAAGATAGTCAATCGGTAATGGCAACAATATTACAGAATCTACCTAAAGAATGTTCTCTGACCAAAATTGAATATGAAGGTCCTAGAATAGCACTTCACACAAACAAACCTCAATTTTTGCTCGAGAATAACAAAATTCTGTCTAATATAGTGGGTCAAATAAAAAAACGAATTGTATGGAGGATAGATGAAGCAATCAGAATTGACGAGAGAGAAGTTCAAAAGATAGCAGAAAAGCATATTCCTCAGGAATCAGGAATAACGGATATATTGTTTGATCCCGCATTGGGAGAAGCCACCATATTTGTAAGAAAAATATCTGAAATAATAAAGGATGAAAAGATCATAAATAATATCATCCTAGAATCAGGTTGGAAAATATCATTTAAAAAGGCCCCAAAAAGCATGGTCGCAATCAAGAATATTAACAAGATTATTAGGAATGCTTCAGACTATCGCATTCAGTTTTATAAGAGAATAGGTGAAAAAATATTTCGGGAAAAGTTGGATCCGAATATTGAGGCAAATTTAAACTCCTTGGGGGGATTTGCGGAAATTGGCAGATCGTCAATGATATTAAGCACCAATGAAAGTAACGTTTTGTTGGACTGTGGTATGAACATATATACTAAAGATCCTTTGTCAAGGTTTCCACGATTTGACTCTACCGGAATCAAGCTTTCTGGAATTGATGCTGTTTTGTTAACACATGCCCATTTTGACCATACTGGATTTTTACCGATGTTATTCAAGTACGGTTACGATGGTCCTGTTTATTGTACAGAACCCACTTCATACCTAATGTATGTCCTGTATAGAGAATATGTGAAACACTACGGATCTGATTCACATTATACGGACAAGGAATTTGAAAAGATTTTTTCACATCTAATTCATCTTAATTATAATATCGTTACCGATGTTGCCCCGGATATTAAAGTCACATTTTACAATGCAGGACATATTATTGGCTCATCGTCGTTTCATATCCATTTGGGAAATGGGGATCACAATTTTGTTTATACTGGAGATATAAAATTTGGAAAAAGTTCATATTTGGAAAATGCAGTGTGGAATTTCCCCAGGGTAGAAACACTCCTAATTGAAGGAACTAATGGTGGAAGAGAAGACTCATATTTGTCTCGAGAAGATGCGCAAGAAAGATTAATAGAAGAGATCAATAAGGTGATAGGGAATCAAAAATTGGTTTTGATGCCGTCTCAGTTAATTGGAACGTCTCAAGAATTATTAATTACGTTGGATATGCTTATTAAACAAAAAAAAATAATGAAATGCAAATTATATATTGATAAGTTGATAACCGAAATTAATTCTATACACGAATTTAACTTGGAATTCTTAAATCGAGAGTTACAACAATCCATAATCTCAAATGATTATAATCCCTTCCGCTCAAGAAATATAACTTCAATTTCCGATATAAATACGCAAGAATTGGATCCAGGCATCATCATTTATCCTTCTTCAATGTTAAATTGCAAATACTCCAAGGATTACCTAAAAAAGGTCTCAGCTGATCCTGGGAATCTAATAATTTTTACAAATAAACCAACTGGTATGACTTTAGGGAAAGAGATTATAGAAGGGCAAAGAAGGTTTTCGTTAAACGACGAGGACTTTGAGATAAAGTGCGCTATTGAAACAATGTACTCATTTAATTCGCATTCTGATTTTAATCAACTAAATGCATATATTTCTAGACTTAGACCAAAGCTTAGAAAAATATTGGTAAATCACGGTGAGAAATCCAAAGTCCAAAACTTTTCTGGTTATTCTAGCAAAGTCCATAACATTTCAACACAGTACTTGCAAAATCAAGAAGCCATAAAACTATTGTAATGTAACAAACTCATAGATATTTGGATTATGGTGTTTCTTGATTGCTCTGCCATATTTTTACTTCAGGAGGCGTTATTATAATACGTTCTTCACCCAATCTCGCAATATCTCCCCCTAAGATGGTAACGGATTTATAAAGATCTTCCACTACTACTTTCAGTTCTCCAACATCTCTCTGTGCCAACGGTGTTATTCTGATAATAATTATCATATTTTTTTCGATATCTTTTTTAATTTCAATAATATCCTTTGGATTACGAAGTGTAAAAGTCTTTAAATAGATAGGCCTTTCCCCAATTTTCTTTGTTTGCATATTATCAGATATATAATTGGTGTATAACCTGCTTGATTAATATGAAGATTGAAAGATACTAAAGACTAAATATAACAGCATATTCAAATTCTGTAATCTTCTATTATATTTTTTGTACATGGCAGGGACGAAATTTTCCTAACCAATTTCTGTCTTCTATTAGCCACTGAAACTTCGTATTTATATTCCGCCTCTGTATCAGAGTAACGCAAGGTAATTTGTATGGATAATTCTAATAGATTCTTATGCTTTCGTAAATCTGGATTAACATTTAGCCTCAATATAGATGTTGGACCTGGGACTGTCATTGGCTGTACTAAATAATCGGTATCATTGCACAAGGATTTAATCATCTCATTCTCAGCATGGTTGCGCCCTACAATTAGTTTTGAGAAGGAGTTCAATCTAAAGTGCCTCCCTATTTTCAAGAGTTCTACATCATTGATACTTGGCTCTTGAATTGAAAATTTGAAAAGATCCCTAACTCTTTTTGAAAATTGAGGATCGGTTAAAAGACATCCACCAGCAGAATTAGGCGGATTTGCTATTCCATATTTATCGGCTAAATCTAGTTGGCCCTTTCTGGAACGTCCTCGTATGGCTCCGAGCATTGAACGATTTATCA
Organism: Candidatus Nitrosocosmicus sp. R; assembly: GCF_054408505.1. Classification (NCBI taxonomy): domain Archaea; kingdom Thermoproteati; phylum Nitrososphaerota; class Nitrososphaeria; order Nitrososphaerales; family Nitrososphaeraceae; genus Candidatus Nitrosocosmicus; species Candidatus Nitrosocosmicus sp. R. Next base: position 796,933 of record NZ_CP167090.1, on the reverse strand, counting down.
ATCCATTATTTTCCGGATTTGTTAATGGCAGCAATCGTGCGGATAATGGTCTAAGTACCTTGCCTTCCATTTCGGTGCCTTTTTCAATGATAGACAGAGCGTTTGAATTTTGACTCATCGGTCTCTGATGTAGGACTTCACCGGTAATGATAAAATCGGCTCCAATTTCGTCCATATGTTTCTTAGCTTCATCGTACATCATCATCCTACAGTCGATGCAAGGATTCATCCCTGAACCATATCCGTGTTTAGGATTCTTTAACATGTTGAGATATTCCTTTCCTAAGTAAACAGTTTTTAACTTTATGTCAAGTTCAGAAGCAACTTCTAGGACCCTGTGTCCACACCCCTTCCCACAATCAAAATCGCAGAATGGTGTCTTAATTGCAACTGCCTCTACCTCAATACCTTGTTCCTTCATCATCCTAACTGCCAAGTGGCTGTCTAGACCTCCCGATAATAACGCTACTGCCTTAGTTTTTTCCCTATCCCTTGTATCTTTGGTACCATCGTTAAGCAGTTCTTTTTTTTCTTCCAATGTTGATTTCGTTGAAGTTAATTTGAACATTATGTCTCGAATTGTATATAGTTGCTTACTGACATCTTTATACTTAGCTATCTTTGAAGTTAAACGTCAGATCTTTTTGATTCTCAGAAATATAACCCAAGAATGCTAGTATTTTTTTCTTGAGTTGCTTTAGCGTACCTGATATAGAGATAATCATCAATTCCAAATCAATAAGGCTCAGAGATATCAATGTATTAGTCAAAGATTCCAATCGGCATTTTAATATGATAATTGTATCAGGAATATTATTAATATTGATAATTCTGATGTTGGCTTTACTATAATCAATTGATCCAAATAATCCCAAATATCTTCCAGAAATTTCTTCTAGGATCGCAGATTTATTTAAAGATAACCGACTGGATAGATAAATACCAATATAACGATATTTTTTTTTAGAGAGGGTCATAAATCATACCCCTCTTTTTACGCGGCAACCACTGGTTTAGATCAGACCAATATTCGGTAGAAGAAACTTCCAATTTATCAAGAATAGAATTGATCATTCGCGAAGAAAATAGCTCATAGATATTCTTAGCACCACTGGATAGTATAAATTGATGTCCATATCTTTTACAGAGACTATAAAAATATTTCATAAAAGAAAACCATCTACCTACCTGTGATGTATCTAAGTATCTTAGTTTTGAGACCAAAAATTCGAATCCAATATTCTTGCCTGATAATTTCCTTAAAAGATTCTTAGGATTAAAAAAATCATTTATTGTCAAGATATCAGTGTTGCCATATGTATTATCCAGATTTCCAAGAAAATCTTGATAATAAAGATAAATATAGTTCTTTTTAATGGTAGTGATACCTTGTTTGGTATTTTCTATCCTCAACACTAGAGAGTCCTTTTTTATAGCCAATGAGCTGGTGTCATAAATTCCCATTACATCTAGGGAAAAGAATTTTTTGATGAACGATATTGTCCCTTGGGGAAAAGAAAAACCAACTGAAAGGTCTATAATATATCTATTTTTAGCCAACAGTAATCAATCTATTTTTCAAATTTTCCTTTCTTTTTGAAAATCAGTCTAACGGCATCTGTATCAGAAAGTAAAAGAGTCCTTGCACAAAGTTTTTGCTTATCTAGACGAATATATACCGAGCCTTTTTCATCAAGGTTGTTTTTCAAATATTGATCAAGTTCCTCAGATCCATAGTTAATTCTTAACTGATTGCAGAGGTACGTATAGAGACGATCAATACTGGATGATGTTGATATGGTTAAACGCATTATTGGATTCTTCCAATGGCCTTCAGTTTTTACATAATCAATTGTCACCATATTGGTAGAGAGTCTAAAATTTTCCAAAATATGATTCAATATTTTGTTTTCATCCTCCGTTGCATGAACTAAAATAGAGATATCTACGGATGAAAACAATTCAAAAATTAAGAAATACTAAGTGCCTACTTCTTTGTCTATTTCTTCTTTGAAAGAAGTTGCAACCTCTTTTTCTGTAGAAACTTCAGAATTAGCTTCTGTAGAAACTTCAGAATTAGCTTCTGTAGAAACTTCAGAATTAGCTTCTGTAGAAACTTCAGAATTAGCTTCTGTAGAAACTTCAGAATTAGCTTCTGTAGAAACTTCAGAATTAGCTTCTGTAGAAACTTCAGAATTAGCTTCTGTAGAAACTTCAGAATTAGCTTCTTTATTAGACCCATCCGCATCGGTTTTTTCCTCATTGACCCCTAGAGGAGAGGAAAGAAGCCTAGTTTTCTTTACACCCACATGACGGATAATAGCTATTTTCTTTGCAACATCCATCATTTCAGAACTCATTTTTCCCATAGTCACTTCTTTTACAAACTCATCAAGAGAGAGTATAGGAATCTTTTCAGCCAGTAATTTAGCCATAGAAAGTCTAATTTCATGTTTCTTTGCTGAATTTATTCTTCTCTGACTAAAAGCTGTAGCAGACACCCTAAAAACATAACCATCAGCTGTTGTGTATTCGTCAACATAATTTATCATAGAGCTGCCTCGTCGGATGAGGCTTCGCAGAAACTCTTTTGCATATTCATGTCCTTTAAATATTGTTGAAGCCATTCCAGAATTAATCCTATCAATCTGAACAAAAATCTTGGTTTGATGTTGGGTTGGATCTTGTTTGAGCACATCATACAATGTATTTTCAATTACCCTTCCTTTTGCATTACTAACATCGGAAATTGGGATATAATTTAGAGGGACTCTGTCAAATGCGGGCGGAGCATTTACTATAATCCATTGTTTATCTCTCCATTTATCACGAACCCTGCCCCCTCGTCTGGAACCTTTTGCCATATGCAGGCAATCCTTGAATCCAAAATATAAGTTATGCTAACTCCAGATATTTTGGACAGGCAAATAATTCACTAAAGAATATTTCTAATAATTATAGACTCAAGGATCACATATCAAACTCCGTTTATATGACTGAAACTATCCCCTGGCTACCCGAGAGTCCTAGCAATATAGAGGATTCCAAACTGAGAAATTACTCCAGAACACACAAACAAATTAATAAACATTGTAGAAAATATATATGACGAAATCTTATGTCTCAGATCCCAAGTATAGGGTACGATATTATGCTGAAAAAGATGGTTGTTGTAATCCTTTCAATTATCCTATTGTCAATTTTTGGTTTATCATTGATTATTAGTTATCCGAACGTATTGGCGTCTACAATCAAACAACAAACGACCAATCAAATTTTGGAATATGAAAAGTGGAATTGTGGGATGGAAAGTGCACCAAATTCCAATTATTTTGTAACAGAATTTAAGGTACCGGAGATATGTAGTATCCCCATAGCTATTACTTTTGATAATGCAGAGAACAAGGTATGGTTCATCTCCACCAGGAATGGAACCTTATTTGGATTTGATCCGTCTAAACAGATATTTGAGTCCTACAGAATACCTTTCTGGTACTCAAGAGACCTTCCTGCGGGTAATTCTTGGAGTTGGGACATAAAACTAGATAATACGTTGAATAGCCTCTGGTTCACGGATGAAAAATTAAATTCGTTATGGAAGTTTGATAAAATAGAAAAGAAATTTTATAATTACCCCATTCCTTTTCATTCAGATTTTTTTTCTACCTCATATCCGATATCAATGGGATTTGAAAATAATAATAGCATGTATTTTGTAGGAATAAGATCTCTCTCTTTGTGGCATGGTCAAATAGATAAGATGATAAATGGAACCTCAGAAGGTCTCAAAGAAATACCAATTCCGCTAAAGAATGTATTTCAATCTATTCCAAATTACGAAGTAGGGCTGGGATCGTTGGCAATTGATAAAGTAAACAAAAAAATTTGGATAACAGCTCTAGCGTTTGAAAAAAAAGGTGTCTTAATCAGGTACAGTATAGCAGATAATAAATTTGATATCTTTGAATTACCTACAAACATTAAATCTCCAACGGGTATAGCAGTGGATTCGCACGGTAAAGTCTGGATAACAGACCATGCTACTAGCTCTTTTTACAAAATATCTCCTCCAGGGAACTCTAATAACCCAACAAGTCTGAATATAGAACATGTTGTAACATCACCACTTTCATCTAGAATTGTTGGAATTGATTATAACGACATCTCAAACAAATCTGTAAATCTATACAAAAATACCTTACCCTATTGGATAAAGACTACCAAAGATAATTCGATTTGGACTAACGAACATGTTGGAAACAAAATTGCGAGATTTGCCCCAGACAATGATACATTGATTGAGTATTGGATACCAACACAAAATATTCATTATTCTGTATGCGATCCTATCAATGGTAGCAATCAATGCGGCTACTCTAACGTACTGCAATTTGACGTATCGACAGAGTCATCCAATAATTCGTCGGGCATTGGATCAGGTGTCTGGTTTACAGAACAATCGGAAAATAAGATAGGTTTTATTAATTTAGATAAAGTTATCCCCATATCTCTGTCCGTTAATCCTAAAGTAATAAGCCTGCGTAATGGTAACAATAGTATTGAAAGTATAGAGATATCCGTTAACAAAAGTGATCCAGGTTTTGACTTCCAGAAACACATGCAAGCTTTCACCAACAATGGCACGATCTTCTTTAAGCCAATAATCTCAGGGACATTTGTACCTAATGGAGACTTAATGGGTATGCAGGTTTCTTTTAATCCTGAAATTATTGAAATTGACTCCCAAGAATTGATAGAAAATGAAACAACGCACCTAGGGAAGATAGATGTCACCCTGGGAGGAACGCAACATATTCCCCCAGGAAACTACTCCTTGATGATAGGATTAGAAGGCCAAGATTTTTCTATTTTAAAGAAAGTAGAATTAAAAAATTCAGATTGACAACCTGACCCACTTTTCTCAATTGAAAATTTATGCGTCAGCTGCACATCTAAAACCTGAAAAGAGTATCCGATCATGAGGTTTGAAATAGTTTCTGTAGCTACTACGTATTTGTTCTTTTGGAGTAGCAAAGCTCCCTCCACGAAGTACCTTTTGATTAATTGCCCATTTGTCAGTATATTCCTCAAATCTGGATTGAAAACCGGGATATAACACATATTCAGACGAAGTCCATTCCCAAACATCGCCGATCATTTGATAGCACCCGTAGTGACTCTTGCCTTTTGGGTAGCAACCGGCTTCAACAGGATGCCATAAATGAGAATCTAGAAGATTGGCGTTTTCATTAGTCATTTGAGTATTACCCCAAGGATAAATTGTTTTGGAATTAGAATTGCTATCCCATGAAGCAGCTTTTTCCCATTCGGCCTCAGTTGGCAACCTCTTTTTGGCCCATTTACAAAAAGCATCAGCTTCATAATAGCTCAAATTTACAACTGGTTCATCCATTCTAATTTCCTGAATACCTCGAAAATCCTTTTTTTTCCATTTTTTATCGTCTTTGTTAAACATCCAATAAAGCGGTGAGTTCCAATTTTCAGACAATACCATATCCCAGCCATCCGCTAACCAATATCGGTAATTTTGATATCCGCCTGCTTCAACAAATTCCAGGAATTCCTGGTTTGTAACTAATTTATTATCAATCTTGTACTTATTCAAATAAACTTGGTTTTCTGGTAACTCATTATCGTAACAAAACTCTTTACCTTTATAGCCAAGCAAAAATAAACCGCCATCAATATGTATCATTTCTTTTGGAACCTGTTCCACGACAAGAGGGGTATTAACCTTTCTTGGAACATAGTTGTCAGAATCGTCAGGAAATCGATTATAATAGTATTGAAAATCATAAATCATCAGCTCCTGATGCTGTCTTTCGTGATTAATTGCCGTATAGATGTCTAATATTAATTCATCTGAATAGTCTTTTGGGTCATTGGTTCTTAATTTTATAAAGTCTACAAATAGTTTCTCAATTTCCTTCCTGTACTTGATAGTTTGCATTACGGTGGGTCTTGGATATCTCCCTCTGTCACTTTTCTTGAGAATTGACCCGTATTTTTGATAATAAGAATTCAAATATGAGAGGTTAAAATCGTCATCATACCTGTTATAGATATTAGAATATTTTTCTAATATCTTGTGAAAAAACCATGTCACGTGTGCTATGTGCCAATTAGGCGGGCTTCCAAAATCACTCGACTGCATCACTGCATCCTCAATTTCCAGAGGAGAAAATAATTCCAAGGTCGTATTTCTCACATCCATGAACTCCTTGATCAACCCTTCAACTTGCAATGAGGTTTGCATACAGTATTTTAATAAATAAAAAAGTATTTTAACATAATTTACCTATTTCTATGATCTCATAATATCAAAGTTGAAATATCCAATAATATTATAGTAGTGTACTGATATAGTTTGGAAAACAGTGAATCACAACCATCAGGAATAGAACAAATTTCACAAGGTGACAATGGTCAAAGAAGATACCCCAATAATAGGAGTAATAGCAATGGAGGCAGTAATGGCAATGGAGGCGGTAGCTACAATAGATTTTTTAAGCCATCTCCAGTAAATGCAGGAGAAGAACACGAGATAGATATAGAATCTATGAGTAAAAGAGGGGATGCAGGTGTAGGAAGGATTCAAGGATTAGTAATTTTCGTTCCGAATACGAAAGTAGGAGACAAAGTCAAAGTTAAGATTACTCGAGTAGGAAGAGGTTATGCTACAGCAGATTTGGTAGAAGCTAAACCTGAAGAATAACCTTAAAAAACTTTTCTAGTTTTTTTCACAAATTTTCTCAATTATTTATGATTAAATGAGTTACCGCTTGACTCATGTAATGCAGTTACCTAGGAAGGTAATAATAGGGAACAATATTTTAAGGAATTCAGGAGAGTTCATCAAAAATAGTGACCAAAATATTAATAAAATTGCGATCATAACTGGTAAAAATGTTAAAAATAAAACAGCAGGGATTATAGAAGAGAGTTTAGCTGAAAGTAATCTCCAATTTGAATGGATAATTGCAAAAGAAGCATCATTCCAACAAGTCGACTCGATTACGAATCTACTAAATGATAGGAACATCTCCATCATTATAGGCCTGGGAGGAGGTAGATGTATAGATCTAGGAAAAATGGTAGCGACGAGGCTGAGAGTCTCGTTTGTCAGTATCCCCACATCAGCATCACATGATGGAATATCTAGTCCTTTTGTCTCGCTTAAGGGAAATGATAGACCCTATTCTATAAAGGCAGATACACCTGTAGAGATTATAGGAGATTTAGACATTATTTCAAACGCCCCCTATAGGCTAATCGCCAGTGGATGCGGAGATTTGATTGCAAAGACAACTGCTATCAAGGATTGGGAACTAGCAAGAGATTATAATAACGAGTACTATGGCGAATATGCAGCAAAGCTGGCCCATCTAGGATTTAGAATGGTTATAGATATTTCAAAGAAAATTATCAAAAATGAAATTACCGTTCAATTAACAAGGACTATAGTTGAAGGATTAATAAGTTCTGGAGTAGCGGCAGGTATAGCTGGAAGTAGCAGGCCGTGCTCAGGGTCAGAGCACCTCTTTAGCCATGCACTAGAATACATAACCGAAAATAAGTGCGGATTACATGGTGAAAGGGTGGGGATTGGAACTATCATAATGGCCAAATTACATAATTTAGATTGGTTAGAAATTAAAGATGCACTAAAAAGAATTGGTGCTCCCACGACCTCTAAGGGAATAAATGTTGATAAAGATCAATTAGTAGAAGCATTATTGCTTGCAAAGAAAATCCGGCCTGAAAGGTACACCATCTTGAATAGGCTTGATTATGGTCCGTCAAAATATCAAGACATTCTAGATGAAATAGGGATTTTAGATTAAAAAAATTTCTATATCGCGTATTAATGACAATAATAAAGTTAGGATTTTTCCTTTTTAGATTTAGGACCGACCTCTGCGGATTTGTCATCGATCTCTGTATTTTCTTTCTTATCCGTATCAGCATCCTCATTACCAGTATCATTGTCTACACCAGCATCAGTATTTTCCGCTTCTGAGGGTTTCTCCGCGGTTGAAACAGAATTAGTGTACTTTTCCAAAAATACTATCGTTTTCAGGGATGGAATAAATTTGAAAATATCTGTGGATATTCCCCTTTTGATAATTTGAATACCCTCTATCAAGAATGTATTTTCAGGAAGAGATATTTCTAGATCAGATTCTTTATTTACATATTTAACTTCCGCTAAATCTATAGGCAACCGTCGCCTAATCAGGTTTGAAATTTTTTCATTGTCATCATCCAGTTTTTTTACAATATTGGCAGAATATACAAGGGTCCTTCCTGCATATTTGTGGTTAAAATCAACTTGAACTCGTCCAGATCCAATAAAACGGATGATTCCAATTCGATCATCTAATTCTATTACATCTCCTATACTTACTTCATTTGCTTTTTCGCCTAGTTTCCGTAACGGGATCATCCGGACTTTAGAAGGATCTCGTTCACCAAATGCCTTTTCAGGCGGAATTTCAATATTTAGCGGTGTATCGGTACTTGACTCTAGTAAGGCTTCGTCCAAGCCTTTTAGTACCCAGCCTTCTCCCACACCCAATAAACGCGGTTCATATTTCTTATTTGGATCATAGTCGGGGTTATTTTTAACATCATCCGCTCTAGTTGTCTCAAAAATCTCATTAGTATCTTTAATCTTAGCAGTATAATCAAGTAGAATAAGAGAACCTTTTTCCAATGTCATAAAATTCGCTGTTAATTTTCCCTATATTAAGTTTGACAATAAAACAAAAATTAGGGTTTTATAATTTTGCAATGGCTTTATTGATTGCACCAGATGGCACATCGATGTTCATCATTCTCAATGCAGACTCTATGGCAGACAATGTCCTGACGACATGATATTTGTTAACTTCCCCCATTGATCCGATTCTAAAAACTTTACCTTTGAGGTTTCCAAACCCTCCTGCGACTAGGATCTTAAAATCATTAGACAAGATATCTCTAAATTTCTTATCGTCTATTCCAGGCAAATAATTAACAGCAATAACGACGTTACTCCGTGCATCGAGTTTCGCGTAAGGAGTCAATCCCATCGCTCCCAAACCTTCGTAGAAGGCCTCCGCACACCTTCTGTGTCGGTCAATCCTATTTGCTAACCCCTCCTCAAATATTAGATTAAGGGCTTCATCATAAGCATAACATAAGGGTAATGCAGGAGTAAAAGGTGTTTCATAATGTTCCTGATAATATTTAAAATATCTCTTGAGGTTAAAATAGAGAATAGGTGCAGAATTTTCTTGGATGTACTTTTTAGCCCTTGAACTTATGGAAATCGGGGAAACTCCCGGAGGAGCAGCTATAGCCTTTTGAGAAGCAGTGAGACATAAATCGATATTCCACTTATCTACGGGCAACTCATCACCACCTAATATAGATACAGAATCTGCGATAAAGAAACAATCATTTCTGGAACACAGGTCACCTAACTTGTCCATATACCTAATTGTCGTTCCTGTTGAAGTTTCATTGTAAACTGCATACAACGCTTTGATATCCTTATGTTTGTCAAAAACTTCTTCGAATTTTTCGAATGGAGGGTTCTCACCATATGGCGATTCGATTCTAATAGATTTCCCTCCCCAGCTATCAATCAAATCCGCTAATCTTGTGCTAAATTCACCGTTTACAGGAATTACTACCTTATCATCTTTTTTTATTAGGTTTACTACTGATGCTTCTACTGCACCGGTACCAGAGGAAGATAATAATACTATGTCACCTTGAGTCTGAAATAGCTTTTGAGTTTTTTCTATTATCGATCTATACAGTATTCTAAAATCTTCACTTCTATGATTAATTATAGGAGCTAACATAGCATTCATGACTCTGTTGGGAACATTGGTCGGTCCTGGCAACATTACTAGATATTCCATGGCAACTTTCAAAAATACAGGAAGCCTACCCGTTATTTATAAGTAATTCATTTGTTTTGGTCTCATATGGGGAAAGGTATTTGAATCAGCACCATAATAGGCTAGAGAAATTAATCAAACTCATAAATACTCAGAGAGAAAAACAAAAGAATACTAATAAGGTGGCCGTGATTCTTGATAAGCCCGAAGATATTTTCTATCTTACGGGTTTTTGGGGTGAAGGCATTTTAGTCATATTTGAAACTTATTCAAAACTAATAGTTCCAAAGTTAGAGTACTCACGCGCTTTAAGAATGTCCAAGGATTGTGATGTAATTTCATCAGAAAGAGGCAAAACCTTAACTAATTCTTTATTTAATCAATTAGATGAAAATTATTTCGTTTTCTATAGTAATAATAATCATCACATCATCAAAGAACTCGGTAAAAAAATAGGCAAAAGGGATCTAGTAGTTGACTATAACCCGGTAGAAAAACTACGGGAAATAAAAGATGCACAGGAAGTTGACAAAATAAGAAAAGCTTCTAATATAATTGATAAACTTTTTGAAGTTGCTACCAAGGAAATTAAAGTAAATATGGCTGAGGAAGAAATTCAGGCCATACTTGTATATGAAGCCCTCAAAATGGGTGCCAAATTTCCTTCTTATCAATTTACCTCTAACCCATTAATAATTGCAAGTGGATCACAAACTTCTTTTCCGCATGCTGAGACATCCAGGAGGATAATTAGGAAAAATGAATTCATAGTAATAGACATTACTTTAAGTTATGATCATTATGTTTCTGATGCGACCAGAACTTTTGGGATAGGAAGAATTTCAAATAAGATGAAAAATGTTTATGACATTGTAAAAGTTGCTCAGGAAAACGGAATTAGACGATTATCGGAAACTGATAATTTCGCATTGGTTGATGCAGCCTGCAGAGAAATAATTCAAAAGGAAGGGTTTGGAGAATATTTTATTCACTCAACTGGTCACGGCATCGGCCTAGAGGTCCATGAATCACCTTGGATAAGACCCAAAATAACAAGTCACATCCAAGAAAATATGACAATAACTATAGAGCCTGGCATATACTTGGAAAATAAATTCGGCGTAAGAATAGAGGATAGTTTATGCATAGGTAAAAGGAAGAATGGAAAAACTGGATTCGGATTTGATTCGCTAAATTTTAATTCCTTTAACAAAGAGTTGATTATCCTATGAATTGCTTTCAGCAAAGTAATTAAAACGAATAAAGGTGTCTAAATACCATCAGAAAAAAGATGTATTTGGGGATGAAGTAATTAGCTGCTCCAGTCTGAGTATCACAATGATGACCCTGCGACGAACTGACCCAATTGATCTAAATAAGAACAAATGTAAAGGTTCATCAGGGAAACATTTTGAAATAATAAAATGATTCTAAATTGAGGAAAACTGTTTTAATACAATCAATGTAAATAGCTTCTAACTAGCAAATGAAACCAATATCTCTATATAGCCATTGAGATTCACATCCACTCCCAAACTCTATTCGAAAATAAAATTGAACTTGCTATGCAATCAACTTAGATACAATAGGTTTTACTCAATATTTTTCTAATTAAAGTTTCTGACAGGTAAATTGCAGCGGTTTTCACACGAAGTTAATCGGTGGATTTTTTTATTTTGGAGGCTACCTATTGTATTAAAATATAATATTTCTTGAGTTACTCAGAGTCACTCTATTATTTAGAATCTTCTTAACACCTTTGGTTTTAGTAATTCGGGATGCCCTTTTAAATATCCGATTTTTTGTAAAATATCTGACTTGTCCTTAGGGAGTGTACCACCAATAGAGTATACGTTAGAAGCATGGTTTGCCCTAAAAATCACATCACGACTCACATTTATGCCGTCTATCAAACTGTTCAATTCATCTAATACACCAAGGTCGTCAAGTGGTAGAAAAGGCTCTTTGAACTTTGTATAAAACTCCTGCTCGATTTCAGGTTCCATATAAAGAGTTAATGCTCCAATATAATCCGGCTCTATCTCGCTTATTATTTTGGATGTATCTTCTGCATGCACCTTGGAATAATTCTTTCCACCTAGACCTAAAATGATCATACACGATAGAATGAATCCAGTGTCCTTTGCCTTTTTACAACTATCAACTATCATCGTAGACGTTGCACCCTTTGTTACTTTTTTAAGTACAGTATTATTGCCACTCTCGATGCCTAAATAAACCATATCTAATCCGGCATTTTGCAAGGATTTCAACTCAGTATGTGATTTTTCTAATAAATTTTTGGGCATCGAGTAACTTGATATCCTTTCTATGTTGTTGAATTTTTTTCGTATCTTTGAGAGAATATGAATCAATTTGGTTGTTTCCAAGTTTAGGGCGTCACCATCTGCCAAGAAGATCCGCTTGGTGTCTGGATAATAATTAGCCATCAAATCAATTTCTTGGTAAATTTCGTCAATTGACCTTTCCGAATACTCCTTAGTTCTGTACATATTACAAAATGAGCATTTGTTGAACGAACAACCTAATGTAACTTGAAAAATTAAAGATTGTGATTCAGATGGTGGACGATATAAAGGATAATCATAAACGAGCTCCATTAGATAGGGTGTGATAAACCACAATAAATAACTTATTCGATCAAATATTCAGAGCAATTTTTTTATTTTTTATTTCGTAGAAAGCAGATATCACAAACCCCACTTACCAAAATTAAATTCTAAATTAAATCTAAAGCATTTATCTGAAAAAGGGCCCTTTCTATTAGGTCCTAGGCTTAATCTGTACCATCACGGAGTGGTCAATTTATTTCTTGGATTGATAAAGAATCCTCACTTCATGTTAATGTTAATATAATACCAATTATTTTATTTTATAAAATATTTTACAAATCAAAAAAAAATAAAAAAAGAGATAAGGATAGATTCCTACTGATTTCCCTTGAACAAATTCATTAGCATTTCCAATGGATTCTTGGATTCTGTTGCATTTGTGCTGTTTCCGCTTGTTGCATTATCTACAGCTTGTCCAGCTTCGCTTGCTGTATTATTTGCTGCTTGACCTGCACTTTCTGTTGCATTATTTGCTGCTTGACCTGTTTCATTTGCTGCACCGCTTAAGCTCTCTGTAGCATTATCTCCAGCTTGTCCCATTTCACTTACTGTATTATTTGCTGCTTGACCTGCACTTTCTGTTGCATTACTTACTGCTTCACCTGTTTCATCTATTGCTCCTCCTATAGTATCACCTATAGATTGTTGAGCATTTACAGATTGGGTGAAATAATTTCCACCGCTACCGGCGATTAAAGAGATAATTCCTGCAAAAACGAACATCCCTAATGCATATTTAGTAAAATTCATTAGAAAGTATTAGTATGGGGTTGTTTTTAAAATTTACACATAATATTTTTATATTAAATTTAACAATTCATAAATTATATAGTAATCATATCGGATTTTTTACTAGATTTTTGATAATACTTAGTAATTATTGAAAATAATACATAGATAAATTAATTATGAAAAAAGTTAATGAGGTTTGATCTCTACAGGAGCAAAAAATTGGATCACTATGCTAAGTATGTAGAGTCCAAGGAGAAATACTCCAACACGAATGCCAATATATCTCCTAAACAGTGGAATCAGCGCCACAATAGTGATTGAAGTAGCTAACATCATCTGAAACCATAACATCTCGCTATTAGGAATGGTAGTAAAGAACCCGCCATGATACATGGCAGCTATTATTGCCACACCCAGTAAGAGAGAATTATTGAGTATTTTTGATCCGAGAACATTTGCAATAGCGATTGCAGCACCAGCAGCCCCCTTCCTGGCTAAAATCATCATAGAAATTTTTTCTGGCATTTCTCCTGCAATCGGACTGATTATTACTGCTAAAACAATAGTGGATACTCCAATATCTTCAGAAAAAGTCTGAAGAGAATCAATGAATGGACCAGCAGCGACCAAAATGCCAAGGGTCCCTGCTGCAAATGCCAAAATAGCTTTTGTCATTTCATTCTTATTAGTTAACACATGAACTGGAGCAGAAACTGATTTCCCTTCCACGGTCTTAACAACAGTGGGTTCGATGCTCTTTTGTTCTCTCTTCATTTCTATAAAAGCTATTAAAACGTAGGCTACAAACATTCCAATAAAAATGAAACCATCTATAAAATTATAGCCGTCAAGCAATAGAATTGCACTTATTAAAGCAGAAACCAATAGGAACAATTTATCAATTTTGAAGGTGCTAACATCAATTCTCTTTAGCGGTGCTTTTGATAACCTGGTAGTTGCAATTAGTAACATTAAAGCTAGACCGAGAGTCATCATCAAAATATTACTTCCAAGACCGGCGCCTATCGCAACTTCATAGAGACCTGCAGATGCTGCATAAATGACTATTGCTATTTCTGGAAGTGTGGTTGCGACACTCAGCAAGGTTCTACCTACAAACTTGGCTCCAAATCTGGTAGACAAATGTTCCGCACCGTATGAAAGTACCCAGCTTGCCAAGATGAGCCCACCCAGCCAAGCCAACATTAGTAGAAAATTCTCAATGTTCAAAAACATCTAAATTTATCTCAAAACAGCATATAAATTTAATATTTTATCTTAAATAATTTGTTAACTGAAAGGACAAAAAGCCCAGTAAAATCAAATTAAACAACGCATTAAATAACGATATGGATTTTGCAAGTAGCAATATCAACAAATACAATGAAATAAATAACTTGGTTTCAACCAGAAAGAATCCAATTATTGTCACATTTAAAAAGATGGAACTGAGAGAAATTCAATCCGATAGTTTATTGGAAGTAGCAGAAAATAAAGTCTTACAAGCATTCACGATTAATCAAAAAGAAATATTTGTTGAAGATGACGGTCTTTTCATAGAAGCCCTAAATGATTTTCCGGGTGTTTATTCTTCGTATGTAAGTAAAACAATTGGAAATGTAGGTATTCTCGACCTTCTAGCTAATAAAGTAAACAGAAAAGCGAGTTTCAAATCTATAATTGCATTCCATGATGGTCATAAAATTGAATCATTCACTGGAGAGATAAAAGGCGAAATCCCTCTCGAACTTACAGACGGGGGTTGGGGTTTCGATCCGATTTTCGTACCGGAAAATTCGGATCTAACGTTCGGTCAAATGGATTTGAAAACAAAGAATAGAATATCACATAGAAGGGTTGCTTTAGACAAATTTCTGAACTGGTATTTAAACCCAAGACCAAAATGATCACAATGCCTTTACTAATGGTGAGATTCTATCCATCTTGAAATAAATCGAGATTTGTTCTGCAAAACAACAATTCTAGATACTATACTTTCATCCATTATAGAGTAGTCTTCAAGGTGGGTTTTTAATCCGCTGGAAAACGCCCTTACTTCATCCATCTCCAACATATTTAATTCTTCCAACCTGTTTGTAGACATTCCAATATGCATATATGATTTCAATTCAATAAAATGTGGATTTCCTTTTTCAACTAATTCGGCAAAATCCTTAAGAAATGTAGGATTATCGTTGAAATTTCTAATCAATGTAAAGCGTAAAACTGTGCGGGTGTTAACTTGGGACATAAAACTAAGACTTTGAAGCCATCTCTCCCATGCATTTCTATGCCTTGGTCCATTTATTTTATAAAACATATTCTTGTTTGACGCGTTAGTGGACAAGTAGATTTGAGTTGGTAATGCATTTTCGTTGGCTAGCCTATACAACATTTCAGGTTCTTGGCCATTAGTTACCAAAAATATAGACTTTGTGGCCTTCAGCCCTGATAAGTATTTTATTAGCTCAGGCAATTTGGGATACATAGTTGGTTCACCTGAAAGAGAAACTGCATAATGTTCTGGAAAAAGAGATTCATCCAATTTAGAGACATTAACTCCTGTCTTCCCATAATATCCAACAATTAATTTTCGTCGTTCCTCTAAAAGGTTCTGAACAATTATTTCTGGATCATCAACCAAATGGGCCGGCATTTCCATCGTGTCGTAGAATTCAGTTGGTCTCCAACAATAAATGCATCGATTCTCACAATTTAGAGCTGTAGGAGTCATTTCCATACATCTATGAGTAGATATTCCATAAAATTTGTGCTTATAACATGAGCCACCATCCGAAAATGATTTTTTTGTCCAATGGCATAATTCTACGGCTGAATGATTAAAAACTCCATATTTGGCTTTTTTTAATTTTTGTTTGGCAGCAGGTGTGATTTGAATAAGATCAGTATCAGTATTACTGTGAGAGTATATTTCGCCAGAACAGCTCATCCCTTTAATGGATGAATATAGAAATATAAGTTTTGTACAGCAGCAGGATTAGATAACAAATTTTTGTTAGATATGCAGAGTTAAAACAATTATATATTAATAATTAATATAAAATTTTGATTCAATTCGTGGCCTTCGTAGTATAGCCTGGTCAGTATAGGCGGCTGTGGAATTCACTTAGTTTCTTAAAGAATACGGAAACCGCTTGAGGAGGGTTCAAATCCCTCCGAAGGCCCCTCAAGTCTATTTGCAATTTCTGCTAAAAAAATATTATTTTTATGATCGTAATATCCCCACAGGCAACCACTACTTAATAATGAACCAATTTTTTTTATCATAGTCGGCATCCCTGCAGCTCTACCCATATTTAATTGGGGTAGCAGACTTTTATGAAAGGATCGAATTAAGGGATATTTTGAAAACAATTCGAAAATAATCTAACTTGCAGGACAGTAATAATACTCGTTGAATCTACAACACAATTTTCCCGGATCAATTTGATGTGTATTCATAATAACATCACGATAATTTTGTTTCAGGAACTGCAGGAGGACATAGTAAAAAAAGGCTATTTCTAAATAGGGAATGATCTTATTTTCCTGTAAAAATTAATATCTCAAAGTCGCTGAATATAGATATGAATTCAAACAGCACAACTACAATTGATAACAAAAAACTCGAAGAATTTGTAATTAAGGCAATTGGAGATTTAGGCAGCAGTTTAGGGTCCATGATGATAATATTAGGAGACAGACTTGGTCTTTATAAGGCCCTGAGTCAATTTGGATCGATGACGTCAGATGAGTTAGCCCATAATACGAACACGGCAGAACGTTATATCAGAGAATGGCTTGCAAGTCAGGCAGCAGCAGGATATCTAGCCTATGATCCTGAAAATAAAAAATTTAGCTTATCAGCAGAGAATGCGATGGTCTTGGCAGATGAAAATAGTCCAGCATACCTTCTTGGTGGTTACCAAATTTTAAGATCCATATTTAAGGACGAAGATAAATTTGTAAAAATTTTTCAAACTGGAGAAGGACTGAGATGGGGTGACCACCATCACGACCTTTATGAAGGTACTGCAAAATTTTTCAAGCCTAATTATGCGAGCAACCTAGTTCAATCTTGGATCCCTTCTATTGAAGGAATCGAACAAATACTAAAAAAAGGGGGGAAAGTTGCAGACATAGGGTGCGGGTATGGTATTTCGACGACGATTATGGCACAAGAATATCCCAATTCTCAATTCTTTGGATTTGACAACCACCTACCCTCTATTGAGGCTGCAACTGCGAATGCCAAAAACGAAAAGGTAGACAAAAATGTAAAATTTTCTCAAGTTTCTGCTAACGAATCCATTGGTAACGACTACGACTTGGTGACTTTTTTTGATTGTCTCCACGACATGGGAGACCCCCTAGGAGCATTGAAATTCGCAAAACAGTCTCTAAAACCGAACGGATCGTGTATGATAGTAGAACCCATGGCAAATGATAAAATAGAAGATAACCTGAACATGGTAGGAAGGATATATTACGCAGCCTCATCTATAATTTGCGTCCCCAATTCCCTTGCAGATAAAGGAATTGCGCTTGGAGCACAGGCAGGTGAGAATAGGATCAGGAATTTGGCTCTCGAGGCAGGATTTACAAAATTCAGACGTGCTACTCAGACACCGTTTAATATTATATATGAAGCAAAATAGATATGGAATCAAACCATATCGAATTTGATTCAATGATTGTTTATATTCCTCAATATTTCTAGCTTATTGGAATAAGATTGTCTATTCGACAGAAAAATCAATATAACGTTATATATGCACAAAATTCCAGTGAATCCTACACGGGCTAACAACACCTTGGAAGTACATTTATTCAATCATAGACTTAAAATTTTTATATACTATCTTTGAGATAGTTTCTAACTCTGATACGTTCCTATCGATATCATTAACCAATCCATACCTACTTAAATTTTCATTTTTCAACTCTTTGTGATACTTGCGAATCCAATTTTGAATCATATTTTTTGTTACCTCCAAATGAAACTGAATTCCAATAGCATTTCTAAATTTAAATGCCTGGATATATAAGTCTGATTCGGACAAAATTTCGGCTTCACTAGGCAAGGTAAATGTATCACCATGCCAGTGAAACACCCGGATTTTACTCCCAAGTATTTTATCAAATATAGTCGATTGGCCTTTACTTGTTATTCGTACTTCGCCCCAGCCGATCTCTTTTTTTGGTCCTCTGTAGACTTTTCCTCCACAGCTTGAAGCGATCAGTTGCGAGCCGAGGCAAATTCCAAAAATCGGGATCCCAAGATTGAAGGAAGAATGGATTAATTTCTTTTCTTCAAGGAGGTAATCAAAATTATCATTAACAGACATTGGCCCACCAAGAATAAAAACTGCGTCGTAGTCTGGTAAATTTTGGGACTTTATTGTCTTATGAGTGGCAAGGAGTTCTTTGACCTTGAATCCATCTGATAGCAAATAACTTTTCAAGTTGCCCAAGGTCTCAATCGAGATATTCTTTATACAAAGAACTTGGTTAGTATGACCCAAATTAAAAAATGGTATTCAATACATATTTAAAAACATTATATAACCAAGAGTTCAACTCCTCATGACTAGACGACATGGATTTTAAAGAGATTCTTTTCTTAACGTACAGCTCCATTAAGGAGAGAAAAACAAGGAATGCTCTAACAATCCTAATGATCATTATGGGTTGCGGATTACTAGTTTCTCTCAATAGTCTATCTCAAGGCTTAATATACTTTGTAGAACAAAATTTTAAGAAAATTCTTCCTAATCAAATAGTTATATCGAATACAGATAAAATACAAGGATCTAGTATAGATGGGATACAGAACAAACTACAAGTGCTTTTCGACCAAAATATGACCTTAGTTGGAAAAAATATTCCCTTTGATAATAATGCCATTCAATACTTGAAAAACATCCCCGGTGTTCAACTGATAAATCCAGCTTTTCAAGGTGTAGCAATGTTAAATTATCAAAATTATTCCCAAGTATCGAATGTATTGGCTGTAGACTTTAATAACTTGACTAATATAATCCCTGATTTAGACAAAGGATTTAATGGTCTAAACTTAACATCTCAAAATCATGTCATCATCCCTCAGAAAATAAGTGAGAAAATTTTCCTAAATTCCTCAGGTCTAATCATCAACAACGCTGTAGAAAACAAAGACAGAGACCAATTTATAGATAATAATAAGGTAACAATAAATAACTTAAAGGAACTTACTGGCAGCAAATCAAATTTGGACATTAATAGTACTTTTGCAGTCCTTGGAATCATAAATTCCACTGGAAATCCGATCATAGACAACTCTATCTTCATTGACGTACACAAAGGAAAAGAAATCCTGGAAAAATCAGACGATTACGATTTGTTATTTTTAACATATGACAATATTGATAAAGTAGACAACATTGTAAAAGATGTTCAAAAGTACTTTAATAATCAAGTAACTATACTTAATTCACTTGAAATTCTCAAAAGTTTGACTAAATTCATCATTGGAATTAGCACATTTATTTCAAGTATTGCGATATTTTCTCTGATAGTGGGATCCATCGGGATAATTATCACCATTTATACCTCAGTAGTGGAGAGAACCAGAGAAATCGGGATAATCAAGGCATTAGGTGGAACAAATCGAGTCATACTTGGAATGTTTTTGACGGAATCTATATTTTTGGGGATCATTGGGGCAATAGTAGGAATTGTATTTGGGTTTTTAGGTTCACACGTTCTTCTAAGTGGCTTCCTTTATTTTCTAAATCTACCTCTAAATATTTATCCCGTATTTAATATAATAGAAATATCGAAAATTGGCATTATCGTTATTGTTTTGAGTATTTTTTCGGGTCTGTATCCGGCTTACAAGGGATCTAAAATTTCTCCAGTTCATGCGTTGTCAAAATATTCTTAGATAAATAATGCAAAATATTATCTAGCTGATAGAACATATAGATCTAGATAAACTTGTTGAAGAGATTTCTTTTGGAAAGTGACATAATCTATCAGTTACATATGAGGTAATCGATCTTGGGAAATTTTCAATTATCAAACAATCTAGTTCCCAGTGGAGATCAGCCAACCGCAATTAAAGGGTTAATGGATGGAATGGAAACAAATAAAAAAAGACAGATACTCCTTGGAGTTACTGGCAGTGGTAAAACGTATACAGTTGCCAATGTAATAGCCAAATACAATAAAAATACTTTAGTTATATCTCACAACAAAACATTGTCGGCCCAACTGTATGCTGAGTTTAAAGAATTTTTTCCAAATAATAATGTTGGCTATTTTGTGAGCTTTTATGATTATTACCAACCAGAAAGTTATTTGCCTCAAACTGATACCTACATAGAAAAGGATACCGAAATAAATGAAAAAATCGAACAAATGCGTCTTGAAGCAACATCGATGTTATTATCGGGCGAACCAACAATCATCATTGCCACTGTTTCATGTATCTATTCATTAGGTTCACCCCATGAATGGAAAGAGCAATCTCTCATGCTTAAGAAGGAAATGGAGATGGATAGAAGAAGCATCATTCGGAATCTAATAAAAATAAGATATGAAAGAAATGACTTGGATTTGACAAGCGGGTCCTTCAGTACCAGAGGAGATATCATAGATATAATTCCAGGATATTCTGAGGATATAATAAGGATTAATCTTTTCGGACAAAATATTGAAAAAATTACGGTGATTGATAAAATTACTAGAGAGATTAAAAAAGAACTAGATTCGATAATCATTTTTCCGGCCAAACACTACATCGTGGACGAAAGTAGTCAGAAAAGGGCGCTATTATCAATAAAGAAAGAATTAGAAGAATGGTACCCCAATTTGCCCACCGAACTAGAAAGGCAAAGATTACTGTCTAGGACAAATTATGATCTCGAAATGCTATCGGAATTAGGATATTGCAGTGGAATAGAGAATTATTCGAGACATTTTGATGGCAGAAAGAGAGGTCAACCGGCTTATTGTCTTTTAGATTTTTTTGATAAAGATTTTCTGTTAGTAATAGATGAATCACACGTAACTTTACCCCAGATTATGGGAATGTACAAAGGAGATTATTCAAGGAAAAAAACATTGATAGATTATGGATTCCGATTACCCAGTGCATTTGATAACCGACCTCTAAAGTTTGAAGAGTTTGAAAAATATCTCAACAATGTAATATTTGTATCCGCAACACCCGGAAAGTATGAAATTAATAACCATGATAATCTTATTGAGCAATTAGTAAGACCCACAGGACTAGTCGATCCACAAATAGAAATAAAAAAGACTGAAGGTCAGATTCCAGATCTAATCCACCAGATTCGAGAAAGAGTTTCTAAGAAGCAGAGAACATTAGTAACGACATTGACAAAGAAGATGGCCGAAGACATGGCAGACTATCTGTCTAGAAACGGGATAAAGGTAAGATATATCCATTCAGAAATTAATGGGCTGGAACGAACTGAATTACTGAGGCAGCTTAGGATAGGAGAGTTTGATGTATTAGTTGGTATAAATCTATTGAGGGAAGGGTTAGACTTGCCTGAAGTTTCGCTTGTGGCTATTTTGGACGCTGACAAGGAAGGGTTCTTAAGAAATTATACTAGTCTTATTCAAACATTCGGAAGGGCTGCTAGGAATATTGATGGCAAGGTAATTTTGTATTCAGGTTCGGTGACCAAATCCATAAGGGAAGCAGTAATAGAAACTAATAGAAGGCGAAAAAAGCAAATCGAATTTAACTTTGAAAATAAGATCGAACCTAAAAGTATCTTAAAACCGATACCTCAAAAGAATTCAAATATCTCAAACTTGGAAGTTAATTTGAAAACAATGACTAGAAATGATTTAATAGAGTTATCAACCAAAATAGAGACTCAGATGAACAAATTTGCAGAGGAATTGGAGTTTGAAAAAGCAATTGAACACAGACAAAATCTCAAAAAGGTAAATGAAATTCTGCTAAAACTGACATCTAGTTAATGTAAAATGGAAAATAAAATAATAATTAAAGGAGCAAAACAACACAATCTAAAAAATCTCAACTTAGAAATTCCAAAGAATAAATTAGTTGTAATTACAGGTTTATCCGGTTCTGGGAAATCCACTCTAGCATTTGATACCATTTTTGCTGAGGGACAGAGGAGATATGTAGAATCGCTTTCGGCATATGCAAGACAGTTCTTGCAAATCATGGATAAACCTGATGTAGATGTAATAGATGGGCTTTCACCAGCAATAGCCATCCAACAGAAAACGACCAACAAGAATCCTCGCTCGACTGTAGGAACAATTACTGAAATCTATGATTACCTTAGATTGTTGTTTTCAAAAATTGGTATTCCATATTGTCCTAAATGCGGAACAGAAATATCCTACCAATCCTTAGAGTCAATAGTTAGGTCAATTCTTGATCTAAGTAAAAGTAAAATAGACGAAGGAATGTTATTAATTTTAGCTCCTGTTATTAGAGAAAAAAAAGGGACATATGAGAAGATCTTGGAATCTCTGCAGGAACAAGGTTATTCTCGGATCAGAGTTGATAAGGAAATAATAGATATTTCAGATAGTAAACGACTTGATATCATTTCAGCAAAGGAGAAACATTTAAGACATTCAATTGAGATTGTTATCGACAGAATATCAAATAACAAAATATTGGAAGAAAAAGACAGAGTTTTTGAGGCAGTACAAAATGCAATTGATAAAGGCGGTGGCATCGTCATGGTTTTAATTGAGGGCAAGGAATATTTATTTTCCCAAAAAAATTCATGCCCTCTCTGTAACATAAGTATTGGGGAAATGGAACCTAGATTTTTCTCTTTCAATTCCCCATTTGGAGCATGCCCAAGTTGCCACGGATTAGGCGTCGAAACAGAGTTTGATGTTGACTTGATAATACCTGACAAGACCAAAACTATTTTAGATGGTGCGATTAAGCCATGGTCAGCAGGTCATTTTGCAAGTTTTAGAACATCTATGTTAAAGGATGTGGGTAAAAGATTTGGATTTAATCTAAACACCCCAATCGATAGAATGAGCGGAGAGCAGATTAACGTCATACTAAATGGAACAAATTCAAAGATTAAATATAATTATACCTCAAGATCGAGTGATAGTTCATGGGAATACTCTGGTAAGTTCGAGGGCGTAGTTTCCAATCTACAAAGAATATTCAATGAGACTGATTCAGAATCAAAGCGCGAAGAAATTAGAAAATTTATGATTGAAAAACCATGTGAACAATGTAGCGGTCAAAGATTAAGAAAAGAGGTACTCTCTGTAAGGATAGATGGAAAATCCATAATGGACATTTGTAACCTTCCTGTAGAAAAGACTATAGATTTCTTTAGTAACATTACTCTCAATAATAGTGATCTAATAATCTCAAAACAAATATTAAAAGAGATTAATAGCAGACTAAAGTTTCTATCAAATGTGGGTTTGAATTATTTGAACCTGAATAGGAATGCAGGTACTCTTTCAGGCGGAGAATCGCAAAGAATCAGATTAGCTACCCAGATTGGAACTAATCTTACCGGTGTCCTATATGTTTTGGATGAACCAACTATTGGACTACATCAGAGAGACAATAACCTACTGATAAACACTCTCTTCAAATTGAGAGAGATCGGAAATACCGTTATTGTTGTAGAACATGACGAGGAAGTAATTAAAAGTGCTGACTGGATTATAGATATTGGCCCAAAAGCGGGGATACACGGAGGGCAAATAGTTGCACAAGGAGAACTACACGATATATTGGAAAATAAGGATTCCCTGACTGCAGATTATTTAATTGGAAGAACAGTTGTAAACGAAAATCATCAACGCAAACATATTGGAGACAGATTTATCAAAGTTTTTGGTGCAAATGAGAACAACCTTAAAGATATTAATCCCATTTTTCCCTTAGGTGTAATTACAGTAGTCACAGGTGTTTCTGGGTCTGGAAAATCTACACTCGTAAACGATATATTATTTAACCATTTGACTAATCATTTTTATAAATCTAAAGAAAGGGTCGGAAAACATCATAAGATTGTCGGGATAGAGAACATTGACAAGGTTATAGGGATAGATCAATCTCCAATTGGACGAACACCACGATCTAATGCTGTTACCTACGTAAATGCCTTTACCTTCATTAGAGATTTATTTTCAAAGACACAATTATCAAAGGAACGAGGCTATAAGATGGGAAGATTTTCATTTAATGTGCCTGGCGGCAGATGCGATATGTGCGACGGTGCCGGTGTCAGAAAAATAGAAATGCAATTCTTGCCTGATGTATATATTACCTGTGACCAATGTAAAGGATCCCGATATAATAGCGAAACTCTGACAGTCAAATATAAAGGAAAAAGCATTTCGGATGTTCTAAACATGACTGTGGAGGAAGCACTAGAGTTCTTTAAAAACAATACCCCAATTCGAAACAAGCTAAAGTTGTTAGATGAAGTAGGTCTTGGGTATTTACATCTGGGTCAACCTGCTACCACACTATCAGGAGGGGAGGCACAGAGGATAAAATTAGCAACCGAACTATCAAAAAGGGATTCAGGTAATACGATATACATTTTAGATGAGCCAACAACAGGACTGCATTTTGCAGATGTAAAGAAATTATTAAAAATATTATTTAGATTAAGAGAACTAGGAAATACAATCATTGTAATTGAGCATAACCTTGATATCATCGCCTCTGCCGACTGGATTATTGATTTAGGTCCTGAGGGTGGAAATAAAGGAGGACAAATCGTAGCCACTGGGACTCCAGAAGAGATATCAGAGAACAATTCAAGTTTCACCGGACAGTATCTAAAGAAAAAAATAAGAACATTAAAAGAGAAAGAATTGGTCGTAAAGAAAAGCAGGTAAATGGATATGTGGTTTGGGAGGAAAGAATCATCATTCCCTTTAAATAAATGATGGTTATTTTTCAAAGGTAAAAAGAATTAAATTGAAAACAAAAGAGATCAACTATATCAAATATCCTTACCCGCATAATCCCGGCGTATACATCATGAAGGATGATAAGGAAAACATTATTTATATTGGAAAAGCAAAGGATCTCGACAAAAGAATCAAAAGTTATTTTTCAAAAAACATTCAGAATATGCAGGATGATAATTGGAAAACAAGAGTCCTTGTAACCAAAATCAAAAGCATAGATTACATTATCACAGACAACGAAATTGAAGCCTATCTCCTAGAATCAAATTTAATCAAAAAACACAGACCAATTTTTAATATTGAACTTAAAGATCAGCAAAGATACACATATCTAAAAATTACAGATGAAACATATCCAAGGTTACTAGTAACAAGGAGAAACCGAAACGGACAATTTACGGGTACAAAAGGAGAGGTAGTAGGTCCATTTGTGAAAGGCAGTTCAAGATACTTGTCTGTCGGTCTATTAAGAAAGATGTTTAAGATCAGAATCTGTACCAAACTTCCTAAAAAAGAATGTTTAGAATATCATATCGGAAACTGTGATGCGCCATGTATTAATAAGATTAACGAAGAGCAATACAAAGAAAATATAGTATCGTTAAAAAAAATATTAGAAGACAATGAAACCCTAGGGTATTTTTATGAAAAACTTGAGGCAGAAATGAAGATTGCTTCTGATAACCGAGATTATGAAAGAGCTATTTTCATCAGAGATACTCTAACCAGACTCCAAAATTTATTACACCATCAAAAAATGGAAAATAATTCTATAGATGGTTACAAATCTGAGGAATACATTGGATTTCTGAATGATGAGAATCAAAAAAATATGCATGTAATGACACTAATGAGCAAGAATGGGGTTATCAATGATATGAAAAAATACCAGTTTGAATTGTTAGGGGATAATTCCATTGACAATTTCATTTGCCAATACTATCATTCTAGTGCAAAAGTACCAAATGTCATTTATCTGAACAAAAGCATTGGAGAAGAAACAAATTTACAAAAAGTCCTATACAAGATGACCGGGATGGAAGTTAAAATAATTCCTATGGATTCCGATTCTTTTTTAAAGAAACATCAATATGAGTCCAATGAAATGAACAAGTATAATATTATGCAATTGATACTGAACAATCTAAAGACATATATTGAAAAGAATCATGAACCTGCTCTTGATGAACTACAGGTATTACTAAGATTGAAAAAATTGCCATACATTATAGATTGTTTTGATATTTCAAATTTTGGAAATGATTTTGCTGTAGGAGCTTGTACCCGATTCATGAACGGTATCCCAGAAAAGAAAGGGTATAGGAAATTCAAGATAAAAAAGGTATCGTACCAAAATGACTTTTTGATGATGGAAGAGATTATAAGAAGAAGATATTCGTCTGATAATTTCGGCCAGACTGTTTCAGAAGACAAACGAACTGATAGATTCCCTGATTTGATTGTAATTGATGGTGGGAAAGGTCATTTAAACACGGCAGTCGCAACATTGAAAAAGATAGGAATAGAAGAGATCGACTGCGTTTCCTTAGCTAAAGAGAACGAAGAGGTGTATACACCGTCATCTACCGCACCAATCCTAATCCCAAGAAACAAGAAATCATTAAGGATTTTACAACATATAAGAGACGAATCACATAGATTTGGCCTAACATATAACAGATATTTAAGAAAAAAAATGATTAACTCGTGAGTAATGGACTTGGCCATAATTAATGACTATCGTAAGGTCACCCATCGCCCAGGAGAAGTATTTTTTGATACAAGTTCGATGGCCCAAAAAATATGGTTGAAATAATATTTTTAAGTGATCTATGACAAAGTCCTATTATGAAAACCCCTGGAATTGTTATAGCAGGAATTACTAGCGGGGTGGGAAAGACAACTATATCAACTGCTATAATCGAGGGACTTTTAAAAAGGGGGTACAAGGTTCAACCATTCAAAATAGGACCCGATTATATCGATCCATCTTATCACAACATGATTTCAAAACGCAAATCAAGAAATCTTGATGTATGGTTGATGGGAATAAAGGGATTACAAGAATCATATTTAGAAAATTCTATTGATTCTGATTTTACAGTTTTGGAAGGCGTGATGGGGCTGTATGACGGGATGTCTGGAAGGAACAATTTTGCAAGCACTGCACATGTATCAAGAATCCTAGGCCTTCCAATTCTCTTAATTGTGGATGCTAAAAAAGCAGCCAGATCATTGGCAGCAATCACCTTGGGGTTTATTAAATTTGATAGCAAGATAAGGATTTCAGGAGTGATATTAAATAATATTGCAAGTGAACGACATCTGAGATATATCGTCGAAGCATTTGATTCAAAAATTAAGATACCGATTGTAGGAAAGATATTTAATAATAAGAGCCTAATTTATCATGAAAGACATCTAGGCCTGATACCACGTATGGAGCTAAACGCCAGATTACAGGATAGTATCATAGACAATTCCAAGATTGTTGCTGAACATCTGGATTTTGAAAAGATTATACAGATAGGTAAGAAAATAAATTATCTAGATAAATCAAAAATTGAAAAGTTTTCATTGGACTTGGTAAAAAGAAAATCCAGATATCAAGAATCTAAAAAATTGCTTGGTCCAAAAGTAAAGATTTTAGTTGCATTAGACAAGTCATTTAATTTTTACTACCAGGATAACCTAGACATGTTACACAAAAGGGCAAAAATAGAGTTTTTCAGTCCTCTTGATGACTCATGTGTCTCACAAGATACAACAGGCATAATATTAGGAGGGGGATTTCCAGAAGTAATTGCAGATAAACTAGAAAACAATTCTACTATGCGCAGGTCAATCTTGGATTTAGCACAGAGGAACATACCGATTTATGCCGAATGTGGAGGATTAATGTACTTGACAAAGACAATTTCAGGCTATAAGAGCAAAAAAAAGAAGCACAAAATGGTGGGTTTATTTGATGCAGATACCATTATGACTAATAAGGTTACCCTAGGATACACAGAGGCCTCGTTAAATAATGATCAAACTTATCTTGGAAAGATGCACAAGGTCAGAGGTCATGAATTTCATTATTCAAATATAGTCTTTAACAACACGGATTTAGAATTGATTTATGATCTAAAAAAAGGGAAAGGCATAATGGATGGGAGAGACGGTTTCCATACTCATAACTGCATAGCATCATATATGCATACACATTTTATCAATTCAACTTTCTCAGATAGATTTTTAGAATGCTGTGTTAGGTATTCAAGAAAATAAAATAAATATACTTAATGACATTGACAAGTAAAACAATTTTCGATTTAGAGGTTTATGGGTTTAAATTAAAACTAACATAATCAATGTGTCTTAGATTGAGCTTTAGATTTTTTTGTCGAATACAACAACATGAGCGAATTAATAATAGATGAGGCCGCAGAACTCCCACCCTTCCTTCCTATATTTGTAATATAAGGAACATCCATTTTTGACAAATCAATTTTAGATTCAACAGCTGACACAAATCCAACTGGGATTCCAATTATGAGCAATGGTAAAGTTTTTTTTTCCTCTATCATTGAAATTAATTCATAAAGAGCGGTTGGCGCATTTCCAATTACTACAATACCACCATTTATCCTGTCAGCGGCCTTCTGCATTGCAAGCTCAGATCTTGTTTTGTTTGATTTCTTTGATATTTCTTTTAATTGAGGATCATTTATGAGACAAATGCCAGTTAAATTTAGATCCAATAATGATTTCTTATTTATTCCATGCAATACCATCTCCACGTCGGTGACGACAAAAGATTTCTTGGAAAAAGCTAAGAAAGCAGATTCTATTGCTTTTTCATGGAAAATAATTCTATCTTTCTTTGCAAAATCAAAGTCAGCTGTAGCGTGGATAACGCGTCTTACCACCGCCCATTCATTGTCAATATAACCATGGTTCCCGATCTCGGATTCTATTATATCAAAACTTTGTTTCTCAATTCCAAAAGCCCTCGTTGACATGTCTCGAGATTGTGGATTGCCTATACTATAATCACCCATTTTAGTATCAGAAAACTCCACTTTTAATTTCGGCCTCCTTAGCTAATGTGATTACCAGATCTATTACTGCAGGATCCACTCCTATATGTCCAGTTATAAACAAACTGTTAAAACTATATTTTTCTTGTGCATTAGCTAATTCAACCAAGATGTCCTTTTGAATATGGATCCCTTTATGTAAAAAGTATGGAACTACCACTATCGTATTTGGGTTAGAAGTTAAACATTCCTTTACACCTTCGTCAATATTTGGCGGTTCTAATTCCAAGAAACAAAATTTAACCTGCATATATATTTTTTTCAAGCTATTAACAGTATACAGAAAAGCTTCTCTAGCGCGTTTATCGCTACTACCATGGCCTATTAACAATAAACACAAGTTCGTTTTTTCCTTATCGAGTCCCTTTTCGACTATCAGTGAGTTTACCCGCTTTAGTACTATTTCAGATATTATGGGTTGATAGGACAATGGTTTTGATATTACCATTTTCTTTTTTTCTTGATGAATAATTGAGGCAGTTCGGGTAACAGCATCTTTAAGTTTCATTCCAGGATATAGGAAGTAGGGAACAATAGTTATGGAATCGACGCCTCTATCAATGCATTTTCTAATTCCTTCATCAATGTCAGGTGGAATAACTTCGAGGAAGCAGTAATCAACGTAAGAATAGTCGGTTTTATGTTTAATAAAGCCACAAGTATTTCGCAATTCTTCCTGAACTTCCTTCATTTTGCTTCCTCGGTCTATTATTAACAACGCTTTTTTCATTGATATTTCACCCTACTTATAGCGACAGTCAAATCTGGTGGAAATTTTTGTTTAGGTACTATTAAAATACCCTCTGAGGCTGCCAATGAAGAGGCCTCAGAAACGCTTGATGTTCCTTCATATCTTCCAACCAAATCAGATGGATTTGGGACATGTATCTCATTTAATTCAGTTTTTGAAAAGAGAAGGAGAGGAAGACCATTTGCAGTGCAAAAATCATCCAAGCCAACTACACGTTTGCCTTTATCGAGGGACGTAATTGCCATTATGCTTTTTATACTCAACTCATTTTCTTCAAGAACTCTTATTATGCCCTTCTCGATTGTTTCCTTGGAGGTATTCCAATGCAATCCGATCCCCACATATAGTGATTTTGGTCTATATATTACGGATTTAGTAGTCAGTGATTTATTTGACTCTAGCTTATCCGTAATAATTATAGAGCCCTTATATTCTTTAGATAACAAATCGGTAATCATTGTGACCATTTCGACATTCTTTGGTAGTTGATCCATATTCCACCAATCCTTTTCTCCAGTATCTTGATACACTCCGATTCTTTCTTCGTTCACCATCATGGCACTGACCTTTGTTACATTTTCATAATTATCAATAACCCAATTAAATTTTTTTCCTAATAGATCGATGGCAATGGTTTTGTTTACATCAGCTGCAGTTGTAATTACTGGAATTGAATTTAGGATCTCAGCTACTTTAAGTGTTAATTCGTTAGCACCACCTAGATGTCCAGACAGTGTGCTTATGACAAATTTTGCAGTATCATCTATTACAATTACAGCCGGATCATTTCTCTTGTCTTTCAAATGGGGCGAAATCAGCCGAATAACTGCTCCTAATGAAAATATACAAATTAGCGAAGTATATCCACGAAAAAGTGATTCTATTCTATTCGTTACCGATTCTGAGAAGAAAATGATAGATGGATCCGTGTCTCTAAATTTTTCCGGTACATGGATTTCCGATTCGCTCAACATATTCCGAATCCTCTTAGCGATTTCAATGCCTTTCTTAGTTATAGCGACAATAGCGATATCCTTTTTGTTTATATTCTCATTCAATTCCTAAAATAATCCTCCTATACTTTACCATTTTATTAGAATGACTATTTTATTATAGGTTTGTATCTTAAGATTTGATAATACAGGTCTATAACCTCTTTTGGACCAAAGGGAATATGAAGATTTATGATAGAAATTTAGTGTTGTGAAAATATGAAATATTATGAATCAGTAATTTATCACCGCTCTAATCCTGCTGAATCCAAATATATACTAAAATATGCTAGTTCATAGAACTAGTGCCGTCAATTACTTGGGAATCTACCAATGACGTATCCGTCAAAGTCGAACATAATAACATCTATGGATAACTCGTTTTTTGAGTAATTTTTTAGCTGGCTAGCGGCGTTACTACATATGAGATCATAAAACCCCTTAATATGGTGAGAGTCAATTATTTCTGAGACATGCCGTGCAGTATTAGCGTCTAGAATTAGTTTCAGAACGTTTTCAGAGGCACCGACTGCTTCTGCTAGTTTAGCCATAAATTCCATATTGACATGAGATCCTCTTACATGGGTTTGTTTGACTCCCATTGCTATTTTTGTTAATTTTCCAATGAATCCAGCAATAAACACTTTCTTAACTCTCTTGTCGTGGCATTGCTTTACACTATAGCCTGCAAAATCACCCATCTGAACATAACAATGATCATCGTATGTATCACCGAACAAGCTTTTACAAAAATCTTCACTTCTGCCTCCTGTCGTAAGAATAAAAGTATCTGCGCTTAGAGCTATTCCAACATCCAAACTCTGTCTTATTGCGGCAGCAAAAGAAGCCGTTGAATAAGGGAGTACTATGCCAGTAGTGCCTAGAATTGAAATCCCTCCAAGTATACCTAGTCTGGGATTGTCAGTTTTCTTTGCTATTTCTTCCCCATTTGGAACTGAGATTGTTACTTTCAATCCTTGCTTTTTAATTACCTCGGGATAAAGATTTAATACTTCTTGTATAGCTTCGATTATCATTTTCTTTGGTATTGGATTTATTGCAGCTTGTCCTAATAACAGTCCAAGGCCGGGTTTAGTGACTTTACCCACCCCAGTCCCTCCAATGATTTTAACTTCACCTTTATTACTTGTTGTTTCTACAGTAGAGCAAATTTCAGCACCATGAGTTACATCAGGATCATCTCCACCGTCCTTAATCACAGCAGAGGTAATCGACTTTTCATTGATTTTTGTCCATGCAACTTTGAGTGTAACTATTTTACCCTTTGGTAATGTAATCTGCACAACTTCGACGCTCTTTCCCGTTAAGAGAGTGATAAGAGCTGATTTGGAAGCAGCAGCAGCTGAGGTCCCAGTGGTATAACCGGTTTTAAGTTGGCCTTTTAATTTTTTTTCTTTAACTTCTTGAGGAAGATCCTGTTCGCTTTCCGCGATAGACAAATCATTAGAAATTTTCTCGTCAGATTCGCTCAAGACCTTTCATCGACTTTATTACCATGCAAGCATATCAAAAGAAAATTTATGATTATTTAATTGATATGAATGCTTTTCAAAGCTTCCGCTTTATCTGTTTTTTCCCAACTAAAGTCAACATCTCTACGTCCAAAATGTCCATATGCAGAGGTTTTTTTATAAATTGGTCTTTTCAGATCGAGAGTTCTAATGATGCCAGCTGGACTAGTATCAAATAATTCTTTAACCTTAGCCTCTATTTTTTCTTCGTCTACTTTTGATGTCTTAAAAGTATCAACCATAATTGACACGGGTTTTGCTACACCTATAGCATATGCAATTTGAACTTCACATTTAGTAGCCAATTCTGCTGCCACGATATTTTTAGAAATGTATCTGGCCATATAGCATGCAGATCTATCCACTTTAGTTGGATCTTTGCCTGAGAAAGCTCCTCCCCCATGCCTTCCCATCCCTCCGTAGGTATCAGCAATGATTTTTCTTCCTGTCAATCCAGTATCGCCAGGTGGTCCCCCAATAACAAATCTACCAGTGGGATTGACAAACACCTTTGTTTCGGAAGTAATCCAATTTGAGCAAACAGGATTTATCACAAATTTAGTAATTTCCTCATTAATTTGTTCTTGAGAGATTTCAGGAGAATGTTGGGTTGACAACACAATAGTATCAATAGACTTTGGCTTGTTGTCCTCATATAGAATTGAAACTTGTGATTTGCCGTCTGGTCTAACCCAATCCAATTCTTTTTTCTTCCTTACTTCGGATAAACGCAATGATAAATTATGAGCGAGTGTAATGGGCAAAGGCATATACTCTGGGGTTTCGTTAATCGCAAACCCAAACATGAGTCCTTGGTCACCTGCTCCCTGCTCTTTTAATCCATTTGATGTAACTCCAATGGAAATATCTGGGCTTTGTTCATGAAGTGAAACTAAGACCGAACACGTATTTCCATCAAATCCGTATTCAGGTTTATTATAACCAATATCGTTTATTTCATTTCTTACAATATCTTGGACATCCATCCTATGGGTAGAAGTTACCTCCCCTGCTACTATGACTACCCCTGTAGTCGTCATGGTTTCGACTGCTACTCTAGCATTTGGATCATTAGTTAGAAATGAATCAAGAATGGAGTCAGAAATTCTATCACATATCTTGTCTGGATGTCCTTCTGTTACACTTTCAGATGTAAATATATATTTTCGTGGTTGCATTATTATCATTAATCAAGAATTCAGAAATTGTACTAATTATTAGAATTCTTTCTCTAATTTAATGAAAAGCACGTTATTACCTCTTATAACGACTTTACCGTAATTTGCTAACAGATCAGATCCATCAAATTCTTCTGCGTCAACTAAAATCAGATTCATATAAGAATCTACATTCGACATTTTGCCTCTATATTCGATTTCGCTTTTTAACCTTACAGCAACTTTTCTGTTCAAAGAACGCTGTAAAACATTTAATGGTCTCTTCGTAGGTTGTTGTGAAGGTGATGCTGCCATATTGTTATTCAATTGTGAAAAGACCCTAGGCTACAATAAAAAGCTTCCTTTACGAATCGATGCATAACAAATCAATATTTTTATTCATGAAAGAATATCTAAACTCATAGATTCAGGAGTAAAAAAATTAGATGGTCTTTTGCTCAGAATGACCCAAAATGGCACACTTATCGAGTTGGTTGGTAAAAAAGGTGCTGGCAGAAGCCACCTGGTATATTTGATATGTTCATTAAATAGCATACGAAGTAAAAAAACATTATACCTAGATGGATCAGGAAATTTTCGGCCCGAAGTAATTAACGAATATCTTCTAAAGATAGCAAATGCCAACGATGGGGAACTAAAAAATTTTTTGAAGAAGATAACTTATCAAAGAATCTATGATTCAGATAAGCTAATCCTTGTTTTGAAAAGAATCAAGGTATTAGAGATAGATTGTGTAATTTTTGATGATGTGATCCCCTTGTTTCTTTACAATCAGAATAAGAATATCAGACAAGAGGTTAGAAGATTCATTAGAGAAATAGCTTTAATTGCCATAACCAAAAGGATAAACATATTTTTTACAAGTACCCTAATTGAGAAATTTGAGGAGACTAGTCTAGAAAGAATAAATTATGAACTTTTTTACCACGATATCATCAGGTATGTTCACGTAAAAGCAAGTATCAAAAGAAGAACCCAAAATACGATCGAATGTGAATTTATTCATCCCAAACATTTAATCGATTCAAGACTATCAATTAACTTGGATAAATTTTAACATCATTTGATTTAAAACATAGTGGAAATTATTATAGTAAAAAGTAATAGATTTAAAGAATGATAGAATCATAAGAAATCATTATGTATTCTTTTACGGTAGTTGAAAGAAGAAATCAAAAGAATGTATAATTATAATTATAAAAACAACTACAACAAAGTAGTTATCATAGGACTTGGCCAACTTGGTCTTCCAGTTGCAAAATATGTTAAAGAACATGGTTTTGATACTTATGGATATGATATAAATCAAAAAACCATGCAATCAGCTGAAGCCAACTATGGAATAAAGCAAGCATCCAACTTTGGTGATTTTGACGTACTAATTATCTGTGTATCTACACATAGACCAGATGATATGTTTACACCACAAGTAGATGGTTTGATGTCTGTAGTTGAAAAGTTATCTAGAGAAGCTAAAACAGGCGCACTAATATCAATTGAAAGCACTATACCAAAAGGTACATCTAAAAAAGTATTTGAAAAAGTAGACCATAGACTACACGTTGTACATGCACCACATAGATGGTATGCATTAGAAGAAGAGGTTCACGGTGTTAATCAATTACGTATTGTAGGAGGTGTGAGCAACTGCTGCTTGCAACACGGTCTTAACTTTTATGATGGACGGGAAGTAGTACCACAGACAACAGAAACAACAAAGGCTGAATTATCAAAAACACCCCTAATTGACAACAATAATACAAAAGTTAGCATCAATTCAAATAACCATTTGAATCAACCGACAAATAATAGTCATGTAACTATTCCCTCAACAACAGTAGCAAGGGCAAAAACCACTGGGATAAAAACTCTATCAATTCCAATGCATCCAGTATCGTCAGTTGAAGTAGCAGAATTAACAAAAATAGTAGAAAATGCTCATAGATATCTTCAAATAGCATTTGCAGAAGAGCTTTACCTCTATTGCAAGTCTAACAGCATCAATTTTTCTGAATTACGTGAATCACTCAATACAAAATGGAATGTAGAAGTTCTAGAACCTAGGGATGGAATAGGAGGTCACTGTCTTCCCAAAGATACAAGGATGTTTATCAATTCATCTAACACAATAAGAAGCAAAATACTTCAAGCAGCCATGGAGATTGATGAGGACTATAGAGAATACATCCAAAGTAGAGAGAAAAGAGGTAGTATAGGGTCTGTAGCAATTAGTAAAGATAGAAAGACACAAGAAGTAGAACCAAATCAACTACTCTATAGTAAGAAAATTAAATGAGATTGTTCACAGTCTTAATTATTTTATCCATATCATAACATTCGCGCATATCAATTAGTTTTATTTGCTCCCTAAATTTGTTAACTAATTTTGGATGGCATCTTATAAATGGATAAGGTGCCTTGGTTCCTATTATTTTGTTCTGTTCATCTAATCCAAAATGCATTAAATTCATCAATGCGTCCGCTGGGTAATGACCGTTAGTATCTTTTCCGCACAAAATCAAATATCTCATAGCTGGAGAAGTTGTGCAAAACTGAATTAGCTGCTCTATTCCTTTGTTTTCAGAAAATAAACGCCCTACAATTAAAAGCTTGTCCATGATAGCATCACTAGAAATCTTTTTCAAAAGGGCCATACTCGAAAGTGTACAAACAGCAACCTCCGTACCTTTTCCTTTAAACGAAGAAACAGGGATTGGATAGATAGCTTTACAGACAACTCCAGCTGCTTGCTCCAATCGAAATTTAATGTACAAATCAGTTAATTCCCCAACAAACATTTGTTTAAAGTTTTAATTTAAAAAAGGAGACTCCCCTTCATTCCACGGATCATTTCGAACCCACTCAAACTTGCTATAAAAAAGCAGATAAATTTTGTCATATATTTGATCATTTTTGACTATTCTGACTACCCATTTACAATGAACCCCTACTTCAAATTTGATATGTAAATATCCACAGTTAAACTGACATTAGGATTTTTCTTAATGTTGAATAATTTTTTGCTTTTTAATCGGTTGAAATATAAAAAAAATTGTCTTTGTAGATGTGTGAAACGGGTACCGTGTGGTTTATCTTTAAAAAAAGTTACTAATCTGCAAAAGTCATTTTCTATGGTAAACTTAATCTTGCTTGGCGTTAACTGGGACACAGGTTATAATTATAAAACCAATAAGTGGTAGAGTTGATTTAAATCAATTGCGATCGGCCAATTTTTTTGAATTCGATTCTTCCCGTGCATAATTTTCCTACTTATACAACGGCCATGTAGGGCTTGAAAATGAATTTTAATGATATGGTAAATACATATTGACGTCATAGTGAAACCAGGGGTCATTAGATGTCATTCGCATTAGATGAACATAATAAATAGAGATATCGAGTAAACTTGAATCACCACTATGGGAGACGACTATGGATAAAGGATTAATAATTGTATATTATGGTAAGGGAAAAGGTAAGACTACTGCAGCTTTAGGTGTTGCCTTAAGAGCAATAGGATACGAATTGAATGTCTGTATGATTCAGTTCATAAAGGGAGAGTGGAATTACGGAGAAATATATAGCTCAAACAGATTAAAACCAAATTTTGAATTAGTAATAACAGGAAAAGGATTCGTTGGTATAATAGACGATGATCATGATTTTATGGAGCATGTAGAATCATCTAAAAATGCTTTGGCAATCGCTAAGGAGAAAATAGATTCTGGAAAATATAGTATTGTCATATTGGACGAAATTAATTATGCTTTGAAGCTTGGATTAGTAGAAGAAAAAGAGATTATTTCCCTCTTAGATTCAAAACCACCTGATGTAACTGTAATATTGACTGGGAACCACTTGACGGACAACATACTTCAGATTGCTGATTTGGTTACGGAAATGAAAGAAATCAAACACCCATATAAAAAAGGGATTAAGGCGAAAAAAGGCATTGATTATTAGAAGTTCATAAAAGCAAAATTAATTAATCTAACAAATTGGTTTAAACATAGTGAGTATTTCAGAAACCAAAAAACTCCCCGATTTGGGAGAAATAGTTATAGTTACAATCAAAGAAGTTACGGGTCATGGAGCATATGTAACCCTTGACGAGTATGACAATCTTACTGCGTTTTTACATATATCAGAAATTGCTACGGGCTGGATCAGAAATATTGAGAGGTATGTAAAGGCTAAGCAAAAAACAGTCCTCAAGGTAATCAGAGTTAATCCAATAAGGTCAGAGGTAGACCTTTCGTTAAAGCAGGTTACTGGCGAAGAAAAGAAGGCGAAAGTTATGGAAGTAAAAAAAGACGAAAAGGGCGCTAATTTTATGGACGTTATAAAGACTAATCTAGGCTATGATCAAAATAGTATAAGAGAGATTGAAGAAAAAATAAGTCAGAAATATGATTTCATCTATGATGCATTTGAAGCAGTAGCCATTAAAGGGCCTGAAGTATTATCTACTCTTGATTTAAAACCAGAAGTCATTGATGCAATAGAACTAGAAAGTAAGAAGATTCAGATCCCACATATTGAAGTCAGGGCAGTTTTAGATATTACTGTAAGGAAGGGTGACGGTATCGACACCATCAAGAATATTTTAGGATCTGTAGATGGATCCAAAAATAATTCTAAAATAGATATAACCTATATAGGTGCCCCAAAATACAGGATCACAGTTACAGCGGAAAATTTTAAAATTGCCGAGAAAGCACTCAATCATGCTATAGAAAAAATAAAGACGAATATAGAAAAAAATTCGGGTATTTTTAAATTTACAAGGGAAGAATCAAAGAAAACTCATACAAACATTTAACCAATCGAACAGATATGAAACACCGGATTAGAATTTGTAGATTGTGCAAGCAATATACGTTAAAAGATAAATGTCCAATTTGTAAGTCTGAGACTAATGATCCACATCCTCCGAAATTTTCGCTTGATGACAAGTATATAAGGTATCGAATTATGGATGCCTACACAGACAATTCGGTAAATGGTCAGATATAAAAAATATCATTTGATCATTATTTCAAATTCTCATATGTAATATCATTTTAGGAAATTCGCATTATTTGATTCAGAGGTATCGTATCCTGGTAATGCATTAATAATTCGCATAAATCCCAAGTCACTGGCGTTGGTGTTTTGAGTCATATTAACAACGACTGGAATGAGATCCTGAGGTCTAGCTGGGTTGCTGTTGTTGACAGTAGCATTGTTTAAAGTAGCACTGTCATTGTTTTGAGCAGTTTTATTAGAATTATTTTTGACAATATCTTGGAGGGCTGTTGCGTTGGAAGGAACAGTATTAATTACATTTTTGATAGGAATATCGCTGGCGTTGGTGTTTTGAGTCATATTAACAACGACTGGAATGAGATCCTGAGGTCTAGCTGGGTTGCTGTTGTTGACAGTAGCATTGTTTAAAGTAGCACTGTCATTGTTTTGAGCAGTTTTATTAGAATTATTTTTGACAATATCTTGGAGGGCTGTTGCGTTGGAAGGAACAGTATTAATTACATTTTTGATAGGAATATCGCTGGCGTTGGTGTTTTGAGTCATATTAACAACGACTGGAATGAGATCCTGAGGTCTAGCTGGGTTGCTGTTGTTGACAGTAGCATTGTTTAAAGTAGCACTGTCATTGTTTTGAGCAGTTTTATTAGAATTATTTTTGACAATATCTTGGAGGGCTGTTGCGTTGGAAGGAGTAGCCTCCATTATTTGTTTGATAGGAATATCGCTGGCGTTGGTGTTTTGAACTTCCTCGATCATTAATGGAATTAAAGATAGATAAGTTTGATTGATGTTTAATAAGAATTCATCATTATTAGAAGAATTCGTTTCTTGGCCATGTATATAAATTTCTGAAGTCAATTGGGGACTCGAAAATGCCAGAATAAAGATTGGTACGATGATAAAAGATAGGGAAACAAAAGCGACTCTTTCAAGGGGAGGGTTAATATTCATAACAAGTCTGTTAATCTGCGATAAAATAAATATATTTCTAAAATGCCGATCGATTTTTAAATTGAAAATGAAATTTTAGATATCGTCCTATTTAAAAAGAAAAAGGGAGGTTTATCTACCCAAACATAAACCGTCTGGGACAGATGTATTACAGTTATTGTCGCTGAACACGTTGTCATTTATGTTTGTTGGTAGACCGTTACCGTTATTCAAATCTACACCACGGTTTTGCAATACGTTATTTGAATTCACGTTGTTCTTTGTGCTTTGGCCATCTAGGAAGATACCGTTAACAGACCCTTGGATTGTATTCATTGACAACTCATTGCTTGCGGAGTTAACTAATGTCACACCTGCTAAGTCATTTGCTTTGAATAGGTTTGTGGTTAACTGTGAGCCTGATGAGGAGTGAGCTGCTACACCAATGCTGTTTCCAAACATTAGATTGTCTTCAATTACTACATTCTTTGATCCTGTTTCAAATACTGCGATTTCATTTTCTGTGAATGTGACTCTTGAAATTTTGTTGTCTTCTCCACCTGAGAATAATGCACCTGCTTGGAAGCTCTTAATAGTTCCTGGACCTTGAACAGTTACGCCATCGTTGTCTGCAAACATGATTCCGACCTTAGAACTCTTTTCTCCTGGACCACTTAATGTAAATCCATTCAAATCTATTGTAATACCATCAGCACCTACAATTATGCCATCAGTCTTACAATCAAGGTTGGCTGTCAGTTTTACACTTTGTTTAATAACTTGACCACAAGATAAGCTGGTGCTTAATGGGACTGCGCTGCTGCTGCTGCTGCTATTTTCTTGTGATGGTTGATTATTATCATTAGTATCAGAGGAGGGGAGAGCACTGTTCAAAATATTGTCTATCATGCTGCTTTGTGCTGATGCTACAGTTGGTTGTATTAACAAAGCACCAACAGATGCAAATGCAATTAATGCCGCCATGAGATATATTTTGTTATTCATTCAAACAAACAATCAATTGTATAATATATATGGGAAACTGTTGTTTTTACGTAACTCAAGATTACTTTCTATCAGATATAAATAAATAATAATCAGATTGATTAGAACTTTTTTTGTAATAAATCGTTATATATAATCGATCACTCGGGTACATATTTCATATAAGGGTATACAAATATTAATATTATTACGAGCCTAACTATATCAATTGAAGATAGCTGTGATTGGAGCCGGCGTAGCAGGAAGTTATCTAGGCGGGATGTTACATAAAATTGGCCACGAAATAACTATCTTTGAATCAAATAAGAAAGAAATGCACTGGCCGGTATGTGCATGGGGAGCGTCAAGACATATGTTAGAATACTTCTCTAATAAGGCAGGGCTTAATTTTGATAATTATGTTTTTCATGTAGGAAAAAGACTAAGAATGGGATTGCCAAATCAAAAAGAGGAGTTTCTTGATTTAGATGGACTAGTTACCTACAATAAGAAGCAATGGGAGAGTGATTTGCTCGCTGGTATCACGGTAGAGTATGGTATTAACTGTGATAAAAAGACGTTTCCCATAGATAAATATGATTATGTTTTAGATTGTACAGGTTTCCACAGGAAATTTCTACCTAAACCCCGAGAAGATTTTGTGATTCCAGCGTATGAGTATATGGTTGAAAACATTCAAGATATTGATGAATTTCATGTTATAGGATATAAGGGTGCGAGAGGGTACTTTTGGTACTTTCCTTTAAGTAAAGGCGCGGGTTTTATGGGGGCAGGAGATATTGACAGGAAATATCACGGGGTAAAAGAATTCTTAGACACTCACCCGGATGCGCGGATAATCAGAAAAATTGGCAGGCCCATACGACTTGCACCACCCAAGCTGATGGAACCTTTTTATGACGGAAAAATCATAGGCATAGGAGAATCTATAGGTACGGTGTTTCCAATGCTTGGTGAAGGCATTATCCCATCATTGCTAAGCTGTGAAATATTTTTGCAAGTGATGGAGGACAACAAGAACAATAAAGTGAAATTTGATCATAAACAATACAGGGAAAAAATTCTAAAGAAATTCAACTATTACTATGATGTTTACCGAATTGTTAGACTCAAAATGGACGGGAAATTAAGTACTGTGAAGCATTTTAATTTATTATTGAGCATGTACAAGAACATGAAGAAGGATGAAAAGAGGTTTGGTTTTGAAATCGACTTTGAAAAAATGAGGAGATTGGTAAATGCTCTTTGAGCCCTAATGTAAACTACTTTTTGTCTTCAGATTTTTCTTCTTTGGGTAACTTGGAAATATTATCATCCCCCAATAACTCACTCTTATTTGTCCTTATCAAGATATCATTTAAATATTTAATAATATATTCATCCTCCTTTGGATTCGTTTTACCCTTAATCAATCTTATTTGGTATTGGCTAATCCAAGCCCACATCCAGTTTTGTCTTAGCAAAGCTTCATTTTCTACAGAATATTGATGCTTTCTATGCCAAACACCTAGAGTAATGGCGGTAGGAATGTAGATCAAAGCGAACAAAAGTATGAACATAGGAAGGGTCATGTAATCACCAATTCCAAACGGTAATTGCTTTATTAAAAAGTTGTACGATATTAAGATAAAGTTAATAAAAGTTAATAAAAATACGAGATATATACTATGCCCATTCCTAAAATCTAACCATCGTCGCCTAAAGAATACTTTGGATATTTTTGGTATCATCTATTATGAGTATTAATTAGGGTTCTCTAATTTAGTTTTGCGATTAACAGGAATTTTTAATCTAGAAAATCAAATAAAAATTCATATTAAACAAGTATTTTTTCCAAATGTGCTAATAGGTAGAGGTATTTTAAAATTTTTATTTGTAAAGAGTTTGGGCGTCCTTTGCCAATCAAAAAAGGCAATAATGCGATTAAGTTTTACGTTGGGTGGAATAGATAGATATATTCACATTTTGGTAGTCGTTAAGATTTCTTATATTCAAAAGTTAGGCCACGAATATATGCTAAAGTGTCGTGCTTATTTGCCATATTTGACACTGGATATAACATACAATTCAGAATAATAGATGAATATATAAAATTGATAAAACATTCAGCACCTAATGCTAATCCACTGTATCAACAAATGTTAATTTGGAATATCATCAAAATATAACAATAAAATTAATATATTTTAATTGGGCTAAGGTAATAGTTAGAATACGCGACTAAAAGCAGTTAAAAAAGTAATATATGGCGTGATCCAAATTCATTTTTTGTTCAAAAAGTTAAGAACAAAATACCAAATAATTTCCCATTACAAGAATTCCACGTGTAACTACTTAGAAATTATATAAATACAAAAAATTCTTAAGCAGAAATTGTGGATAGATTAAACATGCCATCTAGTCAATATTACCATATTTCAAAAATAATGGAAATCATAATCGCTTTAAAACCCAATTCTGTTC
Source organism: Candidatus Nitrosocosmicus sp. R (assembly GCF_054408505.1). Lineage (NCBI taxonomy): Archaea > Thermoproteati > Nitrososphaerota > Nitrososphaeria > Nitrososphaerales > Nitrososphaeraceae > Candidatus Nitrosocosmicus > Candidatus Nitrosocosmicus sp. R. The sequence goes on along the minus strand of NZ_CP167090.1, from coordinate 753,717 downwards.
TGGATATTGGAAGTGGGTATGGGAAATACGGAGTATTATGCAGAGAATATCTAGATTTATGGAATGGCGAACAAAAATACGAGTTCAATAAAAGAATCGATGGTGTAGAAGTTTTTAGTAATTATATTACGCCATTACACGAGTACATTTATAATAATTTATACAATAAAAATATAGGAGAATTATATCACAATCTATCTTTTAAATATGATTTAATTTTGTTAATTGACGTAATAGAACATTTCAAAAAAGACGAGGGCTTAGAATTACTCAATGGTTTATTGAATAAAAATAAAGGACTATTGATAAGCACTCCTCTGAATCCTAGCCCTCAGGAGGATGCATTTGGAAATATCTTTGAAACCCATAGATCAGTATGGTCGATTAGAGACCTTCAAGAGATAGGAGAATGTTATACAATCAGAGATAGAGTCTCGTTGATTTGCTATGTTACAAAAACCAAAGGAACCATTAAAGATTTAAAAAATAATATACGAATATTAAGAAAACACAATGAATCTCCATTCAAAAAATCCTTAAAGATGGCCTTTGCTGTAATACCAGGTGCTGCTGTGTTTTATAAAATCATCAGGGGCAGATAAGAAAATAAAATTTTCCTTTTATTGTGAATTTTTGCAAATCATAATTTCGGTGGTAGGGCTTTCTTTTGTAATAGATATAATAAAAATCTCTAAAGGAAACAAAATAGTGCCAATAATTAATCCAAACTTTTCACCACGGGATACGTTTTTAGTAATCATTCGCCACATCTTATTCAATAATCTGTTTTTTGAATCAACCGGAGCATTCATCAGGAAAAACATTGGGGACCTTTCCAAAACAATAAATCCGAGGTTTTCAAGACTGCCCTGAATTTCCTTTAAAGATCGGGTGGTTTGAAATTTGGCATATTTTGATTCGTCATGTACAAAATTTTCTGAAAAAATAAAAATTCCTCCAGGTTTTAACAGGTTTTTGATATTTTCTAACGCTTTTAAATATTTCGTATCATCTACTATGTGAAATAGAACATCGAATGCGGATATTATATCAAACTTTTCAGATATTGGTATAGTATCATCACCTATATCAAATTCTAAGAATCTAAAATCGGGAAATTTCGCTTTCAGGTTTGTTACAGCAGTTTTTGTCAAATCACAACCTGTAACATTTGGCAGCATCAATTCTTTCCAAAGACTTATATAAAAACCGGTGCCAGAGCCTATGTCCAAGATATCGACCTGAGAACTTTCAATATTAAGATCTTTTATTTTCTTTAGAAAAACGTGTCGTCTAACCCTGTACATCCATTTATTATAGTTCTTACCCAATCCAATGAAACCTGTTCCATGTAAACCATAATTATTAGACAATCGGTTCTCCCAATAGTTTTTAATATCTTCATCACTTTCCATGAAATATGATGATCATATATATAAAAAATATATATAAATACCAATCTACTAAAAAGGTAATATTTTAATATTTATTTATCATAGCTAAATCAAACTAAAACTCAAAGATAGTTTTGATGATTTTAATTCATCATTCATCCCAATTACTAAATTTTCATTAGCGGTTATATGACTATAGGCAATATTGATTTAACGAGATGGGGAATAAATCCATAAAAAAAGTAACTTAATAAATGCATTAGAAAAAAAGTGTGCTAACTAGATAAGAGAACATTAATCTTATTTCCAAAACTAGGATCTAAAAAAAATAAAAATGAGTAGAAAAAACTAATTGGCAAGATCATAAAGAGACTATTCAAATATGAATTAGCGATGTATTTAGAAATCACATTTAATACCAGATATATATAATAAAAATCGTCCGGAGATAAGAATCATACAAATATGAAATAAAAAATCGGTCCAAAATCAACTACATCAGTTAGTTTATACCTAATCCTCTATTGTATAATTGTGTTATAGATTGCGAATCCTCCATGTAAATGATGAAGCTGGAGTGGCATGTATTTTAGCCAAATATCAACAAAAAATTTATGGTCATGATTCAAGGGTCATAAAGCTTAGCAGAGTTGATAAATATGGCATTTATGAATATTATAAAGAATATATCACGCAGGTTAAAACTGAAGAACAATTTCTGAATTATGTTTTTAAGGAAGCGGAAACAATGGATATTATTCACGTTCATGGTAGAAGCGACATCATAATAAAACTTCGTAAAAAATTTAGTAATTCAAAAAAAATAATTATACATTATCATGGGACAGATATAAGAGGTATAAAAAATCAAAAGCTTCCCCATAGATCAAGATTGTCAGATACGATCATTAGATTAATCTTGACGTACAGAAAGGGAAGAGATACAATATTATTGAAAAAAAGGATAAAATTAAAAGCACAAATTGTCGCTGATGCAGTTTTAGTTTCAACAATTGATCTGCTCAACTATACTGCCTCAAAGAATAATGTTAAGGCTATATATCTTCCAAATCCTATTGATATAGAACACTTTAGGCCAGATATCAAAGGCTTCAGGAAAGATTTCAAAAGTAGAGCTTTAACAATCGATAATGAAGCAACTGATACTAAAATGGCATTAAAATATCTGAAAGAGAATAATTTTGATTCCGAAATTAAGATTCATGATAGAATGAAGCAGACGATCAATTACCAAGAAATGCCAGAATTTCTTAAACAATTTGATACTTATGTAGATATTAGATATATAAATAATAAATTGATACCCGCTTTAAGTAAAACCGCTTTAGAAGCATTATCTTGTGGTCTAAATGTAATAGATCATCGATTGAATAATTTGAGGGGCCTACCTCCGCAGCATTGTCCTTCGAATGTCACAAACAGTTTATCCAATATTTACAAAAACATAATGGATTGATCTATTTCCTTTTTGATCAAAATACCTTACGGAGGTATATTTTAATCTACAAAAATACAAATATGCATTATAATGAGTTTATGTAACCGGATGCAAGTAAAATAATTGGAATAAGAATAACTAAATTTTTCAATAATAAAATATAAGGTCATTTATAAAGTAGTAATGAATGAAATCAGATTATCTAAACATAAATTGTTTTATCATTTCATCCGAGACCATATGTCGATGTTTTTCTATACACGATATCAAAGGATCATGTTCTGCTAATTTAGTATAGTAACAAGATAAAGATGATATAGGATTGACATATAATCCTCAAATTACTTTTACAATCACAAATAATCAAGTGAAATTTTCATATTAATTTTTATCTAAGTATTTATTTGACTAATGTATAATCTTCATAACTAAAATTTGAGAATTTTACATTTATCGCATGAGGCTCTACCAGATTGGAGAATTGAAAAATCAGCTATTAGTGCATCGAATCGTGGACATGAGGTTACATTTGCGGGATCTAAAGTCTCCCCCCTTTATAAGAGGGAAGTTTTTTCTAATATTTTTGAAGTTAATTGGACAGCCAAAGCAAGATATGGAATACCTTTTTATTGGAATTCCGTAAAGAAACAAGTTGAAAGGATATTAAAAGAATCAAGACCAGACATAATTCATGCTCATAACATTTTTTCTGCAAAAATGGTTAAAGAATTCAAAATGCCTTTTGTATATGATGATCATGAATATTGGTCAAAACATTCACTATTATTAGTTGAAATTGAAAAATATTCAGAAGCAAGTAGCAATAGGACAAGCATTAACAAGATAATTCAGATGCCAATAAGAATAAGAAGAAGGATTATTAATCATCGCATAATTCACCTATGGGCCAAGTGGGAGAAGGAAGTAGTCGGATCAAATCCAACAATAACAGTATCAAATAAGATTGCTGATGATTTGCGAATAATAAATCGTTTCAACAACGACATATTTGTTATTCCTAATTTTCCTATGAAGTTTGAAACCGAGTCTTTTGAGACTCCTAAATTCTATGATAGACTATCAAGCGTCTATGCAGGCTCTGATGGTCACAATATTCAAAAGTTACCCAATCGAAATATTGATGGATTACCGGAATTATTTGATAATCAAGACTTAGGTGATCTATCTATTATAGGATGGGAAGGAAAATCGTCCTTAAAAGTTAACTATAGAGGTTTCTTGGACAGGAATCTAATGTTTAAAGAGATGTCAAATCATTCAATAGGACTTTTACCTTGGAAAAGACATTGGTCCCATGAATTCACTAGTCCAAATAAAGCGTATGAATATGCACATTCAGGACTAATAGTAATATTAACATCATCATTTAAGCCAGTAATAGATATATTAGAAAAAAATTGTGTGACATTTGATGGATATGAAGACTTGATATGTAAGATAAAGTATCTTAAAGAAAATATGAATGAATTATACAAGAAAAGAATAGAAATTTTTAATTACGCTAGAAATAATCTGCTATGGGAAAATAACGAAAATAATATTTTTGAAGCATATAAAAAGTGTTAAATCTGAATAAATTGAATAGTCAAGGGTTTATAAAATTTAAAGTAGAATGAAATAATCATCCACTTTAACATAAAAAATTTCTATAGATTCGACAGTTAAAGGTCCGATGTTTTCAAAAAAATTAATTACGATAATATCTATTAATGGTAGCTATGATGTCAGCTATGCTATGATTTTTTCTGATATAAGCAGGTCCTTCATTAGTCAGTCTATGTCTCTGCTGGTCATTTTCAATTAGATATTTTAGATCCTCCTGAAAGGTATTTTTGGTAGTTCTAAAAATCGGGGGTTTGTATTTTTCAAATAATTCATCCGAAACGTAAGCAATAACAGGTTTACCTAGAGCCATAGCTTCAAGTTCAAACTTTCCAAACCATCCTACATCAGGTAAAATTTTTCCAATAACAATATCCGAGTAAGCTATAAGTTGAAGAGTTTCTTGATTAGACAATCTAAAAATTTCTAATATTTCACATTTATTTTCTCTTTTAACACTAGACAAGGTCTCAGAATAATAATCAGTGAAGGTTGATGGGTAATTTTTATAGTATGGATAGTGGGCTAACCTAAGTGGCCCATTTCTATTATCCAAATCTCTGTTAGTAACTATTTGGTTTATCTCATCAATATCAACTGGGTTTGGTAACCATATACCATTTGGGGCGTACTGTAGCAGATCGGGAGTAGAGACGAGACAAGGATCAGGGTCATACTTTCCCCTTATATCATTGCCATGGTAATGTTTTAAATATATTTTTTCCTTATTTAATTTCTCTAAACTTCTCTTTAATGAACCATAAGGGTAATGATAATGTAAGACATCATAATGTTTTTTGAGTTTCTTTAATATATTCCATCTAGAGAAAGGAGATTTATAATTAATCAGAATACCACCGAATTGTTCATAGATGGTTTTGTTAAAAACAAAAACATCCACCTCTAATCCTTGTTGTCTTTGATATTTAGAAAGAATGGATGCCACACCAGAGATATTATTGATATGAGCTATCTTCAAGGTAAAAATACTATTTTATCTTAATTAGATAAAGATATTTAATCAAATATATTAGATCGTAATATAATAATCGGATTTAATATAATTTAATAAACCCCCAAATAGTTTGCATTAAATATAAAACTATTAGATAATTATTTGTAAAAATAAGAAGAAATAGTATATCAATGTCTAATTTTAAGTTTAATAACATTATCTAAAAAGTTGTTAATATCATTTAATTCACTAAATTTATTAAACAATCTAAGTATGTATATTAAAGTATGGCTCAAATCTTAAAGAAGGACGATATTATTAATTTCCTAACTTTAAGATATAATCCATCTGTTGACAGTCTTGATGTGCCATTAAAACCGGAGAAGCCTATTTGGGGGAAAATTGAAGATATTGAGCCAAAGGTACTGCAAATTGTAAAAAAGGACTTGGATTCAAAATTATCTCATATGAAAGTGCCAAGGGTTTCTATTGCTTTGAGTGGAGGTATAGATTCCAGATTCACGTTAGTGATGTTAAGAAAATTTTTCCCGGAATTAAAAATTGATGCAATTTGTGCTGGCTTTGGTGATGACGATGATGAAATTTCAGTCGCAAAAGATATTGCCGAAAAATATAATTGCGAATTTCACGAAATATACCTAAACAATATTCTTGTAGATCTACCAAAATTGATTTCCTTTGTAGGTACGCCAAAATGGAATTTATATCAATTTTATACACTAGAAAAAGCTAAAGATTATTCTAAAATTTTCTACTCTGGCGATGGAGGCGACGAGATATTTGGTGGATACGTTTTTCGTTATTACAAATACCTAACCGAATTAAACAAACTAAAAAATCCTTCATGGCTTGATAAATCAAGAATTTATTTATCATGTCACGAACGTGACTGGGTTCCAAATCAAGAAGAAATCTTCAATAAGAATTTAAAATTTTCTTGGATAAGGATATATGAAAATTTTAAACAGTATTTCGATAGTTCACTGGAACCTTTAGATCAGGTATTTCTTGCAGATTTTAATGGAAAGCTATTATATGATTGGATACCTTCAAACTTAAAATTCGGCAAACATCTAGATATGGACATAAATTCCTTGTTTTTAAATCCAGAGATGATTGAATTTACTTCCAGATTACCATGGCATATTAAATACGATTATGCTAAAAATGTAGGAAAATTACCTCTCATATCAATTCTAAAAAAATCGAAAGGGAATGGAAATATTCCAGCGATAAAAAAAGGTTTTTCACTAAATTTGGTAAATATGTGGGATAATTATGGTAAACAAATTATTACAGCATATTTACATACAGATTCTGAATCTGTTAAAAATGATATCATCAACATAAAATGGATAAATGAATCCATTTCTTTGGCAGGTAATTCAACTAATAATAATTTAAGGATAAGGTATATTAGCAAGTTATTATCTGTCTTGTCTTTTGAAATATGGTATAGAATATTTATTTCACATACACTGAAATCCAGCGCTAAATTATAAATTTGATATATTTATTAAATGAGATAAGATGATCATTTATCTATTTATAATATTTTTCATCTCGATTACAATCATAATCCCATCTGGTATCTAGTATCCATGAGAATCTTTTCGAAAATTGGGTTTAAATTCAATAATCTTTTTCATGTTAATTATAAGGGTAAATCAAATGGAAACAAAAATTATCAGTTGGGTAAATCATAGAAATAATGAAATACACTTAGATTATATATTTATAAACCATTTTAGGCCATATGGGAACTTATTTTACAATTGTAACATGTAGAAATTCCGAAAACGATATTGAAAAAGCCATAATGTCGTTATCAAACCAAACCATAAAACCATCATATATAATTGTAATAGATGACGGCTCTAAAGACAATACTGGAACAATTTTAAAAGAGTTATCTAATAGAGTCGATAACTTATATATCATCTCTAATCCTGATTTGGGTTATGACATTTCTAGAGTGGTTAAGAACTGGAACAAAGCCTTGGCTCTGAAAGCTGAAAAAAAGTTGGAGGAAACAGATTATCATATGATAGGTACTGATGATACTATCTATTATAACGATTATGCTAAAAAAATAATTGAATTTATGGATAATAACGCAGATTATGCTATCGTATCTGGGAATATTGATGATGGTAGTTATAAGACTCCTCGTGGAGCAGGTAGATTTGTCAGAAATTCCTTCTTTTATAAAGAATACGCTCAATATCCTGAGAAAATGGGATATGAATCCGCTATTTTGATTGCATCAAGAAAAAGTGGATATAAAGAGACCATCCTAGAAGAGGCAAAATTTGAGCACACTCGACCCCTTGGACAAAATCATCATTTCTATGAATTCGGCGCTAGTATGAGAACCCTGGGTTATCATCCATTATTCGCATTTGGGAGATTTTTCCTATATTTTGGTACCAGTAAGCCTATTGGTAGGGTTGGAGCCTTATATATGTTATATCATTATATATCTTATAGACCGAAGCTTGAAGGATATGATAGCATGTACCCGGATGATATTAGAAAATTTAACAGAAAGACCCAAGTAGATAAAATTAAATCATTAATTAAACCAGGATAGAATTATGCAAAGATCACCCACAAATTGAATTAGTAATTTCATAAATATTAAAATATTTTGAATCATAAACTATAGGGTAATAGTAATAAATATCATAGTGACCCGATTTAGAATCGATCAAGTAAATATTTTTTTCATTTTCAGAAACGGAACTAGTGTTTGTATAATCCCCCACTTTAACACACTGAAAATCAATTTTGCTTTTCAGGTTATCGTACAATGCATTTTCATTTTTCTCAATTGAGGAATAATTACTAGGTAAAGATACAGTCTCAGAAAAAATATATTGACGTGGTTTTTCTAAAAATAAATGAAACCACCCTCGCCAGTGCAGTGTTCCAATAATTTCTGCATTATTCTTCGTATTGGTATTAATCCAATCTATAGAATTCACCAAGTCCTGATTCTTGGATATCTCTAGTGAATTAAAAGACATGGACAGCGGGATTGTTAGTCCAGTTTGGGTTTGAAATATAGAAGGGATGGTAAAAACAATTCCATAAGGGAGAACTATAAATAAAATTCCATAAGTAATAAAAGAAGAAACAAATAAGACCGAAACTAGATTTCTAAGTTTTGAATTTACTAATCTATCAGCGATAAAGAAGAACCCATATAGTCCGAAGATGGAAATAAAAAATCCTGAAAGAATAATCCAACGCTCCGGTACCAAATAACTATGATTAGGGATGAGGAGCCAACTAAATGATAGTAAAATTGTCACTAGAGTGGGAATCTTGAGGATTAACGAATTTGACTTTTTAAGAAAACCTACAATGAAAAATGGAATGAGGATCCCATATAGTGAAAGTTGCAATACAAGTAAATCGTAAGGAGATAGATTATTTTTGTTATATACAGGATTCACTAATGTATCTACTGGATTCGACCCAATAGAAACAAAAGTTATATCATCTAACAAAAAGAAGTAAGTTAGAAATAATGTTAGTAATAGTAAATTAATAGTACCTAGAAGAAGGAGTTTATATCTGATAGAAAAGCAGATTGATGATATAATTAATAAAACTCCCATCATTCTATCAGAAAATAATGTAGCTAGATACAGGACACTAACAGTAACGTATTGTAAGAGTATAGGTCTATTGAAATGATTTGACCTCAAATGGTTTATGGTAACTAAACTAAGGTTAAGACAAACAAGTGCCAAAATATCTCTATGTAGATCCCATGCCATTCTCAGGGCACTTAGCTGGAATATAACAAAAATGGCAAACAATATACTTTTATTAACTGATTGTCTAATACACCAGTACCTAAAAGGAACGTGGTAACGCTAAGAGATCCATATAATATAATGTTTACAACGTTAAAGGCAAGATATAGATCGGAGAAAGAGATCAAATGAAAGGAATATACCAAAAATACATAAACTGGAAATAATGTTCCCCCAATTACGGGGTTAGAATTCAGATCATAGAGAGCAGGTAGATAGTAATTTATAGAATCGTAGCCTACAGGATATGGAAAGTTTTGGATTATTGGAATGATCCCAATTAAACAGCCAATGCCAAAAACTAATAGGATAGAAAAAGCAAAATATGCATTCAACAATAGTCAAGTTTAGGTTATTGACATAGAATCAAACATATTTGTTTTCCATGGTCATGTATTTATCCAGGCTAACTAGTTTATTAAATTCCTTAAACTTCATCATTTTATCTTTTAGCGTCTTCGTGGTACCTGTCTCTTTCAAAGTCTTGAACGTTTCAAATAACGCAAAAGCGGAGGAATATAATCCAGAAAGCGGGAAGAGGGCAATTTTGTAACCCATTTCTAAAAGTTCAGTCGAGGTCAAATTAGGTGTTATACCTTCCTCTATCATGTTAGCTACTAATGGGGCATCAATTTGATCGGCAATTTTTTTCATATCTTCGACAGAACGCGGGGCCTCCACAAAAACGATGTCAGCACCAATTTCTCTATATAATTTTCCCCTCTTTATAGCCTCTTCAATGCCCAGTGGGGCCATAGCATCAGTTCTGGCCACGATTGTGAAATCTGAGTCCTTTTTCTTAGCATCAATAGCAGACCTTAGTTTTTGAATGTATTCTTGAGAATCGATAACTTCCTTACCCATCATATGACCACACCTTTTTGGCCAAACTTGATCTTCAAGGAAGATCCCCGATGCTCCTATTCTTTGTAAATCATTTACTAATTTGGATACAGTTAAAGGATTACCGTATCCAGTATCTACATCTACAATTAATGGTATATCAACTGCTCGAGTTATCCTCCGTGCATTTTCAACAGTCTCGGTAATGCTTAAGAATCCAAAATCTGGCAATGCTAACAATGACGCCGAAGTTCCGTATCCAGTTTGAAAAATAGCCTCAAACCCTACTTGTTCAGCAATCTTGGCGGTCAAAGCATCGTATACACCGGGCATAACTAAAATATCATTCTGACGACTCAATAAGTTACTTAATGACAAATGATAGTGTTACTTTTGACCTCTTTATATAATTTTATTTGAACAAGACATGATTTTGATATCGATTAGTATTCCTATTGTTTACGGCGTAGTTTAAATTCCACCTAAATCCATGAATGCCGTCACGTTCTACACAGAGGCTGTTGCTCCGAATCCATTGGGTAAACGACAAAATTTCCATTAAATTTAGAATATAAGTAGTTAAGTTAAGTCAATCATCATGCTAATATAGTGATCCAATCGATAGAATAATACATAAAGTAGTACGATAGTGCAATTGTGTTAACTTCTACGGGATACTAAATCCATCCTAAAGACCGAGTTGCTATGTGCCATGTCTATTCTTCTTTTCTAGTATACTAATTAATCTAATATAGAATCATAAGAATCGACCATTCAAGTTTTCCTATTGAAATATTTTTTATCGACTGATGGGTAGGACTATGGAAGAATCCATACCAATGCTTGATTTATATAGATTATGTTAATAGTAACTAGGATATGTTACCATTCAATGGGCATTCTTATTATTTCTGAAGAGAAATTGAACTCAATTGCAGGATAAACATGGCTATGCAGTTGTAACATCAGCAGGCAGAGCTATAATAAGAGTACCAGTGTTTGATAATATATACAGGTTAATCCAAATATTAAGTCCTGGATATAACTGAGTGTGGGTCATAATTCATTTTAATAATTTATTCTAGTTTCTTAATTGATTAACAGCCTATCATGTATTTGATTGATTTTCTAGGACCATCTTTTCGCATCTTGCAGTTATAATAAACAAGTATCTGATACAGTAATACGGATAACAGGACGATACCACGTACCTTATCCAATCTTTTCACCGGTACTGGGTATATCCTAAAAACAGGTTTTATGTGCTCTATCAGCGGTTCTATAGAAGTACTTCTCCTAGAATACACGACCTGTCCCAGAGCCGACTCATAAAACTCAACTGGTTTCAGTCTTTCTTCTTTGGTTCTTTTGTATCTTCTAACAGGACATACGAGTTGGAATCCCTTAACCATGCTTAGGTCATACAGTTTCTTACCATCATAGCCCGGGTCTGCTATCATAAAATGTATTTTCCATAATATTTCTGGAGATAGATAGGCTACTACGTCTGGATAAACAGGTTTGTCTGATATATTGGCTGTGGTAACATCGGCTGATAGTGGTACCATTGTAGAAGAAGGATCGGTACTGGATATCATATGCAGTTTGTATCCAAATAGCCACCCTTTGGTACGACTGCGACCCCACCTTGCATCTGTGTCGATTCCCGATCTAGGTACTACACCTTCTTTCATTGACGATTTGTGCCACACATGACCATTTGATCTTAAAAGGGCTGTGTCTGTTGCAACTATCTATGGTCTGACTAATCCTCCAATGACAAATAGGCTTCCCATTATTGCAATCCTTTCCTTGATGTCGGTAGACATAGTTTTCAATCGCCTATCGAAGGTGCGTCTACTTGGTGGTAAGTACGATACAGATAACCCGCACGCCTTCAAAATCTTTCTGTTATAGGATAAATCCAAAGATAGAAAATGATGCAGTGACCTGTTTGAATCAAGTCTAAACCAGATACGGACTATAAAGCATCGAAGGATTACGATTGGTGAGTACACGTAAGGTCTACCTCTCTTGTTATTATGATGAGATTTGACAGAGTTACCTGACCAATCAATCAACCCGATAAAATACAGAATACTAATTAGAATGGATGACGAATTATCCCTGACTGGTCTTGTGGATAGTATCTGTTTCAAGCAAGATATGATACTCTATGAGACTAGCTTTATTTGTTTGGAATAATGACCCGGCCTCATATAACTAATACTTCATGCTGTATCCATCATTATATCAGAAAGAGGCGTCATTTTTTCTACACCGATGACTTGCCCAATACTGTACCTTTATGGACTTCAAGAAAGGGTCTGTACATAGATATTTCAAAAGTTTGATCTTATCTCCTTTTAAAGCAAACAAATTACCCAATCTTATTACCTCTCTTTGATATCACCTGAGAAAGGTTTTAGTGACCACTCAGATGCCAATTACTTGTCAAATGTGATTCAGTAGCAAACAATCCTTACTCCCATCATCTTTCTGCTAAATGATAGGTTTATGGTATGAAAGTGAAGCAATAACCTACATGAATTAGATTGGCCAATCCAAATTCGAAATATAAAATATTTTAGGATAATGGTCGCATGGTACAGATAGGACCGCCTCATTGGTACGTCAACGATTTTTGAAAGAATCATCATACTAATTAGATCAATTATGAACTGGTGGCTGTTAGTCTTATAGGTTTTATCTTTGTTTTGCCAAAAGATCACACTCGATCAGCTCACCCAAATTTTCTTCTGAAACATGGCACACCCTCCGCTGTATAGAATTATGAGACTATCATTTAGAAGTTAATCTACAATGACTCTGATAGATATAAATTCAAGACACAACGTTGTTGTCCCGTACTCGCTACAGCTTTAACTCATAACACAATAGAAACTATTTGAAGTTATGAAAAAAGGATAAGTTTTTTCTTAACCTATCATAGGTTATTAGATAAGCGAATGACAATGTTATCCTATCATAGGTATTTAAGTCCATCTTTTTATGTATTATGCATTTAATGTATAGACGTAAAAGTATTGTTTCAATTGTGGGGGCACGGCCTAATTTTATTAAACTTGCTCCCATTTATAGAAGATTAAAAGGCAAAGTTACACACATTATAATTCACACTGGTCAACATTATGATTTTGAGATGTCTGGAATATTCTTTAATGAATTTAACCTTCCTAAACCGGATTTCAATCTCGAAATTGGTTCTGGGACATCATGCTACCAGGTTGGTGAGATGATAAAACAAACCGAGAAGGTGATCAATGAACATCAATTCGATTTAGCAATAGTCTATGGCGATACGAACTCCACATTTGCGGGAGCTTTTGCGGCTTTCAAATCTAATATTAAGATTGCTCATGTTGAAGCCGGAATCAGAAGCTTTGACAAGAATATGCCCGAGGAGATCAATCGCATTTTGACTGACAATCTGAGCCACTATTTATTTGCACCCACTGATACAGCCGTTGAAAATATTAAAAAAGCCAATTTATCAGGGCAAATATTCCAAACAGGCGATTTGTCTGTTGAGGTACTTGCAGAATATCTAAAAATGTCAAGACAATCCCAAATTCTTTCGATGTTGGACTTAGAACCGGATTCATACATATTGTTTACAATGCACCGGGCAGAAAATACATCCCAAGCAGAAAACTTACTGTCAGTAATCAAAACTATGGAGAGAATAAATCATATAAAGGTAGTTTTTCCTATTCACCCGAGGACTATGAGTATATTAAAATTGAATAATTTGTATGAGAGGATTTTGGCCTGCAAGAACGTTAAGATAATACAACCTGTAGGGTATACTGATTTTGTTCAGTTGATGCGTAATTCTACAAAGATTGTGACGGATTCCGGAGGGATCCAAAAGGAATCGTTTTTGCTATCTGTTCCATGTATTACTATCAGAAATAATACAGAGTGGGTTGAGACCATAGAAGAAGGATGGAATACATTGGTTGGAACAGACAGTGAAAAAATTATTAGAGCAATCAAATCATGGTATCCATCTAGTTCGAATAGAAAACAAATTTTCGGAAAAGGCGATACTTCAAAAATAATTTCTGACAAGATATTGGAATTATTCGGCTAGGAATTTTATTTATTCTACAATCTTTGATATTATACTCACACTAATCACTGAATGACTCCTTTCGGTGAAAACTATAAATTGTCATTGAACGGGCTATGTGCATTACATGAAGGGGAAAACCACAGTTGAGATGTTCTCATTCAGCCCAAGTTATAGAATGGTAAATTAAAGATATTCAAAACTGTGCGGATCTTTACTTAAATCAACATGATAAAATAATGGTCTTGTTAACAAGGCCTATAAAACAGAGGGATTAATCATAAATATATGGATATTATTAGGCCGTATTTATTTGGTATTAGACTTTAACCTAGTATTCATCATTTCGTTGCCTACCAGATAAATTTACGTATATCAATTTTAGAATGTTTTCTGCAACAGATTCTTTATTTTGAAGGGGAAAATCATAATAATTCTTGAATTTATCTACAATCATGATCTTATTGGAATCTGAGCCAACAAGTGCTCCTTCAGTGCCTACGTCATTGGCAACAACCATATCGGCATCAGAATCCAGTAGTTTCCGATATGATCTTTCCATTAAAATTCGGTCTGAAACGTGATATTCAGCTTTAAAAGCAACTAAGAACGTCTTTCTTTGGATGTTTTTGACTTGATTGACTATTTTGCTAGTTGGCACAAGTTTAATGACAAAAGAATCGCGGTCGGTTGTAATTTTATCACTCGAAGAAAATTCGGGTCTAAAATCAGAAACTGCTGCAGCAAGTATGATTATGTCATAAGGTCTTGAAGATAACTCCCCCATTACACTACCCAGCATTTGTTGACTTGTTCTAACTTCAACCATCTTAAAATCAAACTTGTCCTTCAATTTAGTATATTCTAAATCGATCATTGTCGATCCTTTAACAAGAGTAACATCTAATCCCAAATCAATAGCCTTCTTTAACAGAAAATAACCCATTTTACCGGAACTGGTATTAGAAATGACCCGAATTGGATCTATGTGCTCAACGGTACTGCCCGTAGATATCAAAATCTTTCTATTTTTCAAAAATGATCGCATTTGTTCATTACCTAATTGAATCGAATCATTAATCGAACATTTACAGAAAAACCAATCTAAATGATCGTTTGGGATTGAATTATTTTTCCCAGAATTTGAAGTTTGATTTTTGACAAGATCAACACTTTGTAATAACACGGATTCAACGGTTGCAGCCTTGGCCTTGTCTTCTTCAAGGATCGGATTTACAAACACTATTCCAATTTTTTCTAAATCTTGTATATTTTGTTTGATTATCGTGTTTTGGTACATAGCATCATGCATCGCAGGAGCAATTATTATAGGTACTCTTGCTCCTAGCCCTATCGATAAAACTGAAGTTACGGGGGTATCATCAATTCCATTTGCAAATTTGCCTATGGTATTAGCTGTGCATGGATATACTATTATCAGGTCGGATGTTTTAAAATTAGCTATTCTTACATGTTCCAAATTTCCAGAAAGTTCTGATATAACCGGATTCCCACTGGCCCACAAAAAATAATCTTTATTCATAAATTTTTCAACCGTCTTTGAGATTACCACAAATACTTCAGCGCCATGTCTCATCAATAATCTGATCAAGTCAATCGCCTTGTAACAAGCTACACTAGCGGTGACACAAATTACAATTCTTTTTCCAAATAATTCATTTCCCAAAGTGCATTTAATATCCTTTGACGGGTGTACATCAAATTTATCATCGTTGTTACTATCAACGGATCTTCTAATGAGGGATTCATCTTCTACCATTTCAATTCGATCCGATTTATTCCAGATTCAACCTGCGAATATTCGCTTTTGTATTAAGATATTTATTGAATCTCAATAACTCCTCTTCTGCAATAAAAAATGAATGATCAGCGTCTGGAAATTTACCATTTTTTACGTCTGAAACATAATTTTTCATCGCATCTAATATTAAAGGAAAAGATTCTAGATATCGCTTTACAAATTTTGGTTTAAAGTTATTATAGGATCCAACTAGATCTTGAAATACTAAAACTTGGCCATCACACCCGCTACCTGAACCTATCCCAATCGTTGGAATAGTTAGTGATCTGGAAATTTGTTCAGCCACTTGACTGGTCACTAATTCTAGTACTAAACTAAAAGCTCCAGCTTTTTCTAATTCTATTGCCTGTTGATGCAATAAGATTGCAGCATTAGCGGTCCTCCCCTGAACCTTATAACCCTCCCATAGTAATGAGGTCTGAGGCTTTAATCCAATATGCCCCATAACTGGGATTCCATATTCCGTAAGTTTCTTTATAATAGGAACAACTTCGACACCACCTTCAATTTTTACACCGTGACAACCTAATTTAATAAATTTCGTGGCATTTAAAAAAGCCAATGACTGATCAAATTGGTACGACCCAAAGGGCATATCAGCAATGATTACAGTATTGTTTGATCCATTAATAACACCTCTGCAATAGACCATCATTTCTTCCATAGTAACAGGTATGGTACTTGAGTATCCAAGCATAACCATACCTGCACTGTCACCAACAAGTAATATATCAACTCCGGATTCATCACAAATCCTTGAAGTGGTGTAGTCATAAGCAGTTACAACTGTGATCTTTTCACTTTCTTTCTTTTTTTGTTGTAAAATACTGATGTTTGGAATCAGATCTAATCATAACTCCCAACATAAGAGTCTAAAAAACCCAGTAGAATGAATACCTGGTTCATTTTTATTGAAATAGAATCTGTTTGGATTTCATTACTTCAAGTGCCTTTTTTAGGCCATCTAAATTATCAAAGCTCTCAATAAGATTCTTAAGGTCATTTTCACTAGAATGGTTTCTATGATATTCCACGCATTTGATAAGTTGGGGAATTACCCTTACAATATTATCGACTATTGTTATATCCGATGACAATGCAGTTCTTGAAAGTGGGTTCAAATCTACAGTGATGACTTTCTTATTCATCCGTTTTAAGGCTATGGTTCTATCACCATCCTCTAGAGGTACAAAGACAACGTCAGCTTTAGATATTCCGTCCCTGTCGACAAATCTTCTGTTGCTCTCTAGTTCAGGAATGCTTACAAGATTTTTGGGATCAATACCAAATATTCTTGTCAATCCGTATTTTTTGAATTCTTCAGATATCAACTTTTCTCTCTCTTTTGTATAGTAAAAAAGATTTATTTCAACAGCTGAGTATTCTAGAGATCTATTTAACCCACATATCTGGTCTACGCATAGAGCTGCCACGTTACCATTTATAGAAATTACCGGATATTTAGCGAGTAATAAGATGGCAGAAGCAACATTTATGGCCGATCTAGCGGATTCTGTTGTGCATTCTCCTAGCAAATAGTCAAAGCATTCCCCTCTCCCGTGAGCGATTAGACCCTCTGATGCTACTAAACCCCGCTTGAAACCTGTTACCAGTTTTTCTCGTGCTAACAATGATAAATACCTTGGATGACTCTCATGTAATTTTATTTTCCTTTCCATACTTAGTCATTTCTTCTAACTAATCTGGCACCCAAATTATCAACGCCACACACCAGTAATTGGCCCTTAAATTGTTCTAGTAATTTCACAATTCTAGGTACCTTGTCTCTTTCGGTCAGAGTAAATAAAGTATGTCCAAAGAGTGCAACACTAGCCTGAATGCCTTCTGCCTGCATAAGGTTTAGTGGGTTTTGACATTTGCCCTTATCCAAATGATATTCATGAGCAAATTGATAAGACATCTCAAGAAATGATTCCACTTTTGGATCTTGATGTAAAACATTTACCATTTTTCTACCCAGAAGATTCAAAGAGTGTTTGTTCTCACTTGTAACCCACTTATCTAACCATAGTTCTGTTTTAATAGGTTCAAGGCATAAAACGATAACGCACCAGTCTGTTGACAATTTAGATTTGATAACTCGGCCAATGCCAGGTCCGCCAACACTCAATCGAAACTCAAAACCACCTGTAAATTCCGATATCACTGTTCCCAGTCCAGTTCTACAAACTACATCAGCGTTATGTGCTATTTGAGCTGCTTGGACTTTGGTTAGGTTGGTCTTTAACGCCTCATTAAGGGCATAAGAAAGACTTAGAGCGGCCGAGCCACTAGATCCCAAACCATACCCAATAGGTAAATCAGATTCATGTTCAATTGAAAGATAAACAGGCTCACGGATTACCCGCATATAAGATGCTATGACAAAATTTGATACCTTTAGCTCAAAATTAGGGATCCCGTTAAGTTTTATTTCATAGTTTTTTTCATTTGAAGAAAATACTTTAACGGTAGATGTAATTCCTTTATCAATGCTAAAACCAGCACCCATAGATCCAAGAAATTTTGGATCTATTGTTGAAATATGTGAATCCGGTGTGGAAAAGAAACCAGTAATGTGACCAGGACTATACGCTTTTGCCACTGCCACAGGCACTTCAGTAACTAAAACCACTATACTCTATTAATATCAAAAGTAAATATAAAAATATAGTATAATTTATTTATATTCATATATACAAATTATGACAATATATACTCGAATATTACAACAAATCGGCAGTAGTATTCTTATATCGCTTCCAAATGATTGGATAAAGAAAAACTCACTAGGTAAGGGAAACAGCCTAACCATAGAAACTAACATCGACAACACCATTTCAATTTATGATAATTACCAAGACGAAGAAATAAAGATAGAATTTGAGTATGGGCAGGAGAATAGTAACCAACAATCAAAAAATGACGCTGCTGAACAGGTAGAAATTAAGGATAAATCAATCAAAATCCTTCTAAACAAGATTTTTGGTGCTTACCTATTGGGGTATAATATGATAAACATACATTCGAAGAATCAGATATCATTTGAAGATAGTGAAACAATAAAAAGGGCTACTAGAAAATTAATTGGACTAGAGATTGTAGATGAGAATAGCTATAACATACATCTTCAATTCTTAATTGATGCTAAAACTCTAAACATTGAAAAAATATTGAGTATGATGAATTCAATCATAACAGGAATGTTCAAGGAAACTATTCGTTCACTTAGTGAAGGCTTTGGAAGAGATCTAAAGAAGAAAATTGACAGTCGAGACGATGAAATAGACAGACAATATTTCCTTTTAGTTAGAGTAATAAGAACAGCTATTATGAATAAGAAACTTGCAAGCAACCTGAATCTAAGTAATATAGACATGCTTGATTACAGGATAGCAGCTAATTATCTAGAAAATGCGGGAGATTTAATAGCAGAATTGGTATCATACCTATCCGAACTTAAGGAAAAAAAGCAGATCGCTGACTTGATTAGGAAAACGGGGCATTCACTGGAAGAAATGCAGCACTATTCCATTGAGGCTTTTACAAGTACAAGCAGAGACAAGGCGTTTAAGGTAAATGAAAATTATGAAGAATTTAAGGAATCAATTTCTGAATTAAAAAAACATATAACATCTGATAAGGAGATTGTGATAAACGATACATATTCAATTGCAATGATAAACAGTATTTCCTGCCTTGATAAGATTGCAAAATGTTGGATAGATATTACTGATCTAGCAAAACCAACGTATATGCTAAAATAAGTTCAAAAATCAACGTGGATATTGAGCCAATGAAAATAAACCAAATTAGCCTATCGTTCTTTTTTTCCTTCGATAAAATCAATGAAACTAGATTTCGCAGTTGAGTATGACATCTGAACCGGAGGGTGTTTAAAACAATACGCAGAGATACTCTCTAAAGATCCAGAAATATTTCTATCAAGTGCGATTTTGGCGCCTCTAATTGCATCAATCATCACACCTGAACTATTATATGCATCAGGGACACGTAGTTTCACATCTAATTCTAATGGCACCTTTCCAAAAAATCTACCTTTCATGTAGATATAGCATACTTTATCATTTTGAAGAAAATTAACATAGTCAGATGGACCTATCCTCATCGGCACGTCATATGGTATCATAGCCTGTACCGCTGAAGTTTTGCTAACTCGCTTGTCTTCCAATCGTTCTTCATCTAACATGTTGTAGAAATCCATATCCCCACCAACATTTAATTGATATGTCTCATCTATTGAGACTCCTCTGTCCACCCACAATTTTGCCAAAGTCTTATGAACTACGGTAGCACCTAATTGGCTCATCACATCATCGCCTGCACAAGGAACATTTTTTTCAACGAAACGTTTTTGCCAAACAGAATCCGATGATATGAAAACTGGGATTGCATTAATAAAACAAACACCTGCGTCTAGGCATTTTTCAGCATAATATCTGCTAGCTTCTCTACTACCCACAGGCAAATAATTAATCAAAATATCAGCATGTGTTTCTTTAAGTGCATTGTAAACATCGACATGTGTCTCACCAGAAAGTTTTACTACCTCTGAAAAATGCCTCCCTGCCCCATCTAACACTTTACCCTTTTGAACTTTAATTCCAGTCGGAGGAACATCAACAATTTGCAGGGCATTGTTTGGTGGTGAGATGATAGCTTCAGACAGATCCTTTCCTACTTTTGATTCGGCAATATCAAACGCAGCAACAAAATTAATATCACTTGGTTCATAGCCTCCAAGGTTAAATGATGTAAGACCGACAGAATCCTTAGACGATGAAGTAGAATTGTAATAGTGAATTCCCTGAACGAGAGCAGAAGCGCAATTTCCTACGCCGGCAATTGCAACATTTATTTTTTTACCCATGGATACGATCTCTATCATATACAATTTTAATATAAATTTTACAACTTAGAAATGCGGGTTAAAAGCAACAACACAATCTACCATAATCAATGAGAAATTGTCTGTACTTAGAGGTGATCCTGATAAATAGATTGTATAATATATGAAATATTGTTTTATCTATGAGAATATCAGGCTAAAAAGAAAACATATAGTGAGTCTAGTGACATGGGAAACCGGCAGCGTGTCTTATATCATGAGTAAATTCATGAAGCCACATTGTGTCAAAAGCTTCGCTTCCTTGTACCATACTAAAAAGCTGTCCTTGATCATATCCTACTATATAAATACTAAATATTGCTATGACGGCTAAGATACCAATTGCTAGTTTTGGTACATTGTCACTGGTTATAATTCTAAGCTCGGGGTACAAACTCATAATTTTACCATTTGTCCTTATTATATAAATGATTATGTAAATTACAATCGTCTCTGGTCAATACGTTTTAGTATTTATGAATATTTATCTAAAAGATCTTTTAATCTAAATTATTGAAAAATCAAAAGAGTTTAATATCACAGATTTGTCAGTCATATATATGACTATGTCTTGTTTAAGATGTGGAAATATGATGATATGGCTGAACGGGTCTATTAGTCATAGGCATGACACTCAATACTACGAATGCAAGCATTGTGATATTCAGGTGGTCAAATATCCAGACGACCAAATTATTGAAGTAGAAGACGGGGACAGAGTAAGTTAAATATAATCTATAGGGATCTATTCCGAATTAATGTGTTTTCAGAAAATATAGCATGTCCAATTCAGAGATTTTCCTAATATGAGAAGCCAATTTCTCGTTTATTGAATAAGTCAAGATATTGATATTAAAATATTTTATTAGTACTATTCACAATCTCATCATCCAGTTATTGCACGATTAACTCAATCTTAGTTTCAAATACAAAAACTTTAAAGTTTTATTAAACCATGAAAACTTTACCTTCCGAAGAACAATTCATATCTAGGTTACGGTATGAAATATTAAGCAGGGAGAGGAAAAAGAGTGAATATAATAAGAAATTCCTTCATTTTGATTCCAAGTGTTCTAATAGCCACCATATTTCTAGTAAATCTACCAACAAATCAAGTAAACTCGCAAGAACAAGGGATTATAAATTCACTATCTAGCACAATAATTAATCTTGAGCTCAGAGAAATTGAAGTAGGGGAGAGTCCAACAGGATTAATAACTGTTAAAGGCACAGCTATAAATAATTCGACATTCGATACTAGGGATGTAAAAGTTCTGGTAGAATTATTCGATTCTAAAAATTCCACCGTTTCAGAAACCAGTAGATTCATTACCCCTGCTTCGTCAACTTTTAAACCAGGGTATGAAAGAGATTTCTATTTTTTTGTTAGTGCAAATAATGTCGACCATTATAAAATAACTGCGGAAGGTGAAAAGATCCCCTAACTAGGATTAAAGATGGAATAAATAAGACGGTGTCACTCTTCTGTGAAACAATTTGTTAATGTAATTCCAAATTAATTTCAATTCGGAAAACCCTGCATTATCAGAATCGGAATCTCATATTTAGGTCAATAAAGCTCTTTCGACACAATGTCAAATAAACAATTACAATTATTTATATAATATATATATTAATTTTTACTGTGGCTATAGAAATAACCCAAATTTTACAAGATTTTGCGACAATAATGATAATCGCAGCGGTAATGACGATTATTTCATACAAATTGAAGCAGCCACTAATTTTGGGATACATAGGAGCAGGTATAATCATAGGACCACATACCCCTCCTTTCAGTTTCATTAGCAATGTAGAGGTTTTAAATTTATTTGCAGAAATTGGAATAATTTTGCTGCTATTTACAGTCGGAATGGAATTCCCCATTCGAAATCTAAAAAAAATTGGAAAAAGAGCTACAATCATAACTTTAGCAGAACAAACTGGAACAATGATTGCAGGGTTTTTTGTGGGTCAAGCACTGAATATGTCATTCTATGATAGCCTGTTTATGGCAGTTGCATTATCTGTTTCTAGCACAGTGGTAATAATGAAGGTTTTAGAAGAATTAAAAATCCTAAGAGAGGAGGCTTCATATCTTACTTTAGGGATTCTGATAATTGAGGACATAATAATACTGTCTATATTTGCCTTATTGCATTCAACCACTGTAACGGGAAATATATCGATAGTAGAAATCTTAATCCCCATAGGCATAACGATAGCATTTATTGCTGGGGTTTTGATAATAGGTTCGAGAACGATTCCACGCTTAGTCGATTTTGTTGCAAGGACAAATCAGAGTGACGTTTTGGTAGTGGCTGTACTTGGTCTAGCCTTTGGCTTTGCATATGTTTCAAACTTGCTTGGGATTTCAGTAGCGGTTGGGGCCTTTTTTGCAGGAGTATTAATAGCTGAATCAAAATCTCACGCTGTTACAAGCATCCTAACGACACCCATCAGAGATATGTTCGTTGCGTTATTCTTCGTTTCAGTAGGGGCATTAATGGATATCAATTTGATACCAGTATTCATAATTCCCGCACTAATACTTGTGGGTGTTACCTCAGTCGTAAAATTTGCTATTGTTTTCTTAACTTCAAGATATCAAGGATTTAGCAAACTCACTGCCATGCAGACCGGTATCGATCTATCGGCTTCAAGAGGTGGAGAGATGTCGCTAATTGTAGCGAAGGGAGGGATAGACATTGGAGTGGTGAGTTCTTTTATATTACCTATTATTGGTACTATAACCCTGATTTCTACCTTCTTAGCGCCATATTTGATAAAATTAGGATTAAAATTGGCTGAAAGAAAAAATGATGTAGATTCTGAGCCCAAGTCTCCAAATGAATCTAAATCATCAGAACCAGATTAGAAGTATTATGGAACCGGCAGAACTGAATAAGTCGTAGATATAGATCGAAACCCGGAGTAATAGAGGAATAGAAAAGCGATACAAGCATTATGCTAAGGTATAGTTAAAGAGGATAGAATATGGTTAAATTACAAGCTGCAATAATTCTAAATAGTGTGTTTGCGTTAGTCTGAGAGAAATATGAAATTATCACCTTAACTGAGTTGTGGAGAATTTTATTGTTGGATAATTTCCATATCTAGTAATTTAAGATACAAAAAGCATTATGACCTAACTAATCATAAAGATTTTTTTATTTTGAGGCCTTGAGAATTCTATTCTTTATTTGTTTAAAGATATTATTAGTAAGGTATTCATAGTTTATCAATACTTACATAATTCTCGCTGAAATGTCATCCCCAAATGCCTATTGTAGATAACTAAATCAAAACGGTTTATCCTTTATCTAAAAATAAACTTGTCGTTAAAGCTTGGTTGACGGAGGAAGCTTACCAGTTATAAAAAGTTATCAATCGGATGACATTGTTAGATTTGGAGCAAGTGATTCAATTCGATAAACTCCTTCTACATCGTATCTAAAACCTCATTCTGCAAATATATCATCCACAAAACACCACTTCCATGATTCTCCTGGTTCAAATGATTTGATTACAGGGTGCATAGTATCCTTAAAATGCTTTGTTCCGTGTTTATTTCTCGAAGCATCGCAGCATCCGACATGACCACATGTTAGACAAAGTCTCAAATGTACCCATTCTGAACCGGTTTTTTCACATTCTTCACAACCCTGTGTATTCCCTGGCTTTTCTAAATCGGCTTGATTAATATGCTCACACTGGATCTGCTGATCATTTTTAGACATACCCTCTAAACTTGACGGTCTTTATTAAACACCAATCTTGAACCTATTTTATAAGATTGCTGTACTCGGATAATAGGACTTCATCTAACTTAATTTACCAAAAAAAGATATCTAAATTCCGGTCAATCTTTGCCATGTCAATTTTTATTTAAAAGGCTCAAGTTTGGCAGTGAACTAAAATGGAATATTGGGCAGGCTTAACTGGATAAGACTCTCAAAAAATGTGACTATGATTCGATATAAGTTTACTGCTTTGATAATTTGGGTGTCAGCAGTTTGTATTAATTGTTCAATCCTTAAAAAGGTTGCACATAATCTAATCTTTCGGATTTCTTTTTGTTAAATGTCAACCGATATGTGTAAGATAAAAAAATTTTTAGCTCTGAAACATCATGACCCGCTGATTTCAGGATTAGCTTTCAATTGTAGGATTTGTATTGGTTGGAGATATCACCTTCGTAATTCCTACCGGTTTTTCAATGGCTGCATTTGGGACTTTGTCAGTGGAGCTTGATTCGTCCTTGGATTTATCGCTCTTAGGTACTATGGAGTCAGTGGAGTCAGTGGAGCTTGATTCTTCAGAGGTGGAGGGTTTCTCAGTAGAGTCAGTGGAGCTTGATTCGTCCTTGGATTTATCGCTCTGAGGTGCTATGGAGTCAGTGGAGCTTGATTCGTCCTTGGATTTATCGCTCTTAGGTGCTATGGAGTCAGTGGAGTCAGTGGAGCTTGATTCTTCAGAGGTGGAGGGTTTCTCAGTAGAGTCAGTGGAGCTTGATTCGTCCTTGGATTTATCGCTCTGAGGTGCTATGGAGTCAGTGGAGTCAGTGGAGCTTGATTCTTCAGAGGTGGAGGGTTTCTCAGTAGAGTCAGTGGAGCTTGATTCGTCCTTGGATTTATCGCTCTGAGGTGCTATGGAGTCAGTGGAGCTTGATTCGTCCTTGGATTTATCGCTCTTAGGTGCTATGGAGTCAGTGGAGTCAGTGGAGTCAGTGGAGCTTGATTCTTCAGAGGTGGAGGGTTTCTCAGTAGAGTCAGTGGAGCTTGATTCGTCCTTGGATTTATCGCTCTTAGGTGCTATGGAGTCAGTGGAGCTTGATTCGTCCTTGGATTTATCGCTCTTAGGTGCTATGGAGTCAGTGGAGCTTGATTCGTCCTTGGATTTATCGCTTTTAGGTGCTATGGAGTCAGTGGAGCTTGATTCGTCCTTGGATTTATCGCTTTTAGGTGCTATGGAGTCAGTGGAGCTTGATTCGTCCTTGGATTTATCGCTTTTAGGTGCTATGGAGTCAGTGGAGCTTGATTCGTCCTTGGATTTATCGCTCTGAGGTGCTATGGAG
This sequence comes from Candidatus Nitrosocosmicus sp. R, assembly GCF_054408505.1. Classification (NCBI taxonomy): domain Archaea; kingdom Thermoproteati; phylum Nitrososphaerota; class Nitrososphaeria; order Nitrososphaerales; family Nitrososphaeraceae; genus Candidatus Nitrosocosmicus; species Candidatus Nitrosocosmicus sp. R. The sequence continues at coordinate 727,691 of NZ_CP167090.1, read as the reverse complement.
TCAGTGGAGTCAGTGGAGCTTGATTCTTCAGAGGTGGAGGGTTTGTCAGTGGAGCTTGGTTGATTTACAGGAACCGTAGAGTCAGTGGAGCTTGGTTGATTTACAGGAACCATAGAGTCAGTGGAGCTTGGTTGATTTACAGGAACCGTAGAGTCAGTGGAGCTTGATTCTTCAGAGGTGGATGGTTTCTCAGTGGAGCTTGGTTGATTTACAGGAACCGTAGAGTCAGTGGAGCTTGGTTGATTTACAGGAACCATAGAGTCAGTGGAGCTTGGTTGATTTACAGGAACCATAGAGTCAGTGGAGCTTGGTTGATTTACAGGAACCGTAGAGTCAGTGGAGCTTGGTTGATTTACAGGAACCATAGAGTCAGTGGAGCTTGGTTGATTTACAGGAACCATAGAGTCAGTGGAGCTTGGTTGATTTACAGGAACCATAGAGTCAGTGGAGCTTGGTTGATTTACAGGAACCGTAGAGTCAGTGGAGCTTGGTTGATTTACAGGAACCGTAGAGTCAGTGGAGCTTGGTTGATTTACAGGAACCGTAGAGTCAGTAGGTCCAGGAGGAAAAGTTATGTCAACTTGTCCCAGTGGATCGGTAAAACTGTTTTGAAGGTTATTAAATATGCTATTTATATCAAAATTTGAGGTACTACTTTCGTAACTATTTGATCTTTGAACTTCAGCATTGTCGGAATTCAATTCATCAATTGGATTTAGAAATTTGTTTTGAAGGTTATTAAATATGCTATTTATATCAAAATTTGAGGTACTACTTTCGTAACTATTTGATCTTTGAGCAGTAACGCATTGATAGAAAACCATTTGTGCAGTTGGTCCGGTTATAATCAGGACCGTTAATATTAGTAGCATACTTAATGATAACATCTTTATCATTCAAGAAGTAATAGCATTATATAATAAAGGAGTTTGATAACTGATTACTTAAAAAAATGTACAATATTTTTTATAGTAAGAAGGATACGATAACAGAAAACTCATCTGATAACTTTAAGCAAATTATAATTCTAATATCCCTGCAATCTTCTACGATTTCAGTATAATGATCAGGCATTAATTACCCAAGACGAAGGGTCATTTACCAATTGTATGATTTAACGGTAGCAGGTAATCGAATATTATTATAAAAAAAGGGAATGATTAGCGCATATCAATTCGCAAAGGGGATATCAAATTATATCAAAAAAACAAGCTGTTTTCTTCCTACTAGTCTTATGCATAATTTTACCTAAGATCAAGAATGTCTCCTATCATCTACTCATACTAAATGAATAGATTAAGTAGAATCATTTTTGCGGGATCATCAAATCGTATTTATCAAAACTTTACATTGATTTTTCAGCTTGTTAAAACATTGGATCATAGATGGTTCCTTATGAAAACAATGACTTTATTTCCAGGGTACCGAATCATCTAAACTCGATCATCAGAAACGACTATTGTAACAAATTAAGGATATTGCAGGAACCTAATGGTTTTACTAAATATTGTCCCATTTATATGAGTCTAACAATAGTCATCATACTTAAACCAAATTCATCAGCAATCAATCATGTATTCTTCAATATTGATGCAGGAGATGCATTGGTCAAAGGAATTAAACTCGGATCATATATTTGCGGAAATGATATCCCCTACCAACTGAAAACATAATTCTCGATAGTTACTATAATTAGGTATACTAATGTCCATCTTATAAATACAATACTGGCTTACCAAAAGCAAGTAGATTTCGAAGATTATTGCATTATTTAGATATTACCAATCGAGACTGAGCATTTATAGACAATAAATCACAAGATGACACAATGGGATAAACATAATGTATAATGACTAAAAGCAATCGATCAACAAGGTTTCTATTTCTAGTAGTCGGTATGCCAGAAAAGTAATAAATAAGTTATGAAAACAATGGTAATTGAAAAATTATTATATTAAAATAATTCAAGGAAAGAAATAAAGTCAACTACAAGATTTGATGAGCCTCAAAAAATAGGTGCTTCAAGGAAATAATATATAATATATGAAAGGTAAAGTCAGTTTCACTGGCCTTAACAACTATTTCCAGTTTTTGAGTTATTGAAAAGATCAAATGAGCCGAAACTCTACTAATCCTGAAAAAAGTACAGTAATGATTTTCAGGTTAACAAAAAAAGGACAAAAAATTTACTCACGTAAGATAGGTTTGATTGACAACTCTTAAATTAATTTTTCAAACGGACATAAAATTTAGCTATGGACCTTTATCTTTCTGCCCCATATTATTAATAATAGTTTTATATGAATCAATAAAGCCTCTAGCGTACATATTAGCATGTTTTTCCGATCCCTTATGAACTCCTGCTGTGGTACGCAAATGATGGTAGAACTCATGCATTATTATGAATGGATTGTAAAAAATTTCTGAATTTATACAATAAATTTTACATTGTCGTTGAACATAAACTGCGTACACGGTTCTTCTCTTCCCTTTGATTGTACCTACCCCGATTTCGGGTGGCCTAATCTCATAAAATTGACTTAATTTTTCTAGGGCCTGTTCTGTTTTTTTATCAAGAACTAGTTGTACAATATATGCTTTAAAAATGTCATCGAGTTCTCTTTTCAAGAGGTAATTTCTAATTCTTATGGGGAATTTATATACGTTTTATCTAATTAAATGAAACCTTACATTTAGAACCATTGATTTCTAATTCATAAAAGCCCCTATCAGATTACTTAAAGCATTTCCGTGGTATTCTTCAATTTGTATTTTAGGATAGTAAAAATATCGAAATTCAAATGTCTATTTAAATACTTAACTTTTTGTTTCATTAAACAAATTGTCACTACAAGTGAAAAATAGGACTATCATTATTCAAGTATATTCAATCACAAATAGTTGAATCAAGCAAGTTTGATCTAGCAAACTAGATTACCTTACTTACTAGTTTTTTTGTTATTAATAGCGTAAGTATTACAGACAAGATTGATATTAATAAGGCAATTAAAAAGATCGAATCGTAAGCGACTGGGGTTGGATATGACTCATGGGTATTGTCAATCGTAGATCTAAAGCTCTCTAAATAGATACCAGAAATGGCCGGACCTAATGACATTCCAATCAAAAATAACAACATAGTTATTCCTAATGCTGTACCACTCTGGTTTAAAGGTGCAGATACCAATGATATATTAAAAGCACCTATTTCTACGAGTGCTAATCCTATTGCGATAACACAGAGTTCTAGCGATATCACGAGTTCGGATGGATGGTAAATAAATAGCAGCAAGAAGCCAAAAGTACTTGAAATACTTCCCATCAAAGTTGGCTTTATGTTACCTATTTTAGATATTAAAAATCCTGATAAAACTGAAATTACAAATGACAAAATCATGAATGGAAGCTGAACATTTGCAATGGCTACCGGACCACCACCGAATCCGAGGGGAATAGGACTTTGTATCAAAATTGGCAAAGTTTGGTAAATTATGAAAAAGGCAATACCAATGGTCATTATTAATATATTAACAGGTAAAAGAACAGGGTCTTTCATCAGATTAAGATCCATAATAGGGTATTGAGCCCTTCTCTGTGTGAAAATGAATATCGGTATGAGGACAATGGAGATTATCAAAAGAGCTAAAGTTAGAATTAATTGATTGTTGTTTGGATTAGAAATAGTATTTGGTAATATAGTCAAACCCACGAGGAAAGTTGAAACTAAACATACCAACACCAGAGTCCCGCTTATATCTATGCTACCTCGAATTCTTGAAACGAGTTTTTCCGAGTCAATTCGAACCCACTTTAGTACTACAACTAATAATATTACCATTAAAGGAACTATTGAGAGGAATGTCATATGCCAACTAAAATATTCAACAATGGTTGCCCCTAATCCAAGACCGATTACGGCACCTGCTGAGAAAACTGCAGTAAAAATTCCTTGACCTACCGCAAGCTTTTCATTGGAAAATTTCTCTCTAATAATTGCAAAGGCAACGGGAAACATAGCTAGGCCAGTTCCTTGGATTATTCTAGATATTACCATCATAAAGATATCATCAGACATTCCTCCCAATAAACTCCCGATTGAATATATCACCATTACAATCACCAATATCTTTTTTTTTCCATAAACATCCGAAAGTTTACCTATAATCGGAGTCATTAATGCACCAGCAACCAAGTAGGCAGTCAAAATCCATGATGAGGTATTATAAGATATTTCAAAATCATTTATTAAATAAGGGATCGCTGGAATCAGCATGGTCTCTCCGTACATAGTTATTAGTGCTAGACAGCTGAGAATTGCTAGTACAAACCATGCATCTTTTTGAGAATTCTTTTCATTCATAAATTGAAACTTTGATCCTTAGTTGAAATAATCTCAATTCTATGTACAAGACTATGAACCTAATTATTTTATGCAGATTATAGATGTTCTCATTAAAATAAATTATTGTTCTATCAATCGCAATGTTTTTATTGCATCAACTAAACATTATACTCGAGGAATTTTAAGACATCTTAGAAAATAAGTAGCACAAGTTCCTAACTGATGAAAATCACTACGATATTGTATCAGCCAGAACGCGGTCATAAACTATGACTACACTAATTTGAGTATCACGACTCAAAATCAAAAAGATATCAGTCCAGTTCTCTACAAATATCTGTAATATAGGTATCTAGTTGAAGCGGGTTTTTTAAGAAGGGTTTTAGTTGAAGATCCCTGACAGATAATCTAATCTTAGGTGGCGATATGTAATACCAATCCCATGCAAGAAGAAAAGCATCTTCTGATGCGTACCGGCTAATTAGCTTGCTAATAATCATTATGAGAGACGTGAAATGTTACAAATTTGTCAAACTACTCAATTGGTATCCCATTGCTTAGCCTTCTTCAATTCATCAAGCGTCTTGAATCATATGAACATTCTATGGTTACACATAAAGAATTGATAAGTTGCCAAAAATTAATCTTGATCTAAATTATCTACTGTTTCCACCATTAATAACTAGCATAAATGTAGACTTCCTGACTTCATATTGCAATCATCATGGGACTAAAAGAATAGTCAAATAAATGATACCGATGTCAAAACCACAAAAAGATATCAAGGCTAATTTGTATTATCCGGTCAGATTTCAATAAAAAATGAAAACATAGTAATATAACAAGGCAGAATTCTAATATATTGAAATAAGAAAATGGATTTTGATCTTTCACCAAAAATGTTAGCTTTTTTATTCATAATTGCAGGAATAGTTTTAATTTTTATCTTAATGGGTGGATCCTTGCAACAGCTTTTTAGTCCAAGCATTCAAGAGCTAGTAGTGGTCAAGATAAAACAAAATGGTACTTGCATAGTTGAGGCTTCGGACGGTATACCTAGGTCAGTAGAAAATTGTCCTTATTCTCAAGGTCAAAACTTTACAATTTATTACAAACAAGGATTGCCCAATATTGAAAGATACCAATAGCAGGAGCTTGTGAAATCAATTTTAATCGGACGATGCACATACTGGTATCGTTTACATCACCATCTAGGATATATACCTATCAAAATATTCTTCACAGCCAAGACAAGACATAGACATGGTAGAATCCTTGCCACTAGGTCATATAGGCTTTCCCACTTTGTCGAGCGGATCTCGAAATTCATCAAATGTAATTTTATACTACCACTAAAATACGGTCATACTAGTCGCACTTAGTTTTCTGACACTGAATGGACATATATGCTCCATTCTTATAATCGTAAATACAAAAGGGATGAATTAAAATAATGAGATTATTGGTTGTAATTAAGCAAAGGTGGAAGCAGAAAGGACAAGTATTGGTCTGCCCCCACCTCTACCCTAAAGATTCAGTGAAATGATATGATTTGGTTGAATTAAATACAGATGGTAAAGAAATGGAAATATCCTAATATGATCCTATGAATTGAACCAGCCTAACTTTCTAAAGTATAACACCATAACTCCTGCAGCCAGTGACGAAAGTGATGCGGTCAAAATGAGTGGAAAGTAATCGATAATTTTCCCCCCCTCATTGACACTACCAGGTATTACAATGTTCATTCCATAAAAGGTCCCCGCTACAGTAATTGGAATTGAGAGTGTAAACAATATTGTTAAAAAACTTAGAATTTTATTCGTTTTTTCCGAATTCAGCATATTATCAGTATCTTTGTAAATTTCAATTGTTTCTTTGGATTCATCGAGTGCCTCTAGTACTTTTGATATATGATCATTAATGTCGTCAAAATAATCAATTAGATCCTCTGCCGCTGCGCTGCTTGAAAATCTCTTAACATCTCTGGATGTGATTTCCATCATGATTCGTTTTAACGGCAAGACTATTCTGCGAAGTGTTGTAATTTCTCTCCTGAGGATTGATATTTCCTTAGCATTTGCCACTTTATCATCAAATACTTCATCTTCAATGTCGTCTAAGTTTCCAATAATTTTCATTAATATGTGAAGTAGATTATCAACCAGTGCATCTAAAATTGAATGTAATAGATAACCTGGAGATCCTCCCATGAAATTATTCCTGATCTTCTGACTGCCGCTCTTACAAGTTCTAAATAGTTCAGTTAATGGATAAAGATCGCCCTGAGTAATCGAAATTAGATAGTCCTTACCTATAAACAAGGAGAGTTGAGTAAAGTTTGGGGCAGCTCTTCCTTTGAGAGTAGTTGGAAATTGGAGTATGACAAATATATGATCGTCATATCGATCGATTTTAGGGAGTTGATTCTTCGACAAGCAATCTTCGATATTCAACTCATGAATAGGAAAATTTTTGGATACTAAATCCATTTTTTCTCGTGTGGGTCTTTCCAGGTAAACCCATGACAGATTTTGATTATTGATTGTTTCTAAATCGTTAACATAATCAGGATAATCCAATTCAAATCGATATACAATAGTCAATTTAGTATTTAATGTATTGGAAGATTACTATCATCCTATCAAAATGTAATTTGTATGCTATCACGTATTCTCATGCTCAGCAGGCAGTAATTAAAATGATCAAAACTACTATTTTAGCCATCTTTGTTTCGAAAAGAAATCAAGGATGTGCGAAATAAATAGAATTTGCTACGTTGCAATCATATTATTTCTTGATTTCAACACATAGTTTGACTATATTTCTTCCATTATGAAAAAATAAGCCAAAAAGGATAGTTTCTACTAGATTTTACAGTTATCCCTAAATCTCGATCTGTGTATAGATATCCAATAGTCTTAAGGTTCTCTTAATGTAGTCTTGTACAATATATTGTCGAGTTGCGGCATTTTAACCGCCTTCAACTCATTTACAGAGTGCAGGTTTATCCACACATTTCAATTCCTGAGTTCCATAAACGGGCGAATCTCCAAAATGATTATTGACTTTAGATGGGTTTATCCAAATACTAATAGCACTGTCACCTAGTATGGTAATATTTGTAGGTACATTAGTTATGGGTCCGTCTTTCATGGTCACAGTTGTCGTACCATTAATGTGTGTTGAATTACTTGTTGTACTATCAATTATAGGAGTGATCAAAACCAAGTCATAGATGTCATGAGAATGAGAAGAATTACCATCTGTTTTTACCATATAGAATGATGCATTAAATGTTGGAGCTTCGGAACTAAGATTTTCCATCTTATATACACCGCCCAATATCCAAGTGGTGGTATTATCCGATTGATCGTTCTGCAAGCTCGTAATTCCTCCCTTTATCAAGTTATTTGAGGAACCCGTATTTTGTGTTTGATTGCTTGCGATGGTGTCAACAGTTGAATCATTGCTATCGTTTATGGTGTTGATGGTATCTGTAATCGATTGTTGGACTTGGTTATTTATGGTCGATTGAAGATCTTGTTGGCTCTGTTGGATTGATTCCCCTAGCAATGATGTTGCGTAAGTAAGCATATTTACACCTGGAATTGTTAAAATGCCGGCAAAAATTGTCGCCATCATCGAGATAAATAAAATTGAAAAAAATTTGTTATATGTCATAGAACACTATTATCAATATTGTTATTAAGAATTTGCAATTTATCAAAATCGTATCCAATGACTCACATGCAAGTGGGAGCGCACCGAGTTAATTAGAAATTAGAATAACCTACCGTAATGGAACATTGAATTTAAATTGGGAAAGCATTGACCTTTAATCTGAATTCGGTTACCCCAAATGGACTCGAAGATAATTTACTGATCATTTATTGGCATTTGACTAACTCCCATGATATGCGGATCTTCCTCCCCTTCATGGATATTAGTACAGCACTTTCAGTATCGGAAGAAAATGGAATATGGACTGCAGAGGTTGGTAATATGGCAAAACAATGTAGTTTTTTTACGTTACCATTACACAACGTAGTGGAATTAGTATTTGATGCAAGTGTATTCGTAGACTTGTCAAACTACTCACTTATTTAATTTAGTCCGCAGTATGCCACAGAATCAGAATTGCCTTGCTTCTTTGTTATTTGTATCCTGTCCTTCAGATATACGCAGTCAGAGATCATCGATGTAATCTTTTGTTCATATTTTTGATTTATCATGGAATAGATAATTTTGAACTGTATTATTTGTTGAATCAATGTCAGCAGGAATGTCTTTTTCTAGAGTGGGATACAATTCACCAATAAATATAACATGAGATGGGGCATTAGTATAACTTATTTTCCTAATACCATACAAATATCCTCCACGCGCTTGTAGAGCTTTTATCATAGATGTGTAAATAAGATAAAATTCATCCACAATGAGAAGCAATTATTCTCCTTTGATTGAATGGTTACCATTTTCTTATAGTGTTATCATCACAGGAACCTAAGCAAACTTTTTCTTACTGAAATAAAGTAAAAAGTATAGAATAGAAAAAAGTTGTATTTCTAACGTTATCAGAAGAAGGGTCGAATGAAATGAACAGTTTCTGTAATCAGTGTGGACCTTTTGATGATGCTCATGTCTTTTAATATCCTGATGGTCGTACATAAACAACAATCCTATTATTCAGAATCATAAAAAGTAACAATGGCAGCAAAATTTTTTGAGATGATTTAATTTGAAGGGATCTGACGATGTTTTTTTCTTCTCGATTTCAATTGATCTGTTAAGTATTTGTCATTTGTTTCAGAGTTTAGGAATATAAAAATATATTCAATATTTACTCCCTCATTCCCACCCATTTTAAGTATAAATCTCTCCTATGCTCTGACATTTAAGATCCTAGTATTAATTACGGTCTTGAAACAGAAGATCTTAGTAAGGATTCTAACCAGACAATGTTATACAATAAAATTTAGTTCTCAGTAATTACTATGCAGAGACTAAGATCTGGTTTATCTTGAATTAACGAAAGTAAGTTGGATAAAGTAACTCTTAAAACTTGATCAAAAGTATTTCTAGTGTAGGAATGACGAATCCGGATCCATTAGAATTACTTTCAAAACAAGACCTTCTACTTGGGAAATTAATTAAATCTATAGGAAATTATTCAATTCAGATCCACGGTAATCTCTTTGAATCTTTGTTGAAATCCATAATCTATCAGCAGCTTGCAGGCAGTGCTGCAAATGCGATATACTCCAGATTTCTACGGTATTATGGTGATACTTTACCAACTCCTGAACAGATTATTTCTACTCCAAACACTGTCTTGAGATTTACTATAGGTTTGTCATTCAAGAAAATAGAATACATTAAAAATTTGTCGACGAAGATCGTCTCCGGTGAATTAAATATTCATGGTTTACCCGATTTGCAAAATGAAGAAGTTATAACTGAATTGGTAAAAGTAAAAGGTATTGGGAGATGGACTGCGGAGATGTTTCTTATCTTTTGCCTGCAGCGAGAAGATGTAATTCCCTTGGATGATTTGGGAGTAAAAAAGGCAATCCAAAAATTATATAATTTAGCTGAACTACCTACTCATGAATATATGCTGGAAGTATCTTCTGGATGGAAACCTTATAGAAGTATCGCTACGTGGTATTTGTGGAAATCACTGTCTAAATTTGATTCTATAGGTTAGACTTTTAGTAGGTTCTTAACTATATTGGATAGGGTTCCGCATCTAATTTTAAACAGTGTTATTCAAGTGATCCCAATCGTCCTACCTGAATTATTTGGATTGCGAACAATATGTTATTGTTTTATGATCCAACAAATTTATCTCATTTTACGAATTCGAAGCATCGAGTGCGGGTATTTGATGATATTTCTTAAAAAGTACAGGTTGTTGGAGTGACTTTACCCCCGAAATCTTTATTATTTTTTCCAATATATCATTTGACCAATTCCTATGATGTTTGGTAAACATTATGGAAAGTTCGTTTGGCATCTGATGAATGAAATTAAGCATAAATGTAGTGGGCTTTCAAAAGATTGTATCGTCTAATTCTCATATCACAATAGTAATTTCAAATATTACTTTAAGTTAATATTTTTAATAGATGTTAAATACTTTGATATAAATGTAAGGGAAATGAATAAATCATGTGTATTCTTGATTTCTGCACTCTTTGCATCTTCGATTCTTTTTGCAATACCCATAATTCCAAGTATGCAAGCACAAAGTCCAACTCCTGATTTACCAATGACTATAATCAATGAAACTAGCTCTTCAAATAATACAGCAGAAGTTGCCATAAATACTCATAACATGTCTCCGCCGTTTTCTCAGTAATAAGATGTAAATCTTCCTATTCCGAATTTCAATAGTCCATGATTTAGGTATCTAAGTAGTTTGCCCTAATAACAACTGGTTTACTAGATGTAGATATATTAATTTCTGTATCATCTCAATGTTTTAAAACAGGGTATATTTGACTTAATTTCATTTTCAAAAATAATTTCCAGAATAAAGCCATGAAATATTAGATTTATGCTGCTTTGTTGAAATTGAACTTTACGTCCTCACAAGTATCAAATACTACTACTATTTTGAAATTTTATCATTATCAAAAACTCAAAAATTAATGCTTCGTGAATTCCATTTATCTGCGAACAATAATAAAAAAATCAATTTGGTCAAATGGCATTAATCAATATGTTATCCAAAACAAATCTGAGTGGAATTTTTAAGGTAATTTGATATAATTGAACTTATTAATATAGTATATGAGGATTGTGAGGTTCAATTATCTGGGTGGGAAAAAACTAGATTTTCCATCATGTCTTAATCATAGTGGGGGGTTACCAGTGGCTATCACTGGATGTTTGATTACTATTTCATGCACATTAGAATCCAGTAATTATTCAATATGACTACAGAAAGGAAAGAAAATCCTATTCAGTGCTATACCTGCGGACTGTTGGATGGTTTTCCCTTTAGATGTAATTATTGTAAAGAATACTTTTGCAGTAATCATAGAAATCCAATACATCATTCATGTCCTTTCTTGTATTCATACAATAAGCGAAAGCAAGATACGCTCTTTAACGACAAACAGTATAAGAAATCAACTCATCCGGGTTTAAGAATCGATAGGTAATTTATTGAGTATAAAAACTTCAAAGACCGAACTTCTTCATCTTTCATTAGCTACTGCGCTCGTAATTTGTGTAGGACTTTCCCTGAATAATTACAGATATTTCTCTTGGCAATTCCTTGCAATTTTTACCAGTGCTTTTCTAGTCCATGAATTAGCTCATAAGTTCTTGGCCCAATATTATGGTAGCTGGGCAGAATTTAGAGCCGAAATCTATGGTCTTGTTCTGACGGCAATTTCTGCTCTCCCAATAATGCCATTCAAGTTCATAGCTCCCGGAGCAGTGATGGTCAGACTAAATGATCGCTCTAAATTTGGCAGAGTTGCTCTTGTTGGACCGCTTACTAATTTAGCTATGGGTTTTTCGTTTTTGATTTTAACTTTGACTTACGGTTCCTATAATCCCTACTTTGCAGTCGGTGCCTCTTTTAACGGTTGGATTGCGATGTTTAATCTCATACCGATGGGAGTCTTAGATGGACAAAAGATTTTTGATTGGAATAAATTGGTATGGGGTGCTGCTATGGCAGCTGCTATGGCTCTTTTTGTCATTGGATATCTTTAGCAGGCAATCTAACCAATCTTTATCAAATTATACTTTTTGTAAGAACAAAAAATTGAATGGTACTGTATGAAAATGGAACATCTTCTCATACCGTTTTTCCTTTCATTAACTTATCTTTACATTACACTCAAAATAGTTTAAAGTGTTGTTTTTGTTGATAATCCCGGTTATTAACCATCAAATAATCTTCACCATTCCTGTAAAATGCCACACAACCTTTCCTAAATAAAATCATCTATGTGACCCTTCAATTAGTATTGAGAACGGGTCTTCTCAATTAAGCCAGAAATCGAATGGAATATACCAATACCGCAAGTGCTTCTGATGGTTTTCCAGAACATTCTACTATTAAAGACAAATATCCAGACCCATAGCTGCGGAGTTACCCAAGCTCAAAACAATATCGTCTTTCCCAATCCCATATATCATCCATAATTAGAGATGGGTAATGATGATAAGAATGAACTTTATAGATAAGTCATCAGATTTTTGGTCATTTTTGCTTTCATTGTGTGAGATAAAGTGTTAGATATCACAAAACAACTAGTAAGGAAACGGCTAAATGAAAGCAAAAGATCAGCCCATTGAATTATGATGTAATACATTATATCCACAATATCGTCATAAATCTTAGCCTAAAACAGGTTGATGCCATTTTGGAATCTCTATTATCCCAAAGGGGTATCTAATGTTAAAAAAACTCCAAATGTTCAAAGTCTTAAATTAATATACCAATAAGTAAATATATAGAAAATAGATTTTTTTAAATTATTTCAGATTGCTTCCCCCGCTACCTGAATTATTTGTCTCATTCGAATCGGTTTTTGCAGAAATTTTTCGATATACTTATTTTCAAAAAGTTCTTTTTTAGTTGGTTCATCCAAATTATATGCGGAAATCAGAATAATTTTAATCCCATTCATTTTCTTTATCTTTTTCGCTACATCATCGCCTAGCATATCACCTAATTTGTAATCTAGGAAAAGGAGATCAATTGGAGATCCCTTTGCTTTTTTCTCAAGGTATTCATGCATACATTCGGCTCCTGAACAAACTTTGATAACGTCATATTTCAATTCCAACACCCTGGAGTAAAGGTCAAGTAATTCCTTTTCGTCTTCACAAATCATTACCACCTTTCTATTAATGATATCCGAATTAGAAGATTGCATCAATTCTTAGTTACTTTTCTAATTATTAAATTTTGACTTACCCATTCTTATACCGCTAAGAGTGTAATGATTTTGACTCTATTCAAACCCACTTTTAATGCTCAATCATAATACCTCGCAACCAATTACATACTGGGTTTTAAAATGATGTAGATGTAACGAAGGATTACCATATATGTTGTTGATTTTGTGTCCCTTAATAAATGGGGAATCAAGCATGAATATCTAGTAGGATATGCCTTACTATATTGATTCTATGAATTGAACAATTGGGGACCTATGGTTTAGAATAGAAGTCACAGTATTGAATTTAGAATTTTATAAATCTCTTCTTTCGAGGACCATTATCACATATTGTATCAATCAAGGATGGGACAGGTCCATAAAAGGTAATGAATTGATTGAATAATTTGGGATTTATTTGAAACTAACGACGCATTCAGACCTTATCAGATAGAAAAGCCTAACTAGATATTCGTAATAGGACCATGATGACAAATTTAATTGTAATTGTCAAACGTTCAGAAGACAATGGGAGAGGACACTAACTAGTGTTAAGGATTTACACGATCATAGCAATCCTAGGCGTAATCGGAACTATGGGTGTTACCGATCCTATGGTTACATAATCCAGTAGTGACGATGACGATGATGAAAATAACAGAGATCCATTGAATGAGGCATGCTATAGGTCAGGCTTTAATGATGGAGACCAAAGTAAACCATACAACCAAACTGTATTTAATCAATGTGGACCTAATGATAGAGCATATTACGAAGGATTCATTTCAGGATGTATCGTGGGGCAGGGTATGGAATATTTCTCATGTAATCAGATAGCTAAGTAGTCTCTTAAATTACAAACGATCGTACTCGACTCCAAATTTATTTTTGTTTTTCAAACCATTCCTTGGATGTGAATCAAATTTATGAAATATAGGAATAGTAAATTGAATTTTTGAGAGCATTATGTTTGAAATGTTCTTGTTGATTTAACGAGCCACCTATCGACTGGATGACTTTTCCTGTGATCTAAGATTACACTTCCATAAACATTCTTGGGATTTGGAGGTAGTTAGAGAACATAGGACATAATAAATAAGAGGCTAGTATTCTAAATTCAAGACTGCAAAAGTTGGGCGTTTAAAATTGAAAATCGGAACAAGAGAATGTTTATTACTTTAATAATTCTCCACCTTATGAGATAAACAAGAGCAATATAGATAATTTATGAATATGTCATTCTGAAACTTAAGAATTTGCAATCCAATAAAAAGCGGCTGCTATGAAAATTGCTACGGCCACACCATTAATAATCTTCCATTTTGTATCCATGTTGTACTTACCATGGGATTTACCCATCTACGTTATTTTAATTTGTCTGTCTGGTTTTCAGATCAATGACTGGTATTGATCTTTGAAAAGATTTGATATCACCTATTTAATCATCAAATAGCAAGAATTGAACATATACACAGAAAAGTAAATCGCATCATTCTAACCATCTTGGGATTGAGTTTTTTCAGAAATCGCGGGCATAATATTTTGATTTAATATATATGGAGGTTAAAATCTGTATCATATCAACATAATCCAATGATCAAAAGAATACTTGACTTTTCATCAATTCGATGGCAATCTTTAATTTTGAAATTTCTTTTTCAATAACCGCATGTCTCTTTGATCTTTAGATATATCCAAAAGTCTCTCGTAAGAGTTTACTTGGCCCAGCATTATAGTTTTTTTAACTAGACAAAGACTATGAGTCTATTCACTAAAATAATATGAAACATTTTTTGTTTTTAGATTACTCATAGTTTTTGCTTCCACTATGAAAGGGATATCTATTATATTCATAACTTTAACCACCTTCTTTCCTCAACCGACCATTTAGATCAAAAGGAACGAGTTTTGGACTTTAAAGGAAAATCGATCATTCAAATGCTATTATTATTCTTCCAATTAATAAGGAGAATTTAGGTATAAATAATAAAGGATTACCCTATAGATCAGTTAGAAGATCTGTAACCGTATTCATGAATAGAAATCACACCTAGAATAAGCCCCTGCAGTGTGAAAATCAAAGGGTTCTAGTTACAATTTTTATTTTACCTATATAAAGATCTCAATCATTGTTGTTTTCAAGAAAATAGTATACTTGTCTAGAATGAGCATTTTATCTATTGTACTAATATCTTACTTGGTAGAAATTGGTAGTAACAATGTTAATATCAAATCCAATAAATTATATGGATAATGTTATTCCCTACCAATTTAAATTTAGATCTCCAATTATTGAAACCATTTTTATATGATTATGTATTGTCTCTAGAAATATGGTCCTATAATATTTCTTTATGGTGTCTTTTGATCAGTCATGGGATAAAATTAATAAAAAAATAGACAAGATATCTTTTAATTTTTTATAGATATGGCCTTATTATATCCATCTAGTCTAAATGGGTTCTTAACATCCAGGCCATTTTTTCATGAATTTCCATCAAGCCTATCAAAAAATCATTAGTCCCCATGTCATTATATTTCTCATCGCACTTATCGGCACTTTTTCGTAGATATTTTATGGTGCTTTCATGATCGGTTAATAAATTTGATATCATTTTTAAATCAGATGGATATTCACCAGGTTTTTCCTTCAAATTGGTAATACGCATAAACTCATTCATTGTAGCTACTGTGGCTCCACCCAATTGTCTGGTTCGTTCAGCTATTTCGTCAATCATCCCATCTAATTTTTCATATTGTTGCTGAAAAAATTCATGACGCTCTTTGAAATCTTTGCCTACTACATTCCAGTGGTAATTACGTGTTTTTGTAAATAGCAGGTATTCGTCTGCTAACAAGATATTAAGAATACCTACAACTTCTTTCCTGTTTTCTACTTCTATTCCTATATCTATATTCTCTTTCATTTCATTGATTTGTTTTTCTAGCATGAATTAACAATATGAAATAAAGTTATTAAACCTAATACGAATTTTTTTGACTATGAGAATATTCTTTTGAGACTGGCATAGTCGTAACATATTATTCATGGCCCTTCAAATAGCCAAATGACTTAATTGAGCCTAAAGAATCGAAAAGGATACAGATCATTTATAATAGATTAGATTTATCATGGATAGCAGTAAGATTGGTGCATTTATTTCTCTTTTAGCATTTTTTCAGATACTATTTTATAAATTCATGAGCAAAATTAGATTGGATGAAGATAGTATTACTGGCAGGTGGCATAGGCTCTAGAGCAAGACCATTTAGTGATTATAGTCCAAAGGCGTTGATTCCGATTAATGGAAAGCCCTTGATTGACTACATAATAAGATATGTTTCCAAATTCTCACATATTACGGAAATCATAATAGTTTGTGAATTTGACTCTCACGGAAAACAAATTATTAATTATCTAGAGGGCAAGGAACGCGTTATCGACAAGAAAATTATTTTTATTGAAGATAGAAAAAAGGGAACTGGTGGTGCGCTCCTGGAGTGTATGAAAAGATTGGAGAAGGAGACCTTCTTCATGGTATGGTATGCGGACAACTTGTGTGCTGTGGACATAAACAGTCTTGTTGAGGAATATACCAAAATCAATTCTGAAACAGATGAAGGACTGATAGGAATAGTAATAGCCAGGTCACATCGTAAGGAGGAAACAGGCAGGTTGATCCTGGACAAGAAATTTAACAAAAATATGTACCTAATTAAGGAATTCAGTGAAAAACCAATTGTCAAGCTTGAACACCCCGAAGCATCAGGAATTTATCTTTTCAACAATAGAATAATGAATTTTTTAAGAATAAAATCAAATGAGAACGATGGAAAAAGTTTTGATCTATCTTCAGATATTCTATCAAAAATAAGAATTAGTGATAATAATAGTATCTATTGTTACGATGTGTTTTTTAGTGGAACAGATTGGATAGATATAGAATCTCCTAGTTATTTAGAAAGAAACAAAAAAGTAGTGGACAAGGTTTTATTACAGATGGAATCATCGAATCATAAATGACTGTAATAGTGAATGTCAATTTCAAGTGGTTAATAATCTAATTGATTAAGAGCCGATCATCAAAAACGACGTATTAACTTTTTAAAAAAAGAGATTACTTTTCTCATGAAATGCGGATAAAAGATTATTCCCTTGTATTTAAGAGATTTCTAATTAGTCAAAACATAAGATTCATTTGATACAGTAGCGGAGTCAATAAATAAAAAGATAAAAATACAGTTGATTATACTGTTGAGGCAATAACAGTAGTGAATCCGACTCAGGAGAAAAAAGGTAGCTTTAGTCCTCTTTCAAATTACATATTTAATGAATTAAATCTTGACGGAATAAAGGGAATTGGCAAGGGCGGGAAGGACAATGGGATTTTATTGTTATTTTCCTCTAAACCTGACACATCCGGGGGTTCAATGCGGATTGAGGTTGGTAGAGGACTCGAAGGTAATATCACGGATGGAATTGCTGGAGAAATACTAGACACCTACCTGGTGCCTGCAAAAGATCTTTATGCTAAAAATGGAAATATTACTGTACTCGATCAGGGGCTTCTAAACACAGTAGTTTCATTGGGACAATACATTGGATATTCTAACGATGACCCGAACTATGAATTGACAAAAGAACTTCAGCAACAGTCTCGAGTAGAGTACTTTGGAATTATAATCATTGTAATAATTATTTTGAGCGTCTTACTACTATCCCTTAGAAGAGGCGGACGAAACGGGAGAAGATGGGGAAGTTACGGAGGAGCAGGTTGGTACGGCGGAAGTAGTGGAAGTGGGTGGATTGGTAGAAGCGGAAGTGGAAGCGGGTGGATTTAGCGGTGGAGGCAGTGGTGGCGGTGGAGGACACTCCAGTGGGGGCGGTGGAGGACGATAATGTTTATTTATAGCACAGTCATGTCAATTTAGACAACAGAGGAAAATAGTCTGGTAAGCAAGAGTATAGCGGCATCCTTAGGCATAATCATAACTATTGCGATCATCATTGTTATATTCATTGTTACCTATTATTCTGGATTTAACGCAGCCTTGGCAAAAAATGAGAATGTAGAGGTTGGCAGTAGATACTGATACGCAATTGCAAAGACGTTATGACTTAATTCCAAACTTGGTTCAATCTGTAAAGGGATATATGCAATTTGAGCAACAAACTCTCAATGAAATAACTAACTTGAGAACACAATGGATGTCCACTCCGAACAGTGATATTTCTCAAAAAACTCAGCTAAGCAATTTGATTGAGAGTGCTCTTGGTAGGATTGTATTAACTTATGAGGCATATCCTTCTTTGAAATCAGATCAGGTCGTGACTAGATTGATGGACGAATTAGCAGGAACCGAGAATAGAATAACGGTTGCAAGAACCTGTTATAATGACGGCGTTAGAGATTATAACACTTTCCTGAAAATCTTCCCAAACGTTATTTTCAATAATAAAGGACTGATAGGACTAAAACCATTGGGATTCACCGAACTACCACAATTCCAAGCAAACCCATTGGTCAAAACTAGTGTTCCTCAAGTGAATCTAACTCTACAATAATATCGATATTTAGGCAAGCACAAACACCTTATTTTTATAAATTGTAGAGAAGGTGATTAAAAGAGTCATTTGAGTCATCGGCAACTTTCACAGTGCGATCGAAACCAACTCGAAATTAATTATTTTGATTTAGGACCATTTATACATAATGATACATATTAGATAAATATTAGTCAAAATACAGCTAGCTTTATTGTGAAACAGGTTTGAACTACAATAGTTTTGAACTAATATAAACCCGGATATGGTACAATAATTATTTATAGGTAGCAAGTCCAAGGATAATTATGAAAACGATAAGTTGTAGAGAAGCTGGATTTGATTGTGATTATATCGTAAAAGGTGAAACAGATGAGGAAGTTTTGAAAAATGGCATAGAGCATGCCAAAAGTCATCACAATATGAAAGAAGAAGATATAACTGATGAAATGAAACAGAAGATTAAAGGAATTATTCACAGCGAATAAATATATTTTTTGAATTTTTTGATGAGATAGCATTATTATCAGTTATTTCGAAAATTTGATAACTTCCAAGATATTTTCATAAAATGCTCCCTTAAGATATCAAACCATTGTGCTTCGTTAAAATCAATCTCGACTATATTTTTTATATCATGATAGGGCCCTAGGAATTGTTTTTCATTCAATATTGCAAAGTGCCATTTCAAAATAATTGACTATGACTAATAAGAATTGGTTCATCTTTTTTCATATCTGTTACTATATATCTTGGTTTTTATTACAATTAGCGATTCGACCCAACCGAATTATTTATACAAACTGCTACTCTTTTTAATATTACATTTGAGGGCTCTAGGAAGTCAGAATATGGACATAACATTACATCCCGCTGTAGAACATGATAACGACTATATAATGATGACTTCACAAAGAAAAGCTGGATGTGTCCCGAGTGGGATAAACCTTTGATATAGAATTCCCGTCCTTTAATCTCTTCTTCGAGTAACCTTTTTGAAAAACGCCTATCATTACCCTAAAATAAGTCAATTTTGATACCGCTGAATTATTGGTGACTATGATATTTTGATAAACAAAATCTCATAATCCCGTCAAATAGCCGTCAGAGGCAAACATCATACTAAAATGTTGTTGCAAATCTAAGTAGCGTTCATAGGGTTATTGATCTAGCGGTAAACTAAATGAAAAGGTGACACCTATTCCATCGGCATTATCCTGAGCCCATATCTGTCCCCCGTGCGCTTCAATTATATTTTTGGCTATATACAAACCTAGTCCGGTGCCTTGATTTGACTTGGTAGCGAATTTTGTAAATAGGCGAGGCAAAATTTCTACGTCAATACCCATCCCTCTATCGGTAACAGATACTATAATTGTTTCTGTACCATCGATATCTTGAATATTTCCCTTTTCCTTATCATTACTAGAAAAATTTTCGCTATTATTCTTTAACTTCCTGACTGAAATAGTGACTGGTTTACCTTTTGAAAATTTTATTGCATTATTTAACAGATTTGAAAGGACCTCAAAAATTCTTATCTTATCAGCAAATACGTTAATTGGATCCTGTTGAGGTTCAAAGTCTATCGTTATCGGATTATGTAGATTATTTTGCTCTTTATAGTTATCGGATTTGTTGCTTATATCTTTAATTACATTTTCGATTTTTTCATTTAGATTAAATGATTCTTTATGTAACTCTAATCTATTACCTTCAATTCGCGAAGTATCTAGTATGTCATTCACCAGTTTCTCAAGTCTTTGTGAATTCCTATAGGTGGAGATTAGTGCCTTTCTGAACTCGGCCAACTTTTCCTTATCTTCGACCAAATTCTCAAATTCTCTAGTGATTTCTTCTTGATTTATTGATGTTTCTTGTAGGATCGATGGAAGATATGTCATTTCAACTAATTCTAAATTTCCGGATATTGCCTGGGTCGGAGTCCGTAGTTCATGTGCAGCAACGTTGATAAACTCTTTTTGTAACTTGTCATGTGATTGCAAGTTTTCATTGGCTTTTTCTAATTTTTCAATCGAATCTGTTAATTGGGAGGTCTTTTGATCCACCACATTCTTTAGAATTCGGTTCCATCTTACCAAGATAATTGTTACTATGACTAATATCGAGGCAATTGCAAAGATTATCGCAAAACTAACTAGATTTTGTGTATTAATTAGACCTATTACATCCCCTGCTAGAGTATGTGGAACCGTTATGAACAAGGTACCAATTCTATTCTCCTGTCCCTGGCTGCCTGGAACTATTACTGCCTGGTAGGCTATTGTGGTCGTAGAATTCTCAAAGTTGAATTCATCTACACCACTTTCAGCACCAAGAGCTTTATGTATAATATTGTTAAATCTCTCCTCGTTATCCTTAAGAGAGGTTTTCATGAAAGATTGAAATTCCGGTCCAAAATAATCTTTGCCTATAAAGGTTTGATTGGGTGAATATATTATGGTACCGTCTCTATCAAGAAACCCTATTTCACCATTAAATTTAGGATGCAATTGACTTTCAAGGAAACTCCCAAGGGTTTTTGCAGCTATAGAAGCCACTACTACCCCTTTGAAAGAGATAGAATTGTTTCTGGATTGCTGTAGGTCTACAGCAGGATCGAGTAACTCAGTATTATTACTCCTAGTAATAGGGAACGAAATATAGATTCTTGGTACATTGTCGTTAGATTCAATCACAGTGCTTGTATAAACGGTTCCATTCTGCTTTGGAATTTTAAAATAATCTCTATGGCCTAGATTGATACCCTTGTAAGGTGCATATTGTTCTTTATTTATCCCGGTAAAGGTAACTAAGGTCCCATTGCTATCTAATAGGTAATACCCATCTGTAATATAGTTAGTAGAATTCAGGGCGAGGTCAAGTAATCTTTGAATTCCAGTAATATTCCAGTTTGTAATAGACGGGGAATTGACAATTCTTTCCAAATTTGAATTTACAAAATATATAGAGTTTTGAAGGATGTTTGAAATGCTGTATACTTCAATCCCTGAATTTGTTTGCAAATCATCTAATGCCAGATCTTGAATTTGATTTGCTGTTTGAGTGAAATAATTATAGGATAAGATTCCCAAAATTACTGAAGATATGAGCAATATGGGTAAGATAACAACGTTTTTACCATAATCTGCTAACCGCAATGTTTTATTTGTAATATGACTTTATAATTAATTTTGCTCTCAAAGGTTTTTGACATAAATGGCCATATTATTGTATTTGATTGAAATTGACTTATGCATCAATGATTGAAGGCGATCAGTCACATTTTTTATTTTCATGTCTGCAAAATGCAGTTACTCCGAGGCCCAAGATACTGGCAGCTTTTGGACTTATCAACAGAGCTGAACTCGGTGGTAAATTTAGTTGGTCCATTATGTGGTTGACCAGGAATGCGCCTTTTAAATTGTTCCCATATTTCACCATTTTGTGAAGACTGCCGTTTGAATTACATAACTCTTCATGTAATGCATCTGCATATGCAATCCACACAGATCTACCATCAGGATTCGTCTTGTTAAATTCAAAATCAACTTCATAGATAGCCGGCATAATCAAATCCACATCAACTTTATTTTTCCTATAATTAATCAAAATTTCTTCAAGCTTATAATAAACAGCTCTGAGATTGCCATTGGAATTCTTAATTTGTAAGGCTACTTGCTCTGCCAAATCTCCTGCTTTTTCAATATCTGAAAATATCATACCCAATTCTAAACTCCCTTAGATTTTCGTGAGTTCATTGCTTATAACATTTTAAGGCATATCAATTAGATTATTAAATATTTTTCGCATCTATCAGATCATCAGATTTGGAAAATCAGTAGATCGTTGATAATCCTCGTAATTGATGGACATGGATAGGGTTCCCGATTTCAATGAAACAAATCATAAACAAAGTCATTTGTATGGGTAAATAGACTCAAAATGTGCGAACCCATGATTTCTTCTTCGATTCTCATATTGCCCATGCCCATCAGGATTCTTTTAGTCTGAACGATACGATAGTTCATGTTGAAATAGAATCATTTCAAATCAGATCCAAAAATCGACCGATCCAATAAACACGATCAGATAGTCCAATCTGAATCCAGTTATCTATAAATAGGATTAGATGGACAACGTTATGCTAATCGCAGATTGGCCTAATAGTTTGATTAGGAAGGTCTTCCTTAAAGATATACGTTAGGCTACAGTAGGCTACATTAGGTCGGCCTCATAATATGAAAATCTAAAATTGGTGCAAGCAGATAGTTGTCTCTACCTATGAATGATGGATATACATCAATTCTCCAAAAATACCGATAGTATCAAAACCTCATCAGGTAGGGAATTTGGGTATTAATCAAACCTAAAACTAAATGGATAGGTAAGAGAAATCATCTCACATACTAATATAAATAATTCGGAATCAGGGTATTGGTTCTATTGAACAAATCAATTCTGCGAGTCTAAATGGTCTCGCAAAAATATCGCTCTCACGTATTTTGGTCGATTTTAGTAATTCATTAGAAAGGTGTTCTCTTGGTGAAGCACTCATGATCATTATTCTTTGATCGGGACTCTGTTTATGAATCTCGATTGCGACTTCTAATCCTGATAGTCCATCTAAATGAGTATCCAGTAACACAACATCATATTTTTTCCCTCTGTCGTCAACAGTATTAGAAAAAAGATGTAAAGCTTCATCTCCCCTATCAACAGCAATGTAATTCAAATTCAAAGATTCTAAATATAATTTGATCATTGCCCGTACACCAGAGTTTGATTCGGCTACCAAGACTCGATATTTCTTATTTTTCTTTATTTTAGAATTCGGATGAACCTTTGTCAGGTTCTTATCATTATATAAAAGTGTACGTGCAGAGGTTCTCTTTGGTAGCGATATATGTTTATCACTTTTACTATTTTGATTTTTTATATTTTTCTTATAAGAAGCCACATAGTGCAGGTAGTCAAAGGACATATTATCACCCTAGATAATTAAATTTAGATAACATAGTTAATAAAGCATGGAATTAGGTTAATATATGTTAGTTACAAAATAGTGGAAATCATTTAAAGTATATTTAAATTATGTGGCTTTATTGACACTATTCATTATTAGAATATTTCGTATTAGGATTTACTTCCCTAATTTTAAAGATAAAATAGTTTAACAATTTAGTCTATGTTTGTACGCAACGATTTGTTATCAAAAAATAATTCGAGTAAATAAGATCATTTTATTAGCAATATTCATTTCTTTTGTTGGTACTTATAGTAATAGCACTATAGACATTCAGTCTTTCGGCACTTCAATCCTAAAATGAATTGCATGTCAATTCATTTGTCCTTTTTTTGTTTGGATGATATGCGGAAGCATTAAAAATGATAAACACGGATAAAATAATGGGAATGTTCTAGTATCCAGGTAGTAAGTAGACATAGTTGATTGTCTGCTAGGACAGATAGATTATGTGAATAGCAAAACGACCAGTCAAATCACAAATTTTTAAATTCTTAATTGGTACTCCTCAATCAAACACTGATAGTAATTCATATGAACAAATTTATTTTAAGATATATGAATAGATGATGTATGCATAGATGAATAATGAAATAGTTATAGTTTCGGCAGGGACCGGCTCAAATCAAACAAAGGCTCAAGAGTACATGGTTTTGAGTCACCATTTTAAAGGCGATAGAATGCATTCAGGTTCATATCGGATCGATGAATTATTAAAGTTCGTTATCGACCTAAAACCAGAATTGATAACAATTTTTACAGCCGATATGCATGGAAGGACAATTGTTTCATTTTTAGAGTATTTTTTATCAAGAAAATTTAAATCAGTTATTTATGAACTTTCGTCAGGCCATAGAGGGAAAGTCCATTCAAGAATCGTCGTAATTAAGATGCAAAAGTATGTCTAACACTGTCACATTAGAATGTGAATCAGGGGTTTCTACTTGTGTATGACCCTACAGTATGCCATTAAATAATGGGAAAGGCCGAGCCCTAACACTATGCTTGGTAAAAATTGCAGGATAAATTTTATAAAATTGATCAATACCATGAAGGTTCTGTTGCCCTTTCAGGACTATTCTTAATGGTTTGACATGAATCAAGTGGGTGTGACTATGGTTTTAACTGTTCCATTAAAGATGTCATATCTACTAGGTTCCAACGTTGAACACATTTTCTATCCTTAAAGTAAAAGATGGTCATACCATTTACTCTAAAAGACTTATTGGTTGGAGGTATACCCAAAAATTCCCCTTTATGAGTTCCAGATAAAACGTATCGGCAAACAACTTTACT
This sequence comes from Candidatus Nitrosocosmicus sp. R, assembly GCF_054408505.1. Classification (NCBI taxonomy): domain Archaea; kingdom Thermoproteati; phylum Nitrososphaerota; class Nitrososphaeria; order Nitrososphaerales; family Nitrososphaeraceae; genus Candidatus Nitrosocosmicus; species Candidatus Nitrosocosmicus sp. R. Next base: position 702,573 of record NZ_CP167090.1, on the reverse strand, counting down.
TTCCTCAATAATAATGTCATCAAATAAGATTCTTATATCAGGGAACGCGTTCCACAGAATATAGATAAATTGCTTAAAACCCTCTTTGTTATTTGGTAAATTAGGAGGAAAACCATGTATAGCAAGAGAATCATCATAAAAGTCAAAATAAGACGTTTGTCTAATTTGAGGATCGTTAAAAGTTTCAGCTAATTTTTGAACGACTCCCTCAAAGGCTCGTTTGTAGTCACAAATAGAATACATATTCCTTTCACTTAAGATTTTACATACTTTTAATGACTCTGTTTGGTTGTCATAGAGTCTTCTTGGGTGTAGTAGGTGGTCATTTAGCAAGTAAGGTCCGATATTGGCAAATATTCATAATTGATCTGTATCAACTTTGATAAACCCACAACAGTTAATATTGAGAACCAGATAATCGTTACTATAAAATAGAAGCATAAATTACTAAGCTCTGATACAACAAGAATTTGGACCAGACTCTAGATCTGTTTGATTTACCATATCACAGGAAGTCAAGTTTTTGTTTAAGTAGACTATTTTTTCATAATTCATAGGATGGTGAGGGATATTTGAAGTTACAAAGTCTATGAATGTATTTTTGGAATCCAGTATGGATGCCAGTTTTTGTTTAATCGATCCCAGTGAATCAAGAACGGGTTTTTCATGTTCAAAACCAGAGCTATAGTGAGCTGGAAGTATAATTGTTTTGTCAGGTAGGTTAAATATCACGTTATAATAAGTGTGGAAAAGTTTATTGGTATATTCCTGTGATTTATTACGAAGATCTGGTCTTCCCACCCCATTTACAAAAATAGTATCACCTGTAAAAAGATAATAATCTAGTTCATCATTGTCACTATTTTTGGCAAAAGTAACGCCACTACTTTGCTGTTTGTTGGTGTAATCATTTTTAGTAACTCTATGAATTTTCAATAAGAAACTCATGCTACCATCTGTATGCCCTGGGGTGTGAATAGCTTCTAAATAGAATCCATCCTCTAATTCAAATTTTTGTCCTGTTGAAATTAGTTTACATTTTGGGTCCTGTTCAGACGATACCTGTTCTGTAGTGTAGTTTTCAAACCCACTAATCGCTACCTCTGATCCATATTTTCTAGCAACTCTGACTGAACCTGAAAGGTGATCTGCATGCATATGAGTATCAAGTACTCTACTAACTGTAAGTTCATTTTCTTGAAGGAGAGTGTTGATAACAGTGTCGATATCGCATGTTGCATCAATAATTGTTGCTTTTTTGTCTTTAGTGGATGCGATAACATAGCTCATGCACCCCTTTGATATGCGTCTAACCTGCCAAATTTTCAAAGTAATATTTGAATCTAAATTTACTTCAGCAACATCATATAATCTACTCCATCCAGCCATACCCCCTTCAACAGTTCTAACATTATATCCTAAAGACGAGAGAGTTCTTGCTGCCATAGATGAACGTTGACCATGAGCACAAAACGTGATAACTTCTTTATTCTTTGGAATCTGTCTTAGAGATTCGAGAGAAGCCAGGGTATCTACAGGGATTACAAGTGAATCCGGATAATTATCATAAGAAATAGTCCACATATCATGTTCCTGCCTACTTCTGACATCTAAAATAAAAATATCATCGCCCTTATCCATTTTTCTCTTTAGCTCTGTTGGTTTAATCACCAAACTATTCTTGTTATTACTATTACCATCGTCATTTGACATTGGCATAATCATATCTCTAGGTTGTAATTTGATATTTATAAATCATAAATTGATGAGAGCTTTAATAAGCATAGTTAAATTTGCGATGGGTTTCTACTCTTTGGAAAGCAAGTTAGTGCCGTTACTAAGCTTAAAAAATGACCACTCGCCACAAAACAAAGGACATTAATGAGACACTTTGAAATTTCAAGGTGAACAGGGGCTAAAAATACTCATGCAGCATCTTTCATCAACTTTTCAACATTCATGCTGTTCGTCTTAAGGTCTCCATTTATTTTACTAATATTGAAGTTGATCAATGATGATCCAACTTTTTCTTCATTATTGCTTAAGACAATTGCGGGCCCATTATAATGGAGTAGCAGTCATCGGAGAATAGTTCACTTCAACACATCGTATTAAGGAATGCAATTTTGAGATGTGCTCTGAGAAATATCAAAATGGGAAAGTGTTATATTGGATGGATATGAGTAAGAATAGAATAGTAGACAGAATTTGTTTTTTATTTCTTTGACAGGTCGAGAGAATTTTCTTGCATGAGAAATTCAATTATTAGAAAATCGGGCATAAAACGAATACAGTTTATCTCTTTATATAATCGCCAGAACATCGCATGTAATTTTATTTCAATAGGTTCGTTTTTAATAATTCGTGAAAGTCTTTATCAGATAACTCCTTTTTGAGTTTTGAATATTCTTTGGAATCGTTTCCAACAGCAATTCTCAATAAAGTTGCTCCATTCTCACTGTTGGAAGAATTAGCAATTGCTCGAATTATTTCGTCAGCCACAAGGTGTGGATGAGGCGCATGGCTCATGGCATTGTAATAAAAGGACAAGAACTTGTCCACTGTGTTGCTGTAAATGGACAAGGATTTTTTCTTTTTTCCATCATATGATGTGGATACTAAATCCCTATTCTTATCAATCCCATACTTATTGGAAGGTACGACTAAATCTTCTACGAATTCTGTATTTATCACACCAGGTTCTATTAATATTAATTTTATTCCAAAGGATTCTAACTCAAAAGAAAGAGCTTCGCTTAACCCCTCAACAGCAAATTTTGTGGCACAGTATGCAGATTGGGTAGGATCTCCAGCAAGCCCAGATATGGAACTAATATTAATAATAATTCCAGCTTTTTGTTGCCTCATTATAGGTAATACTTTACGAATTACTCTGATCACACCGAAAACATTAGTTTCAAATTGATTCTTTATTTCATCCATTGAAAAGTCTTCTAAGGCCCCAAAGAGACCATATCCAGCATTATTTACAAGTACATCTATTTTACCAAATTCCGTAGTTATCTTTTCAATTGCCTCATAAACAGAACGGTCTATGTCAACATCCATTTCAAATATCTTTAATTGTAGATTTTCGTTCCTTGCAATTCTCTCCAAATCCTTAGATTTTTTTTTGTCCCTCATTGTAGCACAAGTAACGAAACTGTTGCGAGCTAGTGCTAAACAAGTCTCATATCCAATACCGGTAGAACTACCTGTTACAAGCGCCACCTTACTTTTGCCAATATTAGACATTCTGCAAACAGTGTTATCTAGAATTAAGTATATATGTTTCGTTACTTATCCTTTGGGTTATTAAAATCTCCTTGAAACTAAGAATTAAGATATGAAATGTAAGGATTTGGTATTCTTGCAGTAACAGTATTGAACCTTAGTAAAATAAAAAAAAGTATTTTAGCAGAACGACCTTTAGATCCATGTAAAATAAAGATGATAAGATATATGCGATCAATCAAAAGTACACTAGAAAATATTTTCAATTGTTCATAATAACATTTTAAGTTTACTTTGCTTCACATAGCTATCCCCACTTCAAGAAATGCTAATTGTTTTTTCAAGAACAAATTCACCGAAAAAAGGTTCAGGTATCCAGATGGTTTTGGTTTTGGTTTTGGAAGTTTTAATTACATTTATGGGATTAAGATAAATGCCAGCATAGAAATACTAATTTGCGGATTATTAGTAGCAGGATTATATTATTATTTCCTCTTTTCTTATCCTATTCAACCAATACTATAAGGAATTAGTTTTAAGGATGGATACGTAGTAAACGATTAGCACCAGGAACTCATACAATAATTCCTTTTGCTTATTACATTTTAGTTAGGAATGTTCTTCAAAAAGTAATAGTGTTTAAGACAGAAAGTATAGATACTAAGGATAAAACTGAGGTAACCATCGACGCAACACTCAGGAGCAAGATCATTCAAGAAAGATGCAAACGATGTATATATTGATGTGGAAAACCTTAATGAAATGATACTACAAGATCCTCAAACTATTCTACATAACAATAGGCTGCCCTTTAATTCAAGAAATCAAGTTTGATGAAGAGATCAACTAAAGTAGCGAATTTAACTTAACGCATCCCTCGAAAATGCAAAAGGGAGAATTTCCAATAAAATTAGAGTTTTACCATCACTTGAATATATTTTTGTATTAGGATTGAATTCATATAACACTTGTCTGCAGGCACCGCAGGGATAGATTGGTTTTCCTGTAGAAGCTACCAATGCGATTTCCTCTATGTCGACGTTCCCTTCAGAAACGGCCTTAAACACTGCAACCCTTTCGGCACACATGGTCAGTCCAAAAACTGAATTTTCAATATTAACTCCATCATAGATTTTGCCAGAAGATGTTTTTAAGGCACAACCTACAGATAAACCAGAGTAAGGATTATATGATTTTTTTAAACTTTTCGTAGCCGCCTCTATTAATAGATTCATAGAGGAACCTATTGTGTATCTCAATAAAAATTATTAAAGTAAAATCCATTGTTTTTTAAGACTCGGTAATGGATCAACAGACCTAATGGATTGTCTTTTTATCAAATAAGCATAATTATATTAATTATTGAATCTTCATGGAGGTATTGTAATTTAGCAGGATTGTTTCAGGAAAAATGATTTTGATCAAAATTTACACCTCGGCGTCCCTATTTGATTCTTTAATTGTAGTCGAAGGTGATAGTGGTTCGGTATCTACGATTTCTTCGTTACCAGTCATATCACAATATTCACAAGAATGGTCTATTACTACACCAGCCAGTCGTATAGCTAAGAGATGGGTAAACAATTCGCCTGTAAGTTTAGTAAATTCATCTGGATCCTCATCTCTAATTCTATTTCTAAATTCCAACCATTTTTCAATCTTGTCGAGATATTCGATAGGTTTTTTTACACTTTTCAAATCCACATCTTCATATTGAAGTGTCATATTTCCATCTAGTAAATTTTTAATGTAATCATTCACATACCTAAACTTATAATCGGATTCCATTGTATATTATAGTGTGTACATAACTATATTACCATCTACCTATTTTAATCGCAACTTTCTGACAATTAATATAATTCCAATATCTAAATTAAAAGGCAATTGATAAGGTCATGCACACTCATAAATGTTTCGGGAATATGTTATTTTCGTAGCGAAAATTAACTTTAAAACTTTTTTCATAAAGGAAATCATTTAAAACTTTTTTGCTTCAATTTAAAAAGAATAAATTATAAGAATGATTACATTGCTTATTCAAATTTGTATTTCAGTTCTAGTACCATCAGTATTGTACTTGTAGACTTTTCCATCCTCCTCATTTAGTGTTTTTTTATGAGCACCATCACAAAACGGCTGGTTTTGACTTAATCCACACATGCAAATCCATTTACTATCATTGCCAACCTTCACTTCCATAGGTCCTTTTCCCTCTTTTATTACGTATCTTACCATCTAAACACATTGATAATTCGAAATATATAAAATATTTTTAAAAGTTATCTGCAATGTATTCTACATTTTGATTCCATAGTTCACAAATTATCTATGAGTTCTAATCAATCATGGTGTAAATAGTCATATTAAAACGCGGACAAGAATAAAAAAGCAATTGTCGATATTATTGACTCTTAGAATTTACGAACTCGATAGCTATTGATTCGTCATAGCTCTTCAAATTGAGTCTTTTTATAAGAGCTTCGAGGTTGACATCGTTATCAATATGCTTTCTATCTTTAACAGCAATATACTGATTGTGAATATCCCTCTCAATTCTATCATAATTTGAATAAAACCAACTAAAATTGTCCTTTAACTTTTCGAATTTTGCAATGTCAGTATCACTTGTAGAAATATCGAAATACATAACACATCTTTAATCATTTAGAAAATTGATTGATAAAAATATTATGTTTGATCTATTTTGAATGGGTTTAAGTAGGTTAAAACAGAACTAGGAGTTGATCAAGCAAGCCAGCCAAAAGTTTTTCAAAAAGATCTTTCGGCGAGTCTAATGCAATCTTTCTCAATAGTTTGCTTGAGAGTACACATTTATTCTTTCGTGAATCGGCCATCTACACATCATCGAATTAAACGGTTAAAACCCGTATATAGAATGGAGGGTTGCAGATTCAAGCCTTATATCGCCTTACGTAACTTGTTGTTGATGGTCCTAAAAACCTCAAAACTTGTTATCCTAGATATATCACGAATCTTTGGAAGAACTGTATTTGAGGCACCCCCTCGAATTGAGCAAATACTATTTCTGCATCATACATGTTTCATGTACAATACATTTTGCCTTAGACTTTTCGAAATAAAATTGATAACATATTTTATCAGGTTCATTGACCTCTACCAGTTTGTTTGCTAATTTCCTTTATCAGTCTTGTATTCTTTTATTTCCCCTTCTGAAATAATAAACCCTGTCCTAAAATGAATGGGATACTGCTTCATGACACCTTTTCCTCGAGATTTTGACTCGATGTTGCCACTCTAGAATGATTTCATTTAATATAAAATCAAAGACATTGCAATATTAGTAATCAGAAACTAAGTACGGGACCCGCTTAAAATTAGTTCTGGATATTTCAAAGTTAATACGATGATCAAAAATTAGTCCAAGTACTAAGGATATGTCTGATTACAATTTATGCAGACGAGATCTACTTTGGATGGGTGTTGTTGTGCCTCCATTGGAAGATTACATATATCGCATACAAAATCTACTATTGGAATCTTGGCTGTGTCCATATCCAGATAGTTTGTCTTGTCACTTATTATCTCCAGGTTTTCTAGTTTGAGTTTATGATATAGCATTACTTTCTCAGGTTCTCCACCCTTGAATTTCTCATACTTTGCCAGATTATTTCGAACATCATTATCAACAGACATTCTAAAATAATTAATCATCAACACTTATAATCTTACTTTCATAGCTAAAATTTACTAAAACCTCGATTTTTCATCTAGAAATCTTTAATCATTGATAAAACTATTAAATAAAATATTCTGCGATCTATTCTCAGTTGAAAGTTGCAACTTAAAGTGAGTGTGGAGAAAAATGGCAAAGGGAATGATTTGATTAGATCGCCAATTTCAACATCTTAATCATTCAAGAAAAGAGGGAAAATTCAGAGTCATTGAAGTGAAAAAAGGTCAATCATATAAAAAGGCGAAATAGTATTAATGGTTTTCCACTATAACGGTTGGTATCTAGATAAACATACTGGTACTTAGAATAACTAAAAGTAACAGATACCTACTGATCATGAAGTGGATCACCCAAAATTTATTATTGACTGCATGGGAGGAAATATTGCAAAGAAATTAAGAATAATGGGATTTGACACCGAATTCTGGTTAGATGCTAGTGATGATTTTCTAATCAATAAAAGTAATCATGATCACAAGCTATTGGTAACCAGAGACAGAGGACTCTATTTAAAGATCTCAAAATTGAGCAGGAATGGATTGTTACTCCCTGATGACAATGAAGTTGAAAATTTGGTTTTTATATTAGGGAGATGTGATATCAAACATATCAATCCGGTTCCGAACGCAAATACCCGATGTTCAATTTGTAACGGCACTCTTAGAAAACTTGACAAGACAATGACATCTTATCCCGTTCCAGAGAAAGTATATGAGAGTATATCCACAATTTATGAATGTTCAAAATGTTCAAAAGTTTACTGGGAAGGAACTCATGTTGAGAATATCAACAAATTTATAGATAAAATCAACAAATTATTATCACAGGAAAGGTAGGTCAATATTTTCGTTGACAATATTTAATAGGATATATTATACTAGTAGTAACCTTGGTGAAACACCAGATGGGATTCAAGAATTAATATTGTTACTCACATATTTTGTAAATTAAAAGCTATTTGAACAGACTAGTCGCCTACGACGTTAATCGCAGATTTTGATTGGACCATCTTGATGGCCTTTTGAACATCAGTAATGTTATCATGCATAGGTTACGCATAAATTCTTCCAATGGATAACAAAACGAATCATAATCATTTTTAAATGGAAAGATTTTAGTTTATTATTTTGTTTATAAATAACAAGATTGAAGTTTCGAGCAACTAAAATCGATATATACCATGGAAGAGGTTTCAATATTTGTGATTTACTGCTATCTGGACAATTTATCAATAAACGAAACTTCATGTAATGGCAAGTAGACAGGCATCCAACATAAAAAAAATACAAATGCATAAAGGGTATTATTTTTTTAACAACTTGAAGGCATGGTTTCCCAACCCGGTTTGAAGGTAATGAGTTATCCATAACATGGCAAGGGGTTCTAACAATCTCGATTGCTCAATTCCCCCGATGTCTATTGTCTCCCAACCAAATGGGGTTAATAATTCTTCAATGATCGTGTCTTTGGCATCCTTAAAATTGCCGCAAATAAACATAGTTGGTGGACCTCCCGGGAAGTCAGGATGAATCATATGGGGATTACCTACTATGTTAAAGGCTTTTACAACTTTTGAATTTGGTAGCATGGATTGAACTACCTCACCAGCAGATTTATCATACCCGAGTGAGAGTTTTGGGGGTGAATCCTTAGCAAATTCTAATGGATTTGTTGTATCAACGACTATTTTATCATTAAAATTGGATGAAATAGCCAAATTAATTGCATTCTCAGTGCCCCCCCAGAAAGTTGAAATGACAATTAATTCACCAAAAGAAGCTGCATCGGCAAATGATCCAACAAAAGCATTTTCTTTATGTTTGGGGTTGTTTATCCATTTCTGTATTTCTTCTTTTGCAGGATTACGTGTCCCAATCATAACGTGGTGGCCAAGATCTAAGCAACCATCCGCCAATCTTCGACCTACCTCTCCTGATCCTAATATACCAATCTTCATAATGAGGAGTATACATTGAAGTGATTAAAACTTTAAAAACAAAATCATTATTTCTGATAATTTTAATCCAATAGCATGAGAGGAAAATGAACCGATTTTCTTAATTATTGGGAAATCATAATCAAACTAATCATGTGTTCTCAATTATATCTAGGATGTTCTGGATGGAACTATGGCGGTGCACCAGAAAAGGGTGGATGGTTAAATGTATTTTACCCAGATAATAAAACGAGAAAACTGAGATATTATTCTCAATTTTTTGATGCTGTCGAGATGGATGCTACTTTCTACAAGAGATTCTATGAACACATGCATGAAGGTTTATTTATAGGAATGGCAAATACAACTCCTAACGATTTTAAAATATCAGTCAAAGTCCCCGAAATAATTACGCATGAAAAGAGATTAGATATCAACAGGAATGTGGTACCTGATTTGAATGAATTCCTCAAAAAAATATCTCCACTTGAAAGTAGAGGGAAATTAGGCTCGATAATAATTCAACTTCCACCCAGTTTTACCATTAATGAGTCCAATATATTGGAAAAGTTTTTGAATGCTCTGAGAAATCAATCTGATCTCAAAAATCACAACAATATCGCCATAGAATTCAGGCATAATTCATGGAATACGGAGGGAGTGTTTGAATTACTCCATCACTTTAGTATTGCATCCGTCTTCACTGATTCTCCTGCGCAAGAGAATCTTGGATTTTTATCAAATGAAAATAATTTGACATCTAATAAATTGGCGGTAGTTAGATTCCATGGGAGAAACACTACTAGAGATCATTATTGGTATGATTATCTGTATTCTGAAAAGGAACTTATTCCATGGGTAAGTAAGATCAATAGAATAAAGGAAAATACTGATACGATTTTTGTTTATTTTAATAATCACTTTGGTGGAAAGGCAATCATAAATTCGCTACAATTTAAAGAATTAATAAACAATCAGCCTTTGCCCGAGAATGAAAAAAAGGTATTAGAGAAAGCAAAGAAATATCTATCAAATACGCTATAATTATTATAGATTCACACTAATAATATCGCTCGATATTTTCTTCTCTTTACATTTATGAGTAGTTGGCCGGGTCCGGTTGTGCTATATGGCATTAGTGATATCGGATGGTAAAAACATCAGTGAATAATCACGGACTTTCCTCATACACATTCTTAATGATACACATCAGTTATTCCAAGCATATTAGAATGCATAATGTTAATCCAGATTCTATGCTTTAAAATGAAATCTGCTAAAATCTGATATACTTGATTGGTATCTACCATGGGCTTGATTTGAGTTGTTTTGTTGCCGACTTTCTAGGTCACTTCCAATATCTCTCCAATTTGTTCGTAGTCTTCGAGAAATCATTCACGGACTGAGGACCAAATCCCGCAAAGTGATTGTTGAAGGCAATTAGCACGTCGTGGATATTATTTTCAGCATTTTGTATCCTCTCAAATTTTCTCATATATTAGATCATTTCTGTTGTTCGATCCTCTCCCTTTACAACTTTGCCAAAATCTTTTTCATTTATACTTCCATCCTCAATAAATCTAGCTTAAATTTGATCGAATGTTATTATTGTATGGGTAGTTGATTCCTCTCTAACACTCCAAACCAGCGACATGTTTTGCTCTTTTAGATAATCAAATATCTCTTCTTCAAACCAGGAGGAATGTCTAACTCAATCGCATATCTAAATCGGGTATCAAAATTGAGTCATTACAGAGAATGACTCAAACCTCTTCTTCACAGTTAGATAGGGTAGAAGCTGAATCAGTAATAACAAGATTTTTTCAATCAAAGGCTCTAAAGCAATAAAAAAAATGGATAACGGCTTGGAAAACAATCTCAGGTTTTTTTTCATGTGGTATAATCTTTGGAAACTTTAATGTAAACTTGAAATCAGATAGTGTTTTGTCTTTCCAATCTCTAACCGCAAACCTCGATGGAATATTATAATATGTCGAATCAACCTCAGCAAAATCAAAAAATTTGGAATAATATGAAAATAATCTTTGCTATCTAAATCATTTGGATAAAACGTCCCTTTGCATCCACTGTAACTCCAACCAGAACAACCGATATAGAAATTCAATTATAAAATCCATTTGCGACAATGAACATTATAAAACTTTCAGCACGATCGTTCTATATAGAATAAGTTGTTGTTGTCAAGCTATCTTCCAATTGGTTTTTCTTTTGAAAAAGTATTTGATATTCCTTTTTTTCACAACTTCTAATTACCAAACATCCAAACTGGTACAAATAATTCCCTTCTTTTATCTAGAGAATTTTTACTATTACCCGTATTCTCCATCTCCAGATGTATTTATTCCTCAGATATTCAAACGGTTTAACATAATTCAATAAGAAAATTTATTATGGAATACCATCTATTAATTAATGATGTTAAAGGAAATTACTATCATTTTGTCACTATTGATGGTTGCCTCATCTGCAGACCCTTTTTATGAATTCAAAAATAGTGCAAGAGCACAGGTAAATGAAACTGCTGATAATCAGAATAACAGTAATCAAAAATCTGGAAAGGTGTTTATGCCTGTAGAGGATCTGGTGACCTCCAAGACTGCACAAGGTATGGTAGAAGTGGATGGAGCAGTAAGGAATAATAATACATTTGATGTGCATGATATTGAAATCACTGGTGAATTCTTTGACAAAGATGGAAATAGTTTGGGCAAATTCAATGAATATGTTACGCAGCCATCTTTCATATTAAAGCCAAATGAAAAGTATACTTTTAACTTGTTTGAGGTCGTTTCGCATATTAGATTGGCGACCACTAACATAACTGCATTTGGAGACCAAGTTAATTAATTTATTTTTTTAATATAATCATTTTTTATTTAAAACAATAGTTAATTAGACTTTGGAGATTAATCTTGATTTAGTCCTGTAAGACATTTGAGATTTACGTATTATCTGGGTAGGAGATGTGGTTTACCACATACAAAATATCTTTACTCGGTACGATTAAACGTGTTTTCATGCTTATTTTAATAAGCTGAAGTTTTTCATTCATTTGCTTTCAATGAATTTGATTATTTTTCTAGAGTATCATCCCAATGAAAGGTCATCCAAATATTTAATATTCATGAAGTGTCATCATGATATGCATCATTTAGGCTTGATGCTTACATCCAGGTGAGTTGAAATACGCTCGTCTGGATGCAAATTATATTGATTCGTTAAATCCCGACCAGGAAATAATTATTTTCACTTATTATAGTATCAAATTTCACTTACAAGCGTTTTTCACTTGTTCGTTACTAAGTCAATACTATTGGTTGCTGGAATTTGATTGAAATTCTAGCGAATTATAAAATTGTCTGATAAACTACATCCTCTTTACTAGATATGAATATGAGAATATTTCATGGGAACATAAACCTGCAATAGTCGTAAAAGACAATTTACTTGCTCTTTTGGTAATATTGGATCCGCTGACCCTGGTGCAATAATACCTGTTTGCCAGATAGATCAGACAGGGGCCTCGGCACCCCATAGGTATTTCTTGCCAGTGGAAAAATGTAAGTATTGTCCCTAGACGGCTTGTTTTATCACCGAAATAAAGATGATGCGACATTGCATCATCTTGGTTTAGCGTGAACTTTACAAGCCGAGGTCCCAAATCGTTAGAATAAAAATCAATATTACTCGGAGGATCTATGGCTATAGAGGGTAACATGGTACATTCCATGGTTATTCCTATTCATATATTTTTACTACTCTTTTCCTGCTCTTTCCATTCTTTAAAAGATAGACGCGGTACATTAAACAAATCAGTAGTTCGGGTATATACACAGTTTTTGTGCATCCTCCCAACTGGGGAGATTAGATCGGTAGGACCGTTTGATTCTCGTAAGGATCCAAAAATTCTTTCTTTACATGCAGGTAGATAATTTCCCCCAACACTATGCGGGTGTTTCCAATTTCTGCGGTACTTGCTAGGCGGCATTCAAGGTTAGCTGGTGACTCCGCGATCCTTGGTGGTTTCACCTTTATAGAGGGTATCTTGGTTAGCCCGGCAATATCGGATTCGTCAATTTCTGGGGGAAAATCAATGGATGTCATGTTCACTTGCTCTAAACTACTTTCGTTTACAATATTTATGACAAACTCCTTTGTCATTTGGATATGATACCCAGTATCTTTCAAATCATTTTTTCGAGTTTCATCTTTGCCAATACCAATAGCCACAATTGGAGGGTCATTCCCCATCAAATTAAAAAACGAAAAGGGCGCCGCGTTTGGGATTCCTTTATCGCTTAATGTAGAAATGAAGGCGATTGGTCTAGGAGTTATTAGAGAAATTAATAGATTATATCTAAGATGCGCCTCTATCGTAGAAAGATCAAATTCCAGGGTATCCATGTTATAGATACACCATTTACTTTTTATATTTTTCATGATTTGTAAAGGCCTTTTGACATTTTTTTAGAACAGATGGTATCCAAATAGGATTAAAAGGTTCTTGAGAAAGGTGAATGACTGGTAGTTTTAGATTCCTTACTGTTTATCCTGGTCTATTTTCGATTATGACCGCATACACTCGCCTTCATATAAAATATTGTTAATATCAAATGCTTTTGAACAAAATAAAACTGAAATGTGATTATTATTTTAGAAAATTGCTAAAAAAATGAATTATTGAATGTCTGGAATGTAATTGTATCTACTCTATTTTGATTTCCTTACCTGCGGGTTTAGTAACTTTCTTTTTGTCGAAGGTTATTTCCAATATGCCATTGTTATATGCTGATCTTGCAGTCTCAATTTCTGCTAGCTCTGGAAGTTCTATATTCTTATGATATTTTCTTTGAGCATCCTTTGATGTTGTTACTTCAACTTGCGAGTCATATGCTTTCACTTTTATGTCTTCTTTTCTGATACCGGGCATTTCAACCACTACTTTGACTTCTTTATCGGTCAAGTTCACATCAACTAATGGCTCTCTTTCTGCAGATATTTGGGAGATATTATCAGGTTGTGTTCCTATTTTTTTTACAGAACTGTCATTCAAAGATTTGATATTTCCAAATTCCCGAACATGAGGTTTACCATCGGACCCGATAGTCATTGAATATCCATACACTATTGGCCCTACTTCTCTAACTTTACCACCTTCTTTTGTTTCATATTCTCTTACGAGTTCTTTTGGGGCGTTATTTGAGATATCATTAAATACATCAAACATTCTATTCATTTCCTTATGGATATCATCAAAATCGCTGAATGCATCTCTGTTAAACAATCCTAATCCTCTTCCTCTGCCTTTTCCTAGACCTGTCTCAAAGAATCTGCTAATCCAATCGCTTGGTATAATGTCTTTATTGCTCATTTATCATATACACCTACATATGTAATACACATTACATTATATAAAGTTTTCTTACATTATGTAATAATAACATAAGATAGAATTATTACGATGTTCACCATCATATTAAGCATCAAATACGGTCTCAGGACACCGAAACAAAAATAGGATACTGATGTTTGTGATTACACCTAGCAAAATTGGTGATTTCAATTATTTTATGATCTTCATGTGATATTATTTCGTATGGTTAATCTAATGTCATGGTTATTCTCATTGATCTGGTTAATTTAGACTGTTTCAAAAAAGATTTGATTTTTATATCTTTGCGTTGACCTTATGTAACATATAGAGCGTCTAATAGTATGAAAGATTAACTTCCGAGTCGTATTATCATGTAAAATATCCCCCTGGTTCCTACGTATATGATATCTGGCCAGTAGAAAAATGTATTAAAGATGGCGATGTATTATATTAGTGCTAGTTAAGATTAATAAAATTAGCGATGTAGAACACAAGGTAAATGTTACTTTACTGGATATTGACGATCTAGGATCTGTGGTTCCAATAAAAGATCTCGAATTGAACCTGCCATCATATGATGAATCAGTAATTAGTATATTAAAGACGTCTACCCACGTAATCATTTTTATTGATGATCCTCCAAATGGGGCTAATCCCACAATAATATCGGCCATCAACTTGACTGATGATGAATTAAACCATGAAAAGGAGAATATGATCAAAGTTGCAAATGATCAAAAAAAATTAGAGTAAGAAAATAATCACAATCATTAAATCTTATCATTATGTCTCCATCTGTCATTCAAATTATTTTTCGGAGCGAGAATAACCCGTGTTCTTTAACCCACCATAAAAGCAATTCCCAAAAGGCAATCGTTAGGAAAAAACCATCTGAGGATAGATGTTAGTAGGATCAATCAATCAGGGCTGTTTCCAGATTGACAACTCCTTCAGGTTGAATTATCTTTGCAAATAGTTCACATACTGCAATAAAAGGTTCGCCGTTAATCGTTCTCAGCCATACTGAATCACCCACGAAAGGAATGGATGCAGAGAAATATGGAGATGCAGTGCCATAATCAGTCACGATAGCTGACGGAGCACTTAAGACACCGGGGGTTCCGCGTTCTCCTGTGTCAGTATGGTATCCAGAATATAGTTCTCCAAGTCTATCTGTATCAAGCTGAGAAAAAGTATTATTGTCAATATTCAGTCTGTGGCTAATACCCGCTTCCACCTGTTTCGTTGCAGTAAACGTTACTATACCAGATTATATTGTTTCGTCATCCCTATTAGGAAGCAGTGGTGCACTATGTGGATCATCCCCAGCTTTCAAAGTCACATTATTAAAATCTTCGGATGAGACAATTCCACGAAGAACAATTGGCTGTTCAGATATGACTTTATTGGCCATATCTGATGTAACATTACTAGAAATAGTATTAGCAGTGTTGTTTATTGTGCATACTCTTGCAATGGATAAGATAGATTTTGATTTAATGCAATTAAGAAAATTGGCACCACTAGGGTCATTACGACAATTATATAACTCCTGTTCACTTCTCATTGTTAAATCAGCAAGTTAAAAAGGCTTTTGCTATCCATAGCATAAATCGATCTTTAAACTCCTTTTTGTGAACTGTTATTTTTAATAGTGGAACACATTTTTGGATAGATCCAACATCATGGTCTTCAAGACAACCCAATCTAACCTGTAAAGGTAACAATAATTCATATAAAAATGGAAATTAGTAGCGATTTATAAAAAAGTTACTGTCCTTTTTTTATGTCATCTAGGGTCATTATCATATCCCGGTGGACCTTTCCGCCTAGCATTAACAAAGGTTCACAAGCGTTATACATTTGGTCAGGAGAGGATATATCCATTACAAACATAGCAGTCCTTTCTCCATCAGAAAGGGTAAAAAATGCAGATTCTGACTTTGTGTTTCTTATATGTTCTTCTATTTTTTTTAAAAAGGTTGGATCATTTACCATTTCGTTTCCAAGTAAAGTAGGAAAGGAAACTCGTATTAAAAATTTCATAGTCAAAGAGTCAACAGTATATTAAATAAATATTTTGAATATCAATGATATATCTATTATTGCATTACCTATTTAATTTTCCCAATTCCCTGATAGTGATTCCAGCATGTTTCTATTTTGTGAGTATGTTATCCAATCTTTTACTAAATTTTCCTCTCATCTGCTACAGAGGAGTTACGGGTGTTACTGTTGTTGTGTTTTCTGCTGGCACGGTACTATTTGTTAATCCCAAATCTGATGGTGATGCGTTTCCAACGGTTGCAGGAAGCTCCGCTGTTGTTGGAGTGTTAGCATATATTTGAAGCGAAAATCCTATTATTCCAGAAATAAAAGTTATGGTTGCAAGCATACAGACCAATAGTATTAACCTTAAAGCATACATACTCCTTTACATTTACATCATAGTATAAAAATTGTAACGCTTTGCAGAAAATATTATTTCATCCTTTTGCGTTCTTGAAATTCTAGACGACTAAAAAATTTTATGTTTTTTGGCCAGAGTAGATTACCAGATTTAGGAGTAAATCCGTTTAAAATATCAACATCAACCTCTAGGACATTGTTCAATACTCATTCATCTCAATAGCAGATAACACGATCTGAACAAAATAAATCGCTTTAAATGGTAATGGAACTGACATTGAAATTCGCTTATCAATAATCATAATTTCAAATTCAGAGAGACAATTAATCATATTAATTCTGCTGGATAGGTTTCTTTTTCATAGGGTGAGCGAATGAAAGTTCATGTCCATCTGGTTCCCTTATATGGAAATACCTTTCTCCCCAAGGGGCATCCACTGGTTCGTGAACAAGCAGAATTAAATTCGAGAAAGACGGGTTATTGACAAAATACGAATATAATTTGTCTACATCCGCCGTGTAAAAAATTATTCTACCAAAAAATCTAGGCTGACACTTACTAAAACAAGTGCTACTTGCAGAACCTTCGAGTTCGAGGTTCAAATACATATGCTGCTTACGCTTTCCAATCTGATAAGTAGTAAACGGATCATCAATAGACCCACCATAAATCAATTCAAAACCAGGTACTTTAGAGTAAAAGCTACAAGATCTTTTCATGTTTCTGATAATTAGAGTTACTGCAGAAATTGCATATACTTCGCTCATGAGATTAATTGTGGAGGTCGTCCTTTCTTAGTTTATGGTAAAATTTAACCCGTTTAAAACACAAGAATTAGTTTAATGACAATCTAACTTTATCATTTATCTTCGTGTTATTTTTTTCTATATTCACGGCATTTTTTTTATTGGAATTCAAATTTATCCTTGCCTGTTTACAAATATGGTCCATATCCGATAACTATTCAGCAGTACCACCATAAATATCCCATTTGGACGAAAATGATGGCGCTTAAAAGATATTTGATATTTGATAAAGTTGTCCCGTTTATAGGAGAGATCCAAAAGGACAGTATGGATAAACATCTTATTTTCAATTTATCTCTTTACTAATATTGAGACAGTATAGTATACCTTGCAAGATCATTCTGACAGGCTCGTGGCATATGAATCAAAAAGGTCAGCACATTACTGCAAATAAATTTTGCCATTTGAATTGCAATTTTCAAATTACTAATTTGACTTTGGTGGGATTATTCTGATACATACCAGCATCCCGTATTCCACTAAGTATAAATCATTCCTTGGTTTGGCTTTACGTATATGATGCAAAAAATGGCAGATATTTGGAAATATTTTAAAACTAACAAGGTAAATCAAGATAAGAAAACCTTTAGTTGTTCATGGTCATCAAAGAGTGGGATGAATAATACCAGCCTTATTATCCCTAATCAAGAAGTGGTGTTATAAAAGGGTCTCAGAAAGATCCATACCAGACCCTATTAGACCTGATACTGGTGGAACCGATCCTGGTCCACGTAATAAAGAATTGGACCGTCAGAACCCCGATATTCTTACACCACCTAGTACCTGATTCAGGTACATTACCGAATTTGAAATTTTCATTTTCTTTGGCACACAATCGACTTCAGAAAGGTGGATGGACACGACAAGTAACAGCAAGAGAGTTACCTATCGCTACGACGCTCGCTGGCGTTAACATGCGGTTAAATGCCGGAGGAGTACGCGAATTGCACTGGCATAAGGAGGCGGAGTGGGCGTATATGCTCAACGGAAGGGCACGAATAAGTGCAGTTGACCAAGATGGTTGTAACTTCCTAGACGATGTAGGTACTGGAGATATATGGTATTTTCCTCCCGGTATTCCTCATTCGATCCAAGGATTAGAAGAAGGCTGCGAGTTTCTCCTCGTTTTTGATGATGGCAACTTTTCTGAAGATTCAACGTTTCTCATTACCGATTGGTTTGCCCATACCCCCAAAGAAGTACTAGCAAAGAATTTTGGCTTGCAAATGATCGAATTCGCCAATATTCTGATGCACGAACTTGATCACAAGTACTACATGTTTCCTACCGAGGTACCTGGGCCATTAGCATCTGACAAGATCGTTAGCAATCAGGGACAAAGATCTTTTAGCTATCATTTTCTGAATCAAGAGCCATTGGCGACCTGTGGTGGTACGGTTCGTCTGATCGATTCGTCCAATTTCCCAGAAGCAACCAACATAGCGGCAGGACTTGTGGAGGTCAAGCCAAGAGGAATGCGAGAGATGCATTGGCATCCAAATACTGATGAATGGCAATATTATATTGAAGGTTCTGCCCGGATGGGAGTATTTGCAGCAGAAGGTAAAGCACGGACTTTTGACTACCAGGCTGGCGATGTCGGGTATGTCCCATTTGCGATGGGTCACTATATCGAAAATATTGGTGATAAACCATTGCGTTTCCTGGAGATGTTTAAAAGTTCTCGCTTTCAAGATATTTCGCTAAATCAGTGGATGGCTTTGACGCCCAAAGAACTTGTACAAGCTCATCTCAATCTGAATCACACCATGATGGGTTCATTACGTAAGAAAAAATGGCCGGTTATCAATAGTTCAAGTGATAAGGTCTAAAAATTATAGCGTCATCCTACTATGGGATTGACTACTATACTTTTTTCATAGAGTTTCCATCATTGGAACCCTCATCAGGTCTTGGGTCTTAGATATATGGGTTTACCGACATCTATGGTCAACAAATATCAATTTACAATAGGATAATTATTACCACCTTTGTAATCTGCGGCCATTTTGGTATTGTAACATGACGTAATGGTTTTGGAATGAAACTCTTCTTGGGAAGTAAAATCATAAATCGACAAAAATATAGAATCACAAGACATGACCATCCACACTTTGAAAAATATGCAAAGTCATGTAGATAGTATTTAGAATTATCCAAATATGGTTATTTGATAAATATTGCTCCAACTAACCAAAATATTTTTAGTGATGGTTTGGACCGTGATAGATTTCTAGAAGACTGAGAAGCTTAACAAAGTGGTTATATACCACATTATTGACATTAAGTGGATGACAATCAAAAATAACAGAATGTTATTTCTAAGCATCGCTCTAGCACTAGGAAGTGTCTTTGCGGTATCAGCAGTTTCAAGTACATCAACAGCATTTGCAAACCACGATTTTGCTGCTAACCTTACTGGTCAAGAGGAAGTTCCAGCAGTGGATACTCAAGCAACAGGAGAGGCAAGATTTAGCCCCATTCTCCCAAACAATGATACACTAGACTTTTCCGTTAATGCTTCTGGCATCCAGAATGTAACCGCGGCTCATATCCACAGTGGAATTCTAGGAGAAAACGGACCAATTGCAGTGACTCTATTCACATTCGATCCCACGCAGAATCCAAATCAAAATGGGCTTACTATAAATGGTACTCTAACAGGAATTAATTTGGAAGGACCGTTACAAGGAAAAACAGTTTCTGACTTAATGACTGCAATCAAGGGTAATAGTACTTATGTTAACATTCACACAGTTCAATATCCAGATGGTGAAATAAGAGGACAATTAATGAGTACAAAGTAAGAACGAAGTAATTTTTTACTTATTCTCATGCAGTAAACTAAACTACTTTTTTTATTTGAATTACCAACTAGTATGATCACAGGTTACAATATAATGTGCAAGATCATTTAGAGTCAAATAAAACTACTTCTTGTTACTAACAGCTATACTATGATAAAATCCCATGTTCCGTTAGAAAGAAATCAAAAGAGAAATTTACTACCTCAAAACAAATTTCCCATATTTTATCTAATTAGTTTTTTATTTTGATCTTTTGAAATGGCATTTGGTATTAAATAGATCAGAATTAAAATATATATATGAATGGTAGTTATAATAGTAAATATAGTAATAATGATGAAGAAAATAGATTTATCGCCGACCCATCTTTAAAGATTGATCATGTTCACCTAAAAGTCTCTAATTTACAGAATTCCATAGATTTTTACCAATCCATTTTAGGATTTAAGATATTAGAAAACAAACCAAAAGAAAATATAGTATGTCTTGGTTCTCGTGAGCCTGGACAGGATGAGAATTCATCATTGCTAGTCTTGAGTCAGATAGATGGTGTCAATAGTAGCGTATCAAACAATCCTAGCCTAACAAAAAGAGAGGCAGGGCTTTATCATTTTGCCATATTACTGCCTGAAAGAAAATTTTTAGCATCATTTCTCCAGCACATTAAGAAAAATCTCGATCCACGATACTATGAAGGTTTGGCCGACCACGCCGTCTCTGAGTCTTTATATCTCCACGACCCCGATAATAACGGGATCGAGATTTACCATGATAGGCTACCATCTGAATGGACATGGACTGATGCAAACAAAATACACATGGTAACAGAATCACTCGATGTCAAGGATTTATTAAATCATGAAAGTTATGAAGCATGGAATGGTCTTCCTGAGAAAACATCGATAGGTCATGTTCATTTACACGTATCAAACCTTACTAAAGCCAAGAAATTCTATCAGGATATGATTGGACTTTACCATACTGCTTCGTATCCAGGAGCCCATTTTTTTGCCGCAGATAGATATCATCATCACATTGCCACAAATGCATGGATTGGGACAAACATCCTACCTAATAGTGCAAATGACTTGAGTAAAGTAGGACTAGACCATTTTGCAATCATGATACCCAATAACAATAAAGAGAAAGACTCATTCAAAAACCACCTCATTAATAATGGTATCTCGATGGATGAAAAGATACTTGATTCAGATTTTCACCAAAAAACTTCATTTTATGTTTACGATCATGATGGAATAAAAATACAGTTTAATTTCGTTTAACTCTCCCTCTTGTTTATTTCATTAATGTGAATTTCATTGATCATTAAATAAACGAAATAAATTATCGAAAAATATTGATAAATTTACCTGCATGCATATCTTGTTATAATATTGATTTGTAGACATGATGGAAAACGTCAGAATTCTTTGAACATAGAAGCACTGGTATGAGCCCATTAATAGAAACACACTAATAGTAGGCAAAATGGTTAGATTCTAGAAATCTAATCAATGTTTCAATCAATATGAAAAAAACCAACGAAGGATGTTATTTAAAAGAATATTAAGGGCATAGAAGCTAGATTATTTGTTACTTTTTTTTTCAAAATTCCAATCTCTACTGTAATTCTCGCTTTTCATATTAAATCCTTTAAAAATATCAAAATAGGTTTGTTTAATCTTTTTTTGTCTTTCAAAATCAGACTGTATCCACAAAATGTCAAATACTGAAGTTGAGGACGATACCCGAGTATCACTAATGGAAAAGGACACTATTGGGTCAAGTTCTTTTGTTGAAAGAACAAATCCTTCGTTCCCGTAATCAATTTCTACCAAAACAACATTGTCTACAATTATTGATAGATGTAATTGAGGAATTTTTTTGGAGAAAAAATTAGTATTAATGTCCAAATCCTGAGATAGTTCCTTGAGTTTATATCGTATTTCATCCTTTACGGCCGTTTGTCCTTCTTCCAAGTGAATTAGGATCTTTACCGTCACGTCTTTGACTAACATCTTTGAGATTGAGACAAACAGATTGCTATTGTAAAAATCCCAAAAGAGATTAGTTGAGGGAATTAAGATCAGTATTTGATCTACACAAGATCCCACAATCCGAAAAAGTATTTCACTTGAATTGGCATCTATTTCTGACTGGGGTTCATGGTTTAGTATGACCTCCATTACACTTTTTTCAATTTCTGTTATTTTTTCCCTTGCTGGAACGGAATCACCCCATAGATGCTTAAATAAAGAATCTTGTTGTTTGACAAAATTCCTGTTATCCACGTAAAAGAATTGAGTCAATTTCTCCAGTGGCTCGATTTCTTGTTCCAGATCGCTTAATCCATTTTCAGAGAAGTGGCAGAAACAATATGAGTGCTCGTTCCTAAAGCTGCACCCCTCTAGATTATCTGAATGTCTTATATCAGAAAATTTCATTAGACGCTTAGAATAATTTGCGCTCTTCTTGTCAATTTCGACTACGATCTTGATGTCGATATTGCGCAATTTCAATTTCCTGAAGAATGTAAGAATTGATGAATACTCCACTAAATGGCATAACCAATCATGATCTATAATTATTTCCAAATGCTGCTCGGTATTAGAAAATATTTTAAGTATAAGATTGATGGATTCATCAAGGGTATATTTTACATTGACTTCCTTTATGCCAGAACCTGTGGGCATTTTTAATAACTTAAGGTTATTAACCCACATACGAATATAAGATTATCTTTTCAAATTTACCTTCTAATGGAACCCGAAGGTAACAAATTTTAAATAATTGATAAGGTTTTTTGTTTTGTTTTTATGTCAATTTCCATTATTCTAACACCCGATTTGTACCCCAAGTTAATCTTATGCATATATACAAGTTCACTTGGTGGTAAATTTTAGGGATTCATTACCTGTTGCCATACTAACTTCTGTAATCCATTCACATTCTATGTTAACCTTATCGTGATGCTTAATTACGGCTTCTTTATCGGGAGCACTTAATAAACAAAAACATACACCAGCTTCCATATTGTAGAATAAGTTGACGTGTGTGACCCCATATTCGTCTATGGGAGCCTTAACCAGCTCTTGGAGATTTTCTTCTTTAAATGGCACCTTATGAACATCAAGAAAAATAGCCATACAGGTTTTTGGTATGATAAAGATATAAAAACATTCTCAAAAATGACTGATATGCAATTAATATCTGTTAAGAGGTCCCTCACTAAAAAGGAAGACCATTATTCTTAGGCAAAGACGATACGATGGTACTAATACGAGCAATAAAAATTGGATTATCGCCAATAATTGTAAATGTTTAAAGACAAGCCTTTAAAAAGAAACAGTATTACTAAATTTGGTTAGTAATACAATTTAGCCAGCAATAGGAAATGAATTCCATAAGGATGCTATTGGTTATTTAACAATTAAGAATTTGAAGATTTAGTGGAAATAATATAGAATGTATCAAATGGATTTAGGTAAATCTAAAAATTTTTGTGGAATTTCTGCATTGCCGGCGTACTGATTATATAGGGAATAAACATCAATTTTTTGGTTGTGTTTTATACAGTAACTCCCGAGATAATGTATGTCTTTCTTTAATTCACTGTCAATACTAAATAAGTTATTTGCAAAACTTCCTTCGATCAATATGTGACCTTGATCACCTAAATCCATAACTCTCCTAGCAAGTATTATACCTGGACCCCATAAATTTTGATTATCATTCAAATCATTGACTATAAAAACATGTCCCGAACCAATTCCAATTCGCACTTGTATTATAGATTGATTTGATGAATTTGAATTGTGTATTCCTAGTTTTTTGTGAAGTTCCAGGCTTAATTCTACAGGTAGTTTAGGATCGGTTAAGAAACCGATCGCCATACCATCTCCAGTAGGAAGAATTTTCTTCTCTCGGTCCTTTTTATAAGAATTACACGAATTGATCAAATTATTTAGTATCTGGATCTTTTCTATCTGATTTTTGACCGACAGAGAAGGATCTGACAATCCAACTATATCAATAAAGAAGAAATTTGTATATAAAATTCCAGATGATCCAAATTCTGCAATTTTAGAATTTCCGTAAAAATTAACTAATTTCATGTAAATGGCTAGATGTTCCTGATGAAAAGAAAGTTCTTGATAGAATACTGGAGATTCATCAATCTGTTCCTTACATAAATTGCAAATTAGTCTAGTTTGATTACTAATAGATGTTATGATATTGTTATCGTCCAGTGTATAATTTATCCAATCTGATTTACATTTAGTATTCCCAAACATAGATACTAGTTTTATGTACTTTTGCGACTGAGAAGGATCTGAAGGTAACTTAGTTTCAAATAGTCCGTCAAAAAGATGTGCTACCTTGTTAATAAATATGGATGAATTGGGGTCTGTGCTATCAATAGAAAATATTGAATTTACCTCATGGTTTTTAAGCAGAAAGACCAAACTAGTTACAAATTTGGTTACATCTTGATCGTTAAAATTTTCTAGAAAGTTAGTCAATGAACTTAACACAAAGTAGACAGGTCGATTTATGTGGGTTTCAATTATTTGTCTAACCTCTTCAAAAAGATGTGTGAGCGCTTGACTATTTTCAAAACTGGCTCCATCATATCCCTTTAACGTATATGGATTTAACACTGTTAAATTAAGACACAAGCTCTCCAACCCCGAAAAAAAAATGCTTTTATATTTTTTTTCTATGAATGAAGAGCTGATACAAATACAAAAAACCCCGTCTGTCAGGCCATTTAATATAAAATTATTGCAATAGTGTAATTTTCCCGATAACTTTGGCCCAGAAATTAGATACACTCCAAGATCAGGTCGCTGTAGGTTTCTACCTATTATGTCATTACCAGGGAAATGTTTCATCTACATTACTATGTTAGGTAGATATTTCTTTTTTTCTTTTGAGAGGTCTATGAGCTTTGAGACTGAGCGATCCTCAACAGCCGGATTTGATATCAGAACTATTCGATTTTCTTTGATAATTCATCGACTTTCTTTGAAAAAGGGTGATTTGGATTTTTTAAGACAGTTAAATATTCCTGTCTTTCAAATTGCATATCACAATAACAAGGGATCATCGAAACTACATCCATTTTTATTAACTTTTCCAAATTATTAATTGTTTCATTTTGTTCTAATAGCAAAGACCTAAAAGAAGAAATATTTTCACCATACTTAGAGTTACCTGTATCAAGGGTTACTGGAGGCTCGCAATAGCCTGCAACTCTATTCAACAACAAATAAGATCTAGTTCCATAACTTGTAAAAGAACCATACACATCCATAGCCATATGTTTAGTACCTTCCACGTCTATATTATCCATCTTTAGTGACAAAAAGATAGTATCCGAAATGGCCAAGGAATTAATTGACCAATATCGAATACCCGGACTTGTATCCAGAATGATATAATCATAGTCTGTAACTGTAATACCTGTTTCTTTTAAAAATAACATTTTTTTTAACATGTGAGACTTTGATGAATCCTTCCTCATAACGGAATCTAAATCGGTTATTTCTTTCTTTGATGGATTAGAAAAAACAGCATGAAAGGAGCCTTTTATATCGTTAATCTGCGTGTTTGAATCAAATTCTTTCAATACATGAGAGAAATCATAAATGGAATCACAAAAGGTAATTTTATCATTCAAGTAATCATTAATCCATTTCTTTGGTTGAATATTAAAATAAACATATAAGCTTGGAGCATAGACATCCATATCAACAAGTAAAACATGGTATCCCTTTGACGCCAGGTTTGCAGAAAGGTTTACTGCTAAAGTGGTTTTACCTGTTCCGCCTTTGTACGAATGGAAAGCTATGACTTTTGCCACTAAATCAAAGTTCACCATTATATATTTTAATCTTATTAGTGGAAAGCGTTGATGTATAACTCTGTTTGAAGTGCATTGAGAAAAATCACCATTCACTGCGATATTGAGATGTACCGATATAAGCTGGTAAATCATCAATAACAAATCCTCAATATGACTCCATTGTATAAGGTAATCAATTCAAATTTTCAATGAATAACGTGATCGGTAAAAGTAATGATAATTGAGAAAATAGAATGTATCATACTTTTCTAGTTATATACATGGATTAATTGATAAGATTACTATAAAAATTCTGTGCATACATAATACCAAGTTCAAAGATGATAATGCAAAAAAAATATCAACCACCTGGATTCTTAACTTTATCATTAATTAGAGTCCATTCTAAAGTCTAAAACCCGATTTACATTGTCAGATAACAATTTCTTGGATCTTTATTACATGTCTATAGGTAAGTCGATTTATCTATAAGGCAAAAAAATCTATACATCTTAGAGACGGTTAATCAATCGATCAATTCAAAAATCATGTTTTTATCCTATCCTTTACACAACTTGTCTAGAGATGGTTAGAGAGAATGAACTTTGCAAAAAAATACCATTGTCAGACCCTATGGCATATATTCCGAAAATTATGTTTTTTACTAAAGGTAGAGGTACCCACAAAGATTATCTCACTAGCTTTGAACTTGCCTTACGTGATGCTTCGATAAGCGATCTGAATTTGGTATCGGTATCTAGTATCAAACCACCACAGTGCAAGATAGTAAATAGAGGAGAAGGCAGAAGATATCTGAAACCAGGACAAATTGTTTTTACGGTAATGGCGAGATCAGCTACTAATGAGCCAAACAGACTAATTGCCGCATCCATTGGATTAGCTAGGCCAGCAGATGATGCTCAATATGGGTATTTGTCAGAACACCACTCAACTGGAGAAACAGCTTCTAAGGCCGGAGATTATGCAGAGGATTTGGCCATGGAAATGCTTGCCACAACAATCGGATTACCCACTGATCCAACACTTTCATGGGATCAAAACGAAGAACAATGGAAACTTTCAGGAAAGATTTACAAAACACAAAATTTCACCCAGTCAGCTGCAGGAAACAAGGATGGCCTATGGACAACGGTAGTTAGTGCGGCAGTATTAATATTATGAAGCCATTATTTCGGTGGTATTTGATAAAGTCAACTTTGGAAAGATCTACTTAGAATAATCATATTTTTTAAAATTACTATTTATATAGAACACTGAAGATGAAAGTATGGTAGATTTTATTTGGAAAGCCTTAATTTGCGCTGACAAAATTACTTTTTAGCTTTCTTGACTATATTATCAATGATTTTACTACTACATCTAACTGCAATAATAATAGGATATTTTTAATCGATGGTTGTATTAAGATTTGTATTTATTTTATGATGTTTGAATCAGGCGTGACAGTGGCAATTCGTAGCCAAAAAGTAAAATTAAACGGGTACAGGACCCACTATGAATGTGTATATGATGCTCTGCTTTATTTAGAAAACCAGCCTATCCCTCTAACTAAGTACAGAATCTCAACAAATAAACATACTTTATCATCATTATTATCTAATCAGTTCATTAAACCCGTTACTAATAAGAATCTCTTATTGAATAGTAAATACACAGATGTTCCTCACTATGTTATATCTCCAAAAGGAATTGATTATATCAAAAGATATGAATCACTTAAACAGTTGTTTTTATAAATTAACCAAAAACAATATGGATTTACGAAATACTCTTATTTGCAAAAAGGACTTATCATAAGACAGATCTTATTTAATTAAACATGCGGTTATTTCATATGGTTTCACGATTAATAAAGAAATAAAATTTATTAAAAATAATATACTATGAATTAGATATTATTTTTTCTTAGCACTGCCACTGGTCTTCTTAGGACTAGTGGCCTTTGTACTAGTGGCCTTTGTACTAGTGGCCTTTGTACTAGTGGCCTTTGTACTAGTGGCCTTTGTACTAGTGGCCTTTGTACTAGTGGCCTTGGCTTTGGCCTTTCCACCTT
Source organism: Candidatus Nitrosocosmicus sp. R (assembly GCF_054408505.1). NCBI lineage: Archaea > Thermoproteati > Nitrososphaerota > Nitrososphaeria > Nitrososphaerales > Nitrososphaeraceae > Candidatus Nitrosocosmicus > Candidatus Nitrosocosmicus sp. R. Next base: position 674,345 of record NZ_CP167090.1, on the reverse strand, counting down.
TACTTGCGACCTTCTTTTGTGTTTCCTTATCAGCAGATGCTAATCCTTTCTTATCATCCTTTGGTGTAACTTTCTTAGATACCATTTAATAAACACTGATTACAAACAAACCATATAGAACCTATCATTAAAAGTAGTATAATAAATCATATAATAATTATAATAAAAGATTGTTTTGGAAGCGGAAGTAACTGTGGATCAGATAGAGCAAACGGATATTGATAGAATAATAAAGCATTTTTGATTTTTTTGGTTTGATGGTATCGATGAAATATAAAATAATACCCAATAACTATAGGAAAATCTTAAAATAACTATAACATTCCTCTAGCCGTTGTACCATATTTTTTCATCTGTTAATATTTCTTTTTATATTTTTGCTTCTGTCATGGATTTTTTTCCTTGTTATCACCTAACAGTCCTTTTGTAATCAGGTGAAACAAATTTTTAATCAATACAATAATTCGTAATCAATGATTTATTAGTTCATCAGAACTAAATAGTCACTTACTCTACTATTACTTGCCCAATCATGGTAGGATGGTAGAAACAATAATACGAATAAGTGCCAGATAGAACAAACACCTTACTATAAAAGTGTCCCGGCAATATTGCGGTAGAGTCAAACAATATTCCAGAGTTATTTTCGTATCCATTTTTATGAGAATTTGAGGTTACTGTGTGAGAGATTGCATCACCGTTTACCCATAGAATTGTTTGACCTTCTTGGACCACTACAGGATTAGGATTGTAGGACTTGTCACCCTCAATACCCATTATTTGTACTATGGTTGAATTAGAAACGGAAGGTGCGGTTTGGGTCAGTGGTGACTGTGATTTATTTGCATGTAAAGAATTATCGGAATCAATAAGGTCTAACTTTGGAATGATTCTATAGATTTCTCCGAAATAAGTCAAAACGTATAGATATCCATCTGGTCCCACTTCTAAATCTGTAATACCTCCAAAACCACTTCCGAATATGAGTGGAATAACCTCTTTCGGAGTATTTACCTGTTTATCAGCCAAGATATCCAAATTTCCCTCATAGGAGCTTCTGTTTATTTCGATAGCATTTCTTTCTGAATTTAGAGTGAATCGGTAGATATAGCCGTTGTTAATATCCCCCACAAATAGGTTGTTCTCATACTGTTTACCTAGTTTGTCAGATGAGAAAAATTTAGCATCGGTTATTCCAACAGTAGTGTTCCAAGAAAATTCAGGGTCACTGTATTTGGCATCTCCTAAAATCAACAAATCTTCTGCAGATTTACCGCGATTAAGAATATCGCTATCAGCAAATCCTTGGATTTGAGCCCATCCACTGTTAAAGCCAGGTTCAACCATATTTATTTCGTCTCCCGCTGCTGGTCCGTTTTCTGTTGCCCATAAGGTACCTGATACAGGATCAAAGTCCATACCAAAGCTGTTGCGGATACCCATTGCATAATAGTACCTTAATGGACCCTCAGTTCCAAAAATAGGGTCTCCGGCAAATTCACCAGTAGGAGTTAGCCTGATGATGCCGCTTGTACCATCAGCTGCAGGACCATTAACAACATTTTGAGATTCTGTTCTGTGAGCACCCACATCTCCAATTACCGTGTAAATGTTGCTATCAGGGCCAATTATCACCTTGCCCCCATTGTGCTCCCCTTTATTGTTCACAGGGGTAGCAGGCAAGTCCAAAAGAAGCGTAGGATTTATCAATTTTCCGTCATGATATTCATATTTGTATAATCTGTTACCCACAGGCTCTACACCGGCATTAAAATCATCACCATCTTTACCACCACCTGATTCTGTGTAATATAGAAAAACATACGTTTTAGTGTCGTTCATGCTTTTTAAAAGAGTCAATCCCAACAAACCTCTCTCCATGGCAGTAGCCACTTCAACGTCTAGAAGAGGAACATTCTCTTTAACTTGTCCGTCCAATACTCTAATTACCTTACCCGTCTCTTTTTCAGTTACAAGTATATCATTGTGTCCAAAGAACGCTAAGGATGTAGGAATGTTTAATGGTTTGTTGTTGACTTTTTCGACCACAAGGTTAGGGTCATTTAGAACCGGACCACCGGGTGATGCAGGTGCTTTGAAATAAGCGCCGTATGACAGAAAAATAGTAGACGATGAACAACTAAATGAAAATAAGATAAACAAGAGGACAAATAAGGTAATCGATTGTGTTGACTTATTCATGGTTTTGTCAGATAATAGGATGAAAGATTAACTATTAAGCTTATGTGTAATTGTTAATGAACGAGGATAAAAAAACTTACCAGCCTATTTAATAGAAGATAGCGCTGAGTCGGTGGAAATCATAAAATTGTCCTATGAACTTTATAATTATATGACAAAAGGTAACATATTGACAGATAAAAAAGTTGTTTGATAAAGATTTTGAGGAAAGGTGAATTGCGATGGATGTTATCTGTTAATTTATTATATCAAATGAAAACGATTCTGCTACTTGTTTCTGATTAGCATCGTCGCCTTCTACTCCATAATTGAATGTGACTTGTGCATTCACCTTACCAGGGTTTTCTGCTGTTAATATTTCATATCCTTTCCCTTGTACTGTTGTTGTTTCATGAGTATCTAGTGTTTCTGTAGATATTGCCTGACATGCTATGGCATAGTTAATATTTACATTGTTATCAAATTGAATATCTAAAGGTGAACCCCCACATTGGGCTCCAGTATATTTTATTGGGACATTCAAGTTATTTATTACCGTTGCCAGCACTTTAAATTCGTCTCCTGGTTTTAGATTTTGTGGATTTGTTCCTAATTGCAAAATACTTACATTATCATCATTACCGATACATCCTTTATCCTCTCCAGGTGTACAGCATGGCGGTGCATTTGGATTTATTCCACAGTTCTGGGGTACTTCGCCGATACATCCTTTATCCTCTCCAGGTGTACAGCATGGCGGTGCATTTGGATTTATTCCACAGTTCTGGGGTACTTCGCCGATACATCCTTTATCCTCTCCAGGTGTACAGCATGGCGGTGCATTTGGATTTATTCCACAGTTCTGGGGTACTTCGCCGATACATCCTTTATCCTCTCCAGGTGTACAGCATGGCGGTGCATTTGGATTTATTCCACAGTTCTGGGGTCCAGGATTGGTAACTATACCGGGTTGAAGTTTATTATCATCGTTTATTGTGTCCTGTTTTTGCAACGATTCATCTCTTACCAAAGACTCTTTTTGAACATCTCCGACTCCTGTCTGATTCTTTTGAGCAAAAACTGTTGGGAATAAACTAATAGCTAAATCTCCAGTATTAATTGAAACAATCATAGAAAAAATCGATGACCATATTACAAAAACAATCATCAGAGAAGCAGGTTTTCTATATTGTTTGTCAAAATTAGAAATTTTATCCATGTATTGGTGATTAATTAGTAATTATTAAAAGATTGTCTACAACTGGCGGAATTTTCTGGTCACAATAGCTCTGTAATCACTACTTCTTTTATTTCTTCAACAATAAAGAATGGTGAGTTCTCCTATCTTGTATATCTTGTCTTGTAATTAGTGGCAACGGTAATAAATAACTTGAATGTCGATTAACATTGTATGATCCATTCTTTAGCAAGGAAATATCCGTTTGTTCAAAGATGGAACTATCAACCGTTTCTGAATTTGTATTATTAATGAGTTGTTCTGCGCCTTCAATGGGTCAAAAGTTAGGAGATTCACTTAGCACTCTCTATCGTTGAGTGTAAATACAACATAGTATTTGCAGACATCATTATTAAATCGAAATTTGAACGCCAGCTTTATACAACCAACAGCCCTTTTGAATATTTTGAACATCATTCTATTTAATGCCAAAATTCAAGTCATTGAGTTGAACCATCAGACTTTTGGTTATTATGTTGCTGGTTTTATTGGCGTCGTGGCCCTACTGCAACATAGAATAAGGTAATATTACTAGGGCCATACGATTTGAATTGCCTTGTATTACAAAACAAATAATGGCAATTTTATAGAATCAAATAATCATCGAAATATCAAGACATATGTGACAAATTTAGAAAGGGAGCAGGTTAACTATTTTTGTAATAGCTCAGGGATAGTGATCTGCTATATTTTGTTATTGTCAGAGTGAAGATAAAATCTCAAAAGAGTGAAGTCTTGCAGTATGGTCGTAAATATGAGAAACACCCATGATTTCATCTACCTGAGTTCTGTTCAAAAAGGATTCTAAACCCTTCTTAACCTTAGAAGGATTTCCAACAAATGAGTATTTGAGCCGTTCACCCACTGCATATTTTTCAAGTTGGTCCCATATCTCATCGATGTTGTCTATTGGGGGTTGTAGTAGTCCATGGTTTTTTCTAATCATTCCCAATGCCATTAGTTGTACAGATGTGAATAAACGACTTGCCTCCTCGTCAGTATCAGCTGCAAATACATTTACTGCAGCCATGACATAAGGCTCTTGTAGAGTTTTAGATGGCTGAAATCGTTCTTTGTATATATTTACAGCAGATTCCAAGTAGGCAGGAGCAAAATGGCTTGCAAATGCAAATGGTAATCCCCGCGCCGCGGCTAGTTGAGCACTGAATATACTAGAACCCAAAAGCCAGATAGGTATATTCAATCCCTCTCCTGGGGTAGCCCTTACTTCCTTCGTGATGGTTTGGGGTTCCAGATAGTTCATTAATTCCTCTACACTGTTGGGAAAATCTTCTTCTGATTCATTCAGAATACCACGCCTCAAGGCCATAGAAGTAAGCCTATCAGTTCCTGGGGCTCGACCTATACCTAGATCAATCCTACCAGGATACAAACTCTCCAGGGTTCCAAATTGCTCGGCTATGACAAGAGGACTGTGATTTGGAAGCATTATCCCACCTGAGCCAACTCGAATGGTAGAAGTACCTCCTGCAATAAACCCTATGAGCACTGAGGTAGCTGCACTTGCTATACCAGGTATGTTATGATGTTCTGCCAGCCAATATCGATTATACCCCCATCGTTCCACATGTCGAGCTAAATCCAAACTATTTTGCATTGACTGGTTCGGAGTACTGCCAGCATTTACCATTACCAAATCAAGAACTGAGATGGATAAATTAATTTTTTTTCCAAGATGATGCAATGACTTAACTATGACAGTCCGATGCTTTTATCTTTCATTTCATCTTTAAAATTGAGTATTGCAAATTCACGTGCATAGTCCCTCCTGATTCACTCTGGCTTGGCTTTCAAAGCTTTTTGGCTATTAGTGCAACTGAAATTATGGACTTTACGGACTAGACAAACCCCTAATCGGACTTTTCTGCTAAATTTGCGTGTTGTTTAGTAGATGAAGGCCCTATCCGTGTGCAAGTTCACTGCGATAAAAAACATCAAGATCTATAGTATGGTGAGAATCATGTGGGTATTCCTAAAATCTCAGAACATAGATAAAGATTCTAATTGTTCATATTCGGTTTTTTTTGTAGACTCTAGGGGGTAGACGCTGCTCATTAAGAGTATTGTAGATTATGAGGTGAGAGACTCGTAGATCATCACCCACTAATTGTGAACTCGAATCATCAAATATTTTATCTTGTTTTACTTATACTACCTTGCTTTATGGATGCAATAGTAATTTGCGACACTAGATGAAGTAAGAATTGGAAATCAACCTAATCAAGTTGTTATTTGTGAAAGCAGTGTTGTACCTAGGAATAATATTTTATCTCAAAATCAAATTAGTATTAATTGCCATTTCTATTTTGCATTGTAGGATGTTTAAAGGTGAAAAATTAGATAGTGTAAAAGTAGGCTTAACTGTACAGGGGTCACAAAGGACAACAGGTGATGTATTTGATTGTACAAATGGTTGAGTCCATTGATTTGTATGTCCACTATTGTCTTCATCCAACCGTGCTAGGACCTCCGGCTTTTATTCTTTGAATGGAACATGGTTCAACTCTAGCTATTGATTTTACTTCTATCACATATACCTCAATTGATTTTGGAGGTTAAATTAAATTACCAATAGTTCGGTTTCTACAAAATACTAAATTGATGAATAGACTTGTCTCTATGTTATCGATATTTTTCTGGCGCCGATGCTTATAAGGCCGATGCTTATCAATTCACTAATTACAACTCTCTTCAGTCTCAGAGGAAAGCTGAGAAAAAATACTCACTATTACTAGCTATGAAGGAGGAGCCATGTTGAAGCGTGTGACCTAGAATTCCGACTTATTACCTGTCAAAACGCCATTCTATTCATATGTGGGAAAATGTAATTATGTAAATTACAACCATCAAGTTAGAATATCTAACTGTAGTAACTATTTACTCAATAGCCTCAACCCGTGCTATCTAGCTTTTTATTAACGGGCATTCGTTACTCATATAGGGTAACAGTTACTGTACTACGAATTGTAGAATAGTCAATACATATGATCATTATTAATATAAAAGAATAATGGGTACAATAGAATCATATGTAAACTAAACTAAACATCAAGTTGTAAAGAAAGGTTTAGGAAAGGAAGTATCAATCTTTGACCTAAAGAGAATTGCAATGACAATTATTGATCTGGTGTGTTTTGTAGTATGAGGTTAAGAAATCGGACCATTCTCTTGAATGACTTTACTGTTTGTATGGTTATCAATTATCAATCACACAAAGTCATTAATTTATTTACTCTTATTTACTTTCAAATCTTTTGAACATGATGTTATACAACTATAATAGACTGATTTAATTTCAAAGGCGTTATGGAAGCTTTGAATCTATCATTAGGAATATGCAGCAGCATAGACATTACATTATGTTAAATAAAACTAAAGAATCACCTGAATTATTCCATAATAGTTGACCATTCATCTAGGCTTGCTACTGAGACAATTTTTGAGGATAACTCTTTTTAATGTTCTTGCTTTATACGTTTAAGAAGATCTTCAACATCGGTTTGAAGCTTCTTCAAGTGCTCTCCTTCTGCCATTTTAGTTTATTATTTTGAAAGACTCATGTACCGCATGAACAAAAAATTAATGGCAATTGTGCAACATTATTCTACCTTTACTTCCTTACCTTTTGGTTTCACATTTTCTTTTTTATTGAAAACGACTTCTAAAATACCATTAGTATAGTTAGATCTAGCTGAATCGATATCTGCTTCTGTTGGTATTTCTATACTTTTGTGATATTTTCTTGGAGAACCAGTAGTCATAATTTCCACCAAGCCTTCAGTTGCATTTATTTTAATATCTTCTTTTTTTATTCCGGGCATTTCTACTATAACTTTAATTTCCTTTTCAGTAGTATTTAGATCCGCTAGAGGTTCTCTTTCAGCTGTTAATGCTGGTCCTGAGCCCATACCAGCGAGATTTAGTTCTTGCTTGTTTGATCCTCCAGCCAAATTCTTAACGTTTCCAAATTGGCTTATATGTGGTTTGCCATCAGGTCCAATTGTCATCGAATATCCATAAACTATTGGTCCGACTTCTCTCACTTTGGTACCATCCGGCGCTTGATATTCTCTTACCAATTCCTTGGGCGCATTGGATTGTATATTATTAAATTGTTTAAATATTCTCTCCATCTCCTCTTGCATCTCTTCAAATCCGGCAAAGTAATCATCGAAGAATCCCCCTCCTCTATTCTTGTTTGGATGCCTTCCAAAGAAATTCTTATACCAGTCAAATGGGTTAAAATCTCTACTACTCATATACTCCCCTTATAATTAACATAGTTTATTATATTTGATCATTTCTTTCTGATTTGGTAATATTTTAGCTGAATATCGTATTTATTGGCTCTGTTCACTTAAAGAAATTTTATAGCTTTAAGATACTTTATCTTCTTTTTGATTACCAGAAACAAAACACCTTCAAAGTATACTATGGGCTGTATTTGTATTTTTCAGGTCTATCGCTTAGAAGAGCAGCTGAAAGATTATCTTATACTTTCAAACGAAATCATGTTTCTATTTGGAACTGGATTCAAAAGTATCATCCCAAAAAGATATCATCAAAGAGAAAAAGGATCGCAGAATACATTATAGATGAAACACTGATCAAGGTTGGTTCTCAATATATCTGGCTTTGGGTAGCCATAGAACCAAGAAACAGACAAATTCTAGCACTAAACATATCTAAGGAAAGAAACATGCTCATAGCAGAGAGATTCATTTCCGGTTTAGTAAGGAATCACGGAAAGCATCCAGTATCTACAGACAGAGGTACGTGGTATCCTCAAGCATGTAGGTTCTTGAACCTTGATCACCACATTCATTCTTCTTTTGAGAAAAGTATCATAGAAAAGACGATGTAATACATCAAGGATAGGACTGAAGGTTTCGATGACTACTTTCCATGCAAAATGAAAAATTGTAATCTAAATCACATAATCAATTGGTTGAATCTATTTGTAGATTATCACAACAAGGAGAGAAACCGTTAAGTGAACAGAGCCTATTTATTGCTACTGTCTTTAATCATACTTTTTGATCAGGTATCTTGGTTCCTTGGAGAAGCATAGTTCTTATAGTTTTATGGACAGGTTGATCACTAGTGCAATCCAATTTGACAAATTAGAAATTCCTAAACATTTTTCTATCATATGATAATGTTTTTTTGTTCCCATGGAAAAACGATCCATTTGTAATGATTTAATATTTTTCCGATAAATGCTGTTTCATTGCCAGGTTTATTGCCATTCGGGTCGTTGAATCTCCTCATAAGAAACGCATAATCACAATCAAAATCTTGCATTGCACATTTGACTTTAGAAAATGTTTCACCAGTATCATATATTTCATCCACTACAAGATACTTTTTATTGGTCATTAATTGAGGCATTTCTTCAATATGCAGTTTTTTATTTCTAATAGGTATTAACTCTATATGATTTATATCAAGTTCTAGGGCCATTAATCTGGCAGGAATGATTCCACCATTTGTTATTCCTAATATTATATCATACTTTTTGTTTAAATTCTGTATTTTAGCTGCAACAATATGTGTTAGTAATTCTATCTCCTCCCAACTAAAATACTCTTTAGGGGAGCTTTTTTCATTTATCTCTTCTTTTTTTGTACTTCAAATTACTATTATACTCCTAACAAAGCCAACAACAATAATATTAACAATCAGATGATCGTATCTATAACTCTATTACAAGTGCCCTAGATATGTAGGATTTACAGATGACTATATTCAAATCGGTATGTCGGGTAAAGTGCTTTTTATGTGTATACACTAGTATTAATCCAACGGACTCAAAATTCCGATACTATCTTTGACTAAATCGATTATAATACAGATTCGTTAGTCTAGGGTTTACGTATCTTAGTTGAACAGCCTAGCTGAGGGATTTAATTCAGAATTAGTATATGTAATTTTAATTAGTTTATGTAAATATGATAATTGGTAAAATCATCCGAGATGATTGCAGATATTTGGAAAAAAAGTAAACAAGTAGAATTTGACAAGAAACAGGTAAATGATTAAGTATCAAAAGTGACATTCAAATATTATATACCATGTTAAATCTTTTTCCATAAACTTGATCCTTGATTTTCCATCACACCTTTACTGGACCTTTGGGTTATTCGGATTATAGGTTTAGAAATTTTTTCTGTTTAATTTTTCCTCTAAAGATTAATAGAAATATCTAAAATATCCAATATAAGTTGAATTGTAATGATATAGTTTACAAGTATGAATACAAGTAAAACATTACTAGTATCAACATCAGTTGTTCTTGCACTAGCTTTGATCTTAGCCCCATTGGCAATTTCAGAAGACGCATTAGCAAAAAAGAGTAACAAAGCGAAACAAATAATTAGTCAATCTCAAAAATCAAAACAGAATAGTCAAGTAGTTTCTGGTGGAGACTCCATACTTTCAGGCAACAACTTAAACTTCCAATTCCAAGCTAACACCGGAAGTAATGCATTAGGACAATCAAACAACTAACCTTTTTTTTATTGTTCACTTATTTCTTTATCACTAATTAGATTTCAAATTTCAACATATAATGGTTGTATTTGGCTCACAGAGATTATTACTTTTACCAAGATCTGAACTAAAAGTGAAAGTGAGTATCAGCCAGTTTAAGGATTTTGATAATACAACGATTGGCAACAATGACTTCAAATTAAGAGATCTGAGAAGATACCTACAGTATAATTGAACAATCGAATATCGATAATTATTCAGCAAAATGTTTGTTCTATCCAAGAATGAGGGTTTTATTACAAAACTTCTAACATTTTTCAGAATCTCTGAGGCAATTAAGAGTTCTGTAAGAGCAGTAACTGATAGTGTGTTGTAACAGCATAATCAGTAGATATAGGTAATCCAAGGATAGTCGTTTTAGAACATCAAAATAGAGTAGAATAGAACAAGATGATGTCTAAACGAATTTTGTTTTCAATCTATTTTTTGTTCTTGGTTTATATCTTCCCAAAAATAGAGAATTAGTAACAACGGTGACAGAGCTCATGGCCATTGCAACCCCAGCAAGAATTGGAAGCCACCCAAATACAGATAGTCCCAAAATAGGAACCAATGCACCAGCTGCAATAGGTATCAATCCAGTATTATAAGCAAAAGCCCAGAAAAGGTTTTGTTTTATTTTTGAAACAGTTTTCTTTCCTAATTCTAAAGCGGTTACAACGTCTCTAATATTGTTGTTTATTAAAATTACGCCACCAGTTTCTTTGGCAACATCTGTTCCAGATCCTATTGCAATTCCCAAATCTGCTCTGGCTAATGCTGGAGCATCATTAATTCCGTCACCTACCATTGCTACAACTCTGTTTTCTTTTCTCTGAATATTGCCTATAATCTCTTCTTTTTGACTTGGTAAAACTTGGGCTATTACTCTTTCAATCCCAATTCGGGAAGCGACAGCCTTTGCTGTTCTTTCATTATCTCCAGTAAGCATTACCGATTTAATTCCCAGGTTTTTTAAGTCAAATATCGCTTCTTTGGCGTCTTTCTTTATGGTATCAGATATTGCGATTAATCCCGATAAATGATTGTCTATTGAGACTAATACTGCAGTTTTACCATCTTTTTCTAATTCCAAAAGTTTTGTTTCGATGTTTTCAGAAATTGAAATATTATTGTCTAACATTATTTTTCTATTTCCTATCGTTATATCATAGTTAGAGTATCTGGCTCTAGGCCATAACCTACTACCGCTTCAAATGAATCAGGCGAAACTGTAGAAATTCCTTTTTCGTTTGCTTTTGCGATTATAGCCTTAGCCAAGGGATGCTCTGAACCTGATTCTCCTATAGCTGCTAGTCTTAAAAGATCGTTATCATCTATTTCATCAAGTGTAATGATGTCAGTAACAGACGGTTTTCCTTCTGTTAATGTTCCCGTCTTATCAAATACTACCAAATTGACTTTACTTGCCATTTCTATATACTCGCCGCCTTTATATAAGATACCATTTTCAGCGCCTTTTGCCGCACCCATCATTAATGCGGCTGGTGTAGCCAATCCTAAAGCACAAGGACATGCTATTATCATGACAGAGACAAATGCCAATATGGAATAAGTTAATCCTGCATTACCTATAAAATACCAACCGAGGAACACTCCAATTGCTATTATTACAATGGCTGGAACAAAATACTTTGCTACCTGGTCTACCATTCTTTCTACTTTGGCTTTGCCTGTTTTGGCCTCTTCTACAAGGGTTATTATTTGTGATAATACTGTATCCTGACCAATCTTAGTTGCTTTTACTTTTAAGAGGCCGTTCTTGTTAATAGTTGCTCCAATTACTTCGTCGCCTTTTACCTTGTCAACAGGTACGCTTTCGCCTGTTATCGCAGACTCGTCTATCGAAGACGAACCATCCATTATCATTCAATCAGTAGGAACTCTTTCACCGGGGCGTATGATCATTAAGTCGCCTTGTATGATTTCTTCCACTGGAATTTCAAGTTCTCTAAACTCTTTTGAAACTAGCTCGAGTCTAGAACCATCCAAAGCATTATTACTTTTATTATTAGTATCTTTGTTTGCATAATTTTTTTCTCTTATTTCAGGTCTTAATACATGTGCATTCGTGGGTTTTAGATCTAATAACTTTCTCACTGCACTTGATGCTTTTTCTTTTGTCTTAGTTTCAAGAAGTCTTCCTATCAAGATAAGAGTAATTATGATTGCAGCTGTTTCGAAATATACCGCTGTAAATGGAAAGTATCCAGGAATGATGGTAACTATGGCGCTGTATACATATGCAGCTGTTGTTCCAATAGCAATCAATGTATCCATATTTGATGCTTTTGCTTTGATACCATCCCAGAATCCTTGGTAAAAACGCCATCCAATCCAAAATTGTATTGGAGTAGCCAAAGCTAAAAGTACATAATTGATATATCCCATCATTTCGATTGGATAAAGATGTCCCAGTTGTAGAATCATATGTGGCAAGCTAAGCAACACGATTGGTATTGTCAGTGCTATGCTAATTATAACATGTATTTTTAGTTTTTTTAGGGCCTTCTCGGGTTCAAGGAATTCATTTAAACATTGAGAAGAACAAAAATAATAGGTTATTCCTTCTTTAGTATAATGAATGGAGTTTTTATTTTCTTCAACGAACATTCCGCATATTGGATCCTTTGCCATACAATAAATAATAATAAATAGATATATAACAACAAGGCTTTACAAATGTAAAATTAGTTTATGTCGGTAAAATCTTCTTGAATCGCTGATTCTCTGACACTAGAATACTTACCTTTTTAGCAGCTCAATTAATTAAATAAACACAAAAATAGAATTATTGACATCCTCTGAAAAAGCCTACTTTAGAGTTGTCGGAATGTATTGTACTACATGCATACCCATCATTGAAAAACAATTAAAAGATAAAAAGGGAATCAAGAAAATAGACATAAACAATATAACAAATACAGTGATTGTCGAGTTTGATCCCTTAACAATAACTAAACACGACATTCAAGCAAGATTAGAAGAATCTGGATACAAATTCGTTAGAGCCGCACAATATTGACTAGATTTAATTTCTTATTTTGGCTGAACTTATCAGGCAAGAGTAGAGACATACTCCTACTCTTTACAAATGTAAAGAATAATATGAGAAGATGGGTAAATTGACATCGTTAAATGCCACTCAGCCTCGATGAAATCGATGTATCCATTCTAGAATCACTACTACAGAATGGCAGAAAGTCATTTAGACAAATATCAAGGGAAACAGGAATAACAACTCCTACAGTAAAGGCACGTTATGAAAGGTTGGTTAACGTAGGATTTATCAAGGGGATCCTACCGGTTTTTGACTTTGAGAAGATAGAATCAAAAGAAAAGAATTTCATTCAATTGCAGTACCTTGATGAAAATGCCAAAAGAAAAGAGAACACCGATAAAAATCCTCAGAATAAGATTCTAAAAAATGAAATAGATGAAATTCAGAAAAGAATTACAAGTGGCCTAGCAATAAACATTATTTGTGATTTTTGTGATGGACCTGTCTATGGTAAACCTAAAATATTGACATTTGCAGATATTGAGCGATTCTTCTGTTGTATATCATGCAAATCAGGATATACTGAAAAATATCAAGGCAGAATAGAATCAATTAAAAGAAAATATGAGGGTAAATCCGAAATTGCCGAGTGATTTTTTTATTTATTCGCGATTTGTCTCAATATCCATATTTTGATCGATATCGATCGAATTGTTGTTTTCATACAGAAGAACAGAGATATATCTTGTTTCCGCTAATTTCTGATATGTGCTCTGCAGTCTTTTCATCCACCTTCATATTACAAACGGGGTCTTTGGCCATTTACACTTATCTCATGGCATACCAAGATATTTAACTTCAGACCTTTACAAATGTAGATACACTGGAAAAAGATGGTCAGACAACTTGCATTCTATGAATAGTGATGAGATCATTGTCGCCTATCAACGTTTTGAATGTTAGTAACAAAGGTCTAATCTTTTTTGTTATCTATTGGTTCGATCATCATGGTTTAATTTATCACTAATCCTTCCAAAAGCACTGCCTATTTTCATCTGCTACCAAATCCATCCACACCCAACCAAACTATAGCGTTTAGAACCTTTTCATTCATCAATAATTCGATGATAGTTTTTCAAGTCTTTCCATTTATTTTAGCATTTTTGTATGAGTGTATAAGTTAGTCACTTCATTCAAGGTCATATATAGAAGAGCACTATTGTGACAACTAAAACCAATATTATTCTTCTATGATCCAGGGTCAAAAAGGAAAATCCAACGTTGCCTATAATATTAATCATCATATTTAGAATTTGGTTACTTTCTATCATGACTATAAATTCCAAAAGCAGAGATGATATGGTGGTGGAGAAGCACAAAATCTAATATCTACTATGAAAGAGGATCTCGGGTTTAATATCCCGCTGACTCATAAAATAGAAAACATTCCCAAAATAAAACTACAGGTAGCATTTACAATCAAGAGATTGAATCGATGATTCCAAGAACTAGAGGAATAGATGCAATCTTGCATGTCGTGTTAGATTCTAAAATTGCCCCAGTTCCAAGCAAGACGAACTCTAATACCTTGATTGTTTATTATAGATCTTTTGATATTCTTTCTCTATTTTTTCCATCGATAAGTAATGTATTTTTAAAACAATATTGAAGTGAAATTATTTCAGTATTTCAAAATTCTCTATTGAATGATCATGACCATAAACATGTGCATAGCAGCAATAACTTGAACATATGGTGCACCGCGATAAGGGATAGGAATGACAATTAGGTATATAGCACGAAGGTAATTGTTGTCTATTTTTGTCTTTATTGTTTGATAAAGTTAAGTCAGTCCTTCTAGGTATATATTTTTGAATATAACTACCCACCATGACCATATTCAATCATGTCATTATCACCATAAATCTATAAAAAGATTTTTCCTATAGATTATTGTCAAAAAAAGTCACTAAGTGAACTATATACCCGCATAAACGAATTTTAGTTTCACTATATCGTTTTCATCGGGTATCGTATTAATGAGACTTGGAAGAGATTGGATGTGACACAGTATAATTTTACTCATAGTTTACTTTTGTCATATGAGGATAAATAAACCAACTTTGCGATATATTTTTAATATATTAGGGTCAAGCCTAGCCTTTTCTTAATACGAAAAGATTACAACATGGTCATAACAATAATTGACTAGTGAACAAGCAGAAAGGAGAAGGAGTAAAAATCATTTGCAAAGATAGGAGAATCATTAGTATATCCCCATTTAGTCATTTTTTAGAACAAATTTCTCTTAAAACAGTTCCATAATTTAGCTGTGATCTTATTCTCATATAGGGAATTAATTTGTAATGAATTGAATAATATTTCTTGTCTTGAGTGAGAATTCCTTTGAGCAATAGTGATACCAGTCCCCCGGACACCTTTGAAGTAGGAATATTTTTTTCTATCGAAACTTTGTCTCTGATTATATGGTATTCACTTGAAGTGAAATAATTTCTGTTAATCTTTAGAATTAGTGGCCATACGATGTATTCCCACACTAACCTCCGATTTTCGGTGGAAGTTGCATATTTCCCTTTCCTATTGGATTGGACATTGTCTTTGCCCGACGTTTTGCTATCGTCATTTTTTTGATTTAGGAATATGAATAATATAGTAGATCTTCCTATTTAATAATATTTAACAAATTCTTAGACTTCCTCCATTTGGTAATTCTCATCGAGCTACCAAGCGTGACCTGATCAATTAACCTAAGATTTTCTCAATCTCTTAATTTTTATCTTATATGGTAGGTTTATTTACATGAAATACTTCATTTCCAATGAAAAAGAAATCCCATGTCAAAGAATATAAAAAATGTGCCTACTCAGGACTATGAAGATGCTGTTGTTACTGTAGCTTTATATGTAGAAGGATTACGCATGGGCAACGTCACTGTCCTTTCCCAGGCCTTTCATAAGGATGCTATAATGTACGGATATCTCGATGGCAAGTTACTCCATGGGCCAATCAAGAACCTCTACGATTTTGTTGAGAAGAATGGCCCTGCGCCCAACATCAAGACACGAATAGATGTATTAGCTATTACGCCTACAACGGCAGTACTGCACGTCGATATGGAGAATGACGCGCTTGGGGCAAATTATACGGACTTTCACACCCTCATAAAACTTGATGGGACCTGGTACATCATCGCTAAGGTTTATCACATGTACGAGGAGTAAACATTTCTGTGAATATTATGCATTAACTATGAATTTGTCCGATTGTTTTTGAAACTCCATAAGAAAGTAGAATTGTCTGATATCTTGTTTCCAAGCCCTGAAGATTATTTGAAAAAAAATAATCTTACAGAGGTTTTGTTTAGTAATTAATCGATACTTTGAAACCAATTTTGTTTTAACATTGGGAAAATCATGTGGTAATAAATGCCAATTAAATTGATAGTGTATAAGATAAAACAATACTATTCGTACATTTGAGGATCCTCTTTACCAGGGTTCATATTCTCTTGATAAACAATTACTGCGGTATATTCATCAATACCGTTTTTGCTAAGGGCGGTAAATTTAATATCAATTAACTGTTTAACCTCTTCTTTCTTCAAAAATTCATTAATATCTTTTTCAATATCGGATAATTGTTGGTTATTATAAAATTTTACTCTTGTCGTATTCTATTCGCCTTAAAATAAATATATGATCGTTTACTGATATATAATCTTCGATTCAATACTATTAACTCATCGGCCAAATATCAACAACCCCTGTCATATTGAAATGTCAAAATTATATGATACGACAGCAATCATTTAAGATAAACATCAGGTGATGATAACATTTAATCTGATGAATCAGTATCTTATTGACAACCAACAAATTCAAAATAGATATGATTTGTTTTGAGGATAGTCGTTTGGGAAAAAGGATGATAAAAAATATGCTTCAATTTTTTTTATTAATATGAACGCAGACATGATTTTATAGATCGATTCATGATTTAAGAGTACTTTAGTTGATATCATACATCTAGGCCGTTACTATATGCATATGGTTAAAATATTGAGTACCTCATAGCATGTATAGTCTGAGGAAATCTGGATGATATTTAGATTGGTTACACAAATAATAGATAATAATAAATCCAAAAGATATGATTCTAGTTAAGTGCGGTACGAATTTCAGATCGTGACCCTCAATTCCACAACATGTATTAGATATGATGTATACAACTATTAGGACTAGTACTTTTTTGTTGTCTTAATTTCATCTAATTCGTTATTTCCGGAAATTACTATCTACTGTATGTTGACTCATAATATTGCAATCGGGTTTAGTTAGTGTAAGTTTTCGAGATTCATGCTAATAACTATTTTAGATAAGAAGGGTGGAAAATCAATAAAAAACCTCTTCCCCACACCTGCATCATTATTAGTATTCTGATATTAACATTGAATGAGTGTTACCAGTATCCTAATTTCAAAGAGGTACAAGGTTCCAAGACGTTTAAGAAGAATAGATCACCTTAAGATGATTATCGATACTCATCACCACAGTCTCCCACCATGTCAAATAAGTTATTTGACTTTGTGCATACAACATCTATTGTATCATAGTCTGACTTGCCTAAACTGAAGTTGAATGCCTGGGCATTACTATTTCTATGATCGGATATTCCAAGTCTAACACCAATTATGGCGCCTGCGACTGCAGGTTTCTGCAGGATATATCGAGTTGCTACATTAGCAATACTCACATTGTGCTTTTGTGCTACCTCGTTCAATGTGAATAAAAGTTCCTGAAATAAACACCATCCCCCCCAAATATCTATCATCTTCTTATATTTTCTCAGGCTTAATGTATCTAGATCTGTAGTAGACGGTTCTTGCATTTGTCCTAGATATCGTTCTGACAATAGCCCTCCACACAGGCTTCCATAGGCAAGAAGTTTGATATTATGCTCCATGCAAAAAGGTACCATTTTTACCTCTGGTCTTCGATCTATGATAGAATATTGAATTTGGTTTGATACAATCTGCAAACCAGAATCTATCATGAGTTGTATACGGTCGGTATCAAAATTTGTAAGTCCTACATTTTTGATTATGCCTTCATCTCTGAGGTCTGACAAATATCTGAGAGCATCCATGTAATACGGATTATTATAATCCCACCAGTGGAACTGAAGTAAGTCAAGAGAGTCTACACCCATTCTGGAAAGTGATTTTTGAATATTTTCTTTGACGATAGAATATTCGATTCTTCCTGGATGCGGTACCCATTTTGTTAATGCTTGGATTCTATCGAGTTCTTCTTCTCCTTTTATACTAGATAATCTAGTTCGGAACTGTCCAATAAAATCCTCCGCTGGGCCATAAATATCGGCAAGATCCCAACTTGTGAATCCAGCTTCGTGATATTTCATCATCTCCTCGATTGCCATTTCATGATCGATATATCCATGACCTCCTGCGACTTGCCACATGCCATTGATTATCCTATGTATTGTCAAATCAGGAGCTAGTGGATAGTGCTGGTCTTTTTCACTTGTATCGTTATTCATTTTCTATATTTACTTTACATTTGATATTACAAATATAAAGTACAAAAATCCGATATATGGTGATTCTACATACATTCCTAGAAAATAGTAAAAAGATATCAGTAAACTTTTGACCACGTCATCATCCTGTTTGATCTAACCTCATGTTTTCCAGAAGTTTTAGTAAGGAATCTATTGCGTCAACGATAGAAAGTAGTTTGCGACGTACCTTTCGTTGCCATAGTCCTTACTATAACATTCTTTATGACATGAATGTAGCCTTATTACTATTCTCTAGGTTATTCATATTTATTCAAAAAAGTAAATAAACATATCACTAAATTATGACAATACGAATAAAATAATTATTTGTTATAAGATTTATAAAAATAACATAAATTTATCTAATAATAACATGAAGTCAGACGGATACATATTTTATTCCAGTGTTGATCCGCTCCAAAAATTTCTAATCCGTTTTGATTTCTAATCAGATTATTCACATTGGAAGGTCAGACTGACTGACTAGAGTAGTCAAATAAATACGATTGAAAGAATGCATGACCTATATCAATACGTCTAACTGGTCAAAACATGAACCTAGTTCATGAGTAAAGTGAATCTTCTCATTACTTTTGTAAATCCTTGATACCAGCATAACCCACTATCTAACTTGTGATCATTCTTGTTTAAATAATTAGAATGAACTAAAATAATTATTTGTAAGAATTTATCCTACAAATGAAAGATAGACAGTATATAGTATACTCGGTAGAAATCCTAAGGACAGTCCCGCGGGTTTGGTGAGAGCTTTATGTTTTGGATATTAACTGATATAAAGGATAAGCCAAAATTATCCTTTGGTATCTATTTTATGAAATGGAACAGTCTAGCGTTATTAATTCTTTTATTTCTTAGTACATAAAATGATAGAAGACGATCATGAATAACCCTTCAGATAAGACACCTGCAAAGGATTCAGCCAAATTGCCAGCAGATGTCAATGATGCCACATCTCAGATTTTGTATTTGCGAAACATACTGTTAGTTGCTCTTGCATCTATGTCGGGGTTCATGGATGCTATAAGCTTTATAGGACTCGATGTTTTTGCATCTGTTTTAACAGGTAATACTGTTCTTCTTGGACTTGCGATTAGTACTGGAAATATTCTTAATGTCATAGTGCCTCTTGTTGCAATAACTGGTTTCATAGGTGGAATAGTCCTGGGTAACAGACTTGTGGAACCTAATCTAGGACTTCAAAGGTAAATTTGGCCGGCAACAGTTACTAGGGCTTTATTGGTAGAGGTGATATTCCTAGCCCTATTCACACTTGGAGGGTTTATTGTGGGTAAAAGTATTGGTGGGTTTGCCTTATACCTTTTCATCATGTTAGCGACAATATCTATGGGCATACAGAGTTCAGCAGTTCGTGCGTTAGGGGTACCCCACATTTCGACCACATATATTACAGGCACTTGAACTAACCTCATAATTAGTTTAACCCATCAACAGACTGCAAAGACTTTAACGGACAATGACGAAAGGAAATCGGGACTCCTGCTCTTAATCGGAGTAATTATTATTAATATTTTATCAGCAATAGTTGGAGGATTGAGTGTAGCTAATTTGTCATTGATGGCAGTTATCATACCTATGATTGGTATATGCCTAATTGTGGTTGTCGCAAAGGCCCAAATGGTCTTAACATTTTTCATAATAAAATAATTGACTAATTAGTCAGAATGTATTAAGCATGGCAAAAAAAAGAGTGAACTCATTTCAGTATACAAGTAGTCCAAGGTGATAATACCCTGATTTGTCCAATGTGTATTTCTAAAATCAAATCAACATTCAGGTCTTTTTTATATGCAGAGGAGTGTCCAAGATGCAAAGGCATATGGCTTGATGCCTCTGTAATAAAGAATTTAAAAAAGAATGCTACTAAAGAATCAAAGGTGCTTGAATCAAACATACCATTGAATTCCAATAATCAAGATTTGAACAAAAATGGTAACACAGACTATTATTATTATAAGAACGAATTTGTTGGTAATGGACAAGTAGATGATTTATTTGACTTTGAATGAAAAACCCATGTGGAAAGATTGTCTATAGGTACCTGATTTTTCTATTAACCAGTAATCATATGAACTATCAGTAAAAAACGAGGATTGATTTCTTAAAGACATAGATACCATATATATGAGTGTATAAAAAATACCACCTCCCTCATACCTACGTCATAGTTTTCTTGACCAAATCATAATCGCTTCAAAGCTATAATCTAGTTAGCAGTGTTTTAGGACAGTCATCAGTAGCAGTTCTCTCTCTGAGGAATCCATATTCTTGTGGCGTTCAACAACTCAGTCTTGCAATGTTGTGTTTTGAGGACACAAAAAAGGGAAACATATATGAAAGAAAATGATTCAATTTCATATCAAGAATACTGATTCTTCTCTTCATTTCAATATTTTAGAATCCCAGAATTACCTTATCCCTTGAAATATACTAGTACAGTTACCAAAATAAACATCTGTTATGTAGAAATCATGAGGATATCCAAATAAATTCTAAATATAGCATATATTTGAAATAATAATTCATTTTGAGAAGATCAAGTAACATGTTAACTTATCTTTAAATGCAATAAAATTCAAAAACTCAATAATGAAGGTTTCAGAACTAGATTATGCCGAACAATTCCATGTTTTTAATTTTCTAAAAAGATTAGCTGAAACGGTCAATGGCGATGTCCGAAAAAAAGTCAAATTTGAGAGAGTTTGGATGGCAATTGAAGGCGAAGATACTAATTTTCCTATAACAGAGATAGCGTTTAAGGATAATATCCTACCTATTCTTGTTCATGAGAAATTGGTTGGTTGGGATGAAAAAGACGAATTAAACATCATCTATGAAGGGATATATAGAGTTTCAGAGCACTATTTGGTATCCCCAGAAACCTTTGGGATTTTATCAAGAAATGATTTGGAGAAGTATTCGCAATCATTTCTAAACTTGCTATCTGATTTGACGCTCAAACCAGATATTGTAACTATAAGTAGTCTTAAAAAACGGTATCGTCACAGACTAGGTGTAATACCTCTAGTTCAAATGATTGACTTACTTGAACAACAAGGATTAATAATTAAGCAAGAAATTGATGGTGACTACGCCATTTCCCTACCTAAAAATTACTGAAAAATCTTCTAGGCTACCTTCTATACGCTAGACAGTAATGATTTTCTTTTGATCTAATTAACTAACTTTTCAAACTACATATCCATTTTTCCTACATTCACAATAGACTCACACAGACTAACCATCCTGCCGATCTGAATGTCAAATAACTTATCGGTTTGGTTTAACAACATAGAGGAGTCAAATTTTCAAGATTTCTCTCCTGTAATGAGTCCCCTTAGTTCAGAAGTTTCTTTTGTCCAGATTTCATTGGAGAATCGATAGTTTGGGTTCTAGATTGGGAAATAAATCTGACTAGCAAAGAAAGACAACTAGAACCAATGGAAAATACGGTATTTTCGTCTACGGTAGCGCTACTTGAATTGGACATTTTACAGTGAGCATAAAACTGAGTTCCATTGGGGTCCATGAGCCCGATAACGATTCCAGAATTAGTTTTATTTTCATCTAAACGATCATCTATGAGGGCTTTTATCTGGTCAGTTATTGCAAATGTTGAAGTCAAATTATTATTATCTCTTGGTGGTGTAGATAGAATAGAGAGAAATATTGGATTTAGGATAACTAGAAGAAGTACTCTTGTTGGTCGATGAAGAGGCTAATACTGAATTTATTGTTGGACTTGTTATGATGGCTATCAAAAATACAATCATCACATAAAATGATGGGTTTGGAGACATGACATGTCTACTTTAAATTGCATATATAAAAGGCTTAAGGAAATTCTGAGCCTGTAAAGTTGTCGTTATTTTGCTGTTATGCTTACTTGCAAATGAATTGAGGTATTATTTGATATGCTTCCGCTTACAATTCTTTTTTCTGATAGGAAAATACTTATCAAATCCAAATTCTGTCCTTGATGTATTGCATCGTTCTCTCGCTTAGACTTCTTTCCAAAGAGGAATGGATATGGTGATCAAGATTTAAGAACCTTCATTATTGAGGTTACCATGTTACAGTATATGTTGAATCCTAATGTATTCTACGAATGTTACCCAAACCTGATAGAAACCTCACTGGATGAGCATGTTCCCCTCTTTGGTTATTTTTTTCAAAATTACGAGAACCTTCCTCCTGTGAGCCTCAATTTGATTGCAAATCATAACCAGATTAACCAGGAGTAGATTTTTAAGAACGTCTCGTATAACATGGATTCTGAAATCTTTGTTCTATTTGCAGAAACCTTTTGAGGTCTGTACTTTTATATCCAATTCCATATCACAATACATCTTTCCTGAACAATATGTAACAAGGACAATGCTTAGACAGCATTTCTAAGTGATAAACCAAGAAAGTACAATTACAGACCGTGACAAATATACTCTGAAAGGTGGATCCCGTCTTTTATTTAACAAAGCGAAAAGAGAAGCTGAACGACTTGGGTTTGATGGAAATATCCAACAGCACACAAATTATCTGATCTAACACTGAATTTAATAATAACCAAAGAACCATAAAATTGAATGGATAGTTTCTTAAGGCCTCCATTAGACTTTACGGTTTCAAGGGAAGACTGGTGCCGATATGATTTATCAGATAGCACGATTCTAAAGATTAAAGTAATAGCCACTAAAATTCGGAAAAAAAATTCTACTTACAATATTGATGTTCAAAATATAATTGTGGTTTTATCAAATGAGAGAGATCAACCAGATTCCAAAGCCTATTCTCCATCCGAATTGCAACAATCAATAACACATGATGTTCGTTATACGATAATAACTCAAGATTGGAATGAATATGTTGTCGATGATGGAGCAAAAATAAAAGTACAGCCAATGGTAGCTAAGGTATCTAAAACGTCGAAATTTGATCTCCATGGTGATCCTATATATTTAGTTAATGTGCAAGGCAATGTGGTTGTTGAGCCACCAGAAACAATAAATCAATAATATTTCTTCTTCGGGCGGTTCTCTTGTAAATTGCTATGGTTGCAATCTGTTGTGTTGACGTATCTTCTAACTCTGTCCAAATGCATTTGTAATTCCAGTGTTTTCTGACTATTATAGTAAGGTCTGTGAGAATATTGCCGTCATGATCTTCAATTAACAATCAGCACTCAACGTATACCTTCGTCGTTAATTTACTATGACTAAGCATTACACCAACTAGCCAAGCATTTTAAGGTGGAAATATTATAAAAAAGCATATAATTGGAGTGATTATATTCGTCACTTCCTATTTAGACGATTTACTTATTTTTTTGATCTTATTTCCTTTAGAACCGTTTCATAATCTAGGTGGACTCTTTTTCTCATATACGGGATTAATTTATAATGGATTGAATAAATGTTCTTTTCGCGCACCAAAATGCCTTTAACCAAAAGTGACACAAATCCTCCTGCAACCTTGGAAGGCAAAATTTCTTTGTTTTCACAAACGCAATCTCGCTTTATATGATATTCTTGTAAAGTAAAATAGTTTCTGTTAACATCCAATATTAGCGGCCAGATTACGTATTCCCATACTAACCGACGATTTTCGGTCGACGATGCATATTTTCCCTTTCCATATGAGTGGGTACCAATCTTATGCTCACGCTTTTCAACTGTCATTTTCCAGGTTTAAAAACACAAACATCATGATAGATTATCATTTATCATATTATTTAACAAGTTTTATAACACCACTTGTTTGGCAATTTTCCTCGAGCCAATAAGGTGTCTTACTCAATTATGCTATGATCTCGTTTTGACTGAGACAAGATTAAGAAAATTAGTTGGCATTTTGTATCTAGGTATTAGATTCTAGAAGAAATGAATTCCAATCTTATTACTTATAAAACAATGAAAATCAGATGTAGAGTCGTACACAACGAGGATTTGGTTGAAATCAGCAGTATATCTACAGAAGATTGGCAAGAAGTTCATGTATTAACAAAAATCCTTTTTGATTTAGAAGTAGGTTAACTAACTCTGAACTTCATTTGGGATTGAATCCTTGACCCAATTTAATTCGAAGATGGATTATGTTTATAGCCCTGAAATGAAATAACAGGAATATGCGGTTTATGCGGTACTTTTTTATTATCGATATTATCATTGCCGCTACGATTATCATTATAATTCTTTAGCGTTTTAATTGTCTTTGTTAGTGGAATCCTGATTATATAGTGACGCCGCTATAGATTGAATGATCCTTCTCATTATTGGTCGAATTTTTTTAAAATTATGATATAAATTGGCTCAGGATGGGTGGCAGTAGGGTTGGATTTTACCCGTGCGGATTGGATCCACCAGAATAAATTAAATCCAATCTGCTTAATTTGACATTCACTATTAGGGTTGGGATTGAAATCTTAAAAAAAACACAGTGGCAGAAATAAAGAAATAATTATCAAGTTATCTACCATCAATAAAGGGATATCGGAAGGTAAGTGTGTGGTCAGATGGCAATATTTGCAGACCTGTGGATAATTCGGGTTTTTCTCCATGTTGTATGGATGGTCTTTTTGATAAACCTTGTGAGGTTCTCACCTCCATTATTTCGAATAAAATGAAAAATAAAAAGCGGTTGGAAAATCCAGTTAACGTCAAATAAATATTTTGCAGTTATATCTAATCTTAAATGGAGGGTTATAATACAATCATCAATGGCAGGGGGAGGTTCAAAAAGAGCAATTTATGCAGCCTTATTTGGAAACTTAGGAATTGCAATATCCAAACTTGTGGCCGCGATTCTAACGGGTAGCTCCTCGATGTGGGCTGAGACATATCATTCATTTTCCGATACATTTAATCAAGTATTACTTTTAGTTGGGATTAAAACAAGTAAAAAACAAGTTTCTGAAAAACATCCATTCGGACATGGAAAAGAACAGTTTTTTTGGTCTTTTATTGTAGCCACACTCATCTTTGGTATTTCTGGAGTACTATCGTTAGAACAAGGATTTAGTTCGTTATTTGGAGTTGAGACGCATGCGCTAGAAAATGTATCCATAACTTATATAATTTTGGCGATATCATTTGTTTTTGAGGCAAATGCTCTCCGAATAGCATTTGGAATATTCAAGAAGGGAATTGAAGATAGAGGCGAAAGATTAACTATTTCGACTACAATGATGGAATTTAAAGAAAGCAAGGATACGTCTGTCTTGACTGTTATAGTTGAAGATTCGGCAGCTATTTTAGGTATAATTATTGCAGGGACAGCCGTCTATCTTTCAGATATAACTGGAAATATGGCGTATGATGCCATTGGTTCTCTCTTGATTGGTATAACGTTAATGACATTTGCATTCTTTTTGGCTAGAGAAAACAAAGATTTGCTTATAGGAGAAGCCATGTCGAGAAGAGATTACCAGGCTATCTTTAATGCAGTTTCTAAAATACCTGAAGTAGATAAAATAATTTCAATTCGTACAATGCACTTTGCACCAGAAGATGTCCTTATAGCAATAGAAGTAAGCTTAAGTGATGATTTGAGTACAGATGCTATCGAATCTATAATTGATAACATTGAGTGTAAAGTTAAGCAAGCTATTCCTTATACCACATCTTCAAAAATATATGTGGAACTCGAACGAGCAAAGTAACTATAGTCAAGGCGCAGAGAAAGCAGAAATATTCTGAACATTAATTTCCTCAACTATACAGATAAAAGAAAATTGTCATTTAAAAATCCATGGTACGAGGTCAAACTGAAATACTCTACGAATACACCAAAATTTTTTTGATCTCAATTTAATGTCTCTATGTCATAAATTAATGTATGAATTGAAATATGTAGTTTTGATATTTTAGCAAGCACAGCAGTTTTTCACTTTTGGAATTTGCTGGTTTACCTCTTTTTACCGTAGATTCAATGGTTAATAGCAAAGGTAACATAATACTCGCGGATCAATCCATCGATATATACAAATAGAAACAATGTTTCAATGAGGTAATTTCGCACTATGCTTTATCAAGAGTAAAATAATCATAAATTTGTACTTGCAGGAAATAAAGCGAAACCACACTAATACTTATAAATAGCACGCTTCCGACACATAAAATCAAATAAAAGAATATGTTATCGACTTCCAAAACGACTTTTCAAATGGTAATTTCGCAAACCCTTTCTTTATTCACGCTGAACACAAGAGGAACCAAAACAATGAATGAAAAAGAGGTTTATTCGGATACGATACCAAACACCTTAATTATGAATCCGCATTATCAATGGTAACAAAGGATAATAGAGCAATCAATACTATCAGAGATTCTATGGAAAATCAAGGTTCAGAATATGTGATATGTAAACTATTGATGAGATGATATTTAGATATATAGTAAAAAAAAATATTGTTAAAGTGTCTAAATAATTTTTTAATCTAATGCATCTTTTATCTTTACTTTAGCCTTGTTCAAGGTCTCTGAACTAGGCTTTCCTTCTGCATGATCTTGGGCTGTTTCTGCCTTTGCTTCAGCGTCTTGTTCTGAATTTTTTATTTTCTTGGCTGCATCATCAATGATATTGTCTGTCATTAATTGTAGATGTTCAATATTGTTTATATAACTAATCATTTTTTAGCAAAATATTGTGAAAGCTAACTTGAAGCTATTAGTAATTTTATTTTTCCTAAGACAATATAAATAGTAGTAAATATTGCAACTTTCATTCAATTATCAGGATTAGGTACTAACAATGGTAAGGAAGTCATTCATATGAGTAAGGATACTAGAAGATTTTTCTGTTCAAACCAACTGAAACATGTTCATATAAAATTCTAAAATACCTAATATATATTGCATTATGATAATAGAATTTACAGGTATGAACACAAGTAAAACATTACTAGTATCAACATCAGTTGTTCTTACACTAGCTTTGATCTTAGCCCCATTGGCAATTTCAGAAGACGCATTAGCAAAAAAAAGTAACAAAGCAAAACAAATAATCGAACAATCTCAAAAATCAAAACAGAATAGTCAAGTAGTTTCTGGTGGAAGTTCATTCTTATCTGGTAACAACTTTAACTTCCAAGACCAATTCAATAAAGGCAACAATGCTTTAGGACAAATAAATAACTAATCCTTTTTTTTATTGTTATCTTGTTTATAGATATTTTATTAAAATTTAATATACATTATCAATATAAAATTAACAGACAAATTTTTTTTGATATCGCCTGATTCGATACTGATCAAGATTTTCTAGAATCCCATTAATTTTTCTGATAAGTATTGGGTAAACCTTAATCGCATTAACAGAAAAATTTGGTTCTTCGTCATAATTTCACATTACTCAACCCAATACAAAATAGATTAAGATAGGTATCCTAAATCAGGCCCAATTTATCCGGTGATGTTTAAAGTTTAGGGGATCGATTATCGTAATCCTATTGTTAAAAAAGTCATGTTTTGAATTGTTAATAATCTAGTTCTAGTATTTTAAGATGGCATTTATCTACACCATAATGATTATTCCAAATATAATCGCAATCATGATGACTAATCAATCTTGCTATGCCTATAGCTCCTAAATGTTTTTTAATTACCATCCCATATGAATTTAAAAGAATTGAAACCATTTAACAAGGACGATTTTGCGACCTTTCTAAATCACAAAATAAAAGGTGACAAGGATTAAATGAATCGGGAACGCAGCAAAGAAGACATAAACCCGATTTGTCTAAAGGTAGCCACCACGGAATCAATCTTGTTAGCGTGTATAAAGGGGTCGTCATTTTCAGAAATCGAATTACATATCCCTAGAGTTATTCCTATATCGAAAGCAATTTTGAGAGAATATTTGTATCATTTGGTAAATAATTCATTGATATCCTATAATAGAGTCAGAAAAGTATATTTAATTGAGGCAAACGGTTGGGATCTCTTATACAGAATTTATTCACAGCGCGAGAGTTCAATATCAGATTATACTGATCTTATTATCAGGGTTGAATCAAATAATTATGATTTAGAATTTCAAGGTAAATGAACAGATTCCGCTTAATAAAGAGGGTATTTGTAAGGACCATTGTGTTTATTATAATAATGTAGATTACTTTGGGAACATTGAATGACAAATAGAGTGTCACTTGCAATCATATCAGTTATTTCTTCTTCAACAAACCGCTATTCTCATAATTTCGGATCATTCTACACAAACCAAATTATTTATTCGGTTCTATTTGAACGAAGTGATGATGCAGGAATTTACATATTGATTTTTTTTATAGTCATCTATTTCTTAACTTTAATAATATCATTAATGAGGCATCAAATTCCCTATCATAATGTTTGTAATGTAGTTTATTTCCACTTTTCTTCCTCCTCTTATATCACTTAATTGTTCTTTAACGATAGATATACAACCATTGCAGAGTTTCCCGAAAGTTAAAATATACTTTATTGTAAGCCGACATTTCATCTGAAACGACCACCAACATAAATTTTGTTAACTATTGTTGTTAAAGTTAATCCAGTTATTATATCTGTTTTCTTCAAATTGCAGCGGTTGTATTTAAATAGTGTCAGTCACAAAAGGGCCCTGTTAACTTAACGATAAATCTTTAGCTTAAAGACGCTCTATTTCTGTTATGTTAAGTAAAAGAAATAAAACATCTTCAGAGCATATTTACTATGGTCTTTATTTGTACTTTCTTGGCTTATCGCTTAGAAATACTGCCAAGGCATTGTCCTTTTTACATATTATCAATAGAAGTCACGTTGCAATTTGGAATTGGATTCAAAGGTATAAACCTCGAAAGGTTTCAACAAGAAGAACAAAAATATCAGAATACCTCATTGATGAGACATTAATAAAAGTCGGCTCAGAATACTCCTGGTTATGGGCAGCAATCGAACCAGAAAATAGGCAAATTCTCGCACTCTTTCTTAGCTAATAAATCCAAGGAGAGGAACATGCTTATCGCAGAGAGATTTATTTCAGGTCTGATCAAGATTCACGGAAAACATGTCGTATCAACAGACGGTGGAACCTGGTACCCAATGGCTTGTAGATTCCTAAAACTAAAACACCATATCAATTCTTCGTTTGAGAAAAGCATTATCGAAAGGACGATGCAGTATATCAAGAATCGAACTGAAGGATTTGACGATTACTTTCCATGTAGTAAAGAGAAGTGTAAACTAGATCATGTCAACAACTGGTTGAATCTATTTGTAAAAATACACAACAAGGAGGTGCCAGACGCCTAAGTTAACAGCGCCAAGAATCAGTATATAATATATTAAATAGTGCTCAACAAAAAGAAGGCAGTATACCCAAAAAAAAGTCAAGTTTTTATACTCAACATCTTTATATCCAAGAATATTCTACTCATCCTTTCATTGATGTTTATGTTACCAAATTAAATAAGGGTGGTGCATTTGATTCTGTTGTTTCCAAACTCTATGAAATAATGGATATCAAAGGCAAAATAATATACTTGGGTGATTCTGAAAATGATAATCCTGCCTTTAGAAAAGCGGATATTTCAATTGGAGTAAATTCAGATAATAGACTCAACCCTACTTTGGATTGCACCTATTCTATAAAGTTTGAGAATTTGTCTATTTTTTTTAGAAGACTGGTTGATAATGACTATTATTTCTCAGAATCATTGTTAAATTTTTGAAATCCAGATATAAGAAAAGATAAAGTATAATATGAAATCTATTAACAGTCGTGAAGGGAATAGAGTTTGTTTTATTGGCAGCCGGAGCAATATTAGGTGCTTATCTCCGATATAAGATCACCTCTTTTCCTTTGATATTAGGAATAATAGGTTCAAACGTATTGATTGTAAATATCGTAGGTAGTTTTATCCTGGGCATTTTCTCTGTTCTATTGGTTAACTGGAACATAGATCAAAGATATTCTTTTTTGATCGCTATTGGATTCTGTGGTTCTTTAACCACGATGTCTTCATTTGCTTTAGAAAACATAGTGATGATAGAAAATAAACAAATTCTAAATATGATGATTAATACAGTAGCCAATGTAGGCTTATCCTTTTTGGCGTTATATGGTGGCAGAATCTTAATAATTCAATTATTACAATAGTAATTTTAGAATAATGACCCTGAAACAAATGATATGCTTAAACATTCGCATAAAGAAAAACGACAATGTAAATGGAAAAAGACTGGAGAAAACTATTATTGAATTTTTAATGAAGGCGAACGTTTTAGGGGCTATAGTATGGCTAGGTGTTGACGGATTTGGAAGAAGAGGCAAGTCAACAGTTCATTTGGAGGGTTTAATGATAAATCAGCCTATGATGATAGAAACAATAGATGAGGAAGAAAAGATACAACCATTGTTGTTACCGTTAAAACAAATGATAGGCGATAACGGCTTTATTACTTTTCATAGAGTGCAAGTTGTCTAATTATTATTCTTCGTGGTCAAAATTGAAGGCAAATTCTAAACAAATGAAACTAGGGTGAACCAGGCAATTTGAAATTGCATTCTATAATATATCATTTGGGTATCAATAAGAGGTCAAATTTGTTTCACATACCACCGAACCCACTACCAATATTAGTAACAATCTGTTAGACAAACCAAATCAATTACACGGCATATCATTCTTGTTTCAAAATGGTAAATTCCTTAAAGTCCCTGACTGGATTTGAAAGCCAGCCAAAAAGATCTTCTAGAACCTTTGGTTCCATTGGGCCAAAAGCAGTCACCCATTGAGATGAAGGTGAGAAAGCATGGCCAAGGTCAGGATATGTTATCAAAGTATGATCCGGATGTTTTGCTTCTGTCAGTTCCTGTTCTAAAAGAAGTGCTTGCTGTATTGGAGTTTGTGAGTCATTCTTTCCTTGCTGTATTAGAATAGATGTATCAGATGGAACTTTACTTATGATATCTAAAGTAGGTGTAGGATAATGTGTAATAATCCAGATAGGACAGGAGTTATTAGGATCACACTTTTCACCTGGAGTTGCAACTTGAGATG
This sequence comes from Candidatus Nitrosocosmicus sp. R, assembly GCF_054408505.1. Classification (NCBI taxonomy): domain Archaea; kingdom Thermoproteati; phylum Nitrososphaerota; class Nitrososphaeria; order Nitrososphaerales; family Nitrososphaeraceae; genus Candidatus Nitrosocosmicus; species Candidatus Nitrosocosmicus sp. R. The sequence goes on along the minus strand of NZ_CP167090.1, from coordinate 642,698 downwards.
GTAATGATTTGATTAAAGATAATATCCTAGGTTTGAGTTCTTCATTAATACTTATGAAAGTATCATTATTCGTATTATATTGAGGATTTAGTTGTTCGATCATCGTTCCATTTGTAGCAGTAATATTTTGAGCAAGAAATAGAGTAAGGTTCCCAAAAATAGTATTAAAAAGACGGTTCCTATCCGCCTCCTGTACTGATATCAGACCATTGTGATTATGGTCTAGATTTTCTTGGGCATAAAGCAACGGGAGCGTAACTCCCTGATAGTAGCCTAAATCACTTATGTTCTGTGCTACCGATCCCATTAATACAAGGTTATTTACTTTTCCTGGATTATCGATTGCAACTCTTGGGACAATAGTTGTACCCTCACTATGTCCAACTAGAGTTATATCGCTAGCATCTACCTCTGGTTGTTGTATAAGTAGATCTAAGGCCTTCTCCGCATCTCGCTTTAGATCTTGAACTGTGGCATTCCCCCATACATTGCTATCCAGTACCGTAAAATTTTCGCCTATGCCTCTCTTGTCATATTGCAATACTGCAAAGCCCCTTTCTGAAAGATATTGCGCTATTTCAAAGTATGGCCTACTAGACGGATATATAATTGATCCTGTATCATTATCTATATGAACATACCCTGCAGTTTCATTCATGTCAGTTTTTCCAGAGCCCGGGTACTAAAAGAACTCCTGGATAGGGGCCGTCGCCAACGGCTGGAAGGTTTAGTCTTGCGTTGGTCTCCAAACCATTGCCCAAATCTATGACCATGTTTCTATGTTTAGTTGTCTGCAAGTCTGATTGGGCATAAGATGTTAGGGTTAGAGTTACACCACAACATAAGAAAAATAAGGCAAAAACGGAAAGAACAATTGATATCTTTAATGACATAGTGTCGACTAGTATGCGTGCTATGAATTAAAGGTTGCTTATACGTGTTAATTTAAAATAGTTCATCCCCATCAAATCCTTCATAAATTTAGCCATTGACAAACAGCCAAACATTATGCTGATCATCTCAAACCCATGTGGAAATTCACACGATTTCCACCGAACCATCTACCTATATATAGTAACAATTTGCTTGGATTTTGATAAATAAAATGAGATGAGACTTTATCCAGCCCTTCTGTGGTTCTTATTGTCTTACCTTGTTAGAAGTCTAAGATATTACCTGACTTCCTGCTCTGTAGATTGACCTTGGAAAATGGAAGAGTCAGAATACATATTTCCAGCACCTGATTGTCCACCTTCAATGTTACCAGAATTCTCTTGAACCTGGACGTTTATGTTTTTTCCAGAGCCGAGTATTCCCTCAAATGATGGATTTTCATTTTCCCCATTTACAGTAATTGAAACAATGTCAGATTTACCTGTCAATCCCTGCTCATTTGTAACTACAAATTGAAAGACAGTCTTGCTATGTGTTAATACTTAGTGCTGTAAAGGTAGGATTTACTGCAGTTGGGTCTTAATTCCGACTAATAAAGTTGGTATCATAAAGTATTATTTTTATAATTTTAGCAATGCATCTAGAAGATTATCAAATCCTAGGAAATCTGTTTTGTAAAAAGCCTTTAGGCCTACTACTACGGTATGAGGACAATAAATCAAAAACCAACGAAGGAGAAGATGGTCGCAGTCAATGAAAAACGGTTATTCCGAAATTCCCTACAACGAATACCTAGTTATTAGGAGACCCGCTGAAGAGGTTTAGAATCAATCATTCGCCGACTATATTAAAGATGCACAGGAGATAAGAACTCCAGCAGACTTAGACGACTATGTAACTGTATGAAAATCATTTGAGTCTGCTGAGAAATTGATGGAATGGGTTTAAGGAAAATACTGTGGGATACAGTATGATCATTTTTAAACCCGCCATCTATTATAATTTATTTGAAGAAGAGGAGCATCAAAGAGGATGAAGTTAGAGAAGAAACACTATGAAAATATAGAATTATGCATAGCGTTTGATTATCCATCAGATTGGGTCGAGATAACTGATGAGAGCATAAAGAATTTTGGTGCAGATGTGTTGATGCACAGCGATTCGGTAATTTTTGGGTTTAAAAGAGTGAATGTAAAAATAAACTCCGAGGGTCCCATTGAAATGGCTATTGAAAAAGTATTAAAGGATGCAATTTACTCAGGAGAGACAATACTCGAAGAATCAATGTTGGATAAATATCCTATTAGAAGTGGCCGCTCTGGAACTGTAATCGTAAAGAGATCGTACGATGATAAAAATATAGTTATACATGAAAGAACGTTTATCATAAATGACAAAAAAGATCGTGGTTTTATAACCTTATTTGAACAGGATCAACAAAATACCAAAAGCATAGATTCTGTGAATGTTCAGAATCAACTGGAAGAAATATTTGAATCGTTTAGGTTTTTGTAGCAATTTGCTAGAAATAGTTATTTGATAGATTCAAATGAGTTTGAAAAAGATGCAGTATTCCCAAACTCCAATCCATCTGATGAAGTAGATAAATCCCTAGGGCATTGAGCTACATAAACTTCTGCGTTATCTCTGGTAGGGGTTTGGAGAACGATCATTACTACACAACTCCTCAAATCCAGCAGTTCCTTGATCGGCACCTCACCCTCAGAAGTAATTACAATACTATAAATCGCAGGGTCCTCTCTAGTATAAAGCGTATCTCTGTATTCTATTTGTGTGGATAAAATAGTACGATTATATGCAACAATTCGACTTCTACACTTTTACCCAAGTGGTTTGCAATTATCATCGTTCCTGATGGATAAACAGTATCTCCAAGAGTGTTTCTTATGTATGGAATCGAATGGAATTTATATATACCACTTGGAAGGGGATGATCAAGTGCATGTGTTGTAACGACACCCAAACCAAGCGTAGAAACTATAACAATCGTAATTGGAATGATTAAAAACAATTGGTAAAACAGCATATAAGTATATGAACCGTGTTGGAATTTACTGTCGGCAAAAGACTAATGGATTCGAATTTCCTATCGTGCCACTATCAGAACCAATCGGAGTATTAAGGGCATATTGACTAGTTTTAGGAGTATATAACTATATTAATGCGTTATTTCGGCTCTGTTCAGTTAGCGACAAGTCTATAGCTTGAAAGCATTCCATTTCCTTCATGCTTACTAGAAACAGAACGCCTTCAAAGTATGTATATTATGGGTTGCATTTGTATTTTTCAGGTCTGTCCTTAAGGAAAGCCTCAGAAAGATTATCTCAGATATACAAAAGAAATCATGTGACGATCTGGAACTGGATTCAAAAGTATCATCCTAGTAAGATTTCAACTAAAACAAAAAGAATCTCAGAATTCATAGTTGATGAGACATTGATCAAGGTTGGCTCTGAATACATTTGGCTTTGGGTAGCAATAGAGCCTCAAAACAGACAAATTCTCGCACTATCTATATCCAAGGAAAGAAACATGTTTGTTGCTGAGCGTTTTCTGTCAGGCATAGTCAAGATTCATGGAAAACATCCGGTTTCTACGGATGGTGGAACATGGTACCCAATGGCTTGTCGGTTTCTAAACCTAAAACACCATATCCATTCCTCAATAGAGAAAAGTTTGATTGAAAGGACTATGCAATATATTAAGGACAGAACTGAATGTTTCGATGATTATTTTCCTTGTAGGTCAAAGAATTGCAAGTTAAAGCACGTGAAAAATTGGTTGAATTTATTTGTAATTTATCATAACAGAAAGACAAAACCTGCTAAATGAACAGAGCCGTTATTTCTTATAATGGCTAGGGCCCATTACAGAACGATATCATTACATTAACCACCGAACCCGCATGAGTTATGATTTTATAATTTTCATAATACTTCTAGTCTACTGTGCATTGTATATATTTAGAATTATGATGCTAGATGACTTTTGGTGGTTAGTGACTTATTGAGTAGCCTTTAATATAATAAAGAAAATATATTATAATGAATTGTAAACTAAATACATCAAAGTTTTGTAACTACAAGAGAAAGGTGTTTTTGTCGTGTTTTGCAATTGGATTGCTATTATTATTCACTTTGACAGTCACTATTAACGATGTAAATGCTCAGGGCGAGAATGTAACCATCAATACAACAAAACTATCAAATAATATATACATGCTTAAAGGTTCAGGAGGAAACATCATTGTCTCTGTTGGACAAGATGGTGTTTTTATGGTGGATGATCAATTTGCACCTCTTACTGAAAAAATCAAAGAGGCAATTTCAAACATAACTGATCAACCTGTAAAATTTGTAATCAATACCCATTGGCATTCTGACCATACAGGTGGAAATGAAAATTTCGGTGAATTAGGTACGGTAATAATATCACATGATAATGTTAGAGAGCGCCTTAGCACAGAGCAATTCTTAGCATTCTTCAATAGAACGGTTGCACCCTTGCCCGAAAAGGGTTTACCAATTATAACTTTCTCAGATAACATGACCATATTTCAGAACGGTGATGAGATAAGGATAATTCATGTAGACAATGGTCACACCGATGGCGACTCTATTGTTTACTTTACAAAGAATAATGTAATCCATGTCGGAGATGACTTTAATGACAAAACCTATCCATTGATCGATATATCAAGCGGTGGCAGCATCGATGGGTTGATATCCTCTTTACAGACAATATCATCATTAATTGATGACGAAACCAAAGTGGTATCGGGTCATTCAGAAATATCCAATAAAACAAAGGTCAATGCTTTTATAACCATGCTAAAAGATGTGCACCAGACTGTAAGCCAATTGATACAAAACGGAGAATCCTTGGAAGAAATAATTGCCTCACAGCCAACATCAAAATACAATGAAATCTATTATAACCATAGCACGTTTAAACCAGAAGACTTTGTAACAATGGTATATCAAAGCCTCACTAGGAAATAGATGCATGCAGAGTCAATAAAACAAATCTTTTCCTCTTTATTTATTCAAATCATTACTAAAAAGAAATTAATGATTCATTTTATTTTGAGCATAAATAATACTTCTTAATTCCTTTGAAATATGTCATAGAAATATCAATATTCATTTTTCATAATAGCAAAGATAAAGTTTGTCCTGAAACTTAAACATATCATTAATTTTTTTAATAAAATATCAAAATTGAATCACAAAATGAGTATTGATTTTGTTTTTGTTTATCTTTTTGATCTAAAAAATAAAGAATAATGTATTTCTAATTCTGTTAATTAGATTCATCTTTTCTATTCTAGCTTTAGATATATATTTGAATATTTTAAAGATAATTCTTGTTAAACCTATTGCATAGTAGTATCATTTCTGCAATGTATAATGTAGAAAACTTTTAAGCTAAGGTTTTTCTTACTAAAATCGGGTTGCAATCTCTGAGTACTAATATAGCGGATTCTACCGAACCCTTATATCATACGGGACTTAATCCCACCCAACGCCTATCAAGTTTAGTAGCTGCTTACGATTCAAAATGATCATAGATTAAATAATATGTTATACAAAAGTTAATGCTTTTATCGGATAGAACTATAATTTCGCAAGAAAATACAGTCTTATTCAATAAAGGCATTTTTAAACATTCCTATACATATTCTGTTTCAAACATCGCAAGTTCAGCTATGAGAATTAGCCTTTATTCTTTAAGATAGCCGCGTAATTGTATTAACCCTCTTGTAATTATTATACATATGAAACCCACAAATCTTTGAAAACAAATTTCATTCTCCTGATTAATAATAATTCCCAACTAGTGTGAAATTTCACACTCGTCCCCACCGAACCCGCTACCAATTTTAGTAACGACTCTAACCTCTCTGTTTCGTATTATTAAATAATTCATGAATTTCTATCATTCTTTATTCTTTCTTTTTGAGTCTGTCTCCGCATGAACTACAGATGTTATTGTCAAACCTTCTGTCCTTTTCAGAAATTTCTGTAATTGCATTGCAAGAATGACATTTGAATAAGGGTGCCATATTGAATTTTAAATTATCAATTTAACAAGGTTTCTCATTAATTCGGTATGATTGTTCTAAATAAATCTGTCAGGAAAATCTAAAAAACTATTTTAAAATCTTAAGTTTTTCTCTAGGATGAAGATGTGATTGTATATGTTCGTAACAATAATAAAACATACATTCAGTACATTTGCAAATAACCGTTAAGAAACAATCCACTCTATGACAGGAAATTGGTTCTTTATTGCCAACATTTGATGTCTTCATCACATTTGTTTGTGTTATATGAGTAAATGCACCAGTACTTTGGTTCATATCCATATTAGACTCTGATCTATGAATAAATATATATAAACATTTTCTAAGGCGATAATTCTATCAAGTCTCAAATAGCTTATATTAGAAATTGGAAAATGTAGTTTAATCTATAATTCTTCGAACCGTTATCGCCTGGAGATCACACTATCCGTACCACAACAAGTATATTCAATCCTATTTCACCCGAATATGATTATGCTTCAATAACATACCATTTATTGGTCAACCCTTAAGATTCTATTTATTTCATAATGTTGTATAATCATCATCCTATTCCTTCTCTCTTCTGGTAGACCAAGTCCATATAGCATCATGGCAGGTAATTCAACTACAAAATACCATCTAAAAACTACAATATGTATTAAAAAAAACAAAACCTCTTTTCATTTAACCGTTTTCTAGATTTTTTATGTTATTAGAATAGGTTTGTCTCAAATGTAGTCTTCTTTAACGATAACTTTTTGCTTTGTGCAACCATAACAAATTGTGATACTAACTTTGAAATGGAAGCTTTATGCGCACATAATGACTAATTGTTAGTGATTGGTAAATATTCACGAAATATGGTGTCATTTTTCAATAATTTACAAGTTTAAATGCCATGCTCACTCAATCTATACCATATTGTGATTAAAAAACGGCGTTTACATGAAGTAAAAGATAATACTAAAGATAATATTGGACTTGCTTCACAATCACATAAAAAACATTACAATGATACTAAAACAGAAAAATCTACCAAAATTATGAATAATACTTCAAATATGAAAAACTATTCGAATAATCTATCTGGTAACTCTGATCATCATTACAGATCTTTCATATGGGCTGATAAGCTGGATTTACAAATTATTAAGCAACTACTAGTCGATCCATATATCCAAACATTTGAAATTTCCTCTAAACTTGAAATTCCGCTCGCTCTGATTCATAGGAAAAGAAGATTAATCGAAACTACTATTCTAAAGAAAAAGTTCATCATAGACCTTAGAAAATTGGGACTAGACTATAGGTATGCTGATGTATTCGCTCACATTCAAAAGAAGAATATAAAAAATTTTGTGAACGAAATTTTTAAGACTTCGGTTAGTAAAAATATCTTGCAGGTCCTGACAACTACGGATGGATCAGACGGTATTTGTATAAAGACCATGTTCCAGGATTCTAAAGAGTTGTTTTGTTTAATGGATGAGATCAAGTCAAAACCATCTATAACAGATGTACATTTTTCAGAAGAAATTGAAAAATCCAGGGACAATACTTTACCTGTACTACTTAACATCTTGAAGGAAAATCGCTAACGGTTAGATTAAACAATTTGGATTTGAGTCATATACTAATATAGAATAATTGACAAATCCTTTATTTTTTGAGACTAAAATGTATATCAGTGGTTAAAAGGTATAATGTATACACATTTGATGAGGCGTCAAGTCATATCTATGAAACAAATTGATAAGAAAAATGATAGTATTGATATAAAGATTATCGAATTAATGGTTGATGGACGAAATAATAAACAGATTTCTTCGCAACTTTCTATGCCTCTATCAACTATCCAGAGAAGGGTAAGGGCTCTGTTAGTAAGTGGGATAATAACTCCCACAGTCCATTTAAATTATGAAAAGCTTGGATTTAAAACCGGATTATTGCATATTTATTTAAAAGATGGCGATATTGATGAAATTGCAAAAAAGGTCTACGAGGTTGATGGAATCACGTCGTTTGAAATTCATATAGGAAATTCTGATATTTTAGCCAATGCAGTATATAAGGAAGGTAAGCAGCTGTTAAACATTATAGCTGCAATAAAAAAACTTGAAGGAGTCGAAAGGATCGTATGGTCGGAAAGAATTTATCAAAGTCCTTCAAAAGAGACTCGAGTGGAACAAAATTTGTTGAATTAGTTTTAATATGGAATTTCGATTGATTTAAACTAGATAATTTAGTAAACGTTAGGATCGTCAGGCTTGAAAGATGATCCAAGATTATTGTCCAATAACTTTAGAATTAGGATTATAAATTCTATTTTGAAATTAGAAAAAAATAGAATTAGAGTCAAATTTGTTTCATATACCACCAAACCAGATATCGATTATGGTAACGAATAAAGTACGAAACTATGAAGATTTGTAATAAAAAACTCTTATCGAACTCATGTGGAAATTATCATGATTTCCAACGAACCCGCATAGTATACGGAAATTAATCCCCTACACGTATCCGCCAACGTCAAAATATTTAGATCTTGAACTATAAAAAATTATTACAACCGTGATGTTTTTAACATAATAATCACTGGGTTTCTTACACAATATTGTTCACTTTTGGATTTTTGTATATATCGAACGGATATTAAATACCAAAGTTGTGGGAAAATTTAACATTTACTCGCATCAACCATAAATCCAATCAAATCATAATATAATATAATGAAATCAATTCAAATCAACCAATACGGCGGTAGCGACGTTGTCGACATAAACAACGATGTCTCTATACCCAGACTGTCTACCGGCAAGGTTCTTGTTGAGGTAAAGGCATCAGGAGTTAATCCCGTGGACTGGAAAATTCGTGAAGGATACTTTCAACAAATGGTGCCACTCCAATTCCCAGCTACATTGGGAACGGATTTTTCAGGCGTTATCAAAGAATTAGAAGAGAATGTGTCAACTAATTTCAACATAGGTGATGAAGTCTACGGACAAGCTTCCCTATTATCTGGCGGTTCAGGATCTTTTGCTGAATTGGCTTTGACCAATATTAACAGTATAGCGGTCAAACCAAAAACTTTGAATCATATAGACGCCTCTAGTTTGCCACTTGTTGGTGCCAGCAGCTGGCAGGGGCTTGTCGATAACATTGGATTATCAAAAAATCAAAAAATCCTAATACACGGAGGAGCGGGAGGTATTGGTTCAACAGCAATACAGCTCGCAAAGCATTTGGGAGCGTATGTTGCTACAACAGTAAAATCCGAAGATAATGAGTTTGTTCAACAGTTGGGCGCAGATGAGGTTGTTGACTATACAACACAAAGTTTCGAAGATATACTACAGGACTATGATGCCGCACTTGATACTGTGGGTGGCGAGACCTATAGAAAATCCTTTAAAGTATTGAAAAATAACGGAACTATCGTTTCCATGTTAGAACAACCAGATTCGAATTTGATGAATAAATATGGAGTTAAAGCGATATTTCAATTTACTGAAACAACGAGTGAACGATTGACTAAATTGGCACAATGGATAGACCAAAATAATATCAAAGTAAACGTAGAAAAGACATTTCCATTGACGGAAACAGCCAAGGCATTAGATTACCAAAGAGGTGTTCATCCTAGGGGAAAAGTGGTCATCACCATATGATATAGAATGATCGAAAAACCACACTTTAGTTTGCAAATATCCTATAGAATGTTTTGAACTAGTATGAAATATCATACTCGTTTCCCCGAACACGATACCAATTATGATATCTAGTATAATATAAAACAAGAAATAAAGGTGTTTACAATTGTTCAATTCATTAATAAAAATAGCGTCACTATACATCTTGATATTACAAGAATCATCACATTGAATGGATCGGCTATTTTGCATATAGCGACTATAATGACAGATCCGTCCTTAAAAAGACAATCAAAGAAATAGTGGATCGATCTTTAAATACACACAGGTTTGAGTGATTGTATAGATATATGTTTTTAAACCACTTTTCCAGAAGATTACCGACTCTATTTGCAATAAATATATTATTAATGACAATTCTAACAAACCCATCAATGGCCTCAGCTTTAGCATCGCCTTCTCCTACAACTAATTCATCTAATGATTCTGCATCGTCTTCCGCTGTCTCCTCAACACATAAAGAAAAGTACAATTTAACATCAAAATTTGAAATAACCGATCAGATAAAAGCGCTCATAGATGAACGTGTTGATAGGAATAAAACTAATGCTGCAATGGTTATAGGGTTTATCGACCCAAATGGAACTCAATTCTATGGTCATGGCAAAATCTCCAATACAAGTAACGCTATGGTAGACGAAAATACACTCTTTGCCATAGGTTCCAATACCAAAGTATTTACTACAACTCTTTTGGCCGATATGGTTAATGAGGGTCTTCTCAAGTTAGATGATCCTATTGACAGGTATCTTCCTGCCAATGTTACAGTCCCTCAATATAATGGTCATAAAATCACCATCGAAGATTTAGCTACTCATACTTCAGGATTACCCGAATTTCCTGATAATTATTGTCTAATACCTGATAAATCACAAACTAATTCTAGTTCAATTGAATATCGAATAAATTTGATGAACTGTACTAATAACTATTCATTCAGCCAATTCTATCAAGGTCTTTCTAATACTACCCTTTCAAGAGAACCCGGTTCACAATTCCAATATTCAAGTTTTGGGATAGGTTTACTCGGTCACATTTTAACCCTGAAATCAAATATGTCATCTTTTGATGAACTTCTAGAACACAATATTCTGAATGTGCTTGGAATGAATGACACAAGGTTTGTTCTTTCAGATTCACAAAAATCTCGCTTAGCAGTGGGGCATTATAACGGTCAGGAACTTCCATTATGGGGTGTCCCATCTCCTATCGATCCTGCCGGAGGAGTTTATTCGTCTACTAGCGACATGTTAAAATTCCTATCAGCTAACATGGGATTGATTAAAACAAAATTAAATGATGCTATGCAAGAATCACATTTAATAAGACATAGTACTGGTCTTTCATTACCTAATAATTTACAAGCATCAAATAATGCTGATACAATCGGATCTTATGTTGGTTTAGGATGGATTATAACTACAAACTTTGGTCAAGAAGTTATATGGCATAATGGGATTACTCTTGGTGGTTACAATGCCTTTATGGCCTTTAATCCAACTATGGAGAGAGGTATCGTTATATTGAGCAGTGCCGATTATATGAATAGTAATATTTCAAATCTTGTCTTCAATCAAAAGGATAATCTATCATCTTTGATATGGAATTTGCTCATTTAATTAAGATAATTACTGCTACTAATTCTTCCTTCAACCATATTTTTAGTTCTCATGTAATATTCTTATGATTTATTTATTGATCCCAGAAGTACATAACTTCTAACAAAGTGTTTATTCAAGGATCCGTATTTTTGTAACTTTTAGTATATAGTGCCGTTAAATTTGAATAGTTCATTTTAATTCTATTAGACTCGTGTGAATATCCTCATGATTTCCACCAAATCCTTAGGCTATACAGAACTTAATCTCACCGAAACATGTTTTAAGGCAAATCCAAAGATGACGCGGTTACAAAAATTTGTGCCACAAGACATATGTCAGACAATAGAATAGAAAATGATGCGAGTAAAATGTCAGACATACTTGAGAATGAAGTCACTTCTGTAATATGTAGAAATATAAAACCCGGACATGAGAAGGATTACGACAATTGGCTAAAGCGGTATCTGGCACTTCAGAAAAGCGCGCCGGGATATCGTAGCATTACAATAATCATTCCTGGTGAGGGGAAACCGTCTTATCGATATATAATCCGCAAATTTGATAACAAAGCGAATATGGAAAAATGGGATAGTTCTAAAGAAACATTAGAACTAATAGACGAAGCAAACAAATACTCTACCAGGCATTACGAGACATCAACCGGTTTGGAAACTTGGTTTACACTTCCAGGCTTGAAAACCCTTAGCCAATCTCCACCACCAAGATGGAAAATGGCTATTGTTATCTTCTTTGCGGCCTATATTATTAGCATCGCATCACGATATCTCTTGAGTCCATTTATCGGAGAATGGCCCCACTTCGCAAACACTGCAATTTTTAGTATTATACTGGTAGTTTTGCTTACCTATTTTGCGCTTCCTATTTTGAGTCGTATCTTTAGACGGTGGTTATATCCCGGAAACATATAGCATTAAAAGTGATAAGTAAACTTGCTTTATTTGACTTAATGAAACATGATCAAACCAGATACTTATTTGCATTATCCTCTAACAAAGACCATGCGATGCTAGTTCTACAAACATTATTTGAAAATATTGGAATGCTGTAATGATCTTACAATCTCGTACAAGAACTAATTAATTCATCTAAATGATAAAATTAGGTCAAATTTGTTTCATGTGCCCGAACCCGTATACCATAAGGGACTTAATCCCACAGAATGGTTGTTGAGTTTAAAGAGGAGGCGGGTCTAGATACTATCGAACCCAAATACCGAATTTATAGAAACAACGTGATAAATTAATTAGACATATATTATTAAATGTGATAAATTCTCGGTAGCCACTAAGCAGTATTTTTTAAGATTGTCGATGTTCTTATCCTTATTTTGTTGTTACCTCATAACCATACCAAAACAAAGAATAAAGTTGAGTTGATCTATTCGATCTTTATCTCTTTTCCCTTAGGCTTGATCTCTTTCTTCTTTACATTAAATGTTACTTCTAACACACCATTGTTATAAACGGACTTGGCAGTTTCGATTTCTGCTTGCTCTGGAAGTTCAATATTTTTATGATACTTTCGTTGGGCATCCTTTGATGTTGCTATTACAAGTTCAGAATCATATGTATTTATTTTTATCTCCTCTTTTCTTATACCAGGCATTTCAACCACTACTTTGACTTGTGTGTCAGTTGTATTAACATCCACTAGGGGTTCTCTTTCTGCAGATATCTGTGAAGATTTACCAATGTTTTGTCCTATTTTTTTGACATTGCTGCCAGTCTCCCCAAGAGACCTGACATTTCCAAACTCCCTTATTTGAGGTTTGCCGTCTGGTCCAATGGTCATTGAATATCCATAAACTATAGGTCCTACCTCTCGTACTTTTACACCTTCTTCTGTTTTATACTCTCTTACTAGTTCACCTGGTGCATTGGTTGAGATGTCATTAAATACATTAAGCATAGTATCTATCCCTCTATACCTGTCCTCAAAGTCCCTGAACATATCGCTTCTATCAAAGAATCCTCTGTTGTCAAGTGGATTGAAAAAATTGCTAAACCAATCATATGGTAATATATTTTTATTATTCATTTATAATATTCTCCTAATATAGTAATATACATAATGTTATATAAGGATGCTATATTTTTCAATAATTGTCAATAAATCTCACTAATAGGCATTTTCTACCAATTCTAGAGAATGCTCAAAATAACATAGATAATGAATAAGAATAAGAATAATTCAGTTTCCTAATACTTTTTGCAGACGACTCTTAGCCTAAACAGCAAAAAATGAGTCTTACCTCTTTAGTCAATTAATGCACTGATAATCCTAAAAATGTCAAACTATTAGGAAACGAAATTAATCGGCATTAAATCATTATATTGGGATATCAGTACCATCGGAAGAAGATCTCAACCGTCTAAATAATCAGATTTCAGCTTTATGTTCAAAAACGTAATCTATTAACGTTTTTGCAACCTTTTTATCGAGTGTTATGGCGTTATTATTTAACGATATCAAACCATTTGAATTTAGCCACTCAATATCGCTTTTAAAACTATTAAATTCTAACCTACCATCATTACCAAAGATTTCATGATATAGTGCACCTACCGACAACTCGTTTTCTTTAATGCTCCCATCATGGTAAGAATACAATTGAATACAAACTCGCAGTATTTCACTTTTATTTAGGGGTGGTAATTTTTCTTTATTACCTTTAATCATACATTCATTCCTTATACTAACTGTCTTATTTTATGTATCTCATATGTTTTTCATAGACAATTATCGCTTTGATAATAGATCACAAAAACAGATACTTTTTTTAGAAATTGCAATAAATCAAAGAGTGCGTGGGCAGTATGTTAATGCATTCCCTATTGTTCCTTAGAGGCGTACACCAGCAGAATACCAATTTCCATGAGTTGCTTCTGTAAATAGTACTATAACTTCTTCTTTACTCACATTTAATATTTTAACTACATCTTCTGTGATTGCTTCTGCTAATCTGTCTTTTTCTCTTTGACCTTTCCCGCTATACATTTGTACACTAACTATGGGCATGATAATTATACATCATAGATATTATTAAGATTTCAACAAAATAGATTCTTAATTAGTTATTACTGGTAAAATATTTTTAAGATACTAGTCATATTTTGAAAATATGATTCAACTCTTAGTATTTATATCAGGTTCCTACTCTTATCAAAACTTTATTGTGAAATCTCATCCAACCTAGTCAAGTTACAAACCAAGCCAATAACTGTAAAATATTAGACCTCTGAATACTGATTATCTGTGATTATTATGAAAAAGTAAGCAAAAGGAAATAATGACACCACTAACAACAGCAATGAGGAGCGAAACATGAACAATCCTAATCAGTTTAAATCCATTACGGATGGGTGGCAACATAATTCACCACTGGCTTGGGGTGAATTGTTTAATGCATATATTAAGTATATTACAGCCATGACTGATATATACAAGGAATATATTAAACGCTCAGAAAAAATGACAGACTTGTATAAAGAATTGTCCGTAAATACCGAAAGAATGATTAATCACTGGTTAAAAAAATTTCATAATCATCCATCTTCAAAAGAACAAAGAAGAGAAAAATGGGTTAATAAACTAAAAGATAAAAAATAACTGATTAGAAATTATTTACAAACAAACTATTTTACTATAGAAGTATACTATTTGTAATTACTAAACAATGAGATTAACAGTTTTTTTCTAGTTTAAAATTATAAACTAATCAAAATTCAATAGATAATAAATAGTTGTATTATTGTCAATATGACAAGCTTAGACAAGCAAGCATTCGTATTTCTGACTCGGTCACCATAATCCAGTAAGTTTAGACAAAAAAGCGCTAATCAATATTGATGATTTAGAATCTATCGACATAAGTAAGAATCTTTATTTTGACGGATTTAATCAAAATCTTTTCTTCGAAGCAGTTACTAACATAATAAATGCGATAGAAGTCGTTGACATATTATACCAAAAGATAGATTTGAAAAACCCTACATAATATTTGTTACAAGATTAAAGATATCAATCGTCAATTTAGATTAAGTGACCGTCCGATTTACCTAATGTATTTCATGCTAATCTATTCAATCATTAACTACAAACAATGTTAGTAGATTGAATTTCGTCGGTAATTCTCAAAATTGAATCCATATACACACGGAGATAGGAAATAATGTTTTGATTCGCATTAATGATGATTTAGTTTTGTTAATCTAATTCTTCAGAGAAAATTTATTGCTAGAAAATTTTCTTGCTTTTTCTAGGAGATTACGATAATTTACCATTTGTTGAATAGCTATGCAAATGATAAAAAATACTGCGAAAATCACAGCTAGGAAAAAAGACAGATAACCTAGAAAATTCATAAAATTTCATCTACACTATTTCATTTATATTTTTAGATCCTTTTTTTCTATATAGATCCTTATGTATAACCTATTAAGCCAACTATCGTACCCTGACTAATTATGATTTATAATCTGATTCATCACATTTAGATACATATCCACAGCTAGGACAACTTTCAAGATTTGAGAAATTTCTATGAAAGTTATGTTCCTCCAATCGATATATGTTTGAAATATGATCAAAACCACATTGTTTACATTTTATCCTAAGAGTCATAGGACAATAAAAGATTGCAGGAAATATTTATTTTTTTTTATAAGAAGGCTTACAGCAATCATCTTACAAGGTTTGCCTATGGTCATTAGATGAATACTCTGAATTTCCTTTTATCCTGGGATTCTCTGATCTTTAACCGATGGATCATTACAGTCCTCCCAACACGCTCAAACCTACCGATAGTAAAATCGACACAATCGTTGATACCATACATGTTATGACGTAACATCCTTTTATCAAACCCATGTGGTTATCCTCATGGCTCTCACCGAACCCTTATACCATACGGGACTTAATCCGACGGAATCATCATTAGCAAAATCATTGTCTGTCTGCATCACACCACCCTGCAACAAGTAAAGTTTAAACATCACTGAATTAAGTCAATCTTTAATCTGAAACAATAATGGTCACAGAACCCCTCGACCGCTCCATAATCTCATATATGCATCATCAGCTCGTTATATTGGACGAAGAAACAGATGCAGCTTCTGCGGTCAAGCTGATGCATGATAAAAAAGCTGAAACAATCATTGTCAAGAATAAAAAAGATGAATATGTCGGCATTATTACCGACAGCGATATTTTAGACAAGATTGTAATGAAAGGGGAAGATTCTGACCAGGTTTTTTTAAAGAGTATTATGTCTTCACCCATCATAACAATATCTGCAAGGGCTAATGCAAGACAAGCCCTTGAGCTTATGAGGTTAAATGTAATAAAAAGAATCCCTGTCACTGATAACATACATATCTTGGGTCTTGTGACCCAGGAAGGCCTTGCTCATGCAATTAGGACTTCAGTATTGGAGAAAACATTTAGACCATATAGAGCAGTAATTAGGGAACATTATAAACCGATATGGGGCAACCTTGGTTTTATACTGCAGTTTGCGGGTCTTTTGTTTATTGGCCCAGCCATGCTCGCAATCTCTCTGGGAGAGCTAGAATCCGCTGCTGGCATATTTTTGTGCATCACATTCATGTTTGTAACGGGTTTTGTATTAAACGCGTATGGTGAAAAAACACCAATGAATTTGCGGCAGGCATCTGTCCTCATGGTTTCAAGTTTTATCCTTTTGAGTTTTTTTGGAAGTATACCATATATGTATGTCAACCCATTTTACAAGGACATTGACCCTTTTTCTCTAGTTGTTAAAAGCTTCTTTGAAAGTGCATCAGGGTTTACCACAACAGGTCTTAGTCAGATTATGCATCCTCAAGACTTGCCAAAAAGCTTTGATTTTTATCGCTCTTTTACTCAATGGATTGGGGGCCTAAGTTTCGTTTACTTGATTATGGCCTTCTTTTACCCTGAGAAAAAGCTTGCCCACATGAAAAGTATGATTGGTGGAGTGGCCCTAAGACTAAAGCAGTTGCTTTTGACAATAGCCGTCATATTTACAACATATACGGTAGTTTTGACTACTCTGCTCTATTTATTTGGGTATGAGAGCGCTATCTACAACCTTTCGCTCATATTTAGTGCCATTACTGGAGGAGGTTTCGTTCCAAGTTCCACAGCGCTCAACATTCAGGACAACGCCCAGATGTTTGTTCTCATGGCCGGAATGATTATCTCTGCTCTTCCATTCGCATTTCACTACGCTATTTTTAGTAAAGAAATGCACACAACAAAGATGCGACCCGAAATTTACACATTTTTGGCCATCATCGCAGTTTCAATTGTTGTTTTTTACTTTTTGATTATATCAACAGACTTTTCCTCCAAGCCGATGTTTGCCATGTTTCAGGTCATAAGCGCCTCAACTAACACTGGCTTTCAGTTCATTGAGATGTCTGTGTTATCAGACGAAGGTAAGATTTTGTTGATAATAATAATGCTAATTGGTGGTACGGCTTTTTCGATGGCTGGGGGTATTAAGGTAGGAAGAATTCTCCAAATAGTGCAGAAAATAACAAAAAAAAAATTTGTCGCAGATGCTACAACTAAATCAATATCTGGGGTTTCATCGCGGTATATTAATCAAGTCCATAACAGGTATGAGCCAAAATCTGAAAAGATAAAGGAAGAAAAAACTTTTAGAGAGGCCTTACTAATTATAGGTTTATTTGTTGTTGTATCTTTTGCTACCGCCATTATATTATGGGTTGTTGAGCAGAAGGGTTTTTTGAATTCGCTTTTTGAATCGGTTTCTGCATTGACAACAACAGGGATTACCACTGGCATAACCTCTCCAACTATGAGTAATATTTCTCAAATATCTCTTATTTTTAATATGATTGCGGGTAGATTTGAAATCATTGCAATAGTATATTTTTTCCTCCAGATATCCAAGAGAAAACATTAGACATTATATTTTCCTATGCACTATTTTCACATGGGGTGATTCAATTTTGTGACAGATTTAAACACATGTAGATATCCTCATGATTTCCAACGAACCCGAAACCAATTTATAGTAACTATATATAAAAATTATAACAAATGATTAACATAATTGAAAAAAGAGATGATTTATCAGTGATTAGATACAAATCTTAGCCATGTATAGCATTTTTTAATCATTTCACCAATTGTAGTCATGCTTTGTCAATTTTAGGCATTAAAAACCGTTTGATACCGGTGTTTATATAGTATGATATCTAATAGATAGTATGTCAAAGAAAATAGAAACTAACCAAAATTATTCAAATAATAACAATGATTTCCAAGAATCCGTTAACCAATCATTTGATGAAACTAAAGATAATATCAAAAAATCAATAGATGAATCAAGAAAACAAATTCCACGAATTACTGACAGTGTAAATAGTTATCAAGAGCAATCACTACAAACCGCAAAAGAGATTTCAGAAGAATATCTTGATTCTCAAAAAGAAGTTGTTAATTCACTCCAATCAGCATGGAGACCATACAATGAGATCTACAATGGATTAGTTACCAACTTCTATTCTCCTGAGGCAGCAATTAATGCATATACAAGATTTGTAAATAATGTTGCAGACAACACGGTATCAACCATAAGACTTTCAAATAACGTTGTTTTCTCAACCCTTGATGCTTGGAAACCAGTACCTACAACAAACAAAAGACGTTTCAAGACACATTTCAAACATGGGAGTAAACACAGCAAGAGTATTTGAACAAAATTCAAGACAAATAGCAGCAGAAGTTAAAGATGCAGCAGCCAGTTCAAACGTAAACGCATCTACCACTACTACCACAAAGTCCACAAATCATTAACAACGAAATAAGAAATAATACACAGCCGTAACGTGTCTATTAATCCGATCAATTTAAGTTCGGATTTTTTATTGTACTTCATCTTGATAAATTGATAGACCGTAGTGATATCTTTAGAATATGTGATGACATTGGGTTGGATTAATCCAGTTATGGTATTATTATAGTTTATTAAATCATAATCGATGTAAAGTGAACAATTATTTTATATGAGCGCAAAAAACGTATACACAATACCCATCCCTAGGGAATTGTTGCAAAGAATAGATAGATCTTCTCCTGCTCATGTGGGTAAGCTTCAGAACGCGGTGGATTTTATTGCTCCTATAGGTACACCCGTTCTTGCTGCAGCAAACGGTATTGTAACACACATCAAAGATGACTCTAATGTTGGAGGTCCTGATGCATCATACTGGTTTTACACTAATTTTATTACAATCAAACATTCAAATGGAGAATATTCTAGATATGACCATCTTGATTTCAAGAGCTCTAAGGTCAAATTAAATCAAAAGGTTAGAGTTGGTGAAGAGATATCTAAAATTGGAATGACTGGATATACCTATATCCCGCATTTACACTTTCAAGTATATGTATACACAGGATATAATATTTGGACAGATTTTGAAACAATTGAGATCGAGTTTTAGAAATATTTTATAAATCAGCTCTTGATAAAATGTCTCATCCACCAATCAATATGATGGTAAATGTCTATTTCCACACTGTGAATGTCCAGGTGGTAGTTTTTAATAAGGACGAAAGTTGAATACTGAAGATCATTATCAATTGACCTTCGCAACCAGTTCTCCAAAGGCTATTGCAGAACCAATCAACACAGCCGTAATGAAGATTGACAAGCAATTTTTGATGGTATATTGGATACTTAATCAATCATTGAGATGATTTGGATTCACAAATTTGGAATATGTATGTTAATTGATTATTTTATTATTCATAGAAAAAAGGTGAATAATTTAAGTCAAATTTGTTTCACATACCACCGAATATGTTGTATTAGCACTATGTATTAGTTATTTATTTCCAAGTATGTTCACAGATAAAGATTATCGCAAATGTGTCCGAAAAATTCTTGGGAGCCTTGACGTTTCAGCAAAGCGTGATACAGAATTCAGTAATAGTTTTCATATCAATTCGGGTTGGATGAAACTTTTTCCCTCAATTACTGTGACTTGAAGTAAGAAGCATCTGAGCTATATGATTTAAACTCGGTCCATTCCATATCAAGGACTAGATTATTGTTAACTTCCCTGACTTTAGATATGGGAACGTCAAATCTTTGATCATAATCCCCAAATATAGTTATCTCGGTATCTGTTATTCCCATCATAAAACCCACAAAGTCTTCATTCAATAAACTTACTTTTTTGTTAAAAAGAGAACTAGGAAACCTATCTATAGCAGATTCGCTTGTTTCATTGTTAAATAGTTCCTCTTCATTACTTAATTTTGTAGATACTAAAATATCATTTCTATCTAACGAGTATCTTCTTAATTCGTCATTACCGGTTATTTGCATTATTTAATTATCAATTACCTTATTAATTTGAATCAAGACATCAGAAATTTTATTACTTATTAAAATAGCCACTTGTTTATTTTTCATTTTTCTTGGCTGCAATAGCCTTATGAAGAGAATGTAAAGACATCATTATAGGATTAGAATTTTTTTCGCTTGTCATATCATATATATACATTTCGTATCTATTAAGTATGTCATGATGAATATCGTTGATAGATTGCTCTAATCGTTACTATAAATCGAAATATAGTAGATTTCAACCCGTTCTAAATGATAATACACAAATATTATTACATCTGATTTAAGCTGTAATTGCAATTATCTGACTAAGATATGTTAAACATTATTCACTTAAAAAATCATATCAAGCCAAGCAATCACTTTAACAGAGTTTTAATCGTATTGAAGTTAATATGGTTAAAACATCATTTTTTTCATTTTATTTTACTAATTACACTTGTTTATGGTATCGATGTCGTATACAAAAACTGTCTCAAAATAGATGAAATCAAGTATTTTTTTTCTTGTTATATGATGCAATTAATATAATTCCACAAACAAGGTATACCCGATGGATAGGATTGATCAAATACTACATCTGACTAGAAGGTGTGAATGTCATAGTTTGACAGAGAGACAATCATTATATTTACTAAATACGATATTATCTACTCCGATATCCCGATCGACTTATTACAATTACAAGAAGAAATTATACCAAGACGAAAAATTTCAATCATTAAAAAAATCTATCTACAATTCTAAAACGTTGAAATGTTTTTTGTTATATTTAGATGAACGACTTGAACCGGACGGTTTTAACATACATAAACATATTTCTGAGCAATTTCCAGATCAAGATAGTATTTTTCATATAACTAAAGAACAGGAAGAAAACATTTTGAGAGTTAACAAGAAAATTACATCCAATTTCTTTATACCTGATGTTAGTAAGGATCCATCATATTCAAACCTAACAAGAGTCAATCAATTACCAAAAAACTATACCATCCGAGAAGAATGTATTCGATGTGGAAAAGAAAAGATCAATAAATGTAAATCGCTGAGTCATGGTCCGTATTATTACGCGTATTGGAGAGAAAAACTGCCTGGACAGAATAAATCGAGACTAATGAAGAAATATTTAGGAACTATAGACCCGCGACTATAATTGTAAGAATTTATTTTAATAAATATTCGATATAATTAGAATAGTAATTAAATTGCCACTTTCTCAAATGAAGATTACAGTGCAACAGTTCAAGAGTTGATGTTCAAAAATTACTGGAATGAGGTAAAGAGTTTGGAAATCGCAATCCTTAGGAGTGTTCCACCCCGAAGGCTATCTTTACCGTAGAATGATATTCAGTTATTTTTCCGGTATTTGGATCCACCTTAGCTGTCATATCGGTTAACTCAATTCCAGTTATGCCGCGAATTGTTTTTGTCGCTTCAGTTAATGCTACTTGAACAGCATCCTCCCAGCTCTTGTCCGATGAGCCTACTATTTCTGTTATTTTTGCTACATGTGTCATGTTTCAAATTAAAGAATATATGTTAAATAGGTACCTATTAACATGGTGTTATGTAGGTAAATTGACATTTATTTTGATAATAAAAGTTAACATTTTAGATTTTAGATAACGAAAAACCAAGAGATGAGAGTAGTAAAAAATAAGATAATATTCTTCAGCCAATGTTTCTGAAGAGATCTATCTCAGATTAAGAAATAATAACATGATCATCTCAATACCTGAAATACAATTATTGTGTATTTGATGCCAAAATAATTTTCATACTTTTTTGATTTCTTATGTACAAAGATGAATACACAAATGGAGTTATTTGTTATTCCCATAAACATCTTCCATGTGGATTACAATGATTACTTTATTTTGAACCTAAACAAAATTAAATCAAATTTGATAGGTGTCTGATTCCGTTTGAAAAATAATTCTTATGGGCAACCTAATTAGAAGAATTATGCGACTATCTGCTCCAAGTTAGACATCAACCAAGTCTGGATTGTTTGTTTTGTATATATGCACGTGCAGCAATTTTCGCTATTCTAATTGGCTCAGGAATTGAACCTTGGAGAGTAAAGGAATTAACGATCATCAATGCTTCTTTTAAACTAATTCCCCAGTATCGTATGAATAGGATCTTACCGGTCTTTAGTAGAATTTTGTCTCGCTGGCCTAGTTTATGATATTGTTCTAATTTCATATTGGAGTCATTAGGAAAATGATGATTTATGGCACCTTCTAGTCCTTCCGAGTGTTTGAAAGTTATTGCTATAACTGGAACATCGGTGCTCTCTTGAAGTTCTTTACCATCGATAATATTGTACATGCTTATAACAAGGCCATCAAGCATTATGCAATTGATGTCGTTTCTCTTCAATGACCTACACATAGACAATATGTTCTTTGTCGAATCATTTCCTTCAATCGTAGCATTTCCAAAAATCATACCGTCAATTACAAGATCACGACGCATTACTATTCCTGCAAGTGTAGAGCAAATACTAGTTTTTTTGAAACTTTCGGCTATACCTAAAACCCGTATACCTTTTTTCTCAGCGTGAAACTTCATTCCATTCCTCCTTCTTTTTTTGAAAGGGAAAAATCATTTCCGTAGGCACTATTCATATATACATTATAGAACTTCACAAAAATGTATAACTTTCACCCAAGGAGCATTGTAAACTAAAAGAAAGGTTAAAAATTCAATTGTGAAGCAATCCTAGCGTAGTATCCCCATTGGATTAACTTAATAAATAGATCTCATGTGTAGTTAGAACAACAGCTTTATTGGTCTTGATTCCCGAATAATTTATGCTTATTTTGTTGAGCTACAATACATTACCAAATAAAAAAACGTTGATTTAAATCTTGATGGATTTTAGACTTATTTAAATATTCAAATGAATTCCACCGAACCCTTATACCATACGGAACTTAATCCCACAGAATAACCATTGAGTATAAAGAGTAGAGGGGTCTAGATACTATCGGACCCAAACATCGAATTTATGGTAACAATATGCTGAATTAATTCAATATAAGTCATGGTGCAAGAGATGGAATAGAGTCAAATTTGTTTCAGATACACCTAACCCGCATAGTATACGGGTCTAAACACATAGTAGAGGTAATGATTAAAGTAGTTGGGATAATATCATCATCATGAGCGACCGCGACCCCCACAAACAACCCGAGAAACTTGAATTACAAGCTAGCCTAATTGTCATGATACTAGACAAATGACCATAACCAAAACCCAACAAATAGAGCTAACCAGAAAAATTTTTAAAATACTCGGGGGTGAAAAGAACGTATATAATTTACACTTTTACTGGAATAAGGGCGACGGGTTAGAGTTTTACACTGGTAGTATATCAAAGGTTCAAAAGAAACAAATCAAGAAATTGTTTGATAGAAGTAGATTCTACATATTGGTAGAGAATTCAAAACCTAACCCATTAGAATCATATCATCCTAACAATGGTTTACACTTTTGGATATATGAAAAGCCCACGTATAAAAACCCACCAACATTATGAGCCTTAACATACAAGCGCCCCATCTTTTAACACCTCATTATATTATAGACTCACCATCTCCATTTCCACCGAACACGCTACTTGTTTTGGTAACGGATGAAAATGCAAAAAGGATAAACTATTTCCGATTGTTTAAATTATCAATAAACTACTGCCATTTTATATATCAACAATAATTTGTCTTTCGACAGTATCCACTACAGTATTAGTGAAACTGTCAGAAAACAAAATTTTCAATTAAATGGAATTTATTTGTGTGTTCTTATGAATTCTCTTAATGTGGATGCTTCTTCTTTGTATGCCTTGATTGTGTGAGATTTACCATCTGGACATACTATGGATACTTTTACTATATTGACCTCTGCATCAGAAGCATAGACTGGTGGTTCCACTTTTTCTATTTTGCAATTTGCATCGAGCAGTTTCTTTAATTCAGAAATACTGTTAAGTTCTGGCATATGTAAATTTTGTAGACATTGCTATTTATCAATCATTTTGATGGCATATTTCAAACAGGTGGTTGGATTTAGCGCATATGTACTTTGATATTTATTCTTCCAAGAATTATGATATTCCTACATCTTCCCAATTACAAACTCGTATGAAATTGCACACTCGTCCCACCGAACCCGATACTATTTATGGTAGCGATGTGGGGGCCAGGTACGCAGCGAGTGCCTTGAAGATGTCGGTGGCGATGCTCGTGCCCTCCGCGGCGTTCGGGCCGTGCGTGTTGTCGATCACGATCGAGAGCTGCTGCGACGGCAGGTACGCGGCAATCCCCTCGTATCCGTTGAAGACCGGGTTCTGCAACACCCACCCATTACCGACGGCGACCCCGAGTCCGTAGCCGATCTGCCCAGGCGCACCCGGCAGGCCCTTCGACAGATCCTCGACCTGCTCGCTCGCTGACTCCTTCGAGAGCATCTTGCCGGTGCCGACCGCCTTGATGAGCGTGGTCATGTCGCGCAGCGTCGACGTCATGATGAGTCCGTCGCCGAGGCCCCACGACGGGCTCCATCCCGTCGACTCCTCGTAGACACCGCGCTCCGACGTGTACGCGTGGAGTGCGGGTGAAGGGATGGCCGGGAGCTTCGTGATATTCGTTTCGGTGAGCCCGAGCGGACCGAGGAACTTCTGCTGCAAGAGCTCGGTGATCGACTTCCCGGTGATCTTCTCGACAACGTTGCCGAGGATGATGAAGTTGGTGTGCGCGTAGTGGAAGCATGCGCCCGGGTCGCAGACGATCGGCTGCGCGAACGCGTACTGCAGCAGCTCGTCGTCCGTCCAGTGGCGGAACGGCTCCGCGAGCTGCGCCGCCTGGAAGGGCGGGTTCTCCTGGATGTAGTCGGGGTAGCCTGAGGTGACGCTCGAGAGCATCCGCAGCGTCACCTTGTCGGCGTTGGGGTACTGCGGGAACCACTTCGACAGGGTGTCGTCGAGGCTGAGCTTGCCCTGCTCCTGCAGCTGCAGCACCAGAGTCGCGAGCATGGGGATCGCCATCGAGCCGGGACGGAACTTCATGTCCGGTGTCGCCGGCACTCCCTCCTGGGAATCCCCGAGACCAGTCTTGACGACGGTGCCGTTATCGACGTCGACGCGCAGGAGCACCCCCTTGGCGTCCTCCTTCTGCATGACGCCCTGCGTGATCGAGATGATCTGCTTCGACACCTCGGCCTTGCTCGTGCACGTGCCGCCGATGTCGATCTGGTTCGACGAGCACTTCGAGTTGGTCGTCGTTGTATTGGTACCCATAGTAGAATTCGCAAGCGTATTGTTTACTGCAGTCATGTTCACAACTTGTCCCATTGCTGTAGTTGGAACGAGTATGAACGCTGCCAGCACTAAGCCTAAGCAAAAGGGTTTCATTTATAGATACTCCAGTTTCGTCACGAACATACCCACGGCTTTCATTGAACTAACACTAAATTGATTCACTTCAAGTTCTTTAGGAATCCCACCAATTACAACAGATCGATCAGTGGGTTCAATGACCGTTCCATTATTATCTTTTGTAGAAGAAGGATTCCACATATAATTACCTCCACCACCATCTCCTATGGAGGTATGACCTTTTACAATAGCTGTCACATTTAATTTAAATGAATCTTGAATTATTTTTCCACTTATAGCACGTAATTCACTTATGCTATCTGCTGTTATTACGGACCCGATCATATTTTCAAATATGTAGATTGATATAAAAATTTTTGATGTTAATAGACAAAATCAAGAATTATCGGAAAATGACTATCAATACGGGTCTAAACTGCTAAAACTAGTTAATTCATGGAGCAATTTCTGCATTGAGTTTATATTAAAATATCCATTCAAGAACTTATCCATGCTTGGAAGATTCGAAAGTCACTGATGAATATTAAGATATTAACTGGTGCATAAGATAGAAAGATTTGTGAATCATTTATGGATATAGAAATGCACCTATAATCCAAACTTCAGAAATGTCGTGTTTTATGAAGATATAAAATTTTTATAGAAATTAGGACATTCTTTCTTACGGTTATCGATCTATCACGCATATTTTGTTTGTATCCATACTAACTTTGCGTTAGGATTGGGCCATTTAAATAGTCAAATTTGTTATTAGTCCCATTGAGCCCGCATTAAAAATTTATTACTTCCTATTACAAATAGATTACAAACTGATTATGATATCAAAATAAAAAAATACTTTATCAAACCCATGTGGATATCCTCAAGAGTTCCACCGAACCAGATACCAATTTTAGTAACGTATTTAGAATACAATCAGAGATAATGTAATTCTTATTCATTAATCTATTGGAAAGAAAATGAAAGTCAATGTGTGACCACTTGCTATGAAAACTCGTGATTATCTTTACTTTACATTTTTCACCACTAAACATGTTCAGGATACAACACTATTCTCTTGACTGGTAGATTGTCCTTAAAAGATGTTTTCGTCAAGGTATTCTCTGATTGCCCTCTTGCATTGTTTCCTGAATTTTGTTGAACTGGTTATCTATGTTGTTACTCGAACCTATGATGTCTTCAAATGGTTACTGTATCACTCCAAAGACCGATATTGTATCTGAGGCTTTGTTAATAACATATGTGTAATCATTGGGCAGCGTTGTACGCCACCTGTGAACCATCTCTACCGTCATAGAATTTATGACCTCATCCTAAGCAAACACTTGACCAAATCCGAAAATGGGACAATCAAGATAGCCAAACTAAAAAGAAACTAGTGCTTAATAAGATAATGGTAAGAAAACTCAAATTTTGATACATTTGTAATTTTCTACTTGACCTAGCCGTGTAACAATGAATTTATATGTAAAGTCACGGCAATGGCAACTGTGAATCAAATAAATATTTCATTAATATTTTTAATAATGATATCAATGGTTTTGCCTGCTTCAGCAATCATGTATGTTAGCGGGTCTACCGTGGATAATAGTGATGCTTCAGATAGCGGGTTTAGCGAGAATTCGTTCGCTTCAGATAGCGGGTCTACCGAAGATAATAGTGATGCTTCAGATAGCGGGTCTACCGATAATGATGGCACATTCCCTATTACATCTACTGAGAGTAGTGACGCATTACCGATCGATCCTACTGTTATTAACAGTACCGGAAATGAACAACTGCAGGATGTGGATCTTGAAAACACCATCCTGAATATCCATAACCAGGAGCGTGCTGCAGTTAATGTTCCAGCCCTTTCGTGGAGCAGCAGCTTAGCCTCCAACGCACAGAGTTGGGCTGACCAGTTGCTTGCACAAGGCAAGTTTGAACACTCACCTGACACCAGTTATGGTGAAAACATTGCACAATTGTCCCGAATAAACTCAAATCCAAATGAGATAGATCTATCTAAGATGGTACAAACCTGGGTCGATGAAAAGAATTCATATGATGGCCAACCAATTACTAATGATAATTTTATGCAGTTCGGTCATTACACGCAGATGGTCTGGAAATCCACTACTGAGGTTGGTTGCGGGATGGCCAGTGATACTGGTAAGGACATTCTGGTCTGTCAGTATACCCCATCAGGCAACCAGATTGGACAGAGTGCGTATTAGGAAGGTTATGTTTGTACCACGCAAAGTATCATTTACCACTTTGTACTAAACCAAGGATAACGTTTTTTCCAAACAATATGAGCAATAAATAGTGAATAGGATAGAGACTTGATCATCTTTCATTTTTTTGAAAGAATAAAGGAATTTAAGAGTATTATGAGCGAAAAGATTATTTTATTTAATATATGAACATTCCTTACGAATTGAAACTTTTGAGTAAAATTAATTGGTCCAGTTTATAGATAGTAAATCTTATAATGAAAATTTACAAGATCCATAAATATATCGATCAGACGGAATTTACAAAACCATAAATTATGATATTTGTGATGTAAAATAGTGATTTATTGGTGTTACTATTGATCTATTCCATCCTATATCCAAAAAATAGTATTTCAAAGCAGATATTCTTATCTCAATTTAATACTTGAGTCAAAAAATAAGGTCAAATGTGTTTCACATACCACCGAACCCGCATCAGATCTGTAACGAATCTATAAATAAGCCAAAGGCAATGGCAGCAGCCGTAGAATGTCATCTAAAAACTACTTTTAGTGAACAAATTTTCAATGATTATTGTTTAGGGAATTTGTCTCCTTATGAAAATTTTATGATGGCGTTAAAATCAAAAGAGACTAGAAGACAATCTCCTAAACTATTAAAAATGTTTTTAGATCATATCAAATTAGATCTTTCCCTCACTTTTGAAGAGAGAGTCAATTCATTATATGAAAATTCAGTAACTGAAAAGAATTGGTTGGCGACAAATACTTTTAGATATATTCTATTTCATGAAAAAAGTGATAGAAAATACACCAATGCCAAAATTGCAAATGGGTCTCAAATCATAACAATCTGATCTTTTGGAATAAGCTAAAGTATTAAAACCCGTTGTTGGATTTGGTTTAGGTAATTTAATTATGTAGTTTATGTCATTTTTGCCGCAAATCCTACTCAGTTCGCATTTGCGTAATTTTCCGTTCTCATATTTATCCGGTCATTGAAGTTATAATAAATACAAAATAGTTTACAAAGTTTTCAAAAAGGTTGCAAACTAGTATGATTTTTCATACTCGTCTCATCTATTTGTTCTGCTATAATATCTAGACGTCTATATCAGGTAAATTTATAATTGTTAGATTAATCCTAAATTACTGTCTGACTCATTAGAATTATTTCCTTGCATGTTTGTTCCGTTTAACATTTCACCTAACGTTACACTAGGATTATTTCGAGAAGTTAAATTTGAAGAGTTTTCTATTGACGGCTGTGCATTTACTGTAAATAAAATCTCGGTGTTAAAAGAAACTGAAATGCTAATAATTCCCACCAATATTAAGAGAGTAGAGTTAATCATATGGTCATAATGCTATAATAATATAAATAAATCTATGACATGCTTCTGAAGTTTTGTTAATTTGGCAGGAGCAATTAAAACCGTATGTAGGACCGTTAAAGGATAGATCTTATAAATGGCTGATAGAAGCGAATTACTCTCAGATCTGTTAATATTTCCACAGGAGGAGATGAAACTACTTCCATAGAATTAAGTTAAGATGTTCTAATTGAATCATAGTGCCAATGAACATGCGTTTGACAAAATACTGCTGATAGAAACCGCGAGGTATTTAACAAATATTAAAGTTAATAATTTGGTGGATCATTTACTCTTTAACCAATTAATGGAATCTAATTTTAAAAGTCCTGAAATTTCAGATGTGGTATTTGATCAAAATCAGGTCCTAGAGATTTTATATGCGGGAACTGACAGATGTGAAAAAAGCGCTTGTGCTTACTGGGATGCGGAAATTTGCAAATGGGCTGCAAAATATTATGTTGAAACATTGGAATTCATTAAACAAAAGATGGTAAAAGAAAGAGGGATATCCTGCAAATTGTTAGTTGATGCAAATTCTGAGAATATAGATTTCCTAAAAACACTCGATTTCTTAGAAATTAGACACTTGGAGGGATTGAGAGGTAATTTTGGATTATACGATGAAAGATTATACATGGTAGTTATAATGCAAGATAAAGACAACGACAGACTTTTACAAACATTCTTTAGCAATTCAAAGCCATTGGTTGAAAAACAAATGTGTATCTATAATGATTTGTGGAATATGGCTAAACCTTTATCATCGCGAATCACAGAGTTGGAATATCAAAATACTAAACGATACGACAAATCCTTACCTGGGATTAAGAATATTCAAAACGAGATTAATTTTCTCGTTGACCAGACCAAACAAGAGTTAACAATATTCTCTAATTATGAGATTTTTAAACACATTTTCGATTCAAACATGATGATCAATTTGAGTTCTAAATTACGAAATAATGTGGTGAGTAAAATCCTTGTAGATAACGCTGATAGCCATATACAAAATCAAATCGAAGTAATAAATCGTAAAAATGGAAGGAGTTTGGTCCAACTGGAGTATTCAAATAAACTAGGAGAATTTGATGAAATGATAATATGTTTTGACAGCAAATTTGTTCTTCAAATCCAACAAGATAAGAATAATGAATTGGTAGGTTCATTCACTAATGATACAAATAAAGTGTTAGTTCAGCAGATCTTGTTTGAGAAATACTGGAATGAGGTAAAGAGTCTGGAAATCCCAAATAATTGATCTTACTTATTGTCGAATTACTCACAGATCTGTGACTCTTCCCACCGAACCCTTAGGCTATACAGAACTTAACCCCACCGAACCAGATACCAACTTTAGTAACTATTTATCATATAATCTAGTTAAAGTAATTCTAAACTGTCGGCATATTAAAAAAGATTATAAGAAAATCAACTGATTGCAAGGAAAACCTTATCATTATCTACTCTTAAACATATTTATAATACTCTGAGAATCAATATCTGAATAAAATTGGCTAATAAACCCATTTTCCTGATCGCCATGCTATTTGCATTAATAACTTCCATGGTCACTGTCGCGTTATTATCTTCTTATTCGATGGATACAGAAAAAACAGTTTATGGTTCTGCTATTCCTCAACAAGGTGAAGAATCCACAGGTGAAGAATCCACAGGTGAAGAATCCACAGGTGAAGAATCCACAGGTGAAGAATCCACAGGTGAAGAATCCACAGGTGAAGAATCCACAGGTGAAGAATCCACAGGTGAAGTACAAAACAATTCGAGTACCTCAGACAATTCATCTATAGGAAATAAGTTACCTATAGCCAACAACAATTCGACATTAATAACCTTAGGTTGTACCCCTGGGTATGGATACGACCCCAATAGCCCTAACCCGATTTGTGTGCCACTTGATGGAAGCGAAAAACCTGAAGGAGTTGTCACCTGTTCAGCTTTAGGTTGTCCCTATAATCCACCTAACCCAAATGCTAACCAACCGATAGGAAGTGGTAATACAGAGCCGGATTTAGTAACCTTAGGTTGTACCCCTGGGTATGGATACGACCCCAATAGCCCTAACCCGATTTGTGTGCCACTTGATGGAAGCGAAAAACCTGAAGGAGTTGTCACCTGTTCAGCTTTAGGTTGTCCCTATAATCCACCTAACCCAAATGCTAACCAACCGATAGGAAGTGGTAAAAGTCTAACCAAGTAGTAGCAATCAAACTACTATTTTACTAAAACTCTTTTTTGTTTTTCTGATGATCCATAGGCATACTTAAAGCAATACTCACAACTTGTCATATTATTTTTTTTGAAATAGGGTGATAAAATCGAGTCAAATTTGTTTCTCATACTACCGAACCTATTTAGACCAGGAACAATCAAAGTCGAGTAAGGTAAAGATTATTTAGAATATCTCATCTCAAGTTTGACTAATGTTTTTGCTATTCCATGATCCTTAGAATTAGTTAGCTATTCTCATATCCTTTTCTCATTCGAGGATATTCATATATAATACCAATTATATCCAAAAATACGAAAATACTATTTTTTATTTTGCTAACGTTAGAACATGTATCTAGACTAAATCCTGGAATCTGCGATAGCGTATGTATTATAGGAGCAAGTACGAGCCCATTCTCATGTAGCTAGGATCTGAAAGTTTAATCTTTTCATCATTCTGGTATTAGATGATGTAAGTTCCAAAAAGTACAATTTGACTTATATTATGAATTAGTAATGAAATTTGTCATTTGTAAAGTTTCAACTTTCTATCCTTCAGTAGGATACTATATATTAGTAATAAACAATAATGATTAAAAATGTAATATTGAGATCCCTTTAGATATTTTGGCATATAATATTATGATTTTTTCAAGGCTAATCCTGTTATCTATCGTAGTTGATTGTGACTATATTCTTTATGACTTATGTGTTTTTGATACCAAAATTTGTCAAAAAAGGAATGAGGAATGGTCTATTGTTACTCCATTAGTATTTCTCTTGGCGAACACTGACTTGGCGGTTCAGTATCTTTGCAAGTAGTACAATATCTTTCAGAAACATACGAACCACGAGGTGTTACACGTTTACAACAGCTTACAGTTTCACCATCATCATTATCTGCACATTTTATTCCTTCACCACCAGGCCTCCATACGGGCATCGCATCTGCTGTGTATAAAGAGGTTGAACTATAAACTGATACAACAAGAATCGATACGGTTGCGATCATCAGCATCTGGTTATTCATTTTTGTTGTGTGGCCTCCTTACAAACAGTCTTTTTAGCAATTGTTCGATGTATATTCTTTATTTGATTTAATTTTTTCATATTCTGCTATCATGATAGCAGAATATAAACATTACTCTATTGATAGCATGATATCAAAACCATGAATATAAATAATAATTTGTAGGATTAGATTTATTATAATTTGAAATAATGATTAATAGTCAATACAAAGTTCAGACCTCATTTTATTTTTCTTTGCAACGTTCGGAGACTTTTTTACACAGTTTTTGATTCTCTGAAACCATGACCTTTTTTAAACCACTAAATGCAATTATTCTAGTTATGGGCGAATGAGTATTGCAAGGTACTCTGATATGTACTATCTTGAGGTCAATACTCCATATAAGATCAAAGAGATTGACTGCCATTGTATAATTTATAAGAATTAATATGGTTTAATTGTACAGTTTGGAGGTATCGGTCCTTGTTTTGGACATTCTGGTGGAGTTGGTGAATTAGCTCTTAGACTATTTTCTTTTTCATCTGATTCATCTTTTTGTCCTTGATTGTCTGAATTAGATGGTGATGAGGATTGTTCGAGCACTCCATCATCTTGTAAGGGCGAAGCCGGGCCTGATGGCTTAGGTGGTGTCGGCGGTAGTTCTAATGTCGTTTGCAGTTCCTTTTCTTTGCATTCCATTTCAGTTGGCTCTTTTGGATTTCCAGTAGATTTGCATTCTTGACAGTACATTACCCCACCAACTGGTTTAGTGTCCCAACAGCATTTTATGTATGCGGTTCCATATACAGTATCGCAATTCGCTTTGGGATGTCTATAACCCGGGTCGGGAGGTACTCCAAATGAATTGACAGGCAAGGAACTCCAAATTAAAATAAAAACAATTGATGCGATTGTTGTTAAAGCAATTGACTTACTTATCATAAATGCCCCTTCAGAACAAATGTTTTTAAAGTTTCTGATTCAATTATAATACTTTGTAAATTATGACAAATTCGAGAAAAGTTGATGCTTTGGATGATTAATAATTTCTTTCTAGAAGTTTGACAAAAATCTAGTTTTATTCTACTTGTTGAATTACCAACCTTTTGAATACTGGTGAGAATGGATTATTACTGTTCATAAGGGACAAGTTGCAAGTTAACTTTTTTGAAACATCCATGCATTTTGAAAATTAGTTAGTTTCTTTAGTTTGAACAAATTGACCGAACCCCTATACCATAGGGGACTTAATCCCACCGATCCAGGAAAATAGAAGGGTCTGACCATGATAATGATTAATTTTTTTGTTACCATTATACTCATTCTCCAATCGACCTATTAAGGCGGACTTATTAATCCAAATATTTACTAATTTTGATTCAATTACAACGAAAATTTAATTAATATCCTCTAATTAGAGAGGGCAATGAAAGAAATCCTTTCCGGTGTATTTACTATTCTTGTTTTCACCCTAGCAATACCTCTTGCATATGGACAACCACTTGATACTGCCACAAATCTTGATACAACTACAAACCAAACCACGGCTACTACTGCTACTCCTGAAGCTACCATAGGCAAAAGTGAAAATCTTACTATAACCGATCTTAGATTCCGCGGCGAATCAAATCAAATAACAGGAACAGTCACAAATAATTCTACAAATGAGCAGTCTTCTATATCAATATATGCGGTCCTTTTTGACAAAAATGATTCTTTTCTTGGAATTGCTCAAGGTAGACCTTTAGTTGAATCACTTCCCCCAGCTGATAATTCTCCATTCTCAATAGATTTGTCCTCAGGGTTTGGACTCTTTGCAATGCCTGAAGAAGTAGATGGTATTGATCATTATACAATCTATGTAAAAGGAAATGAGCCGCTTTTCTAAAGTAGCATAGGTCTGGAGGGAAAAAGAATAGTTGATAAATCAGACCAACGGTCGACCCTTTAATATTTTTATGTAAGTAAAAAGTAATACCATATTGTATTTTACTCCGTCAGGCTAAAATTGATTGTTGATTCACATCTTGAATGGGCCGCTTAGACTCCTGTGGTTATCCTCATAATTTCCACCGAACACGCTACCAATTATAGTAACGACCTTACCCAAAATAAATGACCCCTAAAAGTATTATTTGGATCTATATTAGACTATTACAAGGCTTTTTATGATTTCAGTAGATAATAATCCATAGAAATAAGATTGGAAAGGGTGGCTGCTATACTATCGGATTTTGATGGAACTCTATGTCCTACATCTGGTATAAAATATAATTACAATAGTTCCGATTTTATTCTACGCGCAATTGAAGACATACTCTGTGAGATTTCTTTAACTGTCCCAATAGGAATTATAACAAGCAAAGATTTTGATTTCATTTATCCAAAAATTAAACAATTTGCAAAAATATTGTCTTGTATTTTAGGTTTAGAAATGTTTGTTTTAGATGATAGGCAACAAATTAAGTATAATAAAAATATTCTAAATGAAAATAAAAAAGTATCTACAGAAGATATCACTATTAAAGATAAGGTTTCACTTTTTGACCCTGAAATGCTATCAATCAACTCTCGTATGTTGAATGAAATTACCGCCTATCTTGAAAAAAACTATCACACAATGAATATTGAAAAAAAGTTTCTAAAGGGTAAAGAAAATCTTCTAGGCGGAATTACGTTGGATTGGAGACATAATTCTAATTGGACGGTTAATAAAGAGAAATATAAAGAGATTGTCAAAGAATCAGGCCCTGTTAACTTAACGATAAATCTTTAGCTTAAAGACGCTCTATTTCTGTTATGTTAAGTAAAAGAACTAAAACATCTTCAGAGCATATTTACTATGGTCTTTATTTGTACTTTCTAGGCTTATCGCTTAGAAATACTGCCAAGGCATTGTCCTTTTTACATATTATCAATAGAAGTCACGTTGCAATTTGGAATTGGATTCAAAGGTATAAACCTCGAAAGGTTTCAACAAGAAGAACAAAAATATCAGAATACCTCATTGATGAGACATTAATAAAAGTCGGCTCAGAATACTCCTGGTTATGGGCAGCAATCGAACCAGAAAATAGGCAAATTCTCGCACTCTTTCTTAGCTAATAAATCCAAGGAGAGGAACATGCTTATCGCAGAGAGATTTATTTCAGGTCTGATCAAGATTCACGGAAAACATGTCGTATCAACAGACGGTGGAACCTGGTACCCAATGGCTTGTAGATTCCTAAAACTAAAACACCATATCAATTCTTCGTTTGAGAAAAGTCTGATTGAAAGAACTATGCAGTACATCAAGGATCGAACTGAAGGATTTGACGATTACTTTCCATGTAGTAAAGAGAAGTGTAAACTAGATGTCAAAAACTGGTTGAATCTATTTGTAAAAATACACAACAAGGAGGTGCCAAACGCCTAAGTTAACAGCGCCTCCTGGCTTTATGCAGTTATTAAATCATCACTTGAACTTTCTGATATTCTAAAATTGTTTTTCTTCTTTAAAATGAGGTAATACTTTTTTGCATAATTGTTGTACAAAATCAATTTCGTCAGGACTAGTGCTATGTAAATATATTTGAGTGAAACCGGTTTTAAAGTATTCTTCAAGTGGTTTTATCAAATCTTCTACAGATGTTACTATTAGAGTAGATTTTTTTAACTTTTCATCCGATACTTCTTCTAATGCTTTTTCTTGTAATTTTCTTGGATCATTAATGGCAGTATCAAATACATTTTCAATACTGCTTGCTCTCCAAAAATATGTGGATTTGAATGCCTTATCGTAATCCTCAGAATAGGATATTTTGGGTTTTCCTATTTTCTCAAGTTTAGTTGGATCTTTACCTGCGGCTTTAGCAGCCTGATCGAATTTATCAAATATTTCTTTTGAATTATTAGGCTTTGATGTTGTGATCAATCCATATGTATAAGTAGCGGCAGCTGTAATAGCCTCAGGTCCTGATGCAGCCATGTACAACGGGATGAGGTATGAAGGAGGAGTATAAAGTTTAGCCGATTTTATCTTAAAATATTGACCATCATAGGTCAAAAATCCATCTTTATCGATATGTGTATTGCCAATGCTAAATTTAGTTTCTTCATCTCGTAGAGACTGAGGTTGTTGATCTTTTTTCCAGAGATTATTTATTATTTCAATTGCCTCTATTGTTCTATTCAATCTAGTTTCTGGAGAGGGCCATTCAAATCCTACGGAAGCCTCATTCATGGCTTCTCCTGTACCAACTCCTAAGCTAATTCGGTGTGGATACAATGTATCAAGTGATGCAAATGCTTGCGCTATTATTGCAGGATTGTATCTGTAAACGGGAGAAGTAACTCCAGTAACAAATTGCATATTTTTTGTCCTTTCTGCAGCTGCTGTAAGCCATATCCAAGTAAAATTTCCAAATCCGCCGTCATTCCACCAAGGATGAAAATGATCACTAGTCATAGTTGAAGTAAAGCCGCCTTTCTCTGCTTCAATTACAAACGTGATTAAATCTTGCAAGGAATATTGTTCTTGGGAGGCCCAATAGCCAACTGATCTCACGGCTTATTATTTTTAATATAGTATTTATCCCATATAGCTACACTTAGCGATAGAATATCAGAAATAAACAAACTAACTGAAAAGTTTACTAATGTTTAGAATATACATAATACTAGTGTTTGTTGATGATGAATTTCCTGTCCAAAATTTGGTGAACGTACTTCTTAGTAATCTTTATATTTATTTAATTTCATGGAGTTACCAAATGCCAATAAAAATGAGTAAGAAAGGTGGAGGGACTAAAAAGAGATCATTTGACGAAGGTGTAGTGGATCTGAAGAAACAAGGCAAATCAGAGGAATCAGCACGAAAGATAAGGGATCAATCCAGAAAAAACAAGAAGGCAGTAGTAATACTTCAAAAAAGAAAAAGAAAAGTTAAAAACATTATGATGATTAAGAGTGGAGACTGTATACATTCAGAGAATGGATCAAAACTGTTTATTTTATATTCTCAAGTTCTTTGAAACATTTATCACATACGGTCTCGTCTTCCTTTGCCGTAAATAATTTACCACACGACGAACATTTTATCATATGTTCTTATCACATTACCTAATAACATTGATAACAAATTATTAAAAAAGTTACATCTTGTATTCGACCTTTATTAAGTCTCAATGACAAGTCAAATAATGAACCCAATTTCTTTTAATATGTAAAGAAAATTCAGAGATTTCTGTGAGATTAATTCCCGTACAGCATAAGAGTTCGTTGGAAATCATGAGGATATCCAAATGGGTCGGAAAGGAAGGTTTCCTGGTGTGAGAAATAATATGATTAGCCAATTAATCAAAATTATCGCATTGTATCTATCCTGCTATGTACGATACCACAGGAATTAGGACCCAATTCTAAATCCTGTTGCTCTACCCTATCACAATGGGTCAAATTCTTATTTATGGATATAATTTGTTCATAATTCATTGGTTGGGTCGGGATATTTGAAGCAACATAATTCAGAAAATCTTTTTCGGATTTGGTAATAGAATTTAGTTTGCGTTTGATAGATGCAATTGTATCAAAAACTGGTTTTGCATGTTTAAAGCTTGAACTATAGTGAGCTGGAAGTATAATAGTCATATCAGGTAAATTAAATAATTTTTGCCGATAAGTCTGATAAAGTTTCTGTGCGTACTCTTCTGACTTTTTATGGAGGTCAGGTCTTCCTACTCCATTTACAAAAATTGTATCTCCACTAAAAAGAAAGTATTTTGAATTACTTACATCATTTTCTGTTTTCAATTCACTCGTCCCTCTAATTTCCAGTTTAAATGATATACTGCCATCTGTGTGACCTGGAGTATTAATAGCTTCTAAGCAAATCCCATCCCCAATTTCTAATTCATCTCCATCTTGAATTAGCGTAGGTTTGAAGTTCTTTTCAGAGTCCCGATTTTTAGTATCGTATTTTTCAAGTGAGCTAATCGAAATCTCGGCTCCATATTTACTAGCAATTCTTGTTGAACCTGACAAATGGTCGGCATGCATGTGAGTGTCGATAACTCTAATTATTTTTAGTCCATTTTCTTCTAGTATGTCTTTGAGGACTGTTTCGATTGTACAAGTAGCATCGATAATTGTTGCTTTCTTGTCTTTCAATGATGCAACTACAT
This sequence comes from Candidatus Nitrosocosmicus sp. R, assembly GCF_054408505.1. Lineage (NCBI taxonomy): Archaea > Thermoproteati > Nitrososphaerota > Nitrososphaeria > Nitrososphaerales > Nitrososphaeraceae > Candidatus Nitrosocosmicus > Candidatus Nitrosocosmicus sp. R. The sequence goes on along the minus strand of NZ_CP167090.1, from coordinate 603,589 downwards.
AACTCATACACCCTTTTGATACACGTCTTATTTGCCAAATTCTTAAAATGTCTGAATTGGTATCCATAATTGCAGTATCATATATAGTGCTCCAACCATCCATTCCCCCTTCGATAGTTTTAACCGTATACCCTAATTCGGAAAGCATTTTCGCGGCATTTGATGACCTTTGTCCATGAGTACAAAATGTAATGATTTCCTTATCTTTTGGAATCTGTTTAAGAGATGCATTTGTAGTTATAGTATCAACCGGAATTACCGGGGTATTTTGATATCTATCATAAGACACACTCCAAGCATCATGTTCGTGTTGATTTCTTACGTCAAGTAAAAAAATGTCCTCCCCCTTGTCTATTTTTTTCTTTAGCTCATCTGACGTGATTCGTAAATTATTATTCTTGTTATTATCATTACTGTCACTATTTGCAACTGTCATACGGTCAATAGTTGTTTCATTAATATTTAAAATTGTATTTAGATGGAGGTTACAATCTAGAAGTTAGTTAATATCTATTTTTGGTCTCTTTCATCAAGAAAACAACTACAATGCCAGAAGCCAATCCAATCCATGCGACTACTTGAATTGCGAATAACATATTAAATAAATCCGAGATAAATCCTATTCCAATCGCACCAAATACAAATCCTATGTCTCTCCAAAATCTATAAACTCCAAGCGATGTTGCTCGCCAGCTTGGATGTGCATTATCACTAATTGCTGCAAGCAGACTAGGGTATACCATGGCGGTTCCAACGCCCAATAGAGACATTCCAGTTACCCATCCAGGAAACGCTTGAGAATATAAAATTATCCAGATTCCTATCGATTGTATAAACATTCCAGGAAAGATGAGAATTTTTCTTCCTACTTTATCGCTTATTGAACCTGTGACAAGTTGTAAAATTCCCCATATGCCAGGGTGCAGTGCTTTTAATAGCCCAATATCATTTGTAGTTAAGGCAAAAGAAGAAAAATAAAGAGTGAACAATCCCCAAGAAACACCAAATATCAAATTATTAACTAATCCGGCTTGACTGATGGCAAGTAAAGAGCGGTTTTTCCAGGAGGTTTGAATAAATACACGTCTAAAACTCAAATCCCCTTTAGTTTCATGTTTATCTTTATTTTCCGAGACAAGAGCATCATGATTTTCTATTTCCAAGAGAGTAAACCTTTTTGTATCCTTCACAATTAACCAGGATATCAAAAATCCTGCAATAGCAAATACAATCCCAAGATAAAATGGATAAGGTTTTAGCCCATATATGGCTGCTAGATAACCCGTTACAAAACCAACAACAGCTACAGCAAAGTATCCAGAAAATTCATTGAATCCTAATGCAAACCCTCTTTTTTCTTTTCCGACAAGGTCAATCTTCATGTTGACAGTCATGGACCATGTCAGTCCTTGGTTAATTCCAAGAAATACATTGGCAATTATTATCCAGTTCCAATCTGGTGCTAGAAGCAATATGATAGGAACTGGTATTCCAAACAACCATCCTAAAATTAATACGTTTTTTCTACCCCATTTGTCTGATATTTTACCCGCGAAAAGATTTAGAATTGCTTTTACTAATCCAAAGCTTGCAATAAAAGATACAATCAATGCATCTGATTGAATACCAAATTCGTTAGCCCCAATAAGTGGAACTACGGTTTGCTCCAATCCTATCATCGAACCTACGAACGCATTAACTAAAACAAGGATTAAGAACTGGTTAAGATTGGGTCGTAAACCTAGTCTAATTGGTTTTTTAATCCCACCGTCACTATCCTTGTTACCAACCATTCTTAGTTTTCCTCAAGAGTTAATACGGTCATGAAATTATTATTTGAAAATTGATTTAAAAACACTACCTCTCAAGAAATACGAAAAAGTTAGGAGAGGTTTCTCTGAAAATTAGAGTTATTGAAAAACGATTAAAATTCTTTCTTCAATCTCTTAAATTCAGATAGCGGTAGAAATTCGGATTGTGTAATCGAGGATGATAAGGAGGTATCCGGATTGTCTAAATTTTCACACTCACAATCACTATCGGTGTCACTGGTTTTTCTAATTTTCCTTGCGGATTCTACTAAAGTTAATGTAAATGTTCCTATTAGTAAAGCCAATGGGATAGCCAAGAACATAGAATATTGATAGAATACCAAGGTCACGGTTTCAGCCGTCAATATACATGCACTTTCTGCTGTAATTAATATTACAATACTTGTTTTGAGAATAGATTTCATTTGTGGATTTTTCCGATGGTATATGAATTGTGCTAATCCTTTTCCAAAATTTAAGAATGTAAATTTCAAATTAAATAGGAATCCTTTACTGGAATTCCCTTCAAGAAAAGAGCAGCAACCGTGTGCTTTTTTTATGTTATCATTATCATCAAAGTCCCATCTTCCCAAAATAGTCATGAAAGTTGAAAAGCCAGCTATTGCAAATCCTATGAAATATGCGATAACGATACCTAGCAAATTAAAACCAAAAATAGAAAGACCAATATTTTCTCCAATTTCCGCTGAAATTATGCACAAAATTTCAATCCCCAATGCGGCTACAAACACTTTTTTAATATTTTGAAATATTTGTGGGACATAACTTAAATTCTTAAAGATGTTGAATTGGCTTGTGTGTATTGGCGTACAACAACAGTTTTCCATTATACAGTTTTTGCACTTTATTAATACTCGAACAAATTTCAGGAGAGCACTTACATTGAGCACACACCGAACTCTGCATCTACTATTCTATTGACTTTTTAACAAAATAAATTCTTCATGAAATAGTAGGGATATAATGTTTTGTTAATTCGGTGGTATTGGGTTCCGTATGGTATAGGGGTCCGGTGGTACGTGAAACAAATTTGACTGAATTTAACCACTGTATATAAATGATAAACGATGCATCTGAATTCTATGCAATAAATTGACTTTTTAACTAAGTAGTTTCTTATTGTTTGCTATTTATGATAAAGTTATACTATTAATAGACTGGTCCCAAGGGGCTTGCAACCGATATCGGTGTAATAAGATATATTTCATTATATTAAGAACCTCTAGAATTATCAGATACCCTAGGAACTTTGTTATGGGACGAAAGTTATCTGATAGAAATTTGGTGATAATATGAATCCTCTTAATTATTGCTTAAAATAATTTCTCATTATCAATCGGTTAATAGAATTTATTCATGATAATGGGAGTTTACAATAATGCCGACCAACGCACAAGCCATACGAAGTATCAGTTTTATAAACAATTTGCTTGAGCGTTTACTGAGTTAGATGCCAAAGTAATGTCGTGCAAATAAGTAGATACCTAAGAATATGCTAAGGATAAACTAATTCTACAATAGGTTTATTAAATTATGATTGACATGAAATCATCTTTATTCTAGGTTTTGAATATGACTCATCATTTGTTTATTACTATAAATTGGTCAGAGAGGGAAAAGTCTCTGTATATCTTATTCGGGCACTGAACATTTATTTTCTGGACTTTTGTTATATAAATATCGAGAAGTTAAAATATACCGAATTTATCGATTATTAAAATCTCACAGTTTGAAGTGTCTAAACTATGATAAGGATAATTTTAGATATGAATTATGATAAAAAAATGAGCAACCTAACAAAAAATCAAAAAGTTAGTATATTTGGGATCATGTTCATTGCAGCAGCATTAATTGGTTCCATAGTAGCTATTTCTGGAGATAACAACGCAGCATTTGCAACAAAAAAGAAATCAAATGATTCTTTCCAAGATATCACTCAAGATAGTTTTACAGGTGAGAGTGCAGAATGTTTTTCAAATAACAATACATTAGCATCATGTAACAACGTTGCATTGTCATTCAACCTAAATGACGGCAACAACGCAAACGGTCAACAATAACCATCCCTTTTTTTACCAAGAATCAAAATATACAGTTTTAAGCCACAGTATCGTGTGGTATAATTAGTAACTATAAATAGATATCTAGTTTGGTGGGATTAAGTTCCGTATGGTATAAAATGTTCGGTGGAAATCATGAGGATATTCACATGGGTTTAACAGGTTTGTCTATATGCAGTCAGTCAGGTGAATGGATTGATAATCTGTGAATATTTAATTTTATTACTAATATAACTTATTTTTATTTTGACCTTTTGTTTTCATCATATTGTCAAATAATGAAATCTTATATTTACAGGCACAAAAACGATAATAAAATATCTTGGTAAATATTCTAACTCAAAATTTTATTTTAGTTTAATAAAAAAAGGCTAACATAGAATAGTTGATCATTGTAGGTATTATCAGCACTACTATTTGAGTTTATTTGATCACTTGACCCTTTGCTATCACAAATACGAATGTTGGTTTTAGCCAAGCATATATTGATTTTATCTCAAAAAGGCTCCAAGTCCCTGAAATAAAAAATATTAATCCAAAACCGTTCGATTCCATCTTACAAGGTAAGGATAAGAATCGATAATGACAGACATGGGATTTCGATTCATTAGATGGATAAATATCCATGAACCCAGAATAGTCGTTTCGGTTGGTCTCAGATTGGTTAAATCCAAATACCTTTCATATTGCAAAAGTAACATTAATTATTCCAGTCATGCTCCGAGGATGATATTCGCAATAATATTTTAGGATTTGTGGAATTCCAGTATTAAATGCAAATTGTGAGGATGAACCGTGTTCTATTACTTCACTTTCTGCCAAATGCTCTCCTCCCCCTCTTGGCTCTATCTTTAATTGATGTTCTGCACTGTCATTTTGAATACTGGTAATTAAAAATGTATAATTTTCATTTGATTTGAGATTCAATAATGGATTAAATCCAAGTTCATTACTTTTCCATACATATTTCCCTACTTTTTCAGCTGTTAATTCTACTAGGCTATTTTGATTCAGTTTTTCCTGAATCTGTCCAAAAATAACTTGATTAAACTGAAAATTCAATGTAACCATCAAAAGGCAAATGACAAATAAGATAAACGTATTGTGTTTTAATAATTTTGACACTAATGCATAATATCTCATAGTTTCTTTAAATATTTAATGCATATATAATAAAATCATTATCATTCAAATTTAAAAATGCAGGTTTCGGTTCCCTATAAAAGATTCCAGCATAAAGGGTAATGTTAAATTTAGACTATGAACATAGTTTTATTATTTGTTTTCTATTTCAACTATTAAAGATAAATAGGTAAAATACATACCTTGGATTTGTTGATATTATTTTAGAATAAAGGTAAATGTTTTTGAATTATGACCATACTTCGTACGCCTCAAATCCAATCTTTAAATAAATTATATAGACATCTTCTGGACAACACCATTTCTTATTAGGACTGATGTAGTTGTGAGCTACGTATTAAATCGGTGAAATTAATATCTTAGGGTTTAAGGACATATCATGATGACATGGTTTCTTGTACAATGGGCAATTCCTTCTATCTGTATTAATACAACCACTTACATGATCCTCAAGAGAGTCTTTTGAAGACATTGTAGATTCTCTAATACCAGTACAAGATGAACATACAGTGTTAGTAGTTCCAGAGGATACGGTACCGTCACAAATTTCACATGTTCTAATTTCTCCAATTCTATATTGATATTATTGATAAACTCTTTGTCATGTTCAATCAAATGATAATTTAGTAACTTGTAAAGATCCTTTAAGTCTAGGAATGGATTTTTTAAATTCGTTGGATGCTCGAATTAACTTGTCCTCTGTTTTTATACAAAAAGACTAATGCAGAAAAAATAAATTAAATTCACCAACGAGTATAAAACATTAGCTCTGTTAATAGTCTTTTATATAAATTTGGCTCACATCTAGCAAACAGATACTATAAGTGCAATTGCATAATAATAAAATAGAGACATAGAATGGAAAAGAATTTTTCGTCGATAAGGGCATTTGTTGATGTTGGCGGAAATATAAAACCCTGTGTAATTTGCGGTAACGCGGCTACTCAGGAAGCAATATTCACTGTAGAGGGAGCTACCATTATTGAAAAATACTGTGATTCATGCGCAAAAAAGAATATAAAATAACAGAATCCAAAAGATCGTTTATCTGACCTTTGCTCAGAATAGTCAAATGGTCGTTATCCGCAGGATCGCATTTGTGAAGATGAAAACAGAAAAAAAATTGTTTTAAAAAGATGAAAATTAAATATTGCCCTATATCTTATACCGTATTATATCGTTACTATATATAGGTATCTAGTTTGGTGGAAATCATGAGGATATCCACATGGATTTAGTATTCCTTCAGATTTTAATAACCAGTTTTATGATTATTCGTTTAGATATTAATCCTATATTGTGTTAATAGAAAATCTTCAATGGTTTGGACCCGGAGGGAGGATTGCTGATATCGGTCCACGAGACGGATTATATCGATAGATATAATCAAGCTAGACATCGAAAAAGATCTCTACTCTAAAAGCCAGATGTAATCCGGTTCATTGCCAACAGTAGACTTGACTAAACCAATGCTATTATTTAGTAGAGCCAATGATTTGCTTTGCGTATTGTTGAATAATATTATTTCATGGAAAACCCAACTACCATCAGCCGGTCTTCCTATAGCAGAAGTAATCCAAGCAATACTTTCTCCATCTTGAGTCTCGAATGTCCCATTACCTGTACTCTGGATTAATTCATCAGATAAGTGAGTGCTTATGTAAGTCTGATTGTTAGTAACATTCCCTACACCTTTTAAGATTCCGTGGTCATAGGAATGTTCCTCTGTCACTAGATAAGGGGTTAATGATATATTTTTTGAACCCAAGAACATAGTTTTATTAGAGCTATAAATTGAATCGGCTGCATCCAAAGGTGCGGTAATCTGTTTGTTAATACTTGGCTGAGGGGTCTGGGAAGTTTCTGCCGGACATGAAGTACCTGTTCCTATCATCAGGACATCTCATCATTCCTGGTGTTTCATCAGAAAATGGTACTGTGGTTGGACATAATACTTGCCATGTAGCAGGACCAACGATTCCATCTGCAGTCAAACTATTATCTGTTTGAAATTGTTTAACAGCTGCATCTGTACCGGGTCCAAAATCTCCATCTACATAATCTCTATCTATATACCCTTTTTCTACTAATAGATTTTGTAGTGTAACAACAATCTCACCTGCGTTACCTTTCTTAAGTGTTTGAGCATTAGAATCACAGGTTGTAGTGACAGGAGTCTGTGCTAATAAATCTGTGCCAAAATGGGATAAAACTCCCACAGTGGAGATAATCAACAAACATAGAGGTAATGACGACTTTATTATCCTATTCAAATAGGTTCTGTGAAATATGGTGATTTAAATAGATTTAGATTACAAAGTGGCCCACTTTTCATCTTCATTATCCTCTGATTGATCATCCTCTGGTTCCTCATCTTCCTCATCATCACTAAGATAATAAATTCAGAACCGGAGTAAAGTAAATTAATATAGATTCTTGATCCAACAGTGACTCTAGTTAGTCTTGAAAATTGACAAATTACTGTTTATATTCTTCTGTGTGGGGCACTATTATCCAATAGATTTTATTTTTATCAGCATAATCTTTATTATCTTGTGGATTAATCTAGTAGCCATTTATTATATTATTGTCTTCAGAGCTAACTGCACCAAATTGCTTAACTAATTCTTCAAACATTATTCTATATTTTTCAGCTCCTACGTTCGTACCATTGTTGTAAAAAATTGGTACTAATCATCAAGTAGATATTTATAGATATGTACAAAAGAGAATATTCTGAATCCGTAATAAATTATATATATCTATATTTCGAATTCTAGATACTGTAATAAATGCGGGATAAATCCTAAATCAAAATGAGGGCGGTCTAAGAAAATTAAAAATTGATAGTAACGAACTCTAAAACTTGGATATTATTTGCCTCTCGTTATATTATTTTCTTCTTTTCAGAACCAAAAATAAAAAACTGTGCATACCTTGTCTATCTGTTTTCGAAATGGCGGACTTTTTTCATATCCACATTAGTCAGACGATAATTGTTGGTTGATTAGGTATGCATTAAGAATCTAAATAGAAAAAGAAAGAATCTAAAAATATAAATGAAATAGTGCAGATGAGATTTTATGAAATTCCAAGGTTATCTATCTTTTTTCCTAGCTGTGATTTTCACTATGTTTATGAATTTTCTAGGTTATCTATCTTTTTTCCTAGCTGTGATTTTCACTATGTTTTTTATCGTCTGCATGGTTCTTCAACAAATAATAACGTATCACAATATCCTAGAAAAGGCAAGAAAATTTTCTAGCAATAAATTTTCTCTGAAGAATTAGTTTAACAAAACTAGATTATTAATAACCCTTCCAAACAAATATTTCTTTATTTGAAAAGCAATTGAAAGAAAATAATTCATCAAGAAATTAGGGATATGGTAATTTACAATCAATGCAAAATTTATATTTGCTTCTGTTTCTTCCGTTATATTTATATCGAGATTAATTTACAATGTTTTTCTAAAATTCTTGATCTCTATTGTTTCAAAATCAGTCCAAATATTGTATCCTGTGTATACATATACTTGAAAGTGTAGGTGGGGAATATAGGTATAACCGGTCATTCCAACTTTGGATATCTTTTCACCTGCATGAACCTTTTGATATAATCTAACCCTAGAACTCTTGTAATCGAGGTGGTCATATCGAGTATACTCTCCATTTGAATGTTTGATTGTAATAAAATTGGTATAAAACCAGTATGAGGCATCAGGACCTCCGATATTAGAATCATCATTAATGTAAGTTACTACGCCGTCTGCTGCAGCAAGAACGGGAGTACCGATAGGAACAATAAAATCCACTGCATTTTGAAGCTTACCTACATGTGCAGGAGAAGATCTATCTATCCTTTGCAACACTTCTCCAGGCACAGGGGTAGTGTACTTATTTTTTGTCCTCATTTGAAAAACATATTCACTTTACATTGATTATGATTCTGTTAACTGATTCATTTAAATCATTATTGTTATTGATTCGTTCACTGGTATTATTTGAATAATTTTCTTTAATTTCGGTATTCTGTGGCATAATAATTGTTAGTTACCATACTATATAAAAAAGGGTATCAAACGGTTTTAAATACCTGATATTGACAAAACTTTACTGACACTGAATGAACTCTCTAGCGAGGTTGTCTGAGCAATCTAGCGAAACTCAACCTTAGAATTTTCCAATCAAAAAGATCTGTATGGTAAGAATCTCAAAATATGAATCAACAATATCTAACATCGTGCTAGGATAATCGAATTCAAATAAATCATTGATCATTCTGATCATAGAATAGGATTAGCAGAATATATGTCGGCGAGAATAAGAAGACACATCCAACCTCAATATCTTCCATGCTGACCTGCGAAAATATATTAACTCTTTAAACTCCGTTTAGATAATTATAACTCTGGATCCGTGGGGATGAGTTCAGAGTCGTAATGGGCTAGTTAATATAGACATTGATCAATATGAGCCGATTTGTGATGAATAAGCCCTTTCATGGTATTAAAAACCAATAGATACCTGTGTTTATATAGTATAGAAACTATATAATATTACAATGTCTAAGAGCGATAAAAAAGAAATTAATGACCAAACTTCATCTTTAAATAACAATAATATTTACCAAAGTAATCAAAGATTATATAATAGAATTGTAGAACAAAACACCGAATCACTTGAACAAGCTTTTGATGAGTCAAAAAAAAGTATAGATGAAAGTATTAGAGAAGCAAGAAATCAGATTCCACGTTATACTGAAACCGTTAATCAAGTTCAAGAACAAACACTTCAAGCTACTAGAGATGTTGCAGAAAACTATCTTGAATATCAAAAACAAACAATTGATTCTTTTCAATCAATATCTACCCCATATATACAAAATGTAAATAACCAATTATTGAATAGCCAAGACTACTTTAGAAGAATGCCAGAGATGTACTCGAAATTGGTGAATAATTATGCAGAAAATACCATAGCAATGAGTAGAATTTTCAATGATATGGCATTTTCTAATATTGAAATATTCAAAAATGTAGTTGATAACACAAAGAAACAATCTAAACATCTTGCAGAAATAGGAAAAAGAAATGTATCAGCATATGAAAGAATTGAAAGAGACAACAACGATGCATTGTTATCTGCTCAAAAAGATCATCAATCAAAAAATTAGAAGAGAAAGATAAATTAACAATCTTGTTAAAGTCAGTAGCAATACTATTTAACTTCTAAAAAAAATATTTATTGAATTTACAACGTCTATTAATTAAATACCTGATCTAATTGATTAACTAAAGTTTTTGAAAATGGATATTCATGTAATAACGTTCGGATTTAACAGTTATATAAAATGCAATGAGACCTATAAGATTAAGTTCCGTATGGTATGAGGGTTCGGTGGTATGTGATACAAATTAAACTTGTTTCATTTACCCAAATGACCATGGATAAACTTGGGAAAATAATATACAACTAAAGGGTAGACTTTGCCTTCTCAGTGTAGAAGGCAAACAATAGGGAAACGATAACAAGCGAATATGAGCAGAAATAATACAAAATATACTATTGAAGTTGAATGATCAATATCGCTACTTTTATTTTTTTGACCTTACTTCCCTTAGAACAGTTTCGTAATCTAAGTAGGCATTTTTTCTCATATAAGGGATCAATTTGTAATGAATTGAATAATACTTCTTATCTTGAGTGAGAATTCCTTTAAGTAATAGCGATACTAGCCCCCCAGACATTTTTGAAATTGGAATATTCTTTTCTATTGAAACTTTGTTTCTCATTTTATGATATTCCTCTGCTGTAAAATAATTCTTATCAAGTTCTAAAACCAATGGCCAGATAATATATTCCCACATTAATCTACGATTTTCAGTGGAAGTCGCATATTTTCCCTTTCTATTTGATTGGTTAATGGTCCCATACTTTTGCTTTTCTATAGTCATTTTCTTGCTCTAGAATTATAAATATCATGTGGGTTCTCACGTAATATATTGTGCAACAAGTTTTATAACACCATCTATTTGGTGTCTCGTTGAATCTAACAAGTACATCTTAGTCAATTGACTAGGTATTTAGAAATTGTTGTTCAAAAAGTGATATGATTTCCATTTCTATCACCCTGATTAATATTTGTGTCTTATCATTTAAAACTAGTTGAAATCTCTATATTTCGGTTTATAGTAACGATTAGGGTAATCTATCAACGATATCCATCATGACATACTTAATAGGTACGAAATGTATATATATGACATGACAGCTGACAAAAATTCTAATCCGATAGTCACGTCTTTGCACTCTTTCCATAAGAAGTTTTCGTCGATAAGGGCATTTGTTGATGTTGGCGGAAATATAAAACCCTGTGTAATTTGCGGTAACGCGGCTACTCAGGAAGCAATATTCACTGTAGAGGGAGCTACCATTATTGAAAAATACTGTGATTCATGCGCAAAAAAGAATATAAAATAACAGAATCCAAAAGATCGTTTATCTGACCTTTACTCTCAGAATAGTCAAATGGTCGTTATCCGCAGGATCGCATTTGTGAAGATGAAAACATAAAAAAATTGTTTTAAAAAGATGAGGATTAAGAATTACCCTACATCTAATACTTCCCTATATCGTTACTACAAATAGGTATCGTGTTCGGTGGGATTAAGTCCCTGATGGTATAAGGGTTCGATGGACATCAACCTGATCCATTAGTTTTAAGTGGAAGTAAAATTAAATTTGTTCCGTATTTTTATCCTTATTCTAATATGGTCCTCTCTTTATCTCAGCTTTAGCCCAAAGTGTTTCAAAAATAGAGTCATAAGACATCACGGTATTTATGTTATTAGAATAAATTGCAATTCCTGTATCATTATTTTCGTCATTAATATTATCATCCGAGTCATTAGAAATATCTTTTTATTCTATTGCTAAAACATATTCGCTATCTATAATAATTATGAATGCGTTTTGTCATAATCATCCCACGTTTCCTCTGGATCATCCCTTTCAAATACTGGACCGATGGAAGCACCTTGTCCATGTCCTGTATATGTTCCTCGAATCCGGTAAACATTCTCATCTGAAGAAAAGTATTCAAGCATTTTTAGATCAATTCTATGCGCAATTACTACATGTGTTCCTCCGTCATAAAATGCGGGCATAACTTCCAAATCCGTGGATATTTTATTTCTTAACTCCTCAAGCACTGGTTTTTTATCGAGGAAGATTTCTATGGTATACATCGGATTTTTATCACCAGCCAAACGCTGAAGAATGTCCACAATTAGCTGAGTATCCACCTTGGGAAGACAGGTTTTCATTAGACTATCAAATTCCATATATTTTTTTTCTAATTCTTCAATACAGCTCATTTATGCAATAATATATTTTTTGTATTTGAAGATATCGAAATAGCTTAAAAAATCTATTCATATCAGTAGATAAATCATATTTATTTCATTAATAGTGTAAAATAGTTAAACTTTATTTATTTGCATCTTATTATTAGAATATATAATTTCAAGGTTAGAATACCATTTTGATAAATGCATCTTGTATATTGCCCTGTTGTTATTATACACAGTATTAAAATGTCGAGGAATAAAGGAATATTAGAACTATATGACATTATGCATCCAGATTCCATAGAACTTCTAGAATAACATTGACGAACTATCAGGTTGTGGTCAAATGTTTCTTGATAAATCCATATCTATGGACAATTAAGAGAAAAGATATTTAATTAGTTTCTTGATTTCCTCTCCGTAGAAAACCCATAATTCGTCGAAAATAACTCACCCCAATCCGTTGGGATCGTATAGAGTCTTCAATAATGGTAAATGGATCAAGCCCGGGCGAACCCTTAAAGGCTATAAACCATTATAAAAGTATAAGTTTTGTATAAGCATGAATATAACATCATTCCAAAAAAATAAAACTATAAATCATGAATATCAATGTGGCCTCGAATTGATCCTAATTTTCTTTATAACAGATTTAAGATTATATTAAAGCCAGCTGCGATTGTATGTCATATAGTTACTAAAATGGGTAACTGGTTTGACGGTATGTGAAACAAATTTGACTTTATTTTATAACCCAAGTATTAAATTGGTATAATGATATCCATCTTTGAAATCCTATTTCTGTATATAGAAAGGGGTGAACCGATAGTAACGTCAATAAATCACTATTTTATATTGTGAATATCATAATTTGGCGTCTGTAAACTCGGTCTTATTGATTTATTTATTGATCTTGTAAATTATCCTCGGATAGAAATATTATAAATAAACCAGACCACTTAATTATTATGCAAAGCGTTAGTATTGCAAGCGATTTTCGTTAATAAATAAAAAATACTTTATGATCCTAACACTTTCAATTTCTTTAAATTCTTTTAAAAAAAGAAAAATGATTGAGACTTGCCAATCTCACTATACCATTGCTCATATTGCTTGGAGGAACTGCGTCTGAGGTCTTGGTTCAGAGTGAAAGGGGGTAATTATCGTGATAGTATTGTGACAGGAACGATGTTCTCCTAATACGGTGCTTGTCCCATGAAGTTGCCCGGTGGGCTGTATCGGCACACCAGAATGCTGAAAGGATGACCATCGCCACTGCCGGTCCCACAACCGACCTCTTGTGTGTCCTTCCATACCATCTGTGTGTAATGACCGGTCGGATACCAATTCTCCGGTGTCAATACGCCGCCCTGCCAATTCTTCTTTTCGTCGACCCATAGAGACTGTCCCTCCCCTGGGGCGGACACCCCCATGGACGGATTAAAGCCTGCAATATTCTCACCCACGCCATTAGGCCTGTTGGGGTCGTGTGCAAACTCGCCTGTCGTAGCGAGATTCTGGGCCCAAGACTGTGCGCCGGAGGCTAGATCGTTGCTCCACACGAGAGGCGGAACTCCAACGGCAGCACGCTCTGCGTTGTGTACGGTCAGAATGCTACTGGCCAAATCCTCCCCTTGCACATTTTCAGTATTGTTACTCAACGGAGATTCACTTGATAAAGTGGGATTATTTTCCGTTGGCGTTGTTGATAAATCAACATTATCAGCAGTAGACCCACTATCTGATGATGAGTCTGGGCTATCCCCGGTAGACCCGCTATCTGATGTCCCCTCACTATTATCAGTAGACCCACTATCTGAAGCGAAACTATTCTCGCTAAACTCACCATCTGATGTCCCCTCACTATTATCAGTAGACCCACTAGCATACATGATTGCCGAAGCAGGTAAAATCATTGAAATCATTATTAAAAATAATAATGAAATACTTATTCGATTCATGGTTGCCAGAGCCGTGACATTATATATAAAGTAGTTGTCATGATATTAGGCCCTGTTAACTTAACGATAAATCTTTAGCTTAAAGACGCTCTATTTCTGTTATGTTAAGTAAAAGAAAGAGAACATCTTCAGAGCATATTTACTATGGTCTGTATTTGTACTTTCTAGGCTTATCGCTTAGAAATACTGCCAAGGCATTGTCCTTTTTACATATTATCAATAGAAGTCACGTTGCAATTTGGAATTGGATTCAAAGGTATAAACCTCGAAAGGTTTCAACAAGAAGAACAAAAATATCAGAATACCTCATTGATGAGACATTAATAAAAGTCGGCTCAGAATACTCCTGGTTATGGGCAGCAATCGAACCAGAAAATAGGCAAATTCTCGCACTCTTTCTTAGCTAATAAATCCAAGGAGAGGAACATGCTTATCGCAGAGAGATTTATTTCAGGTCTGATCAAGATTCACGGAAAACATGTCGTATCAACAGACGGTGGAACCTGGTACCCAATGGCTTGTAGATTCCTAAAACTAAAACACCATATCAATTCTTCGTTTGAGAAAAGTCTGATTGAAAGAACTATGCAGTACATCAAGGATCGAACTGAAGGATTTGACGATTACTTTCCATGTAGTAAAGAGAAGTGTAAACTAGATGTCAAAAACTGGTTGAATCTATTTGTAAAAATATACAACAAGGAGGTGCACGCCTAAGTTAACAGCGCCCTATAGATAAAGAGAATCTTAAAATATTGAGAGCAAAGATTGAGGTGGAATGGTTATGAGAGACTATTAAGTTGATCGGGCAACAACATCAAGACTGCTACATAGAAATCATTTTCTCGCCATTACAATAACACAGTTGCCAGGAATACTATAATACGGACACGTTATATTGAATAGTCTAAACTAGTCTAATAATTCAGTCAATCTTTTTAAGCAAACCCCATAAATTCTACGTAGACAATAATAAATATAAAAAGGGATAACATGGACATAAATTTCTGATTTATTTGTTATCAGGGCGCCGCGCTGGGCGTGACGCATACCAATAATCTGATCAATTTAACTACATATATAATTAGAACCAGTCTTAATCGTGTATGACTCTGACCTTTTAATAAAAGTGATTATGGTTTTGTTAATCCACGACCGGCTGTTTGATCAGTACTTATATTTCCATTGTTTACTTGACCTAAATCAGCACTGTTATTACATATGATAGTACTATGCGGCAACGCTTTGACGTTGCCTGTGGCACATAACTGTGTAGATTGCTGATTCTGGTTTATGGCTGAATTAGCACTGTTTGAGCCACCTGTAGAACTTCCAGTACCTACACCATTACCACTTCCACCCAAATTTGGTCCAGTACCACCGCCTGTTTGACCCGCGTCTATATCACCATTATTTGCTTGGCTCCGTTCAGAAACTTTTTTGCATGCAGAAGATGGAAGATCTCCTGAAGCACATTTTTCAACTTTTGATAATTTATTAAAATTAGATGGTTGAGCAAGGGCACCATTACTCACGATTAGAGGCGTAAGAATCAATGCACTTGCAATAAAGAATGATATAACGGTATACAATTTATCATGGTTCTTAATAGGATTACTCATCACAATTATTATTGGAATCAAACTTTATAATCATCTATTTTAAAAATCGTCGTCTTTAGTCCGTTTCTTTCTTTTAGAATAAGACGGTAACCAATCTCTTCATCATGGTTTTTCTTCTTGGTATGGCAATCTCTAAAACGTAGATTTATTGATATCATCAAAAAAGGAGGAAGTCCTATTAGTTATTCATATATAGAAGAATGATTTCTTTGTGAAGGATTAGAATATTTTAGACCTTTAGAAGCCTTTCTAACGTCTTCATTAGTTAATACTTTTTTCTTCTAGTATATCTTGTTTAAATTAGATACATCAGTTACTTCTGAATTCTCTTCTACTTCCTTCTTGCTTAATACGTCTACTTCGGAATTTCGAGTTGTAGACGAGTTTGCATCCACTGCGAATGTATAACTATCATTTTTTATACTCTTCTGCTGTCAGTCTGATAAGAATATCTAATTAAAATAATGATATCTTAGTGTTATGCAGGATCCGCCAATATTAGTAAGGTGTTGGTTAACCTTGTATTAATATGTCACTTGTTTCCCATGAGCACATCTTTTGCTAACCCGTACTCGTATTCACTTAATAAATTAGAGTGACAACTTTTACTATGTCCAAGGCTGTCTGAATACTCTAATGATTCTACACTGGATATGGGAACCATGCCATCATTAGGTTTTGGAAGATTATCGTATCCTCCTTGCTGGATAGGCGAAAATAGTGATAGATCGCAGTTTCCCATATCAGGATTCCAATCACCTGCAATAGTGTAATATTTGGTATTTGGATTCTCCTTTACTTTGGTATCTGCAGCTCCGGGCCTTAAATCGTATACCGCGGGTGTACATACTTCATTATTTACTGCTAATGGAGAGCCTGCATTAGGAGTTCCTATCATTATTAAATTTGCAACATCCTGAGTGCTATTTCCCAAATACATCCTTGCATCTAAACCGCCTTTGCTATGACCAACTATATTCACTTTATTTTGACCAGTTTTGTCTGTTACATCAGCGATTTGACTCGATAATTCTTTTGCATGTTCAGCAGCTGAACCACATTTGTCATCGGATTGCTTAAAAGTTATTGGGAAAACTGGAATATTGTCTTTTTTCAACAAATCTTCCCACTTTTTCCATGTGGATGCATCGGATAAATAACCATGTATCAAGAGAACAGGTAATGGTTTAGTTGCATTACTATTTGCAGGAGTAGTGGTAGCTGAGACTTGAACATAAATTTGTTGAAGTGATATAAAACAAACAAACATGCCCAAGGCAACTAAACTAAAAGAAGCCAATACTATAATTTTTTCATAGTTTTTACTTTTCAAATCAGTAACAATGGTATATAATACCTTAAATAGCCACAGTAAAAACCCAGGTTGCAAGAGCTAAAATTTGTAGTAATAACTAATATACATGATTCCTTTCTTATCAGGATATTTTGGTAACATTAACAGCTGGTCTATATATTAGATTATTATATTGAAGTTGATTCTTTTCACCTTATCTATTTAATCTATATTAATTACCATAAATTGAATGAATCATTCTAAATTGTGGCCTAATGCATCAATCAAAAAATAAAATAATGTCGATTGCTTTATCAATACTTTTATTCAGTGGGATCTATGTTGTCGCTTTATCAATAGAAGAGTACAATACTGTTCAAGCACAAGGACAATCTCACAATACTACTAATACTGCAGTGTTAATTTAGAATTTAAGCTTTAAGGGAACTAAGTTCCATACAATCCTTCCCTCTCGTGTATAAAAGTAGGATAACTCCCTCTTACCATTATAAACCATTTTGAACTATTCATCTTAATGACAGACAATTTTATTGATGATGCAGCCAAGAAATTGAAAAATTCGCAACAAGACGCTAAAGCATAGGCCGAGACTGCACAAGACCATGCTGAAGGAAAACCTAGTTCTGAAACATTGAACAAGGCAAAAGAAAAGGTAAAGGACGCTTTTTCTTAATTTTTTAGGTTATTTCATAAAAAGCTAGAAACTAGTATGTTATAATATCCTCAAGGCAAACTTCCCATAAGTCAAAGATAACATTTATGAAATACCATAAATATTTTCAACATTGGTTTAAAATTTAGATTTCATGGAATAAGATTCTGTACAATCCGGAAATCTTTTAGGATGTATTCCTAAGCGAGTTAAGCGAAAACCATCGCTCTCTCACATAGTTGCATTTGATTAGTTATTTTATGATAATCAAATTGATTACCATTTCTAAAGAATATTAACCATGAAATTACACGATGTCATGATCGTGCCTTAGAAATGAGTATTTCCAACGGTCATGTAGTACTCATTTCTAGGCTTTGGTACTACTACTGCCTCCTGTCCTTGTAATCTATACACTACGAATAGTTAGAGCCGCCGCCTTTATGGCGGCACTACTTGACTTAATAATCAATGAGAAAACAGGAGATCAACTCCTGATGGTCTTGTTGATAGTTTGGGTTCTGCAAATACTCTAGTTCTTTGGTTCTTTCAGAAAGTGGTAGCTAATATCCCACACCTTGTTAAAGAATGTTTATTGTTTGTCCACAACGATTTTGTTATTACTCCATAGAAGTAGTTGAAACCTCTGTATTTCTGTTCGTAGTAACGATTAGAGTACTGTATCAGCGATATGCGTCATGACATACTTAATAGATGCGAAATGTATATATATGATATGACAAGCGAAAAAAATTCTAATCCTATGATGGTGTCTTTGCACTCTCCCTATAAGAAATTTTCGTCGATAAGGGCATACGTTGATGTTAGCGGAAAGACAAAATACTGTGTAAGTTGCAGTAACACAGCTACTCAGGAAGTAATATTCACTGCAGATGGAGCTACCATTTTAGAAAAATACTGTGATTCATGCGCAAAAAAGAATATACCATAACAGATTCCAAAAGATCGTTTAACTGACCTTTACTCTCAAAATAAGCAAAGGTCGTTATTCGTAGGAACTCGATTGTGAAGATGAAAACAGAAAAAGATTTGTTTTAAAAAGATAAAAATTAAGTATTACCATACATCTTATACCGTCCTTTCGTTACTATATAATAGGTATCTAGTTCGGTGGAAATCATAAGGATCACATGGGTTTGATAAAAGGATATACACAATAACCTATATTGTTTCAACGATTGAGTCGATATTACTATAGGTAAGTTTAAGCGGGTCGTGGGGACTTTCATGATCCATCAGATAACGATCAGAGTTTTCATGATAAAAGGAGATTCCGAATATTCGTCTAATCACCATAAGCAAACCATGTAAGATGATTGTTATGGGCCTTATGAAAAAAACTAATATTTCATACAGTGTTTTATTATATTATGACTCTAAGAATCAAATGTCAACTATGTGATTTTAACCATATTTCAAACATATACCGAGTGGATGATCATACTTTCCATATTCTTAGACCTTTCGAGATTTGATTTATAACTATTTCATATTAAGATTCTGATTCTGATTCTGATTCTGATTCTGATTCTGATTTGAAGTCGTTAATCAGTTGTTCTATTCTGCTAAATCTCCTTTCATACAGGTTATTAAAATAGATACGTCGCTGTTCCTCAGACTGTCCACTAGTAGTTAAAAAATTAAGTTTCATCGCACCTTTTATCTGTTTTAGCTCTATTGAGTCACTTCCATATGTTTTTTCAATAACTCTTCCAATCCTTTCTTGCCATCCACCATATTTTTCAGAATTGTTCGATCTTCGAATTTCAAGAGTATAATTCAATAAATCATCTAATACCTTAGAGCGATCATTCCCACCATCTTTATCACCTTGCAAGTTCATAATTCCATTATCATTCAATCCCGTTTGATTTATAATCTCTGTCCATTGTATATCATTAATTATTGGAAAATTAAAATTTGTGTCATAAAAAGTAGTTAGATTCACTAACTTCTATTATTGTTTTTTTAGAGACAAGTCTGTTATAATAGTCGCTATCTCATGCAAAATAGCCGATACTTTCAATGTGATGATTCTTGTAATATCAAGATGTATATAGTGACGCTATTTTTATTAATGAATTGAACAATTGTAAACACCTTTCTTTCTTGTTTTATATTATACTAGATACTATAACTTGGTAGCGGGTTCGGTGGTATTTGAAACAAATTTGACTTTATTTTCCAACCTTAGTGTGCAATAAGGGTTCAAAGTCATGTGGATTTAGACTCGCTTGATAAAACAAGAAAGTCTTTGCGATGTTCTTCTTATTAATAAGCCTGAAAAGTACAAATACAGACCTTAGCATACATATACTTTGAAGGTGTTCTGTTTCTTTTTCTGTTATCACATATCAGATGGAGCATTTTCAAGCTATAAGATTTCCATAAGTGAACAGAGCCTATCTGGTTCAAATAAAGATTATCAACTAGATAACATATTATACTATACATTAAAAATGAAGGCATTTGATGGTAGATCTGCTGTTGAACAATACATGTCTACTCATTCTCTTGGCTATTCTACACCTGATTTAACGTTAAAAGAATTTGTTATATGGTTATGTGACAAGGTAGATGATCCTAATGGGAAAGAGAATATTCCAAGGGTAATGCTCTATCTTAAAGAAAAAGAGAGTGACAAAAGTGGAGGGGGTTTTTCTCAAACTTCTTTATCTAAACTATTTAATACGATAAAAGAGCCAAAAATAATGACTGATTCAAACAAACCACCAATTGCTGTCAATACTGAATCTAAATTTTGTATCGAGTGTGGTTCAAAACTTAATTTAGATCCAAGTTCTGTACAAGATGCGGTACAGAACAGGTAGAGATTTAGAGATTAAAGCTGTTGCCAATATGTAGTATCTGATACTGCTATATTATAAATCCATAAGATTTTGCCTATACTAATTCTTGCAATTATATTTTATTCAATGTTAAATATTATAAATAACAAAGGCAATCTATGATAAAAGCATCAGAATTACAGATATCTCAATTTTCAACCATCACAAAATTAAACAATCTTTCAATTATCCTTTTACTATGCTCTATGTCTGGAACATGATTTTGAAATAATGTTAATCACGTATAAATAAATTATTTTATTCTCAATGGTATGTTTAATTTTTTCATGTGACAGAAATTTTTCTGTAACGCCCTATAACAAAATATGGAATGAAGTATGTTTAAATGACTTAAAATAGTTATCACTTAAAAATATGGTTATTCTATAAATGTCCCTAATTTAACAAACGAGGATAGGTAAACAAATTTCTAGTTGTCGTTCTTAAATAGTATGTTAATTAAGTCTCCACATGACTGATAAAGAATACGAAGAGGGAGCTGCTGGAACAAATAAGAAGAGAGAAAGCGATCCATTAACAGAGTATTCAGATAAAGAACCAATGACTCCAGCCAAATTAAATGCGAGAGAACCCATGGCAGTCAAAAGAGATCCAAATGATCAACAAATAACTTCTAAAGGTCAGACAGGAACAAATGCTCAACAAACAAGTGAAGAGTATCAAAAAGAGAAGTATACAAAAATAGAAAACGATTCTTAAACATTTCAATAGCATCTTATTTTTATCCCAATAGATTGGGTAATATTATGAATCTCGATTTGTCATAATCTAAATTTACAAATTATATTCTTTATTCTTGTTTTCAATTGTTTGAATTTTTCAGATAGTCATCCTATAATTATCGGATTCTAATAGTACTACCAACGACTTTGTTTCTGGAACATAGTTGAAGGATGAGAGGCCCCTCCTGGAAGTAATATTAGATTGATTTGATTTTGCTTTGCTATTTCCAATATGATCCTTAAGTAGCTTAAGTACCTTTGCTAAATACTTTAATGATTAGTAATTTATGATACGTTTCTATCAGTAAATAGAATTCCTCATCCAATACAACCTGCAGACAAACCTGATCCAAAAGCTGCTCAAGCCTTGCAAGAAGGATTAGGAGGTCAATTTGGGGAGATGCGTACTTTGATACAGTATTTTTTCCAAAACACGTATTTTAGAGGTAACGCCAAACCTTATCAAGATTTACTAAGAAGTATGGCCACTGAAGAGATGGGACATGTTGAACAAATAACAAACACAATAAATATTCTTTTAGAAGGTGCTTCAACTAATTCAAATAATCCAAATGAACTACCTTTATCTATCGCTTTAGAATCTCCTAATATTCATCGCTTTTTGGTTACAGCTCAAAGTGCTCGACCAGTAAGTGGAGCAAGAAATCTTTGGTCTGCTTCTTATGTATACGATACGATAGTGGAAATCTTGTGCTTAACATGTTGTATAATTTAATGCTAGAAGCAACAGACAGATTACAAAAGTGTCGATTGTATGAAATGTGTGATAATAAGGCATTCAGGTCTACGGTCTCCTATTTAATAGTAAGGGATTGGTTCATGAAAAGGCTTTTGCTAAGGCTTTGGAGACTCTGGGAGTCAATTGGGGAAAATCATTACCCGTTCCAAGAATAGATACATCTAATATTTAAGAAGTCAGGGATCTGGAAAGCAAGAATCTAAATAATCAGATGTGGACATTTGCAAATAAGGGGGAAGAGTCTTTGTTAGATAAAATATTCAAAGGTGATTCACCATTTGATGATGGTGGTACCCTTGAGGTTATTGAAGGATTTCCCGAAGGTGTTGAAATACCCAGTATGTTTGAAGCTCCACAAGAATTTTCACCGGGATTGGATGCAGATTTAAAGAACTTGACAAAGAAATTATGAAAGGATTAAATCCCAAAATTTTTATTTAAGTCAGTTATTTCTCAATATTCCCATTAGGAAAGTGCTTAAGCCGTGTAGCGTTCTTCAAGTTAAATGACAATCACAAGAGTCAATAAAAGAGGAGTTATACCACATAAAATAGATGGTAGATATTCTAATAACGTTCATAGGACTTTTGGCCACTGCCTTCACAGTTGCGAGTACCGTTCCACAGATTAAAAAAGCATTAAGAACAAAGGATACCGAGGATGTTTCAGTTCGGTTTCTCCTGATCTTGATTACTGGTCTTTCACTATGGGTTATTTATGGAATTGGAAGAGCGGATATTGTTATAGTTATAGGTAATTCTATTGGAGCATCATTAAACATTTGGATGTTAGTTCTTAAGATGAAATATTCAAGAGAACCATTAGAGGAACAATGAACACAGCTTTAGGTATTACATGACCAACTTTCGACCAAAACTCTACCATTTCTATTTCCTCTTTTGGCGTGTTCATTGACTATTTACTAGCCTTGTTGGTTACATTTTTGTAAAGGCCAGGATTTGTAAATATAGTGTAGTTCCAAATCCTACTGAAAGTGATTGTACTTTCTGCATAATTATTAACCAACTTATAATACATCACGGATATATTTTTAAAGAACTCTTCATTATTCCATAGTTGATTTTGGATGTTTTGAAAGTATGGTATAAATAATGATTGAAATGAGTTTATAGTCTGTTTTTGGAATTCCAAATAATTTTCGGCTATTTTCCTTGTTGCTTGTGCTGTTTGTTCCTGGGTTTCAACGATTGTTTGAGCATAACGAGGAATCTGATCCACTGCTTCGTCTACATTTCTCTTCATACTTTTTTCAGATTCTCCCGAGGCCTCGATGACAGCCTGGGCGGATTCTTGTTCATTATAATTCTCAATAAATGATTGTTGATTATTGTTATTGTTTTGATTGATGGGTTTAGCGTTGTAATCATTATTCTTTCCAGGAATAATTTCTTCAATTATATCAGGAGATTCTGTTTCATGCTTACTGGACATGGTAATACTATCTATTTAACAAGTTATAAAAGACTAATAGAATCCAAACCATTCAAAAAGAGATATCCGTGTCTATGGAGAGGTAAATGTCTATAAAAGTCATCTATATTCTAGTTTTCAAATATCTTAAAAGGTATGTTATTCAGTCGTGTCCCATCAACACCTTATGAATTGAGTATAGTATGAAAGAGCAAGGAAGGGATTTATTTAAATGTTTCTTAGTCCTGGCTGGCCCTGTTAACTTAACGATAAATCTTTAGCTTAAAGACGCTCTATTTCTGTTATGTTAAGTAAAAGAAATAAAACATCTTCAGAGCATATTTACTATGGTCTTTATTTGTACTTTCTTGGCTTATCGCTTAGAAATACTGCCAAGGCATTGTCCTTTTTACATATTATCAATAGAAGTCACGTTGCAATTTGGAATTGGATTCAAAGGTATAAACCTCGAAAGGTTTCAACAAGAAGAACAAAAATATCAGAATACCTCATTGATGAGACATTAATAAAAGTCGGCTCAGAATACTCCTGGTTATGGGCAGCAATCGAACCAGAAAATAGGCAAATTCTCGCACTCTTTCTTAGCTAATAAATCCAAGGAGAGGAACATGCTTATCGCAGAGAGATTTATTTCAGGTCTGATCAAGATTCACGGAAAACATGACGTATCAACAGACGGTGGAACCTGGTACCCAATGGCTTGTAGATTCCTAAAACTAAAACACCATATCAATTCTTCGTTTGAGAAAAGTCTGATTGAAAGAACTATGCAGTACATCAAGGATCGAACTGAAGGATTTGACGATTACTTTCCATGTAGTAAAGAGAAGTGTAAACTAGATCATGTCAACAACTGGTTGAATCTATTTGTAAAAATACACAACAAGGAGGTGCCAAACGCCTAAGTTAACAGCGCCCACAAAAGTGATGACCCATGAAAATAGTCAAGGCATAACATCCCTTCGGATAAGGTACCCTAAACAATGCTTAAATCATAGATCCAATAATTACATATGCTTTGTCATTAAATCAGGTATCAGTAGTATTTTATGTTTTAACTTTATGTTTCTTATTTAGTAGTGTGGTTCTCACAGTTCATGGTCAATCAGAGCTAAAGATAACAAAATATAGAAATATGGTAATAAATCTGGATAATGGATTGGAGACTAATGCAAGATTAAATCTCCCAATTATTGGGAACGGTCCCTACCCAGCTGTTCTTTTGGTACCTGGCTCTGGAATGACGGATATGAATGAAACAGCGGGTTATATTCGTATAGATAATGATACAAACTCCTTGATTTACCCTTCTGCTAGACCATTCTTTGATATATCTGAATACCTTTCAGAAAGAGGTTTCGCAGTTTTGCAATATGACAAAAGAGGCGTAGGTGCAAATGCAACAATTTTAGATTATAATGTATGGGGAAATGTAACATTTGACGATCTAGTTCGTGATGCTCAGAAAGCATTGGATGTCCTCCTACAGCAACCAGAGGTTGACTCTAGCAAAGTGGTTTTGGTGGGACATAGCGAGGGTACCACTATAGTACCAAGAATTGCGATTAACAATTCAGATAGAGTGGATGCAATTGTACTTATGGGCACCTTGGCCCAAAATTTGTACGAAATAGGATATGGCCAGGTAATGGGACCCGTGTTGTACGCTCAGCAGGTTCTAGACCATGACTATAATGGTTTAATTTCAGTAAAAGAGGCTTCTGAGGATCCTGTATTCACATCCCTATTTGGAAACATTACCTTGGTTCTTGCCCAAAATGTTGCATCGGTAAATGGAACAGGAGGTACGGGAGAACGACTGGGTCCCCAATACGATATGAATAACGATACTCTCATAAGTATTAATGATGAGCTCAAGCCCAGGCAATTAGACAAACTCAAGTCTTTTACGGCTGTGATCCCAAATGAGAAATGCAATGGTCTATCCGGCCCATGTCCTATTTGGCTTCATTCACAATATTCTTTGTTACCTAATGTCGATATCATAGATAAAGTTCCATCCAATATTTCTGTTTTAATTCTTCAAGGAGAGAATGATTCAGATACACCAATACAACAAGCATTGCTTTTACAACAAAAACTAACAGAACTAAGACACCCTGATCATGCATTGATTACATATCCAAACCTGGGGCATCTATTTTATCCATCATCACAATGGGTTACCACTGTCGGAGGACCATTAGAAAAAAAGGTTCTAGAAGACCTCTTTAAATGGATTTCAGACCCAGTTAGAAACTTCAAATAATTTCTCAGTTTACCTGATCAATTGTAATAGTTGTTAACAGATTCAGTAGGA
This sequence comes from Candidatus Nitrosocosmicus sp. R, assembly GCF_054408505.1. Lineage (NCBI taxonomy): Archaea > Thermoproteati > Nitrososphaerota > Nitrososphaeria > Nitrososphaerales > Nitrososphaeraceae > Candidatus Nitrosocosmicus > Candidatus Nitrosocosmicus sp. R. The sequence continues at coordinate 577,508 of NZ_CP167090.1, read as the reverse complement.
TGATCTATAAATCAGTCATTAATCCTTTTTTAAAAATTGAAAATACGGATAGCGGTAGACACTTTGTATGCCAATTGAAACATTCGGATGATAATTGCCTATAAAATTTAGGCGATAAGTTTATCGTAATCCTGTAAGGTATATTTCATAAAATCATGTAGCGGTGGTCAATCTCTTTGACCTAATATCCAGTATTGACCTCAAGCTGCTATATATAAGAATAACTTGGAATACATATCCCCCAAAAATCAGAACAATTGCATTTAGTGGTTTAGAAAAGGTCATCATCAAATTAACATGTGGTGGAGCAAGGCTATTGCCAATGATGATTAATGTAGCTAATGGGATACATGCATACAATGCTTTATCATATCCTTTCCATATTAAAACGGATAGTGAGATAAATGTTAACTCCAAAATAATTGCCCTGTCGATAAATTTTGGATTTCCAAATGGGATTGCAATTAAACCTGTTGCCGCAATTGAGACTAAAACAATTAACGTAACACGATAATAGTAGTCCATTTATTTAGTAATTATTTTCTTTATGAATATAAAAAGATTATCAGTTGTTCCAAAGTCAGCTCCTACAAAATGTAAATGAATCCTACTGTCATCATTTGACATGTTTGCTCATATTTAATTCACTTTTGTCATCAAGATTAATAATTGATGCATAGTTTAGTGAGATTAAATAGAATTGTATAGAGATTTGGTGAGTATCATGAGGATATTCACACAAGTTGGATAAAGAATAAGAGAAATCAAAAAAGAATATGGCAGATTATTTCTTCTCAGGTATAGTTTTATCATCTACCAGTTTGAATCGCGATAGTCGCTTATATGCAAGAAACACGACTAGAGCGATTATCAGAAAGTCAATAATACTTGATATAAGATGTCCAATTCTAAACTCGGTAGTTCTGCCTGATATATCAGGTACCTGTACAGACACTGCATCTAGATTTCCCGCAGGCAAAAATAATCCAATTAGGGGATTTATGATGTCATCTACGAAGGATGTCACTAGTCCAGAAGCAGCCTGACCAATAACGAAGGCTATTGCTAACCCAATATACCAAATGTTTTAAGAAAATAGAAAAATTCTTGAGCGAGTGTTTTTTTTTTACAATTAATACTTCCTCAGTTGGCTCGCCCTTTTTTATATCGTCACTACTCATTGGGTAGCTTTTCAAAACTACAAATAAATGATATCTGAATGTTTCCTAGCTATCATCCAATAAGATAATTCTAGTTCTATAATGTTTGCACGTGTTACTATTAGATGATTAGTCTTATAGTGCTACTCAAATAAGTAGCGAGCCTGTGGGAATAATAAGGATATCAGTATGAGTTTATTAGATCGAAATAAAATTTTAAACTAAATTAGTCTGCTTTACTGGTTTTTCTTTTCTTATATATCGGGTTTACTGAATCCAAATATTTCGTTTGGCATCATTATACATATTTCATAACATGTGCAGTTGTATGACACATAATTTTGGTATTGTGGCTAGCTGAAAGCTCTCCATATTCACTAGGCGATTCTTGTTGACTATCAAGAACCATAAAATTCTATCAGAAATCAATCATATCAATTATCCCAAATAATCGATATGCATAGTCAATTATTTTATTTGATTATTTGTCCTCTAATTTCTCCGTTAGGATTTTCTGTGGTCTGGATTTCCACGTAGGTATTGTTATTTTCCATAAGTTCAGTCAGATCAGACACCTGTTTTCCAATCAATGGCCCTTGAAGATCATCAGATGTTATAACGCCTTGGGTTAACAGTCCATTCACTGGACCGCTTGGAGTTATATCTTTGAAGCGTATGAGTGTTGATAATGCAGGACCATTTCCATCTTCTTGACCTTGATATATTTGAGCAAGTGTGACACCATCTATATCCTTAACGTACACCTCATAATTCATACTCATTCCATCGCTGCTAGGAGTAAACTCAGCGGTACCAGTAGCTTTAGAATTTATTGGTGGAACCACATCCTGCCCGACAAGATTTGTGGTAAAGTTTTGCTGCTCTTGTGCTAAGGCAAAAGTTGGAAATTTGATGGCTGATGGCGACATCATATTTGTCGCAGTTATTATAATCATAAGACTAAAACACAATGTAACTGCTACTAAAAACTTGCTACTTTCTATGTTCACAAATCTATTGCGATCTTGCTTCATTGTAACGTATCTATAGTTTTGTCATTTATAAGGTAATCGCGTATTTACTTTTGACAGTGATTATGAGTTCCTCCTCTTAACTTTTTTTCCTCAGTTCGTATGGACATTATTTGATACTTGAAATGAATGACCATGTAACGCAATGTAGATGGCATAATACATAATGAGATGATTGGTTTCACTCTCGGTTTCGTTGAGATCTATACATTACTTGACGTAACAAAGAATGTGACAATGAGATCTCTACAATTCTATTTTGTCTTAAAGTATATTGTACTTTACTAATCAAAATTAATTGAAAAGATCTGTGATAAATTAAATAGCTTTAAGTTCATCCTTGTTAATGCCTGTCAATAACTTTGTCTTCGCCTAGAACATTTCTATACGCCCCTAGTAATTTCCCGGTACTGATATGCATCCAAACATGTAACACGTAACCGTTATAGTAGAGAGAACCACATCTATCGTAATTACCACTATCAAATGTACCCGCCATTCCAGCATAGTTCATTCCGGCAAAGTAGCCTTGGTCAAAACAGGAATAGTTTCCATTATAGCATTCAGCAAACCCTTTCATATAGCCCTTCATAAATTCACCGGTCTGATATTCAGGTCCATTTTCTGACTGATTTAAATATCTTTAACCCGATATGGGTATATCCCCATCAGAGCGTCCATGATCATAACCCGTTAGTGAGTTACTTTGAGCAGATACTAAATTAAATTAATTAGTGATTGGAATACACAAGGAAAGTACAGCCAATATTATTGTACAATTATGGAACATTTTACCTTTAAAATTCAAAACTTAGTTTATTTCGGACAAATATTTAAGGATTATAGAAGGTCGAAGATGCTTAACATCTAGATCTTGATATCTTTGAGATAGAACTTATGTCAATGAGTGCTCCCAAAGACTGGGATGTTATTTTCTGTAGAATATTTCAAGCTTTATGTCTTTCTACTAGTAGGTTCTTGAAATCCTAAATTAATTGCATCTTTTGATTTGTTGACTATGTCTCCTATGAGTAGCTCTTTGGTATTACTCGGTATTCCTTAGAATATAAATTGATTATTGAGTCGGTAACATAGCATTTATAGATAACAAATACAAATTTTCTCAAAAAAAGACCAGTATATTACCTAATCGATTCATTAATAAGTAAAATACATCAAACATTAACTGATAAATTATGTATAATAATATATCAGTAAAAGTAATCATGATTTTAGTCACAACGGCAATTCTGACGGTGCCATCATCGGTTTCGCAGATTTCATACTCGCAGGGGGATGCAGATTTCCAAAACAGCATATTGAATATCCACGACCAAGAGCGCAAAGCAGTTAATAACCCAGCCCTCTCGTGGAGTGACAGTCTAGCCGCTGACGCACAAAGTTGGGCGGACCATATTACTACGCTTGGGCTGGGCCCAAACGATAAAGCACCCCATGCTCCGTTCGATATTAACAACCCTCAAGGTGAGAACCTAGCCTGGGGCCACAAAGATTACTTTACCACCGCAGCCGGTGTCGATGGATGGGCCGCCGAAAAGTCAAATTATGATGGCCAACCGCTCACTGAAAATGACTTTGTTGAGGGTGTTCCAATGATAGGTCATTACACACAGATGGTTTGGAAGGGCACCACTCAGATCGGTTGCGGGATCGCCAGTGACGCTGGTCAAACCTATTTAGTATGCCGCTACAGCCCACCAGGCAACTACCTGGGACAGACACCCTATTAGTGGAGCAAATCCATCCAAAGGCGGTAAAAAACTTACATTACCTTCCCATTTTTTTTAAATAATGTTAGCAAGATCATGTAGATCAGATAAGACTCTATGACCAAAACTTGCTAAATAGATTGATTTTAGGAAATAATAAATAGCTTAAAGTATTTTTTTGCATTCTCAGATGCTGCCTCATTTATGATTAGCTTTAGAGTAAAACATAGGACAATCTTCAATGCTACATCATCTAAAAAGTCCTTTCAACTCAACTTTTCTAAATATTACGTGTTAATCAAAATCCTTGCTTTGAATCAATTCTAGCAAGATTATAGTGTTATGAGAGCAACAAAATGAAATTTACGATAATAGTAGGAATTTTTTACCTTTCTGCCATATTTGACAGCACCTGTGTAGTAGCAAGCAAGCACAAAAGCCTATTGTGTGATGGCTCTAGTATATCAAAAAATTTGTGAAAATTAAAATTAGTAGAAACTTGATTTCAAGTCTTAATTAAGTAGTAAAATTATAGCGAATCCTGGAGTTTCCCTTGCATTTTCCTACTAAAGAAGATTCGATTACTATGGATCAAATTTACTAAACTGGTAAATTCTCGGGGGTTTGTCAAATATGATAGTTCTATCCTTTTCTAATATACTGTATGTTAACAAAAGTCGGCTAAAATATAAACAAAAAAAAGAAATTTGGTTAATTTATTTTAATCATTGTTTTCATCATCTGAGCTTGATCCATCATCTGAGCTTGATCCATCATCTGAGCTTGATCCATCATCTGAGCTTGATCCATCATCTGAGCTTGATCCATCATCTGAGCTTGATCCATCATCTGAGCTTGATCCATCATCTGAGCTTGATCCATCATCTGAGCTTGATCCATCATCTGAGCTTGATCCACCTTGTGGAACTGCAGCTGTCGGTGTATCACTCGCAACCGAAGAATCGGCTGCTGCGGTAGTCACATTGCTCATATTATTCATTGGCATTGACATATTCTCTGGAGTAAATAACAATGGGGTTCCCACTTGAACTTCACCAGTCTCATTTCCTTGTGCTAATGCAGATGTCACGGTTGATCCAAAAATAGATGCTGTGACAAATACTGCTCCTATACTCATAATTAAGAATAAAGAAAACTTATTCATGCTGTAAAGTTGAATTTACTATTATATAAGTACTCGATTTAGTAATATAAAATTTATATAAATAAATTTTATAGAGCTTATTCTAACATTCAGTACTTTCAAATTGCCCCGATAATATATCGTTACGCTAAGATATCATTCTTTACTAAATATTAAATTACAACCTTATTCACGGTTATTAATAGAAATCTGTGGAGAGAAAAAGATCATTAAGGGTCAAGAACAGCACCAATTAATTCTACACAGAATTTGCAAATGAGAAAAAATACAAACTGAGCATAAAGTCTCTACAGCGGAGCCTTATTGAAAGAAACTCGAATACACAGTATCATGCTTGAAAAATATTAGATTACTTTCTAGAAAAATGCACAATAATCAGGCACTGAATCACTCCTAATTCCAAAATAATCAAAAAATCCCATCTCATCAAATATAAACTCAGATGTATCGTCTGTTTTCAGGGTATCAGATTCAATCGGCCAGTCGTTTCGAAACCTCTGGATCTAAAAAAAGATACAGGTTATTCATCCCTTCTTAGTTATTGAACTACTCCCTCAATCTTAATTTTGAGAGTAGTTGATGTTCTGACCTCTGTCAACTGGTGGAGTTGGAGTTGGAGTTGGAGTTGGAGTTAATGCAAATCCAAGTTGTCCTGTCTTGTCCCTAGTAAAAGATGCAAGGTCAAATTCCGTTGTTGAGACCATGGAATCCTGCACGATTCCAGGGGACGGTTCTGGAAGAATATATGCTCAAATCCTCTCGTCAATAATTCCCCTGAGATTCCAACACGCAGAGGATGAATCTTTTGATCTAGCAAGCTGAATCAAAGGGCATCGTGTAAAAGCTAGCAGCTCCTACCACTATTGTTATCAGAAGACAAGTTAGAATTGAAGTAGATCTCCTTAACGTAATGCTTGCTTAGAAGCAGACTAAATAAACAATTTGTACTTCCGATGGATGGTAGCATTCTGTATGCGAATACTAAGGAGTGATCTCAACACTTGCGGATGCCAAAAAAAATTAAGGATATAAAAACATTAATCAAGTAATTTATCATTAGTTCAAAAAATTTAAGGAATAAATGCCAATACTCATCATCCTATGCTATTGGTAATGGAGAATAGGAATTCAACTACAAAGGGGAATTGAAAGATAATGACAGAATATACTAAACTAAAATCTTATTATGGTAGGGACCTTGCAAAACTTCTTGCAGATAAAGTTTTCAAAACCTATCCAAAATTTCAAAAACTAAAGTTTATCGATACAGTGGATAAGAAAATCACAAATTTAGAACTAAAAGGTCGTGTCGAGGTAATTGCCGACACATTATATGAATATCTTCCCAGAGACTACAAAGAAGCCATTAATATAATGATGAGCATTCTTGGGCCTCCGAATCAAAATGAGACTGGAATGTTTAGAGAGGGTTACTGGATTATGCCAATAGCATTTCTTGTAGAAAAGTATGGTATTGATGATTTTGATACATCAACTGATGCAATCTATCAAATAACACAACGAAACACTGGAGAATATGCAGTACGCCCTTTTCTTGTAAAATATCCAAAAAAAATGACATCTTTAATGCTAAAGTGGTCTCAAAGTAAAAACGTTCATGTAAGGAGGTTGTCTTCTGAAGGTATTAGACCAAGACTTCCCTGGGCAAAAAAGCTGGACCAATTTATCTTAGATCCGAAACCAATCCTACCCATACTCGAGAATCTAAAACAGGACGAATCATTATTTGTTAAAAAATCTGTAGCGAATAACCTCAATGATATTCTAAAAGATAACTATGATACTGGAATTGAGGTATTAAAAAAATGGTCAGAGACTCGTAATACTGATACTCAATGGATAATAAAACATGCAATAAGAAATGAAATAAAGAAAGAAAACCCGGAAGTTAAAACACTAATACCAAGGAATTAACGGACATGGAAAATCAATTTGCAGACTTGATCTGCTGTTATCCAATCCATTGTATTTAACGGAATCAAGTAAAAATTCAAATTAGAAGCGATTTCGATAGAAAGATTTACTGTTCTTTGAGTTACTCATTATGGATTAGACGATTTCTGTAATCTCAGATTTTATCAATTTTAAATTCGAAGAAGTACTACACCTGTCATACCCTAAAATCATAATTAATTTCAAATGAGTTCGTAATGTGATGGACTAAATACTAAATCAACAGCTCTAGAAAGACAATTGTTAAAAGTCTTTTTAAAAAAAGACTAAAGTACTATGCCTTATCATAAGTATTATGACGCTTAGAATAAAATGTAAACAGTGTGATTTTAACCATATTTCAAATATATATCGGTTGGATGAGCATCATTTTCATAGACATTTCTCAAATCTTGAAAGTTGTCCTAGCTGTGGATTTGTATCAAAGTATGACGAATCAGATTATAGCTTTTAATTGATATTCAAGATACAATTTTTTTACATTTTCGAGCAGCATCCATTTATCTCAATTTAACATGATTATAAGAATAGAAAGTATAACCATGATGAACGAACAGGTTCGATATCTGGAGTCAGTAGCCAGTAGCCAGTATTTTAGGTAGATAATCATCTGAAATTGTCGGTCAGAACTATTGGAATGCCTATATCAAAAACATGATGATGTGTAATCATAATAATGATTAACAGGTCGCCTATAAAATGAAATAGTGACATAATAGAGTATGTACAAATTAGGTGGGTGTGGAATCATGTGGATTTCCATGAGTTTGATACTTTTTAGACGACGCTTTCTTAAAAGGATCCAGTATATCAATGACAGGACTTGATATCCGTTGATTCCAACCATAAGTTGCCTTTCCCATTCTTTGTCAGGGTCGGAATCGATGAGAAACCTAATAATCTAGGTTTTTGAAATAGTTAAGAGGAGATTGGGCAATCTAGAAATACGGACTGCACTGGATCGCCACTGGGAGTTTACTGGCGTAGATATAGACAAGTCACACGAGATCTATCATGACGACGTCATTGTTGAATTTCCTCAGTCTGGTGAACGAATTTTGGGTAAAAAAAACCTATACGAACTCAGAAAACATTACCCTGCCAAACTTGGATTTAAGATCCTTCGGACGCGTGGAGAAGGAAATCTTTGGGTAACTGAATATATTATAACTTATGATGGTCGTCCAGTTAATGTAGTATGTATCATGGAATTCATAGATGAAAAAATCGCACATGAAACACTCTACTTTGGAGATCCATTCGAACCTCCTGAATGGAGATCCAAGTGGGTCGAGAAACCTAGCTGAATTAGGGTCGGCCTTCTAATGTCATAGCTGGGTTTAAACATGAATGTAGCAAACAAATCAAATCAAATCATTGTGTTTAGTCGCTTCCTTCCTTACATGCATACCTCTCCCATTTTTGATACTGATCTAAGAGTGCTGACGAACCTGATATGTTTGACAAGATCGATGACCAGATATCTATTATGATATTCTAGCATATCTCTTTTCAGGGAGTGACATAATAATTGTTGTAATCAGAGCATATCCAGTGGAGTCAAAAATGGGTATGTAGATATATATTCTTACAGTGATAGTACCACCATGATGGGAACATCAATGAAATTGACAAAAGTTTGGTAGAATTACACAAACAAAGAACAAAAAAATCAGACATTTGAAAAAATTATTGTCGGTATTCTTAATTCACTTAATATTCGTTCAAATGGATATCACCATACCAATTTTTCTAGTTTATTGAATTAAAGTTCAAAACAAAACAAAGTTTTAATCTATCAAAAAAATTGATTTAACTTGATGAAAAGTCATCTAACATATCTAATATTGGAACAAAAAATAGAGTTCCTGTTTTGGGTATGCTGAAATCCAATAACCTATCATAATTTCCTTTAGGAGAACCAATAAACATATTATCAAGCATTTTCTTTACGGTACTGAATGTGCTGGCATATGCGATAAAATAAGTGCCCATTTCATTGGTGGATATGTTTCCAAAGGGCATGTTATCACGAATAATCTTAAATTCGTCACCAACATTGGCTAAAGCAATATGAGAATTTGAGGGTTTTATATTATCCGACATTTCGATATCATTCATTTTATATCTGCCTATTACCTTTTCCTGTTCTTCAGTAGAATATCTTTCAAATGCATTTAAATCATGAATATATTTTTGAACAAAAAGCTAACTTCCACCTTTATAAACAGGATCATCATCTCCAACCAATCCAAATATTGCCCGTTCCTGTTCAGGAGGGTTTTCAGTCCCATCAACAAAACCTAAAATGGAACGACCGTCCCGATATCTGAAACCATGGATTTCTTCCGTGCTTATAGTCACCGGTTCCAAAACCCCCGATTATGCATGTGCCATATCATAACACATACTGCTACCATTACCTCTGATATGAAAATGCAAATCTCCTTCGGAAGAAACTGCTGTGTGTTTTTCACCAACAATAGGCATAAAGGTTTCTAATTCTTTAGGGAGCGGAATAGGAAGATTAAGCTGAAGCAAAGCATTATGACCAATCCCCACTACGCAGCTTGCCCCGGAATCAGGAAAACGAACATTGGCTGAATTATTAAGATTGATAATCAATTTGCTAACCCGCTTAAAACCATCTCTGAAGTCTAAATCTTTCTTAAAATTCCAAACCATAAATATGGCGTTGTTACCATGATAATCTAATACATTCTGTGACTCGATATCCATATCAAATATTTAGACTTAATTACTATTCATTTAAAGCTTTATGGATTTTGCATCCTATGGGGCAAAATATGATATATACAATTTATATTTTGCGAATTACGACTATGTTGTCTCATTCTTTTGCAAGTTTTCTTAATGGTGCTAATTATGCAAAAGGTTTACTTACGGACATTTACCAAAGATAAGACTGCCCTTTTGTTGATAAAGAAAAACTTGTAGATTTATAGTGGATTCCAAGTTACCTTACCTGCTGGAAATACATAAGCAATTTTCTAGTGTTGCTAGAGTATTAGAGTATTGCAATTAGTTAGCAATTTCAATATAATTATTTTTACATTTAGATCGTATGAGTATAATAACTCTCAAAAACAAGAATAAAAACACAAGAATAGTAGTTGCTTCAATAGCAATAGTGGTTGCATTAGCACTGATGATGAGTACTTTTATAACTATAGGTGATGTTAATGCAGCTGCATTCAAAAAGAAGGAAATGGATTGTCGTGAAGGATGGATAAAGTTACCTAGTAATCTCAACCCGCAACTTGGAGACTGTATGGCTAATACAATAAAAGCAAACTAGTGATTAATTTCTAAATCTGAGATCTTATCCTTTTATTTATTTCCTAATTTAAAAGTCAACGGGCCTGGTGAACTTAAAGATGTATTACTAGTTCAATATCAGAACGAAATTCACGTAGATATGATAGTCCAATCAATAGAAAATTTTTAAATCAGCAGATGGGATTAAAGAGATTTATCAGACAGATTTGATGAATTAATTATCATCTCAAATGTGCATTGTAAATATATAAAGCTTAAATGGCATGTTTACCACTCATGATTAATGAATAATAACATATTGTTCACTATAATTGGTGCTCTAGCTCTATTGTTGGGAACTGTAGGGGTCAACGCCTTTGCTCAAAATGTCACTGAGGATGCTAATCAAACGGGAGAATACACACAGGGTGCAGTGAATGAAACGGGTGAAGCTGCAGGTAATGTAACTGAAGGGTTAGGAAAAGCAGTGAATGAAACTGGTGAAGCCCTCTCGAATGCTACTGGAAATATACTAGAAGGGATTCAAGACGTAGTTAATGGCTCAAGCCAATAACTAAATTTGATGTAATTATTAATAAAAATAGCAAAACAAACTCAGATATCAATTCAATTTTTCTTTTATTCGTTTCTCATAATATCAACATACAAAACAATCACATCGTTTTAACCTGTCTAATTATATTCATTGTGATGATGCAAAATCGAAGTGAAATATGTTCAAATCAATGAAATCAGAAAGTGTGGTACTATGAAAGGTAATTAATAAAATAGCTGACATTATGCCGATTTATTTAATTATAAATAAGATCTAAGGGTCATCTTTCCCAATGTATGGGTATAGCGGAAGAGACCGTGTCAGCATAAATAGATCTGATCTATTGTTTATCTAAATAAGAACAATAGTAAGTAAATACTCATACAAACTTTTGTTGATTTATTCCCACTAGATATTTGACTCACCATATCGCTATTTTACAAACCGGATTTACCAATTTCTCCATGCATCGGATGACTAGTTGTAACTTCAAATGATACGAGAAAATAGGTAACAATTGTATTGATTATTTATACTGTGTTATACAATCTAATTTGCAATGTCTGAGAATCAGAATAATAAAAAGACAGAGAATCGCGGTGAAAACCTTGTGGATATAACAGACGATTATAATAAAAATGAAAGGCCTCAAGATGAATCTGAGAGTGTCCTCGATGAAGCAGTTGATAAGGTAAAGGCAGGTACAAAAGCCGTTGTCAATAAAGTCAAAGATACTGAAGCAGTTGATAAGGTAAAGGCAGGTACAAAAGCCGTTGTCAATAAAGTCAAAGATACTGACAAAGACCTGGGTGACGAATATAATAAGGAAAAAACAATATAATCTGAAAATAAAAACAAAAAGGTATAGATGAGCTTTAGTAATTTTCTGGGCGACATCTACCCTTTTATATGGGTGTGGTATTTGCAGTATCCTTTATAGCATGTATGGCTCTTCACCAATAGGACTTATCCTACTATCATACCCATTAGCATCGAAGGTCGAAGATATCATAGCCATTAGCAATGACCTTTTTTTGTAATAATTAGAATAGTTTCATGATATATTCGTTACTAATATAGATATCGACTTCTGTGGTGATCTCGAAATCTATATGGTTTGATATGATGTTTTTCTTGTTCAAATAGTTATATATTGTAGATAAAAAAATGAATTAAAGTAATTTAGCAATTTCATTTTCTCTTAATTTTTTCTGATGTAATTCTTTATGTAGGGTAAATAATGATATACACCAGGAGAGATAGATATGGTCGATCTCAAAATAGAAAACCTCACAAAAAAATACGGAGAGACGACTGCTTTGGATAAATTTAGTATCGATATAAAGTCGGGTGAATTGATGGTATTGTTGGGGCCATCTGGATGTGGAAAGACTACCGCTATTAGATGCATAGCAGGATTAATAACTCCCACAAATGGACAAATTTATCTGGGAAATAAAAAGGTAAACGAATTATCCCCCAAGGATAGAGACGTAGCGATGGTTTTTCAAAACTATGCACTATACCCACATATGTCTATTTATGATAACATCGCATTTCCACTAAAAATGAGAAAAATATCTAAATCTCACATACAAGAAAAGGTCATCCAAATGGCTGAGCTACTAGGAATAAAGGATCTTCTTAACAGAAAACCAAAGGAATTGAGCGGTGGACAGATGCAAAGAGTAGCACTTGGTAGAGCATTGGTAAGAGAACCCAAGTTATTTCTCATGGATGAACCTCTAAGCAATTTGGATGCAAAGCTTCGAACACATATGAGAACCGAGATAAAGAAACTGCAAAAGAAAATTGGAATAACTACTTTGTATATAACTCATGACCAAGTTGAAGCCATGAGTATGGCAGATAGGATAGCCATTATGAAAAATGGTAATATACAGCAAATTGGAACTCCTACTGAAGTCTATCATCACCCTAAGAACACTTTTGTTGGACAATTTATTGGTAACCCACAATTGAATTTGATCAATGGATCTATTAGGGATAAATCCCTGTTTTTATTCTCACAGCCAATTGTTATTCAGCCTTTTGATAAAATACTACTTGAGAAAAAACTAACTCCAAAATTCATTGTTGGGATAAGACCAAGAGATGTAATTATTCTTAAGGAAACTGACATTTCAACAGGAATCAGGTTGGATGGAATTGTGGTCTTTATTGAAATGCTTGGTGATGACACAACAATCGAAGTAAAAATTGGATCGGATAATTTGCTTGTTACTACAAATAATATTTTAAATCCTTGGCATGTGGGTGATAAAATAGAAATAGGAATTGAGTATTCAAAGATGCATTTTTTTGACGATAAGGGAGAGAGAATAGAGTGACTCTTTCAAAATGTGTTTTTCTGCTTGTAATATGAACCGACTTTTAGAAATACGGTAGATGCAACTTCAAAACTTGGAGATTGATTAGATGAAATTTTATAGATTGAGTAATACTTAAAAAAGTTGGTGTACTTATAAGGCTAATGAAATTATATGTGCATTCATTTTCTATACTAGTTTTATTAGCCTTCGTAACTTTTTTTATACAAAATAATTACGGGGAGGTGTATGGGCAGCAGCAAAAGCAAGTTACACTGACAGCGATTGTAGCAGAGCCTAAAGAGAGATGGGATATTTTATTTGAAAAGGCATTGGACAAATTAAGACAAAACCACCCAGAATTAGACATTCAGATTGACTATCGCGTATTGCCATATGACGCAACCAGAACACAGATCTTAACCTCTATGGCAGGACAAACTCCATTAGATTTGATATCTGTTGATCAAATATGGCTCGGAGAATTTGCAGAGGGTGGTTTTCTTTCGGATATAACCGATAAAGTAAATGAGTGGGGAAGAGCAAATGAGTGGTATCCAACCAATTGGGAAGGAGGAAAATATGAAAATAAAACCTATGGTATTTGGTCTTGGACTGATGTTCGAGCGATGTGGTATTGGAAAGATCTTCTCAAAGAAGCAGGGATTAATCCAGAGAATTTGACTACATGGAATGGATATATCGAATCCGCCAAGAAGTTAAATGATTTATTAAAAGACCGTGGGATCCAGGGAGTACATCTTGTGGGAGCTGCTCATTCTCCTGATATGTGGTATCCATATTTATGGATGCTAGGCGGTCAAATCCTTGAACAAAGAGACAATCATCCTGTTAAGGGATCATATTGGTATCCGGCATTTAACAGCTCGGAGGGTGTAAAGGCATTGGAATTCTTAAAGCAACAAGTGGACGCAGGTATTTCACCTCAACCTAATCACTTTTGGGGACAGGAATTTGCAGATAAAAAGTTTGCAGTTATGCTAGAGGGATCATGGTTGTTAGGTACTTTTCCTAAAAGTGAATGGAACTCACTGGATGAAAAGATTGGAATGCTTCCGATGTTCCCAACCCCATCATCAAACGTTAATACCACCACAATGATGGGTGGGTGGATATTAAGTATTCCACAAACATCTCCTAACAAGGATTTAGTATGGGAGTTGTTGACACTAATGGTGGATCCTGAGATTTTAACCCCCATGTTACAACAAGAAGGGTATCTTCCAACTCAAAAACCAATTGGCGAGGGTAACTACTCATCCCAACTAAATAGTACTATACCTTATTACTCTGAACTGATATCTATGATTCCTGAGGGTAATAGTAGACCAAACATCCCAGAGTATCCTCAAATTGCTGAGAATATAAAACAGGCTATCGATGAGGTTTTTTACAACATAAAAGCACCTAAACAGGCTCTGGATGATGCCGCCAAAAAGACTGCTGAAATTCTAGGCTGGTAACAAAGTCTACATCCATACATTATTTTTTATAGAAATGCATTCTATAGCAAAATATGAGCCCTATCTTTATCTATTACCGGCCATCTCAATTTTGTGTGCATTTCTATTGTTTCCATTCGTATGGAATATTTATATCTCCACACATGGAGTCTCGATAACAACAATATTAAAAGAATGGGAATTTGTAGGGCTTGATAATTTTATACAAGTTTTAAATGATCCAAATTTTCATACTTCAATCAAAATTTCGGTAATATTTGTAGGAGGATCTGTGGCATTTCAGTTTTTGATTGGTCTACTTATTGCATCCCTATTAAATCAAAATATTAAAGGAAAACAAATTTTGATCGCTTTGATTATGATCCCCTGGATTACATCTGGATTGATTGCTGCTTTTTCATTTAAATTTATTTTTGATAACAGTTTTGGAATTATAAACTACATTCTAGAATATCTGGGATTTTCGTCTATTGCATGGTTGTCAGATCCTAACATAGTTGTATGGTCAATAGTTATAGCAAATGTTTGGTATGGAACACCATTTACTATTTTATTTCTCACCGCAGGATTATTATCTATAAATCCATCTATTTATGAATCTGCTAAGGTGGATGGCGCCTCTAAAATCAAGTCGTATTTCTATCTAACGCTTCCCATGATAAAATCATTTATAATAATTGACATTATCTTGATAACTATCTGGTCGATAAACTTTTTTGAAATACCATTAATAATGACTGGAGGTAATCCATTATTCGCTAGTACTCCTGCATCGCTTTACATGTACAGACAGGCCTTTGAATTTGGACTTTTGTCTAAGGGTTCGGCATCAGGAATTATATTGCTATCTATCAACATAGTAGTTGCTTTTATCTATATCATCGCGTTAAAACGGAGGGGATAACATAAAATTGAGTATACTTTCTAATAGTAGGATTGAAAAAATTGAAAAATCCTTTATTTATATTGCGATATTTATCTTCATTGGACTCACCTTATTTCCTTTGATTTGGGTTTTCACTACATCATTAAAACCAAATGATGAAACTATGAGTTTTCCCCCGAAACTAATTCCAGAGCATGTTACATTTGAAAATTATGTTTTTGTATTTACAAATTCTACTATTGTAAAAAGCCTGTACAATAGTTTAATAGTTAGTTTTGGGAGTATGATTCTAAATGTTACTATTTGTGCTTTAGCTGGGTACGCTCTAGCTCGTTTTGAGTTTAAAGCTAAAAGGATCTTGTTTTCCCTTATACTGGGTTTATTTATGATACCTGTTGTTATAAACATAATACCTCTATATAGTATTCTTGCAAATCTAGGTCTACTTAATTCCCTAGTTTCCCTGATTCTAACCTTTCAAATACTCATTATACCATTGAACGTGATATTATTAAAAAATTATTTTGAAACGATACCGAAAGAATTAGAAGAATCTGCACAAATCGATGGATGTTCAAAGATTGGAGTATTGAGAAGAATCACCATTCCACTATCTATGCCCGGGTTTGCAGTAGCATCGATATTTTCTTTTATTTTTTCTTGGAACGAGTTTGTTCTTCCGATCGTACTCGCAAATTCTCCGAATTCCACTCTTTTTCAAGTGGCACTATACCAATTCATATCTTTGTACAGGATCGAATGGGGATATCTGGCTGCAGGGATCACTATAGCGCTGTTGCCTGTGGTTATTCTTATCGTTGCTTTCCAAAGACAAATGATAAAAGGATTTACTTTGGGATCGATAAGGGGATAAAGCAGATAAAATAATATCTAGTGTATTCAACTTCCCTATATCAAAAGAAGACTGAATAGATAACTGATTAATTATTGAGATTATCATAAATTTTTCGCTTTTTTTATATGTCATTGATTAATGACTTATTATTATTAATTTAATAACTATCATGACTAGCATGGATTTCTAATTCGGCGGGATTAAGCTTCCTGCGGATAGGGATTTGGTCAATCACAGGAATATCGCCACTGATAAAGGTATCAAGTCAATTTTGCGACATTAAATAAACATTACATAAAATATTAAGTGGGTAAAAAATTACTCAAAACATCAAATTCAACTACTCTTACAAGCATCCATGGTCTATCAATAATAAATTATGGATCTTTATTGATTGTCAATTTACAATGTCTTTATCTCATTTTACTATAATTATTATATACAAAGGTGTTTAACCATCTGTAGTACTTTCACACGAATCTCACTGTTTCTTTCTATTGATATGCCCTTTGAATAGAGATCATAAGATATTAACGCGGTCTAGAGACATGGTCAACTAACTCATTTGCTGAGTTGTTTACCCTCCACACTATTCCATCTACTTAATTAACCAAATTGTCCTTTTAATCTCTGGAGTCTGTTTGTCCATACCTGTGGCATTACTTAGAAATGAGAAACTTGAACTATTTGTACTTTCAAACTGGACAATTCCATGAAACAATTCACCCTGGTCATTAATCATTCCAATATCTGAAGAGATCCAACTAATGCTCTGTCCGTCTTCAGATGTAATCACTCCCTTGGCTGCACTCTGAATTGTACCATCTGATAAATGAGTATTTATGAAGGTCATATTATTGGTTACATTACCCACGTTTTTCATAACTGCTTTTTCGATAGCATAATCTTCGCTTATTATAGGTGGACCAGATGATAAATTTTTAGTTCCTAGGAAGATTCCTGAGTATGCTTGATAAACTGGATCAGAAAAATTCAAGGAGTTCGTTAGTAACGTCTTGAAATCGTGATTTGCGGTTTCATTTTCATTTTGATATGGTTGACTGAATGCCTCCTTGTCATTTGGCAATAACATGCTTGCACTAAATAGTATTATTATAAATAATATTATAGGTTGCATATCAATAACAATAAATGATAATATATAAAATTGCTTTGTGACTTATCAGTCCAACAAGTTTTCACGCATTGAAGGGGTAAACTACTAAATTATGTTAAAATATTCTCAATTTTAATCTCCAACTTTATTGCAAGCTGCTATTCAAATAAGATTTATTTGTACTACCCTGAGGAGTCTAAATTGCGAGTCTATGATAATTATTTTTGGATTGCTCTTGATCAAAGATAGAACAGGAATTAGCACCGCTTGATTATACACGGTTTCATCCGCCGCCTTTACTGGTTTTGAATATATAAATCCAAGTAAAAATATCCTTAAGATAACGAGGTTAATACGAAGAACAGAAATTTTATGAAAGTGTAAAAAAAAACTTAACAATCTGTTTATGTGATTACCTGAAAAACAAGAGGAATTGAAAGATAAAAAACCTATTTCTAGATATATATGTTATACTGTTTTGCTGATGTCAATTGTTTTGTCTCCTACTTTTTTGAATACCTGGAAAGTATCGGCACAATCGACAATGATTACTATCAAAGTGGGAGAGTCTCCACAGAATAGGAGTACAACCCAAGCAATGGTAATATCTACGTATCCAATTTTAATTCAGGAGATATATCTGTAATAGATAGCGGTACCAACAAAGTGATCCATACAATACTAGTAAACAGTAGTCCCAACGCTTTAGAATACGACCCAAGCAATGGTAAATGTATGCTAGTAACTTGGAACAGATATTAGTAATAGAATGCGGTACCAACAAAATGATCCATACTATTGATGCAGGAGATTGCCCGCAATTTCTGAAGTACAACCCAAGCAATGGTAATATCTATGTGACTAACGAAAATTCAGACAATGTGTCGTTAATAACCACAAATGAGACCAACTCCACAGCCGAAAAAATATTGTATTAAATAAACTTAGAATAATAGTTCTGTTTCTGATTTTTATTTTTCTATTTGTCATTTGGAAATCCAGCAAATACAGTCATTTTGTACATAGTTAAGTCTTACCGTAATTCATCATTATAACAAAATTGTCGTATCAATCTTTAAACGAATTGCATGATATATATCTTACATAGAAAAGCAAATACCACAAATAGGATTTATTCACTTAAGCATTTGACTAGCCGCACAAGTCAAGGAAATCATGTGAGAAAAGTATCTCCCCTCGCCTGATTAGTGAGTCGTTACGGGAAAGCAAGTCAATCAATAAGGATAAATTGCCCTAGTCCAAGAACTAATCAAGTCCTTATTTCTCATTATCTGCTCTTTAACCAGTCGCCTACCTTAGGCCATAACTGTTCATGTGCCCTAGAACTTATGCAGGCACCAACATGACCTGAATTGAATTCTATAGTCGATTTGTCTGAACTTCCTATCGCATTATTTAACGCTCTACTTGATGCAGGATCAACCAAATCATCCCTCTTTGCTACTACATTTAAGAAAGGCTGTTTAATTTTACTCAAATCAATCTTATCATTTTTCCCTATTATCATTTCATTTTTTATTAATAGATTTTTCTTATAACAGTCATTTACGAATTGTTTGTATATTTCACCTATTATAGGAGGACTATCATACAGCCAAGTCTCAGTTGCAAAGAATTGGATTATAGAATCCATGTCTTTAGGTTTTCCCTCAAAGAAAAAGTGAGGATATTTGTGCAGAAAATCTATTGGACTTCTTAGCAAAAATGAATTGTTAATAAACCCACTAGGCGTATTACCAAAAGTATTTACAATAGAATCCGCGTTTATACTTTTTGTCCACACACTTAAAAGATTATTATCATTACTAAAATCACCTGGTGTTGCAAAAGCCACTATATTCTTTATTTTTTCAGGATGGAGCGCAGCTAGCATAAGAGCTAGGTCACCTCCCCAACAATAACCCAATAATGAAACTTTTTTGGAATTTGAATGCTCTAATATGTGATCGACCGCGTCGGTAAGATAATGGTTCACATAATGACCCACAGTTAATTCCCTATCATATGCACTTGGAGTCCCCCAATCTGTCGTAAATACATCAAAGCCTTGTTTTTGGAAATTTCTAACAATACTCAAATCGGGGAGAAGGTCAAGAATGTAATTTCTGTTAATAAAGGCATAGATAATCAGTAGTGGTGTAGAAACAGACGTAGTATATCCACCAGTTGCTAGTTTTGTACCTGATATCCTCTTTTTAACAATCTTATCTTCTTCGTTTTTTTGTATATCATTATTCTCTTGAGGCACATCATAATGAAACAAAGCATATTTGTTTTCAGAGTGGATCTTGTGAGATGGTGTTCTATACATTACGTCTCTCAAAGGTTCGATAAATTCAGTATTCCAAAAGGAGGTGACATTCGAGATATATTGATATATCAATCCAGTACCTGTAATTTTTGCTAGGTCGCAATAGCTTTTAATAAATTCTGAAAGAGATGCCACAAATATTTTATCTCTAAAGTTTGTATCAAATTTATTACGTATTTTAGAAAGTATTATTTTTTCGGATTTATCGTAGATTTCTTGTTGTTTATCATAACTATTAAACATGAAGTCCATTCCAGCTAATGCTTCCTTTTTTATTTCTTTTAAATCTTCCCTCGCATCAATTAATGGCACAGAGAAAGCTTCAATAAACGCTCGGTTTACCCTAGAATAGAATTCGATTGAAGAAGCAAAGGCATCAATATATGTTTCCATTAATTGAGATTTGACATGATCATCATTGCTATTGGTAAGTGTAACAGGGTTATTTTTTTTTAATTTAGTATTAGGATTCATATATCTTCTTTTTACTAATAGTATATTAAGAAACTATAGATTACATCCTCACAAGGCCGTTATATGCCAAATTCATTCCATTATTGTCAACATATTTAATACCCCTTTAGCCAAATCTTGCTTCAGTAGATCTCTTGCATAAATAGAAGATTTTAGTATTTACTAACAAGTATAATCTTTGGAAATAATAAGATACATTTGAAGGTAATATCAACTTGGATCTGCACGAAGTTTTACCAATTTTAATGAGTTACTTTTTAGATATTATCTTAATAATAATAAAAAAAGAGGTTTATCTTTGACCTAAGGCTAAGTTACCTTCGTTGTTTTGGAACATGAAGCCTAAGTTGTTGCATCCAGCTATTGTAAAGTCCCCAGACACACACTGTGCATTCTGTTCGTTCTCTTGGTCTTGTTCAATTGCCTGTTCTGCGTCATTAGATTTTTTGTGTTTTCCGCCTGCATAAGCCATGTTATCTCCAAATGCTACTACCGACCCTATCAAAGCAGCTGCGATAAACATTGCAAAAAGTCCAACCTTATAGTTTTTTGTTATATTACTCATTGTAATTATAATTTATAAGAGAAATTACCAATATCACAGTTTAGACACCTGATACTGCAATTTTTCTCTATACTAAATGACGAGTAATTTATTCTAATAAATAATAAGATTATTTCGAATCAATATGGAAGGTGCGAGTCCGGGATCACAAGAAATGAACATCTATACAATCTTTGATATTTTCTGTTTAAATTTAATTGAAGGCAGAATACAAGTTAACGATAATTAATCTAAAAGAACTATACTCGAAGATTTTTCAGATTATCTAATTATTAATCTCATAAATTAAATAGAAAACAGAGTCTTTGTTGATGAGGTCAGATCAAAAAAAAGATGTATCTTCCAATTTGGTATGAGAGGTTCTTTTCTCACAAGGTTCTGTAAAATAATTTTTCAAAGTAGCTGATTGAGTACATGATGTTACTAATAATTTAAACCACTACATAGTTATTTTCAATTCAGCCACAAGTTCTATAGATAGCATATTGACGGATTAGATTTGAGTTCCAAATCTAAAAAAGCACCTTGGTTTTATTTGTACCTTTGGTATCTATGCGTGACTATTAAAGTGGGGTATTCAATATTTCTACTATGTAGTACATGGGCCAGGATGAAATAGATATTGCTGGCATCTATAGACGGATTACCAGTATCTGAAATCGATCATAGAGTTTAAACAATGATACCAACCTCTGTATGAAGGATAGGAAAATACACATTTTATCTGGTAAATGATTTAATAATATAACATGACTAAATCAAGAAAATATATTTTATAAATCTTATAATCTTTATGTGGTAAAATTTGCAAGGCAAGATCAAGTTATTAATAATTATCGAACAAGTATTGCAGTAATTAGATCTCTAAAAATAATAAATACTTTTTTGAGATGAATAGATTCACAAGAGAAGATAAAATATATAATTATACTAGCATACTAAATAGAAAGTGATAGACTATTCAGAATCCACGATGGTAGGTCTATGGGTAATGTTTATATCAATTTCTGTAGGCATATTAGCTAGAAAAAGAATATTTCAGGTAATACGAAAAAAGATTTAATTTAATCCCCTGTTGATTTTCTATTTTTATTTCAATATGATAACACAGTTATTTGGATTAACCCAACCAGTCACTAATAATTGTTAACTGATATCTACTTGTACCAGTAGATTTGTAATAATCTATAAAGCACTATTTTGATCAAGGTGAGATATTTTCAAAGGATTGGTAGATTATTTTATGAATGAATTCTGCATAGAAATACGAATCAATGCAATTGATTAATTATCTAATATCTTAAAACCATAATACTTGAAGAGAGGAAAATAAAAGAAATAATGATACTCTCTTTTTCTTCTAATTATGTTTAATCAAATATTTGCATTATTGGCTATATAATATAGTATTACTCTTAATTTAATGTCTCTAAATGTAGATTGTATATCAAATGTATTAATGAGAACTATAAACTCCATAGACAAGAATTGCAACCGCTTATTTTTATCCCAAACCCGAAAATTGCTATCATCACTATTGTAATTACGTTGATAATTTCGCTGTTTGATGTCATAAATAGTGAGAATTTTGTAATTATTAACGACGCATACGCACAAGCTCAACAACAGATTGATATTCCAACATCACAGGACAAGATAACAATTCAACTAGACTCTGCAAAGTTTGCTCCTCTGACAGATAGTAATTTTAATCAGCTTAAGGTTCTTGTTAATTATCAAACAAATGACCAATCATTGGCAAACACTCCTATGAAAGGAACTATGAAAGTGTATTTGTCTGATGGAACTCCTTTAAAAACATCATCTATTCAAAAAGGATACATAGTTGGTCAATCAGGTATAATTCAATTTGCAACTTCTTTCACAGATAAAACAATACAAAAAGTCAAAGCGGAAGTTTATTTGACTAATACTCGAGGTTCAGAAAAGATATCTAATACACTTATAATAGATTCGTCATTAGAAAAGTGACATTGGAATAGTACCAAAGAAATATCAATAGAGGTCAGCATAGTCCAATATTAACAAAAACTGAGTCGGTAAATAGTAAGAATAGCTATCTCAAATGTTGAAGTTGCAATTTTTTTGTGGTTTTTTATTTGGAGTAATTCGGAGTCGTTTTCAGTAAGATTTACAAGTTGATATCACTTTTCGTCAAGAGTATCCTCCAAATTCAAAAAATTCGAAAACCTGTTCGATAGTGACAGATGTTGTCTCACTATCTCCTTTGATTTAAGAATTTACTTCATTAGGTAATCCTTTTTTCCTGGTATAAACATCTCTATCACTTATATTTGGGATATCCTGAAAGGAACGCCAGCAGGTAGATTATCAAATATTTCAAAATCAACATCGGTATTTCTTTCTAGGCAGAAACAAAAGTATTGAAAATATTGATGAATGAATAAAGGTCACAGCATCATATAGTCGTTTCTAGAATTAGTTGTTACGCTACCAGATGCTGCGCCACTGTATTGATTAGAGGTTTGTGATTGGTTTATGCCTCAGTCAGATGAATTTCCTCCATCATCACCGCTATCACCGCTATCACCGCTATCACCGCTACCTCCTTGTTGTGCTGCTGCATTGCTTCCACTGTTGTCTTGACTTTGTAAGTTTGCGCCGGTTGCAGAATCAGTTGTGTCGCCAGCAGATGCTGCGTCACTACCTTGGTTGGATGTTTGTGCTTGTCCTATGCCTTGGTTAGCAGTGTTACCCGTGGCACCTTGTTGTAATAATGCGTTGCTTCCACTGTTTACTTGTTTTTGGAAGTTTTCATTGTTACAAGATACTATTGCGTCTTTTCCAGAAACACATTGTGCGTTTTGGTTAGAGGATTGTGATTGGCCTATGCCTTGATTGGCACTGTTACCACCACTACCACTACCGCCACTTTGAGCTGCTGCGTTGTTTCCAGTGTTTGTTTGACTTTGTGTATTTTTGTTACTGCATGAATTGCTTAAGGAGCCGCCTGCTACACATTGTGCGTTTTGGTTAGAGGATTGTGATTGGCCTATACCTTGATTGGCACTGTTACCACCACTACCACTGCCGCCTTGTTGTCCTACTGCATTGCTTCCACTATTTGCTTGGTTTTGAGTACTTGTGTTGTTACATGAATCAGCTACGTTTCCGCCACCAACACATTGTGCGTTTTGGTTAGAGGATTGTGATTGGCCTATGCCTTGATTGGCACTGTTACCACCACTACCACTGCCGCCTTGTTGTCCTACTGCATTGCTTCCACTATTTGCTTGGTTTTGAGTACTTGTGTTGTTACATGAATTTGCGGTATTGCCGCCTGCTACACATTGTGCGTTTTGGTTAGAGGATTGTGATTGGCCTATACCTTGATTGGCACTGTTACCACCACTACCACTACCGCCACTTTGAGCTGCTGCGTTGTTTCCAGTGTTAGTCTGGTTTTGAGTATTTGCGTTGTTTCCAGAATTATTTGTGTTGCCACCAGAGGCCACGCCACTACCTTGGTTAGAGGATTGTGATTGGCCTATACCTTGATTGGCTGAATTGCCACCACTACCACTGCCACCTTGTTGTCCGACAGCGTTACTACCGGTATTATTTTGAGTTTGAGTATTTGCGTTGTTTCCGGAACCAGCAGTATTGCCACCAGATACTACGCCACTACCTTGGTTGGAGGTTTGTGATTGGCCTATGCCTTGATTGGCACTGTTACCACCACTACCACTACCGCCACTTTGAGCTGCTGCGTTGTTTCCAGTGTTAGTCTGGTTTTGAGTATTTGCGTTGTTTCCAGAATTATTTGTGTTGCCACCAGAGGCTACGCCACTACCTTGGTTAGAGGATTGTGATTGGCCTATACCTTGATTGGCTGAATTGCCACCACTACCACTGCCACCTTGTTGTAATAATGCGTTGTTTCCAGTGTTTTGTTGGTTTTGTGTATTCGAATTATTACACGAAAAAAGTGTACCGTTCCCCGATACACAAACACCAAGTTGAATTGCAGATTGTGATTGGCCTATGCCTTGATTGGCTGTATTGGTTGTAGCAAACACATTCATGGTCATTGAAGTTGGACCTAAAAGTAAAATGAATGATATTGAAACTATAACTAAAGACAGAGTATTTACATTAGAAATGCTACGCATTCAGCACTTATTACGAATATGGGTATATAAAGTCATGCATATGATTACTAATTCGAGTAGAAATTTGTCTATATTTTCTTTTTATTTTTCAGGCCTCTTTCTAAAATCGTCCTCAAATATAGTGGCACTATACATTTATCTTTTGTTCAGAATTGAAATATGTGTTCTAAGTCTGGGACCTTGTTATTTGATTCTAACTCACTACAATCACTTCTAATAGCGTCATACGATATGTTTTTCTTTAAAACGATATTTAGATAAAGTAAAACAAAATCAAATTCAGTTACTTTATCATAGGCTCCACGTTTTGATTCAAGACCGGATTTCTCTATGTACTGGTTCAATAAATGAGCGAAGGATGAATATTTCTGATGTTGTAAGTTTCCAGTGTATCAGTATTTCTTTTTTTGAAGTATTATGAAACATAACCTACTAAAACCATGAAAGCATCATCGAATACGGTCGTTTAACCTCTTTTGATTTTAATGCCTACAAAATTTTGATACGGTGATGGACCAGATTTTTGTAATTAATATACAATACATATAGTCCAAATTTGATATATTATTGTATAGGCCTAAGGGTGTTCGGTGAAAATAATGAGATATCCACACTTCTAAATAATAGATAGAGTAATTCGGTAGTCTTTAGATCATCGATTGGAATTTATGCAAAGACGAATCAGCCTAGGTTTTATTAATTTTGCCAAGTTAAATTGATCCTTAAAGTCAATACAATTTAAAAATAATAATGTGATCGATAGAGTTAATATAATATGCCTAATTCTTATGTGGAGCAATCGAGACGAGATCAACGTCAAGATTGGGAAAGTGTAGCTGCAGGCTGGGAAAAGTGGTATAAGACATTTGAAAATGGTGCTTATAAAATGAGTGACAAATTAATAGATATGTCAAAAGTAAAACAAGCTTTAAGAGTTCTTGATATAGCAACTGGGATAGGAGAACCCGCAATTGCTGTAGCTAAACGAGTGGGTACCAGTGGTCATGTGATGGCTACAGACATATCATTACAAATGTTGTCAATAGCAAAAAAGAGGGCCATCGAAGAGCACTTGGAAGGAATTATTGACTTTAAAGTAGGTGATGCAGCAACGATTGACTTACCCGAATCGAATTTTGACGTGGCATTATGTAGATTGGGATTGATGTTTTTAGACGAGCTCGACTCAGGATTATCTAATATCTATAAATCATTGGTAACCGGTGGGCGTTTTGCGGCTAGTGTCTGGGCAACATCAGAGAAAGTTCCTCAACTTGCTTTGGCTATGGATACAGTAAGAAAGGTACTCAATATTCCATCACCATCTTCTCGTAGAACACCGGGACCATATAGTCTAGCTGATGAAACAATTCTCAAGAATTCTTTTATCAGGTGTGGATTCAAAAATATCGAGATTGAACGGATTAATGTAACCTTTGAGTTTGATACTGCTGAAGAATATACAAATTTCACTAAAGATATAGCCGCCCCGGTTCTTGCAATGTTAGCCGATCAAACTTCAGATCGCAAAGAATTGATATGGAAAGCAGTTACAGAAGCAGCAACAAAATATGTAAAAAATAATACAGATTCCATAGTTCTAGATAATGAAGCTATATGTATAGTGGGTGAAAAACAATGATCTAGCACACGAAAACTACTATAGATTTACTTGACAAGCTAACATTGCGATTTTGACTTACTAGCATAGATCTGTTATATTAGGTGTATTTCTAAGCAGGTCATGTGGAAATGAGGGGGATATTAAGATGAGCCAATTCAATAAGGTAAGGGATATGTACAAACTTATAATGGGAAAATATACTTCAGCTGCATCGCACATTATTTGACTCGAAAGCCATTTTTAATAATATAATCGACTGATTTCTAAAGTATTTGAAATCATCGTATGAATAGACGACCTTTAAAGTATTTTACTAGGTAATCATCATATTAACAATGGATAGAACTTTTAATAGTTGGTTATGTATATGTGTTGTATCAATATTTATAACAACTGTTTGTGTGATTAATGGTGGCATTCCTATTATTCGCAAATCATATTCGCAACAACGAAACACGACAGTATCTTCGGTTGAAAATGCAACTCAAATTCCTGATGCAAATACCGTAAGTAAGCCTTACCTATCTATTACCATGCAAACAATCAAGGATCCTGAAGGGTATGGTTCTACAGGAGAGCGATACAACCCTACAACCGGAAGTGTACGGTTCTAGTGAATGAAAGTGGAAATCAAAGGATAGACCAACATCCATTGTTCGACTCAGAAAACAACAAAGTGATTATTTCAAATATTAGTATTTTTTCATCATTCTCATTTAGAATTGGTGATTTACAAAAAAATAATTCACAAAACATTGAAGAAATAAGTCGAGTTTTTAGTGTGAGTAACATTACAAAGGAAAATAATGGTCAATTATATCAAGGAATTAGTAAATATACACCAATAACCGTAAACAATAAGGTTTATCCTGAACCAGTTGCATCGTTTTACCAATATAATAATGGTACAGGGACATTAAACATTTATGGTAATAATCCACCTGAACATGGGCATTAATGCCTCTGAGAATATAAAGAATGGATTAAACTGATAAAATATGGTTACCATATATTATCACAGTGAATCCATAGTATCTCCTTATACGACTACTGGGGAAGGGGACAGCGGAGGAAGTAGGGGAATAGGGAAAGATGGAGATGATTAAGATTCTACCTATCCTTAGTTTAATAGGGTATATGTTGCTTAGAGCAACTTTATCAGGGATCTTGGCAGACATTGATAGACAGATACTTACGGTGATTGGAACAAGGCTTTTCTAATACTCCAGCTGCCCAAAGATATTGTCCATCGGGGTGTACTAACACACCAGAAACGTGAACCACAGTACATCATTATGTGCAGTTCCACAACCAACCTCGGTCGTAGTCCTTCAGAATACCTGAGCGTAATAACCGGGAGCGCCGTTCCAGCCCATAGTCTAAAACGGGGCACCTTGATAATCTTACTTTTCGGTAACCAACTTCATCTGCCAAGATCTGTCCATCGTCAATCTATAAATCTGTCGTGCCAGTGACTATTATATTACATCGTTACCAAAATATGTGGCACGTTTGGTATATATCATGACAATTTCCACTTGAGTCACTCCTTGAAATTAGTCTAATTATTAAATCAAGTTTCTTCATATAGATGAAAAAGATAAGGCTCAGAAAAGTGAATTTAATTTCAGTATCGATGAGTTTAAAAATTCTTTGAGTTTGTTTGACTCAAAGGATAAACCAAATGGTTGGATTTTTCTGTTGTTTCTAATAAATATTTAGAAATCAACTACTTCTGGCACAGGTTTATCTGAGTTTGTTCCCATTTTA
Source organism: Candidatus Nitrosocosmicus sp. R (assembly GCF_054408505.1). Taxonomy (NCBI): domain Archaea; kingdom Thermoproteati; phylum Nitrososphaerota; class Nitrososphaeria; order Nitrososphaerales; family Nitrososphaeraceae; genus Candidatus Nitrosocosmicus; species Candidatus Nitrosocosmicus sp. R. Next base: position 549,021 of record NZ_CP167090.1, on the reverse strand, counting down.
CATGCAAGCAAGCCGCAAGTGCTTTCCGTAATTTCACTTTCGTTAACTGGTACTAGTATAGCTAGAAAATGTTCTCCTGGTTTTACTTTATCCGAATCAAAAGTAAACGTAGCCTTCAGTTTATCAGGTGCATCAAATCCAAGTCGCTTTATTTGCCCTATGTCTCGGTTGGGAAAAACTATCCCATAATAAGTGTGTTCATCATCATCTTCACTGGGGTGTCTGATAATAACTTTAAAAACCATACTTTAGTATCGTAATGGATCCTATTAAATATATTGGTAATAAATCCCAATTCTATGTATTATCGTTATATATATAACTTGATAATTAGTATAGACTCATCTCTTACCTCCTGGACGTATCCTTGTACCTGTTTCCCACGAAGATTATCCACAAAGTCAATGAACATATTTAATCCTCCTACGTATTTTTCTCAAGTTTTGGATGTCCGTATTGCAAACAGGATCATTGAATATTGATCACTGTATTCTATTTCTATCAATCTACCTTTTTCTGGTTATTGGGATAAAGTTCTGAAAAAGGAGCAATAACATAACAGGCTCGGTGGTAGGTGAAACAAATTTGACCCATTTCTATCACTCAATAATAGTAAAACAGCTAGCGGGTTCAGTGGAAATCATGAGGAGATCCACATGGGTTTAATAGGTTTCTCTAACTGGACTCAGTCCGGTAAATGGATTGATAATCTGAGAATATTTGATTTTATTACTAGCAAAACTTATTTATATTCTGACCTTTTGTTTTCATCATATTGTCAAATAATGAAATCTTATATTTACAGGCACAAGAACGATAATAAAATATCTTGATAAGTACTCTAACCCAATTTTAATTTTGGTGTAATAAAAAAAGGCTATACATACAATTGTTGATTATTGTAGGTATTATCGGCACTTGCTATTTGAGTTTATTTTATCACTTGGTGTAATTATTACCTTACAATCTCCAAAGTTACAATGTGTAGCTCCTTGACCACTTGACCCTTTGCTATCACAAGGAATAGAAGCGGTAGAAGCCTGTTGAGATATTTGGCCGACTAAGGCTGCAAAGCCTGCAAACATTGAAATAATTACGATTGTGGCAATGATTTTCGAATTCATCAAAGGGTCTATTATAACAATATTAAAGGATTTTGAATTTAGAAGGCCAAGATCAAGTCAGGTTTTTAGTAGAGCTAATATCGCGAATCCCACATCAGTTTTTTTGTCAAGACTAGTATAAAAGATTAGAACAAATAGAACATTCTATTAATTAATTGGCAATTCTATTTTGTTTTATTGATCATCATATCAAATTGATCCAAAAGGTTGTCAATCATATTTAGATAATCATCTACTTGATCAAGTTTGTTGGTGGATAAGAGATCATAGCAAAAGCAAGTACTTTCATCAATCCCTGGAAAATGTAATCCTGAATAGTAAAAATCTATTCCATGTATATTCGATTTATCTGTTTTTGAGATATTTAACCGAAGTAGCAACTGCAATATCACCAAGTTTGTCACGGCTTTCATATTTATGATAAAATTTATGTAAATATATGAGGTCATACAAAATTTATAATTACATTGTTAACTAGCGTTATACAATGAAATTCATAAGTATGCAAATTTGAGATGATTTCTATTTTTTGAAGTTATGAGCTATACTAACGCGTCATTCACTGAATGGTTAGGTATTGATATATCAAATGACAACGTTGAAATCATACAGATAAAAAATACACATGTTAAATACTCGTGCTAAAGTTATAGGAACATGGATGTACTTAAGGTATTTTTGGTAGCCGTCATAATGGTTAGTTTTTCAATATTAGGATTTCACATTGTACCCAACAGCCGTAAATGGAGGGCCACTTGCAATTGCAGATCCGGCTGAACCCCTAGTGCAGGAATCTAATTAGCCTTTAGAACTTTCTAATCGTACACTACCTGTAGGAAATATTACAGTCGCACAATAGAAAACCATGATCCTAATAGATAAAACAGATGATGTGATATTAATCTAATTGGGTTGGTATTATAGAACAAAATCTTCAAAATAAAATTAGGACCCTGGCTCAGTTAAATATCTACTTTCATGGTTTTATACAAAATAAACTCGATATAAATTAAGAGCATTCTACTATTTTTGCTTCTCTGAGAATATTTGCAATCCTCTTAATTATCGTATATCTTCAACAGGAATAATTATATTCTCGACCGACCTTTATTCGAACCAAAAAGGATGTTTGATCCTAATAGTTGTGTGAACATAGGATTGTTTACCTCTTCTCATCAATCATTGCTTATTTTGTTTGGAGCAACTCCGTTCGTGATCTTGGTACAGAGTGATATGGGATATTTATAGTGACAGGAAAAACTCTCCTAATACGGTGCTTGCCCCATGTAGTTGCCCGGTGGGCTATAGCTACAAACTAGAATGTCCAACTCATTGGAGTCATCTGGCCCACCGCTGGCGGTCCCTCAACCAACCTCAGTTGTAGATTTCCATACCATCTGCGTGTAGTGACCTACGACATCAGTTCCTGTTGCAGAAGGTAGGACTTACTTATTTGAGACAGAAAACATTCCATATTGATCATGAGAGGGTTATTAAAATAATGGTCTTCAGTATGATTAATGACTTAACGAAACATAATAGTAATTAATTCGTCAAAGTCCGTAACTTCAATAATGAAAATATCTTGATAAATTACCTATTGTTACACAGCGTAATACATATTAACTAAAAAGTATAATTATTTAGATGAGTTCATCCGAGGTCTCCAACACTAATTCAAAGTATTGTGTCTATGGTTGTAACACCAAAATTTACTGGAATACCCTAAATAGCGAATATTCAGAGGTTCTAACAAAGAAGAAACATTTTTGTCCGAACAGAGCAATCTATAGCAATAAATCGGCAGGTGCAGGAACAATTGACAATAGTATCTCGTCAAGGCCCACGCTTTACAAAAATGATTTCCAGAATAATTATAACAGTAAGAATAACTACAATTATAAAAAATCATGGCCTAACTCAAACAACAAACAGCCGATGGATAACTCTGTGGAAATACTAGAAGGGTCACCCGATACGATCATAACACATTATGAGACGCTATCTGATTTAATAAAAGAATTCAAAGGAAAAACTCATGGCTCTCAATCTCACAGCCTACCAAACAATTCCTTACAGATAATAGTCTATTATGAAGTACCGGAAGGAATGAGAGATGAAATCAAAAGAATGTTTAAGATCTATACGAAAAATGAAATAGAAAATCCTCTTCAATAATATTAAGTAATTATAAGAATAGTCATAAGTAGATTCGTAACATAATTCAGCGTATCAATACTCTCGTTTGCATTATCAACAAAAGAATGTCCAATAGCTACCATGGATAGGTATCGTGTTCGGTAGAACTCATATGGATATCTATATGAGTCGACCAACAAACAATTAGTTAAAAATAGATTTTGACGCGGGCGTTGTTATACAAGGGATCCATTACAAGAAGATCATCAATCTATAACAAAATATAATTGAATAAGTAAATCTATCTAAGCACATTGCGTCGTACGAGAGTAATAATTTATTATTATAGCAATTCACAATAATTTTAAATCAGCAACAATATGTTCAACCTTGTTTCTTTTTATAGGTCCAAATGCTAAAACTGTGGGCATATTTTCAGATTTCTTTGTTTTTTGATCATCTTTTACAATCTTGATTGGAAAACTTAGTTCATGAGATAACTCAATCAGTTTTGAATGTAAATCATGAAATTCATTTTCTGAATTTACCCTTAAGACAATTTTTTGAGAGTCATGAAATTTCTTCCACGTTGTATATGTAATGTATTTTCCCTGTATGCATTCCACTATAACATATTGAGTAACATCTGCTACTTTACCTGCGATTTGTCCTTTGCTCATTTTTATATCGGATCTTACCAAAAAAATCATCACTACTTTATTACCCTGCAGATTCATTTCTTTCACTTGACAAACTAAATTATATGATATTTAATATATAGAACAAGCTGCTATCACTCTTCAAATTGTTCCCACCATAATAAGCTCTGGGACCTTAAATACTCAAATTGATTTAATGGATAGACTGTGGTAGTGCAATGATATCATGGTGATTTAAATATCAAGGGGTACCTAAAAGTAATATTATTCTAAATTACTAATACCCTTTCATAAAATATCGTTACTCATATAGAGTAGCGCAGTCGGTGGGGAAGGGGACTTGTTAGTAGGAGAGATAGACAAGGATGATTTACGGTTCTGTGAATATTTCGTCACCTTTCTAACTTGATAATGAAACTCCTTATACCATGAATTTTGAATGGCGCCAGTGAAAAGTTATCAAATAATATGAATATTTCACAAAAAGTAATCAAATCACGTAAAAATAATTATACCTCGGCATGTTGGAACATAAATAGAATTCATGAAAGTGAAGTCAATTTCTAATAAAAATGGAGATCACGTATATCCACCAGGACCACGCGAGATATTTCCTTACAGGTTGGCTTTTAAATTCATATCAAATCCTTTACCAATACTAAAAGAAATCACCAATAGGTACGGCGATATTTCTCATTTTAAATTTGGACCAAAGTTACATGTATATCTCATAAATGACCCATATCTGATTGAGGATATTCTAGTAAAACATAATCAAAATTTTGTAAAAAGTCCAGGATTGCAGTTAGCAAAACGAGTAATTGGTAATGGGTTAATAACAAATGAGGGAGAAAGTCACTCAAAGCAAAGGAGAATGATCCAGCAAGCATTTACCAAAGACAAGATAAGGATATTTGGAAACATAATAACAGAACATTGTATTGAATATACAAATACAAACTGGAGAGAAGGAATGATAGTAAACATTCATAAAGAAATGACTAAATTAACACTCTCTATAATTAGTAAACTACTATTTGGAAAAAATGCAATAACATTAAATGAGATCGATAAAATTAGTGATCATATTACACTAATTATAGAGTATATTAACAAACTCAGACTTCCATTTTTAAGATTTATTGAACGACTTCCTATACCCTTAACATTGGAATATAAAGAGGCTTTAAAAGAACTAGATAATACAATTTATAGTAAAATTGATCTGCAACGTCAAAAACCTTCTGTTGATGAAAGCAAGAAAATAAATGGATCTAAAACTAATGGTACTCAATTAGGACGACAAAAGAATTTCCAAAAATATGAAAACGAATTAGATATTCTTTCTGTTCTTATCGGTTCAACAGACAAAAAAGTAAATGATAATGAAGAACAATTATTATCCGAGAAAGGTAAAGAACAAGAGAAAGCTGCTTTAAAAATGACTGATAAGCAGCTTAGAGATGAAGTAATGACGATATTTTTAGCAGGGCATGAGACGACTGCTAATGCGTTGACATGGACTTTGTATCTGTTATCTTGTCATCCTAAGATTGAGTCTAAAATTCTGGATGAAATTTACACCATACATAAGGAGAAAGAGGATGATGAGGGCAACAGAAAAATTATCACCGTTGATGATTTAACAAGATTAAAATATACAGAAAAAGTTTTGATGGAGTCAATGAGACTCTACCCTCCTTCTTGGGCTATAGGTCGTCAGACTATACAGGATTACTCTCTAAATGAAAAGTATTCCATACCTTCTGGCTCAGTTATTATAATGAGTCAATATCTAATGCATCATGATGTCAGGTATTTTTCAGATCCTGAAAAGTTTATTCCTGAAAGATGGTCTTTAGAATTTAAAACATCAATGCCACGATTTTGCTACTTTCCTTTTGGTGGCGGTCCTAGATCATGCATAGGAGAACCATTAGCTTGGATTGAAGGTATTATCGTGTTAGCAAATGTTCTTAATAATTGGAAGATTACACTTGAAGAGAAAGATAGTGCAAATATAAAAATACAGTCACTAGTAACACTCAGACCAAAAAATGGTATAAGGATGAAAATATCGAAGAGATATAGTGACTGACATGGGGCAGATAGCCTACCCAAGATACCTGAGATTAGTTACCCTAGATGGCTTCAGTGGTAAGTGTAACAAATATGACATATTTTTGAAATATAAGAAAAAATCTATAGGTATGAAATTAAGCCGCGATTAAAGTTTGATTGCCCAGAAATTTCTGTAATTCATTTCTTGTTGTTAAATAGATTCTCCATTGTTATGATCTGAATGATTTAGTTAGTTCTAGAATACGAACATGATTTTGTCAAAAGAATCATCAACAACAGAGTAAGGAATATTACCAATTTATAATCAATATTATTTTCAACATTCGTCCTTGAAATACGACGCAAACCTATTAGCCTACTATATCAAAATGATTGAATTGAAATTCAGAAGCAAAAACAATAGTGCTTTAGCATTGATTATTGGATTTGTACTCCTCTATTCTATGACCGCCATCACACAATACACCCAAGCCATTGATAACACCAACACCTCTCAGTTTATGAATCTGGGAAACCCATTTCTTGTGGAACATTATGAGACTATGGCAGGGAAGCCGGAAACTATAGACAACAGTATTACCTCCAGTTTCCCAGGCGAGGGATTAATTAACGGTACAGTAAACACAACTGCATCGGGAAATGGCACTGAGACTTTCAGAAATAATGACACATCCTACATCCAAGGAAAATCAAAATATGTTACTGATGATAAAGATATACCGACTTGTTTTATGCGATTGGCAATTATAACCCAGACGGTAGTTTTGATAGCAACGGAATAGCGATTTTTGATGATGGTGCTACAGGTGAACTCTCATTTCTGAGCAATTCAGCAGGAATCTACAAGGATCAAGTCGACAAAAATGGAACATATACATTTCTTATGGGGCATTGGAGATAGAGACAGGAGAAGTAACAATATCGGATAGGGTAGAAGATATGTTTGAATCGGGGCTTTTGAACATTTGCCTTGTACTTTAGTAATTGACATTAATTAGATATTTGAGAATTTGACCATCAAACCCACCACCAAATTTTTCGTTGATAATCGGAGAGCTTGACCATATGGCCCCCATCTTCAACAAGAAGTGGTTATATTTATCTGAATAATGAGAAAGGAGAAGAAAATTAATGTCTTAGTTCGTTATTATCCCCTTGAATTTGTAGTATTTGCAATAATATCCTGATCAATACTAACATAGAGATCTGGTTCGGTGGAAATCATAAGGATATCCGCATGAGAATTTCAAGTTTGTTTGTAAATAATTTCTAATCATAGTTATTGTTTATCTTTTAGTTTACTAACCCGTTTTTTTGGTCTTTGTTCTTTTGAAAATAGGGGATTAGGAAATTTATTTAACCAATGATTACTCATTCTTTCGGTAATCTTAACAGACTCTTTATACAGGTCAGTCATTCTTTCGGTATTTATTGCCAATTCTTTATACAATTCGGTCATTTTTTCCGAGCTCTTAATGTACTCTTTGTATATTTCAGTCATGGACGTAATGTATTCAATATATTCATTATACAATTCACCCCAAGCCATAGGCGAATTTTGTTGCCACCAATCCGTCATCAATTTAAACTGGTTAGGATTGTTCATGTTTTGCTCTTCTTTGTTGTTATTGTTGTTAATATTGTTTTTTCCGTTTCCTTGACTATCCATAATATTCACAGATACTCAATATTCAGAGTTCTAATATTTTACAGTTATTGGCCTGATTTGTAATTTGACTAGATTGGATAAGATTTTAGAATAATGCTTAAACATGAGAGATTTTCCAACAATTAAATATTTCTTTTTGTGATCTCTAATTTTCCAGAGATATATTTAATCTCCAGATAATATGAAAACAATAAAGTTCCTTACATCATGATGAATATAATAAAGAATATCTGGCATATATTCCCCATAGTATGAGGGTAAGATAAGTAGATGAAACAAATTTGACAGAATTTGCAACTGAGTTTTGTAATCCTGGAATATTATCATTCCGTGATTACAGGTTATAACAAAATAACTTTGATATTTTTGATGATCACAGACCACGAAATCAAATTTATTCTATTAGAACAACATAAAGTGATATAGAAGGAACATCTAAAAGTAAAATTAATAGTCATTATTATGTGGCCAGTTCAAGATGAAGATTTGTGTATACAATAAGTTCATTTTCGATCTTGACTTCATTATCTTTTGTTTTCTAACCTTTTTTTTATTTGTTGTTTTAGCGGTTCCATTTGCTGATTTAGTTAACGTGCTAGCTCAGGATGAGGTCATAGCAACTATAACGGTTGGGAACGGCCCAAGAGGTGTAGTCTTTAACGCGGACAATGGGCATACGTATGTGATAAATCAATTCTAGGACTCAGTTTCGGTAGTAGACCAAAATAATAATGTGGTGGAGACTAACGGTGGGTCATTCTCCATCTGGAGAGGTGTACTACACGGAGAATTGTGACTTGTGACAAACTTTGGTTCACCCACAAGGTATACATGTTAATCCTAACTCAGCTTCTTGATATTTCTTGAATGATTGCATAAGAACTTATCCAATCATTTTCCACAGAAGATAACTTATGGAACTTGCCAACAATATTCGCTATTATCCTAGGAAATGCTCCAAGTTTCATGTTCCATCCCGTAACAGTCAAAACTGAGTTTAACAATGATTAGTATTATTTCCATTAATTGGTATCAGAGAACGGTAGCCAATATTGGAATTTTGCTTCAACCTGCAAACTCAATTCCAACTAGGCTGAATTAGCATCTTCTATCTGGATACATGTTTAAATATTGCAATTCATTTGAACCGATAATGAGTCGGATTCTATATATCATCCAGACAATGGTTCAGGAGCGAAGATATTTAGTATCAAGGTAGTTAACAAAGTAATCTGGGTTATATCCTTCATTTAGGTTCTTATCAAGAAGTACTTTGGGAGCAAAAGCAGATCCATACTGATGTATTTTTAATCTTAACCATTTTCTGATAGGATCAAAATTACCCCTCTTAATGTCTTCCTCGGAGTCTTCTAGATCTTTTCGCATCTTTGAAGCAATTATTGCTGAAACCAAATTTCCCAGAGTGTAAGTTGGGAAATACCCAAAAAGGCCGCTGCTCCAATGGGTATCCTGAAGCACTCCCTCTGAATCCTTAGTTGGCCTCACACCAAGAAGCTGCTCCATTCTATCGTTCCAGAATTCAGGAATCTCAGATACATTGAGCTCATCTCCAAATATTTTTTTCTCTATCTCATACCTAATTGCTATATGTAAATTGTAAGTAACTTCATCGGCGTCAACTCGTATATAGTCAGCTTTGACATTATTGAAATAAAGGTATAATTCGTCATCTGTAGTTTGGTTTGTGAAATCTATTTGTTTTCTAATCAATGGACTTATCAATTGAACAAAAGGCATACTTCTGCACACAATGTTCTCCCAAAACCTTGACTGAGATTCATGGAGTCCAAGTGAAGATCCTCCTTCAATGGGAGAAAAAGACAATGATTGATCGCATTGTAGATTGTACAATGCGTGACCAGCTTCATGAATGGTACTAAATATCGACTTTTTGAAATCAATCCCTTCATACCGAGTAGTTATTCTGATATCGTTTAGCCCCATAGTCTCGGTGAAAGGATGAGTGGATATATCCATTCTGAAACGTTTCATGTCGTATTGCAGAAGAGTCAAAATATCGTGATTGAGTTCATTCACTTTATTGATATCATATTTTGATTTTGCAAGTTTGTTCGTTTTGCAGAACGGGCTATTTGAATCTACGAGTTTTTTCAGAAGCGTTTGAATACGAGGGGTTAATGCATCGAATATTTTATCCAAGTCATTTACGGTAAGCTGCTCTTCAAATGTATCCAAGAGTGCATTATATGGATGTTTTTCATAACCTATCTTCGCAGCGATTTGCTTCTTTATTTCTATCATCTTCTTCAAGTGCGGTTCATACATCTTAAAAGCAGATTTTGCCCTTGCTTCCCTCCATGCCATATTTCCCCTTATCCTTACCAAAGATTCTGCTTCAGTCAATTCTTTGGGTATCTTGACCTGCTTAGTTATTTCCCTATCAAGTACTCGTACAATTCCCTTCTCAAAGTCACTAAGGCTCCTCAGTTTCTTCGCTGACTCAACAAGACCACTAAAATCTTTCTTTAGCAGGAGATCTTTATGCATCATGTGAAGCTGAGAATCGGCCACTCCCCTCTCTTCTGCCCCTTCTCTGGGCATATAAGTTTCAAAGTCCCAACCCATTAGAGAAATGGCATGTTTTAGCGCCCACATCGGTTTATAAGCATCGAGTATCTGATTCATGACAGGGTTCTCGCATCTCATTTTGTAAATCTTTCATGAACTCAATCAGATCGGTCAATTAATCCTTCCTAGTTAAGCCCTTGACTGAAAAATCACTGTAATTGCTTTAAAGTGAAAGCAAAAGTGATAGTTATATGCTTTAATTGTCTTGACGTAGCTTTTGATTTATCTTTAGCCGAAATACTTGCTCAATAAACTAGTTCATCTAGTGTTCAAATCAGACATTCTAGGGCTGCTGCCATTCTCATCAGATTATACAAATATCCATTACAGATCTGATATGGGTTAGGCGATATATGAAACAAATTTGACTCAATTTAACCAATTTACATACATGAAAAACTATGTGACCAAATTATAGTTAATTAATTTACTTTTAAATTAAGCAGTTCCTTATTGTTTTGCTAATGACGGTACCTTTTACTATCACTGGACTGGTCACAAATGGATTAGAGTTGTATAGGTAAAGGGGTTCAATAACCTTACTGCAATACTTTGGTATATTTAGAATCCAATATCAAGAAAATATAAATAAAAACTATAAAATAGATCAGGACAGGTAACTGGTCCGGAGGTTACGTTTAGGATTTTAACATTCTAGACTATGTTAAATGATAATTTTCGTTTTAGACATATTTTATTTTTTGTGATTATGATTAAATCACATTGTCAATCGCGTCTTCCCCATTCACCAATGAAGTTGCCATTGCTGTCAAACTTTTGAACACGATGATTTTCGTCGTCAGATACATACACATAGCCAGATGTATCCACGGCTACGCCTTTGGGAAACTTGAACTCTCCTTTGTCAGAGCCTTTGCGTCCCCATTCACCAATGAAGTTGCCATTGCTGTCAAACTTTTGAACACGGCAATTGCCATCATCAGCTACGTACACAGAGCCAGATGTATCCACGGCTACGCCTTTGGGAAACTTGAACTCTCCTTTGTCAGAGCCTTTGCGTCCCCATTCACCAATGAAGTTGCCATTGCTGTCAAACTTTTGAACACGATGATTCGCATCATCAGCTACGTACACATAGCCATTGGAGTCAACTCCAATCCCATAAGGATGCTTAAGTTGACCATCACTCGAACCTTCTGAACCCCAAGTTGTAATGAAGTTGCCATTGCTGTCAAACTTTTGAACACGATGATTTTCGTCGTCAGATACATACACAGAGCCAGATGTATCCACGGCTACGCCTTTGGGAAACTTGAACTCTCCTTTGTCAGAGCCTTTGCGTCCCCATTCACCAATGAAGTTGCCATTGCTGTCAAACTTTTGAACACGGCAATTGCCATCATCAGTTACGTACACAGAGCCAGATGTATCCACGGCTACGCCTTTGGGAAACTTGAACTCTCCTTTGTCAGAGCCTTCTTCTCCCCATTCTTTTCTAAAATTTCCATTGCTATCAGATTTCTGAATACGATGATTCGCATCGTCAGCTACGTACACATAGCCAGATGTATCCACGGCTACGCCTTTGGGAAACTCGAACCTCATTGCCAATCTTGGTGACTTCATTCAATAAAAAAATATCTATTGCTACCATGTTCTCATATCCAAAACTTCATAATTATGATATAGCTTGTTGTCCATTCTGTGGAGTTCAAATAGAGGAACAATCAGATTCAACTGAAGCCAAATAGATAACAAAATTTTTCTTATTTCCTATTAAAATTAACCCATTCTATCTTATGACATAATCGAGAGTTCTTTTGCAATTGTCTATATATAGTCCTTCATCTTTGTCAATTCGTCTTTGGTGGTGTCCAGTTCTTCTTTTGTCCTTTCGTAGAGTTTTGCCTGTTCCCAAAAACCTTTGAATAAAGATGAGTAATACGATACTGAAGATGGACTATTTGTATGCACTAATCTGCTTATATCCTCAAAACTGTCATCGGTAGAATCGTCTGGAAGTTGTGGCTTTGAAAATTTCAAGCTAAATATTTATCACAGTTCAAATATTCATTTGCATTATGTTTCTTTCACTAACGCCAGCTATTAAGCGAGTCAGTTTGGTCTTTGCCATTGTTTGTTTCTGATACACATTATTCACTTATATTACTGTCAAATAATGCTAGCATGGATGCAGAACAGCCTTTCCTCCCCATCTGCAAAAGTAAGCAAAACTAAGTTAATTGGACTCATTTTAGGTCCAGTTTTGTTTTTCATCCTTCTTGTTATTCCTGCCCCAGAAGGTTTACCAGATCAAGGTAAACTAGTTGCTGGTATAACACTTTGGCTTGTCGTGTGGTGGGTCACCGAAGCTGTTAGTATCTATGCAACTGCTCTATTACCTCTAGCTCTGTTTCCTATAACAGGTGTCTTACCACTACGAGTCGTAGGAGCAGAATACATGAGCCCAATAATTATTCTTCTATTGGGGATGTTTCTGGTTGTTCTCGCAGTTGAAAAATCCGGGTTACAACGAAAAATTGCGTTAGGAATCATTAACATTTTCGGATATTCATCCAAGAGAATAATACTTGGTTTTATGATCTGTACGGCTTTAATTTCCACGGTTATTATGAGCACTACGGTAGCTATTTTGATTATTCCAATGGTTTTCGCTACTCTATCCCTGTTATCTGATAACGGTATTAAATTTAGTAAAAAGTTTAAAGTTAGCCTTTTACTTGGGGTTGCATTCTCCTCTTCAATTGGGAGTATTACAACCCTTATTGCATCCCCTCCTAATCTAATCTATGCAGAAATTGTAAACGAGTTATTCGGCAAAACTATCACATTTGGTACTTGGACTTCGGTAGCTGCTCCACTGGCAATTACAATGTTGATGATATCTATTTTATATTTCACAGCTCAAGTAAGAAAGGAGCAAATGGATGAATCCCTCATTAAGAAGATAATTATCGCTGAAAAAGAAAGATTAGGAAAAATCACAAGGGAGCAGAAGGTCTCATTAATAATTTTGCTATCAGTCTTAATCTTAATGTTCGCGGCTCCATATTGGGCTGGTGATGATTCATATCTTGAAACTGCAGTTATTGCAATTTTTGGGGGTGTAACATTATTTGTGATACCAAAAAATAGAACTGAAAAATTTCTGAACTGGTCAGATGTGCAAAAAGTCCCACTTGGTGTCTTATTTATCCTGGGTGCAGGAATTTCCCTGTCATTAGCGTTTACAACATCTGGCCTTGCTGACTATCTGGGGACCAAATTATCAGTATTAAGCATTCTGCCCTTCCCAGTAATAGTAATTGTTATTGTTTCTATAACAATGATTATAGGTAATACTATGTCAAATACAGCAACGGCAGCTATATTCATACCCGTTGTTGCAAGCATGGCTGCATTAAATCAATGGCCCCCATTACCGTTTCTTGCTGCTATCACATTATCTAGTTCCCTCGCATTCCTCCTACCAATGGGGACTCCTCCTAATGCACTAGTTTATGAACAAGGCAAAATACAGGTCAAAGAGATGATCAAGAATGGAATTGTACTCACCATTGTTGGAATCATTATGATTTCGGTATTTACAATCTACCTATACCCTTTGCTCTTGCCAGAGATATCTTAATGAATTTAAGAAAAGGAAAGAGCAATTAAGAATAAGAGATTAACTGGAAAAGTCATTGCATTATAATCGTAATAGATACGCAACTGTTAATATTATATTATTTTGGGTGCTCCGAATCCCACACTTGTAGTATTTTAGTTTCTTGCTCTAATGTTTCTTTATAACCATCTCTTATTAGATTTCTAACTGTGTTGCTTGAGAAATCAAAAGTCTTATTCGATATAGTATGTGTGTCGTTCTTGCGTTCTATTCTAATTACCTGTTCTACAGAAACCATATGTTCAACCAGATCCGCGTATTTTAAGTGCTTCCCAGTGCTAAAATTTCTAGTATCGGCCTGCCGCTTTAGAATGTCATCTATTAAGGACCTTTTAACATTGTTTTCTTCGGCTAGCTTAATGAGGCTATTAGTGATGTTAACATAGTCGGTCATCAGTAACGCCATCCTTTCATCAAATAAGGTCCTATCATGATACGTCAAGTCATTTTTTCTGTCCACGAGAGAGTCATGATCAGTAGGTAAGGAGTCTTGTTTAATTGGATGTACATTGACTATGAAAACGCGTAGAGGAGGTACTTCAGATTTTCTAATGGAAGCCCAATACCTGCGGTGTTCAATAACGGCCTCTCTAAGTGGAGTATTTGCTATAATGCCACCATCCCAAAAATACCGAACTTTCTTAGTAGTAGGACTATTTACCTCTTCTTTCTGCTGTTCGATTCCGCTTTTAATTCGATTACTACCATTGGTATCTTCGACCTGTAATTTGGTATATTCGTAGTTAACTGGTACTGAACCACTTGCAAGAACAAAGTCAACTTCTATCCCTTCATTATGACTTATTACAAACTCATATCCTCCATGGTCATTGGGTCCCCTTACATATTCAGGACCGTAACGACCATATTCAGTTTTCCGAGTGCCATCCTCCTTTTCGTAACTATCAAATACTACAGTGCTTCCTTCCTGTACGTCGACGCTCACCAGAAGGAGCCGAGGTTCGTTATTTTGGTAACTGGTCGCTATCGGAAACTTTGCAAATTTCTCAAGACTCTTTCTGAGCGGTTCGTTACTATAAAGATACTGAGTATTGACAGGATCCAAAAACCTCCTATCTTCCAACATGTTGGACAGGGTAAATACATTTGGTACTCCTCTAAGCATGAATTGTTTAGTGTCATAATATCTTCTCGCCGATTCGCTTGACGCCAAATCTTTATTAAAATATTGCCAATAATTCCACCATTCATTAAAACTTGGAATTGCATCCATAAAGGATTCCGTAGCCATATATTCCCAGAATTCAATCAGCCGATCCGCAGATCCTTGCCAGCTCTTGTTCTCTTTTATATAACTGACTAGTACGGCTGCATTCATTGCGCCTATAGAGGTACCAGCTACAATATGAAATATCGGTTTTCCTTTCCTACCCAGTTTTACATCCCTCTCAGAAAGCAATTCATAAGTAGCCTTGTAAACGCCAGCCTCATAAGCTCCTAAAGATCCGCCTCCCTGAAATATCAAAGCCCTTTGAAAGTGACTTGTTGTATTCAATCTTTCAACATTGCAATAAGGAAATGGCTACTTTTATAACTTTCATCTTATTTCTAGCTACTTGAAGGTTGTATCTTAAAATATTTCCTGATGGGGATCCGACGTCATCGTAGGATGAACTTGTAGAGGATTGATATTGATACTTTGAGTTTGAAACAGTATTGGTATACTTTTCTTGGGGCTCCTAATTTGATCCTCGCATTCGTGGATAATCAGTTCGTCGCATTTCCGGCTTTTGTCTAGAATGTTATTGCAGGAATAATGGCTTCTAGAGACAAAAGTATTGATGTTAATGCAAAAACTCAAGATAACCTTTTATCCTTTGACATACATAAGTTATACTCCAGTTGATTAAGTCAAATTTGATAAAATCTCTCACCATTTATTCTATGTTTATAATGCATCTGGGAGCTGCTGTTGATGTGAATATAAACGACTCAAAAGTATATTACATGATTACTCCTAAGGAGATATACAACTTGTTTAAGAACCTTACTCCTGATAATTTAGGATCTGGTGACTTTACTAATAACGACAAAGATGATTTACTTAAGGATCCTAGTAATTCTTCAGATCTTCTTTACTGATAACATGAATGTAGAAAGTATTGGATCTAAAAGTAAATTTTAGACAAAGCCTAAGCCAAGTCCAGTTTTTTGAAAACAAATAATTTAATATGATGTGTTTAGTGGCTCTAATAATTTAACGACAAAACTATACCTTGAAAGGGCTCAATCTCTAATATGATTTTTAAAAGAAGCAAGACATTTCTATTAGATTTGGAATTTAGTCTTTATTTCTTCTATCCTGGTTTGTCGACTAGAAACGTTGTCAAAACAATGTCATTCTTAAACAAAGTCAAAAGAAGCGCCACGGCGCGAGTTGAAAGTGGATTCAAAAGCACAACCCACAAGAAAATTTATCAATAAAAAGAAGATTTCAGAATTCATTATAGACTCGTCTAGCCTTAAAAAATAGGGTCTTCTTATATATTGGAGTAGGTTCTAATAAATCGATGTCAAATTATTATGAAAAAAATTTTAAACAAAATATGAGTAATCTTACAATCTTATTATTTTTGGGATTGGGATTCGTATCTCTTATTGTTATGTACATGGAGCCTATTGAGGCATTTGCCCAAGTCACGGATTCTAACCAAGTCAATAAAACTCAAACAGCATCTCTCAATAATACTTTATTTGTGTCAGGTTCTGCAACGGAAAAAGTAAATACCGATTTGGTAACTATCTCGATTGGAGTACAATCTACAAATGAATCTGTCACTGATGCAGTAACATCAAACTCGAAAATAGCAAACGAAATAATCGCTAGTTTAAGAGATAATGGCGTCAAAGAAAATGAGATCAGTACTTCTCAATATAGTATTCAACCTAATTTCAATTTTACTGAAACAGGAAATATGGTAAAAACTGGGTTCACAGTGTCTAACATCGTGACAGTTCAAAGTCCGAACTTTGATAATATTTCATCATGGATTGATTCTGCTGTAACTGCAGGAGCCAATACCATCAATGGGGTGGATTTTAAAGTTTCTGACAAATCGTTAGACAAGGTCAAAAATACACTAATACAACAAGCTATTAGCAACGCCAAACAAAATGCAGATATAGCCTCATCGGCAATAGGGTCTACAATCGTAGGTATCAAATCAATATCAGTTAATACAGATGGATTCAACCCCATGCCTTTTAGCGATCAATTTATGCAAAGATCATTTGCTTCTGGAGCTTCCTCAACTCCTATAATTCCAGGACAACAAGAGGTTTCTGTCAGTGTGCAGATAACCTATCTGCTCAATTAGATGTTAAAAATACTTTATTTTTCTTTGTCCATAAAGATAAAGGGTCTAGCAAACTTTTGTGGATAAACAAACAATATTGTAAGTGCAAACCGATTCATCTTTCTTGTATGAATTAATTTCTTGTGATAATGTCGATTTTTTATAATTGAATCCCTTGTGATAAGACACCCATACAAGAGGGAGCATAAAGAAACTAAGAATGTAACTTTCTCATTGGAGAATCAATTCATATAACTTTTCAGTTAGCTAGGTTCTTTAAGGTTTAAGACAAGATCTGTGAGGTCTATTGTTAAAACCATCAGCGTTAACACAAAAAGCAAATACAGTTGACGAAATATGATAAAGTGGTTAATTTTATTTTACGGGTAAATGCTTTAGATGACACATTGGATAATTCAGGTTCAAAATCCGCTCTATTTAGTTTAATTACTAGATCCTTTGAACTTTAGAGTCTATCAGAATATTTAAGGTTAAATAACCTCTATGTACGGATTTAAAGGAAGTGAACGACTTGATTAGAAAAAAATAGATATTGTATCATCAAATCTTGATAATTTTGATATGTTCTTGTTCTGATTATTTCTTTGTCAAATTAGGAATTATATAATAATCCTAATCGATGATATGCTTCATGGTAACCATACTTTTGAGACTAGAGACTATGAACTAAGTAAACTTATAATGTATGGATTATCAAATCATATATCCATTGAAAATTGTAGTTAGGTATATTATACTATTACTATTCTTCCCTGCTAGTTATAGATGCATTCATTTTCATAGCACTATGTCATTTGTTTTCATTATCGTGGTAATGATGACAACTAAAACAAATATCAAATATCCAATCACAATCATGCCTGTTACCAGAAAAGCATCTCGAAAGGACGATGTGGTATATCAAGGACAAAACCGAGAGTTTTGATGCCTACTATCCTTATGGGTTGAAAAACTGCAAACTTAATCATTCAAAGAATTTGCTGAAACTATTTATCCACCATCATAGCAAGGAGTTAGAAATGCTGAATTGAATAGAGCTGAAAATCATAAAGATCCATATTTTTATGACGAATATATTAAAGAATAACCCGTATAGTCGTCGGGTTCGGTTAAAATCATCAGGATATAACATCGGTTTGATGACAATGGTTACCTAGTTTGTACCGCCATGATGTGTATAACTACTATTGAAAGAGACGTATTATTCATTTTATACAATCATTTGGATTGCCGAATTTGCTTTACCTAATTTCCACGCATTAATATAGTTTGATATGAAATAACTCGTTCCTGACTGCTTTGTGATTTTAGATTCATCCAAATATTTATGTGACGGGATCGTAAGATCTTTTGATTCGAAATCATCTCCGATTGTCGAAGATGATTCAGAAGTTGGTAATTGCGGTCTTGGTATTGATTTCTCATTTACGCCCCCTTTATCACCTGTCAAAATGATTGTCATAATAAACATGGAAACAAAAAGAATTGAAAATATCGATGTTAGTTTCGGCATATGATCAGTATATTGTTGTGAATTGATGTTTTGAAAATTCATAATAATGATTGAAAATCTGGGCTAATAATGTCCACGTTTGTGTTGTAATCAATTGCAATCAATTGCGTTTTTCTGGGTATCATTTCATTATATTATTGGTTGAATAATTCATAAAACCATTCTTACCATGAGACCATGTTAGTAAGCTGTTTCGGTGGGAACAACCCCAAAATTGCTTGCATTTCAACTATTAAGAAAAAATGGGTAAAGTACATACGGAGGATTAGTTGATGTCGTATTAGAATGAAGGTAAAGGTAAATGTTTTTGAACGATGACCATACCTAATACATCTCAAATCCAATCCTTAAGAATTATGCAGGTATTTTCTAGTTTAACACCATTTCTTAATATGACTGAAGTAGTTGTGGGGTAGATATCACATTGGTGAAATTAATATCTTAGGGTTTAAGGATGTATCATGATGGCACGGTTTCTTGCACCATGGACAATTTCTTCTGTCTGTATTGATACAACCACATATATGATCTTCAAGAGAACCTCTTGAAGCCGTTGTAGATTCTTTAATACTGGTACAAGATGAACATATAGTGGTGGTAGTTCCAGATGATACTGTACCGCCACAAATTTCACATGTTTTCATTTCTCCAATTCTACATCGATATTATTGATAAACTCTTTGTCATGTTTAATGATCATCTTCTGTGAATAGCCAAGACAAAGTAATATGATAGGTGTATTATCTAGCAAATAATAAGCCCAAAACAAAAATTACTATGGACTTTATTTATCATTTTATTGTATGAAAAGCCCATGAATTTTTGATACTTGGTAGCCTGAGACATAGTTTTGCTTATGTTTTATTCAAATATTATAAGGTCCGTGTTAGAGTCTAAAATTTGATTATATGACTTAATAGGACATATATTACGGAATCAGAGTATTAGATGTCTTTAACTTGATTACTATTTGTGATACTGTATACGTTGTTTCTTGGATGTGAAAATGAAGAATTTAGGATAGGGTTTTTGGCTTGACTTCTACTCGATATCGTTACCAAAATGAAGAGTTGATTTATAGGGATCAAGTTCCGTATGGTATAAGCGTTTGGTGTGACGAGTAGGAAATTTCACTTGAGTCTATAATAAATTTTTGAAAAGTTTTAAGAGTTTTTGTATTAAATATATCTCTTCAGATTTTTATTGGGCAAGATATTGACTGCAGTATTCAATTGCGAATCGAGTGGCTACGCGGCAAAAATGACATGGAACTATAAGATCCTGATGGTTGGGATTCAGGTTCAGTGGTCATTCTCTTTGAGTGTCAAGTGCTTCAATAAAAATAAATAGATGAATAGGGGAAAATTGCAGACTATTGTCTTATCCAAAGAAAAAAAATATGGATCTAATAGTTAAGTCCAGGGCCCAAAGCAGTGGTTTCATCTGCGAAACAGAAACTTAGTGCATCCTGTTGTGCTTGGGTAAACCCGGGTTGGGCGGCTGCCAAGACGATATTAATTTCGTCCAATACCAATTGTCTGTCGTTTCGAGTCATGACCTCATTTTCCATTAAATCCCATATGCCCTTCATATTAGTTATTGGACCGCTGCCTCCCGCTATATTCTCATTTATTGATGTTAGTTTGTTGTTCTCAGATAGTAAGGAGAAAAAGCTCTGTACACTTTTTGTGTAGTTTTGGGTATCGCCGGTGCTTACCTTTGCTTCTCCAACTATCTTGAAACAATCCGATGTGGTGCTACTAAGGCCTTTGAAATGTGAGTGCATAGGACAAGTATCTATGTTATCATTTGTCCTGAAACAATCATTCGGGTCGTTTCCGGTGCTTTGTGTTACCACAGACAGATCTGAAACATTCCCTGGAGTTAAATGCGGATGTTTACTCAAGCCAGATAATTCCGCTACCACAGACGAATTTGAAAGATTTCCGGAGCTTTGTGCTACCACAGACGAATTTGAAAGATATGTTACTGCTGTGAGTCCGGCTACGGTAAAGGCTAGCACAACGAACAAAGCCACTGCTTTTCCTTTTAGGGATATATTTGTATTAAACATTTCACTAATCTCCAAATCATATCAACACCTATTTAACGACCTCAAAGATACCCATCATGCCAAAGTCCCCATGGAACATCAAGTGGCAGTGATAAACGGCTTTTCCTACAAAATCATCAAACGGTATCCTAATGACCACTTCACCTTCAGTCGGAATAATAACTGTATCTTGGTATCCGTGAGCGTCATATGGTATTCCGTTAACTGACATTACCTGAAAGTCATTTACATGGATATGAAATGGATGAATATTGCCAGATGAGATTTTATCAAGGTTTACTAACTTCCACTCCTCTACAGTTCCAAGCTTCGCTGTTATATCTACTCTGTTAGGATCAAAGGTCGTATTATTTATCTCGTAGATCCAATCTCTATCATTTGATGAGAAATTAAGGACTCGGTGATTAGTTATGTTCGCATTACTCAGGTCTCTGTTTGGAATTAAGCTTGTTGGAAGGATATCTGCAGGTTTTTCATTGGTTTGGTTGCCTTGTATATTTACAGTCGCAACATTCCAATCGTATGGTGCAGTAAAGGGGTTAGCAGGAACTCCTAGTGGAATAGACCCACTCCCGTTGGCAGTCACCAATACATCAAACCGTTTTCCAGAAGGAAAGAAAAGAGATTCATTATTCCATACCTCCCAAACCGGGCTTCCATCTTCTGTTATTACATTGAATGTATTGCCAGGGAGTGTAAGTGTATATTCATTCTCAGATCCGATGTTGGCAAGTCGCCATAACTGAGTCTCTCCAGATGTAATGTTGATAGTCGGGTTGACTTCTCCGTTAACGGTTAGGCTTTCATGGCCTGTCATGGTGTTACTCAAATTATGTGTAGTAACGAATAGATTGTCAAATGGAAAATCCTTCATGGCAATGGCCTGTGTAGTGATATTTTGTAATGGCTCTGGCAATAACTTTTCTAAACCTTCAATAATAAACAAGCCAGACAGACCTGCCGAAACTTGTCCATAAGAAAGCATATGCAAATGTGAATGATACCAATTCGTGCCTGGGTCGTGATCTTTTGGAATATCTAGAACATAATGCAGTGTCTTACCTGGCTCAACATTCAGAAATATATTATCAGAAGTATTTCCAGGAGACACATGAAGTCCATGGAAATGGAGGTTGGTAGACTCATTGAGATTGTTTACCAAGTTAATCTCCACTCTGTCTCCAGGATAGACATGGAAAGCAGGCCCCACGAGAGAACCATTGTATACCATTCCAGTGGTTGTCTTGTTGTCCACTTTACCTATCTTGTAATCTGCAACGAGTGTAGTTTTCAAAACACCGTCTTTGCTGTATACGTCTACGGGCTTTGAAAAGTTCATCCCAGCCAAATGATCCTTATCATTTATTTTTGCTAAATCTTGTTTGGTATAAATATCAGAAAAAGGCAAGGATTGATTTTGGGCTAAAGCATTATAGTTTGAATGATCAAACGCAAACATAGAAATCAGCATTAAAGCAATAATTGAGATGGAAAAAGTGTATGCAAAGCCACGGTTATTAATAGAGGACCTTATTTTGCTTACCATTTAATTAAATCCCACCAAGTATTTTGATCTTTCTAAATGATTTCTTTTATGTTCAATTCTTAAACTGTACTGTTTATTAAAAAAGTAATAGTTATTATTCTGTATCATCAGTGATGCTCGTTTCTTTCGATTGCTATTTATTGCTTGCTATACTTTTTGGTTTTGACCTCATATATTTGCCATAATATGTACGACCTAACCAAAAAATATTAAAAAATGAATAATACATTCATGTATTGATGCATTTAACTATCTATGTAGATACTAACCATTAGAAAATGTAATTATATGATTTATAAAATCATCGGAATAGAATAAACTAATACCATATTGCAGATTAATGAAATTTACACTGCGACTTCGTTTCGATAGATGCAATCATCAAAGTTATCAAGAAAGCCTTCAGTTTTTTAATTTTAATCTTCTATCGTTATTTAATATAAAGATAGTATAACTTGGGAATTATGAACAGAATTTCTGCAAATCCCAGAATTATTACAAGTATTAGGATCTGGACATTAAAACAAGAAATATTTCACTGTGAAGTGTCAGTCACAAGTGTGCTGGCTTTTACAATTCTATGAGGAAAGGCAGCTACTATCCGTATTATTTACTCCTATAATAGTTGAGGTTTCCAGGTTCAGTACTCCAATTGGTTAAACTAAATCGAAAAATTTTGCTGCTCTTATGTGCCATTTACGCAAAGACTTGTAATTCTAATTATATAGTTTTTCAGTGCCATATATTTACTTCCAGTGCCACATAAGAAATGCCCCGTTATCGTTTGCATCAACCTTGACCTTATAGACGGCAATTGAATTCGCTAGGGATGATAGTTCTCCAGTAGCGACTTCATCAAAAATTGCCACGCCCTTACTTTCGTACGTGTCGTTTGGACCATAGGTACCTATTCCTTGGAAATTATAACTTGCCGTATCCATACCATTATGAGACGTTAGACTATAGTTACCTTGGAGATGGACCGTGTTATTATTTCTGAGAGTCTCAGTGTCGTTTCCCACATGAACGACGCTCAAGTTTCCATTGATAATTCCATCATTTGTATGGTTTACGTAAAGATTTGGTTCAGATTCCGATTTTGGCGGCGCAGGATCATGCGAATAGATCTGAACAAAAAATGGACTACCTAAATCAACAGTTGTGGCCAGACCACCTATTGCCTCAGTATTATTGATAGCATATGCGTTCGGAATAAAAAATACTGTAGTATAATTTGAATGATCAAATGCAAACATTACCAGTACAAACATCGAGATGGAAAAAGCGGATAATAATCCATAGGTATTAATGGAGGATCTTATTTTTTGAATCATTTAATTAAATCCACCTTGTTTTGATCTTTCCAGATAATTCCTTTTGAGTTCAAATCCTACATTGTTCTGTTTATGAATAAAGTAGGCTTTTTTAATCTGTCTCATATTACTAATACTTATTTATAGTAATTGGTATTTAATGGTTGTGTTATTTTGTCATATTTTGACCATGAATACAAAATACTCAAGTACAGTCGAATTATGAACGGAGTATTGGGAAATACCAGGAAGAGAACAAGAGTTAGTACCCTCACATTAAAACAAGAAATATTTCACTGTGAAGTGAGAGCCACTTGTGTGTATGGAATTTGATATATATGATAACACTTTGTCAATTGAGATAAATTCAGGTAATGACTAAAACAGAGTGACATCAATATCGATCCCAGTTGAATAATTGGATTCCAAATACTATTAGAACAAGAAGGGTACTAAACGTTTGACAATAACCTGAATTAAAGGATATGAAAGATTGTAAGATGAGGCGTGTACCAACTTTTCGTAATTTAATGGATAAAACAGATTGTGGATTTCCTGTAAATTTGTAGGATATCGTATGTCGACCAAACAAAGGCCTAGATAGTCCAACGTAATATCAAAGTTTAACTATACTGAATATGATACTGGCGCGATAGATTATGATCCCGAGGCAGATATGGATCGGATTAGTTCATCCGAAGGTATTATTGTGATTCAGAGAAGTCTCAAATGAAGCTATTAAAGCTGCATGACTCAATTAATTGGATCATTGATAACAAGAATAGAATCACATAAAGGGGACTAAACGATAATGTAGATAAAGTTTTAGAGGAAAATGCCCCTGGTTCAATCAAAGATGAGGTCATTATATATCCATTAAGCAAAAAACACTGGAGCATCTCGAGTAATAATTCATGCAGAACCAGTGTGACATATTGATATTATATTCATACTATTTCAAGGATTAAGAATACATCATTCTCAAAACAGAAAATAACTAAAGGAAATATAACAGATTGAATTTTAACTGTAACGGAAATGTTTCGTATTAATATTGACTGCGTTGGCATTAGTCATCTTCTATAATTCCAGGTGCCTACGCACAATCAAATAGGGAAGTATCAATAGTTTCGAATGCTTCTACACTAGGAGATAAAGCATAAAATCAAAATCCTATAACTATAAGCCAAGGTGATACAGTCACATGGATAATACCGACTTTGGTGTTCATACAGTAACAGAAAATAACGATATTTTTAGTTCCGACGATCTCAGACCAGATGAAACTTTTGAATACATGTTCGATCAATCGGGTACTTTTGATTATCATTGCAAATTACATCCCACTATGACAGGAAAAGTAATTGTAAACTAGCCACCGCCACCGCCACTACCACAACTTTATTATTTCATATAATTACAAATTTCATTCGTAAACCCTTCCGTAAATCTGGTTGATAATTATTATGTCATTATACGTGAAAAAATTTCTTAATCAAAGATAATTAATAAAAATGGTATGTCAAATCAAAATAATAACTGTATAATATGTGGATCTCTTGTGAATTCTGGGTTGCCACTAACAACAAATATTAAAGGAGATTTACCAAAGTGATAGTCAATACTTTCAGGATCTACGGTAATTTTAAACAGAATAAGGGATCCATCTACATTTTATCAGCATCTTCTCGTTGAGCGATATTTATTATTTTAGTTTATAGACTTACTACATATTTCCTATTTGGGATACACCTAAACTAAACGATTACTTTCATCATGAATTTTCATATTATTAATTATTTAATGAACAACTGTTTGTAATTTTGCGATAAACAGTATATAGAGCTAAAATCAAAACACCAATTGCAAGCAATCTTAGTGGAATCTGATAATTTGTAAGAAAGGTAGTAGCAATTATCCCTGCGCTCCCAAATGTAGAGATGATTACAAATCCAATTGAAGAACAGCTGACGCAAGCACTAGATAATATTGTAAAAAATGAACTCGAAATTAACGATTTATTAAATCTAATACTCGAATTTCTCAATAGGTAAATATTCATTGAAACAAGAACTCCCAGAAGCAGTGCACTAATAGTAGATAAAAGAAATCCGACTATAGCGTCTTTTGGTAGATAAAAATAAAGGATTGGTGAAAAATATAGCAGCTCATCAAATGCATTAAAAAAAATCCAAAAGACAGTAAATACCAGAATGGTTAATCCTATATACAAAATTGGATTTGAACCGTATACTACTTTGAATGCAAAAAATCCGGACATCTAATTCTTAGTTATCTTGTTTTCCAGGTTATCAATAACTGTCTTAAATATTGGAAATGGCTTTGGACCCTGAATTTTTTCGATAATGGAACCTTCGCTGTTCATTATTATGAAAGATGGAGTTTCTGTAAATCCTAACGAATTTGCCAAGGCAATATCTTTGTCTATGAATGATTCATATTTTTTAGTATCAAAACATGAGTTAAACTCAGTAATATTGATATCAGATAACTGTGAAGCAAATTTCTTCAAGTTTTCAGTATTGATCCAACCGGAATCTATTGGACCTTGATTTGCATACAAAATCTTATGAAACTCCCAGAATTGTCCTTGGTCATTTGTACATTGTGCTGCTAATGAAGCGTTTTTCGAATCAAATCCTCTATTTGGAAGATGTTTAAATACATAGATTGCTTTGTCTGGTTGGACATAGGAAGAATTGATTTGTTGTTCTGTATTATCTACATATCTTTTACATAGATGACATTGAAAATCGCTAAAATCTATGACCACTAATGGAGAGCTAAGATTTCCATAATAAGGAGAGCCTTGATTAATCATAGTAGATAGTGTTAGGTTATCAAGAGTTTGGGCAAAAACAATATTCTTTACTATATATTGATTTGATTCTGTATAAATGAAATTTAGTGCCAAGAATAGGAAAAAAAATACGAAGACAAAAGATGAATAAATTTTGACGCTACTTTGAGTAAATATCATGCTCTAAAAGTTATTGTCATCATTTCCTGTATATACTCTCCTCCAATATCTCGATCCGATTGTGATTGACTTTAACCTAATTAAAACAGTTACATGGTAGTAAACGTGGCTATAGAGTTTCATTAACTATCATTTTACAAAGCTAGATTAAAGTAGAAATTATTTTATATTCTCAAGCTCTTTGGAACACTTATCACAGACAGTCTCATCTTCTTTTGATGTAAATAATTTACCACACGACGAACATTTTATCGTATGTTTTTCATACATAACTTAACAATATGTATAACAAATTATTAAAACAATTACCATCTTCTATTTATCCTTTAATTGATATCCAGTGATTAGTCAAACGATTAACCCAATTTTCTTTCTAATATATAAAGAAAAATTCATAGGCTTCTATGGGGATTAAGTTACGTATGGTATAAGGATTCTGACGTTTCGACTATGATTAACTACCATAAATATATGCGTTCTCTATTTTAATGCGGGCAATTAGTGATTTAATTCAAAAGTGAAGGAAATAGATCAAATGATGATCTAGTAACCTGTAAAGATCCTTTAAGTCTAGGAATGGATTTTCTAAATTCTTTGGATGCTCTAATTAACTTGTCCTCTGTTTTTATACAAAAAACTACTGCAGAAAAAATAAATTAAATTCACCAATGAGCATAAAACATTCATCTGCTAATAGTTTTTTATATAAATTTGGCTCACATCTAGCAAACAGATACTATAAGTGCAATTGCATAATAATAAAATAGAGACATAGAATGGAAAAGAATTTTTCGTCGATAAGGGCATACGTTGATGTTAGCGGAAAGACAAAATACTGTGTAAGTTGCGGTAATACAGCTACTCAGGAAGCAATATTCACTGTAGAGGGAGCTACCATGATAGAAAAATACTGTGATTCCTGCGCAAAAAAGAATATAAAATAACAGGATCCAAAAGATCGTTTATCTGACCTTTACTCTCAGAATAGTCAATGGTCGTTTTTCCCATCTCAATTGTGAAGATGAAAACACAAAAAGATTTGTTTTAAAAAGGTGAAAATTAAGTATTGCCCTATATCTTATACCTACCTTTGTCGTTACTAATATTAGTAGCGTGTTCGGTGGAAATCATGAGGATATTCAAATGGGTTTGTTTATTTAGTTTCCATAATGCATTTAATGAATAAAGAGAAAACGATAGGCATAGAAAATTGGCTATAATGTATCCTATGATTATTTAGTTAATGGCAATGTGAAATAAAACGTAGCCCCTTTTCCATCTTTGTTATTTTCAGCCCATATAATCCCACCATGAGCGTCAATAATACTTTTTGCTATATACAGTCCTAGTCCTGTACCTTGATCTGATTTTGTAGCAAACTTTGTAAATAACCTTGGTAGAATATCAGAGTCTATACCTGTTCCTCTATCCCTAACTGATACCACCACCACCTTTTCATCTTCATTTTCCCTTGTATTTTCGGTGTCGACTACTTCATTATTATGATTACTTATCTTCTCTACAATTTCATTTTTTTGAAAATTTTTCGCTGAAATAGTGATGGGTTCACCATTTGAAAATTTTATCGCATTATTTATCACGTTTGAAAGAACTTCGAAAATCCTTATTTTATCTGCAGATACCATGATGGGATCTTCATGCGGTTCAAAAACTATGTTAAAAGAAGTATAGGAATTACCATAATGTGAACTAAGATTAGTCTTATTGTGAATATCTTTAATTACATTCTGTATTTTTTCGTTTAAATTGAAGGATTCTTTATGCAACTCAAGACGATTACCCTCAATTCGTGCAGTATCTAAAATATCATTCACCAGTTTCTCTAGTCTTTGTGCATTTCTATGTGTTGATACAAGTGTATATGTAAAATCATGTAGCCTATCTTCATCTTTGACCAGTCTCTCTAATTCACCTTTAATGCCTATTTTATCTGGCGGGGACGTTTGGAAAATAGAAGGAACATAAGTCATTTTGATCAATTCCAAATTTCCTGATATCGCCTGAGTTGGGGTTCTTAGTTCATGGGCTGCTATATTGATAAAGTCCTTTTGCATTTTGTCATGGATATTAAGTTTTTCATTAGCAATTTTAAGGCGTTTGTTTGATTCCTCTAAATCTTTTGTTCTTCTCTTAACTTGTCCATTCAATATACTATTCAGTTTTACTAAAAATAAAACCAAAATTACAATTGTAGTAGTAATCCCCGCAATCAACAAATAAAACTTTGATCTTTCTGCAGATAAAGTCTCATCAATATCAGAGTAAACCGATGCTGTAGGCGTAATTAGGAAAACGAAATATTTGGAGTTTCCATCAATAGAAACAGGATATCCAGTATTAAGTCTTTCTCCAGTTCCAAAATCATATATGGCATATCCTCCAAATAGTCGACCATCAAAAACACCATGATAATATTTGTTTTGGATAGAGTTAAAATTGAAAAAACGCTGAACTTCATCACTAAATAAGCTTGTCCCTAAAAAGTTGGTTCTAGGAGTGGATATATAATTTGAATTTCGATCATACGCTACCAAAAATTGTGAGCTAATGTTATATACATTTCCGTATCGTGCAAAGAAATCAACAGATGGTATTTCCACTCCTACCATTCCGAGGTATTCTTCGGTATCTCTATTTATTATAGGAGAAGTTAATGCTATTTTATGAGTGCCATCAATTCCTTTGAAGCCATTTGAATATACGGGATTTAAAGTCCTCTTTGTTTCATTTACGTAATCTCTAAGTGAAATATCTATATTGACAAAACTCCTTTGTCCTTCTGATACCTTATTATGCGTTATTATATTATTTTTGTCTGCGATAAAAAGCCCATCGATTTTACTAATGTTGTTTATTTCATTAAATCGTTCTTCTATTAGGTTTCCAACCCTATCGCCATACAATTCTCCTTGTTGCAAATAAATAGAATCGGATAATCCTTGGAGAATCGATGCTACCAATCGAAGATCGGCACTAACATGCTCTGAAAGACCCTTTGTAACCTCTATCTGATTATTCCTATGAGCTTGGAAAAGACTGTCTCTAATATTCTGTTCTGCAATATTTTGTTGGAAGAATAATAAAGAATAAGATCCAGCAATTAATAGTATTATTGAAACAATGGTCATTTCTTTTCTTCTGAGAAATAGAAAACGCTTTCCCAATTTGCTTCACTATTTCAATACTTTTAGAAGGATTAAAAAAAGATATTCGTCAAAGATTTTAACCTGTGTTATTAGCAAGGTAGTTTCCAATGTTACCGGAATATCTTTCTGGTATTTTGATTTTTCCGTTGACAATATCTTCTTTTAACTGTTCAAACCATAGCTTTACGTTTTCTGGAACATTCTGATCGAGGTTATGAAATGGTGCTATATACACGATTCCCTCCCCAGATGAGCCCTTTTCTGATTCTAGCCCTGGCTTAAATATTTGCCCACTGAAATTACCTGTTTTTACTAATTTAATAACTTGATCAAATGCCTTTTCGGCATCTAATACAAAGGATGTAAGTACTGTATCAGGAGCTAACTTATTCTGGTCAGAGATTGCACCAAAGGCGTATATTCCTCTTTCTTTAGCAGCTTCAATAACACCTTGGCCAGAGGTATCAGCCACATGTAATAGAAAGTCTGCGCCACGATCTATTTGAGAAATGGCTGCTTTTTTTCCTTTTGTGGAATTATCCCAATCGTCTAAATATGTGACGAGTATCTTTACGCTAGGATTAACATCCTGAGCGCCTTGTCTATATCCTTCATAAATATTGATCAGATTAGGGTATCTTTCTCCACCTACAAAACCAATAGTGCCTGTTTTGGACATAGTTGCTGCAAGTGCTCCTAACATATAAGTTCCTTCTTGTTGCATCGGATAGATTGAAGCCACATTACTAGAATTAACAAGTCCTGTAAAAATTACAAACTTCGCTTCGGGATAATCCTTACCTACATTAACTGCCGGCTTTCCCCACTCAAAGCCATGAGATATTATTAAGTCATAACCTGCCTTGGCATAATCTCTTAATGTATCTTCTATTTTTGGAATAGGCACGTTTTCTTTAAGTTCGACTATATAGGAATATTTTCCCTGTAATGCCTGTGCTGCGTTGTATCCGAATGCCCCCCACCCTGCATCACTAAATAAGCCATCTGTTAGAAAAGCTATTTTCAGTTTCTTTCCATTATCTGCTGTAGACTGGTCTTGTGTTGGAGTTGTTATTAGCTTTTCGGATATTTTCGTATAGTCGGCACTTATGGGAAAAATATTAGAAGAGAAAATGACAAGCACTCCAAACATGACAAGAACTACCATAACAAGGGTCTTAATATACAAACTTATCTTATTATTCATCGAATTTTAATGTATTAATGTTTTGTTTATTGTATTTATAATAAATTCTAATATATCTTTTTTAATTATTTAGATATCGTCCCTTTAGGCTTAATTTCCTTTTCAACACATTCGTTAAGTTTTATAGGTATCTTTGTCTGATATTCCCAATATGATATAATTTGTTGTTTAAACTTTCCACAATCGGTAGTTATGAATATTCTTTTGAAAATATAGAAGATAAATTCAAATCTGTTCTATGATGATCTTATTATGATAAATTCATCCGAGTAATTTCTTATTGACATGTCTGTTAAATATGAAATAAAGATGGGTTGACATATTATATCAAACCGTTGCAATAATTACCCTATAGTAATGATCCAAAATCAGCCTTAAAGATATGTATTTCTCTGAGCCCACCTTAAATGTAGCATCTGAATATGATATCCTTCATCATCTAAAAATGTAGGGAGTTCTGGTATTTCAGCTACTATACGGTAGGATCTTTTAAGGCAATCATCAATTCTTCCCGAACTTTTACCCTTCTTTTATCTGATGAAGTGATAGATTGTCTTGTACAGAAAAAGTGTCCCTGAGAGGAGGGATGGAAGTTTCATATGATAATAATTCATCTTAAGGTTCACCGTTACTAATATTAGCAGTATCCATCAAGTTTTCTCCAAACATCTCATTTGATTGGGACAGAGAGGAGAAGGGTGAAGAAGAGGAACTGCTATTGCCATTCATCAAAAGGCCGAGCAGTGGACCGACCTTATTGAATATGTTTGTAAGGGCCTGATCGGGACTTGACGTTTGAGTGGTGGATGACGGAAATGAGGATTGATTATTCAGCGTACCGACACCAAAAGATTCGTTTGATTGGGACAGAGAGGAGAAGGGTGAAGAAGAGGAACTGCTATTGCCATTCATCAAAAGGCCGAGCAGTGGACCGACCTTATTGAATATGTTTGTAAGGGCCTGATCGGGACTTGACGTTTGAGTGGTGGATGACGTAAATGAGGATTGATTATTCAGCGTACCGACACCAAAAGATTCGTTTGATTGGGACAGAGAGGAGAAGGGTGAAGAAGAGGAACTGCTATTGCCATTCATCAAAAGGCCGAGCAGTGGACCGACCTTATTGAATATGTTTGTAAGGGCCTGATCCGAACCTAGTGATGATAACGGAGAAGTTTGGTCACTTGTATCGTTAGTGGTAAAGCTAGGAACTGACGATAAAAAAGACGAGTATGGGATTGACAAAGAATCGTTCTTTGATGTGTTTAAATTATTTGTATTTGAATCAATTACGTCAGGTGTATTAGAATTTAGCACAGGGTTATCATCCATACCATTCATACTTGAGTAATTCGTACTCGATCCCAGATCGGCAGGAAATACGGGATTCTCAACAGTTACCTCTCCTCTGATATGACTCCAAATTGGATCATAGTATGAATACAAGCCTGGTTCATCAAATGTTACAGTGTAATTCTCATCTGTACCAAAGAAATCACCATAGAATATGTTATCTGGACCTTCATTTGGGGTTCCAGAGACTAACATGTGAGGAGAAGAGTCTTTATTTATCCAAGTAACATTGGTCCCTGCAGGAATAGTAACATTGACAGGTGACATAGGATTCTGGCTGTCGCTATTTGTTGCACCAGGATTTAAGAATATGGTAAAATTGCTTTCTTGAGCACTCACATCTAATTCATTAAAGCCTAGCATCAAAATTGCAAGAAATGTTATTGGTATTATTATTTTTCTCAATTTTATGTTTCTTCATTAACCATGCAACTATATATTCATGATCCCCATCAACACGATGGTATATTATATTAAGAACATTTGGAAAGTATTATACCTGCTAGGTATATTTCAATATCCAAGAAACAAAAAAGAATAAAAATAAACCATAAGGAACCAATTGACGCTATCGAAATAATTCGATTGAATAATTCATGATTTTCAATCCGGGTTAGACTATCATTGTATTTATGGTTACTAATATATAGAGCTAGTTATGTGGAATTCATGAGGATTTCCACACGAGTTTGAGTGCATCCCACCTTGTTTATATCATTCTTTTGATTTTGTTGATAATCTAAGAATAGTCCAATATTTAGCATATCAACATTATCATTCTCAAAAATCAATGATATTGACACAGTAATATTTAAAAGTACAATTAATAGCCATTGTAATATGATCTATTAATATTGAATTAATATGTCAATAAAACAGTTGAGTTTACCGCTCATGTTCATATTCCTTCTCTTATTAATTGTAGTAGTAACATTCAATTCTCCTCTCTTTAGCGCAAGTGCTAAGAATAGCGTGTTATCAGAAAGTGTTGATAGCGATTCAGAGCAAGCAACCGAATAATCTCAATCATCTGGACAAGATAATCAGATAATGTCAGGAGATGCTACTGCTACACTATCGGAGAATAATGCACAGTGTGATAGCCAGATTAATTCAAAGACTACATCTAGTGTTTCTGGCGATATACGTACTATTGATGGCTTAGATGGAACTCATACAAATGAAGACAAAGTAAAAATAAAATTAATAATACAATTCATTATCTGCCCTAGAAGTGAACCTGGTCGTGCTACTGATCATGGGTGTAATGGTCACGCAGGGTCGTATTTGGGAGCTGCAGGAGCTAACATACTTAGAGGAGATGTCACAATAGGTGAAGGTCAGATGGGAGAGACTACTGAGGCATCTTTACCATATAACCGCGTCATATTCATTGAAACCACTGTTTCACCAAGATTTTTAGACTTGAATGGGTATGAAGTTATCTCCAGTCAAATTGGTAACAAGCCAGATGATTTCGACTGTACGCAAAGACATAATCCACTAGAATCTATAAGTTGTTACACTATTAATACTACTAAGGATTGACAAGAAAAAGTATTTTTCTACATCTTCAATATAAGGGACAATTCTTCATAGGCGAGTAATACTAAATTGTTACTAAACTATAAATATGTAACTGGTTCGGTGGAATGTGAAACAAATTTGATCGAATTTGCAACTCTATCTCCTAAGTCGCGGACATTAATGTTTGGTTACAATCAAGTGTATGGTATGGTATGAGGGTTCGGTGGAAATCATATTTTACCAATTTGTAATGTTTGAAGTAAAATATTGTTTTGATGGTTTACTGTCATAGATAGATAGATAGAAAGATAGAGTTAAGTCAGATTCAAGATTACTTTTTGTATGTCATATACCTTGAATTCCACTGCTTATTTAAATAACGGAATTCAAATTCCACGGCTTGGACTTGGAGTCTATCAAACACCTCCTGGGGGAAAAACCACCAATGCAGTCAAATATGCCCTAAAAATTGGATATAGACACATTGACACCGCCAAGATTTTTGGTAATGAATCTGATGTGGGTAAGGCTTTGAAAGTCAGTGACATAAAAAGAGAAGACATCTTTATCACCACAAAAGTCTGGAATAGTGATCAAGGATACGATTCAACTTTAAGAGCATTTGAAGCTAGCCTGAAACGTCTTGGTTTATCTTATGTGGATCTTTATCTTATACATTGGCCAGTCCAGAAAAAAATTATTGAAACATGGAAGGCTATGATCCAATTACTAAATAATGGAAAAGTCCGTGCGATTGGAGTAAGCAACTATTCTATTAATGAACTCAAAGAAACGATACAAAACTCTGATATTGTACCTGCTATTAATCAGGTGGAATTTCACCCATTCTTATACCAGAAAGATCTATTACAATTCTGCAAGAGTAATGCAATTCAGCTTGAAGCATATAGTCCACTCACAAGAAGTAAAAGACTTAACCATCATGACTTGGTAAAAATGGCAATAAGGTATGACAAGAGCCCTGCACAAATACTTGTGCGTTGGAGTTTACAACACAATCTGATTGTTATTCCAAAATCTAGTCATGAAGAAAGAATTTTAGAAAACAGCAAGGTATTTGATTTTCATATCAATCAAAAAGACATGGAAACTTTAGATCCATTGAATGAGGATTTGCATACAGTTTTTTTGGATTAGCGACAGTTACAATATTATCACATACGTATTCATCAATTGGTTGAATTGAATTTTTTTAGATAACATGAAAATAACGTCTAAATAATTACCTCTCTTGTTTTAGGTCCACCACCCACCATGAGAACTACATAATTACCGGGTCGGTGGGATTAAGTTCCGTATGGTATAGGTGTTCGGCAGAAATCATAGGGATACCCACATATCAATATAAGTTTAATGGATTATTCCAGGTATCTTAAGAACATCAAAATAAAAAACAATAATATGATAAGTTTTGCAACAGTATCAAAAGGCACTTTTTCTGTGTACAGCTTAAAGATATGAAAAAATGATTTAGAATTGCAATAACCCAGTTTAGATGAAATTCATTATTTTTGATTAACATATAATAAAAAGTTTGATAGAATAAGCATATGTCTGAAATTGATAAAACTATGGATATCATATTTGGTAGATGGAAAAGTCAAATACTATATGCTGGTGCCAAGATAGGTATATTTGATTACCTAACAACAAGTCCTAACGAAATAGGTCAAATTGCACAGGATTTGAATCTGAATGAGCCAATGGCTTATCGTATTCTAAGATCAATAGCATCTTTGGGTTTTTTGAAAGAAGAGGAGGACGGCCGAAGATTCTCAATCACCACTTTAGGAGAATTGTTAAGAAAAGACCATCCTCAAACTCTTCAAGGAGTTTTGCTTCTAGAGGAGGGGTCAGAACATTATCAAATATGGAAGCATTTGCCAAGAATGATTAAAGATGGACAACAAAATGCATTTAGTTCAGAATATGGAAATAATATTTTTGAATATGCTGCCAAAAATTCAGAATATTCTAAAGTTTTCAATAACGCAATGAGTAGTTATTCATCAATGCATACCGCCATTGTATTAGAGGCACTAAATGGATACGATTTTTCTAATATTTCACATATTTGTGAAATTGGTGGTGGTCAAGGACATCTTTTAAGTCACTTGCTATCAAAATATAATCACCTCAATGGAAAGATTTTAGAATTGGAGCCGGTAGTCAACAATCAAGATTCATTATGGCCAAATAAATTGGGTTTGCAGGAACGCTGTAAATATATTAAAGGAAATATGTTTGAACAAGTCCCCTCTGCAGATTTATATATAATGAAATTGATTCTTCATGATTGGAATGATGATGAGTGTATAAAAATACTTTCAAATATTCACAAATCTGCAACTGACAACTCCAAGATATTAATTGTTGAACATATAGTACCAGACCCAAATACACCGCATTTTTCCAAATTATTTGATATACATATGATGTGTGCTACTACTGGAAGAGAAAGAACGATTGAAGAGTATGAATCAATTTTAAACCAATCCGGATGGAGACATATTCAAACTCATTACCCCAAATTTAACGTGATCGGCGTTATTGAAGGCAGTAAAGCAAGATAATTAAACCATCTAATTCATCACGGTTTTTTTGCCTTTTCCCCTTAATCTTTTTTTAGAAATGAACTAGTGAATTACTCATATAGAGACCCATATACTCTGAGGAATCAGTGGTATGGAAAACAAATTTGACTTAATTTTGAAGCATAAGAAAAATCTTATAAAATGTAGCTCATCCGTGAATGAAATTTGATTGCTTGTAAGTTTCTGAAAAACTATCTTATCTTGTTAAACCGATTCTAAATTGTTACAATAGGAATGGTTTAGTTAACAATAGAACAAAGAATAAAGTTTTTGTCAAAGGACATCCTCAAACCACATAGTAGGCAAATTTAGCAAGTTATAATCCAAATTATTGTCAACGTTCTTGAAATACGATGCAACTTATTAACCTCATTATACCAAGGAGATTGTTATGAAATTCAGAATCAAAACCACTAATACTTTCACATTAATTATTGGATTTGTACTTTTTTCTTCAATGGTCACTGTCACGCAATACACTCAAGCCCTTGATAACACGAACCTTTCTCAAGATGTAGATTTTGGAGTTCCATTTCATGTTGAACATTATCAAACAGAGCCAGGGAAACCAGGAATAACAAACAATACTATTTTCTCAAGTTTTACAGGTGAGGGAACAATTAATGGTACAGTAAACATAACTGCAGAGTGGAATTCTACTGAGACATTCAGAAACAATGCTACATCCTATATTCAAGGAAAAGCACAGTATGCTACTGATGATAATGGTATAGCAGCGTATGACTTTTATGCAATTGGCATCTATCATCCAGATGGTAGTTTTGGTAGCATAGGAGCGGTAATTTTCGATGATGGTGCTACGGGTGAACTCTCCTTTTTGAGCAATTCAGTAGGATCTATAAAGACATAGTGGACAAGAATGGGAATGGTATTTCTTATGTGGCATTGGAAATAGGAATGGGTGAAGGAATAAGAAGCATAGGTAAAATTTGGATAAGGAGTCGATTCAACGATTTGCAAATTGTATGGATACTATAGTCCATTTCATATATATTGGTGTGTATTCTAAGTGGGTTCGGTGGTATGTGAAACAGATTTGGTTTTATCTTTGCAACTAGGTCTTGAATAAGGTTTTAGTTTTCCGCTTTGAGATATCACTTTCTGCTCATAGAACACGAACAACTATTATTGATACCAACAATTAAAATATTGCCTTACCAATAATCCTATTTAGGTCTTACGATCCGCCCTTTTTTATTGATATATATGCAAGATTCAAATTGGATCATGTGATTCTCAACCCTAATATGTTCTTCTTCTCAGATTCGTTAAGCGAGCAAGACTCATAAAGAAAGTCGTTTATTAGTTTCTAATTTTTAAGAATCCTTAAATATTCAAGCTCCTAATGTCACTTTAATAAGAATAGTAATAACAAAATAATCATATTTACGGCGGTAACCGGAATTTTGGTTCTATCTATACTTGCAATTTCATCAATTCCAGTTAAGGAGGTATCTGCTCAATGTCCAACATCTATAACAATTGGTGTGTAACCTAATAAAGGAACTGTAGGTTTTGAAACCAATACCCTTCCTGTAAGTTTATCAGGTCAGCTTAAAACTTGTGGAGAGCCAATGGGTAACACTTTCATCACAATTAGTGGAATAGACGACCCGACAAGCAAGTAAAGACTAGTAATGGTGGTGACTATGGAACAGGCGTCCAACTAAGTCCAGGAGTATATACAATTCAAGCGATATATGAAGGGGATGATCAAAACGATCCAACATCTGCAACAAAAAACTGTAACAGCTAACGCAAATCCCCAAAACAACTAATTAACCTTTTTTATTTTACATTCTAGGAACTGTTTTTTGAATTTGCATATAACAAATTAATCACTTGGGATTAAATTTTTACATGAAAGCATGCATTTACTTATTTCATAAGATTCACACTAGTGTAGACACCATTTTTACATTCCGATAATATTTGATTGGCTGAACCTTCCTTAGAGATTTGATGAAGGTATCTATAATCAAAGTTCTGAATTTAATAACGATAGATCTGCTGGAAAAAGGAAATATCGACTATGATTGAGGATATTTACACAGCATCTGGTAGACAATCCTTGGGCCGTCATAAATTTCAAGAATTTTTTTGTCAGTTAGTATCAGAAAGAGATGTATCATTGTCACTCGCAACACTGCTGTTTTTCAAAGTAGCGGGGCAAATTCCACATCATAATCACTAATGTTAGTAGCATTAGGCTGGCCCGATACCTTAAAGAGTAGAGATGAGTGAGTCATCATTAAAATGCATATTCCTATAACCATAATTAATGTTTTGAGAAAAACTCAATATGCCATCCGTGTGCTGATTTTGGGTGCATTTGTATTGGTTCTTTGTCCTCATACTGTTCCATAACTAAGTAGGTTTTAGGTTGTTCAGGGTTGTGAAGATCATAGTAATTGCATCTTTTATCCTGTTTTCTAACTTCTACTGGTAATTCTTTAAAGAGCGACTCAAATTCATCTTCTTTGCCTTCCACTATGTTAACACATTTTAAACCTCCAATCACTACGTTTGGCGGCAGTGGATCACCCATATCTATAACCTTTTTAATATCTTCTACCATTTTAGACATTCCGAGACGATGCGTTTCATGAGTTATTACAGTTATTTTACATAATGTATCCAGTAATTATGATTATTGCGAACAATATTTTGAATCTCTATTTATTCTCTAAATGTTCTAAATAATCGATTGCCCTGTTTGTAAATACATCGTGATAATTTCGATTATGAAGGTAAAGTTAGTTAGTAAGAATAGTTATGGATGCTAATTTTTAATATTACTTTATTGATTATCAAGTAGAATTATTGAATAGAAAAATCTACCATAAAAGTTTTTTCTAGACGCTCGTTATTAATGACCTAAAATGAAAGCATGGTCAAATATCGGAATTTTCGGATTATCATTTGTGCTGATAACAATATCGGTTTTAGCCGGAAGTTTTCATTCTGATGCTTTTAGTCAGGAAAACAAAAAAAAGTATGACATGGTATTACTAAGTCAAAATTATAATAGTAAAGCATTTGCGGACGATATTGTTGGTGTGATTTTGAATAATGGTACAGCCACTGCAAGATCAGTAGAAATATCTGCAATCTTTTTTGATGATGGGGGGAGAACCGTAGGTCACGAATCAGGCGGTACCAGCCCTACCACTATCGGCCCAGGAGACAGATCTGATTTTACTTTACAAATACTTGACGAAGCGATTAAGAGTAATGCTACCAGCTATGACTTTACCGTTAAATGGCAAGATGAACAATCATTTAGCTATTTTACCAAATCGACAGGAGGAGAGATAACAGATAATAGCGGAGGAAATGATGCAGATGGGGACGATGGGGACGATGACGAAGACAATTAACAACTCACCAATGAGATACTGTTTGCACAACCTTTAATTCATGAAGTGATTCGGATCCTGTAATCTAAATACACTAGATGATGTAAAGTATTTAGAAGGTGTCTTAAATGAAATTACAACAGTTAATTAATTTACTCAATCAAGAAGCAATCTGAACAATAGTGGTAAACTAAAAAAATTCCTTGAGTTTGTTCAACTCCAAAGGAAAACTGATGGGTTGATTTTATTTATAGTTTTGAATTTGTCTATTTTTTTGTTAATGATGTGTGGAGTCTTTATTTTTAGTAGAAGAGTTTATGTTTGAATTGGCTACTTCTTTAACATCTTCTACTAATTGGCTTGAATTTTGTTCAAATGTTCTTGCTGTATTTACTCCCGTGTTTGATATGTGTCTAGATATATCTTTTGCTTGTTTTAAAGCTGGTTTCCATGATTCTAAGGTTGAGAAAATAACGTTGTTTGAAAGTCTAACAGCCGATACTGTATTATCTGCAACGTTGCTGACAAATCTAGAATATGCTTTAGCTGCTGCATCAGGGGAAAAGAAGGTGGTAACTAACCCATTAAAGATTTCATTGTATGGTCTCCATACTGATTGGAGTGAATTAACGACTTGTTTTTGAGAATCGATATAATCCTCTGAAATCTCTTTTGCAGTTTGTAGTGATTCTTCTTGATAACTATTTACAATATTATTAATTCGTGGAATTTGGTGTCTTGATTCATCTATTGATTTTTTGATATTATCTTTGGTTTCATCTAGTGATTGGTTAACGGATTCTTGGAAATCATTATTGTTATTGTTATTAATTTGTTCATTGGTATTATTTGAATAGTTTTCTTTAGTTCCTGTTTTCTTTGACATATTATAAATGACTTAACATACTATATAAACATGGGTATCAAACGGTTTTTAATACCAAATATTGACTAGGATAGGCTCCCTAGAATTAAGTTTCTATTATGTGAGTTTGGTATTACGAGTATGAAATTTCATACTAGTTTAAAATGATTTTTGAATAAGATGCAAACGTATGATCTAATAAGACAGCAAGTGCGAATCATTATGGTAAATCGATGAAATGACATTTTTGTTAATCAAAGTGATCATCTGTCGAAAGGGTAATTCTTAATAATATTCTCGGGATGTTAGAATCTAGTTCGTAGATTACTTATTAGATAAACAGGTTCTCTTCTCGTGGGTAAATGTTAGAGGCATCCAATACTAGTAAGGTCTTACACAAAAAGAGTATAAGACCTTAATTGGAAGACGATTTTTGACTACGGTAATCATTTACTCATTGAACATATTAAAAAACTTTTTGAAATTCAATTTTTACTTGAACTTCGCATCCTGCAAGATGGCATAAAATTGCAGAATGATGAATCAAATTTATTGTTTAGAGTCACTAAGAAGTTTATGTGGAAAGACGCCAGATCTGAGAGTAATCCACTACTTATTACATAATTTCTGCATATCCGATTGTTCAGTAAAAATGATACAATTGCAGATAATATCTTAAATCAATTTTACGTGTCAATTTTTTTTAGAAGTTATAGATCGTTCTTAATTTGTATAATTAATCTAAAAATTTGATTCTTTCTTTTGTTATCCTATTGAGTATTAATCAACTCCAGCGTTTAAATAATCTAATGACCCTATCTGAATTACATTTGATTCAAAAAATATCGAATCTCTACCATGACCTGCACCTAATTCTAATAATTTTTTTACATTAATTGTTCTCATTTCTTTTAAACAGAGGCTTGCAAAATGGCTAGGTTTGTAGCCAAAAAATGCACTATCTGACTCATATATTTTATCCTATATTCATTGTCTTCATTCATTCTTTGGGACATCTGCTCTATGATTCTTTTTTAGTCAGAATAGTATACTCATCTGTCAGTATTTGCGTTCATGATTTAGAACTGGTATTTTTAAAAAAATAATATAGAGTATGCAATATTATATTTGGTGGAATATTACAATTTTTTCTGTATAGACATCGTTGGATCATCTAAAGACGTTGATTCACAGGTAGACAACATTAAAGATTTACTTCAAGTAATAAACGACTTTTTGGAAAATTCCGAAAAAATGTTACAAATATCTTTTACTGGCGATGGTGCAATAATTTGGTTCAAAGAAGATTCTCTATTACCTTTACAACTGGCATTAAAGATTCATGAAAAATTTCCTCCATGTTCTGAGGAACAAAATTTTGGATTAAAAATTGGTATTTCACGAAATAAAGCAATAGAAATTGAGTCAGCGAAATCTATTCTAGGTATACCTGTATGGGGAAATGGTCCAACGTTTGCTAGGAGGTTATGCGATCTTTGTGATGATAGTCACATATTGTTAGATAGCAATGTCTACGAATTCTTTACTAAAAACTACAAAAAAGAAACAAGTGAATCATTCGGTTTTAAAATAGCTAATAGTAGATTCTTTCAGGATTTAGGAGAGTTTTTTGTAAAACATAAGAAACCAATACATGTTTTTAATTATTGCAACACCAAACAAGATGGAAAATCATTTACCTTTGGGAATATTGCGATCCCAAAGGATAAAAGAGGTTTAATTGATAGAGTAGATATAAATTCAAAATTGGTAATCCCTTTTGACATATTTTTAGAGTCTGAAGCATTATCATTAAAGAAGAAAATTGACCTCGGAAAAGAAATAGTATTGTTAGATGAATCAACCACAAATCTATATCATGCTCTATTTGAAGATGCTAGTCAATATGATTCTACTAATTTACTGTTACCAAGTAAATTCCAAGAATATCAATCAAAAACGTCATACCTAAATCTTCATGCAAACCTAATACGGAGAACCAAAATCAAAGATTTCCAAAGTGTGAGGATAATGATCCTTGATAAGTCGCTTATTGAAAAAGATTGGCAGAATTCTAAAACCAGAAATTTGTGTGCAGATTTTTTCAAATGGCATAAGGAATGGGGTGTTACGTTGTTAGAAATAGATCCAAGTACAGCTTTAGAACTTGTAAGAAAATTGGAAGACAGCGTTCCTACATTCTATATTAAAAGTACTGCAATGGGATTATGGAAAGAAAAATATGTTTTACAATCCGAAAGTTTTGGTATCAAAGAACATGATCAAGGTATAAAAACAAATAGAATCTGGCTTTCTGATTCAAACACTACTTCCTACAAAAATTGTGAACTGTTCTTACAAGAATTACTATCTAGCGATGAACTATGGGAAATAATCTACGAGGACAGAGAGGGAATCGATTTCGCTATATGGAACCATACTTACTGGAAGCCACAACTTTTAATGTATTTTTAGATAATAAAGCGCTACTATAAATAGGTATCTGATTCGGTGGGACGAGTATGAAATTTCACACTTGGAATTA
This sequence comes from Candidatus Nitrosocosmicus sp. R, assembly GCF_054408505.1. NCBI lineage: Archaea > Thermoproteati > Nitrososphaerota > Nitrososphaeria > Nitrososphaerales > Nitrososphaeraceae > Candidatus Nitrosocosmicus > Candidatus Nitrosocosmicus sp. R. The sequence goes on along the minus strand of NZ_CP167090.1, from coordinate 505,645 downwards.
TTATTAATCAGGAGAATGAAATGTATTCAAAGATTTGTGGGTTTCCTAGGTATAATAATGATTACGACGGATGGTCAATCATGATTATACTGTTCTCTTAAAGAATAATCCTAATTCTCACAGTTAAACTAGCGATATTTGCAAATCCTCGTATGTGCCATATTAGAGTCTAAAAATACTACTATTAAATAAAGATAATTTTCTTGCGAAATTATAGTTCTACGCGATAAAAACCATTAACTATTGTATATATATTATTTAATCTATGATCATTTTAGACATAATCAACACTAGTTTTGGATTAATTTTTTTATAATCTTGGATAGAGTGGCCTAGTAATCTTCCTTCTTAGTCTTGTATTTATTGGTCTGAATCTTAGTTTATAACCACAACACGGACAACATGATCCATCCCATTTGATATAAATTTCGCATACGCTACATCTCTTTTGTCCTTCTGCGTATCTTGATTGTTTGTTTGATGGTTTTGATGCCATATACTTTTTACAAATATTTTTACACCCCATGTTATTTCACATGATTCCTTAATGTTTTAGAAAACAAAATATAAAAGGGAATCAGCTATAAACATACTAATATAATCGAGTTGGTTGACAGTATCAGACGATAAGAGATAGAAAAAATATTTAGAATAATCTCAAATGGGGATAAGACCAAATAAATACTTTGTTAATTTCTGTAATCAATCTTAGTCTAATCTCTGCCTTTCAGTTTGCGAAAAACTAGAGTAACTGGATGATTCGGTATTGTATACATAAAAGGACCGTTTTCAAAAATATACTTATGCACCATATTTTCCAAATGATCTGGCAGTAATCTTACCAATCTTGACAGGATCAGGATTATCAAATATTTGATCACAACAATATTTTAGAGAAAATAAAGCCATTTGCTCCAATATAGGTCGTAATTCTTTACCTTTCTGAGTTAAGTGATATTCTATTCTAACAGGAGTCTCATGATATATTTGGCGTTTTATGATTCCATCTTTTTCCATTTCTTTTAGACGAATAGATAATGTTTTAGGATTTATTTCTTCAATAGAATTTAAAAATTCATTAAATCTTCTCTGATTATTATAAATCATATTCCGGAGTATCAATAGTGAAAATTTCTTACCAATAATGTTAAAGGTATTAAAAACAGGACAGCATTTGCATTTCATTCCATCAATTCTAACTGACTGATTATAACGAGTTTCGTATTGATAATTTTGTTTTAAGGTATTTGTTTCTTCTGTCAACTTACCAATCTCTCATCTACTTACAATTATACCACTTACCAATTTATATACTTACTTTTTTATAGTGACTATTACAAAGTGACTTATTGATGACAGGAAATCAATGTGATTCAAATTGCGAAGTTCATTATGGAAGAGAATCTTCTCATCACAGTCAAAACAAGTATTCAGATATGCATGAATGCAAAAGTTGTGGGTGTGAAACTATGCATGGCAGTAGTACCAGTTGTTCGTGTTGCAACACCGATCCAATTGAAGGTGCAAAAAAATTATTGGAAAGCGCATTTTTTGAAGCTTTAAAAGAAGTTCATGTAGAGAAGATAAAGAAAATAATTGAAAGAGATTGGGGAAATAATATAGACAAAGCTGCCGAATTAGCGGTTAAAACAATTGAAAAACAATGGCAAACATCATTATCCACTTCATCTCCAAGCAAGGAGTTTTATGAAGAACTAAAAAAGATAATGACATCGGGGAATAAATAGACTTGAAGTTTATCCTATAATGCATTAAACATACTATTTTTTTCAAGTTCATTAGGGCATTCATCACAAACAGTCTCGTCGTATTTTGAAGTAGATAATTTGTAACAAGATGAACATTTTATCGTATATTCTTCATAGATAACTTTATAACAATTATAACAAATTATTAAAAGAATTACTATCTTGTATTTGTCCTCGGTGGTATGTAAACATGTTTGACTTATCTTGCACACAAAATAACCCTGGATAGGTCGGCTAGATCCATATTTTTAACGTTCAATTTTGGATTTAACAATTGACTAACACTTTCAGAACTAAGTATGTCTCAAAGACAAAAAGAAATAATCTTGAGGGAGATTTGGGTAATATGTAGAATGTACAAATAGATTAAGAATCTGAAAGAGTTTGAGAGCTCATTTCTTTTTTAAAAAATATAATTATAGTTATTTTGTATTACCATCGGTGATACATCCACTTATGATTTATCCTCTAATGATATCAGGTATTATTCTATTTCCTCTCAATTAATGAGTCAATTTTTTTTTCCAGACCAAGTATTTGTTCAAGAAGTTTTTCCTGATGTTTTTGGAATTGTTGTATTACGTTTAAGATATTATCATGTCTTTCATCTAACTCTTTGAGTCTCTTGAGGTTTTCATCTTGTTTGACAGTGGACCTTTTTTGTAAAGCGTATACCAACCAACTAATTAACGCACCAACAACAGCACCTATAGCAATGCTAAGATATGTGCTGGATGCATTGGTCATGTCTATACAGCCCCTTGTTATTTCAGGAGTGCAACCCCATGGAGCAACAGTTTGATTTAGAATATTAGAATCGCGAGTTAATATATCGACTTTACCACGATTGGGATCATATTCTAACAACAAAGGATTATCGCCAACTTCTGCACTAGTCACTAAAGTGTCAGCCAAGACTGGATCTATATCCAATAGAATATTGGATAGTAGCGCTATGAAAATTAAAACTGGAATTAATTTGATGGACAATATCTCTCCCTAATTGATTTTAGAAAAAAAACTATACCAATAAACAATTGGGAAGAATCTTTAAGAATTATTTGAGTAATGACTCATACTATCCTTAACTAGATCCACTTTATTCTTTTAGCCAATCCTCCTCCATCTATGCGAGAATTTTAAAAGATGTTAAATCTTCAGTGACTTTTTAAGCAGATTCTCTAGAAAAAATAACCTAAATTTTGGTTCGGTGGTATGTGAAACAAATTTGACCAAATTTGCAAATCAAGAACTGACAAACAATATTTATCTGCTTTGAAATACTATTTTCTGAATGTAGAGAGTTTTGCCATTATGAACGTCAATTTCTCACGGTTTTGTATTGTGAATTTTATTCTTTAAGGTCCTGTAGGCTCCACCTTGTCGAAATGATTATTGATCTAGTAAATTTGAGTTTGATAAAATTATTATGAATAGACTAGACCGATTAATTATTACTCAAAAATTTCACATCGTAAGGAAACTCCGTTAAATGCATAAGAGTATCATTTGTTCACTATGGTTTTTTGAATCCTTCAAATTCTTTTAAAAAATAAAAGATGGAGACTCCACCTCACTCTCATTTTGTCAGTTAATTTGTTTGTAAAAGCAATTCTTTGGTCTTGGTTCAGGGTGAAAGGCGAGTCCTTACCGTGACAGGAAGGAGGTCCTTCTAATAGGGTGGTTGATTATTCCAGTTGCCAGGGGGAGTATATTGACAAACCAATACATTCGTTCCACCATATTCAGCGTATAGACCACCGGGTCCGCTAGTAAACCCGCAACCAACCTCGGTTGATTGCGTGTCAACCATCTGAGTGTAATGGCCAGTGCTATCGGACGCGGGGGTGCCCGGTACATATCCACTCTTTTCGTTGGCCCAGGTCTGAGCTAGCCAGGACGGAGTTGCGTAAGATGGACCTCCTCCCCTTGCCATGTTCTCACCATAAAAACCGAAGTCAGCACGCCCACTTGAATGGGACGCATCACCTGTCGCATATACATTATCGGCCCAAGGCTGTGCGTGGGCGGCGAGGGTGTCGCTCCACGTAAGCGGTGGAACCCCAACTTCAGCACGTTCTTGGTTGTGTAAGGTCAGGATGATGCTGACCAGATCTTCTTCTTGTACATTTCCAGTATTGTTACTTAACGGAGATTCACTTGGTAAAGTGGGATTATTTTCCGTAGTCATTGTTGATGAATCGGCATTTACATCAGTAGACTCACTACCGGATGATGAGTCAACGTTATCGGGAAGAAAGTCAGACGGTAATGATTCACTATTATCAGTTGACCCACTGTCTGACGTGCCGTCATTATTATCAGTAGACTCACTACCGGATGATGAGTCAACGTTATCGGGAAGAAAGTCAGACGGTGATGATTCACTAGACCCACTAGCATACATGAATGCTGAGACAGGTAAAACAAACAAAGTCACTACTAAAAGTACTAACAAATTAGTTATTTGATTCAATGTTTCTCTTATAATGTACATAGATAAATAGTCATTGCTACAAGGTTAGTTCATAGTGAAGGTTTGTGTACCTGAGAAAAAATTTTTTAGAATTATCATCGTATAATTTGATAGATTTTTCTTATTTTGGTCATCTTGACGGACCCATTTGACGAGTTTATTAGTGTTTTTTCAGGATGAGGTCATAGCGACTAGAATGGTGGAGTCTTCCAGTTGGATAGAGGAATAACCCAGGTAATGCAAAATACGTATGTTAAAAATTAATTCCAGAAATGGTTTCAGTAATTGGCACGTTACTCTTATCATTTAAAAGAATACTCGGACCTGGTAATAACATAAAAACTCAGGTACAGGTAAATTCCGGAAATAATGCAGGTGGACAATCAGATGCTGGAAACATGTATTCTGGTCCCCCCGTATTCCAAGGACGATCTACAGAGCATGATAGTCAGGTAATATCTTACTTTTAACAGGATAAGACAAAAAAACCGCAGGACTGGGTAAAGCCCTCATCCCTTTATTTATCAATATCCAAGCAATTTAACATAGAATGATACTTCATTGTCTTACCAGTAGTTACTATAAGTAGTTAGCAGATTCGGCGGTATATGGAATACACTACTGTATGCAATCTGTGTCGAGATATTTCATTACTCCACAATTAAACCTGCAATGAATTGGAAAATATGACTGCGATCTCGTGTGATGCTTCAAGGATGACACCTCAAGTCAATGCCCGAATATTCTCGATGCCTCTATTCCATATAGAAACAGCATATGGTAGCTTTATATATCGTGAATTACAACCAACCAAGCACTTTTGCAGAATCAGAGGCAGCATCATCTAGAGCTCGTTTTGGGTCCGCGCCTTTATAGAAAACGCCATCTAGTGCCTCCTTCACAAACTCAGCTATCTGAGAATATTCTCTGATATTGGGTCTCTCATGACCAGAGTTAATCATGGAAATCAAATCGTCATAATATGGTATAACACTCATTGGTTCTTCCGAAAAAGGACCTTCGCCAATTGGAATCTGAGTGGGCAAATTTGCATGGTTAACGAGATATGGACCAAGAATATCTGGTTCCAGCATAATGGTAATTAGATCCCATGCGAGATCCTTGTGAGTTGAAGATGAAGGTATACTGAACAGCCAGCCCCCCATTAAGGTAGAAGTTTGATTGCCTTCATGTGGAACAGGAAACATGGGTATAAATCCGACCTTCTCTTCAAATGCAGATCGGTTGTCGGGAGTCGTTATGGGTATATGATGTTGTAGGGCTTCTATCATTACAGCAAATTTTCGATCAAGAAACTCCTCTCCCCAGAAATGATTCTTTTGAGGTTTTATGCCTGCATCCACCTGATCCTTTATGAAATTCATCGCCCTTACTCCTTCGCTGCTATTAAAAGCAGGGAACCAGTAAATACCTTTTGTGGGATGCCCTTCTCTCTCCTGTAAGATATTTCCACCGAGCATCCAAAGATATGGATACCAGAGGTCAGGGGAATGCCCAGCTCCCGTAAGATGAATTCCTTCTATCCCTTGAGATCGAAGTACTGAATCTAGTTGCTTTGCCGCTGCGATATATCCGTCCCATGTCTTCAATGAGTTAGGATCAACTGAGGCCTCTTCTAGTAAATCCTTCCAGTACCAAATTCCTCTTACATCAGTCCATGCCCATATACCATAAATATTCTCACCTAATGCACCACCATCCCAATTTACTTCATACCAATCTTTCTGACGATCCCAGGTTTGTGTGTAGTTTGTAAGATCCGTAATTAATCGGTCCTCAGCAAACTCTCCAAGCCAGATCTGGTCAAGTGTAATAAGATCAATTGGGTTGTGTTCCGAAAGAGTCGATAATAACTTCTCTCTTGTTTCATTATAAGGAAAAGTTTTGTAGTCGATGTTGATAGTGATGTCAGGATGCTCCTCTCTAAGCCTATCCAGAGCTGGCCCAATCAGCGAATTCCACCTTGCCGGATCGCCTTGGTCTTCAAGGATTGCGGAAAGTGTGACATTTTCTTTGTTCGATGAGTTATCTATCTGCTGCAAATTACTTCCAAAACTCAATGAATAATTCGTTAAAATGGAAAAGGCTAGTACCCCTATAGCGGTAATAAGAGTTGGGTGTAGCAATCTTATAGTGAGATATAAAGTCAACTATATAAGCCTAGATTCAAATTCGGCCTCATCCCAGAATTGGTTAATAAGAACTAAGATGGTAATAATAATGGGTCTGATTGGACAAAGTTAAGAAAATTGGCATAATATCAGTAATATTGATTTTATCTTTGTCCGTAGGATTACTCATCTACAATCAGAGCATTACTGAAGAATCGGTTAGAGATAGGCTCATTGAGGAGGAGAAGGAGAGACAACTTGAGTCCACGAAGAGTATTTCCAATCATATTCAGTCAGATCTTAATCTTGTAATTACCATGTTAGATGGATTGGCGACATCTAAATACTTTCAAGAAGGCGATTTAATGGGAACAGAACCAGAAAGGTTACTAAAAGAAAAGTACTCCAACTACGACGATATTGTAAATAGGCTCTTTGTAATTGACGAGGATGGAGTAGTACGTATGAGCATGGCACCCAGAGGAACTGAAACTTTTCTGGGACAAGACTTCTCGTTAAGAAATTGGGTCAGAGACACCAAGGCCAACCTCAGCCTAACATTATCTGGTGGATTTGAAAGACAGGGTATCTATAGGGAATTCATAACATATCCGATAGTCAATAGAGAATCGAACCAATATATAGGAATAGTAGGAGCAGCTATTCCCACTGAGCCCTTTTTTGCAAAATATGGAAATGTGGAACTCGGGGACAGACAATTTCTGGTCGCTTTTGATCGATCGGGGACTATCCTAGCCAATGGTGTGGACAAGAAATTGATAGGGCAAAACTATTTTGGGAACTATGTACAGGATTTTATAAATCACAATACAATATTGAACAACCTTACTCGCTCTCTCCTGATGGGAAACTCGGGTTATGCTATTTATGACTATGGAAGGGGAGAAAGACTGAATACCCAATCTCCTGTCATCATCGGAGATAGACCTGAATTTTTGTACAGATTGTCACACCGACGGACCAAATTCACTCTCAAATCCGACATGTAATTTCCGCCGAGAATCTAAAGATGTTAACTTTATTTACCTCAACCTTTGTCGCTGTAGTAGTATTGATAATACTTTTAGCAAAGTGGAATAACACTCTCATTAAAGAAGTAGAAAAAAAAACGAGGGAACTATTTGAAGCTGAAAAAAGAAGGAAGGAAATAGAGGAATCTCTCGAGTCGATGATAGAATATGTAAATGATGTATTGAAAGAGGCAAAAACTGCCTTGGGCATCAGGAGGCTCGGAGGCTTTGGAGGAAGAAAGCACTAATTCTAAGTTAGATCGAAGTTTCCAATTAGATAAGACTGGTATAAATTTTATCATTTTTTATCCATCTGTTAGTACAAACCATTTAAAAGAACTGTTAGCTATGTGGGTTCGTTGGTATTAACCCCTTCTTGCTGTTTGCTATGAGCGGCATCATTAGGTGGATGGAACGGTATGATCGGTGGTCCTTCTCCACCACCAGAATACGCTGGATTTGGTACATACTACGCATTAGTCTTTTGTTAAGATAGTGATAGCACAAATAAATGCACCAATGAATACTATTGTTACTGTTGTTAGAATAATTACATTTGTTGTTGTTACCTTTATGTGTTCCTTCATGGATGTAGCTAACACCCCAATAGAATATAAAGATAGTATGTAGAGTTAAGAAAGGTGGTGTTGCTAATGGAGGGTCTGGTACTGATAATAGTAATTTTGACTATTGCGGATTTGCTATAGGAGAAGGTAGTGATGCCACCGGATCTGGTGTCGCAGCATATGGCGATCAAACTGGTCCGGATTGCAGTGTAGCAGTAGGCAACCAATGTTTTAACCAGGCCGGCGGAGGAATATTCAGTCCAATTTAGGCCGCCAAAAACACATTTTTCAGTACGGATGGGACCTGCTGAGTAAAATCCAAGTAGAGCTGTCTAAAGGAACAACCTCTATTATTTGGAGGTTTTGTATGTTTAACTCTTTCCTCTACTAATCTAGCACCGGTGTTACCCTCTGTGTAATTATTTCGTTAGTATCAGGTCCACAATACTGGATCAGTCCAGTTATTGACCATTTTGAGGGACATTTCGGAATTTCTGACTGCTTGTCAATTTTAAGATTTACTTGTTTGGGAATTATGACAAACTCTCCACAATCAGTATTTGAAACAATAACAATAGAATCTACTGATCTTGAGAGATTAAAGCATGGCTATTTTGATTGATGAAATTAAACCAAAGAAAGCCAAACAAACAAAACTAGGCAATATAAAACCACTCAACCTAGCATTAATAATTAACAATAGCTATTATCGATTTATTTGTAACCGAAGGTTTATGAAAGTACAAAGAAATGGTTAGACCATTTTCTTCATATTTTAATCTTGTAAATAGGACTGATCACTCTGGATCTGCCATGAATTAATTCATGGTTGCCCGATGTTTTGGGGCGGCTCATACAGATAATCAAAACAAGCCTCTGTAGTACCCTTTACCAATGCACATCCAAAATGAAAGCCCTGGTCGTAGCAACCACCGTATCTTTGAACTTGGCTCTCAAATTGACCTGTCCTCATGTTTTCGTTAACAGTCATTCCGTCAAGGACGCCCCGATCATAACAGGTATTGTAGCTGCCATAACAATCATTTAAGCCTTTGATATACTCATTCCTGAATTCTTCATTTTGATTTTCAGGTCCATTTCCTGGCTGATTTAGGTATCTTTGATTCGGATTGGATATTTTTCCATCTGAGCATCCATGAGTATAACCGTCACCTTGGGCAGATACTGGATTAGATTGGATAGAGACAGGAAAATACAATGTAAGTATGGTCAATATAATTATCGTACAATTATGGAACATTTTACCTTTAATATTCAATAGTTAATTTCTTTCTGACTATTATTTAACATTGTAGCTAGAAAAAGTCGTTTAATATCCGTTATATAGTCTGAATTATGTTCTGTAATCAGTTAAACATTTCGCTAAACAACAAACCTTGACTATTTTTATCGTTACTGCTGTTTAGACTAACTTAATTCTCTCCTCAACTCATCCAACACCGTCCTTATCTTCTTTGGGATCATTTGGTTAAAGTCTAGGCTATAGTAATGATTAACAAGAACACAACTGCAAAACAGTCAATGTATGTTTGTCCTAGATTCAAACTCTAGTTTAATTATATGATTCAATGGATAGTTATTTCCGAAGCCCATTAAAGGGGGTTCTGCGCACTAGTGTTTGAGGATTCAAATAGACCAAATCCGGCGATAAACGTGGCTAAAATGATCGATAATAATAGATTTTCCACTTTCATATATATGTCCTATTCACAGGTCAAATAAATATGAATAATTGAGCTAATTGGACTCATTAGAAAGGGATTTCTTTTTACTTACTCGGTCTACTTGATTATTTTATCCAGACCGAATAGATTTTCTTTGTTTTAACAAATCTATTTCCTGTCAGCAAACATGTCAAAGAATTCTAATTTACATTCGAAATCTACACATAGCATTAATGCAATTGCAGAAGAAATAGAGATTAATAATAAGTCTATTGCTATGTTCAATTAACTCTTCCTAACTCCTAGTTGTGATATTCAATGAATAGATTCGACCAATCCCGTATATGCTCTAGTTTACAATTTTCTAGTCTGCATGGAAAATAATCATCTTAAAATTCTGTTTTGCCCTTTATGTAATGCATTGTTCTTTCTAACAGGCTTTTCCCCTTTTTGGCGAGCTTTAATAGTCGAGTACATTTTTATTTGATGCTTCTTCAAGATTTAGAAAACTCAAACCTCTGTTTAGCAATGAAGGATGTTGTCTTTTTACATCTTTGGATTTAAGGGAAAATGTAAAATTTTCGTATTATGCAGGCCCTTTCCCTAAGCATACGGATTAATCAATGCTTGAATAATAATATGATCAGAAAAATGGTCTAGTTTTTTGAGATATAACAAATTCTAATATATCGTTACTATAAATAGGTATCTGGTTCAGTGGAAATCATGAGGATATACACATGGGCCATCATCAATAACAAATGAGTGGTGTAAAAATAACCGTTATTTAAAATAGTTCAAATAATTTTATTTATCTAAAATTAATCATGTTATCTACAGTACTCTAAAAATTAATATAATTCGATTAGAGTAAATAATTATAGCTTCTACTTTAAATCAAATTTCTGGTTGGACTTTAAAAGCAGATTAGGCTGAAACTTGTAATTGTGATTATGGATGTCCGAGTAATTTCAATGGATTTCCATCCAACGGTTTCTGCAAAGCTCTGGTTCTATTTCACATTCGATCAGGAAACTATTGTGATATTAGTCTTGAAGGAATTGATGTCTTCGCTTTAATGAAAGACCTCAAAAGTATAAAGTCAACCATATGAGATAGGAACTTTGAATATTTTTTCAAATTTCATTACACTGGTCCGAGATCTTCAAGTCATAATTTGTTTTTAAGTAAGACCCCTTAAGTAAGTAAGAACTCTTAAATATTTTATGACGTATTGTCATGTAAATTATGAATAACAATCACAATAACAAACTAATCATATTTGCAAAGGTAACTGGAATTTTGACTTTATCCGTATTTGCGATGACATTACTATCGGTAAATCAAGTATCGGCTCAAATGGCTGACTGTCAACCAACCTTAAGTTTAAGTTCAAATCCGAAGGGAGGAACAGTTGCTTCTGGAAGTACGCTTCCCGTATATTTACTAGGTGAACTTAAATGCGGGGACTCAGCCATAGGAGGTGCTACCGTAATAATTTCAGGTATAAATGAGAATAGTGAGAACGTTGTAACAAATGAGTTTGGTAAATACAGTTTAGGAGTCCAATTAAGCCCGGGAGAATATACAATTCAAGCATACTTTGCTGGTGACGCTGAGCATATTTCAGCATCTGCAACAAGGACAATTACAGTTAATTAAGGTACATAGCAATAACTGTTAACCTCAATTTATTTATTACCTATCGAATTAAGCCGATCCCACCTACAAGTTCAAAATTGTACTAATATTCTGATCAATTGTATGCATAAGAGCTTGTCTTTTTATCGCCATAGTGATAGAAAAACATAATGGTGATTAGTCAATAAATAAGTACGACCTAATTTATTTTGTACAAAATCCTTTGTAATTATTTTGAATATTGCAAATAATTCTCAATATTTTTCAAGAGTATCATTTCTAAAACATTGAGAAGATAATTCTTATAATCTGGTAGAATAATCATCAATCAGACAAATTGAAACGGCCCGTGAGTTTTATCTCAGCAGCGTCTTATACAGTTGTTATCGTTATCATACTGTCTTTTAGTGGACCTAGTTTAATAAATAACAGGTCACTTGCTCAGGAAGTGGATCAAGCCAGTAACACTGACTGCATCAGTTACGATTCCGATGAGGAAAGTGGTAAAAACACAATTACTGTATCTTGTTCGCATCCTTCAACTCTTACTGATATATACAACAGTATTCAAAATCAAGAGATTCTAAGAATAGAAGATAATTCCACTAACAATACTTGGATATTGGATGCTACCATAGTAGTCGAAAAAGGTTCAACACTTGTGATTAATTCGAGTGATACCAAATGGCTTAAGATGTTAGCTGGAGATAAGAACGGTGATGGTGACCGAGATAGTGTAAATTCTATTACGGTTTTTGGTAATTTAATTATAGATTCTGTAAAAATTACTTCGTGGGATCCTGAGAATAATGATTTCATAAAGTTTGAAGTTGACATACTACCTAGCAGAGAATTTGAGCACACTGGTATTGATGCTATACCCAGACCATATATAAAAATAGAAGATGAAACTACCGGAACAACGAACATTACCAATTCTGAAATAGCTTATTTAGGTTATGAATGCGGTAGCGGTTGTTCTGGTATTAGCTACTATGGCAATAATGGAACAAGCATAGTAAAGAATAATGAGATTCACCATGATCGGTTTGGATTTTATTCTGTTGGGGTAGGTGGCTTAGTCTTAGAAGACAATCATGTTCATCATAACTTTATGTATGGTTTTGACCCTCATACTGCAACTCATGATATGTTGATCAGAAACAACACGGTACATGACCATGGAGCAATGGGCATAATATGTTCTCTTGACTGTTATAATATAACTATTGAAGGTAATGAAGTCTATAACAGTGCAGGGTCCGGAATTATGTTTAGCAGGAATATGTCCGATTCTATTGCAAGAAATAATGATGTTCATGATGAGGAAAAGTGTATATTTTTGTCTCAATCACCTAACAACGAAGTTTATGATAATGACATAAGTAACTGTGAGAGTCAAGGAATCTATATTTATCATAACTCTGTCGAAAATAAAGTCTATAACAACACCTTAACCAATGCTACAGAAGGAATCGAAGAAAGCGATGATTCACGAGGCACTAACGAAATATCAAATAACATTATTGAGTAGATTGGACAGAAATGTGGTAAATAGTAATATGAATCATGAATGCACAAATAATAAGAATACTATTTCAGTTTATCTCAAGATAGCTATTACAGAGCCAGTATTATTAGCATGTATTAATGTATTATGGATCATCATTCTCTGAAATATATTTGAGCGTACAGAGAGTGATACCAACATCTGAATTGATTCTGAGAGAATACATATTCTATTTGCTAAATAGTTCTTTCATATCCTATAATGGAATCGAAAAGATATATTTCATTGAACCGGCTGGCTTAGAAACTATTAGAGATTATATATTTCCAGGCAGAAAGAAGAATAGTAGAGTATAGTGATCTTGCCCTCAAGACAGAGTAAATTGCTAAGGTTGTTAAATCGTGTAATGGCGATTAACAAGAGTGTCAGAATGCGATAGATAACCATCATACTGCGATTCTATAATCAGTAAATTTGTACATAGACAATGTCTCAATTTTAGAAACATATTGGTTTGACATAGTCATACCTTTCTAAACTACCATTAATATTATTTGATATACATTAAATTTACTTTAATCGATTCAGTAAAGCAATTGATTTTTCAGTATATTTTCATATTATTTAATCAGACTCAGGACAGAATAAGCTTGATGTCCTAAACCATGTCCAACCTGTCCTGTGGTTTTTGAATACGAGAGTATCATGTTTAGTAATCCTAGTACTTAAGATTTATCTTTTGATTTACAAATAATACAGTCATTCTCCCACTCTAATGTTAATAGTTGGTATTAGCACTGCACAGAATTACTATACCTTGCTTTTTCGTAGAATTAAAACCACAAAAGCATTGAAACCAAGGTTTGACCCGTTGTATCATATAATTTCCTGACCTATTGATTAACAACTTTTTAAGAAAAAATCATATCACATGTATAGAAAAATAAGAAATTATCAACTCATATCCATGGCATATTTTGTATCTCTCTTTTCTCCTTATTTAAGCGCTTACGGAGAGCAATTATTAGTTCCATCCTATTCTGATCCTAACGATCAAAGTTTGGCATCATTGATATTCAATAATTGTTATACTCAACAAATTGATAAAGATCCAATACCTACTAATATTACAATACAAATGATTTGTAATTAAGACGTGAATGATAATGTGGAGCTGAGTCACACTGTATCAAATAGTATGAAAGCAGTCCAAAGTTTCATTGAAAACTAACTTAGGAGTTAAAGCAAGTTGGAGAATTTATGATTGTGTTTTATTTTTTAATATCATTATTAATTTAATCTGAGAAGTTTAACCTGTAATGATAGGAAAAATATTATTAATCGCTAATAAGACATCTTTTAGTAAATGATAGAATATTCAGAATTTACGGTGGTAAGTCTATGGGTATTATTTTTATCAATCTCAGTTCGCATATTGTTTAGAAAAAGGATGTTTGAAATTTTAAGAATTAAATATTAATATTCTAAGGCTAATGTTATTATACTTTTACCTCAAATATCATACTAGGGTTATTTTGATTCAATACACAAGTTATGATTAGTTTTAGTTGATGTCTAATATACTAGTTAGTTCATGAATACTCTTTAATACGCCATTCACAATCAGTAAATATTGGTAAAAAAAACAAGTAATAAGTTATTTGTTTTGTCTGCCCTTTGTATATTTTTGTTATTTTGTTCAAATTATTCTACAATTAATTTATCATATGGAGCATATGCAAAAGCTCCTGTATCACCTAATGGACCCAGTGTAAAAGATAACAATCTTGTTGTAGAAAATGTAACTGGTGGATTTGAAAAACCTACGAGTATGGCATTTTTAGGACCTAACGATATACTGGTCACTGAAAAAGAGACGGGGAAGGTAATGCATGTTATAGATGGTCAGATACAAGATACGCCAGTGCTTGATGTGGCTGTGGCTAATAGCATAGAACGAGGTCTATTAGGTATTGCCTTAGCAAAACAACCGGATGGAAAAATTGATGTTTTCTTATCTTATACTGAATCAGGCAACGATGAGGATGGTAGTGATTTTGAAGACAATGTCGACCCGTCAGGGAACAGATTATATCGATATGAATATGTTGACGTGCAACTAAAAAATCCCACTCTATTATTAGATCTTCCTGCAATTCCAGATAATGGGAGAGGAGAGCACAATGGAGGTAAAATTCGAATTGGACCGGATAACAACGTCTATTATGTAATAGGAGAAGTGGGCGGACACAGGACCCAAGCACAGAATAATGAAAATGGACGGGAACCAGATGGACTTGGTGGAGTACTAAGAGTCACTCAAGACGGTGATATCGTCAAAGGCGATATTATATTTGGAGACGAATCTCCATTTAATTTGTATTATGCAATGGGTATTCGAAACAGTTTCGGAATAGATTTTGATCCGGTGACTGGTAACTTATGGGATACAGAAAATGGACCTACAGCTGGTGATGAAATCAATTTGGTATATCCAGGATTTAATGGAGGATGGTCATTAATTCAAGGATTTTCAAAGAATGACTTTTTAGGCACAGGAGCAACACCTGAAGATTTGGTATATTTTGGAAAAGGGTCATATTCCGAACCAAAATTCTCTTGGGTTACGCCAATAGGCGTTACAGCGTTAGAATTTCTGAATTCCGATAAGTTAGGAACACAATATCAAAATAACATGTTTGTTGGTGACATAAATAATGGTCTTTTATATCGATTTATTCTTAATGAGGCGCGAAATGATCTATCCCTTGATAGTGGATATGTAGAAAACACAGCACCGCTTGTAGATAGAGAAGTTAATGATCCTAAAGAAAATCAACCTATAGTATTTGGTCAAGGGTTCGGCGGCATAACAGACCTACAAACAGGGCCAGATGGATACCTGTATGTGTTAAGTTATACTGGTTCGCTTTTTAGAATCTTACCTTCTTCCGCTAGCGCAACAAATAGTACTAACACTTCTCCTGTTAGTACGACAATTAATGGTAAAACGCAACAGGAACAGTCTGAAAATAGCGAGCAAGCTGATTCACAGAATGCCAATTCTATTCCGGCAGTCATAGTTGGGATAAATGGTGATAGTTCCTACTCTCCAAATCCTATCACAATAGAAAAGGGTCAAACAATTACATGGTATAACGGTGACGCTATATCACACACCGTAACTTCTGGACAAGATGATGATAATGATGCAGGAGAAGAATTTGATTCAAACGCAATTATACCTAATCAATATTTTAGTATCAAATTTGATGATTCTGGCGAATATCCATATTATTGCATTTATCATCCCTCAATGGTAGGAGAAGTAGTAGTAAAATAACTGCAATATACTTAGTTTTAATCTAATTAATCGAGATAAAATATCCTCAATGAAACCGAAGATGAGGATTTTAAGAGAAAATAAAGACAGAGATAGACCGCTAATGTAAAATTTTGATATATCATGGATCTGTCTATCTTGGAGAATATCTAGACTCAGTCTTACCTCTATATGCAAATATTTTTTATCGTATGAGAATATAAGACCATTACTTAGAATTCATCTTTGGATCAGGAATGTTTAAGAAAAAACTTTGTGAAGGTAATTGATTAATTGATTTATATTCGCATCTAGCACCGTTTTCCTCATAGCATATTAAAGTTGTATCATTTACCGAAGGAATTTTGTAATATTTTACAACTTTAATATCTGAAAGTATGAGCGTACCCTGATTTTCTAAAGTTCCATTAATTTTGTAAAATCCTGAAGAATTCTTAAAACTTTTTACTATTTCTACCAAACTCTTGTCCGCTAGAGGCTTCAAATTCCCTCCACTGAGATAGGATGGCAATGATTTTTCATTATCATCATAAAAAGATTTGCTAACACAAAAAACTAGATCTGATATTGATAAACTGTATACTGTCATGAGCCCAGCTATTACCAATGCACATACCGTTAATATCAAACTCATGAGTTATATGTTTATGAGTATCAAACTATATTATCGATTGTAATGTTTCGAGCAGAAAAATAAACCAAAGTTTTATTAATTATTTTTTAATAGATTAAATACGTTTAGGATTGCTAGTATGATATCAACGCTATCAATAAATACTAAAAAATTGAGGTAAAAAACGATAAAAATTTTTGAATCTGTCTGATGGAAATAAAAAATAGTTGATGGTGTTTAAAGAACAGGTAGACATTTTTGATCTGGATTAACGACAATTTACTTGATTCTAGTTTTTGTTTTACTGTCTGTGCTGTCTGTTGTATTCCTTATCTAATCTATCTTCTACTTACCTTCTACTTACCTTCTACTTAATACAGTAGTGTAATAAGCTGAAAATAGTTGAGAATCAAAAATGTCTAATTAAGATAATCTCAAATATTCCGAGTAGGATGACTTAAACTGACCTTTATTTTCTTTTTTTATAGCTAAAGAATAAGAATTACATCATCTCTGATTGTACATTATAGCGTTACTATAAATAGGTAGCGAGTTCGGTGGAAATACTAAGTGATCGGAATCAAACTGATTATTCATAAAAAAGGATTTCAATTGTGGTCATTTCGACAACAACTCTATTATTCTTTGCCTTAATATTGAGAGCTTTGTCGGTTTTTGAATTAGTCCCGTCAGTTTGGCTTCTCTATATTCTTCTGTATCTAGCATGTCATTGAAATAAAATGCTGTAATTAATAGTATCTTTATTTTGGTATCAAATTCTCTTATCCTTTTAGCAAGTCTTATTCCATCAAGGCTAGGCATGCACAAATCCGTAATAACAAGAGAGTATCGATTAGGATTTTGGTTATAGTGCTCAAGGGCTAGTAGCGGATCGATGAAGCAAGTCGAATTAATGCCAGACCTTTGTAGAAATTCACTATAAAGGTTTGCGATCTCTGGTTCATCGTCCACCACCATGACCGAATGGGGTGAGGACATTTCCAATAGCCATTACTATGGTATACCACTTATAAAAGGTTTAAGGCTGTAATAATATTCGGAATATATAGGTTAAAACGTGGCATTAGAGGATGATAAAGGGCTAGCAATAATATATTCCTAGAAAATAGTAAAAAGGCATTAGTAATCTTGTGAGTTTTATTCTGCATTTTTTTGATTTTCTATTTAATAAATTATATTCTGTCATTGCATAGTTTGACATTTTAAGTATCTATTTAATTAAAATTAAAGTAACAATCAGTGTTAATGGAGGATTGTATACAAGTAGAGTACAAAAATACTGACAGATAGACTAGGCTTAATGAACTAATTTGAAAGATCGGCTAACATAAATCTACTTATACCATCAGTTTACCTAAAAATTTCGGAATTCCCAGGTAGTATAAATTAATTCTATAAAATAATTTAACCCCGCACAACACCTTAAACGTAGCCTTTCAAATCATTTCCTTTAATCTTATATCCTATTCAAAATCATAACAGAGCGAGGGGCGAATATCTAATTATCTACATGTTACCATGGTAGGAATAAGTTAGATAGGTCTGAATGCCTTTTTCCTACCCATCCCTACTGAAATGAAGATATTCTCTTCAATTAATAAAGTGCAAAATACTATTTAACGGCTGATCAGATATCTTTTAGCTTGCGGAGGCATAAATCAAGGAATGAGGGTTAATTACTCAACTCATACATCTGCTTCATTTAAGTTCTCCTTCAGAAAACTTTCAATTATCTGTTTAGGTGAGGGTTGTATACAAGCAGAATATGAAATTACAGCCATGTATATTACAGAATTAATGAACTATCTAGAAAGGCCATCTAACATTCAATATTGCCTATTACAACCTCAAGTATTATCTGCAAGACACATGTTTTTCCAAATATATCATAGTAAGATTCTCATGAATTGGTATTTGATTAAATTCTTTGTATCCATTCTTTTTATACAGATGCAAATTTCTATTGCTTTTATGACTAGTAAATAATTCGTATCTTTTATTGTCTTTGAATGAATCTTCAATCGATTTAATAAGGTTTGTTCCCATGGCTTGATTTTGAAAATGAGGATTAATAATTAATCTTTTGATAAATACAGTTTCATCCACTTGAAATCCTCTAACCGATCCAACTATATCATCCCCTAATTACGCTTTAAGAATTATTGATTCTGAAAACTCTTTTGTTAATTCTTCTAATGTTTGAAGTAATGGGGGGAGAAATATCAAAATCATTGTATATGTCTGCTTCACTTACAAAAGCTTGTTTTTGTAATAACAGGATAGCCTTGAGATCCTCAAAAGAAGCCTTTTGTAATCTTGACAGATGTCATTATAATATTAACAGATTATCAGGATTATTATGTTATATTACAAATCTTTTAACGGTAATTACAATCTATTAGGTTATGGTGTTATTTGTTAGTGAGTGATTACGAGATTTGCTACTATAATTATAGTATTCTATTACCTAAAGATAGTTTCGTAAAAAAAGAGAAAATATTCAGCTATAATTAAACATCCTAGTAGAAATAAAGTGGGCAGAACATGATGCCACATCCAGATAATGAACGCAGCCCACAGTATTTCTACAAAGTGGAAGGAATATGTGATGGATGTAATGATTTAGGTAATTTCTATGTAAGATACAATCATATTTAGAATTTATCAAATATGCAAAATATCAGTTGATGTGGTATTTTCATCGCATATTGCATCTAAATCACCTTGTAGTGTATCATTGTCTCTTAGTATGATTATTGGAATGGTTATCTTAATTAAAAAATATTAAATAAATTATAGATTCATCATCTAGTTGATGTTAAATATGAAATAAACCAAAATATTAGTTACATACAAGAAATAGGAACGTACAATGCAACAAGAATTCCGTTGGCTTTTAAGCTTAATCACATAGGTCGCCTATCCCATCGTTGTCGATATCTTTCTGATCTGGATCAAAAGTACGAGGACAGTTATCTCTTATGCTGCATGAAAAGTCATTATCAGAGTCACAACAGTCAGTTGAAAAAGGCTGTTTTCCGTAACCTCTGGCAACACTTGATAAAAATCGCTCAGCAATTAGTATTTTTATTTCCTTAGAGACGGATAGTGCGAGATTTATCCTATTTTCTGGCTTTGGATTGCAATCTAGAGCCAGATTAATTCCGAACCAACTCTGATTAAGGTTTCATCAACTATGTATTAGTCAATTTTCTTTGTTTTTGATAATGGTCTTTGAGGTAGGTACTTTTGTATCTAGTCTTTTATCGCAGTGTGGCTTCTGTTAACAAATCTAGATAATGCTTTTGAGGTTTTCCTTAATGAAAGAGCGTCAAAGTATAGATTAATGGTTTATATGATACCTCTGGTCGAGTTCTATTTCTTATTGTCTGATAAATCTTAAATAGTTAGTGCGGATGAAACCTATAGATTTATCGTTAACTTTACAGTCTGTGTTAGGCACCGATATATTAGATTGTATTTTCAGGTAATACAAGCGGGGCTAAGCGAACACTGTGCCTCAACTTCTGCTTGAGAGCTACCGATTTGTCCGGTCGTATTACCACCGGTCATATTCTGAGAGATTGCTGCTGGGGTGACAGAGACGGCTGTGATTGTCAATACAAAAATAATTAAAGCCATTATGCAGAGGCAGGAGATCTTTTTAATATTCATACTTACAACCAATGAATGGTTCGATTTAAGATTATTGGGTAGTTTGTGAATGCATTCCTTTCAAAACACCAATGATTACTATTCCTATTGTGGGTCCAGTGATGAGGTTACTGTGCCGAAGAATAAACAATGGCCCAGAGTTTGTAAAAAACTGTAAGAGTGATTTGGCAAAGGAGACTCTGCATCTAAGAAATCCAGATGACTTGCATTAAGTATGGAATTGGTGATATCCTTGACAGTTTCCGGATTGCTTTGAATAGTGCCAATTACATGATCTCATTGCAGAAGAAATGATGGCAGTGTTACAAATTGCATTCATAGAGTAGATGACGTCCGTGACGCCAGAATAGGGACTACAAATTAGTAGCACTTCAACTCAATGGCAAGAGTGTCCCTGAACAATAGTTAGGCAGTCTGTTACTCATTGGTCAGCATCATCTTTTAAGGAATGATATTGTTTATGATATCTGGTGAGCTAGCATTTCATACATGTAACAAATCGATTTGATTCAAGCAAGCTAGCAATCCTTTTTATAGATTTAGATAGATATCATAATAAGATCGAACTTGAATACTCAAAGGTTCTGAATCCTTCGATTTATGGATTCATATAAGTATAAAAAAATATAATAGACATGTTAAATTCTCAATTAAATGAATAACATTCGAATAGCTATCGGACTGGATACCATCAACTCAGACACCTATTTTGTACCGATTATAGTACGGAACCATAAATAGATATAGTAAAACACTCTTATCAGACTCATATAGATATCCTCATGATTCTACCGAACCAGCTATATATTTATAGTAACGGTATGGGCTATATCCAGGATTTAAGTATCAAAAGTTAAGAAATATCAATGAATTTTAAATATTTCAGTGAACATCGCTCCTACAATAATTTGAGGGCCCGAAACAAATTGAGCAGGCAGAACCTAGATGTGTCATGTGAACAAAGGATAGCCTCTTGTTCAAGGTGTGGTCATGGTCTAAATCAGAACCTACTTTATATTTATACAAATCAAGAAGACCGATATCGGCATTACTATCTCTGGACCCGCCTTTTTAACTATTTTAATTTTGATCTACTATTTATAAAAATAATTGAAGTAACATATGTTTGAAATCTCAATACATCATAATAGAAAAAAAATAGAACAAATACTTACCCAATATCTTACTAGTCATTTAGTTTCATATCTGACCGAGGCATCTGTAGCATATATGACTGAAAATGGTTCACCAGATGTTTTATGGAAAATTAGTGTATTTCCCACAAAACCAAATGAATCATAACTTATTTTGGTTGGGTTAATCTCCGTCATTCATTTATTGAAGTGCAAATACGATTTCCTGAGATGATTGTCCATAATATCTAACAAGGGCATTTTTCACTTTGTATTTTGTAATAGCATTTCTTTTTGCTTATCGTTTTCCATTATACTATTATTGGTTATTGCATAATTGCTGGATGATAAAACAGAATTGCCATTATTTGGTTGAATTAACAGAACGGCCCAATTGTTGGAAAGAGCTTTGACTGGATAGTACGAGACTAGCATTTCCGTGCCGTCAACTATTTCTTTAACGGTGCCTGACTTCCCATTAATGGCATTTTTGAATTCCTGCAAATTGGCAAATGATTCGTTTCGGTTAGATGATTGTATGTCTGAGTCAGCAACCACCTTACCAAGATTGTCAACATATACTATGCGTTCATTGTTGGTCAGATTCAATAATTGAAGGCTCTTGTTAAATTCACTCATATCCAAGCCGCCAGCCCATATTCCTGTTAATGATCCATTTGTCCCTGAATAGATGGGCACCGCCATCACGGCCTGATTCTGACCAGAGGATGCAGATACTATTACATTACCCAGGAAAGTATCATTATTAGTTATCACTCCCTTGTAGTAATCTCTGAACGCAAAATTAGATTTAGAGAGATTCTCCTGAAGAGAATATGGCTCCTCAATATATATATCACCATTCGGCATCAAAAAGAACACCACCTGAAACTCTCCATATTTTTCCAAAATGTCTTTTGCTACTTGTCTTTTAGGGATATCCGCGTTTTGGGGGATTCCTTTTTGCTGTCCTATTGTTTCGTCAAGCATATTCACAGAGGTTAAATTTTTAACTTCTGGCAACATACCGGTGAGTTCAAGTATTGTCGCAGATTTATCAAGTCGGTTCTCCATGTCTTGCGCTAAAAGTTTTACATAATTATGGGCTTGATATGCATTGTTTTCATAAATAGTTGTGTTATTGTTGTTGTTTCCATTCATTTCAGGTGGAATCTGGGCACTAGAAGGTGTTTGTGTTGCTAAAGATATTGCTATAATGAGTAAAGTCAAACCCGCGATTCCATAGAATACATTTTTAGTTACAATGTTTTTGTTTTGCATAGATAATCTCCTATACACAAAGACGATGTAATAGAAAGGTCTTTCTTTTACATGAAAGCTGATTTAATCGTATATCCCATTTAACCCATAAGGCGTATTGTCATTATCCGAGTATTGGCTGATTATCTGACTACTATGAATTGTAATTGATTAAATAAAATACCTAAAGCTGTTTTAAATTAAATGGATTTTCCATTTACAGGGAGTTGGCGATGAAGGCTTAACCGGATACTGTTATGGTTGCTCTATCCGATTCAATTCTTAATAAATCCTCAATTGTAACATCCAATTCAAAAACAAAATGGGCATTGCTTATATAATGTGGCCTTAAACTGTTATTGATGAACAATCGATTCTTCAAACTTTTGCCTATATTTGCAGTAGTGTTATTATCTTCATTAGTGATTCCGTTTGGTTCTCTCCATACAGCATACTCAAAAAATCTGACCAATCCTACGGATGACGCAATAAGGGGCTCCATTACTAGCACCACTAATAATGGCACCTCAGCCGATCCAGCATGGATACTGGGCGGCGCATTCAAGTTCTCTAACATCAATTCAACTACTATGTCACCTATATTCAACTCAACATTTTATATGGTTAAAGTTGACGGTACTGCAAACCATACTCATTCGATTTATGATTTTAAATTAGCCGGGCAACCAACAATAGACAACACCATTAACTCCACACTGTATAATGGTACATCAACTGTAACTATGAGAGAAGGACCGGTAAACAATGTTCCAACGCAAATTAATATTTTGGGGGACTATGCAATTAGTATAAAATTGGATGGATCTGTAACAGATAACCATTTTGGAAGCCAGCCAATATTTGGCACTCAGCATAAGACATTGTGCCTCTCCGCTATTTACTATTTAGACACATTTGATCTGTGTTGAAAAGCCTTCCTACTGCCAATAGAATCTTTGGTATCCAACGTGGTTTTGTTTTCTTTTCCTTTATTTTTTAAAACCACTTTTAATCAAATAAAACTTAACCCTAAAGATGGCTTTTCATAATCTAATACCTTTATGAGTGGTTTCTGCAGTTTTAGGGATTAGTATTTTGTCCATCCGCGGAACAGGCAAAAAACATGATATTATGCGTCATAATAGATTAATCAAAAATTATACACCGACAGAAAATGCGACTGTAGTAAAGAGGGTTGGTAAAGTCGTTCAAACGCCTTAAAGTGCTTGACGGCATCGACTTCGTTGTCAAGTATGACACTGTTCTTGCGTTACTTGGACCAAACGGTGCTGGAAAAACAACCACTGTTCATATACTTGGCACGTTTCTTTTGCCAGACGGTGGAAAGACGTGATTTGCAGCAGTTTCAGTTTCGTTCTCTTCTTCTCCCGAGTGTCTTTCGATTATTGTCCCAATATCTTTTAATTAACTATGGGCTGCCTTAGCCATGTACCTTGTGGTCTTGACGGTCACTGCTAGTTGAATAATGATCTCTCCTTTTCCTTTTTACTAAGTAACGTTGTAGCAGTAAATATAATAAACATATAAGACAAAAGACAATGATATCATTGATTCCCTGATGTTTTGCGTTGCTATGTGACGTTGTCTATAAGTTTGATGATTTGCAATCTCACAAGGTAACAAATCTTGTTTTAAAATTTTTTAATAATTAAAAGTTTGATAATCAGTTGTAAGAATTAGATTATAGAACATAAACTATTCAAAAAAAGTTCTAAACTACTATGAAATTTCATACTCGTCCGACCAAACACGCATAGTATACGGGACTTAATCTCACAAAATTCAGAATCAGTTGTACGTTCCCATTAATCTTGTTTTAATTAAAGCACTATGTAATTATAAGACTCTAAATCATTAGGATTATTTACATTCTTGTAAATGGCGTGAACTGACCATTTAAGAGGACGTATGAACGCCTCTCATACTGAGCTACGGCAGCCTCCTGAAAATAACATACAGTCGCTGTCCAGTTATCTCTACTTTCTTTCAAGGTATCAATCGTCAAGGTGGCAAAACCTCGCTTTTCCTTTGAAGAGAAACTAGCAACGCGCTCACGTTTAATATCACGAGGTCTTCTCAAACCAGTATTAAGGGTAAGCGGCGATGAAACCAATTCTGGAGCCATACGACCTTCGCCTAAATCAATATGGTAAATTTCATTGATGTGAGTATCTCCTGAGATAAACAGGAGACCGTTGATAGTGCCACCCATTCGAATTGCCAATTCTCTATAAAGCCGCTCTCGCTCATCATCGTATATACTTTGACCGTAACCCTCTCCATCCTCTGCATGATGGTTCCAGCTGATACCAGTACCCAGTATTACAACCCGCGGAGATACGGCACCACGCTTATCGATCGTATCAAGTACTTTACCAACTATCTCATTACCAAAGTATATGCCTCTGTCCTTATCACGGCTAAATCGACCATCAAGCAAATAAATATCAACTAGGCCATAAGAAATCCTAGTGGTTAGTCCTGTTTTACCAATTTCTTCAGGTGAAATGGGTTGATTTCCCCAGTACTGTAGCCAGGTCCTTACCGCCTGCATCCGTAACTCACTATCAATAGCTTTGCTGTCCTTATCGTTTCCAGCAAAGTCATGGTCGTCCCAGATTCCGCATGATGGTACCACCTTAGCCATATCGAGGAATTCCAGATGACGTCGCATTGAGACATGAGCAGCATGCATTGTTTCTACATTGCGAGGTGCTTCTTTGGTCACATGATCGTAAAAATAGAACGTGTCACCAAGATGAACGAACAGGTGCACAGGCCCATTATCATTTGATGGTGATTCCGCCAAAGCCTTTATAGCCGTCCATGATCCCTGTGCTGTTTGCTTTTTAGATTTGACACAAGAACCAAATGCAAACGTAAATTTTCCAAGAGACCCTTCAGCAGGATATGTATGAACTGATCCTGATCCATCAGGCACTGGAGTTTCAAGACCACCGCGCAAAAAATTGAGTTCAAATTTATAATGTCTATTCGGTAGAAGACCGGTTAAATTGAACCGATAAGTGGGCTCTATCTTTTGGGTTTCATCATGTACCTTAAGATTGGTGACAGTATCAAATGCTATAAAGCGATAGTAGCCCGCTCTGTCCACCCGATATAGTATAACTGCAGAAGTGTCTGAGACTTGGCCCACCACAGGACCCAAGACACGGTAACCGGATCGTGGCAGTGGATCTTGAGCACTGGTAGCTGGGGCGACACAGAACGACCCTGTAGACCAATCTCGAAGCATCAGCACAGCATTATCGTTGTCAAGGAATTGATTGACGTTACTATTTCCAATTAAGGGCATTGAGTGGCCATTAGCAAACAAAAGTATGCTACCTACAAACCATCCGTTAGTACCGTCCTTGCGAATGAATACCTCAACAATATCAACTAGTTTGCGGTCAAGTGCGGGTGGGACTGGGAGAGAAAACCTTTTTTTCTTACCACGGTGTGGCAAAGTCCCAATACTAATAGGTATTTCAGATAACCCGATTTCATCATAAAGTTTCAAGTTAAAAGGCTCGTAAAGGCGTGTGCCATCAGAAAACACGATGTTCACATAATGATTATCACCAGAACTAGCATTATTTGCATCTACAGTAGAGATTTCAAGCTCAAGTGAGATAAGAACCTCATTCAAAATCGCTGTATCGTCAACATAATCCATGTTTTAACCCTCACTATATTCGTATAGAAACTGACCTACAAAATATTTCTAAAATTTTTAATCTCTATTGTATCAAAATCGGTCCAAATATTGTAACCTGTGAATACAAATACTTGAAAGTGTAGATGTGGAATATAAGTATAACCGGTCATTCCAACTTTGGAAATCTTGTCACCGGCCAGTACCCTCTGATTTACTTTGACCTTGGAACTCTTGTAATCAAGGTGGTCGTATCGAGAGTATTCCCCGTTTGAATGTCTTATTGTAATGAAATTAGTATAAAACCAGTATGATGCATCAGGACCTCCAACATTCGAGTCATCCTTGATGTGAGTTACAACACCATCTGCTGCAGCAAGAACAGGTGTACCTATAGGAGCAATAAAATCCACCGCATTTCGGAGCCTACCAACATGAGCAGGAGAAGATCTATCTATTCTTTGCAACAATTCACTAGAGATAGGTATTGTGTATACGTTTTTTGCTGTCATATAAAAAAAATATTCACTTTATATCGAGTATGATTTAATAAACTATAATAAGACTATAACTGGATTAATCCCGTCATTAATGTCTTAGATCACCTTATTTGCAACAGTGGGTTGAACCATTGACACTCTTCCTTATGATAGGCCTATCTAACATCATTACTCTCATAGAGTATAAATATAAAGCCGCTTTTATGACGACGCTAGCCCCATGTCGTATGGAGATTGGACAATGTCATACTTGGCTACGTAGGATCTGAGGATGCTAATTGGTAGACTCTTGTACCAAAAAAGACAATGACCTTTAGAATAGCACCTGTGTCTATTTGTATCCTTTTGTAATAGTTAAGAAATAAATATAAAATTTGTAAACAACCACTTGTTATAGAATATTGCTTAAAGGTAGACATTGTCTAATATTTTGGTTGCCAAGAATGTAAAAGATTCACAACCTCAGATTCCAACACATCAACACTCTGTTATTTATGATTATGAGAATGGTGAAAAGATCTGTAATCTCTGTGGTATGGTTGTCCAGGACAAACTATATGATACGGAATTAAATATAGACTTCTATAATTATACAAGTGATACTAATACTGGATATCCACGGTCCCTAACTCTAAATGTCCATGGAATGTCAACTGCTATTGCAGACTATAATACTAAAAGCTCAAAGAGATTTTCTAACAAAAGGCAACACAATAAGATTGAATTCCTTACTAAAATAGTAAGTTGTTCAAACAAGAATAGAAATCTAAATATAGTCTTAGATCTGTTGAACAGGTTAAAAGACAAGTTGTCCTTGACCTCAGTATGCATAGAGGACGCACTTTTGTATTACAAAAAGGCTCTTACAAAGGGACTGATAAAAGGAAGGTCAATCAAGGAATTGATAGTTGCATGTGTTTATGTAGTATGTAGAAATTCGAGTATTCCACGAACGTTGACAGAGATTTCACAAATAGTAGAAGCAAATGAGATCTTTGCTGGCAAGTGTTATAGGCTCATTACAAGAGAACTAAAAATAACTCCCGTCCAATTCAAGCCCTCTATTTTTATTCGGAAAATTGCTGACGTGGCTAATATTCATGAGAGAACAGTAAGAGAGTCCATTGATATGCTAATAGCTATACAAAATGAAAGCATATTATCGGGTAAGAATTCACTCTCTTTGGCTGCAGCCATCCTTTACATCATGTGCAGGAAACATAAACAAAAAATTTCTCAAGCAAAGATTGCTACTGCTGCAAATATTAATATCATGACTTTACGAAAAAGGTTGTTAGAGGTAAGAACCGTTATTATGAATACACCTTTCTTAAATTAATAAAGTCGTTATATTAGTAAAGTTTAGAAAGCTAACAATCTATAGATACAGTAAAACATGACCTATTTTAGACGACAATGAAATTAATTAACATACAATGTTTAATCGATAAGTTGTACGATAATTGACGATCCCTCAAAATTGTAATAAGAACAAATAGGGGCCTTAAAAATTCTGATGATTAAGCAAATATCTTACTATGCCATTAATAATAGATTATCATACTTATTCTTTTGTTTCCATTACTTAAACTTGAATAATAGGATCGATAAACGGATTTTTTGACTCCGTCTCCTATGTGAAGATTGAAGCGCCACCCGTAAAGCGCGGCGTTGGATAGTCGCGTCTTGAGGAGAAAAAATAGATCAATGAATTTATTTTGACATGACAACTAAATATTTTATGCTTCCATCTTGAGGCGTTGTAGATATATCAATAATTTGAAAGCCACTAAGATTTTTTGCCATATCTGCAATATCGAATATACGATAGCTATTATAAGATTCTAATACAAGGGTGTTGTTGCTCTCAAAAGCGACTTCTACTATTCCCCCACACGCTCCATCGTCATTGCAGAAAACATTAGCAGGATCAAGTATTAATGATTGATTCCAATTAATGGATTGTTGAATTGGGACCTCATTAGATTGGTTTAAGGTATTGATTAAGGATGGATCGTTTCCTTGCTGACTGGTTTGGTCCTCAGAGATTGTAAGAGGTGATGGTTGAGAATAGCTGTAATTTAATTCTGAAATTCCTAGAGTTATAATAAGTATTGTAGTTGTTATAATGAGCATTTTTGAGTATTTTTGAATATAAAAGACCTTCATTTTATATTTTGAATCCTATCTTAATATTAATCTTCAACAATATAATGGCAATGAGAATGCCTCTACGACGATAGAAAAAGATGTGTCTGTCCTAATACCCATAAGAACACGTCAACAAAATAGATAATTGTTTTTCATTTCCTGTTACTGATAGATCATACTCTATTCCTCCACTATGTTTATGATACACTTGTTTGTTATAGAGCGCCACCTTTCAGAGGCATCACGGAACATTCTTTTAGTAAAAGGTTTAATGAGATCAAATTATTACAACAAGACTGATAAAAAAGACCTAAGATTGTATCAAAACAGTCTTCTGATAACCAAGATAATATTTAGTTCATGATAAAATAAAATCCCAGAACTATCCTCTGAGATTTAATCTACCTACAGATACTAGTACCAACTTTTTGAAAATGATATTTGGGTTAGATATAAAGTTTTTCTATCAAGTTTTTTTTGATGACAACAGTATCAACAAATATCGAAATACAAGAGAATCGAATGAGACAACAACGATGCATTGTTATCTGCTCAAAAAGATCACCAATCAAAAAACTAGAAGAGAAAGATAAATTAGTCTTTTCTTCTTTATTTCTATCAATATTTCATTTATAGTTTATAGTTTATAGTTTATAGGAATCTCTACTAGATCTTGAAATGAGATAAATTGATCATCTAGGTCTGCTGCTCTTCTGGATTACTATGTTTTAGCTAATTAGTAAAGATCGAATTTAAGCTCAGCACACATTCATTTCTGCGGACAAAATATTAGATTCTCAATAATGAGTAAATAATTCATAATAACAGATATTTAATTAAAGTTATAAATAAAAAAAATTAGCCCGAATCTCCATCATCATCAGATGGTGATGATACAGCTGGAGCTGGAACTACTACTACTTGTTTTCCACTGGCGTTGATCAGTGCGTTTTGAATCTGAACGAGATTGTCTTGTGCTGCACTTGTGTTATCGTCGTTTAAAGCTAAGATAGCTGCATTTGTATAATTAAGCAATTTTTCATTCATTTCTGGCTCTTGTTGCTTAGATTGATTGGATTGTTGCTGTTGTTGGGTTTGGTTTGATTGTTGTAATTGTTGCTCAGCTTGC
Source organism: Candidatus Nitrosocosmicus sp. R (assembly GCF_054408505.1). NCBI lineage: Archaea > Thermoproteati > Nitrososphaerota > Nitrososphaeria > Nitrososphaerales > Nitrososphaeraceae > Candidatus Nitrosocosmicus > Candidatus Nitrosocosmicus sp. R. Next base: position 475,331 of record NZ_CP167090.1, on the reverse strand, counting down.
TGTTTTTGTTGTTGAGCTTGTTGCATCTGTTGATTAGCTTGATCTAATTGCTGTTGAGCTTGTTGTGTTGTGTTTTGTCCACTAGTTTGATTGGTCTGATTTGTCTGTCCTATAATTTGTCCATAGATACTGGAGCCTCCCGTGTTTAGTAATAATACCAAACTAATGGTTAATACCACTGGAATACTAATATTCATGAAAGTCTTCATTGAAATATAATTTATAACAATGTTTTTATAGTAGTAACATTCGGGTTAAATAATCCTAATAGGCTTACTAGGCGAAGCATTACTAAGACAATGATTGTCAAATGATAAATCAAAATCAATTATGATCCAGTATTAATCAACTACGTGGCAACATGTAATTTCAATAGCGATTATAGATGTTTTATAGTATTATTCTTTTCTGTATGATATTACCATAATATATAACATCCATGATAAATGATGGTACATGTATATAAACTATTATTGATAAAATTTCTTGAAGATATGCTTGGAACACTTTGGACAATTATTTTGATTATAATAGCAATTATCGTTATAGTAGTTTTACTAAGATTTCTTTTTGGAATTTTAGTTATAGCTCCTGTAGGGATGGAATTCGTTAAAACTGACACAAATATCGATACAGCGTTGTCAATAATCACCGGAGTATAGTTAGGGGGCAAAATGGCATTTGTGTCTAGAACACACATTGTAAAATGTAACTAGGATTTAGGGGTTATCGTCCCGTAATAAGTTTTCTATTTGCTACCAATTTCTTGTCCTTAATTTAATATCATTATCTAAATTATCTTTTTCCTTCAGATCATGGTGGATGACTTCAAATCTATGATATACAATTGTCGTCTGAAAAGAATATTATCCAACTGTTCTCCAACATTTAACATTCAGATAGAATATCTATCTTAATATGGTAATTCATAATCATCCTATAAATAAATGCAATTTTGTCCAATAGACAGGACCCGCTATACATAATAAATTTAGAAATATCTTACTTATTGTAATCTCCAGATAATGGTATAAACCTTTCAAAAGTATCAGTTATCTTTTACCTGTCTATAAACTATGTTATACAATAAACAATGAGTAGTAGTTCTTTTGGATAATTTATTATAATCAGTATTAAAGCGCCAAATGCCGTATCTTATTGGGGGCACAATAACGGCGTCATTTATGGCTCATTATTATGGATTTTTAATCACTGTCATAGTCAATAGTATTATTTGGTTTGTTATCTCGACTCTTGTTAACAAATACTATTGGAAGTATACAATATTCAAAGAAGAATTTCAACTTATTTCAAAATATACTAGCCATATAAAAAAGAAAAAATCTGAAAATGAATTTAATAATGAAAAGGATAAACACACCGAAGGTGAGAATACAAATAATTATTTCTCTTCAAGTATTAAATGTAATAACCAGACCGATAATTTGGGACGCCCACTAAAAATCTAAAATTTAGATAAATAAATATGCTATCTGACGAAGTTTCTCTTGAGGTACGACAGTTAGTCCATATTGTTGTAAAAAGTTTGATTGAAAAGACAAAAAGTAATTTGAAAAGTCCTGTAACTTTTGAGCAAGTTTACATGGAGGCTTGTACGAGAGATATCAATAAAAAACATGACCATTCAAATTTAGAAATCCGTCATCATGTAAGAGATATTTACTTAGAAACGGCCATATTTTTGTTAATCCTGATGATGCAGAAGTATTCATCACGAAAAGAGCAATTGATCAATATGAGCCGATTTGTGATGAATAAGCCCTTTCATGGTATTAAAAACCAATAGATACCTGTGTTTATATAGTATAGAAACTATATAATATTACAATGTCTAAGAGCGATAAAAAAGAAATTAATGACCAAACTTCATCTTTAAATAACAATAATATTTACCAAAGTAATCAAAGATTATATAATAGAATTGTAGAACAAAACACCGAATCACTTGAACAAGCTTTTGATGAGTCAAAAAAAAGTATAGATGAAAGTATTAGAGAAGCAAGAAATCAGATTCCACGTTATACTGAAACCGTTAATCAAGTTCAAGAACAAACACTTCAAGCTACTAGAGATGTTGCAGAAAACTATCTTGAATATCAAAAACAAACAATTGATTCTTTTCAATCAATATCTACCCCATATATACAAAATGTAAATAACCAATTATTGAATAGCCAAGACTACTTTAGAAGAATGCCAGAGATGTACTCGAAATTGGTGAATAATTATGCAGAAAATACCATAGCAATGAGTAGAATTTTCAATGATATGGCATTTTCTAATATTGAAATATTCAAAAATGTAGTTGATAACACAAAGAAACAATCTAAACATCTTGCAGAAATAGGAAAAAGAAATGTATCAGCATATGAAAGAATTGAAAGAGACAACAACGATGCATTGTTATCTGCTCAAAAAGATCATCAATCAAAAAATTAGAAGAGAAAGATAAATTAGTCTTTTCTTCTTTATTTCTATCAATATTTCATTTTTAGTTTTTAGTTTATAGTTTATAGTTTTTAGTTTATAGGAATCTCTACTAGACCTCTTGAAATGAGATAAATTGATCATCTAGGTCTGCTGCTCTTCTGGATTACTATGTTTTAGCTAATTAGTAAAGATCGAATTTAAGCACAACACACATTCATTTCTGCGGACAAAATATTAGATTCTGAATAATGAGTAAATAATTCATAATAACATATGTTTAATTAAAGTATAAAATAAAAAAAATTAGCCCGAATCTCCATCATCATCAGATGGCGATGATACAGCTGGAGCTGGAACTACTACTTTGGTAAAAGTTTCAGGTGTAGACGAAGTCAAAGAAGTGATTGGATTCTATGATATAATTATGAGAATTTCTGCAAATAGTGTTGACGAATTGAAGGAGATAATAACAATGAAAGTCAAAAAAACAGACAAAATTTTTGCTACTACAGCTTTGGTTTTGACCAGCTCAGAAGAAAATAATGCATTCTAATTAACCATTTTTAGTTAAAGTACTTAATATCGTTACTAAAATTGGTAGCGGAGTCGGTGGGATTAAATCCCTCATGGTATAAGGGTTCGGTAGGACGAGTATTAAATTTCATACGAGTTTAGAATGAGTTTAAAAAAATTCTAAAAGAATTATAAAATGTTACAGACTATTCTTATTAATAATTCCTAGTTATTTTCTATTTAATCAAAAGGATCCATTAATATCCATATTTTGATGGATCACTATCGAAGCTATTCTTGCAAGCATCTACACAAAAATAAACATTTTTTCCTTTATATAGAGAAGAATATTTCGTAGTTTTTTCATCCACAATCATACCACATACTGGATCTGCTGCCATATTGGTTTTTCAGAAACAAACTATTTAATCATAAACTGAAAGATTGCTGACAATAATATCTATCAATAGAATGGAGTTAAGTGAAATAATAATGGAAGGAGTTTTTAAAATAAAGGAATAATAATGCAACAATACAAAAATTAAAATTAATATTTGAAACAAGATTCAACACAAGGATATAAGAATAGACGATGTTTTTTTTGAATTTAGGTTCAACTAACAGAAAAACCATACGTCGTATTATGCCAGTCAAAAGATTCTAAAATGATTGAATATTCTGACTTGACTCTGGAATCGATCCTGTTCACCATTGGTATATCATTATTTGTAGCATCGCCATTTTTGGTAGCTTCAATTATAAGTAAAGAATATAGACACCCATTAAGATTACGTGCGGATCTTGCCTCTTTCTCTGCAGGTATTTTTATTGGAACAGTAACATTTAGTATTATCGAAGAGGCTATAAATTTAGGAAATATTTACACCTTAGGTTTTGGATTTGGCATCGGCGCTATCACCTTTAGTATTACGCGCTATTTATTGCAAAAGAAGCCATCTCCTATAGGCAAAAACTATTTTGAAAATCCTGTCGATTCTAATAGTACTCCTGACGAGGAAAATAGCAATCATGATAACAATGGAAATAGTGAAGTACAAAAAAAGAAAAGAAAGGATCAGGTAGACTCATAATTATAGGTACTTTAGCAGATAGTCACCCTGAAACAATCATGATAGGTGTAATGATCGCATTGGGAATTCCGGGTCTTTTTCCTACAGCATTGACATTATTTATTGGCAATTTTGCGGCTACTATTGTAGGTACCAGAGAATTGATAGCCGAAGACGAATCTAAGAGAAAGATTGTCCACAAGTGGAGTATGGTGTTCATTTTTGTTTCAATCGGTGGACCGATCGGTTATTTACTTACGTTAGTATTAAATGAATATTATTTATCCATTATATTCAGTTTCGCTGCAGGAGCACTCATGTCTTTTGTAACAGAAGAATTAATACCCGATGCTTATAGAAAAGTGAATTGGCATATCGGTTTAGCTGCTTGTTTAGGACTATTTGTAAGTTTCATTATATTTCATTATTATTAACATTTAGTTATTTGAAATTATGATCAATCATGAAAGTCATGAAATGGGTAGAATGTTGCCCCTTTACAACCAAGTTTATAACGAAAATAAGAATGTAGAATTGATCATCATCAATCTATGTAATACTAGATTTGTCATAAAAAATACAAAAATGGATCGGATGAAGTTTGGGACTTGAACCTCGTGGCGCTAATTGTGGGTTATACCCTGAATAAATAATGATACATGACTATATTATGGGGGGAAAATCAGGATATATCTAATAAATATTCTAATAGCAGGTTAATGCGGTGAACACATCTTATTTAATTTCATAATGCATATCCATCATTTTGGAAATGACAATTCCGCAAATTGATCCATTGATTCTTGACACTTCTTTAAACATTCTTTTAGTTTTGTAATTTTAGATGATACTGACTCGTTTCAAAATTCACGATAAATCTTTGCACACACAATTTGATTCGCTAATTACTCTTATCTATATCGTAAAACATCATGGTATTCTACGAATGAACAATAATTCTTTATTATTAGTCTATACATCGATAATCATGAAAGGTTCATTTAATTTACGAGTTATTGGAACCCTTTATGTTACTTTTATCATATTCCTATGTGCCACTACTAGCTTAGTTGTTACATCTGGACAAGAATCCTCTAGGGATGCTTTACAGAATGACTTATCGCAACCTATGAATAGTCACAATATGACTCAGATGATGCAAAGAGGTAATCTTGCTATGGGGTTTGATCAAACCAAGATAGCTCATGAATTCGCTTCAACTAAGGATGGAGGACAAATAAGGATAACAGCATTAGATGAGAAAGATAATAAAACAATTAACCAAATTAAAAGCCACACAATAGATATACAAAATGACTTTACTGAAGGAAACTTTACAAAACCATTCTTCATTCATGCGCAGTCAGTTCCTGGCACAGATGCTATGGCCCAAAATAAGGATCAAATACAATACAAGATACAGGATTTAAAAAATGGCTCCATCTTATTATTAATTACAAATAATTCAAGTCTGGTTAGTTCTATCAATCAATTTATGACCTATCAATCTACAGAGCATACAGGTCACTGAATAAAGCTCAAAAGAATTAACATGATAGGTATTCGTTGTTTAAACCTGATGTATAGTAAGATGCTAAATCAAATATTCAGGCTATTCGATTGCGTCACGATCAGACTATGACAAATCAAATTCCATTAAGCGACAAAATTATATGGACTACCATTCTTATCGATTATCCGAAAACTGAAAAATGGATATCTGCGGTGTCGGTCAATGAAACCGAAGTTCGCTATAATTAAGTTCGAACAAAGGTTGAGGTTGAAATACTGTAATAATTGTGCAACATTTTACATTTTAAAAAAATGATATTAGATAACATAATTTAGATAACTTTAATACCCATTTTTGTGTGTACCTTAATTGGAAAGGAAAGATTAAGAAAGCTTTGTCTGGAAAATCCCAAATAGCTGAGAAGGAAACTGTATTTACTACTCTTGATTTCGGTACAATGGAGTTTATGAAATGGTTAATAGCAAAAGATGCAGGTTCTGGAGATTCTTTGATTATCGTCAAAGATTTTCTTGTTAATAAGTATGTAATTTTGTTTGATAAAAGTATTTCAAAAGATGTTATCGTTGATTATAGAGAGTGCATGCCTTTGTGTATGTCTTGTAACACGGATGATTGTGGTCATGTTGGATTTGCAATTTGCTTAAAGCAAGATTATGATAGAGATGACCAAGTGATTTTTTAAGATATTTCTGGTTGATGTACACAAAAATGGTATAATTTATTTTTGATTCAAAAATTGTCAAGAAGTTGGCACAATATCCGAATTTTAATCTGAATTGGGTGGTTTTTGCTGTTGTTGATCTCCTTTATTTTTATCCTGTCCTTTTACAAATCTTTCTGTAAATTTCCATCCGTATTTGATAATATATGGGGATATGAATGTGGTGATAATTGTCATTGTTCCTACCATTGGTAGTATAACCGGGCTCGCGGCTCCAACATCTACTCCACCCTTCGCTACTACTAGTGCTAGTTTCCTTACACAATTTCAACCTTGCCATGAAGATATATTAATTGTATTATCATCAATAACTGTTGTTCTCTTCTACTATATTATTAGTAAGAGACAGTAACGCGTGAAAAGTTTTCATGGCTCATAATAAAATTACTTTATTTCATAGTCAAAATAACTTAGAAGTTATCTCGGTGTCTAACCAAATGATTTTAGCATTTCCTCATGAACTGATAAATTAGATTCGTCGACCTTAATTGATTGAGTAGGACACACTGTTACACATGCCATACACCAAATACACGCTTTTTCCCTAATGGGATCTGGTTTGTCAGTATAATCTTTTCTGCCTTCTCTGTTATTATCATCTCCGATCCCTTCACTTACGGCATTTACCATTTCTATAGCTGGAACATCCTGTTCTGATCTATACCATTGATATACTTGAACAGGACAAGCCTCGATACATGCTCCGTCAGAAATACAAGAATCCCAGTCAACAGCTACAAATGTTCCATGGACGCCCAAGGGGACATATTCTTCTCCTCTTGTTTTGTATGCATCTTGAACATCCTTGTTGGTAGAGGATTCTGCATTTGCTCTTCCTGGCCCCCAAACCAAATGAGTATAATCTCCATCTGAAGTTGAATGTTTTCCTACTGTTTTGTGATTTTTTGGAAATTCTGGATCTATTGGCATATCTTTATGTTGTTAACAAAGTTGATATAGGTTAACGCGTAATTTTGAGTTTTACTCTCTCTGAGAATGAAAGGAGTTCTAATCTACAATAAAGCTACTCGCATGAGTGATACAGCTTGTCAATACTTGCCCCCTCGTATACAATACAAAAGATGGCACGTTAGGATTACTTTCCATATGATATAAGGGTTCAGTGGAAAGAATCACAAATCTGTAAGTAATTCGTTATAAGATATTGAAAATCAGTTTTTCGATGGCTGCTTGTATGCTTTTGAAACATTGCGGATAGTTACCTAATCAGATGTATGTTAGTAATCCCTCGCAAACGATAATCACAATTCTACAATTCAAGTAGTATAAGCCAATCTCGACAGTATATTCAGTATTGACTTCAAGCTGGTATATATTAGAGCACTGTAGTGCGTATCCGCAAATAACCAGAATAATTGCTTTTAGCGGTTTCGAAAAGGTCATCGTCAAATCAAGATCTGGGGGAGTAAGGCTATTCCCAATAGTAGATAGGATGACTAACGGAATATATGTAAACAGTGTCTTAATTCCTACCCTCGCCATACCAGAACAGACACTATGACAAGGGATAATTCCAGAATAATTACCCCTATCAATAGATTTGAGATTTCCAAATTCTCTTAAATCGTCAGATGACATAATAATGGTATGAAAATTTATATCATAAATTTTCATTAACATTGATAGATATTGTTTACTCGGGAGGAAGTAATTAGTAATATTCGTGAATGGTTAAAGGCAGAAAAATGGAAACTTTCTGAATTTAGCGATGCCAATTTTCAACTGGCTTATAAAATAGTTCTCTCCAGTGGAAAAGAAATTTATTTAGGGTTAGAAAAATCAGTAGACCGGCTAACTATTCAGAATACTCTTCTCGTACCTCCAGACGTTAAGAACATCTATAGGTTATCCACCAACAAATACAAATTCTTGAATGAGCTAAAAGTTCATCTAATGCAAATGGAAGTTTCGACGGAAATATATCCAAGTTTTGAGAAATTAGAATCTATCAATTTAGCTAATTTCATCTACTTTGATGGATTCTCAAGAAATAAACTTATCCACGAAATTTATAAATTGGCAGATGCGACAGACTTAGTTTTTATTATGTGGAAAAAATTTACTGAAAGTCATCTTCCTTCTGATCAGCAGAAATCTTAGTGATCTTATACGATTCTTGAATAGATTTGTTCTAGTAATTTTACCCTACACTTTAGGATTCGGTGGGATTAAGTCCCTTATGGTATAGGGGTTCGTATAATTGTTGCCACCCCAAAGAAATGGAGCCTCAGGCTTGGTGAGGAAATAGGTATCTGGATCCCGCACAATAGCAATGACGTATCCCGCACCTTCACACAAGCGAGTGTTTTATGAGGTATATACAAGTGGGCTAACTTCGCTATGAATACTACAATGATGCTAGATAAAGAATGAACTTACTAAAGATTGATTATGTCAATGATAAGGCCAAGAAAATAATTCTTAGATAGACGATGATAAGTATAGTCTAGACTTATTGGAGATAATGGCTGTTGGATCATGATTTGGTATGATAATTTGTATTAGTTATTATTATATTCCGGCTAGATGTTCTCTTTTTTGGTTGCTGCCAAATAAATAAGAATAGAGATAGATATTCTACAATTATTCATCTATAGGTCAATGTCATAAGACTTGTAGTAAAGTGCTAACGAATTAACCATTAGGAATAGGGAAGTGTCGATTTACACTTTTCCGTTATCGGATTAAAATTGAGTTCATCAGGACAAGTGGCCACAACCATTCCATCATGATATACAGTCTGATCATTAGTAGTTTCAGCATCTCTATATAATCCCTGCTTCATATACGCTGCACCGTCTACATCTAGCGTTTTAAAATGAATATTTCTATCCAACTTATCCATGGCTACCCTGTTTTTATCTTGCCACAATTCCATATATCCGACATTACCATTTTGAGACCATTTAACATGGAATAGCATCTCATACCAATGGTTATAATCTAAATCATTTGCGTCAGTCCATTTGGTATCTCCAAAGACATTCATACTAAGTTTAGAACCCTTTTCTGTGAATCCAGCAACAGGGTCGCAACATGCGTTATCATCCTTCTGATGCCATTGAGTCCATACATAGAATCTCTTATCCCCTGGAGAATAATCCCCTTGGGGGAATAGAGTATACCAATGGAACCAAACATCATCACCTTCTTGGAAGTTATAGTAAGGATCATTGCGAGGGGCTGATTGATTGATATGAATTACTTCCGCCCGATTTCCTTGAGGATTATGATTTGAATCTTTTGGATTCGTGGCGACATCGCCCTTCTTGACCGTTGCTTTTAGAGCAAACTCGCCTTGGGGATCCCCTTCATTATTTGGATTCATACTAGTTTTATCAACTTGAACTAGACGGGATTCGCCGTCACTAGGATTTTCTTGATATTGAGCAGCACCCCATTCATAACCTGTCTCCTTTTCTCCTTTTTCATACCCTAGATCTATTAATTCGGGATTAACACCTCCTGGATTGTCGTCTTCAGTAGTAGCTGAAACTTCATCAGACGCAGGTCCAGTTCCATCTCTATTTACTGCGGCAATTTTATAATAATAAGTTGTTCCTGTATTCAGATTAGAATCTGAGAAGGAAGTAATGGTTGGTCGTGATATCAGGTGGCGGTCATCTCGAGAAAACCCTGGAGAAGTATCACGGTAAACATTATAATGCTGAATTGATTCATCAGTAGGATTCTGATTCCATGTTAAATCGACTTGGCTAGTGCTCACAGGGGTAGCAGAAAGACCTGTGACTTTTGAAGGCAATGAAGGCTGTTGACCTCCATCTTGACATTCTTTGAATAATGCTTTGGTTTCAGAGATTTTGCCTTTAACTTCGTTTATCTGTTTCATAAGATCTGATTTTAGATAAGTTGGCGCTGATTGAAGTTCTTCTTGCAGGCCATCTAGTGTTTTTTCGAGACCAGTTAGCTTCTGTTCAATTTCTTTGCAAGCATTAGAAACATCACTAGAGTCCCCAAATATATTGATTCCAGTCAAATCATCCAATTCGTCTAAACCTAGTCCATTTGTTATCTTGTTTATATCTGTAAAAGAATCTGATAGGCTTGTTCCAAAGCTAGGTCCTGCATAAGAGACTATGCTGGCACCTATAGCGATGAAGCCTGTAACTATTACTAATAGTAATTGTTTGGAGTTTAAATGCATTATCCACCTATTTCTATCTTTATTTATCTAGAGTTTGGATCAAAGATCAAGAAAATAATTTGGGAAATTTATACAAGTAAAATTGATACCAGTATATAATATCACCTTGAAAATCTGATATATGTTTGATAGCTTAAAATGTCGTTTTTGATATTCTAAAATAATTCTTCAGGTCGGTATAATCTTTAATCTTAAAGAAGCGTTTGAAACCCTCTTTGCTGCTTAAACTTTAAATCCCGAAAATAAAGATGAGAACCGCTAACCCTTTACAGCTGCTATGTACTGTGTAATCTCCACAAATTTGAGATATATTAATAGTCATAAATCCTTTCTATAGTTTCGGAACTCATTTATTACTTGATAGTAACTATATACAAAGTAAGTCGAACTGGATGGGTATATAACCAAGTATATCTACTGACTATCTTTATTTTCAGCAGAAAAAACGGGACATTTGTGTTTCATCTAAAGATTAAACACGGTATAACAATTAAGACGAAGAAAATGCAAGGAATTAAAAGTATAAGAAACCTGTAAATTCTATTTGAATTACGTGTTTTACCAATTGGTTTGTCCTATAATCATTTGTGTATTACAAAGGGGGTTCGGTGGTATGTGAAACAAGTTTGACCCCTTTTTATCACTCAATATTAGTAAAAAAAGTATCTGACTCGGTGGGATTAAGTCCCGTATGGTATAAGGGTTCTGTGAAAATTATAAGAATATCCACATGGGTTTGTTAATCAATCCATGGGATTAGTTTCTATATGGTATTAGCGTTCAATTGTACCAATACGGTCTGGCTTATTGTAATCCACTATGCTAATCCAGGTTCGGAACCGGAAGGATAAGTGCTAATATCGATTCTTCAACAAGATTCTATGCCAATTTATAGAACACAGCTAGTAATGATGTTTAAAGTTATCCATTGTATGTCAGGGGTTAAATTAGTTTTGCAGTCTTAATAATGACAAGAAGGAAAATATATCGTAAAAATGCAGTAACAATCTTCATAAACACCTAACGCACCATTGTGCTAATACTTTATGTGTTATCGCGTTAGCTTGGTATTGGAATTATTGTAGTGTTCTGGGTTTAATTGCAAAATATTTCAATTGCACGTCGATCTAGGACATTAATTGAATAATTTAGATGGTGATAACGATTATAGCATATCAAGGAAGAATAGCAAAAAAACAGCAGTGTTAATTTTTGTAATAGCAGTATTTTCGGGATTCTTTATCCCGAATGGGATCACTCTTGATTCCAATTTCGTTTTTGCTGCAGACATTGATGGAACTAATGGAAATGACAATTTGTCAGGAACCTCAGAAAATGATGATATAGATAGCTTTGATGGAAATGACAGAAATGAGGGACGAGAGGGAGATGATGATATTGATAGTGGTAGCGGAAATGACGGCAATACGGGGGACAGCTTTAGTGGATCGGGTAGCGGTGGAGAGGATACAATAGACAGCGGCGATGGTCATGATCAGAATGAGGGTGACAATGAATTTTGTACCTCAAATTGCGACGGTGGAGACGACACTATTGATAGTGGAGCAGGAAATGACGTTAATACAGGAGATAATGAGCTCCAACCAGCAAACGTATTTGGCAACGGTGGAGATGACATAATAGATAGTGGAGACGGAAGCGATCAAAATCAGGGAGATAACTGGATCGGAAGCGGCGATGGTGGCGATGACATAATAGATAGTGGTGCAGGAAATGATTTTAATTTTGGTGACAATTTTGCAGGAGACGGCGATGGTGGCGATGACGTAATAGATAGTGGAAGCGGAGATGATTTCAACGTTGGAGATAATGGGAGAGAAGCTAACATACCGACACCACTTAGTAGCGAGGGCGGAGATGATGTCATAAACAGCGGGGATGGAAATGATTATAATGTTGGTGATAATTGTGAAGTATTCGTATTTTCAACGGGGCCTGAATGTACAATGGCCGAATTTGGAACGTCCACCGATGGAAATGATGAAATTGATAGCGGAGCTGGAGATGACAGAAATTATGGACAGGGTGGAAATGATAATATAAACAGTGGCGATGGTGATGACTATAATTCTGGTAGTGTTGGCGACGATACTATAAACAGTGGCGATGGTGATGATATAAACGTTGCAGGAGATGGAAACGATGAAATTGATAGTGGTGCTGGGGATGACAGAAATGTGGGAGGAGCTGGGGATGACGAAATTGATAGCGGAGAAGGTATTGATACAAACTATGGAGGTACAGGAAATGACGAAATTGATAGTGGTGCTGGAGATGATAGGAATGTTGGAGACAATTTTGATTCAACCCCAACTGGCGACGATACGATAGTTAGCGGAGAGGGAGATGATGTTAATTATGGTGACAATGAATTATCTGGTGGTACGGGAAATGATGACATATACAGCGGTACTGGTAGTGACATAAACTACGGACAAGATGGCGACGATACTATCGATAGTGGCGATGGGGATGATATGAACTATGCAGGCGAAGGAGATGATACGGTCACCGGGGGACAGGGCAGTGACACCACGGATTGTGGTAAGGGTAAAGATACACTCACAGACTTTCAACCGGGCCAAGATAGAACAAAGAGTTGTAAGGTAACGGTAGATAGAAGCACATTGCCCTCAACAGACTCACCAGGCCAAAACAGGTAAAATTAATTCGAGTGAGAACTTACATCCCTTTTTTTTATTTCTTTAATAATATTAATTCTGAGCATTCGTGACTGTTTGAATTTATTAGTACTGAGATATTAGCTAGAATTCAGATTAGCCCACCAAAATTTTTTCCTATCACATGGTCAAGATAAATTCGACACGTTATGAATTAACATTTGGAGACGGTATGCAAGTTATTGAATTAATATATAGATATAGATGCACCGTAGGGAGCAGTGCGGATATCGGTATTCAATAGAGATTAATCCTAATTACAAAATAAATTTTCATTTAGTAATTAACTCAACTACAGTCTTATACTTTATTTCCAATAATCTTGTTGTAATTATTATCGGTAAAGACGTCCCTTAAACTCTCACCCTTAATAGTAGTACCTCAAGACAAAACTCATAAAAATGCCAGATATCTATAGATTGAGATAAAAAGAAAAAGAAAAAGATTAACGTGGTAATAAAAAAAATTTTCAATATTTTGAATACACATAAAACACAAGATAGATCAAAGTTTGCTAAATATCAGAATACATAATACAGACCTTTTCTTTATTAAAACATAAATTTAAAATTCAAATTTGTTTATGTCCTACATTGTTACTAATATTGATAGCGGGTTCGGTGGTATGTGAAACAAATTTGACCTTGTTTTTTCACTCAAAAGTAAATAAATCATAAAATTGCAACTGACGAATTTAGATTAGTCCGTAATCTACTTTATTTGTTAGAGGTTCGGTGGGACGAGTGTGAAATTTCACACTAGTTAATAATTTAATAGACTATAGCTAATCGCCGCTATTTATCAACACTCGATTGTGTCGATATTTGAATATTTAAGATAACTTAATTATGTTAAATAATATTGAATTTATGATATCTCTGACTTCTTTCGTTTAACTTCATTCAACACCTCCTCGACATACAGCTTAACATCATAATCGTCTACTTCTAATGGGGGAATTACTCGAGATTCTTTTAGGGCTTGTTGTTGTCTTCTTACAACCTCCTCAATCTTATTCTCAATTTCTATTTCCATCTGAGCATGTCCTAACAAGTGCAAAAATTCAAGCTTATCAATTGATCCGATACTTTTCCTTATTGAGGTATCATTGGCAATATACACTGCAGAAAGATAAAAGCCAAGACTAAACAGAAGCGAAGCTAATAGCTCAAGTGATCTCCCGGCTACTCCATAGGTTTGTTGCAAAGCTGAAGGCGAAAGTGATATGCCAATCATAGCAGCTCCAATCGCAGCGACTGTAAGACAATCCTTAACCTTACCCGATGTTGTCATTTTAGCGACGATAAAGAACGCTACTCCAAATAATAAACTTCCCCCTATAACGCCTATTCTAAATAGTATTCTAAATAAGTACGGATTAGGCAAATCATCAAAACGAATTACGTTGCCGGTAAATAAGGTGTAGAACTCGACACTTCTCCCGATAAAATAAAGTACAAGTGGGAGTATCATGAGAAGATTAATCCACCGAGGCAGTTTGCCTTGCCTTTGATAGTACTTCCTCAAGACTATCAACGTAATAGCCCAGGTAAAGATAAATGAGATAGTTATGGGTATCCAACCATTGAGATATTGATACAGCATCTTAGATTCCGCCGGTACGATGTATTCAGTTTTTGTGTCGGGTTTAATTACTTCATACTGGATGTCTCCGTTGTATTTGTCAGATTGTTTATATACAAAAGCATCTGATGAGTTACCACTCAATAGCACCGCAGTCAAAGATGGTTCTTCCATTACTTTAACCATAAGTAGTTTGGCACCACCGTCGAATATCATGGCCACTGCTAGTGAAGTGGCAGCTAAACCATAGACCAAAATGATCTTATTTCGGTTGCTTGCTCTAAACCAAAGAAAGAATTTATAGGCTGTAAAAGACATAATGATGCTAGCTGAAATTGTACTTATTGCAAATGCCAACGACGAGAGAACAGGGGTACTATTATCAAGCAAATAAAAATCTACAAAAATTAATGAGAACAGTATCAAGAGTGAATATTGAGTTATCATCGCAAACTTGATAAGATGATCAATAAATGACTTAGACCCGATGATCTCCTCGCTGATTTTTCTTACGTACTTGAAAAGAACCCATGACCCTAACCCGTAAGCTACAACTATGTTTATGAGAAAGAGCACCGAGCCTGTAGTGTTATTATATGGCAGGATCTGTCGCGTAGTTAAAGTATCAACTATTAAAATTATTATGATTGCTATAGAAACTTTAATTGCAATCTTTCTGTAGTCAGATAGTGAATGATTTCGGTCAGGATCCTTATGCATTCGATCAGACACCCGATTCACGGTATTTAAAGATTTGATTGTTGCTAACAGCTCTGACGATATGAAAATCTTGTAGTATCCTACAATATTGTGTGTTGGCTAGGTTCAAAGTGAACATGCTCCGTATGAGAGCAAGGCTCTGACCGAACCGATTCCTTGAGCGGCTATCAAACTACCTCATAAAAGAAGGTGAATGGATGTTTGCCGCCTATAAAGCAAACAATAAGAAAAGGAGAAAAAATATGAATCATCTTGGAATAGATGTAGGAAAAATAAAGTGTTTAGAGCAGCGCTTAAAGACGATAAAGGAAAGATACTGGAGGAATTCTTTTTTCGTAATGATGCAAACGGCATAAGCGATCTACTTATTAGAGTAAAGACTAATTCCACCACGATCACCGCTACCACTCAAGCAGTACTAGAGTCTACAGGTAACATGTGGATGAGAATCCATGATACCTTAGAAGAGAATGGAATAGTCACATTCCTTGCAAATCCATACAAAACAAGGATAGTAGCAGAAGCCAAGATAAAATCAGATAAACTACAGGATGCAAGTATATTATCTGATCTACTCAGAACCAATTTGATATACGAATCATACGTACCAAAACAAGAAGATAGGGACAAAAGAAGCCTCCTGAGACACAGGATAACACTATCGAGAACCAAAACAAAACTGGTAAACAAGGTACATTCAATCCTTGACAAATATGATTTCAAGACTGATTTGACTGACATATTCAGTATTTCAGGTATAGAATGGTTGAAATCACTGCTCCCAAAGGTTAGTCCAGTAGATAGGATAATCTTGAGAACGTCAATTGAATCCATCCAAACAATCAATCATCAGATAGATGTAGTATCAAAAGAGATATCAAAGTATGCATGTAGAGATGATAAGTTTGTACAGATCCTTCTTAGTATTACTGGAATAGATGTGTTCTCAGCCATGCTTATAACCGCAGAAATAGTTGATGTAAGCCGATTTTCCACACCCTGGAAACTGGTAAGTTACGCTGGACTAGATCCTTCTATTAGAGAATCAGCTGGAAAGACAATAACGGGTAGAATAACGAAACAAGGGTCACCGTGGTTAAGATGGATATTGGTACAGTGTGCACTCACTGCAGTAAAATACGATAGTCGATTGGGAGCATTCTATATCGGAATAAAGAACAGGAAGGGTCACGGTAAAGATATAGTTGCAACCGCTAAAGAATTACTTGTAATCATATGGTACATGCTGACTAGAAACGAACTATACAGAAACATGAACAAGCAAAGATACCAACAGAAGCTACGGAAATTAGAACAACAATAAAAACAATTGCTGCCTCCATGTCATCCATATAGCGATGGCTATGTTTAGAAAACATTATTAGAACTAAAAGTATAGATATTGTAGGCTAAACAGGACATTGCAGGAAGCCAACTTACAAGCAGATTTTCATGGATGTTCACAAGCATTTTCTATTCACTGTTATAAGAACAAAAAGGATTAACCAGTTTATCACATGCTTTAATTTGCAATTCTTCAACCTACAGGGAAAGTAATCATCGAAATTCTCTTTTCTATCCTTGATATACTGCATTGCTCTTTCGATTATGCTTTTCTCATAGTAGGAATGAATGTGATGATCAAGATTCAAGAATCTACTAGCCATTAGGTACCATGTACCGCCATCTGTCGAAACGGCATGTTTCCCATTGTTCCTTTCGGTGATATCTGCATTGACAGCTCGAATATCTCTCCTGTGCTTGGGCTCATTGAGTTCCTGGTCCGTTAAAAGTAAAGATAAGTTTTCATTAAATTGGTTATATTTTCAATATTTGTATGAAATCATAAATGCATAACTTAGGGTCTCATAAGAGCATTTTCTAATAGTCATCTTCACTCATGAGTGGTAAGCTAAAAAAACTGGGACCTTTTTCATCTTTATTATTGTGAGCCCCATATTTTTCCACCGTGTACATCAATAATCTCTTTAAATATTGCCAAACCCAATCCAGTTCCTCCATGTTTTCTAGATGTCATCACATCGACTTGATAGAATTTCTTAAACAGATTGTCAATTTTATCTTCGAATATTCCTTCTCCATTGTCTTTTACAGTAAATAGGAGATGCTTTTTTTAATTTATGCAACCTTAAACTCTTCTTTTTTTATGTTTATAATGTTAGTAATCCCGTTCTCCGACATTGCAAAGGCATTTGCTCAAGATGGGGTGATATATTCTATACCCGTGGGATCTTCTCCAGTAAGAGTGGCGTACAACCTTGATAATAAGAATATGTATGTATCAAACCAGCGTTCAGACACCGTTTCGGTTATAGACCACAATAATAATGTGGTGGATACGGTGACTATGGGGATGTTCCATTTGGAGTGGGCTACAACTCTGGTAACGGGTATATTTATGTTACAAATGCAAATTCAAATACTGTTTCCGTGATCGGTTCAATAGTGCCAACTGCTAATGCTGGTTCTGACCAGTCAGTAGACTCTGGAGATGCTGTACTGCTTGATGGGAGTGGAAGCTCAGACCCCAGAAATGAAACACTAACTTATAAGTGGATTCAACCTGCGGGTCCGTCAGTTAGTCTAAGCGATGCAACGTCAGTCATCCCACATTTACGGCACCTAATGTCCTTTTACAGCGCGATATTGTGTTTGAACTGGTAGTTACTAACAAAGCAGGTATACAGAGTGAACCTGATAGTGTTACTATCACCGTTGTTTCAAACTTTGAAGGAATAGTAGGTTCGGGTAATAATGTCAACATCCAGGTTCAGGAAAATTCAGAAAATAATGTAGATGGACAGTCGGGTTATGCCAATGAAGGAAATATGTATTCTGACTCACCCTTACACCAAAGACAATCAACAAACCAGAATAGCAGTGTAATATCCTGAGAATTTTATTTGAATGAAACGGATAACTAGGGTAATTACTCACCCATCTTTTTAATAATTAATATTCAAAATAGAATAAATAACTTCTTTGAAATTAGCATTAATAATCTTATATCGTTACTATAAATTGGTAGCTGGTTCGGTGGGATTAAGTCCCGTATGGTATAAGGGTTCGGTGGAAATCATGAGGATATCCACATGGGTCGACGTCAAAAACAAATGGCTGATGCTATAACAACCCTCCTTTAAAAAAGTTCAAACAATCTTATTATCTAAATCAATCATGGTACCAATATTACTGTAAAATTAATATATTTCGATTAGATTAAATGAATATGACCTCTACTTTAAGTCAAATCCCAGCTTGGACATTTAAAGCAGATTATGTTGAAACCTGTAATTGTAATTATGGATGTCCATGTAATTTCAATGGATTCCCATCCAACGGTTTCTGTAGAACTCTTGTATTATTTCACATTCGCTCAGGAAACTATGGTGATACAAGTCTTGACGGAATTGATGTAATTTCCGCTATCTCATGGCCCAAAGCAATCCATGAAGGAAACGGTACTGCTCAATTATTTATATCAAAAAATAATACTAACAACGAACAAAGAAATGCCATAATATCTATTTTTTCAGGTCAAGCTAAAGGTGAGGGTCCATTTACCTTATTTGCAGGAACAATAAAATTTTTCCTAGAACCACAGTTTGTAGACATCTTAGTCAAGATAGACGGCAAGAAGAGTAGTTTTTCTGTTCCAGGCATCATAGATGTGCAGTCAGAAAGCTTTGTTAATCCAGTTACTGGTGAAGAACAGGATACAAGAATACAATTACCCAAAGGGTTTATCTGGAAACTTGCAGAAATGGCAAAAACTAAAGTGATGAGAATTACAACTCCTCATCTTAATTATGACCATTCGGGTAAGAATGCGCTTTACTCAGTCATAGAATACAAGGGACCTTAAAGGTAGTCCTATTTTACCATACAAATCCGAAATCCATTTTTTAAGAGCGTTATATCATTGGACAAATCTCAAAAAATAATATTTATCTCCCTCATTTCCATTTCTTCCATTACATGGCTTTTTTCCATCAAACAGCCAGACATGATGGAGGCTATGATGACTCTGGACCCAATAGCAGTTACTATATTTACAATAAGTTGGACTATCGGGATGGCAGCCATGATGTTTCCAGCTATAATTCCAATGGTGTTACTATACAATCGCCTAATCTCTAACGATCAAAATCATAATAAAAAAAATGACAATTTGTCGTTGGTTAGTAAATTCAATCAGCGTACAGACAATTTAGAAGAAAGAGGAAATAGACAAAATTCCAGATCATTCGCGCTTCTTTCTAAAAGGGCTATTAAAACATCAGGATTTATAGGAACATACCTTTTGGTTTGGGCATTAACAGGTGTTATGCTACTAGTGTTTTGGTCTATAATTATGAATAATCTTTTAGTAGGATATAGCATACAAGATTTTGCGATTGTGTCTGGAATTTTGCTCATTGTGTCTGGAGTTTACCAATTTAGCCCATTGAAGAAGAGATGTTTGGGCTATTGCGAATCACCCTTGTCATTTTTTATGAAACGATGGAAAGGAAAACAGTTGAAAGATGGGTTAAAGATGGGTCTGTATCACGGCGTTTACTGTCTTGGATGTTGTTGGCCGTATTTTTTACTTATGATTGCATTGGGTTGGATGAACTTACTATGGATGGGATTGTTCGCATTAATAATTTTTGCAGAGAAAGTCTGGTCTAGAGGAATTTGGATTGCAAGGGTAACCGGCATAGTGTTTGTAATAATAGGCATGTTATCAATAACAGGAATAATATCAATTGCAACAGACGGAGGTGGAATGCACGATTCTCAGAATAAAATGAATACAATGATAATGGAAGGTTCAAATCAAGATAGAGATAATAACGGTATGAATATGAATGACAATATGGATATGAATTTGCAAATGGGTTAGAAGGTGTTATAAATCAGGTAAAAAAGATTGGAGTAATTTGTATTATTTGCTTCATCTTATTTGAATATCACAAAATTTGTTTCGAAATCGGATACTCTTAAATTTTAGTATGTTTATCTAGCTAAATGGCAACAAACATTCCTTCTTGGAAAGCTTCGGGAGATTGGTTTGATGTTTGTAAATGTAAGATACCATGTCCTTGTGAATTTGCTCAAGAACCTACGTTCGGTGATTGTGAAGGGGTATTGGCCTATCATATTAACAAAGGACATTATGGTGATACATCTCTCGACGGATTGAATGCATTAGCTATAGGAGCCTTTGAAGGAAATATTTGGGCAGGAAATACAAAGGTAACTATGGGTTTATTTTTTGATGAGCGTGCTGACCAAAAACAAAGAGAAGCACTTCAGATGATTTTTAGTGGTAAAGCAGGCGGATTTATGGCTGAATTTGCCAAGTTAATAGGGGAAATTAAGGGAATTGATTTTGCTCCCATTAAATTTGACATTTCTGAGGATTTGAGCAAGTGGAGTGCAGAGATACCAGGAAAAGTTCTTGCTCAAGCAGTAGCACTAGGAGGTCCAATGACTCCCCCAGGGAAGAGAGTTCAAACAATTAATCCACCGGGTAGTGAAGTTGGCCCAGGTGCTGTTGCTACATGGGGAACAGCTGTAAAAGATGAAGTAGATGCAATGAGTTTTAAGTGGAAAAGAGAAGGAAGGTCTAGTAAGCATATACCCTTTAACTGGGCAGGTCCATAGTTAGAGCCATAATCAAACAAAAAATCACAGCCTTACCATAAATTATTTCTTACTATTATATATTATCGTTACCAAATATTAGTCGCTGGTTCGGTGGGACGAGTGTGAAATTTCATATGAGTCTGTAAATGATTTTGAAGAAATTACAATATATTTTATAATTATTACAACTGCAACATCCTTTTCATTTTTGAGTAGTTACTACTTGATTCGATTAATACAAGAATTTTATAGGAAAGCACGAAGCAAAAACTTTTCGAATATTTAGCAAGTAAAAAAATTTGCGATTAGGTCACAAAATAGATAAGAATTTAACTATAAGGCAAACTTGCCGAGAGTCCACTTAATGATGAAAGCGTCTCATTCAAGTCTTTGTTCGCAGTAGTCCATACAATAAGCGTTTGTGTATCTCCTGTGCCTTTTTGACCCCCTCTCAAATCTTTAAAGTCATATGTATTATCTACCGTGATTCCAGCATCTCTTATCTGTTGAATATAACTGTCAATATCTTGTGTTGGTACCATTAGTACTCCCACAGTGTCAATGATTCTTGAGTTTGAGTTTATAGTAGTAGCAGACGAACTAGAAGGAGCAACTGGAGATTCTATGTTTCCAACCGTAATAGTACCAGTCATGGTTACACCTGGGTCACCTACCGCTTCATAGTTGAACTCTCCTGGAGTATTAAAGGCAAATGACTGGGAAGGTTGGCTATCGATAATTTTCCCAGTATTAAATACTGAATTTCCTTGTTGATCTTTAACGTCAATTGTTCGCTCATGACCAACGTCGCCATTAAACCAGAGTACAGTGGTTCCTGTATTAACTACTGCATTTTCAGGAACAAAATGCTGGTCTAAGAAGCGGGCTTCATCGTCTTCACCGGCAGCATGATGACCTTCATTAGGAATAAGGATAACAAGATTTTTTACATTGTTACCCAAGGTCATTGTTTTGGTATTGAACATATTTTCAGCATTTATGTCAGGCTGTAAACTAATAGGAGTACCATCACCATTGCCTGTTGAATTTTGCTGAGCTGATATATTGTTTGTAAATGACGACAGGAGTAATAATAATCCCATCATTCCACCTAATAAATAAAATAGAATAAGATTTGATTTCTTCACAGTACTACCAATAATTTCAATAGATTGATACCAAATAAAAGGTTTGACTATTCTCAGTCAATGAGAACTGTCGACAGATATATAATATATTATTAAGAGGGTTGGAGAAAGCATTAACTAAGCCATTTTCCTAAAAAAACAGCATCAACATAAGAAAGTCGTGATCAATTTTAGGGATATAGAGGTAAACGGAGCTTTTTTTGTAAATCCTTAAGACTAATGATAAGGTAAATTATTTGCATCATTTAGGCTTTGATGCTTACATCCAGATAAGTATAACCGCTTGTCTGGATGCAAAAGATGTTATTTGGTTTCTTTACTGGCCCGATTATAGGTTTAAGGAGTACCAAAAAATTAGACAGAAATCAGATGGGGTCTATGAGAGGTAATATACGTTACGTAATGGCTAAATCAAAAGATATACAATTCTGAGATAATACCGATAAGCATCACGTTAATTATTACCATTAGTTACAGTGATATTTCTTAATATTAATATATAGAAAAACTGCGTTCATTATTTAGTATAACATTTAAATCATAATCATATTTCCATCTAACAGTAAAGCCATGGAAGTATTGAATCTGATTATACTGATTCACATAGTTTTAGGGCTCATACTAGTCTATTTTGCTATTCGAGCCTATAGAAGAAGTAGATATGTTCCAATGATATTTCTCGCAGTTGGTTTTGCCTTGATAACAATAGGTGATACAATAATTGGCGACTCATTGGGTTTGTCAGATGAAAAAATCAAAGATATGGTTGAAGAAATAGCAGAAATATGTGGTTTTATATTGGTAATAATAGCCGTGTTGAAGAGTTGAATGTTCGCCAATCTTCATCACTACCGCCAGAAGACGTTTTATCCATTTTGACAGATAAATCTAGTCTTACTATTTTGAAACTGCTTGAGGAAAAAGAATACAGCATCCAACAAATTGCATCTAACCTAGATCTACCTTTATCTTCAACATATAGAAAGGTAAACAAGTTAGAACAGTTAAAGACGATAAAGAAAACAAAAATAGTTCGCAAAACTGATGGAACGGATGAATCATTTTTTACTTCTTGGATCGATGAAATTCAAATGACGTTTAAGAATAATAAAATTATTTGCAAAGGTTAAGAATAAAGAAAATCACGATAAAATAGTTCGATTATGGCAGGGGTTCAAATACTATGAAGATCCAAAGTCGACTTATAATTAACCTTCTTGACCATTCTCAATCACTGGGAATGATAAGAAGTTTATTATTCCTAAAAAAAACAGATGTCCCTAAATGACTAACATATTACAAAATTATAGGAGAGTTGCCTTGTTTTCAATTCTGGCCATTGTACCGCTACTTTTAATTTCAAATAGCGTTACATCTTATGGACAAACCAACACAACAAATGCTACAAATCAAACAAGTACCTCTGGTGGTCCAAATAGCGATCTAATAAAATTGATTGATTCTGGTATCTTAATGATAAAGAGTGGTGACAATGAGGGCGCAAAAAAATCATTATTGCAAGCTGAATCCGGTTTAGAGGATAAACCAAATGTAAGCGGTGCTGAAAAACACATCGAAGCTTCACTGAAAGCCTTAAAAGATAATGATACAAACGGAGCTTTAACTCATGCTGAAGAAGCAAAGAAAGGTTTAGCCTAATCTTATTTTTTTGTTTGGTACTAGCAAAAAATAATTTGTGATAAAAATGAATAGAAATTTATTGATAGTTTATGCTTTATGTGGCATTCTTGTAGCCACAGGGATAGTTTATTTTCTTGTTGCATATGGTGAGTATACCGATTGGGTGGAATTACTAAACTTTGGTATACATGATGAAACTACTGAAAAGCAGGTTGAAATTACGTTATTCATTACTTCAGGTTTAATCTATTTGGGTCTTGTTTTATGGTTGATAAAAACAAGGTTTATGAAAAAATCGCCATACATAGCAGTTATAGTTGTTTCAATAGCCTTGATCATAACGTATGCCGCTTCAAGAACAGTGGGTGTGCCAATTGTGGGTGTAGAACTCTATGTTGGAAAACTAGACGTGATTTCAAAAATTCTGCAAAGTGTGGCTATTGCACTGTCCTTTGCGGGATTGTACAAGATTCAAAAGTCAATACACACTCTACGAGCATAGATAGACTAAATAAAAAAAATGGGTTAATTGGTAATTGATGAAGAAACCAACTGATCTGTCCCTTATTTTGTCTACCATTTGCATACTTTTATTGTTAGATTCCAGTTATTCTACGATTAATTTATCCTATGGAGCATATGCTAAAGCTCCTCAATCACCAAATGGACCCACTGTAAAGGATAACAACCTTGTCGTGGAAAAAATAACAGATGGATTAGAAAAACCTACTAGTATGGCGTTCTTGGGTCCGAACGATATTCTGGTCACTGAAAAAGAAACTGGAAAGGTTATGCGGATTATAGATGGTCATATCCAGGATAAACCAGTACTCGATGTATCTGTGGCTACTGACATAGAAAGAGGTCTACTAGGTATTGCATTAGCAAAACAACCAGACGGAAAAATCTATGTTTTCCTTTCTTATACTGAATCAGGCAACGATTCAGATGGTAGCGATTTTGAAGACAATGTAGACCCATCAGGTAATAGATTATATCGTTATGAATACATTGACGGGCAACTGGAAAATCCTACTCTGTTACTAGATCTTACTTCAATACCAGATAATGGCAGAGGTGAGCACAACGGAGGCAAAATCCGAATTGGTCCAGATAATAACGTCTACTATATAATAGGAGAAGTGGGAGGACATAGGACCCAAGCACAGAATATTGAAGACGGTCCAGAACCAAATGGACTTGGTGGTGTACTCAGAGTTACTCAAGATGGCGATATCGTAAATGGCGATGTAATATTTGGTGATGAGTCTCCTCTTAATTTGTATTATGCAATGGGCATTCGAAATAGTTTTGGCATGGATTTTGATCCCGTGACAGGTAACTTATGGGATACAGAGAATGGTCCGACGGCGGGCGATGAAATCAATTTAGTGTATCCTGGCTTTAATGGAGGATGGTCATTGATTCAAGGATTTTCAAAGAATGATTTTATGGGTACTGGAGCAACACCGGATGACTTGGTATATTTTGGAAATGGATCATATTCTGAGCCTAAATTCTCTTGGGTTACACCAATAGGCGTTACAGCATTAGAATTCTTGAATTCCGATAAGTTAGGAACAGAATATCAGAATAACATGTTTGTAGGTGACATAAATAATGGTCTCTTATATCGATTTGTTCTTAATGAGGCACGAAATGATTTAGCCTTTGATAATGGATATATAGAAAACACAGCACTACTTGCAGATAAAGAAGTTAACGACCCCAAAGAAAATCAACCCATAGTATTTGGTCAAGGTTTTGGCGGCATAACAGACCTACAAACAGGTCCAGATGGATACCTGTATGTGTTAAGCTATACTGGTTCAATATTTAGAATCTTACCTTCTTCCGGTAATATAACAACCAGCGGCAACACCCCTACTGTAAATACCACAACTAATGATGAACCGCAACTGGAACAGTTAGATAATAATGATCAAACCAATTCTCAGAATGACAATTCTGTTCCGGCAGTCATAGTAGGAATAAACGGTGATAGTTCCTACTCTCCTAATCCTATCACAATAGAAAAGGGTCAAACAATTACATGGTATAACGGCGATACTATCTCCCATACAGTAACCTCAGGACAAGATAATGACAAAGATGCAGGAGAAGCCTTTGATTCAGGTGCAATAATACCCAACCAATATTTTAGCATGACATTTGATGAATCTGGTGAATATCAATACTATTGCATCTATCATCCTTCAATGGTAGGAGAAATAATAGTAGATTAAACATTTTCATTGATTATCAAGTTTTCTAATTTTAATTTATCAATTTCGTTACTATAAATAGGTAGCGGGTTCGGTGGAAATCGTGTGAATTATCACATGGGTTAGATAACCAATCTACGGGATTAGTTTCAGCATACTAGGGATTGATTTGTCTTAATTCGGTATTGTCTATTGTAATTTACTATGTTAAGGTAGGTTCGGGCCCGGAGGGCTTCTTGCTAATATCGGTCCTCGAGGGTAGGTTCTATTGATTATTTCCCGCATTGACTTTCCATCCATGTAAATTCAAAAGAAAATGGTTGTTATTTCAAACTCCTCCCATTGCTATTTGACAAGTTCGTCACACGTTCTTTATTTGGATCGTATGTTTGTTTAAGTAATCCATCATCTTGTATTGGGGCTGAAGGACCTGACGGTGAGACTGGTGGAGGATTCAGCGGTTCATCAAGTGATTGTTTTACTTTATCAGTGCAGAGGCGCAATCAACTACACTCATATGTATGACTAGTAAACTTACTGACTGAAAATAAAATAATATGTATATGTTAATGATGTTTTACTCACTATTTGAACCCTTTTTTTCGAATTATCAAGTTATGATTGGATTCCTCGAAGAGGTACTAGTGACTGATAAATCTTCACAGAATTGTGATTTGCTATCAATTAATACTTGGTTAAGTTGCTCTCCTACAGAATGGATTAGTGCAATAAGTAGTGTCATAACTGCAATCGCAATTGTTGTTCTTATTTTACAGTATAAAAACTCAAAGGAGCAAGTCCGAATACTCCAAGAAGAAAAGGAGTTGACACTACGACCGTGGATTGGTCCAATAGAGGATATAGATGTAAAAGATAACGGTGAGATATGGTCAAAGTTTAAAAATTACGGGCGGACACCAGCTACAATTCATTTAAAGGTAATAGAAACAAGTAATTCACCTATGTCCTTAAATGATATCCTGAAGATAAGTGAATCCAGAAAACCTGGACCAAATATAATTCTATTACCTAATTCAGAAGAACGCGCCACACATACAAATGTATTTGACCCGTTTAAAAAAGTGGAATATACATGGGTTGCAATACTATTAAAATATAAATTTTCTAATATTCCAAATAAGGAAGGAATGTATATAGGAATATGGAAAAAAATCCACATTTTGGGTAATGTAGAAAAAGTTGAAGAGCTTATAGAGTGATGACAATTTTAACACACGAAATTTGTTACTGTGATGTATTATTATACGGTCTAAATCCCATACTCTTCTATTTATAATGCCTTCGTTAATTATTTGCTAGTCTCCCGTTCCTTCGATAGTACATATATTATTCTAATTCCAAATTCAAACCAATTAGGAATCCCTTCTAACCCCTTAGATCCAGTATTCTAAATATAGTTTTCTTAGGTTAGTGTAGTTAGTGTAGTGGTATTTCTTTTAAACTTTTTTGATCTCATTCAGTGCAGCTCTTCTTTAATTACTCTAAATAGTAACTATATATTAAGAATTTTTTGTTTGATTTTAGAAGTTCTATAATACGGCTTTAGTCGTCTATTTAGTTGTAAGCCAGACTTTTTAAACAAACCCATCTGTATGTTTACTTATTTCCACTTTCCGTGCTTGAGACTCCTATAATCTCTCTTAATTATTCGTGAGGACTAAACCCTAAGAGGGGTTTGTTTTGGCATTTATGATTTAGATATGTACTCAAACAAAACAATTATTACATGGCTTAAAAGGGGTTAAAAAAATACGATGAGAGGGTGAGTAATGTTTATATGTACTGGTTACGTTATACTATATAATAGTAACACTATTCTAAGAAAATATAGACAGAATATGAAACCTTCGTTAAACCACGTACAAAGGTTAATGAGTAATTTTCTACGAGGTCTGGCGTTAATTTTGAGAGTAATACGAATGAGCGTATTAAGGCGTTTACATACCGATTTTTCTAGGTCATTTTTGTTATTTCGGTTCTCCAATGTTTTGTCCTAAAGCAAAACCCTTTAGGATTAAGTTAATGACTTTGATATGATTGTAATCAAAATCAATTAACAGCCTATTGCATCTTTTATTCGATTTGTTTGTTTGATCTCTATATTACCAAGAAGGTCATCCAATCTATCATTTTTCTACCGTTGTCTGTTAAGATCTACTATCTTATGTTAAGACTCAATGGAGTTTGTTATATCTAATGGATTTTTGACAAGAGTCTTGGTCATGTTATGGATGGTTTATTGTTCCTCTGCAAATCGTCTTTTTGTTCCTCCTTAATTAGCGATTTTTAATTCAAGTGTAACTCGAATCTTTTCCCTTTTTACGGTGCTAGAAAAATTCCCCTTGCTTTACATCTTTAGCTCCGCAGGTCAATTCAAAATAATCGAGTGGCCTAAATCAAAATGTAAAGATCAGACTCCATGTTTTTATTGCATTTTATGCTTAAATGATATTCTTTTATCCCCTTCTGAAACAGTACTAATCTTACGGATCGGGAAAGTGATTACGTTGTTTGATTATCTGCTTTATAAATTAATGTTATATTCTTTAATATTTAACAAGAAGATAACATGCCCCCTAATCGCCTTTATATAAAAAAGATTTTAGCAACGGCTACAGGTAACCCCAATGCCATCTCGTATATTCTCTAACGCTTGGTTTGCTCCATCTTCTTTATTGCGATCATTATCCAATGCCTTTTCCATCTTCGCTTGGAATCTCTCATCGGCGTTTGCTTGTGCTTGGCCGCTGTTGTTCGGTTTACCACCTTGGTCTGCTAATGCGGTTTGTCCATAGGAAAATGTAATAGACACAATTCCCAATATGGCAATTATGCCAATTGTTAAGAATATTGGTTTTGAATTCATTGTATTGTATTATTTTACCATTATAATAAATCTATTATATTTCAAAATTTTATTGAATATAGTTCAAACTTTATCTAAAACGGATGTTTTGTTTGAATAATTTTATTTTAAATAGATTTATCTAAATTAATCAATTGTTAAGAAAATTTACAAAGTTAGTAAAGTTCTTGATGAGGGATTTGCTATTAATAAAGAGAATATTCCTAATTCTATCAATGGTCTTATTTCTACAAATTATGCTTGATCCCTGATAAAAACAAATATTAAAAAGGCTTATTCCTCCTAAAATTTTTGCTATTGCAATTGAAATGTTTGTAAGAATATTAATATACCAAGATTCTAACATGAATTTTTATAGATAAAACAAGCACTTTATTATATAGATAAATGTTTGACCGTTGATGTCAACTATGGAAGGACATGAAGTTATAAGCTTTGGTGTCGATGTCATGGGTCTATATGGCGCCTTTTTTACTGGAGTCAAGGAGTTAAATGACTGGATTACCGAAAAACCAGGTTCACCTGATCCAATGATAGACTCACTAAACAGGGTACATGCTAAATTGAATGAGATCAATGATCTAACTTTGGCGACATGGGTTACACAGAGAGAAGACAATATCGCCTTTCTCCTTGCCCACGCTACATCGGCCCTTCAAACGGCAAATGCTTTCTTGCAAAGCGGCGAGGCTCGATCTGATCCTGAATGGTCACCTAGACTCGCAATAGCCGAAAGGGACTCATTTATTGCAGTGCAGACTTTTACCGGGGATTTGGAGGAAGGATTTTGGCTCCGTCCTGATAGTGTTAAGGCAATTTCCTGGGCTGGAGATCCTACGAGTTTCCAAAGCGGCTGGATGGTACACATGCCTGACAGGGCTGAACATCATTCCTTCAGTCG
The DNA here is from genome assembly GCF_054408505.1 of Candidatus Nitrosocosmicus sp. R. NCBI lineage: Archaea > Thermoproteati > Nitrososphaerota > Nitrososphaeria > Nitrososphaerales > Nitrososphaeraceae > Candidatus Nitrosocosmicus > Candidatus Nitrosocosmicus sp. R. The sequence continues at coordinate 445,393 of NZ_CP167090.1, read as the reverse complement.
GGTCTGGGATTACCGGTGGGCGCTACCTGTTGCGGTATATGCCATTTCAGCTCGGATCGTAGTAATTCACACTGTTGGATTTGATGATAACGCAATACACCAAGAGGTTCAGCGTTACAACACATTCATTGCTAAAGCTTTTCAAAAGATGGAATCAGGTGTACGGTCAGTTGGTACACTAACTCCAAAACAGATTCAAAATATTCCTACACAAGGAGTACCGGTTGCGGTTGCGGATATTTATGGGGGTTACTATATTGGTGGCCTCTGTGATCCATTTTCGATGTATACTTTTACTGCCAAAGATCTTCCAAAACCGCCCGGTTTTGTCACCACTAACGGTAGCCTTGAATCTATCTTGGATAGTAAGGAAAAATTCACAAGGCACTGGTCAGACCTCATTAAGATAAAAATTGGTCTACCAGAATTACTGCAATTCGCAGGTCGATTGGAAAATATCCTTAAAAAATTAGAAACGAAGAGTGACAAAATACTGGCCTTGAAAGATATTGGAATTGATTTCAGTGTTCCGGAAGAGGATCTAAAGAATTGGCTCAATAATCCTAGCTTTACACCCTATCCAGCAATAGCCGAGGCATTGTTAAAGTTAGTAGGAAACAAACGTCTGCGCCAACCGGTATTCATAGATGTAATCGTCTCTAATTATGAGCAAACTCCAGGAGTCTCTTCACCACGCAAGTTGGAGGATGTTGATCTTGCCACACTCAAGGAAGCTATAGTTGACTCTTACAACAATCGCTATGGAGAGAGTATATCGGATTTCCAGAGCATCTTGTAATGAAATCAACATCTATTTACTATGAGGTATTTCCTCTTCTTTGCAAGTCAGTTTTCATTTATCTTGTTTTCTGATCTATAAATTCCATTTCAAGCATAATGATTAGATGTTATAATCTGATTATAATGTCAATTTTTTAGTTCTTTCTTCAGATCACCCCAACACCGGCCTTATCCTTTTTGTAATAATTTCATGTATGTCTGGACGATAACCATGATTAGCAAAAACTGAACTGTTAATTCTTCCCTAAAGTAAATCTATAATTTCAGGTTCTATTCCATAGTTTCTTAAATAGGTAGCAAAGACTTTGTGACAGTAATACATATTCATTTCAAATCTATTCGTCAAAGCAATAATGATTTGAATTTATACCAAACATTTGTATTTGATCCCCATAGAAAATTTTAACAAAATTTCTATTGATTTGTTCACGATATGATTTATGATAGAAATATTAATAGTTTTTAGATCTTATCGTGTTAATATTCATATAATTACTTACATTAGTAACGATTAAATAATAATTTTTATAACGTGGATATTACTGTCGCTTACCGGTGCCGGTATTTTAGCCAGAGATTTTCTATGTGGTCCAAATTTGACCTCATATTATGTTTACAATAGTCAAGATTTATTTTACTATAGTCAATCTCATTAAGAAACGGAAATAAAATAATGGATTTGATTTAAGGATGATATACTAATCAACTTATTTAGGATTCATCATTTTGTCTCTAATGTATGTTTTTTTTACACTAATTGTGTTGTTTCAGTTGCGGTGCGAAAACCTAATGAACGTGATAAATAAAACAGATGAACAAAAATAATGATTCTATTAAGATAACAAAATAGCAACGAGATAGTTTTCCATTCAAGGACCTGAAACCAATTTCGATTTTTCAGGATGTTCTGGTATTTCTTAACTTGTAAATCCGTCTGGTTGTTTTTTATTTGTAATTCGTTCAGACTGTTCTACGCAACTCTTTTTATCTTTTTTCGTGATGTCTGGATCCACCTTTCCATTCTCATGATTCATGAAAATAGAAGTATTAATAATCAATATATATGATTATTATAATTTTCATTTTCATTTTCCATATCTTACAGTAATTAGTATGGAATTTTAATATAACCGAAGATTTTCCTGTGAGTAAATGTAAAATGGAAATAAACCAATATGGCGAGTATATCAGTTTATACAATGGTCTAATCAAAATTATTTGATTTTTAGATGACTAGATGATAAAACCACGACTTTGGCGGATAGAGAAATTAGAATTCCATGATAGAATACTAAGAAAGTCTGATGTATTTTATGGATTAGCAGATCCTTTATGTATAGTGTACCTTGTTGCCCATTTTATTATACTATTTGTTTCCTTGAATGTCCCGGGATTTACTGATGATTCTAAAGATACTTCTTGGCCTCCAGTTATTTCTTCTAAAAAGTTTTGGAAATCTAAATAGTCTGAAAATTCTCTGTATGGTAAACCTGATCCAAAAAGCCCATTTTCTACGTCTACAAAACTAATGGGGGTAGGAAATGCAACTCCTAAAAAATAATCAACAAACCATATCGTTCCTTCATCTAGGATATAGATATACTCTGAATTAGATTTTGATTTTATTGAATCATTATTACGATAATTATCATATTTCATATAAAAAGATGTTAGATTGAACTATTTAGCCTATGTTATACCGATTATACCAATTAGCACAAAAATTCTAAACAACTCATCACCAAAACATCATAAAATATAAAAGCTATCTACCACCTTTTGTATCTATCAATCTGTTGTTATCAATGGCTTAGACAACGACAGTTTTGTTGACCAAAGCCAAAGTGGTATCCTGTACAAGAAGGAAAAGGATCCGAAGGTCAAAGAAAGGCTGCTGCTGTTAATCATTAAGGTAAGAGAAGATGGATAGGTTTCTTTTCAGCAGAGGTGCACATAGAGAGGATGGACCTTCAACTCTTACTTGGAGTATCCCGCTATTACTTGTCTTTCGCCTACCGTGGCAGTGGTGCATATAGATATATGGGTCAAACTTTCTGCCCCGGTTTTCCCGGTGGTTATGCTGTCGGAGGTGCTCTGAGTATGGTTGGGACCAATCCAGGCGACGATTATGAAGATGAGATCTCACCTAAAGAGACCTCAGTCATCACTAAAAAGAATCTATGGTCGGAGGGATTAGTTCTAACCTTTCCGACAGAATCAAGCAAACTGTCTCCTAGCGAAGACAAACGACTCAAACAATTTGTGGCAACTTGGCGACGGCGTTTTCCTTGACATAAATGAATTTTTTTGTAGAATAAATAACCTTTTGATCTATTTTTATAATGAAATCCTTTTGAATACCAAATAGCTAAAATTTTTATTAATTAAGCCGATTTACTAATTTATCAATCGATATAACTCTAAATTAACAGTTTGTAACTTTGACAAACTCATTGGTTTGAAGTCTTTTACATATTTAATTCGATTCTTAATCTCTATTGAAGGATTAAAATCCACTGGCCTTATTTTATTACATCTTGAAACCCAAAGATCAAGTAACTTTGTACATTCTTCAACAGATATTTTTCTTATGTTTAAAAGATAGGGAACTAGTATGTGAAAAATACAGTACTTTCTATGATCACTCAAAGGTGTTTGAAGCAGTTTTTCAATCCATTCTCCATTTCGTATATCTCAATCCTCATATGGGTCTTGTCAAATATTTGATTTCATTTTTGTATTATAATTGATTAAATTAACAATATCTTTTTATATGTCATAGTGAGAAAGAGAATTTATGAAATACCTCTCATTTTGGATATTTGCTCTGATCATATCTGTAGGGCCAATGACCTCATTTGCTTTAAATCCAGTAATTATACAATCTATTGAAGCATCATCAAATGAACGATGCACCAGTTTTGATATAGTAGATGAAGACATTACATCAGAAAGATGTACTGTTCAAGGTCAAGATCCAACTATAACAGATACCACATGTACTGATGGCGAATGCTCTAGTCAAAGTTCTGAAACAACAAACAAAGAGGCTGCCCAAGCACAACAAGGATCGAAACAATTGTGTAAAGAGTATACAAAAGAAAATGAAGATAATCCAGATCCATGGTTTACTTGTACAACTAAATAAAATCAACAATTGTAGTTCAAATCCAATAAGATCCGATCAGGATACCTTCGACCTCATAATTAAATAGATACAATTAGGAATTTAAATGAAGAAACCTGTAATGAGACTGAAGGTTGAAATTTAAAACTTAAATTGTATAATTACATTATGCTCTAGTTCTAGTAAAGTTTTTACCTTTCAAAGGGAATGTAATAAAAAACTATCTGTATCTATTAATACTTTTTAGTACCCTATAAAAAATTAACGTAGTTGATAATGCTATAACTTGTTATCTTTATTTTATTATGCTGATAAAAATGGACACCTAATCAGATTTACCATGAATATATGGCGAGTTTAAGTATGGTAACAGATTCTTATTGTTAAAGAAGTCTGGATTTTAACTTATATGTCCATCAAAGACCATGATGATAGTAATTGCCGAGAATGATCTTCGAGAAAAGCAAGTAAGTCATGTTAGTTTTAAGCAGAGATCGAGAGATTAAAATTCAGTACACATTTTAGATTTTCTTATTTATTGCTTTCAATATTTTATCATCGGCAATATGGTAATAGAAATTATATTGATACCATTAGGAATGGATAATTATTAATAGTAAATATTGATCACATTATGTATATATACTTGGATCAATTCACTAATGGTAATGACTTACAATGATAAGAAAAAACTTGTGCTGCTATCTTCAATAATACTAATGGTCATGATGACTGCTCACGTCAATTCCCTAACTTTAGTTGCAGAAGCAAAGCCCTGCGACGTTATAAGTGGAGGAGACAGTATATTGATTACTCCAAAGCAGGATCTCTGTTTACCAGGACAAGCCAATAACCCGTCATGTGTACCACAGAAACCCAATTGCGGTAATGATGATAATCAAGATCCACAATAATAGTTAATACATTAATTAACAATACCTTTTTATTTTCTCAATTTAGGTAATGTAAATCGAGAGGTCTGTAATACAAATTTGGTGCAAATTTTGGATTTAATTTTAAGAATTTTACAATTTTGTAAAAGACATTTTTGCTATATCTTGAATCAGTTTTCGTAAATATAATTAGTCCGACAGAGGATCTTTTATCTGATTATAGTATATTAAGATGTTAAGGTAGTCGACTGAGGTATAAATCCGAAATATCAAATAAAAAAGGATGGAGAACCTTAATGAATCTGAATAAAAGATAATCTAAATTATCATACATTATATTATTGATTTCATGCTAAGATATTTAATCAATAAAAGATTGATTTATTTCGTCTAGATTATCCTTTACAATTTCTATTTTGTCTGGACTTAATTTGATCGATTCAGTTTTATTCCATAAACTTTGAAATTCTCTAATTTGAAATTTAGTATTATCGCAATTTTTACATCTAAAGGAGACTAAAATGTCAATCCCCTCATTCGTATTAATATCCTCAATATTTTCTGTGGTAATATTTTTCGAACCACACTCGAGACATTCAGAATGCTCAATGAGAGCTAAAGGAATTATTTTCCGTTCGGTCCGCCAATTCGATGCGTTTTTATCCGGACTGTATTTGTGAATAGTGTATTCCATTGGGGAAGGACAAGAAAAGGAAATGAAAGTGTTTTTAATAAAAGGAAATAAAGCATATATAATTACGTATGTTAGTAACATAGAAGGATATTCACATTATCTACTAACAATACAAAAGATGATTAATTCACTTGTAATATGAAGCAAAGAACCATCAGTGACCGGCAATTTAGAAAATCTTGATATTATTTCCAAACTGCTAATAAATCTTTATTAAAATAGCAATTACACGTGGTTTTATTTCGGTGGGATTAGGTTCCTTATGGTATGAGGGTTCGGTGGAAAGAGTCACAGATCTGTGAGTAATTTGATCAAGAATATTTATAAAATAAGTATTAAATGTGTCGGGTTTGCACGAAACTAAGTATACAACTTCAAATACCAGACAATTGGAACACCCCCAATTCATATACACATGGATGTTCTGACATCAACGATGATCTCGTCAAGGTGCTCAAATGGCTGTTATTTTTATTTCGCGATTATGGTATATTTTATATCCTGGGCAAAATTAGGTTCTAAACAATCTATCTTAGAACATATTAGGCTCGACTTATATTGTATAGTATAGTTACCTTTTTCAAGAGGTTTAGTTATTAAATAATAACCGTCCGCCACAGCTTTGGAATTTCCTTCGCTAGCTCCAAAAATTGCATTTTCAGGAAAATATGCGTCAAAAGTCGCGGTATGTACTCTATATGGGACCAGATCTTCACGATTATATTCTTTGTTATTTATCTTTAGATATAGACTAGTAACGCTATCTTGATCATTCTTTGCTATATTATGTAGATTCTCTATAGAGCTATTTGGAACCTCTTTATCAGATACCTCTACTTGTGAAATGGGAATGAACAAACCTTTTCCAGATTCAATAATACATGTTCTATCCGATTTTCCTCCCCCATTGCCACTCAGATAAAATATAGACGAATTTGTCTCAGATTGTCCGTTATCGCAATTGGAGCCAGTAGCATCTTCCCATGGATTTTTGTCTATGGGCAAAGATAAAATCCATTTCCAAAAGTTTTCGGTATGTCTCTCATATGATAATCCATACGGATTACTGTCAGGTGGAAAAATACCAATTGTAGAATTATCAGAGGAAGCAACAGATATTAACATCGTTGAAGGAATTAACAATACAGTATTTAACATTAAAATTGCAACAAAATAGACTATTTGAATCATTCTATAATCTGTATAAACTGCTACTACAAAAGAATTATGATATAGATTAAATTCTATGAGTCCATATTGATAGATTGTTTGTAAGAGTCATACTATATTCCAGTTTAGTGGAAAATATCAAATTACTGAATTTCCATTCTTTAGAAACTATACTTTTAAACAACTTGTCACCCTTATATGTCAATTTTTCCCCAACTCATTTACAACCTTTTCTATATAATTTTTTAATTCGTTAGGATCGTTTTCAAGGTCCACATTTTCGGAATCCATCAATACCTTCTGTTGTTTAATGACATTATTCACCGTTTTTTCGATTTCCTTTTCGAATTCAACAGTCCCAATGAGATCTAATAATTTTAACTCATTTGTTTTTTTATAGATGGTTCTACGAAGATTAGCGTTTGAAGATAAGAAAGTTGCTGACACATATATGCCGATTACTATTAAATAAGCCGAAACAATCAATATTGTGATGGATGCTATCCCGAAAGGAGGATATGGTCCTAAAGCAAGTGAAGTAGATTGGTTAGATCCGAATAATAAAAGAAATCCAAATCCTGAAATGATCATACAATCTCTTAATGTTTTATCAAACGTGATGAATTTCGATATTCTCCAAAATAACAATCCAAATATCAATCCGCCTATTGGTTTACTCAATACAATAAACGTAGTCAGTATTATCGAAAAATTTACGGGATCGGTTTGAAGAAAAGATGAAAACATCTTAGAAAAGAGATCTTGAGCAAAATAGCTTATTAAGAAATAGATTACAGGTATACTCAACAAACCCCAATTTCTAAATCCTTTAGACAACTGATCTTTTGAAACATGCATTAACAAGGCTGTGGTCAACCAGATACTTCCAAATGATAAAATTGTTGAAATCTTGAAGATAAGTAGTAATATCGAATGCTTCCCTGCATTTAAGTCCATACTACCCCCAACGAATTGTCGAATTTGTTCTGGTTTTTCCATTATGATTAAGTTTAAAACAATTGCGGTCATCACTAGATTAAAAATAATTAATGATAAAGACAGAGCATAAATGAAAAAAATACGATTATTTCTTATACGATACCATGAAACAAATATACTAGTGATCTTCCCTATAAGGAACGCAGTAGTCCCAAAAACAATAGTGATAATAATCATAAGGATATAAGATAGATAATAATTAACATAAAAAATCTGGATTATTAATATAAATATAAAGATCATAACGGAAAATTGGGTGATGTAAACAATCTTGTCAATTGAACCCAGATTTAGTTTAATATTTACTTTTGTTTTTTCGATTAATTTTTTCATATACTGAAAAATTACTAATTCAAGAATTAGACATGCACTTGTAATTATACTAAACAATATCTTTTTTCCATCCGGAGTGATGAAGTTCTTTTTTACTATATCATAAAACTTAATGAGAAATGTATCAATGAACATGAATATTGTTAATAATGTAATAATTAAAAAAATTACATTAAACTTTAGATATCTAGAATTATGAACAATATCATGCCTCAAATACAGATTTGATTAGATATTCTAAGGATATAAGGATTGAAAAATTTCTTTGGATAACGAACTTACCAAGCCTTCTATTGCATTATCAGAAATAATAATTTCATTAGCTTTACTGTTTACCATTTAATTTTTTTTTTGACTGGTGCCTGAACTGAAAAAAGAAGTACATCTACTTCGGCTTTAGACGCTAGCGTTAATACTATTTAGCATAGGCCATCATTTGGAGCAGTCAAGTTGGTAAGGATTTCTAGGTTGGTAAATAATTTAATTGTCGTTTGGTTCGATCTAACTAATCCTTTTTTTTAATTTTTAGCTATTAGAATACTCCTAACAGTTCTGATGAAGTCCACCTTTCATTAATAAATTCATCCTAAGTACTTATCGACATAGTGATGACTCTATGCAGTGATGGATATTTCAGTCCTAAATTATCTAAACTCAAAAAACCTTTTGTATTTTTTAATGATGCTTTTATTCTTTGTTTTGAATTAAAGTCCATATCCAAAGGTCTTATACATTCACATTTATCGAGTCATCTTTGTAAAATTAAGCTGGTCCTCATAACTTTTTGTTCTTCCCAGATACGGTCCTAAAATTAATCTCAGTTATTCCTTTCTTTCATCTTAATACATTTTATTTTGTCCTGTATTTGGGAATTTTGATTATTTTTGTTTAAAGAAAGATTAACATCTGTAAAAATACCATCTCATATTCTATGATCTCACGAATCAGAATAAATAGAGGTATTGAAGGGTAGAAGATCATTACCAATGTTTATAGCTAATCGATTTTCTTATTTATCACTAATGATACAATAAATTATAGGACATGAGTTCTAAATTATTTATAGGATGTTCTGGATGGAATTATCTTGATACATCTCAAAATGGTGGGTGGGTAAACGCCTTTTATCCTAGCAAAAAGACCAAAACTTTTGCATATTACTCACAATTTTTTGATACTGTAGAAATGATCCAAACTTTCTACAAGAAACATTATAAAAAGATGAGTAAGGATCTGTTTACCTGGTTAACAGAGATATCTCCTGAAAATTTTAAAATGTCTGTCAAAGTTCCTCAAATCATAACTGATAATAAAAGATTAAACATTTACAACAAGACTATGATAGATGACCTAACACTTTTTCTTGGTAAAATTTCACCTCTAAAAAATGCCAATAAGTTAGGTGCTATAATCATTCGATTACCACCATATTTTACTATCAAAGAACATATGCAGTTGCAAGAGTTCTTATATATGATAAAAAATAACTCAGTTACCAAATCTTTTGATTATGCAATAGAATTTAATGACAAGTCATGGGATACAAAAGGAGTATTAAATATATTACAGCATTACGATGTGTCATATGTATTAAGTGATGCACCCAGTCAGGCGAACCTAAATTTCTTAAATAATGAAGATCATATAACATGCAAGTCCTTGGCGGTTTTTCGACTTTGTGGAAGGAATACTTATGACCATATGTCCAACTATTCATATTCTCAGAAGGAACTAGAGACATTAGCAGAAAAAATAAAAAAAATTAATGATATGACTGATAACACCTTCGTTTATTTCAGTAATTCATACGGTGGACAAGCCGCTGTTAACGCGCTTCAATTCAAAGAAATGGTGAATAATGCACCTCTATTCGAAAATAAAAAGATGGTATTAGATAGGACCAGAAAATACCTGTCCAACTCGCTGTAAACTGGTATGACATCTTATTAAAGCACGGGAGTTAACTATGACATATATATGCGAGGCTTTACAAATTATCTTGACTATTGGTAACACTATTCTAAGAAAATATACACAGAATATCAAAACTGCATTATACCCTAGATATGGATGTAATAGGTGATTTTCTACAAGACATTATGTTACTTTTAGAAGAGAACACACTAATTCGGCAGCTCGGATTGCTTACACGAATGTTTTCCTACATTTTTTGTTAACTCCGTCCTCACTATCGGTTTGTGCTTATGGGTTTTGCTTTAGACTTATGTAAATGACTTTGACAATATTGCATCGGAAATTAATTAACTGCCTATTGCATCTTTTATTCGATTCATCTGGTTGATCGCTAATCGCTCAGGAATTCAAAGACCAATCCATCTTTATCTCGATTGCTGTCTGTTAAGATTTCGACTATTTGATCGGAAAACCCAATGGAGTTAGTTATGTCCAATAGATTTTTAATGTTCTCCTTAATAATGTCATAGATGGTTTGAGGATCTTCAGTAGGAGGAGGGATCGTTGAAACTGGACCAACTGTTACAGTCACATGACAGGTTTGCTAGTCGTACCTTCTTCATTGGTGACAGTCAATTGAAAAGTGAGGTCAATTTGCGTTGTGGTTGTCGGTGCGGCAAAGGTTGGATTGACAGAAGTAGCATCATTCAGTAATACATTTGGTCCATCGGTTTGATTCCATTGATATGTTAATATGGAACCAAGTGAGTTTAAATCCTTGTGGTTAAGGGTTCACACATCAATCAGAATTTATCGTAACGGCATTCATAATACAAACTAAAACCACGGCCTTATTGGTTTGTTAATAGACAGATTGAGTCTGAATTTGCAAAATAGTTATTCTGAATAAGAAAAAAAGATCGTTGGTACAGGCCGAGTCTGGTTTAGATTGTTAACAGTATAATTTTGCGGTACGATGTAGAATCTAGATAGATAATTATCCATTTTTTCAAACATTTTTTCATAAATGGTTCACCTCTGGCTACAGCATTTTCGCTGCCGTACATTATCGTTATAGACTAGTTAGCATCATTTTATAAATTAAAATAAATTTTCTTCCACTTCTTGCTCTTCTCCTGCATTTAATATTATTTTATTAGAAATTGAACCATTTTCAATTAAATATACTATATCATTATCTAGCATGTATACCAGCCCATTAGACGGATTGACTACAATTTCATCATAGAGATATTTGATAGGAATATTATTTTTTAATAGTTTTCCTTCAAATACGTCGATAGAATAATCATAATTATTTTCTTTGGTAACATAGGTAAGCCCATTGGCTGGATTAAAGAATATTTTTTTAGGATTGCCCCCTATTTCCATCGTATCGATTATTTCAGTATCATTGATTAGCGATGCTTTTCCTGGATTATTTGATAATACATAGAGTAAATGATTTACTGGGTTAAGTTCAATGTTCTCTATGGGGCTATTAAGGACTAGACTATGTATCTTCTGGGTTCCGTTTATTATTGTGATTTTTCCATTAGTAGACTCGCCGAAACCTAAACTACCGGTAGATCCAGGAGATTTGCTCGCAGTTATATCACAACAGATTGGGCCATTTCCTACATCCTGGTTGAATTGTTGAATTTCTGCAAAAGGTTGTAATCCGCCAGAAAGTTGACTATTATTACTCAATGGATATGGATCAGGATCTTTTTCGATCTCTTTGTATTCATTGCCTACACCATACATATATCCATTAGAAGGGTTATAGGCAAGATAATCCACCCTATAGCCAGTACTCAAATTTCCCTTTATCCCTGACGGATCTAAAATGATGATATTTCCTTTATAACTATCCACACCATACATATATCCATTAGAAGGGTTATAGGCAAGATAATCCACTTGACCAAGGCCTATGTCTAGGCTCTTTATTATTTGCTCATTATCTAAGACAAATATTTTACCATATTCGCTACTGGTTGCATATGTATACCCGTTTGAGGGATTGTATTCTAAATCATCTATCTCAACTCCGGTATCTATAGGTTGGATTTCATTACCGTCGAAAACATTAATTTTGTCATTAGTGCTCAGAAAATATATATTATTTTCAGAAATATCATAAACTGGATCTTTAATATCTTTGACTGTTAGTTTTTTAACAAGGTCTTTATCATTAATTGCAGCAATCTCCTCTGAATCAATGATCATGTACAATATTTTGCCCGATTGATCGTAGAAGGTGTTCTTTTTATTGGCGTCTTTAAACACAATCCCCTCATTTTTTAGGTCAGGAGTATTTGGAATACTGTTTCTTTCCGTACTTGTAATTGCATTTTCGTTTTCCGTATCATAACCTAAGATAGATTTGCAACCACCATCAAGATCTTTAGAAAATCCAGCAGGACATTCATCATTCTTATCACTTTTGATGTCGTTTTCATTATCGCCTTCCTCATTGGAATTACCTAAATCTGATAATTTAATATCAAAATCACTTGTACTCTTCTCATCATTATCACTGTCGCGATCTTTGCCTTCATCATCATCGTCATTACTACTGCTCCGGCTACTGCCATTTACTGCTTCGCAATCACCATCAGGACTCCTATGAAATCCATCGGGACACCTGGGTTTCCCTTTATTTTCTGTCACTCTTTCGCAATCACCACTGGGACTCTTATGAAATCCATCGGGACACCTTCCGAAAGATTCTTGATTATCATCCAAAATAACTAAAATAGGACCACTAAAAATTAATGCTAAAAGAATTAAAAAATGATATTGCAATTGATTGTGTTTATATGGATAGATATATAATCTTATTACTATTACCTTAGATTTATCGTAATAGTAAATTCTAACTTTTATTATTATCAATCAATGTTAGTAATCCAAATATTGAGGTCATGGCACAATAAATCCATTGTTTATTGACAAAACATTTAATTCGAAGATGACCACTATTCTTGTCATTTTATCCGTAATTCTTATGATCTTCCCATGGTCTGGAAGTGTGTTGGCTACACCTGCGACTAGTATTCAAAATCCTTCTAATACGACCTTGACTCAACCAAGTCAGCCACAACAACCACCTCAAGGATCTCAACCGGAAGCATTTACTATTCCAAGAGATATTGGTGGAAATTCTGTCTCTCAATTTAGCCCCCCAGATAATGGCGGAGATGATTCGGACAATAGCATAGTATTACTCAGTCAAAATTATGACGAAGACAGATTTGCGGATCACCTAGTTGGTGAATTATTAAATAACGGAAGCGAGACAGCGGAATTTGTACAGGTATCTGCATCTTTCTATGACGAGGATAATGTCTTTCTAGGGACGGCTTCAGGTATCACAGAACCTTCATCAATCCCACCAGGGGGGAGAGCAGGGTTTGACATTATGATAACTAGTGACGCTGTTCAAGATGACACTGAAAGATATGAATTTAGTATCCAATGGTCAGATGACGATTTCGAACAACACACTATAAGAATAGCAGCAGAACAGGCAGTGGAACTTGATGACGTTGATATTAATGGTAGTAACAATTACAATAGTGCTACTGTGGGTGACTTGAATTGTAGCGATGTTGCTGCAAGTAACTTCCAAGTTGGAGGCAGCGATCCAAATAACTTTGATGGTGACGGTGATGGGATTGGATGTGAAAGCAGCAACAATAACAATAATGCTGATAGCCTAAATGTTGTATCTAGTGATAATAATTCGCGATGTCCTGATGGATCTCATCGTAGTCCAAGCGGAGATTGTGAAAGAGTGACGGACACTTCGGGAATGGAACGATGTCCTGATGGATCTCATCGTAGTCCAAGCGGAGATTGTGAAAGAGTAAGTGACAACGATGACAATAACGATAACAATAACGATGAAGGCAATTCAGACCAAGACAATAATGGTAACGAGAATAGTAGTGATGAAGGCAACAGTGGCGGAGATAGTGACAGTGGCGGAGATAGTGACAGTGGCGGAGATAGTGACAGTGGCGGAGATAGTGACAGTGGCGGAGATAGTGACAGTGGCGGAGATAGTGACAGTGGCGGAGATAGTGACAGTGGCGGAGATAGTGACAGTGGCGGAGATGACGGTGATAATAATTAGATAAGTTTTTCCAATCATTTTTAACAGCACTTACAATTTTTCAATGTGTTTTGGTTTTACTAATCTTATAATATACAGTCTCACTGAGCGAAAAGAAGTCGAAAAATGTGATTTGAATGAAAAATGATATCCAAAATATTTATCCGTAGAATCATCTCGGGATGGCTTCGGCGTATGTGAAACAAATATGACCTATATTCTAACTTAGGTGATAAGAGAATTGCAATCAGGTATTTCAACCAACTAAGAAATCTTATATATTTAAGTTTCGAGATTCTCATCTCTGAAATATGGTAGATAAAGTAGAAGTAACAGTTACAGATTTAGAAAAAAAGCATAAAGGTAAAGCAGGATACGAGAATATGTTTTCTGTGGCTAAGCATGTCTACATGAACGATGAAAAAGTAGATACAATTGGCTTTGCAATTGATAAAGAAAATCTCAAGATCTTGAGGGCAAAAATTGATGCGATGTTAATCGATGATGATAAACCGAACAAAATGAAATAAAATGTAAACACTTAACCTAGTAACGATATAGCGATAAAACAGTCTTCTATAGTTACCAAGACAAAGCCATGATCACATTTTACGGGGAGCTTTTATACATGGTCCATAGAGGAATATATCACTCGAAAAACAGAGATAGGCGAAGATGTACGTGGCTATTCAAATTAAATAATTTACCACCTCAGAACGATAGAGTTATGGGTATCAAGTTCCCATAAAATTTTACAATATTTTAACGATAACCACCATAGAGTTTCCAACTATCAATACTACTTACATTATCTACATCTGTAGGGCCGATAGATAATTTGAATGCGGCTGATTCGAAAGGTTGAATAGTACTTGGGGTTGTGAAAGTTGAAATGGATCCTATTTTATTTTTAGTTATATTATAAAGTTCTACATACGCTTTAACAAGATTTAATGTTTTATTTTGATTATTTTTGATTTCACCTAGAATATAGAAAGAGTTCCCCTCAGAGAATGTAGAATTAGATTTTATGGAAATAGGGGGTTGAGCGTTTGAACTCTTATTTTGACCTTCAGAATCCTGTTTTTGAGAAAGATTAGAAGCAGACTGCTCCTGTAAGGCAGTACCTTTTTCGATTACCGCATTGGTATTGTTAGGGTCAATTTCTAATATCTTGTCATTGTATGAGATTGATTCTCCATATCTCTCTAAAGAGTTCAAAAGATTCTCTTTGTATAGTAATGCCAGTGTATCTTTAACATCAAATGAGCAGATGATTTCTTTGTTATCGTATATTTTACCAAGTTTAGTCGTGAGAAGATTGTTGTTAGCCTCCAAACTTATCGATTTGATAGAATACTGCAGATGGTCTGGTATCTTAAATTCCATTACTTTTTACCTCATTTTCGGTTGAATTTTCTAATGGTGTGACAAGACCCAATGCTAATAGCTCTTCCGCATGAACACGACAAAACCTTCCAACTCTGTTTATGTATATTATATTTAGGAGCTCGATCCCCTCTTTGTTGCAATGTGCTATACAGGCTTTATCTTTAAATGCTAGTGAGTCAGTATCTTTGTTATCAGAGTCATGGTTATTCATGGCTTTTGATCTACTTATGCTTCTACCTTCTGACTGACTAAAATTGGAAACTTTAGAAGGCAGACTTTTTTCTATGATTCTCAAAACATACTTGCTTCTGCTAACATCTCCCCTACTCTCGTCGATTTTATTCCAAATTTCCTTATCCAAGGAAATTCCGGTTGTCCACTTTCTTTTTAATTTTGCCATTTTGACAAAATAAAATATAACTTCAAATATGAAAAATATGAAAAATACCGGTATTCTTGAACTTTAAATATGACCTAAAATTGCCAATTCTAGATATTTTGTATAAAAATGAACAAGGCGATGTAGGAAAATCCATTCAATATAGTCAATTATATTATAAAGTAGACGAAAAGATACACCCAGATAAAGATAAAAACTCTCCTCCAAAAGTTTCAAAAACCATGTTCAGTAGGACCCTTAATGAATTATCCAGGTGGAATTCCATTTCATTACTCAAAACAAAGGAAAAAATTGTAAATGGTGTATTAATAAAAACGGGTTACGAGAACAAATTCACATCATTAACATCTATTGGCAGATTTTGTTATAAGAACAAATTTTCCATCGATGAATATGAAATTTTTAGGGATTATTGTTTAATCATTTTAAGTCTAACGGAAGAGGGTCTAATCAACATCAAAAAAGTAAGATCAGGATTAGGATCAATTGTTATTTATAATAAAAATAATTTTAGAACATTAGTCTCTACATCGAGAAAAACTGGCATCACGATCAAAGAAGCTACTGCAATTATGAACAAAGATATGGAAAAGCAATTATCTGAGGAAAAACTAATTTTATGCTTTAAATTTCTAGTTGGAGAGGAAATTATATCCTCATACTACGTGAATAAGGAGAAACTTTTTATCATTAATAAGAATCTCGAACAATTTGTTAAGGAATGTTGGAACCTTTTTGATCAAATAATTGATCGTATTCATAGAAAATGGGCCATTGAAGGATTATTTGGAGAAGAGAAAGAATGGTATATTCAAATGTATGGAAAACGACGATATAACCTTAAAGACCTTCAATATCGTGAAAAACGATCTAAAATAACCAATGAAGAGAAAAAGACTTTGGATATCACCAAAAATACAGATAAGAAAATTGATGAACTATATATGCGAGTAAAACAATCTCTTGAATCTATTCCAGCGAAACAATATGTAGTCATGCATTCACTTCTCACGCATATTTGTCCAGAAGATTTCTTTAGGACATTAAAAAAATAAGATGCAGGTGTATTACAGGCATTATAGAACCAATTCTAAATCTTGCTGGTATCGATTTTAGATAATATTTGTCGAAATTTCAGTTCCATTTCTTCCTTAAGTGATTTAATACTTTCTTCATATTTTTCATTTAATTTTTCTATTTGTTGTTCTTTCTCCTGGAGTTTTTCTTTAATTATAAATTCATTAGATCTATCTTTATCCAACAATTCCTTTACCTGAATGGATAGCTTTTGTTCCTCATTAACAGTTACAAGATCAACTACTTTAAGATATTGTTGTAATAAATACTCCTCTTTTGGTCGGTAATAATTTGCCTTTAGTCCCCTCCTTGAAAAGCCATGTCCCATTAAAATTTCTACATCTTCAGACTTTATGATCATTTCACATTGAGTCTGAAAGAATTTTCTAAAGCCATGTGATGATTTGAAACGCGATTTTCCTTCAGAATCTAAAGTATGAACAGATATTACTCCTTGGATCTTCCATGCGTCATAAATTAATCTTCGAATACCTTCAGCATCAAGTTTCTTTGGCAGGGTTGCTTGGCCTATCCTGTGTCCATGAGTTTTGCTCATCTTTTGCCATTGATCACGTATTAGCCAGCTTTCTCCGGTAATCTTTTCTCCATGTAATTCTCTGAAGTCTATATAAGATTTTAAAGAAGAGTACGCTTCTGGACTTATGTAAGTGCTATATTGTTCGGGTTCTTGATAATACACTATCAATTTTGCTGCAACTATTGAACCATCTTTTTCTATTGGAATTACATTTTTCCATCTTAACCAATTCCAAGCACCAACACGAATTCCAGATGATAGCATTGTAAGAATAATTGGTCGAATCCGAATATCATTGTAATTTAAAAGTGATTTTATTTCTGAAATCTCGGGAATCCTATCATTTGAGGTTTGGTTAACAGAAGGCATTCCTTTTTTTATCTTATCCCAATTCACAAGGATGTCATTCATAGTGAAGAAATGTTTTATGGCTTTTATGTAATTCCTCAAAGTACCAGGACTAATCTCCTTACTATCAACTCTACTTTGTTGAAAATGTATGTAGCGCATTAGCTCTGATTCTAGAGCTTTACGATTTTCGATCTTACCCGAGTAATCACACAATGAAATACATTTTTCTTCGATAGTCTCCCCCGAGGCATTTGTAAAACTTAAAAACCTCATGAGCATAGCTGGATATTGTCTTTTTACATCTTTAGATTTTAACGCATAAGCAAAATTTTGAAATGGAGTTGCCTCTTTTAGCCACAACTTATAATAGTTGTAGTCCAAATTAAGTATATTAGTGTGTATTTCTAAGCGGGTTCGGTGGGATTCGGACCCACGACATTTTAACCTCTTTCGATCTGGTTAAGAGCCAGACGCTCTACCTGGCTGAGCTACGAACCCTACGTTTAAATGAAATTAGCTGAACACTATTTAAACTAAACTAAGGAGATTATCGGTTTTATTAATATAATGGTTTCAAAAAATTATTGGATTGGTTTCGCGGTTGTAGCTTGTTGCTGATTCTGATTGATGATCTCAACAATTGCCTCAGAAACTGAGCATTTTAACCTCTCTTTCTCTTTTAAGACCTTTCTATAAGCTTCTAGAGTTATATAGACTGGAATTGAGCCGGTACCTTCCAACAACGCTTTAACTCTATACAACCCATTTTCCATTCCTCTTTCAGCTATTTTCTTTAGCTTAACTTTATCAATTAAGCCTCCAAGAGGTCCCATAGGCATATCGTACTCTACTGTTAATGCTGTCTTTGTTTTTTTCTCTTCTAATTCATCAAAATCAACAGTAATCTGCCAATGTTTAAATGGTCCTTCAATCATTTTTGCGACTATTTTTTTATGTGGAATGTAATCAATGGTTTCACAATCCCATTCTAATTTTTTGCCATCAAAATCACCGCTAATCCTAAAAATTGTACCTACTCCAAATCCGTTTTTGACTTCTAATGGAATTACGTTTAGACCCATATTTTCTGGAAATTGATCTGCCATGTGTTCAGGTCTTGCAAAATAAGTGAAAACTTCGCTCAATGGAGCAGCAATATCCATACTCTTACTAATGGTAGTCATAAGATAACTTGATAAATAATTAATATGAATTTATAGTTTTTCCTAGCAAAAAATAAAAAAATAGGGTTTTTATGCAAGGGGATTACTGTTTACAATCTCGTCAAGACACTTTATAATGTCCTGTTTTGTAACTTGTCTCGGATTGTTATCTAAATGCCCCCTATCAGGCATAATAACATCTGCAGCGGCATCCAGAGGTTGGTTAAGTTTTAAGGGCTCAAATTTTAGTTTTTGGCATATTTTCTTGAATCTATCATAATAGACAGAATTGTTAAATTTGTGGGCAATAGTTGTGCATGAAGATAAAGAATATCCGTGTGGAACGCCCTCGTTAGAAAAAACATATGATAAGGCATGTCCTAAGGTAGTTGATGAGTTGCCAAAGCCTATTCCTGAAAGCATTGCCCCATAAGGCAATAAATCAGGTTTATCGTTGATTATAGCGTCTTCCAGAATATCAAATGCCTCTCTGCAAAACAATTTTGTTAGAGGATTTGCCAACTTGCTGTCGTATCCCTCGGAGGCTTGTGCTGCAGCATCACATGCAGAATTACGCATGATATTAAATGGAGTCCCAGGCAAAAAGTATGGATCAATAACAGCAGCATCAGCCAAGAATGCCTCATCCTGTAGTAATTTCTTCTTATGATCAAAACTAATCACAGCATAAGTAGTCATCTCGGCACCTGTTCCAAATGTAGTAGGTATTAGAATTTTTGGGACACCAGTCATCTTGCTCAAGTATTTACACACATCAAGTGAGCTACCTCCACCCAACCCGATATAACAAGACACATTTTTTCCATCAAATTCATTTTTTATGGTTTCAATGGATTCAATAGCTGGATCAGGAGTGACTTTATCATAAATGTGATAATTTTTTATTCCCATATAGTCAATCCATTTTTCATAAATTTTGCTCTCTGTGGTTGTTATTATTAATGCATTTTCAGGGTAATCAAATTCCTTTGCGGCATTTTCTCCATATGCGATTTTTTTTGGAATTAAAATCTTCCACACATTACCCTGAAATGTTTTTTTCAATTTAAATATTTTCTTCTAATATCTAGATGTCCACCTTATCGATTAATATGGATCACTCTTTTTTAGTACAATGTATCAAAACGGGATAGCAACATCCTTACGGCCTCGTTTTTGTGAACCAAAATCGATTTTGCAGATCCTGATTGGGCATATTGATCAAATTTTGAATCAAAGTAATTTTCAAGTCATCAAACATACAAGATATTTTAGCCTTATTAAGATCCAATAGAACAATGGTATATATCCGCATGTTACACGCTCATGATAAAATAAGTGCTTTAGACACTCAAAATTCTTGTTAATAAGATAAAAGTTAGGATGCATAATAACAGGTATGGAAAAAAAGGACGTAAAGTTTCATTTTCCGGTTTTAATATATGATAATTATTGTTCTTCTTGCTCCAAATTTGCTAATTTCATTTACAACCTGTCCAAAAAAGAGATAGAAATCCTGGGGCACTTTGATATTGAAAGGTCCACAGAACTAAAGGAATTAGTATTTAGTAATTATTCCAAAGACCCAACTAGGATGTTTTGGTATGTAAAGAGAGACAAAGCATATGCTTCAAGAAAAGGCTTGGTACAGGTAATCACAGATTTGATAAAAATTAACCTAGGCCTGATAAAATATAAGAATGTGCAATTAGTCGATCAGAAATTATCCAAATCCTGCTATATAAGAAACAATTTTTATTCCCAGTATGGATGTGGAGATGATACAAAAAGTGTCCTCAAACGAATTTCATATCTTATTCGAAATACAGATTCAATTCGATGGAATGCATAGGTCTTTCTTTTTTTTGCCTTCTTCCAATCCCCTTCATCTCTTCCTACCTTCTTTTTAGATACCCATCGCTGTGAATGAGAGGAAAACCGTCGTTGGCCGACTCACCCACACCATCCCAACAATCAATTAAATAATTAGACTTAAAAGCGAGAAAAAATTTACCGTTTCTTATTGAAATGTTTGGTTTTGAAATTACCTCCGATTTATTGATAGTCGCAATTTTTGCTCAAACAATTGCCATTTCATTAATAATATTGACTATTTATTTTAAAATACAAAAAATTCATTATAAAAATATTGATTTACAAGAGAAAATAGATGAAAAACTTGATAGAGTTGAATCAAAATTATCCTATTTATACAACCAAGTTTTAGTAATCTCCGCTAATCAGGATAAATTCAACTGTACCAAATCTTCTCTCGATCCCTCGACTTATTACCGAACTAGTGTTCCCAGTACTGAGGAATCAGGTTCTCAAAGTCTATTTAAAGATACTATTCTATATGGTCAAAATTCAATGAGCTCTAGAATAGCAGAATCAAGACAAACTGCAACTGTACCAAAAGACTCAGAAACTCGACCTATACCAGCAAAAGAAACTTCATCCTTTTCTCCATTAAAATCAGAACCCGCGATTACAACCACATCATCATCCCCTACTTCTAATCATCATTCATTTTCAGAAATATCGACAAACAACAAACGTAGTGATGATGCTTCTAAGGACACAGCAACAGACTTTGTGCAGAACAGTAAGGAATCTACAAACACCAACAGCTTCGCTGATACTGATCGCCCCATTGAAAAAAATTCAAACCCAGAAATAGATAAAATAGAGAAGGAAATTTTAACCGCCCTCAAAAGATTGGGTGGTGATAATGATGTAGATGGTTATGGTGATAGCAGTAGAGAAGATTTCATTTACCCGACAGCAAAAAAGTCCGACAGGAAGGTCAAAAACATTGACTAAAGTCAATTAGAAAGTGGTTTTTTATGCAATTTATTAATAAATCTAGAATCATTATCCAAATTAACCAATACGATATTGGCAAAAATTATAAATGATAATCTGCTATAGACTTTTAACCATGATTTATCATTATTGAAGGTGAAAAGAGAATTTCTCAATCAGATGATAACAACTTAGAAAAGGGTCAAACAATAAAGAAAATTGCCAAATATGAGCAACATCAAACGATTGTAAATCTCTTTGATTCCGGAATTTCTCCAGAGATAATCGCATTGCAGCTAGATATTGATGTAGAGGAAGTTGATGAGGTCATAAAGAATCTAAATGAAAAAAAAGATCATGAAAATAACAGATTGATAGGCAACAATATGGTAGATAATGCCTCTGTCTTTTACGTAGATGCTCTGATAGATATCCAAAAAATTATTACCGCTTCCCAATCAAGTATGTGGAAAGCTTTACGTTCAGATCCCATTTTTACAGCCCCGTTTGAAGAAACTCAACAGGTTCTCAGCAGTTACTATAATGAAAAAATTAAACTGATAATTCTAAATATCGATATAGTAGGGTCTACGAAATTGTCAATGAATCTCCCGATAGAAAGGGTGTCTAAAATAATTCAAACTTTTAGTCAGGAGATGACCAAGATCATCCGTCTCTATGGAGGATATGTTTTGAAATATATTGGTGATGGAATAATTGGTTTTTTTAATGTTAGTTCCGACCATTTGTATACCCTTTGTATTAATGCAATAAATTGCGCCCGTACCATGATTAAAGTTATCAATCATGGATTCAATCCGGTATTTAGTCAATATGATTATCCGGAGATCGGGGTTAGAATTGGTATTGATTACGGCGAAAATGTAATCGTAAAGTATTATCCACATGTAGATAATGTAAACGACCTAACACTGTATGATTATAAAACCATTCAAAAAACTAGCGAATTGATATCCGATAAGAAACCGTCTTACGATATACTAGGATACACCATTAGTATTGCTACCAAAATGACTGCTTTTGCTAAGGTTAACCACATAGTAGTGGGCCAGTTAATTTATGATGTACTATCAAAAGAGGAACAAGAATATTTTTCTGTTGTAGCGATCAATCCTGAAAACTGGAACTATATCAGCGACGAGACAGGAACGATATACAAACTTTACCTGAACCGCGCCTAAGTATCTACCTGGTTCATATTTAAACTCTAGACATTGATAAAAGAGGAAAATGTTAATTTTAGATAAGGATTTATTTTTGATCTTCATAGAGTTACACATATGACGAAAGTATGTTCGTTTTGTAATATTGCTACAATTAATGAATCTGAGAGTGTATGCAATGTATGTATGAAGAAATATGGCATAGGCACTTTTGATAATAGCAGAGATGGTTGTGGATGTGATTGCTGACAAGAAGAAGCAGGTCATAATCGATATAGAAATGAAGATGAAAAAAGTACAAACCTAAAAAATTAAATAAAAAGTACAAAAAACAAATTCAGGGTCAGTAAATGGTAAAATCAAATCATCTCTTTTATTGTATATTCATACAGCCACCGTATCATCATACCCTGTATTGTTGAACTCTAAATGTTAAAGACTTTATTAAATATTAACTTGGCCCGGCTTCTAGAATCTTCGCTTACATGCACTATTACCAAGCCCTGATATGGTTGTCCATAACATACGACCCAATTATCTGGCGAAAACATGAGAAACGGAAGCGCAACCAAGTCTTCCTCACCTTCAATAATGAATTGGATTTTGCTTTCTAATTTGCTTTTAGTTAATTGCAGTATTTCTGTAATTATACGCTCATCAAGCTCTCCTGGTTTATTCTCGAAATATAAAATTTTATCAGTGGTATATTCAAATCTCTCGGGTTTTTTTATCCTTTTTTCTTTTCCATCTACAACCGAGATGTCAGGAATATAGCCTAAACGCACCAGTTTTTCAGTAGTAGTATCTCCTACTGTTATTATCTTGTTTGCTCTTCCAATTTCTCCGTTTAAGGACTCTTTATTGATATTATCGTCCTTGATTAATACCCCAAAAGGCTCCTTCAAAAGATTCAATTGGGATTGATCGATTTTCAAATTCTTGTCTCTCCTCTAAAAATTTTAGAAAGGTTTCTTTTTTGTTTCTTTTCTCTCAAGGTTTGGTTTAAAGAATTATTAAATATTATCCAGAACTCTATGATTTTTGTTGTTCTTTTTGTTGTTCTTTTTGTTGTTCTTTTTGTTGTTCTTGTTCTTGGTCCATCAGTTCTGATGCAATAACGCTTATTCTTCCTGCGGTGATTTTGGAGATTTTATTAAAAGCCTGAGCATATTCAGATGTAGGTTCAGAAATGAGGACAGATACTCCGCTATCGCTTCCTTTCATAATTTGGGTTGTCAAAGGTATCTCACCAATGAAAGGAATTTTGAACTGTTCACTAATCTTAATTCCTCCACCTTCTCCAAAAATATGTATTTTTTCATCACAATTAGGACATTTTAGATAGCTCATATTTTCTATCACACCTATTATAGGTATGTTTAATTTGTTGAACATACCGATTGATTTAACGGCTACATTCATAGCAACTTCTTGAGGGGTTGTCACAATAAGGATCCCGGTAATTGGTATTGTTTGTGCCATGGTTAGGGGAGCATCACCAGTACCAGGTGGTAAATCAATAATAAGATAATCAAGTTCGCCCCAGTTTACGTCCGTTATGAACTGTTTTACTATACCTGCAATAATAGGACCACGGTATATTCCAGCTTGCTGGGACTGCTCATAAAAGAATCCCATAGACATTACCTTAACATTTTCAGTAATAGGAGGTTGAATCTTACCTTCGAAAACCTCTGGGACCTCTTTTAGTCCCAACATCAAAGGTACACTGGGCCCATAAACGTCAGCATCTAATATGCCAACTTTAGCACCGGTTTTTGCAAGAGCTACGGCCAAATTCACCGAAACAGTGGTTTTTCCAACACCACCCTTCCCACTTGCAACAGCCAGTATATTTTTTACTCCAGGCAGGATCTGATCCATAGTTATTGTCCTGCCCTCCATCACTCTAGCCGTAACTTTAAGATCCAAATCTTTGATTCCCAAATTTGAAATAGTATTTCTCACATCCTGCTCAATTTCGCTATTAAATGGACAGGCAGGGGTAGTTAATTCCAATGTAAAAGCAAGTTTATCTTCATTAATGGTAATATCTTTTATCATACCCATAGAAACTATATCTTTGTGTAATTCAGGATCTTTGACAGTCTTTAAGGCACTAATGACTTTATCTACAGTAACCATAACGATATAAAAATCGAGTTATTATTCTATTTAAATCATTCATTCTCAAAAGCAAGAATGAAAATAGTCTAAACAGTAATTAAGGATGGATCTTTCCACATAATTAATCAAAATTAAACATAAAGTTCATAAACTGATAGTTCTGGATATCTTTTATCTTTATTATGTTTGCTATAGCACATATGTCCGATGTAGTAAGAATTCCCCCTAGTAAGCTAACTAATTCTCTAAAGTTAACTGCAATTGGTATCCTAAAAGAAAAATATGAAAGTATGGTCAGTTCAGATTTGGGTTATGTTATTTTGATCATAGATGCAGAAACCAACGCTGTAGGCAAGGTTATTGCTGGGGATGGAGCTACATATCACAAAGTAAATTTTACAGCTTTAACGTTTTATCCTAAACTTCACGAAGTCGTAGAGGGTGAGGTAGTAGAAATTACAGATTTTGGTGCATTTGTTAGAATAGGTCCAACTGACGCTCTCTTACACTTATCTCAGATCACCGATGATTACTTAAAAAGTGATGTTAAACAAGGTTTGATATTATCAAATCAATCTGAAAAAACTTTAAGAATAAGCTCCAAAATACGTGCAAGAATCACAGCAATTAGCTTAGGAAAGAGTGCATCAATGGGCAAGATAGGAATCACATGTAGACAACCATTTCTAGGTGCATTAGAATGGGTAGAAAAGGAGATACGACGTGCCCAAGGGGGAGCAAGTGGGGAAAATTCTAACAGTAAGGATAACAATGCAGACAAAAAAGGCGCAGAGAGCGCACATTCCAGAGATGCAAAAAAAGACAAGAGATAAAAATTATACCGAGTAGTGATATTGTTGGTAAGAGAATACGCCTGTAAAAAATGCAAGGCTTTAACCACTGGGAAAATGTGTCCAGTTTGTAAGTCTACTGAATTATCCAAAGACTGGTTTGGAATCATGTTGATACTTCATCCAGAAAAATCAAAGGTCGCAGCTACATTGGAAATATCTGTTCCTCACAAATATGCTTTAAAAGTTACATAACATTTTTGAATTGAAAAATTATAACAATTTTTATAATTCAAACTTAAGAGATTTAGGACAAGGGCGAGAGGAGCAGGAGCGGGAGCAGGAAGAACATGGTGTTCCATTCCAATCAGAGGTAGAAAAAAGAGCCACACTGGTCGGCTTCTTAAATGAGGATATTGGCACTGGAGACATTACAAGCAATTTACTGATTCCAGAGGAGACTATTTCTAATGGAGCAATAGTTTGTAAGAACGCCGGAAAAAACATAATAGTTAGCGGACTTTCAGAGGCAAAAATTATTTTTGATATTTGTGGATGCGAAGCAACACTTCTGGTTGATGATGGAGTAAAAATAGCAAAAGGTACAGATGTGCTGGCAGTAGACGGATCATCAAGATCGATTCTAAAGGGAGAAAGAACAGCACTTAATCTTTTGATGCGTATGAGTGGAATATCTACCCGGACTAACCAATTTATCGAAAAATTAGGAGAATTGTCAAAAACTGTGAAGATTTCTTCAACAAGAAAAACTGTTCCGGGACTAAGGTATTTTGATAAAAAGGCCGTAGTCATCGGGGGCGGCATATCCCACAGGGTAAGACTTGATCAACTGATACTAATAAAGGACAATCATATCGCAGTTGTTGGTTCTGTGAAAAAAGCTATTGAGAAGGCCAAGTCTGTGTATGGAAATAAAAGAAAAATAGAATGCGAGGTAAATGATTTTAGTGGTATACTGGAAGCAATAAAATCAGGGGCCGACATAGTAATGCTGGACAATTTTAAACCAGAAGATGTCAAAGAGTCATTAGACAGAGTTAGGAAACTAGGCTTACGCGATAAAATCATTATCGAAGTATCTGGGGGCATAAATTTGGATAATATTTATGACTATGCCATTGCTAAACCAGATGTTATCTCTATTGGATCGTTAACTCATTCAGTTCAAGCAATAGATTTCAGTCTTGAAATTCCCGGATAATACTACATTTACACATCGAATATCAGTTCAATTAATTTTTTACAATCTTATCAAGCTATAGGATAAAATTAATTGTACTAAAGTCGCGTTAGTAATATCAGTAGCAGTATTAATAGGTGTTCTTGTTGTAATTAGATATTGGAACGTATCATGTTTAGGTTTGTAGTTTTTGTATGGCAGCAGTTGATTCCTCTAACCTTAGTAATATATCGTAGATGGATATGGTAAATGATGTAAGGATGTAACCTAGATGACTAGGGAGAAAGCAAACAAGAAGGTTGGTGGTAGAGTGATAGAGAGTGGGGTATGATAGGCCCCGGTCAAGAAATTGCCAACATTCTTTCTATCGGTATTATGGCTTTTTTTGCAATATTTTCAGGAACTTTTACCTCATGAACATCATTAAGGAGTGAATTGTATACTTTTTCGATTGTTATTTTTTTCATATATTTGCATATTGCGTCTTTTTTTACAGGGATAAATTCTTTAGATGGATTTTCTTCCTGCATCCTATGAAGTATTCCCACTTCTGTAGCTATTAGAAACTGATCATTTTTTGAGGAGCTAGCCTCTTTCATCATTCCTTCTGTTGATAATATTTTACAATCTCTGTTGATATCCCCTTTAGACACGTGGTATAGTGTAGAGGAAGTACAGCTACATTCAGGGTGGACCAAAAATTCGGCTTTTGAATACTTTTTCAACATTAAATTGATATCTTTGTCTGTAATACCAGCATGTACATGGCATTCACCGGGCCATATCTTAATATTATCCCTTTTCGTTACTTCTGCAACATAAGCTCCCAAAAACATGTCGGGCAAGAACAGGACGGGAATCTCCTTTGGAATACTCTGTACTACCTTTACTGCATTAGAAGAAGTACAGCAATAATCCGATAAAGCTTTTATCTCTGCAGATGTATTCACATAGCTTACAACCATAGCATCCGGATTTTCCCCTTTCCATTTTAAGAGTTCTTGTGGATTAATAGAAGAAGCAAGTGAACATCCAGCTTCCAAATCAGGTATCAAGACTTTCTTGTGTGGACTTATTATTGAAGCTGTTTCAGCCATGAAATGGACGCCACAAAATACAATAATTGAAGCATCTGTTTCCCCAGCTAATCTAGATAGTTTAAGAGAATCTCCAATAAAGTCAGATATATCTTGAACTTCAGAAATTTGGTAGTTATGCGACAGAATTATTGCATTTTTTTCTTTCTTTAGTCTTTGAATTTCTTCCGCGTATTCTAGTTTCAATACTGACATTACTTGCATAACAAATTATGATATTCTTCAATTTAAATAATAGTGATTTAGTATTTGATTGCCATGAATATTTCTATGCGGGTAATTGTTGCCTATAATATTCTAATTTCAAAATGCATATAATAAATATGAGTTTCAATATTAATAGCTCATGCCGACTCACGGATCATTAACTAAAGCTGGAAAGGTTAGAGGTCAAACTCCCAAAATACAAGCACGTGAAAGAACTAGCCCTTCATCTAAAGTTAGGAATAAGAATAACTTCGTAAAAAGATTTGAAAAAAGGATTCAACCAGGACAGAAAAAGCCAGAAAGAATGCATAGACGCTAAATAATCCTGCCTGCCATTCTCTGTTTTTTCTAAATTTTATTTAATTAATCAAGTTTATAATTTAACCATTATCATCTTTTCTTGATTGTTTTTTACCCAAATAAAATATTAATGGGTAAAAACAAAGCAAAAACATGTACAGCCATATTGCGGAAACATGGAAGACAATGTTGAAAACGAGATCTCCAGAAATAAAGAATAAAGCGTATGTATGGAGAAGAGAACCCACAATACATAAGATAGAACACCCAAGTCGCATAGATAGGGCAAGAGCATTAGGTTACAAGGCTAAACAAGGCATAATTGTGGTAAGAATTCGTGTTGGAAGAGGAGGAATGAGAAAACAACGTCCTGTATCAGGCAGAAGGCCAAAACACATTGGTGTAGTTCACATCAAACAAAGTATTAGTATGAAAAGGGTAGCCGAAAGACGTGTCAATGAAAAATACCTGAATTTAAGAGTGATGGGATCATATTTGCTTTATCAAGACGGAATGTATTCTTGGTTTGAAGTAATATTAGTAGATACAAATCACCCAGCTATCATAAAGGATAAAGAAATGAGAAGTAGAATAAATTTTAACTAATTAGATTAGTAGTAAAACTATTTTTTTCTTTTTATCCTTCTATTTCAATTACTTTATTTATGATGTCGTTGACTTCGTCAAGTGAAACGTCCTTGTCTATAGTTACATAATATATAACATCATCACTAGTTTTAGATGGAACTAATAATAGGGTAACAAATTCATTTTTTGTAATAGAGAATATGGTTTTTCCAATCGATGACTCAAAGGAAATTCGAAGTTGTTGTCTCATAGATTCGATAAAGTGTTCATCTCTAGCCTGTTCGGGAGATAATAATGGTTTCACATTCTTTCGCAGCTTGCCTGATAATGTTCTACCAAATCTATTTATTATTCCAACATAGCGAATCTTTTCAGAAATATTCAAAAATGCGATACACTTGTCATGATAAACAGATCTACCTGGATGATTATTATATTTATTTTCCATCGTTAATACAGTTGTAATTGTATTGCTTTAAAACATATTATTATTTCTTGTTTTTTGCCAATGATGAGATAAAAATTAAGACATTATTCAACATTCGATTTTATGTAAAAAATTTGTTCGACGAGTTTAGTGGTTAATCTACTACACAAGGTGCTTACCAACATGGTCGGCACAACCACTTTTTAGAGTCAAGCAAAGACTAGGTTTTTTCTTAGTCTACTCTATTTGAGCTAGGTGTATTTGTATCATGACAGTCACATTCGCACCTTGTCATTTTCATGTCAAAGGAGCAATCTTCGTCTGGACCGCAAGTCTCGTCAATTGGCCAATTACCCGGACATTCTTTATGTTTGTCTCTTTTGCAAAAAAAGGTTAAAAACATGCTGTAGTGTAAAGCTACAAATCTATATTAAATAACTGAGGTGCATAGATAGACCCTTCTCTGACTCTCTTTACTTTTGCGACTGACAAATAGTGTGGCCAGAGAGTTATCATAATTGCTCCCTCAGGAACATTTTCTGGTGATTCAATTACTATCAAATCATTAAGATTAACGCCATGTTCATTTAATTTTTCTTTACTTCTATCTATCAATTCTGCAGGCATCCCGCTGCTGTATAGATAGACTTTATCAGTATATTCTATTCTATTAGACACTAAATACATAAAAATTTTGCAATAAAAAAACATTACCGTGATATAACTTCATGTATTCTGTCATCAAACTATTCTATTTTTAATTACAGCTCATCAATATTGAACTTTGTAGTACAACCTATGCATTCATAGATCTCGCTGCCCACTTGGCCAGAAACATTGAATCTTACTATGGTCTTACATTTTGGACATCGTCCCTCAGTAGACTTTGTTTTTCGTACTGGTCTTGCAGTTTTTCTCTTTCTACTACCCATTTTATAATTAGTAATAAATTCAACCTTTTAATAAATTAAATTGATCCTTTGTAAAAGGATATAAAATTTTTACCTAAATAATTACAAATTAATTATTTAAAAGGTAATTTCTTTAAAAGAAACAGAAGACAGATACTAGACCGACAGATGAATAGATGAAAACGATATTGATTGTTTCATAATAAATTCAAAGATTGAATACAACTTAATCCTATAGAATATAAGAAAAAAAAATGAAAGCAAAAATCAGATACTGAAATGAAAAAATTGAAGGAAGAGATTAGCTAGTCTTGGCCTAATGCATTCTTTCCGCTGTTGATTTGTTCTTGGAAGCTCAAATTGTTACAAGATACGATTGCATCTTCACCAGAAACACACTGTGCATTTTGTTTATTGTCTTGATCTTGATCGATGTCTTGATCTCCGTCATTTCCTTTACCTTTTTTGTTATCTCCACCATTTTGTTGTCCTGCTGCGTTATTTCCATCATTGTCCTGGTCTTGAACGCTCAAATTGTTACAAGATGCAGCAATACTACCTCCTGCTACACACTGACTGTTCTGTTTGCTTTCTTGATCTTGATCGATGTCTTGATCAGAATCATTTCCTTTACCTTTTCCATTTTGTTGCCCTGCTGCGTTATTTCCATCATTGTCCTGGTCTTGAACGCTCAAATTGTTACAAGATGCTATCACATCTTCACCAGAGACGCATTGTGCATTTTGTCGTGAAGATTGACCTTGATCGATGTCTTGATCAGAATCATTTCCTTTGTTTTTCTTGTCTGTAGCCAAAACGTCATTCACAGCTAAAGTGGGACTCAAAAATAGTGCAAAGGTCACCACTGCAACCACAGCTAAAATATGTGGTTTTTTATTGTTTAATGTAAACATCATAAGTTAAGGTAATGTGTATAATATGTATAGTTCTTAAAATAAATATACTACTATCTTATATCAAATTTTTACTAAATAAAAAACTATTATATTTATTGTCAAAGCTCATCCCGAATCTGTCACCTGATGTGATAATTGAAGCATTAAAACTCTATTGTCTTGAAATATGGTTTGCTTCTTCCTTTCGCACACACCTTCCACTATCGTTAGGTCATTTGGTTTGTGGCGCAAGCAATTTGGCAAGTAAGCAAGACGGGCAGCAATACATCAAATTTAAGCAGTCTGCCATAGACACGATAGCAAACTGTATGTTTACACACGTGTTTAGATGCATCACATTTATCTCGGATAATTAATATCTTTCATCATAAATGGGAGATACCGGTACAAATATCACAGATTCAAAAAATACTAAAACACATATTGAAGTTACTATTGTGGGTAAAGATAAAGAAGGAATTGTAGCAGATACAACTAACTACATATTTAGAAACGGTGGAAACATTGAAAAGATAAACCAGAATGTAGTAAAAGGACTCTTTGGAATGCATCTTGAGGCGTCATTTCCAACGATTGATAAATCAAAGATGCAAATGGAATTGGATGAGCTGGGCAGAAAACTAGCCATGGAAGTGAAGGTACACTTTCATGAAGAGAACAAAGTCAAGAATGTCGCAATCCTAGTAAGCAGAGAAGATCATTGCTTATTGAAAATTCTAAATTCTCGCGCCTCTGGAGAAATAAATTGCAATATCTCTTTGATAATTGGCTCAGATGAAAAGCTAAAATCAATTGCAGATTCCTTTTCCATACCATTTCATTTTGTAAACCACGTGGAACAAAGTGTTGCAGAAAATGAAATTTTACAACTAGTTGAAAATTTCGACATTGACCTTATTGTTTTGGCAAGGTATATGAGAATACTAACGCCTAATTTTGTATGGCGCTATCCGAATAGAATCATAAATATCCATCCATCCTTATTGCCTGCTTTTCCCGGAGCTTTTGCCTATGTACAAGCTTATGAAAGAGGTGCAAAAATAATTGGATGTACCGCACACTTTGTAACAGAAGATCTAGATCAAGGTCCCATAATTATTCAAGAATCGTTTAAGGTTTTGACAGAAGACACATTGGAATCTATCAAGATAAAAGGTCAAATTGCTGAAGCTCTTGCACTGCTTGAAGCAGTAAAGCTGTTTTTAGAAGATAAATTAGAGATCTATTGGGGCAAAGTCAGTTATAAATAATCAAATATGTTTTATAGCATAGCGCAACGATCCTAATTAAATTAATAATGGAAATCAAGAATATCAATCAAAACAAATTTTCCAGCTTGATAAAAGATTTCAATTTCGAGTCGGCCATTTTACCTCTTGGTTCCATAGAACAGCACGGAGATCATTTACCATTTTCGACAGATACTCTTATTGTAGAACATATCTCAAACATTGTATCAATCAAATCGAAAGTATTATTGCTTCCTTCTCTTTTCTATGGCGTATCTTATGAACATGAACCACTCTTTAACATCTCAATAGACTATAACATATTAGTTGACTTTATCTCTTGTATTTGTCAGTCCCTATCAAAGCACGGTATCAAACGTATATTTGTAATCAATGGACATCATGGTAATATTGGCCTTTTACAATATGTCGGACAGAATTTATTATCAAAATATGCCATAAATTCAGACTTTTTCTACTTTATTAACTATTGGCAAATGCTTGAAACAGGATTTGATCATGCAGGAGAGGTAGAAACTTCCCTCATGATGGCTATACATCCAAATCTTGTTAATATGGATCTTGCAAAGGCAGGATTGGATACAAAATATCATGAAATCGGCTCTTTGTATAAACTGGGTACAAACATGTCAATTAACAATCCAGCAGGATTTACGAAATTTACTAAAAATGGAATATGGGGAAATCCCTTAAATGCCAATTCCACAGTAGGAAATAAAATGCTTTCCCAGGTAATAGAAAAAATTTCGTCTCTAATTACAGACCCCAACTATAGGTAATTCTTTATGTTTGTATAAAATAAGAAAAAACTAAATTTAATATAGGACATCCATTTGATAGAAAATAGGTTAGATAAAGTTGTCAGTAGATATGGCAGTTAAAGTCCTCGATGAAAGCCTCGGTAGAGATGTTTTGATAAAATTGAAGGGTGGTAAGGTTATTAGAGGAAACTTACAAGGTTTTGATCAACATATGAATTTATTATTAGAAAGTTCTGTGGAAATTTTAGAAGAAGGAAAGACAGATGAAATTGGAAATATCGTTGTGAGAGGAGATAATGTGGTTATAATTTCTCCCCCTCAGTTCAAATAACTACAATTAATTTTGAGGTAAAATGAATTGACAAAAGGAACAACATCTATGGGTAAATTTACCCGCAAGAAGACACATATTAGATGTAGAAGATGCGGACATAATTCATTTCACAAACGTGGCAAAACCTGTTCAAAATGTGGATATCCCGATCCAAAGCTCAGAAAATATAAATGGATAAAAAGGCGAGTAAAATAACCTTCTAATTTTTACTTATTTAACATTATTTTATTTTTATAAACCAACATGTCATTATAATTAGCATTAACATGATAGAGATACTCATAGTTGCCAGTTCAACCATGTTAGGCATAATTTGTGCCCTTTTTGTCTTCCAAATTATTAAAATAAGAAGAGAGAGTCGGTCAAAAATTCTCGGCAATGTAAAGTATGAGTTAAGCAGTCTTTACTTTGAAAAATCAGTTGCTTTAGAAGCTTTAAACAAGATTAACCAGCATTTTGATGAAAAAAAAATAGACGAGTATGAAAGGGACAGGCTATCGCATAAATATATCAATCTGTTAGAAGAGTATGATAAACGGGTCTTTCAGCTTAACCCAATACTAGAGGTACAGGAAATATACGAGTATAGAAATCAGTTAAATTCAATTTTATCAGATTATGTAAAAAAAATAGATACGAAGCTAACAAGTTTGGGATTAGGTAATAATGAACAAAATTTTAAGGATAAGGATAAGGATAAAACCCATTTAGATGCATACCTCAAACAACCTGCCTTGATACTAGATAAGATTAAAACAATAAAATCGGGTAACAAGAAAAAGAATGAATCATTTTCACAGATTGGTAGGGGTAATGATAGTTATAGTGATAGCGACAACAAGAGAGAACTAGGATTTGGCATAGAAGGATTGGAAGAAACAGGAGGATCAATTAATGATATGAATAAAGAGTATTCTCAAATCAATGAAGATATAGGAACATCATCGGTTTCACCGGTTCCCCCGGATTCGAAGCAATCCGCGAATAGAAACATTGACTTAAACGAGATTGACAAAATACAAAAAGACATCCTTAAAACATTAAAAAGGTTAGGGGATTCATAAATAATCACAATACGAACATAGGAATTGCAATAGTATCTTGACTACGACAGTTGTAAGTGCTTCGCGCGTTTCAATCGATTTAAATATACTTTCATCATTTTCACTATAAAGAATTATGTCTTCTCCCACTTCCAGTTCTCAAAATAATACCCCTTTGGATAAAAGCTTTGAAAATATTGCCCAACACATCATTGAAAATCATTTATCCAATAAACCGCGTATTATTGGATTAGGTAGTGGGCGGGCCTCAGCTAAAATTGTAAATCTGTTACCACCTTCAATAATAGAAAAGTGTAAATTTATTTGTACCTCATTACAAATAAAAATTGAAGCCGAGAGGAAGAAATTAAGCGTAGTTGATGAATCATTAATCCCTTTTTTAGACATTGTAATAGACGGAGCAGATCAAATTGATAGCAAGTTCTTTATGATAAAAGGTGGTGGTGGAGCTTTATTCCGTGAAAAGATCTTATACTACTCGTCTAAAAAAACAATAATTGTTGGAGACATCTCAAAATTTGTGCCGCGTTTTTCGAGATCAGTGCCTCTGGAAATCCTCCCATTTGGGAGAACTGCAACGTTACCTTTTTTGGATAAATTAAATGGTGTCCCAATACTCAGAACTTTGGAGAGGGGTTATCCCTATATAACAGAAAATGGAAATCTTATTCTAGACGTCATGTTTAATGATTATTCTAATGTTCTTCAATTGGATACAGAACTAAAGAAAATACCCGGGATTATTGAGACGGGGTTCTTTGTACAACCTGCAAATGTTTGTTATTGTGCCCTCGAGAATGACCGATACAAAGTCTATGAAAATCCCCCGAATCTGACCAGAGAACTTGGCTAGACGCAATCTTTTTCGCTCATCAGGTGATATTAATGAGTAACGATTATGATCATATCAATAGTAATAGCTGCGATCTAATAATAAAGAATGCAAATGCTGTGATACCTAAAGTAGGAGTTCTAAGAACAAACATACTCATAGAAAATGGAAAAATTAAAGAACTGACGAATTCATCAGCTAGTGTAAATTATTCAAAATCAATAAATGCAAATGATAAGTATGTATTACCGGGATTAATCGATCCCCACGTACATTATGGGGTATTTTCACCTATTGAAAAGGCTGCAGCAACCGAATCCAAATCTGCTGCGGTTGGTGGGGTGACCACCATTATGCGGATGCTTAGAGTATATGAATCATATAAAGATGAAATATCCAAGCATCTAGAAGCTAGTGCAAGGAACCATTTCATAGACTATGGCATACATGCATCGATACTAAATTCTGATCAAATTAATGATATTTCTTATTTGTATCAAAGTGGGATACATTCATTCAAACTCTACATGAATCTAGGTTCGACAGATAATAGGATATTGATGGATATGTACCCTCATAGAAATTTACGTCTACCGAAAAATGTGTTCATTTCAGATGAACTCTGTAATAGCGTCGTCGGCAAGTCTTCAACATTGAAGAATTCGGTTGTTCTCGTACACGCAGAAGACCATAATACGTGTGCGAATCTCATTGAGGAGAAGAAATTAGAAAAGTCAAGAACAGATAGTAGTTCTTTAGATGCAGGTGCAGAAAATATAAAAAATAATCCAACAAACCCTAGCAAGGATAATCCACTTTACATATGGTCTAAATGTAGACCTCCCGAGAGCGAAGTAATAGCCATAAAAAAGATAATGAACATGGCTAGACAATTTGGATCCAATATTTACTTTGTTCATATAGGATCAAATGGTGCATTGGATGCTATACTAACTGAGAGGCAAATTGGAGGCTGTAATGCCTATATTGAAACCTGTCCGCATTATTTGACTCACTCAGTAGATTTTGGTGATTTAAGGGGCAAGGTTGTACCACCTTTACGCTCCAAGAATGATATAGCTAGTTTATGGAGTGCTATAAAAAACGGAGTAATTGATACTATAGGAACCGATCACGTTGCGAATACCTTGAGTTTAAAGTCCGGGGAAAATAATGACATCTGGACCGCACTAGCAGGGTTTCCTGGAGTGGCCACTATGTTACCCGTCTTACTACATTATGGTGTAAATCTAAGACAACTGCCAATACAGCGCTTGGTAGAATTAACCAGTTACAATACTTCAAAGATATTTGGAATGTTTCCTAAAAAAGGTACAATACAAAAGGGCTCAGATGCAGATCTAGTTATTATAGATGTGAATTTGGTACAAAAAGTAACCCCAGACCTTTTGCAATCTTCCTCAGACTACACAATATATGACGGGATTAAATTGCAAGGCTGGCCCATCACAACCATATCAAGGGGAAAAATAATTATGGAAAATGGAATGGTACTTCCTGAAAATTTAGGACATGGGAAATTTATAGGATCGAATAATCACGTAATGAATGAATAAGACATAGAATCGGCTAACACATTAAAACGGATATTTTTAAAATCATGGGAAAGGGATTACACTTGAATAATCCTTCTCATCATCAGATTCATCGGCCATATTTGAATTAAATGGTAAAGCCATAGGCACATCGTCCTTGCTGGTAGTAGTAGTGGTAGTGGTAGTACTGCTGCTGCTCTTGTCGTTATTGTTGTCGTCATTATTGTTGTCGTCATTATTGTTATTGTTGTTATTGCTGCTCTTGTCGTTATTGTTGTCGTCATTATTGTTATTGTTATTGTTATTGTTATTGTTATTGTTATTGTCGTTGTCATTTGGATCAGATTTTAAATCAGGTACTTGATTAGATTGAGAGGGATTATTACCTAGATCAATACCAGTAGTTGCATGAACCACTCCAAATTCATTAACAGAAAAAACTAGAGTAGCTATTGTCACAAGTATAATAGCATAAAAATTCAATCCACGATTCATATGTCTAATTGAATTATTAGATTTACATATTAATGGATTTTGATAAATATTTCTATATTATTAATTTAGAAATTTATGCGGTACCATAAACTATCTATTTGTTATGGAATATTATTGACATAGGTTACATTAATCCTATTTAAATCTGATGACCCAAGATCCTTAATCATCTGATATGGAGGAATAAGCAACGGTATTATGTTTCTATCAACATTCTCTTGGGCATAAGACATAACGTCTCTTTCGAAATTTAATAATATTCCTCCTAAGATAAAAGTATATAATATTATTAAATAAATTTTTTTCATAAGAATATTATATTATATTTTACTATACAATATTTAAATTTTGACTATTGCTTTGAAGCAACTGTCAAATCTGGTCATATCTCCACAAAAACTAATCTTGTTTTGATTCAAGAAAAGAAAAGATGCAGACACTTTAGATTCCTAATCTACCACGAGTAAACAAGACTAATTTGGTTTATTGTAGGATCCGTACAATTATTATCCATCTATCCATCAATTCATCCTGTTATCCGTTATCTTATGTATAAAACCTAAGGTCAGGTCTAGTCGATAGAAATGAATCGTTTTATTTGTTCAATTAATGGGATTTTGATGATTTGTATCCACTCAGAGGAAAAAAGTAATACATTTAGTTTCACATATGAAAACCACAATTTTTGTAATGTGAATAATTCAGTAGAAAGATCCTTTGATAGACCTAACTGTTTTCAATTTTTATATAGCTATATGAGTAATAATATAGAATTGAAATCTTAAATGGCGTCTTCATCTCCTTCTTCTGATCCAATCCTTAAAGTTGATCGAATTTACAAAAGTTATGCTTCGACAGCCGGAGAAACACCGATATTAAAAAATATCGATTTTGATGTTAAAAAGGGAGAATTTGTGGCTATTGTGGGTCCCTCCGGTAGCGGTAAATCTACACTTCTAAACATACTAGGGACTTTAGATCGACCGACATCTGGAGATATTTATATCAATGGTGTAGATGTATTTTCTTTAAATGATCATGATCTGGCTTATTTGAGAAACAATGCGATTGGATTTATTTTTCAGTCATATAATTTAATTAACAGGGCTTCTGTTTTAAAGAACATTGAAATCCCATGTATAATATCAGGATTAAATAAAAAGGAGCGGTTAGAAAGGGCTTCAAAAATCATGGGATTGCTCGGAATTGAGGACAAAGGTAGTTTCAAACCATTCAATTTAAGTGGTGGTCAGCAACAACGAGTTGCAATCGCTAGAGCCCTAATGAATAATCCCTCCATAATTTTGGCTGATGAACCTACCGGTAACTTAGATACTAAAACGGGTAATGAAGTATTTAATTTGCTCAAGATGTTGTCTAATAAGTACGATAGGACCATAATAATGGTCACGCATAATCCGGAGTTGGCAATTAAAACCGATCGTATAATATATCTCAAGGATGGGGAAATAGAACGGGAAGAAAACATAGTTACCTGAAATATTTTTCTTGTGAATTCAGTCATGTAGTTAAGTAAATCTACATTTTTTCATCATACCTTAGATAACTTTAAGTCTATTTTGTTGTATATAATAGCGATTATTGTGATGATTACGATAACACGGATAAAAGCTCTGGTGACACAAAATATAAAGACAACAAAGAATCATCAAATTTATAAATCCACATTAATTAGAGATAGAATCCTTCTATTGTGTAAGTTCAATTTCGGTTTAATCCTAAATACCAATTTTTTCATGATGTTATACTTTAAAGTTTTGAGATGCGGTCATGGTAGTTCACCACCACAATTAAGGTTTGGATCTAGTTATGAACGAGTAGTGAGTAGTGATAGAGTCAATGGACATTAAGGAAATATTTGTCCTATCATTTCAGGCACTAAAAGAGAGAAAAATCAGGTCTCTTCTGACCATTCTAATGGTTATGGCGGGGACCAGTCTACTAGTAGCAGTAAATGGTGTAGGAGCAGGGTTTACTGAATTCTTTAATAAACAGTTTAGTAATTTAGCTCCTAACATTTTGTTTGTTACAAGTGGTCAAGAACAGGGCTCAGGTACTGTTGGCTCCGGCGGTGGAGGCGGTGGAGGCGGAGGAGGCGGAGGAGGCTCTGCAGGTTCCAAGATAACACTAAATGCGGCAGTCATAAACAGAATTAATTCATTGCCCTTTATCGAAGAAGTTATACCATCTTATCAGTCTCAGGTATTGATCAAATCTAAGGGTGAAGAAAAAACAAATGCAGCACTATCTATAGATCCAAATAAATTATTTGTAATTGCACCGACCCTTGATTTACAAGAGGGTTCTCAAATAAAACAAAATGATCCATCTGCAATTGTAATTGCAGAAAATATTGCCAAACCTCCTGGAGAAGACAACCCATTTGTAACATTGGGTGAGACAATAGAATTAGAATATTCATTTATTGATGACACAACTGGCAAACAAGACACAATACCTAAGAATTTTTTGGTTACCGCAATAATGGAATCAACAGGCAATCCAACAATAGACAATGCAGCAGTCATTAACCTGGATGCAGGCGATTCCCTATTTCAAAAATCAGGCAAGTATGATTCTTTATTTGTAGTAGCATCATCCAATGAGTTAGTTGATGTTGTTGAAAGCGAAATTAAGAAATTGTATGGAAATGATATAGGGGTAACAACAGTAAAAGCCATACTCAAGACCATTGAGCAATTTACAGGGGGGATTACATCCTTCTTGTTGAGCATAGCCATTATCTCATTAATAGTTGGTGCAGTAGGCATAATTACCACATTATATACTTCCGTGATTGAAAGAATCAGAGAAATAGGTACGTTAAAAGCAATAGGTGCACAAAGCTCTAACATTTTAACAATGTTCGTTTTTGAAGCTTTGATAATAGGTATGCTGGGTGCAACTCTGGGTTTAATTGGAGGTGTAGGAGGTGGGTATGCACTGTCTCAAGCTACCCCCAGAAATGAAGGTGATCCTCCACTCATTCCCCTTTTTTTTATGGGCGACATGATTACTGTATGGATAATCTCTGTTGTCCTAAGTGTAATAGCAGGATTGTTGCCAGCTTGGAAAGCATCGAAGGTAAGCCCCATAGAAGCGTTAAGACCAAAAACCTAGATGATTTATTTGGGCGAAATCACTAAAGGATTCATAAATAACCAAACTCATTCTACGATTTTGAACGAAAAATAATACTAATTTATATCAAATGTTCTAAATATTATCCCAATGGCTTTAAAACTTAGGTCTTTATGCTGTACTGGCCTATTGACCGTGTGGACCTGCTTGTTGATTTTATTGATCACCCAGTCCAAGTCACTTGATATTGGATTGATTAGTGCTCAGACTATAAAAGATCCGAACCTCAGTTTGCAACCAGTCTACAGGGGTTTTACGTCGCCTACAGGAATGGCATTTCTTGACGATTCTGGAAAGGATATCATAGTAATTGAAAAAAAAGGTAACGTAAAATTAATTTCAGATGGCATATTACAGGATACTCCGTTGAAGCAATTTGACGTCAATTTTGAAAGTGAACGCGGGTTATTAGGAGTGGAAGTAATGAAGGAAAATAACACCACAGTAGTTTTCTTTTATGTTACCGAAAACGACGCTGATCAAACCGTGACAGACCCCAATGAGAACTTGCGTAATAGAGTGTATAGTTTTGAATGGGATGGTACTGATCTTACTAATCAAAAGTTGATCTTAGATTTGCCCGCCATACCTGGACCAAATCACAATGGT
This sequence comes from Candidatus Nitrosocosmicus sp. R, assembly GCF_054408505.1. Taxonomy (NCBI): domain Archaea; kingdom Thermoproteati; phylum Nitrososphaerota; class Nitrososphaeria; order Nitrososphaerales; family Nitrososphaeraceae; genus Candidatus Nitrosocosmicus; species Candidatus Nitrosocosmicus sp. R. Next base: position 403,800 of record NZ_CP167090.1, on the reverse strand, counting down.
GGTAAGATAATTCTAGGCAAGGACAACAATCTTTACGCCATAATAGGGGATTTAAACCACAGAACTAAATTACAGAATTTTGAGAATGGAGGAGATCCAGACTATACTGGTTCTATTTACAGGATTGATCCACATACAGGTTCTGCACCTGTCGATAATCCCTTTGTAGGGAGCGATGTTCCTAATATTGATAAAACTTTTGCATACGGTATTAGAAATTCCTTTGGTCTTACTGTAGATCCGATTACCGGAGATGTCTGGGACACAGAGAATGGTCCATCCTTTTCTGATGAAATAAATCGGGTAGAGCCTGGATTTAATAGCGGTTGGAGATCAATAATGGGTCCAACTGCATCACCTGACGAAATAAAAGATCTTGTCTTCCTTTCACCCAATTCTAACTATTCAGATCCAGAGATAAGTTGGCTTGAACCCACTGCGATCACAGACATAGAATTCATCAATAGTACCAACCTAGGACCCGACTACACCAACAATATTTTAGTAGGAGATAATAATAATGGTAACCTGTATTTTTTTAAATTAAATGACCAAAGAGACGGATTGGAAATACAGGACGCTATTATTGATTCAGAGGAAGAATTGAATAGTTACATTTTAGGAACAGGATTTGGCAGCATTACGGACATTCAAACAGGTCCAGATGGAGATATATATATCGTTTCCTTAGAAAGTGGAAATATATATAAAATCTCTTAATTTTTTAGGCCCTGTTAACTTAACGATAAATCTTTAGCTTAAAGACGCTCTATTTCTGTTATGTTAAGTAAAAGAACTAAAACATCTTCAGAGCATATTTACTATGGTCTGTATTTGTACTTTCTTGGCTTATCGCTTAGAAATACTGCCAAGGCATTGTCCTTTTTACATATTATCAATAGAAGTCACGTTGCAATTTGGAATTGGATTCAAAGGTATAAACCTCAAAAGGTTTCAACAAGAAGAACAAAAATATCAGAATACCTCATTGATGAGACATTAATAAAAGTCGGCTCAGAATACTCCTGGTTATGGGCAGCAATCGAACCAGAAAATAGGCAAATTCTCGCACTCTTTCTTAGCTAATAAATCCAAGGAGAGGAACATGCTTATCGCAGAGAGATTTATTTCAGGTCTGATCAAGATTCACGGAAAACATGTCGTATCAACAGACGGTGGAACCTGGTACCCAATGGCTTGTAGATTCCTAAAACTAAAACACCATATCAATTCTTCGTTTGAGAAAAGTCTGATTGAAAGAACTATGCAGTACATCAAGGATCGAACTGAAGGATTTGACGATTACTTTCCATGTAGTAAAGAGAAGTGTAAACTAGATCATGTCAAAAACTGGTTGAATCTATTTGTAAAAATACACAACAAGGAGGTGCCAAACGCCTAAGTTAACAGCGCCATTTTTTAGAATTAAATATTTATTATATCGATTATCACTAATAAATATAAATGAAAAAAGAATTCATAGTTGCCAAAATTGAAGCATCCACTGATGGTTCTCCTTATATATACGTATCATTCAAGGATCCTAATGAATATTTAAAATCTGGTGATAAGCAAATGAATCCTTTTGGTTCCAATGTAATGGCTTTTACTTCTCCTGAAGACCTTATGAAGAATCTGCCTAAAGCCATGTCAAATATCTCTAATATGTTTGGTGGAGGCGTAGTCAGCGATGCCCCTACTTTCAAAGTAACCATGAAAGAATATGACGATCTAAAGATCAAGGTTGGGGATAAAGTAGTTATAGATATTCAAAGATATGAACATAATGATACCTAACTAATATATCATAACAATCCAAAATGAAGGGCGGGTCCCTAAATATTACAGCGAATAAAAACAATAATGTATGGCAGTAATTGCTTCATTCCTTAGTTAATCACCATTCTCTAAATCATTTCGATCCTTTGTTTCAATTTCGAATAATTCGTGTTGTTTTTTGTCTTCTAAGGTAGTCAACACCGCTCCGCAATCGAAGCAAAAATAGTTTGAAGTTAACTTCGTCTTCAGATCAGCACTGGTGAGATATTTCTTATCAAGATTCGTTGGACTTTTGGCAGCAAGCGTCTCATCTGAAATTTCCTCATCGGCTTTAATATTATGACTAGTTTGATTTTTAGCTTGAGTAGTTTGATTATCATTTACTTTTATAGTATTATCGACGTTACTGTTTTTATCAGAACTTGATTCGTTCAATTCCACTTTTTCCCTCGGTTCATGTGATAACAAGGTACCATATCAATGATTTTATATATTATTTACCTTGAGTGGTTTAATCGTAGAAGCACCTGGTATCAACTAATATTTTTCTTGTTGTTTTTCTTGCGTTTGTACTATGAATCTACTATGGAAAACTCTTAAGCTGATATATAAGGAATCAAAGTGCAAAGTTCAAATCATTTTCCAAAGTCATACTCGGTATTCTTGGTACTATTAATGTTTATAAATTCTGCCAATTTCCGTTTTTCATCATAGACGATTACACAGGGATCGTCAGTAGTTTTTTTAGAAAAGAAATTCCGGTTCAAAGCTCCGGGGTTTAACACAAGGGTTTTTCCTATTTTTTCAATTCTTTTGATATGGGTATGACCGAGTATTAGAATGTCGAATAGTTGACTTTCCAGTAAGGATTCTGACAAATCAGGGTTTGTTCCATGATAGATGCCTATTTTTTTTGATGAAATCAAGAGTTTTCCAAATTCGTTTAGAAATAGAGCATTTTCAATTTCTCCAAACTGCCTTGTGATACCCATTAATTCCCCATCATTGTTCCCCCGAACCCCATAAAATTTTGTTTCTTTGTCTAATTTCTTGAATAAACTAATCATTCCGGGATAAACGTAATCACCTGCGTGGAAAACATGGTTTATCTTCATCATGTTAAAAATATTTATTGCTTTTTCAGTATTTTCAATATCATCATGGGTATCTGAGATTACGCCGATTTTCACTATCAATAGTTTTCTAATCATAATAAAAAATCTTGTGATTCTCTTAATAACACCAGGAAAGAAAAAATTCAAGAAACAACTTAAAAATACTATGTATCAAAATATTGAAATGAGTACGGCGTTAAGCAGTTCTAGTGTTCTGCGGATAGCAATTTCCAAATACTTTTGATTTCTCAAGATCATAAATTTTGATTTATTTTTTCAATAGAATCCAGGTTTTATCCTACATGGCCCCAATAGAGAGGCTTGGGGGGAATTGGAGGATGGAGATTGGAGGATGGAGCAAGTACTTTAGGACTGTTCTTTCACGTAAATAGATGATTTCTTGTCTGATCTTTGAATGATGTAAAAAGCATGGCAGGAAATTATAAGAGCCGCAAGAGTCATTTTAGTTGCGAAAACTAAATTCCAGGGTGTTTCAGGGTTAGGATAACTTATATTGATTTCATCAAAATTCAAGGAGTTATTGATGGTATGTACAGTAATCAACGCTCCCCACACCGTAAAATTGTATGTAAATTCATAAGCTGAAATGACTATCAAGATAATTGCAAATACAGATAATACTGATCGAACTATTTTAGGTGTATTTTGTACTCTGCTATATCCGATTTTGGTGACACAAAACCATGTGATAACTGAGAATATTGCAAGATAAGTAACCAATTTGCCAGATCCATCAAAGATTAAATCGTTCTTTACGATTGTTTCGCCTATATTTAATGCACCGGTTTTATCATATTCCACCCAACTCCAATACATTCCAAACATTGTTATATACAGCATCATAAATGCTGAAAAATAGAAAAATACTATATAAATAAAATGTGAATCAATACTATGAAAAAAATTGGTCAACATATTATTCATGCGCAGTACTGTTAGTTAAATTGTAGCGAATATAAAATTAACTTTATTGTTGTCAAGATTCGTTGACACTCTTGATGTGCTTTAATAATCGCACAGCATCTCTTTCCTTCAAACTCTTTTTATTATTCAGGACATAACCTCTAAAACTTTCAACCTGAGAATTGATTTCAGGATACTTTAATTTACATTTGTCCAAAATATCTTCGTAAGTCCTATAAGGAAAATAGGTCTGTTTTGATACTTTAAGGATCGATCTTCCGGTCTCATTGTCTATGATCTTGTATTTCTTAGCCAAAAACAAATTGTATCTAATATCAATCAATGCTTCTGATTTGTAATTTGTATAATCCGTAAACGTCACAGCTACCTCATCATCAGACTCCAAGATTCCATCCCTAAAAAGTCTAAAAATTTTTCCTATTCCTATCATCCCGTATTTACCAAGTTCGACCGCCCGAAGTGCACCTAAACTCGATGATCCAAAAACCTTTACATTCCTTTTTCGGACTAAATTATATACCTCAATTGGGGTAGGGGGATAATCCTGAAGAAAATATCCGTCAACCAATCCAACAATATCAACTTCTTTTAGTATCAACTGAAGCAGGTCCCCTTTTTTAGCAGGTAGTCGGTAATCTGCGTCTAGAATTTTTCTTGCTTTCTCCCTAGATAGAGACGGTCCTAAAAATATTACAGGTTTGGACCTAACCATTTTTTAACACTTTCCTGAGCTCTTTGACCGATAACTGCTTTATTTATTTTGAATGTTTCCAACCCAGGGACAATGACTCTAATAACTGGTATATTTAATTTTGAATTAGTCAAGTTTACCACGATAGCTTTCTTTAGACCTTTTGTTTTTAAACTACTCAGTATAAGTTTTATGTCATCCAGTATATCATCATAGGTAAATGTGTGAACATCTGAAAATGATTTTATTTCTTTTGACTTTATGAATTGCCATGATCTGTTTTCATCACTATTTTCAGGATCATATTTCATCTTTCTTAGATCATCTCTCGAACCTTGAATATTAGCAGCTCTTGATTGGGATACTTCTGTTATTGCCCTCATAAGTGCAATTCGTGCATCTGGATGAGTTCCATGACCTTCTACCAAATATCCATATTCATGATTAACCCACTCGGCACTACTTGCTATGAAAGTTGGAATTCCGAGGTCGGATGTAATATCCTTTACAGTCAAGGATATTTGAGAACTCCTAAACCTATTAACGATTCTCTTAATAGGAACGTGTTCGATACTGTTCAGATCAATTTCGGGATAAATAGAATCATCATCCATAAAGTTCTTTGAGTCAATTGACTTTAAATGAAAACCCTTCTTTACGAGCGAATTTTCAACAGTTTTCAAGATATGATACTGAAATGCACTAGAAGTGAATTCCGCCAAACTCACTGCATCCCTTTCTACAACTTCGCATAGGGCATGACAAATTGCTTCTTCGATTACATTCCCAGAAGCCAGTCCATTAGTATGGAAGAAGGAGTAAGGATTTATGGATGGTGGCGACGGAGTATATCTGAAAATTGTTAATGGGGCAGGCACCAATACTTCTGTATTATTTAATAAATCATAACCGATACAATAATCCATTATCATTTCTTCATTCAAGTGGAATGAAACTGGTTCTACTACTTCATCATATTTTAGAACATTATAACTTTGAGATAATTCTTTAAAAGTGCCCCTTTGAATTTTTCCGTCGAAATTTGCAGGTAATGATGAAAACCTTTCAATGCTTTCCATGATAACACTAGCCCTTGCATGGTTTTTCGTCGGACCCTTTCCACTATATACCCAGATGTAGTCTTCAGTTCCTGGTAATACGGCTGAAAAATTAGGTATCTTAAGCCTATCCATATTTGTAATATCTGCAATTCTTGTAATCCCAATCTCCTGAATCAAGGAATTTACTTTTTCCAAAGTTTGTTCTACTGGCTGGATCCTAGATGTACCCATCGCATTCCATTTTTTTTGAGATTTCAATAATAATTGAGACGTAGTTTTCAATAAGAATTTACATTCATCATTTCTATAAGATATTATTTTAATTATTGGATTGCTATAATGTTAATGCTAAATCAAAGAGTATAGATAGATTATTGGTTCATAAAAAGCAGAGGGGAATAGTAAAAGTATATATAATATAATTCCTCTTGAGGAACTACTTGAGTTCTATCAATATAGAAGCTGAAGTTATAAGCGAGATTTTACTTAAGGCAGCCAGTGAACCCGAATTCAGGAAACGACTGATTAGGAGCCCAAAAAGAATACTTGATTGTTATAATATTTCAAATGAAGCCAAGCAAGTAATTCAGAAGAGCATTGTTGATTTAACTCAATAAATTCTAATAGTTTTAATTATCAACCATAGAATCAAATATTTAATTAGTCCAATGATCAAAGCATCAATCTATAACAACAACAAGTGCCAATGCAGTTCATTTTTTAGGATGCCAAGGCTCACACTAATTGTACTCTTAGTAATTTTTTTTATTGATGTAACACCAGGTTTTTCACTTTCTGTTTTAGCTGCAGTTAGCGTGAATAATACCAGTCAAGGATCTCAGGACGTTTCTATTAGTGGAACAGTTTCCTCAAATCAGGATATCTTTCACATTTCTGGGCTGGAACAATCATTTTTTATTTTCCCGGTTAAAAATGAAAGCACTACTTATTCAGGAGTATTGACTTTTACTTCGAGTAAACCCGTACAAATGCAATCGTTGAACATATTGACTATAAATAATAGCTTGAAACTGCCTGTCCAATTTGGAACACTATATACATTTCCTATTAACGATACTGCGGTAATTCCAACTAATCTGCTTGACGAGCCCAAAAACACCGGTAGTGTCCAGTTCTCTGGGAATGGATTGCGTATTATAACAAATGAACCTTTTTTGGTTAGTTATTCTTTTAGTGGAAAAGTATTTCATTCTATTGCAAATAACAATATAGAAAGTGCACTTGAGGTATATAGAGACTTGACTGGAACCTACTCGTGACAAATAAAGTATGAGAAATTTCAATCGGTTCGATTACAACCGGTTTTTTGAAGATCATTCAACCTAAATATTTTTTTTCTTGTAAAGCTATTTCATATCAAGTTTTAAAGACTATTAAAGAAGATAGTAAATAATTCCACAAGATAAATGAGTTGGAGACTGCATCATTCTTTAATGAGCAGAGCCGGTGTTATATGATGGAATCGTTTTTTAATGAATGTGAAATAAAAATATTATTTGAAAACAAAATAGTAGGTGAAACCATGCAAAATAATTACGATATCGGCCACCAATCAAATAGAATCGAACTGCTTGAAACGATATCCTCGAATCTTGTAATTGAGGATTTCAGAGGCAAGAATTTTGAATTTGCATGTGCTTTGGCACATTCGATGTGTTTTAAACACGGGGATATACAGATGGTCCATGTAAAACGATTTGAGGAGTTGGATTTATTTGAGCTCGTAGTATACTACTCTAACTCAGATGTTATAGACGAGGAAAGAAAGAAACAGATTATGTTTTATCATTCCCAAAATAAATTAGATTTTGAGTACTTAGATCCTGTAAGCATATTGCAATCATCAAATTCCTACATTAGTAAAGTACATCCCGACTAGCTTCTTTGAATTTTGTGAAAATTAAAAAGTATTCATATTTTAATTGAATGCTTTGATATTTTTCAAGGGATTTGATAGTTAAAAAGCCCACCGGCTTCTATGATATCAGAAATTATTTTACTAAACGGTTTGATTGGATAAGATTCTTTTTTAGTAACGTTGAAAACAGTATTCGTGTCTAAGTTAATTTCTATTTCATCCTTATCATCTATTTTTTCCAAAATATTTTCTTCAATTTCAATTGGTAGTAAATAACCACCGTCTATAGAATTTCTGTAGAAGATTCTTGCAAAAGATGGAGACAAAATAGCTTTTATGCCCGTTTTTGATAGAGCAATTGGAGCATGTTCCCTACTAGATCCACACCCAAAATTATGACCAACCAAGAGAAAATCACCTTTTGAAACTTTGTTTATAAAATTAGTATCTAATCCTTCCATAGCATGTTTTGCAAGTTCGTCATGATCATGAATTTTTAGATACGGACCTGGAATTATAACATCCGTGTCTATATTCGGCCTATTGTATTTATGCACAGTACCTTTTAAAACCATCATAAATCCCTCGGGTCCGTTAATTTTCCGGTAATCGCTGACGCAGCTACAACCATCGGGGAGGCAAGATATGTTTGCGACGTTACATTCCCCATTCTACCTGGAAAATTTCTGTTAGTCGTGCTTGCACAAATTTCATCCTTTCCTAAAACACCCATATGAGCACCGCAACAAGCTCCACATGTAGGTGGACCAATAACTGCCCCAGACTCCATAAAAATGGTAACCAAGCCCTCTTTAATAGCCTTCATATAGATTGACTGAGCGGCAGGGAGCACCTCGGTTCGTACTTTAACTTTTTTTCCTTCCAAGATCTTGGCTGCAGATCTGAGGTCAGAAAGCTTTGCACCCGTACAAGATCCTATATAGGCTTTGTCTATTTCTGTGCCTTGAACTTCTCTTACGGGGACAACATTCTCCGGCGAGTATGGTTTTGCCACAGAAGGTTCCATTTTTTCGCAATCATAATCAAATATTTCACTAAATTCGGCATTTGGATCTCCTTTAATTAGATTGAAATCTAATGCCCCGAGTCTTGTCCTTAAATAATCTACAGTAGTGCTATCTGGTTCAATTATTCCGTTTTTTGCACCTGCCTCAGTTGTCATATTAGTTAAAGTAAATCTTTCCTCCATTTCCATACCATCTATAACACTACCACTAAATTGCATCGCCTTGTAATTTGCCCCATCAGTCCCTATATCAGAAATAATATTCAAGATAATATCTTTGGCCATAATATAATCTGGTTTTTTTCCTGTTACCTTAAACATCATAGTTTCTGGTACCTTAAACCAAATTTTGCCATGTTTTAAGACATAGGCAATATCTGTATGACCAAGCCCTGCACTAAAAGCACCAATTGCACCTGTAGTATTAGTATGTGAATCTCCACCCACATAAACTTCTCCAGGTAACACTAACCCCTCTTCATGAGAAATCGTATGACAAATGCCATATTGTCCCATTCCATACTTGAAGTGTTTCTTAATACCATATTTTTGTGCCCATTTTGTTAATTGTATCACATTGTCAGCAGAAATTCTATCGGAGGCTGGAACAAAGTGATCTTCAGAAATCCATACTTTATCAGGGTCCCATAATTTTTCCAATTTATAGCCCTTTTTTTCCAATTCCTTAAACACCTTGATAACTCCAGGACCTGATACATCATGAATCATCGCTTTATCAACGTTGGAAAAGATGATGTCTCCAGGAGTAACCGCTTTAGAATTTGAGGAATGAGCTAGGATTTTTTCGGTTAATGTCATTCCCATAGTAATATTATTAAATAGGACTGTTAATGATTAATACTTTTTGAATTTAGCTTTTGAAGAATTTAAAGTCAATCAGAATAAAATTAATTATATAGATTGTTTTGAGAAATACCATAATTTGGAAGTTATTCCCATCCACCTAGATAGAGAATCATCAGAATTTGATTTGTATGATAAAATTAGCAAGAACATAGGAAAAATAAACATCGAAGATAACGATGTGCTTGTTATATCAAGCAAATATCTTTCGATAAGTGAAGGTAGGATCAAGAAATTAACTAGGATAAAACCAAGTAGTCAGGCTATTCAAGCATCTAAACTTTATCACATAGATCCAAAAATGATGGAACTAATTCTCAGGGAGTCAGATGAAATTTTTGGTGGACTATATGGCTTTGTTCTAACATCTATTCATAAAGTGTTGGCGCCTAATGCAGGCATTGATAAGTCAAATGTGCCCAAAGGTAGTGTTGTTTTGTATCCAAAATATCCGTACCACTCCATAGAGACCCTCAAACAGAAATTTTTGGTAAATTCCTTGAAAAGGGTCGGGATAATATTGTCGGATAGTAGAATCTTACCTATGAGAAAAGGTACAGTAGGCGTTGCATTAGCTTGCTGCGGGTTTGAACCAGTAATAGACCTGAAAGGGACTTTTGATCTTTTTGGAAATGTTCTAAAATATACATCTCAAAATCTTGCCGATTGTCTGGCTTCCCTCGGGACGATGATAATGGGAGAATCTGACGCGTCTACTCCAGTCATAATAATAAGGGGATTAAATATAAAAATGACTGACAATCCTGTCTCGAGTGATACCTTGAACATGGATAGCAAATTTGACATTTATGTACGAGGACTTTCAAAGAGAACAGCTCCATCATATATTTGAAAAGTTTTAATTTTTTAAATTATAAATAGTCAAACAATATTATATCAATTGTAATTGGAGAAAAATGTTGATGGCTGAATTTTCTACATTATATCCTAGAAGAATGAATCTTCTACAAGGGATTCAGAACCTTATTAAAAGAGAAGAGGTCGAGCTGAGATCATTTATTTTTGATGGTTAAAATAAGAAAAGATGAAATTGTCAATACATTAGTTTCTGAAGGGTTTAAAATGGTAAAATTTGAACATAAAAAGCCTACTCAAATTGGTAGTGGATTCTCAAAAAAACTAAAAAAACCATGGGAAATGCATGTAAGACTCCTAGATTTTAATCAAGGTTTGATTGGAATCCATGCGGAGGTCGAAATCTCTAGAAATTATTTACAGCATATAAAATCAGTAAGAGTTCCTGTGGTATATGAAATTGAGACCATCTTAAAAAAACACCGTATCGAATATCAATTATGGCATTCAATTGTCAAGGATTACATCACAAATATTGTAGAAGATCATCAAATAAAAATTAAAACCCCCAAAATTCCGGCATTGCCATGGTTAGGAATGCTAGGATTCATTACCACCGTTGCAGTAGTATACGGTCTGAAATTTTTTATGGTATTGAAATAACTAAGGGGGACAGCTAAGACACTATTAACAAAATTTTTATTGTTATTTTTATAGACTAATATTAAAACCAATGGGAATACCAGAGAAAATCCAGGCTATTCAAGATGAGATACACAAAACTCAGATAAACAAAGCGACTGAGTTCCACGTAGGCATTCTAAAGGCCAAGATAGCAAAGTTAAAGAAAGAACAAGAGGAAAATACCCATGGAAAGACCGTCGCTACTGGAGGAGGCAGTGCGGGCTTTGACGTTAGAAAAGCCGGCGATGGCACTGTCGTCTTGATAGGATTTCCCAGTGTAGGGAAATCGACTTTATTAAATGCATTAACAAACGCAAAATCTAAAACAGCAGCATACTCATTTACTACATTAACTGCTGTTCCAGGTATGTTAGACTACAATGGTGCACGGATCCAGATTTTGGATTTACCAGGTATAATTGAAGGTGCTGCTGCAGGCAAAGGTTTGGGAAAAAGAGTATTATCTGTTGCCAGAAATGCAGATTTAGTTTTGATTGTCCTAGATGTATTCCAGATTAACCATCATGAGGTCATAAAAAAGGAACTATCGGAAATAGGAGTCAAGGTTGATGAAAAGCCTCCTGATATTATTGTAGAAAAGACTGCTACGGGAGGTATTTCGGTAAATATTCAGGTTCCAATACAAGCTGATGAAAATTTTATCAGGAATGTGATGCGAATAAACGGGATCCACAACGGTCGTATCACCATACGAGAAAGAGGTCTTACTATTGACCAGTTAATAGATGTTTTATCCGGGAATCGGGTTTACATCCCTTCGTTAGCAGTTATAAATAAAATAGATTTGGTTGATACAGAATATCTCAAGATGGCAACTTCTAAACTTAAAATTCCATATACAGCTGTGTCGGCAGACACAAACAAGAACATAGAACTTCTTAAACGGGAAATCTACAATAAATTAGACTTTGTTCGAATATATATGAAACCCAAGGGACAAGATGCCGATTTGGAAGAGCCTCTAATTATGCCTCGGAATAGTACTGTCCAGAATATTTGTAACAAGATTCACAGAAACATGGTCAGAGACTTTAAGTTCGCTCAGGTATGGGGCAAAAGCGTAAAATTTGGAGGTCAAAAGGTAGGCTTAGAACACAAAATTATTGATGAAGATGTCCTTACAATCGTAAAGAAAATAAATGCTCTTTAAATACCAAATGTTTTGGCGGCTCAGTCAAATGCCTTCTCTTCATATTGTATACGTGATAACTCTGATTCCTCATAGCCGCCTACGCATCTGTATATTATCTACCGATTATTTGATTTTTCGATTCTAAAGTGTAATATGCATTAGTTACGTTCATACGTTAAAGTATTTACCAATACTGGTTTCATAACCTGCGAAAAATTTTTGATTAGTAATGGTCATGCCTTCTTTGAGTTTGCATCAACGTATTTATCAAGAGCTTTGTTTGCAAGATAATCCGCACGACTATTTTTAGTTCTAGGAATATGCTTGTAAGTAATCTTATCATAGTTTTTTTCTAGATTTGAAATTTCTCTGGAAATTATTTTTAGTTCTTGACTTCGTATTCTGTACTTTAAGTTTCTCTGATTTATTAATAATTCACTATCTGATAGAATATTTACTTCACCATCCATGTCTGTACAGATTTCAAGTGCTCGCCGTAATGCTTCATATTCTGCTTGATTATTGGTCCGGATACCTATAAATTCACAGTGTTCTTTTATTATTTTGTCGTCATTTTTTATCATGATGCCTATTGCAGATAATCCAGGGTTTCCTCTACTTGCACCATCAATATGTACGTCCAACAACTACTATTATTAAAAAACTAGTTTACATTTATTTTTTTTATTTTACATCACAAAGATAAAAGGTATTATGTTCTGTCATCATTTCTAAAGAATTTATATTGTTAGAAGAATATTGAATTTGTGCCCAAGAGAAAGTTAAAAGAGGGGACCCCACGAAAGAATTTTTTTCAAAAAATGGGTAAAAAGGATTTACTTTTGCCTCCGATAATCATAGGGGTAGCTGTATTATTTGGACTTGTATTTACACAGATTGTTCCCCCTCCTGAAATATTGAGCGTCTGCCTCAAAGCACATTCATTGGATAGTTACAATGTTTATCCAAGGGTCCAATTGTTTGTAGACAATAAACAATATTTGTTTCCTGATAACGTAGGCAGGCAACTCGTAGAAGGGAAGGAATGTTTAAAACCAATTCATACTGATTCGATAGGTGATACTCTTCATGTTCAATATATCAGACCGGTTCATTTGTCCTTACCCGACTTGATGAAAATCTATTCATATGATAATAAAACTGTAAATTTGGTAGATAATTCAACTGGCAAATATGTAAATAGCACTCTAGAACTTGCCGATTATGACGTCCAATATTCGTATTATTCAGACAAAGGAGAGTTTACTAAAATTGAAAATAATACCGAGTTTCCACCATTTTCCAATGCTTTTTTTGGGAGGATTGATTTTATCCCAAAGTAACTGAAAAAATAAATATGAATATAGTCAAACATTTTTTGAGTTCATTTGAGCAATAAAAAAGCTGCTGTAATAAATGGTGACGGTACTGGTCCTGAATTAGTTAATGCGATGATTAAAGTTTTAAAATCATGTAATACTGACGTTGAATTAATACCATGTGATGCTGGCTCTGAATGGTGGGAAAAAAATGGGGGTAATTCTTATATCTCAAATGAGGTATGGGACACTCTAAAATCATCTGATGCTTGTTTTAAAGGTCCTACCACTACAGTCCCAAATCCCGATGCACCTAGAAGTGTTGCCGTAAGCATAAGACAAAAATTTCAACTATACGCAAACATCCGCCCGATCAAAACATACAAGATTTCGAAATTACAGCTAAATTTTATTTGTGTAAGAGAATCAACAGAAGGGCTGTATGCAGGTATTGAGTTTAAGACAAGTGATGATTCGGCCATTGCAATTAGAAAAACCACTGGAAAGGGTTGCAGGAGGGTAGTCAAAAAGGGTTTTGAACTAGCTAAAGAAAAAGGATTTAAAAAAATATTTGCAATAACTAAACGAAATATTTTGAAGGAAACCGACGGGATTTTTTGGAATGCAGTAGTGGAAACAAACAAAACATATCCAGACATCGAAGTCGAAGAATATTATATCGATAACATGACTCAACAACTAGTCAAGAATCCAGAAAGATTCAACAATAGTTTACTACTTAGTACAAATTTATTTATGGATATAATCTCTGAATGTGCATCAGGACATGTAGGGTCCATTGGCAATGTTTATTCTGGAAATTATGGTGATGCATATGCAATGTTTGAACCTGCTCACGGGAGCGCTCCAAAGCATGCTAGGCAAGACAAGGTAAATCCAGTGGCAACCATATTGTCAGGTGCTTGGATGGTCGAATACTTGGGAGAGAAACATATTTCTGAAGCAATTTTCAAAGCCACTGAACAAACGATTGATGAGGGAAAGTTTTTGACATACGATCTGGGTGGATCATCGTCATTATCAAAAATGGCAGAGGCAATTGCTCAAAGGTCAGCAGCATTAATCAAAAAGTAATCACAAAATCTATTACTAAAATCAACTGATCCCTTTTGTGTTTGCGTTTTTCCTTTTATTGTCCTAGGTTTGATCATATATCTTTTCTTTTTACTTGAGATAATTAAATCACAGAACTATATCTTACCCCAGAGAGTTCCAATATTTCTAAAGATTCAAAAAAGAACGTTTTTCTTGCGATTATTTTGGTGTTTGAAAACAATTTATTAATGAAATCATCCATTTTTTTGAGATCAGATAAGGTTGATCTCATTATCACAATTTTCCCCCTTTCGCTAAGTTGCAATTGAACTGATCTCAATAATCGAATAGTCAATTCGATACCTTTTTTTCCTCCATAAACGGTAGTATCATCAAGATTACCGAAATCCGTTGGTAAATACGGTGGATTGCTAATAATCAAATCAAATTTACATTTTAATGGTAGACTCAAATCAGAGCAAACCAACAGTTTGTTCCCAATATTTGCCAGAGTATTATTTTTGGCATACAAGATAGAATTAACATCAATATCAGTTCCTACAACAAACTCAAAGTTTGTACATAATAATCTGGTTAAGTATCCAGATCCGATACCGACCTCAAGGGCAATTTTACCTCTATAATTTGAGAGAATATCCTCCATAAAATAAGTATCCTCTGAAGGGCTGTACATGTAGTAATCGCTTAGCAAGTAAAAAGATAAACAGTTATTTAATAATATTTTAACAGAAAATTCACTTTATCGAGTTTAAAACAGGGTTAAGTGAAAATCGTTCTTTGAATATATTTGTGATTTTATGTTATATCATATTTTTGATCATCTTACAACAATTTCTCCCTTCATTTCGGGATGAAAAGAGCAATAATATGTGTAGTTGCCTGTTTTATTACTTGCAATTCCTGTTATAAAATCTTGCTCAGTTGTCAAGTAGGCGGTATTGATGCCTAGTTCCTCAGAAATGAAATCATGTTTCACAAAGTCTTTATTAAGAATTATTAGTCTAGTAGGTTGACTTGCATTCACATATAAAGTTGGATTGGTCTGGTTAAAGGCATTATTTTGAGCTATTAATAGAATTGAATCATTTGACTTTTGAATATTTTTTTCCTGAGGAGTATTTAATAAATTACCAATGCCCCATAAACCACCAACTACTATGAATGAAATGGCTATGATAGCAATGATATTATGTATCAAGTACGTTAATTATTGCTATACTACCAATAAATATCTTGAATGAAAGAATTTTTCCTGTCTAACTACTTACATTTTTCTTAAAGCACAATATTACAAAATGCTAAATTGAAACCCATAGTACTTAATAACCAAGTTCATCTCTGTTCTGAAATACTTTCAATAGATATTCTATCGATTTATTTTCATCCTTGTGCACTTCTTTTTGTTCTGAGGCTCTCGTTTCGAGAGTAGATTTAGCTAGATGATATTTTTTCAAAGCCAGCATCACATCATCGATAGTATCTATATCCAGCTTCAAATTCTCGTGGTAAAATATTTTTAGTGAGACTCCATTATCTAGAGCTTTTCTAAAATGGTTGAAAAAACTGTTATTATCAAAGCTCGTATCTATTATCGAATGCGGTTTTCTCAACAATATGTTGGTTCCATCGAATCTATTTGAAGGAACCATACTAATAATTTCTTTAAAGTCATGTGCGAAAGAAATGATCTCTCTTATTTCTTTTAGCGTTAGCAGTGGTATATCTATTGGGATCACAATCGAGCTATCAAATTTGTTTTTCTTTATATAATAATCTGCAATTTTAACAGCATCATTTACTCCGTTGCTCCGACCTTCAGATAACACTATTGCTTTTTCTCTTGATTTCGCCGGTATCTTAATAATTTCATTTGTAACCAAAATCATATTACATTCTTCTAACTCGGACATTTTTTCAATCAAATCATTTACCATAAGGTTACAAAGCCAAGCTCTTTGTTCTTGGCTAAGAAATCCGCTCAACCGTGTCTTACTCTTTTCAAATCTTTTTATCGGAATAATTATTGCAGTTCTTGTGTTGCTCAAAAAATAACCCTAGTCTATTCTTAAAAATTAGAAATTATATACCGCGCCAGTGATGTTTCTTTTCTTAAATTCGTCATAAGGATGTCAGAATAACAAAAGTTTATTTCAGGATAATCGTTTTTTAGTTTATTTTCAATTTCAGATTCATCAAGTTTATCGAAGATCATTGTATTAGCAATTTCTGAATAAAAGTCAATTAACCCCCTCAAATTAGGAGAGATATTCTTCGCCTTCATATAAATTTCACATGGGCCACTGACTGCTCTATTAGATATAAGGGGAGAAATCATAACAATTTTATTTTTTAACTTCTTCAAAAGGTTTTTCATACCAGGTATGCTTATTATTGGCCCAATGCTGGTGATCGGATTTCCGGGAGCAAATAAGATCAATCTTGATTCTTCAAGTGTTTTTTGAGCTTGTAAAGTAACCCTGGCTTTTTCAATGTTATTGTAAATAATGTCATGCACCGGCACCGAACCTTTGTATTTTATCCAGTATTCTTGTAAATGAATTCGTTTGTTGCCTTCAACCACCATGTTTGATTCATAATGAGTATCAGAGGCAGGAGCTACGAGTAGTGATAGACCATATTTGTCTGTAAAGAAATTGGTGATTTCAGTTAAACTCCGCCCCTCTTGTAATAGCTGTGTTCTCAAAACATGGGTTGTCAAATCTTTATCCCCGAGATTAAACCATGTTTCAGTCCCAAGAGCATTCATATATTTTAAGAAATTAAAAGAATCTCTTTTTATCCCCCAGCCCTTCTTTTTGTCCAAATTATTACTGAGTCCATAGATTATCGTATCGATATCTGGACAAATATAGAGTCCATAATGCCAAAAGTTATCTGCGACATTTGAAATAATTGAAATATTTTCTGATTCCTTATACATTCCTCTAACTAATTTAACAGAACCTGTTCCCCCGGCTAAAATGGTAATCAATATTACAGTTCTATTTTTTTCTTTTTTTTATTCTTTGTTTTTTTTCTGTTTGTTATGTTATGATTTTTTTACTTTTATAGTAGATAAAATATAATTTTTAATTCTAAATATGCAGTATTCAATGTGAATTCACCTCAAGTAAGGATATTTCAATAAGCTTATAAACAGGCTAAATGGAATTCAAAAATATTGAAATTAAGGTCTCTAAATTATGTAATAGTATTATTGGCTATTGTTTTTTTTAGCGGGATTATTAATCAAAGCTTTGCTATACAAATGGAAGCAGGAGTCTCACCTGCAATAAATACAGCGGACGCTTCCTATACAGGTGATAGAATTCTTACCTTAAAGTATCCCGCTAATAGCACTATGTCACAACTCTTAGATGGAAATAAAACATCAATCTCATTTTCATTGAATTCTTCAGATAGCAGTAATGGCGTATCTGAGATTTTGGATAAAATAAACAATGAATTACTTTCTCAAAAACAAAGTTTAGTAAAATTTGAAAACGGCACACTAGATTATAAAGCAACCCTTAATGGAGGACCCACAACTTCAACTGTTTCATACCAGGTGGAATTGCATCCACTTATTACTAACCTTGTAACTGGATCAAACGGATCTACTTCATCTATTTTGGATGTAGATTGGAGAAGTATTGCATTGGAAGAACCATTGATAGTAAATACTGAAGAATATGGTCAGATTGACATTAATCATCCTATAGGAGGTTTGGAAAAACTAGCTCCAGAGGTAGCTACTAAAATTCAAAATACAACTTTAGCTCCTGCATTTGAAACCCCAATTATGGATTTTGCAGATTTTGGATCGTCAATGAATAACTGGCACTTTTTGTTTGACGCAACTGGTGCTCAAGCAGGTGCAGCAGGTTTTGGGTTTTCTGTCACTGAGGGAGGATCAAAGATAGTTTCGATATATTCTTTAGGGGAGAGTAGTTTCAGGGAAGGAACACACACAGTAAAACAAACTTCTGATTCAGCCGATATTGATGGAGTAAATGTTGAAGTTGATGGTTTAACAGCTCCTCCAAGTGGACAGATGCAGATAGGGGGATTCTCTCAAGTTCAACAATCAGGAGATAAAGAATATCTCCTTGTATCATCCGTAGCACCCCAAGGTGTGGCTACATCTTCGGGTAGCTTTCCCATACAAGTCATATTGATATTTGGAGCGATGATGGCAGGAGTGGCAATCCTAGTACTAGTAAAAGCAAGGAAATAATCAATAGAATTTAATAATTTTTTTGTTGTTTGTATTTATAGAAAATGGTCTATATTTTTGTCAACAGATTTAGATAGTCTATTTTCACTTTTTAGATAGTAAGTACCAATATCCTGAGTAGTATCTATCGTTATAATATTAGGTTGAATAATCAAGCTCCCCGAATATCTAGATTTACCGAATCCAATAACCTCCTTATTATGGTTTAATATTATAACTTGCTGATTTTCTTTTATATCTTTGAAAAACGAAAGAATTGAACTTCCCATTGTGTCCCTACCAAAAACTATTAGATTTTCAGCCTTAGTATTGATGATAACATGAGGATAATCCATATTTTTGTTGTGTTTGACTACGAATTCGGCAAAATTTAAACCTGGAGAAAATTTCTTGTTCTTAATAGTACCGATTTTCATACCGATACTAATAGGAATTAATTTTTTAAACAGCATATCGTTATATTTAACGTTGGAATGAACGAAAACTTCTTCAGTTCTCTTTATTTTTATTTCCGACTCAGCGAATTCAATACCATGTGGGTACTCTAATTCTAAGGCATGAATTCGTCCCTGATTATTGTCGTTATATTTTCCGTCTGCATTACTACTATTACCACTTGAATGGTTACGTAGAATTTTGTTTGGGATGGCATCATGTTTTGAAATGTTTGTCTTTTGATCACTAATAGCGGTATCTAAAGGTAAGGTTCGGATTAATATTCTTAGTGTTCCAAAAATTTCAAAAATTCCCCAATTATTAAAGGATCTTTTTAAAATCGTTTCTTCAACATTAGTCAAATTTCTAAAAGTCATTTTAGTTCGGTTTCTTCCTTATTTTTGCTATAAAAAATCCGTTGGTTGAATGGATATGAGGATAGAACCTTTTGGTAAATATCATTTTCTCGTCGAATTGGTACTTTGAAAAGTTGGTCAAACCATTCATTCCATAATTTAATGGCTCGAGTATTGCATTTTTGTGATTGTTTAGGAGATGTTGTATTATCATCTCATTTTCTTCTGGGGCAAAGGAACAAGTGCAATATATCAAAAGTCCGTCTGGTTTCAAAACATTAAAACCAGATACTATCATTTTTTTTTGCCTGTTACTGCAGGTTTCCAAATCTACTAAATTACGACTTTTCTTTCTAGAATTGTCTTTCATAATAACCCCTTCACAGGTACAAGGAGCATCAAGCAGTACCCTATCAAAATGTAATTCAAGTTCGTTTATCTCTTCTGCATTAATATTAAGCACTATTGTATTTTGCACAAAACAACGTGACAAGTTAAAAAGTAGAGGTGCAAGTCTGTTAGAGTTTAATTCGCATGCGAAAATTGCTCCCTTATTATTTAATTTTTGAGCGATATGAGTTGTCTTGCCCCCAGGTGCCGCAGCCATATCTAATACAACCAAATCGGATCCAGCATGAATTTCTAATTCCTCTACTGCAATGCACGAGCTCAAATCCTGAATGTAATAGTATCCTTTCAAATATTCAATCGTTGAACCTATACTAGGCTGTTTGGACCTAAGGTCACTATCTTTGCTAGACTGCAAATCGTAATCTTTTTGCATGATAACAACGTCCTTATTGTCATGGTTATCATCACTATTTTTATTATCAATTGTAATCCCAGCGTCCTTAATTCGAATACTCCCGAACCCAGGGTTCTTTATCTCAAATACTTCTTTTAGAATTGTTTCGCTTAAGTGATAGCCCTTCTCATTGAGTCGCCTTTTTAGTTCTTGTGGGTTAGTTCTTAGCGTATTTACTCTTATATAATAATGCAAGTTTTTACTATTATGGATATAATCTAGCATCTTTTCAGGATAAGGAATAAAATTTAGAAATCTAGATATCATCCACTCTTTATATCCATATCTTTTTGATAGGAACCTCGAATGATCGTTACCCGTTAAGAGCGCTGGACAGTCTAAATTATCATCCATTCTATACTACAATTTATCGGTAGTGACAATTAGAATTAATAGATTTTCGAAGTTTATTCGAAGATAAATAGTATGGGATTCAAAATGGAAAAGTTTCCCTTATGAATCCCACATCGTGTGTCCTAGTAGTAACCCTCCTTTTGTTTTAAGCAAGATTTAGCTAAGCAGCCTACCTGAGTGTATGTACGGGTTCCTAACTCTGTTTGGCCTTTCTCCACCTAGGTCGACAGTTTCACTCCAAGGTTGAAATCACTCAGATTATTAATCATCATTGCCTTTGATCTCAACTGGATCCTTTTCTATTTCGTTGCCAGAAGTCTCCTTCTAATTATCGCTAATTCAGGTGCCCGTAGTGAGGGAGGAGTTTCCTCTTCGTTATATATTGCTAGAAGTAACTTGCTCGCTAGCTCACAAGTAAAAATGAAACTCTAAAGTTATTAACTTTCTCATTTACTAGTTGTTTTTAGAATATTCTTTCTAGTTGAAGATATAATTAATACTCTTTTCCAAGTCCAAAAAGATTGATATTGAAATATTTTTGAATATATGAACTAATTTGTATTAACGAAATTATCCTTCCAGTGTAATTTGATTTTAATGCAGTACTTTTCGTAGAATTTGTTGTTAGGAGTTGAATATGTGTGGAAAGTAATCCTTTTCTATCGTTATGATCTCATCTTCTCCTAGTGCATGAGAATAATCCTCCAAGATTTCGGAGTTTAAATCCAGAAATGTATGTCCCCACTTAAATTTATTTAAAATTTCTCTAGACATTTCTTTGTAATTCAAAATATACAATGCTGCGGATATGGCTTCAACAGTTGAAAGCATTCCTAATTTGGCATAATTGGTAGGATTTCCGGCCAATAAAGCAGGAAGCTTCCTATTATTAAAGAATTTTTTGGACGTATTAATTACCTGAGGTGCTAATTTCCAAGAGCAATCAATAGCGCAAATGCCTCTAAATTTTTTCATATCATTAGGGATAACCATTTTTTCAGCGAAAGGGTTGAGTACCAAAAATGTGGTAGGAACCCTTCTTACTTCCTTAACCATCTTAAATTTAACAAGTCGTGATGCTGTACACTTGTTTGGATCATCCTGCCTATACATTAGTACAGCTAATTCTAAAGGTATCGCACGGGATTCACTCATCTTTTAATTTTTCTTTCTCCTCTTCCTGTTTATCCTTTTTACCTCCACGAATGAATGAATATATCAATAATCCAGCAATTATAGCCATTATGATATAGTTTACAGGGGGTTTCAAAACCTGAGGAATGATACCCACCTGTGGGATTGTATAGATAACTTTCCCTACATAGTTCTCCTTTGTTATCGGAAAATCTATTCCAGGAATGGAACATTCGTTTGCATCTCCTTTTGTCAAAATTGTTTTTTCCTGTATGACTTCATTTATGGCAATAGGAGCACAAAGGATCACGTTTCCTGTCAAATTATTCCCTTTCTCAATGATGGCTGATACCCGGTGCACAATGGTCTTATTTTCTTCCGCTGGATCCGGGGCTTTAAAAACGATGATATCACCTATATTCGCATTAGCAAAAGTGCTATTGTCCTTTTCCCAAACTATTATCAAATCATTTATGTTGAGTACAGGGATCATGCTACCACTTGCCACTACATAAAACGGATTAGAGTCGGCCAATAGAGTCCTAATAGAAATAAATGCTATAGCAAAGACTACAACAATGATTATGATTATCTTTATATCTTTCCTCTTGTTATCCTTGTTCTTTTTTGACAACTTGTAATAAATAATTTGGATTTTAAACCTTACATAAACATTCTGTTTAAATTTTAATTCTCTCTTATTTCATCCCCGTTGAGTAATTCAAAATAAAAGTATTTTATCAATATGCTTTTGCAAAGATAACTGTCTTATTTGCCTTTTTTCCGCAATATATACAATCCTTAATTAGGTCATATGTCGTATTGAGTTCTGTTGGGAGGTCTTTTGAATCAAACGGGATTACCCTAATGTCTGCTCCAGTATCCTCCTTTACTCTGACTTCACAGTCTTCATTACCACACCAACCTGTCACCATAAAGCCTGAATAATAATCCAAATTCCTCTTGAAATCGTCATAATTTGTTATGATTTTTGTTTTCTCTTTAAGAAATGTTTCGGCTTTGCAGTACAAATTAGATTGCAAACCTTGAAAAATTTTCTCGATTTCTTTACTCAAATCCTCCATAGGGACAATACTTTTTTGTCTATTATCTCTTCTCACTACTTCTACATTATTTCTTTCAATATCTCTCTGTCCAATATTTATTCGGACAGGGACCCCTTTCATTTCCCATTCATTATATTTCCATCCAGCGGTAAACTCATCTCTTTCATCTACAAAAACCCTATAGCCTAAAGATACCAAACTATCTTTTAGCCTATTAGCATGGTCTTTAACTAAATGTGCATTTACATTTTTGTAAATTGGAACAATAATAATTTGGATTGGGGCTACGATTGGAGGTAATATCAAACCTTTGTCATCTCCATGAACCATTACTAACGCTCCAATCAATCTCCAAGATATCCCCCAAGAAGTTTGGCAAACAAAATCTTCATTATTGTTTTTGTTCAAAAATTTAATTTCAAATGGTTGTGAAAAATTAAGACCCAAGTTATGGGAAGTACCAAGTTGTAGTGCTTTTCCATCAGGCATCAACCCCTCCAATGAAGTAGTATAATCTGCGCCAACAAATTTCTCTTTGTTGCTTTTGTAGCCAGATATCGTAGGAATTAAAAGGACTTTTTCAATAAAGTATTTGTAGAGATGCAAAATTGTCATTACTTCGTCCTCTGCCTCTTTTTTGTTGGCGTGAGCTGTATGACCCTCTTGCCATAAGAATTCCGAATTTCGTATGAAGGGTTTTGTTGACTTTATCTCAGCCCTCAAAGCGGTGTTCCAAAAATTCATTTTAAGTGGAAGATCTCGATAACTGGATATCCATTTCGGAAATATTGAATAAAGTAGAGCCTCAGAGGTGGGTCTCAACGCTAATTTTTCATTCAACAAAGAATCACCAGACGACGTTACCCAAAAGACCTCTGGATTAAATCCCTTGAAATGTTTTTCCTCTTTGTTCAACAGACTTTCAGGTATCAAGCAAGGTAAGAATCCGTTTAGGTGTCCTGTCTCTTTGAATTTCTGATCTAAATAAGTCTTGATGAGGTCCCAGATAGCAAAACCGTATGGCCGCAGGACAATGAAACCTTTTGCAGATATATAATCCGCCAACCCTGTTTTTTCAATTATTTGAGAATACCACTCGCTAAAGTTTTCATCTTTTTTCACACTAATACCGAATTCTTTACTGATTTTCTGGTCCAATTAATCAAAAGATAGCTATGGATTTCTATTTATGAAGCTTATGCTGTTATTAATGGCGCAACAAAAAGAAATAACTAGACTACTCTAAAGGGTCACCCTTGCAATAAACCACACCACTAATTCTACTATGAAAATTGCTACAAACGTAGCATTCTACAAAGCCAAGTTCCTGTTTGAACACAGGACAATCTATAGATTCTAACTTCATTCTCTTTAACATTTTTGGACTGACGCCCTTTAGTTTTAGTTTACCTTTATCATCCATCATCCCTGAGCTTTTTAACTCAGCTTTGGCTCTATCACTTATTTTCAATGTTTTTTCCACTTGCTTTATTGGAACCTCATATTTCGTATCGGGCGATTCACTCATCTCAATTAGATTTAATGTATGGTCTAATTATTTATAAAAATTTTTTTTCCAATTTGAGGATTAAGATAAAGTGTAAAAAAAAGAGACATATAGACTACAAGATTTTTGATTTTAGATTCGCTAAATTTGTGGATATCTGCATGAGATATAATAAGCAATAACCAATAATCACTATTATATGATCAATAATTATACATCTTTATTATCTATGACGAATTGAATAAGCTGTTTGAAGACGTATGTGATCTCCAAGAAAGATACGGAGAAAATACTCAAAACAATAGTCAATGGCTGGGAGGAGAAGATATCGATTCCCAAAACTAAGAATATTAAAGTTTTTGAAATTGAAGAGAATAAGAGTATCTTGGTTATCGATTCCCTTGTTGCAGTTTTCATTTCTGAGGAGACTATACTGCCTTTTTTGGGCAGAACCGAAGTCCTGGAAAAATTCCCTTCGATAATTGTGGACTCGGGTTCTATAAAGTTCATATGTAATGGAGCAAAGATATTGCGTCCAGGTATTGTAGAGTTTAGTCAATTCAAGAAAAATGACATAGTTGTAGCAAAGGAGGAAAAATATGGAAAATATTTATCTGTCGGTATAGCACTTGAGGACAGCATTAACGCCAAAGAATTACAAAAGGGACAGATCATAAATAATCTGCACTATGTCGGTGATAAATTCTGGAATGCTTTTAAGGAAATTTCCTTTCGATTATGAGATTAAATAATATACGTATGAGAGCTTTATCTTTATATATCTCAACCATTTTTAAAATTACATGCTTACGGGAAAGATGACAGCTACTTGGCTAATCCTTTTAACTATAGCAGGATGCGCTGCAGTTCCAGTTTTGTTAATTTATTATACGACGGTACATCCATTCATCGAAACTCATCCGCCTAAAATAACGTTAGGTTTAGTAGATTTAATTCCGAAGGTCATAATACTTGGCTTTACCCCCACTGTATCAACATAGAAACACAGCCCTGAGATTGTGAAAAAAAATTAGGAATTTAGTCAACTAATTTTTAATATTTATTTAAATAATCTTCTCCTAAAAACTAAAATATATTGACTATGGAATTAAAGGTTCATCCATCATTTTTTAGAGAGTTTGCCACGAAAACGTGGATATCTCCCTACGAAATAGTGAGAGAACTGATTGAAAACGCCTTTGACGAGGATGCAACGAATGTTCTCGTAACAGTATTAGAAAACGGCAACGTGGTAATTGAAGATAACGCAGGGATGAACTCCAATTCAATGGACAAGTTTTTGATATTAGGCTCACCCCATAAAGCTGAAGAAACTCTTTCACCAAAATTGAAAAGGTTAAGAACGGGAAGATATGGTACTGGACGGTTATCCTTTTTGACTTCGTTTAATCAAATGAAAATCAAAACTCGGCTGGATGATTTTAGCAAAACCATAGCTATTGATGGGAATACATTAGAGGAGCTTATTACTGGAAGAGCAAAATTACGTGAGATAAAAGAACCAAAACTCAGCAGAAATGGTACTGAAATATTTTTGATAGGATCTAAAATTAGCATCGACATAAACAAACTTTCCAAAGAGATTAAGAAACTCTCTATTCTAAAATATCCACTATTTGAGGTGTATATCAAATCTGCTAACAATATTAAAGAATGGGATATGTCTAATTCCCAAGTAATACACTCGCCAGATATTCAAGGTTACAAGTTAGAAGTAAATTTAGATAATCCAAGAACCACCGGTGAAATAACCATTGCGAGAAGGCCTTTGGGGCAAGATGAGAAAGGAATAGCAATAATGGTAGGTAATCACGTGGTTTTGAGGAGCACATTTGGATTTGACAACAAGCTGAGCCGAGTTACAGGATATGTAAAATGCGACGAACTTACATCCAGGTTTGCAGATAAATCGGCGTTGATTGAGAATGATACCTATAACGCTTTCAATCAAAATGTAAAAACATTCATAATTGATCAAGTGCTTCCGAGCCTAACAGAATATGAAGACGTTCTCATTACAAGGGAAGAATCAAAAATTTATAAGGAAATAGATAAAGTCATGGGTCAAGCTGTTTTGGAAACCCTTGAACCAGTAGAAGAAATTCAAGGATTCGAATCGGTCGAGGTTTCATCCCCAGCTGGCGAGAACGGAACAGATGGCTCAAGTCACATAAAAGATAGTCTGACAGGCGATTCAAATTCAATTCAAGGTTATGAAAATAATAAAACCGATAATGTATCTTTTACCTTAACACAGGAAGATGGGAACAATGATTTAGATATCGGTGATGAAAACAGCAAACGAAATTCTGATTCAAATTTTGATGATTTGAATGCAAAGAAATCTACAAAAACCTCTTTATCAGACAATTATACAGACAATAGAGACAAAATTTTAAACAATTCTGAAATCTCAAATTCAGCAAATGAATTTGCTCTTAACGATTCTACCAACAGAGAGAGTGCTTCTTTAACACAGATTTCAAATAATAATTACCAAGACAACCTCGCTACTGGCAACAACGGGATGATTAGAAAAACGGTTAGAAAGCCTATTCTCAAAAAAACTTTCACGCTAAAAAAAATAGGATACAAGGTGATCCCCTACGAGGATGAAACTGATCCGAGATACAGTTTTACAAATGAAAATATCGTCTTTGTAAATAAGGCTCATTCCACCTATAAGGTAGAGGCTCAAAGAGGAGATGAATTCCTATTCAGACACATAACAAATATTGTTGCAGAGGTGGTGGTTGGATCAAAGTATCCAGAGGCAAAGGACATTCTAGAAATTCAAAATAAGCTAATATCCGAAGCAATCAAGATTCATGACTACTCAATGTTGAAAAAGTAGGCATCAATATAGAAACGACTAAATCTAACTCTTTTTTTTTAATTATTAAATGGCTTTTCAATTTATGCCCGGAGCAACAGCAGTTGGGATTACTTACAATGATGGAGTACTTTTGGCTGCTGAAAAGAGAGTTTCATATGGCAATTTCGTAGTTAATAAAAATACTAAAAAAACATTTAATGTTACTGATCATGTGGGTGCCGCCTGTGCAGGTATGGTTGCTGACATGCAGGTTCTTGTACGCCAGGTAAGCGCTCTATCAAAAATCAGGAAATTGGAAACCCGACGTAACGTCGAACCAAATTCGGTTGCAAAACTGATGTCCGTCATAATGTTTGAAAGGAGATACTTTCCCTTATTGACTCAGGTTGTGGTGGGAGGTGTTACAACTGGAAAACCAGAAATTTATACTCTCGATCCACTAGGTTCGGTTTTACCAGATAGATATGCTGCAGTAGGAACTGGAGCTGAAATGGCATTGGGAGTAATGGATGCAGAGTTCAATGAAAACCTAGATGAGGAGAAGGCAACAAATCTAGCATTAAGATCCATTCGATCATCCATTCAAAGGGATTCTGCAAGTGGTGATGGTATAGATATTTTGATCATCAATAAGAATGGGAAAAGCGAAAGTTCGTATCCAGCATAAATCTGAAAAACAAATATTTATCATATTTATAGCAAGTGGCAATAAGCGATTTCTTCCTTTGAGGCCAAATCAACCAAAGTTTCAATTATTTATTTAAACTAATTTGAGAAGTGAGACGGTCAAGTTATCTAGAATACTAAGTGTTGGCAGTTGGATCTCTAATTCTCGTTCTACCAAATTTGGAACTACATTTTATTTTTTTATAAATACTATTATTAGAATAAATAAAAAGGACCTGAAGGGCTTACGACTGATATCAGTTCTTTAAATAGATTCTAGTAGATTACTACATATCAAATAATAATAGGTAATTTAGCCGCAGAAATAAGTAAATCCATCTGTCATGATATAAGAGTAAATAGATTATATCGCCTCGAATGCTTATCTAGATTCTTTTCCCCATAGTATTGTTTGAAATGTCCACAGATTATTTTGATTCATTAAACAATATTTCATTTGAGCATTTAAATATAGAATCATCCACAACCCATGAAAATACAATTTTTTGTCCTGTACATCATTGTTCTGGTAAGCCGATATCCAGGTGTGTTCCGTGTTCGGCCTATTATTGTCAAGAGCATTTACATAGACCTTCATATGCTGGACAATTTTAGAATAATTAATTTTGCTATGATGGACCAATTAAGAAACCTCCTTTGTTAGTGTCTTGGATGTTATGGTTTTTCTTAAAAAAAATAATCGATAAATCCGATATTCAACGTGGATTCGTTTTACTAGCACTTTATGATTGGATTTC
Organism: Candidatus Nitrosocosmicus sp. R; assembly: GCF_054408505.1. Classification (NCBI taxonomy): domain Archaea; kingdom Thermoproteati; phylum Nitrososphaerota; class Nitrososphaeria; order Nitrososphaerales; family Nitrososphaeraceae; genus Candidatus Nitrosocosmicus; species Candidatus Nitrosocosmicus sp. R. The sequence goes on along the minus strand of NZ_CP167090.1, from coordinate 375,214 downwards.
TATTTCAATAAACATATCAAGCTTTAAAGATTACTAATCCCAATATTACTGAGATTAGAGACCATTTCGTTCAAATGATTTGGACAGGACATGTAAATTAAAACAATCTTTATCGTAACGGGCCCGGAGGGATTTGAACCCTCGGCCTGACGCTTAGGAGGCGTCCGCGCTATCCATTATGCACCTTTGATTATCCAAAGTCTGCGCTACGAGCCCATCTGACACTTAGATTATTATATTTTTTAAGATTAACATAATATTAATGCTGAGAAGAATTTACGAGGTTGGATGTAACCATTAGTTTGCCCAAAGTAGTAATGTTAATTACTGTTTTACCTCTGTCACCTTTGTCTACTTCTACCAACCCCAAATCTGCCAATCCTTTATTTTCCTTACCGCCTTGAACATGATAGCTCAAAAGAGGTTTTCCGTAACCCGAAATTTGTTCTAGTTCTTCCAAGCTGCTTACCATGCCGCCTATGCTATCAATACTTTGCAGTATTTTTATTTTGGTATCTGATATGATTTCGCTGTAACTGAACTTTAGTACTGGTAATAACAGAGGTACAGTGTGAGCATGGTCCATTGCAAAAGCCTTTATTCCATTAATGAATGCTGATGAGAGTGCAGCACAACTGATTAATTTATCCCCGGAACTTACATTCATAAGTATCTGATGATATTCCATACTTTTCTTTAACAATACTTCATTAACTCTTTCAATTGTATCCTTTACGACGTTTTCCTTCTCAACAAGAATTATTTCTGAACCGATACCGATTATTGTTTCAATCTTCTTTGAATATTCGATAGCTTTGGATTCATCACTTGAGTAGCATATCAATATGAGTTGATGAATTGGAAAATTTCGGATCCCTAGTGCAATTCCATCTTGATCATCGTCACCAAAGGTAGCAATTTGAAGGGTTTTCATTCTATAACTTATTGTAAGATGAACTTTATTAAAAATATTTGCAATTTTTTTATCTTTTTTGGATTTAGCAATTAATAATAATTGAATACTGGAAAATTATGATAACATTAGAAACAAAATGCCAAAAGCAGAAATATTATCAATTTTTTGATCAGAGCTAGAAAAAATATTTTTTTAGAATGATACTAATCAAATTTTACTAAATGCAAGATATTTTCAGTCCCTAAATTGAGTAAAAACTAGTAATCAAACCTGAAATTTCTATTTCTCGAAATAGACGGTACTTTTACAATCTCTCTCACTAGAACACTGGTATATTTTCTGAAGGTTTATCTTCAGTTTTTTCTTTAAATCCTAGATTCTGTACCCTATCTTTGATAGCATTAGATTGCTATTCTCCTGTTATCATAAAGTAAATCATTCTGATCAGCTAAATTATAACAGGTCACCTCGGTTGACGGTTAACATATTGACTGCGTGTTGAAGTTTATTCCGGGCATTTATCGGGGTTTTAGTATCATTCATGTATTAGGTCAAAATATCAAGATCAGACTCCAAATTCATGATTTTTGTCTTTTCTATTTAAGTACCGGGGAAAAGGCAAAAATTAACTATGATCTTTAATTCTATCAATTTAGAATGCGAGAAATATCTTTTTAATATTAGGATAACCAAATAATCACGGTACTAGAAAATGTCAGACTTGGATCGTAATACTTGTTCGAGAATCATGAAAGTCTTAACTGAGCTGGAAAAACAATCAACATTAGAAAGATCAGGCTTAGCAGAGGTATCCCATGAGGATTCGATGCTTGCGATTACCGGGGACACTGGAAAATTTTTTAGTATCTTACTATCATCAATGAATGCCAAAAAGATATTAGAGGTAGGTACTTCTGTTGGATACTCGACACTGTGGTTAGCATATTCGTTTTATCAGAATGAAGAAAACTCTCACCCGCCAAAAGGAAATATAACTACCATAGACAATAATCCACTAAAGGCTAAGAAAGCAGCAACAAATTTTAGGAATGCTGGAGTCAGTGACATAATAGAAATAATTAAAGGAAACGCCATAGAAGTCCTAAGGCAATTGTCAAATTATGTTAAGGATAATTCAGGCGATCAATCCAAATATTTTGACTTCATTTTTTTGGATGCTGACAAAGAAAATTTACCAGAATATTTTGATTTAGCTGTCTCAATAGTAAAGAAGGGTGGAGTGATCGTTACGGATAATGTATTGTATCCTGAGGAATATAGACCAAGTATGTCCAAATATATAGAACATATAAGGAAAAAAGATTCTATAAAATCAGTAACAGTCCCGATCGGACATGGGGAAGAAGTTAGTCTAAAAATAAAATAATTTCTGAGACTAACGACATATAATGTACTCCATCCTATTTGAAATTAGAACACAAATGAATTTGTGAAACATATTACAACAGCAGTAACATTTGAATATTTAAGAGAGAATTAAATAATTGCATTATGAAGGCGTAAATTGAGACTATTTAAGATATGAACTTATTTGGACCAATCAATGTTTAACCTTAACCATTTCGATTAATTTTAATGTCGAAAATCGTTGCAACCGGGCTAGTCTGTGTTTGGTTATGAACAAAGATATTAATTTGATTATAGCAATATGAACATGACAAAAATTGTTAAAACGAATCATCCCAATGAAATAATCACACTTGAATTATCAAAGTCTGAACTAGAAGACATCCTGAACTCGGTTGACTGTATGACAGAAAAAGAACAAAGAAAATTATTAGAGAATATACCATCCACGGAGGAAGGACGAACAAGATTGGACAAATACAAAGCCCTTAAGGAAGATCTCAAGAAAATATTTGAATCCGTTTCATGAAACTAATTACTATTGAAAAAACTACATGTTGTACTGCCAAATGAAAGAATTGTAAAATTAAGATCCATAAATTCATAATAATATTAAGAATAGCTGTAAATAATGAGTTTTTCTAGACTAACAACTTGCACTTTGGAATTTTCTCTTGTAAAATTAATTATTCTTTATGTCGAATGGCCCGAAATAATACGTCAAAAAAATACTAATAATCTGAATAAATCAAAAATATAAAAATTTTGTTTTAGGCTTGCAGGTATGAAATTTTTCCATTCGCACCTGCATCACCTAATCATTGTCAATCCTATTATGCTATTGGAGCTAGTGGTTTACCTGTTTCTGTTGTTGTTGTTTCACTTTGAGGAGCTACTGGTTTTCCTGTTTCTGTTGCGGTGGTTTCACTTTGAGGAGCAATCATACGAGAGTTGTCAGAGCTTGATTTGTCGCTTTCGTCTTTAGAAGAGGCTGCGTCGCTTTCGTCTTTAGAAGAGGCTGCGTCGCTTTCGTCTTTAGAAGAGGCTGCGTCGCTTTCGTCTTTAGAAGAGGCTGCGTCGCTTTCGTCTTTAGAAGAGGCTGCGTCGCTTTCGTCTTTAGAAGAGGCTGCGTCGCTTTCGTCTTTAGAAGAGGCTGCGTCGCTTTCGTCTTTAGAAGAGGTTGCGTCGCTTTCGTCTTTAGAAGAGGCTGCGTCGCTTTCGTCTTTAGAAGAGGCTGCGTCGCTTTCGTCTTTAGAAGAGGCTGCGTCGCTTTCGTCTTTAGAAGAGGCTGCGTCGCTTTCGTCTTTAGAAGAGGCTGCGTCGCTTTCGTCTTTAGAAGAGGCTGCGTCGCTTTCGTCTTTAGAAGAGGCTGCGTCGCTTTCGTCTTTAGAAGAGGCTGCGTCGCTTTCGTCTTTAGAAGAGGCTGCGTCGCTTTCGTCTTTAGAAGAGGCTGCGTCGCTTTCGTCTTTAGAAGAGGCTGCGTCGCTTTCGTCTTTAGAAGAGGCTGCGTCGCTTTCGTCTTTAGAAGAGGCTGCGTCGCTTTCGTCTTTAGAAGAGGCTGCGTCGCTTTCGTCTTTAGAAGAGGCTGCGTCGCTTTCGTCTTTAGAAGAGGCTGCGTCGCTTTCGTCTTTAGAAGAGGCTGCGTCGCTTTCGTCTTTAGAAGAGGCTGCGTCGCTTTCGTCTTTAGAAGAGGCTGCGTCGCTTTCGTCTTTAGAAGAGGCTGCGTCGCTTTCGTCTTTAGAAGAGGCTGCGTCGCTTTCGTCTTTAGAAGAGGCTGCGTCGCTTTCGTCTTTAGAAGAGGCTGCGTCGCTTTCGTCTTTAGAAGAGGCTGCGTCGCTTTCGTCTTTAGAAGAGGCTGCGTCAGTCTGTGGATCTACGGATTTACTACTGGCGTCTGGACTTGTGGAGCTTGCATCTTCAGATTGTGTATCAGATTGTGCTTTTGGAGATTGAATATCATTGAATGGAAATACAAGATCGATCCCACCCATTGGGTCAGTAGCTGCGGATTCATCCTGAGAACCAGTGGCGGAGTCATCATCGCTAGATGATGATTCATCCTGAGAACCAGTGGTGCTAGAATCACCAAATGGGAACATTTCATCGAAGCTGAAACCTTCTTTGCTACTTCCGAATAGACTATCAAAATTTAATCCACGGGAACTGTCTTCACCAGAGTTTTGTGCTAATACGTTTTGATTAAAGATTGCGTGTGTGCTTGAACCTGTTACTACCACTACTAAGAATATTAATAGTAGATTAAATGGTATAATCTTTAGCATTATTGAAGATCCCAGCTAATCCCATAAAGCAGTTTGATAACTGATTACTTCATTAATAGTACAACATCATGTTCAATAAAAATAAAAGAAACAAAATTAACCTAGTTAGTTATATAATAGAACTCTACTAAAACACATTGCTAGTATTCCAACATATGCAGGCTGGTTTTAGATATTAGATTTGAATATTCACATGTAGGGGCAAGTTTGATTCACCGATTACAGATTTGAAAAACATATTTCTAATTCCCCTCATATGCTCAAATATTGTTTTGATAATTCTAAGTAATTATTTGATAACTCTTTTATCCATTCTCGTTCCTTGTCATTTATGTCACGGATTTCCTTTGCGGGCAATCCCCCCCAAAGTTTACCTGAGGGAATCTTAGTGTTTGGCTTAACCACGGATCCTGCAGCAATTATAGACCATTCTCCAAGCTCGCACTCATCCATGACAACAGATCCAATCCCAACCAGCGAGTTATCTTTTATTGAACAACCATGAAGTGTCACCGAATGACCAATGGTAACATTGTTACCAATTATGGTTGGATATTTATTAGCGGTAACATGTACAACACTATTATCTTGTATATTGGTATTATATCCAACCTTGATGTGAAAGACATCACCTCTAAGAACAGTACCAAACCAAATCGATGTACGAGAGCCTATTTCTACGTCACCGATAATCACAGAATTCGGTGCAATAAAACAATCGGAATTTATTTTTGGAACTTTATTTTTAAAAGGCAATAATGACACACTCGTCTTAATGATGTAATGAGTTATAAATTATTACAGATTAGTCGATATGAATTGGGATCACTCCACTTGAAATTGATGTGCCAACTTTTTAGCTTTGGTTTGGTTCTAGTTTAAATTTGACAATATCGCCTTTATCGTTACAGCCCAAATATTCTTATTATAATCTTCAGGGATCCCAAGGAGACTTCCTGCGGTAATACCGTCAAACAAAGACACCATTCCTGAGGCAACATAGGTTAAGTTAATATCACCTTTAATAAACCCCTTGTCACTTTGGATCTGCAAATAGTTTTCAACAACTTTATAGATTTTGAGTCTATGCTTGAACAAGATTATTTTTAATTTTGGATTGCGTGTTGATTCTGATAAGGCCTCAAAAAAGACCTTTGCACTTCCTTCCTTTTGTATTTTTTGAAAGTTTTCGTAAAATAATTCTGCATTGGATATTAGGTCATCCCTACTTTTAGTAAATAAGTGATCAAGTTGAATTTTTAGTAGGTCGAGACTGTCCTCACAAATTGCATGAAATAAATCTTCTTTATTATCAAAATAATTATATAATGTTCCTTTACTTAAATCGGCCAAAAGAGATATTTCATCCATTCGAGTTCGATCGAATCCATTTTTAGAAAAGCATTCAATTGCTGATTGGATAATCCTACCTCGTACTTCTTGCTTATGTTGAGATGTTACCTTTGGACACATTAATGATCACCCATTTCAAGATGTGTGTAATAATACTTGTATCCTCTGAGGTTTACTACTCCAATACGAGGCACATCTGATTTTCCACTTTTTTTTAATAAAAAATTTATGGCACACGATATTATAGGTTTAATGTAACTACAAATAATTTGAAATTTTCTAGTATCATTTTTTATATCGTTAGGTAATGAGGCAATTCTCATTCTAAATCGTAAAAAATACTTTGAAGCAAGGTCTTGGGAATTAAAATCAAGTCTAGACACGAACAAGTTAATTTAGGTCTGGATGCTAATAAACATGTCTGACCAGTCAGTTTAATTTATTAAGGAGTATTAGTAAGATAAATCATGATTCCATTAAGGAAGGAAAATGACCAGTCTTTAGACGGCATGCGTTTGAAGACACAGGAACAGTTTAGTTATTCAGATAGTGTCCTTAGCACTACTAATTCAATTACATCTAACAAGTTAAATGCCCAAAGGCCCAACATCCTTAAAAATGATAAAGTAGTTATCATAGGACTTGGCCAACTTGGTCTTCCAGTTGCAAAATATGTTAAAGAACATGGTTTTGATACTTATGGATATGATATAAATCAAAAAACCATGCAATCAGCTGAAGCCAACTATGGAATAAAGCAAGCATCCAACTTTGGTGATTTTGACGTACTAATTATCTGTGTATCTACACATAGACCAGATGATATGTTTACACCACAAGTAGATGGTTTGATGTCTGTAGTTGAAAAGTTATCTAGAGAAGCTAAAACAGGCGCACTAATATCAATTGAAAGCACAATACCAAAAGGTACATCTAAAAAAGTATTTGAAAAAGTAGACCACAGACTACACGTTGTACATGCACCACATAGATGGTATGCATTAGAAGAAGAGGTTCACGGTGTTAATCAATTACGTATTGTAGGAGGTGTAAGCAACTGCTGCTTGCAACACGGTCTTAACTTTTATGATGGACGGGAAGTGGTATCCCAGACAACAGAAACAACAAAGGCTGAATTAACAGCTGGGATAAAAACTCTATCAATTCCAATGCATCCAGTATCGTCAGTTGAAGTAGCAGAACTAACAAAAATAGTAGAAAATGCTCATAGATATCTTCAAATAGCATTTGCAGAAGAGCTTTATCTCTATTGCAAGTCTAACAGTATCAGTTTTTCTGAATTACGTGAATCACTCAATACAAAATGGAATGTAGAAGTTCTAGAACCTAGGGATGGAATAGGAGGTCATTGTCTTCCCAAAGATACAAGAATGTTTATCAATTCATCTAACACAATAAGAAGCAAAATACTTCAAGCAGCCATGGAGATTGATGAGGACTATAGAGAATATAGAAGTAAATTAAAGAAGGAAGTTAAAATTCCAGCCGTATGATCTGATAACATTACTACCATTTTTTGCTAAACTAGGTATTCATTCATGAAAAACATAAAACCAAATGCCAGCGAAAAGATTCACGAATCCACGTGGATAACACTGGCAATATTGGGATCGACAATTTTGATAACGATGTACGGAGAAACCATGCTTTTACCAGCTATTAGTGATATAATTAGAGACTTTGATATTTCATATAGTACCTCGTCATGGATTCTGACGGCCTACTTAATTTCAGGAGCAGTCATGACGCCTATAGCAGGAAAATTATCAGACATATATGGTAGAAAGAAAATGGTGCTTGTGATTTTTATTATTTATATTATAGGGATCGCCATAGGAGGATTGTCAACTAATATTTACACTTTAGTTTTGGCAAGAATCATTCAAGGTATAGGTATTTCAATGTTCCCCATCGCATTTGGAATCATAAGAGACCAATTTCCTATGTCTAAGATTGCAATTGGTATAGGAGTTTTCAGTTCGATGTTTGCTGCAGGATCAGTAGTTGGAATGGCTATAGGTGGGACAATAGTCCAAAATTTTGGATGGCAAGCTACCTTTTTCACCATAATACCAGTGGCAATCATACTTTGGATCATAATAAAGAAGCGGATAAAGGATGATGACACTTCAAATATCAACAACGAGGGTGAACAAGATTCAAATTTCATCCAACCCAAAAAGGAAAATAGACGATTAGATCAAAGTAACCTTAGTGATAAAAAAACCAGACATCATATAGATATTAAAGGAGCAATATCGTTAGCTTTATCAATTTCATCTTTCCTATTAACTTTGACATATTTTGCTAACACAAATAGTGAATCCAATAATTTTACGTCGTTTGATGGCATTGTCCTAGGTTCACTTGTTACACTGACAATTTGCTCAATGACAGCATTTGTACTCATTGAAAGAAAGGCAAAGGATCCGTTAATACCACTCAGATTAATATCAGACAGGATTTTGCTTCCATCAAATATTATCCTCTTAGTTTTTGGAATAACAATGTTTATGATTTATCAAACTATACCAATTTTGGTAACTAGTCCAATACCGTTTGGATTTGGTGGGGAAGCAATGGATAGTGCAATGGTTCAATTGCCGTTCATGATAATTTTTTTAATATTTGCTCCATCCTCAGGATTTATAGTATCAAAAATAGGCAATTTCAAGCCAATTGTTGTAGGAAGTGTTTTGACTACAATTGGTTTTGCTAGTTTATTCGCATTTCATGGAAGTGAATCTTTAATTTCACTAAATTTGATAATAATCTCCGCAGGATTGTCATTGACACAAGTAGGAGCTTTCAATATCACATTGCAACATACACCCCATCAGTATAGCGGAGTCTCGATAGGGATATCAGTAGTATTAGTATTAATGGGCAGTTCCATAGGTCCAGTAATTGCCTCAACTTATATGCAAGCTTTTCAAGAGTCAGTATTCAGTATGGGGGGACAATCATTTCCTTCTCAGTTATCATATGATCTCATCTTTATCACCGCAACAATAATTTCTTTGATATCCTTCCCCTGTATGATACTATTGAAAAGAAGAACGAATCAAATTACTCTAAAAGAGCATGAACTATAAATTCTCCAATTGTCATACTCTCACATAGTACAGCTGGCTATTTAGCAAGAAAAATCGTAATTGATGGCAATATTCCCCATTTTTAGTAAAAGAAATCCTGTAATGCATGTTTTACATAAATCAAGAATTAATGACTAGGTTCATTATTCCGAGCATTTTCCCTAATACAAAATTTTCATATCAAAATAGTTCAACGAATATGTTTATCGGAATCCCATTAGCTCGCATACCAATTCTGATCCTACCAGTCTCATATGATATATCACCTATGCTATCCTTTAATCCTCGCGACGCAAAATGCAAATGATTACTCCGCAGGTTTATTTTATAGGTTCCATCATTTTCATTTTGAAGTCCAGACAAAAATATCAAGTGGCCTTCATTTCTCAATTCATCAAGTTCCCTACAGATAGGTTTGATAATATTCCAAGCTTCAGCTTCTGTTAGATCTTTGGTCAATTCTTGTCAATAATCTGGACAGACTATTATTGGTTAAGATCGTGTTGAACTAGATCATGACAGATTAAAGGACCCCTACTGTAATCCTGATCCTGATCCTAATTTACTTATCTTAAACTAATACCGTTAATAGTAATTTGATTATACAGGACTTAAGATCTTAGAGTAACCAAGATAAGAGAGAAAACCGTCGGTAGATATGAAGACACCGAACAAAGGCGTCAAGATAATACTAAAGTCCTAAGGCCATTTCCAAGAGATTATTCATTTATGGAATTAGATTATTTTGAAACAAGAACTTCATCCCCTTCCAACTCAGTACCTAATTCATAGGCATTAGCCACATCCTTTACAGAGAGAACGCTGTATGGTTCGTCTTGCATATCAAAACTATGCATCATCTCCTCAATAATTTGGTTAACAATCGAATCCGAAACTATTGAAATAACAAGGACACGGCCTATAAATTTAGGTATTGTAGTTCTACCGGTGTGGTAAGAATGAATAATTTCAGAGGTAAATCGTGGAGTTCTACTAGTTCCCTGGATATCAAAAAAGGTAATACCCAACTTATGTTTTTGTAATATATTAGTCACTTTTAAAAGATCGTTATTTCGAATAAGAACAATGAGAAAATATAAATTAAAAAATTTTACACAAATTGCAGGAATTTTTATGATAAATGTATTTGAATCCAAGCTAAAACTAATAGATTCAGTATAAGATTGAAAGAAGTAGATTTTCTATGGCTTCAAGAAGAATACAATAAACGCAAAGAAGAATATCAGAAGCAATTTAGAACAATTGATTTTGACAAGTTTGCCGATTTGTTCATTAAAGAATTATTTGAGAAACTAAATCAGGCCAAAAAAATTTTGACCATGGATTGATATTCAATAATCCCAGAATGTACTATTGTAATAAAGTATAATCTCTATTGGTTTTTTCGTATTTCTCGAGCATATTTTAAAGTCTTTTGCTCCCGTTATTGTATATCACGTTCAATTTCTGGTTGAAACTTGTTTTTTACTAACCAAGTCACAAGTCCACATACCCCTATAATTATCCCAATGGTCAAGGATTCGACTAAAATCGCTAATTCTTTTGTATTAAGTCTAGCTAAATATATATATTTTGTAATAAACTTTCAATATTTATTATCTTATTGGTACATGATCTACATATCTTTTAGTATCATCTATAAATATTATAAATATTATCGTTTAATAATATGATTTTTTGATCAAATTATATGATGTAAAAATTTAAGATGGCCATATAAACAAATGAAAAACATGGATTCCTGGTGTCCGCTGTTTCACCCCCTTTCAAACATCAAAGCAATCACCAAAACAAATCAATAAGAAAATTAATGAATACCCGAGAATGAGTTATAGTGTGAAACTTACAAACGTAGAGATTTCTGATATCCTTCGTAAGATTTCATTTCTCCTGGAGTTGGATAATGATAACGATGATAACAAGACTAATTTAAATTTCAAAAATAGAGCATATATTAGAGCAGCTGATCAAATTGATAACCTTCCGCTAAGTATTACATCTCTTTATGAGGAAAGAGGGATTAATGGATTAATACAAATTCCTTCTATTGGTAAAGCAATCTCCTCAAAAATAGAAGAATATATTGAAACAGGCAAGATTGAATATTATGAAACACTAAAATCAAAATACCCAATAAAGATAGATGATTTCGTAGGCTTAGAAGGAATAGGTCCGAAAACTTTGAGAGTAATAATTGACAAGTTACCTATAAGAAATCTCAGTGATTTAGAAAGGGCTGCTAGAGAAGGGAAGTTAAACGGGATTTCAGGAATTTCTAAAAAAAAAGAAGAAAAAATACTAAGGAGAATTGAATTACACAACATAGGCAAAAAAAGGCGTTTACTTGGAGATATTTATCCATTGGTAAAGCAAATGGAAAAATATTTAACAAATTTGGAAAACGTTTCTACTGTAACAGCAGTAGGATCCTTTAGAAGAATGAGGGAAACCATAGGTGATATAGATTTTCTAGTAGTTTCAGACAATCCAGATAAAGTAATTAATTCATTCGTAAATATGCCCGAAGTTAAAGAAATTCTAAGCAAAGGTAGTACTAAAGCATTTATTAAATTTAATAATGGATTAGATTCCGATTTATTGGTCGTTCCTAAAGAAAGTTATGGAGCAGCATTACAATATTTTACCGGGAGTAAGGAACACGGAATAGCATTGCGAAGATTAGCACAATCCAAGGCACTTCGCTTAAATGAATGGGGATTATTTGATATTAAATCCGATCAAAAAATATCAGGCGAATCAGAAGAACAGTTGTACAATGAATTAGGGTTGGAATGGATCCCTCCAGAGTTGAGAGAAAACAGTGGAGAAATTGAGATAGCAAAGAAAGGGTCAAAGGAGTGGCAGGAAAAAATGAAAGGATTGATAAAATACGGCGATATAAAAGGAGATCTACAAGTACATTCAAACAATACAGACGGGAAAATGTCAATAAAAGAGATGGCATATTTTGCAATGACGAATTTTAATCTTGATTATATCGCCATCACAGATCACACAAAAAGCCTAAGAATCGCTAGGGGATTAGATGAACAACAGCTACTAGACCAAGCACACAAGATTCAAGAATTTAATGATTCAATAAAAAGCGGTACTTTCTTTGTGGATCTAAATAAACATAATGAAGAAAAACAGTTAGAGAGGAAAACAAGCAACTACGAAAAGAAGAGAAAAAAAAGCGAAAGGAATTTGAGTGACTTTAGAATACTTTCTTCAGCAGAAGTAAACATCCTTAGCAACGGTTCATTAGACATTCCAAACAACATTTTGGATAAATTAGACATAGTAGGTGCTGCAATTCATTCTAATTTTTCTCAACCAATAGAGGTACAAACTAATAGGTTAATTAAAGCAGCCCAAAATCCGAGCGTAGATATTATCTTTCACCCAACTGGCAGAATCATTAATAAAAGAGATGGCTATCCTGTGGATATTCCGAAATTAATGACAATTGCAAACGAAACTAACACAATTCTGGAAATTGATTCTCACTATAACAGGTTAGATTTACGTGATGAATACATAAGAACAGCTATACAGAATGAAGTTAAGTTGGTTGTTGATTCAGATGCTCATCATCCCCTGCATTATGCATTTTTGGAAATTGGTATAGGACAAGCAAGAAGAGGATGGGCAGGACGAAATGATATACTAAATACGTTATCCGTACGAGAACTACTCAAAAAATTGAAATAATAAATTACTCTAATTACATCAAAAAGGTCTCTTCGCAATTCTAACCAAATTTCCTGATCTGTCAATCTCAGGTCCCATCATTGTAGGATGTAAATTCAAATAAGATCATTAACAAACAGATTCAATTTGCAATGCATGGCAAGAACACCGAGGGGATAAGAAAACACATAACAGAAAGTTGGGAACAAATCTTAAGATCGAACTTCAATAATCTTTCAGAAAAAATATCAGGTGGATCTCCTCCCTCTGTATTCGTTAGCAGTTACACATATCCAAAAGTAAAAGTTGGACCCTTATTTTCACCATTGCAAACCGATTCGACAATACTGGATCACCCCGAAAAATGGGCAGGAAAGTCCATTGAAGATATAATAAGATACAAACTATCTCTTATCAGAGGCACATATTCAACTCATGTAAAAACAAATTTGAATGCTGATCGCTATATCCAATCCCTACAGGAATTAACTATGGCAACTAGATCTACTGAAATAGAAGTTACATTTGAGAGAAAACCCATATTGAATTTAGAAGAAATTTCATCAAGGACGACATCGGATTCTGACACGGTCCAATTCGGGATGGCATCAGAATTAGAGAGTTTGAAAGTGCCTTCAAATATTTCTAGTAACAAGAAAATTGAAAAAGCATTTTATGATCTTGATTTTAGAGCCATAGAAGCAATCAACTATTTATATGAAGAAGGAATTGAGATAAGTAAAATTAGTAAAATCCTAAGTTTAGGAATGATTGGGATTAAAAAAAATAGAAAACTCGTACCAACCAAATGGAGCATCTCTGCAATTGATCAAACGATTTCATCTGACTTGATAAAAAAAACTAATACCTTTCCGCCACTCGATCAGATTAGGATCTACAAATACGTTCACCTGGGGAATTATTATTCCATTGTCTTAATCCCAGATGAGTTATGGAGTTTTGAGATGCATGAAGCATGGATAGATAATAAAGGAGATGCAAAGATAGATACAGATACAGAGGATTCAATTGGTCTGAAGAACTATCCAAAAATTGGGGGATCTTATTTTGCTGCTAGGTTAGCTGCCATAGAATTCCTACATTACCAAAAAAGAAATGCATCAGTAATAGTCCTTAGAGAAATACATCCAGAATACATTCTCCCTGTCGGAGTCTGGCAAATAAGAGAGGGAATAAGAGAGGCTTTGAGAATGAGATGCAACAAATTTGAAACACTGGACATGGCACTATCCTTCGCGTGTAATAACTTAACCATATCAAAAAATGAATGGATTGGAAATAGCAGTATAATTAAAACAAGAAAGAGTCATAGCAGAATATCCGATTATTTCGGTACATCCTAACAGGAATATAACATTATTAGAAATAGAAGACAAATAATTTTTGAATCTGGTTGCCTACAAATCAAGAATATTGGGAAATCCCAACAGAGCAAGAGGAGTAAAATTTTGGGAGATCCAGGTCCATCGAAATTAATATTATTTATTGGATCAAAAAGAATCATCAAGGGATATCCATGGTCATGCTTTACTGCCTTGGCATTCCCCGAGTTTGAGCGCGGCTTTATGTTAGATGGTATTGCCAGCCCTTTCGGCTTTGATTTACAATTAGAAATACGGATAATAGTGATGAGAAATTATAGTTTGTAATGTAGAATAATACTTGTCTTATATTGTGGCTGCTGAAGGCACTTTTGTAAGTATTTAATAAATATGCTCAAGATCTGATAATATTCTAATATGGCCATAATATTACAATGTGAAAAATGTAGACAAATTAGTAAGAAGACTTACTGTGGAGAGTGTAACAAGTCGATTGACTACTTTGAAGTTTTTGAATACAACGACGAGACAACAGTTCCTGAGTCTAGGGAACCAATCGATAGAATAAAGGCATATACATGGAATGATGTATTGAATTTTGTCAAGAATAAATATTTTAAAGAAAATAGCGATCTAAATATTAACTGTGAGAAGGACTTTGCATATATAGAAAGGAAAACGCTTCGAGATGCTTCTAACACGAATTCTATGATCAACAATTTAGGATATAGAATATTTCTAAACAAGAATATTCCAACAGAATTAGATGATTCATCGAGTCATGGAAAATTCATCACAGATATTACTTGAGAAGTGGAAGATCCAAAATTGTTTAAAGGGGGATTAAAGGATAGATATTTCCTGATAAATAATTCACAATAGTCAATAAAAACCCGCCTAGTATCACAAAAGGATTCTGTTTGAGAGAAGTAACTCGAAACTAGAATGATTATGACTTTAGCTGCGGAGTTTTATGATCGGAATTATGAAAACCAAAACCAATAATCCACCAAACAACCATGCCAAAGAATAACCAAATGATTTTACCATGATAGAGAATACAAATGGAACCCAAAAAGCTCCAAGTAAAGATAATCCGTTAACAAAACTAACAGCAAGAATTTCATATTTAGGCAATCCGAGTTTCTCCAAGGCTAATCTCCTTGCCAATGCATATGGAATTACAAATCCTCCTGATGCAAAAATTCCAATTATCATTATTGAAGGGATCAAGAAATAAATATTAAGCATAGAAAAACAAATAATATTTACTGAAATAACTATTCCACATATTAGCAACAATATTATATCATTATTGAAATTATTTTTTCGAGTTAATTTATCATAAATTCTACCAATAAAAGGAGCAAATATAACATTCACTATCAAGGTTAATCCCCCAATTAGCCCCGCAATTGAAGAGGTAATATCAAGTTCGACTCTAAGAAATAGAATGATAAAAGTAGAGACTAAAATCCAAGCTATTTGAAATCCAAGCAATGATAATCCCACATAGATCATATGTTTATTCAACATGATAGATTTGAGGGCATCAAAATTAATTGTGAATTTAGACTTTTGATCGCGGGTTTCTTTGTTCAGGTCAAAGAATTTAAAAAAAAGGGAAACTTTTTCCTGAAAAGAATAATTAGATAGATTATTGGAGCTATCATATTTTTTTATCTGTAGAGCGTATAGCAAGAACAATCCACTGAGTATTCCCAAGATTCCACTGATTACTAGACTTGTCCTCCAACCAATAGCCTCCGCAATAATGATCCAGCCAAATATTCCAATAATTCCACCCAATGAATGGGCAGAATTTAAAATTCCAACACCTAGCCCATATGATCCTTTACCCAAATATTTTGAAATGAGAATAACGCTAGGACCAAAGAAAAATGCCATTCCAACTCCTACTAGGAATCTTAGAATTACCATTTGATATAACTCTGAACTCAACCCTGAAAGAAGAGAAGATATAGACAACAACATTGTTCCAAAAAATATCATAAATTTTGCATCGTATCTTGCCGACAGTATTCCAGCTGGAATCTGAAAAAGGCCAATCCCTATTAGAAATCCAGAAGTTACCAATCCCAACATCGAAACATCCTGTTTAAATTCATTTAGGATGAGATAAAAAATAGAAGAAATATTAAACCAATTTACTGCATATATGATCCTAGCAAGTATTATGGAGGTAACAGGAAGAGAAAATACTTGTTTGACTGAAGACATACACAAGTAAACCATGGATTGACGTATTATTACTGTTAGGATAAACAATCGATTAAAAAACTATAAAGTTTCAAACCGAGATTCAAAAGTAAGACAAAATTTGGTAACTAGAACGGTTTTGAGAGCGCAAAGTGAAATTATCTTATCAATCATATCACATATTCTAAAATTAGATATAATGTATTCGTCAGGTTTAGTATTTTTAGTGTCAAACCTATGATCACCATGATTTGCCCAGTCATGTTATAAACATGTTTTTTAACCATAGAATGAAAGCAAACAACCAATTATGTGGATATTCCTCAAAATCCATTTTATGCAGTAATATTTAATACAATTCTGATACTATAATAGGTCGCCAAGACGAGCTTCAGATGGTTAGATGTGTTAGGAAAAAAAGTCAAGAATCTAGTACAACATATTTTTAATAATAGCACTAATCAATCAACTACTAAATTATTTCTCGGGTATGTTAAAGTACATATACAATTCAAATTAAAATATTAATATGGAATGTCCCACATGTCAGAGCCAATTTCATTCTAACATGCGTAATACGCTTGTTGGAAAAAATAAGAGAAGTGCCAGTATTTTTGTTTATTTTCAAATATGTCCAGAATGTGATGAACCTATTGTCGGTATCAAAGAGGCTACACGGGGAGAAGTATATATGAACCCCAATAATATTGAGGATTTAGTCCTATTGAGAAAAGAACAGAAAAGATGAGCGCATTGATATAAAAGATAAGAAAGAAATTGATCAAGAAATAATATTCTTAGACATCATAGTAAAACATGAATTGATTTATGACTGATTCATCGTTACCTATTTCCACTATTTCCTTATTTTTAAGATCCGAATACGTACTGATTAAATCATGGTGAAAACAAAGGTTTAGATAATTTGAATCACTTTTCAACGAAGATAACGCTTCCTCCAAACTACCAGGTAAAACACCTATTCCAAGATCCTTCCTCCTTGAGTCAGACATTTTGTAAATGTCCTCACTAACAGGGTTCCCTGGTTCAATTTTTCTATTTATTCCGTCCAATCCTGCTGCAACTATGGCCGAGAAAGCAAGATAGGGATTTGCGGAAGGATCGGGTGCCCGGTACTCAATTCTTTTTGAGTTCGAACTCTTTTTTTCGTTGACTGGGAGTCTAACTACAGCAGATCTATTTCCCCTAGCCCAAGCAATATAGACGGGTGCCTCAAATCCTGGTATAATCCTTTTATACGAATTTACAGTTGGAGTTACTATAGCAGATAATGATCTAGCATGATCTAAAATACCGCCTATGAAGTATCGCCCAGTTTGGCTCAATTCGGCATAATCATCAGACTCATCATAAAATAAATTGGCATTCTTATTTGCGGATTTTGTCCATAAGCTTATGCTTACGTGCATACCTGATCCATTATCACTATTTTCATTGTTCAGAGGATCAAAAATTGGTTTTGGCATGAAATTTGCAATCTTGTTGTATTTTTTTGCCACATTTCTGACCACATCTTTATAAATCTGAACGTTGTCGGCGGATTGAGTCAAGTAATCATGCATAAAATTGATTTCAATTTGGCCACTACTAGCCACCTCGTGATTCATATTTGTGACATTAATATCATAATATTGTTTCAATATATTAGCTACCTCAAACCGAAATTCAATCAGAGAGTCTTGAAAAGTAGGAACATCGTACCCAGATTTTTTACGAATAGGATATTTCCCAATTCCATATTGTTCTGAAGATAAGATTGAAACATCTTTTGCACGGTTCCGACCATTTACATTATTACTTGCGGGGTCATTCTTTTCCATATCAAAGATTATTTGATCAAATACAAAGCATTCAACCTCAGCACCTACTTGACACGCAATTTGACTCACGGCAAGGTGATCCTCAAGAGTTTGCGAAACGCTCCGTGGATCTTTTCGAGATCTACCTTGATCAAATCCATTGTAAACATCAGCTATAACAGTCATTATTTCATAGCTTGACAAAGGTATTTTTCTTAATGTTTTTCTATCAGGAAACAGCATCATATCAGACTCGTCTATAGTTGAAAAACCAATTACTGAAGAACCATCCAACCCTATCCCCTTTCTAAAAACATCCTGAATCAACTCTTTATCGATTTGAATATATTTTGCGAGAAACTTGCCTATAAGATCAGTATACCTTATTTGCATAAAGTCTCGATCGACTGATTCAGCAGTAATTCTCCCGGTCATAGTAGCATCATTCAAAGAACTTCTCCCTCAACAACCTTAATACTTTATAGGATAAATAATTTTATGAAACTTATTTGCAGTATGAGATAGAACTAATTTAGTCTCACTGTTATGATGAGCAAAATAATAAAAATGTTAATTAACTTGGGGTTCAATGAGAGGTAAATTAAAGGAAATCTACAAGAAAAGCAAAGTTCACTGGTGGTCATGGAGATAAGTTCTTACATGTATCACAATAACCATATGGAATCACCAACGATAGTGGCACTTTGTCCCGAAATCAAATATCTTATATAAATTAGATTTTGCTGAAACAGATTGTTATTTCTACTCACAGAACAACTGACAAAAAAGATCATTTAGCGGAACTAGATGTTCATTATGTGAAAACTATGGAAAAATGCGTTCGCCTGTAAATCTGTCAATGATGAAAATTGCCTTAGTGGGACAAGTTTTGGCTGCATCAAGTATAGTTTCAAAATCTTCGGCTGTTTCTGATATAACTGTCGCTTTTGGATTTATATGTCTATTCTTCTCAACTACAAAAACCTTCGGAGCAAGCGTTTCACAACTTCCGAATGCTAAGCAGAGTGACGGCTCTATAATTATACGATATCGACTTTCTAATAAAGAAGTATCCTTCCCTAACAACGCAGCCTCATGTTCAGCATTTAATCTACTTTCAAAATTTACGTTGACTTCATTGTCGTAACTTCCAGTCTGACGGTCCAAGTCGTCTGAGATAGTATCTACTTTCCAATTATATCGATCAGAAGTCGAATTATCTTCATGATTTTGATCAGAACGGTCTAATTTTCTTGGACGCTCACCAGCAAGAGATTCATCGTATTGTTGCCTTTTTCCTGGATCGGATAGAATTTCAAACGCGATATTAATATTCTTCATTATATCATCAGAAACTGTTGAATTCCTGTCGGGATGGTATCTCCTTGCAAGTCGTCTAAACGCACTTTTTATATCCCTCTGATTGGCGTATCGTGATATCTCCAAGACTTCGTAATAATTAGCATCATCCAACCAGTTTTTCAAAGTAATATATCTTTTCAATTTAATATATACATACTTGATTGCTTATACAGGCCGAGCCTCCATTATCAATAGGTTAGATAAGGATTGTACATAGAAATTGACATTGAGATAGTTTCGGTATAGTTGTACTCTTGAAGATTGCAAACAAATATCGACTATAGTGTATATTTTCTTATAACAAGGTATTAATAATTTGTCTAATCCTTTTGATAAAGAGCCATTTACCATTATTGACCAAAGATACTAACCTAATAGGAAGACCGAGTTAGAGAAATTAAGGGATTGAGTTAGAATTTTTTTAGAATGAAAGTGAAGTAATTATTTCAGACCTAATAAATGCTTAATGTGCGACCTTTATTCCAGAATTTGTCATTTTAGACCCCACCATATCTAGTTCTTTCATAACCAGACAAATTCAATTTTCTAGGTATTGATTATATTATTACAAGCAACAGGATACTATGATATTGGAAACAGGTTTAGACAATCATACTAAATCTGTACCAAGGAGCAGACACAATTGTCATGATCATATGCTAACCTGCTTGGAGAAAGTTTGTTGCCATATTTGTTTATAAAGCACTATCTAATTCTCCATGTCATAATTAAATAATTCAGAAGGGATATTCTATAATTTTGGCTTTAAATACAAGTGTCATTAATAAAATTGCATTATGGTTTGATTCGGAGGCAATATTAAACAAGTTCACATGATATTCAATCTGATTTTTAATCTCATCTCAAACAAAAGATTATTCAATACCGATTACTAATATGTACAAGAAATCGAACTATGGCAAGATACGGAAACTCTGGGAGGCAGAGAAGGGGCGTATTATCACGCGTCGTAGGATACATAATGATAGGTTTTATCATCCCCTTTGTTTTGAAGAGGATTCAGCATCGTATTATAAAAGAACAAATGTCAAGATGTAACCGCTGCAATAGAAAAATGGATTTGATAAAAAAGAACGAATATTATTGTAAATATTGTAAGATCATTAGAATCGATGATGGGGACATATAACTAGTAGAGGTACAAACATATTTTTGTACTTTATTTATTTCAAGCCTATCACATAGAGTCCTGAATTTAGTAATTCATAGCTTTTTTAATTCCCTTTTTATTTTGATTATAGACAAAATGCTACGACTATGTTGTATATGAAAATAAAAGGACAAGACAAAAGGTCAAATATAATAGAGAAAATAAGGAATAAGAAGAAGAGGCGTCTGTGTTTCTATGACATTGATTTTGTTGTTCGAGATTTTAAATCATAATTTACGTTAAACATCGTTATTATATCGCGGAAGTTTTCATTTGGTGAAAATCTACATAATGTGATCCAGTTTCCACGGAGGCGCATTTTGATTTCACATATGCTATTTAAAGGGGGTGGAATAGATTCCACATCAAATCGCCGTCTTAATTTTTCTTCTAATTTAGTCCTTATCGGATCATCGGCTAATATCAAAATTTTTTGCATGTTTATATTTCAAAAATTGTCAACGATAGAATAAATCATAGATTGATGCAAGAGAATCCTTGTCCGAATATCTTTGAAATACCGAAACGCAATGATGTTTGATTTTAAGCTTGGAAGGCAATTATGCAATATGAATCAATTCTCCATAAATAATTTACTAAGATAAAAAATAAGTGGAAAAGACATTGTTAGTCAATTCTTATGGAATCAACCATAGAGTTAATATCCATGATATTTTGCGATTTTTCAGTTTCCCCAACTGTATAGCCTACTACAAACGCATTCGAATCATTAACAAATAAAATTTGTGTTTGTAAGTACGGATCGCTTTTAGAGGTAACATTATATTTTAACCCACTCATATTACTGAGTGAAATTGGAAGGCTATTTGACAATTTGATTGTAGGATCAGACAGTAATGAATTCCTAGTGAATTCGGTATATTTTTCAATGGACACGGGGAAAGGAAGTAACTCAGACAAAATTAAAAATGAAGATCCATCCAGAGATTCTGGGAGTAACAAAAATAGGTTCAACAAGTTTAGGATCTTTGATTCAACCCATTATCCACACCATCCATATCTCCAAAGATCGCATCAGCGTATTCTTTATCAGTTACCTTCCAATCCGATGGATACTGAAGAGTAATTCCTGTACGCGGATCTTGAAAGGTGGTTTTTGTCTCATTTGTTTGTCCCAAGATTACCGGAGAAAAGAAAAGAAAAGAAAAGCAAGAATAAAGGAAGCACAGTGATTTTTGCCAGCAATACAGGTTACCTAAAGATAGCTATTACTTATTCTTTTCCATACCTACTAGTGAGACATCTTAATGACATATCTCCCCAATTATTTTGATATGTAAATCGATTCATCCAGGTTTGTACATGTTTTGATAATTTTTCATTCTACATGGAATATAATCGTCAAATTTTTCTTTGGTCCTGTCTTTTTTTTATATACTGAAATGTCCTCTCTAGCCAGTCTTAGTCGAATTGTAATAGAATTGAAATTTTTATATCCTGTTATTATGTTGTTTTTCTTGTTTGTGTTTTGATCGAACTATCGTAGATTGACCTAGTAAAGACTAAGATATTTTCGAACGTACGTAGTATTTAAGTTTGGAAAATTTTGTGAAAATTTTAAGAAATTAAAAAAATTTAGAAATTTGAGTACGAAAATTTTTTGAAAAAGGTTGCATAGACTTTTACTTTAGGGACTAAAAATGTTGCCAAAAATAATTCACTATTAATACTAGTATGAATCATATACCAGATTAGTATGACAGCAAAGGTTGATGACACCAAATCGTCAAAAACCGCTACATTGAAGGTAGCTGAAGCAGAACAAAGAGATGTTGGACGAAAAATAGCTCGCGTAGATCCCGATATTGCAGAGTCGTTAAACATTGTTAGCGGTGATGCGCTAGAACTATCATCTATTGGTAGGAAGACTACCGTTTTAAGCTGGCCAGCTAAGGAGAGTGATAGAGGCAAAGGGTTGATCCGTATGGACGGATTTATCCGAAATAGGTTGGATGTCGGTGTCAATGACTTAGTAGAAATCAAAGTTGTAGAATCAAAAATAGCAAAAGATATAACATTTGCTCCTACTGAACCCTTGCGAATAATGGGTGCAGAAGAATATCTCGCAGAATATCTAAATGGAACTTTGATGACTAAAGGTGATACAGTCCCTATCAATGTAATGGGTAGAAGAATAGATCTGGTTGTGATCTCTACACATCCATCAGGCCCAGTCATAATTAGTGATACGACTGAGATAGTAGTTTCGGAAGAGTCTTCAAAAGCTGTTCAGATCTCCCAAGAAGGTACGACTGCATCAATCACATATGAGGATATAGGAGGATTGGGAGATGCGGTAGCAAGGGTTAGAGAAATGATAGAGCTCCCTCTAAGACATCCAGAATTGTTTAAGAGATTAGGTGTAGAAGCGCCAAAGGGGGTGCTGTTACACGGTCCACCTGGAACAGGGAAAACATTATTGGCAAAAGCCGTAGCGAACGAAACAAATTCCAATTTCTTTACAATTGGAGGACCAGAAATAATGAGTAAGTACCACGGCGAATCTGAAGAAAGACTTCGAAATGTATTTCAAGAGGCGGAAAAGAATGCACCTTCTATAATATTCATCGACGAAATTGACTCAATAGCGCCAAAACGGGAGGAAGTTACCGGTGAAGTCGAAAGAAGGATTGTTGCTCAACTGTTATCCTTAATGGATGGGATGAAATCAAGGGGTAAAGTAGTGGTAATAGCCGCTACAAATAGAGTAGATGCCATTGATCCTGCATTAAGGAGACCAGGTCGTTTTGATAGGGAAATTGAAATTGGAGTTCCCAACAGGGATGGGCGGTTGGAGGTATTGCAAATACACACAAGAGGAATGCCACTCGATAAGGATGTTGATTTACAAAGACTAGCTGATATTTCCCATGGTTTTGTTGGAGCTGATTTACAGGCACTTGCGAAGGAGGCAGCCATGCGCGCCCTTAGAAGAGTTCTACCCGATATGAATCTCTCTAGCGAAAGCATCCCACTTGATACTTTAAGAAAGATTATAGTTAGAATGCAGGATTTTATGGAAGTAATTAAGGAAACAGAACCCTCAGCCATGAGAGAGGTGTTTGTAGAAATACCGGATATAAAATGGGATGATATAGGTGGACTTTCCACCATAAAACAGGAGCTTCAGGAAGCTGTCGAATGGCCATTAAAATATTTGGGAGTTTTTACCTATGCAGATGCCACCCCTCCAAAAGGAATTTTGTTATACGGTCCACCTGGAACAGGGAAAACATTAATGGCAAAAGCAGCAGCAAATGAAAGTGAAGCAAATTTCATAAGTATTAAGGGCCCAGAACTGCTTAGCAAATGGGTAGGAGAATCAGAAAAAGGAGTACGAGAGATATTCAGGAAAGCTAGACAAGCTGCGCCATGTATAATTTTCTTTGATGAGCTGGATGCCATAGCTCCAACTAGAGGCGGAGATCATGGAGATTCCCATGTAACAGAGAGAGTAATCAGTCAATTTCTGACCGAGATGGACGGCCTCGAAATACTAACGAATGTAGTAGTAATTGGAGCCACCAATAGACCCGATATAATAGACCCAGCATTATTAAGGCCAGGGAGATTTGATAGAATTCTATATGTACCCCCACCTGATCGGGAATCCAGACTTCAAATTATCAAGATTCATACAAAAAAGAAGCCGTTGGCTGAAGATGTCAATATTGAAGATTTAGCTGATAAAACTGATGGATATACAGGAGCTGATATCGCTTCGTTATCATCTGCAGCAGTCATGTTGGCATTAAGAGAACATATAACAAAATATCCAGATTCCAAGGAGGCAGAGAAACAAGCAAAGGAATTAAGAATAAATATGAAGCATTTTGAAGATGCCATGAAAAAAATAAGACCATTGTCAAAACAGGAAATAGATATGTATAAGAATGTGGCAAACAAATTCGGGAAAGTGGAATTATAGTCCACCGAATTTAATAAAAGAACACTTTATTCTTATTTGTAATCCTAATATCGTTTGACTGAAAAGCCCTAACCAAGGTTGGAAGTTAAAGGCAACAAGATACATCAATCATTATTTTCACTATAGTCATCAAGTACAATTCATGACCTTATCTATATGGTCAAATGAATAAATCGAAGACAAATTCAAAAATTGATTCATCTTAGATTAATACCTACCTTTTATGAGCATTAATATCGACGCATAGATGACTCCATGTCTAACAATTTTTGAACTCTCTTTTCGATTGGTGGATGAGTTGAAAAAAGTTGCGTAAGAGTGTCACCTGAAATTGCAGGAATTATGAAAAAGGCATTGTAGCCCTCTATGTGTTTTAATTCCTTTGCTGGCACTTTATGCATAGTTCCACTAATTTTCAACAATGCGTTAGCCAAGCTGACAGGCTTTCGGGTCATTTGAGCCGCACCTCTATCTGCAGAATATTCTCTATAACGCGAGATGGCCCTAATTATTAGAAAACTCACTATCCAAGTTACTAATGAAACAACAATTATGATTATCATAGAGCTTCCATTATTGCGATCCCTTCCTGCACCATATATTCCTCCAAAAAATCCGAATTGCATCATTTGCCATGCTATGGTTGAAAACAAACTAGCGAGTGTTATTACCATTACATCTCGATTTTTTATGTGTGTTAATTCGTGTGCTAAAACTCCCTCTAATTCATCCTGATCTAATATTTCTAATAATCCTGTAGTAACAGCAACCACAGAACTGCGATGACCTTTTCCTGTGGCAAACGCATTAGGGATTCGGTTGTTTACTACAGCAATCTTGGGCTTGGGCAAATTATTATTAGACACTATATTTTCCACCATAGAGTGCAAACTTACATATTGTTCCTTGGTAACTATTTTTGCTCCAGTACTCCAAAGAACTATTCTATCAGAAAAAAACCACTGACCCAAAATAAAAACTGCCGAAATTACTACTATTGGAAAAAAACCCAGGCCAAAATAAGCCAAAACCGTGATAAAAACAATGTACAAAAAGGCCAATATGCCCAAGCAAATAATTATTCTTATTGTTATCCCAGTATCCCTTTTCCTCCAAGAACTCTCCATTTTCCTAACTATATTTGGATGATTTGCTATTTAATCATGATATTTTTTGTTCCTTTGCTTCACCCCATAAGAAAATGTAAAAAATAGTGTTAGAAATTCTAGAACTTTGTAGATAAATGAAAATAGTCATATAACTTAAAATAACAAAACGGCTTGAGATTGTTAAAAAATTTGATCATGATTATATGAGTTCGCCTCTAGAAAATCTAGAATCTCACTTGGTGATGATCCTTTAGGATATTTTTTGATGACCCTCTTCTCTCTAAACTACTCAGGATATGGAAATTCAAGGAACCGCGCAGTCTCTTTGCCAACATGTGCTCCAAAAAAATGACTGACAAGGAATAAAGATAACCCTATGCCTGAAGCAACCCCTGCAGAAGTAAATATAGTTCCATCAACAGTAAAAATCACATCTTGTTGTATTTGAGCTTTGGGTGCAGAGTCATGTAGAAAATTAAATGTTCTCCAATGAGTAGTAGCCTTTTTTCCATCCAAAAGTCCCGCCCTACCAATTAGACTTGAACCCGTACAAACTGATGCTGTCAAAGTAGATTTTGCAGATAGTTTTGATATCTTTTGGAGCAATACAAGATTATTTACCTCTCTACGTGTGCCCCATCCGCCGGGTACGATGAATAAATCTAAATTTGGACAATCATCAAAAGTAAAATCTGGAAGGAGCTTTAATCCTCCGATTGCAATGATAGGTGTTTTTGTTTCCGATAACAGCACGACTCGAAAAGGTGATGCGGTTTCATATCTCTTGTTTTCATCAAGACGTGTCATCGAAAAAACTTCAAATGGACCAGCAACATCCAAAACTTCTACATCGTTAAATATCAAAATTCCTACAGTCTTAATACTAGAAATTTTTTTCTCCGTGGTGGATAACATATCTAAATATATAATAATATCACCTTTATTTTTCACTATAGATTTTAAGATTTCATTGAATTAGCAAGTTTTAGACTTGAATAATTATTAAAAGATGTTTTAGGACATGATATCGGTATTTAAGACGTGTAAATGTCATTATACCAAGCAATTTCCAAAATTTTAATTTTTATGATGATGCAAAGCCACTTTCAAATAGGCAAACGATTATTTATTTATACAATATATGCCAACTACTATCATGAAAGTCCAAGCCTTTGCTGCAACTAAATCAGGATCAAAATTAAAGCCTTTTGAATATGAGCTGGGACCACTCAAGCCTGATGAAGTTGACATAGACATCGAGTATTGTGGAATCTGCCATAGCGATTTGCACATGCTCAAGAATGAATGGGGGATCACCAAATATCCATTTGTCCCAGGACATGAAATAATTGGAAAAATTTCATCCGTTGGAAAAATGGTAACTCATCTAAAAACAGGTCAACGAGTTGGAGTTGGATGGAGATCTCGTTCATGTCAGACCTGTGAACAATGTTTGAGTGGTTATCATAACCGATGTTTAACTGGAGAAGATGTAATTGTGGGTAGACATGGTGGATTTGGAAATAAGGTCCGCTGTCAAGCCTTATGGGCTTTTCCACTACCAGATAACCTAGACATTAAAACAGCAGGTCCACTCTTTTGTGGCGGTATCACAGTATTTAGTCCCATCATTCAAAATGGGATCAAAGCTACAGATCATGTCGCAGTAGTAGGAATAGGAGGACTTGGCCATATGGCTCTCCTTTTTCTCAATGCGTGGGGATGTGAAGTTACAGCTTTCTCTACTAATCCTAAAAAAGAGAAAGAAGCTAGGAAATTTGGGGCACATCACTTTATAAATTCAAATAATACGAAAAATCTGAATTCATTAGCAAATAAATTTAAGATGATTCTTGTAACTGCAAATGTCGAGATAGATTGGGATGCCTATATCAATACTCTTGCCCCAGGAGGAAGACTGCATATAGTTGGAGCCGTCCCTCAGGTAAGGGCTACGATGTCTCCTTTGATTTCTCATGAAAGATCAATAGGAGCCTCCCCAACTGGAGGTCCTGCGGTTATCTTGAGTATGCTCAATTTTTGTACACGAAACCAGATCATGCCACTAGTTGAGGAATACCCCTTGTCCAAAGTGAATGAAGCCCTAGAACATCTAGAGGCAGGGAAAGCAAGATATCGTATAATATTGAGGAATGATCTGACCTAGTCAATTATGAAACAAATCTCATTTTTGAGGGCATTATTATTCTATCCCAACCAAAGTTTAACTCACCCTCTTACTTTTTGGTAGATTTATTTAAACAATAATAGATCAAAAATATTAAGTCCTATCATTTGTGTTAATTCATTTGATTCCTTGGCGAAATATCCAAGATTTGGCTCTAGTAAAGTACAATAGGAACAGGATTTCTAATTAGTTATCCATGATTTCCTGATAACGATATAATTATAAAGTTCTTAATTGCCTTTTGATGGTAAGGTCAGTGTAAACTTTGATCCTTCAATCTTGTTATTTCCATCGTAACAATTTTCAGCCCATATCTTTCCCTCATGTGACTCAATTATTTTTTTTGAAATGTACAATCCTAATCCGGTTCCTTTGCGTGATCTTGATACGAACTTGGTGAATAGATTAGGTAGAATTTCTGGATCTATCCCGCGACCAGAATCACTAATAGTCAATAAAATCTCACTGGTTGTCTTGTTCTCACTTAACCGCAGAGTGATTGTCCCACTGTCTGTAAATTCAACTGCATTTTCTAAGATGTTTACTATTACCTGAATAATTCGTGTTCTATCCGCAAACACATATCCAAAATTTCTTCTGCTTTCAGAATTAGTACTATTGCAATCATTGAGTCTGGAATCGTACCTGATTTCTAATTGATTTTTATTTAAGAGATGTATATTACTATTATATTCTCTTACAATTTCTATTACAAGTTTCTCTAAACTGAAATTTTCTTTATGCAGTATCAATAATTCATTTTCTAGTTGCGTAACATCCAATACTTTATCAATTAACCGTGCGAGCCTCTTTGTGCTTTGATTTATAGTAACTATAAAGTTGCTATAGTTGTCGATATTTCCTCGGGTATTCATCAAGATATCTGAATATCCTAACAATGATTGCACCGGATTTCTAAGTTCATGTGCAGCAATATTAATAAATTCTTTTTGTAGTCTGTCTTGTACTTTTAATTTATCGTATATTTCAGCTTGATTCCAAAGAGCTTCAAATATAGACGCATATGATTTAGAAACCCTGGGACTATTTGAATATGATGAAAGTCCGATAGACTCAATCATATCAATCGCAGGTATGTTTTTTGATTCTATTATCAATGATTTATTCTTATCAACAATTAAGAATCCTATCTCGGTAAATAACCTGCTGTTTAAAATTTTCAATTTGAAATTCTCAACACCCTTGAATTTAAATTCCAGCGGGATCTCGTCAGAGTTAGAAATGCCGGGAATCTTTCCATTAAATTTGTCAAATATTGTCAAAATCTTGTGCTGTATTTCATTATCAGTTTCCTCTACGATAAGGATTCTGATATTCATATTCTTTCTTGATATAGAGATATTCTTCATAAACTCCATCATTCCCGATTCGACCTGTCTTAAAAATGAATTAAAATTGGGAAGAATAGCTAAAATCTCATATTTAGCAGATGATATCAAAGTACGAACTAATTTCACTGACTCCTCAGGATCATCGATCGTTTCTATAAAAGATAATTCAGTTTCCTCTTCTAATGATTTTATGACTCTTTCTGGATCCTTGCTACTCTTCCACAGCTCTTCAAATACATTTGAGAAATGATCTAAATATGAGGGATCATTACTATATAAAATACTATTGTTAGGATCATTTCTTTCCGTTCTCTTAACTGCTATAATAAGATCCGAATTAGTGACAGTATAATCGATAGAAGATATATCTTTGATATGTCTAATCTGTATTCCTAAATCTAGTAATTCTTTTACTATCTCTAAATTGTCTCTAGTGATCTCAACTAGAATTCTTATTCGTTTGTGTGTATTTTTCCCCTCATTTGTTAATGCATTTATTATGGATTCTACAAGATAATTTTTGTTAATCCTTAAACCGTCAATAGATGTACAAACATTAATTTCAGAAGAATTCCATACTACTCGCCCAAACTCAGTTTCTATTAATGAATCACTAGATTCTGTAATTAATTTTGTTTCATAAGATTTGATCCCTTCTTTTAATTCTTTGATCTTCTTTTGAGCAACTGTAGCATTTTTCCATAAAGTATCAAAAATAAATTGCCCCTGAGCAACAACTTCGTCGACATTGCTATAAATTACCTCAGTTAATGGCTGTGCTTCTTGAAGGACTGTAGTAGCCATGTACTCAGTTTCATTTATAGCAATTCCGCCTTTAAGACCATCCATATGTCTTAATTCAGTAACAGTTTTCACTAATTCTTCGCAATATTGTAGATTTTCTTTTGTAATTTCGGTTATACATCTAATTTTTCCTCCCCTTTTTAGAATATCCCCGTAGCCATTGTAGTACTGTGGGATTTCAATAACTATCGAAGGAGCTCTATGATCAAATGTAATATCCATCTTATGTTTAACATTTTTCATAAATTCTACGCCTTTTCCTACCGCATTTTCAGCTCCATATAATATCTGCGTATTTTTATGCAGATGAAAACCATGAGGAGGTAATGACTTTTCATCATATTTACCTGAGGCCATGGATATACGAAAAATTAGTAAGTACGTATATAAAACCTATTTGTATACCGCACAAAAATCATATCAAGATTTTAGAAAATTTAGGCATTAAAGAAATATAACACGTTCACCCAAATATACATGATTTTTTGTAAATGAATATGATAATAGACGCCAGTTGGTTGGCTTTACATTTAGACGATGAAAATTTGATAATAATTGATTCCAGGGGAATTATGCCCTTTAGATTCAGTCATATTAAGAATGCTATGCCGATGGGTGTGGAAAAGGTGATATCAACCGATGAAAATGGGGCTCATCTGGTAATTACGCCCCAAGCCGCAGAACAAATATTTACTGACATGGGTATTGATGACACCAAAGTAGTTATCGTGTATGGTGAATACCCAGATCCTTCACTCGCAAGAATTGTTTGGACACTTATTTATTTTGGTCACAGGAATGTAAAGATTCTAGATATTGGTTTTGAAAACTGGTTACAAAGTGGATACCCCGTTACAAAAGACTTTAGATCAAATAATACAGCGACAAAACCAGACAGAGGATTTATTGCGCATATTAAAGCTACTGAGAGAGCGGATGCACAGATCATTTTTGAAGAGAAAGACAAGCCTGAAACTATCATCATAGATGCACGCACCCCCCAAGAGCATTTATACGCGAGAATTCCAGGCTCAATCCTGCACAATTATGATGAGGGAATAGGAGACAGTGGTAAAATGATTAAGGATGTTGAAGTGTTAAAAAAAGATTTCGAAAGAATAGGTATCACCCAGGACAAACAAATAATATGCTATTGTCACTCTGGAATTCGAGCTGCACATACATATTTGCAACTAAAACAAGCAGGTTTTGCCAATGTAAGACTGTACGATGGGTCCATCATAGATTGGGTCAAGCGTAAATATCCTTTAGGATAAAAATTATATGTATTTTGAATTGGATCTTGATAATTATAAGCCTTTTGATACTCACCAAAGTAATCAAATAAGTAAATACTTTGGAAAATGTCTTGAGGGGTTAATAAATAGGTAAATTAAGGATTCACGGTTACCTGGAATTTATTATTTGTTTGTCATTTTAGTCCATTCAAAGATTTATACAGATATAAAGTTGCTATCGAGTTTGACAATTATCGGGTCAATAATTAAAATATATGTTATTGATGACTAGATGTGTTCCTATAACTTGGTCTCAATAATCGATTTCGCCTTTTCAAATATTTGAATCCACATAGGCCATGTTAAAGTCCCAGTATTGGTATTTCTCCTGCTTGGATGATACGAAACGATCAGAGTCTTAGTAGAATCTATTTGGTAAACACTATTGTGTTTGAAGTACAATCCCCTCATATCATTCAATTTGCAATACGTATCAAAAGCCATTTTGCCTAAAGTTATGACTACGACTACACTATTTTTTAACAGATTTAATTCGCTTCTTAAAAATCGTGAACAATTAGAAATTTCAGAATTAGTAGGTTTGTTCGTTGGAGGAGCACACTTAACTATAGAGGTAACGTATGTGTCGGATAGGAGCAACCCATCATCAACAGATACACTGTGGGGGCTATTAGCAAAACCAGTTTCAAACAATGCTTTCATCAACCATTCCCCGGAGCTATCTCCTGTAAACATCCTTCCTGTTCTGTTACCACCATTGGCTGCTGGTGCTAAACCAATTATCAATAATCTCGCTTTAGGATCACCGAAGGACGGTACAGGTTTTGCCCAATATGTATAACCACTATATCTTTGCGGCCTATAGTCTCCAACTTTACGAATATATTGCAGTAGACGCGGACACTGGCTGCATAAAGTGATTTGTTCATTAACTTTATCTAATGACAAATATAGTTCATCCGTCCCCCTTTTTTCATTTTAGTAAGAATTAATATTCAATATAGTTCTTTAATTTTGATTTGAGGATAGATCCATTCCTAATGTATCTACAATAATGATGTTAAATACCTTACTATTACCGGAAAATTAAATCAACCGGCATTGACTCAATTTATTTATTGACAAATTGGGTAAAAAGATGAAAATTCTTAAAGGAATTTACAATTTGAATCCGGTTTTTCAAATTAGATTTCTCATATTTCCAAATACAAGTCAAAGTAAAAATCAGAGTATAAAACAGAAGTGTTAAATATCAAAATTTATTATACCTAGTATGCATCCACTAATTGAATTCCAATACTGGACAGTTACTGAATTTATAAGACAGTTGATCGAAGGCAATGTGATCTCGACAATTGGAGATAAGGACGTTGCTGATTTGGATAAGAAAGTACTACAATGGATAGAACGAAGCTATGAAAAAGACTTTAATGTACATGAAGATGAAAAGTTACAAGACCTTACTAAAGAAATATTCGATCAGGTTGTTTTGCTAAGACTTACAGGATTATTATCAGGGATTTTGTCCATACACAAGTTTGGCAAATCTTAATTCCTAAACATTTTTAAAATAGTATCTTGGAGTCTGGATCTATCTTAGTATCAAAAATCAAATCTAGATTTAAAGTATAAAATTCAACACCCTTTCAATTCGAAACCAATGAAAAGGAGAGTAAGAAGAAGCGTGGTGTATGTTTTTGTAAAAATTAATTATTGAAATATGGTAAACAATAAATCAGTTGTCTGGTACCAATGCTTTTTTTGAATCCTAATAGTTAAAAAAAGTGTATGATGTTAAAGGAACATATTCAGGATTAAGATAGTTTTCATCTTGATTAGCTTCGGGATTATCTTCAAGGTTCTGAGCATAAACAACCATGGTCAAGATTTTGTTTTTTGTGTTTAGAGTATCTGGAAGTTGAAATTCCAAGTCAATATTATTCTTACTCAAGTCCCACTTTTTTGCTTCAATTATCTTGTAGGAATCATCTTTTTTTTCCTGAATATATTGCAAGTCTGATGGTAAGGGTTTAGATATCATTAATTTAAGATCTCCAAAATCATAACTATTCTTGTCTCTATTTTTTTCATAATTCAGTTTGGTTGGAAATTCGTCTAAGAAGAACGAAACATGATTTATGACAAAATTAAATTTGTTTTGATCATTGATTTTAGCTTCCAATATTATATCTTCATTATTTTTTAGGATTTTAAGAATCGGAGCTTAGATAGTGATTTTCAAAATTCTGTACCATGACAAAATAATATTTGTTAAATGCAATGCCAATGCTCACATGGGTATGAAACTTGTTTAAAATATTATTCTTGTGTCCATTGTTGCAACAAGCCTCATCATTATTCATCATGGAGTATTCCAAATCATTAATTGCTTTGTATTGATCAAGTACCGGACAGTAATACCGCTTGAAATCATAACATAAATCAGATGCTTTGTAGTAATTTTGACCATTGTTTGAAAGTACATAACTTATTTGCCCTATGTTTTGCTGAACATAGCCAGTACCATTATACAATGAATATAACATGTAGGGTTTAAACCCATCCAGGCTCATGTGAGATATGGTCTTAGTTTGTAATAACTCATTTGCGTGAATTTGGGCAGCTGTGTTATTACTTTGTACTAATGGCGAAAGAGCATGTTTTGCACGATCCTCATTTATCTTGGATAAAGCAAAATTCTTTAATGCCTGAATAGTACCTGAGGAATCATTATAGTTAATCGTAGAGATGGGATTTGACGCGTATGATATAGACACATTAGCAATAAGTAAAGTAAAAATCAAAAAGGAACCAACTAACAATGGTTGGTATTTACTAGGCATATACAATGAATTTTCATAAAAAATAATATTTTTATTTTTTGTATTATTCATGCAGTAAAATCTTCCTAATTTTTCCCTATTTTGATCATATTTACTAGTAGTTTATCTATCTTGCCTATTGGAAATAATGCCTACTCACCTGCATATTTATTCGATAAATAGCGTACAGTTTTAATTTTCCTAAATTCAAAAATTTTCTTTAAATTATTTTCTACATAACCTTCCATTAATTTTCCTAAAAAGAAAAAAGGCAATTCGAATTCAATCTTGTCTGTAATAACTGTTTGATTTTCTTCAATTTCTGAAAATAGATGTACATGTTTCCATTTTTTGAATGGTCCTTTTACCATTTCATCAATATACATATGCCTAGATATATCAACCAAAGATATTATTGAATTCCATTTGCTGTTATAAAGGAATAACCTGCCTGATATGGTCATTCTGAGGCCTTTGATAATTTGTTTATCGGAGGTTTCAATAATTTTTAAGTTCAGGTTGGGTGGTGTAATTATTTCTAGATGCTTGATATCAGTATAGAACTTCCAAACTTTATTAATGCTACAATTGACCTTGAATGATTGTTCAAAAGATTTCATTTTTAATTCATCACCAGATAAGTCAATTTTTATGTTTTTCTAGAATTAGAAAGTCATTCCCATCGACATCTTTAAACATCGCATGAATTCCTAGAATAGACTTTAAAGGATTACGAGAAAAAGTAACTCCTTTCGATTTTAAATTATTAAATGTACCATGAATATCATCGGTCCTAAAAATTATCACGGGCATGGGTTTTAGATCTTTTTTAGAAATTAATGATTTTGGATATAGATTAATCGAGGAAGTCGATGATCTTGGGGCAATCTCCACCCATCTGAAGTTTGATTCCAATTCCAAATCACATATAATTTCAAAGCCTACCTTTTCAACCCAAAAGGTCAAAGACTCCTGCTGATCTTTTACAAATACAGATGTTGAAGCAATTCCAGTTATCACCATTTATCTAATTAATTCACATTCATCCCGCTTTCCTTTTAATGTTTTATTTTCCATCGAAATTGGAAATCTTGTATATAGATATGTTGATCGATTGTCCTAATTTCATATCCATTCATCTTTTACTATATGATATATCTTCTTTCTTACGTCATCTAGGTTAGATTTTTCAACAATTAGCCCTTGTTCTTTTAGTTCCTCCAACCCTGTTTGAACGGTTCTACGGGGTAAATTAGTAATATTAATTAATTCGCTTTGTTCCATAGAATTTCGAGTTCGAATGATATAATAAATGAACTTTGTAGCTGGACTGCCTTTGGCTATTTTTTTCATGCTGGAAATTCCATAACTAGATCGGGATAAGAATCCCTTTCTTTGTGATTCAATGGATATTACGTTCTCCAAATTTGTTTCAGCAAGATTCACCCTTTGACCGAATTCAGCGATCATTGCTGACTGTTGAATTTCCAAAGGAGTTTCAAATATGATCTTATTTGGAGATATTTTCGACGTTACTGCACCAACTATATTCCATTTAATATTCCCTTTTTCGTCGTATATGCCTACGGCATATCCCAGATTACCTTCAAGGAGAATTTTTTCTGAACCCACTTCTATTGCCTCATTAATTTTAGTAATTGATTGATCAAACGAAAGTTGCCTTCTTGGATCTTTCTTTCCTACTTTCCATAGTGCCACCAAGTCTTTGGACTTTAATTTAGCTGCAATCTGTTTCTTTTTTTCTAGAGATAATTCAATATTATTTTCACCTACTTCAATGATGTCAAACCCCAGCTTTGAGGCATCTTCAATGTATTTATCAAATGATTTTTCTAACAGAGCATATTCTGTGAGTGTACTCCCAACGGAAACCAATATGTCATGTTCATGGTAGAAATTTATCCGTTCCATAAGTTGATCGTTTGAAATCAAGAGGGGCAGTGGACCATAAATTTTTACAATGTCTATTAGCGGAGAAATTATTCTGAAATTCGCACTATCAAATCCTTGAAATTTATCTACGATATAAGTAATTCCTTCTTTCCTCGGTTTCTGCCAATCAATCCTTTTGGTAGATAAATGGTCGAGCATAAGTATCAATAAGAAAAGAGGTATATTGAATTATACCCAGTCAGATTCGTGTAATTTATTATTTTCGAAAGTTAGGCTACTTTTCATTACTATTTCTCTTAATCTGACATTTCAAAGTACTCATTTTGTGCTTATTCTACATGATGATTATGATTTATTTAATCATAAAACCTAACAAATTTTGTTTTGCAAATTCTAATCTGTTATATCTTACATTCTCAACCAAAAATTGCGAATGTTAAATATTCTTCTTTTTCTTTTCTATTTAATAATAACCAAATCAGTCTATAGTTTTTATAATACTTTTCTTATGGCTATTCATGTCTAATACAAAATCAGAAAATATGAGAAGAGCTGATCATAATATCAATTCCATTTTTGTTAACCGGTGGTCTCCTCGGTCTATGACAGGAGAAGAAATAAACGATGATGATTTGATGAGTCTTTTTGAGGCTGCAAGATGGGCTCCTTCTTCCTTTAATAATCAACCTTGGAGATTTATCTATTCTAAAAGAACGGGTAGTGAATGGTCCAAATTTTTAGATTTATTAAATGAGGGTAACAGGATCTGGGCTAAAGATGCCGGAGTCTTGGTAGTAATAATATCAAGAAAGAACTTTGAATATAATGAAAAACCCTCAATAACTCATCAATTTGATGCAGGTGCTGCTTGGGAGAATCTGGCTTTGGAGGCGTCAATTAGAGGAATTGTGGCACATGGAATGCAAGGATTTGACTATCAAAAAGCTAGACAGAATCTGAATATTCCCGATAATTTTGACGTCATGGCAATGATCGCAATAGGTAAGAGAGGACCTATCGAAAAATTACCTCCAAAGTTACAACAGGTCGAACACCCTAATGATAGAAAGTCACTAAAAGAGATTATCATGGAGGGACGTTTTAAGAATATATCATAGAAATAGTTCTGAAAGAAAAGATAGAATAATTGTTCAATCGAACTTCATGGTAATACTAATCATAAAAAAATTGTTCAAACTACAAGAATTATAAACAATTGTGTTGTCTCTAACCAACTCTTGTCAAGGTAGCATATATGATAAACTGTAGTAAATC
The DNA here is from genome assembly GCF_054408505.1 of Candidatus Nitrosocosmicus sp. R. Classification (NCBI taxonomy): domain Archaea; kingdom Thermoproteati; phylum Nitrososphaerota; class Nitrososphaeria; order Nitrososphaerales; family Nitrososphaeraceae; genus Candidatus Nitrosocosmicus; species Candidatus Nitrosocosmicus sp. R. Next base: position 337,877 of record NZ_CP167090.1, on the reverse strand, counting down.
TAAGCTAAAGTTATTTTGAAGTTTGAATAACAAAACGATAATGCAATATGTAAAATACAATAAAGTTATGGTAAAACGGGGTAAAAGAGACGATAGTACCAACGGAATTTTGGAGTTTTTCAAAGGAATTGAAACACAAGAAAGTAAAATTATAGGTTTATAGTAATGGATAGTTTAGAAGACCCTTCTGAACTTGTTGTGCTCACTTTTTGGGAACCTAAGGAGATATGGATAAGTTCTATCAATCTGAAAATCACCTGTTATCTGGTTTGGTTGAAAAACTCAAACCCTCTTTTGAAATACTACCCGAAAGAATAGATTATAAAGATTCTGACTTTAAGATCTAATCTTCATAAGATTTACAGTACTTTTTGTGTTGAAAAAATCAAGTATTGGTAAAGTAGTTAAGGAGTAAAAGGAGAAAAGTATTTTATTAAACTTAATTTTATTTTACTTGAAGGTTGATATCATCAATGTATATTTTTATTATCGTCTAACGACTTTGAGGAGTTTTGAAAACTATTTTTTAGTATGCGAGTCGTATTGGATACGCTGCTACAAATTTAAACTAGAATAATGGAAGGTTTTATCATCCAGTTTTAAAATTATTTATTCAAATCTATTTTTTTTATATGTGTGTTTTAGGATCATCCTTTGACTTATTCCATGCGTAACGATTTCATTGATTCAGGTTGACAATGTTTCTATTGCAGCATTTTCAAACAATAATGTTTTTTCAAGATATTTAACCAGGTTTTTTATTTGATAATCCTTAATATTTTGAATCATAGTATTACTTATATCTCCATAGAAGTTATATAATAGTTAGAGATTCTACATAAAAAATGAGTTTATTTGTTCAGATTTGTATTTTAATATGATGATTCAAAAAATATCAAGAATTAAGTATAGATCTTTATATAATTTTATGACAAACCTTTTTGTAATGTTTATCCATAAAAATTCAAAATTTAACTCAACACGTTATATTGTGACAGTAACATTGTTTGGACTAATAATTTTGTCAGTAGTTCCAGCCATGTTTAGTGGGTTTTCTATTAATACTACTACTACTGCCACCAATATTGTCCAAACAGTATTGGCACAGGGAGAAGATCCATTTCCTTTAGCAAATAATGAAACCTTAACACCAACACAACAACAAGCTCGTGAACAACTTTTGAATGAACAGGGTTTCTCAGTGAATGTGATAGCAAGAAATCTTAGCGCTCCTCTAAACCTTCTATATGGTCCTGACGATAAGCTCTGGATCACAGAACGAGTAGGAAAGGACATTGTACGAGTAGATCCAACTAATGGTAGCAAGCTTAGCACTACGCCTATCCCAAACGCTAACCAATCTAAAGGTCAGGATGGTGTATTGGGAATGGCATTTGACCCAAACTTCAATAGCACACATTATATTTACGTTGCCTACACTTATGAGGGCAATTTGGGTAGTCAAGGTGAAGGAGTACCTGAGCTCAAAACCAAAATTACTCGATTTACATACGATCCATCCTCAAACAATATTAGCGAGCCACTAGACATAATTAGTGGTTTATCAGGAAGTAGTGATCATAACTCTGGACGTATGACATTCGGACCTGATGGCATGCTATACTATACCATAGGAGATCAGGGCAAAAACCAACTAGCTTTGGCCTGCTTGAACAACATGGCACAACACCTTCCAACGGCTGAAGAGGTGGCAGCCAAGAACTGGAGTACATACGAAGGTAAAGTACTTCGTATGAATCCAGATGGCTCAATTCCTGAAGACAATCCTGTTATTAATGGAGTCCAAAGCCACATCTACACATATGGTCATCGTAATGCTCAAGGTATAGCAGTTGGACCTACTGGCGATATTTATATTTCAGAGCATGGCGATAATTCTGATGACGAAATAAACCGTCTTGTAGCAGGTGGAAACTATGGATGGCCTTATGTCTCAGGCTATATTGACGACAAAGCGTATCAGTACTATAACTGGTCTGCTGCAAAGAATTGTCCAGAATTAAAGTTTAACGATGTAGCACCTGCACCTGTTGGGGTGACTGTAAAAAATGAAAGTGAATTCAATGCAACAAATTTCGTCCCTCCAATTCAAACGTTTTACACGGTAGATAAAGGCTTTAACTTTACAGAGGCAGGTAAGTCATGCGGAGAGATGACCTCTACGTGTTATCCAACCGTTGCACCATCAAGCTTGCGTCTTTATACATCTGATACTATTCCAGGGTGGGAGAATAACTTGTTAATGACTACATTGAAGGGAGGAAAGATCATCAAAATAACACTGGACGACAACGGCACAGCAGTCAAAGGTAAACCTCAAGAGCTTTTCCGCTCAGAGAACCGTTATCGAGATATTGCGTTTAGCCCTGATGGTAGTACCGTTTATGTAATTACGGATCCGGCAGGCCCTGTGCAAGCTATGAAAGACGGTCCCATCATACCTACCACAACTTTGTGGAGCCCTGGTGCGCTTATAGCATTCAATTATGTGGGAGGAGGCAACTCGACTTTAAAGTAGGCGCAATACCTTTAACCCCTTCCAACCCTTTTCCTATAATAAAACCATAAACTGGACATCATAAAAAATAAACGTTCTTTCGGCGGGAAGATAAAGGTTGGATTAAACTTGTATTAAGAATTTGATAATCCCTCATAAATGGAAGATAGATGGTAATAAGGTGGTCTAATACGAGATGACTGGGAATACCGATTCTCTTTTGATTATTTGAATTTTAAGTTTTTTTAATCTGATTCTGCCATTCACCAACTGAATGAATCATTGATAGAATTAATATTGATTTAGAATATGGACTTGTGTAATTATGTGCAATCGAAATTAGATAGGCAGGTTATTCATTCATTTCCCTTTAGTTACATATTTTAGTCGTGATTGTGTCTAGTTGTTATTGTCTCTTAAAGAAGATTTAATCGTAAAGATATTAGAAATCTCTAAAGAAGGCATCACAAAATCAAAAATTTTTGAATCTTTAACTTATCTCTCTAAAAGTCAAATTAACAGAACATTAGCCTACATAGTAGATAATCGTATGTTACAATTTACAGAAATCAATTTACAATTCATTACAACTGATAAAGAACTTTCGTATCTTGAATATAGATATAACCAAAAACTATAATCCTTTAGCATCCATAAATTGTATTTTTTGAAATATCTTAGGTAACAGTAGATTCTATCCATACCCTATATACAAAATCTTCGAATGACCAATTCAATATTTTTCATTATCTAATTTACGTATATAACAGATTATTTAGTTTGATATTCTAAATCACAATTGATAGGTCTTTTTGTAAGAAACAGGTCATATACATGAATATATAATTCAACATTTATGATTGGATTAGATTATCATAAATTCATCCATAAACTATAATTGATGCAGCGGTTTAACTGCTATATGAATGACCAAAGACTAAAGATTGCCATCGTTATTGGCAGTACTAGGCCTGGACGTAAAGGTGAAGCGGTAAGTCGATGGGTATATGAGATAGTCAAGAGTCGAGGGGACGCCGAATATGAGCTGGTGGATATTAAAAACTATAGTCTCCCATTACTGGATGAACCGATTCCACCTTCTATGGGTCAGTATTCTAAGGAGCATACCAAGATTTGGTCTGCAAAAATCGACTCTTTCGATGCATATGTGTTTGTGACACCAGAATATAACCATGGAATCCCCGGTGCATTAAAAAATGCTATTGATTTTCTCTTTAAAGAATGGAACAACAAAGTCGCGGGATTTGTTAGTTATGGTAGCGCTGGAGGTGTACGTGCAGTCGAACAATTGCGTTTGGTTATGGCAGAGGTTAAAATTGCAACTGTTCGAGCTCAAGTGCAATTATCTCTATATACGGATTTTGAAAACTTTTCAATATTTAAACCCCATCATATTCACGAGAAATCGATTAACACTCTGCTAGATGAGTTGGTTGCTTGGGCGGGCGCTATGAAGTCCCTTCGCTCAAGTTAGTATAAGCATAATTAAAGTAATAGAGTAATTCAAACTCAATTTCATATCGATTTAGCAGGTCATCATTGAATCCCGCAACGCACATAACGGTTTAATAATATTACCAACTAATACTACCATGCAATGCCAGAATTGTAAAGAACACTTCCACCCTCAATTAAGGCATAATAACCCTGAATCTAATGAAGATACAAAATTATGGCATAGGTTATATTATCAATATTGCCCCAATTGTAAAACTTTTCAGGTGTATCTTTATGAGTATACGAATAATGACAAAATGTATCCTATGGGAACAGATTTAGAAAATAGGTTAAAATATTTAGGAGGAAGTCAGTCTGGTAACGAGTCAAGAGGGTAAATTATAACTCTACGAATGTTATATTTACCGAAAGTAAGATTCACCTTTTCGAATAAAAGGATTATAGCAATTTCTTTGATAGTCAACCAGGTTCCATCTAAAAGACTATCACAGTTTTTCCAAACTTTATCATCTCTTCAGGTTTTCCACACGAAGGAATAATCTCTCTATCTTATTTGGGACTAGATTAAAGTGTACAAATCTCAAGGGAAAGCCAATGAAGATGAATTCTCAAAATACATATTAGACTATACATTAATTAAATTACCTGTTAGTATGAATTTAACTGGTTGCGAATTGCAATTGAACTTAAAACAAAATTGTTGATCATTTGCTTATCAACCATACTATTTTAAACATTCGAAAAAATATTGACTGCTATTTTAATATAAATATTCAGTATTCAGTATTCAATTTGATATTTTTATTAGTTTTCATTTTATTTCGTTTCAGGGCCAATGTTTTCATTAGAAGGTATCTTAAGTGAAGGCAATGTCTTTTGAAGGTAAATCCTTTTAGGTTCCAACCATTTTGGTAATACAAGTTTATTTCCCAACTCCGCAGATTCTTGGTCGACTAGAAAGCCAGGCGTATCGGTAGCTATTTCAAATAATACATCTCCTGGTTCTCGAAAATAAATAGAATTAAAGTAGACCCTATCAATAACAGGGGTAACATTCAATCCAAATTTAACTATTCGATTACGTATTTCGGCTTGATTTTCGTTTGTAGGTGTTCGCCATGCAACGTGATGAACAGTTCCCGGACCACTTGTTCCTCGATGGCTATACGGGTGACATATTATATCCACAATTGAAGGAGCAGAATTAACTGTAGTTTGAACTTTTTCTCCTCTAACAGTATCATCAATCTGAAAACGAACTCTATTACCTTCATTTTGTATTCTAGAAAATCCAAGTGTTTGGGTTAAAAGGGAAACTGTTTTTTCATATCCTTCTAGAGTAAGAGTAATTGAATGTAAACCCCTAATAGCGTGCTCTATTGATATGGGACCCCCATTCCATGTATTTATTTTTCTATTTTCTGCTTCTTTATTGGCCACCAGCTCTAGTTTTAATCCATCATGATCAACAAATGTTATGATTTGCTCACTGTTAAATCGTATTGCAGGCCCTCTATGAGATATTCCTTTATCTTTAAATCTGGCAATCCAATATTCTATTGCATTTTCGGGAATCGTAAATGATATCGTATCAACCTGTCCCGTACCTCTCCATCCTTGTTGTACATATTCCAACGGAAAAAATGTAATAATGCTTCCGGGCCTACCTAACTCATCACCATAATACAAGTGATAGTTTGTAGGATCATCAAAATTTACTGTAATCTTTACTAATCTTAATCCCAAAATACCTGTATAAAAGTCAATATTCTTCTGAGGATCACGCGCAATGGCCGTAACATGGTGTATTCCCAGTACACCTTGATCAAACTTTTCTGAACCCATAAAGCATTCTCATACTTAATATCCATTCCATGAATATAAACAAGTCCAGCTATGATAATTTGTGTGATATTCAAGCTTGAATTGGTTTTACCAATAATTCAAAATATTCTTTGTGGCGTATTACTTTTCTACTTTTATGAGGATTATTAGAGGATATTGATAAAGAAGTTTATTGATTACTAATTGCTGGTTCAATACCCATAAAAAAAGAATTGTGTACTAAAGACAGCCTTGTGAAGGAATTTCAAAGCCGTATTGAAAATATTGCATTAACTTTAGAAAGTAAAATCTTCTTAATTGTTTGTTGGGTCATAATAAGGAACGCATTGATGCAACATGAATCTAAAGGTGCTCACTTTAGATCCGACTTTCCAAATGCAGATTATACCGATCCGGTGGGTTTAGTAATAGATATATTACGAGTCCAATTCCTTTCAGAAAGTTATTGAGTTTATTAAATTTTAATATTATCTTAATCGAGTCCGATTTTTAACATGTTTTGAATATCCCAATCTCTTAATTGCTTCGTCTGTCAATCAACTCATATCTTATCAACTTAATTTATTTCAATACTACAATGGTTTTGATTGATGATATTTCTCCAATGTCGTTTGCTGATCCATTTGAGAAAAGGTATTAACTTGTTTTAATGAGGAATAATGATAAATAACTATTCTTTGGAATAAACAAAATGACAGGTCAGTAAATAAATCTTGTTAATTGGAATATTTAAAAAAGAGTCATAATTAATAAAAGCAGGATAATTTCGATTCTATAAAGTGTAATGGTTAGACAATTAGTTTCTTCCTCTTTGGTTACTATAACAATTTATTATATCCGTAAAAAATGCATTATATTCATTAAGAAGAATGGTAAAATGTATAATAATATTATAGAATACAAACTTTGGGATGTTGAAAATAGGAACCCATATACAAATTGTAATGCATAATAAAACTGATCGAAAATGGGAGAAGGTTTCATTAGAGTTGCTGACACTAAAGACATAGCCCCATCACAAATGAAAGAAGTTCAAGTTGATGGTGAAAGTGTATGTATTGCGAATGTTGACGGAAAATACTATGCCATTGGTAGTATTTGTACGCATGAAGGGGGCCCTCTAGCAGATGGTATTCTCGATGGATATGAAGTAGAATGTCCTTGGCATAAATCTAGATTTGATGTAAGAACCGGAGAGGTAACAATCCCACCAGCAAATGAACCAGAACCCGCATATGAGGTAAAAATAGAAGGTAACAACATATTGATTAAGATACAAGGTAAAGGTAAATTACCACCCCGATCTGAGCTAGAATTATTAGAAAAAATTAAAGTAGAGGGAACCGATGTAATGTCATTTAAGTTTAGTAAACAAAATAATCAAGTAGAAAAGAGCCAGACAACGCTACTATCAGACTATACTGCAGGTCAATTCGCCTTTTTTGACATAGGCGGTGTTGAAAATGATCCCAAAGGTCCGATTAGGCACTTCACCATTTCATCTTCCCCCACAGAGAACTTTATAATGTTTACAACTAGGATAAGGGATTCTCCATATAAAAAGAGGTTTTCTATATTAGAGGACGGGACCAAAGTCAAGGTTAGGGGTCCCGAGGGACAATTTGTGTTACATGACGATCATTCAAAGCCGGCTGTGTTTCTCTCTGGAGGAATTGGTGTCACTCCATTTAGAAGTATCATAAAGTACGCTACAGATAAACAACTACCCCTAAAAATAGTAATGTTTGATTCAAATAGGAATCCGGATAATATACTTTTCAAAAAAGAGTTTGATTATTGGACAACTTTAAACAAAAATCTGAAGATCATCTATACTGTTAGTGAAGACAAACATGATGATAATGATCAATCAAATGTTAGAAATGGTTGGAAAGGGGAGTATGGAAGAATAAATAAGACAATGATTTTAAAATACCTCGACAATAGTTTATTAGACAATTCAATATTCTACATTTGCGGTCCTCCAAGCATGTTGAAAGCTATGCAGTCATTGTTGCAGGAAGAATTAAAAATTTCAAAAGAAAGAATAAGGGTAGAAGAGTTTACGGGTTATTGACGTAATAATAACAGAAAAATATCTTAATCCGTTGGAATTAAGAAATCTAAAGATAATTGAATAGTAGTCAAATTGTTTAACTCGTTTCTGATTTTTCTCTCCGTTTGTTGTAATAAATTATCTTCAAAGACGAAACTGAGATGAAAATAATTTATTTCTGGCACAGATAAGAAACACTATCAAATCACAACTAGAGCAGAATTTATCAACTTCATTTCCATGGTAGGTTTCGAATTATATAAATTTACATTATTTGTAGTAGATGTGAGAAATACGATCATTATAAAGAGTTAAGGTAAATTAACTTCATTTGTATTACAAGTTATTTTAATTGAAAGATTTATTTATTTTTTTTATGACTTTGTTAGTTTTCTCTTCTCCTTCCTTCATCGAATTCTTAATGGTCTGCGGTGAGAAATCCGCATTTTCCGACATATGAGGATATGGTTCATCACGTTTTACATAGTAAATTTCTTTGATTTCTGCTCCATGCTCTTGTTTGTATATTTTATACTTCTGGCGTATTCTCTTGAGTTGTTTTTCTTCTATTTGTAATTTATCAATATTATTTTCTACTATTTGGTAAAGCTCTTCAATATAATCTAAATATCTTGATATTACTTTAGACATTTGTACATTGTGTTCTGTTTTATCTGAAAACATAATATCCCTAGCTCTGTGATATACTTCAAACAAATTCTTTGGCAGGTCATCTATATTCTTTGGATAGTTTTCTACTATGCATATTCTTTTATCCTTTTTTGGTGACGCAGCAATAACCTCCCTTAAAGGAGTATTGCTCAATAGACTGCCATCCCATGCATAGATTCCATCTTTTACTTCTATCCAACGAAAATTATATAGTGGATAAGCAGAGGTTGCAAGAATATGTTTGGTAGTTATTTGCTCTTTATAACTATCAAATGTTAACGGTCGTGAATTTAGAACATTTACAGCAGTTAAAATTACGCGGACCTTAGAATTTGCTTCTGGCTTTAGTTTGTCATAATTGACGTACTTTTCTAGAGTTTTTATTATAGGCAAGTGGTCATATAAGAAAGTCCATTTCTGTGGAGTAAAATATTCTCGATCCTTTAAAGCATATTCTGATGCCCATCTAGGGTTAAACATTTTACTATTTCCAAAAATGGCAGAACTGTAAAAGGACTTTATTTGTTTAATTTTTATCTCCATCTTAATTCTATCTGAAGAGTAGTTTTCCCTTATTCCTGCTATTGTTGCTGATAAAGCTGAAAAATAAGGATAATATCCATATTTAGAAAATATTTGCATTTGTTCCATATACTTGTTCCAAGCAAAAAATGGTGAAAGATTATCGATATCTACAAAGCCTTCAGATAGTTCTACCCAAAAATTTTCGAGGAGTTGATCAGTGTGTTCTTCACTTTTACTTCCTGCTATTATCGCGGCATTTATACCCCCAATGGAAGTACCCGCAATCACATCCAAATTGATATTATTTTTTACGAGAGCTTTATATACACCACATCCGAACGCTCCTAAAGAACCACCACCTTGAAGAATTAATACATTTTCGATAGCACCATCAGACATAGTCAAATGGTCCTTCCTTAGGCATGTAATTGATCACTATTACTTTACTTGACATTTTGCCGTCCTCACTCTACATGATGGTTATTAATTAATTGATCATAGAACCTGACCGATTTTATATTTACAAATTCCAGCATACCATATCTTGACAGTTCCCTACCAAAACCACTCTTTTTTACTCCGCCAAACGGAAATCTAGGATCTGAAGCTACAACATTATTAACAGATACAATACCTGACTCGATATTGCTTGAAAGTCTTTCTGCCTTGTCTAAATCCTGCGTCCATATACTTGTTCCAAGGCCATATTCCGAATCATTAGCATTTCTTATGGCTTCCACATCATCATTAGCTGCGATAATCCGAGCGACTGGGCCAAATACTTCTTCCTGAGCCATAGACATTTTTGGTTTAACATTCTTAAGAACTGTTGGTCTATAAAAATACCCTTTTTTCCTACTTGTTCCCCTCCTGTTAGCACTTCGGCACCTTCTTTAATGGAGGCTTTAACCTGAGAATCTATTTTCTTTAGACCACTAGAGTTTACAAGAGGTCCTAAATCGGTATCATCTAATAGAGGGTCACCTACCCTAAGTTTTTCAGTTTTTTGGATATCAGATAAATAAATGTAGCAATTGATTATTTTGTCTAAATCATCTTCATCATCAAACTTTGGCATACAAGTGAGAACCTGGGGTTAGAGCAAATTTATTAAGATATAATATTATCATTATAGTTGATATTGGATCTAAGAGTTATTTTAGTACCCTACGATAGTTCCCATTATTCTGAAAATGCATTGGAGTATGCGGTATATCTAGCGAAAGCGATCTTTTCAGGTGATCCAAAAAAACGAACTATTAAAATCTTAATGTTACATATAGTGCAAGAAATACCCTTTACTACAACTCTTTTAGGTAAAATGAAAATTAATCGTAAAAATGAGAATCCACCATTGAATGAACATGCTAATAGTATATATCAAGAAACAAAAACTCTCATGCAAACAGATATGGACAAAAAAAAGAAGACCTACAAATCTATACACGGAATTAAACTCGATTCATGTATTCTTTACGGCGATCCCGCTAATCAAATTATAGATTATTCTAACAACAATAGAGTTGATTTGATAGTTATGGGAAGTAATGGACTGCAAGGATTAGCTAAATTCAAAGGACTTGGAAGTGTATCAAGAAAAGTATCGGAAGCGGTTACTTGCCCTATGACAATAATAAGATGATATAATTAGGAACAATATCTGATACCATATATAATAGAAAATGCATATTTTTCTATTGAGAACTGTTCTATGAATATTGCAAAATATATTAATAATAGATTATATTGATACTAAATAGTTTATTTAAAATTTTAATGCCACTTATTTAATATACATAAGAAGATATCCTCTTACAGTCAATAAAGCAATGGCAAAATGAAGAATTAAGTCCTCTTTCTCTAATCCAGAAGTCTGTGAATGCGAACCTGTTCTACTTTTTTGGACACTCTTCTTGATCTTTTTTGTTTATTTATGAGCTATTTTAATAATGTTATTTGTAGAAGATAAAGCATCGCACACTTGGAGTGATATGATTTTGTGTATAAACTTGCAATCCTTCGCTAACTCAGTTTATACAATAATAATGTCAACAACTAAATGACACCCATTGAAAGAACTAATTCATAACTTAAACAAGTTATTTTTTTGAAATAACACCGCGAATTAAAATATATATACATATCATCAGTTAATACAACTATTTTTAGTCTAATCAAGTAGACATTTGCTTATATTGATCGAAAATAATTATTATTTGATGCCTTTTGAACGTATACTAGTACCTTTTGATACCTCCGAGTTGTCTATCAAAGCCTTGGAAAAAGCTATAGAATTATGTACGGTGAATCATACTCAAATCTTTATACTACATGTAATTAATGAAATTCCTTTACCGATTCATTTTTCAAAAATAGAGTCGAAAAACAATGCAGTGACTATATCTCCACTAGTTAATAAGATCCATAATGAGATAAAGAACGAAATGATTGTGATTCTAGAGGATGTGAAAAATACATATGCTAAACAGTATGTTTCTATTACCACAGAAATTAAAATAGGTGATCCCGCAGAAATAATTATTGACTTTACTAATCAGAATAACATCGATCTCATTGTTATGGGTAGTATTGGACATAAAGGAATTTCAGGAATGTTTAGAAAACTAGGAAGCGTTGCAAGAAAGGTTGCCGAAGAAGTACACTGTGCATTGTTAATAGTAAGATAACTATTGAAAGTTTATTAAAATAATAGAATTTAATTGCTACAGTATAAGAAATAGGCAAATCTATTGAAGTTATTTTCGATCTAATTCATGGTCCAAATCAAGAATAATATACAAATTCGAAGGAAAATTTCAACGTTTTTGTACTTGTTGAGTAGATAAAAAATGAACAAAAGTGGCTTGTGAAATATTTTGAATAAGTTTTTTTTCAATACTCTATTATTCCCTATGAAATGATGAATCTTCGGTCTTGGCATCAATCTTGTGGTTAATATGAAGATGTAATTGATCTTTTTGAGTATTTATAGATTATTACAAACTCCGATAATTTTTTCCTGTTTCCTAAAAAACCACTTGTCATTTCTATCATAATTTTGTTTCAGACATATTGCAAATCCTACATGACCGCAATCATCAGTATTACACTTTATACACCATGGTATAGCATCCCTATAAGCAATAATAACATCATTCAATATACTTTTATCAAACAAAATTACATATTTATTATCAAAATAGTCTTTGACTACTATCAAAGTATCCCCAGAATTCGTGTCTTTTGATATTAACCATTTCATAAATTCCATAGTACCTAAATCAAGCGCAGTCAATGCAGAATTCTTTTCAGATGTCTCGGATTTTCCAGACAAGTCTTTTTTTTATCTTTCCTTTCCAATAGACGTACAGACAAAAAAAGGTATTAAAGATATCTATACCTAATCTCTTAATTTCTTGTTTTAAATTATAGATTGTTTTAATTTTTGAAGGAACTGATATTCTTGTATCAAAAAAAAATTCAGCTTTTTTTTCACGGTTGAGGTACTAGTGAATACAAAGATATACTGCAGCTTCCAAACTAGGGAACTATTGGATGGGATTTCTGATACTCTTAAAATATTCGCCCCATAGTATATGTCCATAATTAACTAGGGAGTTATCTAAATTAAATATAAAAAAGAGGCTGTAAATTTCATCCAAAAGGATGTTATTTTCCTTATAATGGTAGTAAGGGTTGTGGCATATATAACATACACATCCACCTATTATTGTAGTAATAATAGATATTTTGGAGAAATAGATTGAGGGCTTTTACAAAGAGTATCACGATATAGATTTGAGAAATAAACATACTATTTTAGGTAAATCAAGGCAGATACTAACTTTATAGAATCTTGTATATTTCTGTTTTTTCTGTATACTATTCAATTCTATATCCATTAGCTCGTTCTCATGGCAAAAGAAAAAAACAAAAATTAAATAATATTGTAGGATCTGTAGTCAAGGATTTACCTAAATTAATAGATTACAATTCCCATAAATTATTGAAATATTATCTACAACTACAATTCTTAAAAAAATGGTAAAGATACTCAGAGTTAGAAAATTATTATTAAAGTGGTTTGTTTGAACCATCATCTGAATCGGATGGTTGCTGTGTTTGTTGTTGTTGTGACCCCTTGTCATTATCCTGTCGTTTTGCAAGTCTCTCTGTAAATTTCCAGCCGTATTTGATAACATAAGGGGCAATAAATGTTGTTATAATTGTCATAGTTCCTATCATTGGTAAAATAATAGGTGTCGCTGCTCCAACATCAATTCCTCCCTTTGCTACAACTAGTGCTATTTCACCACCAGAAGACGAACATCCTAATGCGGTTCTTGTCGAAGTAAGATTGTTTAGTTTCTGAAGTCTAGATGCAATATACACCGTCACAAATTTTGCACCTATTGAGACACCTATCAATATCAATGCAGGCACTATAAACTGAGGGATTAGAGAAAAATCCATTAATGCACCTACAGATACAAAGAATAATGCTGCAAAAATATCCTTCACAGGATTAGCCAAAACACTAGTTACTGCGTGAGATCGAGACTCTGCAACAAGAACCCCAGCAAAAAATGCACCCGCAGCTACTGATATTCCCAATTGAAATGATATAAACGCAAGTGCAAAAGCCACTCCTACTGCCGCGACTATTAGTACATCATGTTGATTGGTTCTTGCAACAACATCCATTAGTCTTGGAATGATTTTTGATCCTACTACAAGCACTCCTGCTATAAACCCCAAGGTTATTCCTACGGAGATTATAATTTCATTAATAGAAATTTCTCCACTCGCTCCAGTGGATTGGAATATTGCCAATAGTGAAATTATAATAATATCTTCAATGATGGTTGTTCCCAAAATTAAAGTAGCAGATTCATCTTTCATCATGTTGAGTTCTCCCAAAACTCTCATTATAATAACGGTGCTTGTTACTGATATAGCAAGTGCAATAAACAAACTATTGTAAAATCCCAATCCCAATGATTGTGCAACAATAAAACCTATGGCTAAAGTTCCAAACGCTTCGGTGGAGGCTATAACAATTGCTTTTCTTCCAACATCCTTTAGTTTTTGAATAGGAAATTCCAGTCCCACGGTAAAAAGCAATAGTATTACACCCAATTCAGCAAATAGATTGAGAACATCTAGGTTATGGATAAGGCTAAATGGTGGACTATGAGGACCAATTATAATGCCTGCAACAATGAAACCTATAACTACAGGTTGTTTTAGTCTGTAAAAAATCAAAGTCATTACAGAGGCAATTATCATTATAACTGCAAAATCTTGTAGAATCTGTCCGATTGGTGCCTCCACACAAAAAAATGGTATATCACGCTATTTAGATTTTCAAATCAATAAATCAATCAATCTTAAATATTTATTTTTCCAAGGATATGTTATAATAGCGCAATCAAATTAATTTCAGGTTCGTCTTTCCAATAATTCTATTAATATCTGATATCTTAGCTAGGACAATCCTAATCAATCAATCAGTCAATCCAAATTATAAATAAAGGATAAATGTATTATTCAACCAATAATCTAGTTTGAGTTCTACGAAAAATCTGAAAAAAGATCATACAACCATAAGAAGAGTAAGAAATATTGCACAAAAATGTTCAAATAATTTGTATTCAAATAAAGAAGTTCCTTTAGAGCATATTGAAATCATATCTGTAATCATAGAAGAGTTTGTAGATAATTTTCATCACGGCAAAGAAGAAAAAGCTTACTTTCCTGAAACAAAAGAAAAAGATGGTTTTGCAGAAGACGTTCGCAAGTTTTTGATCGAACATGAGTTAGGAAGAAGAATAGCAAACTTGTTAAGAAGAGAAATAAATGTATTAAAAGAAAACCTGCTTGAAGATAACAACATAGTGTTATCAAACGATCCTAATAACAAACTAAAAGAACCAGTAGCGAGATTGTTAAAATCATATACCGTTTTTATAGATGATCACACAGGAAAAGAGGACAAATTCTTTGAATTAATCGAATCAAGTAAATCACTGTCTGTAGATGAGGACAAAAAGGTATTAGAACATTATGAAGTTTGCAAAAACCAGGTGGGTGGAGAAGCAAGGATACAGGGTATGCTCAGACTAATAGACTATTTGGAAGAACAAGATTGGATGAAGTAATTAAATAAGATAGATGGCCATTATGGATGGATATATTCTATATTCTCAAATTATACACCTATTCTTGAAAAAAGAAGTATGTTAGAGTAATCAGAACCATTTTTAATCCTATCCATTTGGATATAAGGTTGAAAAGATTCCATTTACCTTTTGACTGATTATCAGAATATACAATTAAGATATTGTGCTTATTACCTCAAAGAAGACTGGTTTGAGCATACCACTAAATAGTGAAGACGTCTTGTCATGAATCAATTAATGTATGTTGCTATTATGCATAGCCTTAAAGGCGTCAAAGGAATCAAACTCAACTATTGCAATGTAGTTTCTATTTCTGTCTTTTGCAAGCTTTCTTGAATTTAACCCGGGTACCCCCTTAATAACTGATTTGACCAATCGAACCATTTTATAAATTCCTCTTCTTGGCCAGGATATACTGTAGGAAATTTCCCTATTACTATCATCATTTCTTATAGAACCTGTTTATAATACATAGAATATCGTTTTTTGTTCTGTTCCATTGACACACCTGCACCGGAAGGGCGTCAATACAAGCCCCATCCGCTACACATGATTCCCTTTCGACTGTTACCAGGGTTCCAAGAATATTCAGAGGAACATATTCTTCTCCCTTATCTTTGTATGCATCTTTTACTTCCTTATTTGTTGAGGATTCTACATTAGTTCTTCCAAGTCCCCAAACGAAATGATACTGCTCTTTCTAGACATGTTGATGCCTGCCCACAGGCCGGTGGTTTTCTGGAAAGTCTAGATCTATTGGCATATGAACTACTGAATTTAAAAAAAATAAACTTGATGTTTATGTTGCAAACGTATGCAATCATTAACAGAAGTTATATTAAATGAGCTGAATAATATATATACAATTTTTGTTTTCATAAATAATAACAGTAGTCCTGTTTTCACTGTGGTATTATTATTTTCCATATGAACACATGTTCCTATTACAAATTATCAAAATAAATGGATTATGGAATACAATAAAACGTCTTTGATTTGTTGAAGAGTACGATAGTACGTATCGAATCATATCCCATCAGCCGTACATGAATGTTCAGTCAGATTATTTGCTTAATTCAATAAGCCAACTTATTTGCAACATCGTAGTTTCGGTATGTGTAAACAGTTTTGATCAAACAGGTATAATTATTTAGTAATAGACCTATAATAATATTTCTACATAAAGGATTGCATTTTAATCAATTGCCATCAGTTGTACTATCTGATACATATAAAAAGAGAACAAGGATGAGCATCAAATAGTTCTTTGAATAATTATTAGTTTTACATTTTAATAACTATTCAGAGGTTATCTCAATTTTGGCGTCATCTTCAATTATTCTATAAATATGTGGGATTAATCCAATCGATTAATTCTGTTATACTGCGACATAGAATGTTGTACCCAGCAAAACTGCAGTATCGAGATAGATTTCGTTGTTTTGTATACAAACAATTGCTAAAGATTACAGAAATTTGCATTCAATACCGATCTATTATATAACGCCGTTTTATTATTTATTCGATCAGGTTATTGTACATATACAATTTACTTAAGTTGCATAATATAATAATAGCTCTAACGGTTGGTTTGATAGTTGCAAATTCTCTACCATCAACTAGTGCTATTAACGTATTTGCTCAGTCTAACCCAAGGATAGAACAAGAAAACCATCATGTAAAATCCCATGAAATTGAGATGGGAGTGGATGAACTAAGCGGAGATCGAATTGCTTACAATCTCAACAGTTATTTAGTTCGAGATGTTACTAGTAATGAAACCAAGGATATTACTTCCAACTATACTAATGAGACTACTATTCCTGGGCCTACCATCATAGTAAATGAAGGCGATGAGGTAATTATCACACTCGTTAATGAAATGGGATGGGGTTATCCAGGTGTTCACACTCATGGTGCGCACTATAAAATAACTAGTGACGGAACATTAAAGGAATTAAACAAGGTTTCTGATCAGGCCGCTTCTCCTACAAAACCATTTACTGTTGAATGGGATGCTGCAAATGGTACGGCTGGTTCATGGCCTTTTCATGATCATACCATTGGAAGAAATGTTTTAGGAAAAAGCATGGATGGTCTTGAGACAGTAGGGCTTTTTTCAAGTATAATAATAAATCCCTCTGACGGAAAGGTAAATGCTTTGATTAATGGTGTTCCAAAACAGGTAAATGTCAGCGATATCGACAAAGATTATATTTTATTTGTCAATGATGATGTGTTTTGGGGAACTGAAGTAGATTATTCAAAGGGTGGAAAGCATACACAATTGGGAACCAATCCGACATTAACTGCAGCCAATAATAGTATCGTTAGATTCAATATTCAATCGACAGGAAACGAATTTCACAATTTCACAATGGATAATATCGAATGGCTAAGTCCGGGAACAAGCAAGGTTATCAACTCTCATATAATAGGTCCTCTTGCAAATCATGTTTTTACTATTGAAGCCAACAAAAATTCAAGCTACTATGATAATTCGACAATTAACCTTCTCGGAGGTATGAAGGGAGATTTTGTATTATCCGATTCTTTAGATGCACAAGTATTTGAAAATTCAATAAATAAAGAGGTGGTTTGAAATGTCATACAACAACGATAATAACCATACTAGACGGATCAAGAAAATTAATGTTATTTATGCCGTAGTCATTGCAACGCTAATTTTGTCTTCAACAATGACAGCTCCCGGGATAGCACGAGGAATTGAATCATTTATTCCAATGGCTCAGACAAATAACAATGATGGTAAGGTATTTGATACTATATCATCTAAAGTTTCGTCAAATACAACTGATGGAAACATGGTTCTAAATTCAAGTTCTGCTGTACATGACATAGTGATTAAAGAGCAGGTACTACCAGATGGTGAGCCAGCATATAAAATGATTCAACATATAATTAATCAAACTAATGGTACTAAATTAAACATCACAAATAACTATAGTACTATAGCCACCATTCCTGGACCGGCTATAGTGATAAGCGAGGGTGACAAGGTCCATATAACAATCAACCATCTAGATGGAAATACAACCCAAGAAGATTTTGTTGCATCTAATCCAGGAACATACGTATATCAAGATGACGAATTAGGTGATAGAGGACTATATGGAGTAGTTATTGTTAATCCTAAGGATAGGATGACAGAGGCCCTTGTAGATGGAAAAATAACAACCATACCTCTCGATGAATTGGATAAAGAAGTCCTATTGTTTATGGTAGGGTCAACCTTTTGGGGGATGGAAGTAGATAGGAACGGTACGCAAACTCCCCTGTGGACAAATCCAGTACCTGTAGCAGAAGAGAATCAAAAGATCCGTTTCCACATTGTTGGAATAGGCCCGTCATCAAACCCCAATGGTCACTCTCATACATTCCATTTACATGCTCACAGATGGGTCGATCCGGGTACAAGTAATATCATTGATGTAAAAGAAATCCATCCAGGTAAGACCCATGTATTTGTCATAGATGCAGGTGATGGTGTGGGTCCTGGCGACTGGCAATACCATTGTCATGTGTTCTCTCATATGGAAGCAGGCATGATGTCTACCTTTAAGGTACTTTCTGCCAACGCATCCTCACAAGTAAAGACAATGATGATAGAAGACAAGCCGACCCAAAAAAGTATTCCTGGCGCATCACCCTACAAAAACTTTGCATCCTTTTCAATTAGTGATGAACCAGGTAAATGGTTTACAAATCTCAAAGGCGACATATCAAACACAGGTAGCGAATCACTAGCGATAATAAACAAGTCTGGAACAGTTAACTTTATGATGGATAGTACACATGGCGTTCACACCGTAACTAGCATAATATATCCTAAGAACGCTAGCCACATGCCATTTAGTCAAATGATGGCATACAAGGGAGGAGCAATAGTAAACCTTGACGAGCCTGGATTATACGTATTTGCATGCAGTCTTCATCCTTTCATGCTTGCTGCAGTCATTGTTGATGATCCGGATACAGAGGGACTGGACTTGGGCGAAGAACTTACTTTGATAAACGGAGTTACGATTCATACAAATAGTGATTTGGCCTTAAAGTTGTTAAGGACATTCTTTATTGCAACTTCTCCACCAAACTGGCAGGATTATACAAATATCTCCCAACCATGGCACGTTTCATATCCTGATGTAGATGCTAGAGTAACAAACGGGACTGTCGTTAATGTCAAAGATGTATTAGAAAAGACATATGGTCAAAACATTACTTTGACTCCTTTGTCAAATCCAACGGTTCCTGCAGTGGGAGAAATATGGATTGATACACAGTTTGAAAAAACTGCTGGCAAGACTAAACCGGGAACTGCTACGGCCATTAACGGTACCACTTGGAACGTAAGTAAGAAAGTTGCTTTGCCTGAAATCAATATGAATAATCCTCACAACATGTGGACTGACAAAAATCAAGAACTCATTTACCAAACTCAGTGGTTTGATAACAGAACAACCATATTTGACCGCACAACTGGTGAGCTTGTAAAGGACATACAAGTTGGAGATGACCCATCTCATGTAATGACTGGAACTACAACTGACAAACTGTATATAGCGTTAAACGGTGAAGATGGAGTAACTGTGGTGTCACCGAATCCTGAATTTAATCTTGAAAAGTTTATCTTGTTACAATCTCCATCAGCACCCTCAACTCATCCACACGGTCATTGGATGAGTTCAGATGACAGATACATGGTAACTCCAGATGCGCTTACTGGAACTACAACCATATATGATATGACGCAAGATAAAATAATCGGAAAAGTAAAGACGGGCGTATCTCCTGTTGCAGTTGGAATGATGCCGGATGGTAGTAAATCATACGTTGCAGACTTTTTTGACAGTACTATGAGTGTCATAAATACTACCAACGCTACGCTAATAAAGAAAATTAACCTCCTCGCCAATTACGATCCAATAACAGGTAATACAACTGGGCCGGTTGGTTTTCTTCCAATACAGACACCTGTAAGTCCAGATGGTCAATATATGGTAACAGCAAATACCGGCGGAACAATAACAATACTGGATACCGACACTGATCAGGTAGTAAAAGAATTACCATGTGATGCCGGATGTCACGGAGTTAATTTCGGTGCAAAGAAAGGGGGCGGATACTATGCATACGTTTCAAGTACCTTCTCAAATGAGGCTATAGTAGTAGATGGGGATCCAAACAATGATGGAAATCCAGTAGATGCATCGATTGCTGGAAAGGTATCACTTGTTGCTTCAAAGGATACAATAACTGATGACAAAATAACAGATTTAGAGGGAACAGGAGGGCAAGGAGTACTAGCGATTCCTAATATTTATGATGGCTGGGTGCAAAACCTGCCAAACTATTGGAAAAGCAGCTTAACCGAGAAACAACAAAATCCTCTGACAATCAATCCATGATCAGAACAGACAATCTCTACACAATATCCTTCTTTTTTTTAAAGCATCATTTCATTATGCTAATTAATGGTTTTTTGAATCTAAAGTGTCGATATTATCTTTTTTTACGATAATTTGGTCGGCTGTAGCAAAAACATAACGTTAATCATAGTTTTTTAATTTATTTATAGTCTGCAACCTCGTTGTTGTAGAAACTAAGAGTGGAAAAATAGGTTGCAGAGTCTCTAAATTAAAAATCATACTAATACAAATAGTCATACAATTGAAAAACATTGTTAGGTAAAAAAGCAATATACCCCCATAAATTAGACAAGTATATTGAACTATACCGCCTATGACACAATTGTCAAAAAATTCAATAAAATCTCATGGAGCTTTATTGCAGTTTACTTATATCTTTGAAATCAGAATGTCAGCATACTCCAAATCTAATGAGAAAGAAGGAATTAACGCGGCAATAATCATATTATAAAAAAATCATTGGATTGTATATATGTATTCTCAATCAAATTACTTCTATAGCTTCTCTAGGATAACCCTTGGTCAACAAAAATTCAGTTACCTTTGATCTATGATCTCCTTGCAATACGATCATCCCATTTTTTGCGGTTCCACCTGTACCTATGGATTTTTTTAATTCATGAGCAATTGATTCCATTTTTTCTTGATCGGTAAACCCCTTGATGTTTGTTACTCGTTTACCTCGTTTAATTACATATAGTTGAACAATTATTTTAATCTCATCTTCATCGAGTTTTTTTAGTAAATCGTCAAAAGAATTCTCGTCTGCGACTGCAAATGGTTCTATTCTATTTTTTTTAGAACTTACCGGTTTCTCTTTTTTTATCTCTGATATACTGATTACTAATTAGTGATGATATTTATTTTTTGTTATCAATTATATGTTAAATATTCAAATAAATGACAATCGAATTTTAGGCTGATGCGATCCTAGATGCGCTACGGATCCTCGTTCTAATTGAAATTTCCAATCCAACACTTCAAATAGTAATTACTTCTGAATATTGTAATCAATTATCAATCATAATTGCGATTCCGGGTCATGAAAAGATTGAATGATATTTATATTGATGATTATTTATATGATTGTCCCAAATACCCTGTAAACCCATATGTTTGAAAAAATCAGTAATAAAATATCAAACTTGTACTGCAATTACAACATAATTTCCTTTTTGCATACTAAGTAAGTTTGCCATTTTTGCTTTGATACCATATTTCTTATCTCTCATTTTTAGAATATCGCTTTTCTCCTGCGAGTCAACAAAATGTGCAGTGCCAGTCATCCACTTCCCCTTTGGATGGCCTCTATAATTGCATGGAGCCACTCTCACAACATTATTATTCTTAAGGCGTTTCACTTTTCCGGTCTTTTCCTTAGTTACTACAAAAATATCATTATCATTTAAGATGAACCAAACTGGTGTAACTACTGGTTGATTGTTTTTTCTATAAGTTTCAAGATTCAAATAGGATTCATTTTCAAATTGTTGGGTATTTGTAGACATGATATTTTTGACTGTCTGCTAGTTATAAAGAATGTCGTTGGCAGATCCGTTGAATGAATAGTAGGTATTATGATATGTAAAGAGAATAGAAAGAGTAAAAACTGAATATTAAATAATTAGATCAAAGATATACATAATCTAAATATCTAAACAATTAAAATACAATATTTAATTGCAGAACATGAGATACACCATTACCGAACAAAGAGGAGGCACCAGTATAATCAAAATTAATAGGCCAGAGGTTCATAATGCGATTAATTTCGATTTGGTTACAGAATTAAAGCGAGAGATTGGTTTATGTGAAACCAACGAGAAAATTGGTGCCGTAATCTTAACAGGAGAAGGATTAAACTCTTTCAGTGCTGGTGGAGATTTAAACAACGTTATTAAGATGTCTCCTAATGAAGCAATACAATATGCAAATCATGTTCATGAACTATTAAACCTAATTGAAGGGCTAGCCAAGCCTGTACTCGCTGCGATTAATGGTTTTGCATTAGGCGGGGGATGTCAGATAGCACTAGCCTGTGATTTGAGAATTGCATCCAGTAATGCAAAAATAGGGCAACCGGAGGTTAAGATAGGAATTTCACCTGGGTGGGGAGGTACGCAGAGATTATCAAGAATAGTAGGCATCTCAAAAGCCAAAGAACTGATATATACCGGAAAAATAATAGACGCCGACGAAGCATATAGAATAAAACTCATCAATAAGATAGTCAGATTAAACGATGATGAAAAACAACAGGATAACCCGATAACCAAAAACTCTATTTTATTAAAAGAAAAACTATTACGTGAATGCGTTTCCATCGCAGACTCTATTAATAATGGTCATCCCATAGTGACGAAAACCTGCAAAGTCCTTATAAACAAGGCAAGAGATGCAGACAGCGATACAGGTTTACTCCTCGAGTATCTTGCCTTCAGATACTGTTTGAACGATCTAATAAAAAAACGACAAAATCTAAGGGAAAAATAACTATCATACATAACTCCGAGTTTAGGACTAACATAATTTCCATTCTAAAGAATTGTTGTTTTTGAACCATTTTATTGATTTGCTAACTCAATTATTACAATTAGGTCTTTTTTGTTAACCAGTGAATTTTAAAAAGGAGAATTAATGACCATTAATCAGGATTTAGTGAGTTTTGAGTGAGTGATATCTTATCTACTTAAAACCGTTTATGATCCAATATAGTCCGGAAAATATACATTCGGATTTTTCCGTTAACATATATACTTATTTTTGTCGAAATTAATATAGATTCATGCCCTCGTTTAATTTTTTTAAGAAAAAAGACAAAGATATTTCAAAATTAAGTAATAAAAAGAGTGGTGCTGCAAATTCAACAATACCGATAGTTCAAGCCCAAGACAATAAAATTACTATTGAGGACGCTGTAAAAGAGTTAGAAAAGAGTGAAGGAAGGATAACTAAGAATCTCTTGATTAATTTGGAAAAAACATTTGAGGAGACGAATCTAGCCTTTCAACACATTAATATTATTGCAGAGGATTTAGACGCTGAAGTCATTAATACCGAAGAAGAAAAACTGATGCCCTTAGTGCAGAATACAAAAAATACCATTGTAAGGGCATTAAAACGCGAATCTTCCAACATCTTACCCATTCCCAAGACTTTTGAAGAGTTCATCAAATTCAGGGAATCAGTGGAGGCGTCAATAAACAGATTCGGCGAAGTTACAAGCTCGCATAGCAGAATCGTTAATACCTTTATGAAAAAACATGCAAATAGTTTAAGGGGAGAATTAAAAAGAATAAGTGACAGTTCTGAAATATTAAACGACGAATATGATCAGATAACCGAGGAAAGAAACATGATAGAACAGTGTAGATCTAACCTCTTAAGCATGCATTCCAAAATAGATGAAATTGATAAGGCTGCTACCACAATTAAAAATCTTGATCAAAAGATAAGACAGCTTAAGGAAGTAAAAGATAGGAGAGAAAAGGAAATTAATTCAATAAAATCCTCTTCAGACTATGGTAAATGTTTAAAATACCTACAAGAAAAGGAGGAAATTGATAAGGAGAGAAAGAAATCTATTAATGAACTCTACGAAATTTCCAACCGTTTGACAAAAGCGGCAAATAAATATTCTTATGGACTATCTAGAGGAACGGTAGAAAAAATAGATACAATTGTAAATAAACCTTCAGAAATAGTTTCCAAGCCAGATATGTCAGAATACATAACACTACTAAAAGATATCAAAGAATCTGTAAGGAGTAATAAAATTGTATTAAAAGATGCTAAAAAGGTATTACAATATTTTGACATGCTAATAGACGAATTACCAAAATTTAAAGCTGAGATCAAAGAGTTAGATTCAAGAGTAGATCGATTAAAGGACAAAGACAAAATAGCAGTCCTCGACGAATTAAGGAGAAAAGAAGATGAGAGAAAAGAAGATGAGAGGATCATCATGTTAGAAAATCAAACTAAAGATGAGATTGCTAAGCAAAAAAAAGAACTTGATGAACAAATGATATTGACAACCAGAGATATCGAAGAGCAAATCCATAAACTATGCAGAAAGAAATATGAAATAATTATACCTTCATAATAAAGGATACCCATTCAATTCGACTAAACTGTACAAGATTTTAGTAAATTACTTAATTGATACAATGCTATGAATACAATGAGTAACATTTAGCATGAATATCGCGCATTTTAAGGGATCACCACAGGTAAGTAATAAGAGAATAGAATTTTGATATCGGTTTTATTGTTTTGCAAATCTTTCTATGAGATCCTTATGTTGAGGATACTGGAGTATCAATTTATCCTTGTTACCCAATTCAAAATCTTCAAAATCAAATCCAGGAGAAACAGTACAGCCCATCAGTGCAAATGACATTTTGTTGTTTACTTCGGCACAAAACCAAGTATCCTTTTTTACTACGTAATGGATATTTTCATCGTTTTCAAGATTATTGCCAAGTTTAATTCGTGGACTAATATGGTCTTCAATAATTAAATGAATGGTAACAGGACTACCCAAATAAAAATGCCAAATTTCATCACTCTTGACTCTATGTATAGCGGAGTATTGATTTCCAACCAACAAATAATATATTAAAGTTGAAGCTGGACGTATTTTTTCAGGATGAGTGGTCTCTTCAGAAATCTCATGTCCGTGTTTCTTGTTATGAAATCCATTATTCGATATATTATCAGGGGAACGATATGATTCTTTAAAATATCCACCTTCAGAGATATGTTTCTCTAATTCCAATTTCTTAATAATAAACTCTGCATCAATCATCATCAAGAACTTAATTCTATAAATATTAAGAATTACTCCTGATAAGTGGTATTGCCTTCAGCTATCTCCATGATATGGTTGCTGGTAATGAAAAAGGATCACCATTTCATATTATCATTGATGAGATAAATTCAGGTTTGATTTGTCCAATATTGTCCATCCCAATAATTTGAGCGGGTTCTTTAGTGATTTTTGAGATACAGTCGGATTTTAAAAGCCCAAATCGTAACAAGTGTCTTAATGTATAGAATGGGTTTCTTCGCAAGATTAAAGGCTGATCACTCATTAATGCAAATTTTATCCATCAATCTATCAGAGGCTTCACGTTTATCCAAGTTTCATTTTTTAACTCAACTTTGTATTGGAACTATCCAAAGAACCATGTTCAGGAACCCCACTTTCAATAGAATCTCTAAAAGACAAATCATCCATGTAAATGTGATACAATGAGTTGATTAGAGGTAAAACCACATTGCTATGTTCATTTGTTTCATATTCACAAGCCGGTTCTCCTGATCTTACCATTCCTATATGGGCTATAGGCATCATTTATAGCCAAAGTTACAAATACATCCCAGGCAATTAATTCATAGGAATAGTCCGGTTTGGGTTTTCCTTTTCCAATATAGTCATCCAACATAGTCCTTTCAAATGTTGGATACTATTTGTTAATCCTCTATGTTTAATATTGCAACATCATGGATACCTTGTGGTATCGATAATTCTATTGCAGTTTTATTACCGGTGTTTTTCAAGTTTGTGGCCTGGTAAGGTGATCCGTCCATCATGATAGAGACTGGATTATTTTGCATGGGCATTAATTCTACAGATAGTGACCCAGGATAAGGATAGATATTGTTTATTGCAAAATCAAACTGTTTACTGCTATCATTATAATTCATCGAATCGATTTGAACTAGTGCTGAAAATTTATATCCTAATATTTTTGTAGCAGATATATTGACAATTTTAAATTCATCAATTTTCATATCATCGATGTCACCTCCAACACAACTATAAAAATAAACTCTGTCCTTTATAGCAGGATCTGGTGTAAATGAAAACTGTACTTTTTCATAGGGTTTTAAAACAGGTATAAAGGTCCTTACAGAGTCTATTTGTGTGCTATTTTTGTCATTTACAATAGCAAACAAGGTGATGTTATTGAGTGGTATAGGACTGGTGTTGGTTATATTGCCGAATAATTCCTTATTTTTACCTTGAGGGATTACGGGATAGTCCAATTTGATAGTATTTAATTTAGTGGTAGGCAAACTAACGTTTTCGCTCTCAAGAATAAATGGCTCAGCTCTTGTTGCTAGAGGAAAAATAGTAGAATTTAATTTGAATTTGAAAGGAAACGGTTCATTATTTTCAGACAATATTGAATTATAGGGTTTTTCGGCAATGATTTCATGACTGCCGGTAATATTGTTATATGCCAAGATACCTACGGTAACATTTTGTGGGTAAATCTGATAATCAGACTTTGCAACGGAACCAATAATTACGATGTTATTATCTCCATCAAGATAAGATGAATAATTTTTGATATAAGCCCTGGGATTATCGGTTATATTGAGTTCCAGGGGGTCTACGGCATAGGACATATTAAAAGAGACTAGTAAAAGTATTACACATACAAGAATGCTAGTCACAGAGTAGGCGACAAAAATGTGATTGTAGGTTTTTGGCAATCACAAGATTGTTGTTAAATTTCGCATATAAGTTTTATTATCAGGAAAGTGTTCTACTTAAACCAAGTGTTAGATATAAAATGTAATAGTCATCTCAAAAAATATTAGAAAATATTTTTAAGATTTACCTAACAACCTACTGTTTTTTTGACAAACAAACATCTAATGTTAACTATTTAATCAAAACCGTTCAAAAAATAGTTTTATGTTGGAAAATGTTTTCATAGATGAACGTGAACAATAATATATTTAGTAAGATTTTGATCCCCGTAGATGGTTCTATAAATTCCATGAAGGCCATTGATTACGCCGTGGACCTAGCGGATAAATATAAAAGTGAGCTATTAGCGTTGCATGTCTTGTATTCACAATCAGGCTTTGCTTTTCATAAGGAAACAGTAGCGGGAGCCATTACATCAAGTTCTTTAAATGATTTGAATCTTGAAGCAAAGCAAGAAGCAGAAAAATGGTTTGAAGAAATAAACAAGAAAGCCGAGGGAAGAAATGTACAAATTAGAACTGAAGTTGTGTTTACCGTAATATCAATAGTAGAAGGTATCCTAACATATGCTGAGAAGGAAAATATCAATTTAATAATTATTGGATCCAAAGGCAAATCCGGTTGGAAAAAACTAATAGTAGGAAGCGTAGCCTCCGGAATTTCTACCTATGCTCATTGTCCTATCCTAATAGTAAAATAAAATCATCATCAAATAAATATCAAAGAGGAATTTTGAATGCATTATTAGAAATCAACGAGTGAAATCTATCAAGAATTTACTGCTTCAAGGTTGATGATATATTTAAAATATGATCGCAGATGCAAGGATCATTGATACCATGGCAGTAGTAAGAAAACCGAACATAATGTAAGGAATAAATTTATTCAATTTCAACCCTTTGTGCAACTTTGATGCCACTGAATTGGGCTTTGATCCAGATAAAACATGATAATAAACTACTAGGGATAGAGAACCGCCAAATAGAATGATGATACCCTTTGTTGTATGAATCAAATCCTCAAATTGGAAATTTGAATTAAAGCCAAATAGGACAAATCCGCTTGTAATAGAAACTGTAGAGGCAAATATCACAAGTTTACGAATGTGCGGCAAGATGATAGATAAGTTACCCCTTCCGTTTAGAGGTCTAATAATAACAACTACAATTAGGGTAACACTCCACCATAAAATTGATGAAACCGAATGAATACCTTGAAATAGTATACTGTATTCGCCAATCAAGACAACACAAACTATCTTTTTTTAATACAAATTTCTAAATGTTTCTAATGCAATCGATAATAAAATAGTTGTAGAAATCCTTATATAATTTACAGTGTTCTGCCTTGAAAAAATAGTTAAACATCATGATAAATATCACTTATTTTTATTAATATTCTAGTTTTTTGAATTATGGTTGTTTCTAACATTTGGATGATTATGAACAAGATTATCAACCACAGTGGATAGAAGGTGTCACAATAAACTTGGATAATTTATTTTTCTCCTAGACCTCATCATAAAAATATGTAAATCAAGACAAATGTTAGACGGAGCTTGTTTTAATGCGGAATATTCTTGTATATGTATGACGATGGAAAAAGCAAAAGGAAATAGCAAATAAGATATCAACTGTAGATACTAGTCTTCCTTCTGAAATTTATGGTTGACTAATGAATCAATTTTTTATTATCTGTTTGCCATTAAAGGTATTATTCAAGTATGTACTAAAACGAATTATATCTTCAGGAGACAATTTTACAAGTTTATTTTTTCCAAATCCATTATGATCAAAATCGTCAAATTCACTGTTATAATTCTTTTTAAAATAATTGACTATAAAGGAGATGGTCTTTTTCCTAAATGATAACAAGAATTGAATGTCCTTAATGAGTTTATTTGTTAAGGGTGATGTTCTTGGGCATATCTCGATTAAGACCGAATCAACTTTTGGGATTGGTGAAAACGACGTACGAGGAACATCGAATAACTTTTTGATTGAGAACCTATATTGAGACAATATAGAAATAGCCCTATAATTCTTCTCTCCAGGCTTTGAGAGAAGTTTTTCAACAAATTCACGTTGTAATAGGATTATTCCCCTTTTAAAATTTTTTTGGCACAACCATGTTACTGCGTTTCGGCTCTCATAGTAAGGTAGACTAGAGAAAAAAACATCAAAGGGAATAGTCAGATTTTCATTAAAACCATCCAGTTGCAATAATGCTAAATTCGCATGTTTCAAATTTCTCTTACAATGCGAGTACAGAGTAGAATCCAATTCGAATGAATGTACAAATTTTGAAATTTTGCATAGCTCTGCAGTAAGGATGCCCTTTCCAGTTCCAACTTCGTATATCACATCTTCTCTATTGATTTTAGATTCCTGAATTATTTTTCTCATCATAGTATGATCTACGAGAAAATTTTGTCCTAAAATAGTAGGTTTTTTCAATGTGAGTTGAGAAATTTTGTGACCTAACTTTTTTGAATAGATTGCCGTGAAAATTCTGGAATAAAAATTACCCCTATTTTCTTACAAAGATATTCATTCGGGTTTCGCCAGAAATTTCATCGTATATTCTTTTTGCAATCAATTTTGTTACATCTCGTAATCCTGTCCTATTTTGTAGATCTGAAAATGATTCGAATTTTCGCTTATCTCTTTCATCCAGTATCGACTTCATGTATGTTTTTCCTATTCCAGGGATAAGCTCAAGGGAATGAACCCGTGGTGTCATTGGTTGAGCGGAATTGAAATAATCTATAAATCGTTTTTCATTTACATTGACTATTTTTTCAATTACAATTGGTAATTCATTTTTTGCGGATTGAGAAATGTGAGTATAATCAAGTCTGCCCAATACACTAATAATCTTCTCACGCCCATCTTTACCGATATACACACGTTCACCAATGCTAAATTTTTCGTTACTAATTCCCAATAATTCCAATAATGTTAAATGCTCTTCACCTATTGCGTGAATAATTACTCCCTCCCTCATTCTCACTATAGAAGATTTTCCATTTTGAATATAATCTAAAATGTAAGCATACTCTTCGAATTTTCGTGGAGAAAAAGTATCACCATGTCTGCTATAATTATCTCTGTTTGAATTATACCTTGACAAAATATGTTTTACCTTTACAAATATATAAGAAATGACTTTTTATTTAACTTTCAACTTGTGATTGAAGTTGTTCGTCCCCATTATTCTCACTCTTAGAGAGTAAAATGGATTTAATCTTTTCAAGTTTTTCTGTAACTATTAATTTTTTCCACCCAAATGTAAAAGCCCTCAATTCTTCTATGGACCGCGGCATTACGTTTACCAATTCTACAGACTCTTCAGTGGTCAAATCACCTTCAGCCATAAGCCTATCGACCATTTCTTTAGCTGGCTCGTAATCAACCTTTGAAAACTTCTTAGAGTAATCAAATGTCCAACGTTGAATTTGATCCATCTCATCCACAGGAATAGATTCTAATATTTTTTTCACTTCAGACAAAGTGACGATCTCTCTTTTTATTACTTCAGGCAAATCAAGCACACACTTTATAATTAGTTAGACAACTATTGGTCGAATGTGATTAAGTTTTGTTTGCAAGTACTTTGGCTTACTTCCGAACACTACAACGACTTTAACTATGCGTCTGCCAACATGCTCGATTATTCCAACTTTGCCCTGAAAACGTCTATGAGGCATAGTATTATGCTCGCTTGGGTCTATATCAATTACAACTTTATCACCTGGTTTATATTCTATGAGCAAATATGATATACCGGTAATTTTGTTAGATTTTGTTAATATCGATCGGGATTTCCTTCTAGTTCCGTGTGATGAGGGCATAACATCATTTCATAAATACCCTAATAAAAATTATTTACAATCAAAATACAATATCTCTACTTGTACTTCATTTCTTTATAGGATCAGAAATTCCAGATTCTCCTATTGAAAACAAAATTTCACTCTCAGGATGATTTGGCGAATCGACAATTCTAGCGATCCGATTTCTGTCGGCCTTTCTCAGAAAAATCCGGTATGTACTAGAATGCGCGAAGATATTTCCGCCAGCAGCTTTAAAGGCATTCCCGGCAAAACCCGATTCTGGTGAGGACTGAACCTGATTGGTTAATAAGACGGCGATTTGGTGAGTTTGAGCGATCCTCATAATAGTATGAACTAACTTATTCAAACGCTGTTGACGGATTGATAGGGTAGATAGCCCCAGAAATTCAGAACGGTATAAAGAGATCGCAGAATCAAATATCATTAACTTTATGTCTTGAGACTCAATTATTCTGCTTGACTCAGATAATATCAGTTCCTGATGCGAACTACTGTATGCCTTTGCAACCACAATGTTATCAAGGATTTTATTTGGGTTTAGAGCACGGGCTCTTGAAATGGCATCAATTCTTTCGGGTCTAAAAGTATTTTCAGTATCAATAAATAGTGCTCCGCCTTCTAGCCCGCCTTCCGAATGATTGAGTTGTACCATTACGCAAGCAGTATGACATAACTGCGTTTTCCCCGTTCCGAATTCCCCGTAAACTTCGGTAATAGCATTAGTTTCAATTCCACCCCCAAGAAGTTTGTCAAAGTTCTCAGAACCCGTAGAAATCCTTCCTATTTTTTTTCGTTTATGATACAAGGCGGTAGCGGGAGTAAAGCGCTTTTCCATTATTCCAAACTCCTCAAGAAATGTAATAGATTGATTATAAATGAAGGTAGAATCATCGATACTGATTCCAGCCCTGGTAGAAATTTCAAACGGTCCCTCTATAACCAGATCTTTTATGGACAGATAGCCTGATTCTTTTAATAACTTTATCATATCATCGGGTAAATTAGGTAATAAATCTAAAGAAAAAGGATTTTTATTCGATTTAGTATTAAAGAACGGACTAGAATCTGGACTAAAATTCAAATATACATTATTTTATCTAATCCAATATTTCAATAATGCTAATAATTCGGACTAAACAATGTTAAAGGCAAATTAGAAAAATATGGAATGGGACTAATCTAACGAAAAAGAATGCCATAATTTTAGTTTATTACCTGAAGCATGATGTAGTCATGGGTTTAATAAATAAACTATATTAAATCTAATTGAAGACGATCTTTAATAAACGTGATTGTTGACTTAAACCTGAAAGGCAGAAATATCTTGGTGATAGGGGCTGGCATGGAGGGCGCCAAGAGGATAATATCGTTGTCTAAACACGATTGCAAAATAATAGTAATAAGCGAAACTGTCAATGAATCGCTTTATGAAATAGAGGGAAAAAATAATCCAATCATTATAATAAGAAGAAAAATTGAGGATCCAAGTATCATAGATGAGTTTAATGATATTTTTGTAGTTTTTGCATCAACTAATGATCCATTTTTGAACAAAAAAATTATAGAGAGGGCAAAGGAGAAAGGACTACTATCTTATAGCATTGATGATGCCTCAGCAAGTGATTTCTTTTTCACTTCGATAATAAATGTTGATGAAATAATTCAGATAGCAATTTCCACGTCGGGGAAAAGCCCCTTAATGAGCAAAATCATTAGAGACAGAATTGAAAATGCTATAAAAAATATAATAGGGAAAAAAGATACAGATAATATTAAAATTCAAGAATTTGCCAGAGAACATGTAAGAGACTACATCGAGAATCAACATGAAAGAAGGAAGTTTTTGTACAGCATAGTAGACGATCGAGAGA
Source organism: Candidatus Nitrosocosmicus sp. R (assembly GCF_054408505.1). Classification (NCBI taxonomy): domain Archaea; kingdom Thermoproteati; phylum Nitrososphaerota; class Nitrososphaeria; order Nitrososphaerales; family Nitrososphaeraceae; genus Candidatus Nitrosocosmicus; species Candidatus Nitrosocosmicus sp. R. The sequence goes on along the minus strand of NZ_CP167090.1, from coordinate 304,915 downwards.
TTCAAGAATTAATAGCAAAAAATAACATAGATAAGGCCAAAGAAAGAATTATTAATACATTAGATAAATGGGAGGATAATAAAAGCAGATGACGCTATATCTAGGAGTACAATCATCACAATTTGTCAATATAAGAGTCACATTTAAAAACTCCCCTATTCACATATTAGAAAAATTTGCTTTTAAAGATATTTTTGATGCTCATCAACACCTGTTGAATTTGGCTGATTTGCAAGAATGTATTATTTTGCAGACATGTAATCGTGTTGAAATTTATGGTGTAGGAATAAATCCTGATTATGAGAATTTAATTACCGCATGGTCTTATTTAATTAATTTACCAGCAGATCAAGTGAAAAATAATGTAATAATAAACGATGGGGAAGAAGCTTTAAAACATCTAGTGAAATTAACATCTGGGCTTGATTCGTTAGTAGTAGGCGAGGATCAAATTTTGGGTCAGGTCAAAAGATCCCTAGAGTTTTCAAGAAAAAACGGATTTGCAGGTCCGAATCTAAACATACTTTTTGACAAGACGATAAAAATAGGAAGCAGAGTTAGAACTTTAACAGGTATTAACAAAGGAAGCACATCAGTTGGGTCTATGGCAGTAAATTTAGCGTATGAATATTTTGATGACATCAAAGAAAAAGAGATTCTCCTCATTGGCTCTGGAGAGGGAGCTAGTTTAATCGCGAAAGCTCTGAAACAAAGAAATATGAAATTTTTTGTTACAAGCAGAACTTTTGAAAGAGCACGATCATTTGCAGATACTGTAGCTGGTTCCCCCATACCTTTTGAAACGGCTTTGGAAAAAATCAATGACAATATAGATATTGTATTCATCTCAACGGTTGCTCCATATTATTTACTAACATATGAGAGAATTGCCAATATGATGAAAAACAGAAACAAGGGATTAATGATTTTTGATTTATCAAATCCCAGAACTGTAGAAGACAAGATTGCTACTCTAAATAATATCAAATTGGTAAATATCGATCAAATTTCAGAAATTGTAGAAAAGAATGTTGGAAGAAGGAAAAAAGAAATTCAATCAGCAGAAAAGATAATAAATGATGAACTGATAGCAATCAAGGAAATTTTAAAAAGAAAGAGTTCTGAACCAGCTATAATAACCATATTCAAGAATGCAGATTCTATAAGAAACAAAGAATTCAAAAAGGCCTTATCACTAATTGGTAATAGAGTTAGTAATGATGATATTAAGATTCTTGAACAGTTTTCATATGCACTGGTAGAAGGGATATTATCTACACCTATGAATAATCTACGAAAGGAATTTGCAAATAATAAAAATGAAAATGAATTAATAAATTTGGCTTTAAAGTTATTTAATTATGAAAAACCGTAACGTAGATAAATCAAGGAACATAGACAAGAACCAAAGTATAGATAGCGATTTTAGAGATAACACAACTTTCATCTCAGATAAACATTCTAGTTATGAACTCTTTCCGAAAATGCGATTAAGGAGATTAAGAAAAACTGCTGCTATAAGAGAACTCTTCCAAGAGATACGTTTATCTCCAAAAGACTTTGTTATGCCTATATTTGTTCAAGAAGGGATAAACAAAAATCTGGAAATAGAATCAATGCCAGGAATATTTAGATATTCTCCAGATAAAATTTTAGAAGAAATTGACCAGATTTCAACCCTTGGAATTAAGGGAATAATACTCTTTGGGATCCCACTAAAAAAAGACTCTAATGGAAAAAATTCATTCAATGACAAAGGCATTGTTCAAGAAACCATCAAATCCATTAAGAAAAACTTTGGAGAAAAATTAGCTATAATTACGGATGTATGTCTATGTCAGTATACCTCACATGGCCATTGTGGAATTTTCCATGGAAATGAGATTGATAACGACAAATCTTTGGATATACTGACAAAGACTGCTTTAAGCCATGCGATCGCCGGTGCTGACATAGTTGCACCCTCAGCCATGATGGATGGCCAGGTAAAAACCATAAGAGATATTCTTGATGATAATGAATTTAAAGATACACTAATAATGGGATATTCTGCTAAACAGGCATCATCTTTTTTTTCGCCATTTAGAGACGCAGCACACTCAAAACCTGAATTTGGAAATAGACTATCATATCAAATGAGCTATCATAATTCAAGAGAGGCGAGTAGAGAAATCAAATCAGATGTAGAAGAAGGCGCCGATGTTCTAATGATAAAACCGGCGATACCCAATTTAGATCTAATTTATGCTGCAAAGCAAAATACTCTTCATCCAATTGCAGCATATAGTGTATCTGGAGAATATTCCATGATAAAAGCAGCTACATTGAATAATTGGATGGATGAAAATCTTGCTGTTACGGAATCTCTGACGGCTATCAAAAGAGCAGGTGCAAATATTATAATATCTTATTATGCAAAAAAAATGGCAGAAATTTTAAGAAATAGTTAAAGAATGAAAGTTTAGTTTGGTTTGGTATAGAATAGTCAAACATTAGGTAATCAAGTATAATGCTATAGAAAATTATAAAAAAATTAAGGTATTGGAGAGAACACGTGAATGTCTGTATCTCTCCCATCGGCCACGTATACATCTCCTTGGGAATCCAATGCAATTCCGACCGGATCCTCAACCATCTCATGTAATGCACCTATATTTCCAAATTGAGTGATATACGTGCCATTATTGCTAAAAACTTGGATTCTGTTATTATCACTATCTGTCACGTAAACATTGTTAGCAGGATCTATTGCTAAATCGATAGGTTTTTTAAATTGACCATTGCCTGATCCGAAGGTTCCGAATTTCATCAAGTAATTTCCATCCTGATCGAATTTTTGTACCCTGTTGTTACTAGAATCAGTTACAAAAATATTATTATTTGAATCCACGGCTACATCCGCAGGGTTATTAAATTGACCATTACCATTACCCGGAGTCCCAAAACTAGTCAAGAAATTTCCATTCTGATCGAATTTCTGTACATTACTATTTTCTCCGATGTCTGTGGCATAAATATTATCTTCTTTGTCCACGCCGAGACCACCTGGATTAATAAATAATCCAGGACCAAGACCAAATGATCCCATAGATCGAATAAATGTGCCATTGGAAGTAAATTCTTTTATTGCATACGTGGGATTTCCATAGTCAGCTATGTAAACAGAATCATTGGAATTTATTGCAATGCCTGCAGGATTAGTAAAGTACTGTGGTCCATTGCCAAAAGTACCAAAGCCAAGTATAAATGTGCCATTAGGAGTAAACTTTTGGATCATTTTGGTTGTATAGCCGGCAAAATCTGATACATATACATTATCTTCAGAGTCAACACCGATACCAGAAACCTGGTTAAATTGACCTTGAGCAACACCTTTCTCCCCCCACATAGTTTTATGTGCAAATTCGAGGGCATATGCAGAGAATTGGCTTGCCGTTAATAACATCACACCAATCACAAGTGGGCTTAAAATAGCAAATGGAATAAGCTTCATCTCGTAATATCAATGATCCATTATTTAAATAGTTTTTTAAAGTCCAAAAATAAAGAGAAGAAAAATCCAGTTATTTAATGATCCAGTGTATTATTACCGGGTCCATTTTGTAGAGGAGAATTCTGAATGGACCTGTCAAATTCAGGGCTCGCTACTATTCCAAATATTGTATGTGATTCACCAAAATGATGATCCACACTTTCAGGATCAAGCCATATTGATATTATACTCTTATTTGACGATGTAATGGAAGTAGGAATGTCAAGTGCCGGACCTTTGGCAAGGCTAACACTGGAAGTCCCATTGTAGACTGTAGAATTAGTATCAGATTGCGATGAATTTAATAAAGTAAAATCAGTTACAGTATGGGTATGTCTACCAGTACCATCAGGTCGAATCATTTCGATTGCTGCATTAAATGAACTACTGTTTGTATCAGAGGAGGTATCAGTAGCGTTAGGTAAGCTCGCTCTCCATACTCCTGCAAGTACCCAATCAATTGTACCGTTATTATCCTGTGTTAACCCAGTAATAGGTCCAAAAACATAAGTATTGTCAAGAAAATCAATAGGCAATGCCAAAGTGGTAGTTGCAAGCAAGCCTAAAGAAGAAAAACCACTTATCAACAAAACTACAAGGATTAATGTTACATAATTTTGCATTAACTATTATGGACATTTGCCTTTATTATCTTTTATGAATTTCTTATTAAAGATAAATTAAGAAGTGATTAAAGTATTTTGAAGGATCTGTCCATAAAGAGATAGTCCAGCAGTTGACAGGTTTTCCTACCTAGCCACTTTCGGTGATCTGAATTTTCTAAAAAATAATTATTAATTCAAAGTTTTTTACAACCTATTAATTTCTGTCTATTTAAGAATACGCATATAAATGATTAGACATATAAGTGTATGACTTTTTATAATAGGTATGAGTTTTTTACAGCATTTAACTTTTATGCTTGCTGTAATACTCGCGACTATATTCATTATCTCATTAGTTTTTAACCAAACAATGACCTATTACAAGATTCTAGAAAAAGCGAGAAAATTTGGAAAAAAAACCAAAATCAGGAAACAAGCAGCTAGTTTTTAAAATCATGCTGGCGATTATTTAGGATACATTTTTAATCATCCTCTAACGTGCCAAATACTAAGATTTAGAATTCGGATGTTTCAATAAACCAGATCGTGATTAAATCACACTGAAGGTCAAAATATCGGGACCGCTGCAATAGATAAAATCATTACAGAAGGAATGTCAGCCTTTTAGTTGAGCATTCCTAGAATTTGCTAAAAGATTGTCACTAAACAATGATATTCTAATAAAGTTACAAATATTATGTGAGTTGGGTTTCTGGAATAATTATTACTATAATTGGTGTAATATTTTATTCGATTTCAAGCATGCTGCCTCCTTGTGCAAATACCATAGCGAAGATAGTAGGGTTTATTCTAGCAATAGTTGGAACAGTATTAATAATATTGGCAGCAGCAAGATAGAGTTTCTTCATAGTGTCCCTTAAATCACATTTTTTCTACTTTTTTGACCAAGCAGATCAAAATCTAGTATTTATAAATTGTCCCTTTCTTGTTGTTGATGAAGAAGGTATGTATATAGCATAGATGTCTACTTAGTCCTTGTCTTATACATATGACTCCAAACAAATGAAAATCCAAGAAAAAACAAAATTGTTTCGATCACTTGATTAGTAGCTAATGAATGTAAATATGTATGTAGATATGCATCTATCCAGAAGGTAGAAACAATCAAAGAATCATCCAAAACTCAATTAATGAGATGATCGAAAGTTAGACATTTTTAGACAAAAAGTGTTGATAACTAAAATATTAGATAATGTATATCTAGAACATATAACCAACAATATCATTATACCTCATGACGGATATAACATTTGACAAATCACGTATTCTATTTGAAAAAGCATCCAAAGTGATTCCAGGAGGGGTTAATAGTCCAGTCAGATATTTTCAACCGTACCCTTTTTTTGTTGAATCTGCCAACGCAAGTAGGCTATTTACCAATGATGGTAATGTATTAATTGATTATTGCCTAGGTTACGGATCAGTTTTTCTAGGACATGGTAATCAACAAATAGGCTCTGAAATAAAGAGTCAGATAGACAAAGGCAATTTATTTTGTACGCCTACAGAAAAGGAAACTCAGCTAGCTGAAATTTGTTCCAAAATAATTCCATGTGCAGAAATGATAAGAATTATGAATACTGGAGCTGAGGCAACTATGCATTCGATTCGCTTAGCAAGGGCATATACAAGAAAATCAAAGATAATAAAATTTGAGGGCGGATATCATGGTGCTTATGATTATGTCCTAAATAAAGCTGGTTCTGGGGCAGCCAACCAAGAATATTCCGATGGCATATTATCAGAGAGTGCCTCAAAAACCATCACCGTTCCCTATAATGATCTAGAGTCACTTACCTCGGCGATAGATAATGAACAGAATCGCAATGACATAGCCTGTATCATAGTTGAACCAGTTATGGCTAATACGGGTCTAATTCTTCCTGAAAAAGATTATCTTAATAGTATTCGAAACCTAACTAAACAAAATAACATTGTTTTGATATTTGACGAAGTGGTAACTGGATTTAGATTAGCCTTGGGTGGAGCAAGCGAATTTTTTGGTATAAAACCAGATATGGCTACATTTGCCAAAACTTTGGGAAATGGATATCCCATCTCACTTCTTGCAGGCAACAGAGAAATATTGTCGGGATTAGCTCCAAGTGGATCGGTATATCAAGCTAGTACATACGCTGGGAATCCAATTTCAGTAACAGCAGCCTTGAAAACTTTAGAGATCTTAATTGATGAAAAGAACATCATATATCCCAGAGTAGCCAGAACCTGTGACAAATTAGTTGAAGCAGTAAGAAATATGGTACAAGACAAGAAAATTGACGCTACCGTAAATTCTATTGGCTCTATGTTTCAATTGTTTTTTTCGGATAAAATAATAAGCAACTATTATTCAGTAAAATCATCAAATACAAAGTTCTTTATGGACATGTTTAGAATATTACTCGCAAAAGGTGTATTCATCCCACCTTCCCCGTTTGAGACCTGTTTTATTTCAACTCAACATAATGAGGAAGATCTTGAAAAAACTTTAGATGCTTATGAAACGGCATTATCGAAGGTGAAAAGGTATTAAGGGAATAGTTGTTGCTACTAGAGCTAGCAAATTAGCCACTTATCAAACTAACTTAATTATTTCATCTTTGAGGGAAATTAAACCAAACCTAAACATTAGAATGGACAAAGTTACTACGAAAGGTGACAGAGATAAAAGACCATTTTATGTAATTAATCAAACTGGAGTATTTGAAAAAGAAGTGAATGAAAGATTACTTCAGTATAAAGCTGATTTTGCAGTACATAGTCTTAAAGATCTTCACGGAGGGATATCTGATAAGTTAGTAATAGCATGTATTCCCAAAAGAGAAAGACCGAACGATGTTTTTATAAACAGTATAAATAACAATAAGATTCATGAGCTAAAAACAGGTTCTATAATAGGAACAAGTAGTATCAGAAGAGCCATACAGATTAGAACCAAGTATCCAAAATTAAGGGTAAAGTCAATAAGAGGTAATATAGAAACAAGAATAAACAAATCAAAAGAAAATCCTTATTCTGGAATAATACTAGCAGAAGCAGGAATTGAGAGATTGGGTATGAAAAATCAGATCACACAAAGACTTAGTATTCAGAGCTTTACACCAGTTCCTGGTCAAGGAGCCCTAGCAATTGTTTGTAGAAAAGATGACAAAGATCTTGTAAAAATGCTAAAGCAAATTGAGCACAAGAACTCGCATAAGGAAATCCAGGCTGAAAGATCTCTTACCGAAAGTATTGGAGCTGGTTGCACAGTTCCAATGGGAGCGTTAGCCACTTTAAAAAACAAGGATAGGTTAATGACACTTTTTGCCGTAGTTTATTCGTTAGACGGAAGAAAATCTATCAAAGTAAAGAAACAATATAATGCTGCTTACCCACGAAAATTGGGTCGAATGGTAGCAGAAGTATTAATTTCAAAAGGGGCTAAAGAAATAACAAAAGAATGGAATAATACTAGTATGAATATCGATACATTAGATGAGTTGATAGAATGAAAAACAACGATAGACTAGGCAAAGTTTTCATTTGCGGAGCAGGTCCCGGTGATCCAAAATTATTGACAATAAAGGTATTTGAATTAATAAAACAAGCTGATGTAATTTTATATGACAGACTGATTGGAGACGAAATTATTAAACTATTTCCAGATACATCAGAGAAAGTGTACGTCGGTAGAAATGTCGGGGACCCGACTACACATCAAAATAAGACAAATGAGTTGATGATAAAGTATGCAAAAATGGGGAGACAGGTATTAAGACTCAAAGGCGGTGATCCTTTTATTTTTGGGAGAGGAGGAGAAGAAGCAGAGATTTTGGCTGACAATGAAATCCCATTTGAAATCATTCCGGGGATTACGTCTGGTATTGGGGCAGCTAATTATTCTGGAATACCACTCACCCATAGAAAGTACGGCTCCGCTGTAGCATTCGTTACTGGTCATGAGGATCCAGAAAAGAAAACTCCCGAAGTAAAATGGGATAAATTATTTGAAGCGGTTGATACTGTGGTGATCTATATGGGAACAGAAAAGTTAGAATTGATCATAAACAAAATAAAAGGGAGAAAAATTGATGATAGAACCCTAGTAGCAATAATCCAAAACAGCACCTTAAAGAATCAGAAAGTAATTACTGGCAACTTAGGCAACATAGTTAGTTTAGCTAAAGAATATAATGTAAAACCCCCAGCCATAGTTATAATTGGAAACATAGTAAATCTTCACAAGAAGATCAAATGGTACATTCAACAAACCAGTGGGGAATCATGATTCTAATCAAAAAGAAAGAGACAATCAAATAAGTTGGAAAAAATAATTATTGTGATTACAAATGAAGGAGTATTGACGGATGATATCCAAAACCAAAACATTGACCAAGCTCATTTAGATGGGATTGAATTGATTGCGTTACCCACCATATCTTTTAATAAAATTGACTCACAAGAAGTGAGAGAATCTTTTAAAAGACTCAGTAATGGCTTTTATAACTATTGTATTTTTTTGAGCTCGAATGCGGTCAAAATATTTTTTGAAATTGCAAAAAACCAACACAACTATGAAAGAATCATCGAGGAACTAAATAAGATAAATATGATAGTAATTGGACCTAAGACCAAAAAAACATTGCAGGGGTATGGATTTAAGTCAAAGTTAGGATCTTCTACCAATGTCATCGATAAGAAATATTCCTCATCGGATATACTGGAGTTTTTAGAAAACTTGAATAGAGAATGCAAAACAGAATATCAAAAAGAAATCCCAAAAATCCTGATGCCCCGAAGTGCAGAATCAGTAAAGTCTAATAATTATATCGATACAAAATTCGAAAATATAATACTGGATCAAGTTTTCTTTTATGAAACAAGAGAAAACAAAAATGTATCGAATTCAGAGGAGTGGGAGAAGTTATTGGGTTTACCTAATCGCGTTGAAAAAATATTTCTGATTTTTACAAGCCCCTCTACGGTCAGATCTTTTTTTAAAATAATTTATCATCAATTCTCTCAATTATCGTTTCGCAAAAATGAAAGAGAAGTACTTCAAGCCTTAAAGGTAAATAAGGTAGTTTCAATAGGACCAAAAACTTCACTTGAATTAAAGAAAAATAAAATAGATTTTATAGAATCATCTGAATATACCATTAATGGTGCTCTGGAATCGGTACTTCGATTGATCAAATAGTGACATATTTTAGATAAATGATTTAAGAGATACGTAAAACATAGACAGAAAATATAATTACGGGTAAAGATTATATCAAAATTAGCAGCTTGTTCTTTTCCTTTTTCATTGGATAAATCTCAAGTGGTTTTTCTGCAGGCAGGTTCAATGCGCTGCCACTTTTTAAATCAAAAGACGATAAATGTAATGGACAGGTTACAGTTCTTTCAGATTCATTTAAAATACCCCCGGTCAGGTCAACGTATGCATGAGTACAAATGCGATCTGAGGCGCAAAATTCGCCGTTTAGGTTTAATATCATGATTTTTTTGCCTTCATAATCAAATTCGTCCATTTCTCCTTTCTTTAACTTGAGGAATTGGGAAATATCAATCCATTTTTGTATGCTGGTCAATTTATAACACCTAATTCAAATATAAAAATAAAGGTAATGATGTAAAGTTTCATCTTTCAAATTTTTTCTTTACCTGTATTTGTAATGTTTCTCAAATATATCTGCAGTTTCTTTATATCGTGATTTTTCTACTTCAAGAATCTGTTCCATAACCTCATCACCCTTTAACATTAGAGGTTTTCCAGTCCACTTGTTCTCAAACAGATAACTTATCCAAGCACGAATAAATGGGCCCATTTTTCGAGATAAAGGTTCCACAAACCCATTTATTATCTCCCGCTTAGCACTTTCTCTATCCAAACCCTTACACATCAAGTAGAATATTTGTTCTTCATCAATCTGAGATACTGACGCAGAATGTGTAGCTTTAACTTCATTGGTCTCAATCTCCAATCCGGGAATAGCATCTGCCTGGGCACCTTTATTTAATAAAATTGCATGCCCGGCCAAATAAGATTCTGAAGCCTGTGCATCCTTTCGGATTTTTATCATTCCTTTAAATAAGGACTTGGCAGCATCTTTTACAATTGATTTAACTAGCACTTTACCCCTACTACTGAACCCAATATGATCAAGATTAGATGAAATGTCAAATGATTGATTATTTGTACCAAAAACTATTTCTACATCTTCAGCTCGTGCGCCTGAGCCTTTCATAACGCTATCGGTCTTGAATCGACAAAGGCGTGCACCAAACATTCCAGAATACCAGGACATCTTAGCGTCTTTTTCGACATAGGCCTTTCTATTAGCAACACAAACAGTTTCAGAATTCATAGCTTGCAAAGTAATGAACTCAAGTTCCGCAGCGGGTTTGACAATACATTCAAGAACCTCAAAATAGCATTCTTGTCGTTTATCTTTTGAATCATTTTCTTGAGTTTCATTTTTTGTATTTGATATTTTATGGTTTGACGATGAATATGATGAAGCAAATGTAGGAAATGATGAGTACAATTCCTGTACTATTGTTCCTTTGGAGCCTTCATCAGCAATAACGATATTTCTACAAATTGATGATGTACGATCGTCTTTTAGAGAATATACAATCCTAATCGGCCCCTCAATCATCAAATTTCTTGGGATGTAAATAAAGAAACCAGACTGAAAGGCAGAAGAACTTAATGCGAGAAAACGATCATCTGCATAATTGTTGGTTTTATCTAGAAAGTACTTTTTCACTAGTTCTGAATTGTTCTTTATGGCATCTTGAATTGTCGAAATAATTAAACCTTTTTTAGATAATTCCTCTGGAACAAAAATATGTGCAACAGAGGAACCTATTAAAAGTATGCTTGGAGAAGACTTTATTTCCTGTAGTCGCATTTTAAGGTCTTTTGAAATAGAATTCGTGGTCTCGTTAGAAAAATAAACTTTGTTTGGTTCTAAAAGAGTTAATCCAGAGTATTTAGAATATAAAGGTGAAACTTCATTAGGCAAGCCAGAAAATTTGGATAAAATCTCCTTTCTAGAAGACATCATCCAATTGGGTTCACTTTCATTAGTGGACAGTATTTCATGTAAATTATTTTCTGAAAGCAATGATAATGGAATCATTATGAATCAATCTTTATGAAAAAATAAAATGACTAAAGATGAAGCTAAACTTACCATTAACCTACTGAACCTTCCATCTCCATTTTTACCATTCTATTTAGTTCTACAGCATATTCCATTGGGAGTTCTTTGGTAAATGGTTCCATAAATCCACCTATAATCATACTCAAGGCATCAGATTCGGAATAGCCTCTACTCATTAAATAAAATATTTGCTCATCACCTATTTTTCCCACGGTTGCCTCATGAGTAATGGTTGCATCATCTTCATTAACTTCAACATACGGATATGTATCAGTCCTTGAAAATTCATCAAGTAATAATGCATCACATCGAACATTTGATTTTACTCCATGTGCTCCTTTTGCCACATGCAATAATCCTCTATAAGTGGTTCTTCCGGTATCCTTACTCACAGATTTACTCGTAATTCGAGAAGTGGTATTGGGTGCAAGATGGACCACTTTTGCACCAGCATCTTGGTGTTGACCCTTTCCTGCAAAAGCCACAGACACTATTTCAGCATGAGCATTCTTACCTAACATGTAAACCCCAGGATACTTCATCGTGAGTTTGCTGCCTAGATTACCATCTATCCACTCAACAGATGCATTTTCATAAGCGTATGCTCTCTTTGTAACCAAGTTGTATACATCCTTGCTCCAATTTTGAATAGTAGTATATCTAATTCGTGCTCCTCTTTTTGCAATCAATTCGACTACAGCAGAATGTAAAGACTCGGTAGAATAGACAGGAGCAGTACATCCTTCAATATAATGAACATCGGCACCCTCATCAGCAATAATCAAAGTTCTTTCAAATTGTCCAATATTTTCGGCATTAATTCTGAAATATGCTTGTAATGGTAAATCTACTTTTACATTTGGAGGAATATAAATAAATGAACCACCTGACCATACTGCACTATTTAGTGCTGCAAATTTATTATCTTCTGGTGGAATAACTTTTCCAAAATGCTTTCTTAATAAATCAGGAAATTTTTTAACTGCTGTATCAGTATCTAGGAATATCACACCCTGTTGCTCAAGATCTTCACGCAAATGATGATAAACTGTTTCTGATTCATATTGTGCCCCTACACCAGCTAAGAATTTTCTCTCTGCTTCCGGTATACCTAACTTTTCAAAGGTATTTCTAACTGATTCTGGAACATCTTCCCAATTTTTACTTTGTTTTTCAGCAGCTTTAGCGTAATAATAAATATTCTGAAAATCTATGTGAGACAAGTCTCCCCCCCAGTTTGGCATGGGTTTACTCATAAAAACATCATATGACCTTAATCTAAAATCACGCATCCAATCAGGCTCCCCTTTCATTTTGCTTATTTCTTCTACTGTACCTCTAGAAAGGCCCTTTTTACTTAAATATACATAAAGTTGGGTTGAATCTTTAAAATCATATTTACTGTAATCCATATCTAGTTCTTTTGCGGTCATGCTGTTAATAACGGCGTTATGTATTATAAGTATTTTTATTATTAATACAACTATTGACCAAAGAAAAACATAAGTATGTTGATGGTTCTGTCGAATCAGTTAGGTCTACCTAACGTTGGAAACATTTTCCTTAAATTAAAAAAGTAATCAATATATTCCCATAAAAAAGTTTTCAAATATGCAAATTGATGGCAGTGTAATAGTATGTGATTCCATTGACGAAAAGGGAATTGAGATTTTAAAAAAGGCTGGACTCACTGTTGATTATTTACCTGAGATAGCAAATCAGGAATTAATATCCAAAGTGAAAGACTATGATGTAATCGTTGTACGTAGTAGGACTAAGATAACAAAGGAAGTAATACAAAATGCAAAGAGGGCAAAAATAATAGCAAGAGTAGGAGTAGGTCTGGACAACATAGACACAAGTGAAGCTCAAAATAACAATATCGAGGTAATTAACGCAGGGGAAGCTTCAGTAAATGCAGTTTCTGAGTTGGTATTAGGCCTTATGTTCTCATTAAGCAGGAATATACCCGCTGCCAATAATGCTACTAAGAATGGTAAATGGATTAAGAAAGATCTAATTGGAGTGGAATTAAAAGGTAAATATTTAGGAATCATTGGATTAGGCAAGATCGGAAGAAATGTGGCCAGATTAGCAAGGGGATTAAGAATGAACCTGATAGGATATGATGTTGTTCCCATTGATAAGAGCTTTGTTCAAGAAGTTTCACTTATTACAGCAGATCTTAAAACGTTGGTGGAAAGTTCGGATTTTATAACTTGTCATGTTCCATATACTGATCTAACAAAGCACCTCATTAACAAAGAAATATTGTCAAGAATGAAAAATAGTGCATTCTTGATCAACACTTCAAGAGGGGAAGTCATAGATGAAGAGGCACTTGTAGACTGTTTAAAAAATAGAAGAATAGGCGGAGCAGCTCTAGACGTTTATGAAGTTGAACCTCCTACAAACAAGGAGTTACTAGAACTCAATAATATAGTGTGCACTCCACATATTGCAGCTCAAACCAAAGAAGGACAAGAATTAGCATCAGCAGTAATAGGTGAAAAAATAATCCAAAGATTATTGGAAAGACAAATTGAGTAACAAACTATAATACTCTCTATATACACTGACAAATGCTATTTGTTTGAGAACAGTTGTATTATAGATGGATATGTAGTTATTCTACTAACGAGCTTTATTTAACAAATACAGTCACAAAATATAGTTTGATCTCCCATTACATACCAAATCAAACAACATTAGTACAAGAGTATAAAAATCAGACGATCTGAATCACTTTAGTTTTACAATATAATCCATGAATTATCTTAATATTTGAAGGTTTTATGTCAAAATGTTTTGAAATGGTATTTATTAGTTCCCTGTTCGCCTTCCCTTTAACGGGGACACATCGTAATGAAACTCTGATCTCCATTGTTGCCTCATTGACCACGAATTGACCACTGGGATCAAACTTAACTTCAACAACATATGTACGAGACAAATCACTTTCCTGCACATTTGTTATAACAATGAATGTATATTTCCTTTAAGGTTATGGACCTTCTGAGATAAATAGAGAATAGATAATTTGATCAGGGTAAGGGGTCAACAAGTAAATAAGATAATTTTTATTGTTTAAAGGTCAAATGGTCTTACACTCCAGATGACTATGAGATGACTGTTAATACAATAGACGATGTCATGTCCACAGCTAAAACTCGAATCTGAAAAAAATAAAGTAGATTACTTTGTTTCTAGTTGTAAACAGACAAACAACATCAATAAAGATACCAACAATAGGGGAGAGAATTGAAAGGTTATTTCATTGCATCCAAAAAATCTTTCTTAAATGATTGTCTAGCCCTCTGTATGTAAAGATAATATAAAGCCATCACAAAACTAGCAACTCCACTCACTATAAATAAGACATTTAGAGTTACTAATGCCAATAACGCTATAACAAAAGTACTTGATATAAAAATTAAAGAGATTTTCTTTAATTTATTCATAGTCAGTAAAAAAGGAAACATCAATATAAATACAACTAAAACGAAATGATGATTAATATTAAATTATATATATTAATTCCATAACAAATATAATTTACCACTATTTTCTGATATCGCCACCATAAATTAAAAAGAGGTATACAAATTCTAGACGATTTGAAATGAAAGTTACATCACCTTGTATTTTAGGTGAATTTCTTGATACTCTTCCTAGATTTTTTCTTTTCACTCGCATCAAATAGACCTTGCTAACTAATTTTATTACTTCCAATGATTTAGCTATAACTCCAATCCAAATTTACATTTTCAGGATAATGGATCGGGAGACAAAGTTAATGGAAGAGTAACAGTGCATAAATGCAAACAGATGAGAAAAAGAAATCCATCTATGAAGATTGGTTCATAATTAGTAATTTTCTTTTTAATATCCTTTTGAAGATTAATCCGTTGTTTAATAATCAATTTATCGTCAGAAAAGAATAAAAGATACAGTTAATTCCCTAAAGATTTGAATACCATGTGCAAAAGTGGGGAACATATTGTACTCCCTCTCATTCTCTCCTCCCCCTCCAACGCCGCATGAATATGATATACTGCAAAATTGTTCTTGCACTCATATCCAAAAAAGCACCAATCATTTTATGAATTCATCGTTAGACAGTCTTGGATTTGTTCTTTCTTCTACTGACAAATATCCAGATTAATACGATTCCCAACACAATGATAACCCCAAAAATTGCACCATATATGGTAAGAGCAGAAATCAGTCCAAAAGTCTCGGTTATAGATACATTAAATACAGCTCTTTCACAATTACAGTTTACACTATTATTCAGGATAGTTCGTGGTGGAGGAACTGTATCAAGTATTTTGCTATTTGCCACGTCTTCATTTAGTATACTCAATACAATTTGATAATTACCATTTTTTGTAAATACAAATGGGATATCAAAATCTCCAGTTTCAAGTGTAGTCCAAGGGAACACTAACACACGTTCTCCATTTATAGAATATATTTCAACCATGATTGTAACATCGTGAACGTCCTTACCGTGTTTGTCTTGAATACTAAACATAACTTTTGATGGTTCATTTGGTTTTACATATTCAGGTTCCAACTGTTGTATTACATAATATTTGTCGCCTATTCCCATTCCAGAGCTATTATATGAAGCAAAACGATCGATATGAGCATTTGCAGCAAAAAAGGGAATTGGAATCGAGGAATATATAGAAAATGCCAAAAAAACCATTATAAAAAATGGTTTGAGGTCTTGGACCGAAATGGTTTTTTTTTCTTTGTTCAAGTTTTTTATAGAAAACGACGGCATCACAGTTACTATTTATCTATTGCTAAGTCGGTGAACTTACTTGAGGAGTATTACTATTATCACGTCTAGACTGCTTAGACGGATTCAGTGCGGATTTTAGATTGAGATTTGTATAGAATATGTTTATCACAACATATATCATACTACTATACAAGACCAAGCCCAAACCCAAGTGGGCAGTTACTAAATCTGCATGTAATTTTTCATTGATAACAATTGCCCCCAATGTTATTTGGCCCACAACGGCAGCTGCTGCTATGATTGAAAACATCTTGGTGGATTTGAGCGAATGTTTTCCCCTAAGGACAAAAATCATGGTTAAAAACACCAAGAGTCCAGTAGTTGCAGCAGTCGTTCTATGGATATATTCTATCAAAAACTCATATGAAGGGATCAATCCCTGTGGACATAAGGGCCACTGTGGACAAGATAAGCCTACACCTGTAGAACTAACATATCCACCCAGGGTCATTAATCCAAACAATACGCATAAGGTACCAATTGAAAAAACCTGAAGAAACTTATCGTAATTCATGGCATTATTTTTTAGTCTATCTAATATTTTGACATTAAAAAAAATTATTGTACTGTAATTGTTCCCTTCATAAAGGGATGTACAGTACAATGATAGTTATAGTCCGCTGGTTCCAAACTATCTGTGTTTATTTGTGCTGTGTCACCGGCCATGATAATACTTGTATCAAATAGTTGTGCAGAGTTGGGATCCTCAGGTCCCGAGCCACTTGTTGCAGTGTGCGGCGCAGTATCGTCGTTTGTTACTGTGATCACATCGCCTCTTTTAACTGTCAGAGTGTCTGGAGCGTAAGCCGGATTTCCAGGAGTTGCAGCGCCTGCTGGAATTGAGATTGAAGGACCTGCTGAAGCGGGTGCAGCAGCATTTGGCGCGGTTGTAGTGGTAGCACCGCTACTTGTTGTTTCAGACGCGGCTCCTGGAGCGTTAACGGGGGCAGGTGGTGGAGCAGGTGGTGGAGCAGAGACAGGTGGAGGAATGCTAGCAGTTTCATTCCAATACACAATAGTAATAAACCCCAGAAAAATGAGGGGGATGACAATTATTATCAACCCCTTCATAAAACGCTTTGGCGTAGTTCTAGTGATGTGGTTCTCGTCGTGCGTAGTCATAGTAGTATTCAACTCCGGTACCTAACTCGAATGGATCCTTTGGATTAGCGGGTTTGCCAAACATTGCGGACTTTATCATGTTGTACAAGAACAGGGCATAAGATGCGCCTATTGCCCAACCTCCGAAACTAGCTATTTGGTTCATAATAATTAGCTCAGGTATTGGCAGGTAGTCAACAACTCTTCTAGGCAATCCATATAATCCTAGAATATGTTGTATACCAAATATTACAGCAATTCCGACAAACGTCATTACGAAATGTATTTTCGCCAATCTAGTATCATACATTCTACCTGTTATCAACGGGAACAGATAGTAGATGAAACCAGTGAACGCCAACGATATGGTTCCCATTACGAACAAGTGGAAATGCCCGACAACCCAATAGCTATCGTGAGTCAAAAAGTCTAGCGGCATTGCGGTATTTACTACACCTCCAGCTCCCGCAGAGAAGAATAGCAATATGGCTCCTACTGAAAACAGCATAGGCGCGGCAAATTTAATTCTCCCGCCCCACATAGTAGCCAAGAAGTTAAAGACGTGCATAGCTGATGATGGTACTGCAGCCAAAGTCCCCACCATGAAAACAGTCTTTTCGGTAAAACTCATACCGACTGCGAACATGTGGTGCGCCCATGAACCAAAACCTATAATCGATATAACTATTAGCGCCACAACACCAGAATAGTAGCTAAATAGAGGTTTCCTTGAGAAGGTAGGAATTACCTCATACATCATACCAATCGCAGGAAGCACAAATATGTAGACTTCCGGATGGAATGTGAACCAGAACAAATGTTGGTACGCTATAGGATCTCCACCCATTTCAGGATTAAAGAATCCAGTTACTCCCAACCTGTCTGTATAGAGCATTACCAGTGATGCCGCAAATGTAGGAATTGCTACAATAATCATTAGTGAAGTCGCCAAGGTTGCCCAACTAAACAATGACATCTTCATCAGCGGTAGGTCGGGATGCTTCATTTTTAATATAGTAACAGTGAAATTAATAGCACCTAGTACAGAAGACAATCCCAGCAACTTTAACCCAACTATCCACATATCCGCTGCTGGACCTGGAGCTTTTAATATAGAATATGGTGGATAAGCATTCCAAGTAGTATCGGAAAATCCTCCCCAAACCAAGAACATACACGGTGGAATCATCCAAAATGCAACAGCATTAAGTTTTGGCCATGCCATATCTTTGTATCTAACCATAATTGGAATTAGATAATTACCAACCCCAGAAGCAAATGGGATCAGCCATAAAAACAATAAAGTTGTTCCATGGACCGTGAAAAATCTTGAAAAATCTGCTTGGCCAGAGAATATTTGTATACCAGGCAAAAATAATTCGGCCCTGATCGCCATAGCTAGAGCCCCTCCAGCAAATAGTGCCGTCATTGAGGCTATAATATACAATAACCCGATATCAGTATGATGGGTAGAAAATATGATCTCCCATATGGGTCGAGGTTTTTTTAATTCTAGAACCATTTTCTTACAATAACACCCCTATATCCAATAAAATTGGAACGAGTCTATAAAAGCATTTGGATCCCCCTTTGTTACAAAATATTCTAAAATATATAAAAAAGTCTCAATAACCAGAAATATCTAAAATAATTATCATTTTTATTGTAAGATCTATATCTAATTGTTCTTAAAAAAGCTACAAGATAAAAAATATTTATTGTACCGTGAGTGTTCCGGTCATAAAGGGATGCACAGTACAATGGAATGGATGATCTCCTGCTTCTAAGGTGGCGGTATCTATTTGGGCTGTTGCTGCAGGCATCATAATGCTGGTATCAAACAATTTTCCAGCATCAGCATCGCCAGGACTAGCTCCATTGGTTACAGTATGCGGTGCAGTATCATCATTGGTTACGGTAATTACATCTCCTTTCTTAACTGTTAGTATGTCTGGAGCATAAGATGGATTTCCGGCAGTTGCAGCACCTGCAGGGATAGACAATGCTGGACCAGAGGCTGCAGCTGTTGAGGAAGCATTTTCGGAGGAAGTGCCGTTGCTACTTGTTGCATTAGTGGCAGCCGTAGAATCGTTTGCAGCTGTTTGGGTCATATTGCCTGGTTCAACTACTCTCATTGTTCCACTTCCAGTAGTCCCTACTTCGCCTCCACCTGGTGCAATTACAGTAGCAGTTCCAGTGCCTTGAGATATTGTCGGTTCCGATTCACTTGTAATAGCAGTAGCATTTTCAGTATTGGGTTCAACAAATAATCTTGCCCTCATATCTTGATGAAGCATACCACAATATTCCCTACATTCAATCAGGTATTCGCCTGTTTCGTCGAATACATTCCACATTGTATTAACTCTCCCCGGAACAGCATCCATGAGCATAGCAAAATCAGGGACGCTAAAACTATGAACGACATCATTTGAAACTATCTCGAACCTGTAGGGTATCCCCTCCTTTACGTGAAGTTCGTTTATTTCTTGAGTGCCATCAGCATGTTCAAACGACCAAAACCATTGCTGACCTACTACTCGTACTGTTTCTGAGTTAGGCGGAGCATACTCCAAGGTATGTTCAATATTCCAAGATTCCGCCCCCACCCAAATAAGGATCGCAGTGACGGCGCCTATATACACCCATTCCGGAGTACTGTGCCCCACTAAATTTTACCTCCAGCTTTATCGATATTCTTGAAACGGGGATTAGACTCCCTAAACCTCCAAGAAATATAAACATTCAAACCCTGAACTACAGCCCCAACAATAAAAGCTGCAACCATCATTCTATAAAATAGACCCCAGATTTCAACTCTACGGATCACAGTCTCACCACCCTCAGCAGCATGTACTATTTGCAGTATACTTTGTATACCTATTACAGCCATAGAACTAAATATGAAAATCAACAATATCTTGTTAACAGAGGAAAAAGCCATACCTTAATCTCCACTCTCTTTGGATTGGTGAATCTTTCTGCCATTTAAGGTTTTTGCTATATCAATTTGATAAATGTCAATCACACGATCAAAAAAATGGCAAGAGAAAATAAAATGAAAATAAAATCAATTAACCTTAAATAAAAGTATCAAAATTCAGTGAGAAACCGTTCCATATTTAAGATATTAAGACCACACAATGTTAGATTATTTTGATAATTCTTTAATACATTAATAGAGGCATTAGGGACTTGAACGCTATATACAGATGAAGGCTTTATATTCATAGCAAGTGAAATCGCAGCTTTGATTGGATCCAGATGAGAAATCAAGAGTATATTTTCTTTTACATGCTTTTCGACGAATTCCTGTAATAAATTTCGAATCCTTTCCCTTACAGAACCAAAGGATTCCACTTCAAATTCGAGTAATGAATTTTCGTCATCGTTATCTGAATAAAATTTTGCAAACAAATCACCATGAGTGGATAAAACATCATCATAATAAAGCCCAACTAATTTTCCCAGTTCGATTTCAAATAATCGTTCATCTAATTCGTAATCCAGTCCTAGTGCATCTGATGCAATTTCTGCAGTTTCTCTAGTCCTGATTACGGGACTAGAATAAATTTTGTGAATTGGAATTGTCTTTAATAATTCGCTGCTTTGTTTTACCTGTTTTCGACCTAATTCGGTCAAATGAGATTCAAGGTTTCTTCCAACTAACAGTCTTTTGACATTGTTATAGGCTTGACCATGCCTCATGAAAATAATAAGTGACATAATTTACTTAAAATATATTAAAAATTATTTCAATATTAAACTATTCATAAATAATTCAACAATTGTAATTGTGTGACGTGAGTAATCATTTCTTTAGAAGATTCTTCGGATATATTCTTTAATGACACATATCAAAGGACGAGATATAGGATTTCGTGTTAAGGAAAGTTAAATATACAAATCGGTCAATTTAGAATTCAAATTGATATAATAATAGAATGATTGAATGTATATTAATCTAATAACAAGATGATCGAATAGAGGATGGATAAATATAGACAAATAATGCTAGAATCAGATACAAGATGCTCGACTCTGGGTTTTTTCACAGACTAAATTTCTTCCACATTCTAAGAAAAAGACATCTAAATATAGTATATGATTAATCCCAGAGATCGAACCCATCGATATCTTCTCCAAACGTGCTTTAATATATTAGAACTTGATATCTAACACATTAATATGAAAGTTGGAATCATTGGAGGAACTGGTGGTATGGGCGAAGGATTTGCCTTAAGATGGTGTGCTAACCATGAAATCATACTGGGCTCACGAGATAAACAAAAAGCTCAAACTATTTCGGAAAATCATATGAAAAATATAAAAAATAGCAAACATGTTGATAAAATCAAAGGAACTATCAGAGGCAGCGATAACCTCTCCGTAGCAAAAGAGAGCGACATACTAATACTTTCCATTCCTTATGAAAATATCCAAAGTACATGTATGGAAATAGCAAACATTATTGATGACAATTGTATCGTAGTATCACCGATAGTTCCTATGGGTAGGAATCAGGATGGATTTTATTACATTCCCTTTCAAGAAGGAAAAAAATCGGCTGGGACTTTGGTTGCCGAAAATTTACCAAAATGTAATAAAATAGTTTCAGCTTTTCATACAATCTCTGAAATAAAACTTAAAGATATAGAAGCCACACTTGATGCCGACACTTTTATTTGCACGGATAACAAAGAATCCCTAGCAAAGGTCTCGGATCTAGTGTCAGAAATAAATGGTCTTAGGTCTATTTATTTGGGCCCACTTTCGTTATCTTATCAAGCAGAAGTCATGACTCCAATGTTACTTAATGCTTCGAAGCAGAATAAGATAAAACATCCAGGGATAAAGCTGGTATAAACATTAATTTTTCATAATAGAGCATAAAATGGACTTTGATAAGATAGATAAGAGAATAAGAGATAGACGTAAAGAATGGATGTTTCCGCTTGGGATACTGTTCATAGTAATGGCAACCATCATATTAATAAGAAATCTTATTCTCATATCAACAGAATTAGGACCAGAATTTTTTGTTGATAATTTTTTCAATTCTGAAATAACTAATGAAAAATTTACGGTAGCAATGTACGCTATAGGTCTAGTCCTTGTTTACTTTGGGAGGAGAAAGAGACAGGATAAATTTCTATGAATTGAAATACAAATTCATTAACGGCACAAACGACAACTACATCATACCGGTTTTTTTGTGATAAATGTTTGTATTTTATCCATAGATTTTTCCAATATTTCCTCTTGTGGTAGATATACAATTCTAAAATGGCCAGTTCCTGAGCTTCCAAATCCCGACCCATGGACTGTTAAAACGCCAGTGGAATTTAGCAAATCAATTACAAATTCTAAATCATTTTTCCATCTATTGTTCAATTCTATTTTCGGGAACATATAGAAGGCACCTTTTGGTTTGGTGCATTCTAAATCGTCGATCTCATTAAGTCTTTTGTATACCAAATCTCTCCTTTTCTTTAATTTTTGTACCATAATGGGCAAATGTTCCTGTGACCCGTGTAAAGCGGCATTTGCAGCAATTTGAACTGGAAAGTTGGATGCGATTCTAACACGTGCAAGTTTAAAAATATTTTGCCTTAATGGATCGAGTTGTCTGGAATTGTTATTCATGCATACATATCCACATCGTAATCCAGTCATCAAATAAGTTTTGGAAAATCCATTGAGTAGTATAACTGGGGCGTCTCTTGAAACACTCCCAATCCCCCTAAATTCTTCATCAAAAACAATTTCATCGTAAATTTCATCACAAATGATATACAAGTTATTTTCGGCAGCTATATCTATTAAGGATTTTAGACTTTTATGGCTGAAAACCTCACCAGTAGGGTTATTAGGATTTATGATACAGATAGCTTTTGATCTTGATGAAATTTTATTTTTTATATCATCCAGATTAGGTGTACCGTCCTCATGTATCTCAAACTCAGTTATGCTGCCACCATAAAATTTTGCATAAGAAGAATATGGAGGGTAATAAGGCCCAGGCAACAAAACCTGGTCGCCATCTTCAACAATGGAACCCATAACCATATCCAATCCCTCAGATACTCCATTTGTAACCAAAACATCCTCAGGGGTCAAATCCAGACCTTTTTTCCCTTTTTCCTTCCCCACTATAGATCGTCTAAGTTCATTCCACCCCTCAGAATCAGTATAATAGTCATTATCACTAGCAAGTGCATCTACTAGGGCATTCTTAATATGCAAAGGAGTCTTAAAATCAAAAGCCACAGGATCACCTATGTTTAAATACATAATTTCTTTTCCAGTTTTTTGATATTCTCTAGCATGTAACATAACATCTCGAATTGCATATTCAACTCGACTAATCCTATCTGATACTTTCATAAACGATCTAGTTCCAATATTATCTTTGACTGAATTAATATTTGTATTTTATTAAAATTAATTATAAGTTTCATAATTCAGTTTTCTGATTAGTATAGTTAAATGAAGGGTCAGAGTAGGCCAGATTTAATCAGGCATCCAAATAGGTAATCATCATAATTAATGCATTGTTTTCTTCACTTGGCAAAGAAAATTTAGCAAAAGGATAACAGTAATTTTAATGTATGAAAGCACCTTTTGAAGCATTAAGGAAAATTCTCTGACATATGAAGTTGAACGGAATGGACAAGATTTACGTCAAAGAATAGAATGGATGACTGCTAAGGATTCAGAAACTTTTTCTTTTCAAATTGAATATAAACCTCAATCAGAAAAGAGTATATTTTTTCTATCACAGTAGGATCAAAATCCAATTCTCGTGAATAGTTTGTAACTTTATCAATAATGTCATCCACCCTTTTTTTGTCCTCTATGTTGCGATAATCACTCTTGAATCTCGCGGCTTGCTGTACATATTTACCTCGTCTGACTAATAATGAAACTATTTCCATGTCTATTGAATCAATATTTTTCCTAATTTCATCTAAAGAAGAACAATCAACCACATCCAATTTGATTATTTATAAGCAGAACTAAATTTAAAGAATTAAAATGGATATCTAAATCCAAGGTAATAGATATGAATATAAACATTGTTATCATTAGTATAATATGATTAATGTAAATACGGTTAAACGTATGATCATGAAATGTATTTACGAGGAAAATACAAACGATAAAATTAAATTATTTATTAAGATAAACAAAATTCTACCACGGGATTTAAAGATAGAATCACCCACAATGATAACCAAGGATTTTATAGATAAGAGATTGTATAATTTGGCGGCCAATCTGGAATAGGAAATAACTATCAAGTTATTAAGACCCAAACAATTTCGTTTAGTGATACTGGTTTCATAGCAAAAAAATGGTTGCATCATAAATTCAATTTTTTCTCTTAGGAAAGTTTTAGAAATTAATGGTAGAGTCAAAAGTTAAAAAATTGGTCAAACATGAGAAGAGGAAGAGGATGAGCTACAATGCTGTTGTTAATCTACGATTAAAGGATCCATATAGTATCTTTTCGTATTAATTCAGTATGCCATGCCATAGGTGCAAGGTATTTTTTACATTTTGACATGGTTCTAGGAGGGGATAACTACCCAGTTTAAGATTTTCTTGATTTGAAAAAGACAAGAAGATGAAATCAACTGTTTGGTAAAAATGTAGTAATACATTGAAAAACTAAAATAATTAAATTGGCCAAATATGGACCTAGCGTGATTATTTAAATAACGTAAACCACAAATTCTGTTGTGGAAATACCGATTGAACAAATTTTACAAGATTTTGCAGTTATAATGATAATTGCCTCTGTAATGACTTTGATTTTTTACAGACTAAAACAACCTGTAGTTATTGGTTTTATTGTTGCAGGTATTATCATCGGTCCTTATACTCCACCTTTTAGTCTTATCCATAATTCAGATGTCCTTAATTTATTTGCTGAAATGGGTGTAATTTTGTTACTCTTTACAGTGGGCATGGAATTCCCCATACGAAAACTAAGAAGAATAGGCAGAAAAGCCATTATCATCGCTACCAGCGAAGCCTTCGGAACATTAGCTATAGGATTCTTTACCGCACAGGCACTGGGACTCGGATTCTATGATAGTTTGTTCATAGCATTAGCGATATCAGTAACAAGTACAGTCATCGTGATGAGGGTTTTAGGAGAACTTAACATGATGAAAGATGAAGCCGCCACTTTGATACTAGGCACCGCCATCATAGAGGATATTCTCATTATCTCTTTGTTAGCTATATTCCAATCTGCTGGAGTGAGTGGAGATATTTCTGTCAATGAAGTCATGACATCAATAGCAATCACTATTGGATTTATTGCAGGAGTACTTATAGTAGGATCAAAAATAGTTCCAAAATTAATTGATGTTGTTGCAAGGACCAATCAACATGATGTATTAATCGTCGCAGCCGTCGGCGTTGCTTTTGGATTTGCGTTCATATCTTTTCAGTTGGGAATATCAGTAGCAGCTGGAGCATTCTTTGCAGGCGTACTGATTGCAGAATCAAGGTCGCATGCTGTAACTAGTGTTTTAGCTACACCCGTTAAAGACATTTTTGCTGCATTATTTTTTGTCTCTGTTGGAGCGTTGATGGACTTTAAACTTATTCCAATGTTTATAATCCCAGCACTAATCCTAATAGGGGTTTCAATAGGTGCAAAATTCTTAACAGTCTACCTTTCCTCTAGAATACAAGGCGTGAGTAAGCTATCTTCAACCCGTACTGCTGTAGGATTGTCTTCATCAGGAGGAGAAATCGCATTAGTAGTAGCAAAAGGTGGAATAGATGTTGGCGCTGCAAGTTCCTTCATATTACCAATGATAGGAACTATGACGATAATCACCACGTTCATTTCACCCTATGTTATTAAATACGGGTGGAAATTTACTGAGAGATATAGAAAAGATCGAGACAATGGTAATGAATCGCCATCATCGGACACGGGAATCAAAAAAGATGCTCCTTAAATATACAACTTAATCAGCAAATAATTTGATCGTTTCTATCATAGTGCTGTTTAAGGCATATTGCGAATCCTACATGGCCACAGTCATCAGTATCACAAGTAATACACCAAGGCATGCTTTCTCTGTAACAAACTATAACCGAACTAGAAATATTCTTATCAAACAAAATCACATATTTGTTTTCGAAAAAATCTTTCACTATTATTAGACATTCTTTTGAACCTGTTTCTACCTCCATTAGCCATTTCATAAACTCCATGGTGCCAAAGTCAAGTGTAGACATGGTATGATCGTTATCAATTAGTTGGGACTTTCCAGACAATCTTGTTTTATCTTTCCTTTCCAACCAATCTTAATCAGAAAAGGTATTAAAGGTATCTATGTTTTTCTACATAAAATGTAATTACTTTTATTTAAATAAGACTGCCTATTTCCCGGCCCTGTTAACTTAACGATAAATCTTTAGCTTAAAGACGCTCTATTTCTGTTATGTTAAGTAAAAGAAATAAAACATCTTCAGAGCATATTTACTATGGTCTGTATTTGTACTTTCTTGGCTTATCGCTTAGAAATACTGCCAAGGCATTGTCCTTTTTACATATTATCAATAGAAGTCACGTTGCAATTTGGAATTGGATTCAAAGGTATAAACCTCGAAAGGTTTCAACAAGAAGAACAAAAATATCAGAATACCTCATTGATGAGACATTAATAAAAGTCGGCTCAGAATACTCCTGGTTATGGGCAGCAATCGAACCAGAAAATAGGCAAATTCTCGCACTCTTTCTTAGCTAATAAATCCAAGGAGAGGAACATGCTTATCGCAGAGAGATTTATTTCAGGTCTGATCAAGATTCACGGAAAACATGTCGTATCAACAGACGGTGGAACCTGGTACCCAATGGCTTGTAGATTCCTAAAACTAAAACACCATATCAATTCTTCGTTTGAGAAAAGTCTGATTGAAAGAACTATGCAGTACATCAAGGATCGAACTGAAGGATTTGACGATTACTTTCCATGTAGTAAAGAGAAGTGTAAACTAGACCATGTCAAAAACTGGTTGAATCTATTTGTAAAAATACACAACAAGGAGGTGCCAGACGCCTAAGTTAACAGCGCCTATTTCCCTAATGCCAGATACTTATTATTTCCCAGTCTTCGAGTAGCATATAATCAAGCTATATCCTGCAGGCTCATCAAGATATTCCGCTGTAGAGGAGGGGAAACTAATTCAATAATAAGCATTGAAATTGATTGACGTCTTGAGTGAATTCATTTAATACTCAAATTTTCTTGACATAGATAGTAAGATAAACAACTTAAGAAGGATGCATATCTGAATTCAATTCATTGAATTTTTTACATTCTGGACACTGTAGTACGATATCTAATCCTTTACTATTTGTACTTAAGAGTTGGGCAATCTGATCTGAGTGAATATTTTTTGCAAGAATAAAGTCACAATTACCACAGAGATAAGACATCTTTATAGATTGGACGTCTTCATAGTCATCTCCATCGATGTAAGGAGTCTTTAGAGTGGATTGTCTAAATACCGCTTTTCGATCGCGATGTGGTTCTGGAATAATCGTGCATCTGATGTCAGTCATGATAAAGATATGCTTTTCAAACATATAAATTAGAACTATTTTAATTATATTTTTATAAATAATCACTTTAAAGTATGTCCATATGGTCATAATTAACACAAATATGCAATTGACAAAAGTGAATCATAATAAACCTCAGGATACATAATTAAAGTAAAATACAAGAAATTCTAAATGATAAGATCATCTAAGAAGGTTCAGCCTGTATTGTTTGAGTGAGATTTAGAGAAGGTCATATAAAAAAAGGAAATCAAGCAGAAATTTCTTTTTAGAATCATCATTTAAACTACCAACTACTTATGTTGTATTATTTCTAAAGCCAATTTCAATTTAGATATTTCATCTCTTAGTAAAGCAATCTCACCATCTTCCTTGGCTAATTTCAATAACCTTTCACAGGCTTGGATCTGACCAGAGATCAATTCTACTTTGTCCATACACAAGGCATGAGAAGATTCAATGAAACGATATGAAACACTTTTCCCCCTTTCATTACACCCGCAAGTTCTTGCTTCTACCAGGTATGGTATTTCATTTTCAATGATATTCATTATCTATAATATCACAATATTGATAACGATTCGTAATTATATAAACATTCAATTGAGTTCAATTTTGAAATATGATACTTTTCCATTTCATAATTTATCAACTATTTTATTGGATAAGACAGTAATTGCAGATAATAGAAAAGGGTTTCTAATTTAATTTGGACCAGAAGAGCCTTGGTCAGAAGTGACAACCGGATAACCAGATCACAATTAACGACTTTATCTTCATTATGGAATTTTATTCTTTATAGTCATCAGTTTGAGTCCACTTCATTTCTAAAAACTCATTCTTATCGCATTAATTAATTAGTATTTGTGCATAACCAACGAAACAGATCGAGTGAAATCATAATTTGATTTAGAAGATCTCACTGCTCCTAAAGGACGCCTAGCTGAATTAAAGGCTCCCAATGTGTTATGGTAATGAAAGCTGTTCAGAATGCATTAAATCAGCTATAGAAGCCAATAAAGAAAATCAGTTATCAGAAGGGATCGAGATATTGAAGATAAAATAGGACATTATCCTTTAAGGTTCTGATATAGTTCCACATGAATTTATGATCGAAATTATCAAGAGAATGAATAATTTTGATGATTATCAAATAGTACCGCTGTTAAAAAAATCCGAACGAAAAAATGGATATGAAGAAAGAGTACAGGGATAACATACAAGTGATGGTTGATAACTTGTTACTAAATATTATGTCTATATTTGACAGATAGGATAAGAGAAATACACCACTCTATTTTGATTTGCTTAATGGTATATCCAACCCTTACCGTTGGTCTTAAATTATACCATAAAGATTAGTTAGTATTATTTTGAACATTTGTAAAATTTTTTTGTTGTAGATACAGTAAAATTCATTGAGATTTCCATAAGGAAAAGCCGTATTAATAAAAACTGTAAACTCGCAACCGACAATAATCAAGTAAATTCCAATAACATGAGATTTAATATACATAATATTGGAATCATACTCTGATTTATTTTGAAGTATTTTTAGATATCGTTTTCTTTTATGAGATACTTGCTAGATCTATAGCACGCGATTAAAAGTAATAGTTATACCATCTAAGAATGACTAAGAAACATATAGGGGTTAGCAAGGTTAGTGGTATATCTTCTTATTTGTATCTCCCTTTCTATTGTTGCCATTACTGTCGCAAGTGTAATTTACTCCAAAATATTAATTAAATATCAATTCAAGAAATAAAAAATATTATTCACATTTCAGACCCCGTCAATCAGACTGCTTAATCTATATTTTACTAGTTTAACGGAATTATTGTTTGGAAACTCTACAGCATCCTTTGATTTTAGCCATTTTAAGTTATTTTTTAGAATTGTCATTGTTTTTGACTTGTCTTGAGTGGAATTTGGATACCGGGCTTCATAAATTTCATCTAAACTCCAAATTTCTTTATTTGGATATGACGTGCACATTGTATAAAGCTGAACCACAAAACTGTCTATTCCGTTTTTGAATGGATCGAATGTTATAGTTTTAGTTTTCTGCATAATTACTAAATAAAATCATACTTGCATAAAAAGTTTATAATATATTTTATTCCTTTATGGAAAATTTACATATTTTTAGATATATTAACCGTTTTTAATAGATATTATCTTTTTTATATAACTATGTCCAACATTTAGCGGCCGTATATTTAGTAATAGAATGTTCAATGAGCAAATTACAAAGCTTTGCTACTATTTAGATATGGTATAATTCAAACTTAATGCCATTGACTGTTTACAAAATAGATTAGAAATTGCCAGATTTTACATTGATGTGTATCATATATGGGTAGAAAAAAATTATTGTTCACAACCCCCCTAGCGATTGAACAAGAGGCGTATTTGAATCGGTTCTTTGATGATATCGATGTAAAAGTTGTTTCTTCTGAAGTGGACGGAGGGAGCAAAATTAGGGATAGACAACCCCTTTGGACTATATTAAAGAAACTCCATGAATAATGCTGAAAATACATGATTATGATAAATGTGCGCGACACTAGAGGGAATTTAAAGGTCAGCTGCAGTCAAATAAGATTGATTAATTATATTACCATAGTTATTTGTTTATAAGATACCGAAAAAGGGGGAGCACTGTTTTTTTCTGATTTAGAATAAGATTATTAAATAATTCGAAAATGAGTAAAAAAAAGGAAATTATGGACAATCAACGGCGGACTGATTCGATAATCGCAGACATTCCTCTTGACTGTTTACTGTTCCAGCGTCAGCTGCGGTAATGTTTGGATTGCTTATGTTGGTATCATTTCCAAAAATTGCTGCATTGCTGCCCTCAATACCTTCAAGTGTTTGAATCGTCTCGGGGCCGGTTTCGTTCACTGGAGCATAATAATCCTCAGAATTATTTTTAGTTCCTACTTCACCTGGAGTTCCAGTTACTATTTGAGCTACTGCTACGCCAGAAAGCGGTCCTGCGAATGCGGTTGCAAGGAGGATAAAAATAGTCGGCACCATTACAATCATCAAAGTGTTGTTTGATAGATTCATTACATTTGTTAATATGGAGTCAAATTAAAACATTTTGCCCCATTAATACTTCCATAGGAATCAAATTAAACGTGAATATCCAGCCTTTGAATGTGGCTCCATGCAATGGGGCCAGAAGCAGCGAATGCTTAAATTGATGGTGGAGGCGAAGTTATAGGGATATCCACAGCTATCCTTTACCAGGATTGAATATCTCATTCAAGCCAATTGATGAACCCCCTGGTTGTGGTCCACCACCAATTACATAGATCATGTTGTCAATCGCAACTGCAACCAAACCATGACGTGCCGTTGGCATACTCATCTCAGAGGTCCATGCATCAGATACCACATCAAACTTTTCATTATTGTTAAATGTGCCCGTTGGTTGTTCTCCTCCAAAGACATAGATTGACTCATTTGCGGCTATTGCAGCAGAAGATAAGCCACCTCTTTTTGAAGGCATTGGTTCCAGCGTAGTCCACTTATCAGTTACTGGATCATATACCTCATTAGCATCAACGTTGGAAGCCATTCCATTGGTTCTTCCACCCATAACGTATAGTCTATCATTAATGACTGCTGAGGTTAAGTGTTCTCTGGCCGTTGGCATAGGTGCTTTTTCCGTCCACTGATCTAGAGAAGGAGTGTATACTAAAGTACTCGTCAATGTGTTTTCATAATCCACACCTCCGGTCACATATAGCACCCCATTGATAAAATTGGCAGTTAATGCCCCACGGGGAGTTGGAAGACTTGCTCCTTCAGTCCAATTATTTGTACTCGAATCGTATATGTACAGTTTATCAGATAATATATCTCTGTTAAGATAGCCTCCTCCAACCACATAGAGTTTCCCATTAAAAGATGCTGCAGCGGCATGGTCTAGTGGTTGGGGCAATGGAGTCGATCGAGTCCAATTGCCAGTTACAGGGTCATACACCTCCACGATAGAAGTACTGCGGTCCTCGTTATCAAACCCACCAAGAATGTATATTTTATCATTTAATACAGCCCCAACAATTTCAGACCTTGCCGTTGGCATAGACGTCCCTGTAGTCCAATATGGTTCTGTAGGTACAGACAAAGAAAAGGCTAATTGGGAAATAGAAGAAGGTAAAATGTTTAAAGATACTAGTAATACAATTCCAGTTGAGATTAATTTCAAATTATATATAGACAATCAACAATCAAGCTATATTCCGGTCTTCTCCTAAAATACTTTATTGTATACAACTATTAGAAACAGAGTTGAAGATTCCAAATATAGATAATATAGCATGAAGATAATAATTGTTACTTGGAACTAGATATTAGCGAAATAATCAGAAAAAAGATAAGACCAGTGTTGGATGAATTGGAAAATAAACTAAGTTGATTTTGCAATAAAACAGAGTGTGGTCTAAAGTCTTATGAACGACTCAAAACTATATCCATTCAGACATTAAATGAATACATTCAGACATTGAAAATAATGGTCATGTTTCAGGCGGGGAGTGTTAGTTCCCTAACCATAAGATTCGAGTTTTGCAAATAATTGGCAATAAATAAATGGTAATTTTTACTTGATAATGAGTTATCGTGATAGAAGCATTAGTGCAATTAATTGCCACTTTTTATGTTCTCTAATTTAATGCAGTAGTTAAATTCAATAACGAAAGACTCGGATTTATTCCAATATTTCTTAAATAAAATCTCTTGGTATTATATGTGAGTATTGAGTCGTAAGAATCGATAACTACTGTGAAGAACTTATTCGCTTACTAGGTATTGGTATTTACGTTAGGATCAATAGTTCATATGTTACATTGTTTCATAACGGATCTGACAAATTATCATTTTAAATCGGTGTGGACAAAAAATGTATAGATGGTTTCGATCCGTTTATACTATATCCACTCTGTTACCTAGTTGTTGACCAAGGGCTAGACTTTATGGAAGTCAAGTTATTGCCTGTAACATTACTATTCAAGTTTAAATTATCATTGGTAACATATGTGTTGTTTGTTGGATTGCTGAGACTGCTTGTGTCTGAATTAGATAAACTTGAGGCTATTGTTGCAAGTCCTGCAGTGGCACATTCCTCATCGATTTTACCGCTTGGAGCTCCACTTACACCAAACCCGCCAACGAGTTCATTGCCTGCTTTAATGGGGAGGCCACCAGGTAGGACAGTGAACCCTTCAACCGCTATTATTCCAGGGCTAGAGCTCTTGGCTCGTTCCTCTAATGCGGATGTAGGTGACTGAAAGCCCAGAACATAGTAGAACATTTTAAGTTGTTCTAAAGGATATTGCGAAAATCGGTGCGGTCTAGGCAATTTTTTGACTTATATCGCTACATCAAGGATATTAATTATTAACTTTATATAATAAATTTATAATATATATAATTATATATTTATTAGAACATTAGAACATAAAATTGAAACACTATGTTGAAAACTTCTTTCTTCTCTTAAGGTTTTTTACAATTGTCTGTTCAGAAAAACAAAAGATATTTTATAGGGAATGTTCTAATGTTTTATGTCAATCAGGTTAACTTCTTGATATGTTTTCTTATCCTTGTCCAAGCTGCTATGCTTCTAAACTAAGTCTATATCTTCCTTCTGTAATTATATTGGGGACTTGTAAGGATATGGATAATAACGAAAGCATAGACATATAACAACTGAGACATGGATACACTAGCCGCTCAGGCTTACACCTTCGCTGATAGATTTGTTGCGTATTGGGGAGATGTATGCAGTATGATAGCCGAATAGCAGAAGGAACAGATAGAAGAATGGTTATTATCTCAGGTTGATGATGATGAGGTATATGCCAGACATAGAATATATCTATCCTGATGTTCACTGCCCCCGATGTAAGACAAAATATGGTATCACACTTAGTAACGGTATAGTAGGTTGCTCAATATGTGGGAATGAAGTCGCTAAGGCTAAGAAGCACGTAAGCGTAAAGATGAAAGAGAGTATAAAGATATCAGACAATGTTAATGTGAAAGTAACAAGGAATAACTAATCGCTAGCCCAAACAAATGAATAAACAGACTTAACTTTCAATTAATAGTTACCAATGAATTAGATAACTCAAGCGAGCCAAATGAAACGACAATAGTTGTTAAACCGGTTACCAAGTCCGAGAAGGAGAGCCTAGATCCATTAATTCGGCACATGAAATTAAGCGTATTCGGACAGATGATAATCGAGGTAACAGCATTGTAATGATCTCTAATACCCAGTATGGTGGATAGAAATTACTCCTAATTTACAATAATATACATGAGGTTCTTCAAATTTGAAATACACCGCTATATTAATAATCTAAAAGGATAAAATGATTAACATGAAATATCAACACACATTTAATAATGTTTCATCATTGCTTTTGGGATTTGTAATTGTATCTATTATCTTCATGGGTGCGCAATATGCCAAAGCACTAGATAGCAACAACGTCTCTAAAAATGTTAATTTGGGAAACCCATTTTTTGTTGAACATTATCAAACTGAGCTAGGGAAACTGAATATGACAAATAATAATGCTTCCGAAAGCTTTTCAGGTAAGGGAATAATTAACGGCACAGTAGATATAACTGCTGATGTGAACGTGACTGAAACCTTCAGAGATAATGACACATCTTATTTGCAAGGAAACACGAAGTATATTACTAATAACAAAGATATAGCAACTTATACCTTTTATGCAATTGCCAACTATCATGTGGGTGGTGGTTATGATAGTAACGGAATTGCTATTTTTGATGATGTTGCTACGGGTAATCTCTCCTCTTTGAGTAATTCAGTAGGAGTCTATAAGGACCATGTCGACAAAAATGGAACCGGCACATTTCTTATGTGGCATTGGAGATAAAGAAATTAAAATAGACTGGAGATATACCCTTTATTGTCTCCTAAAGATATCAGACAATTATATTATTTAGAAAAGATCATGATTTGGATTTTGGAGATATATGTTAATATCCTTAATTAGGTTCATTCTTGATGTGTTTTCTAATTCTAGTCCAGGCTTGCTTAGTTTTATAATCCATGGGCCGTATATCTGATTCCCTAAGTTTACCATATCGGTTAAATTCTCTTGCAAATGTTGTTTGCAACCTGTTTAGAACTTCGTTCTTATCCGTCCCCACAATTACGGACTCAGTTGTATTTATCCCAAAATCATCAAGAATTTCTTCAGTGGGGATTTTGATTATCCCTAAATGGATGTCTATTGGAATTGGATTAAAATCGTAACCGTCGATTGGGTCAGGTTGGAATAAGAATCTGGACATGGTTGTATAACATTTATCGTGTTGAATTAAAACATTTAGTAACTAGCTTTTGAAATCAATTGGAAAATGGACAAGAAGGAAAGGTTCGTATAATTAAATTTTGAAAGAAAAATAGAGAGGCTATAACACCGAGGGGATAAAAAGAAGTGCTGCAGCTATAAAAACCAGTGCGATTGGC
Organism: Candidatus Nitrosocosmicus sp. R; assembly: GCF_054408505.1. Classification (NCBI taxonomy): domain Archaea; kingdom Thermoproteati; phylum Nitrososphaerota; class Nitrososphaeria; order Nitrososphaerales; family Nitrososphaeraceae; genus Candidatus Nitrosocosmicus; species Candidatus Nitrosocosmicus sp. R. The sequence continues at coordinate 269,558 of NZ_CP167090.1, read as the reverse complement.
GTTCCTATTGGTACTTGTATGGGATTGTCACCTAAAAATGACTCCAACACATCAGAAACTCCAGCACCTTGAGGTACTTTACTAAAACCACATTGCTCTCTAATCTGATCTATAATTTCATCTTCAGAAGCAAAAGCATTATTTTGTGAGAACGATTTTAACACATCAGATACATCAGTACTCTCAGGCACCTTGCTTAAACCACATTGTTCCCTAATCTTGTTAATGCTATCCACATCTGGAGTGAATGCATTACTTTGTGAGAATGCGCTTGAACTTAATGATGATATTCCAATTGTTAGAGTTAATGCCATGCAAAAGAGTGTCAAACCAGACCTAGTATTTAATATCATATAATTTATCACTAAATTTTGATTTATTAGAGCTACTATCGATCATGACAATATAAAATTTCAGGTTAATTTTACTGCTACACTGTAATACGGTTAGTCTGGGTAATTAAATTCTAGATGAGCCTATTATTAAGCTGATGACCAAATTGAAATCATAAATCAAGATGACTGCCATTAGTGGTCGAAATATCTTTTTGTCTTATTATGTTCTTTATATCACTTCTCTCAAAATCATAGTTTTGATATCATCAAATACAATCAACAGTACAGGATAGTCAATTAGTGTCTCGATTATAATTGCATTTGAGGGAACGTTGGTTCTCTCCTGTATTTCGGGATTTGAACTTAACAAGAAAGCGAAGGGAATCGCGGATTCAAATCCCGCACCTCGCACTTCTTTTGAGACTGATTTGAACCCGCTTGGCTATGTTGTACTAGGATAAAATAATTAGATAACCAAATGCTTCTTTCCTGCTTGGTCACCTATTGTTTTATAGTAGATAGGAATGTTTGTAATATCTTACCGACTTCATCTGGATATTGAATCATTATAGCATGACCAGCGTCTTTTATCTGTACAAGCCATGCTCCTGGAACTTTACTTGCAATGACTAAAGAATTTTCATGAGGCACTAATTCATTATCGTCTGTACCTGCTATGACCAACATGGGTTTGTCTATCTTTGCAAGGTCGTCACAAGCACCATTCCAGTCGGAAGCCACCCAAGCCTTTGCACCTTTATATTGATTGTTCATTGTTTCAGATGAAAGACCAGGTTTCATTTGTTGGAATGTCATGTTTTTTGGAACATCAAGAGATTCAGGATGCAGTTTTATCCATCCTGATCCTTCTGAGGCATTTACAAGAGATTTCATTTCATCCTGAGAAAGAGGTATATTATTTAGAGATTTATTCATAATACCCTCTTGTAATTGGATAAACTCCTCTGATGGAGGTACATGATCTTTTCCACCACAAGTTCCAGCAATTAGCGTAATACTGCTAACCTTATCAGGATGTGTGATTGCAAATTGTTGAGTTATGTATGAACCCATAGAATATCCAAGAACATTTGCTTCCTGTATTTTCAAAGCATCCATTAAACCCGCAGTATCATTACCAAGTAACTTTATAGAATATGGTTCGCTACCAGCAGTTGTATTTCCTATTCCACGACTATCAAATATAATTACTGTGTGATTTGATGAAAGACCTTTTAGAAAAGAAGGGTCCCATGCATTCATGCCATCATTAATACCATTATGAAGTATAATGGGGTCACCTTTACCAAACATCTTGTATGCCATTTCAATATCTCCAACACGGACTTTTTGTAATGGGATATCCTGTAGGTTTACCAGGTTTATAGTAACATTGCTTGTTGGAATGGGATGAGTAGTATTTGTTTGACCATATGTAACATTAGTAAAGCCATTGACCATAGTCATACTTGAGAAAATTATGGTAGAAATGAATACTACAATGAAAAGATAGCCTTTTCTTACCTGTCTACTATTATTCATAACCAATTTCACTCGACGGAGTATATAAAGAGGGTGAAGTCTTGTGTGAACACTATCGATCAAATTATCTATCTCTATGACCAATAACTAAAGATAGAGGGATCGCGGGTTCTCGTCTATTATTTTTAGGGATTTGAACTTGACGTTAGGGCAGAGAGCGGGTCCCCATTGCATTTTCGGTCCTGTGATAAACTCTGGCCAGGAATAGCCATTTCCAATTTTACCCATAAATGACTAATTGTGTGGGTAGAAAAAAGCTTTATACTTTTCTGATAATATATGCATTTGATATGTCCCTTCTATCCAAATCCGAAATTCAATTTCTTCAAGGTCAAAAGCAAGTTTCAAAGTCATACGAGTATAAATTGAGATCAATTTTGAACAAAAAGATTGTCACATTATTGAATAAAGAATCGCCATTGCTGAACTCTCTTTTTCCCCATTTACTAGATCTTACTAAAATCAGTAAGAATCAGCTCATTGGACAAAAAGCAGGTCATCTTACCAAATTCAGTAAGAATAATTCAAATGAGGCATAGATCTTGCCAGAAACAGTAAGATGACAGATAACAATAATATTGTAAATCTCCCAACATTTCCTCACATTCATGAAAATTCTACAAGATTAAATCACAATAAATTATATAACTGCCATGGGAATACATATCAAAAGAAAAGAAGGAGGGTCCGTAGCGTAGTCAGGATATCGCGGCGGTCTTCGGAACCGCAGGTCATGGGATCGAAGCCCACCGGGCCCGTTTGATATCTCTTACTTTTTTAAGACCCAGGTTACTAATACATATGTAACAAGAATGAGCCTATCTTTTGCTTCTTCCGATAATTTAGGAAATCAGAAAAGTCCGCTTAGTTTAACTCCATATCAAAAATTCATGTATGCTCTGAACTCCAAAGAATCAAAACGTCAATATCCTAAGAGGTTACAGAGGTTTCTTGATTTCATAGATATCAGAGCGAGTTCTATCGAAGAGAATTGTAATGTGTTTTATGAGAAATTAGAAGCAAAAGAAGACGGTATACCATGGATTGAAAACGAATTATTCAAATTTTTCTCATTACAGAATCAGAGGGTTGAAAGTGGAGAAATATCCACGGAAACAATTAAGAACTATCTCAAACCAATTAAAAGATTCTGTGAAATGAATAGGATTAGCGTTAACTGGAAGATAATATCAAAAGGGATAAAGAAAGGAATTAGATATTCCAACGATCGACCACCGAGTATAGAAGAAATCAGAAAGTTGATTCAATACCCTGATCGTAGAGTGAAACCAATCGTTTTGGTAATGAAATCATCGGGAATAAGAGTTAGTTCATGGAGTTACCTAATTTGGGGTGACTTTACCCCAGTATATAAGGACGAAAAACTAATAGCTGCTAAGTTAAAAGTTTTTAATACTAAAACAAAGAATTATTATTATTCATATGTTACCCCAGAGGCATACGAATCTGTAAAAGAATGGATGGCTTTTAGAGAATCTTTTGGTGAAAGAATCGGTCCGAATTCTTGTATTATTCGTAACCTTTGGCAAATTAAAAGTCAAAGATATGGTAACTATCTTGGTCTTGCAAAGCATCCCAAAAAATTAAGTGCCACAGGAATTAGAGTATTAATCAATGATGCTTGGAAGATACAAGGTTTAAGAGAGAAACGAACGCCTAAAGACGGAGAATTTAATTTCAGAAAATACGATTTTAAAAGTGTACATGGGTTCCGGAAGTTTTTTGAAACAGAGTGTCAGAAAGTAATGAGAGAACTCATTGTTTCAATGTTAATGTCGCATGATACCGGTATAGTTCAACATTATCTGAGACCAAAGGAAGAGGATGTTCTGTCAGAATATCAAAAGGCAATACCCCTTTTAACTGTAAACCAAGATGAAAATTCCTTGGATGAAAAAGTCAAAGAATTAGAAGAACAAAATAAAACAAGTATCTATATTATAAAAGGTAAAATGGAGGAAAAAGATGAAAAAGTCAAAGAATTAGAAGCAAAATATCAAACTATGAACGGTATTTTACAAAATTTGCTTAAATCTATTTCTTCTGTAGATGAATCGGGTAAACAAACTATAGCAAAGCAATTGATCGAGGAAGGTATATTCAACTAGCACCTTATTTTGCCTGGGTCAGTTAAATCATATTTACCTTAAAATACAAATTTAATAGTCGAATCTATCTAATATAGGATCTTTTATAGTGATAACTAGTTCCCAATCTCTATAAAATTAATTTTCAAGCTCGTGTTATAATATCAATGGAAGGTATGAGTAAGATCCAATTATTAAACAAAACCAGTGGCTTCTAATTCATGCAGTATATGCAAATAGTATTAAAAAAATTTTTAGAAGTCATAGTGAATACTCGTTTCAAAAGGAAAGTCCAATACCATGTTAACTACTATATGGTTTATCCATTTAGTAAAATCAGCAATACTTGAATTTGCAATCTAGGCTATCTTTTCAATTTTGTGTACACTCCAAGTAGCTCTTCTTCTCCAGTTATTGTTGATCGAAGCGAGATGGATTTTGATCTTGTTCTGTTTTGCAATGTCTTTTACGGGTGGCGGGATTTTACTAGTATTAGTAACGAGCCAGTATTCTGAGGACATCCCCTTTTTTTTATTGTTCTCAATAATTTTGATCTTTTCGATAAGTTGATCAAGATCAGAGTCCGTCAATTCTTGATCATAAACCCTGAATTTGCATTCGCAGTATAAATTCCTTATTTCCCTTGACCCTAATTCTGCATACACATCGATATCACTGACAAAAAGATCTAGTTTGTGTCGCGGTATTACTCTATTGTATCCCATTTCTCTAAGATAATCTGCCACAGAGTCTTCCAAATTTCTAACCGAAATTGTAATCTCAGGATGATATTTAACATCAGATTTCTTTGCTATTTGTTGAAAGGCAAAAATAATATTTAGATCATTTTTAACGCGATCTATTTTGGTGAAGCTTGATGGGTAGTTGAATTTAAGACTATATTTTATTGACAGACATTCACTAAAATCAATTGATTTTTTATCGTTTTGACGGTTGAAATCATTATTTACAAATTGATAATTTTTGTTTTGCGACCCTTCATCAATTTTTGCTCCGCATTTGTTACAGAAGGAGGCATTAGGCAAATTTTTTGAGTTACCACAATTTTTGCAAGATGGGACAAAGTTATTTCCGCATTTATCGCAAAAACGTGATCCCGCCTTATTCTTTCTTGAACAATTCTGACAAATTAAATCTTGGGATGACGGTCTAAATGGAATCTCATCGTGAAAATAATTATCCTTAGATGAGCCAACCACAGAACAACAATAGAAACTTCCCTATAAAAAAATTTGTAGTAAAAAGTTAAGATAGAAGAATCGAAGCTATCTCGGTAAATATTATAATTAATAAGAAGAATATTTTTGTGAATTTTATATCTAAGTTATCAATTTATATTAAAAGTCATAAAGGTATATAATTTCGGTTCACTGAAGAAATTGGAAAAAAGAAACCATTCATATCAAACCGTCCCAGATGCGGTTTGATTAATACATTTGAAAACAAATATTGCTCAAAATGTAGCTATCCTTTAAAACCGGAAGCATTAGATGAAATTAAGGAAGAAGAAATCAAGGAAATAACAAAGCTAGAAGCTAAATACAATGAGATGGATCCCATTTATTAAAATTTTCCCCATAAATGAATTAAATATCCTTCAATCTTCCTCACGTATTATTCACTGATAATCAAACTCATTTTTTAAACAATTCACTCGTTTTGTATAAATGTAGTGGGTCAGAAGTCAGATCATATATTTGTTCATAAACAGAATTTAATAATCTGTTGCTATTCTCTGATATATCCATATTTGGGTACATTTTTCTCAATATTAATATTATAAATATTTGGTAGTTTGTAAACGTCTTTATCTTTGTATAAAACAAAACAGGTATCATTATCGTTTAACCCTAAAAACATGAACAATTTACACTTTCTAGAATAAACCAGACCTATTTTATCACATCTAATAGCGCCTAAAGATGGAAACAGATCAAGCTTTATAGCGGTAGCTGAACGATAAAGCAAATTCTTGAATATATCAACGGTATCCATCATAAAGATAAGATCGGCATCTATTAAACTATATTCTAAGAATGTTTTTGGTTTATTTACCTTTTTAGTATATCTAGTTTTTTTATTGTTACTATATCCTGCCTTTTCATACCCCTGATAATTTGAGGTCTCATTACTAGTATGCAAATAAGATGGTCTTGAATTATTGAAAGTTGTAATCCTTTATCATAATCTTCTCTTTTAGCACTATTGGAAAGAACATTAAATGCATCTACAATTTTCATATATTTATTGTGAGATTGTTTTGAGTTAGAATGTTTATCCGGATGGTATAATTTTGTTAGATTTCTGAAAGCATTTTTAATTTCGGCACTAGATGCACCATAGCCAATTCCTAGTATTTTATAATAGTCATCATCATTGATCAATAAATAACAAATCCTAAATTTCTATTATACTATATATACGGCTCTGTTAACTTAAAGAAAATCTTATAGCTAAATATGTCCTATCTCTTTTTGTTATGAGTATTAAAAGAAAGAGAACACCTTCAAAGTACATTGGCTATGGATTGTACTTATACTTTCTAGGTTTATCTTATAGGAACACATCCAAAGCACTAGCTCAATTTGTCAAGATAGTTATGTTGCAATCTGGAAAGGGATTCAAAAATATAAACCCAAGAAAATTGCTAGAAATAGGAAAAGAATATCTGGGTTTATAATCGATGAAACCTTTGTTAAAATTGGTTCGGTCTACATGTGGATTTGTGTATCTATCGAACTTAAAAGTAGAAAGATACTCTCACTTTTTTAGCTAATAAATCAAAAGAAAGAAATATGCTCATTGCTGAGCGATCTATTTCAAGTTTGGTCCAGATTCATAGAAAGCATCCAGTATCAACAGATGGTGGAACGTATTTTCCAGAACTCTGCAGATTCTTAAATGTCGATCACCATATCCACTCCTCTCTGGCGAAAAGTCTGATAGAGAGAACGATGTAATACATTAAGGACAGAACAGAAAGTTTTGACGATTATTTCACTTGTAAGTTAAAGAATTGTAAACTAAAACAGGTACAAAATCCACTGGGTCCCGAGGGACCTCAATCGTTGTTCCATAAAATATATCAAAGGACCGGACCTCAAAATGAAGTAGCAAATCCACAATATGCTTCGAGCACTGCAAAATGTGATCCCTGTGACACAATGGTTTCAGGCGGGGGTCAATACGAAATTCTTTCTAACCTTGGAGCCTTCGTTTATCTTACAAGTTTGAGCAATAAGGGCGATACCGAAGAAAATAGTTGGACAATCCAGGCGCGAAGTACGACTGGTATTGTGACGTCCGTGCAAGCGATCGTATACTGTTTCGACAACCCCTAACTCCTTTTTGTTTATTTTACCAAATCATTTCTAAAAGTGGTTACTAAATATCTTAATATGCATTAGATTAGAAGTTTTACAACTATGCCTAGACTGTTACTTCTGTTAGGATGGAATTTCAGATCCGATTTTGTAAAATGATATAGCCTATTCCCATTATTAGGCGTAGTACTACTGGTATAACAATAAAGTAGCCAATGATCTGTTAAATATATTACAGAAGTATAGGTTTTGAATTTTTTGATAACATCGATAATACAGATTATAAAATGGTTATATAGAAGCCACCATATTGATTCCAATATACATTATGATAATGTGTCTTTACAGCAGAAATGTATACAAGTCATTCCCAATTATGGAAAGGGGTGTGGATCTTAGAAAAACAAGAGAAAATAGAAAGGTGAGTAAAAAAGCACTTATCGCATACACTTATGTGAAATTAGCATGTGACTGCAACAGTGAGGAGTAATAGGGATGAATCCAAAAGTTGCGGCTAGGTTAACTATAGTTTTGACATTAGCCATAATGCTATCTGCAAACCCAGTCATGGTAATGTCATCTAATATCTTTGCTAGTTCAGATGGAGGTAGTTCAGATGGGAATGATAGCTCATCAGAAAATGAACAACCAGAAGTAGAGTCAGAATCTGGAGTATCAGAACAAGAAACTGAGCCAGAAACTGAACCCGAACTTGTAAATTGTCCCAACGGTAGTCAGGCAGCTACAACGGAAGAATGTGGTACAGGGACAGGTACAAGTATAACACCATCACCAGGACCAGGACCATCAGCAGAATTACCAAATGTTCTGTGGGGAGATTATTTCTATACTAATCCTTGCCAATCTAATCCCACTGATCCCGCTTGTAAAGAATCAACAACACCTGGTACAACTACAACACCTGGTACAACAACAGGATCACCATCTGGTTCCATTCCTGGTGATTCAGGATCTGTCAAGAATGATATTTGTACGAAATCTCCTGAAACTCCATTTTGTAAATCACAAACAACGACAAGCTCAACTACATTTGAGGAAACTCAAAAGGAAGCTGATTCGCGTTTCAGTGTTGGTTTTGATGCTATTTGCCTCCAATCTAATGATCCCACTGATCCCGATTGCAAATCCACGACAACACCAGCTACAACTACAACACCAGCTACAACTACAACACCAGCTACAACTACAACACCAGCTACAACTACAACACCAGCTACAGGTACAACTGCACCTTCAACAACAGAACTTGTAAATTGTCCAGATGGCCGCCAAGCAGCTACTTTAGCTGAATGTCCTGCAGTGCCAGCTGTACCAACATTAGCACCCTATACAACGCCTTTTTGTAGACAAGATCCAACGAGTCCCGAATGCGATAAAACACTAACAACATCTACAACAACAGAGTCAGAAGTACCCATGAATCCAGATGGAACTTGTCCAGCACGATCTCATATGGTAGGGTTTGGTGGAAAGACAGGGTCGAATGCTCCTAGTGGTCCAAAGTGCATTTCTGATGACCCATCAACTACCACAGCTGACTCACCATTTATTTATCCATACTCTTGCATAGCCGAGCAGATATCTTCCGAATGGCCTACATGCGGAACTAATGTGGAAAATGATCCGAATTATTATTGTCATAAGGCTGATAATGGACATACTAAGGGGCAAACGATATGCACCCGTGCTAGTGAATGGATTACCGATCCATGTACGGATGACCCTAAATCTTTTGCCTGTGCTAACAAAATAGAATGGTGTAATGGTCATCCAACTGACCGCTACAGTTGTTCGGTACAAAAACCAATACCCCCAGTGACTCGTCAATACAATTGCATAGCCGAGCAAGCATCTTCCAAATATCCTACGTGCCCAGGCGGTGTGGAAAACGATCCGTCATATGTTTGCTTTGAGCAAGTTGGTCAAACGATATGTTCCCGTGGCGCATACGATCCTTGTGTGGAAAGCCTGGTGTCTCCTGCCTGCAAACTTGAAAGAGACTTCTGTAATTCAAATCCTACAGACCCTCGTAAACTATGTAACCTATCTTATGAGATGAGATCTGCATTAAACGGCTACTAGTTTATAACCCTCTTGATGAAATAAAAAATCCTTCATGTATTGATTATGATATACGTTCAGTTATATCAGATCTTTTACCTCGCATGGCCGTTAATGAACTACTTGGTAAGCCTAATGAGATATACGAAGAACTTGGAATAAAATCGTTTCTCACTTGAGTTCCTATCAAATGGGAATCAACTTCCTATCGCAATTAGGAATGGACTTGGATTTTGAATCACGAGTACCTCGTATTGAAACTCCAAATCTCTCCATAAAAAATGTTACAATAAATTTTCCCTTCCTTACTAACATGCCTAAAACATTAAGAAAAACTCGTCGAAATTCTCTCGATCAATTGGACTTTTCAATAATAAACTACATGATAAAATTGCCAAGAGACCAGATTGAATATATATATAAAATAGTATCAAATACTAAAAATATTTTTGAAGAGAGTGCTTTTTGTGCAGCCGCAACTTCATACACCTTGGGAGAATTCCATAAAACTCTAATATCGGTTCAATATTGTCTGCAGTTTGACAATAATGTAGAAGAATACTGGCATTTATTGGCATATGCACTGCGTCACATGGGAAAAACAGACTCTTTTAATAAAATAATTTTTGGCAATGCTCGCAATATCGCAACTATTAATATTTCTTAAGTTACTCTGATATAGGTATAGCATTTGAAGACATCACGGGCTTGGAAGGGTTTATTGCATGATCTTGTGACGATCCGGAGAAGCGAGCTGCAGATCCCACATTATATCTCGGTTATTACGGGACTTCGTCGTTCTCTGGATGATTGGATTCCTGTCGATCAAATTTCACACTTTCAAAATTTAATGGAGAAAATTGGTCTAGTAGTACAAATAGATTGCATTTTTAAGCCTATTAGAGAATTACAAAAAATATTAGGGGTAGAAATTGTTCCAACAACTCAAGCCATCGGCTTGCCTTTTTCAAAATCTATAAAATATGAATTGAATTGTTCCGCACATGTAATTTTCCCTATATTTGGAAGGAATATATAAAATTTAGAATGGTTCTTTACAGGTATTTGACCTGTAGATTACCATCAAAATGACCTTAATCCGACCCGGCGCATATCAATAACCCTCAAATATAGAATTACTAATTTGGAGTTTCAGACTCGTAATATATCTATTACTAAACCCACCGGAGTCGTTGTAATTTTTCCAACTAGAGATAAAATGGATATCATCGTATTCTTAAGCATCTGATCAAAGAAAATAATTGGATCACGGTCATCAAGGCGAAAGTACAGATCGAGATAGGTTATATTCTTCATTATTTAATAGTTCTGTATGACAATGGGTTGTGGAACCAAGATTGATGTGATTTCCAAGAGCTTCGCTACTCCAAACTGGAACAATTCCATCATTGGGTATATGACCATTCCTGGCCAAATAATCATAACCATCACCCTCTGAACCCATTTCTCTACATGGTAGACCCGGTTGCCAATTCCCATAAATGGTGTAGTAGTCAGTATAAGGGTTTTGTGCTACATCCAACACATCAGCACTTGTTTCCAAGTCAAGCAGCGCAGGAGTGCATAAGATCTGGGAGGGATAATAGAGGGCGGGGTTGAATATGTTAATTGATATGACAAAGTCAGCTAAAGGTCCTCCACCGTTTGGTGTGCCAATCATTATAAGGTTTGCGACATCCGATGAATCAGTAGAACTAAGATAATCTCTTGCATCTAAGCCTCCTTTGCTATGAGCAACTATGTTTACTTGATCAGAACTTGTTGCTCTTTTAACTTCCACAATTATGGCACCCAATTCTGTAGCATGGGCCATAGCAGAACCGCATTTATCATCAGAAAAATCAAAAGTTACAGTACAAAAAGGTATGTTGTCCTCTGCAAGCCTATGCTCCCATAGCGCCCATACACCGGCTGGTTCTTTATATCCATGAATAAGAATTACAGGAAGGGCATTTCCTGCAGATTGCATTATTTGATTATCACATACACGTTGCGCATTTACGGACTGTAACGAAAATGTATTAAACATAATGGTTGATGAGATTATGAGCGAAACAACGAATACACTCATCGTTATTTTGGTTGTCATCAAATATCATACAATATTCTGCAATATATACTATTTGAAATAGATGATTAATAATTAGATAAAGCAACAAATACTAATGATAATAAATTCCTACGATATTTCAAAATAAATTTAATACTTTGTCAGGATATATTTCAATCACCTAAGCTCTAAAATTTCGAAACCTTTTTCAATTTAACAAGATGTAATACTAATGATAATAGGTCCAGATTATGCTAACAACCTAAACCTAATTATTTATTAAATTAACAGTTCCCATATACATCATCGATTCGAAGCCCACCGGAGTTGTTGTAATTTTGTTATTTAGAAATATGATGACAAGTTTGACTTAAAATTTATCTAATTAACAGATCCATATACTCATGGAGTCAAAGATCTAATATCAAAGTTTTAGACAAATAATGAGAATATCGTCTAATTACTACTGGATCACTAAATTTGTGTTATTCGTGTCTCCATCAATTGCAGCTTTTCTTCTAAGAACTGCTTTTCATCTTTTGCAAACATTATCTTCGCAATAACTTCCCTGTCTTTTTTAATTAATGATATACTATCGAGAGCTGTCTGCCTAACCTGGCCGTCAGGATCATGTTCAGCGACATTCTTTAATTGATCAATAACTGTCTGATTTTTAGTGTAGTGGAAAGCTCTACCTAGTGCAACACAAGAATAATTTCGAACAAGGACTGATTTTGTATCTGTTAACAGTTTTATTATTTGTTCGTATCCAGGATTGACTATATTTCCATTCCTATCTGATATGAAAAATCCTAAAGCAGATGTTGCATAAATCCTGACGTTTTCATAATTTTCAGTACTAGTCTTGTCAATAAGCAAATTAATAATTTTAGTTTTTAGATCTTGATTTCGGGTCCTTGTTGTTGCAAATATTCTTAATCCGACAATTGCTCCTTGTGCCACTACATTTTTAAAACTACGGTCCTTTTCTAGGACTTGTTCAAGTATAGATATAGAGTTATCATCTGCCATCTTACCAAATCCTCTGGCTGCCTGAGATTGCACAAAGTAACTCTGTCTCACATCATCTAAGATTGTTTGGAATATTTCACTTAATTCAGAATTGTCAAACTTCCTTAGACCCTCCACAAGAACAGCCTTTGTCCTAGGATTATCTACTGAAGTATAACAATGCATTAACGCATCATAAGTGATCTCAGTTGGCAGCATTGAAGAAAGAACTTTTGCAGCCTCAAATGAAACCCCCCAAAAAGTATTATCTAAAGACAAGTCTTCCTCTAGGATTGCTTTAGTCAATACATCTACAACATTCTTATCATTAGCCGATAATTGTCCAATATAACGTACGGTATCGATTCTTTCGATTATTGTAGTAGAAACTCTATCATTAAGTTGATCTATTAACATCTCTAAAGGAGTATCAATTGTTTTGATTTCTTTCAGTATCTTCAAATCCGGATCGATTGAGAAACACTTGACTGTTGATCCTTGGGGAATCTGGAAAACCTTTTCTGACACTTTTTCCGATATTTCGATAGTTGTTTGAATTGTGTCAATTCCACCATCAGCCGTTAATATAATTAGTTTTAGATCTAACGGAAAGTTAAATACAGTATCATCAGATTGTATTTGCATAATTCTTAGCTTTAAGGTATTATTTTCCTCTTGAGAAATCTGAATATCTAGTTCGGGGTGTCCTTTTCCGAAAAGCCATTGATCAAAGAATCGTTCTAAGCTCCTACCAGATATCTCTTCAAAAATTTGACGAATATCATCTGTCTCTGCTGTCCTATTTCTATATTTGTCCAAATATCGATTCAATGATTTTTTAAAACTTTCATTACCAATGTACTGACGTATCATATGTACCACCCATCCCCCTTTTTTGTATGTATGACCTAAATCAAACAAGGAGTCAGGATTAAGATAATTCTTGGTAACTAATTCGTGCTTACCATTTATTTGAGCATCTTTGAGATATATATCTGCCATCTGTACCAAATAGTAAAGAAATTCGTTCTCTCCCCTAGAGGATTGCCAATATAGTGCTTCACTATATGATGCAAAACCTTCGTTTAGCCATATATGCTCCCAGTCCCTACATGTAACAAGATCTCCAAACCAATGATGAGCTAATTCATGTGCTATAACGTCATCACTTGTAAAATCCAGATGTGCCCTCTTGTCATGTAAGACCTCTCGCATAAGTGTAGTACATGTAGTATTTTCCATACCGCCATATGGAAAATCTTCAATTATTACTTGAGAGTATTTACCGTAAGGATATTCAATTCCAAAAAATGTTTCAAAAAATTCCATCATTCTTGGGGTATCTTTAAATGTCCTATCTGCATCCTGTATTCTATCCTTAGGAACATAATAGCGTAGTGGCACTCTATCCTTATAGTTAAATCCATTACTAGTTTCTTCATAATTGCCTATAACAATGCATGTAAGATATGCGGGATTTGGATTTACTTCTTCCCATACATACATAGCCTTTTGTATGTTATCTTCTTTAGCATTAGACCAAAATACATCATGAATATCATGTTTTCTTATATCCAATTCACCATTAGATATTACTGCAAGCTCCTTAGGAACAATGACCGATACTTCACGTGGAAATTTCATTTGAGGATGATCGAATGTTGGAAACCAGTATTTAGAATCTATAGCTTCTCCCTGAGTCCAAGCCTGTCGATCTCTTTTATATGGTTTTTCCTGAGCATCAATAAAATAAAATCCCTTACTAGGAACAGTAGAATACCTTATTAATAGGTGAAATTTACCTCCTTCTTGTACAGATCTGCTGCCAAGTTTGATCACAAGCTTATCATTGATCGGTGGATCAAATTCTAGTTTTGTCATTGGATCATTTGACTGATCGGCAAAAGATAATGAAACAGAAACGATTTTCATTTCTGTAGCACAATCAAGTTCAAGTTTATCAATGGTCTGTCTAGCAGTTAGCTTCAATTGCTCTTCTCCAAAAAGCGTTTTTGATTCAAAGTCAGGGTTTAATGTTAACCATATTTGATCAATAATATAAGGCATTGAAGGAGGATAATTGAAAGAAAGAAGATCATCATTTTGTGTTTTTGCCATACAAATGCAATATTCAAACTTATATTTAAGTGATCATAGACAAAAATGCTATTGTATTGTTACTACAATATTGCTAAATCAAGGTCACAAACCAAACCAACAGACAAATAATTAACGATTTTTATGAATATCTACAGAATTTTCAAATTATATGAAACACTCAGCAGTTGCGGAACAGAGGATTAGTTCAATTGAATTCAATTATTAAATTTATCACTATGAGTTCTGTTAGATGCTTATTTGTCAATCCGAGGAGAAGCATTGTGAATTTCAAAAAAACTACGATATTGTTTAGAATTGGGGATAATATTAAATATCCCACAAACATATAGATATTATGGCCTTAAAAGCTTGTACATTTTATGGTGACGGCACGATTGAATGTGGCGGAGACGGTAGTCATTGCAGAGCAGCAGCAGTTGTAGACTTTGCTAAGGAAGACCTGGATAAATTTAACCATTTCATACATACATCGATGACAATGGAAGAGAGAAAAAATGTTCATGACGATATCCTGGTCAAACTTACAGATGATGTCAACAGACTCATACATGAATCAGAAAAAAAGAGACCGGATAAAAGAATTGGAATCTTGATTACGCCTGGAGGATTATTTTTCAGGTACAATAGTCACACTGCCCCACCCACGGATAAACAAGGAATAAAAGTAACTGACGAAAATGTTGCTCGACTATTGAAATTACCTGAAGATGATGAATAATCTCCGGGATAAAATAAAATAAAACAAAGTCATTCGATAAATCCTATAATTTTTTTTGAATCTCGACCTAATTACCATCCTTTATTGTATCCTGAAGTCCACCGGGCCCGTTCGAATACTTAACTTATTATTAAAGATCTTCCAAATTTGATTCCCTTACAGTAAAAATTAATTAATCAACAGATCCCATATACCACATGGATTCGAAGCCCACCGGGCCGATTTACATATGGAATTATAAAATTAAAGTTATCCTCACTCCACTCTTCAGGATTTAAAAAATAGCAATGACTCGTCGGAAATACTAAATTATTCAAAACTAAAATCAATAAATTTGTTAAGCAATTATATAAAAAGTCTCATTCATAAATTAAATTGTTAGATGTACACAAAGATTGTATTAGATTATTGACTTTTTTATTAAATAAACCATAGTTTCAATATTGAGTATTAGAAATGGGATGCAAAAACAGGAATACCCCTGCTAGAATAGAATTACAACTCAGGCAAGAGTCTAATTTTGGATGTGCGATGTGCGGTTGTCCGATTTTAGAGAATGCCCACATCATACCTTTTAGAGAAAGTCATGAATTTAGATCTGAAGACATGGTTTCACTGTGTCCAACCTGCCATACAAGAGCTGATCATGGACACTATCCAGAAAGTGTTCTTCGAGATGCTAAGAAAAACCCTCATAATAAAAAAATAGTCAAGGACAAGTTCGAGGTAACGGGTAAAGATTTGATTGTGCATTTGGGTAATTTAAATTTCATTAATACTGAACACATTTTACAAGTAGATAGTTTTGATGTCATATCTTTAAGGAGAAAATATGGAAATTATCTATCTTTAGACTTCCCTCTTTATGACAGTAAAGGAAAGTTATATGGTGCTATTTCTGATAATGTTTGGTTCGTAAACTCCTCTGAGTTATGGGATATAGATTACAAGCCACAGCATCTGATCATTCGAAGTGGACCAAGAAGGATAGTCCTCGAAATAGAGATCAAAAATGAGGAAGTATTCATTAGAGGGAACATATTCTATAAATTTGCCACCATCGAAGCCACTAAGGATTGAGTGGAAATTATGGGAATTAGAATGACAAACATTACCGCGGTAGGGGCTAAAGTCGGCATAAACTTTACGAGTGGACGTAATGCCGATGGACTTTGATGAAAATCTAAGGATTTCTATAAGCATATGCTCGATATATTTACGACTTAAAACCAAAGGACTTGTAAAGTAACCTAATTTCCAGGTTCCGGCTTATCCTATACAATTGCTCTTATTTATAGGATCAATCTGTAGTTTTAGACTCGTAATATATCTATTACTAAACCCACCGGGCCCGTTAATCACATGGGTTCAAATAATTCTTAGTTGTATAAGTTAATAGAGATGAGGTGGTACATAATTGCCCGCTAAGTTATCTACTACTATTACAAATATAGACATCAAAGTAACGAATCAGACTAACAGACAAGTAATTAAGAACTTTTATGAATATCTTCAGAACATAGATACTTCTGAAAATTCATACAATAATCAATTAATTTATTGGATTCTGTCAAATATGGATCTATGTATTCAAAGTATATATCTTGTAAGGCCTATCAGTACCATAGTTTACATATTTCCATCGATCAGTGATCGTGAGTTCGTGAAATTCATTCTGTAATTCAGGATTTAATGATTTGTAAACGTTCTCTCCGACAGATACTTTATTTGCACCGGTCACAGACATTATTTTCGATGCAACATTCATCCCATATCCTAATATGTCAATAGGTGAGTGTTGATCGTAACCAAACTGAACAATTGCGTTTTCTCCAGCGTCTATCCCTATCTTTACTGAAAGCTCGGGATACTTGTATATTTTATGCATAAAGGAATTTACTTCTTCTTGGATTGATTTGATCATCAACTTCCCAGATTCAACTGCTGTATCTGAAGAAAGATATTTGTTCTGATTGTCAACACGACTTGGAAAAAAAGAGATTACTGCATCCCCGGCATATTTTAAGACATACCCACCAAGGGTATCTACAACATTTGAAATGTGATAGTCAAAAATCCTGACTATAGAAACAAGATTGTCTATGGGTAGGGTCATACTCATCTGTGTGGAACCAACCAGATCAGCGTATATGATTACTATTGGGATCTTGGTGCGGATATGGTCAAGAAGATAATTTTGACCTCGTCTCACAGTAGAATGAATTACCTTTGGCCAGAGACTGTCAAGGATCAAAGGTGTATGTGTTTTATACCAATAGACCATCAGTTCTTCTTCTTTCATACTCTTTTCAAGTATAGATATATTCTCTTGCTTATGTGGAATATCCATAACTTGCATGTTCTCTATCAACGATTCATAAGCCATTAATTCATCATGATTTATTGCGAAATCTTGCCTTAATAGTACAATTTCATAGTCCTGTGGCGTAGATCGTTTTAATATCTTATTCTGTTCTTCTTTTTCTAAACTTTCCGAAAGGCTATTTTCAGACTCCGTTGTACTGGTAGCAGTAGTAGTAGTAGATACGAATGATGATAACAAGTCGGCCTTTGTATCAGTTGGCTTTCCTCCAAATTGTCTAATCATATCTTGGAGTCTGATCTTTTGAATATTTGTTACATCCAAATGCCTTTTTAATATTTCCTTTAATCCTTCAATTGGCGTGGTGTCTATTCTTGAAGCTATCCTCACCGCTGCTGCGTTTTCAATAGAGAGTACTCCGTTTAGTTCCTTAACTATATGTAGTTTCGACTCGACATGAATCTTGCTATCGTCATTGTTCTCCGTATTAGACATGGATGATTCAGTTATGATATATTCCATCACAAATAAGGTTTTGTGAGATCTTGAAATTATACATCAGTACCTCTACAAATACTGACTTGAAGTCATCATAATATATAGGACGATGAAATTTCAGCAGGCATTTCTGTTGTTTAAAATAATACTTTGAACTGTTTACGCATTTCCAAGAAGCAATTACAATGTAATCTGGAGGGCGACGTGATAAGATAATAAGAATAGGCAACGATAGTGAAAATATCTATAGCAATCTGACTATTTTATGATATAGGATTTGACTAATAAAGTAAACTGGGATCTGCTCATTAGCTTGTGATTCCAGATAAAATCAACTTAATAGAACTAATATCAAATTGATATCAACAGGGTTCATTTTGAAAACATAACTTTTTATCATTGTAGATCATCCGAATTTGATTTCCTTACAAAAAAATTAATTAATTAACAGATCCCATGTAATATATGGATTCGAAGCCCACTGAATTCTTATTATATAGTACGTCCCCGTCTAATTCTCTAGGGAACAATAGGTTTTCTCAATCTTAATTATATCTCAAATATTTTATCTCTTTAAGTCATTATTCGAAGATATTCTAATTGAAAAGCAATAAGAAATCTAGTTAACTTTAGAGCCATAAGCCTTACAGCCCATTTAAATCAAGCCCAATTTGGATCTTGTCTGGTGCAGTCAGTCAACTGAACAAATTCATCGTATCTTTTTTTTGATATATCATTTACTATAATAATCGAGCCTAGTAGGATTCAAAAAGAAGGTTTAAGATCTAATGTCCTTTCGTAAAAGGCTTTATAACAATATGATAACTACATATATTATGGGATTAGCACATTATATGGCTAAAGAATTGATGAGAGAAATTGAAAATAAGTCTAGGGAATTCTTTGAATTCGTCATGCCCGCAATAGACATGTATGAAGAAGGTTCCGTGCTAGTCGTTTTAATTGATCTTCCAGGTTTTTCAAAACAGGATATTTCATTAAGAATACTAGGTAATGTCCTTTCCATAAACGCAAGAAGGCAGAAGGAAGGAGAGTCAAGCGCTGATACAATTTACCTCCAGCAAAGACCTCTACGTATTAACAAGAAGGTTCAGTTACCAATCACAGTTACTGAGGAAGACCAGGTGTTGGGTTCTGCAACGTACGCTGACGGTATCGTTACTCTACGGATACCCATCCCTCGGTACAATACAATTCCTATTTCTTAAGAGTTGCAGACTAGCGTTAATGTTTTCTTCTACTGATCGCAATGAGTCCGATAAATGTTGCTGCGGAGGCAAAGAATCCTCCTACTCCCAGAATTAAATTATACTGAACCAATACCGCAGATCCAATGAATAGTCCTGAGCCTATAATGCTTAGGGAAGTTAGCCATTGTCTGCTTGACGAGGTCTCCTTCATACGCAAGTCGGCCTCCATATATGATCTTATCATAGGCGCAAGACTTATTGAACTTTCTACGCCCTTTATAAACCGCTGGAAATAGTCTTTTGCTTCTTCGATATATGCTTCTCGAAAAAGCCCTTCTTCCGATAGGATATTTTCCAACACCCTTGCAAATTTAAATTTGACTTTATGTTGTTGATAAATTCCTTCAAGAATGGAGGTCATCCGCATGTAAAGTGCCAAATTTTTTGGAAGTCTAAATGGAAATTTGCTCATTGTTTTATTAGTTAGATCGATAAGGGCCTTGGCTTCCATGCTGTCAACTTGTTGCCCGTGAAGTGATCTGATACTTAATTCCAATGCCTTTTCAAGGATGTATCTGTTAACAGAAGGTTCCAGTGTTCCCAAATCAATTAACACATCTACCGCTCTCACAGGATCTTTTTCAATCATACTGAGATACAATCTTACTAACTTTAGCCGTGTCTCGTCATCGATCCGTCCCACCATCCCAAAATCATAAATAATGATCTTGCCATCAGGTTTCACTGAGATGTTTCCTGGGTGGGGATCCGCGTGAAATACGCTGTCTTTGAGAAGCATCTTAAAGAATACTCGATGTACCTTCGAAACGATCCGCCCTCTATCTAAACCCATGGCATCCAATGCTGCTACATCAGTTATTTTTGTGCCAGGGATGTACTCCATAGATAAAACGTGTTTGGAAGTTATTTCCGGAATAAGCCTTGGAATTAATACAGTTGGATCCCGACCCATGTTTTTTCGAATCATCTTTAGATTTGTTGCCTCAATTCTATAATCCATCTCTTCACCAATAGTTTCTACAAATTGAGAAAACATTGCTTCGACAGAGTACTTTAGATTTGGATCTATGAAGCGAGTTGCCAATGGGAGTATAGACTTTAGCACCTGGATATCCCTTGAGACGATCATTTCTATATGTGGACGAGATACCTTTACGACCACGTCTTGACCCCCATAGCGAGCCAGATGAATTTGCCCAAGACTGGCTCCAGATTTTGCTGTTTTTTCAAAGCTATCGAAAACCTGTTCTATGCTCCCGATTTCACTTTCAACTATCCCTTGAATCATTGAAAAATCCGCAGGCGGTACATCGTCTTGCAATTTTGCAAGAACTTCCAGATAAGGTTGAGGAAGCACATCAGTTCTAGTTGATAGCCATTGTCCTAATTTTATATAGGAGGGTCCAAGAGCAATAAAAGTAGCGAGTGCCTTCTCTGCGTGTTTTGTATATTTCTTCTTGTCAATATTTCTGCCCTCACGTCTTACCCATTCCCGGCGGTCCCTCCTAAGATAAAAAAGAATCGGAACAAGTTTGATCACTACTTTTGCAAGATAAAATTTTGAAACCCGAGGGGACGATTTTATTGTATCTGTGTCAATCTCTGTCGCAGCGGTGGTGGATTCAAAAGAATTAGAAGGATCCAAATTTTCTACGTTTTCCAAAGCTTAGCTTCGCCTTTGAGCCAATTTTTTACTGAATTGACGAATGTGTGACTTGTATAAGCCGCAATTATTCCTGCAATATAGGGTGAAAGTTGATCCCGATTATTCGGCTCTATTAAGGAGTCTAGATTTGAATTGCTCATTTTCGAGTTCATTTTTATCTTTCTCTTTACAATTGAGTAAGTGGTAATCCCTGAAAGCATACCAATTAAGTATTCGGGAGCATCGACAATCAAATGACCGAGGGGATCGTCTGATGGATTAATCTTATCTGAATGAACCGAATAGTAGCTGCCGTAATCTCGAATGTGAAGTTTCCCGGCTCTGAATTGCTTTAATGCTCCAGACCTGGTACCAAGTACAGTCTCAGAATATTCAATAATTGGTCTTACAGACTTTGGTACTATGATTGAGCCATCGTCATCAACAAAATTCACGTTTGCTTATTTGAGATTTGGTAAGATATAACATTACCTATAATATAATGAGGTCAAGGAAATTAAATTTGTGAAATGATCTGAAGAAAGTTTGGGCGGATAGAAATTCACTCAACAGATTCGCTTGTGTTTTTCGCGAGTACTATTATGTGAAAAACAGAAATTATCTCTGCATCCTAGAACATTTGCAATTGACATTAATAATAAAGTTATATCTTGTACCATAAATGTTTAAGAGTCCTGAATCCATTTTTGGTGGCGATAGCACAGCGGAAACCTCTGGCCACATTACCAATCCACATATGTATTAAGATCCACCTGCACAATGGACTCAATTTCCAACTGCCAGACTCATCATGAATTATACATTTACTTAACTAAGTCATCGAATTCATAAGGTAAATAAAAGTAACAGATCCCACATACCTCATGGATTCGAAGCCCGCTGAATTAATAATTTGATGTACGTTCCTATTTATCACATATAATTGATATTTAGTTAATGAGTCTACTACTTGATCTAGATAATTTAGATGTGTCAGAACCAAAAATACTCATTTCGGAGTAGGTTCACTGACGATTTATGTTACCTGGAAATTTATCTGTTAATAGTAGGCTATTAAAATAAGTTTTCTGTAATCATCTTATTGATTACTAAGCACACTATACCTAATGAATAAGATTAATCAGGAGTTATTTGTCTCGCATCGTAAGCTTTGCTAGATAATAAAATTTCTTTGAGCTTGTAAGAAGGTGTTACCGCCGCAATCCCGGTGTTTTGTTTCAAAATAGTGTCGTATGGCAACTTTTCGAACTGATTGAAACTCCCCGTAATCAAATCAGCTAAATCAATTCGATTAATTTCTGCTCCATTTTGTTTCAGAAATACAGGCGAACCGCTGTTACCACCAAATGAAGTACATTCTATTAAATAAAAATTTGTATTCATAATCTTTTCATTCACTTTTATTTGGATTTTCTCGACTGGAATCATAGAAAGACGTCCAAATCTCAAAATTGGCTGAATTTCTATTTGACCAGTATATTGAATAAATAATCCTGTAAAAAAGACTTCGGCGCCTTCTTGCAAGCCATTTAATCCTTCATCCATTACCATTTCTCCTTTAATAAATCTAAAATCATTCAGGTCAATTTGAGGATAATAAGGAATAACAACAATATCGACATGAGGGTCAGCATGAATGAAGTATCCTGTTTGATGTAAATCGATCGAGATAAACTGCGATTCCTTCGATTTTGATTTTAACCGAATAACAAATTTTTGAATAAATTCCTCGTTATCATTTAGTAAAACATGCTTTGCAGTAATCATATATCCTACCGCTTTTTCTGGTCTTGATTCTATTTTAAATCGAAGGAAGAAACCACTACCGATGGGCTCTAATTTTTGGTTATCACTTAAATTATAGATAAAAAAACCGACTTTTTTGCCTCATTATAGAGATTGATCCCGCTGTTCATAGTATAATTTTCTTTTAGCAATTTAATAAAATTATAAATTTAAACTGCAGCATGTATATTATACCAATATGACCGTGAACATCCTTTAAAGTTACAGTTATTTTTACAAGATAAGTAATTAGATTTAGGATTTGGACTCGTAATATATCTATTACTAAACCCACCGGGCCCGCCATTCTTTTTAGTAACAGTTTTCGATGAGTATTGGCAAAGTTTTTTATAATACTATAAGACAGTAAATTATCATATGCATGAGGTAACTTTTCAACAGTTGAAAGAATCCAATTTCCACTCCCATTATAACCGATGTCATATTTGACCAGGAAAAGGTAATTGAAATTATAACCGATTGGGTAAACATAGCTGATAAAGGATTTGATACTCTATGGGATGCAAACATGTTCAATTTCTTGTGGAAATATGGAAAAGAAGGTATGTTTCATGCAAAGAAAATGATTGAGGACAAAGGTATTAAAATTCGCATGATTACAGAAACTACGAATGATAATTTTGGTTTCATAGATTCTTTAAACTGTCCTAACATGAGGCATCTGGAAGGGATCAGAGGAAACTTCGGAATATTTGACGAGAGGGCATATATGTTATTTATTTTTCACAATCATAAAGAACAACCTGACCAAACACTTTGGAATAATTCAGAATCAATAGTAAGTCAACAACAAAAAATTATTAATAAACTGTGGGAGTTAGCCATTCCATTCTCCTCTCGAAAATATGAATTAGAAAACAATCTTACAGATAAAAGAGTAATTTCTGATCATGACGCATAGCAAATCCTGAATTATCATGGCTTTAAAGAAATAATATAAAAAAAGATTAGTAGCTTAACGTTTGGTTAAAGCTACCCACGTGTTTTTCTGTCTGGTTGTTTACTGTCTGATTCACCATGAAAGGATGCTGAACCTGTTCTATTTGTGGCGGGAATACAGGTAATGTGTCCATTGGATTCCAATTGAGTATAACTTTTCCATATGACTCTGAAAGTTTTGCTAACCATTCCTTTTGTTGTTGGTCATTAAGCAATGGGAATTTTGGATTTGCTCGGTCTGGCGAAAATTCCTCTTTATGATAGTGCCAATTTGGTTTTTCTCTATCTGGTAATGCTTGATATGTTTTAGAGTCAATCATATATTCAACTCCTATCAACGTTGCGTTTGGAGAATTACTGTCATATAGCTGACATACCATCATTATCTTATCATTTGGTTTGCAAAAGTGATAAACTCTTAGAGTCGGATCGTCAAATACATGTCTTACTGCGGTCAATGGACCTGTGGGTGGACCTCCATAACCATCAACTGGTTTTGTTACGTTGGCTGAAGTAGCATTAGCTTGGGTAGCGTTCATAGGTGAAGGACTAGTGCTATTTGGCTGTACTTGAGCTTGCACGGTGCCGTACTGCTCTACTGAAATGGCGAAAGCATAGATTCCGGTGAATAAAAGAATTGCAATGGTAATCGATATTGCTTTTTTACTAGATTGAGAGGTAAAACTCCAAAATTTTGTATCTTTCATGTGATTAACCTTAGTAAAATAGTTTATATAACACACATCAAGCATTTCTTTATTTAAAACTTCATTGTTATAGCTTTGAACCGCGTTTATCATTAACCTTAGGTAGATCTAATCGATTAATTTAAAACTATTTCAGCATAAGCTTTTGATTTAAGTAAATGCTTGCTGCCATAAGTCTTTGATTAAAGACATTAACTTGAGTTTCCAATTTACAATTCTCGGGGAAACTACTTGGGTATAATCAATGCTGTGGACTTACCATCATTGAAGTCTCGGACCGTCTTATCTATAATAGGAGCATTTATAAAATTTTTAACATCTCCCATACTAATACCTTGATCTTCATAGTCAAAAATATTTTTGATTTACGAAAGAGGTTATTACATTGTCATAATATGGTAGTATCTGTTACATGAGATATTTTAGAAAGTGCAAAATCAGACTATTGGATTAAATATTGTGATTAATTCAATTGAAATAACACAAGGCGATGTAAATAGTAAATTATTCATTGCTTTTTGTATATTCTCAGTCACCAGAGCTTGTGTGTATATAGATATGGTAATATACGAGTTAATCTATATTCATTTGTTTGGATTTATCTCCGAAAGTAATTGCCTTGGCTCTGGTTGCTGTAGGTGTACTTGCTGTCTTCTTTATATCTGGATTTCAGATATTTGATGTCTTGTCTCCTGGCAAGAGCGAAGAGGTTACGGTAATTCTTAAACAGAACGGAACATGCATAGTTGAAGCATCAGACAACGTTCCAAGACAAATCAATAATTGTACCTATGAACAGGGTGATAAAATCGAAATTACTTTCAAATATGAGCAGCCTGCAGTATTAAGTCATAAACCCATTTAAAAGAACATGCTATTCTAAACTGAAAAAATATCACTATAGTGGTAGGTAATATAGTAAAGTAGATAATAAAACAAAATCACAATTGCCTGATTCTTATATTTAGTCTTAATTCTGTATGTGTCTGTATTTCTTGTCGTGTATTACTGTTAAAGCAGAAAATGCATGAATGTTTTCAATAGTTTACGTCTATACCAATTAGCACAAGTATACTAAAGTTTGTCATTGTGATTGACAATAAAAACATAACAGCTATGTACCCGGCTCTGTAAAGTTAAGTTTTGATAATTTTGTTATGATGATATGCAAACAACTCAAACCATCGTTTTAAATGTTCTAGTTTACATTTTTCTTTTCGACAAGGAAAATAATCATCAAAACTTTCAGTTCTATCTTTGATATACTAGATCTCTTGCATAATTAGCAGAGGTTAACAGTGTCTTTTAACTATCGTTGATTTCTATAACTAACAGATATTTGATATCCTGTAATTTATCAATCCTGTTACTATATCTGATGCTTTATCGTACTTTCTCAACCTATTTCTAAAGATATCGTTCATTATCCTGTACCTTTTTATCCTACAAATGACATGTTCTATCGCTATCCTTCTCCTAGAATGTTCTTTGTTGTACTCTTTTTGCTGTACAGTAAGTTCGCAGTCCTTTTCCTTTTTAAAAGGTAAGGATGATCTTTGTTCAGGAAAGTCTTTTTCTACTCCCAGATATCCAAGATCAAACATCCTTTCTACTTTCTTTGGTAATTCAGGACGGTTCTTTTTTTATAGATGTTATAGTCGTGTTTCTTACCTATTTGCTTATGTATAGATTTGTGGATTATAAGACCAGACTCTTACTGTGTACAGATTTTTTATCTCGTTTTTATTCCCAAAATTGTATAAAAAAGATGACAAATACTTTAGCAAGATGTTTAACAAAATATAGGACTAAGGGGGTAATTTTCTTACAGCTAGTGTATTCTTAGCTAAACAATTGTCAATTTAAAATGCTGTAAGAAAAAACACCCCTTACTGCTATAGTTCATTATGCAATCATCTGGTTGGACCTATTACAAGAATTAAAGATGATATCATATTTCCAGACGTATCTCCAATCACTAAATGCGAAATCAACGATAATAATTGAATGTAAAAACAATTAAACATAATTAGGTCATGATTTCCTTTTCAATTCCATGGCTGAATATTAGTCACAGCAATCTATGCAGATTGGAACTTTGTTTTGGTCCACCATAATTCATTCAAAAATTCCTACATCTTGCTTTCCTAATTGATAAAAAATGAAAAATATCTATGGAATGGTTTTGTCCTTGTTTTTCCATTAATGAATTAAAAGAATTCAAACTCTTCATCAAGATTATCTATTCATTTATCTCTTTTCGGATTTTACAAATCTAACGGTGATAAAATTGGCACTTTTTAAAGGTAAAGGGCGACAAGAAAATAAAGCTAATTTATGGAAAAAAGGAAATTCAAGTTCCTTATCTGCCGATCCTTAGGAATGTTCCACCCCGAAGGCTATCTTTACCGTAGAATGATATTCAGTTATTTTTCCTGTATTTGGATCCACCTTAGCTGTCATATCGGTTAACTCAATTCCAGTTATACCGTGGATTGTTTTTGTAGTTTCATCTAATGCCACCTGAACAGCATCCTCCCAACTCTTGTCCGATGAGCCCACTATTTCTATTATTTTTGCTATATGTGTCATATTTCAAATTAAAGAATATATGATATATAAGGTAGTCCAGTAACATGGTTTTACGTAAGTAAATTGACCTTTATTTTGATAATAAAAGTTTGAATATTTTAAAGACTGACACCTCAGGAAATCAAATATTCTACTTCTTATTATATCCTAACTTAGATAAAAAATTTGGACTGCAAATATTATACATAAAATAATTTGATTATCGTTTATTGCACTAGTTGCGGGATCTACATCTCATTTTTCTGATTAAAGGATAAAATTCATTTGAAAAACATCCGACCTGGCCTTTAGATTCAGCAAATTACTTATAAAAAAGTTTAATTATTTAATTAAACATACTTAATGAGTCCTTTTTCTGTGGTGAAAATGCAGCGGAAACCACCGGGCCCCATCCCTTGATTTTCCCAAACAGTAGTTAAAGATACCCTTTACTAACAAATGTCAGAATGACAGAATTACAAATCCCAAATTTGTACCGTTAACAATATAAATCCGACCCGGCCCATATAGATTTTGTATGTTTTCGTTAGATTTATTATTATTATTCGAAGATTTTATATCTAAGTTATAGAATTTCGATTTTAATTCGAACCGTTTCCAAATCTAATACTTTTTCATATTGATTTTTTGTTAATCTAATAGGACCACTTGATTCTTAATATGTTGCACATTTTGTTTAATTTTAATTATAAGCTCCTGAATTTGTTGATTTTGTTGATTTATAAAATTTGTTATTGATGTAAACAGATTTTCGAGATCCATGTTTTCATTAGGTGAGTCAGAACCTCCAAATAATTTGTTATGCATATCATGTAGTTGTTTATCACTGTGGCTATGCCCTACAATATCGGATAATATTCTAATTGTGTTATCTTGTTCACCCATTACGGTTAATAGTTTGGCTATGCTCACAGGAATTTGATTACCACCTAACTGTAAACTATTAAACAGAGTATTGAATCGCGCTGCATTTGTAATAACATTAGTTGGTGTGATAATATTTCTGTCTTGAGTATTAACCTGATTTTGAGTATTAATTACCTTATTATAGTAAATAATCTATATAAGATGATCGAATCTTTGTGTTTATACGAGTTTTTTCATATTACAACAACTAGAGTCAAATTTTTCACTTTGTTAGTGAGCTGAATCAAATCCTATCAGACGAAAAGGTCTTTCATTATTCTCATTCGGAGAATTAGTAATACCATTAGGTAATTCAAATCCTGCATGATTTCCTCCAAACCAGCAATAATAATAGGTGACATTATAAAACTTGTTAAACAAAATGAATTGTGAGGATCTATCGGGTTGTTTATCATTCGAGACCAAGAAAATGACAGTAGAAAAATACAGGCATAGTGATTATACTCAATCAAATAGAAAGGGAAAATATGCATCCTCCACAGAAAATCGTAGATTAGTATGGGAATATATTGTCTGGCCATTAATTCTGGAACTAAATAAAAATTATTTTACCCCAATGGAATATCGTGAGATGAGAGATAAAGTTTCAATAGGAAAGAATATTCCTATTTCAAAGATGGCTGGAGGCATAGTATCTCTCCTGGTTAAAGGAATTCTTACTCAAGATAAGAAATATTATTCAATTCATTACAAATTAATTCCTTATATGAGAAAAAAAGTTCACCTAGAATATGGAACAGTTCTAAGGGAAATAAGTTCAAAAAAATAAAGGGATTATCAAAGAATAGCGATGTGAATCATCAATTTAGAATACCGGTATCGGCGTTAATCCCGACGGATTCGAACCAAGTCTCAATATTTAGTTTGATTTGTGTGGGTTACACATTCTAGGATCTTAAAATTTGAACTACAGATTATAGACAAAATAGCTTATTTGCTCAAGCGGCATATTTTTAATCATCAGCTCCAGAATAAGTTTATTGATCGAGACTTTTTCAAACAAAACCGTTCAAGATTTGGCTGAGAAGCTTTTAATGAGATTATACGATGCTACGGAAGGAGATGAATGGGAAGAAGTAAATTTCATTGCTATATATAATGAAGTATGTGGAGAACATTCTCCAGACAATGTAAGATTAAGACACAACGTTTTGCAATGCTTACTTGTCGATGAGTTCATTATGTTGGCACCTGATAAATCATCGGTTGCAATAACCTCACAAGGTAAGAGACACCTAGGAAAAATGCCTTCCTTAAAAGAGTCCAAAAAGACTACAAAAAATACCAAAAAAAACTTTAATCCTTAAAGTTTTCTCCAATACTATTGATTTTATGTTTACCTTTACGAAATAAATTGTTTCCTTACAGAATTTAAAAGTAAATTAATTAAAAGTACAACAGCTTTAGTAGATTTTACTAATGATAGTCTTGGCTGTTCGGGATTATTACCTTATTCTAGTTAGTTCTATTTGTGTAATACTAAATCTGATTATAACATAGGTCAGCCTAATCCTTTCTTTAGAATGTCACCGGTACGTTCTAAAATGATATATAATTGAGTCAAAACTATTGCAATAACATAATTATCACTATTTTTTGATCGAATATCTATTGACAAACAAAAGAGGGGATATATGATAATATATATACGGTCCTTGCCAATCTTCCGACTCCTCTTACCACAAGGAATTTGATCCCATTCATCCCTTATTGAAATCGGTAGGGGTATTAACAAATTAAAGCAATTTAATTCAATCAAGATATAACATAAAATTATAGATAAGTTATTATCTATATCAAGGAGGAGCATTCATAGAATGATATTATTACTAGAACTACTGACATTCCATCTATTTTAGTAACGAAGTAACACACAATTAGAGATGAAGTGTTCTCTAATATTTAATTCATTAAGGAAAACAAAATAGTGGCAGTATACATTTTATGATAGAAGATAATGTAGGAATTCATAATCAAAAGATGATTATCATTAAGGTTAGAATCTGATAGCGGCTCTTTGTTCTACGAGGATATATAAATTGCATTAGTTTTTAGAAAACGAAAATAGAAAATATTTTCTAGGAACTAGAGGTAGGTTTTCTTCGCCTAAAATAAAATAACAGAATTACAACTAATATCGATATTGCATCGGGGAAAACCATCAAAACATTAAAGAAAGTCGAAGGTATTAGGCAGGAAAGCGAACTTATAATCAAAATCGCCGTTGTAATAATTAATGCAAAGCCAATGTTTGTAAACAAACTTGCAATTCTGATATGAGAAATAATAAGAATCGAGGAAATTGAAAAGGGTATTATCAGAATCCCAACAGAAATTACAACAGAAATTTGAGCCTGCTCACTAGTAAGATGGAATCCAAAAGAGCATTTTTCTGAATCTATATCAAAAATAGTTGTAGGGGGAGCTGTACTGCAATAGCAAAAAAGATGAAAATTGATCCTATAATCCCAGCATTAACTGCCAATAAATGAAAATCATCTGGTGTGAATTTAGACACCTCTATAACCCAATCGTTAAAATAAGAACCTGTCTATTTATCTATATCTTTATTTTTCTCTTTCATTTTTTAGATGATAGAATTTGGTTATGCAGAATCTAGTTTTTTTATATTAGGTAAATGAACCAATTTATTTTTATTTTCTCAAGTCGGAATTATAATAGGAAATCTTATCAATGGACTACTTGCCATGTTAATTTTTCATTTGTATCCCCATATTTACAAATCATAGTGTATAATATAGTACACTGATATATTTCTGTTATTGAAATGGTCCATTGAGGATTTTGTATATGGTGCAACTGATGGTGCTGTTACAACTTTTGCAATTGTAGCAGGAGTAGTGGGAGCCTCACTTTCGCCTTCTATAGTCTTGATATTAGGATTTGCAAATCTATTTGCAGATGGTTTTGCAATGGCCATAGGAAATTTCCTATCGTCAAAATCAAGAATTGAATCTATTCAAAGAGAAAGAAAAAGAGAAGAATGGGAGATCGAAAATAACCCTGCTCAGAAAATACAAGAAATTAAAGATATCTATTCGGAAAAGGGATTTAAAGATGAATTGCTTGAAAATATTACTAAAGTCATAGTTTCAAAAAGAAAGGTTTGGGTTGATACTATGATGGAAGAGAAAATAGGACCAATAGACAATAATAATGAAAATCCGATATACAAAGCAATTACAACTTTTTTTGCTTTTTATTTAATTGGTTTAGTTCCCTTAGTTCCGTTTATTTTTGTGTATTTTATATATTTTGATTTGTCGGATTCGATATATACTATAGACAATGTTTTTTTCTATTCGATTGTATTTACTGCTATTGCTTTTTTTTCAATTGGACTAGTAAAGGGTAAAGTTGTTGACAAATCGCCTGTAAGATCTGGCTTAAATACGTTAATGATGGGAGGAATTGCCGCTGTAGTAGCTTTTTTAGTTGGAAGTCTGTTAGGTGCATACGTAAAATAATAAAAAAATACTTGTCTTTATATAATAATAAAATTGAACCTCTAAATTATATCGTTAGTAGGATGAATTAGACCGGGCCCATTGAAATCTAGCTTTTTTTTCATTCACCTTACCTCATTTTCTTTTGTACTTTTTTGTTTATCTCAAATTTGCTTTTAGCGCTAGAGGAAAAACAATCTGTTCCTCCTCGGAAAAATGGTTCCTCAAATTTACGACAAATTCATTAATTTCTTTTTGAACAGCTTGTTGATACTGTTGATCCTGTTCATTTTGTTGGTAAATATGATTCTCTATATTTGGTATTTTATGTTTTAGAAAATCTACAACCCCATTATGTTCCTGTATTATTTTAATAGAATCTGTAGATTCTTCTTTTGCGTTATGCATTATAACACGCAGTATCCTTGCTTCTTCTTCAACCGCATGTTTGATTATTGATTCACTCATATCATGTATAGATTCTATTGCCTCG
This sequence comes from Candidatus Nitrosocosmicus sp. R, assembly GCF_054408505.1. Taxonomy (NCBI): domain Archaea; kingdom Thermoproteati; phylum Nitrososphaerota; class Nitrososphaeria; order Nitrososphaerales; family Nitrososphaeraceae; genus Candidatus Nitrosocosmicus; species Candidatus Nitrosocosmicus sp. R. The sequence continues at coordinate 237,576 of NZ_CP167090.1, read as the reverse complement.
TTGATCTTAAATTCGTCATTATATTTTGTTATTTTGTTTAGAGCTAATCCAAATTCTACGTGTTCTTGTTTTAGTCTATTAATCATTTGAGGAATTGGTTCATTAAAATCGATTTTGTAATTCATTTATACTGGTATTTTATGATATACAGTAATAAAACTATAAAAAATTCATTTCTTCATGTTCTGTATTTATTCACATGCTGCTAACATCTGGTATATTATTTAAAATAATACAAGATATTAAAAATCTAAGTCCTTGCTGCAGGACAAGGTGGTCTTTCTAAAACAACAAGTGTAGATATAACATCAGAAGGAAAGTTTGTATTTCAAGATTTGAAACCAGGAAAATATGTGATAGTGATTGATTTTCCTGAGGGCACTTACAAAGTATTGAATAACATACTAGTAGAACCTAATTCAGTGCAAACTTTTATTTTCAAATACTAGTTTTTATTTTTTTTAAGACTAATTCTAAATGACAAACCATATTCATTGCATTCTAGTGTAAGTGTCATACCGTTTGCAAAGGTTTAATTAATTCTTTACAAATAGTAATTGAGTCCTTTTTTAGTGGTAAAAATACAGCGGAAACCACCGAGGCACGTTGTAATATTATAGTTCTAAATAACCCGTCCAATTTGGTTTCTTTAAAATAAATATTCATTTAATCAACATTTCCCATGTAACATATGGATTCGGATCCATAGAATTCATAATGTATTGTACGTTCCCATACATCACAATTAATCATTTTTAGTTTTTGATTCATATTTATAGAGAAAGTTTCAGTAAATACTGATAAATGCGAGGGAAAATCCAAGATTGAAATACGATACTGTTTTGAGGATCGCCATATTTGTGCATTTAAGATCTCCGTCCTCACAAACAAACGATTGACTACTGTTATCGTTTCAATGTGAGATTGAATGCTAATTGCAAATTCGGATGCACTTTGCCATGAACAATTTCCATAATCTTTGAAGGGTTGCTATAATTGTGTATGTTTTCATTAAGCTCATTCAATGACTTTTTTAAAAGGGATAAAGAGCTATTAGTTGGCATGGATGTATCTCCTGAGTCCAAGTCATTTTCATAAATTTCTATCATCCTTTTGGAGGTTTCCAATGCATCATAATACTGGGATTTGTCTTTAAGATTAGCAGAATAATTATCTACATTACCTACATCAAAGGTATCATGACTAGAATGGTTATTTGGATTCAATTCTTTGCCAATGTTTTTTTCGAAATTATAGATGGCTGAAAAATTCATATAAAGCATAATATTTGAAGGGACACCATATGCATAGCCATATTTTCTCAAAACTTCATCTCCCAAATTAGCCATCATTGTTGCAATCATAGTATTGTTATAGAACTGATCACTATCAATAAGCAAAGAGTCTTCGCTTACAAGAATATCATCAATTATCTCGTTAATATTCTTAACATAGTTAGAATGCAATGACGCATTAGCTGAACGGTCCATAATGCTATTGTTTATGAGTCGGTTTTCGATTAATATCATGTTTATAAGAGTAAGGAAGGTAGAATTGTCATCTGTACTAAAGTTATGAGCTGTCACCGTAGTCCCAACCACATTGGCAAACAGCAGAGTAATAACTAAGAGGCAAGAATAAAGTAAATGGTTTTTCATTTACTGAACACCTTTTAATCGGATATTGTAGATAGCCAATGTTGTTATTTGGAATTTTTGTAAAAAATATAGATATTAAAATTATCCAGTGGGCTTGAATACGACTATGCGGAAATTGCCCGTGTCTGCTACATATACATCTCCGGATTCTTTGTCGACTCCAACTCCCTCAGGATCAATCAATTGTCCATCTCCAGAGCCCGTTGAACCAAATTTCGTCAAAAATTGTCCGTCGGTTGTAAAGACCTGAACCCTATTATTGTTCTTATCAGTAACGTAAATATTATCATTGTTATCAATTGAGAGACCAGATGGTCCTTGGAATTGACCATCGGCTACACCTTTTGTGCCCCACTGAGAAAGATAAGTTCCATCGTTACTGAACTTTTGTATACGATCATTTCCATAATCAGCTATATACACATTACCGCTGGAGTCAACAATTGAGCTTTCAGGATTTGAAAGCTGACTATTGCCTTCACCCTCAGAGCCCCATCTATTTAGAAATTCACCATCTGTTGAAAATACTTGGACACTTGGATGGTCTCTGTCTGTTACAAACAACTGGCCTTGTGCATCATTTGCAGGAACATGTGGATGCAAAAATTGACCGTCACCAGCACCTTCAGAGCCCCATTTTGCTAAGAATGTACCGTTATTATCAAACTTTTGGATTCTATAATTGAATTGATCTGCTACGTAAATATTACCTTCAGAATCCATTGACAAGGCGGATGTTTTGTGGAATTGACCATCACCTTCTCCACCCTCTCCAAACTTAGCAATAAAATTGCCTTCAGGATCAAATATTTGGATTCTATGGTTCTCATAGTCCGGAACGAATACCTTTCCATTAAAATAGTCAACATCATTGTGACCACTAAATTGACCATCACCTTCACCTTCAGAGCCCCAACTAGTATAATACACGAAATTCATACTCTGATTCTGAGCGAACACGTCTATAACAGGAAAAATTGAAAATGAAGCCAATAGAATAGAAGTGACTATCAAAAATTGCTTTTTTAACATTGGCTTACTTTACATTCATCATTAATATATCTTAATAATACAAAAAAGTAATTTCTTGAAATATGCTTAATAACGCATTGATATATTCTTACATAATTACTATAGGCATTATTTCAGCATAGAAGGTAACAATTATGGTTTATAAAAATTAACATGGTATATTAAATTCACCAAAAATTAACAAGGTCAATTGACTTATGAATAGAGATTCACTTTTCGTGATTAGTGATAATTTAGACTGGCTATTTGATTCATAATACAACCTAGAGTGTGGTTTGAGTTTAGTTCTATATTATTTTCATATAGGGTTTAGAGACGAGTAGATGTTTATTGACATCTAGACCTTTTGCTACAAACTACAGTCGTAATGTTAATTATTCCCGTCATGTTATAGACATGATAATCATAATAATATTTTAGACCATTGAGGATTTGAATAAGGAATTGCAATAAAGGCATCAATTAGAAGTTCGCATTGGGAACTTTCTCATGCTTTTGTATAAAACTGAAAGACAATATCAGTTTTATCATCATCCTGATAGTCGGGTGGTAAATGAAGCCCAATTTGTACTGTTCGTATTTTATTAAGATACTTATCACATGATTGTAGCCTTTGATACTTTCCTTTCTTAAGGTTGCGGACAGGCTTCCTGAGATTGTGAATTACGCCATTCTAGGAGTCAGTGCAAATATTATATGGAGAAAACCCTATTTATTTTTGATCCAGATTTTCAGATTTGATAGTATCTATATCGTTGTATTACAATAGTTTTGATGTCCCAGACCAAATCTGCGTATATTCTCCGCCAAGAGAATCTACTAATGGATTATATATGTAATTTCTAGAAGCTTCCAATGTGTTTACGGACATTCTACAAAGAAAAATAATTTTGATTCTTGTTGTGGCTTCAATATCTTCATTAATATATAATACTACATTTACAGCATCATTTGCACAAGTAAACAATACTTCTGCAAATACGACATCAACAAATAATGAAAATAGTACTCAAGACTATATCTCGAATATTAGATCATTACTCAATCAAACGATAGATGCATATTCAGCAAACGATACTATAAAGGCTAAAGAACTAGCAACAGCCGCTTATCTAGATAATTTTGAATATATAGAGGAACCAATTGGTGAAGAATTATCAGAAGAAGGAGAGGGACTTTTGAGAGAAAAACTAGCTTCACAGATAGATAGTAATGCATCAATAGAAGAAATCAAACAAACCGTCAATGCAACAAACGAAGTACTAGATGAAGCAGAAGAATCATTAACATCCTAATTTTTTATTTAACTCTAGATTCGGTAACCCATATCCATTTTTAGTAAAGACGTTCAAAGATCAAATTTAAATGGAAGTAACAGATCCCATGTACCTCATGGATTCGAAGCTCACCGGGCCTTTTGTCAAAGTCTTATTATTATCCGAACAAAATATTCTTTTAAAATAAAAATTTATTTGAATTTAAAAATCATGTTTGAATGTGAAGCATTAATCTGATATTATTGCTTTTGTATGATATTGCTAATTAAAAGCAATACTTTTATTCTTGCCATAGCATTATAGAATATGTCATATGAACTAAAAGGAAAATTAACTAACAGTAGTGGAAACCCTTTATCATATTATACTATAAAGGCATATGATAAGGATCCACCATTTGACATATTAGGAGACGATCCCATTGGTGAGGCAGTAACACTAGATGATGGAACTTTTAAAATTACTTTTAGAAAAGAAGATTTCAGAAAACCCACAGAGTTCTGGGAAACTTCAAATGCCGAACCCAATGTTTACATGAAGGTCTTTGATAATAATGGAACGCAGATTCATGAAACACCTCAGTTTAGCAGCCCCTTCTCTCCCTATACAAATCCAAACCAACTTAGTCAAACCGAAGTAGTTGTTATCGGTTCAGGATTTGGTGGAACCATTGTATCATTATCTTTGGTTAATCAGTTTACTGATGAGGATAAACTAAAGCCTGACGCAGACAAGCGTAAACTAGTAATCCTTGAACGCGGACAATGGTGGGTCAGCCATGAATTGCCCCTGAGCCCCAGTTCTCATGAATTTGAAAAGAAACCACCTGCTACACCTGATGAGGGAATACGAGAATACCTTGATACAAACGATATTCCTCACAGAACATGGGCACATCCCGATAACCTTAATGGAATGAATCAATTTCTTAACACATCGAGGATTATCGATAGACGAGGCCTCTACGATTATCGAATTTCAAAAAAGGTTCACACGCTTGCTGCCAGCGGAGTTGGAGGGGGCTCCCTAGTTTATACAAATGTTACTGAAGAACCTAATGAAAATGTGATAGATTCATGGGATTCCCAATTGAATTTGGGAATTAATTATGCTAACTTAAAGACCTATTTTGACATGGCACGTGGTTTTATTGGTGTCAATAGAATTTCAACTAACACAGCATTGGGTACAGTCAAACTTCCTAAAACAAAGGCTTTTCAGGATGCCGCAAGAAAAATCAAAGAAGAAGAAGACGCATTAGGTTCAGGAATAATAACAAACAAGACGACACCTGGCTTTGATCCTGCAAGCCCCGATAAGGATCCAAATCAACATCCATACATAGAAGACATTTTTGCAGTTGACCTATCTATATCAGATTTTCCATTTAGAAAGGATGAACGAACCCTCTTTAACAAAAGAAACTCTAATTATGGAGTGCCTCCATCTCCTGCTCCTATTCCTGACAATCTTTTTGATTTTGTAAAAAATTCCATGCAGTCTAACTCGAATTTACAGGAAAAAGCATCTCTGTTACTTAGAAAATATATGGATGAGCCAAATATTTGTGAGCGTCAAGGCAGGTGTGCTTTAGGGTGTATCCCAGGTGCTCGTCATACAAATAACAAGAAAATCTTTGATTATTTGAACAACCAAAGCAAAAAGAAACATCTTCTTGTTTATCCCCTTTGTGAGGTATTTGATATCGAGCCGTTACCTAATGCATCTTCACATAAATACAAGATACATTACATCGATTTTGGATCAAGGCAGTGGAAACAAGACAACTTTAGTTGGCCACAAGGTCCAGATACCTACAATTTAGATGTAAAAATGTTTAGTTTCGTTGAAGGTGGAACTAGGAGAACGATCGAATGCAAAAAACTGGTTCTTGCAGCAGGAGCAATTGGAAGCACAGAGATTCTACTAAAATCAGTTAATACTGCTAGGACTATAGGATTAAAACTTAAAGTTAGCACGAAGTTAGGAAATAGATATTCTACTAACGGAGATCTATTAGGAGTAATAAATCCTACAAAGACAAATGTCTATGCTACAAGGGGTCCTATAGTTACTTCTGCAATAAAGTTTAAGGAAGGATCCAATTTCATTTACACTATAGAAGATAGCAGTATACCAAAAATGTTTTCTGGAATATCAAAATTACTTTCAAATGGAACTTTATTTAGAAAGTTGCTTACATTTGCAGGAACAGGTTCGGTTCAATCTGTCTTGGCAATGATTTCTCAAAATCCTCCTCCGATTCCTATTGTAGCAGGAAATATACCTTTGCAGTTCTCAGAAAATGATCTCGATAATGTATTGCTCCTTTCAGGAATGGGGACAGATTCATCAGATGGCACTATAAAACTCAAAGACACATGGAAAAATGATCCAAACAGGGACATGACTGCTTTAGATGTGTTAGACGTGGATTTTGACTTGAGCAAGTTGTCTCCTCTTTTCTCAAAAATGATTCATCAGATGGAAAGAATTGCAAAAACTATTGGAAAGGATGGAGTTTCAAGTTTCTCAACTCCTCTTTGGGATTCAGCAGATATTCCAGGAAATAGCACAATAGTATTACACAATCTTGGTGGCTGTTCTATGGGTAATGATAGGGATGAAGGCGTAGTAGACGATTTTGGTAAAGTATTCAAAGGTGATGGGGCAAACTTGACAGACATCTACGATGACTTACGTGTTGTAGACGGTGCTATCGTTCCTACTTCTTTGGGAGTCAACTCGTCATTAACAATTTCTGCTCTGGCATTTAGAATCGCAGAAGACCTAGTAGGAGGACAGCAAAAGTATCTCCCCGTAGAGCCTGTTACAGTGGGACCAAATATTACATATTTTCCAAGATAATGAATGCATATGGCTTTACATCCTACATCCTATCTGTTAACAATCTCATCTTCTTCTTTTTGTGAAAGAATAACATAGTTCAGCAGCAGCAGCCTATGCAATAGAAAATACAAATGAAAAAAATGAAAATACAAATCCTAAACCCTAATGACAAAAAAATATGATTAAACATTCTCTAGTCGTTATACCTTAGCATCCTCAACATTACCAATGATCAAACACAACAACGAATTTTACAAAAACTTGGCCTTTAAATGGGCTCCTATAAACTATCAACATATCAGACTTTATTCAGCAAATAACTATTATCAAACAAAAAAAGATCTTCTTGTTCCGATTACATTGAACTTCTATAAGCAAAAAAAGGACAATCTGGAATTATGTTGGGATACTAAAAACATTCGGGAAAGATTACGAAAGATTGACCTGGAATTTCTTTTACCAGTAGTTTATTATTCAGTTGCAGAAACAGAAACCCATTATTTTATTCTTTATGCTTTTTATCATGCAGATGATGATACTCATCCAAACGACATGGAGGGCTGTCTTCTGATCCTCGAGAAAATGGATCTTAATGAAGTGCTTTTGGGAATGATAACAGTAGCACATCACGATTTCTGGCTATATGCTTATGAGAATAGCATCAAGCAAGCGTCCGGTAAAGAATTCCCTGAGGATTATAATCTCGAGGTTGACGTAAGTATAGATTTCATAAGACCTCTAATCCAACAAGAAGTAGGAAAACATGGTCTAAATGCTCTAGGCACCAAGATAAATCCTTTTACCAAAATCTTAAATTGGCTTCGTTCCTTACTAAGTATCTATCCAGATGTAGTTGTTTATGCTCCAGGTGATAAACCAAAATACTATGATCTCAAATCTATTTTTAAAGGAAGGGGCACTGCATATAGTCCTACCTTTCACTATGAATTAGTTGACATTCTGGATCCAGAAGAGGGATTTTGGAAATGGTGGCATCATAGACCTAACTCAACATTTCAAGAAAATGGACAATTTCATGGAGGCGCCGCAAATCCACCATGGTTATGGAAGGAACTAAAATTAAATATTCGAAATAGTGACGAAGTTGGATTAATGTGGTCTGATCCTGCAAAGTTAATAAATCGATTATTCAAGCCTGGCAAAGGTAGAAAAGACTTCAGTTCTAAATACATTCGCCATATGGATGAAACTACCTAAAATAATTTACCAATATAGGCTGTTAATAAAATAAATGTTTTATTAGTGAGATAAATCATAATACTTTTGTAAATTTTGAGTCTAACTTCACCTGTGAGTGCACCGTCTGACTTTATAAAGATTTTATCTATACTCTTTATCATTGTGTTATTTATTCATCCTTGTCAAGCTTTTTCTTCAATTGCAAATATGTCAGTTATCAAGAATAATTCCTGGATAAGCGAACAAGATAATTTGAACATAAGTCTAAGACTTGAACCGCAAGTGCCGATAATAGATCAAGTCACAAGACTTTCCTTTGAGGTAAGAAACCTTAATGATTCTACACTAATTAATAACCTGAACACAAAGGTTACTCTAACAGATCATGATGGACGATTGTATAAATTTGAAAATAAACTAATTCCTATATCTGGAGGTCACTTTTCAGTTGATTATATTTTTCCAGATGATGGCGAACATAGAATAATTTTGCAGTTATATAAGAATATTACACCTTTTACCGTAAGTTCATTTGATTTGGCGATACCTCATCCCACACCCTCATCGGAAACTGAAAATTTATTAAATCCATTTACTGACTTTTTTAATTCACTTTTCTAAAAAATCGATTGGCCTTGTTAGTAGTGATTTCAACTATGGGCGTTATTGCCCTGCTGTTACTGCTATTCTTTAAACAAAAACAATGGATCTTTATTAAAGAAAGGGAAGGGCGCTTACTTTGATAATTAGTCTACTCCTTTTCCTGTAATTTCGAATAAATATCGATAACCATTACTTGTTCCGAGATATTTATAATCCTCTAGATTCTCTATTATATCGCCATCCCTAATCCATTGAAAAGTTCTTTTTTCTTTTTCACTTATAGAATCATCTTCAATGCAAACTAATGTATCATGTTGATTAATGCTGAAATTGTAACTAATAACCTTAGTTCCCTTGGTAAAGAGAAGGGTAAATGGACTTTGCTCATTAGGTCTAGGATCAAATCTATGAATTTTTAATCGCATATTTCTACCCATCCTTCTTTGTTTAATTGTTCCACTGACTTCAAAGTAAAGACCGATTCACTTTATATCAAATATAAGAGACCATTTTTTAAAATGATGACCTAGGTGATTATTTCCTTATGAAACTGCCGATTTTGCCATATCGATACATTGAGTAAGATGTCTTTGTTCTTCTTTTAGGATAGATTTGACTGTTGATAACGCCTTTTTATTATCAAAGTTTCCACAGATAGCTTGTAATACTTCATAATGAGCGACCTCACCACCTTCTGCTAAACATAAGAATTCTAATGCTTCTGATGTATCTGGCTTTTCACCAAGATATGTTTTCATAATTTTAGTTGCTTTCTCCTCTGTTTCTTTGGCACTTTCCTCTACTTTGTTAACATCTAAATGCACATTTTTATCTTCAGAAAAAATACTAACAACTTCTTGAATCTTTTCCTCATGTGTACTTGCCTCTCCTTGAATCTCTTTTGCTTCAGTTTTGGAATCAGATTTTAACAGCTTCATTAATATTAATTCATCCACTGCTTTTTGAGCTGCTCGTTCTAAACCTAGAACTTCACCTAATTTCTTTTGTAGATTTTCTATACTTTCTTTTTTGTTTGACACTGAAATAACATAGGTATAAAAATTTAAATAACTCAACTAATGAATATACAGCTTGTTAAACGTATTTTTCTATTATTTATTTTACTTTTTGCGTTTACATTTCGTAGTAAACAAAATGATTATTGATTCTAAATTATGACTGAACGGGCTACTACATGGGTCAGGATGATTTGATTAGATGGCTTATATGTATGGCATCCCAACTTCAGAATAAAATTTATTAGGTTTGTTACTTCGGCTGATTAAATCCTTAATCCTTGCTAAGGTCAGTAGTCTAATGTTTGATTAAAGCTACCAACATATTCCTCAGTATTATTGTTGACTGTTTGATTCAACATAAAAGGATGTTGTACTTGTTGTATTTGAGGCGGGAATGCAGGCAATATATCCATAGGATTCCAATTCAGTATGACCTTTCCATATGACTCTGATAATTTCACCAACCATTCCTTTTGTTGCTGATCATTTAGCAATGGGAATTTTGGATTTGCTCTGTCTGGAGAGAATTCTTCCTTATGATAATGCCAGTTTGGTTTTTCTCTATCTGGTAATGCTTGATATGTTTTAGAGTCAATCATATATTCTACTCCTATCAACGTTGCATTCGGAGAACTGCTATCATATAATTGACATACCATCATTATTTTGTCATTAGGTTTACAAAAATGATATACTCTAAGAGTCGGATCATCAAATACGTGTCGAACCGCATTTAACGGACCTGTTGGTGCACCGCCATAACCATCAACTGGTTTTGTAACATTAGCAGAAGTAGCATTAGCTTGATTAGCATTCATAGGAGTAGCAGTATTAGTAGTATTGTGAGATTGTCCTTGTGCTTGAACAGTATTGTACTCTTCTATTGATAAAGCGACAACATAGATCCCACTGAATAAAAGTATTGATAATGTAATCGACATTATTTTATTTTTTGATTGATGCATTAGGCCACAATTTAGAATGATTCATTCAATTTATGGTAATTAATATAGATTAAATAGATAAGGTGAAAAGAATCAACTTCAATATAATAATCTAATATATAGACCAGCTGTTAATGTTACCAAAATATCCTGATAAGAAAGGAATCATGTATATTAGTTATTACTACAAATTTTAGCTCTTGCAACCTGGGTTTTTACTGTGGCTATTTAAGGTATTATATACCATTGTTACTGATTTGAAAAGTAAAAACTATGAAAAAATTATAGTATTGGCTTCTTTTAGTTTAGTTGCCTTGGGCATGTTTGTTTGTTTTATATCACTTCAACAAATTTATGTTCAAGTCTCAGCTACCACTACTCCTGCAAATAGTAATGCAACTAAACCATTACCTGTTCTCTTGATACATGGTTATTTATCCGATGCATCCACATGGAAAAAGTGGGAAGATTTGTTGAAAAAAGACAATATTCCAGTTTTCCCAATAACTTTTAAGCAATCCGATGACAAATGTGGTTCAGCTGCTGAACATGCAAAAGAATTATCGAGTCAAATCGCTGATGTAACAGACAAAACTGGTCAAAATAAAGTGAATATAGTTGGTCATAGCAAAGGCGGTTTAGATGCAAGGATGTATTTGGGAAATAGCACTCAGGATGTTGCAAATTTAATAATGATAGGAACTCCTAATGCAGGCTCTCCATTAGCAGTAAATAATGAAGTATGTACACCCGCGGTATACGATTTAAGGCCCGGAGCTGCAGATACCAAAGTAAAGGAGAATCCAAATACCAAATATTACACTATTGCAGGTGATTGGAATCCTGATATGGGAAACTGCGATCTATCACTATTTTCGCCTATCCAGCAAGGAGGATACGATAATCTTCCAAAACCTAATGATGGCATGGTTCCCATATCCAGTGTAGAATCATTAGAGTATTCAGACAGCCTTGGACATAGTAAAAGTTGTCACTCTAATTTATTAAGTGAATACGAGTACGGGTTAGCAAAAGATGTGCTCATGGGAAACAAGTGACATATTAATACAAGGTTAACCAACACCTTACTAATATTGGCGGATCCTGCATAACACTAAGATATCATTATTTTAATTAGATATTCTTATCAGACTGACAGCAGAAGAGTATAAAAAATGATAGTTTTATCAGCTTGTTGACAAAGTTAAATGTCAGACGATTTTTGACATTATTAACATTATTGTTATCTCCTTTTTATTAAATAAATCAAGTAATGTATAAGACGTTTTTTGTTCCAAACATAATATACCTAATGTTAAATAATATGGTATAAATTTACACATACACAATGCACGAGGAAAATAAAAACAAAGACAACAAGTCAATTCCTACTAGTGACATAGAAAGACAAAGGATGATCGACGAAGGAGGAACCCAAAAATACGGTGATAAACACAAAAATAAAAACAAAGACGATAACGTCTTAATTGATGCAGAACATTGACTAATCTATATTCATGAAGTTTGTGAAGAGTTTCCACAGAATAGAATGTAAGGATCATGAATTCTTATAAAAATAATATTGCTTATGAATTATACAAGCTGTGTTCGGTAAAGATGCCTGAAAAGACAACATGGTCAATTGATGAATTATATACTCATGTCTTTACTCATCCCTCAGAAGAAAATTTAATTACTCTTCAAGGGTTTAAGGATGAACTAAAAGGTATGGAGGAAAAAGGAGCAGTTATCTTTGTAGATGGATTTAACTCTATTAATCTAATAGCACCAAAACTTTCAGAGTTATTCGACTCTCGTATTTCCTAACTGTCTTATGTGTTTCATCGGATTTTTTTTATCTAACTTAATTTTCTCTAAATAATCCTCTAAATAATCATCCATTGTGATACAGAAAGATAAGTTCCACTTCATTTTTGCCGCATATCCCACTGGATTTATATACTAACATCTTTCTGAATTAGTATATTACTTCTGATAATCCTAAATTGAATCCAAATCAAAAACCGATATCAGCACTCTTCTACCCGTTTCCATGACAGCTGCTGAATGTCGACAAGCCCGCCATTGGCGCTAAATTCATTTAAGCCATCTGGATATACCAAATAGGTAAAGACTTTCGGCCTTTGAGATTGTACATGCTGAACATAGAAATATCAATAATTTTCACCTCCGTTATCGAAATTTCACAAATGGAGAATGAGTATCGACCTTACATTTAGATAGTTGTAATAAAAGTAAGTACGGCAAGGCCCGTAAGGATCATGTGTCATACTTTTTTGGCTCTAGTCCAATTCAACCATGATATATCAGCTCAGGCTTACATACAACATTCTTAAAGAAATGCGTCGCTCAACATAAGTCATCGTGCAAAATGCCCGCGGAGTGACTTTCATCATGAAAGAGATGGTAAAACACCTTGTTAACTTACTTTTTGTCAATGCTATTGTCGTATTCCTTCTTCGCAGAAGAACAAAGTCAGGAGCAGAATACAACATCAAGTTAATTGGACAGCCTACACACTACTTTGAATTTAGCGCAGCCGTCATTGGTATAGCGTCTTGGGTTATTGCAGTTTTGATTGTAATTTCATTCGATCAAAATATAATGATAGTGATTGCTGCAGTATTCATTTCTTTTGGGACGGGGCGCCAGATCTTTGCCTCGGCACTGGATGTGGTAACAACGAACCTGAATTCCTTCTTGTCATCTTGGGCATCAACTATTCTATTGCTTGCAAAGAGTAGGTTAATGGTGACTACTACTACGACGACAGACTGGAATAACATAGAAAGTAAGGTTGACCTAATAGTCGTTAGCACGCGAAAGTATAATTTACCTGTTAAACTTGATGGGGTAAAACCAGAATCTCAGCAAATATTATTAGAGTATTTGGATGAACATAAATGGGAATTAGAGTATCGACAGGCTATTACATATGATGATTCTAGCTGTCTTGCATTTGCCCAATACGCAACTAAACAGATGATAGCGAAGTTGCTGATATACAATCAACTAGAAGAACTACAAGAAAGTAGCGGAGGCGTTGGCGCAATAGTCTTCATAGCATTGGGAACATTGATTTGGTTAATTTCATAATTAGCGAGGTGAACCAACACTAACTAACATCTCGAATCTTTTTCTTATCTGTCTTAACTTATCCTAAAAGAATCCTCTAAAACACCTGCAAGTATATTGACTGCAAAAACTTTACATAAGATCACTATACCAGATAGAGGATTCTTGAAACTAACTAAAGAGAAACTAGAGAGTAGAGATCATAGAGATAATCTAATCGATTTTATATTTTGTCGTAATTGTGTTACCTTCATAACTATAGAAGGAAATAAAGAAGGCGAGGAAATAATTTGTATCAAATGTAGAGCTGATAAATATTTTATATAATTGAGAAACCCTAGATGCGTGTTATTCCCTCAAGTTTTTTCTTTAACACTTTAGTTAGGTTCATTAAGATCAATTAGAAATGAGATCCCAGATTCTTTAAAAAATCAAAGAATTATAAAAATCTAATCGGGATGTTGTCAATAGCGCGCTCTATAACTTACAATGAATAACAGTGAATCATTTTGAGGGCAACATGACTGGGGAGATCAAAATTAGTCGGATACGCCTTAACTCATTTATTCATAACAAAATACTTTAATTACCAATATTGATCATGGATGAGATGATATGCAACCAACTTTTGAAAAAAAAGTAATAGTCTATGGCTTATCCATAGCAATTTTAGCTGGTTTAACATTTGTTATAAGTCAGATATTGGTGGAGAATGGCAACAACGTATTAGCTCAACAACAACAACAACAAAATAATCAAACATCGATACCACATAATGCAAAAGGACACGGTTCTCATCAAGTTATTATTTTCCAAAATTCTAGTGATGGTCTAAAATATACAGGAATGGTTACATTCAATCTTTCAAAGCCTGCAGATGTTATTTCATTTGAACAGATTACAGATGGACAACAAACTGCAAACGCAACCAAAAAGATTTGGGAAGTTGGAGATAAAAAATTTGTACCCAGCACACTTTTAAAAAATGTAACTGATGGATCTGTTAGCTTTAATGGCGGCGGCATACTGGCACATAGTACATCTGGAGATAAATATACTGGTTCCTTTATTCTCAATGATACTGCTATTAGTAATAATAACAGCAGTGGCATTCAATAGATTTTTTGGTAAATACATATTACTAGTAATAAAGGGAAGCCGCCCGTTTAGGGCGGCGCAATCATCTACCGCAGTCCACATCATATGAAAAATCAGTAATATTCACTATCTCAATCGTCGGATTGGTTTTTACCGCCTTAAAACAATTTTGTCTTATAAATAAATTACAACATATATAGAATATATTTGGGTAATTACGGATAGTTTTGTGTATAAAGAGACACACCTTCCCTCTTTTAAAAAAAATTCAAATATCTAATTAGCCATTGTCACTTCATCGCTATATTATATACCAACTTAAAGTTTAAAGGTAAACTAGAAGAAATCCTTAACTATATGACTAAGATGACTCGATAGATAATGGTATATTCACGGATTGGCTAACGAGTATGAAGGAATTTGTGATAAATAAATAATTATTAAATTAACAGATCCCATATACCACATGGATTCGAAGCCCACCGAATTCCGATAATGTAGTACGTTCCTATTCAATTCTTTTATAGAATTTCTATAAAGGGGATTTTCTAGATTCTTTGAGACATCAAATTTTCTAGCTATCTACAAGTCATCGTTCACAAAAGCTATTATCGGAGAAACAAGAAGGTCTATAGCAAGTCCAAAAAACATTTTTCTTAGTCTTTTATTTATAGACTACAAAGGCATAAATCCGTATATTATATAGATCGGAAAAGCGCCCTATACGCTCCTATATTTGAATTCTAGTTGAATTTTCTTTAATTCAAAAATCTCAATTGTATCATACATAATATCATTTAGCTTATCTGTTTCCTGTTGTTTTCCTAAAAATTTTTGCCAGATCATGTATGGTATAAGTAAACTGAGAGATATTATTACCAAGGAGTTCACAATCCATAAAATGTCAAATTTGTCGTTCTGAAAAGTAAGTACTATAAGTATCATAGACGAAAAGAAAGATACCCCTCTTGAAACTATTACCTTCACTTTATCTAGAAGAATAGAAGCCTCAATTGCAGCCGCAGCGCCTGTACTAGAACCATAATAGCCGATTGGTAGATTCTTAACATCTGCTTTAATCTCAATTAGCCAAGTTGTTGCAGTTTCAAGTCTCCTAGCAAGAAGCTTAATATTAAATTTGTTTAGCATTAGAGTAGGATATTTTTCAAGTATCTTTTGACTTTTTAGGTCAGATTGTTGTTCTCCCTGAGTTAACAAAACTACTAGAAAAGTTGCAAATCCATTGTAGTTTAGAATATTAGCAACACGTTGATTTCTAGGACTAGCCCTGCCGCTTCCTCTCCCATGAACAAATACTATTAGACCTTTTACTGTTTTTGGAATAATCAATTCTCCATGAAGTCTATTATCTGAATCATCTAATGGTATAGAAATCTGTACCATTCAAAGAGAAGTAAAGGGTCTTTGGTAATTATGCATTTAGTAACATCAAATCCTCCGGTCATAAAGTCGAACTTTTTTGATAAAAGAGTAGTAAGAGAATATTCAAACTTTAATGGATTTCAATTAATAAATATTGTATTCTTGAATATGCCTTTGGAAATTGTTGAAAATCGAGATTTTAAAATCATTTTTGAAATGGGAGTGGTAACAAATATGGCATGATATATTGTCGTAAGCAAACATCCTTGAAAAAGGGTGTTGAGGTATCTCCCGTTTTTTATCCCAGGAATGTTCAATTTCTCAAAGATAGTCAATGTGATAGATATGTTGGCTGTGTATTATGGAAATGCGGACGGCTCTCCTCAATGAATAAGCAAACAAGGATGGAAGAAATGCCGCAACCAGCTCAATAAAATTTCTTTCTAAAAATAAATGTCACTAACGAGGTACCGACAAATGTGGCTGTCCAACACAGCCATAGACTAGTCCATACGCCAGAAAATATGGCTGGGGACAATGAACGGGCAGGATTCATTGACGTACCGGAAATAAAAGCCAAAAACAAAATGTCCAATCCGACTATACCAATGAATCATTTTACATTGTTATTTAAAATTACATGATTTGATTAAATCCCTCCACGTTGGCATCAAATCCAATTTCCGAGTAATCATTATGATACTAATATTGATTCATTCTTCTTTTGCTATTTAACAAATGGTTTTTTGCTTTGTTTAGTATTTCAATTTTCTCTTCTAAAGTTTTTTTAATGTTTCTTAATCGATTAATGTCATAAACTAATTCTAGGGCAATTATTAAATCATTTTTTGTGAATGGGTTCTGTATAATATGTTTGATTAATTTGGATACTGTCGGGAGAATGTCTATATGAGATTCAATAAGAGACAATAAACAGTCCATATTTTTAGTCTAAGAAAGTCGCTATGATATCCTCGGGTTTCTGATGGGTCTGTCAAGGGTTATAGTTACCTCAATAAGTGATTTGCCTTCCGAAAGCAACTTTAGAGCCTGCGGCGGTATTGATAGCCGTTTGTTAACTGTCAAATCTTGACCTAGCATTTTCTTTTTTACCCTGGAAATAAAACTAAAAAGACACATGAGCCTCTTTTGCTATCTCCTGAAAATTCTTGTTCTCTTCTAATAATTTCATGACCAACTTTTCTTTCTCATCAATCGAATCGATCCCCATAATGCGAATAGTATTGGTTTGGTTTAAAAAGATAATAGACTGCTATTTCAAATTACTGACTGATACCATTACTACTTATGTTTTTTTATGTTGTTGGAAACAGACAAACGACACAGTAGATATTAATCCGATTAATACTTGTAATTTTGCTTTTGGGCCTCCCGTTTCATCAGATAACTTAGCCGACCAAACTTGTAATCTCCCTAATTGTATATGCAATAAAAACTATCCTGCATTAACTATAATAATGTCAGAAAAACCACTCAACAAGAAGGATGACCTCCAGCAGGACGTTGGCGACACAGCTGATAATAGTGAAATTATAGTAGATGAGATAGGCGACACAGTGGAGCCTGGACCAAGGGGAATGGCAAACAAGAAAAAGGACACAAACACCCTTAAAATAGACACAGAATTAGACATGGAAAACTCTTAGGAAGGAAGAAAAAGCATATCTATATACCATCTTTTCCCCCATCAGCCTATTCGTAAATCTTTATTATTATTTAATTAATCTTAAACCTGGAAAACGTTTAATGTACAAATACTATGGTAAGTGCAGATGCTATAAAACTTAAATCTCTAAAAGAACCTACAGAAGAATCTGATGGTCTTAGAATTCTGATTGCCAGATATAGACCACGATATCTGCGGAAAGAAGACGAGAATTGGAATGTCTGGTGGAAGGAGTTGGCCCCTAGTAAAGCACTTTGGAAAGAGTATCTTAAAGACAAGAAAATAGATTGGGATGAATACTCTCGTAGATATAAATTGGAAACACTAAACAATCCTTTGGCATTCAAGGCCTTACAAAACTTGGCTTCGCTAGATAGGACTACTATTAGTCTGGATTCACATCAGGAAGAACATGAGAAACCTCCACTCCAACGCTCTGATATATTATCAAAATTTGATACCGTCACACTCCTCTGTCATTGCAAAGATGAAAATCATTGTCACAGGTCTTTGGTTAAACAAATGGTGAAAGAAATATGATGGTCTGAATATGGACCGAGTCTTTCGTGTCTACAAAATAAGTGCGAAATAATTAGATTCGAAATACAAGTATATCCTTAGGATTGAATGGTATAGTGATTGTATTTCTCTATAGCTTCATAATTTAGTAGTAAGATTTTACTAATTCCTTATGAGTTTTTTATGAAAACTAGTATCATGGTTTCTCCAAAGCATGATAATTATATTAACTTGTTGCCTGACGGCACCCACAAATTTAAACATCGAATCATAGTCAAACGTGATTCTGAGGATTCTACTAGAGTCTTGACGGCTGTTCCTGTTATAAATACTGAATCAAAAGAGTTAGTGGCCTTTATAGATATAAAATGGGAGAAAGGTGACTATAATAGAAAAATATCATAGTCTAAATTGGGCTAATTTCTTTGTAAAAAGGATGCTTGACTTCACGTTCATCAAAAAAATATATGATTTCCAAATGACGGCACTATGAGACGCATATTTACCCTATCAATGCTTAAATGTGATATTTTTGGTTATCTAGTGATGTCTTCATTTGATAGTGTAGACTGGAGTCAAGTGTTAAAAAAAGAAGCTAGAGGAATAGAGAATGCTGATTTAGGCGAAGTACAAGAGATTCGTCAAGAAAATGTCATAACTAAAGTTGGGCTAATAGATAAAGTAACATACAGTATCCCAAAGACCTTTGTTGATACATTTGACGGCCATACTTTACGATTCAAACTAACAAAAGAAGAAGCAGAAGCCCGATTTAAAACAAAAGATGAAGTTTGGATTTAAAATAGTGTTTGGTTTAGCTTTTTCATTTTTTCATTTTGGATTTCTTAGATTGATTATGTAATCAAACTAAAAGATTAAATTAAAATCAAATATTTCATTACTATCTCTTGCAAAATCCTGTGTCTAAATTTATTGTTTCTATCTCTGTGATTATAATAACTCGAGAATAAGACTGCAAGAAGATGTTGGTATGGCGTGAATGTTAGAATAGCTGAAAGAAGATAAGGATATAAGCATGAATTTGAAATCTTAAACCTATGAATATGATGAAATACAAAAAAGAAATACATGTAGTTTTTGGAATTTTGTTTATTTTTGGAACAATATTGATAGGTACAACAGGCGCTTGGGATTCAGTGTATGGTCAGACTAATTCAACATTAAACCAAACCAGCAACCCAGCCGTTACTACTCCTAATGCTACTAGTACTCCAGCAACAACAACACCGACACAAACAAATTCAACAGCAAACCAAACCAGCGCCCCAACCGCTGCTAATAGTACCATTAAAACAACGGCACAACAAGAAGCATCTAATTCTATAAAGGGAGCTATTACTGATACTGGAGAATTCCTAAGCAATGCAACTCAAAAAGTGACAACTTCAAAATCAGCAGGAGCACTTCTTAATGATACTTCAAACGAATTAGGCAACGCCTATGTTGAGACTCAAAAGTTCTTTAGTCCAAACTAGTTAGGTCTTTTACTAACTAGTAAATTATACGCATTCGTAAACATGGAATTGTTTATGAAATGTTATAGACGTTTTCAAATCACTCATTTTCCCATGTTTGCATTGAAATAATTTTAAAATAATATTCATCGTAAAATTAACGAACGTTATTTAAAAGGTCATGCTATTTCTTACCTTGTTCTGAAAAAACAAAAATAGTCCGCACACCAAAGAAAAATATGGTAAACTTATCGAATGGAGATATGAAAAAAGAGAACGAAAATTTTCAATTTTCTGAACCACCACCCACTCCGGAGCCCTATCCAAGCCCTGACCCACAACCACAACCTACACCTGAACCTGTCCCTGAGCCCACGCCGGAACCGAATCCCGAACCAGAACCGTACCAATAAACACGTTAATATTTTTGTTTCTATGAACTCGACTGTTCTCTTCATATCATTCTATTTTACATAGGAACTTCAGGCACTACGTCAGTTGCATTTTCAGCTGGGAGAGTTTTATTTAACATTTGAATGGTCGAATTTGTTTCGTTAATTGTAGTCATTGGTAAATCTGACGCTGTAGGAGTTTGTCCCTGTGTCGAACTTGTCATGACCCCTATCAAAGTAATAGTTGATATTGCAACAGCAATTACGATTAGATACATAATATTCATGATATTCTTGGTATTACATAATATGTTATATAATATACAGCATGGGAAGATAATATTATACATTCAAAGAATAACACAACGGAAAAAGGCGAATGGTTATCTACCTATCAAACTATTTTCTTTCCTTATTGACATCAATCATACTGGCAACGTTTATTCATATCAAATATCCATTGGCCTATTGAAAATCTAGATAGATAATTGGTAAGATGCCTGTGGCACAAAATTGGTTCAATTAATAAAATACGAGTGCCTTTCTGCCCATAAGCCTGTCAATATGCGAAGTTAAAATATAATGATGACATTTTACTGAAGTAGAAGAAAAAATATAATGAAACCATCTTTTGATTTCCAACTTGTACTGATAGAAAAAATAAAATTTGAAGGGACTGGCGTAATGTCTTTTAGGTTTAATCAGATTCTTAATAAATTAGAAAAATATCAAACACCCCATTTATTTGAGTATACTGCAGGTCAATATGCCTATTTTAATTTAGATAATGTTGTAAGAGACGACAAAGGTCCAACTAGACATTTTACTATTTCTTCATCCCCTACAGAGAATTTTATGATGCTAAGTACCAAAATAAGAGATTCGCCATACAAACAGAGACTTTCAACCTTAGAAGTGGGAGATAAGGTTAACGCGAGTGGACCTGAAGGTGAATTTGTTTTACCTGAAGATTATTCAAAACCTATAATATTTTTGTCTGGAGGTATAGGGGTAACACCATTTCGAAGTATGATAAATTACGCG
Organism: Candidatus Nitrosocosmicus sp. R; assembly: GCF_054408505.1. Taxonomy (NCBI): domain Archaea; kingdom Thermoproteati; phylum Nitrososphaerota; class Nitrososphaeria; order Nitrososphaerales; family Nitrososphaeraceae; genus Candidatus Nitrosocosmicus; species Candidatus Nitrosocosmicus sp. R. Next base: position 216,299 of record NZ_CP167090.1, on the reverse strand, counting down.
ACAGACAAACAGCTACCATTAAAAATAATAATGTTTGATTCAAACAAGAATCAGCAAAATATACTCTTTAAGAAAGAGTTTGATGACTGGACATCTTTAAATAAAAATATACAAATAATCTATACCCTTAGTGACGATAACTTTCAAAGGAATAACGTTTCTGGCACCGAGGAATGGAAAGGAGAGAAAGGCAGAATAGATAAAGAAATGATTTTAAAATATGTTGATAACAATATGTTGAATAATTCAATATTCTATGTAAGTGGCCCTCCAGATATGCTAAAGTCGATGCAATCACTACTAGAAAAAGAATTGGAAATTCCGAAAGAAAGAATAAAGGTTGAGGAGTTTACAGGGTATTAATCAAACCTACTTATAATAAGCCTGATATTGATGGCTTTTGCAGTGTTTTTAGCCAAAGAAAATAAAGCATTGCTCATAGGAGAAGCTATAACAAGAAGAGATTATAAAAGAATCAATGATATATTATCTAAAATTCCAGAGGTAAAGAGAATAATTTCAATTCGTTCGATGCACCTTGCTCCAGACGATGTTCTAATAGCCATTGAGGTAAATGTGGTTGAAAATTTAGACACAGATAAAATTGAATCTTTAATTGACAACATAGAAAATAAGGTAAGAGAGATTATACCATATGCCAATCTATCAAAGATATATGTTGAAATTGAACAAGATAACGACAGTAGTACTTAGAGACATATATCAATTAGCACAAATATGCTAACAATTTATCCTGATAAATCATTAAATACAGAAAATCTATCTTGGAGTTCTCACTATTTTGTCTATTCTCAATGTCATCATTGAGAATTTCAGATTGATGATTTGTGATAGACTGGCTTTTTTACATTAGATCATTGGTTCGAGGTAGTGAGACCCGCCTCTTCGCTCATATGATTTTCTTTATAGTTTGGTTTCTGATCTAGAGAAGATGAATAAAACCAAAAAGGATAAATCATTCACATTTCCAGAATCATTCTTACTCATTATTGGTTACATCGGTTACTCACTTCATCTACCTTACTGGCAAACCGGAGTAATAATCAATGCTACAGAAAAGTGTCTACCATCTAATCCGATTTACGGGAATGTCTGTAAAAGGATCAATAGGTTAAATATCAACATCAAAAAAATCGAATTAGTCGCCAAAAGTTTACATTTTAGTAGGATATATACAAAATCGTGAAATAAATGTGAAACACTATCTATATGTTTCAAAAACTAAAATAGATATGCTTTATCCTCAAATACTGAAGACTATCTTGGAGAACATTGATGATGAATCAAATATTAATGCTGGATTTAGTAATACTTTAACAGCAAATCCGGATAGTGGAAAAACGCTCTATGATAAATTAGATTTAATTTCTAGTTTTCTAGAAAAGGAAGGCAGTATCGGGACAGTAGATTCCCCAAAACAATATTTCAAGGGAATTCTTCCTATGCGTTGGGGCTCTTATGGTTGGGATGAAAAGTCCCAGTTGGTTTATTTTGGCGGTTTTACCGATGCTGGAACAGTATTAGGCCTGGGTGGATCAATGGATCATGTTTTAGAAAAAGAAAAACTAAGTTCTCATGCTAACCCAAATTCATTGCCTTTTGCAATAGCAAACAAATTAAGTGTGGAATTAAATATTCCTTTGATTCCTGGAGATAAGTATGAGATAGAAGGACAGCGTAGAGCATTTGCTCTCAACGATGAATCTTATTTAGAGGCTGCATTGCTTGCAACAGATCAAATGGAGGGGCCTTTACAAAATCTGGAATTTCTTGCGGAAAAACTAATCGCAGGAGGTGGTGATGACAGAAGAGTTGTATTAGGAACTCCTATCTATGTCGCCGTTGCAGGATAGAATTTATCACTATGATTTACTAGCCAAATGGAATTGCACTAGGAATATGAAAATGTTATTTGATTATTTACTGCGATTATCATAAGATAGATTACTACTTTCTTTAATGGATGGATTCAAATAAAGCGATTCAGATGATCCTACTAAAAAATCGGACTCTTTAGTATGGTTTCTACTATGAATCGGTATTATGATACTCACTTCCAATTTATAATTTGATGAGTCAGATGCATGAGGATTTAGTTTAGGAAAAACTCAACCGATTATATAAAATTGATTTTAATATTAAAATAACTACAAAGTGCCAAAAGAGAATATATTACTTATTGATAGATATCTGTGCTTTGTTGATTATCGATTCCACATGTGAAGGTAGATTCACTTCGTGAAGTTCCTTTTTTATTTTGCGCTTACTCATCAAATATTGGTAGGCGAATTCGGGAGTAATTGATTTTACATTAGAAAAATCAATTATGATATAATCTGATGGGGCATACTTGACCTCTTTTTCAACAAAAGTAATCGCACTTTTTTTTTAACTAAATCCGCTGAAATGAAATCTCTAATAAAAACAACATGAATAGCAATCATAGCTGCCATATCTATTTAGACTTCGCCTTCTCTAAATTTGTCTATTTCTATCAATTGTATTTGAAGATTGCTATCTATCAGTTTTAGATATCATTGGTGCGCCCCCACGGATGAGAATTGTTACTGATAATAGTACTTATAAGATTATTTAGAATAGATGTGTAAAGTTAAAATAAGAAAAGTAAATTTTTGAAGAAATATTCATTCTCATAATAATGTATTATATTCGTAGACTTGCTTTTCTTCTTGCATTCTCATTATTTTCGCGAAAAATATTCTCCTAAAAGATGGGTTTTAGAGCGTACCAACTCATGGCACAACAGATTTAGAAAACTGTTTACAAGGTATGAAAAGACTGTCGAGAATTATCTAGGATTGTTACAATTCTCCTGTTGTATAATCTTATACAGAAAGATAATTTTGGTATGGGCCCTTAACATATATTAAATATTCTTATAGTTATAGATTACACTAAATTGCAGCGGCTGACATCTTGATTTAAACTATATATTTAACAAATCAAAAAAGCTACATTCATGGGTAAAGTGGGTGACAATATTGATACAGATAGTCACGAGCCACTATATAAACATGCAAATTTGATCATATGGATACTGGGTCTAAGTATAGTTTTAGTACTTTACGTTCACACATCTTTAACCACTGCTTTACCCGAAATGGTGACAGAATTTGGTGTAGACTATGGCGTTATCACCTGGGTACTTACAGCTTACCTTGTATCAGGGGCTTCTGTAACAATAATAATTGGCCGCCTAGCAGACCTTTATGGAGCAAAAAAAATGCTACTTATTGTATTTATTTGTTATACTGTGGGAGTAATTTTGGCCCCATTAGCTCATGACATTTATACCCTTATTGGCCTTCGAATTTTACAAGGTGTAGCCGTAGCAGTCGTTCCAGTTTCTATAAGAATTGCAAGAGAAATTGTTGGAGAAAAGAAACTACCTATGGCTCAGGGTATAATATTATCTATGTACCAAGGGGGTAGTGCAGCGGGTTTAGTATTAGGTGCAGCCGTTGTTTATCTTGGTGGATGGCAAGCTGTATTTATTTCGGCTATTCCGTTTACATTAGTATTGTTATTCTTACTTTGGAAACTTGTTCCTAAAGTTGGAGCCCCTACAGTTATTAAAAAAGATAAAGAAGGTACAAATGGCAAAGTAAAGAAGCAAAAGTTTACAGATCTAGTAGATATACCTGGACTGATCACACTTACCCTTACCATTTCAGCATTTATGTTGACTTTTACCTTCTTAGGTATGGGTGCAGAAGGAGCTACCTTGTTCTGGGTATTCTTGACAATAGCAGTAGTTTCACTAGCAGCCTTCCTAATGATTGAAAAGAGAAGTAAAAAACCGCTTGTCAATCTAAAGCTAGCATTTGGCAGGATCGTCATTATAGCCAATATGATTTTTCTGATGCTAGGAATTGTTCAGTACCTGGTTTTTACTACAATTCCCGTCCTAGGTCAGACACCAGAGCCTTATGGATTAGGAATGAGTGTTCTTTATGTAGGGTTGTTACAATTACCCCAAGCGTTATTATTTGTAGTCCTTGGTCCTATAGTGGGTTTCATGGCAATCAAACGCGGTAGTTTAAGATTCATCGTACCTGGAGGCGTAATACTTACGATTGGAATGGTTGTTCTATTTCTATTTCATTCTACACCCGTACAAACAGCAATGGTTCTTTTAGGATTTGCTTTAGGCGGAGTCTTTATTATGCTTGTACCCAACTTGATGCTACGCTATACACCAAAAGAGGCGACTGGAATGGTTTCATCAACAAACACAACCATGAGAATTATAGGTGGAGCTATAGGTCCTGTTATTTCAGGTGTGTTTTTAACTCTCTTCGTTGTTCCCATCTCAGTATCAGGTACAACAGAACCGATTCCTAATGAAATGGCCTTTAATATAATATTCTTGATAGGAGCACTGCTTTCAGCTTCAACTATAGTAATGTGTATAATGATGAGACGAACGGCAATTAAATTGGGCGCGTCACAAAAGCAATAAAGAGGTCAAGCAATGTGTTTTTGGACCCCCGGATATATGGTCAATGGCCAGATGTCCCTCCTGGACAAACTAGAGCAAACGGAATCTGGTCCTACTAATAGATCAGACAGGCATTAAACTAACGAAGTTCTGGTCTGAGTTAAATCCATTTTGTGGATCTGAATGGACAAGGGCTAATAATTATGCGAGAATATCATCAGGAAGTATTACGGGTCCAGATGGTGGACGCCCTTAAGCACTAGACTAACCATTTTTTTAGATAAGATCTAATCGATGGATCAGAACATCATCTTTTTTATGACGCATATCATGAAAATAATCTGAATCTGCAGTTATATGAATATCTAGTGACAGTACAGATTCATCTGTTCATAAAGGATTTTAGATTAGGTCGTATAAAAGGAATCAAATTACAAGTACCAATTGAAATATCTAATAAGAACAGAAAGCAAAGTTCTGAACTCATTTTAAAGCGATTTTATTCTGTGTGGGCCCGGTGTTCTTCAGGACGATATCAGGTCTTTACGATGGATTCTATTAGTTAAATTGAAATTATTTTATTTAGTTATATTAATGGCATATACTCCAATAAACAAAGCTAAAATTATAAATTTTTGAGCTAATTAGGTAAATTAATCTCGTGCAAATCATGAGGATATCCACATGGGTTTGACGTAATCAAATTATCCATTGGATTTAGCATAAAAGTTCATGAAACAACTATAATGCTTCTAAATTTGTAAGGATATAGAATTTTCCATTTTTTTTCATATAAAAATGAAACTAGCGATTCAGATAAGGTAAAATAGGACAGATGCCCTATGAGGGCAATGAATACGAAACAGACGAAGAAGAAGAATATAGTGACAGCAATTAATAGCAAGCTCAATCTAGTTGTCGTATTTCCATTATTAGCTATACTAATCACCGTAGCCATCCTCGCTGTTCCATTAGGTCAAGATCGATATTCATACTCCCAATCTCCAACAACAAACTCTACATCAAATATGACAACTACTGGCGTTGACCTTATAGATATTCATCCTTCACCTTTAAACGTAAAGACGGGCAACACTTTTGAGCTAATAGCAACAGTAGTCAATAATTCACCAGACTCAATTACGTTACCCGCTGGGCGATGTGACTCACCGCTAACCGCCTTTTTTAAGGCCAATGTGGCTATAAGACAGGATAAATTCCAAGGCTGCACTGCAGCTTCAACCCCATTCGAATTAAACCAAGGAGAAGAGGTTACAGTTGCTGGTCCAGTTCCTGGCACTTTATACCAAGCAATCAAGGCGGGGAAGACACCAGCAACCGCCACTGTTTATTACCTAACAGAGAATATGCAGCCCGGTAATGTTACCAAACCGTTTGTATTTACCATTAGCTAGGACGAAGGTAAACCTTCTAGGGTGATAGATGACCAAGGAGGGCGTCTTTCTAACGAATGAAGGCAGAGGTACTTCATAGAAATCAGATTGAAGTTTCTGGTATCCAAATATCTCAACTCTCTATTTTTTTATTATATGGTACAGTAGTACCAGAAAAAAATCAATATTGTAACAGAAATGCGAGGTCTAAAATTCGTTATCCTGCTACATAACATCCTTTGATTATGGAGAAGATTTATGATTTATAAAAAATTCAAAATTTGAACTCGTAATATATCTATTACGAAACCCCTTGGGCCCATTGATTACGTGGACTCATATACTTGAGCCTCATTATTATCATTGGTTAAGAACAGAGAAAATGAAGAACTGTCAAAGCTATGGGGAGGATATTATTTAATTGCCCGCTAAACTTGCCACTACAGTTGAATAGATAACGAGGCTTTCTAATAGCAATAATTCTTGTTTAATCTTAGAATTCCATGATTTTATGAAAGAAAATGGTGCATCAGAAAGACACCAAAACAACAATTTGAAAGCAATCCTGTCTTTTGCACAATTTATTAACACTAAATCTCTAACAGAGATTGACAACAAAGATGATATTTTAACATTCTTACAATCAAAGATAAACGATAAAGACTTGGATCCAGACCAAAAGTGGATAACAACCTATAATGACTATGTTCATAGACTAAAGCACTTCATAAGACGGATCTACAACAAAAATAACAGCGTATCCATGGATGAATGGAAAACCCCCGACTTTTTGAAATCCCTTAAACCCAAGAAAACAAATAGGTTAAGTCCATATTCTGAAACTGAAATTTGGGACAAGGATGAATTTTTATCTATAATAAAATATGAACCCTATAAGAGAAATAAAGCTGCTCTTGCTTTAATGTGGGATCTTAATGCTCGAAATCACGAAATTACCCTATTACGTATCAAAAACATTAGACTTGAAGAAAAATACGGAGAAGGTGAAATTCCATTTCAAGCCAAAACTGGTTCGGGACCTTTGCTTCTGACAGTGTCATTTCCCTATGTCTAAGATTGGCTAAATGAGCATCCATTTAGAAATGAACCTAATGTAAGGCTAATATGCAATTTACATACTGGAGCTCCCATAAAACCTGAGGCTCTCCGAACAATGATGGATCAGTTAAAAAAGAGAATTATTAGACTCCTTGAAACAAATGAGATTGCAGACATGATGGAAAGAAACAAAATAGCGTTACTCATAAACAGTAAACGATTTAATCCTTATTGTATCCGCCATTCATCCATTTGTCATGACTCCGATTATTTGCCTGAATATGCGTTGAAGAAAAAAGTCCGCTGGCGAATAAATTCTAAACAAGGAGCTAGATATATAAAAAACAGAATGGGCAATGAGCTTAAAAATAAGATATTGGAATATAACGGTATCATCACGGAAGAAGTGCAAAAGCGAAAGCCAATAGTGTTAAGCTGTCCCAAATACGATTTAGTTAACATGTTAGAAAATAAATACTGTTCTAAATGTAGTTATCCTCTAAAGCCAGAAGCGTTAGAAGAAGCAAAATTTATTCTTGATTCTAAAGTATTTGAAAAATTGGATAGAATAATCGAAATATATGATGTATCCCAAATATGATTGACTGTATCATAGAAACCTCTTTAATTGTAAAAAAACTCAGGATGTAGGATTTATCATTAGACTAACTCTATTCACTGACTTCAATTATTAGGTCGTGAATCTGGATCGCTCAAATTGGATCTGCCCTGTTGATCATTTATTATCCTAAAACTGAATGCAATCCATCTCGGAGATACTTGTCTGATATGTAGTGACAATAGATTTCAATCTTCCAACTTATGCAAATATTTATTAGAGTTTGTAACCATAATGTTTGAGTCCTATTTTAGTGGTGAAAATGCAGTGGAAACCACCGGACTATGCAAAATAGGAAAACTTTAAGGGTATCAATATTATTAAAGCATTCTTATAGAGCGGTCAAAAAGATATAAGCCATATATTTTTGAAGGTTCCACTAAACAAACAAATATTTCCTATAACGCTAAAATAAAAAGAAATTTAAGTAATTTACAAATCTAGATAGATTTAAGTAATACCAATATTCGACCGATAGCAAAAGATTTTCGATCTTATCCAGAATTGCCTTATTAGATTAGGGTTAAATATTTTGATATCAATGATAACCATGACTGATTTAAATGGAGAAAAAAGAGAACAAATTCCAAGCGAAAGCGGACCTGAAGGACAAACAGGTAAGATCATAAGTGAACAAAATGCAATAGAAGGACAAAGGAAAGAAGTAAATGTAGAAAGTTATTCTGATGTTGCCGAGATTGGTCAAATTTTAAAAGATTTTAACTTTCCAGCAAGAAAGGACAAAATTTTGGAATTTATACGTGATAAGATTACCCCTGTCAATAAAGAAAGAATATATTCATCACTTTCAAAGATAGAGGATAAAGAATACAAGAATGTCTCAGACGTTACTACTGCCGCAGGATTAGTATACTAAAAAATATGATATAATCTTCATCTCTTACAAGTAATATTCAGACTCATCCAAGACATCAAAAAAATATAGTAACTATTGCATTCTTTTTTAATTACAATTCAATGGAAATGTTCATACTCCGAATTATGTTATGAACCTATCTTTCACTATTAATAAAATTATTTACTATTATTGATGAATTTCTATTTCATTTCTAGTATATGCTTTAAATAATCCTTTAATTTCATCTCTCTTTCCTTCAGGAACCTCATAATAGATTACTATTTGTAAAGAGTTATTTAGCAGACTATGTGATTGAGAGCCATGAGTTTTTCCTTTGAATTCTTTTATTAAATCAGTTAACACCTCATATTGTTTTATGATTGTATCTGCTGATCCTTGTAATATTTCCACGGAGTTATCCATTGGTTGCTTAGCGTTCGAGTTAGGCCATGATTTTTTATAAGTGTAATTGTTCTTATTGCTATAATTATTCATGCGATTGTTTTTGTAAAATGTGGGCTTTGATGAGGTAATACTGTCAATTGCCGCTGCACCTGTCGGTTTATTACTATTGATTATTCGATTGGGACAAAAATGTTTCTTCTTTGTGATAACCTCTGAATATTCATTATTTAATTTATTCCAGTAAATTTTGGTGTTGCAGCCATATACACAATATTTTGAATTAATATTGGAGACGTCTAAGGAACTCATATCCATTATCTCACTTTTACTATATATAACTATACGCATTACTACACTGCGTAATACATATTAACATGTTATAGAATGTTATTACATGGAAAAAGCGATAGTGACATTAAGAAGGAGTAGAGATATTTAGTTTGCAAATTCATAAAACAGCATATAAGTGTGGTTTTGTAAATGCCTTTGACGAATACAATGAAATAAATAGAAAACTATTTGGAATTCCTGAAATTGATGAGTTACTTTCATTTGAAGATAAAAGAAATATTTGTATTGTAAATAATTCTCATTCTAAATTCACTGCTGATTTTCTAGACTCTCTTATATTGAACGTATGTATCAATTTCCATCTGACAGTGAATGAAGGTAATAACATTGACAGTAATACGATAGAAAAGAGAAAGACGATTATAATAGATGCGGGTAATGGTAACAATCTGGGACATCTTTATTTAAAATTGGTAAATAAATCGTTAGATTTTGAGTTTAATCTTGAGAGAATTTTGGAGGAAATCATAATCATAAGAGCATTCACATTCTATCAAATGCTACATATTATAATCAATGAAATTCCCGATTATCTACTTACCTTGAATAATAATTACAAAATACAGATTATAGTTCTTGATCTCATGGACACATTACTCACATCCTCACATAAATTTGATACAACTGATAGAGACCGTCACCTAAGTTTTAGTAGAGATTTCAAAAATAATGAAAAATTGGTAATCGAAGCAGTAGATTTACTGCTCAATTTGTCAAAGAATCATTTTACAATAATGACTTATGTAGATGACAATAATATAATTAGAGATCAGTTGCTGTGTAAATTTAACAATTGTCTTGAGATCGATTCGTCAAACTCCACGGACAATCTCAGATCAAATAAACATCAAAATATGAAGACAGGTGAAAGATCTCAGTTACTAATTAAAATCAAATCAAAAACGATTCCAGCCTATGCAAGATTCATCCCCTTAAAGATTGCAATGTAAATTCATAGAAAACAGTTTAAAGATAAAGATATAGAATGCGAGATTAATTATACCCAGAAATATAAGAGAAAGGTTAACAGATCATTCGATCGTTCTACTTTCTGATCTTGCACTTTTTGTTTTAGTATATTATTAAATTGTTTTCGTAGCCGTGAATTCTTTGGTCTTAGTCTCAATCTATGTCCACAGCATGGACAGTAATTGTCAAGATCCCATGTTAAGAATAATTCACAAGTTCCACATCTTTTTTGACCGATAGCATACCTTGTATGTGTGGATTCGCCGTTAATGGTCATATATTTTTGAGATTCTCTTCTACAAGCCATTGCATACAATGTTCTTTGACAAGGTAGAAAATCATATAGTTCAATGAAATTTCTATTTCAGATATTAATTTGGATAGAACGAAAATAGTTTTAGATATCAAGTAAAAAAAGAGATAAATTAGTTATGCGATTACCAGGGAGATGAAAAATAGATTAGAAGGTATATGTAACGGTAACGAATTAATTATATGCTTATCTTTTCATCTAGGCAAACTAAACACAAAAGTAGAACCAATTCCATCATTGTTGTTAAAAGCCCAAATTCTACCGCCATGAGCCTCGACTAATTTTCTGGTAATAAATAGTCCTAGACCAGTTCCAAAATCAGAGTCTGTTGTAAACTTTTCAAACAACCTTGGCAGAATCTTTGATGATATCCCTTTACCCGTGTCAGATATACCAACATATATCATCTCTTCTTCTTTTTCGATTTTTTTTCGTTCTCCTTCGCTATTCCTTTTTTCTATTATCAGGTCATCTGACAAGTTCCTACTATTTTCTGTAATATGGTTAGTTTCGTCTAATTCTGTTTGATTCAAAGTGAGGTCAAAATCGTTGCTATCTCTTATCATGATATTAATAACATCGGCTGTTTTAGAAAACTTGATAGCATTATCGATTAAATTAACGAGAATTTGGTTTAATCTCAATTTGTCAGAATAAATCCAATATTGTTCTCCCAGGTTATTATTTATAAAATTCATTTTGATACCTTTCTCTCTGACTTTATTGCTAAATTCAACCTCGATAAGATTATCTATCTCTTTAACTAAATTTACTTTCTCTTTATGTAGTAAAATGTTACCACTATTATCTGATTCAAATCTTGCAACGTCTAAGAGATTATTTGTCAAAATATTTAATCTTGAGGCATTTCTAGAAATATTTTGATGATGCTCATGAAGTTTCACAATGATTCTTGCTAATTCTTCATCTGTCATTTTTTTTCTATTTTGCAAGATAATGTCAAACAATTCATCATTCATTTCAGAATATCCCGTAATGGCTTGAGTTGGCGTTCGCAATTCATGTGCTGCAGTATTTATAAAATCGTCCTTGATTTCTCCTTCGCGTCTTAGTTCTTGAGCAAGAATACTTTGATTATATATCATTTCAAATATTGAACAATATGATAACACTGTTGGAATACTACTAGAATAAATAGAGAAACCAATTAGCGGAGTTGTTGTTTTTTCCTCTTCCAAGTTCTTTATTTCCATGATAAGGCATTCTTTGCTATTTGCCACTGATGATTTTATTTTAATGTCAATGCTAGGTGCAATATCTTGAACTTGGATATTGTGGTTAATATTACCAGTTAAAAGTGCAAGAGATAATGATTTTTTTACTGAAGAGTCTATTGGCACAAGCATACTAATTTTTAGATTTTCCTTTTGATCAGACATTTCCTTTAAAAGTTCAAGTGTTCCCGCCTTTTCCTGGAGATGAAATGCTCCTACAGTAGAATAAATTATTTGTATTTCCTTCTTGGCTTCTCTAATCATGTCGAATTCTTTACTTTCTGCTTTCTTGTAATCGTTAAAAATAGTGGTAACGGGTGAGACTATTCCTTTTTCTATTTCTTTTATCCTTTGTTCTGAAGGTATGCCCTTATCCCAGAAACTATCAAAAACAAACTGTTGTTGGTTTACAATTTCAGGCACATTGCTAAATATAAGTTGAGATATAGGTTGTGCTTTGTGAAGAGTTGCTACAGCCACATATTCTTTTTCATCTGCTACCTCAAAGTTTCCTTTCATTCCTTCTAAGTGCCTAATTTCAGAGAATTCAAGCATCTCCTTACAATACTCTAAGTTTTCTGCAGTCATCTCAATCACATATCTAAGTTTCACCCCTCTGTTTTTGAATGCAGTAATTCTTGCATTCTTGATGGCTTTTATCTCTATAAATACTGAGGGTGCAGTAGAACTAACACAAGAGTCAATCTTTTCTTTAGTTCTATTAACAAATTCTATAATTGCTCTATCTGCATCCTCTGACCCATCAATTACTTTTGTAAATGGATTGCCTTCTTTGTCCTTTAAAATATCTGAAGGAAAATGTTCAGAGTTATTAAAAGGCTCCCGCCTATTCTCATTATTTTTGATTATAAGTGCACTCTCAAATCATTATCATGATTTACAGTCTTCATCCGATGAATGCCTCTGCACATATCTTTTCATGGATTTCAATGTATAATAACGTGTTTCTATTATATTGTATATCTCTTATATTGATTGGAATTATCCCAATTTTCCGAGAAAAAGAGGTTTTTAGATTTTTGTCTAATCATATTTAGCCTAAGTATTCCTTACCAATGGACCATAAATTATAATTTTAAATTTTACTCTATTAAATTAATTATATTGTTTCAAACATCAAAATAAACCTCAATTTCAATATCACTAATTAGAGTATTGAGTTCCTATTACGATATCAATATTAAGAATAACCGTTTACAAACTCCAGATATACGATTGCCCATCGAGGAAGAACTTTATGGATTTGATCTAAGATAATGATGGCTATTAATCAATAGCGAGTATTGGTTTTCTCCTTATTTCTTGAGAAGGATCTTTGCAAATGAGTTATAACAAAAGAGATTATTTACTTACAGAAAAAAAGAGGATGGTCAAACTTTGTAAAATAACTTCTTGCAGCCTTGGTGAAGTTTATAAAGTTTTTTGAACATATTAAGACAGGTAGGTGTTACCAAATATCTATTGAAAATAATATTATTCAGATGAATGCAGCAAATGCATCCAATACTATATCAGAATCAGATTATGGGATTCACACATTAGTTGTTTATGAGGATTTAACAATCCTAAGAGAATTTTATTCCCAATATGTAAAAAAAGGGATTGAGGAAAGAAATGAAGTTATTCAATTGGCACCATTCTATGAAACCGAAGATTCTGTGCGAAAAATACTATCTGAAGGACACATGTCCATAGATATAGAAAAATGGGAAAAGGCCGAAAAATCATTAATAATCGTCGATTCGTTAAAAAAATACACAGGTAACGTATCTTCAGACTCTGATTATAATTATAACAAAACCTTGGTGGAGTATGCTAAGACGAAAGGAAAAGCCGGTGTATCAATCATAGCCGATAAAGGCACCTTTCCTTTTAAACATCGCATAGACGACCTTGTAAATTTTGAGTTATCGCTTCCTTCTAAATACGATATTGATTTGAAGAGGATATGTGTATATCATCAAAAAGATTTGAATAGGTTGTCGGAGGAGCAAAAGCAAAAGTTACTAAGTCATCACGTGACTGCAATAAAAATATGAGTCAGCAAGTTAAGTTTTTAAAAGATTCGTTTATCATTAGTCGAAGATCAGAAAAACGAACAGGTTTTTGAATTAGTCTGTCAATTCTTGCATCTTCAAAGTCTTCTCGATCTTCCAAATCTTTAGCATCAAAAGCAGTCATCAAGAAAATTTTTATTTTACTGTCAAATTCCCTTACCTTCTTGGCAAGGTCTATCCCACATATACCTGGCATTCTCAAGTCTGTTATTATCAATGAATGTTTATCGGCAGTTGCCTTATAATATTCTAAAGCCAATACCGGGTCGGTGAAAGAGACCACATGATACCCTTCATTTTTTAAAAATGCTTTGAATAGAGACGCAAGTTCTAGTTCGTCATCGACTACGATGATTGAACGAGAGATTGACATTTCGTATTAATTTTCTAAAATAGTCTTATTTAAGTTTAATGTCAATGTCAAAGATATACTTTAAAAAAAATGGTCGGCATATTTTTTCTAGATTCAATTGCATAATCCGAGGAGGCTAATTTCTTTAAACTTGATCTATCCAATCATTTGTCTTGACTATTGTAATCAATGTATTCTAAATGAGACCCAGATATAGTAACCATAAATAAAAAAATCGAGAGGAGTGACAAAATCTAATCGAGAACTATCGTTGGAACCCACGTCTGAAAAACTTATATTCGAATCCCACTCCCCTCGCTCCAAATGTGAGTTCTATGTATATTTCCTTATTTTAATAGAACAAAATCACGTTAGTTGAATTTCCATAATAATTCCGATGTCCAATTTGTGAGTGCACAAATGAATCACAAAATGACTTGGATAGATGAATCAATTCAATTGGTATGTTTCTTTCCAGATTTTATTTAACAAATATCTATAGAAAAATAGAAATTGACAAGGTAAGATGTTTACTAGAAGGATTATTATGGTATAAGTAATTCTTAAAAAAGAACATAAATTTGCAACTAAATGACAACAAAGATTTATTCCAAAATTATTTCAGATTCCACTACAAGCAAATAAAGATGTAATTTTGATAGCAGAATCATTTGAAAGCAAAGATGAATTGATGCCATTGAGGAAAATATTCTCCCTTTATCCAAACATAGTAGAACAAGTATTATCCAGTCATTGAAAAAAAGAATCGTGATTTGATTATACCAAGTATGACTGTAATGATTATTGTAATTACAACATTCCTTTACCAAAACTTCCTTAATTCTAGTCATAAAAGTTTTAATTATGTAATTGATTACATTAAATGAGTCCTATTTTAGTGGTGAAAATGCAGCGGAAACCACCGGGCCCGCTATAATTTTACTACTTTATTAGAACTCTTAATCAAAGAGTGGGTAAATAATAATTGGATTAGAAATACGAAAAGTAGAGGATGAATACCCGGGAGAAAGCGACGAATATTCATTATTTGTATATACCACAAGAACTCCGACAACAAAGGATACATATCTTAGAAGATTAAGAACTTTCTCTAAGCACATTCAATTAATGTCAAATGATGAACCAACGGAAGTCCGTTGTAACTATTTCGGGGAAAAATCAAAGCAGGATCCGCACTGGGTCTTTATTAAAGTAACATAATTCCTACAATTTAAGAATAAATTCATCAAATGATACACCAAATAAGAAAAAGTAAAAATTGTGATATAATAGTGATTAAATTGCACTAATAACGAGATATGGATTGATACCTTTAATAGATTCAATTGAGATAGGTAATTATGACTATTATTAAATATATAATCGAGGTGTGATGGGTTTAAATTCTCCTTATATTGAGCAAATAAATGAATGGACCATTGATAATAATTTGGAGGTATTTGAAAAACGAAATGGGAGAAATAATGGTTCTTTTTATGAGATGAATACAAACGGCAGAAATCTGTTAACGGACTTCCAATAAGAAAAATATCGATCAAGATTCTAGTAAAAAGAAATGGGTTGACATACGTTGGGGATATAATTGATGCTCGACATCATCATCTCGCAAACATTGACCATAGCTTCACGAGCTAGTATCCTGATTCATTATTCAGCAAAGGAGTTAAAATATTAAATGAAGACTTTGTAGGCCTTATCATGAAGGAAACAAAGGATAAGATCATTGTATTTGGGAATTATGTACAAAGATATGTTATTCCAAAATCAAAAACATCTGAAGTTGGAGGAAATATTATTCTAAATATGAATGTCAAAGAATTTGTAACTTATGAAGTGGATAATTATACTCCCTTACCAAAATAGCAAAATGGTGTATGTAAACAATTTCGAAAACCTGGAAAAAATAACGATAATTCAATCATTTGAGCATATGTGATAAATGACAGCCTTAGCGAATGATTAGTAGTTGAATTCTTGTTCTTCAATTCAAGATATTATTTGATAATTTTAAGATATTTCACCAAATTGATCGTCCATGCCCGGATAGAATAAATCTCTAGTCTTTTGTAACATCCTCCCTATATTTTTATTAGTATCAAATAGAAGATTAGGTTTAATGCGGACTAGATGATTCATTGTTTATTGCATGTTTTGAAGCTAAATAAACAGGACCTGTGAAAAGTTTAGATTCATTATATCTATTAATAATCCCCCGTGGCCCTTAACTGAAATCCCATAAAGAATTGTATAATCAGTGGCAATAAGTTTTATCAAGCTATCATAGGATTGATGAAATTCGATTTATCATATCGATGGTTGGTTTCTTTTATTACAACATAATAAATAGTTAAGTGATTACTGCTCAGCAATAAATCATAAAGGCTATAGTATTTAAGGCTCTTTTATCGAACTATGTGTTTGATACTAAATCTAATGTCTTTTGGATTTGAGCGATATTCTATTAGTTATAACCACAACAAAACGTCGTTCATATATATTAGGTTAGAAAAACTGAATTATAACATTAAAAGTAATTGAATTATTTATTAACTCACGATATACTTGACAGCAAATTTCTTAAACTAACCTATTTCATCATTTCCATTAATTCCATCGTCTTTAGCCATCTTATTATCCATGGGATAGTATACTTAGTTATTCTATTATCATGATCGACAATTCTTGCAATTTGATGTATTTTTTGAAAATTTAATCTATCTTTTTGTAGGTGGCTCATTTTTTTTCTTTCTTTTTGATGCATTTTTTTACTATTTTGTTGGCTTAGTGGTAGAATATCATATCTATAATAACATTGCTTATAAACAAAAATATTATGGATTGTTTCCTTCTATTATGATTTCATGTACTTTCTTGTATAATCATTGTATTATGCTTACAAATAAAGTGAAATTACAAGCTTTTCTCGTATTAATTATGCCCTACGAGTAGAGATATAACCCTAAAAGGTATTACTCTTCACATAAAATTCTATATCCTGCTTCTCTACAAAGGAGCTTAGTAAATTGGATTAGCGCTTACACCAACACAGGTTTTCAGTTTATTGATGTGTCCATTATTTTTTTATTCCAGTACATTGACACTTCTTGTGTTTCATATTCTCTTAATCGGACTATCTCCTTCGGTATATTTACTGAATTGTGATCTAACACACTGATCTTACTATCTATTCCTCTATAACTATCATCAAAGTCTCTGAATACTTCGTATCTATCATAGAGTTCTTTACTAGGAACCAGATCAAAAAAACTGTCAAACCAATAATATAATAATATTTTATTATTATTCATTTTTAACACTCTCCTAATATAGTAATACACATAATGATATATAAATCATTTAAGGAATTAGTAACAAACAAAGATCTAATTATTTGAAGACAATATAGCAGGTACATTTTCATGAAATATTAATCCTAAAGTTTATTACTAATAATGTTATAACACGAGTTTTAGATTTTGTTAGCAATCCTAAAATACTGTGTAAAAGAAATTCTATCTTTATAGATATCACGCATTTGATAGAAAATTTGAGTCAGATTGGTTTGGGAAAGGCTTTAGAGAAGTACTATGATAAACCTGTAGAGAGAAACAAAGAGTATTGAAACAGGTCCTAGTTTCTTACATTTTTTTACAATTTATTTCATATCCATATTACACCAGTAGACCTTATAGAACTAGAACACGGAAATAACATTAAATATTACATGTTATCAATGACCAGCAGACGGGATGAAATTCTGAAGTTAAACTAATCTTAATGGCCCAAGTTAAAGTAACGATAAGGAATGTGGGCTATTGAATGATTGAGTTTATCTTTACTATTTGTAATTAACCAATCCGATTAAATCATTATAATGATTTGAGAATTAGTCTATTTTGAATACTGAAAAACCCTGACCCACCCAAAATTAAAAAGTTTTAAAGAAAACAGAAATAAATTCATTTAATACAAAAGATGATTTTTGACAAGTTGATCAGATTTCAGTTTTATGTTCAAAAACGTAATCTATTAACGTTTTTGCAACCTTTTTATCTATTGTTATGGCATTATTATTTAACGATATCAAACCATTTGAATTTAGCCACTCAATATCGATTTTAAAATTATTAAATTCCAACCTACCATCATTACCAAAGATTTTATGATATAGTTCTCCTACAAACAACGCGGTTTCATTAATTCTTCTATCATGGTAAGAATATAATTGAATACAAACTCGCAGTATTTCTCTATTATTTGTGGGTGGTGGTTTTTCTTTATTACCTTTAATCATACATTCATTCCTTATACTAACTGCCTTATTTTATGCATTTCCGTGTTATTCATATACAATTAGCAATTCGATAAAAAATCACAAAAACCGATACTTTCTTTAGGAAATACATTAAATCAAAGAGTGCGTGGGCAGTATGTTAAAGCATTCCCTGTTGTTCCTTAGAGACGTACACCAGAAGAATACCAATTTCCATGAGTTGCTTCTGTAAACAATACTATAACTTCTTCTTTACTTACGTTTAATATTTTAACTACATCCTCCGTAATTGTTTCTGCCAATCTGTCTTTTTCTCTTTGACTTTTCCCACTATACATTTGTACGCTAACTATAGGCATGATAATCCTTCATCACAGATATTAATAAGATTTCAACAAAATAGATTCTTAATTAGTTACCACCGGTAGAATATTCTTATAGTTAATCATACTTTGAAACCATAACCTAACTTCCTGTAGTTTTATCTAGTTGATAATCCCTCATTCATAACTTTATTATGAAATCCTATCCAACCTAGGTAGGTTACAAATCAAACAAAAACTGTAAAATATTAAACCTCTAAACATTAAGAATCTGTGATTATTGTGGAAAAGAAGGGAAAGGAAAAAACAGCGCAAACAACAACCGATTCGTATTAGAAAAATGTGAGTTGCATATTCGGTCAAATATGTTTCACATACCACCGAACCCACCGAACCCACCGACCCAGCTACCAATTTTAGTAACGTCTCTAACCTCCCTGTTTCGTATTATTAAATAATTCATGAATTTCTATCATTCTTTATTCTTTCTTTTTGAGTTTGTCCCCCGCATGAACTATAGATGTTATTGTCAAACCTTCTGTCCTTTTCAGATATATCTGTAATTGCATTGCAAGAATGACATTTGAATAAGGATGCCATATTGAATTTTAAAGTATTAATTTAACAAGGTTTCTCTCATTAATTCGGTATGATTGATCTAAATAGATCTGTCAGGAAAATCCAAAAAAACTATTTTAAAATCTCAAGTTTTTCTCTAGGATGAGGATGTGATGTAATACATGTTCTAAGGGCAGTTGCAAAAAAATCATGATATAAAAAGGGTGATAAGATATGATAAGTTAGGGATTTAGTAAGAAGTATTTTCATGTCATTATGATGTACATAGTTTATGGTCTGCATTCCATTTTTATGCAAAATTAGATGACCAAGGTGACCAAAATCTCAAGATCATAGTTCTTACTATACTTTTTTCATCCTGGATTACCACTCGATGAATTCGTAATCGATATTTTCTAATTTGTATAGTAACAATAATTTTTACAATCGTAGATGCGTGCATTCCACTGCAATAAACCAGAATTCTAATGGGTTTATAACCGTCAATTATTTTGGTAATGGTTTCAAAATTATAAATTCCTGAATAGGTTTGGTATAGACCTACAGGACTCTCCAGCTCAAATAAGTCGTACTTATCTATATATTTTGAAAGATGTATTGTATGGATAATGATACTCTCTGCAGCAATCATTACAGATCACTTTTACTATTGTAATAGCCAAATATCAAAAATGGTTTATAGAAATAGTTTAACCAGAGATCTAAAATAAAAAGCATAACTACATCACATTTACTTCATAATACTTTATTCATTTTATATTAAAAAAAAGAAGGGTGGATTATCTACAGGGACTATTACCAGGACTCTTCTTCTCGCATTGCTTAAAGCTATTAGATGAAACCTTGCCTGATTCTCCCGGACCTGAGTACTTTGGAGGATTGTCGGCATAAGCAGAGCCCAGTGTCATTCCAGTTGCTACAACTACTCCCATCATAAGAAAGCTTATGGCAAATACTGCCACTAATTTCCAATTCATTATATTTTAGTGAAAATTGTGATATTAAAATATTACTTTAAACTATCTAGTAAAATTAGAATAATCAAATAATTGTTGAATAAAACAATATTAACAAGAATTTTAACAACATAAAATAAAATTTTTACCAGATAAGTTTGATGAAAAAATGAAATCAATTTCTGAGTCATATAATTAAAATATCTATTGGGATCAGGCATCTGTTTTGTTTCAATTAGGGTTGTTAGACGAGAAAGATCTTCCTATAACATGGTTACAGCATACAAAGCGAATAAATGAACCTGCTAGTAGGGATTAAGGTCATTGATGTCTTGTGAAAAAAACTATCATTTTTTATCCCACATGCTAGTCCCACAATATGCCAAGTTATCGAATTTCCAGTCTCTATCTAGAAAAATCATAAATATGTTACAGTTCCCATATACCTCATGGATTCGAAGCCCACCTGGCCCATTGTCTTTAACTGGGCTAATCATTCTAAGTTTGATTAATGTTACTGCTAGTCTAAAATTCTTAGAATTAGTTAGACATTCTCAAATACTTTTCTAGGTCATGGAAGTTCATGTACATAATCAATTATATCCAAAAACACGAAAAACCAACTTTTTTTACAAATATTTTCGGTACATCATACAGAGGAGACGAATAGAAAATGATAGTCACAAAAACTTTAATGATTACGTCCATAATGGCTATCTTGATGTCAGGATTAATTTCTAGCTCACCCTATGTATTTGCGGTAAAACCTGACCCGGGTTTTCTTGGTACTCTGAATTGCAATATATTTGCCCCTGGCGCTCCAATTAAAAATACAACGTGTTGTTGGAAAGAAAGTAATGGAGAAAGATATTGTCAAACATGCCAATGGGAAGAGGGTATTGGTTATACAGTTTGTAACGATAAGGAACTCCAGATGCTTGATACTCCACCTAATCCTCCACCATCCTCACCATCTGGTCCTTCAGCCCCCATACAAGATGATGGAGTCCTTGAACAGCCAGACAAACCAAATAAAGGTAGTGTTATGAATTTGCCAAATAGCAATGAGAGGACTTTAGAATAATAACAAACTTCTTTTGAGTTTGAATGGATGGATAGTCGATACGGTCAATAATCAATATAACCTACCTTAGAGGACATATCGACCTGAAGCCCACCTGGCCCATTTGATTTGTATTTTGGATTCTTTAAGGAAATTGTTTTTGCAAGTCAAGAGAATAATAGTTGTTATTTCAGGAATTGTGGTCATTGACGATCTAACGTAGAGCGACAACTAACGCAACTGGAATGAAATAAGCATTAACCTATTACAGATACATCATCTGAACTAAAATTTGCTACATAGACATATTTGTTACTGGGATTGTACTGTAGTGCTAATGGGAAATCTCCTACATCTATAGGTTTAAGCACATTATTAGTAGCACTATTTATCACAGATATATCACCTGAACCAGTATTTGCTACATAGATTGTCTTGCTACTAGGATTATATTGTAGTGCTGTTGGATAATCTCCTACATCTATAGATTTAATTATCTTGCTAGAAGTGCTATCTATTACGGGTACATCATCTGATAATCCATTTGCTACATAGATATACTTGTTAAAAGGATTATATTCTATGTCAAGTGGTCCATCACCAACATCTATGGTTTTAATTACAGATTGAGCCCATGAGGATTGTAAATCTAAAACTCCAAGGAAAATAAAAGAAGATAACAAAATAATCACCGATAAACAGAAATATTTATGCTGTTCTTTCATGATATTTCCATATTCTCCCAGTTCCAATTAAACATTAATTTTAACTTCTTGGCTAAATAAGAACTAATTACTAATTGTAAAGTATAGTTTGAACAATTTGAATTAATATTTTCTGTACAAGTTAATGGGGAAGTTGTTGTTTGGCTCTAATCAAGTTCACGCTAAATATCAATCAAAAAGAATGGTGTTGCCCTGTTATGAAGAAAACCCATATTCAAGGACTGATATCGTCATGAAGCCCACCGGGCCCGTTAATCACATGGATTCTAATAATTCTGGGCGATACAAGAGATTAGATAAGAGAAGATATATTATTTCCCTCTAAGCATATCCTTTTAAAATCTCTATATCAAAGTAATAAACCAGGTCAACAGACAACCATAAAAAAATTAATAAATTTATCTCCTTTTTGTTCATATATCAGAAATCTTGTTACTGACTTAGTTTGCCTTTTTCCTTTCTTATATTATTCTTTAGGGATTACAAATGTATGATACCAAAAGATATAGCTATTTTTTCTAATTCTTGATAAAGATGAATCGTAGCAGGTTATTGGACCCCAAAACGGAACCATGGATGATTAGACGATTCTACGAAGTCATATACAGTGACAAGGCCATAAACAACATACTTATTAGTAACGGTGGCCACTATTCTTCATGAAATCAAATATAGCGCAGTATTCTTTGGCAGCCGCCGCTGCTATCCTTTTTTGTACTCTTTTCTCTAACCTTGTATACTCACAGGCTCCAGACTATGAGTTGCAAGAAATCAAGCCCGGCGTATATGTGGTATCTGCAAGCGGATACAACTCTATGTTCTTGGTGACTCAGGAGGGAGTTGTTGTGATCGACGCGCCGCCAGCGATGGGTGACAAGATATTTGCAGCAGTGTCGAATGTCACAGATAGACCTATCACTCACCTGATATACAGTCACGCCCACAAAGACCACATAGGTGCTGCCAACTTATTTGAAAATGTCACAATAATTGCTCATAACGAAACTACTAAAATTCTGAATGAGAGAAACGACACGAATAGACCGGTGCCGGATATGAATTTCGCTAAGGAGATGAGCTTACCAATAGGCGACCAAGTTCTCCAACTCCTGTATCCTGGCCCATACCACCAACAGGGTAACATATTTGTTTATCTCCCTGAACAAAAAGTTCTGATGGCAGTAGACCACGTTGTGCCTGGCGGCGTCCCGTGGAAACACCTTAGTGTTACTCCCGACGTGCCAGCCTTTGTCAGATCGATTGACCAAGCACTGGCTTTGGACTTTGACGTTTTCGTGGGGGGACATGGCCAGCCTGGGACAAAGCAAGATATCTTATTACAACAAGAGTACATAAACGACTTGCGCGAAAACGCGATGGCAGCACTAAGTGAAGTTAATTACACACAGGTTACTCAAGATATAAATGGTAGTAACGCTATGACTGAGTCGTACTTTAACGCCCTTACAAAATCATGCTCCGATAAAATAGATGCAGAATGGCAACATAAACTGGAGGGGGTAGGTGTATGGACAGATGAGCACTGCGAAAGGATGATAATTAGTGAAAGAGTTGATTAACTTCCTCTTCTTCGCAACCATTCTATTCGTCACATTTGGTAAAGTGCCAAATATGAGTCCTACTAGACGTCAAATTGTATCAAGTTCTTTTCCTGAAATCACCTGAGGACTCCTATTCGTACTAGGGTTGAGCAAGGTACAGATTGATTTTGATTTAGATATTAAAAGTTTGAGGTTTGTTGTCGGGCTTATCCCATAATAACCCCTGAAGATAAAATGATAACCGATAAAAATAAAATCGATCCTAAGACTGTGAAGGATCCAAATACCTATGAAGATTTCATGATTTTAAATTCGTGACAAGATCGTTTGATATAAGGGCTACTTTAAGATGAATTCAACAGACAATATTAGATCTTGCTTAATTAGAAAGAATTTACAGTTCCTTTCAGGTACAATAATCTTCATAACTAAACAGGATTCATAATTCTGTAGTTTTACCAGTACCTGAAACGATATCTTATGCTTTATCATACCTTTTTAACCTGTTTCTAAATACATCTTTCATTATTTTGAATTTCTTCAACCTACAAATGGCATGTTCCATAACTACCCTCCTTTTAGAATGATTCCTGTGGTACTCCTTTTCATCCGTAGTTAACTCACAATCTTTCTCCTTTTTGATGGGTAATGATGATTTTTATGCGGGGCAGTCTTCCACTATTCCGAAGAATCCAAGATCAAACAGGCCAACTACGTCTTTTGGTATATCAGGATAATTCTTTTTGTAAATGTAGTAATTATCCTTATTTCCTACCTATTTGCTTGTGCTTGGATTTGTAGATTATCAGTCCCTTCTTGATTGCTGCGTACAGGTTCTTTACCTTGTGTTTCTTTTTCTTTCCATCAGAGTGGTATATCCTTCTTCTTAACCTGTTCTTATGTCTAGGTAGGGGTTATTCTGTAAAATCCACAAAAGCCAAAAAGTCTGGAAAGTACTGTTCAACCTCTTCCGCGGTTTTTAACCTTTTTGTAATATTATATAGTTTTTGAGGAATGGTATGCATTGTCTTATCAGCCCTTCATTCTTTTGGATATCTCTATATACATTACTCTGGTCCAAACCAAAGAGTAATTCCATCAAGGTGTAGGTGATGTACAGAACGGTAGTACACTAAAACCATGATAATCCTATTCTTAACAACAAGTTTGAAACTTCTGCATGAGTATGCGTCTAGTTCTCTTTTTAGGAAAGATAAGCATTTTATCTCATATTTTGCATACTTTGATTATATTATTTTATAAATATCGTTAAACTTTTGGACCGAACGACCTGTGAATGACTTGAACAGGATTGGCTTTCGAGATAACTTGTGATAGGATAACAAGAGGAAAGGACATCCTTACAAACGATAAACGGAAATAAGGCTGTTTGTACTAATTACACAAGAGATCTAATATTTCTTAAGGCTTTTTCAATTAAATGCTATTGTAGAACCAAATCAAATTTAGGAAAACCTAACTGAGGAAATGATTCTCTCCATAATTTCCTGACTTTGAGGAGAATCAAAATTGTCAACGGTATTTTTGTATCCCATTGCATACAGTTTACCATCATATTCTACCATAAAGAATTGATTACCAATGTCTTTATCTGAGCCATACATATTACCTGGATCTGTGAATAAGAATGTGGCAGTTGGATTTCCATCTATTGTATACTTAGAATCATTTACATCTTCTATTAGAACAGATCCAGGATTAGCTATGAAAGCATCTGCATAACTTTCTGCTGTTTCTTTTAATCCAATTGAGGCTAATGATTCATCTGATGTTTCGTAATGATTCAAGAAACTAAAAGAATTCATGAAGTTATCGGGAGAAGTGATTTTTACATCAGGAGTTGCCGTATCAAATCTATTTGTTTTTTCTGAAACCTCCCAATTAGAAGGATAATCAAATGATATACCAAATTCTGTATTGTTATAGGATGTGAATTTGGTTTGATTGGCCGTTGTTGATTCTAACTGTGCATTGGAATTAGAATAGGATTGTGACAGAGTATATCCAACAACAAAAATCAAAGTTAATACAAAGAAAGAATTTCTAGATTTCAATAGTAAAATATGTGTATAGGAAAGACTATTTATAGATTATAATTAACCTGGTTTACTTCATCGTATCTGGTTATGGTGCAATTTTGAGGATTTTGTTTCTGGGATAATTGAAATTTAATTTGGAAAGTAAAAAAAGTATCAGTTCCCATATACCTCATGGATTCGAAGCCGGGGGTGGGTTTTAGTAAATATACATCAAACAAGCGATTCATATTAAATTCTAATCCTAGAAAATAAATGATTCTGCCTACTAGAGTTAGAAATCATTAATTAAATTTAATAATCCAATTCAACACTATTAATTCTAATAAATTCTGATTTTATTTCCATAAAAATTATCCTTGTGAATTCAGGTTATAAATTTGCAATATCAAACTAATTATGCTTAACAAAAGTAAAGAGAGAAAATGTAAAAACAATAATAGTAGAAAACAAAATATATCTGAAAGGACTTTGCCTCATAGGGGGACCGAACTATATATTCTAAGAATTTCACAGACCAAGTTGAATCAATTCGTCTTTTAAATTATTTAAGATAATTAGAAAAAGTTAGTCAAAGGACCAACAAATTTAATCAATGGAACAGTAATAGCGCAATAAATTAGTTGTATAAAAAAGTCTTTTACTCATTAAAGCAATTTAAAATTTTAATATTTCCAATTGCTTGTATATCGATGCAAAGTTAAGGTATACTCCAATTCTTTTTATTTTGTTCACCTTATCAAATTTTATAGAAATTACCCCCATGGTTGAAAATTTTTTACCGCTGGAAGGATTTCCGTTCCACCATCCCAATTGATGACCTTCTACTTCGACCTCAGAGATAATAAGATTATTGGTGCTATCATCATATAAAATAGTAATCGGAGTTATAAACAAATCAGCAAAGCCTTGAAACAAATCCGATAAAAATTTACTCGATTCGTCTTTCCCATGCCAAATTCTATGTCCTACTAAGTCGGCTTCAAAGTTTTCAGAAACCATTGATAAGATGCGATCTGTCTTGTGATTGTTTAATTCCAGTATCAAATTGGAGAAAGTATTTCTCCTCTTTTTTTCATCGAAAATGTTACTTGAGTATATACCTAATTCTAAGTTATCTGTGTATTAAGTATAATATATTAATAATCAAAATTGGCACTAGTAAAACAATCAATTAGTAGCTTTAAATTTTGGATCCTTAAATAATTTGTAGACTATTATATGCCATGAATAATTATGAGGTCGATAGTGTGAAAGATTCAGACGAGAATTCAACTAATGTCAAAGCATCATTCCCTTGCGATAAATGTGACCAAACATTTGGTTCACGGCAAGAATTAAAAGAGCATGGTATCAGTGCCCATCAATTACTCTAATTTTCTTCACTATCATCTTTGTTTACAACATTTAATAGTTATTACACATATCTTCTTGATGATGCAAGCACTGTCTTTTTAAATCGTATCTAAATCCACCCTATTACCATCGGTATAATCTATTGGACCTTATTCCATAACACCCACCATTGACTTTTCTATTAGATCTTAATTCTTCAGTCTAAATTAACCATCTCCTGAATCTCAAAAAATTATTATTTCATGTAATTCCTCATCGTTTAATCTTTAAATCATCAAGTTTCGGTATAAATCAAATCAAAATCGTTAATTAAGATTAATTCATATCAATATGAGATTACTAAACAAAGATATTATATATGAGAAGAATTATAATTCGCATGCATGAATAAAACCAGTTTACTCGCAATTTTAGGTATTGTACTAGCATTCACAACAGCATTGATCTTTGGATCAATAGTGACACCTGCCTCAGCCCAAGGAAATACGACTGTGACAATGGATAACATGACAGCACCAATGAATAACACGGGCAGTATGAATATGACAATGGATAACATGACAGCACCAATGAATAACACGGGCAGTATGAATATGACAATGGATAACATGACAGCACCAATGAATAACACGGGCAGTATGAATATGACAATGGATAACATGACAGCACCAATGAATAACACGGGCAGTATGAATATGACAATGGACAACATGACAGCACCAATGAATAACACGGGCAGTATGAATATGACAATGGAAAATGATACTGTTGTAATTGGAGAATCACAAGTTGCTCCTCCACAAATTGCTGCATCACAAGCTGGAGAAGGCTCCGATAGTGGAGAAGGCTCCGATAGTGGAGAAGGCTCCGATAGTGGAGAAGGCTCCGATAGTGGAGAAGGCTCCGATAGTGGAGAAAACGAGAATTAAATAAATTAATTATATCTTTTTCTTTATTGTAAATTTTAACTTCCTGTTGTTTAACTAATTGGCAGTAGAATAAAACAGACTAATCATATTAGTCAAATCCTAGAGAACCTGAAAACTCTAATTGCAGGTATCATTATAGTTAATGAGTCCTTTTTTAGATGTGAAAATACAGCGAAAACCACCGGGCCCCGTTTGATATCTCTTCATCTTTTAGTTCAAGTTCACACAGCAAATAGTGATTTGTTGTTCTTCTTATATTGCTTCACAATCAGCACAGTATAGAATAGATCAAAGAAGAAAATTGAAACAAACAAGAACGATAACATAAATGAGCTTTGAGAAACAGGTTCGAATAGATAAAAATGTATGCTTGTTAGACCAGTGCCAAGCATCTTAAATATGGCTATAAAAATGGATTGCCCTCTTAATGTGTTTCCACGTTTAAAGAACATAACTACGAATAGCACAGACATCAGTAAATTTTGTCCAAAGGCAGCATACACGCCATCAACATCGCCAAGAAAGATTCCACCCGTCAATATTATAATGAAAGCAGTAGCTACCGAGATTCCAAAAACAAAACACAAAGTCAGTGATGATAGAGTGGGGAATTCATTCTTAGAGTATTTAAAAAACTGGAATACAATTACTACATCTAGTGCAAACCATAGGTAATTAATATATAATTGAGGTGGAGAATGAGGTAATAAAAATGAGAATATGAATTCCCAAGCGATGTTTGCACATAATGCTAATAGTGGCATACCATAGGTTTTATCTTTATAACCTTTTGAAATTATGAAAATATAAGTAAGGATCCAAAATATCCCGCCTAATACTAGAATAATTGATTGCATTCCTTTGTTTATTCTAGGTAATAATACCCAAATTTATAAAATTTATTATCTATTTTTCAATGAAATAACCATGTTCTGGAACTGGAATAGATTTAGACAGGTTCAATTAACTTCATAACAGGAATCAGATTTTTGCAAAAATAATAAATAAAATAACAGATCCCATATACCTCATGGATTCGAAGCCCACATTCCCCGCTGTAATTCTTCACACAATTTAACTATCAAAAATTCAAATGAATTCTACTACTGTTATTCTTATTACCTTCAATAGCAGAATATATAAAAATTTATAAAATTTTTACCACATCATATAATTATTTGAAATTAATGAATGAGTTATTCCGATTTTGTAAAGCTATCACAAAGGCTTAAATAAAACGATTACCAATATGTTATTGTAAGATAAATGCAATTAATAACAATCAAACACAAAAGCAATGAAATACAACAAACAAAGCGGTCAAGTATACTAAATTTACTTAGAATACACAGGAAAACAATAACCATAGGCGTAACAATGATATCAACTATTCTAGTTATCGGGTATCTCCTGGAAAATATTTCATCGCCTAATGCAACCATGGGGTCTATCTTTGATCCTTTACCAGTATATGACAATGGTCTTGGAGCTGTGAACGGATATGCATTTACATCAACAGGATTACCAGCTCTTGGAACGATTGTGATAGCCGCAGGACAAGATGGCCTCTCTAAAACAACAAGTGTAGAATTAACACAAGAAGGAAAGTATGTGTTTCAAAATTTGAATCCAGGAAAATATGTAATAGTAGCCGATTTTCCCGACAGCACATACAAAGTATTGAATAACATACAAGTGGAACCCAATTCAGTGCAAACTTTCATTTTCAAATACTAATTTTTTTGTTTTGTACAAGACTAACTTTAAATGATAAATCGTGTTCATTCAATTCGACAAAGATGTTTTAATGAGTTATTAACATAGTTTTAGTCACGATTTATTTCATTCACCTAAGTGTTAAAATTTTAAAACCATTTTCAAAGTAACAGGATGTAATACTAATCGCAATAGGACCAAATTATTCTAATTATCTCAACCTAATTTTTATTATATTACACTTGCCATATGCCCCATGGATTCGAAGCCATTGAATTCATATTATTTTATTATTCTGAAGATTAATAGCTTTTTTGAAGAATTTGCACTCATAATATATCTATTACTAAACCCACCGGGCCCGGTGTAATTTTACTACTTTATTAGGACAGTAAACAGAAGTAAGAAAATCTCACCTGTGCTATTCGTTATTCAAGGTTTCAACCATTCTATATAAAATCACGTTTAATTTAGTAGATATTTTGAGTGTAATTTTGAAGTTGAAGGGGCGGCATCATCAACTGGAAATTGCGATGTTTCAGTGTCATTTCTACAATCAAAGTAATCAGGATTTAACCCATCAAGTAAAAATGTCCAGTTATCAGGGCAGGTTTCGATCGTTGCTTTAGCATCATCGGGAGTGATAGTCATACTAACCATTATTGCTAATACTATGATCGTTGTCACCGAGATGGAGATTGCTTTACGGTGTTTGTTTTTATTTTTGAGATTTGATATTCTCATACCGGTCTCTATTACAAATAATCATATTGAAATTGCTAACTAATTCTAATACTCTAATACTCTTGTAATTTGAGAAAATTACTAGACTTTTTGTGTATTCATTTTACAAACATTAAAGGTCCAATCACTTTATTTGAACCCTCTCTTTAAAGTAGTATAATTTGAAATGTAACCAATGAGCGTGAAAAACTGAGATCATATCTGATATAGGTGGTCAAACTACTTTCTCATGCACAATAAAGAGAACCATTTTGACAAAACAACACTACGAAAAATAATTTTCGATGATTAAGGAATCTGAATTGGAGGGTAATAGAAGCATCATCCTCAGACTTCATTATACCATTGCATCTAGATGTTCCAACGCAATCACCATCCACCATTTTGATCCTTAATGCAGGGATCGATAGCCAATAAGTCGCTTGAAACATCCTGTGTAATTACTCTCATTTGAAAGGGTTTACCTAAACGCTATAAAATATTATCATATACAAGATGGTCATTGTTACAAATTGTCGCAGGGGAATGCGTTTCACGTCCACTAATAGTTACTATAACCGCACCGTAAGGTGAGATGCAAGAATTATCCTGGCGAGGAAGAGGATTAACCATACTTCGAGTAATCTCTAATCGTTTTCCCTTGATGATCAGTTGAGGCCTGTACTTTTGAATCCAGTTCCATTTTTTGGCTAATAGAACTTGATACGTTTTATAAGACAGGACAGTCTTTCAGATGCTCTCCTCAAAAAGACAAACCTGAAAAGTACAAATACATACCATAATTAATGTATTTTTGAGGGGTTCTATTTCCGGTATTCATAAATGGAATAAGATGTCTTCAAAGTATAGTCTTATCGTTAACTGAACAGAGCCAATCAGGGCCACTAACGACTTAGTACAATATGTTAATAACATTCATTCTTGTCAATTGAATAGTTCTAAATTTTTATCGATATAGGGTAACAATTCATTTTCTATAATATCTTTAACGTTGGCATCAATGTCAAATGATACTAGGAGATAGAATTTAGTCTGAGCTTGAAGATTTTCCTCCATTATAACTGGAACTGTGGCGTATCAGCCCATCATATGTTCCGATAGAGTGTTTAAACTTACCCAGTTTGTTTACAAAGTCTTCTCTTGTTGCAGCTCTCAGGACCGTCTGCATTGCATAATTTTCGGTCTCTTCACTTGTCATGAGTGGTATTAACTTCTCTATGTACGATGTGACCAACAACGTACCCAAATTGTTCACTACTCCTACAAATCTAATCGACTTGTTTAGGTTCATTATCTCATTGCATATTCGTTTGAAATGACCGGAAGTTGTGTGAGATGACATATGGAACTTAAATAAATAAAGACAATACAACTATTTATTCAGTAGATCTCTTTCATAATTGCGACACCATTTTTTTACTTTGTGTGGCTCAGTGGTAGTTTTATCCGCATGATTTCCACCCGTACGATATACGTTACTAACGGATAAACTTCTAGAGTAGTATTTGCCTATTGGTTTGTCCGTTTAATATCACTATAAATTTAATTCATTAAACTAATAGAACCCATCTAAAGGGATTGATATCGTCCCGAAGTCTGTAATAAACCTATTGTTCGATCTTCAAAATACTTCAGATCGAGTCTTTTATTCTGTTCTTAGGCCGTAGGAACGTGCATCATAATGATCAATATCCTTCGTACTCATAAGGAAACTAAAACCTTCTGTAGAGCCTGGTTCCATTGTAGAAAGTGGAGATGTAATGGACCTGGTTGTATCCTCTATTGTTTTGTTTAGTGGATCAAATAAGATAATATCTACTTTGACATCTTTTACGTTTTCAGTTGAATTGTTTAAAATAATCCCATCTATACCAGTCAAGCCCGTAGGGCTTTCGATAACTGTTATGTTCGATATAGATAGGTTTATTCTATCAGGTAATGGTGGGACTGATCCTACTGGCCCCTGTTGCAGCTGTGCATAAACAACGGGAAGAGATATTGCAAATAAGATTATGAATAATGCGGAAATTGTTAAATTGCTAATTTTTTGTACGATAGTATATTTATGATAATTCATCTTATTGATATTTATTATTTAATAGCAGGGGCAAAATAAACATTCTTGGGTTTTTTGTTATCATCTTTTAAATATCATTATTTTTGATGATGAATGAGTATATCTAAGGGTGTTATACCTAAATTGATTTATTGCTTTTGTTTTATTAAAGGACAGATCTCTTGTTTAATTATCAAAAACAGTTTTATTGATCTTGATTCTTCTCTGACCTGCCCTTAATAATTAATCTTTTGAAATCGTAGATATGAATTACAGTAAATATGGTCTCAGATCGATATATAACAACGAGTTCATATCTTTTTCAAACCTGAAATTCAGACTCGTAATATATCTATTACTAAACCCACCAGGCCCGTTGTAAATTTACTACTTTATTAGGACTCAATAATTAAAGAGTGATAAAATATTGGTTGGAAATAAAATTACAATATAAAAAAGAACGTGCAGGAATAGAAGAGAAAAGGGAGAATGAACAGGAAAATAATGATGATACATATTTGCCGTTTTGTGAAACTAGCAAAACAAACGCAAAGAGAATTTGATTTTGTTAATAAACATATTGCGTTCCGTGATGCAATCTTGATGTGCTGAGCCAGATCAAATTTTGCATATAAGTTAGAAGGGCAGAGCCGAAATTATTCGCCAGTGACTATCCCCTTATGTGACAGTAAAAATGTTGTCTCCAGACAACGACAGTATAAAGAATGTAGGGATTTTTAACGCAGAAAATTCGATGGCTAGAAACGATGATGGTCTAATTGTAAAACCTCTATTTTCAAGAATACCTTTTCTAATTTTTTAATGCTTTTGAAGCTTTTTGACCTATATTATTATAGACATAAACAGTATCAATGTTTCTAACAAGAAAAATGGTATGCAATTGGGTAAATGATTCTGCAAATAACTTCATTTCTAATGTCCCATTATATTTAGGATACTAACGTTATATGAGATATATGAGATATATGAGATACTATCTAGAGAATGTAACCATTAATATGCGGACACTTCAATATGTTTAAATTGGTTATTTTAGAGTTTGGATATCAAGTCATTCAGAGCCAACCATAACAACTGAAGTTTCGTTAGTTAAGGTGTCAAACGCAGGGGAAAACTTTTTTCCAATTTCATATAGTTCATTTATTTGCTCCTTTGATGCAGTATTACTATTGATTTTGAGATTTACTCTAAACTGCTGGGCCCCGGATCTAACACGAATCTATGCCTGTAAAACCACGCAAATTAACATCGCCTTCTACATCAACGTTAATGCTATCAATAAGGATACCCCTTGATGTAGCATGAACTACTATAGTTTGTATTAAACATGCAGCTAAGCTACCCATACGGACCTCACAAAAAGTGGGACCGCTTCCTTCACCTGAAAATTGAATGGGAAAATCGTAATCCATTTTATATTCTGCATTCCTTTCCATAGTTCTACCACCAAGGCTAAAATTTTTGGAACTGGATGTAACACCTAAACCACCATTCCAATTCGATTTTACATAAAACGTTGTTGTTGTCATTGCAGAAGGATTATTCTGAAGAGACTCATACATGGTTTTCAGCATTTGTGTATTTACCTTATTAATTCGAGTATCGTTTGAACAATCATTCATTTAATTACTACAAGAAATACGAGATAATATTCTTTATTGAATAAATAGAAGAAATAACATGGGATTAACATAGTAAATGCACTAGCCATATCTCATACTTTATGAGTAGTGAACTATATGTTATCTTTGGACCTTCTGTTAATCTGTGTCTTTTCTTTTTATCTAATAGTTACAAGCTATGTCTTTTTTAAAAATTTCAATCTGTTCTTCAAAATCATTTATGGGCCAAAAATGTATTCGTTTTACACCGGCTTCATAAAAAGCATTTATCTTTTGGGTGCATTCTTCGACAGAGCCAAAAAGAAGTGAATCTTCTAACTGTTCTACAGGTCTTCCTAATGCTGGAGATAGAATATCTTTTACCACTTTTCTAACTTTGTATTTTTCATTATCAATATATCCAAACATCGACATCATGGAATTTTCAAATGAGTCAGTATCTTTACCTAATCTTTTTCTATACGATAAAAGTATATCCCATTTTTCTTTGAACTTATCTGGTGTAATATTATAGGCAGATGCCATCCAACCATCACCATATTTTGCTACTCTTTTTAGACCTTCTTCTGATGATCCCCAAGTTCCTATGAAAATAGGAGGATGAGGTCTTTGATATGGTTTAGGTGCAAAAGATACTTGTTCTAGTTGATAATGTTTACCATTATAATCTACTTTATCTAATAAACTATTTTGTTCTGCTTGTGTATAATCCCAAAGTTTATACAAAATTTCTAATGCCTCTTTAAATCTACTCCATCTCTGTTCAAAAGGAATTCCACATACGTCATAGTCCCCTTTATGTGAACCAGGTCCGACTCCTGCTGCAAATAAGCGTCCTGATGATAGTATGTCTATGGCTGATAAAGCATTGGCACAAATTACAGGAGTTCTTACAACTATATTCAGTATTGAAGTACCAAGTTTTATCTTGTTGGTTACTGCAGCAGCTGCAGACAATACACTTAATGAACCTAACCAGCTAGTTCTAAAAACGATGTGATCATTTACACTTAATGAATCATATCCAAGAAATTCGGCTTTTTTTATAATAGACAACATCTGTTCTCGTGTATTAGGCGATTCGTCTATTCCTTTTTTCTCATGGTTAGTGTTATCAAACCCCATAACTGGCAAGTGAACTCCAAATAGAATCTTTTCCATTTGACAGATCCCATTTGATGACTATTATTGATTTACCTAAAAATCAATCTTATTAATAACTAAATTAGTATGTTATCTAAGTCAACTATGTGTCATGGATTGACTCGTCTATAATTGTTCTAAAAGTCAAATTTATTCTTGGATGATTTATTTTGCTCGAGAGGGGTAAGGAATGTAACCAATTTGATTGTGTATTACCTCTCATCACAAGCAAGCTTCCATTCTCTAATAGTAGTGAGATTGTTTGTCTTGTGCGC
Source organism: Candidatus Nitrosocosmicus sp. R (assembly GCF_054408505.1). NCBI lineage: Archaea > Thermoproteati > Nitrososphaerota > Nitrososphaeria > Nitrososphaerales > Nitrososphaeraceae > Candidatus Nitrosocosmicus > Candidatus Nitrosocosmicus sp. R. Next base: position 180,761 of record NZ_CP167090.1, on the reverse strand, counting down.
CTATGCTTAAATGAAAACTTTCTTTCCGCGCCAAAACTTAAAGAGGCTACGACGGTATTTTTTCCCAGGGATTTTTCATCATCGCTATGCCAGGTCATTCCTTTATTACCATCATGATATAGATTAAGTAAACAGGAGTTTAACTGCGAATTTGTGATTAATTCTGTTTTTCTTTTGAGATCTATTAACTCATTGGTCCAAGGTAGTGCTTGCTTTGTAGTATTAGAATAAGTGTAAAGAAAACCTTGATCACCATACCAAGCAACTTTTCTCTTTGTAACTATGTGTCTTCCGTGATATAATGCCTCATCGTTCTTCCAATTTATATTTTTTAGTAACAAATTATAGTATGTGTTTGCTTCTGATGTTGTCATTACTTTTCCATAATAGTTTGCTTCACCATCTTTGTTTAATACTAACAAATTTGTCATTAAAAAGATTCATTTAATACATTTTCCAAACTACATACATTTTATTAACATAATGTCGACAAGGTCTATAACCATTTAAAAGCTTCATGTTTTGCTCCTAAAGATATTAGAATATTAGAGTATTGCAGTTTGTTAGCAAATCTCATATATTTTATTGATACAGGAAAGATATGAATAAAAAAATTATTCAAGAAAAAAACAACAAACCAAAAAACAACCATTGCAATCCTTGTAGGCTTTTTTATATCCGCTTTCTTGGTTGGTAGTCTGTTAAATATAGTTCCATTGACGACAGCATCTGGATATACTTGTTCTGCCATTTTAAAAAAATGCGTGTGTAATGGATCTGATAACGACTGCAATAACATGAAAACAAAAGAATGTAAGAATGGTGTCCTGGATGGTACTTCCTGTAAACAGAAATTTGCTAATAATGATCTAAAAGCAAGCAGTAATTAGATGATGTGAAAATATGTAAAATGATCTTGTTATGACTTAGATGTATATGTAAATGGAATTGAATATGAGGTAAATCCGGAAATAAACAGCATGTAGATCAGAATCTTTCTTCGATCCTCAAAACAAAATCTGCATTTGAATTATTAATGATCTGAATTTATTTTCTGTTCACAATTAAAGTGATTAGTTAACAAAAACGAAAACAAAGAGGATTCATTTTGGGCTATTAATTCAAAATATTTTTGAATAATTCCCTTAAATTTTTTTAAACTTATTCTAAAACTAGTATGAAATTTCATACGCGTCCCACTCATTTGTTCTGCCATAATATTCAGAGGTCTATGTCACGTAAATCTGTAATTGTTAGATTAATCGGGCCCATCTTCTAGTTGGGTAAGACTTCATCCTATATTCATTATATTTTAAAAGACTAAGGAATAACATTTATTGTTCCTACCATCATTGGATGCAATCTACAAAAGTACGAAAATTCACCTGCATTAATGAATTTGTGTGAAAAAGTTTTAGATGGTGAAATAAGAGATGTTAACCCAGAGTCAAATATTTGACCTACAGTTGGAGTGTTTGGTATTCCAGATGTAACTGTGTGTATAGTATTATCGTTATTAGTCCATGTTATTGTGTCTCCTACGTTGATTGTAATTGGATTTGGTACATATGATTTATCGCCAAGGGTAGTTGCCCCTTTTACTATTGAAACTTGGATTGAATTGTTATCATTGGATGAAGATATGTTAGATAAAGATGATTCTTGTTCCCGTTCCTGCGTGGTAGGTTTTTTCATTTCTTTTTCTTTCGTTTCATTATGATTATTGCCATGCATACTGGGAGGAGATGACTCGACCATTTCTGTAGAAGTTATATTTCCATTTGGATCAGCTTTTTGTAAGGTCTTTGTCAAGTTCATCTGCCAGTCATTCATGTTTACCGATTTAGTAATAGCTATGCTCTTTCCATCAATAGCGTTGGCAGGAGGGTCAGTCACATTAAAGTATCCCATCGCTCCGCGCTCTTCCGGTATTCCATGGAAATGAAATGTGAATTTACCAGGCCACGGCCATTTTGCTTCTAAAATGGCTGTATTTCCTGAGGCTAATTCCCAAGATTGAACCTTTAGGGGTGAATTTTCTAGAATACCTGAAGGCCATGCTTTAAACAGAGTTCCGTGAATATGCATACCATAGGCTGGAGACATTCCCATATTAGCAAGGTAAATTCGTACTGTCTCATTAGTCATTGCTGGAAGAGGATTCAATTCATATTGTTCTGCATAACCATTGTAAAAGTAGTACTCGGGTAACGGAATAAGTTGATTTTGAGTATCATATTCTCCTGCAACAAAAACATATTCTCTAGCAGGTGGTAATGGATCCTTTGGGTAAACTATGAATGCACCATACAAACCCATTCTCACATGTTGCATTACTGGAGGAACATGGCAGTGGTATGCTAGGGCACCAGCCGGTTGCGCAATAAAATCATAAGTGTATGTTCCATTTGTTCCTATTATTTCAAAAACACCATCTTGTTCACTAGGATGGTCTCCATGTAAATGAACTGTATGTGGTAATGGCGTCTTATTAATAAAATGAACTATTACTCTATCTCCCTCTGTAGCTGTTAAAGTAGGGCCCGGAATAGTGCCATTGTAAGTCCATGCATCCACACGGAGTCCCGGCGCTATTTCTAAGGTAGTATTTTCTGCAATTAGGGTATACTCGTGGATTTTTGGCGGTGAAGGTTGTTGTTGTAATTCTTTTTGGGTCTGATTCACTGAATGAGAAATGCCATCTGTCATATTGTCATTCTCTATAATAGGTTTAGATGATGATGTGTCTGGTGAAATAGATTGAGACTGGGGTTGGGCTAATGCAATATTACCGTTATTAGTAATAAAAAAGATATTAGTAGTAGTACCAGCTATTAGTAAGATTGAGACTATAAAAGAAATTGTTTTCCTTGATTTCCATCTATGGTCTTTTCTTAAAGACATTTTATTTGTAATCTAAACTACTAGATCCCGTGTTTATGTCTTTTGTATTATGATCTCGCGGGCGTAATTTACATTATATTTATTAAAAAAATTGGATTTCTAAAAGATATTTAATTATAATTTTGTATATTATATTGTTCATCACATTGACATTTTTGAATTGTTACGAGAATCTTTATTTACAAATGCTCCTTCATTGTTGGCAAATCTAAAATTATTGTAGATGCGTATTTCTTATTCAAGACATTAAGGAGAAAACATTAGAATACAATGAACGTATTATATGTCAGACATAAAGATAAGATTATTTAATCAACAGTTCTGATGTACCTCATGGATTTGAAGCCCACCGGTTGAGGTTCGGGTATTTATCGTTTGAGCCTGAAGTTATTAAATTAAGGCATATGTAAAATACAATAAGGATAAATGTTAACTAGTCTTAAAGAAGTTCTAATTTACTTTATTTTTTAGATTTTATAAATGACAGGCAAAGCAATATCTTATTTTAGGTGAACTTATCATAATCATAATTTTGTTTTCCCGACGAATCTTAATAACAAATAGAATTCCAATATAGGTGACTATGTTTGAGATAGCTACTATTTCCCCACATAATTTATTTTCATTTCTGAATATTTTTGGAGATGATCTTTTAAGGGCCACGATATCCCTTTTTGCCGTAATCAACCCAATCGGTACTATACCCTTATTTGCCAGTATTACTCAAAAAATGCAAAAAAACGAACGAGATAGAGTATTAAAAACAACCGTTGTTACGGCAGGCGCTTTACTAATGATCTTTGCAGTTGCAGGGACGCAAATTCTATCGATCTTTGGGATTACAATATCTAGCTTTATGATTGCTGGAGGGATATTGCTTTTTGTGGTTTCAATAGAATTGTTAACTCATGGTGGTTGGAGATTTGGAGGAACTGTTTCTGACGAATCAGGTGTAGTTCCATTAGCATTTCCTTTGTTGGCCGGCCCAGGTGCTATTACTACTGTGATATTATCTTTTCAAATGTCGGGGTTGATGGTAACAGTACTATCAATCGCAATTGTGATATGCATAACTTATGTTGTGTTCTTTCTAACGGGAACGATATACAGGATACTGGGTAGACGTGGTTCATTAATCATTACTAGAATATTTGCAGTTCTGGTTGCAGCAATTGCAGTTCAATACGTAGTAGATGGTTTAAAAACAATTTAACCTCAATTTATGAATCCTTTGGAAATAATTACTATTAATTTGACATAACCATTTTGAATTTTGTGTTTTTTTCAATATAAAAGTATTTTCAAGTTAAGCGAAGACTATATCTTAAAATCCGAAACTTGATAACCTCTTTTCTCAGGTAAGGTTTCAAAAGAGGATTTGAGTAACCCAAATTCTGTTACCTAACTTGCATAACTCAGGATTATGCAAAGCCCATCTGGGAAAATACTTATCTTATTAAATAGTCGCTTATGCTCTTAAAGTTCTAGAGACTATAAGAAAAGAGATAAAGATGGACAAAGAATCCTTAATAGAATGTTTGCCTGCGTAGTATTTTGATATTTTTTTGCAATTATGTTCGATTTGGGTTACCCTTCTTTCTCAAGCTCATCGTTCCGAGCCGCCCTTAAAGGACGCGCCAGATTGTCAATACCATCAATTGTTTTGGACAATAATCAGTTGATATTAATTATTAAATGCTGAGCGGTTACCGCTAGATTAAGTCTTACTTTGTTTGGCAGTCTTTTTTAAGATATCAATCAAGATATGAAGTGAAATTAATGGGTGAAAAAGGATTAGAGGAGACCTCATCATATGCATAACCTCAAAAAAAGATTTCGCGGCAATTTTGCTCTTTGGAGTTAAAAGTAACACACGATGAGAATATTTTTGCAAATACCGTGTAAAGATGTGTGGTCTAATTCCTTCAGTTGAAGGCCATCTAAAGTCTTCACTTGTCCCCAATAGCCATGGAAGAGTGTTAATTTTTGAAACCTTTTTCTGAAAAGTCGTAGAAAATCCCAGGAGGTCGCTATTTTTTTTCTTGTGTTTTCTTAAGACTTTGTCTAAAGTGACAGCTTCAATGCATGCCACAGTAATTCCTTGGCCATAAAAAGGATTGAATGAAGAAACGGAATCACCGTAGGTAACAAAATTTTCAGGCCAAGTTTTCATTTTTTCATAATGATATTGCCGGCTTCCCGGAGTTCGATATCCGTATATTGGACCACTTAACTCAAAGTCCTTTATAGCGTTGTAGATGTCAAGTGTTTCCAATTTCTTGGCATATTGCAGGAATCCTTGTTTGTCTGTTGGTGGGTAATTTTTTCCTATCCCTAGTACCCCGATTAACCACGATGAACCTTCAACAGGATAAATAATCCCCATTCTTGGATTCAAGGGCGGCTTTGTCAATATGATAATAGGTTTGATTATAGGTTTGTCATTATCATTATCAGCAGCAGCACCAGCAGCCGGTTGCTGCGATATTTGGGCCGTATGTGGTTTAAACCGGCAAGTAGAATAACCTATATACGAATTAACAACCGTTTCCTTTGGTTTGCCATAACCAAGTTGGTCAAGCCATTCTGCGGTCTTAGACTCTCTTCCGCTAGTATCCACAACTAGGTCTCCTATAATGGTTTCCTCGGAATTAGTATTAGTAGAGATCACCGTAACCCCTTTGCATATACTCTGTTCAGTTTTCTCGTCTTTTGCAACGACCAATCCTGTTGCCCGGGTATTTTCGCGCACATTCACATTGGGAAATTCCAAGATTTCATTTCTGATCTCATGTTCTAAAAGTTGTCTTGTACAAGCAATTGTGGTTAAATTGGATTCAAATTTTATTGAATAACCCGTTCCAACATAATAATCGACATCATTTGTGAGGTTTACAATATGAGCCCCTTTGGCAACCAAATTTCTCTCTAAATCTGGAAACAATCTCAAAAGTATTTCCTTACCTTTGATCAACAATACATGAATGTGGTTAGATTGAGGAGTGCCGTTTCTAGGACCATCTTGGGTTGGATACTGATCTTTCTCTATGATTATTACTTCTTTAAAATGTCCGCATAATGTCCTTGCGGCTAACAAACCTGCAATTCCTCCACCGATTATTATTGCAACTTGATGCTTAATTTTTTTGTGCATAGAGCAGGCTTCTTATTGAAACGTCCATTTATTTATCAATCTTGTTGCCAAGGTTATTGTCTTAATGCTGTTCTACGCCGCCCTAAAGGGGCGGCGCTATTGTATCTATTTTAAGATGAAAAGCTCAATCCCGTCTGTCTGTTTATTAATATACACGTGGTATATCTACACAAATGATTGGATAAATTATTAAATTCGCTTTTAATCTGTACATACAATGTGTCATCATTGTAGTATCCCTGGTAACCATATTATTGTGATGACAACATCATGATTGTTATCGAGAATTTAGACAAAGTTGCCCAATTAACTTAGTTAGTTTGGTTTGGTTATAACTATCCACGTCGCCTCTAACGCGACGTTATAACTTTTAAACGATCGACAGTAACGGATTCTTTAGTCAGTATTTGGGACCTTAGCTGATCTAAATCCAAATAATGTATGATATTCACAATCAAAGGTAGTTAGGACATTCATCTTTAATTTCTCCTTGTCTGTTTCCATAAATCATACAAAATTTTAATAATATGTCTGATGAGGATAAAATAATGATAGTTTTTATAAATTCTTACTGGAGAAAGAACAACAATGGAATGTGAACATAAAGAAGTAAAGAGGGTAGTCAACCCTTCAGGTGGAGTTGCTACTAAGGTATGTGCTCACTGTGACAAGGTATTAGATGACGAAGTAGAGACAAGCTGATCTCTAATAACTGGCGATGCCGGTTTTTTTACAACATTTTTAATTATTCTAACTTCCTTGGCTATAAATTGATGAAAACAAGAAATGTGAACATATCATTTGGCCCGATTCTTATTAGCACACTATTACTACTATAAAAACAATGTTGAAAAAATATCTTAATGAAGCCTTTCATGAATATCAGCATTTCAGTGATTATACTATCTGTTTTATCTATTCAATTCATATTGTATTTACTTCCTCTTTCAATTGGCCCTATCCAGTCGCAGTCGGGGGATGGATTGGAGATTACTCCTACGGTTCAATGGAGTCAGAATTTAGAAGGGACATTTAGTTATTGTGTATATGAAGGAACTGTTACGCTTGATTCAGTTGATGATCCTCAAGCATTCTGTATCATTCCTACTACTGATTTATCTTCTACAAACATGCAATCTTTTGAAGATGACGGAATTAATATTTATGATTTAAATCCAATTAAGACTCCAGCAGGTTTGTTTAAAGATGGTGCTCCATATTCTGTGTGTGCCACATTTGCTCCACAATCGCAAGATGCTGGATTTAATACGGCTGAGAGTTGCCAACAATTCACAAATAAAAAGGGTAGCCATCCTGAAGAACCATTTATCAACTTAGATGAAGGAGTATTATTTACCAATAATCAGTAAAATTCATCTCTTGTTTGGTAAATTCCTATACAATTACGACGAAATCAAACTGTAGATTCAAAACATTAACAGCGGCATCCAGATTCATGGCAATCGAAACTTCCACTCGGCTTTTGTTCTCTTTGAACATTTGAAAAGCTTTAGAGTTATTGATGGAGATTTATTCTGATACTCTGTTTCTTCTCCGGTATGTCTTCTAACTATTTTTCCAATGTCTAACAATGATACGTGTGCGGCTTGAGCAATCTGCCGAGTTGTATTTCCTTCTCTGGTCAGCTTTATGACTAGTTGTTCTTTCTTGTCGGGTGAGAATTAATACAACTTTAGGTAATGTCAAAAAACTTAAAAGCCCTTGATTCTCTTGATTCTAAATCAAAGAATTATATTCTAATGGATTTGTAGTCTACTGTATTCTTGTTGCAACGTACGTTCCTATCTATTTCTTTTAGAGAACTTCCAATGGAATATATTCATAGGACCGGTCATACGGATCTGATAATTCGCGACAACTCATAGATTTCTATTCTAATAACTTGTAAGCCACAAGTTTGTTATCTTGCATAAGAGGTATTATAATAGTACTTTGGCCTGGTATAAATCCCAGATCCGCCGCCCCTTGGGTGTACAAGTCTATTAACGTTTGATAACCTGTTCCGTTTGCGTTAACAGCATATACCTTTCCTTCGGGGTTGTCAGTAACATAGTAATGTGTATTGCTAGCATCGGATTCTATTCCATCGAGACCACCAAAAGGAGATGTAGTTCCTTGTTCTCCTAAACTAGTTATTGTCTTATTTTTCATATCTATATCCTCAATGCCTCCGCCGGGTTTACTTAAAGGTCCAAAAGAAACAACAATTAATTTATTTTTGTTATTGTCTATATGCAAACCATTAGGACCGTTTAATTGTGGGTTTTGCAACCAAGCTTGTATATCAGATGATGATGTACTATTGCCAGGATTCGTATCTAGCTTGTAGATAGTATTGGTATCGGTATCTGATACATAGATATTTCCTTGATTGTCTGCTACAACATCATTAAGAAAAGAGCTTCCTGGTGCATTGAAACGTTTGATAATTTTTCCACTATCAATATCTATCTGTATTAGGTCTGTGATATCTGTAACATATAATGTACTATTATCATTTGAAATAGCTATACCTTTTGGTGCATTCAGTGCTGTTATCCAATTTAATTCAATTATGCTCCCATTAGAAGGTGAAACCTTGGAAATGAATCCATTTTGATCTTTTTGATCTGGTTGTCCATTCATATTTGAAACAAACAAGACATGTTGCTTGGATCCGTAAGCTACGGATTCTGGATCCTTCAGATTGGCAGGTGTTTCCCACAATTTGCTAACCTGTGTCTGCTCCCCTTCTTGCTGCTCTTGTGCTTGTGCTTGAGCATTAATGTTATTAGTTAAATTAATGCTTATTCCACTAAATGATAGTATTACTGATACTGCTACTATTAGCAAAAAGGTTGTAACCAATAATTTCTGAGAAAGCCTCCTATTTGGAATCATATCTGAGAATTATAATCTACAATTAATAAATCTAGCTTGTCTCTTTCCAATAAATTTTCGAACAAAATAATAAAACTTCTTACTATACTTTTCGAGATCTTGTATGGTGAAGACCTATTAAATACTAATATTGAAAGTAAAAAACGTGCCGATAAACAAAGAACACACGATGATCTCATTAAAGGAAATTTGATTTGAAAAGAATAGTAACAGTAGAACGTAAGGATGATATACATAGTATATACAATAAGTGGGCAGATTATACCTCAGAAACCATAGACAAGCTAATAAAAGGAGAGGGCTTTGAGAAAAGAGTAGTCGTGAAGACTACCCCTCCTGACGTAGACATTGTATAACAAATGCATCATACAAAGTTGTATTAGAGGTCTAACCTCCCATTCCATGATATTTTCACTACTTAACCTAATCGATAAACTAAGCAGACTGAAAAGCGTTAACTAGAGCGTTATTCCTTTTTCAGTACCGATACCGGTAGTTCTGTCTCCGATAAATATTCTTATTAAGATTAATATTATATCGGAGAATTAACAAATAATCATAATTCATAAATTGTCTATTGCCTCTTGCATTTCTTTTTCACTTAGACCTTGATACTTCATAATTTGATCATAGACCGGTCCTTTAGTGACTAACTTTGGTCCTGGTTCTAGTATCGAAATAGTGTGTTTAATCAGGTCATTCATATATCTTATCCACTCCGTCAACTGTTCTTTTAGACTCTCATCCGAAGTCATTTTCGTTGTTCCTATTATTTGACCTAGTTGATGAAATGCCACGATGATCATCAGTCTAATTCGTTGACATTCTTGCTTAAAATTATCATTATCTTTTATATTTAAAATTGTTTTACTTAGGTAATACTGACAATTATCAAGGGTTGTTGCAACTTCATTTGCTTTCACAAATTCGATAAATTTATTTGAGAAGTTAGCCAAATCCATATTTAAATCTGCAAACCCTATCTTTGTCCCATTCAAAGTGATTTTATCACCAGTCCTTTTTATTAACATTTCATACTCCTTCCCTTTGATCAGCGTTACAATTTTCGTAAGCAAGTCCATTATTTTTTTTCAGATAGATATTATTTAAATTTAAGTCGTATTTCCTCAGGATGTTTAATAAATGTGAAAAGAAATATGACGATGAAGATGAGCGAGTGATCCAAGAAAGTTTTGACTATCTTTTGACTTTCTTTAGTAAATTTGAATATTTACATATAAAACAATAGTCAAAAGAAATGAAATATTCTACTTTAGATGGTGATAAAATCATAAGCTTTACATCTAAATCTATCTGAATCTATCTGACTATTAGAATCTACGTTAAAGGACCGATATCGTCCTGAAGCCAGCCAGGTCCATTGTCTCTAAATGAGATTCTTATCATTAAACCCTTTATCTTTTTATCAAGATTCTCTAACACTTCCGCATCGGCTATTGTGATTATGGTCTTTCGATCTGAAGCCTTTGTCTGACTATGGTCACTAGACTTTCTTTCTCTTAATATCTGTGTTAATTTTCCCAGCCCATGTAAGTTGTACAGAGTCGATTCAAGTTTCAACTCATCAGATATTTGTAACATACATTTACCTGCTCTGGATTAATACAATTCTATTCGCTTTAAGCCAGAAAGTACTTCTACTCATTGTTTCAGATGTTGAAATTTCAAAAGATATATTCAACCATGCGGTAGTCGTGGTTCACAAATATCTAAACTCCACAAAATAATACAATTGGTATCATGGTAACCAGTTGTAACATGTTAATCGAATATTTATAACAATGTACTTTGTTATTAATGGTATGGTGTTCGGAAAATACGGAAATATGGGAAGAAGTATCTTGAACCGAGATTCATCAATACGATTTGTAACAATATTTGATACCAGAAATGAAGGCATAGTATTTTCAGAACATCAACCCGGAGCTACCAATTTGTTAACAAGGGAAGAAAGTCAGGAGTCTCTTCAGTTAGCGATTGACGCATGGAAGATGAGAAGTAAATTGGCACCAAAAATAGGTAATGGAAAGTACGTATTGGCCGAATACGAGAAGATAAAAAGAATTACAATGCCATTGGACAATGATCATTTGATATATATAACAACAGAAGTCGAATGCGATGTACTTGATTTGATTGATAAAATTAGGAAAATGTAAAAATTATAAATGAAAAAACCAGTATTTATGCATCATGAAGAGAAAAGATACTTAATTAATGAGGGTCCAAAATAAAGTGTTTGTTGAAAGGAACATAGTGATCTTGATTCTCTGAACTTAAATTTTTAATTCGAATTATTCGTGATAATTGATGGTAAATTGGTATTATACGACTTCAATTTGTTTTCAAGGAATTGTAGAATCACAAAAATCATCTTCAATCTTAACAATATTGACCCACTTAATTTGTGAAATAGAATCCACAGTAAAGAACTGATATCGTCCTGAAGCCCACTGGGCCCGTTTGATTTGCAAAATAATATTGATTTGGACTTATTTGGTTTGTATACTGTTTTTGTAAATCGATAGAACAGTACATGTTACAAGCGATATGGTATAGCCCTATCTTCTTGAAAGATTCTTTTGAGCCTATTAAAGTTTTATTATCTATTACTGGTAATATAGTTCGTACATGAGTAAATTTAGCTTAGCATTATGTTATATAAATAATGGAATCATTAAATGAAAATTTGAGTAATATAGATTCTTTTAACTATCGCTAGCAATGATCTTATCACTTGTTATCACATCCATATCACTCATATCATTTCATCTATCATGAATTCAAATGGTGCTGATTCTTGAGATAGAATTATGGTGGATTCTAGAGTTAGTTTCCTTGCTTCAAACTGTTCTTCATTAATACCTCCTGTATACTTCCTAATTATTTTTCCAATAACTTGTAAAGAAATTCGGATCTCTCTCGCAATGACTCTAGTCGTCTTCCCTTCTTTTATGAGTTTGATAACTAACCTCTCTTTTTCCTTTCGATCTAATAATAAATAAAGACTAATTTAATATATTCAGAAAATTAAAATAATGTTCTGATTCTTTTGATTCCTTGATTTTTGTATGTCATCCTGTATGCCTAAATTAATACAAAAATTAAACATGACATACAAGTAGTTTATTTCGGTATATTTTCCATGGACGGTAGGGATTTGAAGTCCGCTGTGCATTTAATATCTATATTTTGACTTATAATACTAAAGAAATAGAGATTTATTTCTTCTTCTTACAAACTTTAAGAGACTAAAAGTTATGGAAAGTAATTAACGCAATCTTGATTATTTTCTAAAATAAACGCAAAAGTTATTTCAATTTAGAATAATTATTGCAATTTTTAGAAAATCTCTATTTACTAAGGTTTTTTTATTGTCGAATCAAAAATGATCATCTTATAAAATGTTAACAATATTAACATGAATGATATTTTGTACAATTATGATCCCAGGTGGTAGAAGAGGTCTTGAAACCATAGTATTTGTTATTCATCATAATATGATACTCTATAAGACTTGCTTTATTTGTTGGGAATTATGACCCAGCCTGATATAACAAATATACTAAAGCCAAATCATTACATAATATTATAAGGCATGGATGGTACATAGGGTTGTGAGACAAAGATTTTCATTAGGAAGTAATTGTGAATGTATGTGTCATGGCAAACCCGGTATTGTAGATTTTTGTGGATACTGTACGACATCTCATAGAAATGTGTTCTCCAGAAATAGGACACAAAGATAACTATATTTTTGCATTAGTAAAGCCAATGTCCCTTTTTTCGATATAGAATTGATCTCTCTCACATGCTTATAAATGACTAACAACCAATAAATTACTTTAATCCTTTACCACCTAATTTATTATTATGAAACTAACCCTATAATTAATTCACATTCGTGTTAAAACCCATCATGGCGATAGAATCGATCCCCAACTGCCCCCCTCATCACAAATCATATTCTCATTCAACCAAATCATCAAATTCAAACAATAAATAAAAGTAACAGATCCCATATACCTCATGGATTCGAAGCCCACGGAATTCTTAATCTATAGTACGTCCCCATGTAATCCTTTTAGAGAACTTCCATGACTTAGATTTTCTATGCGCTGTTAGAAATCAAATTTCTTGTCTAATGGAGTGGTCATTCAAAGATATTCTAATTGAAAAGCAATAAGGTCTCAATAAAGGTTTTGTTTCTTTTGACGGTAGTAATTTGGGATCCTATTACGTATAATGCCTTAGACCTCTCATGTTTTTGCTTCCAACTGATGGTAAAGTTACAGCATGATCGTAGCCTTATTTCAGCTCATTGGGATTATCACAGATCGTTACCAGTGCATCCATCATATAATGAAACTCAAGACAAGTATTGTCACCCCTAATTCAAAAATCGGTGTGCAGAGTTATTGAAGACATGCGCGGTGGTGTTTAAAAATCATAATATTGCTTTTTGTGTAAGAGGGATACACATACATATTGTAAAAGGGTGGCAATAGCCAGACGTCGGCTAATTTTACTATTTTAATGTGATCAGGTACCAATTAAGGCAAATAAGGCTTTTGTGAAGCGCTTTAGACTTTCCCTGGTCTGGATATCGATAATAGCCCCGTGTGCATCAATTTTTTCCTTAACACCTTGGATCAGTAAAGTGGTTTCGGGTGTAAAGGTTGCCATAAGGGTACGCATGATCAACTGCAATTCTTCATGACCTTTAATCCCGCTTGTGGAAGCGGTGATGATTCCTAAGGGCTTTCCGGAAAAAACTGTAGTGGCCACGCACCATTCAATGGCGTTCTTTAACCCCGAGGGTATGCTGAACACGTACTCCGGGGTACTGATTATTACTCCATCCGCATCCTGAATAAGATTGCACATCTCCGTAATTTCTGACGGTGCATGTTCCAGAGATAGCTCCGGATCGAAATGCGGCAATGTTTTCAGCCGATCGTAAAACGTTATATGGAAAGTATCTCTAGCTTCTGACCGGATGTACTCTAGCAATTTATGATTGGCCGATGACGTCGTGGCGCTTCCGATTAGGGCTACAACGTTTTTCATAGTTAGAGTATACATATGCTTTTTTCCCCTTATTTTACTTAACCGGGTGGCTTTCCAGGTAGAATACACAGGATTAGAGTGGCTTCTTATTTATTAGATATAGTATTGGTACACGTGCTTGCGGATTTTGATTTAGTTTGGGAGTATCTTCTGTAGGAGAAATAAATATATTAAAATCTATGAAATATCAAAATGTCTTAAATGGCCCATTATTCGTCATACTTGCATTTATCAGGTACGATGGCAATTGATGAAAAAGGAAAGGTTGTGGATATGAATGATGCTTACGAATAGACAAGATATATAATCCAAAAAATCGAACTAGCCTTGAAAATGGTAAATGCATCTTTGACAGACTTGATTAGAACAGACTATTTACAACCAACATATGAGAATGGAATCGCAAATTGAAAAGAAAATTTTAAGATCAAAAACTCTTCCTTATTATCAATAGTCTTGTGAGTACAGGTACAAAGTCCAAACTCTTATGTCTATGAATGATCCTTGGCTTGACTGGAACGATATTGCGGATCATTAGGATGTGGAGTTAAGGGAGTTATGGCAACTTTCATCCAGATATGAAGGGGAAGGGACTCGAGGAGTTTGTGAATTTCTATTTCATCTTCTGCCCAAAACAGCCCGATACTATGCCATTCATCAGGACCAAGCGGAGGACGCCAAAGGCGAATCAAATGGCCCTTTTTGGAGAGCTCTGCAGCTCGCACTGCTTCAGCCGCACGTAATTCATCAACTTTGAGTGAACTAGTACCTTGTGGTACTATGGTAACCATATCGACAAGATATTCCATAGACATCACTCTATCATCACATCATCGATGTAGCAATATTTCCAATCTGCTCCTGGTTGAAAGGATCTTATGATAGGGTGTTCGGTAGATTTGAAATGTTTTGTTGCATGCTTATTAGGAGAAGAATCACAACAACCTACATGGCCACATGTTAAACACAAACGCAAATGTACCCATCCAGAACCCATCTGTAGACATTCTTCTCAACCATTTGGTGTTTTTGGTTCTATATCTTGATTTACTTGACTAAGATGTATATCTTTAGGCGTCATATTATGAAGGTAATAATGTACGCCCTTCCTTAAAGATGTCTGTATAAATAATCAAATAAAGGTAGCAAAATAAATCTATATTTAGGTATGTACCGTTACCATCTGTCTATTGGTTTTAGACCCTTAGATGGAAAAGATATAGGTTAGGATACAACGAAAGATGCAGGTGAAGTGAAGTTACGAGTCAAGTTACCAATGCGCTTCAAAACTTGGCTAGAGTTGGCATCGGGATTTTGTATAACATGGTTCCACCTGCGATAAACCTCAAGTAATGTGGTAAATGCTTTTTACATTTTTCTTATACAGATGATAAGATACCAAAGAGATGTGGAGTTTGTAGCGAACTGATAGATTGGAGTCAACAACCGATTATAAAACAGAAGGAATATCCCAAATGTGGCTATACACCTGAATATGATATCATTAAGGTATGTCCTTACGAAGATGATATAGTGTATCTTCAATAATTTCCTTATAGTTATAATGATAACACTTAGCATAAACTATAATTTTATTTATCTACTCAGAAAAGGATTAGATTCTTATTAAATGACCCAATATGTTACCCCTTTTGCGAATTACTTCTTTCTTACCTGACAATTTTCGTAAACTAGATTAACCCAGTTTATAAAAGTAGTAATTTATCATAGACAGAGTTTCTTAGATCTTTCGGTCTATGGATTAATAGTTACAGTATTACTATCACAGGTTCCTTTTGTTACATCTAGAATGAAATCAGCAATTTCGTTTGGATGGGATACATAAGAGGAAATACCTTGATAACCCTATTACTATGACATTGACAGTAGGTTCATTCCTTTTCTCTACCTCTAGGCTCTCCTTAAACTTCTTTTTTGATCTTGCTTAACAAATCAATTGCCCCTACAGAATAATTACATATCCATCTATCATATAGATCTTTGATAGGGAGTGGATTAAGATAGTTCCAGCGATTGCGACCATTGCGTTTTACAATTATTAAGTCAGCCTTCTCAAGGACACGTAAATGTAGCATTACCGTGCACCGATCTAAATGTTTGAAATGATCACACATCTCTCCAGTTGTTTTGGGTTTATTTCTAAGCATATCGAGTATTTCACGTCTTTGAGGATTTCCCAAAGCTTTCAGAGTTAAATCATCTCTTTTATCCCTCAATATGTTATATTTATATAACATATCAAATATTAACCATTCATGAAACTAGCATTTGAAGTTTATTCAAAGAAAAAAAACCAGTAGCAGAGGTGTTTGATGCGGTCTATAATCCAAAAAAACTAAGTGGATACTTTACAACTGGTGGAGCAAGTGGCCCTTTGGATGAAGGAACTACGGTCACATGGGACTTTCATGATTTTCCTGGAGCATTTCCTGTTTATGTTAAACAAGTAATAATAAATGAGATGATTGTATTGGAATGGGACAACAATGAAGTTACTAAAAATCTTGCGGAAATAAGATTTGAGCCGTTGAATACTGAATCTACACTAATAAAGATAAGAGAATCAGGTTGGAAAAATGAAGACCAGAAATCATTGGATGCATCTTATGGTAACTCTTTTATTTGGATGCATATGCTTTGTGGTCTTAAGGTTTTTCTGGAATATGGTAAAAACTTGAGAGAATTTTTCTTTTAAGTTCATCCATCTTTCTAATCTCCACTCAAACTATTAACTAAACAAATAATTTCACTCATCGTATCGGTATACAAAGTTTCATATTTTCCCTCACGGACAACACGTTTTGCAGTATCAACATGTATTTCATAGTATTTGCTTAAACCTTCGCCACTACAATTATGGAATTCCTTAGAATTGGCAACTGTCATACTATCTATATCATATCACAAAGACTACTTAAGTTATTTTCATACCTAATGTATGCAGAATGGATCTATGTAACCATGACTAGGAATTACAATGGCCCATTCCATATTGATTTTGGAATTCAACCTTATAATAAGTTGTAATAACCGCCATGATTAAAAATACCTGTTACCTAAACAGTAATCACATTTTGCACAGAACAATCTCTAATCTTATTGAATATAATTGGTTTTCTATTTAGAAAAAAGAAGGCGGCAAAGTATCATCTATCCTACTGAATGTTGAAATTTTCAAATTTTCAATTCCCGTAACTTTATTATTTAATAAACATATTATAATATATTATGAATATTAGACTTTTCTCTATAATTACATCGGCATTAGTTCTTGGATTTTATATCTATTTTACTTTACCTTTTACTTTTATTCCAAATTCCATGGCTTCCCCAAATCCGTCTTTTGAAGTGACGGAACAAAACGATAGCAGTACTTTTAGTTCATTAAGTAGAGACTTTGACCAAACTATAGAGAATATTAACGACGATGATAAAAACTCCACAGACACAACCAACGATGATGAGAGCTTACAAGAACGATCTTAAACATTTTAAAATCACTACTGTTAGGATTCCTTAATTATTTGAAGGTATTTGGGATAGGTTATTTCAAGTAGTTAAAAATTTTGATTTTAAATTCTATCAATTTTTAGATTAAATAAACAAATTAAAAACGATTTATAAATTTTAAAAAAAGTTGATGTGTAAAAATGTTGAGATATCATATCTGCAATTGTGATCAATTTTACTGAACTATTGAATTTGTAGAAAGCATATAATAAATAGTGAATTACTCCCAGATCTGTGACTCTTTCCACTAAACCCATAAAATCAATGATTCTGCTTTAACAATGAACCAAAAAAATATTCATATCACTCCCTGCTATAATAATAGTAGAATCTCTAATAAAGAACCTTTATCGACATAAATTCTACTCCCCTCGCCTTAGCCGTGGTTTTTTATGATTATTTCAAACACATCCGAAACAAAAAAAGACATAGAGAATTGAATGAACCTACTTAAACTCCTTCGAACAATGAACAAAATCCAAGTGATATTTATCAAATCATAGATGATGCCAAATTTGTCAAATCTTCTTCGAATGGAAAGATGGTTTTAGATGTCCATGTTGTGGATCTAAACTGAGAACCAAACCTCGAAATAAAAAATTCAAAATAGATATCGTAAAGAAATGAATAAAAAAGAGACAACAGTGAGTGCTTTAGTCTAGACAAGTACCAAATAAAAGTCGATAAATGTTAGCAATTACTAGATATGTCAGATATAGATTATGTCGACAGAAGTTTCATCTAATAAATATTGCCCAATAGTAACAATAATTCCCAAATCGGACTACTATTAAGATCTCTTTTCTCATTTGTAGCGGGATTCGAAGCCCACCGGGCCCGTTTGATATCTTTCCTCTTCACTTCATTTTCAACTATTAGAATGTAAAATTTGAAAATAGATAAATGAATAGATAAATGAATAGATATTTTGGTTCTGTGCTAATAGAATTATTCAGATCGTTTGTCACATTCATACTGTCACATGTTATAATCTTTTTAGGGGTGAGAAACATACTCTTTATTCTATTGTTTACAATTTGTTTGTTAATTTTCGATATATATATTATCAAGAGACTTGATACCTTTTATCCAGTTCTATTAGGTAAGAGTTACTCATTAGCGGCATTTGACCAATTAGAGCTCTATTATGATATTTCTAGATGGTATTATTTCAAACAAGATTATTACACTGTCCTGGATACGACCAAACTAGTTTAAGTAATTGCATTCTGTTTTAATATATCGTATCCATTCTTGACTATCTAAGACTGCTAGAATTGTCATCATAGCAGGCTCTGTGACACGAGTGGATTTAGAGAGATACAATTAACTTCCTGTCAGGAAATAGACCTTTCATCAAATAATAAATAATGTTGCAATTCCCCTAAACCACATAGATTAGAAGCCCACCGAATTCTTATCTTGATATTTCATCTTCAGATTCGTCCGTTTTGTATCCGAACCCTTATACCATACGGAACTTAATCGCGCAATTCTTAAAGCATTTTATATGACTGCTAATGCTAAGGGCTAATTTTGATTATCGTTTTTGGATTTTGACACTAAAATAACACAAAGACATGGATATGTATCAGCGATTGATTAAAGTTCCATGTCAATTTTGCCACTAATCATACTCCATTCTATTCATATTGTCTGAATTCCTCTCATTTGGCGACGTATTGTCATATATATCAAATTCCGTGCACTCTTGAGGCTGGCACTTTACATTAAAATATTTTTTGTTTTAAATCCTGATAGTAATACTTGTTATAATTCTGGATTTTCCTCCATTTTTCATTCATAATTCTGATGTACTATAATAATTTGTATCAGTGGTCAAGAAATGGCAAAATTAAACAAAAGTTAAATACTAATTACTAGAACTAGGTAATATACATGAGTCTGAGCACTAGAAATTATTATTATAATAGAAAATACGATATGGAATCTAATGTAAGCGGAATTGTTTGGAATGGTCAATTAATGGAGGGAGTAATTCGATGATCCAACACATACGACCCCCGATCAAGACTTGTACCTTACTATGTACCCTTACTATATCGATGCTTGTTTTGGTGATGTTTGCATTTGATCATTCAAATTATAATGTTTTCGCCCAAAATCAATCCGATCCTTTTGCTGATATTTATAGCGAACAAGTATTAGCAAAAATAAATGATAAGGATCATTTGGCTGGGATGAACTTTTCAAAGCCTGTAGACGTATACAGCAAAGATGGAGTTTTGCAAACTACACTCGTTGCAGATTACAAGATAGGTAAAGTGGACAACAAGACAATCACTGGAATGGTATACAATGGTTCTCTCATGGGACCTGCTTTGCATCTCTATCCTGGGGATACACTTGAACTTGATTTGGTAAACAATCTCAATGAGTCTACCAACCTCCATTTCCATGGAGTTCATGCGTCTCCTGCAAATAATTCGGATAACATATTTCTTGAGGTTGAGCCTGGCAAGACACAGCATTATACGGTCAAACTTCCCGAGGATCACGATCCAGGCACGTTATGGTATCATTCACATATGCATATGCTTTCTTATGGACAAGTTTCGGGAGGTCTGTCTGGCTTGTTTATAGTTGAAGGTTTAGAAAAGTTATTGCCAGAGCCATTACAGAATATCACTACACAGGCCGTTGCCATGAAGGATTTTCCGTTTGACGATCTATGGGTTACTACACATAATTTGAGTAACACAATGTCAGGCCATGAAAGCCTAACTGTTAACGGGGAAGTCAATCCGGTTATCAACATTAAATCAGGCGAGACCCAGTTATGGCGCCTTGCCAACATCGGTTCTGAGAATGAATACACACTTACACTCCCAGGCAATTCATTCCATGTTATAACAGAAGATGGAAGCCCCGTTTGGGAGGTATGGAATAATGATACTCTTTTCTTCCCATCGGGAAAACGGTTTGATGTATTGGTAACTGCCAACGGGAGTGGGTATATTCCATTAGGAGTTCCTGCTAACCCCTTTACTGCACCGTACGATTCACACGTTGCAACTGTAAATGTACAAGGCAACCAAACAGATGTGAAACCTACCGATATCCTTCCAACAAGCCTAATTCCAGAGAGAGACCTGAGTAATGCGAACATAACTAATCATAGAGTCCTTAATTTCTCATCAAATGATAGAGATTATATATACGAGATAAATAACACGACCTTTGATCCTAACAGAACAGACATTAAAGCTAAACTTGGAACTGTAGAGGAGTGGAAGTTGGTAAACCTTGATAAAATCTCATCTGGCAATCTTCATCCATTTCATATCCATGTAAATGACTTTCAGGTAATGTCAGTTAACGGAATACCATATGATGCTCACGGATATCAAGATATAGTTATGATTCCAACTGAAGGCGAGGTGGTCATTCGAATCCCGTTTGATGATTTTGTTGGAAAAGCCGTATATCACTGCCACCTGATGTTCCATGGGGACTTTGGCATGATGGGTGTCTTTGAGGTCGTTAAATAGGTGTTGATGTTGTTGAAGATTAGTAGCATGTTTGAGACAATTATGCCCCAAGAAGGAAAAGCAGCGGCTATATTTGTAGTGCTAGCCTCTATCGTAGCCGGACTCACAGCAGTAACCTTTATTTCAGATTCGTTTGTGGTAGCGCAAAGCCTCGGTAATCTTTCAGATTCGTCTGTGGTAGCGGAATTATCTGGCTTGGGCAAACATCCTCATTTAACACCCGGAAATGTTTCAGATTCGTCTGTGGTAGCCCAGAACCAAGGAAACGACCCAAATGATTGTTTCAGGACAAACGAAAACATAGATACTTGTCCTATACACTCACATTTCAAAGGTCTCAGTAATGCCACAACTGATTGTTTTAAGATAGTTGGAGAAGCGAAGGTAAGCACCGGCGATGTTCAAAATTACACAAAAAGTGTTCAGAGCTTTTTCTCCTTACTAGCTGCGAACAACGAACTAACATCAATAAATGAAAATATAGCTGGAGGCAGTGGTCCAATAACTGATATGAAAGAGGTATGGAATTTAATGGAAAACGAGGTCATGACTCGAAACGATAGACAATTGGTATTGGACGAAATTAATAGCATCTTGGCAGGCGCCCAACCCGGGTTTACTCAAATACAAAAGGATGCGCTAAGTTTCTGTATCACAGATGAAACCAATGCTTTGGGCCCTGGACTTAACTATTAAGTCCACCGCCTTTTTCTTTAGGCAAGACAATAGTCTGTAAGATTACCCTTTTTCATTTATTCATTTTTGTTTCACAAACCTCTTGACATAAAGAGATTGGTCACTGAGGCTGAATCCTGAACCATTAATATGTTATGATAGTTCCATGTCATTTTTACCGCATATCCCACTATTCGAGCCAAGTATTGATTAATTGACATGTAATAGGAAATAATCCTAGTTCGCTTACCTAAACGTATTCCAAAGCTTGTTGTGGGACTACGGATCGGATGTCTGGAAAGATTGTTCCTAATTATCTTGTCTCATAGAATATAAAATATTATCTAATTAATGATAAAGAAAAGAAAACAAAATCACATGATGTCAAAAGCCCCGCAAAATATTTTTGATAATAAGTGCCATCTTATAATCCTTTAATAGACTAGATATCTGCGTCATTTCAACCGAACCCTTATACCATAAGGGGCTTAATCCCACCGGTCTAATAGAATCCTTTTCTTATTTCATATGGAGCTCGCTAGTGCAATCATCTCGCAAACTAGAGAATAATGCGTCTTCGATATATTGAAAAAAATTAGTATTTTCTAGTACGGGTAGCTCCACCACTGCCGTCAGGCTTAATTGTTCCACTCTTACAAACTCCATCTTTTCCCATACTAAAGCAATCAGTCACACTGCTACAGTTACATTTTTTAGAATCGGGTGGACAACTATATTCTGCCGTACCAGTCTCTGGAGGGCTCTGAGTCGCAATTGGGTATCCCCATAATATTGTCAGTTGTTGGATGCTTGCGAAGTTTTGTATTTGTTAAATATCGGATTGAATTGAGAAAAACCACAATTAATCAGGGGTTATTGATTTAAAAACTAAAGCTAAAGATCCAGATCACATTTATCAATTAAACTCTGAATCATACGATCGCAAATCTTGATCAGGTATCGATGAGAATGGCTCATCACTGGAATCTGGAAATATTTGATAAGGTTCTGAATCATACGATCGCAAATCTTGATCAGGTATCGATGAGAATGGCTCATCACTGGAATCTGGAAATATTTGATAAGGTTCTGAATCATACGATCGCAAATCTTGATCAGGTATCGATGAGAATGGCTCATCACTGGAATCTGGAAATATTTGATAAGGTTCTGAATCATACGATCGCAAATCTTGATCAGGTATCGATGAGAATGGCTCATCACTGGAATCTGGAATCTCAGTTCCACCGAACTGGTCAGGATAAGGAATAAATATATTATTGCTGGAAAGCAAAAGCAGAATCGCAATAACAAGAATTATGACTCCGAATGTTAAAATTGCTTTTTTCGTTATCAACAATTAGGGATATAGATATTATACGGATATATGATTTTTATTTTGTCTTTTATTAGTGGATTATCAAAATACGATAGGTATATTTTAATACAAAAATCTTCATACGTAGAATCATGACTGGACTAATAGAACGATTCTCTACAATTTTTAAAGCAAAAGCGAGTAAAATCGCAGATGATCTTGAAAATCCACAAGAAATGCTAAATTATTCATTTGAAAAACAAAATGAATTAATAATTAAATTAAGACAAGATATTGCTCAGGTAGTTACATCAAAAAAAAGACTGGAAATGCAAAAGGCAAAACTATTGGCAAATGTAAATACGTTAGAGGATCAAGCTAAACGTTCATTAATTTCTAAGAGGGAGGATCTAACTAAACTTGCTCTCGAAAGAAAAAATGCTCTGATGGTGCAAGTAAAAGAGCTCGAATCTCAAATATCGGGAATAGAAAAAGACCAGGCAAAATTGGAAGACGCAGAGAGGCGTCTCTCAACTAAAATTCAAGAATTTAAGACTAGAAAAGAAATAATTAAAGCTGAATATTCCGCGGCAGAGGCTCAAGTAAAAATTAAAGAAAACATCACGGGGCTTTCTGAAGAGTTTAGCGATGTAGGTAATATTTTGAATAGGGTGGAAGAAAAAACTGAAAATATGAAGGCAAAGGCGCAAGCACTTGATGAAATGATTGACTCAGGAACTCTTACAGACTTTGCTTCATCCTTTCCATCCTCAAAAGATTCCGACATAGAGAGCGAGCTGAATAAGGTCTCATCTAGTCAAGCAGTCGAAGAAGAGATTAAGAAAATGAAAAATGATCTGCAGACAAATGCGTCAAACACTGTTGAAAAAGATTCATCCACTATCAAAAATGTAGAAACTAAAACAAAGGAAAACATAACCATCATTAGAATTTCTGGTGGGGGTCAATATGAAATTGACAATAATCTATTAACACAAATTAATGATATTGACAATAAGGTTGTCAACATTCTGAAAAATCATAGTAATGGTCAATCTAACCCTGAAGTAGTTAAAAAGGAACTAAAAGAGAAATTAGAGGAAATTATATCATTTATAAAAAATAACGGTCGGCCCGTAATGGAAACAGATATAGTAAAATCTAACCTTTATATTCCACAGCCGGACATTTCTGTTGACGAAGCACAAAATGTATTCAAAGATGAAGGAATAATAAAATAAAAAGATGGGTGCGGATCAATTACAAAAAAGTCAGAATGGTATATTCCAAACAGGAAACCATTTGCTCAAATCTTTTTCAAATATGATTTCATTCGATAATTCTTCCATTAGTTTAATCTCCTGATCATGATTGCGTTTCTTTAGATTAGTATCATGAGATTTATCACTAATAGGTACAAAAGGATAAAATTTGTCCGACTTATCATTGTAAATTAAATATTGTCGGTTAGAACCACTGCCATTATTTTTGAAACCGTCATTTTGATATCCTGAAGTAAACTCAAATATTGTTGCTAACAGTTGCTTTGAAAAACCCTTTTCATGGATTGTATCACCTATGGATGATATCGAGCTTATCAGATCCTCTAATTTAGTCCCTTTTAATAAGAACCATAGATACCCATACTCATCAATTAACGAACTATAGGAAATAGCTATTTCACTTTTCTCTTTGTTTGCTGTTGCAATTGAAAGAAATTTGTCTATAAATTCTTTCATTTCTTTAAATTGTTCTGTTTCAACAGCTTTTACGCAAATTCCGCATTTTCCTGAACTTTTTAGTCCAAACTTTTCATCAAGTTTGATGCTTGCTCTTGATAGTGATTCTATAGCATCGCTATCAATAAAGGAATTGGTTATGTTTGCCGATGACTTTTCAGATACAGATTTATCATGCTCAGATTTGCCTCTCATTGTTGATAAAATTTTTTTAAAAAAGGTCAATGATAGTATTGTATCTTAGAACAATTTATCCATTCCCGTATAACTAAATATCTAATTACGATGAACTTTATATCAACTTGCAGTTATTTGTTCATCTTATAAAATCAAAATACAATTAAAAACATTAATTTTCGACCTTTTATTTTTTATATATGATAGTATATATTAAAAACTAACTTATTTGTTACATTTCATATGGAATTATCAAACTATTACAATTAAATTCAAAAATGCATTCTAATCCAAAATCCTTTAATTTTACGTTATTGCAGGCACTTTGATGAATTCGAAAATTATTGCCACAATCGTAATTATTTCAATGCTTGCAGGCTTTACAGCCTTAGTCGGTCAAATATCTCAACAGGTTTCTGCCACCAGCATGGTATTTGTGATAGCAAAGGGTCAAGTGGTCAAGGAGCTGAACATTGTAACTTTGGAGATTGTAAGGTAATAATTACACCAAGTGGTCAAATAAACTCAAATAGCAAGTGCCGATAATACCTACAATAATCAACAATTGTGTGTATGGTTTTTTTTTATTACACTAAAATTAAAATTGGGTTAGAGTAATTATCAAGATATTTTATTATCGTTTTTGTGCCTGTAAATATAAGATTTCAGTATTTGACAATATGATGAAAACAAAAGGTCAGAATATAAATAAGTTATATTAGTAATAAAATCAAATATTCTCAGATTATCAATCCATTCACCGGACTGACTCCAGTTATAAAAACCTGTTAAACCCATGTGGATATCCTCATGATTTCTACCGAACCCGCATAGTATACGGGACTTAAGCCCACCGGACCCATTGTAATTTACTATTTATCAAAAAAACTAGGCAAACGTAAACATATTATCAACTACCGGAGGAGAGATAATATTATGTGATAATATTATTCATAGACTAATTTTAAATGCAATGAGGATTAATTAAATTAGATACTACTTGTTCACTGAAAAAGAAAAGGAGTATATTAAATCACAAAGACTTGCAAGAATAGCTACTGCCTCCGCAGTTTCCCCCTCAGATATTGCAAGTTGTCAACCAGATGTTGCTCCTGTGGGTTTTGATTTTGATGGAGAGTACTTTTATGTGGGTGGAATAAATATTTTAAAATCTACTAAATACAAAAATATTCTAAAGAACAGTAAAGTTGCCCTAGTTATCGATGATTTAAAGACTATCAATCCTTGGGACCCACGAGGTATTAGGATTTATGGAATAGCAGACACCGTTGATCGTCAAGGAGGGTATATGTCCAATACGGACCATCCACAATCTCGATATATAAGAATAAGGCCTACTAAAAAATGGGGTTGGGGAATTGATGAACCCGTTTTTGTCGAAGGTAAATTTAATGTGAAAAAATCCACTACTAGTACCCTAAAAAAATAAAACCATTGCTTTTTGAAGTAAATATAAAATTAATAATATTTACTAGATAAAGCAACCTATTCTAAAGTATCGACATCATCTCGAAGTATCGAGATAAATTATATCTTTATCTTTGTAGATATCCGCTATAAATCAATTTAGTATTATTCATCCCAAAATTAAAGATAATCGTTAAATTTGAATCTGTATTAGATGGTATATATGAAGATACGTGAATGTTGTGATGGAATGAAAATTATGATAAGGGAAAATGCATTTTGGATATCAAGTATTAGTCAAAAAGGATGGTTAAAGGTGATAGAACACGACGGTACTATGGAGTTAGAGATAGATCCAAAACTCCATAATTACGATATTATCTATTGTCCATTTTGCGGAATTCAAATAGAGGGACAAGCGGATCCATTTACCAAATAGATTAATCCTTAATACCTCGAATTATTTCGGAATTAAAAAAAATCCATCTTTAATATGTTAAACATCGCATGCACTAAAATTGTATTTAATCTTGAATCATATCCCTCACGGAAGTTAACAAATAGTATAAACCCTCTGAATGAAGGATTTGTTCCCATAGAGTTCCCATATGCAACGGAATATATCAGAATTGGACAACAGTAACAGTAACAAAACTTTCTTCGATGAATTAATAAAATTACAAAACGAATTTTCAAAAAGAGTTATAGTTAGAGATGATTTTGATAGTAACTTCGAATTTATTTGTGGAGTAGATGTATCTTACAGGGAAAAAACTGCGTTCTGTTCAGCTGTTGTAATCAATAAAGAAAAGTTTGAAATTACAGAGACAGCCATTAGCAAAAGCGAGATAAAGAATCCATATATCCCAGGCTTGTTTATTCTAAGGGAATCTGCGCCCATCCTTCAAACTTTGAAATTGATCACAAAGCCTTTCCAACTTTTGCTAGTGGACGGTCATGGGATACTTCATCCTAGGAGATGTGGGTTAGCAAGTTACATAGGCATAGTTACAAACTTGCCAACAATAGGTGTCGCAAAAAATTTGTTATGCGGTTGTGTCAAATCAAGCAACTTTGTAAGCCATAAAGGTGAAATTCTTGGGTACGCATTAAAGGGTAAAAACAACTCGAATAAAATTGCATACATCAGTGTTGGACATAAGATTAGTTTAACAACGTCAATACAATTAGTTAAATCAATGACAAGAACAAATCAATTCATTCCAGAACCTCTTAGAGTCGCGGACAAGTTATCAAAACAACAAGACTGTAAATAATCTTCATCCGCTTCCAAACGAATTATGTGCGGTCAAAATAGTAAAAAAGCAATTTCTTTTGTAAGGCCGATTTTATCGGATTGTGTAATAATCAGCAAAACTAAAAAAGATATGGACTTATATCGTCCTGAAGTCCACCATACCTGTTATAATCTTGCTGTTATATTATAAAATTACTAAATAGGTTTCTTTGAATAAATATTTATTTAATTAATTAACAGTTCATATATACCGCGTGGATTTGAAGTCCACTGAGCCAGATACCTATTCTAGTACCGACATTAATATTCCCTCGATTGCGCTTTATCTGACTTATAATGAATCCAACATCTTCTTGAATAGTGGAAAATTATAAAAATAATTTTCTAGGAAAACTATAATCAGTGTAGTAAACATTTCCATCAATGATAGTTCCAGTTTTGATTTGTACTACTTCATAATTTCCTGCTCCAAAGGTTATTTGCACTCTCAATACGAGATTATCCATCACCGATATTTAGGATTCATATTTACTTCATTTATATAAATTTTAATTATACATGATCAATATGTCAATATGGCAAATCAGTCAAATGTAAAGGAGGTAGTTCAATTAAAAGTACCTATTGTTTTTGTTAGCATCATCGCATTATTTGGAATGGTGAGCTTTGGAGGTGTGTCAGTCTATGTTGCAAGTGGCCAAAACGTAACAACGACAACGACTCATTTGCAAGCTTCGGATTTTGCGATAGTTCCTATCCAGCAACACCTTGGAGACAATAAAAACGACATATTTGCTCCAGGTTATCCATACAGGGGAGATGTGTCCGACACTTTTAATTTTACAATTGACAGCATACCCGATGGAAGTGGATATCTCTTGGTACAAATATATGGATTGTACTTTGAGGGACATACAATAATAATTAATGGACAAAGTGTAACTAGTCCCGGCGGCAACTTTGGAAATTCTGGATCTGCAAACTGGGCAACACTAACAGTCTTGTTGGATGAGAATGTGCTAAAACAGGGCCAGAACAGTATACAGTTCTTAAGGAATCCGAATACAGAAGACAACTTTCTAATAGACAATGTTGTGGTTAACTGGAAGTATCAGTTGCCCCAACAATAACTAATACACTCATCCATCCTTTTTTTAAAATGTAAACTGGTATCAATAATACTACAATACAAAAACTTTATCATAATAAGCTTCATCTATATTGGGCCTTCCCCCAGCATAACCAATCAAATGAAAAGTTTTGGTCCCAAGTTACGTGCTTTTCCTCCGGCAAAATTTTAACCCCTTTTAGAATTCCAAAAAGTGATCCAAAGAAGCAAAGACAAATTATTAATACTATCGCTATTGGTGAAGGAACAGTCTCATCGTCACTAGAAATTTAGAAACTATATCGTTACGACACAAATATTTTTTTGTGTTATCTACGTTAGTTTCTGTTCATTTACCGTTACCATAAAAATCAAAAAACCCCACAAAAATGATATTAATAGTGATAGAATTCTATCTTAAAATAAATTGTAATTGCAAAAGCACTGGCGAGCATTTCAATGTAACATCACGATTACGCAATAAAACCTTCATGACACCTCAAAATTTTGAAAAGGATTTTATAAACATTTTTAGCTAATCTATTAGATTAGTTTATTAATTAACCAAACCAATAAATTCAAAAAATATTATTTCTTTGGAAGTTAGTTAATCTTGCCAATAGCTTTAAGAAAAAATGATATTTAATTTTTCTCATCTAATTTTTAGACTGATAATTTTTTTGAGTTGATAACAATGCATCGTTGTTGTCTCTTTCAATTCTCTCATATGCTGATACATTTCTTTTTCCTATTTCTGCAAGATGTTTAGATTGTTTCTTTGTGTTATCAACTACATTTTTGAATAATTCAATATTAGAAAATGCCATATCATTAAAAATTCTACTCATTGCTATGGTATTTTCTGCATAATTATTCACCAATTTCGAGTACATCTCTGGCATTCTTCTAAAGTAATCTTGGCTATTCAATAATTGGTTATTTACATTGTATAGATATGGGGTAGATATTGATTGAAAAGAATCAATTGTTTGTTTTTGATATTCGAGGTAGCTTACTGCAATATCTTTAGTAGCTTGAAGTGTTTGTTCTTGAACTTGATTAACGGTTTCAGTATAACGTGGAATCTGATTTCTTGCTTCTCTAATACTTTCATCTATACTTTTTTTTGACTCATCAAAAGCTTGTTCAAGTGATTCAGTATTTTGTTCTACAATTCTATTATATACTCTTTGATTATTTCGGTAGATATCTTGTTGCTTCTCGATATTTTTGTTAACTAAAGAAGTTTCGTCATTAATTTCTTTTTTATCATTTTTAGACATTGTAAGGATTCGTAATCAATATACTAGATAAACACAGGCATCCATTGGTTTTTAATACCCAGCAAGAGATTTATGCATCCTAATCAACTCATATTGATCAAAAGTTTACTAGAGTTTTCCTTTACAAATGATTGTTATCCGAGAATAATTAAGTCAAACTAAATCATTCCAAACGGTATCGATCCTAGACCCTCAGTCAAGATTTTTTTCTCTAAAGTTCGAGTTGTGAGTCATAATAGTCATCTAGACATTTTGACAATCAGATCATCTTCTCATTCTCTAACATTTACCAAATGTAAACGTTACAGGTATGAGCGATTTAAAAAAATAGTAATCAGTTAATGCCCAAAGATTTCAAATAATCCAATATCAAAATAATTTTGAATCACTACCATCGCAAAGAGAATACATAACAATATATACAAGATCTTAAATCCTCGACTGAGAAGGCTATAAAGTATGAGTTACAATAAGCTAACACCAGAAGAAGAGAGAATAATTGTAGATAAAGCTACTGAAGATCCCTTCATTGGTAAGTATGACAATTTTTATGAAGATGGAACGTTTATCTGTCGAAGATGCAATATCCCCCTCTTTTCATCCAAAAGCAAGTTTGATGCAGGGTGTGGATGGCCAAGCTTTGATGAAAGCATTCAAAATGCAATAAAACGTATACCTGATCCTGATGGAATAAGAACAGAAATAGAATGTGAAAATTGTGGTGCACATCTAGGACATGAATTTCTGGGAGAACATTTGACAGATAAAAATACACGGGAATGTGTCAATTCATTATCTATACACTTTATTCCAAAGGGAAAAGAGTTGCCAAAAATAATTCATGAATAACGATATCAAAATCTTAACAGCCGTCAACGGCTATATCAGTACAATGAAGAGATCTTAAAAGAATCTAAGGTATCGAATTTGTCCACATAACTATGCATGAGGAACAGTTAAAAATCCTTATCATGGTCATGTATGATGAATATATATATTAACGAAATTCTATAAATCCTATTCATATTCTTATTTATTGACCTTGTATTTGTTTTGAACGAAACCAAAGTCATATACTGTCGTTTTTAAATGTTGCAAAGACAAATCTTTTGATAATAATCCACTAAATGATTTTCCTTTTCCTATAAGAATTGGTACTATAGTAACAGTAATTTCGTCAACCAATCTTGCTGATAAAAAATCCTGAATCACCATGCCCCCATCTACATATATATGATTAACAGATTGATAAGATAGCTCTTTAACCAATTGTTTAGGTGATGACATGTTAGATGTTGTTACAGTTTCCTTTAATTTCTCAGGAATTTCAACATTCTTTGAGGTCAATACAATCATTTTGGTATTATTATACGGCCACTTGTCAAAGGTCATTACCTGCTCGAAAGTTTTCCTCCCCATAATTATTTGATCCACAGACTCTAGGAAACTTTTGAATCCAAAATTCTCATCAAGAGTTACTTTCTTGTTAGCATCATCTAACCAGTCTATATCTCCATTCTCTCTTGCAATGAATCCATCTAGACTGGTACCAATAAATATAGAGACTTTTACCATTGATGCTTTTTAAAAATCATTAAGATAAATGTATTTAACCCCTCACTTGAAATAGGTTTTGTATCTTATCAGTTCGACTTTGGTTTTAAATAGAATAGCATTATTGGCTATCTCATCATAAGATTTGCAAGAAGGGCACTGAAAAACTAATCGTTTTAAGCATTTGAAATAATATTCTTCCCCAGGAATATAGTTGTGAAAATCCAAAATGTAAAGATTATTTGTATGATTAACAATCAGATTTTGTCTGATTGTCTGATTTTATGTGGCTAGGTAGAAGGAGTTTACAATCTTTTATGAATATTTAATAATAAAACATTTTAAACTTTAGAATACTTGATTGATTAGTAGAGAGAAAATAATATCTCAAGTATATTTCCTTATTCCTACAGGTTTCTATTACAGAATGCTATAAAACCCTATTATCAATATCTTAGTTTCTATGGACTTTTAAAAAGAATCATAAAATCTTCATCTGATAAAAGGAAAGCAATAGGTAACCTTAAGGGTCGAGATCTTGAAGAATCTATTGCCAATTACTAAATCGGATGAAAAAATGATCAAATAGATAAATAAGTTAAATCAAATCATCAAATTGATAGTTGTATATTAGAATAAAGGACATTTTTTATTCATTATTTTTCTTTTTTATTGCTGGCGTATGTGAGATAGGAGGCGGTTACCTGGTATGGTTATGGTTAAGGGAAAGCTATAGTTGGATATTTGGAGTACTAGGCGGTTTTGTTTTATTTTTGTATGGCGTAATTCCTACATTACAAAAAACACATTTCCACAGAACATATGCAGCTTATGGAGGAATTTTTATTATAATGGCTTTAGGCTGGGGCTATCTCTTTGAAGGATTGATTCCGGATATTTATGATATAGTTGGAACTACTGTCGCTGCTCTTGGAGTCATCATTATTTTTTACTATCCACGCAAAAGGGGGGAAAAAATTGGAATCAACACTTCCGGATAATTATAACCTAATCTTTATCATTTCAACCTTCGGATTGTTTTTGGTTGCTGCAATTGCTGAAATAGGAGGAGGATATCTTGTATGGCAATGGCTAAGAGAAAGAAAAACGATAGGCATTGGACTTGTTGGAGGTATCATACTAGTTGTATACGGAATAATTCCAACTCTTCAGCCATCAAATTTTGGTAGAGTGTATGCTGCTTACGGAGGAATATTTGTTGTGATGGCAATCATTTGGGGTTTGCTGATAGACAAAAAAAGACCCGACAGATTTGAAATAGTTGGAGGTTTTATAGTTCTTATAGGTGCATTCATAATATTCTATGCCCCAAGACAGTAACTAAATATTGTAAAATCAATCTACTTTTATATAAACTGCAGTTCCCCTTCAATTCTTTTAGAGAACAGCTATAACTGGATTTTCTATATCCTTGTCAGACATTAAATGTGTTGTATATCTGTAAGTTATCATTCAGGACAACTTTTTTGAAATGCAATAAGGTTTCAATAAAGGCCTTGTTTTTTATGATAGTACTTAGCATCACTATTATATAGCATGCCTCAGACCTTCTCATGCTTTTGTTTTCCTACTGGTGGTAAACTTATGGCATGATTGTAACCTTATCACACCTTATATAGAAAACAACCGATTCTTAACGATTCGGTGCCTCCACATAAGGTAGACTATTTTATATAACATAGTATTTAACCCCTAATCATTTGGTGCATCTTTTAATTTATCATTGAAATTTGAAAGTTTGAAAAAGTTAGACCCAGGTAATATGTCACTAATATAATTTGTATATTATTCACTTATCCATCAAGGCTTGGTATCTAACGATGTAAAAACCTTTCATCAGCTAAGTGGTATCGCCTCTTTCTTTCTATTTTCTAGTTCATTAATACCATCCGGAGTAATTTGGTAATTTTCGCCATCTTCAGAATGTATGAGACTTTGAGCAATCAAATCTTCAATTGCTTGATCTAGTAGAGGGAACATAGTTTTATCTATGGAATCCATTAAGTCTCCAATGCTGGTTGAAGAGTTTTTGGAGTCAAACTTGGTAGATAATTTCTCTAACACAAAACCTTCAACATTGTGAAGAGCGTCTGTCTCATCTTTGGAATTGGATATTTTATCCATAATAATAAGTGTGTGCTACGCTTAAATTCTTATCTTTGTAACTTGATCAAGGTATTACAATCGAGAAGAATAATAGGCCAAAATGAGATATATCTTGTTTCAACCGATCATAATAACAAAATAAAGTAGCAGATCACACATACCTATTGATTCCAAGCCCACTAGGCTTACTGTAAATTTATAAAATTGTTAATAGATATTTATAATAATTATAATACATTATATAATTTTTATAAATTTTATAATAACTTGCTGGATAATTCCAAAATTATTAGAATATTAGAATATTGCAGTTAGTTAGCAAATTCAATATATTTTTTCTTCGGAATTGTATATATGAGTAAAGAATACAGTCCTGCCTCACACATTCTGACACTCTTCGCAATTTGGTCAGAATATATGCGGGCTTGCAAAGAGATAAACAGACAAGCATATGATTCTGCTGAAGAATCTTTTCACAGCGGAATGTATCTTCTTATATGTTGCGGTCCATAATAATCCATTCTTTATTTTTCCATAATTTTCTAAAAAATAATTACCAATCCATTATGGTCTATATCATTTCGTAATAGTTTGAATATCGAAAGATTGAAAAACTAACGTAGATCCATTAATATAGTTATTAATGGATAAAGGATTGTTCTATACTGTCTTAAATTTGAGTATACCTAAAGAAGAATTAAACGCATTATCATTGAAAATTATTTTAGGAGAGTAGTATTTGAGGATTCATGACATAAGTTATATGAAGCAGTAATAATGTTACATGGATCCTCAACTAGAGTACTTCACTTTTTTTATAGCTTTGCTATGGAAGTGTAAATATGGTGAAAATAATATCTAGGATACCTAGACTAAAAGGGCGACAACTGAATACATACTATAATGAATTGTCAAAAAATACCAATCAGATCAGGAATGGGTTGTCTATCGATCGAAATGACTACAAAACAAATAGTTTGAATGAGAGAGATGAGCCTAATGGGACTATTGAATCAGATGTACTAGGTACTAATAATACGAAACAGGAATTATCAAATCGAAAAGATTCAGGAAAGGATACTAGTATCTTTCTGATAGAGAATTATGCAGAATTACTCATACAAAAACTCAGACATTCGACTAATAATAATACTAAATTATCTTACTATTCTCCCAACAATGTATAGAATCATGTCAAGTAAGAACATTGTTAGAATGAGTAATGAAAAATGAATATTTCTATGTATGAATCACGAGTGATTTGTGAGGGGAAAATTTGTGGTTGTAAAAGTGACAGTAGGATTGTATAGATTTACTGAACCAATTAAAAGCATATGTATCGATAGGAAGCAATTGATGCTATCACAAATCCAAATACGCAGGAATCGATTAAAATGTACCACTGATAAACTTGAATTGAGCATGGCTAAGAAGGAGAAAGAAAGAAAGAAAGAAAGAAAGGAACTAAATGCACTCTATAAAATTTACTAGATGTATATATGATAGCTGTTCGGCCAAACCCATTGCACGATGCCTTCGTTGTTCAAAATATTATTGTTATGCCCATTTACAGTTATGTTTTCAGACTCACGCAAATGAAATTGAGA
This sequence comes from Candidatus Nitrosocosmicus sp. R, assembly GCF_054408505.1. Lineage (NCBI taxonomy): Archaea > Thermoproteati > Nitrososphaerota > Nitrososphaeria > Nitrososphaerales > Nitrososphaeraceae > Candidatus Nitrosocosmicus > Candidatus Nitrosocosmicus sp. R. The sequence continues at coordinate 145,394 of NZ_CP167090.1, read as the reverse complement.
CCATTAATCCATTAAAGAATAATATGAATGTCGGAGCAATTATGATAGTAGGTCAAAATCGAGTTAACTAATTAATTTAAAAGAATAATCTTATTTCTCTAGATTAAAATAGTTTATTTTTGTTGAAAAAGTGGATTCGTATCAATTATTAAAACCACCGGGCCAGTAATCCATTTTAGTAACTATTTTTTGACATTTATTTGTCTTAATGCAAACTAAAAATCCACTTATTAAATAATGGTATTAGTACGAGATTTTTAAGAAACTTGGAAAGAATCTCATATTATATTATCTACCCACATTTCATTAAAAAAACGGAAATCAGAAGAGAATTATTGTCTGTATTTTCCTGACCCTATTATGCCTCCTATTGGTGGAGTTGGCATTATTGGTGACTCATCTCCCATCCATATAAGGAAAGAGATTTGGGATATGTATGAATTATCTACAATCATCAAGTATGAATCATACAAAGGAAAAAGGCTATTATATCTTTATTATGGAATTTGGACCCTAAATCTCAAGACTTTGCGTTACTAAAATTTAACAAATATAATTAAATGAAAAGTACAGGAGAAATCATTGATTGACTTTATCCTAGAAATAAAGTTTTTAGAACGATAAGAAAACACAAGATAGGTAAAACAAATACATGAGATAATTCATAAATTAACATTGTATTTGGATGAAGGGACTTGTTATGTTCTTAATTGCCTTAATTGTCATTACAATCATTGTGATCAAATATTTTGATTATTATCATATTATTGAAAGTTATATAAATCCACTACAAGACAAGAAACAAATAGAAATTAGCCCAAATTACAAGGATAGGATTAACATGGATCTTTATGTGACGGGTTTGTCGTTTCCCACTAGCATGATATTTGTTGATAATAATTCCATACTAGTAACGGAGAAGGATGAAGGTAATGTTCGCCTGATATCTAATGGCACATTGCAAAAAGATCCAATTTACACGATAAATAACATTTCAAATGAAAAAGAACAGGGTTTGTTGGGGATTACCTCATCAAGCAAATACGAATCTAAAAAAAAGACTCAAGTAGATTATCTAAATTTTAATTCAACCTCTTACCCAGTCTCTGACAGGGATGTATTAATCGCCTCTCATAAGCCCATGAGTCACGATTCCAACTATATGATTTACCTATATTTTACTGAGAAAATATACGACCCTATGGATAATAATCTCAAAGTACAACTAGAAGATTCGAATTATACTATCCGGAATAGGGTTTATGAATATGCTTGGGATGGATTAGGTTCTTTCTCAAATCCAAGACTTATTATGGATATGCCCGCAGAACCTGGGCCCTATCACAACGGTGGGAAAATACACATGGATAAATTAGGTAATTTATATGCAATAATAGGAGACCTCACGGCTATAAATAATACACTCCAAAACTATCCGGAGGGAAAAAATCCATCTACTTCTATACCTAATAATTCCTCCGTCATTATCCGAATGAATCCATCAATAGAATCGTTCATGCCATCCCATAATCCACTCTATCCATATCATTCTAATAGTGCTAAACTTAATTTGACAGAATATTATTATGCATACGGAATTAGAAATAGTTTTGGAATAGATATTGATCCTCTAACGGGAAAACTATGGGATACTGAAAACGGCGAGGACAACTATGATGAAATTAACCTTGTCCAACCAGGTTTTAATAGTGGATGGTCCAAAATAATGGGCCCTATCTCAAGAAATAACGACACTTTAGTTTCCGATCTTGTTGTTTTGGATGGTTCTCACTATTCAGATCCAGAATTTAGTTGGAGGCTGCCTGTTGGGGTAACAGACATTGAATTTTTAGAATCTTCGTTGCTAGGCGATGACCTGGAAAATAACATATTCGTAGGAGACATTAATAACGGGAATTTGTATTTCCTTAAAATAGATTCAAACAGATCTGGAATTGATATAAATAAAAGTGTTCATGATGATAGGAATGAAAGAGGGCTGCAAGATTTAGTAGCGGATGGTAAGGACGAATTAGAAAAAGTTATATTTGCAAAAGGATTTGATGGAAGAATTACGGATATTGAAACTGGATTGGATGGTAATTTGTATATACTAACTTATTTTGATGGGAACATTTATCGAATAACCCACACAGAAAAGTAGTACAAATTATTTCAAATTATTTCAAATTATTTCAAATATTGTATTTATCGGGCCTTTTTCAAAAATATGGATTCTCCAAAATGAGTAAACGAAATTCGGATCAGATTTCATATCAGTCACTTAATTCTTTTAGAATTCAAAATAAAATGATTCAGCAATTCACAGGATAAGAATAATCTGAATTAATACGTGGTTGAAAATATATACATTTTATTTCATAGTCTATTGTCTCTCTATTATCTCTAAATCAGCAATACCACGTTGAGTTATTTGAAATTCATTTTTATCATTCATTTCTATTAATCTATTGTTTTGTAAGATTAGAATAGCTTGATTGAAATATGTATGAACTGCTCTGGTACTATCTTGCAATGTCTGTCTTGACACCCAAGGAGTTTGAACAATATGTTCACTATTCAACTTCCTCATGATTGCAATCGCTGTCCTTTTAAGATCATTATTGATACCACCTACATTTCCTAAAATAGACATACAGTCTGTATAAATATCGACCTTATAACCTTAGCTTCAAGAAAACACCTTTGATTGCTCTTTTGTGTTTGTGTGTGAGTGTGTGTGTCTATCTAACAGGACCGAATCAAAATGATGGAATACAGTAAGAGAATTATAGTTATCAAGTTCAATAGAACCAAAGATTTTAAAAAATTCAGATCCACAGTGATCGGGTCCTGCTTTAGTGGAGATAATACATCAGAACCACCAAGCCCGTTATATACTACCATATCATTTTAAATGCGTCTTAAATGATTCTTTATCAATAGGCAATCAAAAGAAGGGATTTAATCTTATCCTGATCTTGTCGGACTTTCATATTGCATAATTTTTCGTGTTAAATTATAGATAGCAAATAATAAACCAGTCAAGATATAAATTAGGTGGTAAATTGACAGAAAGCAGCAAGAGGAACTTGTCTTGGCATTAGCTGAAAAGGGGAAAACTTGTAGAGGGATCACTAAAGAGGCAGTGGCTTCTCTAAACACAATCAAGGCAGTCATTGGAGATGGTAGTCTACCATGACAGTCGAACCGGACGTTCCTTCGAAGAACAGCTTTTTCATATTGATGATCTATGCAGCACTGTTCGGTGCCTTATCCTCCTTGATTACAGTGGGTTATATAACACTCTACACTCAAGGCATCAAGATCTTTGAACAAGTAAGTCTCATAGTACTTAATATCAACATATGGCCACTAGTCTTACTCACTACTGCTGGGGTATTAATCGGCCTTGTTATCAAATTTTTTGGTGAGAACGGTGGACCTGGAGTTGCGCAGAGCCAATATGCCCAAACTGGCCGAATCAATCCTCGCAAAGTGCCGAGCATTATGCTTCAAGCCTTCATATCTCTATGGAGTGGTGCTCCCCTTGGTCCTGAAGGGCCTCTAACTTTTCTGACTGGAGGCTTTGGAACCATTCTTTCAGAACGACTTAGGCGCAATAAAGATGATGTTCAGATACTTGTTTACAGTTCCATAGCTGGAGCTTTTGGTGGCTTCTTTGGTTCACCAGTTATTGGAGCTGCTGGAGCCATCGAGTACATGTTCATCAAAGAGCTGGATCTCTCTCGTCATTTGATTCCAGGCCTATTGGCTGCTGCTGTTGGATACGGCGTCTACACCGCAATATTGCAGGATTCATTTCTTGGAATTTACAGCTTCCCTGACTATGCTTCAGCACGCCTTGTTGATTTGTGGTGGGCTTTGCTTGTTGGAATAATTGGTGGGTTTGTCGGGATAATGTTTAAATTAATAATCGGTATTGTTCACCGTGTCTTTGCCCCGCTTGCCAATAGACCGATTAGCCGTGCGGTCATAGGTGGTATAATCATAGGCCTCATTGGAACGTTCCTCCCACTGACTCTGTACTCTGGTCAAAATCAACTATTACAAATTATCCATAACCCTGCCGCCTTTGGCATAGGAATTCTACTTATTATGGTTGTTGTTAAAGCCCTCATAACTAGCACATCATTTGCCACAGGATTTGATGGTGGACCCATATTCCCATTATTATTTATAGGTGGAGCGTTAGGGCTTGCGATTTCTAAAGGCCTTACATTCATTCCAGAAGGTGTAGGGGTAACCGTAGGGATGGCAGCAGTTGCGTGTGCTGTTTTCCCGCTTCCTTTGACAATAGCTCTCTTACTAGGATTTATGGGAGGACAGACAGATCTTTTGCCAGTGATTGTTATTGGGGCAGTCATCGGTTTCGTGATATCAAAAACGATCACTCCCCTCCTTCCGAAACCGCATTCACAGCCGACTGGTAACGAAGAAGACAAACAGCAAGCAACAAAATAATTTTGTCCCTTTTGGCAACGAATCAAAGTAGTCATCTCTTATAGAGGTTAAAAGAAACTATGAACATTTTTGTTTATATGATAAAACGCAGCAGCTAGCATTAGTAACAACAGTGATATCATTGTCGTTTTCTGCAGTTGAGTTTATCAATACAAAACCAGCGGTACTATTGGTTTTTCATTCACCATCCCAACAATCTTCAACATAAGAATAAGACAGATTGAAGGATATTCGATAGAGGAACATGAATTTATTAAGTTGTCATATAATAAATTCCTGAGAAATCTCACCATGGATTGCAAAGAACTCCATTTAATTCCAAATATTATTTATTATTTGAGATTTAAAAATAGTGATGCACGATGTCTATCATCTATATAATTTACATATATGGGGACATTTGTAAGGGTGGTTCATATACACTGTCATAAATGGAAGCCAAATGGAATTTAAAATTAACCCCTGAGGCTAAATCTTTCTAATCCTTTCAACCATATTTAGTTTATCCTGTAAAAGATAATTTTCTATAAATTAGACTGTTATGTTTTTATAAATTTCGTTCTGACATTTCGACTCGTAAATTATTAACTGCTAAACTTACCAGCATCGTCGACTATCTTAGTAACATCGTTTAATAAGATTGAAAGGATAGTATTTTCCTAAATTTGACTCTTATTTATTTCAATTTTGCGCTAACCTTAATTATGTGACTCATACTGTAAATAGCAGGACATCTCTCTTCAGCCATAAGAATCAGTTCTCGAATTTTTTGGTCATTTGTAGTATTATCCCCTTCGTGCTCATTTTTACCAATATCAATTTCAAAATTTATCCCTTCTGTAATAGGTTCATCTGAAATATCAAATGTCTTGGCAAAATTAACGTTACATTCTGCATTTATTCGTAGTTTATTGAGTTTGATTCCATGGCTTGATAAAATACTTACTAATGTGGTAATAAAACAAGAGGTTATTCCTACCACACAATATCCCATAGGTCCCAATCTGTTACCACTGCCTCCTAAGAAGGACGGCGAATCTATTTCAATCACTTCTTTACCTTTCTCATATGCTAGTTCTGTTTTGAATTGGTATCCTTTTTGAATGTCAAAATTCCATTCCCCTTCCAATCTTATTGGTTTCTTTAAAAATTGTGGGTCTTTATGTCCACTTTCTATGGTTTTTTGTATTTTGTCAAGGTCGATATTATTCATTATATTTGACATGGTAGTGTTATATTCTTACAATTATTATTTAATGAAATCTATCTTTAACAACCTTTTGAATAAATCAGTGCTGCCTTTCACGGTTATTCGGGTCTGTTGTGATTCTATTACTAATTGAACTAAAGAATATCCAAAAAAACTATATCCGGATTTAAATGAATTAAATCAAAGTGGATCGTGCAACAGAGAGGTGCATCTTATATAATTTGTTCTTTCTGATGACTTATGCAGAGTGAAAATGACGATACGTCAACTGGAAGTATATATTATAGAATATTATTTTTTCTGTGGCAAGAAGGAGAGAAACAATGACTGATCACAAGATCGGAACACGAGAAGAGTGGCTCGCCGGCCGGCTGGAGCTACTCAAAGCCGAGAAGGAGCTAACCCGGCGTAGCGACGAACTGGCACAATGGCGGCAGAGGCTACCGTGGGTTCGAATTGACAAAAAGTACCTTTTTGAGACTGATGATGGCACTATGTCTCTAGCCGATCTATTCAGAGGACGCTCGCAGCTTCTCGTTTATCACTTCATGTTTGGTCCCGACTATACGGGTGGCTGCCCCGCATGCTCTGCCATCGCGGACGGCTTCAACGGATATGCCGTGCATCTAGAACACCACGATGTAGCAATGATTGCTGTCTCACGTGCCCCACTCGCTGCGCTTCAGGCCTATAAACGCCGTATGGGCTGGACGTTTACTTGGGTGTCATCTCTGGACAGCGACTTTAACTACGACTTCAATACGTCCTTCACAGAGGAGCAACAACTCTCCGGCAGTGTAGATTACAACTACCGCGCACTCAGCGCGATCTCAGACTCTGAGGCAGGCTCAAATAAGTTCGCGGCCATGAGTGGCACTGACATCCTAACCTACACTCGTGAGGCACCAGGTATGAGCGCGTTTGCATTTTCTGATGGTGTTGTCTACCACACCTACTCCGCCTATGCGCGAGGCCTTGATGCGCTATGGGGGATGTATCAGTGGCTCGACCGGGCGCCGAAGGGGCGCAACGAAATGGGACTGTGGTTTTGTCGACATGATGAGTACGACATGCGAAACGAACCATCTTAATGATGATAATCAGGCAGGGCCGATGATGGACAGGGTAGTAAATTTAAATTGTGACAGTGTTGTGGTTAGAGCCAAACCATCTTGTCTAGTGATAGCAGAGGCATGTCTATATTCAATAACATTGCACAAGTATGATCTGGCAATGCTTTTTCTTTTACCATGCGTGCTAATGCAGCATACTTCTTTTGATCGTTAGTGGGTTTACTCTTCATTAAAAGTAAAAAGGGCCATTACGTTAAGCCTTTGGATTGTGTTTCTCTATTATATGAACGAATCCACAGAAAGATGAATAAGATCTATCGAACCATCGAGAATCATTTTTAATAAAATGTTATTCTGCAAAATAAATAGGAGCATCATTAATTGAAGAATCATATTATATTATAAAGTGTAAAATAAAGAAAACGGAATCTCAGGAACATCTTTATTTATTGATGAAATCATAGAAGTCATAAGCTGTTAGTGATTAGATTATCTGGCGGATGTATTTGTATTAGAGTTTGTATTATTAGAGTAAGTAAGCGTATTTTCAGATGGTGGCCTAACATTCTCAGTATTGGTAACATTGTACACCGGATTAGTGGGGGTGTTCGAGAAACAGTTAGACCTGGATACATTTATTCCCGTATCTGGAGTACACTTTGCTTGAAGAGTCTGGGCGGTTACATTACTATGGGTCAAATTAAAAGACGAAATACCTAAAAATCCTGTAACTATAATTACCAGAACCAATTTTATGGATATTTTATGAAAATGTATGTAATGCAGTTCTGATTTGATATTTGAATTCCTCATTTATGGCTTTAGTATAGTATAGTATTTAACATTCAGTATTAGACTAATTAATTAAAAGTCAATTTAAAAGAATGTGGGTAGTATGGTATTTATTACTTATAAATATTGGACTGGTATTAACATCGTGTTTACAACCTGGACAGTTATTCCAGCAGTTTAAATCATGAAATAACATGATAGATGTTCTTCTATCTTTCAAGTTGATTACTATTTAATGAATTATAAAACGAGTAAACAACGATACCGTTATTATTATTAGATATTACTAAATTTCCTACTCACTAGTTTTACTATTTCTCACTTAACCTAGATTTTGGTAAAACTAGACATAAAAAAAGGAAGTTATGTGTCGGTTCCATTTAGCGCTTGAACAATTTCGTGTTGGGATGTATAGGGTTCTGGAAATCCGATTCTATCGTCTGGACATTCTAGTCCACCAATCAAAGCCATTCTCTCAACTCCATTGGAGATTTTTACAGTAGAGTTATCTGGAGGAACATCCTCACCTAAAATTGGATTACAACTAACTGTGTTATCGAAACTTGTTCCGTTCATGTCTCCATATACTCTAAAACTAAATGTTGTTGGAATTGTAGGATAAAATGTCTCTGATTCATATACACCCAGTTCTCCAAATGCTGGATCTAGGTTTGATGATAAGGTTTTATTTCCAGCCATTATGTCTACCTTTAATGAATTTTCAAGTCCTGTAATTGGTTGTGTACCATTTGCTTCTGCATTAGTTGGATCTGTCATATTTGGTGAGACAACTGTTAATACTATGTTCGTCTTGTCATCAACAGCGACCGGTTCATTTGCCCATTCCACCTCCATAAGATAGTCTTTTCCATTTATAAAGTACAGAGATATCTGATGTGCAAATGAGGATTGTAAAGTAGGCAAAACTAGTAAAAGTGTTGAAATTCCAAAACAAAGGACCAGATTCCTGAGAATTTTATTGGTCAATGTTACCTTTAATATGTTAAAAGAGTATATAACCAATCTTGTTAAATCATCGAAGTAAATAAATTGGGACAAAAAATAGAATTGCTTTTTTTATCCTTCATCAAAATGGAGAATTGGATTTGGACCTAATACAACCACGCGTATTAGCGGATTTATATTCATAACTAGAATTACATTTGAGGTAACACATAAACTGGTCTTCTTACTTGTATTGGGCTACAAATATTTTCTCACACATTTCATTTTGTCAGTATCTACGCAGTCTTTCTTCCAAAATATTTGTCTGGTATAATCTCTGGTATCAAAACTAGTAATAAAAGAAATAGACTAGCAGGCAAGTATATAAATGAAAATCCTATAGCTACCGAGTACGTTAATATCGTGGCTACTACACGTCTACTGGAGCTTTTCTCAATCAAAGCCTGTACCGACTTGTCCACTAATTCGGGGTGATGTTTGACATAGTAGTATATTGCATATATTAGTAAACCTGCAAGAATTGCATTGAATGAAAAGGCGAAGATCGAATTTTGACTATCCATATACTGTGTAAGCAAAGTAGTCGAGAAAGGTATTAATCCAATAATCATTAGAAAAGAGATGTTAATCCAAATCAAAGGGCGATCTACAGAAAGTATCCAACGGAAAATTCTATGATGCGCAACCCAAAAAGCACCAAGTGTTGAAAAGCTAATCACGTAAGCTAGGAAATCAGGCCATAAATCAACAAATTTAGCAGCAAGTCTATCTGATGCGTACTCTCCCCCTTCAAATAAAATGAGTTCCGGGACGCTGATGTTGAACACCAATATTGTCATAATTATTGCAAAAACTCCATCAGTAAGAGATACAAGTCGTCCCTTGTCAAAATCTAAAGTCTTTTTTTCAAAATCCATTCTAAATCAATCATGTAATAGCAAGGAAAAATATGATAAGTGAGAGTAAAATTCTGAATCAAAATAAGAGCGCATGCGAATATATAGGTAAAGTCATACTTATTAATAAATTAGTAGTCATAACATGATAGTTAGAAAGCAAGATTTGATACTAACGTCCACAATCTGACCTAAAGTAGTCTGTAGTTTAGCCTACAGATGTATACATTCCCATCAAAGATTAGTTTCAATATATCAATCAACTAATCCGTGTTCAACCATACATTAATATTTTCAGTAGTAAAGTTATCATCAATTAGTGTTCTTAGAACCGACCAATTATGCCCTTCATTAAATGGACTTGGTTACACAATGTGGATATATCATATAATTAGAGGTTATTATTAATTGGCCTTATGCATTTAACTATAGATATATCATTAGATGATGCCTATCTCTTTTATGAATACAAGAAAACGGAATACCTTCAAAGTCTGTATGAAATCAAAATTGCTAGAGTGGTAACATTTAAACTAGAACCTCAAATTGATTCACAAAACAACGTTGAAACGGCATTACTTTTGAAAAATCATTTTTTTATTATGTGGTCAAACAATACTGTTTAATGAGTTCTGAAAATCCAAAACAGAAAAAAATAGAGAATTGAAAAATGTTTGTGGCCACTATGTTAGTTATCTAGCTTACATAGGTGCTGTTGAGTTATCTGCACCAGTAACATTTCCATCTGTTGCAGTCATGTTTAATGACATTGGATCTGTTGTAGAACCCATTTCACTATCTGGGGTAGTTGGAGCTTGGGCTATTGCTGCTGATGTAAAAGTGCCCGCCATTAAAGAAGCAGTTGCAAGAATACTTGCGATTGCAAATAAGTAGATTTTATTCATGCGATTTTACTGTATAATTTATATCATATATTTATTATCTAAAATGATACTATATTTTTATGATGTACTTCTTATATAGTATGTTTGAATAGTGGAACACTTCAGAAAATAATTGATTGGAATATTATGAAGAACGGTTATGAATTATATCTGTTAATTAATCCTAATGTGTCCACTGCGAATGTTTATTACTAATAATTGGTTCTATTGATATATTAGTTATTTGCATATCTTTATCAACTATTCAAGAACCATACATTGCTACGATACTAGCATTTGCTATTCGCTAAATTAATTATATATTAAAATGAAACCTTGTTCTTATTTCACAAGGTCTAATAAATGAAAGATATGCCTGCTAATGATTTAATGATAGGAGCTAAAAATAAGCATCAAAATACTAATAATATATATAATATGTCAACAGTTGCTCATTCTGAGCGCATCCAAACTAAATATCACAATAGAGTGTAAAAAAAAGGTAATCATCCAATGTCCGTTTCGATAGCCATGACAAACTTATACTCAAGTATTTCATTTTACCTGATAGATAAGATCTTAATATCAGAATCTCATTTAATAGATAACTAAAATAGCTTTAATATCACTCATATGAATAATAATTACAGAATGAGGTAAGATTGAAGTGAATTTTATTGTTCCTTATATTAAAAATAATCCAAATAATGCTTCCATTTTTTGCTGAATCTGATTAATACTATCTACAACAAACCACATAAAATACTAATCCCTTTTTATCAAAATATGGTTACATCTATTGTCATAGATGTGAGCTATTGCAAATTATCTTATTTATGTAATAACTTAACAGAATTTACAGAAGAGAGCGTCTTAATTAGTAACACGAAGATCTAGATATTTTCTGAGTGGACAGGGGTTACAAAGATATGTTTAATAGAAATACCATTAATTCACAGGGTAGTAGCATGAATCTTGAGAAGAATCCTAGTACTGGCAAGATCTTGGAACTTTTCGGACCAACTGTAGAATTTCTAACATCTCCGCTGGACACTAAAAGTGACTTCTGTATTCTAAGAGGGATAATACCTGACGATGTTTATGTTCCCCTTCACTCTCATGCAGATACAGAAGATTTTTTTGTTATCTCAGGCGAATTAGACTGCTTAAGAAAAGAAAACGAGGATCACAAATGGATCAAAGCAAATACGGGTGATTACATTCATGTTCCATGCAATGCGCCTCACGCATGGCGCAACGTATCGGGTTCAACCACAATCGTTCACATTCTAACGACAAAGAAGATGGGAAAATTTTTTCAAGAGATTGGAAGGTTAAAGAACAGTACCTTCTTTACCTCCCCCAACACCAAAAGATCTTGCTCATTTCTCCGCAGTGAGCAGAAAGTATGAACATTGGAATGCATCTCCTGAAGAGAATGAAATGGTTGGTATACATATGAGTTTTTAATCTTTATGTATAATTATCAAAGCTCAAGTAATTTGATAAAGATTGTGAAATGCATTGTATCACTCAAATTGACCAAATTATGAATGTCCATTATATCAAAAAAACTCTTCATTTAGAACAGAATACTGAAACTAAACCAAGAATCCCCGTAAGATAAAAGTATACATTTCAAGATCGGTTTTCTGGATTATTCTTTAGAGCGAGACTAATATCGCCTTTAGTTTGTTTGAAATGCGAATGAATGTATCTATGATTCTTAAACAAACCATTTCGACCAAAAGGTATTATCATCAGGAGACGAGTCAATTAGATAATCTGGCTGCTTATCAAGAAAAGTATCATTTACCCTAATCATAACTGCTGTTGTGTAATTGAAATCGAGGATACCGCCAATGAAATTAGGATCGATTGTAATCTCCACTTTATTACCAGTCATTTTGTCTATTCTTGATAAGGGAAATGAATATTCGTTATTGATATTATCATAGATTGCCAAATACCATCCTTTAATATTAAAATTAGATTCGCTGCCAAAGTTTGGGATAATTATGGTAAAGACCTTATTCTGGTTATTTACTGGATCAAGATGACTTATTAGCCAAAGATATGTTGATTCATACTTTTTATTTTGATTTGGATCATCATCCAGATTAATGGTGAAAACCAAATCATTGTTATACATCTTGCTAATCTGGGTGGAAACAATGTCATAAAATCCATGGATTTCAGGCATTTGAGTAGTCTTATCAAGAGTAATGAGATGAGTATCATATCTGGCATCTACAGTATTACCGATTAGGACTTTGGTCAAATTTTTTGAATTGATTAGGAACGGCAAGTCGCTATTAGCATTATCATTATCATTATTATTGCAATCAATACTGCAAATAGGGTTAGAATATAATTTGGTGTTAGTGGTAAGAAGAAATGAAGTAAGAATTGATATTGAAAAAGAAATTATGGTGAGTAAAGTGATTATTGATTGTTGACTTTTCATAGTACAGATAATAATTTAGCATTGAAGTTCGAGATTAAGATTTTCCCTGATAACAAATTGCGATGAATACCTCAAAGAATTATTGCCATAAGTAAATTCAGATCCGTGATTTCGATGTCATATACATCAAAAGGAATTCCTAAGATCAGGTTTCATCGAAAAATTGAATTCGGAATATATCACTAATCACTATCACTTATTATCTTTAACAATAATCTAGATAGTTCTTCTGGTGCCGTAATCATAGAATCATGACCTCTTCGAAGTTCAAAATAACCCCAGCTGTCTGTTTCTTTTGACCTCATACTATGAAACATAGAATCTCCGAAATCAGTACATATGATATAAGTTCTTGATAACCTCTTGGATTTGATTTCTTGGATCGATAACGCCTCATCATGAGTATGGAAAGGCATTGGACATAAACGACTTTTCATCCAATTAAAATCATCTTTATTAGTAACTCCAAATTCCTCCGGTGTGTAGGAGAGTACAAGCCAATCTTTACTTTCTTCTCTTAATCTTCTTTGCTCATAAATATCTCTTAAACCAGGTATTAGATCAAATCCACTCTTACCATCTTGTGGAATATATGCGTCAAGAAAAATCATGGATTTGATCCTATTAGGGATTTTCTCTGCTACGCCGCCAATGACCATCCCTCCATAGCTGTGACCTACCAAGACAACATCACAAAGATCTTGATACTCAAATACTTGAATTATGTCATTAATATGGGTAGATAAATTAATAGATTCATATAATATATGACTCCTTTCGCCTAAACCGGTAAGTGTAGGAGTATAGATTTCATGATCGTAAACCTTTAGAAAAGGTTTCATCTTATTCCAACACCATCCTCCATGACAAGAACCATGGACTAAAACAAGTGATTTATCAATGGAATACGTTGACAATGCTTTATTATTATTGTATAAATATTTAAGAATAATTAGTATTATGGTTATTGGTAATCTAATTAGAAATAGTACGATATCATGCGATTTCTACATTAATGAATTTTCAAATACAGGCATGATAATGGCAGAATCCACATTAAAGGACCGATATTGTCTTGAAGGCAATTGCTAAGGATGAGGAGCTAATCCATTATAGATGATAAAGACAGATCATAACAAAATTTGCACGATGTTGCAACTACAATTTTTCAACTAAAATTTTACTTCTATCAAGTTAACCTTTGAATAGAATAGTTTTTAGAGGATTCATTGATTCAATCATTTATTCATACAGGTAGGCAAACTTCCACCATGACTTTCACGGTATTCCTTTAGCAATTGATCCTTTACATGTAGGGCGTTTTCCGTAATCAAATAACTAAATCTCCTTGCTTTGCTTATGCAAGGATCTGATAACGATTCTAAAAGAGATTGTTTTAGGTTGGCACTACTTCCAATAAATAGAATTTTCATGTTTGCATGAACCTTAAAGACTCCGGGTTTGTCAAGCGTAGTAGTTGCATCGATATTAGAGTGATCAAAATCTAACCATTCGGACCAAACATCTCCTCCTTTTTCTTCTTTGTTGTTCATATTCTGCAATTAACTTTAAATGAATACGTATAAAAAGAATTCAAGATTTAATGAAATGTCAAGCCAGGTTAAAATCTAATCCAAAACATAAACTTCTAATGAGGTTAACAAAAATGTTCTAAAGGCAACATAAACAAATCAATCGTTTGTAGTAGAAACGCAACGGAAACCATCCGGCCAGTATCAAACTCGAATAGAAGATACGACTAGTTGATGATTTATAGAAATCTGTTATTTTAAATGAACCTCCTAATGGAACCCACAAGAGGGAAAGTTTGACCATTTTCCACTAATAACTATTATTGAAATATTAGTTAATCATAATCATTAAGTATCTTTTACAGCTTTAACAACATTAAATGATGAGGATAGACACAAAAGTTAAGACATGAAAGCACGTCCTCAAGATTCAACAATATTTAATTTGGTTAGTGCTTCATTCATTCATGTTAAAGAAATGATGTTAAATGAAGCCATAAAGAAGGAAGGAAATTTTATCTACAAGTATGCAAGTTATCTTTTATGAAAATTATTAGTGCTACTTCCGAAATTCCTAGTATGACCAAAGAAGAAGCAGAGAAATTTCTTGAAAGTAAATTGAATTTGCAGTTGGCCACTATCGATGAACACGGTGATCCAAATATCCAACCTGTCTGGTTTTACTATGACAAAGATGGAGAAAAACTCTGGATAAACACTTCTAAATTTGCTAAGAAAACTCAAAATATTCTAAAGAAATCAACTATTTATTTTTCAATAGACGATGAAAATCCCCCAGTTAGAGGAGTTAAAGGTAAGGGGGTTGCAACCATAGTAGATGATTTAAAAACAGTCATTCCACTAGGAGAAAGAATTAGTTTGAAATATCTTGGTACGCTAGATCATCCAATAGCAAAAATGATTGCCGAAGATTCAAAGAAGGGAGGAGTTGTACTTGTTGAAATTAATCCAAAGTTCCTTTCTACTTGGGATTATGGTAAAATGCAGTTTTGACTTACTTATGATAAGGTTTATTCTCTATTGTTTTGGTAATAAAATTCTAGATCAAATATGTCTATTAATGGATTATATTAGTTAAACTGATGTACCGGTTTAAAAATATCATCAATAACCGATTTTTGATTGACATTAAAATCCGGATAATTTAACTACTAATTCTTTTTGGATAAACCTATCGAAAGATATGACATTCATCTTTTATATTCAAAATCCCCACGAGAGGACCGATATAGTCTTGAGGTCTACCGGTCCTACTATAATTTTACTACATATTAAGCCACATAGTACAGCTTAAACGATTAATTAGATTCTCAATAAAATACTTTGTACCATCTGAGTGTTCAGTAGTTAAGACAGACAGGCAGGCAGATTAATAAAATTACATGCTGGATAAACATAAATTGTAATTGAGGATCGGTATAGAATTTGTAAAAAAATAAATAGGCTTATCTGGTCTATACAGAGTATTTTAAGGCTTTTTGTTCTTAGGATAATTTTCGATTTGTTTTTTTGATTTCATTGCAACTAAAAGCCCTAATAGGACGATAAACGCTATTTGAAAGACTTCGATAGCAATTGCTGTATCTCCAACCATTCCTGCCCTACCTGTTATTGGATTTTCCGGTATCCTAGTAATAACCCATATAAGTACAAATGCAATCGTTCCTACTATGCCAATATAATCCCATATTTTACCCCAATTCTTTACTGTGGGAATTATCCAGAATATTTGCGCTAATCCGCCAACTAGAAACAAAATAGTCATTTGAGTGTTAAAAGCCGGCAGCATATTTAGATGAAGAATGCCTGCGATTCCTGTACATATCGCCGCCACTATGGAAATTAACAGAATCTTGTTCATTACTAGTACAAAGTTATAAAACTATATAACGTATTAATAAATACTTTTTACAAAATTAGAAAAATGAAAGAGGTATCTCCTTAGACCTTGATTATCCCTTACTAGACTCTCTTCTTAGATCAAAAAATGAGAATCTAGATAAATGATAAATAGGAATTTCCCTTAAGTAATACTTACACCTGAACCTCAAAGGATGAAACTCAAGTCTCATCACTTTTGCGCATAGTGTGCCAGAAAAGTAGTAAAGGCTACATTCATGTGATAAGCATCTTGACAGTTGAGCTAATATGGGTCATGATACCACAATCTGATGACCATGATGACAGCAAAAAAATAGATAGGTAACACTCCAATCTATCTTACCATTCTTGCATGAGAGAAAGATACAAAAGCATGAGAAAGTTCCCCATATGAACTTCTAATTGATGCCATTACTACTTTTTTTCTTTTTTTATCAAGTGTCATACCTTAGAAATTACATAAACTTGACTAATCCGATGTGCTTTTAGAATTTCTTTTAACTTTAAAATTCATATCATGGATCAGCCATATGTACTATAGCCAGAGTGATGGTCGATATACTTGAACTGTCTCAATAACCTGCTAGCAAATTTATTTGAATTTATGAATTAAGATGAATCTAAGAAGAAGTAGAGGATGAGCTAGACAATAGCACCACGGCCCTACCCAAATTATTATTTATGTCTTCTATATGTGATACTAGTTCTTCGCTTGGTACACCATCTAGAATCATCTGTCGTAGTTCCTCTCTCATCATGATCTCCGTAGTCTCCATTAAAGGTTTATCTTTTTCTGCTAAAGGAGTTTCAATATATTCATAATTATCTAGTATGAAGAGGTTGCAAGTTCTTCCGCATCAGTATAGTTCTGATTATTATATGCATCTATAATTTGATTCAGTAAATTTCTAATCTTTGAAATAAACTGAATCGGTGTTGTTGGTTCTATTGAATTCTCAGTTTGGTCGGATACTATTATAGTATTACTATTATTAGTAGAATTTTGACCTGTCTATTTTAGATTCAATAGAGAATCATTTTGTGTGTCATCGACTATTTGAGCATATGAATTTTTGAAATCCAAATAATACGCCTAAAGTTATGAATATAAAAAAGAGATTGATAATAATCTTGGCAACCCATATTCACTTCCCTTATCCAATAAAGCCATTTGTGGCACCACAATGTCATTTTACGGTAATTGCTAATGTTTATTTAAACTATTATGTCATTTACATTATCTGAGAATTATTCAACTACGATTCTAATTATTGGTAAAAACTGTAATCAATATCATCTCAATATTTCATTCTAAATTAGCTTATCTCTGAATTTTGTTCCTATAAATTTATCCATATAAATGAATTTTCTTTGGTTCCTGTAATAAAGATACCAAATAGAAGGAATATCTAGATGTCACTTCTCAGGTGTTATGGTATGAAGAAGATAAATTTTTCCATCAGACAATAAATCAAGTAATTTCGGTTGGTTCATCTTGATATTAAATCCTGGCATACAGATAATATATCGAGCATTGAGAAAGTATTGAGAAAGTATTGAGAAAGTATTGAGAAAGTATTGAGAAAGTATTGAGAAATCCTATTTATTTTTGATCCACTAAAATAGTAATTCTCACCTAACCAGTCAAAGATACTTTCTATTCATATATTTAGACCTTCATCTAGTTTCTTACAAGATGTTCTTTATCTCTTTGATATTGCCAATTTGTCTTTGTTACAGACAGTTTCCAATAAAAAATTTTTAACATTTTTTTTTTGTATGATTTCTGTAAGTAATTTGGTCATTCCGCTTGATCCTTTTCTCCATATTGATTTTCTTATCAATATTGAGTACGAGAATTAGGAATAAATTTTAGAATGAAGATGTGCGATTAATTATGGTGAAGCATTTTTTTATCTCGATCCTTATCATGGTTCTTCTTATAGGTTATGAGGTACCTCAACACTTAGGTACTCATCAAGACGCTTTGGCTTGGAGTACCCTTAGATCCGACAAGTGCAAAATAAACCTCGATTATCCTACAAATTTTACAGTCGAAAAAAACACATATAATATTGAAAGCTACGTTGATTTCTCTATATATTCAAATGATCCATATATTAAAGTAATAGTTGATTGTAACAATTTGGATGAACCATCATCAGAAAACAACTATTCAAAAAGTATTTCAAAAATACAAGAAAATTTGTTAGGTTATGATGATTTTGTGGTAGAAGATGTTAACACCACCAAATGGAATGTAGACGGGTTAAACACTGTTTCATTTATCTATGCAAGCGGGGAGAGTGCACACACTGGTACGGTGACAACAAATGAAGTGATCTACATTCCTTATAATAACGGGACTATTACAATTAGATTCATAGCATTGTATTCAGATTTTGATTCGGTTCAAACACAGGAATTAGAAAAAGAAATGATAAACTCTATGAAGTTCCGTTGATCGATTGGAGTCTGGGTCTAATTTTTGATTTCGCTTTTACCACAGGAATAATGATTTTTTCACTTATGACTATCTCAGAATTAAGAACCAATTTCAAAACAAGAAAATTTATTTTTGTTATTGAATACATCCCATGATTAATGTAAATTTGAAACGAAGAAAAGAAAAGACAGGCTACCTAGACATTCTACCTAGACTTCTCTATATGGATAACATGAAATGATAATTTAGATCAAAAATAAATAGGATTTTTTCTTCGATTATGTTACTCAGACCTCGAAGGGTAATCCACAAGTCTCAGTCTTGAATACTGCAAGAAAAAGGTAATAAGGCTACAATCATGTGATAAGTATCCCAAAATAGGACTTAAAATGAAAAACGAGAATTAAATCGTAGATGACAATGATTAATTTGGTGAAGGGATGGAGGTAATAATGACATTGGCATAAATGGCATCCTACCCTTCAAAAAAAGGATACAAAAGTATGAGAAAGTTCCCCATGCGAACTTCTAATTGATGCTTTTGTTATTTCTTTTTCCTGCTTTAATTCTTACTATCCTAGAAATTCTGATAGTCAAATTCTAAAATGAAATTGACACTAATCATAGGTAGTCTTGTTACACTATGTTATATCAATGACTGCCCAAAACTCTAACGATTCATCCAATTGTTTAAACAAATATTACAAAGCATTCATGAGAAAACTGGCAATAGCCTTTAACAGGTTAGGTGGTAAATAATTCTCGCGGTTGATAGACACCATAATATAAAAATATCTCTGATCATAATTTATTCACCTTATTAAAAGTCTATAAAACTAATCATGAAGAAAAAAATGGCTCTATTAGTATAGTTCTTTCCTTTGTGCTTCAGCAAAAATTAGCTATTTAGTTGGAAAAAAATATGGTATATAAATTAAGTTGTTTTTATTACTTTTCTAAAATGTTCCAGGTTCTTTGCCATTTCTTCTTTGAATGACTCTTCCGTATACCCATGAACTTCTATCCCATGTTTTTTCGCATTTTCCATCAATTCTTCTTCTGTTTGGCCATACATGGTATGTGT
Organism: Candidatus Nitrosocosmicus sp. R; assembly: GCF_054408505.1. NCBI lineage: Archaea > Thermoproteati > Nitrososphaerota > Nitrososphaeria > Nitrososphaerales > Nitrososphaeraceae > Candidatus Nitrosocosmicus > Candidatus Nitrosocosmicus sp. R. The sequence goes on along the minus strand of NZ_CP167090.1, from coordinate 125,657 downwards.
ACACACAGGGTCTCCCGCATCCTTGCAATTGAGGCTTAATGTCATAAATTGTAAATGCTATGCATTAAGTTAAGGATATCTATCAACTTCCAAGTTTGAACGGAATCACTCATGAAAGACTGACACAGTCTTGATATATCGAGCTAGTTTCACGTATTGATAAATCAGATCAAAAATTCCAGAAACAGCTATCAAATAATGATAATGAAATTAATAGATATGTTAAGTTGTGAGCTACGGATAATAATAATCCTGTCAATTGGACTTTTTCTACTATTATTATATCACATTAAATAACCCCATCCATCCTAAATCTGAAAATTCATTAATATGCGAATGGAACATGTATTTTCCAGGATAATGATAATTGAATTCCAATATGCCTCTGTCACCTTGACCTAGTGTCACTATGTCGTTTTCAAAAGAAGGTTCTTTAGAAGTTCCACTGGGGTAGTATTTGTACATATTTCCATGCAAATGAAATGAATTGACTTGGTCAAACTCTAACATATTAATCAGGTAGATACGATAGTTCGTGTTCATGTTAATAGGAATGGGGCTTTCCACATAATCAAATGCTTTACCATTAGCTGTATAGACTTCATTTCCGTGTTCAAATTCTTGTGGCATATAGTCTCCTATTACTTCTTGAGGAGTTGGAATATGACTGGGACCAATTCCTTCTTTTTCATAGTCTAAATCATATCCGTTCATCATCATTACCGTCTCAGTCATATTTTGTCTGGGTGTCTTTGGATCAATAATAAAGGCACCATACAAACCTTTGTTGATGTGCTGATCAATTGGAGAAACATGACAGTGATATGGATAAACACCATATGGCTGGGCTGTAAAGACATAGGTAAAGTTTTGACCGGGTTTAATATATCCCCCAGGTCCATCTATTCCATCCATATTAGAAGGATGTGTGGAATGTAAATGCAGTGAATGCGTGTGGTTGTTTTCTTTATTGTTTATTACATTTATTTTCACTAAATCGCCTTCTGTTACCCGCATAGTGGGACCAGGTATAGTACCATTAAAAGTCCATGCATCAAAAAATGTTAACCCATTACTTGCAATCGGTATGGATTGATTTTCCTCTATAATCAAAGTAAATTCCCTAACTGTTTGATTGATTCTGTTATCATCAGTTGTACTGCTATTTGACTTTACATGCCCACAGTTAAAAAAAGTCAAATATTCTATTGAAGATGGTTTCTTATCGATATCAAGACTACAATTCTTAATCTTGTCATACTCCTCAGTAGAGAGTAAATTCTTGTTGGTACTACTGCTATTATTATTGGGGGCAACAAGAGAACTACCGTTAACTAAATTACTTTGTAAACCTGGAAGAGAACTAGGATTTAAAGTAGAATCTATCTGTGAATTCTCATTGATTGGACCTTGAAAAGTCGTCAAATTATTATTGGTTGCCATTATAGGATGAAGCGAATAAGATAAAAAAGATATAGCAATGAAAGCTACTAACAATAGGATAAGATTCATTGGCAAAAAATTTGGATTTCGCATAAATAAAACCTTTGATTTATTGCGACATCATATTATATCATATCATATCATATCTTACTACTTATATGGCAACTTTTCACCTATATCTTTTAATGCCGAAATTGCAGTATCAACGGTCATGCTTGGACCTGCCGTCCATTATGAGGTTGACCACATGAAATCAATCCTTGAGCCATCGCGATGATATCAATACAAATAAATTGTAAATAGCATTACAGATACAAAAATCAAATACTTCGCTGGAAGGAAATTAAGAACTGTTATTGGATAATATTTCATCTTTTCTATTAAAGGATGAAGGTAAGGTATCTGAATTTACCATTAGTAATTAGTTAAGTAATATTACCATCTTAACATACTTGTTGTTATTTTCGAATTTACAACAATATCATTTGTGATTCAAAAAGTTTTATCTCGTTCAAAAAGAATATATTTATAGTCAGATCTTTATACAAGACTATTGGACAATCATGTAGATTCTAATTACTCCGATCCGGACCAAAAACGCTGTATTGTGATTATAGATGATGAGATAGATCTGCTTACTGTTTATAAGAAAGCATTGGAAATGTCCGGATTAGTTGTTTCGTCTTTTTCGGATCCGATAAAGGCACTTGATGAGTTTAAGATTAATCATTCCAAATATAGTTTAGTAATGACAGATATTCGCATGCCTAGTATGAACGGATATGAATTAATCAATCAGATTAAAAAAATTGATCCTTTTGTAAAAGTAATCTTTATTACTGCACAAGAGGTTTCTAAGTCAGAGATAATGTCAAAATTGGATGATGGAATATCGATTGACGAATATATTAGTAAACCGGTATCGTTAGAAAAATTGAATCAAGCAGTATTTTCAGTAATCAAAAGTAACCGATAAAAATTAGATATCAAAGATTCAGAAGCACTTTTAATTGCATCAAGTTATCATCAATCAGCATACAAAAATCAATCTAGAATATTTTTTCATTTAATGATGGTGCAGGACAAATAGGAATGGTAAAAACAAAAGTAGCTCCCCTTTCACCATCGTTATTCTGTGCCCATATTTGGCCCCCATGTGCACTGACAATGTTCTTACAAATGTATAATCCTAGCCCTGTTCCCTTTACTGATTTAGTAATAAATTTTGAAAATAATTTTGGTAGTATATCTGGATCGATCCCTGCTCCTGTATCTTTTATTGTAACTTTTGCAAAATCTAAGTTATTGAATCTATACTTATTTAATTTTACAATAATTTGCTCATTCAGACTTGTAAACTTTATTGCATTATCAATTAAATTTGTAAGAACTTGTAAAATTCGCGATTTATCAATTTCCACGACTAATTTTTGGGTCGGTAGAGAAGCGCTCTTATTTGGTTCTATAACCTGATCCTCATGGAATATCAGTTTTACAATTTCATTTCCTATATTTTCATTCGTTTTGGGATCTGAAGTATATTTTTTACCATTTATCAAAAGCTGGTTATTAAAGTCGACAATACTATCGTATAAAAATTTTCTCATATCAATGGGTTCCTTATCTAATATGAGAGAGTTTGATTCTATTTTTGTAATATCTAATACATTATTTGTAAGCTTTGATAGCTTATTGGTATTTCTGATGATAATGTCCAAAAGTTCGTTTAGATGTGCAGGATTTACCCTTACCTCACCGCCTGGCTCGTCTAGAGCCATCTGATTCAGAATAGATTTCATAACTTGAGACATCATTAAAATAGGTTGCAAAGGATTTTTTAATTCATGAGCAGCTATGTGGATAAAATCATTTTGAAGCGACTCACTCTCTCTTAATTTTTCATTTGCCTTCTTTAAATTTATTGAAATCTCTGTTTGATTCCACAGGTTCTCAAAGAATAAGACATATGATAATACACCAGCCTTACTATTCGAATAAGTCGATAAACCAATAGCATCATAAAATGAATCTTTAGAATCATCCCTTAGCTCCATGACTAAGGAAATCTTTTTGTCAACAATCAAAATTGTTGATCGGGTTTCAAGAAAGCTTTCAATGTCTCTATATTCGATGTTAGTGAGTTTTAATTCGTCAAAATTCTTCTCCAATTTTAACTCTTCAATAATTCGTGAAATCCTATGATCGGAAGGAATCAGTGCTTTTAATTTTACGCCATTGATTTTTACTGTTTCAAATATGGAGGAGATTAACCCTACTTTATGTTGTCTGATAAATGCCCCGGTAGATGGAAATATGATCATTATCTCTTTCTTAGAAGATTGTACTATGGTATGATAAAGATCAAGGACATTATTGGATCTTGATATAATATCTATCCTTTCAGGATCATAACCTAAGTCAATATCATTAATGAGATCTCCTACATCTATTCCGTTTTTCCACAAATCTTCAAATATGGTTTTATAATGTCTAATATACGAAGGGTCGTTACTTACTAACATACTAGTAATTAATTTATCGTATTCTGAAGTATGGTTACCTTCAATATTTGAAAGAAAAATTTTATCCGTAACCAAATAATTAATTATAGGGAGATTCTTGATGCTTCTTATTTTAATCCCCATATCCATAAACAATCTCAATAATTCAACATCTTCCTTTCCATTAACTGAAACAATCCATCTAATCCCTTCATGGTGTTTATTATCGTATCTATCCATCATCTTTTGATATACAATAAAAAGTGACCGATATGCTAACTTAAGCATACTAATATCAGAACAAATCAGCACTTCATCAGAGTTCTCGGCTAAACTATTAATATTTTCATAAATCTCATTCCAATTATCTATTATCTTAGTAGAGACTCTTTGGTAACCTTGTTTGATTTCTCTTATTCTTAGCTCCGCAGGAATAGCTTTGTCCCACAGGCTTTCGAAAACCTCTTGTTGCTGTTCTATGATTTCCCTAACATTGCTATAAATGAGATGTGCAACTGGTTGAGCTTCCTGCAAATTTGCGGTTGCTATGTACTCTTTTTCAGTTACAGCCATGCCACCTTTGGCATTATCGACATGACGAAGTTCTGCAATTTTCATAAATTCTTGACAATATTGCATATTGTTGTTATTTATTTCAGTAATAAATCTTATTTTGACTCCTCTCTTATTAGCTTCTTTAAATCCCTTTCTTATTGGATCCACACCCATTCCAATGGAAGGACCTTGAGAATTGGTATAATTATCCCATTTTAGTGATGTGTTGCTTAAAACTTTTAGAATCATGTAAGTAGTCTTCTCGGTACCATATATCACCTCAGTTCTTTCATCTAGTTCATTAGGCTTATCCGTTGGACTTAAAGGGGTGGGTTTATAATCTCTAGTATTATCCTCACTATGATCATCTTTGTCATCTAGCTCTCGATCAAACATATCTGAACCACCGGGATGAATTTGTGCTGTATGTAAGATGACTCACGATATTGTATTTGAATTAAAATCTCCAATATATAAGACTTTATTTAATTTTTATTAATTTCTTAATTGTAAGAATTATCGCAACTTGTCTACCCATCTAACGTCTAGTCAACAAAAGTATTTGGATTCACAGCCCTCTGTTGCCTTCAGACAAGCGGGTACCGACTATTGATTCAAATGACCTCTCACAGGAATTGAAACAAAATGGTACTAAACATAATAACAATTATAGTGATCTTACTGCTAACGCAGTTTACCAAATATTACTTTAAAAGTATAAATAATCATATTCAAAAAAAGTATATCAAATGTTTATTTGCTATTTTGATTGGATCCATGTATATATCATTGATTGGTTTTAGTTACAAATTTTTCAAGTCCTTGAGAATGAATATTAGTCGTCTTAACCATGTTATAGAAACTTAAGGCTAAAATCTGACGGATGATTAATACTCATTCCGTTTGCTATGGGTATAATAAAAAGAAGCTTAGAAATCAAAAATTCTTCATTCCAATGTATTCTTTTTTGCAATATACTTGTATTATATCTATTATTTAACCCACCAAGGCATTTAATCACTAGGGTCCAAATAAATCCTGGCTGTGTAAGAGATTAGATGAAAGAAGAAGATAAATAATTCTCCCGCAAAGTCAGGAACAACTATCAAAAATATCGATGTCAAAGTGAAAAACCAAGTCGATCGACAGATAATAATCGAATTCTTTGATTATTTACATTCTCTAAACATCTCAAAAACTATCAGACTGGTTTGTTAAAAGTATTAAATTTTTAATAATCGAGTAGAAAAGACTCAACCATGGCAAATGATCATTACACAAATCTATCCAGAAATCATTTTATGCAAATAATAATAGTTATGATTATGTTTTTATTTTAATCTGTGATGGTAGCAGAATGATAAGGGGCTCCACATTTAGGACACATTGCATGATCACAAAGACATTCTTTGCAGTAATCATTACTTGCCTCAAATTCAGTTTTATCTCCTTTATAATAACATATCTCGCATACTAATTCCACCATTGTTATAAAGTTAAGTTGTCGCAACTTAATAATTTATTCATGATTTACATAGAAGGAAGGTCATTGACAATTAACTTTTCTTGATATAATACCTCCTATGGGCATTTTTGACTATAAAAAAAGATAATTGAAATTGTATATTCTCAGCGGGATATAGGTTGTTAACAGATTAATAATCTTGTATTTTTATTTTCTAATTAATTGTATTTTCTATTACTCTATTATCAATGTCTTGATTTATTGCATTATTAATTAGATTACCAAAAAAACACTTCAACTAAACAATAAAAGAAAGATCTCATAAATCAGTGGATTAGGAACCGGTGTTTCTTATGTCACATATTTTTGCTAAAGTGTTGCTTGTCAGTGTAGTTTCTTGACTAAAAATAAAATAGCTCCTATTGGTATGAAAAGAACAAAAAGTAGTAACAAATAAGGAGTATCTTCCGTATATAAGTGGCTCGAAACTAAAAGTATTCCATAGATATTAATCACTATTGAAGGGGCAACTAGTGCTACTATTAATAATTCATAATACTTTGTAATCACAGATGATTTACTCGTTGGAGATCCTTGATCTGATACCGCTATTGTTTTAGCTGCACTCTGAATTCTTAATCCCAAAATAAAAGACGATGTTCCTATCAGGAAAGAAACTGCAGTAAGAATATTACCAGTAAGTCCAGGAACAATAGCTAGCGGCGCGCCTGTCCTTGTTTGTGATTGTGATTGTATTTGCTGTTGTGCTTTTACAATATATTCATCGTCAAACGATAGTAAAGAGAGGAATATAAGTAGAAATGTAAATGTCAACAAAGAAAAAAACATTAAGTTCATTAAATGACTAGCCAACAACATTATCGACATACTCACAAATTTATTCATTCTGAAAGTACGGTAGAAAATGAATGTAGAATTATCCATAATTATTCAAAATGTGTGATCATATTGCTAAAACAGCAAATTGATGGAATAATAGGTTTTTAGAATGTTTATAACTTTAACATCCTAACTATGACCCCTCAGGAATTATTATTTATCTAACTTCTTTTCTAATTAGAATTGCAAAAAAAATTAATTTATGCCAAAAGTTTTATCTAATATTTTGTCTGTTACCGGTATCTACCATAAATCCCTTTTTCACCTTAATTGAAAAATAACAAATCATTATCATCCATTAAGGTCTGCGGGAGGATCAATGTCAAAAATTATTTACCGAAGGAAAAAGTGTAATCTATGTTAGATCAGAAAAAACATCATTATTCCATATTGGCGAAATTTAAATACCAATGCTTCTAGAGGAATGATAATGAAAACCATTTATAAAATGATTCCACCAATTTTTTTGCTGGCAGTTTCTGTTTCTATGTTTGCAACATTTAATTTGAATCAGGTTCTTGCTCAAAATCCTTCTAATCTTGACCCTACTGTCTTGAAAGGAGCCATCTCGGGCCACTCAAATAACGGCAACACAACAGAACCAGCATGGATAATGAGCGGAGTGTATAAATTTGCTGATGTTAATGCATCTAATCCTACATTAAACGCTACTTTCTATATGATCAGGCTTGACGGTACAGCAGAGCATACTCATTCAATATACGATTTGAAGTTATCTGGAGATCCAGTTATTGACAGCGATTCCAACTCTACGACATATAATGGAACTACTACAGTCACATTAAAGGATGGACCAGTTTCTAATGTACCAACACAAATAAGTTTACTAGATGATAGTGCGATAGTCATTACTGTTGAAAGTAATTTAACCAATAAGCACTTTGGAAGTACTCCGATTTATGGAACTCAGCATCTCATCTGTGTAGAAGTTCCAGACCTATGTAAATAAACCTATAAGGTTTATTACTTTTTTGTGCTAATCGATTAACAATTTCAGTTCAGCATTTTCTCTTTATTTTCAACCTACGATAATAGCCTGATCAGTGGGGCATTTGACCGAACATCTTTAGTCCATATAACAGGAGTAGGTGATAACCTAGTGATGCGTGGTTTACAGGACAATGACTATAATCATAATTTTTAAGCATAATATCATTCAAATACCAGTAAAGGATCAGAACAGCTCAATTTAGAAAACAAACCGTCCCTCGACGACAGTATGTCAGTAATGTCCTAATTAATCCTTTTAATAGTGAAAATATCTTAACACAGGACTATGCTAGATATGGCAGTAAGATGCTTCTAATTTATCAAGATTTTGTCAAATTGAACTATTTTTTACATTTTATGAAAATAAATGTACAATAATATTACATTATTAAATCATTATTAAGTTGTAGTTAACCGTTATTGAATTATCAAATCGACTATTTTTGATACTGCTATGTCACCTCCATATCTTGTAGTAATTGTTAAGGTATAATTTCCCGGTGTAACGTCTCCTTCAGTGGGTTTAACTTCCAAAGAGATTTTGTACGGTGTAGAGGGTCCTATTTGAGGACTATTTGATGATACTGATCCTAAATCTTCAATAGGTATACGATCTTGACTAAAATTACTTGTAAGATTACCAAGCTTTCCATCTTTAGATATAGAAGAGGTTATCGACAAAGTAATATTTACAGGTTCAATTAACCCTTTATCACTACTGTTTCCATTAGCATTACCAGTTGTAGAATCCATGATCTTGGAGGTGTTAAGGATATTTTTGTTTATGAATATATCAATTGCATCACCAGTCTTGTTTTTACCATCAATGGTCATTTTGTCTTTGGAAACTGATAGTGTAATTGGAATTTGATCTAATTTTTCTTTAGGAATGACACCGAGCTTGTTCTCGGTCCATTCTGTAAACCAAACAGAACCGTTATGGTCAAGAATAAATCTTAATGGATTTGAAGAATTAACCCATAATGGATTTTTGGATGGAATATAATATTCAACAAGAGTCCTATCTTGGGGATTGTATGAAGCTATGGCATTTCCATAATGTTCATTAAACCATACTTTTCCATCTCTATAGGTATTAACATAGGGCAATGTGGTCAAATTGCCTGATTTGGATGGATTTGATGTAGCATATTGCATGACTGCCCCTGTTTTGGGATCTAAAGATAGGAAAAGATTTGCTACATGGCTATTAAACCAAAGAATTCCATTTTCATCTTCAGCAATATTGAATGGAACACTATGAGTATGATTTACATCATGAATAGTTAGTGCTCCATTTGGTATATCATATTTAATTAACTGTCCTCCTACAGGAAAAATAGAAGTCGAAAACCACAGTGTTTCATTGACATTGCTGTTACTATTATTTTCCATTTCGTTAGGGTGAGAGAATCCAATTCCATTGGATATAGGACCCATCGTTTGAAAGTTGATCTGTTTAGACATATCCAGTTCTGAAATGCCCTCTGTCGTATTGTTAATAACCTTTGAGGGCTCCAGAAATCCAAGTCTTTGGCCAAAGACCTGTGTAAACCATACGTTATTGTCAGAATCAAATGCTATTGATAAAGGATATCCCCCTTCTTGAAGTAACCTATAGTTTTCAAACTTTCCTTCTTTAACAAAATATTTCCATATGGAATTGCTTAATTCGTCGGTAAACCACAAGTCACCGTTTCGATCAAACTTCATTTCCCAAATCATAGAACCTAAGTTTCTTTCCTGCTTTGGCCAATTAGGTATCTTTATTATTTTGTCAAACTTTTGGGTTTGAGTATTAAAAATGAGGAGATTTCCTGATTTTCCAGATGCTATCCAGATATTGTTATCCTTATCTAAGGCCAATCCAACGGGTTGGCTACAAAGAATCGGAGTAATAAACTCGTTAAAGTAAAAGTTTGAATTTTGAACATCATCTCCACATAGCAATGGCTTGTCTTTTTCTGTCAGTGTTTTTATAACATCGGTATTAACATTTGTAGAGTTAGAATAAGGGTTATTATTGATTGCTGATTGATTGATATCGGTTAAAGGATTTGAATTAGAAGAATTCGAGGTTGCATATGCATTTACGAATTCAAATAACTTGGGATTCTCATTATTTACAAGGAAATGACTTATTCCGATGATCATTATAATGCTAAAGAGAAAAACCCCAAGAATCTTACGTAGGCAACAATACATTATGATATAGTAAGATATTATGTAGAGTTAATATCTGTTATTGTACAACTACAGTATTACGAAATTATGTTTAACATAGTAATACGGATAAGAATTATAATATGTTTTAAATACAAAAATATTATCAACTTTATCTAATTTCAATCATTTCTAGGAGATATAGTTAGACGTGATAACAGAATTCAGGATTTCCAGAGATGATTTTGGATAGTTTAGCAAATATCTGGAATAGTCAAAGGATTATCTAAATAATTGATCGCCATGACTGTTTAGCCAGTAATACTGCTTTGAAATAAGATTTTAAGTAATAATAACATTTTTCATCTGCATAATGGATAATAAGCCACCAAACCAGTTAATTAAAAGGATTTAAAATAATAAATGACAAATGGATTTATTCATTTACGGCAGGATTATTTATGATTATTCCAGATGCCGTTATCCAAACTTCACCATATTACCGTGCTTGGACAATTTCTTTTGTTGATTTCAAAATCTATGCTTTAGAGCCATCCGTCCAATTTCCTAAGTTCAGATGAATTAAAGGACTATAATCGTCATCCCCTGGTAGCGCTGAGCCAACAGGGAGCTGAAAGCCGAACGGCCCTTCTCCTCTTATTCCATTAAGGAAGTCGTAACCTTGCTGAAGATATTGATTTGGAATGGAGGCTAGCAAGGGTGCAGAGTTTATTTTATGTCCTTGCCTCTCAGTTATGGAAGTAGCCGTTTTACTATCAGATGTATATGTTACCATGTATTAAACTTTATTTCATCCACATATCCTTGTAATATACTAAGTGAAACTGTATTATGAGATATAGCCAGAATATTCGTACTCCAACTGATATCAAATATAAGAAGAATCCCAAAAAGCAGAGAAACAATTATTGTTTTTGATTGACAAGAAACCATGACTTATTCCATCGTATGTATTCCTAAAAAGACTTTAAGCTGTTCAGATCCAGAGGGTAATAGGAATTTTTGAGAGATAAATAATTTATAACCAAATAACTCTAAATACTTTTTATTAAGAATATCAAATGACAGCATCGTGATAGGGAAGTCTCAATTTTCCTCAAATGGACGACTGAATCCATCATAGAGGACTCATATAGTCTTGAAGCAATCTGGGCTGTTTGCTATAATCGCTCTTTATGGTCTAAATTATTAATAAGATGTAAATATGACAGCATTGGATTAGATGATCTATCCACTCTTTGCTCTTTGATTAGTAGAAAGGGACGCTACTTCATAAATTTGCTTTTGATTCTTCCTAAAATTTATTATGCCAAAGATTGATATAATTATTGACAAAAATATTACAACGTATAGAAGAGTCAAATTTGATGCAAATATATCATTTGAACTATGGACATCCAGGGTACTTTGATTCAAATTTTGGTCCATCGATTCTAAAGAGGGTGGAGAAGTTACTGTTAAAAATGACGCAGCGACAAGGACCAGTATCCCTAACACGGATTCTATTTTTAAGTATTTATTAATTTTTCTCAAGAATACCCCACTGTTTGACTTTAATTCCGAATCTTGATAGGCTGCTGAATTGCGTTTAATATTGGCGTTACTAGTTAAAATTAGTTTTGCATAATCGTATATCTTGACTTGGTTATAACGACCGATAAATATCATTGGAAAAGCCAATGAAAGTTTTATTACAAGTATTAGACCGTAAACGGAAGTAAACAAGGATGACAAATTTTGCAAGTGTACGAAGGCCAAGTACAATCCGGTTATACCTATTACACTGATAGCAGTAACAGCGATAAAAGAGAAATACATCAAACCTTGAGTCATTTGTTCTAAAACTCTCTTTTCTGAGCTAGGCGGTACAACATTTGAATCAATATTATTGTTGCCATCCGCAGGTTTAGAACGCCTCTTTACAAATAAGACTGTAAGGTAGAATAATCCACCTATCCAAATAGATACAGACATGAAATGAATCCAATCTACCGAAACTGCTAAAGATGAAAATGAATCTAATGAGTTACTATGACTTATCATACTATTAGAATAAAGATTGAACGAACCCGATACAAGAATGGAAAACAAAAGTATCCGAACCAATTTACCGTAGCTAGGGGCAATTTGGTTCGGGTCTAGATCTTTCCCTTGATTCAATCTATTTTTCTTGTTGATCTTTTTCCTTATCTTGATGTGATATGATATTAAGATGGCAATTATTATAAAAGAAGTAACAATCCTCAACATCCACACATCTCCAACAGGAGTTGAATAAATAATCCAAAACGCTGATGACAAATCAAGTTCCAAATTTTGTGCTAATTCATAAGACGAAAGTAGCATTATTCCTGTAGAAAATACGATAATTGATGTGCAGCAAATCAGAAGAAAGACCACCAACTTGCCCGACGTATGAAAGAAAGAAGTAGAAACGAATTGAACTACACTATTTTCTTGAGCTTTCTTATTATTACGAAGAGTTCTTTGTAAAATGAGATGATTAAATATTAATCCAATAAGTGCAACCTGTGAAATAATTAGCATAGCCTTTAACACTGCGTCATAGTTAGAAGTTACCGATTCGGTTGATGCATCAGAAGTATAAGTGTCATCCAATACCTCTTGCGCTAGAGCAACGGGTAATACAAATGATAATGTATATAGTACGGAAATAATTAGAAAAAAAGAAACAAAAGATTTCATTGTAATCACAATCAAATCCCTCTAAACTCATGTATGAGAAAAAATAATGCAGGTTCCAATTCTGAAGCAAGAGTAATTTTTCTCAGCCAAAGCGTCTACCTTTAATGAATTTTCAAGTCCTGTAACTGGTTGTGTGGTATCTGCTTCTGTACTTATCAGATCTATCATATTTGGTAAGACAACTGTTAATTCTACGTTAGTCCTATCATCAACAGTCGCCTGTTCGTTGGCCCACTTCACATTCATCAGATGATTTTTTCCATCAAAAGAATACAAAGGTATCTGTCGTCCAAATAAGAATTGTGAATTAGGTAAATTGAACAAAAGTGTTAAAATCCCAAAACAAAGGACCATATTCCTTAGAATTTGATGGATCAACGTTATGTCTAATGTGTACAAAAAAGTATTTAACCAATCTAGTTCAATCATCGAAGTCGATTTTTGACGATAAAAGGAAATTAAATCAAAATTTTTTTAGAAACAGAACAGGCAATTTGTTTGCATTAGCAGCAATAGGCACAGATTTATTTTTATGTCTTAAAGAATTTGCTGACTGTTGATCGACAAAATATGACTAATACGCCTAAGAGTATGATGTATCAGCGGGTCAATTTATTGATTTGGGAGTTCTTGATGCAGGCTAATATGATAGTTATCGAATCAATTGATTCCTAATTTATCTTGATCCGATTTGTAATACATTCGTTGAATGTACAAGAAGTCATATTAATTATGAATTTGAATAAAGATATGACCTTGACCTAGTCATAGAAACAAACAACAAAGCAAAGATACAAATGTCTCTTCGTGGTAGTAAATAATGGCAATAAATATACTCAATCTTTGTCATTATTTACTATCTTGCTGCAATTAATCGAAAATGATCCTATAATAAACATTTTCCAAATAGATAAAAATGAAAGCGTTTCATCAGTAACGTCTATACACCAAGGAATATATAAATAGATACTGTTTGAGAAGAACTTTACAATCAATTTTAGAAAAATAAACCATTGTATAGAATGGAGGATGGCAATCAATCACATGTATTTCCTAGTATTCAATGGCTGCTATTCAACTTTCTTTTTCAAGTAATTGTTATCATTATGTTTGTCAACTGAAGTGTGGCAAAATATGATGATCCAATTATTATAAATCTCCCGATTTCATTTAATTGCAATTACTATTTTATAGTAAATATATTAATTGAGTATCTGTTGGTTAATATTTATGAAATAAATTATGAATATTATGACAAATCCACTGTAAGATCACTATTAGCAATTTATTGAAAATTAAATGTAGGAACAAAAGATTTCTGATTAAAAATATCCTGGAACTCTTGTCTATTTAATATCTGTAAATTCGTCTATTTATGGATGGCTTATATTGAAAGGAATATGCCAGACATTAATTCATGTCAATTATCATAATATTATGTCCCCCGAATGTCAAAATTATTTTGTCCTATTATATGAAAATAATCTACATGTTAGAACAACATACTTTAACAATATGAGAATTCAAACTAGGGGATTGATGCAGTTGAAGTTCCCGGTAATGTAAAAATTGGACTTGGTGTATAACATTTCTCGTTTGTTCTTTATAGACGTACTCCAGAAGAATACCAATTTCCATGCGAAGCTTCTGTAAAAAGTACTATAACCTCTTCTTTGCCAACCTTCAATATTTTAACTAAATCTTCAGTAATTGCTTCTGCTAATCTATCCTTTTCTCTCTGAGTTCTCCCACTATACATTTGTATATTAACTATGGGCATAATAATTAATCATCATCGATACTAATAAGATTTCAGATGAGGCAGAGTCTAGCGCTACACCCTCATGTAATAAAATACTTGAACAAAAAAGAGAAAAGGGTCTTTAATCAACAATGTATTAGTCAGCTGAACTTCCAAATCTCTTGTATCAAATGCAGTCATTAAGAAAATCTTGATATCTGGTGCTCCTAATGTTCTCATACTCTTTGCAAGGTCTATTCCCCCTAGTCCCGGCATTCTTAAATCGGTAATTATTAGAGAATATTTATCAGAAGTTTGCCTAAAGTGTTCCAATGCTAGTACCTGGATCAACAAAAGAGATTGCGTTATAACCCTCATTTTGTAAAAATGTCTTAAACAAGTTAGAAAGCTCCACTTCATCGTCAACTACCATAATTGAACGAATAGTAGAAGACATTGTTATTCATAGTTTTTAGTAGATTTATTTAACTTTAACTATTCTAAATACAAATTAGGCATTAGGTTAAACAAAAACGTCATTCGTAGAGCAATATATACATAAGATTAATGAAGAAATGAAGCCTGATTTCAAAGATTTGTTGATTAATTCCATATTTCCAATCTAGTGGCTTTTAAAATGAAGATGTGCTAAGAGCAAAATAGTCGATAAATGTTGGTATGAGATAAGAAGTAAAAGCTTAGAATAATAGCGCGTGTTCGACTTTAATTCCTACTATCACCTTAACAAGGGCTGCGTATTGCTTTTGTTCTTTTTGCGGATTGGAACGATGACTTCGAGTTTTATTTTCTTTGCCAACGCTATACAATTTAGATAATCATTTTATACACGTTTGTATAAAATTTATTAAATCTTTTAGAAGGTTGAATTTGTTTATTGTAACATTTATAATAAAATTGAAATTATATAAAAAATTTTATATCTTTGAATTCAAATACACTCTATTTTGGTTCTCCTTTTTTCTACCAAAAATAAAAAACAATGCATATGTTGTCTATCTGTTTTTGAAAACGCAGGACTACTTTCAAATCTACGTTAGTCAGACGGAAATGGTTGGCTGAATAATCTATACGTAAAAAATCAGAATAGAAAAGGAAAGAATCTAAAAATATAAATGAAATAGTGTAGATGAGACTTTATGAATTTTCTAGGTTATCTATCTTTTTTCCTAGCTGTGATTTTCACAATGTTTATGAATTTTCTAGGTTATCTATCTTTTTTCCTAGCTGTGATTTTCACAATGTTTTTTATCGTTTGTATGGTTATTCAACAAATAGTAACTTACCACAATATGCTAGAAAAAGCAAGAAAATTTTCCAATAATAAGTTTTCTCTGAAGAATTAGTTTAACAAAACTCGTCATGATTAGTGATGCAAGCGAAAATTTTGATATCTGAAAAATAATTGAAAGAAATGTAAATCATCACGAATTTACGGATATGGTAATTTACAATCTGTGCAAAATTTGTATTTACTTCCGTTTCTTTCATCATGTTTATATCAAGATTAATTTACAAAATGTTTCTAAAATTCTTAATCTCTATGGTTTCAAAATCGGTCCAATTATTGTATCCTGTGAATACGAATACTTGAAAGTGTAGATGGGGAATAAAAGTATAACCGGTCATTCCTATTTTAGATATCTCTTCACCGGTATGAACCCTTTGATTTAATCTAACCTTAGAACTCTTGTAATCAAGGTGGTCGTATCTAGAATATTCCCCATTTGAATGTCTGATTGTAATAAAATTAGTATAAAACCAGTATGATGCATCAGGACCTCCAACAATCGAGTCATCCTTCATGTGAGTTACAACACCGTCTGCTGCAGCAAGAACGGGTGTACCTATAGGAGCAATAAAATCCACCGCATTTCGGAGCCTACCAACGTGAGCAGGAGAAGATCTATCTATTCTTTGCAACAATTCTTTGGGAATGGGTATTGTGTATCCGATTTTTGTCCTCATTTAAAAAAAATGTTCACCTTACATCGATTATGATTTAACAAACTTTAATAAGAAAATAATTGGAATACACTCATTCAATGTGCTCATAAACAGGCCACAGATAGCATCACCGTCTATCAATTTATCAACACGAAGAACAATAGCAAATTATTCTGCTGTCATAGGATGGATTGTTTACTTAAAGTCGTTTGCAGAGGTACTGAGTGCTCCTTCTAATACTGTTACGAAAACATTTAAACACCACCACATTCGAGAGAAAAACTTGAGATTCCAAAATAGTCATTATTGGATTTTCTAACGGATTTATTTAGTACAAACATAGCGAATTAAAGAGAGACACATTTTTAATATAATACACTAAGATTCAATATGCATCCTTATTCAAATGTAATTCTTGCAATGCAATTACAGATATTTCTGACAAGGACAGAAGGTTCGACAATAACGTCTGTAGTTCATGCGGGGACAAACTCGAAAAGAAATCTAAAGAATGAGAGAAATTAATATATTTATTGAATAATATGGAACAGAGAGTCTGTATGTTCGTGTACATATTTCGCTTATGTCTTACTTCTAGTAACTATTAGTATCTCTTACTCCTCGTTTCTAGATCGATTGTCTTCTATTATTTGAATAAGTTATGATTAACAATGGTCAATATATCTAAAATTTAATGGTATGGGTTATTGATCATCAAAAGATTAATCTTAACTGCTTTTTTCATTGTATTGACTTTATCTCTAGGTCTCGTTTCAGTCAATCCCTCCTCATTTCCCAATTGATCAACAGGAGTCGATTATCGATGAATAAAGTCTTGTCTGGTATTAAAAACCAATAGATACCTGTGTTTATATAGTATAATAACTATAATAATACTATGTCACAGAACGATAAAAAAGAAATTAATAACCAGAATTACAAGAATGTCAATAATCAACAAGATATTTACCAAAGTAATCAAAGATTATATAATAGAATTGTAGAACAAAATACTGAATCACTTGAACAAGCTTTTGATGAGTCAAAAAAAAGTATAGATGAAAGTATTAGAGAAGCAAGAAATCAGATTCCACGTTATACTGAAACCGTTAATCAAGTTCAAGAACAAACACTTCAAGCTACTAGAGATGTTGCAGTAAGCTACCTCGAATATCAAAAACAAACAATTGATTCTTTTCAATCAATATCTACTCCATATATACAAGATGTGAATAACCAATTATTGAATAACCAAGATTGCTATAGAAGAATGCCAGAGATGTACTCGAAATTAGTAAATAATTATGCAGAAAATACCATAGCAATGAGTAGAATTTTTAATGATATGGCATTTTCTAATATTGAATTATTCAAAAATGTAGTTGATAACACAAAGAAACAATCTAAACATCTTGCAGAAATAGGAAAAAGAAATGTATCAGCATATGAGAGAATTGAAAGAGACAACAACGATGCATTGTTATCTGCTCAAAAAGATCACCAATCAAAAAACTAGAAGAGAAAGATAAATTAGTCTTTTCTTCTTTATTTCTATCAATATTTCATTTATAGTTTATAGTTTATAGTTTATAGTTTATAGGAATCTCTACTAGATCTTGAAATGAGATAAATTGATCATCTAGGTCTGCTGCTCTTCTGGATTACTATGTTTTAGCTAATTAGTAAAGATCGAATTTAAGCTCAGCACACATTCATTTCTGCGGACAAAATATTAGATTCTCAATAATGAGTAAATAATTCATAATAACAGATATTTAATTAAAGTTATAAATAAAAAAAATTAGCCCGAATCTCCATCATCATCGGATGGTGATGATACAGCTGGAGCTGGAACTACTACTACTTGTTTTCCACTGGCGTTGATCAGTGCGTTTTGAATCTGAACGAGATTGTCTTGTGCTGCACTTGTGTTATCGTCGTTTAAAGCTAAGATAGCTGCATTTGTATAATTAAGCAATTTTTCATTCATCTGTGGATCTTGTTGCTTAGATTGATTAGATTGTTGTTGGGTTTGATTAGATTGTTGTTGGGTTTGATTAGATTGTTGTAATTGTTGCTCAGCTTGCTGTTTTTGTTGTTGAGCTTGTTGCATCTGTTGATTAGCTTGATCTAATTGCTGTTGAGCTTGTTGTGTTGTGTTTTGTCCACTAGTTTGATTGGTCTGATTTGTCTGTCCTATAATTTGTCCATAGATACTGGAGCTTCCAGTATTTAGTAATAATACCAAACTAATGGTTAGTACCACTGGAATACTAACATTGATGAAAGTCTTCATTGAAATATAATATCTAACAATGTTTTTATAGTAGTAACATTCGAGTCAAATAAGCCAAATATGCTGAATTAGGCGAAGCATTTTTAAAACTATGATTGTCAAATAATAAATCAAAATCAATCATGATCCAGTATTAATCAACAACGCGGCAATATGTAATTTCAATAGAGATTATTGACTTTTTATGTACTATTTATTCCATCTCTGTATGATATTACCAACAGATACATTATTCAAGATAACTGATGGTAGGTGTTTATAAACTATTATTGATAAAATTTCTTGAAGATATGCTTGGAACACTTTGGACAATTATTTTGATTATAATAGCAATTATCGTTATAGTACTTTTACTACAGTTTCTTGTTGGAATATTTGCTATCGCTCCTTTAGGGCTGGAATTTGTTAATTCTGGTACAACATCAGATATAGCGTTGTCAATAGTCGCTGGCGTATAGTTAGTTGGCGAAACATTCTTGTTTTAACTGTATTGTAGAAGGGAACCACATTCAAATTAAGATCGATACTATTAATTGTTATGCATTCTTTGTCTGTTTAGAAGTATAGATCTTTTAAACTTAAGACGAGTATATACTATTTCCAATGAATTAACATCGTCTATTTAGATGTTGGAACATTTTTTTAAAAGAATAAAAGTGTGTCTCTTTATACACAAAACTATCTATAATTAACCAAATATATTCTATGTATGGTAAAATATCTTTATAAAGATCAGATGAAATTTGTATTATAAAGATTAAGTTTTTATTGATTATAATCAACTATAGAAAAATGAAGGAACGGATACCAAAATGATATTGCAAGATTTTGCTAATCTGAATTCAAATTAGTATTCTTATGGATATTGATTTGTGTGGTTCGTTGAAGCTGTTTCCATAGTTATTTTTTGTTTTTCTAATATGTTTTTGTAAACCAAATAATGTTGTCTTGCTATAACACTCCAATTGATTTTCTGCCTAAATTCGTTTACGGTCGATTCAAAACTACTATAGTTCTTTTCTAGTTCAACCAATGCTTTTTCAAAAGAGCGAGGCTCTCGTTTTGATATGATGCCAAGGTTCATTTTGGAAAATTCTTTGAAAAAGCCAACGTCAGATGCAATAAAGGGTTTTCCATGTGCTAATCCATCATACATTACGCCTGAACCTGAACTAACCTTGTAGGGTAGGAATACTGCATCACATGAAAAGAGCAATAGCGATAGTTCCTCCTCTGAAAGATATTGTCTATTTAGATTAATGACCTGATCAATAATCTTGCTATTCCTTAGGTCTAAACTGGCATTTTCTGTATTGTAAAAATTTTTAGAATAATTAACAACTATTTTCCAATTCTTTGGCATCCTCATATTTTTTATAATATCCCATCCCTTTGTGGATGTAAAGAAGCCTTGCGCTAATGCTAGTCTCCCCTGTGGAGGTAATCCTAGTTTTTCCCTTGCATCTTTCTGCGTAATACCAATAGTAGTTGGCCAGGGGTCTGAGCCGTGATATATAAGATTGGTTCCGGGTATCAAAGTCTTCATATAATTAGAAAGTACTATTCCATATGCACTTTTTGACATTATTTGTTTATTTATTCGATGCAATGATGGATAATTAATAAGTTGTTTCCAAATTTTGTAAAAAACATGCAGTCTTAGTATATCATTACTATTGCCTTGTTTTGTATTTAGTAATTGCATCCACTGTTTGAAATACATTGATGTATGAAACGTAGTAATAATTGGGATAGTACATTTATCATAAAATTTATCCAACCCTGTTCTGGTTTTAGGAGGATACAAAGGATTTAGATAAAAGCCATATAGTCCATGCTCATGTTGAATATGTACTATATCTGGATTGTACTCTTGTATTATATTTAGGAGTAACTCGGAATTTTGCTTATTATGTGGAGATAATCCATGGTAGTCTCCAGAACCATGAGAATCAGACACGACTTTAACATCTAAATTATTTGAACGTAAAGATCTTACCAAATTATATGCATAGCGTCCAACACCACCATGCATGGGAGGGTACTGGTACTAACCATTAAAATTTTCAGATTTCCATACAATATTTAATGCGATAAATAATGTGTATAATACTTAAAATATATCTATGAATGTATTTGTTTTACAATCATAAAACTATTACCATTATTCTTGTACTTATCATAATCGCAACTTACAAACTTTATCGCTTGGATAAATTTTAATCCTCTCTTAAGCTTCCTTGTTATATCTCTCTTTGTTTATAAACTTAGTAGTATTTTTGTAGCTAGAATTATTATATTGAAATGTTTTAGATAAATATTCGATAATCCTTTTAGCAAACAATTTACTTGAAAATGTACTCGTAAATGACTTGTAATGGCATTTGTCTAAGATACAAAGCAAAAAGAAGCTCTAATGAATCCTTAAGATATGAACACGATAGACAAAAAAGATGTACTATATGCGAAATCTTTATTTCATGGGACAAAAGTACCTGTCCTTGCTGCAATTACAGATTAAGATTAAGATCGTTTAGAGCAAGTGGCGTCAAACAAAAGTACAAAGAATCAGTCATTAAACGCTACTGAACTCATTGTTAATATTATAGATATTGATTATTTCAACATTGGATAAGGATTTTAAAATTGTTAGCCTTATATTTTAAACTGCTAAAGGATCATTTACGAAAACCCAAAGTTATAAATTATTAGTAAATAGTATTTTGCTCTATGAGAATTCTACTACAATGGCATCAATTATTTATTTTTGATTGACTTTCTTGCCTTTATAATATATAGAAAAAAGGCTTTGGTCTTGGCTTGTACTTGTTTGAACTACTCTCATAACTTGTATTGGTTACGGGCATTCCATTACTTACACTTAGTCTAATCTCTGTCCAGATCTAAACATAACTAATTCTAATGATGTCTTCTAACCAGAGATGAGGAATAGGGAAAAGCGGATGCACATATCATATGAACATCTTATTCCTCATCTCTTAGTAATGCAGTTGTCCCTTTGAGTCTTGTAGAGGTAAGTATCTAGGTTTAAGATAGTATTTAATGATAATAATAAAACAGAATAAATAGAGAAGAGGTAAACAACAGCCTCGTTAAGTTGGTATATGGATTAATATTTACCTCAATCCCACAATGAAATCCGCTGCTTGTATTCTAATATAAAATGTATGCGATAGTTTATACCATAATGAAGTGAGATAGAAAAATTGTAGTCACAGATTGGATTCCATATTCTTACTGTTAAACCATCTGTGTGGTGAATTAATTTATTAGCTATTTAAATAATAAAACATAAGACCAGACAATGATAAGTTCAAGTATACTTACCCTCTGTGCTATTGCACTTTTTGTTAGCTTTGCATACACAGGAATAGCTTATGCACAAAACCAAACCCAAAACCAGACATTCTCTCAGGCTACATCACAAAATGAAACTATGGCCACTGTGACTGACAAACCTCAAACGGTAATAGCAAACCAAACTACTGTTCCAGCTGAGCAAACAACAGTAACAGTTAATCAAACAACTGAACCAATTAAAGATCAATCTCAATTACAACCACTACAAAACCAGACTATATCTTCTCAAACTGGAAATCTATCTAATATAGAGAATAAGACAATGGTACAACCAACTGGACCTGCAACCACCATTATAGCGAATAAGACCACTGTTCCATTCAATCAAACAACCATAGGCATGGATAACTCGACAAATTCACAAACACCATCATCAGGACAACCTCAACAACAGCAGCAGTCTCCCCAACAACAAAACCAATCAGCACAACCTCAACAACAGCAGCAGTCTCCCCAACAACAAAACCAATCAGCACAACCTCAACAACAGCAGCAGTCTAAAAGTCCTTTAGAACAAATGGGAGAATCTTTAAACAAGATGATTGGCGGAGGCAATTAATCATATACTTATTTCTTACAATTCGTTAGCATAGACATGTTTCGTGGAGTTAGCCAAACTACTAATGCTTTGATAACAATAATAAGATGACAATTTGAATGGGTGATTTTTAACTCACACGAATCTCAGCATTACTTACTAGAAAATATACGTTCTAAATTGGTTTTCTAACACATTTATTTCAATATCTGTAATACCTTCCTAGCTAATGCTTTCCCAATCAAAAAATTTGGTCGAAAGTCTGCAGATGTTTTGGTAAATGATGTATCTTAAATTTGTAATGATGATAATATCTTGATCTACTAGCTATTGATACCTAATCAAATGTTTGATACTTTGATCTACTAGGTATTAATACCTAATCAAATGTTTGATACTTTGATCTACTAGGTATTGCCTTCGATATTCTATCCCGAGAATACAAAGGCTACCATATTGTCTGGTGTAGATGGATCAACAGGAAATGCTTATGAGGACCTCTATATTACAGAAGAAGAAAACACTACAATCATGTCAGGATCGAATCAAACAACGAATACAAATAATACTATAATCAAATAGTAACGATAAAATCTATTCTCTATTACTCAATGTAATTTATTATTTTTGAGAATCAGCCATAGAACATCATAACCACTTTTCTATTATCCTCATTATTCATGGTATGAATATGGTGTATGGTCGAGGGAGAGTAAATGGTAGTATTATTACCTAATGACAATCTGTTGTAGTTGATGTGGTATAAAATCCCCATTATTGAACAGCCCGTGGGGACTAACGACAAATTTGAATGAACTTGAATTCTTATCGAATAAACTGATAAAATAGAATAAAAGTCAAAAGGAAATAGACCAAGTTAACAAGAATCACCATCGAGACATAGTTGAATTATTTTTAGAACTGACATGGTGTAGACTTAGAGGTTTTCGAATGTATATAATATTTAAGCTTTAAAATTTTCATAAAAATTTACTCTAAAAAAGGAAGATAATTTGGAAATTTTGATACAAGAATTTTTTAGAAAAGTTGCATAGACTTTTATCTTGATAATAAAAATATTGTTTATGGATACCAAGCTTTAATTGAACTATTTTAGGGTTGAAATACGCCAATCACCTGTGATGTAAGGTTGATAAAATAAGAAAAGGATTATCAATTATTTGGAAACAGATACTCCCTCAGCAAGATTAATAAAATGTTCTTTAGGAATATGTCCTTTTTGATTTGTGACTTGTTCGCGACAACTTTTTCTGTCGTATCCTTATTGAAAATTCATTCATTTTCTTTTTTTCTCTTTGCTTTATCAAACATCTGTCTAGCAAATGCACCCACAAACGCACCTGCAAAAATGCCGATGAACTGTCCATATGTCCCCCAGAAGTCTTTAAATTGATCATCGATACCCTTGGGTGGAATTACTGTTACTGTCAAGTTTACTGGCTTTGTTAAATAGCCTACAGTTGGATATTTTTTGGATAATTCAAACTTCGGATTTACCGTCCCACCTAGTGGTGCGTTAAATGTTGGTTTTGTTGTTGTGGCCATTGATGGCTCCCTTATTGTAACAACCAAAGGAATCGTGTAAATGCCAACAGGAGTTTGTTGAGGAACATCTATATTAATTAAAGGAGGTTGATTTCTTTGGATAGTCACATGAAGTTCACTTGAATTAAAACCGGATCGAATATTGTAATCATTAATTTTGCTGTTAAAACTGCTAGTATCACCCAAGGTTATATTAATGACATCATTAGAAAAACCAGAAGTGGATTTTATCCGAGCTGGAATTAACTGTTCTTCACCTTGCCTAATAGTTATATCACTTGGTGAAGTGGATATTTCCAGGCTAGGAGGAGGTATAGTCAGCCAGTTAGTAAATTGTCTAACTTCATTGGGTCCGATTGACTCTGCTGAATAGAATAATAAATTATATTCAACGGGTGAGTTTATAGAACTCAGATCCAAATTTATCCTAACATAACCAGGACCTACAGATGATTCGGTATGGGATTGAGTAAAGTTCGTTTTAGATCCTATTAACATATAACCACCAGTCGAGGACAACTGGTAAAGATATCCACTTAATTTTCCATCCACTGATTCGATATAAAAATCATAATCTGCACCGTTATATCCTGTTTTTGTGTTGGCGTCTGCATCAATAAGCATGCCGTAGCTTAATTTTCTAGAAGATTGATTATCAGTAGTATTATAAGTAGAAGAATAATTGCCAAAACCAGAATTCAACCAAATAGTAGTGTTTAAAGTCTGTCCATCGCTAATATAATTGACTGCCAGTATGTCGGTATAGCTTGATTTTAAATATGCATTACTGTTGCCATATGTTTGAACCCAGTTACGATTTTCATTTATTAGTTCTTGAAGCTCAAAAGCGGGTGACAAAGCCATAGCTACATTATGCAAAAAACCTTTACTCAAAAATGATAATAACAAAAAGAAAGAAATAACTGCAATTGAACTGAGAAGATCGTATTTATTAAACTGTATTTACCCCTAACGTTGTAAATTGTATTATAGGGAACTAAAAGCTTTTTCTTATGAGGATTTATTGAACAAGGATAAAATTCTTATCCGGTCTTTTCCCATATCCATTTTATCATAGATTATTTAAGGTTCCTAATTATCTATCAAACCTAATAGCATTAATTTTGATACAATTTTAATCAATTAGCTATAGACACCATATATCCACAAAATGAAAAAGAGTGTGTCAAATCATGAAGACTTGCAAGTGTAGTTACAACCGTTTCTATTTTCCATCTGTTCGGGTGGAATTAGTCAACCTGATGTTGTTCCGTTGGTTTTGACTTTTATGGACAGCATTTTTTAATGTAGGTAGAATAAATATTTATGAATCTATAAAATGTAAAAAGCTTTTCATAATAATATTTATTGAAGATTATTTATAGTATCAAAAGGCAATACCAAAAAATAAAAACTGTTAGTGTTTGAATTTGTGTCTTATATAAATACTCAAGGGAATTATAATCAACCAAAAATATTGCGCGATATTTAAGTTGACAAAAGAAACGATGATGGATAATAAAAATACTAAAGGAAGAACTAACAGTTGGACAAACAAACCTTTCTTGAACAGGGGATGAAGGTTTTCACCTACGGCATTGATCCTTATTGCATACCACCAAATTACAACAAGTGATGTACTTGCGGCAATAACCACTCCATAATAAATCAAATATGCGACCCGATATGAATCAAAAGTTATGACCAAAGATGTGGAGATAGATAAAAGGGTTATTAAGAGCAGAAAAAGCAAATTCAGATAAACCATAGAGAGATATGAATCCTTAATGTGATTGAATACCTGATGATATGAAATCCAGAACATGGCAATAATAAAGAAACTAAGGGCGTAGCTTTCTACTTGTGAAGACATATCAAATAACTTTTCAATGAGTTGTGGTTCAGTAAGGTTTGAACTGAGATCAGGAATATCAATTGTCAAGGCCATCAGAGTTATGGCGAATGCGAATACTGCATCACTAAATGATATAACGTGTTCTAATCTTATTCTGGGTGTGAATGCCTTTGTTGACAAATGGAATAACTCAAATTAAAAAGATACCATTTTAAACTTTGTTCTATGCTTTTTGTATATTTCGTATCGAATCAATCTACGTACTTTTTTTAATTCTAATAAGCAATAACTTGCACTGTTCTTAGAGTTTAAATGAATTGATCTCAATAGTTTGAAAATGCTTTATTAATAAAAACTTTATAACAGAGTTTCTAAGGCAAATGTTGAAAGAATGAATGATGCTGTTGATTGGATTAAGCCCCATAGCATAATGGTTTCCTCCCTCATAACTATACTATACTATACTATTCTACTAGATCTGGTTGTTTATTTGGATTAATAACAATAAGACAGATAATATCGTATAATTACATTATTTACATCCGTTTGCATAAGATACGTCGTAATTAATACTAATGAAATTGCTTTTTGTATTATGCAGAATATTAAACCATTAATATTTTTATTTGCTGTTATCTTAGTTTCTATTTTTATTTTTATCGGATCTATCTCAAACCCTGTAATGGCTATTTTGCCACAATTAATCGATGACCAATTTGCTTTTGGTCCAATTGCTGGACTCTAGGAAAATGAAAGTGGTGCTGTTGATTGGATTATAATAGGAAACTGGAGATTAAACATAGCAAATGATACGGATATTCAGAATAATCAATCCTCAGATCTCTTTAATGCTGCTATTGAAATGATAAAACCTGATGGTACAGCAAGACATACACATACCCTAACAGATTTTGTTGTTTTAAATGTGTCTCATCCAGACAACAACTCTACGCTATATGATGGAACATCGACGATTAGTTTGCAAGCTGGTCTCGCAACCGATATTCCTACCTCTATACAAAAATCAAATGACAAAGTAATAATCCTTAATATCGATCCGGAAAGTGTGGATGATCATTTTGGAAGGTTACCTATTTATGGTATTTGACCTGATCCCCAATTTATGCATAATACATCCATGTCAAATACTGTCAAGTGAATTGGGTATCGGGTTTTCCATCAATATTCTCGCCCATCTCCTTTCCTATTTTGGATTTATCGATAAATCAGATAGTCATAATATTGTTATTACTATTTGAAATTCAGAATATCAGATTGGAGATTATTGGCAATATATAAATAACCGATGAATCATCTATTGTATACCTACTAATTCATGGAAGAGGCTCACTCTTTCAATTGAACGAATACCTACCAGTGTGGAGTAATAAAGGCTACATTCATGTAATAAGTATGATGAAAAATAAAGTCAGTAATGGCCTTGTTTAGCAAAATACAAAAACGTGGAGGGTTACGAGACACCTATTGATGCCTTTATTGCTCTGCAGTTTTTATCATCACTTTTAACCAGCAAGTCTTGTTCTTTGTTGCCAGAATTTTAATTGAGCGATAGTATTTCTCAAAACTGAGGATAATAATGTCAATATTAAGTATGTGTATGGAAAATATTTCTGCGACCAAAATTGACAATATTCACACCCAAGTCCTATAAATTCGTTAAATTTTGAAGAAGTCAATAAATTTGAATACTCATTCCATATAATTGAGTCATCAATGATCAGATTTTTAAATTGATAATACTATAATCGTTCCTTTCAACCATAAGAAAAGAATTATTCCAGGCTAATTGGCTTTTTTGTGCCTAATAAAATAACTAATAGAGTTTTTCTGATGCCATATTTTATCATGCATTTTTAGATCTGCTTCTGTCCATATACTCAATCCACCGTGGCATAAATTACATGTAACCATGGAATTTCTATCCCCCTTTCTCCCCTTTAGATTCATCGTGTACATTAAGCATGCTCAGTGTTAAGCATTGCTATCATAACATTGGTTGCATAGCGAACAGTTTAGATCAAATTGAACTTTCTGAAATACTATTTTTCCCTCAAAGATTCAAAGATTTGTGTACTATGTCTTGAAAGTGGCATTGGTTGTGATTCGTGAATGGTATGCAAAAATCTATTTTAATATATTTAAAATGGTCCTTTCCACCATCTTACTTCCTTCTTAAAACATGTTGGGCAACGTAATCTTACAGCATCTAGGCGAATATTTCCGGACGCTTCATAAAAGGATGTGCTCCATGAACAGCTGTCACATTTTATAAAGTACTTGAAAAGGACGTCTTGATCTGATTGATCCTCTTTATTCATTGGTTGTTGGACGGTATTTTCTTGCTCACGGATCATCTTAATCAAACATAATCTATCATTCGAACAATAAAAATAATGTCAAACATTAGAAGATGAAAATGTTTATGTTAAATATTCATACTATATGCTGAGGAAGAAAGCAATCTATAATTCATTCTCAATAACATATTTTACATTATGTATAATCACATGGATAAAACCAGATTAGTAATATCTTGTTGCCACGAGTCTTAAGAGATTCTAAATCTCCATCAGGTTCTAAGTGAACAGTCTTTGTATTTTTGTATAATTATATCTCATAGAAAGGCCAGTCTGTTGAAAATATAGCCACGTAGATGTACGTTACTAATGTTCCCTATGAACAGACAAATGCAATTGTTATTTTTTTGAAAACAGTATACAATTGCGTGTGAATCAATATGTCGTATAGAAAAAGAATGTTTTCTATTATTGTTACAGTTATGAAACATTAAGAGAGAAAAAATTTTTAAGATAATTAATATAAATAATAAATGCCTCTTCCGGATAGTGCATGGTTGGAGTTCGAACTAAATCACAGATTCCACCCACAATTTCAATTTTAGATAATGTCATCTCATATTTTATGAAAGCGATATTATGGATGACAAATGAGTCATTAACTAACAAAACATCCTCCTATAGGTGTGAGAAAAGAAAGATAATTTCAATCATTGAATTTCAGTAAACAATATGAGTTGTTGTTTTCCATACTGCTTTGAATATTTGTAACATTTATCTAAAAATGTAGTTAAAAACTACGAAAACTAAAGCAGCAACTGCAGCGCTAGCAGGTATGGTTATTATCCATGCATAAACAATTCTCCTGCCTACGCCCCATCGCACGGCGGAAAGCCTCCGAGTCGCTCCCACTCCCATTATTGCTCCAGAAATAGCATGTGTCGTGCTGACAGGTATCCCAAGCCATGCCATGGCTGCAAGAATTACTCCACCCCCAGTTTCTGCGCAGAATCCCTGATAGGGTTTTAGATCTGTAAGCTTAAATGCCATCGTTTTTACAATTCGCCATCCACCGAAAAAAGTACCTAATCCCATCGCAATTGCTGCACTTAATATCACCCAAAGAGGAACAACGAATTCATTTGACTGCAAAAACCCTCCAGCTATCAACAATGCCGTTATTACACCCATCGTTTTTTGTCCATCGTTAGCACCATGGGTCAGTGAAAAAAATATTGATGAGCATATTTGTAGTTTGCCAAACATTCTATTGATTGATCGTGGTTTTTTTCTTTTTAGAAAATACACCAATAGGGTAGCAAAAATAAATGCCACTAAAAATCCCAAGGCCGGTGAGGCAATCATGAAAATAATGGTTTTTTCTACCCCTTCAAATACAATAGTTTGCATCCCACCTGAAATTAATGCGGAGCCAATTAAACCTCCAATCAATGCATGGCTGCTGGAAGAAGGCAATCCAAAATACCAAGTAATCAAATTCCATACAATAGCTCCAATTAAACCAGCCAATATCACTTCAGTGGTTGCGAATTCTGGCTGAATTATCCCTTTTCCAACAGTTGCGGCTACAGCAGTTCCGAAAATAAACGGCCCTATAAAATTTGTAATAGATGCCATGGTCACTGCGTGTAATGGTTTAAGAGTTCTAGTTCCAACCACTGTTGCAATTGCATTTGCTGAATCATGAAAGCCATTTACGAAATCAAACAAAAGGGCTAAAGATATAGTCCCAATGGTGATATATAACAAACTCTCCTCCATGGTTAAATATTCAAATTATTATAGAGACTATATCTTTCTATCCAACAATTACACTATTCTAAATATCACTTGAAATAACATACAGAGAAATACACTATCCATATTTAAGGACAATATCTTCTATTATATCAGCTACATCTTGACATTTATCTAATGAAGACTCAAAATTCTCGTATATTTCTTTTAATTTTATTACTTCAATGGCATCTGTGTTGGTCTCAAATAATTCAGCAATTGCTCTTCTGTACAATTTATCCGCTTGTTGCTCATAATTCTTAATACTATTACAATGAGGCAGCAATTCAAAAGCATTCTTCATATTATATAGTGCTTTGGTAACAAAATGTATTTCCTGGGTTGCGCCAAGTAGAATCTTAGATAGGTCGATCATAATAGAAGTAGGTCTTTCAATGTTAAACAGCAAAAACCTATCTGCTATCCCATCTGTATAATCCAACACTTCATCTATCGCACTAGCGAGTCCAGCGATATCCTCCCGATCCAAAGGAGTTACAAACGTTTGAGATAAAGTAGTAAATAAATTATGAGTTATATTATCACCTTCGTGTTCCAAATCCTTGATTTTCGATATCTTCCCTTTACTAATGTTTTTTTCCTGACTTTCTAGTATGATTTCAACCAAAGATGTTGTTGCATTTACTAAATTAGCAGATTGTTTTTCCAACATTTCGATTATTACTTTATCATTGCCTTTCAACCATGAGAGCCATTTTTTAGAAACCACGTATGATTCATGAACGTAATTTCTTCTTTTATCTTTATCGACCAAATAAATGCAGTAATCCTGTTCTATATATTTGAGGTTGCTTGGTTTGGGTTGAAGAATTAATGGGTTCAATTTGAATTTATTATTATCATTTGAGATAGTTTACATTTAAAAAAAAGTGGGCTTGTGATTAATTTGGAGGTAATTATCTAGTTGTTATCACCGTCATCGTTACTACCATTGTCTTCATTGCTATCTGTGTTATCATCGTCATTGCTTCCATCGCCATCGTCATTATCTTCTCCAGTGTTATTTCCTAAAGAGTCGGAGTTAGATGGGGGACCTTGATCCTTTTCTGAAGAATCTTCATCTTCCCCCTCACTTTGTTCTTCATTTTCTGCATCCTGGCATTCAGACGAGTTTCCTCCAGAAGAGCCGGGTTCCTCATTACAATTTTCGTCATTATAATATGGATTCCCATTATCATCTGTTTTCTTTTCTCCGCGTTGATTATCATCATTGTCATTACTATTTTGATCATTATCATCAGAATCACTTCTAGTATTGCTTGAATCATTGTTACTGTTATCTATACTTGACAATCCAACTCCACTATTTGGCGATGAAATATTACTCATAGCACCAACACTATTTAAAGACTCTCCAGTTGAAACAAATGATGATTTTGAACTAAAAGGTAAACCCATAGAGCTTTGATCAGATTCAATATTTAGTGAATAGAATGCAGCTTGGGATTTAGTTTTATTGTCTGTAATGGTGATATCAAATGGAGCCATTTGATTCTGAGACAAATTAGCAACATTTAGTCCAAAACTTTGAGTTCCAACTATACCAAGACTTGAATTGTCATAAAATGTTGCAACAAGATTTAAGAATTGTTCTGGGAATTGTCCTTGGTTTATTATATTACCTGTGATATGAGGATTACCAATATTGTCAAAGAAGGCACTGCTGCCATTGATAAATAGGTTACCAGGTTTTTCTATTGCAGGTTGAGAACTTGTAGCGAATTCAATAAAGTTAAACTTGCCTAATATTTGAGGGTCCTGTATCAATATATCAAATGGGGAGGATTCACCATGTCTCAGGGTTCCTATTGATGAGAAAGCAGAATGATTGCCTACTATAGTATTATTTGTTGTATTGGACAAAATTGTTGTAATTACAATATTTGTTTGAGGATCAAATGCAGTGTTATTTACTTCACCTATGACATGAAAATTTCCCATATCATCGATGAAAGTCGAAGTACTAAGAATCCGGATGGTGTTAGAATCAAGGTTTTGAGCAAATCCCAAATTGGCTCCTAATGAAGGGTCAGATCCGGCAAAAGTAAAAATGAAAGAGAGTGACGCTATCAAAGTAGTTTGTAAAAATATGCTTGTAGTTTTTTTCGACCTTAACAAATTAATTGTTAATTATTTAACAAAAACACTTATTAAAATAATTTGTTAACATGGTTAACAAAAATAATACTACTCGTTAATTTTAGAACAATCATATAGAATAATTGTGATTTATTATTTAATTTTTTTGCCTTATTTTTGAAATTGATTATACTATTTACTTTAATTTGCGGTCTTAAATTAAAAATCATTTAATTTATGGTTCATGAAAAATTGCCTATTGATAAATCACAAGATAGCTAAATGAATTGTCACAAATATGCGAATCCTTTTTCCTAATAGTAGATGTTAATAGCAGAATTTAATCTAGTTACTGGTACGCCATTTCTTATTCTAATTTGCTCAATTGGCATTGCGTCAAACAACAATCATTAAAAAACATCATAAAATCACCAGAGAAAAGGCATTCGGTGGAACTATACTCACCCCAAAAATCTTTTAAAATGATTACCAATGGTCAAGGACCAATTACAGCCATCCCAGGAAATATCGGACTAGTTATACAATCAATTGTTAGATAGGGATTATAAAGACCTGTACTCTTTTTAATATGGAAATACAAACATAATTTATGAAATTTACATCTAAACTGTTTTTACTACCATTTTTATCTGTATTAATGACTTCTCTTGTAACGTTAACCTGTTTTGGTTCAGAATTAGATTCAAACTTAAGAAATGACACCTCCACTGGGGCCAATTTCATCAACACCAATCCCAATCAAATCGATCAGGAAAGTAAGCGTAGCACTGATAACTCATCATCAGCCTTGGGAACAGCGGAGAATAAAGGAGTAATGATAGTGAAAGTAACTATATTAAATGGAGAAAATGGAAGGAATGTCTCTTCTGATTTCACAGTGAATATTCACGCCAACGACCCAATCCCTGATACCTTTAAAGGAAATGCTTCTGGAACTACGGTAAAATTGTCAATGGGAATGTACAGCGTCACTATATCAGCTATTCCAAACTACAATTCTTCTTTCTCCAGTGACTGTAACGGTGGAATAATGAAAGTAGAGACAAAGGATTGCAACGTTATAATGACATATATTAAATCGGATTAAGTGATGCATGTTTATACTATGAGATTCTTAAACATCACAGTATTGCAATGATTTTTGGATATCACTATACAATCTTTATATCATCATGACAGTCGACAAACCCATTGAACCAGTTGACTTTGTGTTATAGATTAGATCACGATTATTAAATGCAGAAAATGAGGATTTAGTGATTCAGGATCTGGATTAGTTTCTCAAGTCAACTTGATTAATTTCAAGATGCATGTTCATGGAGGTCTTTTCAATAACAGCCCTTAAGGATCAAGTTAGGACAAAACGTTCTCATATTATCCTTTTCTAACATTGGTCGTTTTGAATCAATCTTTAGAATCCAACTGATGATTCTGAGATTGAATTAAACTATAATATTCAGAAAAAAACATATCAAATTTTGAGCTTGGCAAGTCGTTCAATCATCTTATGAGCACTAGTTACTAAAAGTGCCGCTCCACTTCCCAATAGAATACCGCCTATTAGATCAGTAGGATAATGGACTCCAAGGTATAAACGGGATAAACAAACTAATCCTGCTTCGATTACAAGAAGAGAGGATATCAATTTCTGCATAGGACATTTTCTTAATGATAATAGAGTTGCTAATGCACCAGCTGATACCATACTGGCGTGACCAGAAGGATAGGATTCATCTACCGGTAATTTATTGACTGAAGTTTCGTAATAAATATGCGGTCTGTCCCGGTCAACCAAATCTTTCACCAAAGTAGTCAAAGGAATAACAAGTATAAATGAAATCAAGATGGTTATGGCAGCTATTCTACCATCAATTCCTCCAAAAACAAACAACAGAATAGGAACAATAATCCAAAAATACTCTCGACCAAAATCGGACAAAATATTCATAAATTCGGTTACGACTGGGGAAAAAAAATAGCTTCGAGTCTGTAACCCACCAGTATCAAATTCATAAAAGAAACTGTCCTCAGATGAATTATCATGCAATTTAATAACATCATTATAAACTAAAAGTGTAAAGACTATGAAAATTCCAAATACGATAATAGAGGAAATTAAATATTTATTCATAACATACTACTGATTGTTTGATTAGGAATGATATCAATTTTTATCCGCAGTGGTAGAATCATTTGTTAAACATCATCATTCATTTGCTCTATAGTTTCTCTCAAATTTAATTGTAGGATCAAAAGAAGCCTTCAGTTATTATTCGCTTTCACTTCACATTAATGTAAATGGAAATCCATAAGAAATACTATATAGACCCAATTATGTTGTGAATGAGGAATCAGTATCAAAATCTTTTTTTCCTGAATCCGTAGTAACTCTGTCAAAATGAATTAGCCGATATTTGTAAGAGGAGAGTCCCTGGATCTAATATTCATGGCTATTCATTTTTACCCCATGGATTGGTTTTGATGAAGATGCAAATCTAATCAACTAAGGTCATCATGTAAGATCTATAATCAATATGCCAAACATAGTGATTTTTTCATACTTCTGAAATGTCCGGGCTTTTGTATATAATAGGAGATTAGTACCCCTGGCAACAGCCATTAGTTTCTACAACGGGATTAGTGGTAATTGAAATGCTATCATTCATTGTATGCTTGTAATGGATACGATCTCAGGAACAATAGTTCAAAATTCTCTATGGCTAGGAAAATATAGACCAAGTAAATGAAATACAGAATATTTTTTTTGATCTGTCCTATTGGATTTACAGACTTTTTCAAGACAAAGTAGCAAAACCCTACAAAATAATTTATTGATAGTATTTAGATTTAGTTTACATTAAGACATGATCACAATAAACATAGATAGGAAACATTTTGGGTAAGAAATAAGATCCCCTTGCGAAAAAAATTTATGTATTAATTCAATACATCATCTAGTGAGTATATTTTTTTCTATATCAAAATATGATATATCAATCATCCTATCCCTTGTAATAATTTTGTTAGTCACTTCCGTCGGAATAGCACTTACGATTTTGGATCCCATACAGCAGAAACCGTACATGATAAAGGCGCATGCACAAATGATTTCCGAACCAGTTCCCAATCCTACAGCCAGTTTTCCTCTGGGCCATGATAACAATAACCTAACTATGAGTGGACAAAACGAGCCAATGCTAGTATTTGCATCAGGACACTTTGCAAATAACCAGATGGAAAACGGTATAGTAACTTGGATTCAAGGGGGATTATGGAATTTGGAAATCAAAGATTCTAGAGACAAAAATTTGAAAAATTCGAACATGAGTGCAACTTTTAATGCCAATTTTACCATGATAAAACCCGATGGAAGCCTTTCCCATAATCATCTGATTAATAATTTTACCTCAAATAACGTTATTTTTGCTGGAAATGACATCGTAGTTACAGGGTTATCAAGCATACATTCAGATAATGGAACCCAATACGCACAGGTGCCAATTACCATTCACCTTATGGGCAAAAAGGTTTTGGGTTTAATGATTGATGTTAATAAAACTGGAGGTCATTTTTATAGTTCTAATGAAATGTTTGGTACTCTAATCAGCGGAATAGGATTGGATGGTTCTAATACCAACAATACTATTAATTCTAATCCCAGAATTAATTCTACAAATTTGAATCACTCACACGCCTTGGATTAAGTGACCAGTACTATAAACTAAACATAAAATTTTACATCTCTAATAAAATATCTTGACAGGCATAGGCAACGTACCTTGGTCTACATGTTTAAAACTATCTTTAACATGTCGTATCAAGTATATGATGCTAATTCAGTTAAAAGTGCCAGAATTTTGTTGCCAACGCAATTATTGAACGGCAATTCGGCATAAATTTTCTAGTAATAGCTATTAGACAGATAAGCCTATAGTATTTGGAAGTTCGAAGATCATAAATAAGATAACGGTATTTATAGCATGATTTCGTATAATTATATAAAATTGAAAAATTATAGAATAAATGATATTTATTCTTTTAAGCAAAATACAAAATTCTCGATTTCAATATCTTTAATATTTTCTATTTGTTTTCTTATTCCAGGCTCATTTGGTTCGGCCGAGGCACATTTCAGCCACTCTGCTCACTATAATAATGGAGATACAGGAATTGGGGATAAGTACATGGTTCTTCAACAAGTAGAGCCAGAATATACCAAACCAAATGAATTATCGCAGATCCAATTTAGCATTCAAGATAAGCAAGGTAAAGACACGAGCAATTTGGTAGGGATGGTTGAAATTTATTCAACACTTACCAATGAACGGTTGTCTGCTTATCCTTGGACAAGGCTAGCAGTAGGCGATTTCCAAGTTCCATACATATTTCCAAAGGTAGGAAATTATCAAATTGTTCTAAGCATACTAGATGATAATTCCAATAATTCTACTGATGATATCATCAATACAATTCCTCCTGCACGTACAATATTAGGTGATAATTCAAATTGCAACTGTGAAAGAGCCGTATTTAATGTCTCTATAACTGAATCGTTTGGTTTCATTTTTACTACAGTGATTTATGGTTCAGCTGTAGGTGTTATCTTGATTATCGGATTAGTTTTAAGCTGGATGTTTCTAAGCAGAAGAAAAAGCAAAACAAATCCCATATCGAATGATGAATTTATTAAATATTCAGTCTTGTTTTTAGCACTTGGTGCAGCCATAGTTCACCTCGCAGTATATTCGGGGCATGCAACGTTAAGGTATGAATATAGCATATTTCTAATATCCGCCGCAGGTGGACAACTTTTCTATGGGATTTCATATATCTTGCTAATTTTCTCTGATGATAAACTAACGGTCAAAAAAACTGACAAAAAGTATATTTCAAAAGAGTATTACAAAAAATCTTTAATCTTAAACTGGATTGGATTAGTAGGGTCTTTGGTTCTAATAGTCTTATACTTGTACTCAGTCATTTTCCCCCCTCCCCTTTCACCAAATTCAACTCCCGAAGATGTCGATCTTGCCGGAATTATGGCCAAGGCCTTAGAGATAGTATTAGTAATTGGAATCATTTATTTAATGCGAACAGAAAAGAAGAGATATTTATACAGTATTCAGACATACGATGAGAAAAGTACATGATTTTTTATGTAAAAATACTTGTCGATCCACATATCGAATAGATACTAAGATCGAGTGATATCATCTAAGGAACGATTTGATTGATACAGGATAAGACTTTACTCAAGAGGGAAGCACTCAGTAGCCCTGGAAATATTTTTTTGTCCTATGGTTTATTACGATTTATCGATCAATAAAACGCTAAATTCTAAATTCATCTTACAATTCAGACGAGAAAATAAGTAGAGGAGATATGCTTTCTATCATAACAAAGGTTACCCATATTGTATTTGTCGAATTTTAGTCGTCCTCGTCGGTAGTACCATCTGGGTCATCCTCATTGTTTGAGTCTATAAATCTGAAGGAACTCAATATGTGTCTTATTGTTTCTTGACTTTGCTTTGAATCAAATTCATCCACGGTATTTTGATAACTAAGAATATACAAAATTTCATCATGTATCAATAGAATTCTTTCCAAACCTTTGTCAGGAATATTAGTCAATCCCTCCATTGCAGTTAGCACTGACACGGTATCTGAACCATCTATCGCATACCTGTTCTCCTCTATATCTCCTACTACCCTTTCTTCGGGGGGCAAAATTATTTCCACTACTTCCTTTAATCCTCCTAGTTTCTCTGCCATTACTGCATCGGAATTTGATTGAGATTTCATGATTTTGAATGAATTACTACCATTATACACTAGTACATCGGAATATTTTGAAAACCGATTAATTTTCTCCTCAACGTTCCAGTCAGAAGGATATTCAAAACTGATTCCCAACCTATCATCAGAGTAGATAGTATAATTCAAAATGTTTTCAGTGGAATTATTTGATGCCAACGAACCATAGACAATACCATATTCATAATATGTTAGAGTTATTAACCCAAAACAGAAAACAACACTAAAAAGTACCAATACTTTAAGACCATACATCTCATAAATACTATAGACATTAATTTAAAAATGATAACGCAAGATTGTTCATAACATTTTTCTATACAGAAAATATAGTAGCTCCGTCAACGGATCTCACTTTACATATCAACAATTTAGTCTAACCACCTGATCTGGATTTTGCAATTACCATATTCTACATACAAGGATTTTTTACCAATTAATTTTAGACTATTTGTATGGTGAGATGGGCTTTAAGACTTCAAATCGACCGTCACAGTATTATTTATTGTCACTGAAACTTCAACAAAGCTTTACCTTTTCTTCTATTCTAACCATTCATATATTACTTACAAAGTGATTATCAATTAATTCGAAAAATAGATAAGAATAGTTCAAACTATTTGAAAGAGGAAAAATTAAATCTATATCAAAGGTTAGCCCCATATCACGATGAAGAGATAAAATGGACATTGTTGCGTCATTTTCAGAATATTTGAATACCGCATTGAGTTTTGAACCTGCATTAGTATTATCCATAATCATGAGGACTTTAATTGTATCTGGAATTCTTCTTTTTGTGATAAAATGGATTGGAAGTAAAGGAGTCAGTCAATTAACCATTTATCAATTAATCATAATATTGAGTCTTGGAAACATAGTGGCAGAACCTATGATCAATAGTGACACACCTATACTATCTATGGTTACTGTCGTCGTCATCATCATCGTAGTATTCAAGCTGTTAGATTATGTAAGTGCCAAAAACAAAAGGATGGAGAAAATAATAAATCCAGAAGTCATAGAATTGGTCAAAGATGGGCAGATGGATAAGGAGGGAATGATAAAAGCTAGAATAGGCATAAAAGAATATCAATCATTCATGCGATTGGCGGGAATAAGAGACATAAATGAGATAGAAATATCAAATTTAGAGATAAATGGTCAAATAAGTTTCATTAAAAAAGAACGACACGGTTGACGCACAACCAAGGTCATATCTGATAGATTGATAACCAGATCTTTTCATTATAATGACAACACAGCAAGATCATTTGAATAAAGTATGAATGTATTATTATAATAGGATATCAATAATTTCAGAAAGAACTTGTTTGATATGATTTATTTTGGAATATATCCTTTGACGCTGACCCCATCTTCATGCTAATACTTTGACAGCATTTTTTAACATTTAACTTAAGAAAAATAGGGAATGAAAGGTCATGTAAATTGTTGGCACTTACATAAAAGACACCTATGATCGTAAAATTTTGGACCATTAGGTTCATCCCTGTGTTCTTTCTTTGAATGTGTACAATTTTTACATATTAATAATTGAAAACTAGCATCATTCATTACTTATTATTCGCCCTACAAATATATTAATGGTTGGAAAATTACTAGACAATAGTAATTTCTGGCTATATATAAAGACCTCTAGATCTACTAGAATTTGAAAAAGTCCTCTCAAAATGCATTTCTGTTTTACCCCATAAAGGTGACAAGTTATGATTCAAACGTATGTCAAGAATATAGACAATTATGTAGATTATATCGTAAAATCCAGTCTACGAGATCAGGATTGGAAATTCAGCGTATATCGATCGACACGCAATAATTGATTGAGTTTTGGATATGCTGGACTCTGGATTGATAGTAATTCCATCGAGAGACTTCATTTACAAACCACGATTGCTTCCTGCACAAGAAAAAAAAGCGAACTAGTAAAAATATCATCAGCCTGTTGAATTATAGGCGAATCAACCCAAAAATACATTGACTTCTGAAAATACCTCAAATTCCAAAAAAGATAAGGTCAACATTTGAATTTGATGAAAAATTCTATCGCCAAGTCTTTGCAGAAGGCCTTCCCGTTAGATTGCCTTTCAAAATAACTGATTCCCGTGGAAATTAGAACCTAATATAATCTTATATAAGATGAATCCGAATAGTAATTGATGTCTTATAGCAAGAATGATGATGAAGCAACAATTGCAAACGTGCCAAAGCGTACTAAAGGTAATAATCACATGTATTTCCAAAATGAAAATACTCAAAATGAAAATACTCAAAAGAACAATAATACTGATTGAAATTAAACAAAGATAAGATTGTATCTTTCTTACTTCATGAATAAAAAGAAGCATGAGAACATAACAATAGTGTTTTAGATCCATAAAGAAGGATAAAGGATCTTTTATGTCAAATCATCAAAGAACACAAATCAATATTTTACCAAATGAAATAAAGTCATGATCGAAAATAAACGATTGATGATATAAGTACGATAACTAAGAATTTTCAATAATCTGGTAGAATATTTTGTAATAAGCAACGACAATAAAAGATCAAGGCGGGTAGAAAACTGGATTATATTATGCTCCTTTCTGAGAAGTAGTTGCGAATTCATTTACAAGTGCAATAAGTAGCGTATTATATAGGTCAGAGCCAGGTGATATTTCACTCTAAAGAATAAAATTTTACTTTATGTAGGTATAATCATCTATGATTAGTCAAAAAACCCCAATTTACTATTCCAAAGTAAAATTTGACTTGTTATCAATATTTTATACGTTCTTATATGATGAAATGTATATATAAATATGAGAAAACTTATTGAGGTCATTAATAGGAGAAATCAGCTTAATAACCCTAAGAATGGAAACACGAGAATAAGAAATAATACTGAGGGGGTTAGATTCATTGAAACATTTCATAACGGCAGTTGGAGATATTCACGTACATATTAGATTAGATAACTAAATTTAAACTAAAAATAAGATCTTTGTCAATGGATTTGCTTACTATTGTCGCAAATCCATTCCCGCTAAAAAACCTTTAATGTTCATCAAAATCATGACACATTATTTGTTTATTTCAAAGGCCGTTAAATGCAAAGTCAATTCATTACACTGATTAGTAATCATAAATACACACAATTACAACTGAGCGGTCTAGTTCATCTGTATGAAAATAATAAGTAGAATTATCAAAAGATTGTATAGAAGATCTGTTTTTGTTGAAATGCATGATTACCAGAATGAATAAATCATCTAAATCGTAACAAGAAAAAATATCCTTAATCGGTGAATACACTATGTATAGATATCATAAAGTTTTTGTGTCCCAACAACTTTTGTAGACACCGGGTATTCTGTCATGAGGCACATAAATTACGATTTTATCTTTTGAATTAACTAAATAGACATTTTTCCCTTCAAAAAGTACAAAAGTATAATTTTTAAGGAGTATGAAAAACGACATTTAAATCTAAATTAAAGTAAATATACACAAATGTTTGGAAGTTTATGCTTGAATAGTAACCGATCTTGTCAGATTATCGATTATCATTTTGATTTTGGTTATCGATTTTCCAGAATTATGTAAGGATAATAACAAGTTCAACGTATTGAGAACGTAGAGGATGAAGGAATAAAGATGCCAATGCTTATGTTAAAATGTAAAACTTGTGGTATTATTTTTAGTGGAGTATATACAGACAACATGAATGAATTTAGAAATGAGTCTGAGAAGAATCCAAATTCAACATTCAAATGTTCAAAAGGGCATTTAAATAATTATGTGCTTGAGGATTATGTGGACCTGTCATAAATTCAGAATATTTAACTGATCTATCTTAATGATGTTTTTTTGTCTCGACCAAAATATCAAATAACAATGAAAGATGACCAGTAATAAAACATGGTATTAACAATCTTAAACTAGCAATAATTATAGTTACACTAGTTCCAATTTGTACGATGAACCTCATTTTTATTCCATTTAAAGATAATACACGTGTCTGTTAAGGCCTCAAAACTCTGAAGTCAAAAACAAGTTCCAATATCTCTCCAGCAGGATATGACATTCAACAACAGTATTCGATCGTCTAGCAATTGTGAAATCATTTTCATAAATTATTATAGGTAAAATTGACTTTGCAAATTCCATTTCAGCTATTTGCTTTATTTCTCGAAATACTACTAATTAATCCAAAACATCTTTTTTCAGAACATCTACCTGATGGTAGAAATATTATGAAGAAACAGTATTGATGTTTCCTAGTGTCA
The DNA here is from genome assembly GCF_054408505.1 of Candidatus Nitrosocosmicus sp. R. Lineage (NCBI taxonomy): Archaea > Thermoproteati > Nitrososphaerota > Nitrososphaeria > Nitrososphaerales > Nitrososphaeraceae > Candidatus Nitrosocosmicus > Candidatus Nitrosocosmicus sp. R. The sequence goes on along the minus strand of NZ_CP167090.1, from coordinate 83,209 downwards.
ATAAATACATATACTTTTTAGGTCTTAACCACTGGATTTTGCTTTATATTTTTTATTATTTAATGCCAGCTCATTCACTAATTCATCTATTTGCGCATCAGTATGAGAGACATCGAGTCCTCTTTGTTTGATTTCATTGATTACATCTCCAATAACAATATTGTCTATTTGGATATATCGTTCTAAGATCCTTAAAACCAAGAATGTAGGATGAGGAGCATTCTTAAACAATGGAGAAATTTTACTATATTGATAGTGAAGTGCATCTATTTCAGCGATAGATAGATTATCACATTGTGATGCATCGGATACCTTTTTCTTAGCTTTTTTTAATATCTCTATTTTAGCTGATGGTTTATCTTGTTTATCTTGTTTAACTTGTTTATTCGGCATTTTATTATTGTCGCTCGATGTTATAAGTTATTTTCTTCATTTTATTATTTTCTTAAAGCATCTATTGAATATAAGTTTGTTTTTTACTTGGCTTAATACTTTAATCCTTAATTCATTTGCATATTACATGAATGCAATTATTGGAAAGATATGGTCGTCAAATCTACTTGTAGTATTTTCTAAAATTTATTAAATTCATGATTGGAGAAAAAATCCAGGATGATTCTCCTAAATCATTTTTCAAGATTTCGGAGGAGCAAATAAACACGTACTATACCTAACGAAATATCTGTCGCATTAATAAGAATTCAAATTGACAATAAATGTCTCTTTATGATGGTAGGACTATTCTTTCTTATGTGTTGATAATGTCAGTAGTGTATTCCTTCAAACAGACGGTTTCAAACTCAGTTCATCTTTATTTACCAGGTTTTTTTCGGCTATTGCTTTGTGTAAATAAGCCAAAGACATCATTATACCACTATAATTACAAGTACCTTTCATAAGTTAGATATATAACTTGTTCCTATTAAGTATATCAATATGGATTCCGCACTTGATGCCTTGCAATCGTTCATATAAATTGAAATACAGGAATTTTTTGGGCCATTACCTAAGATAGGTCAATAACATATAAGGATCGATAAGCCTTAATTGCTGAAATTAGTCCAATTTACTAATCCAGAAATAAGTTTACTAGCAAGTCGAATCCATTCCATTTAATTCCATAAATTAATCTAATATCGTAGATAAATTGAAATTTTCTTATTTCTATTCATCATGTCAGAATATGGGTGACCAAAAAACCCAATCGACGGTATTTATGTCGGAAATAGATTTTGTAATCAAACTATGTAATGCATGATATATCGTATGCTATCATAAAGAAAACAAAATTAGCGGGTATGGAGGATAAAAGGTCTTTAACCCAATCATTGAAACGAGAAAGATAGGATCATAGCGAAAAGGTGATGTCTATATATTCAAAGAATCATGTAATAATGAATGAATAACAATAAATCCAATATTTTGGTTCCATTTGATGCGACTGAGCTGTCAATAAAGGCATTAGATAAAGCAAAAGATCTTGCAACAAGCCAGAGTTCTGCCATAATTGTTTTGTATGTTATTGACGATACAAGCTTCTATCCCAAAGAGATTGCAAAATTTATTTCAAATATGGATGATTTAAATAAAACTAGGCACTACTTTGAAAAGACAATTAGAGAGGGAGCCAAGACAATGATTGGAAAGGAGGTAGATAGATTAATCCATGAAGGTGTTGTAGCCAAGTCAATAATTCGGGTAGGTCATCCTGCAGATGAGATCCTTACTGTATCTAAGGAAGAGAATGCAAGCATGATAGTAATGGGTAGTAGTGGATCATTAAAGAAAAGGCATGATAGAAAAGGTATAGGAAGTATTTCTAGATGGATTTCAGAAGTAGCAACGTGTCCAGTAGTTTTGGTAAGATAACCAAGATATAGTAAATACCGGTAAAAAATGTGTAAATATCGATGAATTTATAGCGTTATTACATTTGCTTATATGTCTTGGTTGTTATATACAATCTATTATTATGATGTCTTATAAGTTAGATAAATATGATAAATTTTCGTTAAAAATTCTAATGGTTTCCACCGAATATCCACCCATTCCCGGAGGCGTTGGGAGGTATGCAAAGAATCTCACAGAGGGATTAAAAAGATCAGGTATGAAAGTTTCTGTTTTATGCAACGAGAAGGGAAAAGGAGATTATCTGGGTATTGATCCTGAAAATGGCAATAATTCAAAAATAATACTAGATGTAGTTGATGAGTATGTCCCTGATGTTGTGCACATCCAATTAGAACATGGACTTTATGGACTGAAAATGGACGCCATCAATCCAAGTAAATTAAGTACTAACATAGATGAATTTTATAAAGAATGTAAAATACCTATAATCACTACATTTCATTCTGCATATCCATTACGACAATGGATTGAGTTATCAAAACACCCTAATCTTTTAGATAAAAACATGATTACTTTTCCAGTTAATTTGAGCAAGCAAATAATAGCCTATTGGAAACGCTTTATAAACTACCGATCTTTTAATACAGCAAACAAGCAAAAAATGCAAATGAGTCAGGCCAGTATTGTTTTTTCAAATTATTTGGCCAAATTAATAGCCGAAAATGATGAAAAATCATTGAAAAATTTTACTGTCATATATCATGGTGCAGAGTCAAATTTGAATATGCCTTTAAAGAAAAAGGAGGCAAGAGAAGCATATTCCTTACCACTAAATCGTAAAATAGCTCTATTCTTTGGATTCATGACGCACACAAAAGGCTGGGACATATTAAATAATTTGGTTATTCCAGATGATTGGGCAATGGTAATTAATCAGTCTGAAAATTTATTCAATACGATAAAGCCGTCTTCAATTGATGGTCATGATAACCAGAAAAGAGTTCTTCACACAGAAAGGAAAGATACACAATTTAACAAAATAATTAATTTGAACCGAGGATTCTTAACAGATAAAGAGCTTTCAATTCTTTTTTATGCATGTGATATAATCATTCTTCCCTATACTGTAACTTCAGGTTCAGGGGTAATGTTTGATGCACTGGCTCACGGGTTACCATTCATAGCTACTGATTTAGGTTTCTTTAGAGAATTTGCAAATAAAGGACTGGGAATAGTGGTAAAAAGAAGACCAAATGAATTTGCTAAAGCAATAAAGAAACTCGGAGCGAATTACTCTCATTATACTAAAAGAATTGAGGAATTCAATAGGGAATTAACGTGGGATAATGTTGCGTTGCAGCATTATGCACTTTATACCACTGTTTTAGGCGAGAACGAGGGAATCAAAAACAACCTAGTCCCTTATGCCAGCCCATAATAGAAATTTAATAGTTTTATGCTCAAAGAATTCATATATTAAAGAGATTATTTTTTTAATCTCTGATTATAACATGAAAAGACATGGTTCTGAATTTGTTTTCACTGCTTACTATATTATTTAATAGTTAATGTAAAAGGTAATGATTTGAAGATTTTCTAAATTACATTTTATGAACAATGAAATAATATAATATATGATGATAGTCAGTGAAATTGTCACTCCATTTTTATTAAATCTTACTAAATAAACAGTTTTCTTAATCCTACACTATTTCAATGAGTTAACGACCCTGGGTAGATTAACTATTTTGAAAAATATAATCTACAAGTTCGCTTAATTTGGCCGTTGCAACGCAACACACCTTGTCAGCACCACCATAATAAACAAAAAGTTCTCCATTGATAATGCACGCACCTGTAGGAAAGACCACATTGTTTATATCACCATATTTCTCATATGCTGTAGTAGGCACTAAAATAGGTTCTTTGCTTCTACCAATTATTTTATATGGATCTTCTAAATCCACAAGTGCAGCACCAGCACTATATGTTCTGTCTGCGCTCACACCATGATATATCACTAACCATCCATATTTTGTTCTAACAGGCGGAGGACCAGCACCGATCTTTAGTTCTTCCCATTTTTGTTCCGGCTTCATGAGCAAAGTATGCGTTTCAAAACTTGTCAATGTATTTCCCTCTCCAATCCATATACTAGGTTTATCAATTCCGTATGCGTCACCTACCCAAGAACTTGGTCTATGCAAGCAGAAATACGCCATCTTTTCACTATTCATGGTATTTTTAGAACGCATTTTGGTTGGAAAAAGAACCACGTCTTTGTTATCCATCCCTTCATTCGTAATAATGCCCAGTCTTTCAAATTTGGAATAATCTTTAGTAGTTGCTAGTGCAGTTGATACCATGGGACCTTTTTTTGGACGATCGGGTAATACTACATAAGTAACGTAAACTTGACCGTCAATTTCGGTCAATCTGGGATCTTCGATACCGTATTTTTCGTAGTCGAATGTAGGATTAAACGCAATTCCATCACGCCTGCTAAAGAGGTAACCATCATCACTGGATGCATATCCTATTCTTGAAAGGTAGTGTTCATATTCTCCGATCGCACGATAAAGCATATGAATTTTTTTTCCATCATATAATATGGCACAGTTAAAAACAGCTTCTGATTCCCACCAGTTATTCTTATTGGGAATAAGTATAGGATTATTTGGATATCTCTTTAGGATTTCGGAGTTCAATTGGACGGAGTTCAATTGGGTAAATCGCTAACACAGAATTTATCTTTTGGGATGATGTTGCTCATAATTGGTATAAACATTGAATACGGTTGTTTCCGTGGTATTTAAATAGCATATTAAAAGCAATGTTTTACTGGATGTTTGTTTGAAAGGTGCTTATTTCATATTGACATATAGATGATTGCGATTCTATTCTCATGTAGGAAATTATAAGGAAATGGCAATAATGATGGTAGTATGAATTATCAGAGGAATATTACTTGTACAACTAGAATCAGGCACTCACGTCATTAATGCGAATAATAGAAATGAGACAAAAAAATAACTTTATGTGAATTGCTGGCACTTACAAAATAAACAGCGATGATCATAAAATCTTGGGCCACTGGGTTGTTGTCTATGCTCATCCTTTGAATGGGTACAATTCTTACACATTAACAATTGAATGTTGTCCATATTACTCATACCTTAAGATATACATGATACATATTAAGGATTATCAAAATATAACTAAATAGCATATATAATAAGATAAAAACCAGACCTGAAGTAATTGCAATAGAACCCAACAAAGCTTTCTTTCATTATCTAACCATCATCTCATCCAACAATTCTGAAGAATTGGTGATAGCTGCTAATGGTAATATATTACAAGTAGAGGTTAATCAGAGGAAATCCTTTCTTTTTGACTTTTGGGTATATTTAGATTTAACTTTAGCCTTTATTTCGAATAGATATTATTAGAACATATTTTACCAATTCAAATTTTGATAGTCATTATTTTTATACGATGTATTAATCACAAGATCAAATAAAAAGTGGTGCCATCAGGGTTGAAGAGAGTTTCAAAACACGTATAGAAAAACCTACTAACGTATCTTTGCTATAAGCAAGGCTAGATCATGTTGATATGATGACCAAAATACGAATAAACGCCCCTAACATGAAGTACAATTCTATAAACTGGTAAAAACTTTATTTTTTGGAGATAAAACGATATAAAAATTATGATATTATGTGATGTAGTGAAGGAGATCTAGTTTGTACGTATCTCTGGAGTTTCATAAAATCTCCTGCTAAATTCCTTTGAGATTTCTTCTTCTTTTATAATCTCTCCTCTTCGTCCAGGAGTTCGCATCATTTGCTGTCTAACACTTCTTCTTTCGTCGTCTAACTCATTAAATCCTCTTTCTATATCATATATTTGCTGTTTCTTAGTTCTCAATTCTTGAGAATATCTTTGGCGAAAAGATGTTTCCACATTTTCATTTGATTGTTCTTCAGCTATGACAACGATACTTTCATTTTTTGTCTGATTTATCACAGTGCTTTTATGAAGAGAATCTAATGACAGGAAGGGAAGGTGATTATTATTATAACTTTTTTCTATTACCATATTACTATATACATACCATGTCTCTTAAGTATATTATGATGGATATCGTTTTCAGTTCATGTTAATCATCATTTCAATATCTTTTACAAATGATTCCTTCACATGAACCATTAATTCAGTAGCAAACAGCATGATCTGGAACTAGAATAACGAACAGAATAATTAGGTCATAATTGACCATTTTTGTGTTAACTTTTCAAGGCAATATCTCAGTTTACCCCACCTGATAACTTACATAGCACTATTAAGAGCACATAAAAGAAATTCTATTTTTTATGGACATTGCTCAATTGATGGAAAATAGATTGGATTTGTTTGGGGAATGCTTTAGAAAAATACCATGATAAAACTTCAGAGATAGAAACAAACAGTATTGTAGTAGGTCATAGTTTCTTGCAATTATAGAACAACTTAATTAAATCCAAATTACTCCATAGGATATTGTAGAAATAGAATACGGAAACAATATAGATATTTTATGTTGTCGATGACCAGTACATTGGATGAAAACCTGAATTTGAAATAACCCTACTAATACAAGTGGAAGTAATGAGGAGAAATGATAAATCTTGAACATAAAAATACTTGTATGTCATTTATGATCAATTTGTCCAAATACTTTTTTTACGACATTCTAATTTAATTGGACATTAATCATAGAAGAGAAATATGGAAAGTTTAACCCTATCTAAAAAAGTGCAGATCCACTAAAGAATATGTCTAAATGTGCGTATTATTAATATACTTTGGAATCTATGTTATCTATGATTACTATTGGTAGATATTGTATACGGTATGGGTATAACCGATATAATAAAAGACGCTCCTACAATTTTTAGTATCCTAAGTAAATATATGTCTATAAAGTTTTTTAAATCTAAACCATTTCTCTATGGTTCTGCAGATATTATCAACGTCTGCAATTTGCATTGTTCCCATTGTTACTGGTGGAAAACTAGAAGAAATGAACTAGACGAGTTGAGTCCCGGGGATTGGAAAGAAATAATAAAACAGACCTTTAAAAAACATCATGTCTATGTAGTTACACTCGTTGGAGGCGAGCCAATGATGCGTCAAGATATCATAAAGGTTTTTTGTGATGAGATGCCTAGAAGAATATGTGTAGTAACTAACGGTACTTATCCTTTAGTAAGATTTGACAAGCTTTACTTTTACTGGGTATCTCTTGATGGTACAGAACAAGTTCATGATAGCATTAGAGGAAAAGGCGCTTATTCCAAAACCAAAAAGAATATTTTAGACTATATCTCCGGGCCCGATCGCAATGGAAAACCAGCTTGGAAGGACATTTGGATCACAATGACTATAAATTCTCTGAATTATACCACCATAGAAGATCTAATTGATGAATGGAAAGATACGATAAATAAAATAGGGTTTCAGTTTCATACACCCTTCGCAGATAATGATCCGCTTTGGTTACCATTCGGTGATACAAGAACTGATATAATTAATAATATTCAAAGATTAAGAACTAAATATCCAGACTTTATCATGAACACTGAAAAACAACTAGAACTAATGAAAGGGAACTGGGGAGGGATTAAAACTACCCCCGTGGACTGTCCTTCGTGGGCAATATTATCGTTAGATCATAAAGGAATGTCAAAACAGCCTTGTTGTATTGGAAGCTCCGACAGTAAAGCAATGAAGCCAATATGTGAAAAATGTGGACTGGGATGTTATTCAATACTAGTTGCTCAAGGATTGAAAAATAATTAACAATGATTTGCTTTTTGGCTGACATTCTCTTAAAGAATTAACGGATCTCTAATAACAATGCTCATAAATGTTAACCACTATTAGACACATTATTAGACGCCTTTTGATAGCATCATCATTTATACGTGCATTGAGGTATCACATCAAAAAAGAGGAATATTCTGTTTAAACTTCGGTAAATGTCATTCTACGACTAGCAAATAAATTCAGATAAGATCAAACCACATATACATAGATACCAAACACTTGGAATGAAAATATCATGGATTATCTATCTTTATTATGACAGCAACATCAAGATAAAGTATGATGAATAAAATCTATATTACCATTCTCTGATGTCTAAATTATGACTTTTTTAAATAGTATATTATTAATGTATGGATTAGTTTTTATAGTTTTAACACCCCTTATAGTCCCGATCTGTTAAATTTTTCATTAGCGCAAAGAGGTAATTTTCATTTTGGTAATCAAGGCATGGAGAATGCTGGAGGTCAAATAGGTCAAGGTAATGCGAAAAGTATTGGAGGTGTAGGTTGTCCAACTGGTCCCAAAGGCACATCTAGTATAGGTTGTTCAACTGATGCTAATCATGTAAGCAGTTCCACAGATACCACAAATAATGTAGTGGTTCATCGTCTTCCACTGGTTCATCGTCTTCCACTGGTTCATCGTCATTAGATGGAAAAATATACATAATTCATGGACCGACCGATAAAACTGGTGGTAACCCTTATTCCTCTACTGCATCATGTCACAACGGACTTGAACTTGGGAGGAGGATCCCTATATGATATTACTGATGGAAATGTAATTTCTTATTCTGCAATTCCAGATTCTCTTAGCACATTTACCACCACAATTACTACGAGTTCAAATATGGATTCAGCATTAACTGTACAGGCATATGCTATATGCTACGACAATCGGTAATATTTTTGGCTTGGGCAATGCCAATTCCCAACACATTAGATTAATTTGTTACTTCCATCTTACTTCTCGCACCTATCCATGATAATAAAACTAATTTTGATTATCATTATTTAAGAAGGCAGATCTTTTTGCTACACATCATGATAGCAAGTACATCAAATTATTTTCATTAGTAGCCCACCACGGATATTGTCGTTGCTGGTCCATACAAATCTATAGTTTTCTAGGATAGAAATTAACAATTTCGTATTTTCTGACAAGGAAATGCGAAATTATCTGATTGAATGGAACGATGTAAAAAGAGAATAAATAGATCAGTAGATATCAAGTTTATAAGAGGACACGAAATCATCTCAATAAACAAGATATAAGATATCTTTATTATAATACGATTTGACTAATTCAATATACTATGGAAAAAAACCAAAAAATCATCATAGTTTTATCTATATCAATAATCATCGTAACCACAGTAGTAGTAGGATCGTTTGCCCCATTCGCTTTTGAAGAACAATGTAAACAAAATGCCAGTAAAATCCTAAATAATTTATATTCACTGGAAGGAAATAAGGAAAATTTTCTTGCATCTTATGAAGAAGGGACTATATCAAATCGATCTCAGGTGGAATTACAAAAATTAGATATGGTACTTAGCAATTGTCCTGAGTTAAAATCCACATCTACAAAAGAATCAGATTATGATATTTCTTTTTTACGGGGATAACTTTCACTCTTCATCTTGGAATTTCGCGAAGTGTACAGAATTGATTTGAACTAAAGGGCAGGACCATTTTTACAGGATCTTATGGTGATCTGATGATGAAAATCGATAGACCCTTTGGATATAATCTCATTTTCCCAAGCAAACCGAATCTGAGGTTAAAATATTCAAAATCCTGTTTTCTCAATATTATAAGTTCGCAAGAATCCTTGTTTTACTCGTGGATAGCTTGAAAAGATTAAAATATTTTATGCTGCTCGAATAGCCCTGATATGATGTTATTGTTTGTCATTGCCAATTTATACCAATATATATAAATATCTGAGCGACATAGACACTCTATGAATAAAACAATTAAAGAGGTGGCAAAAATAATGGACAATAAGATAAAAATGGATTCCAATTCAATACAATCGGGCAGGTTAACGAAAGAACAGGTACGAATAATTGAAGAATTTGTAAATGCTTTTAACAAGAGGATATCCATGTTCCTTGTCTCCTAACATATCATGAAAATTAAGTGTATTTTGATATCATTGGTAGTATCCCTATGTGAAAATGGACATATCGCTTTAATATAAGCATTGTTAACATTTCAGATGCAAAAAACCATGTATCAACCAAGTTATTTATTGCAATTGCAGGGATTATGGCTATTGGAATTTTTTCCAGTACTTTTTCAAATCCGGACTCAAATGGTCTAGATTCAGAACCTAATAACAAAGATAATTTATTATGGCAAGAATCAAATAATTCAAATACAAATACAGTGAATGCAAAACAGATCTATTCTAGTCATGGCAATATCATAGATCAAACAATAATTGAGAGCGGAATAAATGGGACAAAGGTTCAGGTTTCTTACGAAGGTATTGGGCAATTTACTGACGGAGGACCCAAGGTTACTGGATACTGGATTTATATAAACAACCATAGATCCGATGGCGTAATTCAAGGAGAAGGAAACGGCAAACTAGTTTATAATGAGAATAATAATACCAATTCAAAGCACGATTCTGTCAAAATGAAAGGATACGGTCGTGGGTTTACAGATTCAAATGGGAATATCATGTTTTATCCTACTGCACAACTATACGATCCACAGTTAAATGATAACGGTTCGCTTACATTTCTCAATAAAGTTATCGGCATAGCAGATTGGGATATAGACAATGAGCTAAATACTTACAATTATACGATGTGGAACCTAGAAGTTAACTGATTTATTTTTCGGTATATCTGGATCAAAGAAATATTCAAGGTGATCTGGCAATAACACATCCATAACAGAATAGAAATTCCGTAATATGCGTTATGTGAAGGTGGATAAGAAAGTAATAATGATGACAGCATTTCGAACTAGTTTTTGGTAATATCGTGGACTAGATCCTATGGGAGAAGTTTCTATAATAATACTTATGCCAGTCTCTCGCGTCTCTCCACTATATCTATCGAGGCAATATCCGGTGATCTATTTTCAGTCAAACATTTAATATTGTGCCACGAAGAAATAGACGGATGAAGTTTCTTGTATTATTCTCTGCCTGATACTCGAATTATAGGAAGAACGACATTATATTTTTCTTGATAATGATTGTTACGATATCGCCATAAATTAATCGATGAATGAGAACAACTTGTTGAAGTTACTGTCAGAATAAAAAACAATTGATCTTTTTTGTGTTTTGGATTAATATAGGTAAATTAAAACACTCATTATATCAATAGATGATGCGCGATTAAGCAATAGATTGTTAATCGTAATCAAGCGAAGTATTATTATAACATTCAAACCTAATTTTACTATTGTGAAGCAGAAAAATACCCTGTATGTTCTATTTGTGTTAGGTATTTTATTTAGCTTAATCATACATAATAATACAAGTATTAGTTCTGATTCTACTTTTTTCCAAAATGCGTATGGTCACAATTTTCCTCCAAATAATTATGCTTCATTTGTAGCATCTCTAGATCAATTTCAGACAGAATCGAATCTTGTTCAGTCAAATCTTCTAAATAATAATATAACTTTGGCTCAAAAACATGCAGATGAAGCTGTTAGTATTTTTTACTGGGACTTGTTGGTAGAAATAGTTAAACAGGATAAAAAAATTGGAGATGATCTCAAATTAGCTGTAGAAGATTTGCGCAACCTAACATCTTCATTTTCAAATACCCCTACATCAGTTCAAGGCGAAAAACAAAAACTAGAACAATCAAACCAATTAGTTACAAGTATCAATACGAATGTAGACAAAGTCATAACCCTAGCGGAAACTAAAAAGCAAGCGGAAGATTCTAACTTTCTAAATCAAGTTACCACGTTCATATCAAATATATTTAGTCCGAAAAAGGATAACAACAGTGGCTCAATCCATCCTATGAGATTTGCTGATGGGGTAGACGAGGTATTAAGGAATTATGGTGATGCTTATAGTGTTGAATTTGATATGACCGATATGGGAAATATGGGAAATATGAACAACGGGTCTATGGTTGAAAATAGTAATAGTTATAATTCTAGTAACAATAACAACATGGATATGAACAAGATGATTGATATGTCACCAACAATGAAGGATTCGGATACCAAAATGAATACAAATAAACCCATAGTAAATATGGCAAATTATCAAAGTGCAAAAGGGATGGCTGAAAAACTATTGGATATATTTAATAAAGAACTTAAACCCATTATATCCCAAAATAGGACCTCCACCTATGGTACTAATCTGGAAAGTGGTATCATGCAGCTTGTAAATTCGCTAGATTCCAAAGTCTCACCAACGGATATAATGATGATCGTTCACACACAGATTCATCCTAATTTGATAAAAGCTTTTGACTTGCAGATTCTTTCAAATACGCAATAATCAGAGGAAAATTTTTATTTTTATTTGGTTTAGAATAGGCTATTAAATTATTCACAGTCGATTTGTTTGACCTATAATCAGCCATGTGGGTATCTATCAATGGTTATAACGAGATGTATAGAATTTGGTGTTTAGTAGATATCTCAAGTAACATGTAAGTAGGATTTCAAATTGCTGTTCACAGTAGTATTTTGCGTATCGTATCATGATAATTAGCATTTGATAGCTTAACTTTTTAAGGGTTGCATATAGGACGCACCAACCAACAACTAACCAAGCATATTGTACTTATACGATATCAGAAATGGTATATAATATTCAATATTGGTAAATAACTAGATAATCTATTTGGTAATTTTTATCTTTTTCATTCAAAATACTTTCCTGGAAATCACCACGCACTTAATCAGGATGACACCCTATTACAACAAAAAAAGGAACGTTCACAAATGAAAAAAACAGACTTAATTCTATTAATGAACCTTTTGTATAAATAATTGGATTCACTGATACCAAAAATATCTAAAGTAATATGAGAAGAGGGAAAAAATAAAAGTTTTTGTAGTGATATATACGTAATCCTACCTATGAGCCTAAGAATCTTGCGGATCAACCCAATTACTGATTGGTTGTGGATAACCACTATCCATCGTTGCACCCTGGCCCACGTAAAATGTAAGGCGAACGTACTGGTCGCCTTTTAAAAGATATAACTTATTATCTTCACTGAGAAAGGAAGCATCAATATCCGAGGTAAAATTATGAGCTAATGATTCTTCTATAGGTACATTGAATGGCGATATTAATGACATGACAATAAGAAATGATAAGAATAAAAAGTATTTTTGATACCCCATATGACTACTTTATGAATAAAATAGATAAAGTTTATGGAACGATATTCTTAGCAATTAGGAAACTTGGGATTGTACCTTACACTCAGTTAGATTATACGTTGCCATCTGAAGTAGCACGAATGTATCAATTGATGTAAACCTCATACCAAATCAGCGGTTAAGAAACAGATTTAATTCTTTTGAAACACCATATTAATTTTTTAATCAATGGCTGTTCTTAGTACTCAAAGTGAAATTTTATTAATCACACTTAATTTTTAATCCCATTAGTAACAAATGGATAATCATGCTGTTCCTCTTCAGAAACTAGATTTCTATCTGATCCGCGACATCAATAAACCTAACTGCTACCCAAAAGCAATTGCAAAATCCAAATAACAATTGGATAATTCAATACATCTATTGAACTAAAATTCAGATTCCCGTATTCAGTGATCTCATTCTACATCATGTTTCAACTTTGCAAGCAAGTCTATGGCATCCACAGAAAATTTGGTTATCCAGCGATCATGTAATTCTCGAATAGGAAGAAGATTAATGTAATTCCAGCGATATTTTCCACTATGTTTAACTATAATCAAACCAGCCTTTTCTAAGACGTTCAAATGTTGCATTACCGTACATCTATCCATTTTTTTTAAGATAAGACACAATTCTGAGGTTGTATGTGGTTTATCCTTAATCAAATCAAGGATTTGACGTCTGCCAGAATGACCCAGTGCCTTAAAAACGTGGTCATAGTGGCTCTCTGAATACATGTTACATTTATATAACATATACTACTAATAAACCTTCTAACGGCGTATATGTATGAATTTGAAATTTAGAGTGCAAGCCAAAATAAAAAAGCCTGTCGAGGAAGTATATAACGCAGTCTACGATCCAAAGAAATTAAGCAAATATTTTACTACAGGTGGAGCAAGTGGCCCACTCGATGAAGGAATGGAGGTCATGTGGGATTTTCATGATTATCCTGGTGCTTTTTCAGTATATGTAAAACAGACAATTAAGAACCAGAAAATCGTTTTTGAATGGGCTAGTGCAGTAGAATCTAATCGCTTGACAGTAGAGATGGATTTTGAACGACTTGGAGATGACACGACGCTAGTAACAATTTCAGAGGCAGGTTGGATAAATGAAGACCAGCCATCATTAGATGAATCATACAGTAACTGCCAAGGTTGGACTCAAATGGTTTGTTGCTTAAAGGTATATTTGGAATACAATAAGAATTTAAGGGAGTTCTTTTATTAATATTTACTGAGTTTCCAAGCAAAGTAGGACCCTGTTTTCTATTTTTATAATTGTTCTAGAGACAAAAAATTGCAAGTGATATAAAATAGAACACTCTTAATTTGGGGATCAGTAAGATGTGAACTTATCGATATTTAACTTGTACAAATGTAACTATCTCCATGAAATAATTGATTTATTTTATAAATCAGAGTGGAATCCTAACTTCAGTTGTATGCATATTAAGAACAGGTAACGTAATTGTCGACTGCGTTAATAAGAGTCTATATGATGTCTACCATTTAACACTAACTTGTTAGAGTTTTATGCGCAACTTCAAAAGTAAAAAAAGATCTGAGATATAAAAGGATTCAAGGAATGAATTTTAGTCGCTAGAATAATTACCAGTTATAGAGGTTATTAAGATATGGAATTATCAAATAAAAGAAGATATATTTATTACTTATTGAAAGTTTGATGTACTCAATTCGCTATTCCTAAGATTGACTGATTCTCAAAATGATTTTTTATATCCTCAGGATCAAAGTAAATGTCAATTTTTTCCTGTGATAAAGCAATTACTGTGGGTTCATTTGTAACTGTACCATCCCTCATGGTTATAGTTGAAGTACCATTAAGGTGGATCGTTTGGTTTTCAATAACTGGTGACCCTATTAATTTGAAATCATTTATCTCATGTTCATGTTCATGTCCCGCACTCCCATTTGGTTTGGCCATTTCTATAATGGCAGTCAAGCTGGGAGATGATGTATTTATTCCAATCATTGACCAGTTACCAGAATTTATCCAAGTTGTGTTTCCTGAAGAATCAGTCTGAGTGTGATTGAATACGCCGGCTTTAGTATCCCTACCTGTCCATCTGCAACAGAAGAAGTACTAGTCAAAATAACCATTCCAGCTATTAAAAAAATAGATAAACTAAACGAAAAGATAATTCTCCCTCTAAGCTTTGTTGTGGTAAAATTCTGATGAAAATCCATTTTTTATATTAGTACATACTAATATAATTTTCTTACCTATTTGTTTGCTCACCTAGTTACTATATACTAGTATTTCTCGTTACCAAATTCAGATTTATTTAGTCATAATCGTTGTAAGCACAGAAATTTTCTACCCGATAGATCAACAAATGGAGATATAAAGTTACGAAATGTTTTAGCTCAGTAACAAGGTTTACCGTATGTGAATACATTGAAAAACATTATGACTTGATGAAACTCATGAATAATTTTAGGTCGTGATTAAATTGAAATACCAGGTTAATTCCATTCATTTATTTATTTGTCTAGATGGGTTCAGCGAATCTCGTTAGTAAATACAAAAGGGATCAATAAAATTTCAGTGGAAACCAAACAACGCTCTATTGTTTAATTTGTACTACTTTTTGTACCTTAATCATTTTTATCTATATTTTCAGTACTATGAAAATGAGCCATAAAACTTGATCATGACTACTAGATAAAATGGTCTTTGAAATAAGTATTTAAGCGGATTAATCGATATATAACTCATGGAATTGAGGAAAGAATTATCTATAAATAAAATAAAATTTATTTCTGGGAAAATTTCGACATCAACTCTTGTAAAATTATCTCCATCTCTAGGCAAGAGGTTGAACTAAAATTGCAAATGACAAAGTTATTGTTACCACTGCCTGAATCTAGTAATCGTGATAATTTTCAAAACTATGCGGAACTTCTTCACGCTGATCACATAATTCCAAATCAGACAACTAATTTAAAAATGGGTTATAATTACTTTTCATTAAATTCAAAACAGAAAACGGACCCTCATATTGATGATGAGGAGTTTATAATAGCTATCAATGATGTTCGTAATAACGACAAGAAAATTCTATCTTTGCTACGAAAAGAAATGTGGTCAACATATTCATTTAAGGCTCTCGAGAGAAAACTTGATATTCACCAACAAAGTCTATCAAGGGCTTTAAAGAGACTTTTGGACTTGAACCTAATTGAGAAAACATCATCAGGGTACAAGTTGGTTGAAGGAAGTGCGTATAACTTCAATCAAATATTAGAAGATAATCTTTTAAATGAAGAGCTAGAAATAGATAAATCAAAAAAACTTAGAAAATATAAGCAATTAATCCAGATATATATGCCTGTAAAGGGTAACATCGAACCCATCGTAGATCATTTAACCGGGAAATGGTTTGGCATATTAAGATGGTTCGGCATGATAAAAAAAGAAACAGGTTTTAGACTTCAATGGATAGTAGTAGACAAAAACAGCAACAATAAAATATTTCAGATTAATGTTAATATTCTGTCAGAATATATTATTGTAGAATCCGATGCCGTTTCTGATAGTGAGAAAGTGGAAGCTATGTATTACTCAAACAGGATAATTGAGGAAATAATAAAAATTCTGCAAGAGAACTTACTTGAAGAAGTTATACCAGAAAAGGAATACACGCCTGTTTACACTAATGACATTAAATTTTCGCATAATAGGAAATAAGTGACGAAATATCAAATTCATTTTGTTAGGACTTGCACCTAAACTGGGAATTAAGATATTATAAGATACAAGATTTCAAATAATCAATCTATTTTTTCGTGCGTTATGACCTACAGGTTTTGAATAAAATAGCAAAAAAAATGTGTTTATGAATCATTACCACGTATAATGAATTGATTGATATCAAGGTATCAACATTACATTATGTTAGAGATCCTTTCTTAATTTTGTAAATCCTTTTGACGTAACTATCCCCGACTCAACTACCGGTTTTTCTCCGATTGCTTTTTCTATAGCTTCATTTGACAATTTCAATGCCTGTTCAATATTCATATTTGTGTCATAGCCTTTTTGAATCACGTCTAGTGCCACATCTGAAGAGTGACCTATTGCAAACCCACCTCCTTTCAAATAAGTTCCACTGGGGTCAACTCGGTACAAATGTATCCCATTTTCATCTACGCCAGCAATGATTATTGAAGCCGCTTGTGGTCTTACAGCATAAATTGTGTAATTGTGTAAATAAGTACTTAGATGTTTTGTGATAGATCTTATGTCGATAGAGCTATCATATGAAATGCGATGTTTCTGTCCTTGTAACCTTATTTCTTCTATTAAATGTTCTATATCTGCAATATAGCCTGCTCCAGTCGCTCCTATGTGCTTATCAATTACAAATATTTTTTCATTAGGATCCACTAAGGGCAAAGTGGGTTTGATATGACTTGAAATGAGGGCGAATTCTGGAGTTTTTAACCCAATAGTTGTTGAACCCTTATTTACCGCCTCTAGAGCATTATCTACTAGTACCAGGCGACCACCTTGTCCATAGTAGTATGGATATCTACTGTTATTCCCAAAACTATAAGGAGAACCTGCAGAATTATTATCTTCAGACATTTTCTGTTATCTTCCTACTCCTTATAATACAACCCGTTCGGCTGCTACCAATTTTGGTATGACTAAAACATCTATCCCGTTGCCAGAGCCGGGGTCTCGTTCCATAGCCGCTGCAACAGCCTTTTTAGCAATTTCCTTTGCTTCGTCGTTTGTAATATCAAAATGGTAAAGGCTTTCAAGAACTCCATAAGCTATGGGGGCTCCCGAACCTGATGCAGCATAATCTTCATTTGTAATCCCACCACTCATATCTGCAACATTTACATGTGATCCGCTGGTATCTACGCCTGCTACTAGTAACTCGACGTAATATGGTTGATAATTCTTTAGCCCCGAGTAGGCGAGATTTGCGATTAGTCTTGAAGATTCTTTTACACTCAATGGAAATCCCCTCCGTAGTTCTATCAATTTTCTCTCCGCTGCAGTAATTTTGATTAAATGTTCTGCATCAGATAACTGTCCTGCAATAGCAATTGCAAGAGTATCATCTATTTTAGAAATCTTTTGTACGATCTTTGGATCCTATAAAGAAACCCTTACTGGCTCGTTTATCAGATGCAAGTACTACTCCCTCAGTTGTTTTAATTCCTATTATAGTAGTCATTTTGTTATAGTATTATAGAGAATGGTCGAATTTATTGACCAAGTTTGATATAAATTGGTCACAGTTTGACTTTATTTGTTATCAAGACTTATTGACAAGAACTGTATGATTGAATTTAATGTATATCACATATCAGATACCTAAGAGGGCATCATTAGAGCTTATCAACAAATGTTTTCTAAAGCCATAAACCCTAACCCAGCTATTAATCGATCCTACTCATCTATCAAACAAATAAATATCTCCTGACGATGGACTAAGGAACGCAATGAGGTTAAGGTTATTAAATGAAATATCAATATACTGCTACGACATCTAACTAAAACCATTAAATGATAAATAGTTCACAACAGGAAAAAAAATTAAGAGCAAATAGGATGGGTAGAATATTTAACACATTCTACCTGGTTTGCAATTACTGGGATCAAAGATATGATGTTTTTCAGTCCAGCTCTGATGATGACTATGATGATCTGCATGATGAGGATGAGTATGGGTCACGGTATGAGTATGACCGTTGTGAGTAAAGAAGTGAGTATGTTCATCTAAATATTGACCATCGTTATCAGTTGTAATTTTACCGAGAATATCAGAAAGTTCCCCTATTATTGCAGTTAGTTGAGCGGTTGATACTGTTGAATTACTAGTTGATACAGTATTTTGTGCTTGGGTTAAATTTGCGATCAATTCAGCAAGTACCTGACTATTTTCTTGATTATTAGATTGAGCAGAAACTTCATTGTTTGATGTCCACCCTCCAAATGTTATACCAATTGTTACAAAAAGCATGGATATGATTGCTGATTTCAGGAAGATAATGTTCTTCATTTCAATTTAAATACTCTATAGGTTATATTTAAAGAAAATTACGACTATTGTATCAAATAAATTCATATAGATACACAAATAATTCAAAAGATCTTACACTTTTGAATAAAACGTTAATTTATAGAATTCTGGTCAATGGCAATTATAAAAGTAAGCTACGATATTCTGGTTCATCGATACTAATTTATATCATGTTTTAAGAATGGTGGAATGTTATAAACATTGTTGCAAAGGATCTGATAATGAACAATATTCTTACAGTTGCAGTCATTGGCGTATTAGCCGCATCAATTTTATTAATAGGAGCAAGCACGTCAGTATTCGCCCAAGAAAACATGACAATGAATACTTCTTCTTCTACGCCGGTTGATAATACAACAGAATTATCAGATACAGGGATGGGAATGGACGCTAATACCATGATGGGCAATAGCACATCAGACAATAGCACAACTACACAATAAATAGCAAATCAAAATAACATCATCCTTATACAACCAAATTTCCTTTTTTTATGTATCTAAAAAGTTATCCTTAGATATTTGATTTTGAAAGTTGTTAGTCTGAATTTTATAATCTATTGTTAAGCTCCTCTCTAGCGATTCATTCTAGGGTCTGAGTCCGGAGAGATATAATGATGACAAATTGTAATATAGAATCTGAAATCGATACTCAATTGTTATTCATCCAGTTCCGTTTAGATCTCTGCCTTTTAAACTTAAATTGACATATACTAGGTAGCAATGAATTAACATCGGTGCTTTAGATGTTTGACCTTTTTTAGAAAAAATATGTGTGTCTCTTTAGACACAAAACTATCTATAATTACCCAAATATATTCTATATATAGTAAAATATCTTTATAAAGATTTGATGAATATTTGTACTAAGAAAAACAAATATAATTGAATATCGTCAACTCTTCGCTTTTTATTTAGATGATATTTTGCTTGTTTTTGCAATCTTGCTTGTCTATTTGCTGACGATAGGGGTAGAAAACCTTGGTAACTTATAATAACACTAAAACCTAAAAATGAAATCCATTTTGTGTCTAACTATTCACAATGTATGACAACAAACTCTTAGGGTATAGAAAAATTTGTGGTAACTCCCTATAGTAGAAAGACAAGTCCCTATTTTTATACGATGTTAATGTTTTTATACGATGTTAATCAGATAAATTTAATGAACATGACTAAGAAAATAACTGTTACCATCGTAATTGCGATAGCATCGTTGTTTGCCGCATCCGGCATAACAAGTTATTCTGTATTTGCTCAACCTAATGGCGAAAATGTTGAAACAGGAAAAAATAATTATGAAGAATTTTCTAATTGTCTGACTCAATCAGAAGGCGTAAAGGCATTTGCATCTGAAAGCGAAATAAGAGATTGTTTTAGACCGATTTATGATCCAGAGGCAGATACTGGCACAACATCCAGTGATAATGCTGGCGACAGTAGCGACAGTAGCGACAGTAGCGACAGTAGCGACAGTAGCGACAGTAGCGACAGTAGCGACAGTAGCGACAGTAGCGACAGTAGCGACAGTAGCGACAGTAGCGACAACATTGCCCCCAGCTCAAATAGCGATACAAATTAGTAGGACAACGTTGAATGCTGGGCTACGAATACACGCCCTATCCATAAGCCACAGACAAGATAAAGAAGACGTTACCTTGTCATTCACTTACTACCCGAATGAATGGCAAGGTATTTTTATTTAGAACATTATAGAAATCAGAAAAGAAACTAATTTGTATCATTCTCATCGATTATAATATAGCAGTATGTCGACGTTAAAGAAATAATAGCATCGCGAGAATATGATTAATTTCACGATGAATCACATTGTTTTCTTTTGCTTTATGGTTATAAATATAGAATTCTCTGTGGTTGAGAAGATAAAAATGAACAACTATTGTCGCTTGCTTGAAGAATAGTTGTATGTGGTCATTTGTTAATAATATTTAGGATATTACCATCGGGATCTTTAAACCATGCTACTTTCATGTTACCATCAACATGAATATCATCTTTTAATGTTGTATTAGGCATGTCATAATGTTCAAACTGTACACCTTTAGATTTAAGTTCCTTTACCAAGACATCGATATCCTCTCCCACTATCCAAGTCGCGCTAGTAGCTTTATTAGTTCCAGCGTATTGTGATTGATATACTATAATGGCAGAGTTACCACATCTATAAACCACCACTTCATCTCCAACAGAGTCTATTTTCTCCAGTCCCAAAGTATTCTCATAAAACTTTCTAGAAATTTCCAGATTCTCAACAGCTATATTTGCTAGTGCACTCTTGCTACTTAACATAATAAATCCCCCCGCTGTGAATTTGACAAGTCAACACTTCTATAAAAACATAAGTTCAAAAAAAAGTCAGGTAGTAGTAGTTGTAGTTTTTGATCATGGTTCAATTGCTTCATAGGTTAATATGCTCTATATGTATAAAAATGGGTATGGGAGTGAAAGTATAGTTAGTTAGTTATTTTGGTAAGAGTTACTTGAGAAATCCAAATGGATCCATATTTTCACTCATCCTCATCTTCCTCATCTGACTCTTCATCTGGGGAATCTTCTGATGTAGGTGAAGATGTATCTGGTCCATTCACTATTACTTCGCCAACCATAGTGGGGTGATATATACAATAATAGCCGAATTCTCCAGGACTATCAAATGTCAGACTATATGACTGATTTGGAATTATAGCATCAGAATCAAATAGAGTGCCCTCATCCAAGTCACCATCCTGTCCAGAGGTTACCGTATGAGATATGGTATCTCCATTAATCCACGTTACTGTTTGTCCAGATTCAATCTCGATAGGTTCTGGTGAATAGGAATTATCACCGTCTATTCCCAAAATGACTGCCGAAACGGACTTGGAAGCTGAAGTACCATTTTGTGGAGGGGAGCTTGGAGGTGAACTTGGCTGAGACTTTGGTTCAATGCTATCAGATATAGGCAATATTCTATAAATTGATCCAGTGTAGCTTAAAATATACAAGTAACCATCTGGACCTACCTGAATATCGGTTATTCCCCCGAAACCTTGTCCAAAGATCAGAGGCTGATTTTCTTTAGGTTCATCTACTTCATTATCTTCTAATAATCCTGTATTACCAACATAAGTATCATTTACAAAAATAGCGTCCCGCTCTTCGTTCAGTGTAAATCTATACAACAAGCCATTATTGATATCACCTACAAACATATTGTTTGCAAACTGATCTCCAAGTCTATGTGAATTTAAGAATTTAAGGGCTGTCACACCTATTGTCGTATCCCACACAAATTTTGGATCAGCATATTGACCTTTTCCAAAATAGACCAAATCTGCTTCTGTGGTACCATGTTCTAATAAATCCTTGTCCACATAGCCCTGGATTTGAAACCAACCACTATTAAAGCCAGGAAAAACAAGATTTATTTCATCGCCTGCTACTGGTCCATTTTCTGTATCCCATAAGTTCCCTGTCAATGGATCGAAATCCATGCCAAAACTGTTTCGAATACCCATTGCATAATATACATTAAGAGGCAACCCTTCACCAAATATTGGATCACCGGGATCTACTATACCACCGTCTTGAGTGATTCGAAGTACGCCTCCTAGACCATTCGGGGCAGGCCCAGCTATTATATTTTGGGCCTGGGTTCTGTGACCTCCGACTTCCCCTATAAAATAGTAGACATTATTATCAGGACCGATTCGGATTTTACCTCCATTATGTTCAGCCCTTGTATTTGGAGGAATTGCAGTCAAGTCCAGTAATAATACTGGATTTATCAATCTACCATCAACAAATTCATAACGATATAATCGATTTCCTAATGGATCTACAAGAGCATCAACATCACTGCCATCTACACCGTCGCCTGATTCAGTATAAGATAGAAATACATAAGTTTTGCCGTCAGGTTGCTTTGAAACGGCTATTCCTAGTAAGCCGCGTTCTATTGCATTTGCTACTGGTACATCAAGTACAGGTTGAGGCAATACAAAACCGTTTGTAACTCGCATCACTTTACCCGTAGTTTTCTCAGTGACTAGAATATCATTAGGACCCAGAAACGCCATACTGGTAGGAAAATCCAAACCATCAGCTATTTTTTCAACCGTAAGGGTATCATCGTTAACTGTCGGTCCAGTTGGGGATAAAGGGGCTTTAGCATAAGCCCCATAAGAAACCTGAACATATGAAGAAGTTATAGTAGAAAGTAAAATCAAAGATATAGCGAAAAAAGAAATCAATAGTTTTGATCTATGAAACATAGGTAAGTCTAATAATATAGAGAAATATCATAATTTAATTAAGGTTTCGTAATAATCCGTCAATGTTCATGCCTGCATAGTTATTTCAAGAATAAGTATGCAAAACATTAATATCATAACAATGTTGGATTCTCAAGAATATATTGAAATAGTAGTGAAATTCATAGGATTTATCCAATAGAATTAGGGTCCATCTAACACATAACAATGAGTAAAAGTATCTTAGCCCCCTCCCTACAATGATATTCCTTTTTTTCTCTAATAACCTTAAATCCTACCCCCAAAATTGGTACTAGTGAAAATTGTAACAAGGATCAGAGAAGGGTCAATAACTAGATTCAGTATTAATTCAAAATAATAAATCTCATTCTTATTCGAAACAGTCAATCCAGTATGTGGATCACCACCTATTGCATATATTTTATCGTCATATGAAGCGATACTCAATCCATGACGAGCAGTGGGCATTGGCAATTCTTCGCTCCAAGCATCAGTAGCTACGTCATAACGTTTGTTATTATCAAACGTTCCTTGATTTTGCTCACCTCCCAATACATAAATTGACCCATTTACCGATGTGGCCGCAACACCACTCCTTTTTGACGGCATGGGTTGCAGATCAGTAGTCCATTCGTCTAAAAAAGGATTATATTTCTCATTTACATCTACGTTTACCAAAGAACCAGTGAGTCTACCGCCCATCACATAAATATTTCCATCAACTACTGCAGATGCAGCATGATGCCCTGCTGTAGGCATCGAAGCTAGTGTCACCCATTCGTTGGTAATCGGATTAGATCCTTCAACAACTACATGAGAATGATCGTAACTATCTCCTCCAATTACATACAATATTCCATTAACGAAATTTGCATTTGGCGAACCTCGTGGTGTAGGCATAGGATTAACCAAAGTCCAATTATTGGTAGCTGGATCGTAAATGAACAGATTGTTACTAGGGAGCCAATTCCCTGTATATCCTCCAACCACATAGATCTTGTCCCCATAGATGCCTGATGAAGCATAGTGAATAGGTAAAGGTAACGACGTTATATTTTGAAACTAGGTATTGTCAGTTGAATTGTACATTTCGACAATATGTGTAATTTTACCGTCAAAAGTAAAACCACCTATCACATAAACTGCCTCATCCAAATTGGATGCTGTTACTTCGGTTCTTGCATTTGGTAAAGTTTTACTCCCCATCCAAATGGATTCACCGGAGAGGTCGGTGCTGCGAAAGACGAATTGATTATATAAACCAAAAAATTTGTGATAAAAAAGATCGACAAGATATAAACAGAACATATAATGGTGTAAGAAAAAGCTTCATATTCGTAGTTTAACCATAATAAATATAAGATTGACGGCAATCCTCAAATATGATAACATTTTGATTGATGACAATTAATAGTTTGTAGAAATATAGAAATCAACGAACCAATTCAACAGTACTTTGTCAACTATGACAACAATTAAGCAATTCGTCTCAATTTGTTCAATCATTTCCCTAATGACGGATACTATGAGATAATACATAGTGATACATTATTGGCACTGAATTGTGAATTTACTAACAAAGATCTCAGTGCTCCAGAGTACATCATTTAATCTTTGTTATAAAGCAGTCAAGTATTTAGTACCATTCTTTGCAATTACCCTAATCACAGGGATAAAATATTGGATAAAGTAACAGATAATTAAATAAAGGATATTAAAATTGACCAAGGTAAGTGAACTAAATATGGTGACAATGATTAAATTAGAATTTCGACCTATTTGGATTAGGATTGATCTTAAAGTCCAAAGAAAATCTAAATCATTTTGAAGGACTAGTCCCAATAGTAAAAGTTAAATATTTGACCCCCATGGAAACGTAGAATGAATTTTTAGAATATATCATATTATTAAACATTTATATACATACGCCTAGGGATAATGAGGTTAGATTTTCCACCTAAATATACTGAAACTATAGGTGCTGTAAAGATTCACTCACTTCAAAAAATATATGAAATAGATTCGGGACATGATTTTAGTACCACTTCGCAGGAGCTTAACAGTTCGACCATTGCATTTGACAGTAACACATTATCAAAGACATTTCAAGCCATGGCAGTAGTGATTCCAGTTAAGGATGAAAAATTGAGTCTATTGGAAGGTGTTTTAAGTGGTATTCCTAACGAATGTCTAATAATCATAGTATCAAACAGCCAAAGACATCCCGTTGACAAATATGCTATGGAAGTAGAAATGGTTAAGCAGTATTCTCTGTTTTCAAACAAAAGGATTGTTACAATACATCAAACGGATCCCAACCTTAGTAGAATTTTCCACAAGATTAATTATCCTTCAATTTTGGATCTCAACAATCAAGTTCGTCAAGGCAAAGCAGAAGGAATGATAATAGGGATCTTGTTATCCAAATTGCTTAAGAAAGAGTATGTAGGGTTTGTAGACAGTGACAATTATTTTCCTGGAGCAGTGAATGAGTACATCAAGATTTTTGCAGCGGGTTTTGCTATGTCGAATTCTCCTTTGTGTAATGTAAGAATATGCTGGCACTCTAAACCAAAAATAGCAAACAACAAAGTATATTTTCCGAAATGGGGAAGAATATCTGAACACAGTAACAAATACCTAAATGACTTGATCTCCTATATTACCGGATATGAGAGAGATATCATTACTACAGGAAATGCTGGAGAACACTCACTTTCTATGTCGCTTGCAGAAAACTTAGAATTCTCTAGTGGATATTCAGTAGAACCATATGAACTAATTAATATTTTAGAAAAATATGGAGGCATTATTTCCAATAAATCATTTGATATCGGACAGCATGGTGTAGAAATATTTCAGGTTGAAACAAGAAACCCCCACTTCCATGAAAATAAAGGAAATGAACATATTCAAGGAATGCTTCAAGAGTCCCTTAATGTAATTAATAATAGTAAAATTTGCAATACTGATATTACCACAGATATAAAAAATCATTTACTCATGTTGCATCAAAAAGATAGTCTTAGTAATGTCAAATCGAATAATCAAATTATCTTGATGGATCCGATTAAGACTATTGAGATAGATAAATTTCATGATCTTGTTGTAGATAGTCCGAGGTTATTACAACAATTTAACATTGATGAAAAATAACATGGTCTAATCATATTATGTAATTCAGTCCTAACTTTAATAGGAAATAACAATATATCATAGAAATCATCAATTAAAACAACAATTTAGCAAAATTAGTCAAGACTTTATCGATCATGAAAGGCCAATCGATCACAAAAAGAATATCATCAAAAAAAGATGACCCAAACTACATGTTGTCATTTAAATTATCTGCTGTCTTGTAAATAAGATAATTAGATTCATATAATTTGTCGATGAAAATATAAAGATCATTTAATAGTAATTAGGAATCCATTAGTGAAAACATATAAAATAAAAGTGAAAGATTACAATCAAAATTTAATTGGAAACCAAATTTTGAATCTAACAAACCCATCCTTATATTAGAAAACAATCGCATATATTATATAGTATTTTAATAAACTAAAGGTGTGAGATGAGGGATTACCAATGACGATGCTAAATGTAAATGATACCATACCAAAAACCACAGAATTTAAAAAATTTGTATCTATCATCATACCTACTTATAACGAATCTAGGAATATTAAGGAATTACTTAATCAAATTCAATCAAATATACCTTCAGGAACTATTGTAGAAATCATAATAGTAGACGATAACTCTCCTGACGGGACTGGTCTAATAGTCGAAAAATATATTGAATCTAACATGAGCACTTTACGTAGAGACAAATCAGTACAAGACATCTCAATTAAGGTAGTTCATAGAAAAGAAAAGACGGGCTTGATCTCGGCCCTTGTGAACGGAATCAGTACAAGTGAGGGACAAAATGTCCTAATTATGGACGCAGATTTTTCACATCCTCCAGAGGTAATAAATAGAATGATATCAGAGTTAAAGAAGGAACCTAATTGCATCATCATTGGTTCTAGATATATTACAGGCGGAGCTATCAAGGGGATGCCCTTTAAGAGATTCTTGCTTAGTGCTGGAGCAAATTTTATTGCTAGACATGGATTGTGTTTAAAAAACATTTATGATCCGATGTCAGGCTTTTTTGCCTTTCCAAAGCATACACTTCACGACATAGAATTTAATACTGACGGGTTTAAGATACTGTTAGAAATTTTAATAAAGAAGAAAAACACCATCAAGGTAAAAGAGATACCCTATACCTTTAAGGATCGAAAATACGGACAGAGTAAACTTAGCTTTCCAATAATTTTAGATTATGTTAAGGCAGTTTGGAAACTCTATCGATATGGAAGGAAATCTAAGAAACAAAACACTCAATTAGAAAAGAGAAAATCGGTTCGATTTATTTCAAAGGCGGCCAGGTTCTATACGGTAGGAGCTAGCGGCTTTGTTTTGAATTATTTGGTATCAATTCTTTTATCAAATGGAATCTTGGGAAGCTTTGGATATTTACAAGCCACTGCAGTCGGGATAGCAGTTTCAGTAACCACGAATTTCTTATTAAACAAATTCTGGACTTTTGAAGACAAAAATGTCAATTTGACCCGATTTATTAGACAATACGGAATGTTCGTTGGATGTAGTTCATTAGGCATCCTAATACAGTTTTTGTCAATTTATATGCTTAGAGAATCAGGTGTTCCATATGATGTTTCACTCTTAATAGGAGTCACAATAGCATCAGTTAGCAATTTCTTATTTAATAAAAAATGGACTTTCAAGGAAAATATATGGGAATAACAACATTGTGTAACTGAATCCATTTAGTTTCATAAAGGTAATCAAACTGAGTTGATATCTATATAATTTTATTTCAACAGGTGTTCAACTACAAAGTTATCTTTTAGTGAAAGGTTTGACACGAAATCTATATCAGAGAAGGTATGAATCATATACTAACAAAGATTCTAAAATAAAATAACGAAGAATCAAAAAATCTCCCCACGATAGGACAACCCAAAGATGTCTAGTACAAAGTTTCTCCCATATAACCATTAATAACTATATTAATTAATAAGCAAATATGAGAGGTATAGATAATTAATGAATTCTATGTCTTCGTCATTATCAGGTAGTAGTGAAACTGCGACCACAACTCCGATTACGACAAAAATTATCACTATTGCAGACTTAAATAACTTAAAAAAAGACCGAACAATTCTTATTGCTGGATTTCCAGGGCCTGGACTAGTCGGTTCAATTAGTACAAGCTATATAATTGACAAATTAGAAATGTATCAGATTGCATTTGTAGAATCCCATTATATATCTCCCGGAGTAATATTTATTGATGGTAAGTTAAGGCATCCATTTAGGCTATATGCAAACAAAGAAGGAAATGTTTGCGTTTTGGTATGCGAAGCGCCTATAATGATGGATGGTATACATTTTGTTCTAGATGCAGTAATGGATTGGGCGATGAAAAATTCAATAGAAGAAGTAATGGTTTTAGATGGAATTCCTGTTCAAGGCATACCGGATTCTGATAGAAAAACAGTGATTTTAGCAAGCGAGAATATGGAACAGAATACAAATAAAGAAATTGAAGATACAGATAATGAAGTAAAAAAAGACAAGGGAAGTGAAACCGAATATGCCTTGGATGATGGATTTAACCCGCAAAGTAATTTCAATCGAAAAGCGATTGAAGATTCAACTAAAAAGTACACTACATTCATAGGAGGTATTGCAGGCGGATTGTTGTCTGCTTGTTTATCTAATCAAATTCCATGCGCTGCAATTCTCATTCCATCTTCGAGCGGAATTCCTGATCCTGAAGGCGCCTCCCTATTGATTGAATCCTTTAATAATTTCATAAAAGACAATAAACTAAAGATTGAGACAAGTCAATTGAGAGAACAAGGACAAAAATTGAAAAAACAGCTAGAACAAATTATCAAAGCTGAACAGGAACAGCGTGCCGCTGGAGTAGGAGGAGGAGGAGGAGGAGGACCAGAAGATGGGAACGTTCCAAGTCATCGATTGATGTATGGGTAAAGATTAAATCTTTTTCATAGAAATGCAACATATATTTGAACACCTTGACTAAGCATATCAGAATTATCTTATCTACCCACAATTATCAAATTATTCCAGAATGATATGATCCACCAGAGACAAAGAAATAATCTCGAGATGTCGGATGATTATATATTTGAAATCACAATGGCAAATAACAAGATTTCCTTAATTGTTTGATTGTTTGATTGTTTGATTGTCTAATACATATAAATAGTAAATATTAGTAATACAACTAGATTCATACTAAGTAGTATTTTCCATTCAAATAGCAGAAATTTAACAATAATTGGAATAAAACTAGACCAATTGATCTTCAAAAAATACATAATTGAATAATGAAAGATTTTTAGATTGAGAAATATTACCAATAGTCCATCAGATTGACGATAGAAATATCTAATGTAATAACGGTCATTGCAATTACTGCGTTTGCGGGATGTACATCCTTTGTAGGTGCTCTGATATCTCACAAGGTACAACTTTCAGAATAAAAAATACTAACATTAACTGCATTTAGTGCTGGATTACTCATGGCTGCAGCGATTTTTCAAATAGTTTTAGAAGCAAAAAAAGATATGGGATTGGTTTTAACCATGATTGCATTTGCTTTGGAAACAGTAATATCACTGTTGCAGATTATATTGCTGAAAAAAGGGTGGGGGTGCAGGCATATTACTAGGAATAGGATTAGATTCGATTCCAGAGTCTCTAGCAATTGGAGCGTCGACAGCCGCATCAGCAGCAGGACCAATAACTGCTTTAGCTGTTATCATAGGGATACAAAATATTCCTGAAGGAATTGCATCATATAAAGAAATGATGACAGGAAAGACCGCTATTAATAATAACCCAAAGAAAGGGTTAGGTGCGATTGGCATAGTATCCATCATACCCATAATCTTAGGACTTGTAGGCCCATTCTTTCTTCAGGGAATGCAATTTATTATATCCATAATTCTTGCTCTATCGGCAAGTGGTATATTTTACATGCTATATCGCGACATAATCCCAAAAGCTCATAAAGAACGGAATTGGATATCAACATTTGGTTCCATATTGGCGTTCATACTAGGTTTCATATCATAAGGATTTCGGATGGATAATAATCATGTTCAACCAAGTGTTTCACCTTTATAGTATGATTACCCATTAGGACCAAGGTTTTGTCAATATACCATATCAATAGCTAGATTATTTTTTTTACAATTAAATGAAGTGTTCCTGCACGTCGATACAATTCACCAATAATATGGAAAGTATTACCTTTTTTTAATATCGCCCTAGGACCAAAGTAATCCTTGGGTTCCAAAGAAGCATACCACTTTTCATTTACGATTACAATAGCTTTACCCATTACAATCTTTTCAACGGATACAGAATATTTACTTCCAGATAGAAATTTGATAGATTCGATTAATGCAATTGAATTCTTATTTACCCATATAATTCTCTTCATTTTGGCTAGGTTTTCAATCGCCTTTCTAATAATCTCATGATCAATGCCTATTACCTCATTTAGATATGAAACTTCTAGTCCACTTTTCCCAGCTTTTCCTAGTAAGTCATGTATTTGTCTTTGAACTCGCTCGACTAATTTCTTTCTATCCAAATTCAATGAGACTTCATAAAGATCTTCTAAGTTTTTTTTTGTAAATGGTGCAGATAATTCTGAATCATTGGAGCTACTATGACGGTAGGATAGTTTCTTGACAAGACTTTTAATCTTCTTATTGGAATTTGAAGTAATAGAATCCAAAATAGGATTAATATTTTCGTTGTAATTATCTTTATCTACAAAATCAGAATATTTTTTAGATCTATCGTAGAGAAAAAAGAGTTCAGATTCAAGCATTTTGTCTGGATTTTTGAAAGTTCTCTTGTCATGTTTCTCAAAAGTAAAATTTGAATTCTGAAGACTTGATTTCATCCGATTAACTTTTCTTTTCGAGATCTCCAAATATTTTGTATCGATAGAATTTTCAGAAATTAGAATGACCACCTTTCCATTGGAAAATCTGCCCGTCCTTCCTTTCCTTTGTATAAACCTAATTTCGCTTGGAACAGGTTCATAAAATAATAAGAAGATCAACATTGGGGATGTTAAGACCCTCCTCTGCAACTGACGTAGCAACAAGTACCGGGAATTTTCCCAGTCTAAAATCACCAAGAATAGATAATTGTTTATCCTGACTGAGGCCTTTCTGTCCATTTTTATTTGATTGCCCATAAAATCCTTGACAAGGTATACCATTGTAATTTAGAAAGTTTGTAATTTCTTCAAGCGTATCACGGTATTGAGAAAAAATCAAAATCTTTTTTTGATAATTAGTAGGTATCAGTTTGTCTTCGCAGCCTTTGTAATCCGAATTACCCTGTTTGGTAATATTATCATCATTATCCCTAGATGAATTACTGGATATTTTCATGTCTTCTCTTAAATTAAGAAACTGACTAACTATCGATAACACCTTGATTAATTTAGGTGGAGGTTCATCAATATGATCCTTTAATATTTCGAATATTGTTTTTATTCGTGAATCCAAAAATAGTTCCTGATAAGTTTTACTTTCGGAGTTATCTTTAGCATTGTCTAAGAATTTTTTGAGAGCAAAACTGCCTTGAGATTCAACTAAATCACGACAGTATAACAAGATCAAAGATAAAGATTGAAACTTCAGAGCAGTAAGTAAGAAAAAATTCATATTTTTTGGATCTAGTTTGGATTTTATATAGTCTCCAAGTGACAAGAGATCCTTTTTATATACACTTTCAACCTTCCTCTTTCTTATGAATCGGTTATTGATTAGCCAGATGATTTTGTCATTAATCAAAGAATTCAAGATGGCTGAGAGATCCTTATGATAATCATTCATTTCGATGGAGCAATGCTCTATGTTAGTATCAAAAACATATGGTAACACATCATCATCTCGTTCGGATTTGGCAATGATTTGCTCTATAAATAGATTTGAACAAATCTCTTTGATTTTTTCTTCTTTTGCTCCGGGGCTAGCAGATAACCCTAGGACCAGTGGATGTTTACCATGATCAGAATTATCGTAAAATCGTTTAGAAATGGATGTATAACTATAGTCCTTAACAGCTCGTTGGGCTTCATCAAATATAATTAAGTAAAATTCATCTTTTTTAATTATATCATCTCGGATATCATTCTTTACCAACTCGGGTGTAGCAAAGTACACCCTAAACGAAGAGGATTTCCACATTGTTTTTCTAATTTCTGGTCCTATCTTTCCTGTTAAGGCAATGCATTGGTCTGAAAGAAAGGTATTCTTTTTGAACAATTCAAAATGTTGAAACACCAAAGGGCGAGTAGGAGCAAGAATTAGAATCTTTGATTTTTTCCAGTTAAGTAAAATGTCAAGACTAACTAATAAAGCAACAATTGTTTTTCCTAAAGATGTAGGGATCACAACTAATGAATTCTTATATAGCGCCCTATTTACAATGTCCTCCTGGTATTGTCTATATTTAATAATTTCATCCCTTAATAGAGGATGAGCAAAATAGTTCTTGACCAAAGTTGGATTATGAAATATCAGAGAAGGCTAGTAATGGTGGTATAGGACTGAACTTATCAATATTCAGATCTCAAATACCTCATTTGATTCACTCTTTACCATGGTTTTCCTTTCAGGGTTAACACTGTCAATAGATTGTGCTAATTGTAAAACCTTAGAATTACTAATTAATTCCAAGATGGAATTTAATTCTTCTAGTGATTTGATTACAATCCCTCTTTTTTTACTGGGAGTGCCATTTGAATTGAGTGGATTAATTTCTATTGCTATCGATGCTGGTCTGCCACGATATTCAGGAAGTTTAAATAAAAAAACGCCGGCTATGTTGGTAGGTTTTCTTTCCCAATCTTTACCTTCTTTTAAAAATTGTGATAATCTTTCGTCACCTGACATTTATGTAATCAATAATTATTTCATTCACTATCCTTTTAATTTTATCTATTTACTCATTAATTGGAATAATATACCAAAAGCTTTTAATATATAAGACGGATGGATGGAGCAGAATGAATTGTCATGGTAATTCAAATATTAGAAAAAGACATTGAAATAGGATGAGACCAATGATATAAACGCAGAAAATCTAGCGTTATTGGGAACTGAAAATAGATTTAAATAAAAAAACCTCTTGATATATCACATATAAAAAAAATGCTGTGACTGAGCTAATATATGATAAGGGCACTATTCTATTAAATGGCGATTTTCATACCCCATATTCAGTATTTGACCCCAGAATCAATAGATATCGGGCCCTAGGTATCTACTATCCGGAAATAATTCACTATTTCAGAAGAAATAAGATTGATTTTATGGATAAAGTACGAGATTACATCATTCCGCTCAATAGGAACCAATTCAAAATAACTAATGAATTAAGGGACTATCAAAAAGAAGCTTGGAAAAGATGGATAACACATAATATGAAAGGGTGTATAATCCTACCAACGGGTGCAGGCAAAACAATAATTGCATTACATGCAATATTGAAAACAAATACCTCAACTCTTGTAATAGTTCCTACACTAAATTTAATGGAACAATGGTTTGAAGCCATGGAAAATATTATAAAAGTGAAGAACCAGATAGGCAAGCTTGGAGGTGGCAATGAAGACATAAAAAGTATCACAATTACAACATATGACTCAGCATACCTAAAATCATCATATCTAGGAAACAAATTTGAATTCTTAATATTCGATGAAGTACATCACCTGGCTTCTGATAAATATTCGTTAATTGGAGAACAATTTATTTCTCCTTACCGATTAGGTTTAACAGCGACAATAGAGCGAGAAGATGGCAAACATGTGAATATTTACAAATTAGTAGGAAAGATAGTGTTCAGTAAAGATTTTTATGAACTATCTCAAGACAACCATCTAGCCAAATTTAGATTGAAAAAAATCAAGGTAGAGATGTTACCAGACGAAATTTTACGATATAAACGAAGAATTTTTCAATATAACCAATTGTTAAAAGAGGCAAAAATCTTCTATCCCATTAGACTAGAAAGATTAATTATCCTATCTGCTAACAATAGCAATCTTAGAAAGGCTTTACTTTTGAGAAATGAAGCTGTAGATACAGCCCTAAATAGCTATGCAAAAATTGTAGAATTAGAAAAGATATTAAAACGTCATACTACAGAGAAAACAATAATTTTTACGGTTCATACTAAATTGGCCTATATTATTTCAGACAGATTTTTGATTCCGGTCATAACACATAGAACAAAGAATGAAGAAAGGAATGAAATCTTAGAAAAATTCAAGAAAGGATTATACCGAATTATAGTCACCACCAAGGTGTTGGACGAGGGAACAGATGTACCTGATGCCAACTTGGGGATAATATTAAGCGGCACAGGAAGCAAAAGGGAATTTGTTCAAAGACTGGGAAGATTACTCAGACCTAAAAAGGATGTTGAAAACGTAGCTAATCTTATTGAAATAATTTCATCCGATACGAGTGAAATCTTTACTAGCAACAGAAGAAATAAAGGGATAAGCAATAAAAAGCAATTAATAGATAAATCAGATCAATGAGTACTAAATGACAATATCATCTATTATTCCGAGTCTGATGATCAGAAAATGGTTAGTGAATAAGAAATGATATCTTCAGATTTACTCAGATGTAAATTGGATAATAAAAGTTATAAAATATATCCCATTTTATGTTCTCTGGAACAGAACTCTAAAGACGTCGAGATAGCTAAACAACTCATACAAGTTTTTGAATATTCCTATCAACATAGCGTTATAAAAGAAAAGTTGAGTCAGTCCCTTAAGGGTCTGGAGCAAACTTATAACGACTATAAGCTCATTAGGGGATTAGCCTCGGTTTTAGAAAAAAGATGTACATTTAAATCCATATCGCAAGTTCACTCAAAAGACCCTCATCATAATGAGTCAAAACAACCAATCGAAATTTTAGAAAATTTCACTGCCATGGATATTAGAAGAAGCGTTTTTGATGAATCAGCCAGACAGAATATCGCCGTAAGTGAGCAAACAAGGAAAGCAATTCTTGAGAAAATATCTAATAAACTAGGAATATCCAATGAGGTGTTATCAAAAGGAATGTGGTCTGATCTTGATGAAAACATGATAATGGGTACATTTGTACCAGTCAGTGTCGATAAGTTACTGCTTTCTTATAATGTATCGTTGATTCAAACTTTACTTTTTGGTTGTCTAAAAATTAGAATAGGTTTAGGGTCGAACCTAAATCTAGGGACTCGATGGAAAGAAGTACTCAGAGAAGTAAAAAGACTTGGTCTAATGTACTGGCTAGATGTGGTAGATGAAACAAACCAGGATTCTAAAGAAAATACGATAATTTGTTCCATTGAAGGTGCTTTAAATGTAATAAAATTGACTGATAGATACGGTAGCGCAATATCAAAAATAATACCTACAATTATGAAATCAGAAAGATGGCACCTACAGGCAGATATTCTCAGGGTAACAAATAGTGGAAAGAAACTAGTTTACGAATTTGAAATTTCTGAAAAATCCTATCCAAAATCATTTCCTTCAGATAAAATGATTAAAATGCACTTAGAAAATCCCTTTTATCAGGACAATGAATCAAAGAAAGATCCTTTTCAAATGTACAAGAAATCTCAGGATGAATATAATTCCAAAGATAGAAAGGATTTAAACATGCAAGAAATCAATATCAGGAATTTCATAGATAATTCTAATGTGCCAATGCTTTTTGATAGCAAAATAGAAAAGATATTCTTACAAAAATTTGAACTATTTAAAACAGGATGGACTATAGAGCGAGAACCTGAGCCTATGATAACAAAACAAAAAACTGCTTTTATACCAGATTTTGTCTTGTCAAAATTTGACAATAGTGTATTTGTTGAGATCATTGGTTTCTGGACAAAAGAATACCTAGAAAGGAAAATAACTAAAATATTTGAAATAGTACAAAACAAGACTCATGATGATAAATTTTTCATGATCCTTGTGATCAATCTTGAAAATTTGATGTCATATGAATTAAATGAAGAATATAAGATAACTCATATTAAAAATAATAGGAATGTGTTAATAACCTCGTACAAGAACGATAAGATTTCATTCAAAGAGATATTAAAATATATTAAAGATATTGAAAACATTTACATAAGTCGTAATGTTCTCAATACACAGAATCAGAACAAGATCATTCAAAATATGATTGGACTGATAGAAGAATTTAGAATTTCTGATATAAATTATTTGTATTTAGGTGACCTAGATGAAAAGTTAAAGAAATGTTGCACTACTAGTGATGCATTCTTAAAAGTGAGCCTTAAGGAGTTGATAGATAAGAATAATGATTTCAAGTTTATATTTGAAAGTGAGTTATCCAAAAAACGACTACTAATGATTGATGATTATATTCTCAAAACGCAGTTTATTGAAGTGATTTGGAAAGATATAAAAAATGTCATTAATTTGGGCGAAGCATGTAAGATTTTAGATTCCAAAAAAATACCCGAAAAAATACATATTAATCTACTCACGTCGCTTGGATTCCATATAGAGTGGAATGGTCTTGACTATTCGAAGGCCAAAATGACATTGAAAAGCAGTGATTTACCCAAATAGCGAATTATTTTTGAATTAAAAAAATATATTTTTAAAGAATTACAAAATAGCCTCAGAGGAGATCATATATCTTAATTGGATTGAGGCATTTTATTCAAAAAAACTAATAGATGTGATAATGGGTGTTCATAAAAGTAAACAGATTTAAAATAAGAAGATCATATATTGTATTTGAAGAGTGCGGAGAAAAGGGATTTGCAGCTATCTAATAATTCAAAAATAATGGGTAAAAAGAATAACATTGAAAAAGTCGAAGTAGTGCCAAAAAAGGACAAATGGTTAAGAAATATTAAGGAAAGCTGGAGAAATGTTCAGTGTGCTTGTGGAAGCAACTTCCATTTTGATGGCAATATAGACAAACTCTTTGAATGGGAAAGTATCCACCTTCGACATCTTGCATCTGATTCTGACAACCATTCAATAATTTCATTTTATCCGACGGACATGATAATATATTATCATTCTAAATCAGGGTATGTAATAGAAAGAAGAAAACATAAAAGTCATGAAATAAATGAGATTAACCAATCGTTGATGATGGGCAAAGTAACTATGACCGGAGTATAAGAATAATACTAGATAGAGGAAAGAGTGTCTGACCATAAATAATAACCATGTTATAATTATAGGTGCAGGTATTCTAGGAACAACTTTAGCATATGCTATTTCTACTCTATCAAGCTCAAAGGTAACAATAATTGAGCAGGAAAAAATGGCAGGTTTGCATACAAGTTCGAGGAATACCGGCAAGGTCCATGCACCTTTTATCTACAATCCTGAAAAGAAGAAAATTTGGGCTAAAGCTGCCTTGTATGGTTATGATTTTTGGAAAAGATATTGTCAAGCAAACAAGATTTTGTTTGTAGAGGATGGAGTAATTGAAGTAGCAAATGATGATAAAGCATTGAGTACACTTTCACTACATTTGGAATGGGGAATAAAAAATGGTTTGGATGAAAAGGAAATAATGATGATGGATGAAAAGGAGATATCAATTTTGGAACCCAATCTGAAATGTCAGTCAGCGATCTTATGTCATAAAGATGCCTCGGTAAATTACGGCCAAATTACCCAAAGATTAGCAATCCAGATATGCAGTGAAAATCATCAAGTATCCTTCATAACGCGATCTAAAGTTCTAAACATTAAAAATAAAAGTAATTCAAGTCCTGAAATTATCCTAGAATATATCAACCTTTTCGAAAACAAGATAAAAGAAATCAAATGTGATTTCTTGATCAACGCCGCTGGAAGCAATGCGATTAATATTTTAGATATGGCTAAAATAATCCATCAATATAGTGATCTTTTTTTCAGAGGTGAATATTGGATAGCACCACCAAAATATAACAAACTCACAAACCATAGTATTTATTCAGTGCCTGAATTCCAACAATATCCATTTCTGGATCCTCACTGGATAATTAGAGCTAATGGAAATAGAGAAGTAGGACCCAATGCATGTCCGGTTTTTTCACCATATGGCTACAGCAAGATCGTTAACATAAAGGAATTTCTTCCCAAAATATACAAACTTATGAATAGAAAAAATAGTAAAATAAAAAGAACGTTATTTAATAGAGAAATGCTCAATTTAATCTACAAGGAAGGATTAAGTAGCATTTCTAAAAAATATATGATAAATAGAGTTAAGAAATTTCTTCCCATTATAGAAGATAGAGACTTTAAAATTCGTGGGACCTCTGGAATTCGGTCAAACTTGATAGACAAAGAAGGTGATTTTGTAATGAATCCAATTTTCATGTTAAGAAATAACATGTTGCATATATTAAATTACAATTCTCCAGGAGCCACAGGTGCATTCCCCATTAGTTATTCAATAATTTTTAAACTTATTCAACTAGGGATTTTAAGAAATGATTGGGTGGATAACCACAAGGATGCTCAAGTAGCATGTTTTGACCAGAAATTAATTGAAGCTTGTAAGTATGAAATTGATCTTGATTTTACTTGATCATAAAATTAATAAACAAAGGATTAAAAGCTGATAACATTACTTACATACTTTTGCCACAGGCATAATTAGTATAATATGAAAATAGGAGGGATCATAGTCTAGCTTGGTATGATGCCAGCCTCGGGCGCTGGAGGTCGTCGGTTCAAATCCGGCTGATCCCATTTTAGAATAATAGAACCACAAATATATCTAACATGTATTATGCAAAAGTAACTCAGACAATCTGACTTATACACTATCAACAAAAGCTTAAAGATTGTACCAATTCGAATGTAAACTGAAATAAGAATATTACCAATACTACTAAATGATAGCACGGTCTTTAGATTATTTAGTATTAGTCAAAAAACGTATAAAATAATTTAAAATTAGTAAAATATTACTAATAAATTGTTAATTTTGATTATATATTTAGAAAAATTTTTACGAAGATAGACTCGTTAGCAAATTTTAAATAGTGTAAGTAAGATACTAGAATAAATTATTAATTTGGACGATGAAGAAGATAGTAAAGAAAATAAATCTACTGATGAACTCGCGGACCTTAAGGAAAATCTAATAAAAAGCGGCACTAATACACAGCAATCGCCCAATTTAGTCCAAGAAGGAATCATTGCAGGCAAAAAAATTGCAAAAACCTCAGTTATAACTTTAGTGGCTATAGGTATTGTAGAAATAATCACAGGAATTCTCAGTGGCAGTGTAGTCGCTACCGCTGATGGTTTAGATTCAATATCAGATGCAGCCATTTCTTTTATAGTATTATTAGGATTAAGAATTGCACATAGACCGGCTGACAAAAAGTTTCATTTTGGATATCATAAAGTTGAAAGTTTTACAGCATTAGTTGCTGCAATAGGAATGATAGTGATTGGTATAGTTATACTTTATAATGGCTATCAGGCATTAATTCATCCACACGAAATAACTCATCCATATATTGTTATGGCAGTCCTAGCCGGAGCAAGTGCATTATCTCTTCATAGAGCATTTCAGATGCGTATTATAGCTAACAAATATAATTTGCTTTCACTAAAGACAGATGCGAGAAATTCTATAAAAGATGGATCAGCTTCAGTTATCGGTTTCTTTAGTATACTTGTTGCCACACAATTTGGGTTTGTACAAATGGATGGAATAGGAGCAATGATAATAGCGTGTTATATCTTCTCAGTTTCATATATATCTCTTAAAAAATCATCTTTGATACTCATAGACTCATGGCAAAACCCCAAATTAACAGTAGTAATAAAAAACATAATTTCAGAACAATTTAGCGATGAAAAAATAGTTGTAAGAGACGTATTGCTGCGCTCTTCGGGCATGATAGATCAAGCAGAGATACACATAGCAGTTGATGGGAAGGAATCATTAGAAGAAGTCGAAATGCTATCTTTAAAAATACAGTTGGTGATTAGTTCTCAATTTCCATCCATTGAAAGAGTTTTAGTAATACCACATCCTTATTCCGCTTCAGAGACGCGAGTAACTTCAAGAATGGATCGGTTCAGAAATATGAAATTAAAAAGGCCGTCATATATGAATAGAAATATCAAACAGGATGAAAACACCAAATAAAATATATCCTGTTGATAATTACAACAATTATTTTTTGATTAAATAAGATTCAGGAGTCTGATTCATACTAGAATTCCATGATGAATGAAATATTCGGTTCTTGATGTATGGAAGAACATAACAGAAAATACATATAAAACATCTTTAGATTCAATAATTACATAAATTAGTTTATATACTTTTATTAGTAATAAAGATCGGATGAATAGTTTCATTACTGTAAATAAATTTTTAGCGACTTCAGCCGTATTAGCAATATCATTCGTATTACTTTTAGGTCAAACTTCAATGACCATGAATGTATCTGCTACAACCAATACTGCTAATCAAGGTATAGGCCAATCACAATCCTCAACTCAACTTGGTGTTTGTGTATCAGGTGACGGCACCCTTTTTTCATGTAACAACTTGAGTGACCAAAATCAAGCAAATAGCGGAAATAACGCAGCAGCACAAAGTGGTGGCAACGATGACGATGATGACGATGATGACGATGGCAACACAGCTAACCAAGGTATAGGTCAAGCACAATCCTCTAACCAAAATGCTCTATGTGTATCAGGTTCTGGAACTTTTGTTTCTTGTAACAATTTAAATGCACAAAATCAAGCAAATAGCGGAAACAATGCATTAGCACAACAAGGTGGCAGTGGTAGTGGTGGCAATTTAGCTAACCAAGCAATCGGTCAATCACAATCTTCTAACCAAGGTAGTGGTGTAGTATCTGGTGGCAACACTGCTGGTTCAGGAAACAACGCAAACACACAAAGTCAAACAAACACTGGAAACAACGCAGCTGCACAACAAGGTGGCAGTGGTAGTGGTGGCAATTCAGCTACTCAAGGCATAGGCCAATCACAATCTTCTAACCAAGGTAGTGGTGTAGTATCTGGTGGCAACACTGCTGGTTCAGGAAACAACGCAAACACACAAAGTCAAAATAACACCGGTAGTAACGCAGCTGCACAACAAGGTGGCAGTGGTAGTGGTGGCAATTCAGCTACTCAAGGCATAGGCCAATCACAATCTTCTAACCAAGGTAGTGGTGTAGTATCTGGTGGCAACACTGCTGGTTCAGGAAACAACGCA
Source organism: Candidatus Nitrosocosmicus sp. R (assembly GCF_054408505.1). Taxonomy (NCBI): domain Archaea; kingdom Thermoproteati; phylum Nitrososphaerota; class Nitrososphaeria; order Nitrososphaerales; family Nitrososphaeraceae; genus Candidatus Nitrosocosmicus; species Candidatus Nitrosocosmicus sp. R. The sequence continues at coordinate 41,365 of NZ_CP167090.1, read as the reverse complement.
AACACACAAAGTCAAACAAACACTGGAAACAACGCAGCTGCACAACAAGGTGGCAGTGGTAGTGGTGGCAATTCAGCTACTCAAGGCATAGGCCAATCACAATCTTCTAACCAAGGTAGTGGTGTAGTATCTGGTGGCAACACTGCTGGTTCAGGAAACAACGCAAACACACAAAGTCAAAATAACACCGGTAGTAACGCTGTCGGACAACAATAAACATAAATTTTTTTCTATTTTTTTATCAATTATTTCTTAAATCTATTTACTAAGATATGGCTACATGAGCATTCAAAATTAGTCAGCTGTATAAATTTAATAAATATTTAAATGGATAGTTAATACTAATGTCACAATTAGTAGACGAAAAAATAAGAAAATAATATAACGAAATCAGATTTTAATCCTCAATCTAGTACATATTTAGTCAAAACTTTAAGTACAAGTATTAGATAGAGTGAGAGCCTTACAATCATCGAATAAAAGGAAAGTAAGTCGGGTGTAAACCCTTCAATGAATAGGATTATGTATTCTTACGTGATGCTTTTCCACCGGCCCTTGCTACTCGTGTTCTAGTTTCTTCGCTAGCTGCTTGCAGTCCTCTTTCATCATGTTGAGCTTTTCCACCGGCCCTTGCTACTCGTGTTCTAGTTTCTTCGCTAGCTGAAGCTAAACCTCTATTATTACCGTTTTTGTTGTTATTTTGAGGCATAATATCAAGACATGTGAAACATACTATTTAATCTCTATTACCTTTGTCAAGTCCAATCGGGGGTCTGAGCCGCCAATTCTAGAATTTTTGGTTGTTCTAATCCTGAAAGATTAAATTAAACAAGGGTTTGAATTTTCAAAAACAAACAATATTCAAAAAATTGGTTGAAATCAATCATTCAATCATTCAGTTGAATAGAAATAGAGGTAACTACAGAAAGAATAACAATTTTAGACTATTTTAATTTGTGACATCATATATACATTAGTTCCTCTAGGTTAGAGAAATCTCCAAAACTATATCTGAAATATATAAAAACAAGTTTCAGACAGTAACACCACACCACATGTCTTGTATACAAGGATTCAAAATATAGTATATGATCAATTTGATATAAAGTTGGTAACTTATTACTACTTAAAGTCTAAAATTAAGACGGAGATGTAAAGGATCGGCTGGTATTATAGGAATCATTCAGATCCAATGGACTGATTACATACCTCAAAGATAAGGGACACAAGTTTATTTCCGCATACATTCAATTCACAAAAATTGGAATTCAACGAGTGATTGTTTAAATTCATTGATATTCATATTCGCATATGACACAAAAATGTGAACATATTGATAAATCTAACAAAAAAGAATGGGTCCCAAACACCATAGGATGCGAAGAATGCCAAAATGAAGGAAAGAATTGGGTTGCATTACGAATGTGTCTTACTTGCGGTCATGTAGGTTGTTGTGATTCTTCAGTCGGGCTTCATGCTAGGAAACACTTTGAGAATCACAAACATCCAGTCATAGTAGAACTACCAAAAAAATCGTGGAAATGGTGCTATGAGCATGAATCATATGGTTAAAAGTTGTGTGAAAAATGATCTATATTCTTGCTTAAACTAACAGTGGTCGGTTAGATACCACAACACCTTTACCTAACTATTTTGATACACAACTCCACCTTTGAAAATGAACGATATAGGTAAAGCAGTATATGACTGGACATGTGAATATAACAAAAAATGTAGTGGTAGTTCAAATGGTTGAGTCCATTGATAAGTTGTATGTCCACTATTGTCTTCATCCAACCGTGCTAGGACCTCCAGCTTTTATTCTTTGAATGGAACATGGTTCAACTCTAGCTATTGATTTTACTTCTATCACATATACCTCAATTGATTTTGGAGGTTAAATTAAATTACCAATAGTTCGGTTTCTACAAAATACTAAATTGATGAATAGACTTGTCTCTATGTTATCGATATTTTTCTGGCGCCGATGCTTATAAGGCCGATGCTTATCAATTCAATAAATACAACTCTCTTCAGTATTAGAGGAAAGCTGAGAAAAAATAATCACTATTACTAGCTATGAAGGAGGAGCTTATGAAGAAACGCGTGACCTAGAATTCCGACTTATTACCTGTCAAAACGCCATTCTATTCATATACTGTGGGAAAATGTAATTATGTAAATTACAACCATCAAGTTAGAATATCTAACTGTAGTAACTATTTACTCAATAGCCTCAACCCGTGCTATCTAGCTTTTTATTAACGGGCATTCGTTACTCATATAGGGTAACAGTTACTGTACTACGAATTGTAGAATAGTCAATACATATGATCATTATTAATATAAAAGAATAATTGGTACAATAGAATCGTATGTAAACTAAACTAAACATCTAGTTGTAAAGAAAGGTTTAGGGAAGGAAACATCAATCTTTGGCCTAAAGAGAAATACAACCGCAACTAATGATCTGGTGAGTTTTGCATATTTCCCTAATTCTATAATTAATGGTTGTATATTAAATTTTATATCCAATATTATATCTTTAACAAAGTGAATTAGGCCCAGTACGTTAAAAATTATATACTTGTAATCATGGTAATATTTTGCTTGATTAATTAAGTTATTAGATTAAGAATTATTTTAACACGTTGATACCTTGTATATGTAAACCAATTATGCTTCCATCGATACTGTGTTAATCGAATCGATGTACCCATTTTCTCATGTCAATGTCGTGATAATTTGGTAATCTCCTTATTTAAGGAACAATATATTCTTCATCTTTTAGCAGAAAGATCTTAGTATTGGTATGCAGTTCAATACGCTTATTTTGTATTATGCTATATAACTTGTTTTTTCATCATCAGAAATCAACATGAGATTGGCGTAACTCATAACCATGGTTCATGAGAAAAATGGTAGCTAAAGTTGTGACATCTAAACGAACACTGTTAGTTTACGGAAGTACAGACCAGCCCTCACTCATATAATGGTTATGATAAATACAAAGGTAATCACAGTTCATATTGTTGATGTAATCGATTATACTAACTATAGGTTTCAGGATTGTCATAGAGATATCTTTCATGAAATTGTTTTGATCAAGTAAAATTAACACCAGTTAAATTTCGTCCTACTAGTAAGCAAAATTTTCTAATCTAGTCATTTGGTTTTTGTGTATCTTTGAAACCAGTTTCAGATTTATTATTGGATTAAGAAAGATCAATTAGCAGTTATCAGGATGACAGCCCAGCACAATAAAATAGAAATTCAGAATATATTTATTAGTTTATTCATAGAAATAGCCCGGCCCAGATTCGAACTGGGGTCAAAGGCTCCAAAGGCCTCTATGCTTGGCCACTACACTCGGCACTTGTAATACTACCGGGCTTCCGGGCATTTTTATATTGTAAGTACGGACGTTATTAATTTTACGAATCTATTTTTTATCAATTGTAGATACATAACTTACGAGTTTTTCAATTGGATCTTCCATTTTATTTAAAATCCTTGCAGCACGGTTTTGTATTAAAATGCATTCTCGCTCGTCGTCTAAGAATGATTTCAATAATTTATCAATTTGTACTGGACTAGAAGCTTGAACAACTAATCCAATTTTTCTTAAATAGTCATCAATATAGAACTGAATTGGGGCTATAGAAATAGTTGGTTTGCCTAGTAGTGCAGACTCTGCAGTCATTGTGCCCCCTGCACCGACAAAAATATCAATATTATTTAGTAATTTAACTCCATCAACAACTTGTCTCAATACAACGGCTTTATTTCTGAATCTTTTGGACATTTCTGCAATTTGATCTGGATATCTACATAGAATAATGATGGCATTATTATCAGCAAAATTATTTACAATAAAATCTACTAAATCTAATGGTCGTATTCGCAAATTCTTGTTAGATATATAGGCAGCCTTTGATTCTTCAAGTCTTATCAGGATAGTTTTTCGCGAGTGATCTATCTTTAACTCTTTCAAGAATTCAAAATCTTTATCTACTCGAGGTCGTTTCCTACCGTGCAGTCGGAAGGTAATTTCATCAATGTCTCGGCTCAACCATGCAACAGGATCTAAGCCCTTATACCGAATGATTTGCTTAGATGATATGCCATATTTTTTCCAAGCAGAAATAGGTATGACATATGGAGAAAATAACGTCGTTAATAAAGGAATAGTTAATCTTGCAACAGCTTCAGCATGTGGTGAATCATTGAAACCAATGTGATTTATTCCCAAACCAAAAGAAACTCTCGAAGCTTCAGGAGATGAAAAACTGATCACCAAATTAGGTGAAAATTTTGAAATTATTTTAGTCAGTTCCATAATTCGCTTTGAACTTTGAAAGAGTTTATCAAAAAGATCTGATCCTCCATGGTTACCAATCATCAAAAGATTCAACCCCATTAATCGTGATAATTCATTGGCTTCTCTATAATTTCGTGATGTACATAAGACCTCATGACCCTGTTTTTGTAATATGTTAATCGCAGGTTTAAAAAACATTATTTGTTTGGGAGTCAGAATGTCAAACCAAATCTTCACAATTAGAATTATTCTTTAATATTAAAAAATTCTTTCGCTTTTAATGTCGTTAATTAGTCGAAATTGCAATAAAAATCAATAAATCCAAAACTAAATAAAGAAATCTAAAATTAAGATATTTGGGGCGTAGAGAATTTCAGACAAAATAGCTAAACCAAATGACACCATTGGTGAAGAACCTAAAAAATTATCAAATTATACATATCTTAATAATGGAAAGAATATTGAAAATCTGGATATAGAAAAGAGTGATCCGAAGGACAAACTTATTGTGATTTATGGGTTGAGCACTGAGGGTTATGAAATTGCAAAAAAGATACTCCGCAAACAATCAAAGGTAATTATTATTGATGAAAATTCTAGGTTGGGAATTATTCTCACTTCTGAAATTGTAAAAGAATACCCGCATATTAACTTCTTAAATGAGGAGGAGCTACTGCTAAATTTAGAACCTTTCGACAAAGCAATTAGTAATGCTCCAATAGTCTTTTTTGCACCTAGAATAAGAAAAGTCAATCAAGATGTAAAGAATGAAATAATTTTAAAATTTAAAGAGATAATTACCTATTTAATGAAAAATACTGTGATTGTAATTAATGTTCCATTAGGTATTGGAGGAAATAATGAAATAATCACACTCATTGAACATCAATCAGGTTTAATGGTTGGAACAGATGTTACATATTATTATAATCCAATAAATTCAGACAAGACATCTGAAATAATATTAGGTTCCCATCAACAAAGAAATGAAAATTTATTTATAGATAGCATTTTTGATTTGATTAATGAGAACAATCGTATTCAAAATGATATCAAGTTAGCAAGTATAACATCTGCAGAATTAGTATATTCGATTAATATCATAAACAAGTATTCAAATTTAACGTGTATCAATGAAATTTCAAAATTAGGTAAATCAAAAGAAGATAAACAAGAAATCTTTTACAAAAATGTAGAATCAATATATTTTGATGAAATAGCAAATGGCTTGTTCGATCTAAGGATTATTGGTTTGTCTATATCCAGCTCCACAGCATTAAGCTATGTAGTAAATGGGACAATAAGGTCAATCGAAGGATTCATAAAAAATTTGGTTGACGAAACAAGAAGTCAACTAAAATCCAGAGAGATAAAGGCCAGTAGAACAAAGGTTACTATTTTTTGGACGATTGATAATCACGAAATAAGAGGAGACAAAACAATTATTCGAGAATTATTGGAATCAAAACTACGAGATTATATTGCAGAAGTAGAAATCGAAGACGTTGAAAGTTATATCCCCAATTCTACTAACAACATCATAATTGCCTGTTCAAGTGCAGATTATAAGAAAATAATTCACAGAATGGAGAAGAATATCAACCATCGTCATCCAAACTACAAGTTAATTGTAGTAGCTGCGAATTCTACTTTCAACACAATGGAATTGTAGTATCAGCATTATGCAGAAAATTTGGATATGAATAAAGCATTAATTGTGATCTGTATCATTTGTTCTCCATCCACGTTCAATGTTACTTCAGGCTTTGTGATATCATCTACATAAGAGGATCTAATCTAGAATATGAATTTGTCAGGAGTAAAAAAAATTGAAAATAAGGAAATACTAAACATCCCAATTAGTTTTTTTTACATCGTATTCCGACCTAGTATATTTTATCCTTGCCGGATGTCCCATTACCACTACATCTGGAGGTATATCTTTAGTTACAACAGAGGCCATTGCAATTACACTATTTTTACCTATTGTTACACCAGCTTTAATAATGGATCTACCTCCAATGATTGCTCCATCTTCAACTATCACCCCAATCATTCTTTTGCTCATAGGATAAGGATCATTGGTAAAGGTAGTTCCAGGACCTATGAAAACATTATTTCCAATTTCTGTAAGTGGAGGAATATAAACAGAACCTTCTATCCTACAGTTGTTTCCAATCTTAACATTGTAATCCACGTGGGTAAGTGAGCCGATCATAACATCATTACCTACAACGGTATTATCCCCAATATACGCAAAATGCCATATCTTAACATTTTTACCAATCGTTGCTTTAGGAGAAATGAAATTTATTATAGAACTTTCTTTTTTTTCAGACATTTCTAATTCAATTAGATTTCTATCGCAGTCCATTTATAATTAACTTAAAATACGAATTTACCTAACAGATGTGGAGCAGGAACTGAGTCAGTAAATCAAGCAGCCAAAATGAAAAAGATAAGAAGTACACCCATATCTACAAGGAAAATAATATTAGTTACGAACACATTATCTTCATCTGAGAACATTACAATTCAAGACATATTTCAGAATGTGCATATTGTTAGCAGATATGTGAGTATATTAGAAAGAAAGGTAAACAGGTGTCCCCGTGTTGCTCGAAATTAAAGCTGCCTCAGCTATTTTTGTTACGGCGGTCGCATCCTCAGGAGTTACAAGATACTTGGTAATATTACCAGATAAAGATTTAACAAAGTTTTCTAGTTCCAAGGTTAATGGCTCTCGGATATTCCTTCGTGGAATAAGTGTTTGGTTCTCATCATCTATTTTTATTTCTTGAGTAATAAAGTCTCCTGTGATGGTTCCTTCAGAACAAACAGCTGAAAATCTTCTAACTTTTTTTGGAGTAATCCAATTAGATACAATTATTGCTACTTTTTGATTGGGAAATCCTAACATTATTGTTGCAAAATCTTCAGAATTATGAAACTTCTTACCTGCACGAGCAAAAACGACATTTGGCTTACTATCAAAAATAAACAAAGCAGTATCAATATCATGAACCGAAGTATCATAGATTATACCTACGTCCTTTATATGCATAGGCATTCGATTTTCCCTATGAAATTCCATCATTAATAATTCCCCATAGGTATTGTCATCAATAATTTGCTTGAGATCCTGCACAGCAGGATTAAAACGCTCTATGTATCCAGAGGTTAAAATTACATTATTCTGTTTTGACAATTTTGTAAGTTCTTCGCACTCAATTGATGAGAAAGATAACGGTTTTTCTACAAAAACATTTATTCCACGTTTAATTATTTCTTGTGCAATCGGAAAGTGTGTTTTGGTCGGAGTACACACTAGACATGCATCAAGAGAAGTTTCCTTTTCAAGTAATTGTTCAACAGTTGAATAGCAATTGATCTTAAATTTTTTTGCCAGGGCTTGAGATCTATTCAAGTCTGAATCGCATATTGCAGATAATACACCCAAATCGTTTAATACACGTACGTGGTTCTTTCCCCAGCCACCAGTTCCAATTACCGCAATTTTAATTGACTTTTCATCCAATTGTTTCAACATCTCCTAAATTTACGCTATTTTTTCTTGAATGTAGAATTAATAACATTGAAGTTACCATACTGGAGTAACCCAAGTATTAAATTCGGGTATTTGAGATCCCACTATTTTTTGGTAGTAGTCAGAGATTTTTCTTGTAAATTCGCCAACTGTTCCGTTTCCAACTTTATGATTATCCACGCTTATTATTGGAGTAATTTCAGCTGCAGTACCTGTAACAAATATTTCATCGGCAATGTATAATTCTGTACGGGTAATGGATCGCTCGCATACATCATAACCAAGATGTCTCGCTATCGTGATAGCCGTATCCCTAGTTATTCCTTCAAGCACAGAATCTGATAATGATGGAGTATAAATCTTATTATTTCGAACTAGAAAAATATTTTCTCCTGGTGCTTCACTCACATTGCCATAATAATCGAGTAATATCGATTCATCATACCCATTTCTTTTGCACTCTTGAGTAGCTAATACTGAATTCATATAATTTCCTCCAGCTTTTGCCATCGGTGGAGTAGAGTTCTCATTTATTCGTCTCCATGAAGAGATGCATGTTCTTATCCCTGTTTCTGGAAAATATCTATCAAATGGGAAAGCAATAATGGCCAGATGAGAAGGGGAGCGCTTAGTAACATTAAGATCTATTCCGTGTAATCCAACAAATAATAAGGGCCTAATATAACAAGACTTTTTAATATTATTCTTCCTTAATAATTCAATAGTAGATGTACACATTTCAGAAAGCGCATAATTTGAATTGATAGAATAGACCTCTGCAGACTGAAGCAATCTTTGCATATGCTCTTTAAGTTTAAAAATAAACAGATTTTGATCATTTGAGTATCCCCTGATGCCCTCAAAGACTGACGTTCCGTAGTGTAACGCATGAGTCGTAATAGGAACGGTAACAGAATCCCATGATTTGAATTCACCGTCAAACCAAATAAAATCAGCATTCTTAGTATTCATAGATTTGCAAGTTTTTTACTTCTATAAAAGTGTTAAATCTACAGTAATCAACTTAAATAAACCCATTTTTTGGGAATTTCATACCCATAACACGTATAGTTTCATCTTTTGTAATGGAAAAATTTCTTATAGTTTCCCAATTGTCTTCTATCACTTGGCCGACTTTAGGGGAAACGTATTCGTGCCATTTCAAATCATTGTTATTTGATCCCTCATCCGGGTTTAGGTTTTCTGTGGATAAAACCGATTTATATAAAAGATTTTTTACATTCGTCGACGAGACAACTTGTCGATTAGCTTTAACGGGATTAAAACCAAAGAGGGATAACAGAACCCGTTCGGCTCTATCTCCAGTGTAGGTTATAAAAGAATTTTCTTGAATATTTAGAATTATCTTATTTTTTAATCTTTTAAATGCAGGAGATACAAACGGTGGAAAATATTGTATGTATGGAGAAAGAAAGGCATAATCTCCAAGAACATGAATATTTTTGTGACAATTAAAGGATTCTAATATCATTTGTTTTCTAATTTCGTAGGAAAATGGGAAACTACGTGTATTTACTTCTATCCCATCTTTCAAAAACCTTACCGGATAAATATAAACACTATAATTCTGTAAAAGATTCCGAATAATTGACTCATGCGAAACAGTCAAAGGATTAATATGTGCTAAAAATATCGCTGCAATTTTTTTTTCCATAGCACAAAGGGAGAAAAATTAAACTAAAGGTATTTAAGAATTTCTTTTTATCTGAATTTCTATTGTTGAAACATTTCTTGTTCTGCCGTCCTCAGCTTGAACGGTTTCAGATCCTATGAGGATATCACCAACAGCATAGCCAGCATTTTCCATTCTCTTTAGTATTATCTGTGATACATCCACAGCTCTGCCAATGCTTAAACCACGGGCTTTAATAGTTACAGAAGGTTGATTCGCCAATTGAATAAGTGTTGAAGTTACATAAGCCATCAATGGTTTTTTACCGATGTATATTGCATCTCTTGTAGGGCTATTTTCTTTGTTTTGTTGATTGGGTTGTGAGTGTACTTCTGACATCAATATAAGTAATTTGAGGGGATAATTTAAATCTAAGATTTTTTAGTAATAGAGAATAATCTCCTATTAAAACGTTATGAAGACTCATCAATAAATTCTTTTATTTTCAAATTAAGTTTGTCATTAGCGATCTTTAATCTATTAGAACGGTCCTCAAGAATTACCTCATATTCATTCATTTTTGTAGTTATGTATGATATCATCTCTTTTTGTTCATTTTTATTAGGAGAACCTTTGGTAGTACGATATTCTATTGAATTTTCCGGAGTCATACTTTGGATTATACTTTTAATCTTTTCTATAGTTAGATCACGATTTGAATAGTCAATCAGTCCTAATGCCTTAGATATATCACTTGGTTTTAATAGATTCAGCGGGATATTTCCATTCTTTACCGCATAATCTACTAAAGTACCGATTAATTTGTGAGACTCCCTAAACGATATTCCCCCTTTTTTGATAAGTTGTTCTGCAATATCTAGTGATATAGCGTAGCTTTTGGATGAATCTGCATACATTTTGTTTTTATTCACACTCATTGTAGATATCACACCGGCCATAATAGATAGAGACCCTTCGAGTATTGAAGTAATTTTCCATAACAAAGGTTTTATCTCCTGTAAATCTCTGCTATATCCTGATGGCAGTCCTTTCATAATTGTAGAAATTGCTACCAAAATCCCTTGTATAACGCCAGTCTTTCCACGAATAAGTTCCAGAGGATCAGGATTCTTTTTTTGTGGCATTACAGAAGAGGATGAACTAAATCGATCATCCAAGAAAACAAAAGCGAATTCAGATGTAGACCAAACAATAAGATCCTCTGCTATCTTACATAGGTTTAACATACAAGTAAGAGAGGCAGAAGCGAATTCTATCAACGAATCTCGTGAACTTGTCGCATCTATGCTATTATAGACAATATCTGAAAAACCTAACATGGAGGACACTCTTTCACGATTTATGTTCATACTACTTCCCCCGATAGCACAAGCCCCCAGTGGAGAACAATTGATCCTTTTATATGATTCTGAATACCTTTCGAAGTCTCGGGTCAAAGAAAAGCAATACGATAGTAAATAATGAGAAAAAACACCCAATTGAGCCTGTTGCATATGAGTGTACATAGGCATTATGGAATCAACATTACGGTTTGCCTGTAATAATAATGATTTTATTAACAATATTATATTAGCACTAATTCGATTTAGATCATCCCGAAGTTTCATTCTAATGTCTAATATCACTTGGTCATTTCTCGACCTTGCTGTATGCATTTTCCCACCCGAATTGATATCGGTAATCCTTATAATAGCAGATTCTATCAGTTCATGGATGTCTTCAGAAGCGCTATCACCATATCTGTTTAATGAATCGGAATGGGTCAATAAGTGATTCATACCTTTTAAAATAGTAACCAGTTCTTTTTTAGCCAGGATACCAACTTCATATAACATTATTACGTGAGCCTGACTCCCCAAGATATCGTAATAAAATAAGTCAGCATCGTCGGCTATTGAGGACAAAAATGATAGAGCTTTATTATCCAAATTTCCGCTGGGCCTAGACCTATACATTCAAAAATTTTAATTTAATCGGATATTTTAACATAATAAAATTGATTAGGCGAAAAATATTTGGATTTATTAAATAATTAATAAATAGGCAAGATGACAATATATGTTAATCATGTCTCAAGATTTACAACTAACTAGACGTCTAATATTTGATGAACTTACAAAAATAGTTGACCCGGAAATAGGAGTTTCAATAATGGAGTTAGAATTAATAGACAAAGTAGACATCGATAAAGGAAAAGTTGATGTCGATTTACATCTTACTAGTCCATTCTGTCCAGCAGTATTTGGATTTAAAATAGCACAAGATGTAAGAGACAATATTTTTAAAGTTGAAGGCATCAACGATGTAAAAGTAAATGTAAGCAATCACTTCATGGCAGAAGCGATAAACAAGCAGGTAAATGAGAGTAAAAAACCTTCAGATAAACCAGATGAGAAAAAGAGTGAAAAATAGCCTGTCACCAGGTAATTAATGAATTTTTACTATTCCTCTTTCGACCTTAGTGTCGCGATTTTTTTATCATTTTTTGTAATTCCGATCAGATGACCCTTAAGAAGCTGAATCCCTAAGGCCGGGTCAACCCCCTTAGGGCACACATTACTGCAAGAACCCGCAAAATGGCATCTCCAAATTCCGTGTCTATCATCAATTATGTCAAGTCTAGTTGAATCGCCAGAATCTCTATTATCGGCCATATATCGATAAGCCTGAGACAAAGCCTGAGGTCCTGGAAACTTTGTATCCGTTGCTACTGTAGGACATGCAGAATAACATAAACCACATTTAATACAATACGAGAATTGCAAATACTTGTCTACATCTTCTGGAGTCTGTTTAAATTCAACCAAGTCATCTTTATCTACAACTTCAATAGGCACCTTTTCATTGTGTATGTACGGTTCCATCTTTTTGTGATGAGCGAAGAATTCCGTAAAATCTGTGACCAAATCTCTTATCCTTGGGAAACTAGGGAGTGGATCACAAACTATTGTTTGGTCATTTAGTTCAGATATTTTTGTATAACATGCTAATCGGGGCTTGCCATTTATTTTCATGCCGCATGAACCACAAGAAGCCATTCTGCATGAATATCTAATTCCTAAGCTACTGTCAGAATAAGATTTGGCATCTAACAATGCATCCAAAACGGTAGTCCATCGTTTAACGGACACATCGAATTCGTCATAATGTGGAGACTCTTCTTTGTTATAATTAGTTCTATATACCTTTAATTTTATTTTATTAGTTTCGTCACTCATATTTATCTGCACATGTTTTTTATTTCATATTCAAGATTAACATTCAGAATTAGTGTAGAAGATGACCAAGGTATTATATTTTCTTGATACATATTATAATTGACTCCCAATAATAATTGTTCTAGTACCATATGCTACAACCCCAATCATTGCGGCTAGCACCAATATAGTTATTGTGGATTCCCACCATTGATTTTGTTTTAGTTCTATTAAAATAATTCTCAAGCCATTAAATCCATGAATGGAGATAAAAACAAGTATTAATTCCAACAGTATGACATAGTACATATTATGATAATTAGCTACTACGTTATGAAATTCTAAACTTTGGCCAAATGGCATAATGAGTCTAAATAATATGTGAATTGCTACAAAGAATACGGCACATATCCCCGTCAAATAATGAATTTTCATTATTTGACTTTCGCGTAATTTTAATAGCGGCATTAGATTCTAAGCTCCATAAAATAATTCAAGCTGCTATAGGTGTTTGTCATGTCCAACCCTAGCTCATATCTCCAAACATAACCATACCACCATACAACATGGCAATAGCAGCTAATAACATGGCAACCCATATGCCAGATTTTTGCTTATAATTCAAAGAAGTTGCATAATATGGATAATCCGGTCGTCCTGGTTTACCTATGCCTATTCCAGACTCGGTAAAAATAAGACGTAATCCATTAACTGTATGAAATGTGCTTGCACCTATGACCAATAATAGAAATATGTGGCCTCCGGTTGTTTGAGTCAACTCTAGCATACTATTCCAAGCATTAATCCCATTTACTAATGAGCTAGTTTCATATATGTGCCCTATAAAGTAGATTAATAAACCGACTCCGGTTAAACGTTGCAGCCAATAAGATACTCTTTCCCAACCATATCTAGTAGGGTTCAACCAGCCCATTAATCCTTCACGTCCAGATTTGAGCTTAATATCGCCACCTGTACTAGAATTATTCCCACTATTAGGTTTTATATCCAATTAGTATTTTCTCTCCACTGGTGCATATCTTGTAAATACGACCGGATGCCATGCCATCTTAGGTTCCCCGTCACTATTATAATACGCAAGAGTATGTTTTAAAAAGTTATTATCATCGCGGTTGGGATAATCTATTCGTGCATGAGCTCCTCTAGATTCGCGTCTATTTATTGCACCTATCAATACTATTTCGGCAACCCGCATCATGGAATCTATTTCCATCACATTAATGAAATTTGTATTGTATTCTTTTGCTTGATCATCAACGTGTTTCCAACTCAACGATTTAAGACTACGAATTCTTTTTAAGCCCTCTATGAGATCATTTTCATTTCTGTAAACATAAGATCTTTCATCCATAGTGTCAGTCAGATTCTTTCTAATTTCATAAGGATTAGCATCACCACGACCTCTAAATATCCCATCATAGATTCTCTTTTCTTCCATCAAAAATTGATGATTATCCGTACTTGGAATACTAGTCTTTTTACTTAACGCGTGATTGGCAGCCAATTCTCCAGTAATGGCACCCCATACTAGACATTCAGAAGTAGAATTTGCCCCCAATCGATTTGCTCCATGAGTACTATTACACGAAGCCTCACCAGCTACCCACAATCCATTAAATTCAGTAGCACCATCTACATTAGAATGGATGCCACCCATCATGTAATGACACACAGGTCTCACTTCAATAGGTTCATCAATTACGTCTATCCCAGAAAATTTAATTCCAATTTCTCTGATTCCTGCAAGTTTTTCTTTAATTCTTTCTGCACCCAGGTGAGTTAGATCCAATTTAAGACAATCAGCACCTGTAACATGTTTAAATCCTCTCCCTGCCTGGATTTCAGTTATCATAGAACGAGACACCACGTCCCTTGGAGCAAGTTCTAATTTTTCGCCTGCATAATTTTTCATGAATCGTTCGCCTTCAGAATTAATTAAATATCCACCCTCTCCCCGCGCACCTTCGGTAATCAAAATTCCAGATGGCAAAATACCCGTAGGATGGAATTGAACAAATTCCATATCCTTTAAAGCCATACCAGCACGGTATGCCATATCTAAACCATCTGGGGTAGAAGAATAAGCATATGTAGAGAAGCTATAGATTCTGCCTGCTCCCCCAGTACAAATTATGCCTGATGGGGCAATCACCTTAACAAAATTGCCATTTTTCATCTCTATGCAAGTAAATCCCTGAAAGGTATTCCCTTCATGAAGGATGGAGGTACAGAACCATTCATTAAAGAAAAAAATATTATCATATTTAAGACATGTATCATAGAGCGTTTGCATCTCGTAAAATCCCACTTTATCCTGGGCATAGGTAGCCCTCGGAAAAGAATAGCCACCAAACTTCCGTTGATCGATTCTTCCATTATCCCGTCTTGACCATGGCATTCCCCATCTATCTAGTTGTATTATTTCTGATGGAATCCAATTTACAAGTCTTTCTGCAACGTCTTGGTCTGCTAAAAAATCACTACCTTTAATAGTATCATATATATGCGATTCTATGTTATCACCTTCGTTTTCATATAGTACGGCAGCTGTGCCCCCTTCAGCAGATACAGAATGAGAACGCATGACCTGAACTTTTGACAGAACAGCAATTTTTAGATTCTTGTTTTTCGAGGCGGCAGTAATAGCAGCCCTAAGTCCTGCCAGGCCGGATCCTACTATAAGTATATCATAAGAAAGAGTTTCCGTCAAATACTTTATCTCATGATATCTAAATCAAGTCAATAATAAATTCTTTCTAATAATTAATCACAAGTTTACATAGTATATGTTATTTATTATCAATTTTTAATATGATTGTATAAATAGAAAATTTAAGAATAAAACTCGTAATTATATTGATAGATTTCATTTGTTAGGATTTGGTTTTTTGGAGTAGACTATCCAATCCCTTTTCGCCTACTGCACCAACTGCTCTATCTACCGCATTACCACCTACAAACATTACAAATGTGGGTATTGCATATACTTCCAGACGCATTGCTATTGATTGATTGTCATCTACGTTTAATCTACCGAATTTGACTTTATCCGTGTATTTTTTGGAAAGTTTATCAAATATTGGAAGCATAAATTGGCATGGGCCACACCATGTTGCCCAAAAATCAACCAAGACGATCTTGTTATCAGATATAAAGCGTTCAAAATTATTTTCCGATAATTCTGTTATAGTATTAGAAGAAGAAGCAGATCCTGATTCGTTAGTCATTTTTACGGATAATCTATATTAATAATTGATATATAAGACTTTACGATTACATGAATTAGTACATTAATGAAAAATTCATGACATTTCGAAGGAAAGCGTATCCGTCTAAGAACTAGGCATAAGTAAACCGCATTCAATTGTACAATATATTCTATCTGCTAATGAATCTTAGAATTGCAAGAACAGATATAACGCATATTAAATGAAGGGCTATAAATCTACTATATATTCAATTATGGTTTCATTTGTATCTTTATAATCGAGTATTTTCATTTCATGATAGGTTATTCCCTTAATTTCCACTTTAAGTTCATGTTTACTAAGATCTACAAGTTCACCCTCACCATAGCCAGTAAGATTGTATTTATCAGAAGATTTATCAAAGGTAATTTCAATTTTAAACTTTGAAAAAATCACTTTATCAATGAGCATCATCAACAAGATTTTATCAAGCCAATCAAACAACAGATTCTCTAACTCGTCACCCTCTGCAAAAATAGGAATCCGCTGCTTTTTCTCTATATTTTCTATATCATACATGATGTTAACCAAGCCCATTGCCGAATATTCAAAAGCTTCATTCATGGTTTGACCTCTGATACGTAAGTATGCGTCCGTCATATGGTCAAGATATTCAACACTGTCAAGAAACATGCAGTCTTTTTAAACTGATAGATATTATAATGAACCGGAAAATCTAAATTTAAAAATATTGACAGTCTAAACAACAATGAAATTTCTACTGCCGAGAGGGATGAGAGATCTAGAGCCTGACGAGTATAAGGACATCAATGTGATCAGAAATGCATTCATAGACTCTGCAAGAATTTTTAATTTTATGTTAATGGAACCATCTCCATTAGAATTATTATCTACCCTCGAGACAAAGTCAGGTCCTTCCATAGCTAAGGAGATCTACAATTTTGTAGACAAAGGGAATAGAAATATTGCTCTTAGATTTGATTTAACCATAGGATTAACAAGATACTTTGTATCCCGAAGAGATCTGAAGATTCCCACAAAAATGGCCTCATTTGGTGGAGTTTGGAGATATGATGAGCCACAAGCAGGAAGATACAGATTTTTCCATCAATGGGACATTGAAATATACGGACCTTCATCAATAGAATCGGATACTGAAATAATTGAATTTACCTCAATTTTTCTACAAAAACTCGGATTGAGAAATATACTTATCGATATTAGCAGTAGAAATTTAATTGAAGAATATATCAAAAATATTCTCAAGGTATCAAATGATGAAGAAATATTTGAGATATTCAGGGCAATTGACAAAATACCAAAGAAGGGAAAAGCCAATGTGTTAAAAGAATATAGTGAAAGAATCGATAGTAAAGTCTTAGAAAAAGTGATTAATTTTGCAGAGAAAAAAGGTAGTTTCAAGGAATTAGATGATGCTATGAATTTGCTCGAACTGAAGAACTGGGAAGAAATAGGAAAAATCAACACGTCATTATCAAATAAAGGAATAAACAACATTCGAATTAATTTGGGCATCGTAAGAGGTTTGGACTATTATTCAGGGTTAGTTTTTGAAGCAATAGACACAGGAAATAACCTAGGATCCCTTGTTGGAGGTGGTCGATACAACAAACTTACCGATGCTTTTGGAAGAAAAGAAGTTGGAGCCATCGGGGCAGCTGGTGGGGTTGAGCGTATTGTTTTGGCAATGAAACAACAGGGAAAATTCAAGAAAGATAAACACAGTGAGTTTGAAGATTTGAATTATATAGTATATGACTCTATCGAAATATTTGGCTATATAGAACAATTATCCTCGTATTTAAGGAGAAACAATTTTCCAGTTGACTACGACTTGTCAAGAAGATCATTTTCAAAACAAATTGCAGAAGCAGAAAATAAGAAGAGTAAAAAAATCATAATTGTAAGTAAAGAGGATTTAGAAAAAAATGGCAAACTAACATTAAGAGATGCATTTCATAAGACAGATAAGAAGATAAACATAACTAAGGATTTTGATGAATTAGTTCAAGAGTTAGTCGACAAATAGATCGAGATAAATTTAGAGTTTGATAGATTTTACACTTTTCATTTTAATAAAACCACTTGGAGTTTTGGCATACACTTTTCTCAATACCAAATCTGGCGGATCATAGCTTATATATAAATCACCTTCGTTTAGTTCTTGAACATTATAATTAATTTCAATTGTTTCTTCAGGTATCCCATGTTCTTTTAATCTTAGTTTGGCTTTTTCGATTAATTCGGAATCAGAAGTATTAGGAGCAAAGAAAACTTTTCCTATTAAATTGAATTCATTCATAGGTTTTATATTATTTACAAATTTAACACTATATAAATATCAGATGACAATAAAAACGAATTTACTATATGTATCCAAAAGCAGGATCTGATTTTCTTCTTAGGCTAACAATATGATCCAAAATTACTTTCTCTTCGTCATCTAATTTATTATTAAAACGATTTAATAGTAATTTAGCTTGCCTACTATCCAGGTATGTATAAAAAACATCACCTTCGTTAATTTGCCTACCTATCTGAGGTCCATTAACTGATACAGCCACTTGCATTCCCCTAGTAGCTTCTTCAATTGATTTACCCTTATCCTGGATCTGATGTATTACTCCTATTTTTTTTCCATCAGGATTCATTATTGACATTTTTTGTTTCATTTTACCTATGGTAATTTCCGCACCAAACACAGCAGGATCACTTCTTCTAAAAACATAGCCTTTCATAAATTCAAATTTACAAATTGGAAATATTTCATTAAATAAGATAGAATCCTCATGATTCTTTTGATAAGATACCCAGTCAGTATAGCTACGCACAAGGTTATAAATAATCTTTTCATTAAAGATCTTGACATCCCTTTCAAATGACTCTTTTTCTGCATCTTCTAAAATTTTGACATTAAAGCCCAATATTATGCCCAGGTATCTGTCCTTTTCTTTAACTGCAGAGGCAGTCATCACATCTCTTCGACTTATCTGTCCGATGTCTGCGGACCGGATTGGGATGTTCTCTTTTTTTAGCATTTCCGAAATTGCCTCAATAGAACCGATAGTGTCACATCGAAGAATAATACCATTGGAGTCTGTATTAATAAGTGCAGATTTTACTTCTGATTCAACTAGATTTTTTATTTTTTCTTCGTCATCGGTAGGGGCAAGTCCATACAATGGACTGCCGGCTATTACACCATCTAATTCAGGGGAAGTTATTTTTAATCCCGCAGCAGAAATTACCATATCTACATGACGAAATTTATCCCGTGGATCACGCATTTCATCAAGTGGCTTTGGTAGAAGTAATGATTTAATCCTAGTCACGATAACAGAATTGCGTTTTGCGACCACTACTGAATCACCTTGTTTTATGATACCATCTAAAAGAATGACATTAGCAGAAGGTCCTAAACCAACTTCTTCATTTACTTCTAGAATAATTCCTTTAGCGGATCCTTCATGCCTTTCTAATTTTTTTATCATGAATTGTTGAGCCAATCCTACCAGGACTGTCAAAAGCTCAGGAATACCAACACCACTTGATGCACTAACTGGGACTAATGCAACCTCTTTCGTAAAATCCTTAACACGCCAAAAAGCCTCTGAATTGAATCCTAATTGTGAAAGAGAACCCAACACACTATATGTTTTATTATCAAGATCTACTTGAACTTCCTTAGGTTGAACTTTAATTTCTTCGGTAATGAAATTGGTAATCCCTTTTTTCCAGCCCGTAATACGATCGACTTTGTTTATCGCGACTACAAAAGGTACTTTCCTATTCTTTAAAATGTTTATACTTTCTATAGTCTGAGGTTCAAATCCTTTATTAACATCAACTACAACAATTGCTATATCTGCTGCTGATCCTCCCCTTAATCTTAAATTTGCAAAAACCTCATGCCCAGGTGTATCAATAACCAGTAATCCAGGAATAGCATGATCATGTGATAATAATTTCTTAAATAACGGACCTGTCAAACTCTGAATTATTTCTATTGGAAAAAAACTTGCACCGATATGTTGAGTAATACCGCCAGCTTCTCGCGATTGAACGAATGTTCCCCTCATCTTATCTAGTAACGAGGTTTTACCAGAGTCTACATGACCTAGAACTACTACTACAGGCTGACGTAGATGCACTTATAAAAATACTACTGATGACTCTTTTATGAAGCTTTCATGCGAATCGGAAGCATGAATAATATTATCAGTTATTCCCAGACCAAAATCGCCTCTTATTGTTCCTGGTGCAGCATCAAAAGATTTTGTAAGTCCAATCATTATCCTAACCGTGCTGACAGCATTATTTCCTTCCAAAATACATGCAATGACGGTACCAGAGCAAACAAATGAAACTAGCTCTTTAAAAAAAGGTTTACTTTGATGAATTGAATAAAAATCTTGAGCTTTTTCATCTGTAAAATCATAGGTCTTTAGTTGTTTGATGTCAAATCCTTTTTCTTCAAAACGTTGAATAATTTTTCCAACCAATTTTCGTTTAAATGCATCAGGTTTAATAAGTATTAGAGTTTGCTCTACCCCCATTTCACTTTTGCTTCCTAATTCCACCTTTGATATATTTATCAGTCCATTTAAACAACCGTGGATCACGTTTCAAATCGCGAAGATTCTTTTTACATTTTGATGAACAAGTCCATTGGATCGATCCATCATTTTTGACTAACATTATCCCTTTACCTGTATCAACATGTCTTCCACAAAAAAAACAGTTTCGCAATGACGCAACATTCTTACTCATTATTTAACCACCTACAATAACTCCATATTTTAAGCATCACTTTATTTTTCTTGCCTCACGTTCTGTCTCTCTAAGCATTAAAATATCATTCATTCTAACTGGTCCCTTAACGTTTCGAGTCAGAATCCTGCCTTTGTCTTTTCCTTCAGATATCCTTACACGAACTTGAATTACTTCTCCAGCGATACCAGTTCTACCTACGATTTGAATTACTTCTGCAGGAATGACCTTTTCCTCAGTCTTGCTCATTTAATAAAATACACCTGTTTTACTCGGACTTGTTTTTTATGCTATCAATAGTATTTGTAATCTGGTCAAGAATTTGTTGAGATTCGCCAGGATCTATTATGGTTGCAGCAGCAGAACCAACATCAATTCCTAATGCACTACCCAAGTCTTTCTTACTAGGAACGAAAACATATTTAGATGAACGTTCATCGCACAAAATTGGCAAATGTGCTACAACCTCTGGTGGTTCAACATCTTCTGCAATAACGACCAATTTGCTGATTCCTCTTTCTATTGCTTTTGTAGTTTCATTTGTTCCTTTCCTAACCTTACCACTTTGTTTGGCAAGTCTTACTGCCTCATAAACGGCACTAACCAGATCTTTAGGTATCTCAAATTTTACATAATACGGTTTACTCATAATTTACAATCACCCATTGGGATCATTTCCACTCTTTCTTATGATAAAAAAGAGTATTAAAAATGTTATCATGTATCAATCAGAAGCGTTCAGAATTTTATTTATTAAATTAAGGTATTCTTTTACTTTTGAATCTAATAAGCTTTTATCATTGGATTCGGCATAGATTCGAATCAGAGGTTCTGTGCCGCTTGGTCTGAACATTATCCAAGACTCAGCATCAAACCATATTTTCACTCCATCTATCCTTTCTATCTTGTATACAGATCCATGTGCAGCACATAAATCCAAAACATGCTGCATATCATCGTTGCTAGACAAATTCAAGCTGGATTTGTATTGAAATGTATTATCTAACATAGAGAAAATATCTGATAGGGACGATTTTTTATCCAATAGATTATCACCGCAATTTGTGTTTTGTCCCAGTTTTTCCTGCTTATAATAGCTCATCATTTCTAAAACCAGAGCTGTAGTGATCGCTCCATCACGAACTAAATTCAGAGGTCCATAAAAGAAACCTCCATTTTCTTCAAATCCGATAAGAGAATTAGTATTTTTCATGCCATAAGAAACTTGAACGCTTCCGACCTTAGTAAAATAAACATCTCTCTCAACCAACTCACCAATTTTTGATATAACAAGTGAAGAATTAACAGGACATACAATTGTAGTATCCATTTTCTTATTTTGAATTAAATGATAAGATAGAATTGATCCTGTCTTATCTCCCCAATGGATAATTCCCTTTTCATCACAAAAAATGCTTCTGTCGCCATCCCCATCGTATGCAACACCCAAATCAGAGTTTGTCTTTTTTACCATTTCAGTAAGACCATATAAATTATCCATTTTCGGCTCGGAGCCCCTTGCAGAAAAATTTGAATCAACATAGCCATTCATAATCAGCACTTCACATCCTAATTTTCTTCCTATCAAAGGGGCTACTAACGATTGGACCCCGTTACCACAATCCATAATAATCTTAAGATTTGATCGTCTAATACTGTCGGCATCTATAAAAGAAAGCACCTTGTTGATATACTGTTCCAAAACATCCAATTTGAATAAGTTCCCAAAGGAACCAGAATACTCTCTCATGAACTTTTTTTGATAATATATAGACTCAATTTTTATTTCATCATCTCTAGACAATTCAAACCCATGACTTGAAATTGGTTTTATTCCGTTATACTCTTTAGGATTATGTGATGCTGTAATCATAATTCCACCAGAAGATCTTAAATTTTTGACAGTGAATTGTAGACAGGGTGTAGGCGTCATGCCCATCGTATATACATCGATACCCATTGACATTAACACAGCCGATATAATTTTTTGAATTGCAAAACTAGAAGAACGACCATCATATCCTAACACGATTGGTCCCTTCTCAAAAAAACATCCTATAGAAAAAGTGATATCTATCAAAAACTCAATCGACAGATCTTTTCCAAATATCCCCCTTATGCCGTTAGTTCCAAATAGTTTTTTTTCTGTCAAAACATCTCCCCAGTTAAATCAATATTTATACCATCCTAATAATTATTAAACGATAAGGGGATGAATAATAGGTCTTTTAAAAAAAAGATCATCAAACAAAGAATTCAACTTGATTCGTATTAACAATAGATAAATTTGGCTTTAATGTAGTCCAAGGTAATGCGGGGGTTGCCAAGCCCGGTCAACGGCGCAGGTCAGAAATTGTGCGATGCTTAGAATGAGCTTGGAAGTTTCCTACAACCCTGTTCCTTAGGGATTCGTGGGTTCGAATCCCACCTCCCGCATTTATGAAATAATTGGAATTGCAAATTCCCTAATTATCGTTTGAAAAGCTTAAATAACATTCTGATTTTATGAAACAGGTTGATAGATCCACACAGTTGGAGAAGAATTTTCAAACATCACGACGATGTTTTGCGCTTAAATAGAGGATAGATATATGAGGCAACAGCAAAAAAGAATACAAAAGCCAAGAATTGTAAAACAAACTAAAGAATTTGACTATAATAAACCGATTTCAAAATGCAATGTATGTTATACTTTATGCGGTTGGCATTGCTATGAATGCGAAACTGATTTTTGTCAAGATCATTTTGTACAACATAAGGAAAAAGGATTGTGTAAAAAAGTTATACAATAGTTATTTTATTATTATAAGAAAATTACATACAATGTTAGAATTCAGATCTGGAATAGCGACCTCTTTTTTCAATTTCACTTACCGTTTTAAATACTTTTGACGTTCTACTACCACATATTTTCTTATATCCATCATAGAAATTTTTGAAAGATATATCAAATTCATCGACATGGAAGCTGGTCAATATTTCTTTAAATAACCGAATATCTGCAGCTTTATCTTCGTATCGTTCAGAAAAGAAAGATAAACCAAAATCGATTGCAAAAATGGCTCCATTTGATGATATAATAAAATTGGATGTGGTAATATCGCCATGAATTATGTTATTACAATGAAGGGTTCCAACGATTTCCCCAAGATTTATACAAAGATCGGGGGAAAAAAAGTCTTTAAGCGTTTTTCCTTTGATGTATTCCATAATAATTTCAAAATTATTTATGTCAAGAAAATAAATGAAAGGAGTATTGACCCCAAAAAACTTTACTTGGGATAAAATATTAGCTTCATGAATTGTTCGCCGTTTCCTCAATGGAATATCGATAGATGAGTTACGATATATTTTGGCAATTCGAATCTTTGAAATGGCCTGAACATCATGCCAATCAATGAGGTACAGTTCAGATTCAGCGCCTTTTTTTAATAATATTCTATCGTTCGTCAATAGATAATTTTAGTAATACGTTATTACTTTAAAAATTATGGACAAAACATCAAATTCATCAAATAATGAAAAAAATGTTCTATTTGAAGACTGTTCAGAAGATACTTTGAAGAGTGGAATTCTTACTCTAACAACTAGAAAACTTGCCTTTGAAAAAACCAAAGGTCGAATAGCAACATTATCTAAAGAATTACTTGGAGAAAAAATAGAATTTGAATTAAAAGACATTGCACAAGCAAGATCTGAAGGAAGAATTATCAAAAAATTGGTGATAGAACTAAATAATAGTAATAAAACATACAAGTTTGGAGTTTTGAATCCCGGTGGTTGGGTTAAAGAGATTAAATTACAGATTGAAGATCAAGCTAAAAATAATTCATGAAGTTATCTCCATGGAATATGTACGCTATCCAATCTCCAAGACTGATTAACAGATGCATTTTCAGGTTTAACACTACTCGATGGACGACTTAAATACATCTGAGCGCCAGTCCATGCTATCTGTGCTCCGTTATCTCCACAAAACCTCTGCGGGCAAGAATTAAAATTAGAATTATGTATATCACAGGCGGTTTCAAGCATGCTAGACAATCTCTTATTCGCTGAAACACCCCCAACTATTAGAAATTCCTTATTTTCAGTAAAGGCTAATGCACGTTCGACCGCCTCTACAATGATAGAAAATGCTGTTTCTTGCAATGAAAAACATATGTCATGGATATCATTATCGTTGTCATTTAGCAAAGTTTTAACTGCACTAAGTAATCCCGAAAATGATACATCGTTCCCTTTAATAATATATGGGAGGGAATATACCTTTAGACCCTTTGATAAATAAGATACCTCTTCGATCTTATTCCCACATGGGGATGAAAAGCCCATTTTTCTTCCCACCTGATCAAAAAGCTGTCCTAAGGTAATATCCAAAGTTTCCCCAAATATTCTCCATTTATTCTTATAGTAAATAAGTAACATAGTGTGTCCACCAGAAACCAATAATGTTAATGGATTTTCAGATCCAGTAAGTTTAATTCCTAATTCTATATGTCCCACTGCATGATTTACAGGAATTAGAGGTATATCATGAAAAGAAGCCAATGATCGAGAAACAACAGCACCTATTCTTAAACAAGGCCCCAATCCTGGACCAGCAGAATAAGAAACAATATCAATATCCTTAATCCCGACTCCAGCTCCTTCTAGACATTTTTTTAATATTTCGGTAGCTACCATGGCATGATGTTTGGATGCGTCTCTGGGATGAATACCCCATCCTGCTGATGCTTTATAAATGTCCCTTACTTCTGATAAAATGAACTCTTTATATGCACTGCCAGCATCACTTTTTTTGTCAATTTCTATTATAGAACACCCAAACGTATGGGCGGTGCTTTCAATTCCTAAACATAGCATAGCATGCATTAATTCCTACTCATTGTGGATACTATCTTAATAATATCGCCATTTTTCAATTTATGCTCAGCACCAATTCGTTGTTTTGTTCTTGCATCAATAGCATAGAGAAACCCTTTTCCCAAGTCATTATGAATTAAATATGCCAAATCTTTGGCAGTAGAGTCACTGGAAATTATTCTTGCATCAGGAAAGACATTCCCTTTTTTGTCTGTAAATTTGTATTCGTCCTCCACTGGATAAACTACGATATTTTGTAATATTTCAAAACATGCATGATTTATTACTTGCTGAATCCCTGTCGAGCCGAACTTACGCAATATACCGGATACAACCTCCAAAGCTTCATTCTGTTTGTTGGAAAGTGTTTCAGATTGTCTGATTTTGAAACTCGAATCTCCAGGCAAATAGTAAATGAGACTTTTATGAGAAGCTCTTCTTAACAATAATTCAGCCTCACATACAGTAGGGAAAAACGGTCTTTTTAAATTCTTCAATTTTTCGATATTGTTATCTGATGACGAGATATCGGCTTTGTTAGCTGCTAAAATAATAGGTTTAGAACGTGTTCGTATTTGTTTGCTTAATATGAGCAAATCCTCTTCAGTCCATTCGCTTGGCTTTTTGATCAAGTTGATATTATCCAAGGAAGTTCTGATCAATTGTTCGCTAATTGATAGACCAGAAAGTCTATTAGACAATACAGTTTCTATCCTTTGTTTTAAATTTTCACTCTCTCTTATTATCTTGTCCCAATCTCTCAGAATTAATGAACGTATCCAAAGATCAAATTCATCTTCTATGAACTCCAAATCAAAAAGCGGATTTCCTTCACCCGGATTAACTGGTCTGCCTTCTTCGTCGGTAGATCCCGAGATATCTATTACGTGGATGAGAACGTCAGCCTGACGAGCGTCATCTAAGAATTTATTTCCTAGACCTCTTCCTGAGTGTGCACCGGGAACTAATCCTGCTACGTCTATTAGTCTTATCGGAATATATCTTATTCCACCAATACACTTAGAAGTGATGGGATTATCCAAAACACCCAACTCTTTACAAACACAATTTACTCTTACAAATGCAACACCGATATTCGGGTTAATAGTAGTAAACGGAAAATTAGCAATTGGTATTGATGAATCTGTAGCTGCATTAAAGAATGTTGATTTACCAACATTTGCTTTACCCAACAAGCCAATTATCAATTCTAAAAGATTAGCTAACAATGGAATATATATTTACGTTAGCATTTTGAGCAAAATGATCGAACAAAAAATGGAAAAATATCAAAATTTTTATCGTTCTAACGAGAAAACAATTCTGAATTTTAATGGGTGGAATAGTTGCAGTATGCGTACTGGATGAGAACGTCAATAACGAAAAGACAATTTATCAAGTATTCCGCGGAATGCAATTACTCCAACATCGTGGAAAGGCGGTTTGGAAAATTAGTTCAGGTAAATTTGAGGTCAGTGGATATGGCTCATTACCTACATTTGATACCATCCATGAAAAAATCGTAAAGCAGCTGAATAATCCAATGCAAACGACGGTTGGACATCTTTCAAAAAAAAAGCCAAAGTCCAAAAGAATGGAGAGAATAAATTTTGCTCTAGATGGATTTTTCATAGATTTAGATAAATTGACAACACATCCTTTAATAAGAAACAGAAATTCCGAACCATTAGAGCAAATTCATTACATTTTCAAAGAACTGCTACTGGCACAAAAAGATCCTTATAAAGCAGCTGAATTTTTGGACAGGCATTTAAGGGGTAATTATGTAATAAATATTAACAAGGAAATCTATGTTTTTAGAAATAGTACAGGATTTAAACCCCTCTTTCTGGGAAAGGATGAAAACGAATTATTTTTTATGGTTACTTCCGAGAACTACCTAGAGAGTTTTTTCCATTTAAAATTAAAAGAAATAAATCCAGGACAGCTAATTCGTTTGAGTCCCAAGTACGGTATGGATATATTGACACAACTGGATAAGAATAGAATCTTAATGGATCCATTCGAATTTATTCGCGAGTCACATGTGTCAAGTATTTTTAATAACAAGAGCATTTATTCTATAAGAAAAAATATTGGAAACATTCAGGCACAATATCTATCAAACAAAAACATAGACGCTGACATGATCTTTGCGGAACCAGATTATACGAGACCAATGGCTCTAGGCTTAAACATAGGATTCAAAAATAACGGAAAAAAAATTGAAATGGTTGAAGGCATAATAAAAGACAGATATGACGATTCAGATCCAATGATAGATTATTCAGAACAGGTAAGTAAGAACAAATTACTATCCAATGGCAAAACACTCAAGTTCATTATTACTCCAGTTACCCACAACAATAACATTTTATCCGTTCAAGGTACAATACAAACTGGAGGCACCATAATTGAAACAGTCTTCTATTTAAGAAAAGCAAATGTTAATAGAATTGATATAGTGGTTAGCTACGTTCCCACCATTGATGGCCGCCAAGTCGGATTATATACTCAACAAAAGGATCTTATTGGACGAAAATATGTTGGCAAGATATCCTATATAGATGATCTGAATAAGAAAATAGCATCAGAATTAGGAGCTGATTCAGTATTTTACAACTCTCCTGAGATTTTGGCAAAAGGTATTGGTGTTCATGAAAGTCAGCTGTGGTTTCCAGAATGGATACGATTTTTGGACTATAAATAAGTGGACAATAATATACCTCATAAAGAGAACTTAAACATTAAATTAGTTATCATAGTGTTTCAATACTGTTGAGATTAAATAGAAGGAAAGTTATTCTAGAGAATAAATTTGTGATCGAAGGGAGGATCATAACAAAGATTGAGCTTAGAGAATACAAATTAAGTGACATTGATGAAGATGAAGCATTTTCTATAGCGATTTATTTGAAAACAGATCTGGAAGACATAGAATTAGATTATTTGGGAAAACCAACTTCGGATAGAGACAAATTTGAAGAATGTTTCAATTTCCTTTGTAATCATAACGGACTATCATCAGTCTTAAATAGATTATTCATAGATCTGGATAGTAGAATAAGATAGAATGGAAGGTCAAGGGTTATATCCTATACCAAGTCGATTAGTTCATTCAATTTGCTTATTCTTGTAAAAGATGCTAAAGACTTATTCCAAGGCTGATCAAAAATTATTATCTGTTTGGGAGTAACAATTTCCCTAGCATTGATAGGAGAATCATCGACCAATAGAAAAAAAGGAAAATGGCTCTTTGACACATCATCAAAAATGAAAACAATGTCATTGAACGGGATATCGTTTAGATCGAGC
Source organism: Candidatus Nitrosocosmicus sp. R (assembly GCF_054408505.1). NCBI lineage: Archaea > Thermoproteati > Nitrososphaerota > Nitrososphaeria > Nitrososphaerales > Nitrososphaeraceae > Candidatus Nitrosocosmicus > Candidatus Nitrosocosmicus sp. R. The sequence goes on along the minus strand of NZ_CP167090.1, from coordinate 12,444 downwards.
CAATGAGCCACAAATGGCATTGTAACTCGCTCCCTTTTTGTAATAATGGAAATTCGAAAGCCCTTGTCTTGTAATTGATTTATTACATCTGAAAGATCATTACTAGTAGGAGGTATGTCTTGCCATCGTTTTTTCCAGACCATTATGAATAAATCCGTTATCTGTTGTTTACTTATTGATAATATATTATGTATGTGCCAATCAGATATATCTCGTTTTTTTATTTTGCTATTAAAAATTGCATTATATTCTTCTAACCAGATTTGCATTACATCAGCCAAAACAGAATCGAGATCCAACGCGATAGTTATTTCAGAGACCATTGAGGACGAATATTGATCAGGTTGCATACATAAATATCTACTTCATCCGATAATGATGACGACATTATAATCAAGTTTATGCTAATATAATAAAAAAACACTTAATGATCCCTATCATCAACTGTATGATATTTTTCGATCTGAATCGTAGTATGATAAATTGCAAATTTCTTTTCTAAGAGTGAATTTATTTCTTGGAGTATCTCTTGTGATTTGGTAGAATCAAAAATAATTATATGTGCAGATAATGCAATATTTCCGGACGTTATACTCCATATGTGGAGATCGAACACTCCTGTCACACCTCTTATCTGCAGAATTGAATCCTTTATGTCCTTATACAACAAACTTGAAGGAGAACTCTCCATCAAAATGGATATTGATCTTTGTAACAAATACCAAACACGAGGTATAATGAACAGAGCAAGACCGAAGCTAATTATAGAATCTATCAGATAATAATCAGTATAATAAATGAGAACAGCTCCAACGATGATTGCAATAGATCCGAGAAGATCGCTAAATAGTTCTAGCTTCGCACCTTGAATATGAAGAGCATCGGTCTTTCTTAATTTATCATTTTCTTGCGTTGATGCAGAAAATGTATGATCCGCATGAGCATGGGCATGTGTCCCTTTTAAAAGCCTTAGCCCAATAAGATTTACAATTAATCCTATTATAGCAACGATCAACATGAAGGAGCTTTCTATATCTCGAGGTTCAAAAATCCGTTGATAAGCTTCAAACATGATAAAAATTGAAATTAACAAAAGAATAACACAATTGGCAAGAGAAGACAGGATTTCAGACCTATAGAATCCGTAGGTATGTAAAGGAGTTGGAGGTTTTTTACTAAATATGGAAGCCACAAGAACAAGTGAGATCCCGAAGACATCTGCAAACATGTGCAGAGCATCAGCAATCAAAGCCAGACTTCCAGTGATATATCCGGCCACGATTTCTACCGCTAGATAAATAGTTAGTATAACTATAACTATTTTTAACCTCCTAGTTTCTGTGGATGTTCCGGTTCTCGTAATGATTTCATTAATCATAATATGGTATTTGTTAAAAAGTGTATGGAGTGGACATTATTGATATGGATGATACAGGACATACGAATGATCGTAAGATTACTAGGATTAGTTATTTCTTCAGCGGGTGAAATCTATAATGCAGAAAAGATTTACATCTTGCTAAATTTTTCAGTGACACGGTATTAGGAGATCACTTTTTCATTACAAAAACCAATTTAATAGAAATGCAAAAATGCAATAGTATTTAAGTATACCTTTATATATTTTATAAATATGTCATTCAATCTTAATGATAGTCCAACACATTTCATAGTTCTTAATGCAATATATAAGAATTTTAATACTTTAGATAAAATCATAAAATTTACAAAACTTACAAAATCAGAAGTTGAGACAATTCTTAAGGAATTAGAAAGTCAACGACTTGTCATTAAATTTGAAAAGAAAAAATTTTTCCTAGGGAAGAAAATGCAATATAAATTAACAGAGACTGGATTAAAAATACTAACTTCAAAACAACAGGAACTAGAGAATAAGTTGAGACAAGTTCAACAATGGTATTCACAAGGTGATAAGGCCCAACTTCAAACATTTATGGGAAATAACAGATCATGGATGCCATTTTTGATTTTTTCAGGCATTATGGATATGGTGTTTTTTATGTCATTAATGTCATTTATGGGTATGGCCCTTAATCCAATGGAGAGTTCAATGGCTGGAGACGCAGGAGATACCGGTGGCACGGGGTCGGAGTCTGATTCTGGAGCCGTCACGGAAACAGGAGCAACAGAAAATGTAGACATGCAGAGCGGAGACGCAGGGGGAGGAGGTTTTGATTTTGATGGTGGAGGTTTTGACAGCTTTTAATAAAACATAATTTTTTGATATTTTACCCTATAGATTCTGTATATGGGCTACATTAATTCAATATTTAGTCAGTCATGTAAATTAGTCAATTCAATAAAAATATATTTAAATTTACAATATGAAGAGATAATCGCAGTATGACAAGGAAGGAGATATTAAAGATTTTTTTTATCGCATTAATTACCGGAAATATAATGGGCATAGTATTGATTCAAATATTTGATACTCTTACCGTGACGAGTTTAATAATTCTTGAAATATCACTGATAATAACCATAGTTTTATTATTCATCGCAAGTAAGTTATGGAATAAAAGACTAGCCAAAAAAACGAACCACGAAAAGGAAAACAACCCAGAATAATATTATATATATCCAGAAACATTAGATCCAGCATCTGAATTTTATTTCATTCTATTCTGCGAGATAGTTTTTCTTCCAGTCTAGTACTATACTTTCAAAGCTGAGATCAATTCGAATTATATAAAATCTGCAAAAGCATCATTGATTTACCCCCAATTAATTCACTGTTGAGGTATTTTAAAATAAAAGGTGGCACCGCCATTAGGATTATTGACTGCCCAGATCTTGCCATTATGAGAATTAATAATACTTTTTGATATAAACAAGCCCAGACCAGTACCTTCAAAAGACTTGGAAGTAAATTTCGTAAACAATCTTGGAAGTATATCTGGATCGATACCTTGTCCAGTATCCGAGGTACTGACGATCACATTTTCAATATTTTTTACCGCATCTCTCTCGATTTTCACATCGATGCCAATCGATCCTTTTTCAGTAAACTTTACAGAATTACCAAGAAGGTTAAAAATAACCTGTGTGATTCGATTTTTGTCTGCAAATACAAAAATGTCTTGGGGTTCATAGATTATATTCAAATTTTCCAGCTGTTCTGGATTACTGCTTAATAGCTGGGTTTTTATATCACTGATCGATGACAAAATAATGTCCTTAATATTAAAGCGTTCTTTGTTAAGCTTCAGGGACTGACTTTCAATCTTAGTAATATCCAAAATATCTGATGCTAATCTCTTTAAGCGTTTGGCGTTTCTAATAATAGAACTCACTTGTTCTCTGTCAACTTTGACTTCTTCTTTTCCATCTTCGAATTGCTTTTCAAGAAATATTGCATCTCCAAGTATAGGCATTATGGGAGTTCTCAATTCATGAGCAGCAATATTTATGAATTCTTTCTGCATCTTATCATGAATGCTTAGTTTTTCATTGGCCGATTCGAGTAACTTATTGTAATTTATCAATGAATTATTTGCATCTTTTAGCTCTATAGTTCTCGAATTTACTGCTGACTCTAGTCGTTTATTCCAGGAAAGGATCAAAAACGCAATGCCCAAGGCTACCGCTCCAATTATCAGGATCATTAAAGTGCTAAAATTTTTCTGATTATTAATCAAGAACCCCACCTCAGCTGCCAATTGATGTGGAGAGCTTACAAACAAAGTCCACAAATACTTTCCACCGATATAAACTGGTTGATAGGTAATAGTAGTCTTGTTTCCCCCATCTAGTATTAGATCTTCGGCTCCAGCAGATCCTTGAAGAGATCTAGCCAATAGAGAATTATATGGTCCTCTAATTTCCTCGGGTACTAGGGATTGAAATTCTTCTCCAAGATAATATTTTCCAATGAGCGAAGGATTACTACCATAAATAATAATACCATTCTTATCCATTAATCCAACATTGCCTGCTACTTGAGGGGCCAATTCGCTTTGTAAGAAACGACCTAATTCATGGATTTTGATTGATGCAACGATAACCCCTTTAAACACAGGTTCTCCGGCGGATTGTTTCATAATAGGAAATGATATATAAAGTCGCGGAATTTTATCTATAGACTCTATTGCACTACTATAATAGCTAGCATGAGTCTCTTTAGGGATCACAAAATATTCTCGATTACTTAGATCAATATCACTATATGAATCAATTATACTAGAGTTAACGTTGCTTATTGAGACAATTCGACCGTTTTCATTTATCCAATAATATCCCTCAGTCAATGACTTTGTCGAGTTCTGAACTTCATCCATAATTATCTTAGTTCCATCTATATTACTGTAGTTTACGATTTTAGATAAGATCTCGAGGTTAGTAGATACTGGATCTATGATATGTAACAGAGTTTTAGAAAGACCATCTGTTTCAATAATAGCATTTGACCTGATATCACTAGAAGCAATCTCACCAATTTGATCTGCGGTTAGGCCAGAATAATGATAAGATAATATAGACAAAGAAATACCTACGCCAATTACAAGAATTAGCAAGAAAATATTATTTCTAGATGATACTATACTTATCATTTACAAGCTGTTTAACATTTTTGGTATAAAAATTCCATTTAAATTGCTAACATAGATTTAATCTTGAAAACTAAATCATTCATATCGATCGGTTTGATAATGAAATCTTTAACATCAATTGAAGGAAGAACTTTTGTAAATTCATCTCTGTTTATTTCAAACGCAGTAATAAACGCAATTTTGGTATCAGGGCGCATTTCCTTGATATTTCTATATAGCTCGAAACCATTCATCCTCGGCATTCTAATATCAGTGATGATTACGTCATAGTAGCCTGATTCATGATTTTTAAAAGAGCTAAACGCATCTTGGCCACTAGAAAATACTTCCACCTTAAATTCATTTGTTATTTCCAAATCTCTCTTAATAACTCTAAGAATATCTTTTTCATCATCCACTACCATTATTCTAGCCATCTTATTCTTGTAAGGATTGTTAATTTCAACTTCGGACGTCATGGATATTATTTTTACACTAATAATTGATTAAAGGAAATATATTAATTAGCATTTCTAAAGAATTCGTAATTCCTTTATACAATAGAATAAGCTGAAGACATTTGATAGTTTAATTTTAATAGTACAAAGTTCGTCCGTGAAAAGACAATGCTAGTTATAGTTACATACATTTAACAAGGTGATATCAATATCATTTATCCAGAGAATTGTTGTTTCAAAACTAATGCATTCTCAAGATGGCATAGCGTCAATGAGATGTTGGAAGAAATATTAATAAAGATTATAGACTCGAAGACGATGGAGACGGTATCAAATGAAAATACAGATATTAATTGTATGTTCAATCCACTAGGAAGAGATGTTATATAATTTTAATATCCATAAACCAAATTTTCGTGTTTTAGAACAAAGACTTGAATAAAGATTAATTTAACAATACGTCAAAATAATTTAAAACGCATGTCATTCACAATAAGAGAAATTGAAGAGAATGATTTTGATAATGGGTTTTTTGAAACACTCTCAAACTTATCCACGATAGGAGGCATAGACACCAATGAAGTGTTAAAAAAAGAAATCATAAAAGAAATCATAACAAATAAGGATTATGTAATAATTATATCAGAGGATGCAAAGAGTCGAGAGGTCATCGGCACAGCTACATTATTTATAGAACAAAAATTTATCCATAACGGAGGTAAGGTTGGCCACATAGAAGATGTAGCAACTAGAAAAGGGTACGAAGGTAGAGGTATTGGTAGAGAAATAATAAAAAAGCTAATCACCATATCACGGGACCGTGGATGCTATAAAATAATTCTTGATTGTGATGAAAAAGTATCTAAATTTTACGAAAAAATAGGGTTCAAGAAGAAAGCTATAACGTTAAGATTTGATCTATAGCGCCAGTTTTGGCACAAGCAATTTATATTGTCAGAAATAGTACCTAACATGGATGAAAATATAGAATTAACTGTCATAAAGAATAGACCGCTAGAAAGAATTTTTAGAAATAATATTGCCAGAGTGATTGATTTCCTTATAATAAATCAGCAGTTTAATTTTACTACAGTAGAAATAAGCAAATCTAGTGAAATACCTCTAAGAACAGTCCAAAGAATCATTCCTCAATTAGTTCAAAACAAGATTGTAATAGAAAATAAATATAAAGGCAAGATTAAAAATTATGAATTAAACAGAAATTCTAAATTAGTTGAAATTTTGAGATTATATTCGATTGAGACCGTAAATGCATTTATTGAAGAAGCCATAGATGAAAACAGGACTCGAGCTTTGATTTCAAATAACAAGTTAGTTTGAATTCACCCTTTGACTACCACAAATAAAAGAAAGTCCAATCATAACAATTCATTTAGAAGAAAAAAATCATAAAACTCTGAACATGATCAAAATTACTTTGACAAATTATAATGCTATTCTTTACGCATGAAATAGAAATGTAGTTCATATTTTTTGTGTATTGTGAGTGAGTGCAATTAAGAAAGATAATGTATTTTACATACATACTTTTGCTTGCTTGCTTGTTTTTGTATTTGTTTTTTATAGTTACTTGTCGGTTGTAATTTTTTAATTACAGATCAGGTGCGTTGGGCTATTGGTGATGGCAGGCTGAATATCTCGCCCGAAGGCTTGATAATTACACCTCCATTCCATCAACGCCATCTTCTATGGCCGCCCTCCTCCTTACGGAAGGTTGTCTTTTCTCGGGAAAGGCTTCCTCCTTAGATGCTTTCAGGAGTTATCCTAAACAGCTTAGCTGCTCAGCTTGCCCTGTCGGACAACTGATAAACCAGAGGCTGCGCTGCCCTGTTCCTCTCGTACTAGGGGCAACTTCCCCTCAGACAACCACGCCCCTGTCAGGCAGAGACCGACCTGTCTCACGACGGTCTAAACCCAGCTCACGTTCCCCTTTAATGGGCGAGCAGCCCCACCCTTGGCTCCTGCTGCAGAACCAGGATGGGAAGAGCCGACATCGAGGTACCAAACCGCGGGGTCGATGGGAGCTCTCGCCCGCGACGAGCCTGTTATCCCTAGGGTAACTTTTCTGTCACCACCAGCCCCCAATAGTGAGGACATGATGGATCGCTAAGCCCGGCTTTCGCCTCTGAATCCCGTATCATTGGGAATCCAGTCAGACTGGCTTTTGGCTTTGCCCTCACCGGCGGAGTTCTGTCCCGCCTGAGCCAATCTTTGGGCCCCCTCGATACATTTTCAAGGGGGTGCCGCCCCAGCCGAACTGCCCACCTGCCGATGTCCCTGTTAAACAGGTTAGCGATACGGTAACAAATGGCTGGTGTTACACTTTTGCCTAGATCAGTCCCGGAGAACTGACCATAACGGCTCCCAGCTACTCTCTGCATTTGACACCATATCGCAACAACAGGCTGCAGTAAA